>NZ_JBLQTJ010000001.1:0-4051915 GCF_048685235.1 Curtobacterium sp. BNK-1 | reverse complement strand
GTGCCGTGTTGATGGATGCGCATTATAGGGAGTTGTCTGAGAGGCGCAACCCATAAATTGCATAAAAAAGAGCGTTCGCTGCATTCCACAGCAAAAGCGGCTGTTATACGCAGTTACACACAATGTTATCCACATTAGTCGGGCCAGATAAATTTAGGCGAGCATCACGCAAACGTTTTCGCTACAATGCCGGGCGAAGTTCCGGACACCCCTTTTCGGGGCGTTACCTGAGGTTTTTGATTTTTTCTTCCTGTATAGAGAAGAGAAAACCGCTGTAAAGCCTGATGTAACGCTCTTATATACGCGAAACAAAGCCAAGGGATAAACCACCATGCAACAAACTCGTCCTGTACGCCGCGCATTGCTCAGTGTCTCTGACAAAGCCGGTATCCTCGAATTTGCTCAGGCGCTCTCAAGTCGCGGTGTCGAACTGCTCTCCACAGGCGGAACAGCTCGCCTGCTGGCGGATGCGGGTCTGGCTGTCACAGAAGTCTCTGACTACACCGGTTTCCCGGAAATGATGGATGGACGCGTCAAAACCCTGCATCCGAAAGTGCATGGCGGCATTTTAGGTCGTCGCGGCCAGGATGATGCCATTATGGCGCAGCACGACATCAGCCCAATCGACATGGTGGTCGTTAACCTCTATCCCTTTGCACAGACCGTCGCCCGTGAAGGATGTTCACTGGAAGATGCAGTGGAAAATATCGACATCGGTGGCCCGACCATGGTGCGCTCTGCTGCCAAGAACCATAAAGATGTGGCAATCGTGGTCAGCAGCGGCGACTACGATGCGATCATTGCCGAAATGGATGCCCATGAAAATGGTCTGACGCTTGAGACCCGTTTCGATCTGGCGATCAAAGCGTTTGAACACACTGCCGCGTATGACAGCATGATCGCTAACTACTTTGGCAGCCTGGTGCCCGCCTATCACGGTGATCGTAATCAGCCCGCCGGCCGTTTCCCGCGTACCCTGAATCTGAACTTCATTAAGAAGCAGGATATGCGCTACGGTGAAAACAGCCATCAGGATGCTGCCTTCTATATAGAAGAGAATATCACTGAAGCTTCAGTGGCGACTGCCCGGCAGGTTCAGGGCAAAGCGCTCTCCTATAACAACATTGCTGACACGGATGCTGCACTGGAGTGCGTAAAAGAGTTCAGTGAACCCGCCTGCGTCATCGTCAAACATGCGAACCCTTGTGGCGTAGCGACCGGTGACTCTCTGCTGGCAGCCTATGAGCGTGCTTACCAGACCGATCCGACCTCCGCATTTGGCGGCATAATCGCCTTTAACCGCGAGCTGGATGAAGCAACTGCGCAGGCCATTATCAGCCGCCAGTTTGTTGAGGTGATTATCGCGCCAGCGGTTTCCGAGGCTGCGCTGAAAATTACCACCGCGAAGCAGAATGTCCGTGTCCTGATCTGCGGCCAATGGCAAAACCGTACTGCCGCACTGGATTTCAAACGTGTCAACGGGGGTCTGCTGGTACAGGATCGCGATCTCGGCATGGTCGATGCCAGCCAGCTGCGCGTCGTCAGTAAACGTCAGCCAACCGAACAGGAACTGCGTGATGCGCTGTTCTGCTGGAAAGTAGCGAAGTTCGTTAAGTCTAACGCCATTGTTTATGCACGCGACAACATGACCATCGGTATCGGTGCCGGACAGATGAGCCGTGTCTATTCCGCTAAGATTGCCGGCATTAAAGCAGCCGATGAAGGGCTGGAAGTAAAAGGATCAGCCATGGCGTCGGATGCCTTCTTCCCGTTCCGTGATGGTATTGATGCGGCAGCCGCGTCAGGCGTGAGCTGCGTCATCCAGCCTGGCGGCTCCATCCGCGATGAAGAGGTGATTGCGGCGGCTGATGAGCACGGCATTGCCATGATCTTCACCGACATGCGTCACTTCCGCCATTAATCGTTCTGGAGAGAAACAGATGAAAATTTTAGTAATCGGCAATGGCGGACGTGAACATGCTCTGGCCTGGAAAGCTGTCCAGTCGCCGCTGGCGGAAACCGTGTTTGTGGCACCGGGTAACGCGGGCACCGCATTAGAGCCTGCGCTGCAGAATGTCGCGATTAGTGCAACTGATGTCCCTGCCCTGCTTGAGTTTGCCCGGCGTGAAAAGATCGATCTGACGATTGTCGGCCCCGAAGCGCCGCTGGTGATTGGCATCGTGGATGCCTTCCGTGAGGCCGGGCTGGCTATCTTTGGTCCGACTCAGGCCGCTGCGCAGCTGGAAGGCTCTAAAGCTTTCACCAAGGATTTCCTGGCGCGTCATCAGATCCCGAGTGCGGAATACCAGAACTTCACCGAGGTTGAGCCCGCTCTCGCGTATCTGCGTGAGAAAGGCGCCCCTATCGTCATCAAAGCCGACGGCCTGGCCGCAGGTAAAGGCGTGATTGTGGCGATGACGCTGCAGGAAGCTGAGGATGCGGTTCAGGATATGCTGGCCGGAAACGCCTTTGGCGATGCCGGACACCGCATTGTGATTGAAGAGTTTCTGGATGGCGAAGAAGCCAGCTTCATCGTGATGGTGGACGGCGAGCATGTGCTGCCCATGGCCACCAGCCAGGATCACAAACGCGTGGGCGATGGCGATACCGGTCCGAACACCGGCGGAATGGGTGCCTACTCTCCGGCTCCGGTTGTCACCGATGAGATCCACCAGCGCGTTATGGATCAGGTTATCTGGCCGACCGTGCGCGGCATGGCGGCTGAAGGCAACGTCTATACCGGTTTTCTCTATGCCGGCCTGATGATAGATCACACCGGGCAGCCGAAAGTGATCGAATTCAACTGCCGCTTCGGCGATCCGGAGACTCAGCCGATCATGCTGCGTCTGCAGTCGGATCTGGTCGATCTTTGCCTGGCCGCCTGTGACGGTAAACTGGATCAGAAAACGTCACAATGGGATCCCCGCCCTGCGCTGGGTGTGGTGCTGGCGGCAGGCGGTTATCCGGGTGACTACACTCAGGGCGATCAGATTCACGGTCTGCCACTCGAAGAAGTGGCTGACGGCAAGGTATTCCACGCCGGAACACGGCTGGAAGAGGACCTGGTGCTGACAAACGGTGGCCGCGTGTTGTGCGTAACCGCGCTGGGCGACGATGTGGCCGCGGCACAAAAGCGGGCTTATGAGCTGACACAGCCAATCTCATGGCAGGGCAGCTTCTGTCGCCGCGATATCGGCTACCGCGCCATTAATCGCAAATAAGTTCAGGGGGCACCAGGTGCCCCCTTTTCAATTCACATATCTTCTTCTGTCGGCTGCTGTGAGCAGTCATCCTGCTGACTGACCCGCAATAGCTGTATTCCTTCCGGCGCTTCCAGCCATGACACCATCAGCGGTGCCGATGCGCGGCGTTGCTGCTGTGTCAGCATCTGCAGAGCGTCGGCGTCAAAAGCGGGTCTGACCTGCTGGCCTTCGCAACTCTCCAGCACATTGTTTCCCAGCCAGTGTCCCTGTCTGAGGAACACCTGACCACTTAATAGCGCATCGCTGAGGTTACGCATCCGCTCGGCATCAAACTTATAGAGCTCAACCGCATCCGGGCTGACCGCTTCACGCCGGCCTGAAAGCTGGCGCTGCATAAAGTTAAGACCGCCAGCCTGGTCAAAGCGCAGGGTCACATCATCAGGCTGGTTGCCCTTCACCTGACGCTGGATGCTGATCAACGACTCTTCCAGCCAGACATAATCCGTCACTTCACCCTCACCGCCACTGAACGGCGTATAGAAGGTGCGGATATGGACCGACTGGTGGTCGCTGTTTTTACGCCAGATACGAACAACACCACGATCGGCAAGATAGCCACTGGCAGAAAAGGGGGGAATATCCGGAGTAGAGCTGCAACCGAAAAGAAACAGGGAGAGAAACAGAACAGATAAACGCTGAAACAGCGGGGTCATGATGGCTGGCCTCTTAAACAAAAGGGGCGAAACGCCCCCTGTTTTAAAGCTTAACCGCAGTGCGACGTCTTACTTAACGGCGTCTTTCAGCGCTTTACCAGACACGAATGCCGGTACATTTGCTGCAGCGATTTTGATCTCTTTGCCAGTCTGCGGGTTACGACCGGTACGCTCAGCGCGGTGGTTCACTTTAAAAGTACCAAAACCAACCAGTTGTACAGCATCACCATCTTTCAGAGACTCAGTGATCGCAGCCAGAGTAGATTCCAGCGCTGCCTTTGCCTGGGTTTTAGACAGGTCAGCTTTTTCTGCGATCACATCAATCAGTTGAGTCTTGTTCATAAGTTATCCTTAAAGTGTATTTATCGCTTGCTAAGCAACGAGTGCGAGGGAAAAGCCATATTCTGGCACTCTTCTGCCTGCACGCACCGATAGCCACAATTTTCAGCCCCCCAAATGTAGACCAGACAGGGGGCCAATGTGAAGCCTCCAGGCGCGCTAATTCGGGCCTGAAGTCACGTTTTATCGCCTTACTGCTGGAAATTTATACCGATGTTGCTAATTCCCGCTTCACGCAGGTCAGATCGCAGACCTTTAATCAATTCAAGGTCGCGCTCTTCACACTCCGCCAGCAGGCGGAAAATCTCCCACTGAAGGTCCCACTCATCGATGATAGCCGGGTTTTCACGCAGCTCTTCGTCGGTCATTTCGCGTCCAGCCTGGGTCATTTCCAGCATGGCGATAGTGGTAATTGAGGTCTCGCTGACTTCAATTGCATGCTCAAGAGTTTCACCGCTCAGCTGCGCATGTACGACTTCGCTTAATGCCACACAGGCATCGATAGCCGGATAAACGCCGTAAACCTCAAACGCATCACCATCCGGAATGGCGGCTTCGAGCTTTTCCAGCTGGCTGTCGAAGTTAATCTTCGCATCTTTGACCGTCAGGTTTTCCCAGATCAGATCAAGAATACGGCGATAGAGTGCCGGATCGGCAAATTCAGTCTGCTCGCAGAACGCGCGATAGTTGGGATACATGCGCTCGCACAGGCAGGCCATAAAAGTAAGGTGCTGCCAGCTTTCCAGCTTCGCCAGACGCAGATGAACGGGATTTTGTAACATAAAGGTGGCTCTTATTCGTTTCGCTGGCCGCAGTGTAACTGCAAAACCGCAGCACAAACAGTGTTAAAGCGCGTTTTGCCAGCGCTGGAAAGCGGTTCGGTTCGAGGCAACCGCGTCGGCCCAGCGGGTCGGTTCCGGCAGCCGGTAACCACGCGTACAGTTTTCGACCCACTGCAGCGCGGTATCCAGGCTGACACGATGGCCGGTGGCGACAAACAGCGGATTACACCGCAGCTTGCTGCGCCATACCCAGCCTATCTGCTCGCCTTTGTCGATCAGTGGCTGACGACTGCCAGGCTGCGCATCCAGATCGGCAAAACGGCCACACAGGCGACTTTTCGCGACACCAATGGTGGGCACATCGACCAGCAGGCCAAAATGTGACGCGACGCCAAGTCGTCGTGGATGCGAAATACCGTGTCCATCCACAAACAGCAGGTCCGGCTTTTGCTCCAGCATCTGCCAGGCGGCCATCAGCGCTGGATATTCACGGAATGAGAGAAAGCCCGGAATATAAGGCATGGTGGTCTCAACGCGTGCGATGCGATGCTCCACCAGCTTTAAGGAGGGATACTCCAGTATCACCATCGCCGCCCGGGTGATAGTGCCTTCCTGCTCAAATCCAACGTCCGCCCCGCCGATAAAGCGGGGTGGCAGCACATCAAAATCATCTTCACGCACCACATCAGCGGCGCGTTGTAACTGCTCAGCGCGAAGTGCGGCAATATCCATGATTACTCCTGATGCCAGGGACGTGATAAACGGTGTACCGCCTCAACAAAGACGCCCGCATTTTCCGGTGGCACATCCAGATGAATACCATGACCCAGATTAAAGACATGCCCGGTGCCCGAGCCAAAGCGCTCCAGGATCCCAGCCACTTCCTGTTCGATGCGCTCAGGTGCCGCATAGAGCATAGAAGGATCCATGTTGCCCTGCAGGGCGACTTTGTCGCCCACGCGACGGCGTGCGTCATCAATATCGGTGGTCCAGTCGAGACCCAGCGCGTCACAACCGGTGGCGGCCATCGCTTCCAGCCACTGTCCGCCGCCTTTGGTGAAGAGCGTCACCGGCACGCGGCGGCCGTCGTTTTCACGCAGCAGACCATCGACAATTTTGTGCATGTAATGGAGTGAGAATTCGCGGTAATCACGACCGGTCAGCACGCCGCCCCAGGTATCAAATACCATAACGGACTGCGCACCGGCGCGGATCTGAGCATTGAGATAGAGGATGACGCTGTCGGCCAGCTTATCCAGCATCGCGTGGAGCGTAGCGGGATCGGCATACATCATCTTCTTAATTTTGGTAAACGCCTTGCTGCTCCCGCCTTCCACCATATAGGTGGCCAGCGTCCACGGACTGCCGGAGAAGCCAATCAGCGGCAGATCGCCGTTCAGGTTCTTACGGATGGTACGGACAGCATTCATCACATAGCCCAGCTCCATTTCGGGATCGGGCACCGGTAAACGCTCAACGTCAGCGCGACAGGTCACAGGGTTTGAGAAACGCGGGCCTTCGCCGGTTTCAAAGTAGAGACCCAGTCCCATCGCATCCGGAATGGTCAGGATGTCACTGAAGAGGATGGCGGCATCCAGCGGATAACGGCGCAGCGGCTGCAGGGTAACTTCACAGGCCAGCTCGGCGTTTTTACACAGCGACATAAAGTCACCCGCCTGGGCGCGTGTCGCTTTGTACTCCGGCAAATAGCGCCCGGCTTGTCGCATCATCCAGACCGGCGTGACATCAACCGGCTGACGTAACAGGGCACGCAAATAACGATCGTTCTTCAGTTCACTCATCTCAACACTCTCTCAATAACAGGCGTGTAGTGTAGCACTTTCACACTTCGGTGCGGCACAGAGCGACGGTATCTTCAATCAGGCGGCGTGCCACGGTGCCTGGCGGTGGCAGCAACGGCAGCTCATCAAAACGGAACCAGGCCGCATCCAGCAGCTCTTTACCGTCGTGCTGCAGATCGCCGCTGTCATACTCCGCCATAAAGGCTGTCATCAGCGATTGCGGGAAGGGCCACGGCTGGGAGGTAACGTAACGGACGTTTTTGACGCGGATATTGCTCTCTTCCATCACTTCGCGGGCAACGGCCTGCTCCAGCGTCTCGCCCACCTCCACAAAACCTGCCAGCACGGTGTAGACCTTGTTGCGATGGCGGGCATGATTCGCCAGCAGGATTTCATCACCGCGACGGATAGCCACAATGATGCAGGGTGCGATCTGCGGATAGTAACGCTCGCGGCAATGGCTGCAGAGACAGGCAAATTCATGTTTGCTTTGGTGCATTTCATGGCCGCAATAGCCGCACCAGCGATGAGAACGGTAGAATTCCGCCAGTTGCACACCGCGACCCACCAGCTGAAACAGCGCCACATCCTGATCGATCAGCTGTCGTACTGAGAACATATCGGCAGAACGCGGCTCACAAATCAGCCAGACTTTTTCGCCCTGCCACTCACCGATGGTCCGGGCTTTACTGCCGGTCAAACCAAATTTTTCGGCGTTTCCGTGGGGTAAATCACCTTGTGGTAACCAAAGTTTCTGTTCATGGCTGACAATCCACCATCCAGCGTCTACGCTTGAGATTTCGCATTGCATTTATTTCGTCATCCTTAGCGTCAACTCGCACGCTGAAGTCCTGATGTTAAGTGTGTAGATAAACAACTATAACTCACATGGAGTTAGATATGCTTAACCAGTTAGACGTCCTGGCTGAACGCGTAGGTGGCAGTAATGAACTGGTCGATTCGTGGCTTGAAGCCCGTCGTCAGCTACTGGTGACCTATTATCACCTGGTCGGACTTAAACCAAACAAAGAGGCGCTGACGCGTCTTGATGAGCAGGCTCTGGACAACTTCTGTCACGGTCTGGTCGATTATCTTTCTGCGGGTCACTTCAGTATCTATGAACGCGTGATCAGTGAAATGAGTGGCGACAGCCCGATGATTGCCGCCGCACAGATCTATCCACCGCTGGAAGCCAATACTGAGCGTCTGATGCAGCTGTATGACGGCCACCTGCAGCAGGCGATCGACGACGAAAACTGCATGACCTTCCAGCAGGCACTTTCCGAAGTGGGTGAAGTGCTGGAAGCACGCTTTACGCTGGAAGATAAGCTGATCCAGCTGGCATGGGATAACCAGCTTGTCCCCCCGCCGGTTGCCAATGACAGCCATATCGCGCGTCCGGCTTAATCATCATCTCCGGCAAAGGGGTTGAGATTATCCCGTAGCCCTTTTATGCTGAACAGGTTCTGAGGAGAGTGCTCCAAAGAACCTTTTTGATTTTTGCTTTGAAATATAAGGTTTTTACACCTGGCTCTGTTATCAGACACCCGCGTAAAAACCGCTTCTTGTCGGAGTGCCCAGTTGGGCTGAGACCGTTAATTCGGGATCCGCGGAACCTGATCAGGTTAGAACCTGCGAAGGGAACAAGAGTAAATATTCTCTGTATGCCAGCATGCTTATGCTGTCTATACGGTTACTCCTTCCGAACTCCGGACAAGCATCGTTCCCCCTTAACAGGAAGATTGCTATGTCTGACCAAAAAACAACCCGTCGTGAACAGCGTGCCCTGGCGCAGGAATTTATTGATTCCCTGCAAAGCGGCAGTGCATTTCCCCAGTCCCGCCGCATCTGGATTACCGGCAGCCGCGAGGATATTCGCGTTCCCATGCGTGAAATCGTGCTAAGCCCGACTCACATCGGCGGCAGCAAAGAACAGCCTCTCTATGAGCAGAACGAAGCGGTACCGGTCTATGACACGGCGGGTGCCTATGGCGATCCCGCGGCACAGATCGATGTTCATCGGGGCCTGGAAAAGCTGCGCGCCCGCTGGATTGCTGAACGCGACGACAGCGAACTTCTCGAACAGAACAGCTCAGGCTATACCCAGCAGCGGCTGGCTGACGAGGGGCTGGATCATCTGCGTTTCGATCAACTGCCGACACCGCGCCGTGCCCGCGCAGGCTGCTGCGTCACGCAATTGCACTATGCCCGCCAGGGGATCATCACCCCGGAGATGGAATTTATCGCACTGCGGGAAAACATGGGCCGTGAGCGAATCCGCAGTGAGGTATTGCTGCAACAGCATCCTGGCCACAGTTTTGGCGCGCATCTGCCAGCCAGTATCACGCCCGAGTTTGTGCGTCAGGAGGTCGCTGCCGGACGTGCCATCATCCCTGCCAATATCAATCACCCTGAATCGGAGCCGATGATCATTGGCCGCAACTTTCTGGTTAAGGTCAATGCCAACATCGGTAACTCGGCGGTGACCTCTTCTATTGAGGAAGAGGTGGAAAAACTGGTCTGGTCGACTCGCTGGGGTGCCGATACGGTGATGGATCTCTCTACCGGTCGTTATATTCATGAAACGCGCGAATGGATTTTGCGAAACAGCCCGGTGCCAATCGGTACAGTGCCGATTTATCAGGCGCTGGAAAAAGTGAATGGCGTGGCCGAGGCGCTGAACTGGGAAATATTCCGCGATACGCTGCTTGAGCAGGCGGAACAGGGTGTCGATTACTTCACTATCCACGCTGGCGTGCTGCTGCGTTATGTCCCGATGACGGCGAAACGTCTGACCGGAATTGTATCGCGGGGTGGATCTATCATGGCGAAATGGTGCCTGTCGCATCATCAGGAGAGCTTCCTGTATCAGCACTTCCGGGAGATTTGTGAAATCTGCGCCGCCTATGATGTCTCCCTGTCGCTGGGCGATGGCCTTCGTCCGGGTTCCATTCAGGATGCCAACGATGAGGCGCAGTTTGCCGAACTGCGTACCCTGGGCGAACTGACCCGTATTGCCTGGGAATATGACGTTCAGGTCATGATTGAAGGCCCGGGGCACGTCCCGATGCATATGATCCGCCGCAACATGACCGAACAGCTCGACCTGTGCGATGAAGCCCCCTTCTACACCCTTGGCCCGCTGACCACCGACATCGCGCCCGGCTATGACCATTTCACCTCCGGTATCGGTGCTGCCATGATTGGCTGGTTTGGTTGCGCAATGTTGTGTTACGTCACGCCCAAAGAGCATCTGGGTCTGCCGAACAAAGAGGATGTGAAGCAGGGGTTGATCACCTACAAAATCGCGGCGCATGCCGCCGATCTGGCGAAAGGCCATCCGGGTGCGCAGATCCGTGATAACGCCATGTCCAAAGCGCGCTTTGAGTTCCGCTGGGAAGATCAGTTTAATCTGGCGCTGGATCCCCATACGGCACGGGCAATGCATGATGAAACCCTGCCGCAAGAGTCGGGCAAAGTGGCCCATTTCTGCTCGATGTGTGGCCCTAAGTTCTGCTCGATGAAAATTTCCCAGGAGGTGCGCGAGTTCGCAGCACGTCAGGATACGCACGCCGAGCCCGTTGAAGTGGGCATGGCGCAAATGTCAGACCGTTTTCGTCGGCGCGGCGGTGAGCTTTATCATCCCGCCGATGCCATTAAGGAGGAGTAACGATGCCCGCATTTCCCGCTACCGCCCCGCGCCTGGGGCTTTATCCGGTGGTTGATAGCCCCGACTGGATTGAGCGCCTGCTGAAGATGGGCGTTCGTACACTGCAGCTGCGCATCAAAGATCAGCCCGATGAGGTCGCCGAGCCCGCCATCGCTCAGGCGATTGCAATGGGTAAACGCTATGACGCGCGCCTGTTTATCAATGACTACTGGCAGCTGGCGATAAAGCATCAGGCTTATGGCGTGCATCTGGGTCAGGAGGATCTCGATGTCGCCGATCTTGCCAGGATTCATCAGGCAGGATTGCGTCTGGGGCTCTCCACCCATGACGATGCTGAACTGGACCGCGCACTGGCAATCCAGCCCTCTTACATCGCGCTTGGACATATTTTCCCGACGCAGACCAAAGAGATGCCTTCTGCGCCGCAGGGCATTGAGCAGCTGAAGCGGCATCTGACGCGCCTGACGCATATCCCCACCGTGGCAATTGGCGGTATTTCGATTGCTCGGGCACCTGACGTGCTGGCAACCGGCGTAGGGAGTATTGCGGTGGTGAGTGCGATTACCCAGGCAGATGACTGGCGTGAAGCAACACGTACTTTGCTGGCGCTGGCAGAGCTTCACCAATAAGGATTTGTGGAAGCTGTCCCGCATAGCGGCTGCAAAACCAGTAACGCCAGCGTTTCTGCCGGGAAAGCGGTGCGCAAAAGCGTAAGTTGCCGCTGGCGTGCTCTGATCCAAAACCTTAACGTGGCCTCCGTCAGGTTAAGGTTATCTGACCAGGGCCGGTTCCCTCCTCTTGCCGGCCCTGCTTCTTCTTTTCGCTATGCGAGAGTTGAAGCTGAAATCTGCGTTTCATGCTGGCACGAGAGCATGGCGCGTTCGACGGCTGCACCCACCAGCGCCAGCGCCTTTTCAGTCTGCTCGTTGATCGGCAGCCCGTAGTTTAAGCGCAGACAGTTACGGTATTTACCCGAGGCCGAAAAGAGTGAGCCTACGGCTATCTGAATTTTTGACTCGCGCAATTCGCGGTTGAGCCGGACCGCATCAAACGCTTCGGGGAGCTCTATCCACATCAGAAAACCGCCCTGAGGACGGGAAACGCAGATGCCGCAGGGAAAGTAGTGGCGCACCCAGCAGCTAAAGGTTTCATAGTTACGATGATAGATTTGCCGCATCCGGCGCAGATGGGGCTGATAATGGCCCTGGCGGATAAACTCGGAGACCGCATGCTGAGGCTGTGTGGCGGTGGAACCTGTGACGATATATTTCATGTGCAGTACACGGTCGCGATAGCGGCCGGGTGCAACCCAGCCGACACGCAAACCTGGCGCCAGCGTTTTGGAAAAGGAGCTGCACAGCAGAACCCGGCCATCGAGATCCAGCGCTTTAATGGTCGCTGGGCGCGGATATTCCCAGGCTAACTCACCATAAACATCATCTTCAATGACCGCCGCGTCAAACCGCTGCGCCAGGGCAAGCAATGCCCGCTTACGCGGCTCAGGCATGATAAATCCCAGCGGATTATTACAGTTCGGTACAACAACGACTGCTTTAATCGGCCATTGATCAAACGCCAGTTCCAGCGCTTCCAGGCTGATGCCGGTTACCGCATCAGTCGGGATCTCAATGGCACGAATGCCAAAGCCGCGCAGGGTTTGCATGATCCCGTGAAACGAAGGCGACTCAACGGCAATGATATCGCCCGGCTCGCAGACCGCACGCACGGCTACCGATAAGGCTTCATGGCAGCCGGTGGTAATAACAATGTCATCGGCGGTGAGCTGGCAACCGCTATCTATCGCCAGTCGTGCAACCTGTTGCCGCAGTGCGAGAACACCATAGAGGTTGTCATAATTGAGCAGCGCGATGTCCTGCTTCTGAGCCTGTCGGCTGAAGGCTTTCCACAGCGGCTTAAGCGTCGGTTGGGTCAGATCGGGCATACCGCTTCCCAGCTGCAACACATCATCTTCCAGACGGCTGTTAATCAGCTCCAGCACCGCATCCCACTGCGTTACCTCAACCGGCCGCTGTGCGGGACGGGTCAGCGCAGGCATCGGGGGCGTCGCCTTACGCGAGGCCACAAAATAGCCAGAGCGCGACTGCGGCGTAATCATCTGCTTCTCTTCCAGCAGATGATAAGCCTGCTGCACGGTGCTGATACTGACGCCATGTTCGGCACTCAGACTGCGTACCGAGGGCAGGCGCTCACCACTGCGATATAAACCTTGTTCGATACGCTGAGCCAGCAGCGTGGCCAGATGTTCATATCGCGTCATTGTATTTCCTCTGACTCAGTAGCTGAGCATTAACCGGTACAGTTATGCCTCTTTTTTACCATTCAGATCGCCATTACCGCAATCTGTATGTTAAAGAAAGGTGATTTTTGCGTCTGTATCATACAGAGCGATCCGCTGAGAATAGTCCTCAGACAATTCACTGAGGGCACTATCATGGGATACGACGAGAATCGCGCAGCTAAACCGTTTACAGGCACGCCTTACCAGTTGGTTCGCTATCTTTGGCGCAGTTATAAACGCTGGCAGCTGAGGCGTGAGACGCGCGTCATCCTGTCGAAGCTGAGTGACAGTCAGCTGAAAGACATTGGCCTTGGCCGCAACGACTGGAATGTCTGAATCAGAGACAAAAAAAAACCCTGCCGAGGCAGGGTTTTTATCAGGCAAAGGACGATTAATCGTCTTTGTTGCCGCCGAGACCGGCGTTCAACAGTTCAGCCAGGCTGGCTGAGGCTTCATCCGCAGTAACCTGCGGTGCAACCGGAACTTCACCTGCCGCTTTGCGGCGCATACGATCCTGATGGTACGCATAACCGGTACCGGCCGGGATCAGACGACCCACGATTACGTTCTCTTTCAGGCCGCGCAGTTCATCGCGCTTACCTGCTACTGCTGCTTCGGTCAGGACACGCGTGGTTTCCTGGAACGATGCTGCAGAGATGAACGATTCGGTAGCCAGTGACGCTTTGGTAATACCCAGCAGGTCACGCATGAAGGTTGCGCCAACTTTTCCGTTCGCTTCCAGATCACGGTTAGAGATCTTGATGCGAGAGAATTCAGCCTGCTCACCTTCCAGGAAGTCTGCACTTCCTGCGCTCACGATGGTTGCTTTACGCAGCATCTGACGAACGATGACTTCGATGTGCTTATCGTTAATCTTAACGCCTTGCAGACGGTAAACTTCCTGCACTTCGTTAGTGATGTAACGGGTCACCGCATGCACGCCACGCAAGCGCAGGATGTCATGTGGAGACTCTGGGCCATCGGAAACCACGTCACCGCGCTCAACACGTTCACCTTCGAACACGTTCAGCTGACGCCATTTCGGAATCATCTCTTCGTACGGCTCACTGCCATCCAGCGGAGTGATGACCAGACGACGCTTACCTTTGGTCTCTTTACCGAAGGAGATGATGCCGCTGATCTCCGCCAGAATAGCTGGCTCTTTCGGACGACGCGCTTCGAACAGGTCAGCAACGCGTGGCAGACCACCGGTAATATCCTTGGTACCGCCAGATTCCTGCGGAACACGCGCCAGCGTGTCACCAGCACTGATCTTCACGCCATCTTCCAGCTGAACAATCGCTTTACCCGGCAGGAAGTACTGAGCCGGCATGTCGGTGCCCGGGATCAGAACGTCGTTGCCGTTGGCATCAACAATTTTCAGCGCAGGACGCAGATCTTTACCGCCCGCAGTACGTTCAGCACTGTCCAGAACCACCAGCGAAGAAAGACCGGTTAAGTCATCTGTCTGACGGGTAATGGTCTGGCCATCAACCATGTCCGTGAAGCGAATGAAACCGCCCACTTCGGTGATGACTGGCATGGTATGCGGATCCCAGTTTGCGACGGTTTCGCCCGCTGCAACCTGCTCACCATCACCTTTCGCCATGGTAGAACCATAAGGAACTTTATAGCTCTCTTTGGTACGACCAAATTCGTCGATCATTTTCAGTTCAACGTTACGCGAGGTGATCACCAGCTTGCCTGCCGAGTTCGTTACCGACTTAGCGTTGGTCAGCTTGATGGTACCTTTGTTCTTCACCTGAATGCTGGATTCAGCAGCCGCACGTGATGCCGCACCACCGATGTGGAACGTACGCATCGTCAGCTGTGTACCTGGCTCACCGATGGACTGTGCCGCGATAACACCGATCGCTTCACCTTTGTTGATGATGTGACCACGTGCCAGGTCGCGACCATAGCAATGCGCACACACACCAAAGTCGGTTTCACAACCTACTACTGAGCGGACTTTCAGGCTGTCGACTGAGTTCAGTTCCAGCACGTCACACCAGTGCTCATCGAGCAGCGTGTTGCGTGGAACCAGAATATCAGCAGTACCCGGCTTCAGAACGTCTTCAGCGGTCACACGACCCAGAACACGTTCACGCAGTGGCTCTTTAACGTCGCCACCTTCGATGACAGGTGTCATCATGATGCCTTCGTGTGTACCACAGTCATCTTCGGTAACAACCAGATCCTGTGCAACGTCAACCAGACGACGCGTCAGATAACCGGAGTTCGCCGTTTTCAGTGCGGTATCCGCCAGACCTTTACGAGCACCGTGGGTTGAGATGAAGTACTGGAGTACGTTCAACCCTTCACGGAAGTTCGCCGTGATTGGTGTTTCGATGATGGAGCCATCTGGCTTCGCCATCAGACCACGCATACCGGCCAGCTGACGAATCTGTGCAGCAGAACCACGCGCACCGGAGTCAGCCATCATAAAGATGCTGTTAAAGGAAACCTGTCGCTCTTCTACGCCGTCACGGTTAATAACGGTTTCGGTTGAGAGGTTTTCCATCATCGCCTTGGCAACACGTTCGTTGGCTGCTGCCCAGATATCGATGACTTTGTTGTAACGTTCGCCTGCGGTTACCAGACCAGACTGGAACTGCTCCTGGATCTCAGCCACTTCTGCTTCCGCTTCGGTGATGATTTCCACTTTCTTCTCTGGAATAACCATGTCGTCGATGCCGACAGACGCGCCTGAACGGGCTGCGTAAGCGAAACCGGTGTACATGGTCTGGTCAGCAAAGATAACGGTCGGCTTCAGGCCCAGAATGCGGTAACAGGTGTTCAGCATTTTGGAGATAGCTTTTTTGCCCAGCGCCTGGTTAACGATGGAGAAAGGCAGACCTTTTGGCACGATCATCCACAGGATGGCACGGCCAACAGTGGTGTCGATGATGCTGGTTTTAGCAACCCACTCATCCTGCTCATTTTTCTCGTGTTCGGTGATACGCACCTTAACGCGAGCATGCAGCGATGCAAGGCCAGCGCGATAAATACGCTCAGCTTCTTTCGGGCCAGTCAGCACCATGCCTTCGCCTTTGGCGTTAACACAGTCACGGGTCATGTAGTACAGACCCAGTACAACGTCCTGAGAAGGAACGATGATTGGCTCGCCGTTCGCAGGTGACAGGATGTTGTTGGTCGACATCATCAGCGCACGCGCTTCCAGCTGGGCTTCCAGCGTCAGCGGTACGTGAACAGCCATCTGGTCACCATCGAAGTCGGCGTTGTATGCCGCACAAACCAGCGGGTGCAGCTGGATCGCTTTACCTTCGATCAGAACCGGTTCAAAGGCCTGAATACCCAGACGGTGCAGCGTAGGCGCACGGTTCAGCAGAACCGGGTGCTCACGGATCACTTCGTCGAGGATATCCCAGACAACCGCTTCTTCGCGCTCAACCATTTTCTTCGCGGCTTTGATGGTGGTGGCCAGGCCACGCAGTTCCAGCTTGCCGTAAATGAACGGTTTGAACAGTTCGAGTGCCATTTTCTTCGGCAGACCGCACTGATGCAGGCGCAGGTATGGACCTACGGTGATAACCGAACGACCAGAATAGTCGACACGTTTACCCAGCAGGTTCTGACGGAAACGACCCTGCTTACCTTTGATCATGTCAGCCAGCGATTTCAGCGGACGCTTGTTGGAACCGGTGATCGCACGACCGCGACGACCGTTGTCCAGCAGTGCATCGACCGCTTCCTGCAACATACGCTTTTCGTTGCGCACGATGATATCTGGCGCAGCCAGATCCAGCAGGCGTTTCAGGCGGTTGTTACGGTTGATCACGCGACGATAAAGATCGTTCAGATCCGACGTTGCGAAACGGCCACCATCCAGCGGTACCAGCGGACGCAAATCCGGTGGCAGAACAGGCAGCACGGTCAGGATCATCCACTCTGGCTTGTTGCCAGACTGTACGAACGCTTCCAGCAGCTTGATGCGCTTGGTCAGTTTTTTACGTTTGGTTTCGGAGTTAGTTTCGTTCAGCTCTTCACGCAGCTGCTCGCACTCCTGCTCCAGATCCATGTTTTTCAACAGGGCCTGGATCGCTTCGGCGCCCATTTTGGCGTCGAACTCGTCACCGAACTCTTCCAGAGCGTCAAGGTACTGCTCTTCAGTCAGAATCTGACGCTTCTCGAGGTTGGTCATGCCACCTTCGATTACTACGTAAGATTCAAAATAGAGCACGCGCTCGATGTCACGCAGTGGCATATCCAGCAGTAAGCCGATACGCGATGGCAGTGACTTCAGGAACCAGATGTGCGCAGTCGGCGACGCCAGTTCGATGTGGCCCATACGCTCACGGCGTACTTTAGTCTGGGTCACTTCAACGCCGCACTTCTCACAAATCACACCACGGTGTTTCAGGCGCTTGTATTTGCCGCACAGGCACTCATAGTCTTTTACCGGCCCGAAGATACGGGCACAGAACAGACCATCGCGCTCTGGCTTAAAAGTACGGTAGTTAATGGTTTCTGGCTTTTTCACTTCACCAAAAGACCAGGAACGGATCATGTCTGGCGAAGCCAGCGCAATTTTGATCGCATCAAACTCTTCGGTCTTAGTTTGCGCTTTCAGAAACTTAAGTAAGTCTTTCACGGATTAGCTCCCGTCGGAGTGAGACTCAGAGGGCGTCCAACCGAAATTGAACGCCCCGTAACCAGTACAATTGCGAGCGCTTTAAACCCTGCGCTTTCAGGCGGCGGCGAACCGCAGCCTGAAAAGGGGTTACTCGTCTTCCAGCTCGATGTTGATACCCAGCGAGCGAATCTCTTTCAACAGTACATTGAAGGATTCCGGCATGCCCGGTTCCATCTGATGGTTACCGTCAACGATGTTTTTATACATCTTGGTACGGCCGTTGACGTCATCAGACTTAACGGTAAGCATTTCCTGCAGGGTATACGCGGCACCATATGCTTCTAGTGCCCATACTTCCATCTCACCAAAGCGCTGACCACCGAACTGTGCCTTACCACCCAGCGGCTGCTGAGTAACCAGGCTGTAGGAACCGGTTGAACGCGCATGCATCTTGTCATCAACCAGGTGGTTGAGTTTCAGCATGTACATGTAGCCAACGGTTACCTGACGTTCGAACTGCTCACCGGTACGGCCGTCAAACAGGGTAATCTGACCGGAAGAAGGCAAGCCGCCGAGCTGCAGCAGCTCTTTGATTTCGCTCTCTTTCGCGCCATCAAACACCGGAGTGGCGATTGGCATACCTTTCTTCAGGTTCTCAGCCAGACGCAATACTTCGTCGTCGGAGAAGGTGTTCAGGTCAACTTTCTGACGCAGATCGCTACCCAGGTCATAGGCGCGCTGGATGAATTCGCGCAGTTTCGCGACGTCTTCCTGCTTTTTGAGCATGGCGTTGATCTTCTCGCCGATGCCTTTCGCTGCCATACCCAGGTGGGTTTCCAGAATCTGACCGATGTTCATACGCGATGGTACGCCCAGCGGGTTCAGAACGATGTCAACCGGCGTGCCGTTTTCATCGTAAGGCATATCTTCGATCGGGTTGATCTTAGAGATAACACCTTTGTTACCGTGACGGCCTGCCATTTTGTCACCCGGCTGAATCTGACGCTTAACAGCCAGATAAACCTTAACGATTTTCAGCACGCCTGGTGCCAGATCATCGCCCTGGGTGATTTTACGACGCTTACCTTCAAGTTTTTTCTCAAACTCGTGCTTCAGCTCGTCGTACTGCTCTGCCAGC
The DNA here is from genome assembly GCF_048685235.1 of Curtobacterium sp. BNK-1. NCBI lineage: Bacteria > Bacillati > Actinomycetota > Actinomycetes > Micrococcales > Microbacteriaceae > Curtobacterium > Curtobacterium sp. BNK-1. The sequence continues at coordinate 4,033,372 of NZ_JBLQTJ010000001.1, read as the reverse complement.
TGCTCCAGCTGGTTTTGCTTGGCTTCGTCAGTCAGACCCAGTTCCAGCCAGCGCTCGCGCGGCAGCTTGTCCAGTTTGTCTGCTTCAACGCCACCAGAAATCAATACGTTCTGGATACGGCTGAACAGGCCCGCTTCCAGAATCTGCAGTTCTTCAGACAGGTCTTTCTTGGCCTGCTTCAGCTGCATCTCTTCAATTTCCAGCGCACGTTTGTCTTTTTCCACGCCATCGCGGGTAAAGACCTGAACGTCGATCACGGTGCCTGACACGCCATTCGGTACGCGCAGTGACGAATCTTTCACGTCAGAGGCTTTTTCACCGAAGATAGCGCGCAGCAGTTTCTCTTCTGGCGTCAGCTGGGTTTCACCTTTCGGCGTAACCTTACCAACCAGAATGTCGCCACCGGTCACTTCAGCACCGATGTAGACGATGCCTGACTCATCCAGTTTAGAGAGTGCAGCTTCACCCACGTTCGGGATATCAGCGGTAATCTCTTCCGGCCCCAGTTTGGTGTCACGCGACACGCAAGCCAGTTCCTGAATGTGGATAGTCGTAAAGCGATCTTCCTGAACCACACGCTCGGAGACCAGGATGGAGTCTTCGAAGTTGTAACCGTTCCACGGCATGAACGCTACGCGCATGTTCTGGCCCAGCGCCAGTTCACCCAGATCGGTGGACGGGCCATCTGCCAGCACGTCGCCGCGCTCAACCGGCTCACCCAGAGAAACACATGGCATCTGGTTGATGCAGGTGTTCTGGTTAGAACGGGTATATTTGGTCAGGTTGTAGATGTCGATACCGGCTTCGCCAGCATGCATTTCGTCTTCGTTAACTTTGATAACGATACGTGATGCGTCGACGTACTGTACGGTACCGCCACGTTTGGCAACGGCAGTTACACCGGAGTCAACGGCAACAGCACGTTCCATACCCGTACCAACCAGCGGCTTATCAGCACGCAGAGTCGGAACGGCCTGACGTTGCATGTTCGCACCCATCAGGGCGCGGTTAGCATCATCGTGTTCCAGGAACGGGATCAGTGACGCACCGACAGAAACGATCTGTTGAGTCGAAACGTCCATGTAGTCAACCTGATCGCGGCTGAACAGACTTGATTCGCCTTTGCTACGGCAGGTGACCAGGTCATCAACAAACGCGCCGTTATCATCAAGAGGGGCGTTCGCCTGAGCGATAACGTAGTTACCCTCTTCGATAGCAGAGAGGTAGTGAATCTCGTCAGAAACCAGACCGTCGATAACACGGCGGTAAGGCGTCTCAAGGAAACCGTACTCGTTGGTCTGTGCATACACAGACAAGGAGTTGATCAGACCGATGTTCGGGCCTTCAGGGGTTTCGATTGGGCAGACACGACCGTAGTGCGTTGGGTGTACGTCACGCACTTCGAAGCCGGCACGCTCACGCGTCAAACCACCCGGGCCGAGAGCAGAGATACGACGTTTGTGCGTAATCTCTGACAGCGGGTTGTTCTGATCCATAAACTGAGAAAGCTGGCTGGAACCAAAGAACTCTTTCACCGCGGCCGAAATTGGCTTCGCGTTGATCATGTCCTGTGGCATCAGGGTATCAAGGTCGCCCAGTGACAGACGCTCTTTCACCGCACGCTCAACACGTACCAGACCGACACGGAACTGGTTCTCAGCCATTTCACCGACTGAACGAATACGACGGTTACCGAGGTGGTCGATATCGTCCACTTCGCCTTTACCGTTACGGATGTCGATCAGCTTCTTCATCACTTCGATGATGTCATCTTTGCTCAGGATGCCTGAACCTTCGATTTCATCACGCAGCAATGAACGGTTGAACTTCATACGACCCACAGCAGAAAGATCGTAACGATCTTCAGAGAAGAACAGGTTCTCAAACAGATTCTCTGCTGCTTCGCGTGTTGGCGGCTCACCAGGACGCATCATGCGGTAGATCTCAACCAGTGCGCTCAGACGATCGCTGGTTGGGTCGACACGCAGGGTCTCGGACATATATGGACCGTGGTCCAGATCGTTGGTGAACAGCGTTTCGATGCGCTTGTGACCGGACTGACTCAGTTTGGCCAGCAGATCCAGTGACAGTTCCATGTTCGCTGCAATGATCAGCTCACCGGTGCTCTCATCGATGTAGTCTTTAGCGACCACTTTGCCCGCGATATATTCAACCGGAACTTCGATGTGCTGAATGCCATCTTTTTCCAGCTGACGGATATGGCGCGCAGTAATACGGCGTGCTTTTTCGACGTAGACGGTGCCGTTCGCTTCGATATCGAAGGTCGCAGTTTCACCGCGCAGGCGCTCAGGCACCAGCTCCATCTGCAGCTTGTTGTCGCGAATTTCAAACACCACTTTCTCGAAGAAGATATCGAGGATCTGAGGTGTAGTGAACTGCAACGCACGCAGGATGATAGTGGCCGGCAGCTTACGACGACGGTCAATACGGACAAACAGGTTATCTTTCGGGTCAAACTCAAAGTCGAGCCATGAACCGCGGTAAGGGATGATACGTGCGTTGTAGAGCACTTTACCCGATGAGTGGGTTTTACCCTTATCGCTATCAAAGAACACGCCAGGACTACGGTGCAGCTGAGAAACGATAACGCGCTCGGTACCATTGATAACAAAGGTACCATTGTCGGTCATGAGCGGAATTTCGCCCATGTAGACTTCTTGTTCTTTAATGTCTTTTACGGTGCCTTCTGGCGCTTCGCGCTCATAGACCACCAGACGCAGTTTCACGCGCAGCGGTGCCGAATAGGTCACGCCACGGATCTGACACTCTTTCACGTCAAAGACAGGTTCACCCAGGCGATAGCTGACATACTGCAACTCAGAGTTGCCGCTGTAGCTCGCAATAGGGAATACAGAGCGGAATGCAGCTTCCAGTCCGTACTGACCTTCTGGATCTTGCTCGATAAACTTCTGGAACGAGTCGAGCTGGATGGAAAGGAGATAAGGTATGTCCAGTACTTGCGGACGTTTACCAAAATCCTTACGAATACGTTTTTTCTCGGTATAGGAGTAAACCATAGGGTTCCTCAGCTAGCTGACAAGTCGACCCACGCTGTCCGTCCTGACAGGACAGTTCATGCAACACGATTTTGTTTGATTCACTGGCTGCGCAGCAGCAGTGCAATACCTCTTTCTATCACGCTTAAATCATTTCATCGCTGTTGCGAGGGCAGGGAACCCGCACAGGTAGAGCGGTATATTAAGTCGTCGATAGAGAAAGATATTGAAGAGTAACAATGGACAAACAGTGTGAAACCCCATTGAGACCCTGTAGCGCAAAAAGGCTGGTGACCAAAAAGTCACCAGCCATCAGCCTGAAACTACTCAGACTGCAACCCGAAGGCTGTCTTACTTAACTTCAACTTCAGCGCCAGCTTCTTTCAGAGCAGCTTCAAGTGCAGCTGCGTCATCTTTGCTGATCGCTTCTTTGATTACGCCAGTTGCTTCAACCAGATCTTTGGCTTCTTTCAGGCCCAGACCAGTTGCAGTACGTACGGCTTTGATTACTGCAACCTTGTTCGGGCCAACAGCTTTCAGAACTACGTCGAATTCAGTTTTTTCTTCAACAGCTTCAGCCGGGCCCGCAGCAACAGCTACAGCAGCAGCAGCAGAAACGCCGAATTTTTCTTCCATAGCAGAAACCAGCTCAACTACTTCCATTACGGACATCGCTGCAACAGCTTCCAGAATTTGGTCTTTAGTAATAGACATGACAATTGTTCCTAAGAATCAGAAAAAGTTTATACGTAAGCAAGTACGAAGAAAAGAATATGACCTTAAGCCGCTTCTTTTGCATCGCGTACAGCAGCCAGAGTGCGGACCAGTTTGCCGGCAGCGGCTTCTTTCATGGTCGACATCAGACGTGCCAGTGCTTCTTCGTAGGTCGGCAGCGTTGCCAGACGGTCAATATTGGCCGCCGTGATCAGCTCACCTTCAAAGGCTGCAGCTTTGACCTCAAATTTTGCATTCGCTTTCGCGAAATCTTTGAACAGACGAGCAGCAGCGCCCGGGTGTTCCATAGAATATGCAATCAGGGTCGGACCAACAAACGTGTCTTTCAGGCACTCAAACTGAGTTCCTTCAACGACGCGGCGCAGCAGGGTGTTACGAACAACACGCATGTAAACGCCAGCTTCACGGCCTGCTTTACGCAGTTCGGTCATTTTATCAACGGTAACGCCACGGGAATCCGCAACAACCGCTGAAAGCGCACCTTTGGCTACTTCGCTGACTTCAGCAACAATCGCTTGTTTGTCTTGAAGATTTAATGCCATTAGCTTTTGCTCCTGGATTTGACCGGGAAAGGATTTCCCCGGAACTCACTTCACTTACTCACCCCAAGGGGAAATAAGCGCTCGAACACGGTGAGCAGAATCCAGCTAAGAAAAAATTCTTTTGGTTCTGTCACCGTCTACGCAGGGTATTAAGCGGAATATCCGGAGATAAGCAGCTCCTGCGGTCTTGGACGGAGGCCAGGATAAGGCCTGGCTCCAACCTAAATTCTGTGCGACGCAGCAGAGTCAGAGGGAAAGGCGATACACGCAACAATCAGTTCTGGCTCTCTGGTGTCCTGTTCCGTTAATAACAGAACAACGGGCGTAAGATTCTAGGTGAATTTTTCGCCCGTTTCAAGCAGCAATTAGTTTGCTGTTGCGTTCAGACCAGCCTGGTCAACGGCAACGCCGGCGCCCATGGTGGTTGAAAGGCTAACTTTCTTGATGTACACGCCTTTCGCCTGAGATGGTTTTGCTTTTTTCAGCGCAACCAGCAGAGACTCCAGGTTTTCTTTCAGTTTGTCAGCGTCAAAGTCCACTTTACCGATGGTAGTGTGGATGATGCCGTTTTTGTCGTTACGATAACGAACCTGACCCGCTTTAGCGTTCTTAACCGCTTCAGCAACGTTAGGCGTTACAGTACCGACTTTCGGGTTTGGCATCAGGCCACGTGGACCCAGAATCTGGCCCAGCTGGCCAACAACGCGCATTGCATCCGGAGAAGCAATAACAACGTCAAAATTCATTTCGCCTTTCTTGATCTGATCAGCCAGGTCTTCCATGCCTACCAGCTCAGCGCCTGCTGCTTTAGCAGCTTCAGCGTTGGCGCCCTGGGCGAAGACAGCAACACGTACTGAACGACCAGTACCGTGTGGCAGAACGGTCGCGCCGCGAACGTTCTGATCAGATTTACGTGCATCAATGCCGAGGTTGACAGCAACGTCAACGCTTTCAACGAACTTGGCAGTAGCCAGTTCTTTCAGCAGAGCAACAGCTTCAGCAATATCATACTGCTTGGTCGCGTCAACTTTGTCGCGAATTACGGTCATGCGCTTGGTCAGCTTAGCCATTTCTTAGTCCTCTACTACCAGGCCCATGGAACGAGCAGTACCTTCGATTGAGCGAGTCATCGCTTCAACGTCAGAACCAGTCATGTCCGCAGCTTTGGTTTCTGCGATTTCACGTACCTGAGCACGAGTCACTTTACCGACTTTATCTTTGTTCGGCTTACCAGAACCAGACTTGATGCCCGCTGCTTTTTTCAGCAGTACGGCAGCCGGAGGCGTTTTGGTAATGAAGGTAAAAGAACGGTCGCTGTATACGGTGATAACAACAGGAGTCGGCAGACCTTTTTCCAGAGATTCGGTCTTAGCGTTGAACGCTTTGCAGAATTCCATGATGTTAACACCCTGCTGACCCAGAGCTGGACCAACCGGTGGACTTGGGTTCGCCATACCAGCTGCAACCTGCAGCTTGACGTAGGCTTGGACTTTCTTAGCCATGATATTTCCTCAATTGGGTTATAGCGCCTGTAAAGGCTCCCCGTGATAACGATTTACACGCTGTTGCCAGCGCATAAAAACAAAAGGCGCGAAATTGTAGTTAAATTTCGCGCCTGCTGCAACAGCTAATTTGTGAGCGGAAAGAGGTTAACCTTTCTCCACCTGACCGAAGTCGAGCTCAACCGGCGTGGCACGTCCAAAGATGGAAACGGATACCGTCAGGCGGCTCTTCTCGTAATCCACATCTTCAACCACACCGTTAAAGTCAGCAAAAGGACCGTCATTAACGCGAACCATTTCACCTGGCTCAAACAGCGTTTTCGGACGAGGCTTGTCGCCGACCTGCTGCAGACGGTTCATGATCGCATCAACTTCTTTATCGCTGATAGGTGCCGGACGGTCAGATGTACCGCCGATGAAACCCATCACGCGTGGGACGCTGCGTACCAGGTGCCAGCTGGCGTCATTCATCACCATCTGAACCAGTACGTATCCCGGGAAAAACTTGCGCTCGCTCTTACGACGCTGGCCACCACGAATTTCAACGACTTCTTCAGTCGGAACCATGACGTCGCCAAACAGCTCTTCCATGTTGTGCAATTTGATATGCTCGCGCAGCGATTGTGCTACGCGGCCTTCAAAACCGGAAAACGCCTGTACGACGTACCAGCGTTTCTTTGGAGCTTCAGACATCTCAGAACCTCAGGCCAGTGATAAACGATACCAGACGGACCAGAATACCATCCAGCCCCCACAAAATCAGTGACATCACGGCAGTAACCGCGGCAACGATTAACGTGGTGTGCAGCGTTTCCTGGCGGGTTGGCCAGATAACCTTACGCATTTCTGTTCTTGCTTCACGAGCAAAAGCCACGGTCGCTTTGCCTTTGGTCGTTAAAAGCGCAATGCCGCCAGCCGCTGCAATCAGTACAACTACGGCTAAAGCACGCAGTGGCAGTGACACATCACGATAGAGGTAGTTACCTACAATCGCTGCAAGCAGCAGTAACACGACTACTACCCACTTTACCGCTTCCAGGCCACGCCCGCTCCCTTGAGCTTCGGTATTCGCACTCATAAACCAACCTGCCACAATAATTCAGAAACTATTCTGCCCCGCAGTGCGAGGCGTCCAAACCGAATGAGCTTTTGGGGCGTAACTCGGTATCCAACGCCGCATAACAGAGCCTGTCTCAGCAATGATTATGATTCAAAAAATCACTGATGAGCCAGGTTCTATGAAACAGCGTGCAAAAAGGGCATCAAATGATGCCCTTTCCGTGTGCATTGCGTCAAACGTTATCGGTAATTATGCGATAACTTTAGCAACAACACCCGCGCCAACGGTACGGCCACCTTCGCGGATTGCGAAGCGCAGACCTTCGTCCATTGCGATTGGGTGGATCAGGGTAACAACCATTTTGATGTTGTCGCCTGGCATGACCATCTCAACGCCTTCTGGCAGCTCTACTGAACCGGTTACGTCAGTTGTACGGAAGTAGAACTGTGGACGATAGCCTTTGAAGAACGGAGTATGGCGGCCACCTTCGTCTTTAGACAGAACGTAAACTTCTGACTCGAACTGGGTGTGCGGCTTGATTGAGCCTGGCTTAGCCAGAACCTGGCCACGCTGGATGTCTTCACGCTTGATACCGCGCAGCAGAACACCACAGTTTTCGCCTGCCTGACCCTGGTCCAGCAGCTTACGGAACATCTCAACACCAGTACAGGTTGATTTCGCAGTATCTTTGATACCCACGATTTCAACTTCGTCGCCGACTTTAACGATGCCGCGCTCAACACGACCGGTAACAACGGTACCACGGCCAGAGATTGAGAATACGTCTTCGATTGGCAGCAGGAACGGCATGTCAATCGCACGGACTGGATCCGGGATGTAGTTGTCCAGGTGTTCAGCCAGCTCAACGATTTTTGCTTCCCACTCAGGAACGCCTTCCAGCGCTTTCAGAGCAGAACCACGAACGATCGGAGTGTCATCGCCTGGGAAGTCGTACTGTGACAGCAGGTCACGTACTTCCATCTCTACCAGTTCCAGCAGCTCTTCATCATCAACCATGTCACACTTGTTCAGGAACACGATGATGTAAGGAACGCCAACCTGACGACCCAGCAGGATGTGCTCACGGGTCTGTGGCATTGGGCCATCAGTCGCAGCAACAACCAGGATCGCGCCGTCCATCTGCGCAGCACCGGTGATCATGTTTTTCACATAGTCGGCGTGGCCTGGGCAGTCAACGTGAGCGTAGTGACGTGCAGCAGTCTCATACTCAACGTGTGCGGTGTTGATGGTGATACCGCGGGCTTTTTCTTCAGGCGTGCTGTCGATCTGATCGAATGCACGAGCCTGGCCGCCGTTGGTTTTAGCCAGTACGGTAGTGATAGCTGCAGTCAGGGTGGTTTTACCGTGGTCAACGTGACCGATGGTGCCCACGTTTACGTGCAGTTTGTTACGTTGAAATTGCTCTTTAGCCATCGCTAGTCCCTCTAAGACACGGATATATCAATGATATCATCACATTAACCAGGCAATGCCTGACTGCAAGGAAGTTACAGAGAAAATCAGGAGGGAGATTAAAGGAAGTGGTGCTGATACCCAGAGTCGAACTGGGGACCTCACCCTTACCAAGGGTGCGCTCTACCAACTGAGCCATATCAGCACATCTGGAGCGGGCAGCGGGAATCGAACCCGCATCATCAGCTTGGAAGGCTGAGGTAATAGCCATTATACGATGCCCGCATCCTGGAACTCGGCTACCTGTTCTTTCTGTAGCTTGCAGATAACAGAGATGTTTCTCTGCTATCTACTGCCTGTCAGCGAAGCTGACCGACTTTGACTTCGCTAACGCTCAGTCTGAATTCAGGGTGATAAGTGACTCACCTGACAGATAAACAGGTTGTTTATCTGTGTACCCAACCGCGAGGTTGAGATGGTGGTGGGAGAAGGATTCGAACCTTCGAAGTCTGTGACGGCAGATTTACAGTCTGCTCCCTTTGGCCGCTCGGGAATCCCACCTACTTGATGGTGCCGGCTACCGGAATCGAACTGGTGACCTACTGATTACAAGTCAGTTGCTCTACCAACTGAGCTAAGCCGGCATCAAGTGGAGCGCATTCTAGGAAGGTCGGGCTCTGGATGCAACTAAAAAATCGCTTATTTTTTTCTATCGCTTACTATTTGTGCAAATCATCGCATTTTAGTGTTTTTTTGCAGAATATTTGTGCAATCTGGTCCTGTTTTCATAGGATCAGTCAGCCCGCGCTAATGCCTCACGCCTCTCCCTGGGTCGCTTTTCAGCAGGTAAATGATCTGCAGGCAGTATTTTTATTTCACACGCCTGTACCGAACGATGCTTTTTTGACCTCGCCTGCGCTTTTTTTTCATGTGCAGGCACTTTTCTGTAGAAAGCAGGCCTGTTTTGACATGCGTGTCCCTTATGTCGGTACGACGATGGCCAGGCGTGGAGCCTTTCAAAATGACTCTACGCCGTTTGTTCTTTTGCTGAAGTTCTTATGGGACATATTGAATTTGTACCGCATCAGCCTCTCTCTATGCCCTTATAGCGGCGTTTTGTCATTCAGACGTGTCAGATGTAAAAAGCAGATAAAAGCCGCACATGCGCTGTGATGACCTGCAATATCATAAACAACGATAAAGCAGTAAAAATTAAAGCCACCATGATGTTTTGTGGGTATGCCGACGAAAGCGAGATCACGTTTATCTTTTTACTTCTGTTAAAAGCCATACTGGTGATACCCTCCAGCCCATTGTTCTCACTGATAAACCAGCGATTCGTGATTCACTTCACCTGTGCTGTCCTGCTTATCGGATAACACGCGGTTGATAGCCATGAATTTGCGGTCAGATGCATGCTTATGGATAAAACGACCCCCCTGACAACGCCTTATTTAGAGTTCACTCGTGAGCAATGGGCTGCATTACGTGATTCCGTTCCTATGACGCTGTCAGAGGAAGAGATCGCGCAGCTGGAGGGCATCAACGAGGATCTCTCGCTGGAGGAAGTAGCGGAAATTTATCTGCCACTTTCGCGTCTGCTTAATTTTTATATAAGTTCTAACGTTCGCCGGCAGGCTGTACTGGAGCAATTTCTGGGCACCAATGGCCAGAAAATCCCCTATATCATCAGTATTGCGGGTAGCGTAGCGGTCGGTAAAAGCACGACTGCGCGTGTCTTGCAGGCTTTGCTCAGCCGCTGGCCTGAACATCGCAAAGTCGAATTGATCACTACTGATGGCTTCCTTCATCCTAATGCCGTGCTGAAAGAGCGTGGGTTAATGAAGAAAAAAGGATTCCCGCAATCCTACGATATGCACCGGTTGGTCAATTTCGTCTCCGATTTGAAGTCGGGAGCCAGTCAGGTGACTGCTCCGGTCTATTCACATCTGATTTATGATGTCATCCCTGATGGCGATAAAGTGATACAGCAGCCTGATATTCTGATTCTGGAAGGTCTGAATGTATTACAGAGTGGAATGGACTATCCCCACGATCCCCATCATGTCTTTGTTTCAGACTTCGTCGATTTTTCTATCTATGTTGATGCAGAGGAAGATCTCCTGCAAAGCTGGTATATCAATCGATTCCTGAAATTCCGCCAGGGCGCATTTACCAATCCGGACTCCTATTTCCATCATTACGCCCAGCTCTCAGAGGCAGAAGCAGTTGAAATTGCTGGCAATTTATGGAAAGAGATTAACTGGCTTAACCTGCAGGAAAATATCCTGCCGACGCGCGAGCGAGCCAGCCTGATCATGACCAAAAGTGGCGATCATGCGGTCGATAAGGTTCGCTTGCGTAAATAACTGCTGTCATAAAAAAGCCTGCGTTGCTGCAGGCTTTTTTTACTCAGACAGGACGCAGTGATATTTCTCCACCCACCCAGGCTTTTATTTCGCCATCCTGTTCCAGTAACAGGCCACCCTGGCTGTCTACGCCTCGCGCAATACCATGGACCTCACGTTCACCGATAAGCAGCTTAACCGGCCGGTTAATAAAGTTATCCAGCGCAGCCCAGCGTGCGACAAACGGGGTTAATCCCTCCTGCTCAAAGAGCGGCAGAGCTTCGCGCAGACTGTTGATCAGACGTGCCGCCAGCTCATTGCGGTTTACCGTTACCCCGGCCTCCTGCAGGTTAATCCAGCCCTGATTAATCTGTGATGCATCGGCTGTTCGCATCGCCAGGTTAATCCCCGCACCAATCACGATCTGCGCAGCATCGCCGGTTTTACCTGTCAGTTCGACCAGAATACCCGCCAGTTTACGATCGTTCAGGTAAATATCATTGGGCCATTTTACGCGGACATCATCGGCCCCTAATGAACGTAATGTCTCAGCCATGATAATGCCAATTACCAGGCTCAGACCCATCGCCGCTGCCGGCCCCTGCTCCAGACGCCAGTACATAGACATGTAGAGGTTTGCGCCAAAGGGCGAAAACCACTGACGGCCACGACGGCCACGACCCGCCTGCTGATATTCCGCAATGCAGGCAGCACCCGACTCCATTTCATGCATACGTTCCAGCAGATACTGATTTGTGGAATCAATCACCGGGATTACCGAGACGTTACCCTGCGTAACCTGTGAGAGTATCGCCTGCTCATCCAGCAGCTGTATCGGGGCAGAGAGACTGTAACCTTTGCCTGTCACGGTATAGACATCAAGACCCCAGCTTTTTAACGTCTGGATATGCTTATTTATGGCTGCGCGACTCATGCCCAGCGTTTCACCCAACTGCTCACCGGAATGGAACTCACCATCAGATAAGATATCAACCAGCTTTAGCGGAACATTATGGTCTTTCATGCGATCACCCCGACGGCATTACACTCACCCTGCGCCTGAATAAAGCGCACTTCGGGTTCAAGCCAGACATCGAATTTTTCACCAACCTGAGCGCGCACGGTTTTTGCCAGCGCAACGATATCGTCGGGAGTGGCATTTTCAGCGTTGATCAGCACCAGAGCCTGTTGCTGGTGAACTGCCGCGCCCCCGATGCGATAACCTTTCAGCTGGCACTGATCGATAAGCCATCCTGCTGCCAGTTTGATTTCACCATTTGGCATCAGATAGTGTGGCATAGCCGGAAAATGCGTCAGTAGTGAGCTGCACTGCACCTCGGTGACGACAGGATTTTTAAAAAAGCTGCCTACATTACCGGTGACTTTCGGATCGGGTAGTTTGCTCTGCCGCATCTGGCATACCGCGTGATAGACATCCCAGGCATTGGCCGTCACCGGATTGAGCGTTTTCAGATCGCCGTAGGTTAATACCGGTTGCCATTGCTTAGGCAATATTATCCCGACTGCGACGATGACATAGCCTGACTGGTAGTGATGTTTAAAAATGCTGTCACGATAGCCAAACTCACAGGCTTCACGATCGAGACGTTCTGTCTGACCACTGTGCAGATTAAGTACATCCACGTATTCGCAGACGTCTTTTAATTCCACGCCATAAGCACCTATGTTCTGAATCGGTGCCGAACCGGTCATACCAGGGATCAACGCCAGATTTTCCAGGCCTGTGATTCCTTTTTCCAGCGTGCTTTTAACCAGCTGATGCCAGTTCTCACCTGCCCCGACGTGTAATTTCCAGCACTCATATTCATCCTGAATTTTGATGCCTTTGATGCGGTTCAGCACCACTGTACCGGCAAAATCTTCCAGGAATAGGACATTGCTGCCTTCACCGAGCACAAGGAAAGGCGTTTGATCACTCTGGCTTGCCTGCCATGCTGCCAGAATGGCGGCTGGCGTCTCGGCGACGATGCGTTTCTGTGTATGTACTTCAAGCCCAAGCGTATTGTCGGCTTTTAAGGAGGGATGCTGGCTGGACATTTGACGGCCTTTACTGAGTTATCTGGCCGTAGTTTACCGTATCAGAGAGGGGTTCTCAGGCTGTTTTCGGGGGTTATGATGAGGTTTTTCACGATCTGCAGACGTAAAAAAGCCCCGCACTTCCGTGCGGGGCTTCTTCACTTATTTAATGCCTGGCAGTTCCCTACTCTCGCATGGGGAGACCCCACACTACCATCGGCGCTACGGCGTTTCACTTCTGAGTTCGGCATGGGGTCAGGTGGGACCACCGCGCTAAAGCCGCCAGGCAAATTCTTTGTGCTCTGTCCTGTGTCTTTTGTGCTGATGCTGCGTTGGCCGCCCTCGCGCTACTCCGTCACATACTTCAGTATGCTCCTTCGTATCGCCCGGTTGCCGCCTTGCCTCAGCGCAAAATCCTTCGGACTTCAGTCCGCAGGACACAACTGTATCCGGTAACAAGCTGAAAATCTGTCTCTCAAAAACGCCTCTGGCGTTGTAAGGTTAAGCCTCACGGGTCATTAGTACCGGTTAGCTCAACGCATCGCTGCGCTTACACACCCGGCCTATCAACGTCGTAGTCTTCAACGTCCCTTCAGGACTCTCAAGGAGTCAGGGAGAACTCATCTCGGGGCAAGTTTCGTGCTTAGATGCTTTCAGCACTTATCTTTTCCGCACTTAGCTACCGGGCAATGCCATTGGCATGACAACCCGAACACCAGTGGTGCGTTCACTCCGGTCCTCTCGTACTAGGAGCAACCCCCCTCAATTCTCCAGCGCCCACGGCAGATAGGGACCGAACTGTCTCACGACGTTCTAAACCCAGCTCGCGTACCACTTTAAACGGCGAACAGCCGTACCCTTGGGACCTACTTCAGCCCCAGGATGTGATGAGCCGACATCGAGGTGCCAAACACCGCCGTCGATATGAACTCTTGGGCGGTATCAGCCTGTTATCCCCGGAGTACCTTTTATCCGTTGAGCGATGGCCCTTCCATTCAGAACCACCGGATCACTATGACCTGCTTTCGCACCTGCTCGAGCCGTCACTCTCGCAGTCAAGCCAGCTTATGCCATTGCACTAACCTCACGATGTCCGACCGTGATTAGCTGACCTTCGTGCTCCTCCGTTACTCTTTAGGAGGAGACCGCCCCAGTCAAACTACCCACCAGACACTGTCCGCAGCCCGGATCACGGGCCTACGTTAGAACATCAAACATTAAAGGGTGGTATTTCAAGGTTGGCTCCACGCAGACTGGCGTCTGCGCTTCAAAGCCTCCCACCTATCCTACACATCAAGGCTCAATGTTCAGTGTCAAGCTGTAGTAAAGGTTCACGGGGTCTTTCCGTCTTGCCGCGGGTACACTGCATCTTCACAGCGAGTTCAATTTCACTGAGTCTCGGGTGGAGACAGCCTGGCCATCATTACGCCATTCGTGCAGGTCGGAACTTACCCGACAAGGAATTTCGCTACCTTAGGACCGTTATAGTTACGGCCGCCGTTTACCGGGGCTTCGATCAAGAGCTTCTCCTTACGGATAACCCCATCAATTAACCTTCCGGCACCGGGCAGGCGTCACACCGTATACGTCCACTTTCGTGTTTGCACAGTGCTGTGTTTTTAATAAACAGTTGCAGCCAGCTGGTATCTTCGACTGGCTTCGGCTCGGGGAGCAGGTCCCTCCACCTACGCGCCAGCGTGCCTTCTCCCGAAGTTACGGCACCATTTTGCCTAGTTCCTTCACCCGAGTTCTCTCAAGCGCCTTGGTATTCTCTACCTGACCACCTGTGTCGGTTTGGGGTACGATTCTGTGTTACCTGATGCTTAGAGGCTTTTCCTGGAAGCTGGGCATTTATCACTTCAGCACCGTAGTGCCTCGTCGTCACGCCTCAGCGTTAATAAGGGACCGGATTTACCTGGACCCTCCGCCTACACGCTTAAACCGGGACAACCGTCGCCCGGCCGATATAGCCTTCTCCGTCCCCCCTTCGCAGTAACACCGAGTACAGGAATATTAACCTGTTTCCCATCGACTACGCCTTTCGGCCTCGCCTTAGGGGTCGACTCACCCTGCTCCGATTAACGTTGAACAGGAACCCTTGGTCTTCCGGCGAGCGGGCTTTTCACCCGCTTTATCGTTACTTATGTCAGCATTCGCACTTCTGATACCTCCAGCATGCCTCACAGCACACCTTCGACGGCTTACAGAACGCTCCCCTACCCAACAACGCATAAGCGTCGCTGCCGCAGCTTCGGTGCATGGTTTAGCCCCGTTACATCTTCCGCGCAGGCCGACTCGACCAGTGAGCTATTACGCTTTCTTTAAATGATGGCTGCTTCTAAGCCAACATCCTGGCTGTCTGTGCCTTCCCACATCGTTTCCCACTTAACCATGACTTTGGGACCTTAGCTGGCGGTCTGGGTTGTTTCCCTCTTCACGACGGACGTTAGCACCCGCCGTGTGTCTCCCGTGATAACATTCTTCGGTATTCGCAGTTTGCATCGGGTTGGTAAGCCGGGATGGCCCCCTAGCCGAAACAGTGCTCTACCCCCGAAGATGAGTTCACGAGGCGCTACCTAAATAGCTTTCGGGGAGAACCAGCTATCTCCCGGTTTGATTGGCCTTTCACCCCCAGCCACAGGTCATCCGCTAATTTTTCAACATTAGTCGGTTCGGTCCTCCAGTTAGTGTTACCCAACCTTCAACCTGCCCATGGCTAGATCACCGGGTTTCGGGTCTATACCCTGCAACTTAACGCCCAGTTAAGACTCGGTTTCCCTGCGGCTCCCCTATACGGTTAACCTTGCTACAGAATATAAGTCGCTGACCCATTATACAAAAGGTACGCAGTCACCCCCATAAAGAAGGCTCCCACTGCTTGTACGTACACGGTTTCAGGTTCTGTTTCACTCCCCTCGCCGGGGTTCTTTTCGCCTTTCCCTCACGGTACTGGTTCACTATCGGTCAGTCAGGAGTATTTAGCCTTGGAGGATGGTCCCCCCATATTCAGACAGGATACCACGTGTCCCGCCTTACTCATCGAGCTCACAGCTTGTGTGCTTTTGTGTACGGGAGTATCACCCTGTACCCTGCGACTTTCCAGACGCTTCCACTAACACACAAACTGATTCAGGCTCTGGGCTGCTCCCCGTTCGCTCGCCGCTACTGGGGGAATCTCGGTTGATTTCTTTTCCTCGGGGTACTTAGATGTTTCAGTTCCCCCGGTTCGCCTTGCAGCACTATGTATTCATGCTGCAATGATGCACAGAGTGCACCGGGTTTCCCCATTCGGACATCGACGGCTGTAGCGGTTCATATCACCTTACCGTCGCTTTACGCAGATTAGCACGTCCTTCATCGCCTCTGACTGCCTGGGCATCCACCGTGTACGCTTAGTCGCTTAACCTCACAACCCACAGGCGTTTTACAACGCTGCGTGCTGCAAGCATTTGAGAGACTCGAACACATCGCCAAGTCATTCCTTATTACGGAGGAATGACGCGCTGCGTCGTTTCAATTTTCAGCTTGTTCCGGATTGTTAAAGAGCATAATACGTCGCAGCACACCGTCGCCGGTATGCTCTGAGGTATTTCAGAAAAAAACAGATAAACGGTATGGTGGAGCTAAGCGGGATCGAACCGCTGACCTCCTGCGTGCAAGGCAGGCGCTCTCCCAGCTGAGCTATAGCCCCATACAGTTACTGCAGAGACCACTACTACCACTCAACCGAGTACACTTCGTGAGAAATGTAATTCGTGCTCAGGCAAGGAATGTTTCCGCGAAGCATAGTGAACTATGCGAGCCGGAGACATAACGCAGCGTGAGTGCGAATTTGGTAGGCCTGAGTGGACTTGAACCACCGACCTCACCCTTATCAGGGGTGCGCTCTAACCACCTGAGCTACAAGCCTGTAGAGGTTTTTTCTGCTCGTTACTTTTTATCAGACAATCTGTGTGGACACTGCGCGGGAAGGTATCTTCAGGTAAGGAGGTGATCCAACCGCAGGTTCCCCTACGGTTACCTTGTTACGACTTCACCCCAGTCATGAATCACAAAGTGGTAAGCGCCCTCCCGAAGGTTAAGCTACCTACTTCTTTTGCAACCCACTCCCATGGTGTGACGGGCGGTGTGTACAAGGCCCGGGAACGTATTCACCGTGGCATTCTGATCCACGATTACTAGCGATTCCGACTTCACGGAGTCGAGTTGCAGACTCCGATCCGGACTACGACGCACTTTGTGAGGTCCGCTTGCTCTCGCGAGGTCGCTTCTCTTTGTATGCGCCATTGTAGCACGTGTGTAGCCCTACTCGTAAGGGCCATGATGACTTGACGTCATCCCCACCTTCCTCCGGTTTATCACCGGCAGTCTCCTTTGAGTTCCCGACCGAATCGCTGGCAACAAAGGATAAGGGTTGCGCTCGTTGCGGGACTTAACCCAACATTTCACAACACGAGCTGACGACAGCCATGCAGCACCTGTCTCAGCGTTCCCGAAGGCACCAAAGCATCTCTGCTAAGTTCGCTGGATGTCAAGAGTAGGTAAGGTTCTTCGCGTTGCATCGAATTAAACCACATGCTCCACCGCTTGTGCGGGCCCCCGTCAATTCATTTGAGTTTTAACCTTGCGGCCGTACTCCCCAGGCGGTCGACTTAACGCGTTAGCTCCGGAAGCCACTCCTCAAGGGAACAACCTCCAAGTCGACATCGTTTACGGCGTGGACTACCAGGGTATCTAATCCTGTTTGCTCCCCACGCTTTCGCACCTGAGCGTCAGTCTTTGTCCAGGGGGCCGCCTTCGCCACCGGTATTCCTCCAGATCTCTACGCATTTCACCGCTACACCTGGAATTCTACCCCCCTCTACAAGACTCAAGCCTGCCAGTTTCAAATGCAGTTCCCAGGTTAAGCCCGGGGATTTCACATCTGACTTAACAGACCGCCTGCGTGCGCTTTACGCCCAGTAATTCCGATTAACGCTTGCACCCTCCGTATTACCGCGGCTGCTGGCACGGAGTTAGCCGGTGCTTCTTCTGCGGGTAACGTCAATCGACAGGGTTATTAACCCCGTCGCCTTCCTCCCCGCTGAAAGTACTTTACAACCCGAAGGCCTTCTTCATACACGCGGCATGGCTGCATCAGGCTTGCGCCCATTGTGCAATATTCCCCACTGCTGCCTCCCGTAGGAGTCTGGACCGTGTCTCAGTTCCAGTGTGGCTGGTCATCCTCTCAGACCAGCTAGGGATCGTCGCCTAGGTGGGCCATTACCCCGCCTACTAGCTAATCCCATCTGGGTTCATCCGATAGTGAGAGGCCCGAAGGTCCCCCTCTTTGGTCTTGCGACGTTATGCGGTATTAGCCACCGTTTCCAGTGGTTATCCCCCTCTATCGGGCAGATCCCCAGACATTACTCACCCGTCCGCCACTCGTCACCCAAGGAGCAAGCTCCTCTGTGCTACCGTCCGACTTGCATGTGTTAGGCCTGCCGCCAGCGTTCAATCTGAGCCATGATCAAACTCTTCAATTTAAGTTTGATTTGCTTAAACAAGTTAAGCGGTGCTCATCTGTAAAACGTCATAATGAATTTCATTATGTGTTCACTCGTGAGGCTTGATATTTTTTACGTCCGGAGACGCTGATATCAATCCTGCGAGTGCCCACACAGATTGTCTGATAAATTGTTAAAGAGCAGTGCGAACAGTGCGTTAGCGTCCTGTCGCGAGGTGGCGTATATTACGCTTTCCTCCTGCAGAGTCAACCTCTTTCTCAGAAGTTTTTCTCCGGCGGCGCAGTCTCCTGTGCCTCCTGACCCGTTTTCCGTTTCCGGTTTGCCGTGTCAGTGGAGGCGCATTATAGGGAGTTCGCGCGGGCTGACAAGTGTTTATTACGAAAAGATTATCGTTCGCAGTAATTTTCATCAAATCGCGCTATTTCGCTACGATTTGCCTGGTAACTGTGCAAAATCATTGGCAAAAGTGCCTACCTGCTGCCAGTCCGTATACTCCACTTCTTTCGTCGAATCTGTCTCACCACCGGTCATGCGCATAATCAACTGGATCATGACGCGATCGAACCAGCGATAGCGCGGATAATAGAGCGCGCCTGCGAACACGGCACAGCAATCAGGCTGCCACGGCGAGTGTGCCAGGAACTTCTGCGTATAGGCATTGGTTTCAGGAGAGCGCTTCTCAGGTTTGCGCGCCGTCAGGTTCACCGAAAAGAAACCGCTGGTACGCTGCTGCAACTCATGAAGGTGTTGTTTAACGAACTTATCGACGACCGGCTGAAAATGGCCATAGCGGATAGATGCGCCAATTAACACACGATCATACTGTGCCCAGTCAGGCAGAGTGGCATCCTGAATGTTCAGTACATCACACTGCTGCTGCTGACGGATCACATCAGCAATAGAAGAGGCAATCTTCTTGGTTTGTCCGTCGCGAGTGGAATAGAGAATCAGCGCTTTCATGTCAGCATCCTTATTAATTATTCACGCCAGAAAGTAGGCGTGAACAGCACCAGCAAGGTGAATACCTCGAGACGCCCGAACAACATGGTGGAAATAAGAATCCATTTCGCCACGTCATTCATTGAAGTGAAGTTATCAGCTACGACCCCTAAGCCAGGGCCGAGGTTATTGAGCG
The DNA here is from genome assembly GCF_048685235.1 of Curtobacterium sp. BNK-1. Lineage (NCBI taxonomy): Bacteria > Bacillati > Actinomycetota > Actinomycetes > Micrococcales > Microbacteriaceae > Curtobacterium > Curtobacterium sp. BNK-1. Next base: position 4,014,076 of record NZ_JBLQTJ010000001.1, on the reverse strand, counting down.
TCGCGGCAACGGCAGCAAAAGCCGAGAAGTCATCAACACCGGTAGCGATGATCGCCAGCATGCTGATCAGGAACACCAGCGCATAAGCCGAGAAGAATCCCCATACAGCTTCAAGGATACGTTCCGGCAGCGCCCGGTTGCCCAGCTTAATGGTGTAGACCGCATTGGGGTGAACCAGACGCTTAAGCTCACGGTTACCCTGCTTGCATAACAGCAGTATGCGAATCACCTTCAGACCACCGCCGGTTGAACCGGCACAGCCGCCGATAAAGGCGGAGCACAACAGCAGTACCGGCAGGAACAATGGCCAGCGAGCGATGCTGTCGGTCGTGAATCCCGCCGTCGTCGCCATGGAAACCACCTGGAAAAAGGCCTGGTTCAGCGTCTGCCAGCCACTTTCATAGACATTATGGAACCAGAGCACCAGGGTACAGATCAACACCAGCGTCAGCTGAACGCCAATAAACATGCGGAACTCAGGGTCGCGCCAGTACACACGCAGATTGCGTCCGCTTAACATGGCAAAGTGCAGGCCGTAGTTACAGCCTGAGATCAGCAGAAACACCGCCACGATGGTATTGATGGTGCCACTGTTAAAATAGCCGATACTGGCATCATGGGTTGAGAAGCCGCCAATGGCGATAGTCGAGAAACTGTGGCCAATAGCATCAAACGCTGGCATTCCCGCCAGCCACAATGCCAGCGCACAGGCTATCGTCAGCAGGACGTAGATCAGCCAGAGTGTTTTAGCCGTCTCGGCGATACGCGGTCGCATTTTATTATCTTTCAGCGGCCCCGGCATTTCAGCGCGATAGAGCTGCATGCCCCCGACGCCCAGAATCGGCAGTATCGCCACGGCTAATACGATGATCCCCATACCGCCCAGCCACTGCAGCATCTGCCGATAGAAGAGAATCGCCTTAGGCAACGAGTCCAGCCCCACCAGCGTGGTGGCACCGGTGGTTGTCAGGCCAGAGAAAGATTCAAAGAACGCATCCGTCACCGAAAGATGCGGCTGTTCGGCAAAGATAAAGGGCATCGCCCCTACGCTGCCCAGCACCGTCCAGAACAGGACCACAATCAGAAACCCTTCCCGCGGTTTGAGTTCGGTTTTCTTTTTGCGATTCGGCCACCACAGCAGCGAGCCGATCACCAGCGCCATCATAAAGGTCTGGCTAAACGCCCGCCCTGCGCCATCGCGATAAATTAAGGCGACCAGGCCGGGCAAAATCATCGTCACTGAAAAGAGGATCACCAGCAGACCGACTATGCGGGTAATGGCGCGAAAGTGCATTCAGCCGTTCCTTTAAATAAAAGAGATGAACATCATGGTGTGAGCGGGATCAGCGATAACGCGCCCCGACTAAAGTCTGACAGATTTTTTTTGAACCCGTCGATCTGTCCGTAAGGTACAGCCAGCGTCAATGCAATACGATCCTGAAACTGGCTGTCGGTCACCTTACCTTCAAAACGCTGTACCAGCCGTTCAATATCACTGAGCTGTGCATAGTCACATTGCAAAGTGAACAGCTTCATCGGCACTTTGCGCTGCCGTGGCAGCTGCTTAAGCCCCTGCTGGACGCCACCACCATACGCTTTCACTAAGCCGCCGGTTCCCAGCATGATGCCACCGTAGTAACGCACCACCACAGCGGTAATCTCGCCAATATCCGCGCCCATCAGTTGCGCCAGCATCGGTTTCCCTGCCGTACCCGAAGGTTCACCATCATCAGAGAAACCGAGTTGCTGAGAATCATTCGGCGCGCCCGCTACCCAGGCCCAGCAGTGATGCCGGGCAGTGGGATGCTCGCTTTTAACCTGCTGGACAAACGCGCGCGCCGCCTCTGCACCCTCGGTGTGCGCCAGTAGCGTAATGAAGCGACTCTTTTTGATTGTCTCCTCACTGCTGCTTACTGGCACAGCGGGAATATCAAAGGCCTCCATCAGGCCAGATGCAGATCGCGGGTCATGTTCTCAACGCGATGCGCATGGATCACCACGTTATCCTCGATACGAATCCCGCCATAAGGCCGAAGCGCATCAATGGCCTGCCAGTTAAAGTGCTGACTGAAACGGCCTTCACGCAGCGGCTTGAGTAACGAATCAATAATATAGAAGCCCGGCTCAATGGTTAATACCATGCCCGGTTGCAGCACGCGGGTGCAGCGAAGATAAGGATATTGCGCTGGCGCGGCGAGATGGGTGCCCTGCTCATCCTGCATAAAACCGGCAACGTCATGGACCTGCAGACCCAGCGGATGCCCCAGGCCATGTGGCATAAACGGACCGGTCAGATCTTCAGCCACCAGCGCTTCTTCGCTGATTCCCTGAACCAGCTCAAACTTCAGCAACATCTTCGCAATACGCTGATGCATCTGAAGGTGGTAATCGGTGTAGCGTACGCCCGGTTTCAGCGTGGCTATCAGGGCCAGCTCTTCAGTGTTCATCGCCTCAACCATTCTGGCATAGAGCGAACTGCTCTGCGCCGCATAGCTGCGGGTCAAATCAGCGGCATAGCCAAGATACTCGGCACCCGCATCAATCAAAAAGCTATGGCGTTTCGCAGGTGGCTGATGATCCAGCCGGGTGTAGTGCAGCACCGCAGCGTGCTCATTCAGCGCAATGATATTGCCGTAAGGTACATCGGTGTCGCGATGACCGGTAGCGGTCAGATACGCCTGATTGATATCGAACTCGCTTAAGCCCGCCGAGAACGCCTCTTTCGCCGCGCGATGACCGGCAACCGCCAGCTTCTGCGCCTGGCGCAGACAGGCGAGTTCATAATCAGTTTTGATGCTGCGATGGAAGTGCAGGAAGTCGATGACCGCTTTAGGATTAATATTGCCAGAGGCAATACCGAGCTGAGATGCACGCGCGTTAACCGGGCCGATATAGGCGACGTTATCACGCTGTGCAGGCAGCAACTGCGCTATCTCATCCGCATTTTTCAGGCCGATAACGTCGATATCCCCGGTCCAGAAGCTATCCGGCAACGGTTCAACGTTATGCCAGTAATCCACCGGAGAGTAGAACCACAGTTTCGGTTTGTTCACCCCATCAATCCAGAGCCAGCAGTTGGGCACCTGCGTCACCGGCACCCAGGCCTTGAACTGCGGATTCACCTTAAACGGATAAGTGTGATCATCCAGAAACACCGTCAACAACTCACCGGAATGGATCAACATCGCATCCAGTTTATTGCGTGCCAGCACCTGCTGCGCCCGTTGTTGCAACGTGGCGATGTGCGCGTGATACAAGGTCTTCAGTGAATCCATTGACGTCTCTCCAGTGTCGCGAAATGGCCGCAGTTTAGCATACCCCTTGCGCAGATGCCGAAGTCGGCGCAGCTGTGATCTTGTTAGCAAATAAGCAAAGACCAGTTTGCAAAAAATTAACATCGCTCCCACACTCACGATCATCTGGTATGACCAGATCACCTTTCGCGGTTTCAGGAGACGCACATGCTCTACCAAGGCGCTAACCTTACTCTTCACTGGCTGGACGATGGCATCGCCGAGCTGGTTTTTGACGCTACGGGCTCGGTCAACAAGCTCGATACGCAAACTGTCGCCAGCCTGGGCGAGGCAATAGCTGTGCTGGAGCAGCAGCCAGAACTGCGCGGCCTGCTGCTGAGCTCCGCTAAACCTGCCTTTATTGTAGGGGCAGATATCACCGAGTTCCTTTCACTGTTTGATGCACCCACCGAAAAACTGAGCCAGTGGCTGAGTTACGCCAACAGCATCTTCAATCGTCTGGAAGATTTGCCGGTACCGACTCTGGCCGCCATTGACGGCTATGCACTGGGCGGCGGATGTGAATGCGTACTGGCAACCGATCTGCGTATCGCTACTGCGGACGCCCGTATTGGCCTGCCGGAAACCAAACTCGGCATCATGCCGGGATTTGGCGGCAGCGTGCGATTGCCGCGCCTGCTGGGCGCCGACAGTGCGCTGGAAATTATTGCGGCGGGAAAAGATGTCGATGGCAATGCCGCTCTTAAACTCGGTCTGGTCGATGCCGTGGTGTCTCGCGAGAAACTGCGTGAGGCGGGAATCACCATGCTTAAGGCCGCTGCCACTGATGGCAGCTGGCGCGCCCGCCGGGCCCCTAAGCTGGCTCCGCTGAAACTCAGCCCGATTGAAGCGGCCATGAGCTTCACTATCGCGAAAGCCATGGTGCTGCAAACCGCAGGCAAGCATTATCCCGCTCCGCTGATGGCGGTAAAAACCATTGAAGCTGCAGCCAGCCTTGGCCGCGATGACGCGCTGAAGCTTGAAACCGCAGCGTTTGTGCCGCTGGCACAGTCTGATGAAGCACGCGCGCTGGTCGGCATCTTCCTCAACGACCAGTATGTGAAAGGTCTGGCGAAAAAGCGCGGCAGCGAAAGCGGCGCACCCGCTCAGGCAGCGGTACTGGGCGCAGGCATCATGGGTGGCGGCATCAGCTACCAGTCTGCGTGGAAAGGCGTGCCGGTCAGAATGAAAGATATCAATCCACAGGCGTTAACGCTGGGGATGAACGAAGCCAGCAAGCTGCTCAATAAGCTGCTGGAACGCGGCAAAATCGACGGCAACAAACTCGCCAGTGTGATCGCCACTATCCAGCCCACGCTGGATTACGCCGGTTTTGAACAGGCTGATGTGGTGGTTGAAGCGGTGGTAGAGAACCCGCTGATCAAGGCAAAAGTGCTGGCGGAAACCGAACAGCATCTGCGTGAGGATGCGATTCTGGCCTCCAATACCTCGACCATTCCCATCAGCCAGCTGGCGCAGGCGCTTCAGCGTCCGGAAAACTTCTGCGGCATGCACTTCTTCAATCCGGTACCGCGTATGCCGCTGGTAGAGGTGGTTCGTGGCGAGAAAACCAGTGAAGCGACCCTGAGCAAAGTGGTGGCCTGGGCCAGCAAAATGGGCAAAACCCCGATCGTAGTGAATGACTGTCCGGGCTTCTTTGTTAACCGGGTGCTGTTCCCTTACTTCGCCGCTTTCAGCCTGCTGCTGCGCGACGGCGCCGATTTCCGTCAGATTGATAAAGTGATGGAAAAACAGTTTGGCTGGCCGATGGGCCCCTCATGGCTGCTGGATGTGGTCGGCATCGATACCGCGCACCACGCGCAAAGCGTCATGGCTGACGGTTTCCCGGATCGTATGAAGCATGACTATCGTGATGCGATCGATCTGCTGTTTGATGCCGGTCGTTTTGGCCAGAAAAATGGCAAAGGCTTCTGGCGCTGGGAAGAAGATAAAAAGGGCAAGCTGACAAAAGTGGCTGATACCGAAGTGGATACGCTGCTGGAGCAGGTCTGCCAGCCTAAGCGGGTCTTCAGCGACGAAGAGATCCTGAATCGCATGATGCTGCCAATGCTGAATGAAGTAGTGCGCTGCCTGGAAGAGAAGATTATTGCCTCGCCAGCGGAAGCGGATATGGCGCTGGTCTATGGTCTCGGCTTCCCGCCTTTCCGTGGCGGCGCTTTCCGCTATCTCGATACCCTGGGCAACAGCAATGTGGTGGATCAGGCCCGGCGTTATAGCGCGCTCGGTGGCTTATATGCCCTGCCTGCGCTGCTGGTGCAGAAAGCCCATCAGCATGAAAGCTGGTATCCCGCCGCCAAACCGATTGATGAAGCCGCGCTGAAAAGCGCCTGAGGGCAAAAAGATGGAAAATGTGGTGATTATTGATGCGGTGCGCACGCCAATGGGACGTTCAAAAGGCGGCGCCTTTCGTCACGTGCGCGCTGAAGATCTCTCTGCGCACCTGATGCGCGAACTCCTGAGCCGCAACCCGGCGGTGAACCCGACATCACTGGACGATATCGTCTGGGGCTGCGTACAGCAGACGCTGGAACAGGGATTTAATATCGCGCGTAACGCCGCGCTGCTGGCCGAAATCCCGCATTCAGTGCCGGCCACCACCGTCAACCGACTGTGTGGCTCTTCAATGCAGGCGCTGCATGATGCGGCCCGCGCCATTATGGTCGGTGATGCGCAATGCTGTCTGATCGGTGGCGTGGAGCATATGGGACATGTGCCGATGAATCACGGCGTCGACTTTCATCCCGGTCTGGGCCGAACCGTGGCAAAAGCAGCAGGCATGATGGGCTTAACGGCTGAAATGCTGGCGCGAATGCATCATATCAGCCGTGAGCAGCAGGATGCATTTGCCCTGCGTTCACACCAGCGGGCCTGGCAGGCCACCCAGCGTGGGGACTTTGCAACAGAGATTGTCGCCACCTATGGTCACGACAGCGACGGCATTCTTAAACGCTATGACTTCGATGAGGTGATTCGCGAGGAGACCAGCGCCGAAGGACTGGCGGCACTCAAACCCGCCTTCGATCCGGTTAACGGCACCGTCACGGCGGGTACATCGTCGGCGTTGTCAGATGGCGCGGCCGCCATGCTGGTCATGAGTGAATCACGCGCCCGTGAGCTGGGGCTGACACCGCGCGCGCGCATCCGCAGCATGGCGGTGGTGGGCTGTGATCCTTCGATAATGGGCTATGGACCGGTACCGGCCAGCAAACTGGCATTGAAACGGGCGGGACTGAGCGTCAGTGATATCGATGTGTTTGAGCTGAACGAAGCCTTTGCCGCGCAGACGCTGCCCTGCATCAAGGACTTAGGTTTGCTGGAACGGATAGATGATAAGGTCAATCTGAATGGCGGCGCGATTGCGTTAGGCCATCCGCTGGGCTGCTCCGGCGCACGCATCAGCACAACGTTGCTGAATATTATGGAGCGACGCGACGCCCGTTTTGGCCTCGCCACCATGTGTATCGGACTGGGTCAGGGCATTGCGACCGTATTCGAGCGTCTGTAATACGTTGAGTCTTACTTTGTCAGATTTACCCGCCGTAAACCGGCGGGTTTTTTCTGTCTGCTACAGGCTGCTACAGGGAATCAGATAAAGGCAAACGCATCGCCATACATCTGTGACTCCACCGCGCCACGCTCGGCACAGAAACGATCGCGGGCAATCTTCGCCATCTCAAAACGTCCGGCGATGTAGATCTCATGCTCGCTCAGCGTACTGAAGTCCTGCATTACTGCTGTCAGTACCGTACCTGAACGGCCCTGCCAGCCCGCTTCAGGTTGCTCGACAACCGGAATCACCTTCAGGTTCGGGTGCTTCACTGCCAGCGCATCCAGCTCTTCCAGATCGTACAAATGCTTGAGCTCACGTCCGCCCCAGTAAATGGCGATATCGCGCTCTGGCTGTTCCGCCAGTGCAGTGAGCAGAATCGAACGGGCATAGGAGAAACCGGTGCCGCCTGCAATCAGGATCAGCGGCTTGCTGCTCTCTTCACGCAGCCAGGCATCGCCGTGCGGCATATCAACCGTAATCTGGCGATCGTTACGGATGCGATCCATGACGGCCATGGCATAGAGGTTCAGATCGGACGCGCCGATATGCAACTCAATGATATCTTTTTCCATCGGCGTTGAGGCCAGTGAGAACGGACGCTTGTCACGCTCGTCCATCACTACCATCAGATACTGTCCCGCGCGAAAACTGAATTCCGCTTCAGGGATCAGGCGAACGCGATAGACCGTGTCGGTAATCGCCTCAACCGAAGTTACTTTACAGCTTAACGTTGTCATGCGTTCCCTCTGTCGGGTCGTCTTTATGGTTGTGCTCGCCATCAACGCTGTGGCGGCTGATCAAAAATACCTAGCTCATCCCAGATAGCATCAATGCGCGCGGTGACCGCAGGATCTTTGACGATAGGTGTACCCCATTCGCGCTGCGTTTCACCTGGCCACTTATTGGTCGCATCCATCCCCATCTTCGATCCCAGCCCGGAAACGGGCGAAGCGAAATCGAGATAATCGATTGGGGTATTTTCCACTAATACCGTATCGCGGGCCGGATCCATACGCGTGGTGATCGCCCAGATCACGTCGTTCCAGTCACGCGCATTAACGTCATCGTCACACACAATAACAAATTTGGTGTACATGAACTGCCGCAGAAACGACCAGACGCCAAACATGACACGTTTGGCATGCCCCGCGTACTGCTTTTTAATCGTCACGACCGCCAGCCGGTATGAACATCCTTCTGGCGGCAGATAGAAGTCCACGATCTCCGGGAACTGCTTCACCAGAATCGGCACCAGCACTTCATTCAGCGCCACACCCAGCACCGCAGGTTCATCTGGCGGACGGCCGGTATAGGTGGAGTGATAGATAGGCTTATGGCGCTGCGTAATATGCGTAACGGTAAACACCGGGAAGCTATCTACTTCATTGTAGTAGCCGGTGTGGTCGCCGTAAGGTCCTTCCGGCGCCATATCGCCCGCTTCGATATACCCTTCCAGCACGATTTCCGCACTGGCGGGAACTTCGAGATCGTTCGAGAGGCATTTCACTACTTCGGTTTTATTGCCGCGCAGTAAACCGGCAAACGCATATTCTGACAGCGTATCAGGCACCGGTGTTACGGCCCCAAGGATAGTGGCGGGATCGGCACCCAGCGCCACCGAGACCGGAAAGCGCTCACCCGGATGCGCTTTCGTCCACTCCAGATAATCGAGCGCACCGCCACGGTGCGACAGCCAGCGCATGATCAGACGATTTTTGCCGATCACCTGCTGCCGGTAGATCCCAAGATTCTGCCGCTCTTTGTGCGGGCCGCGCGTCACGGTCAGCCCCCAGGTAATCAGCGGTGCCGCATCGCCCGGCCAGCACTTCATCACCGGAATCCGCGTCAGATCGACTTCATCGCCGCTGAACACCTCTTCCTGACAGGGTGCATTGCGCAGGCGTTTGGTCGGCATGTTCAGGACCTGCTTAAACTGCGGCATCTTATCGAACAGATCGCGGAAGCCTTTTGGCGGCTCCGGCTCTTTCAGGAAGGCCAGCAGTTTACCCACTTCACGCAGTGCGCTGACCTCTTCCTGGCCCATGCCCATTGCCACACGCTTTGGTGTGCCGAACAGATTGCACAGCACCGGCATGTCGTACCCTTTCGGGTTTTCAAACAGCAGAGCCGGGCCACCGGCACGCAGAGTGCGGTCGGCGATTTCGGTCATTTCCAGTTCAGGATCGATCGACTGGGTAATGCGCTTTAGCTCACCGCGCTGTTCGAGCAGCGCGAGAAAGTCTCTTAAATCGTGATATTTCATGCGGCTTTAGCTTTCCGGCCAGAGTGAATCGGCCATTATAGGTCTGATTAAGCGGTTATGCTGAGGTTTATATGGCAGCGTCATACGCACTGAAAGGGAACCAGCGGTTGTAACGCGCGGGCATCGTGATACCCCTGAATCGGCTCGCCGTGGCGAAACAGTTTAAAATCTTCGTTTCGCACGCTGTGATAGCGCAGCTGATTGTCGTGAACGTGCAGAAAACTGCCTTCACGCAGTGCAATCACCGACTCAGTCGGATTAACTGCACAGAACTCTGCCAGCCGTTCGTCACGGGTTTCGCCCATATGACTGCTGACGCTGGCATCCAGATAGTGGGGATTAATCTGCACCGGAAAGAGTCCCAGCGCAGGCAGCACCACGCTGCTGCGCACCGGCATATCGTTCGTGGTACGGATTGAGGGCGTCGCCACGTTGCAGCCTGCGCTCCAGCCGACATAAGGTACCTGCCGCTCCCGCACCGCGCGCTGAATCGCTCCGATCAGACCCTGCTCATGCAGTATCTGATTCAGGAACCAGGTGTTGCCGCCGCTGACTAAAATCAGCTCTGCCTGCGCAATCGCTTCAGCCGGTGAGGCGAATGCCTGAACCCGCTCAACCTGAATGCCCAGAGAGGCACTGAGTTCGGCGGCGCGTTGCTGCTGATCGCCACGAATAATCGCGTAGGGGATCAGTACCGCCGAGCGGATAGCGCGTCGGGCGATCATGGCGTGCAGCTGCGGCTGCGCATAGCCCAGCAGCGGCGCATCATCCGCCAGCTTGCCGTTGCTCAACAGAAAGAGTTCCATCAGAGGATCCTTTTGCAGATGTGATGGACATTGAGTCTGATACAGAGCAATAGCAGACGTCAATTTTCAGTCACCTTTTCTGCTGCCATCGGGCATCTTAAGAAAAGTCTCAGTTTATTTTCTTTGCGGGACGCTTTACCCTGCCCCTGCGCTATAACTCTGGCAACAGGTTTGCTATTCTTAGCGTCCATTCAATGGGAGCAGTTATGGAATCCTGGTACTTACTCTATTGCAAACGTGGACAGCTACTGCGCGCGAAGGAGCATCTGGAGCGGCAGGAAGTGCATTGCCTCAGCCCGATGATCGCTCTGGAAAAGATCGTGCGCGGTAAACGCACCACCGTGAGTGAGCCACTGTTCCCGAATTATCTGTTTATCGAGTTTGATCCGGAAGCCATTCACACCACGACGATCAGCAGCACCCGTGGCGTCAGCCACTTCGTGCGCTTTGGCACGACGCCCGCGACCGTGCCTTCAGCCGTGATTGAAGCGCTGGAAACAGACGTCCCGCAAATCCTGCTTGACCCTGAAACGCCGCAAAGCGGTGATGAAGTGGTCATCACCGACGGGACGTTTGAAGGGCTGCGCGCCATCTTTGCCGAGCCGGATGGTGAAACGCGCTCAATTCTGTTGCTTAATTTGCTGAACAAGCAGGTAATGCGCAGCGTCGACAACAAGCAGTTTCGCAAGATTTAAGCCAGTCTGAATAACGTCCGCGCATTATGGTCGATGCGGGTCGCCAGTTCCTCAGCACTCTCACCACGCCATGTCGCCACCTGGTGCACAATATGCGGTAAAAAGCAGGGTTCATTACGGCGCGAAGTCGGGCGTGGACGCATGTCGCGCGGCAGCAGATATGGGGCATCCGTTTCCAGCAGCAGGCGATCGGCCGGAATCAGTGGCAGCAGCTCGCGCAACTCCAGACCACGGCGCTCATCGCATACCCAGCCCGTAATCCCTACCGATAACCCCATGCCCAGACAGGCTTCCAGTTCATCACGCGTGCCGGTAAAGCAGTGGATCACCGCGCCAGGCAGTTTTGGCAGCCAGGGCGCCAGCACTGCGGCGAAACGCGCATGGGCTTCGCGGCAGTGCAGAAAGACCGGCATATTGAGTTCCGCCGCCAGAGCCAGCTGCGCATCAAACGCATACTCCTGCTGCTCATGAGCCGACAGATTGCGATTGAAATCGAGTCCGCATTCACCGATGGCGACCACTTCCGGTTTTTCAGCCAGGCGACGCAGGGTGCTGGCAATTTCCGTTGACCATTCGCTGGCATGATGAGGATGGACGCCCGCGGTAGACCAACAGAAGCCCGCTTGATCTTCAGCCAGTCGCTGAGCCTGCTGGCTCTCCAGCGCGTTAGTGCCGGTAATAAGCATGCCGGTGACGCCCGCATCACGCGCGCGTTTAACCACCTTTTGCCGGTCGGAGGCGAATTGCGTGCTGGTCAGGTTTACACCGATATCAAACATAATTTTTCCCACAGTTTATAAACAAAAACCGCCCATCAGGGCGGTTTGGATTGATCGCTTCCCGCCAGTGCGGGTAAAGCTGTCCGCATCAGGAGTCGGTATTCTCTTCTTCATCCTGTAACCGGCGGCCTTTACCCACATAGTAACGGGAAAAGAATACGCCGACTTCAAACAGGCAGTACATCGGAATAGCGAGCAAAGTTTGGGAAAAAACATCCGGCGGTGTGAGCAACATCCCGACCACGAAGGCGCCCACCAGAATATAGGGACGTTTCTTCTTCAACTCTTCCGGGCTGGTGATACCGGTCCAGCACAGCAACACAATCGCCACCGGCACCTCAAACGCCACGCCAAATGCCATAAACAGCGTCATGACAAAGTCGAGGTATTTTGAGATATCCGTTGCTACGGTCACGCCGATCGGCGCTGTCTTGGTGAAAAAACCAAATGCCAGCGGGAAGACCACGAAATAGGCAAAGGCTACGCCGAAGTAGAACAGGAAGGTGCTGGAAAACAGCAGCGGCATAACCAGCCTGCGCTCATGCCGGTAAAGCGCCGGGGCAACAAATGCCCAGACCTGATAGAGGATCACCGGCACCGCAAGAAACACCGACACAATAATGGTCAGCTTAATCGGGGTGAAAAACGGTGAGGCCACATCGGTCGCGATCATGCTGGAGCCCACCGGCATCTGGCTGATTAACGGTGCCGCGACCAACTGGTAGATGTCGTTGGCGAAATAAACCAGCACCAGGAAAATCCCTAATACGGCGATGATGCAGTTCAGTAGTCGCTTACGCAGCTCAATCAGATGACTGATGAGCGGTTGGGTATCTTCAACGGCCATTATCGTTCATCACTTGCAGAAGAGGGGGTAGCGGATTGACGCGCAGGATCGGCCGGCCTGGCGACGTCGCCAGTGGGTGCCTGTGCCGGTGCGCTGGCCACAGCGGTTGGTGCGGCAGAGGATTGCGCCGCCGGACCTGATGAAACCGCTGAAGAAGCCGGTGCCGGAGCAGTGGCGACGGCTGAAGGTGCGGCAGAGGATTGCACCGCCGGACCTGAGTCTGAAACCGCAGACGGTGTCTGTGCCGGGGCACTGGCCTGGTGTTCTGCTGTAGCCGGTGTCGCCGAAGGCTCAGCCGGAGCAGGCGCGGGCCTGTGCTGAGCCGAATGGATGGTGTTTGCCTCGTCTTCCTCTTTTTCAATGTCGATGCTCTGACTGACCGAGCGTTTCATTGAATCCGCAGTTTTACGCAGCTCTTCCATCGACTCTTTCAGCTCTGGTGAGAGCGTGCCACGGCCCGCTTCTTCCACCTTTTTCAGGCTCTCCTGCAACTCCTGCAGCTTGAGCTCCTGCGCCAGTTCATGTTGTACATTGGCTGCCAGCGAACGAATCGCCCTGATCCAGCCGACCACGGTTTTCACCGCAACCGGTAAACGTTGCGGGCCGAGTACAATCAGCCCGATCACGAACACCAATACCAGTTCACTAAAACCAATATCAAACACGGTTTACACCTGCTTGTCGTTCTTGGCTTCTTCTTTGTTAGCCGAAGTTTGCTGTTTGTCCGCCAGCGTTTTGGCAGCGAAGTCAGCGTCCTGCTCTTTCGGTTGATCCTTTTTGTCGTCCTCGTCACCCATGGCTTTTTTGAAGCCACGAATCGAAGAACCCAAATCTGAACCCAGATTACGTAATTTGTTGGTACCGAACAGAAGTACAACAATCACGGCAATGATTAACAATTGCCAGATACTGATACCGCCCATGAGATAGCCTCTAATATTCTGTGAAAACGATGAGGTAATGCACCACAGAGTGCCCTTTTCAACCGGGCCTGAGCCAGCGACATTACCTTTTTTTAGACGGACGTGACAATCAGTTTGTCTTACGCCAGCCGATTAACCAGGAGACAATTCCTGCGGCCATCAAAACCGCCGGGAAAAAGTCCCAATCCGGTCGGGTGAGCAGCACAGCCGTTCCGCTTAACAGCAACGTTGCACCGACGCCGAACAGGTAACGCGCCTGATGGTGCCGGACGCGCTGCGCATTCATATCGCCCACTAATTTATCGACGCTGTGCCTTAAAAGTTTGTGCTGGCGCATGCTGTCGTAAAACAGCTCCGGCAGCTCAGGGAGCTTCTCAGCCCAGAATGGCGCTTTCTCTTTTACCGCACGGATAATAGCCGGTAATCCCACCTGATCTTTGATCCACTCTTCCAGGAAGGGCTTGGCTGTCTTCCACAGGTCGAGCTGCGGATAGAGCTGACGGCCGATGCCTTCAACATAGAGCAGCGTTTTTTGCAGCAGGACCAGCTGCGGCTGCACTTCCATATTAAAGCGGCGTGCGGTGTTGAACAGGTTCAGCAGCACATGCCCGAAGGAGATTTCAGCCAGCGGTTTTTCAAAAATCGGCTCGCAGACCGTGCGAATCGCAAACTCGAAATCTTCTACGTTGGTATCGGGCGGCACCCAGCCTGAGTCAACGTGCAACTCCGCGACCTTACGGTAGTCACGGTTGAAGAAGGCGATAAAGTTTTCAGCCAGATAGCGCTTATCTTCTTTGTTCAGTGAACCCACGATACCGCAATCGATGCCGATATATTGTGGATCTTCCGGATGTTCATAGCTGACAAAAATATTGCCAGGATGCATATCCGCATGGAAGAAGCTGTCGCGGAAGACCTGGGTGAAGAAGACCTGCACGCCACGTTCTGCCAGCAGCTTCATATTAACGCCATGACGCTCCAGCGTGGCAACATCTGAAATCGGAATGCCGTAGATGCGCTCCATCACCATCATGGTTTCGCTGCAGTAGTCGGAATAGACTTCCGGCACATAGAGCATGCGGCTATCTTCAAAATTCCGGCGCAGCTGAATGGCGTTGGCCGCTTCACGTAACAGATTCAGCTCATCAAGCAGGGTTTTCTCATAATCGCGCACCACCTCGACCGGACGCAGACGACGGCCATCCGGCAACAGGCGCGGGACCCAGCGGGCCAGGCGATAGATCAGCTTCATGTCCGCCCGAATCACCGGCAAAATATCGGGGCGAATCACTTTGATCACCACTTTCTTGCCAGTTGATTTCAGCGTGGCGGTGTGCACCTGCGCAATGGATGCCGAAGCCAGTGGCTTGATATCAAAATCATCAAACCAGGTTTCAATCGGCGCGCCCATTGAAGCTTCAATCTGCGCTTTGGCTTTGACGCCATCGAACGGCGCAACACGGTCCTGCAGGATCGCCAGTTGATCGGCAATCAGCGGCGGGAAGAGATCACGACGGGTCGACAGCATCTGGCCAAACTTGATCCAGACCGGACCCAGCTGCTCCATCGCCATGCGCATACGTGCGCCGATCGGTTCATGCTGATGCAGATTAGGGATCCAGAAAACAGAGCGACGCCACAGGCGAAACAGGAAAGTGAGGCGTGTCTGAGGAATCAGTTCATCAAGGCCATAGGTCAGAAACACCTTCATGATCAGATATAAGCGGCGGATCTCTCCAAAACTCATTTTGCCTCCAGCTGCGCCAGACGCGCATCAAGCGCCTCAAGCGAACGTTCCATCGCGTCGACCTCCTCAGAAAACCAGGCTAATTCCAGCGAGCCAGGCGCAACACGCCACTCTTCGGTTATGGCCTGTCCGAGATAATCCTGGCGACGCTGCACTTCACCTTTGAAAAAGCGTAATGCCTGTTGTGAGCGCTGGCTGATCCCCTGTGCGGCGATATCGCCGACCCAGGGAGCCAGATATTCTGCCGGATCCAGCTCAGCCAGATCCATCAGCGCAGAGAACTGCTGCACCACCTGCAGGTCACCTTCAACCTGCAGTTCACCGCTACGGAGCAGCGGCGTCAGCTGCTGGCGATCGCGCAGCTTCGGCAGGGTTTTCAGCGAGGTGATCACCGTGCAGTCACTGCGATCCTGCCAGTCAGCTAACACATCGACCTGCTGTTCACTGAAGACCAGCACCAGCGGATGAGAGAGCTCATTCAGGCGCAGCGTCAGCACTTTGCCATTCAGGCGTTGCCGCGCCGGTTTCAGGCCACGATCGCGATAGAGAATACGGTTCAGCGCCGTTTCCAGGCCCGCGGTAATCAAGGGCGTCAGGTTCATTACCATCTCACTCAGAACTTAAATCCACGATGCAGCGCCACAATGCCGCCGGTCATATTGGAGTAAGTGGTATTTTCAAAACCGACATCGTTCATCATCGCTTTCAGGGTCTCCTGATCGGGATGCATGCGGATCGATTCGGCCAGATAGCGATAGCTCTCTGCATCCTGCGCCACCAGCTGTCCGATACGCGGCAGAATATGGAACGAGTAGGCGTCATACGCTTTGCTCAGCGGATCCAGGACGGGTTTAGAGAACTCCAGCACCAGCAGGCGTCCGCCCGGCTTGAGTACCCGGAACATAGAGGCCAGCGCCTTCTCTTTTTCAGTAACGTTACGCAGGCCAAAAGAGATGGTAATGCAGTCGAAATAGTTATCGGGGAAAGGCAGGGCTTCGGCATTGGCCTGTACGTAACTCACGTTGCCGACCACGCCCTGATTGCGCAGCTTTTCGCGGCCCATCTTCAGCATGGAACTGTTGATATCGGCCAGTACAACCTGACCCGTTTCGCCCACCAGGCGAGAAAATTTAGCCGTCAGATCGCCGGTACCCCCCGCCAGATCCAACACGCGCTGACCGCGACGTACGCCGCTGCTGTCAATGGTAAAACGCTTCCAGATACGATGGACGCCAAACGACATCAAATCGTTCATCAGGTCATATTTTGCCGCTACGGAGTGAAACACGTCCGCGACTTTGTCAGCTTTTTCGCTTTTGGCGACCGTCTGAAAGCCAAAATGGGTAGTTTCCTGCTGTGATTCATCTGCCATCGGTTTTACCTGCTCCACAAACAATACTTCCCGAAGTGTATCAGAGTCACGGAAGTCAGGCACGCTGCGCCCATACTATTCGTGGAGGCGCCTCACATGCATCTCACTCTCATCCGCATCACTGTCATCATCTGCGTCATCAGCCGCCCGGTTTTCCGGCATGGCACGTTCGGCCAGCTGAGGATTAATTGGTCGTTTGATCTCCACGCCCAGCGCTCGAAATCCTTCAGTCTGCGCAATCAGATTGCCGCGCCCTTCTGACAGCTTTTTCATCGCCTCGCGATAGCTGTTTTGCGCCTTATCCAGGCTGTGACCAATGCCGCTCATGTCATCGACAAACAGCCGCATCTTGTCATAGAGCCGCGTTGCCCGATCGGCAATACGCTGTGCATTGCGGCTCTGATGCTCATAGCGCCACAGATTATTAATGGTACGTAACGCCACCAGCAGCGTGGTGGGGCTGACCAGCATGATGTTCTGCTGCAGCGCCTCGCCAATCAGCTCAGGCTGGCGGTCAATGGCCAGCAAAAAGGCGGGCTCCACCGGGATAAACATCAGCACATAATCCAGCGATCGTAAGCCGGGCAATTGTTGATAATCTTTTCGTCCCAGCAGGCGGATGTGCGCCCGCATGGCAGCGACATGTTCCTGAATAGCCTGCTCTCGCTCGATCTCATCATCCGCATTGAAGTAGCGCTCATAGGCCACCAGCGTCATTTTGGCGTCCACCACCACATCTTTGCCCTGCGGCAGGCGCACAATCACATCCGGCTGCATCCTGCCCTGCTGTTCTGACTGAATGCTCACCTGGGTTTCATATTCGTAGCCTTCACGCAGTCCGGAAGCTTCCAGTACCCGGCTCAGCACCACTTCACCCCAGTTACCCTGGATTTTATTATCGCCCTTCAGCGCTTTGGTCAGGTTAAGCGCCTCCTGCGCCATCTGCGCATTCAGCTGCTGTAACTGCCGGATTTCATGGGTCAGGGTATGCCGTTCACGCGCCTCTGCGCCAAAGCTTTCATGAACCTGACGACGGAAGCCATCAAGCTGTTCACGCAACGGACCAATCAGCCCGTCCAGACTTTGCCGGTTCTGTTCATCGACGCGACGGCCGCTGTTTTCGAAAATACGGTTGGCGAGGTTTTCAAACTGGGCGCTAAGGCGTTGTTCGCTGTTGGTCAGCAGGCGCTGTTTCTCTTCTGCGGCGAAACGGGTCTCTTCAAGGCGAATGGTCACCTCACGCAGCTCCGCTTCCTGTGCGCTGTTGACCTCCAGCTGATTGCGCAGTTCACGATTAAGCTGCTCACTTTCATTACGCCAGTAATCAAGCTGTTGCAGCCGCTCATTGGCGCCGCTCAGCGCGCCGTGCAGCTGACGAAGCTCCTGCTCACGCTGCTGCGTCTGCTGCTGAAGCTGTTCGATCTGCTGCTGCTGACGCTGTTGCGCCTCTTCCTGCAGACGGCGCTCGGTCTGGAAACTGGCGACCTGATGGCCGGCACGTAACTGTGCCAGCATCCAGCCAATCCCTAACCCGGCAAGCGCCAGACAGGCGCTGATAATGATGTGCTGATCCATGATTTCCCCCGCGACTCAGGCTGCTGAGGGAAAGGTAGAGTCGCACTGTATGAATGTCCAGATAATTTTAGCAGGATTCAGCGCCTTACAGCGCCGCCACCGTGAGCTTGCCAGCCTGCCACTCATCAATCAGGAAAAACGGCATGGGCAATAGCCATTCACCCTTTTTAACCTGCGCCAGATAGTGCCAGGTTGTCCCGCCCGAGGTGATCGCGACGCGCTGTCTGCTTCCCTCAGCGGCGCTGGATTTGCCGGTCATACTGGCAAAACCGGCATTGCTGCCCACATGGAAATGCGGCGTCTGCCAGCGCACGGGGGCATGGTCAGGCCACGGCTTGGCCTGATGAAAATGAAACAAATCATCGTGGCTCAGGAGGCTTTCACGCACCGTCGGCCACAACGCCACCTTGAGGAAATATTGATCGGTGAAGCGCTGGCTGCCCTGATACTGCGCAATGAAATCGCGCATCGCCTGTTCCACATCCCGGAAGACGCCGTGACAGCCGCCCCACATCCCTGCCAGCAGCAGCTCAGTATGGGAGAAGTAGTCACGCATATGGTGGAACCAGTAAGGCGACGCCAGCCAGGCGTTAACCGCTGCCGCTTCGCGCTCCGAGAGCAGCGAGTCGGCATCACGCACGATAAAACGCTTCACGCCCGGATCGTCCATTACCAGGAAACGCCACAGGGTCGGAAACAGCGTTTTCTCGTGAGACATATCGATCAGCTGGACGTGCGGCTGGTCAAGGCGCTGCCAGACATGCTGCGGCACGCTGTCATCGAGGTAGATGCGGCAGACCCAGCCGGGATAGAGCTCAGGCGCCACTTCAACGTTTTTGATTAAGGTTTCACAGTAGCGCGGCTGATCGCCATAGAGGCAGAAAGCGATGACATTCTGGTGCGGATGAGTGAGATCGACAGGCTCCGGTTGCGGAGCGGGAAATGTGGCGCGCTGCCCCTGACTGAAGCGCGCATCAGAGCGCATCAGCGAGGCCAGGCCATGACGCGCCACCTCATCCTTTTTATCCAGCCAGCCACACACTTCGGTCAGACCATCCAGCCAGGTTTCAGAGGCGGTAGCCTGTACAGCAGGCGGTGACTGATAAATTTTCTGGTAGATTTTGTACGATTTATTGTACTGACCCAGACGCAGCAGGCAGAGCGCGTAGTCGCTCAGCACCTGCATCTGATTGGGCATCGTGCGCAATACCTCTTCACAACATTGAGCGGCCAGCGCATAGTCGCCCTGTTGCATGGCGGCGCGAAAACGTTCGGCACTGCGTTCCAGCATGGCTTTGAGTGCGGCCGGATTAGCACCAGGGGCAGGACGTCGGACGGGAATCGTATTGCGCATAAAAACTCTCAGGTTTCACTGATATTACGCGCCGTTAACTACCGGCAGCAGATTTTGAGTCTGGACAAAAAACCTGCTGCCAGACGCGGTCGTTATAGTAAGCGACGCGCCGCTTCGACCACAATCTTCACTGCGTCACTTTCTGTCTGTTTCATGGTGACCGCATCCGGGATCTCTTTCTGAGTGCGGTTCACAATCACGCCCGCCACCATGCCGGCTCGCAGACCCTGGCTGGCGCACATGGTTAACAGTGTAGCGGATTCCATCTCATAGTTGAGAACGCCCATCTCCTGCCACTCTTTCATCGATCCCCTGAAGCGACTGACTACGCGGCCCGAGACGGTGTCGTAGCGCTCCTGACCCGGATAGAAGGTGTCAGAAGAGGCGGTGATGCCGATATGCGTTTTCGCGCCACAAGCTTCTGCGGCGGCAACCAGCGCGGTGGTGCAGGCGAAATCAGCCACTGCCGGGAACTCCATCGGCGCAAAATGCAGGCTGGCCCCGTCCAGGCGAACGGATGCGGTAGTCACCAGCACATCGCCGACATTGATATGCGGCTGGATAGCGCCCGTGGTACCGACACGCAGGAAGGTACGCACGCCAAGCTGCGCCAGCTCTTCGACCGCAATCGAGGTCGAAGGACCGCCAATGCCGGTTGAGCAGACCACGACCGGCTTACCATCAATTTTTGCCAGCCAGGAGGTAAATTCACGGTGTGAGGCGAGATGCGTGGCATCTTCCATCAGTCCGGCAATTTTCTTCACGCGCTCCGGATCGCCCGGCACAATCGCCAGGGTGGCGCCCTGCAGATCGGCTTTGGTCAGGCCAAGATGGAAAACGTCAGACTGTGTCATTTTCAGACTCCTGTTAAGGGAAGGTAGCGCGCCACTTTACGCCAGCACGCCCAATAAATATGTGACAACATTCACTTAAGAAAATGAAAGTTACATTTCCCGAAAGATAAATTGTGACGACAATCACACAATAGCATCTTCCTGGTGCGGATAGCTCGCGGTGGGGCTGTGTCAGGGTCTGCGCAATGTTAAAGAGAAGGATGATTTTATTCGCTGCTGATTCTGTGACCCGACACCTGGCGCATACGCTTTCCGGCCAGGCTATAGTTACGTGATTGCGCAAATGCTTGCACGGAGAGAATAATGAAACCCAGTGATAATATGGCACAAAAACCGGCGACGGGCGGCTTTGCCCCTGCCGTGCAGCCCACCGCCTCCACCACCATCATTACCGACAGCCCGGCGATTCACGCGGGTGAAACCTCAGTGCCCAGCCAGGGCGAAAATATGCCGGCATTCTTTGCAAAACCCCAGTCAGCGGAAGGCCCGTGGCCAGTCGTACTGGTCGTGCAGGAGATCTTTGGTGTGCATGAACACATCCGGGATATCTGCCGCCGCCTGGCGCTGGAAGGCTATCTGGCGATTGCGCCTGAGCTCTATTTCCGCGAGGGCGATCCCGCTGAGTATAATGATATCCCGACGCTGTTCAGCGAGCTGGTCAGCAAAGTGCCTGACAGCCAGGTGCTGGCCGATCTCGATCATGCCGCCAACTGGGCCGCACGCAACGGCGGCGATATTCGTCGCATGGGCATCACCGGTTTTTGCTGGGGTGGCCGAATCAGCTGGCTCTACGCCGCGCATAACCCGCAACTGCGCGCCGCCGTGGCGTGGTATGGACGACTGACCGGTGAGCGCACGCTGAAGCAGCAGAAGCATCCTATTGATATTGCGGTCGATCTGAATGCGCCAGTATTAGGTTTGTATGGTGGCCAGGATGAGGGTATCCCGCTGGAGAGCGTCGAGCAGATGCGTCAGGCACTGCATGCCGCCAATGCGACCGCAGAGATCATCGTCTATCCCGAAGCGGGTCATGCCTTTAATGCTGACTATCGTGCAAGCTACCATGCTGAATCTGCCAATGATGGCTGGCAGCGGATGCTGGCCTGGTTCAGGCAGTATGGTGTTGCATCGCAGTAAATGAAAAAGGGGCGCTTATGCGCCCTTGGTTTTTTCGCCCCACCAGACCCGATTCCCTACGCCGTTTCTCCACGCAATTTCTTCGCTGCCGTCACCATATTCGCCAGCGCCTGACGCGTTTCCGTCCAGCCACGTGTTTTCAAACCGCAGTCCGGGTTCACCCACAGACGCGCTTCCGGAATACGTTTCGCCGCCTTAAGCAACAGTGCTTCTATCCACTCCACGCTGGGGACGTTAGGCGAATGGATGTCGTAGACGCCGGGACCGATTTCATTCGGGTAGTCGAAGTTCTCAAACGCCTCCAGCAGGTCCATGTCAGATCGCGAGGTTTCGATGGTGATCACATCGGCATCCAGCGCCGCGATAGCGTCCATAATGTCGTTAAATTCGCAGTAACACATATGGGTGTGAATCTGGGTTTCATCCCGCGCCACCGCCGCATTCAGTCGGAAGGCCTCCACCGCCCAGTTCAGGTAGGCGGCCCACTCTGACTGATGCAGTGGCAGACCTTCACGCAGCGCAGGCTCATCAATCTGGATAATCCCGATGCCGGCATTCTCCAGGTCTTCGACTTCATCACGCAGCGCCAGCGCGATCTGTTTCGCGATGGTTTCACGTGACACATCTTCACGCGGGAATGACCAGCAGAGGATGGTTACCGGACCGGTCAGCATCCCTTTTACCGGCTTGTTGGTCAGCGACTGGGCATATCTGGCCCACTCAACGGTGATCGCCTCCGGACGACTGACATCGCCAATAATGACAGGCGGTTTCACACAGCGTGAACCGTAGCTCTGAACCCAGCCATTCTGTGTAAAGACAAACCCCTCCAGATGTTCGCCGAAGTACTCAACCATGTCGTTACGTTCCGCTTCACCGTGAACCAGCACATCCAGCCCCAGCCGCTCCTGTTCGAGAATCGCCTGCTTAATGTGCTCCGCGATGCCGGTGCGGTAATGGTTGCTGTCGAGCCGGCCCTGTTTAAAGTCGAGGCGCAGGCCGCGAATTTCAGTGGTCTGCGGAAAAGAGCCGATGGTGGTGGTAGGCCAGGCTGGCAGATTGAAACGCTGACGCTGCAGGACCGCCCGCACCGGATAAGCGCTCTGGCGTTCACTGTGCTGTGGGGTAATGGCCTTAATACGCTGGCCCACCGCCGCATTATGCACGCGGCGGGAGTGAGCGCGGGCGTGTACCGGTGCGCTCCAGGCTTCCAGCGCCGTCGCATCGTTGTTGTTGAGTGCCTGACTCAGCAGTGATAGCTCGGCACATTTCTGCAGCGCAAAGGCGAACCAGCTTTTGACTTCATCATCCAGACGGGTCTCGACGCTCAGGTCGATAGGGCTGTGCAGCAGCGAGCAGGAGGAGCCGATCCACACCTGTTCACGCGCTCTGGTCAGCGGTTGCAAGCGGCTGAACCAGCGGCTCAGATCGGCGCGCCAGACGTTGCGTCCGTTGATCACGCCGAGCGACAGCAGCCAGCTGGCGGGCAGTTGCTGATTCAGTTGCTGAATATCATCACGACCATGGACCAGATCGACATGCAGCCCCTGCACCGGCAGCGCACGAATCACATCAATGTTCTGGCCGATGCTGTCAAAATAGGTGGTCAGCAGCAGTTTGCTGTGACCCTGCAGTGCGTCATACGCCGGCTGGAAGGCTTCGCGCCACGTCTGCGGCAGCTCCAGTGCCAGAGCGGGTTCATCAATCTGTACCCATTCGATGCCGCGCTTAGCCAGTTCCGCCAGCACCTGCTGATAGACCGGCAGAATTCCCTCCAGCAGCGACAGACGTTCAAACGGCTCACCCTTCACTTTACCCAGCCACAGATACGTCACCGGCCCCAGCAGCACTGGCTTGATGTTGTGTCCCAGCGCCAGTGCCTCATCCACCTCGTCCAGCAGCTGGGTCCAGGTCAGTTTAAACGTCTGACCCTGGGTAAATTCTGGCACCATGTAGTGATAGTTGGTGTTAAACCATTTGGTCATTTCTGCCGCCGCCGCAGGCTCACCGGTCGGCGCACGACCGCGTCCCAGGCGGAACAGGGTGTCGAGGTCCACTGTGCCGGCTTTGTTCTGATGACGCGCGGGCACGTTACCCAGCATCAGGCTGGTGGTCAGCACATGGTCATACCAGGCGAAATCGCCGACCGGCAGCAGATCGACGCCCGCCTCTTTCTGTTGTTGCCAGTGTCGCGCACGCAGCTCACGGCCCGTCGCCAGTAACGCCTGCTGCGTGCTGTCGCCAGCCCAGTAACTCTCCAGCGCTTTTTTCAGTTCACGGCGCAGGCCAATACGGGGAAAGCCGAGGGTATGGTTCAGGATAGTCATGTGCTGTTCTCCAGATAATCTTTCACTTTGGCTGAAATGGGCAGCCAAAGATGTTTAGCCGTCCAGATGTTTACACTGCTATACTCTGCGGGTACTGTATATTGCTCAAGCGCAATATGTTCATTTTCGATGTGAAGGACTCTCATGATCGAACTCAAGCACCTGCGGACGCTTCAGGCTCTGCGCAATACGGGCTCGCTGGCGGCGGCGGCGGCCCAGCTTCATCAGACGCAATCGGCGTTGTCTCATCAGTTCAGCGATCTGGAGCAGCGGCTGGGATTCCGCCTGTTCGTGCGTAAAAGTCAGCCGCTGCGCTTTACGCCGCAGGGCGATATTCTGCTGCAGCTGGCAGAGCAGGTGCTGCCGCAGATTCAGCAGGCATTGCAGGCCTGCCATGAGCCACATCAGACCACGCTGCGGGTGGCGATAGAGTGTCATAGCTGCATCCAGTGGCTGACCCCCGCGCTGGATAAATTCCGTCAGAGCTGGCCGCAGGTGGTGATGGATTTCAAATCGGGCGTGACCTTTGATCCTCAACCCGCCCTGCAACAGGGTGAGCTGGATGTGGTGCTGACCTCCGATATCCTGGCGCGCTCGGGTCTGTTCTACTCCCCGATGTTTGATTATGAAGTGCGGCTGGTGCTGGCAACGGATCACCCGCTGGCGCAGGTTGAGCAGATTTCGCCGGAAGATCTAGCCGATGAGGTGTTGATGATCTATCCGGTGCAGCGTCAGCGTCTGGATATCTGGCGTCACTTCCTGCAACCTGCAGGCGTCAGTCCGGCACTGAAAAGTGTGGATAACACCCTGCTGATGATTCAGATGGTCTCGGCACGTATGGGGATTGCCGCGCTGCCGCACTGGGTGGTGGAGAGTTTTGAGAAGCAGGGTCTGGTGGTCACCCGCACGCTGGGCGATGGCCTGTGGAGCCGTCTTTATGCGGCCGTGCGCGAAGGGGAGCAACGTCAGCCGGTGCTGGAAGCGTTTATCCGCTTTGCCCGTCAGCACGCCTGTGAGCATCTGCCTTTTGTGCGCGACGCCGCGCTGCCCGGTGCGGTGTTGCAGCGATAATCTGGCGGGCACAAACCTGCGCGAAGGCGGGCAAAATCCCCTATAATGCGCAGCCTGTCGACTGACCACGAGAAGATTTCACCATGACTAACAATGATATTCTGCGCAGCGTGCGCTATATGCTCAACCTGAGCGATGCCAAAATGGTGGAGATTTTTGCGCTGGCGCAATGTGACGTGCCGCTGGCGGATATTCAGGCGTGGCTGAAAAAAGATGACGATGCTGCGTTCCGTCCCTGCCCCGATGTGCTGATGGGTTATTTCCTGAATGGCCTGATCTTCTACCGTCGCGGCAAAAGTGAAGATGCGCCCGCGCCGTCGATTGAGCGCAAGATGACCAATAACATCTTCATGAGAAAGCTGCGTATCGCTTTTGATCTGAAAACAACCGACATTCCTGATGTACTGAAGCGCGTGAATTTTACCGTTTCACAGGCTGAGATTGGTGCGATTTTCCGCAAACCTGATCATAAGAACTATCGCGAATGCGGCGATCAGATTCTGCGTAACTTCCTGAAAGGGCTGGCGATGATTCAGCGTCCTAAGAGTGAAAAGCCTGCTTAACGTCTGTGGCTGATCGCTTCGGGTACCTGCGTGGTCAGAAGTGGCACATCTGATCGCAAAGAAAGCCTGCATCCATGCAGCACGGCCTCGCCATCCCTGGCTCGGACGCTTTGCTCCTCAGTTGCGCCACCTCTTCCCTTAAGCTTCTTCATGGCTTTTTAATCAGCAACACCAGGCCAGCCCTGGGGAGTGAAAGCGGGTCATCGTTAGAGCCTTCGTCGCAGGGAAAAAAAGCGCCGGGAGCATTTCTGAACCATCCTGGAAGATTCCTTCGCGATCGCACACGCCAGCTCCATCGCGAATGCTCTACGTTTCAGCGCGCCATCCCCTCCTTCATATTCGCTCTGAGCCCCTGGTTCAACTGCGATGATGCTGTTAAGTCTCCAGGGCTGGCGCGTCTGAAGAGCGAAGCGTCCGGGCCAGGGATGGCCCGGCCGATCCACAGGGATGTGAGATTCCTTCGCGATCGGACGCGCCAGCCCGGGAGGCCGCACCCATGCAACAGCCCTGTTTATGATCGGTCACCGCGCCCCACCACCCAGCGCTTATGCACCCACAACGAGGCGAGGATCACCAGTGCGCCCGCAATAAAGCTTGGCCAGTGCGGTTTCTCCTGCCAGATAGCCAGATTCACCAGCAGCCCGGCAGGAACGTGCATGTTATTCATAATGCCCAGCGTGCCGGCATCGACCTGGGTCGCACCATAATTCCACATAAAATAGCCGAGACCGGAAGCCGCAATGCCCAGCCAGACCAGAATGCCCCACTGCAATGAGGTGGTCGGCAACTTCTGCGGATTACCCCAGGCACACCAGGCGATCACCGCAATCAACACCGCACCCAGATAGAACCAGGAGAAGGCCGTGTGCTGCGGCATCGGGCGGGTCTCCTGCAGACGCTTATAGCCCACCATTCCCGCCGCAAAGCAGATATTTGCCAGTTGCACTAACAGCAGACCAAACCAGAAATGATCGCTGACTTTGTCATAGCGAATAATGGCCGCACCTGCCACAGCCAGCAGTGCACTGAAGATATAACCCATGCGCAGTGGACGACGGCTGATCAGATCGTAAATCAGCGTCACATAAAGCGGCGTCATCACCGTAAACAGCAGGAATTCCGACACGCTAAGGTAGAGATAGGCTTCGAAACTCAGCAGATACATCACGCCCAACTGCAGCATCCCGACCAGCATGTAAAGCAACAGCGTTGAAGGGCGATGACCACGCCAGCGCAGGAAAGGTAAAAATACCAGCGCAGCCAGCGCCAGTCGCATCAGTACAGAGAACCAGCTGTCCACCTGCCCGGCAAGGTATTCGCCAATCAGACTGAACGAAAAGGCCCACAGAATGGTGGTAATAATCAATAAAAACACGGTGACGACCCCGAAATTAACAGGCCGTCAGTGTAAACAATGTGCTGCCATCAGGCTGTGAAATCTGGTTGACATCTGATTACAAACCAGGCGATCAGAATAGCCATCGGAAAAGGGCTTTCGCTTCCTGACATAACTGTCTGCATAAAGATCTTTCAGCCAGATAAAATGCGCGAAATGATCCATCGCATGATCACTTCCGCTCCAGAATGTAATAAAAGTGTAACAAATGTGTCATTCATCACAGTAACGTTGCGCAACTAACACTATTCTTTGCGCGAAATGGAACATTCTGCGTCCATTTTCTTCTGCTCTTTTCCTGCCCCAACCTGCTGGGAATTAAAAACCATAATGTGCCCTGGAGGGCCTCACTGATGCTGAGCATTTTTAAACCTGCACCACGTCAGCCGCAGGTGGCGGAGGATCACGTTGATCCGCTCTACCGTCGTCTGCGCTGGCAAATTTTCATCGGGATCTTCTTTGGTTACGCCGCCTACTATCTGGTCAGAAAAAACTTCGCACTCGCCATGCCCTACCTGGTAGAGCAGGGTTTTTCACGTGGCGATCTCGGTTTTGCCTTATCCGGCATATCCATCGCCTACGGCTTTTCAAAATTCATCATGGGATCGGTCTCTGACCGCTCAAACCCGCGCGTCTTCTTACCGGCAGGCCTGATTCTGGCTGCGACAGTGATGCTGATCATGGGATTCGTTCCCTGGGCCACCTCCAGCATTATGGTGATGTTCGTGCTGCTGTTTATCTGCGGCTGGTTCCAGGGCATGGGCTGGCCACCTTGTGGACGTACCATGGTTCACTGGTGGTCGCAGAAAGAGCGCGGCAGGATCGTTTCGGTCTGGAACTGCGCCCATAATGTCGGCGGCGGTATTCCGCCTCTGCTGTTCCTGCTCGGTATGGCGTGGTTCAACGACTGGAAAGCGGCACTCTATATGCCGGCGTTTGGCGCCATCGCCATTGCGATTCTGGCCTTTGCGCTGATGCGTGATACGCCGCAATCCTGTGGTCTGCCACCGATTGAAGAGTACAAAAACGACTATCCGCCCGACTACGATGCCAGCCATGAGGAGGAGCTGACGGCTAAACAGATCTTCATGAAATATGTGCTGCCGAACAAGCTGCTGTGGTACATCGCGCTGGCCAACGTGTTTGTTTATCTGCTGCGCTACGGCATTCTCGACTGGTCGCCGACCTATCTCAGAGAAGTAAAACACTTCACGCTGGATAAATCGTCGTGGGCTTACTTCCTGTATGAGTATGCGGGGATCCCCGGAACGCTGCTGTGCGGCTGGATGTCGGACAAAGTGTTCCGCGGTAATCGCGGTGCGACCGGGGTGTTCTTTATGACGCTGGTAACCATCGCGACCGTGATCTACTGGCTTAACCCGGCGGGCAATCCTGGCGTCGATATGGCCTGTATGATTGTGATTGGCTTCCTGATCTACGGTCCGGTGATGCTGATTGGTCTGCACGCGCTGGAGCTGGCCCCGAAAAAAGCGGCGGGGACGGCGGCGGGCTTCACCGGCCTGTTCGGCTATCTGGGTGGATCGGTGGCAGCCAGCGCCATTGTCGGTTACACCGTCGATTACTTCGGCTGGGACGGCGGCTTCATGGTGATGATTGCTGGCTGTGTGCTGGCGGTTATCCTGCTGTTACTGACCATGGTCAGCGAACACAAACACAAAAAGACCCCTGCCTGACGGCAATAAAAAAAGGGCCGGATATCCGGCCCTTTTTTTGCGCTGACGGCTTAAGCAAGATAGAGCGTGCGCAGCGTCTGCGGCACGGCATCATCGGCATTTGAACCGATCACATCCAGCTCCGGCAGCGTATCTTTCAACCGCTGATGGGCGTTCTGCATGATAAATCCCTTACCCGCCATGCTCAGCATCTCCACATCGTTCATGCCGTCGCCAAAGGCGATACAGCTTTCCAGTGAATGGCCCAGCGTTTTCGCGACCGCTTCCAGCGCATGCCCTTTCGACACGCCGCCCGCCATCACTTCCAGACAGGTAGGCAGTGAGAAACTGACGTTAACCCGATCGCCCCAGCGCGCTTCAATCGCCTGTTCCATCGGGATCAGATGCTCGGGATTTTCGCAGGTGAAAAAGACCTTGCTGATATTATCGGTTGGCAGCAGACCCGGCTCATAGACCTGATAGTTGAACACCGACTCGCGGAAATAGTCCTGCTCAGCCGGGCTTGAGCGGCTGACAAACCACTCATCGTCGCGGTAAACGTGGGTCAGAATATCGCTGTGATGATATTGCAGGCCAAACAGATCGCTGGCGATATCCTCATCCAGATTATGACTGAACACCAGTTCGCCCTCGGCGTTGTGCACGCGCGCGCCGTTTGAGGTGATCATATAGGCCGGAATCGCCAGGCTGTCGCGCATCTGTCCGACATCGATATGATGACGGCCGGTGGCGAATATAAAGTGAATATCTTTCGCGACCAGCTGCTGCAGCGTTTCACGCGCAAAAGGGGTCAGACGATGTTCGGGAGAAAGCAGCGTGCCATCCAGATCGGATGCAACGATGTGATACATGAAAACCTCGGGTATCTGGTTCTGCCGGCCTTAACCGGTCGTATAAATAACGTCAGTGGTGCGAGGAAAAGAAGTCGACCACTGCATTGAGTGCTTCGGCGCGCATCTCATCCTTTTCAAACAGGATCTCATGACGCGCACCGTCGATCACCCGTGGCTTATTGCCCTCACACGGATGACCCGCCGCCGCCATCGCAGCACAAAAAAGGTCCTGCGAACGATTGTCGACCACCCGATCATCGCTGGCCTGTAACAGTAGCAGTGGCGTGGTGATCTTATCGACCTGACTGATGATGTTGCGACCTGCATGGATGCCTTCACGTACCCAATGGTAGGTTGGCCCGCCAACGCGAATCGCCGGATCGTCCGCATAAAAGCGCAGATTTCGCCGGTAACGCTCGGTGCTGTGCGTCAGCCGGTTAATGCCAAACGGATGCGCACGCCAGCGGCCGGTGCCGAGCGCATAGCCATCGCGCATCGCCGGACGCTTCTCCGCCCAGTCCAGGATCCGATGGGCCAGAAAAGAGGGCAACGGTAAAGCAATGCCAAACATCGGCGCCACCAGCGCGACCGCATGAAACGCCTGCGGCTGACGCGCCAGAAACAGCGTTAAGATTGCGCCGCCCATGGAGTGAGCCAGCGCATAGCGCTGCTGGTAGTGACCGCTGATAATCTCTTTCAGATAGAGCGTTTCAAGGTCGTCGACATAATGGGTAAATTCCGCCACGTGACCGCGATGTGAATCTTCCAGCAGGCGATCGGAACGCCCCTGACCGCGATGGTCAAGGATCACCACATCAAATCCGCAGTGAAACAGATCGTACGCCAGCTCAGGATATTTTATGTAACTCTCGATGCGTCCCGGCACAATCAGGATCACACGCTTGTGTTGCGGTGATGTGAAGCGGACGTAGCGCAGCGTCAGATTACCCACGCCGGTAAACTCAAGCTCTTCGCGGCTGTGCCAGAAATCGAGCAGTGGCCCGGTAGCGAAGGCAGCAAAGGCTTTTTCTCGTCGCAGCCAGCTGGCTTTGTGTTGATTCATTCGCCCTCCTGATGACCGGATAAAGAGTCCTGAATGCCATGCGCAGGCCGTAGCGCCGCGCTTATTTCTGGCGTATTGTGTCACAATTCCGCTACTAAAGAGAGCCTGACCCATGACCATCGAATGGTGGCTGACCTATCTGCTTACCACTACAATTCTCAGCCTGTCGCCCGGTTCCGGCGCAATCAACACCATGAGTACCGGTATCAGCCACGGCTATCGCGGCACGGTGGCCTCTATCTCCGGTTTGCAGGTCGGCCTGGCGCTGCATATCGTGCTGGTCGGCATCGGTCTGGGCGCGCTGTTTTCTCAGTCGCTGCTGGCGTTTGAGATTCTGAAATGGGCCGGTGCGGCCTATCTGGTCTGGCTGGGTATTCAGCAGTGGCGCTCAGCGGGTGGCATTGATCTGGATGCGGTCGCCAGAGCGATGCCGCGTCGTCGCCTGTTCAAACGCGCCGTGCTGGTTAACCTGACCAACCCGAAAAGTATCGTCTTTCTCGCCGCCCTGTTCCCGCAATTTATTCAGCCGCATCAGCCGCTATTTATGCAGTATCTGGTGCTGGGCGTCACCACCGTTGTGGTCGATATCATCGTGATGATTGGCTACGCCACGCTGGCAACGCGGATTGCGGGCTGGATTAAGGGACCAAAACAGATGAAGTTAATGAACCGCATTTTTGGCGGGCTGTTTATGGCGGTAGGCGCACTGCTGGCCAGCGCCAGAAAAATCGCTTAACGTCTTTCGCGCCGAATTCGGCGCGGAAGATTATCCCTTATTCCCTGGCCCCGCTACGGCGCTGCCAGTGGAACCGCACGCAACACAATGATGCCCGGCTTCGAACGCATATATTCCCTGAACGGCGCATCGACAACTTTTCGATTAACGGCCAGCGAAGAGGCGTTCCTGAACCACAAGCGGCCATCATGCCGGACAGCAATCCCCACATGCGTAACATCCAGGCTCTGACTGGTGGCGTAAACCCCCACGTAATCGCCGGTCTGAATTTGCTTCAGCACCTGCGGTGTGATCGCCCGGGCCGGAATGTAAGTGACAGGACGTGCAATCACACCCAGACCGGGCACCTGTTCTGCTCCGCTGGCCTGACGATTCAGGTGCTTCACCACCGTCACCGTATCCGGGCTAAGAGTGCGGGTCACGTCATCGGCATTGCGCGGGCTATCGGCAAACCAGTCGGAAAAAAAGTGGCGACGATTCCGGTAGCTGACCTCACCGCCAGCGTAGCGGGTCCGAATCAGGTTAGCCTCAAAGCTGGCACGATCGTGGCTGCGGCTCAGCGCCTGCACGTAATCAAGCAGCGTGTAACAATCCACACCGTTGAAATTGATCACCAGCGCTTCCGGACGCGTGGGAGAACCGATCAGCGTATCCGCTTCATAGGGTGTTCCGAGAAACGTCGCAGAGATCCGGCTAATCCTTTCGCCCTGCGTCTGATCGACATCGGACAGCGTCTGCATCAGGATCGAGGTGACCTCATCGGTCTGGCCCGGCTCTGGCGCAGGGTTGCGGGCGGCATCAGGCGAGGCGCAGGCGCTGATACAGGCCGTCATCAACACCAGTAATATGAACTTCACTCTCATCATCCTCTCCATAAACGTTGCGCCTGCTTCCCGACTTTAATGGAGAT
Source organism: Curtobacterium sp. BNK-1 (assembly GCF_048685235.1). Lineage (NCBI taxonomy): Bacteria > Bacillati > Actinomycetota > Actinomycetes > Micrococcales > Microbacteriaceae > Curtobacterium > Curtobacterium sp. BNK-1. The sequence goes on along the minus strand of NZ_JBLQTJ010000001.1, from coordinate 3,982,267 downwards.
ATGGATATGAATGATTAATAAAGAGTGACGATTTATCTGCGGTTGCAACAGCAAAACTCCCTGAGCCCTGGAATGTGACATCCGTCACACAAGCGAACTCTCTGGAGGAAGCGACAGCAAGGGAGGTTTCTGCCGGAGGCGCAACGCGCACGCCGGCATAAGGGCTGAAACGGTGTTTAACGCGAAAGAATCAGGTGGATACCAAAACCGGCAAACAGTACGCCGGCCATGCCATCGACCCATTTCGCCAGTCGCTGATACTTAGCGCGGATCCACGGCAGCGCAAAAATCGCCGCCACCAGGGTAAACCAGGCAAAAGTTTCACCGACAATCAGCAGGAACAGACCCCAGCGCTCCGCCGAACCGACATCGTCGCCAACAAACAGCGAGAAGACGCTACCGAAGTAGATAATGGCTTTAGGATTCGACAGATTCGTCAGCAGGCCTTTGAGAAAGCTCATGCCGCGTTTCGGCAACGCAACCACCGGCTCATCCTGCTGCGGCTGTTTGTGACGCTGACGTGCCGAGCACATCAGCTGCCAGCCCATCCACAACAGATAAAGTCCACCGCCGACCATGATGATCTGATGCAGCCAGGCCATTTTTTCCAGAATCAGATGCAGCCCCATCAGCGCCACACCCGCCCAGACCACAATGCCCAGCGTAATGCCCAGTACACCCATCATCGCCTCTTTGCGCGAGCGACTGGCGGCAGTCTGTGACACGAAAAAGAAATCGGGGCCGGGGCTCATCAGCGCCACCAGATGCACCAGCGCCACAGTGGCGAATAACATCAGCATAATCAGTGTCCTTTACTCTTCATCATCAAGATGCTCTTTGATCATCACCAGGAAAGGTTTGCCAAAGCGCTCCAGTTTGCGGTGACCCACGCCGTTGACGCTGAGCATCTCGGACGCGCTGACCGGCATCTGTTCTGCCATCTCTATCAGTGTGGCGTCATTGAACACCACGTAAGGCGGAATATTCTCTTCATCGGCGATCGCTTTTCGCAGCTTACGCAGCTTGGCGAACAGTTTGCGATCGTAGTTGCCACCGTGAAACTTCGCCGGACTGCTGCTTTTTGTTTTTGCGGTGATTAAACGCGGCACCGCCAGCATCAGTGGCACTTCACCACGCAGCACCGGCCGCGCCGCTTCGGTGAGCTGCAGAGCCGAATGCATAGCGATGTTCTGCGTCACCAGCCCCAGATGGATTAGCTGACGTAACACGCTCACCCAATGTTCGTGGCTCTGATCTTTGCCCAGTCCATAGACCGGCAGTTTGTCATGACCCTGCTCACGGATACGCTGATTGTTGGACCCGCGCAGCACCTCAACGATATAGCCCATACCAAAACGCTGACCCACGCGGTAGATGCCGGAGAGGGCTTTTTGCGCTTCAACCAGGCCGTCATAACGTTTAGGTGGGTCAAGACAGATATCGCAGTTATCGCACGGCTGCTGGCGGCCCTCGCCAAAATAGTTCAGCAGCACCAGACGGCGGCAGGTCTGCGCTTCAGCAAACGCGCCCATGGCGTTGAGTTTGTGACGCTCAATATCCTGCAGCGGCCCGGGCACTTTCTCTTCCAGACATTTACGCAGCCAGGCCATATCGGCCGGGTCGTAAAGCATCATCGCTTCGGCAGGCAGACCATCACGTCCGGCTCGCCCGGTTTCCTGATAATAGGACTCGATGTTGCGCGGAATATCGAAGTGGACCACAAAACGGACGTTGGGCTTGTTGATGCCCATGCCAAAGGCCACCGTCGCCACCACGATTTGCAGATCGTCACGCTGAAACGCTTCCTGCACCCGGCCACGCTGCTCGCTGTCGATCCCGGCGTGGTATGCCCCGACGCTGAACCCCCGGCTTTGCAGTCGCGCGGCGGTGTCTTCCACCTTCGCCCGGCTGTTGCAGTAGATAATGCCGCACTTGCCGCGCTGATCCTGAACGTAACGCAGCAGCTGATCGGTGGGTTTAAATTTCTCCACCAGCGTGTAGCGAATATTGGGGCGGTCAAAGCTGCTGATCTGGATCAGCGGATCCTGCATATGCAGCAGGTTAACGATGTCGTTGCGGGTGGTTTCATCCGCGGTCGCGGTCAGCGCCATTACCGGTAATTCCGGGAAGCGCTGACGCATCTTGCCGAGTGCGCCATATTCCGGACGGAAATCGTGGCCCCACTGGGAAATACAGTGCGCTTCATCCACCGCCAGCATCGCCGGTTGCCAGTACGCCAGACTGTCCAGGAAGTTATCCATCATCAGGCGTTCCGGGGCGATGTAGAGCAGCTTAACCCGACCGGTTCGGCAGTCGGCCATCACCGTCTGCTGCTGATCGCGCGTCATGGTGGAGTTGAGATACGCCGCCGCCACGCCGTTCGCCAACAGCTGATCGACCTGATCTTTCATCAGCGAGATCAGCGGCGACACCACCAGCGTCAGCCCCTCGCGCACCAGCGCAGGGATCTGATAACAGAGCGATTTACCACCGCCGGTGGGCATCACCACCAGACAATCGCGCCCGCTCAGCGCCTCATTGATGATCGTCTGCTGACCGGGACGAAAATGCTGGTAGCCGAAGGTATCCTGCAATACCTGCTGCGCCAGCGCTTCCTGATTAAGAACTGCCGAGGTTGCCACGCGATTCCTGTCTTACGTTATGGATTAGAACAAGTCGTTAAGTGTTACACCCACACCCAGACGCGTCTGGCGATGGTTGTAATCGATCAGTGATTCACCGTAACCGCTAAACACCTGAGTATAGAAGCGAACGTGCTCAGTGATAGGGTAGCTCCAGCCCAGGGTCGCGCCGCCATAACCGCTGTTCCAGTTATAGTTACCCTCTACGCTGAAGATATTGTCGCCGAGCTTATAGCCCAGACGGGTGCGGTAGTAACCCATATATTTGGTGATATCGGGATTATCATCGCTGTTCGCCCCTTCAGGGATACGATACCAGGGTTTGATTTCCGCCAGGAAGTTACCATTCTCTGCCATCAGACGCGCATAGACGCGGTTCCAGCTGCGCGAGGTGGGATCGCTTCGTCCGTTGGATTGGTGATTCAGACCCACTTCGACATCACGCAGTGTCCAGCCCGCCAGCGAATAGTCGGTCGCCCAGCCCAGGAAAATCTGCGGCTCATAGTTGGTCTCACGGAATGGCGATGACTCAGCGCTATTCGACAGCTGCCACCAGGAACGCTGGGTGTAAGAGGCTGCCAGCACCGAGTTGTCGCCCAGAATACCGCGCCACAGCGGAAACGCCAGGCTGAGCTGGAATTTCACTTCATCTTTGCGGGCATTCTCTCCCCAGTTATAGGAGGAGATCGCCTCTTTATTGAGGTCGCTGGTATAGGTATAAAGCAGATAGTTGTTCTCGTAAGGATAGAGAACAAACGGGTTATCATGCTTCTCCAGCAGGTTAGCAATAATGCTGCCCTGAACCTGTGGCGCGTCATGAACCTCTTTAATATGGGCTTCATCCGCCTGCGCCAGCGCAGGAAATATCAACATTGCCGCCAGCAAGGCGCGATGCTTACGCATAAAATTCTCCGGTGAGCAGCTGCGTATCAAAGTAACTGAAAGGGTGTCGTAAAAAGCAGGCCATTCTACACGCAAATGGCAGTGAGCATGAGTGCTGATTTTTTAAACTGGAAACACCCTCGCAGGCGGCATAGAATACACAACTCATTCATATTCCGCGCCCCTCTGGCCCGATTTTTTCAGGACACATCATCATGTCATCACCCGTGCTGACACAGCAGGACGCTCGCCAGCTGGTCGGCGAAATTTTCGTTTATCACATGCCGTTTAATCAGGCGCTGGGCCTGGAACTGATGCGCCTTGACGCAGACTACGCAGAGATCAGCTTCAATAACAAAACCATGCTGGTGGGCAACCAGGCGCAGCAGATTCTGCACGGCGGCGTTATCGCGTCGGTACTGGATGTGGCGGCGGGCATGGTCTGCGTCAGTAATGCGTTAACCCGTCAGGAAAGCATCAGCGAAGCGGATCTGCGCCAGCGTCTGTCACGCATGGGTACCATTGATATGCGCGTCGACTATCTGCGTCCCGGACGCGGCGAACGCTTCACCGCCACCAGCAGCCTGCTGCGCGCCGGTAACAAAGTCGCCGTGGCGCGCGTGGAACTGCACAATCAACAGGGCGATTATATCGCCACGGCTACCGCCACCTATCTTATCGGCTAACCACGCCATTGAATGGATCGCATATGGATACGCAACAAACCCGCCAGGGCGTTGGCTTTGCACTGGGCGCTTACTTTATCTGGGGCATTGCGCCCGCTTATTTCAAACTGGTAAAGCAGGTTCCCGCCACGGAAATCATGACGCACCGGGTGATCTGGTCTGCACTGTTTATGCTGTTACTGATTACCCTGAGCCGCAGCTGGCCCGGCGTTCGCAGCGTGTTGCGCCAGCCTAAAAAAGTGCTGCTGCTGGCGCTGACGGCCGTGACTATCGGCGGCAACTGGCTGCTGTTTATCTGGGCAGTCAACAATCAGCATATGCTGGAAGCCAGCCTGGGCTACTTTATTAACCCGCTGATCAACGTGGTGTTCGGCATGCTGTTTTTGCGCGAACGGTTTCGCCGCTTGCAGTGGCTCGCCGTGCTGCTGGCCACCGTCGGTGTGCTGGTGCAGCTGTGGCAGTTTGGCTCGTTACCGATCATCGCGCTGGGCCTGGCGCTGAGTTTTGCCCTGTATGGCCTGGTGCGTAAAAAGATTCAGGTCGATGCGCAGAGCGGCATGCTGATTGAAACCCTGTGGCTGTTTCCGCTGGCGGCGATTTACCTGTTTGGCTTTGCCGACAGCGCCACCAGCCACTTATCCGCCAACCCACTGAGTCTCAACCTGAAGCTGATAGCGGCGGGCATTGTGACCACCATTCCGCTGATGCTGTTTGCGGCAGCCTGCAGCCGTCTGCGACTTTCCACCGTAGGCTTCTTTCAGTATCTCGGCCCAACGCTGATGTTTGTGCTGGCGGTCGCGTTTTACGGTGAGACCATCACGCCAGACAAGATGGTGACCTTTGGCTTCATCTGGCTGGCGCTGCTGGTATTTGTATGCGATGCGGTGGCGTTTTCATTCCGTTCCCGTTCGCGCATAACGTGAAATAAAGCGCGCTAAAGCCGGGCCGGTCAGCAGGATGGTAAAGAGACGCAACGTCTGCAACGCCATCACAAACGCCATGTTGACCTGGGTTCCCGCCGCAATGATCGCCACCGTGTCCAGCCCGCCTGGACTGGTGGCGAGATAGGCCGTCATCAGATCGATATCCAGCATTTGCGTCAGCATCCACGCCAGCCCGCCACACAACAGCATCAGCCCGAAGATCGAGGCCAGCATCTGCGGCAGCGTGCGCAGTGCCAGCAGAAAAATCGGGCGGGTGAAACGTAATCCCACGCTCCAGCCAATCAGTGCATAGGCCACGGCCAGCAGCCATTCCGGCACCTGTAACACCGCGATGTCGCTACTGTGCAGTGCCGCACCCGCCAGCGCAGGCAGCAGCAGCGCGCCAGAAGGAATGCGCAGTCGTGTGCCCAGCCACGCGCCTGTCAGCATCACCACCAGGGTGACAACAAAGCCATGATTCAGCGGTGGAAACCAGAGCAGCGAGACGCTGTGCGCCTCATCGCCCAGTCCGATGCGCGCCACCAGCGCGGCCGCCGAGGCGACAAACAGCACCCGCAGATACTGCATGAATGCGACCAGCCGTACGTCAGCGCCAAAGTCACCCGCCATCGCCACCATGGCAGTTGCACCGCCCGGCGACGATCCCCATGCGCCGGTCGGGCCAGGCAGATGACTGAAGCGCACCAGCAGAAAACCTGACAGGCCGCTGGCCGCCAGCGTCAGCAGCAGCACCGCCAGCACGATCGGCCAGTCCTGGATCAGCGGGGCCAGAATCGAAGGCGACAGACTCTGCGCAATCATGCAGCCCAGTACGGCCTGAGCGAGCAGGAACAGCCGTTTATCAATTCGCAGCGTGGCACCCGACAGCCCCATCACTACACCCACAATCATCGGTCCCAGTAACAGCGCAGCGGGCACATGAAAATAGTGCAGCACCGCGCCCAGCAATACTGAGATCAGCAGCAGCAGCGTCCACTGCGCGCGCAACGAAAAAGCGTCCATAAGAAGTTAATAATTTGTAAAAACAGGAGGGTAAGATTACGCAGAAATGGGGACAGGAGCCAGCAGAACGGGCCATCTCAGATGGCCCGTTCTTATTTTAAAGCCAGTTTTTACGTTTGAAATAGAGATAAGGCGCCAGTCCGGCCAGAATCATCAGGCCGATCGCCGCCGGATAACCGAAGCTCCACTTCAGTTCCGGCATAAACTCAAAGTTCATCCCGTAGCTGGAGGCCACCAGCGTCGGCGGCAGAAACACCACGGAGACCACCGAGAAGATCTTGATGATGCGGTTCTGCTCGATGTTGATGAAACCCATCGCCGCCTGCATCAGGAAGTTGACCTTCTGAAACAGTGATTCGTTATGCGGCAGCAGCGATTCGATATCGCGCAGAATTTCACGCGCCTGCTCCAGCTGATTGCCCGGCAAACGTGCTTTGCGTACCAGGAAGTTCAGAGCGCGCTGGGTATCCATCAGACAGAGGCGCACCTTCCAGCCGATATCTTCCAGTTCCGCTAATCGCGACAGCGCCTGATCGTACTCTTCGCCCTGCTGACCTTCCATGATCACCCGGCTGAGTTTCTCCAGTGCGCTGTAGATGTTCTCGATTTCGTCCGCCAGCTGCTCGATTTTGGTTTCAAACAGGTCGAGCAGCAGCTCAAAGGCATTGCCGTCGATCAGGGTCTGATTACGGGCGCGCATGCGATAGAGACGGAACGCAGGCAGCTCACGTTCGCGCAGCGTGTAGAGACGGCCTTCACGGATGGTGAACGCCACGGTGGAGTTACCGGCGTGATCGTCAGCGTCTTCATAGAAGAAGAAGGAGTGGATATGCAGACCATCTTCATCTTCGAAGAAGCGTGCCGAGGCCTCGATATCTTCCAGCTCAGGCCGTGTTGCCAGACTCTGGCCTAGCTCAGATTGCACGCGATCACGTTCGCCCTCTTCCGGCTCGATCAGATCGACCCAGACAGAGGTCGTCAGTTTGTCGTTTTCGTCTTCCAGCTCCAGTCGCGTCAGGCGGCTGTGATCCAGTTTAAATGCGCTCAGCATAGCAATACTCCCCATTGCAGACTAAATGGGACAAGGCAGTCCGCCGTTCCTCAACATGGAACGGGCAGCCTGAACACGGAAACAGAGTTTCAGAGATAAATCAGTGCTGACTCGCGACGGAATCAAAAAGGGAGGTCGCTGATAACCGCTAAGGCTACCCGCGTAAAGAGGTAGCCTTAGATGTTATTCCTGGAATCCAGGTCATTGAGCCAGCATCGACTGGGCGTGTCCAAGGCATTGTCCTCTCATGATAATAGTGGGCGCATGTTACGCTGAGACGAAAAAGCCGTCAACCGCACGCTAAAGCGTTTCAAGCTTCGCGTAAGCCGCCACCAGCCACTTGATTCCCTGCCCCTGAAACGCCACCTGAAGACGGCTATGCTCGCCGCTGCCTTCCAGATTAATGATGGTGCCTTCGCCAAATTTTGCGTGATGAACACGCTGACCCAGCGCGAATCCACTGTCATTTTTGGTCACCGGGGCACCCATCCGCTGATGGTTTACCGGACGGCTGACGCTGGCGCGCAGACGCACTTCTTCTATGCACGCTTCGGGCAGTTCGCCGATAAAACGGGACGGCCGGTGATACACTTCCTTACCATAGAGTCGGCGGGTTTCGGCGTAGGTCAGCGTCAGCTTGAGCATCGCACGGGTCACGCCGACATAAGCCAGACGACGTTCCTCCTCCAGCCGGCCACCTTCATCCAGTGACATCTGGCTCGGGAACATGCCCTCTTCCATGCCGACGATAAACACCTGGCTGAACTCCAGCCCTTTTGCCGAGTGGAGCGTCATCAGCTGAACCGCATCCTGCCATTTGTCTGCCTGGCCTTCGCCCGCTTCCAGCGCGGCGTGGGATAAAAAAGCCTGCAGTGGCATCAGATCTTCATCTTCATCCTGATAGCTGAACTGCCGCGTAGCGGTCACCAGCTCCTCAAGGTTTTCGATACGCGCCTGGCCCTTCTCACCTTTTTCCTGCTCATACATCAGCCACAGGCCAGAGTCTTTGATGACCCGGTCGGTCTGAACATGCAGCGGTAACTCGGCGGTTTCGGTTGCCAGTGAATCAACCAGTTCACAGAAGCGTTGCAGCGCAGACGCGGCCCGGCCAGCCAGCGCACGGCTTTGCAGCAGTTCACGCGTTGCCTGCCACAGCGTCATCTGACGTTCACGGGCCGTCTGACGCACCACGTCGAGCGTGCGATCGCCCACGCCGCGCGTCGGGGTATTCACCACGCGTTCAAATGCCGCGTCGTCATTGCGGTTCGCCATCAGACGCAGATAGGAGAGCGCATCTTTGATCTCCTGACGTTCGAAGAAGCGCATGCCGCCATAAATACGGTACGGCATGCTGCTTTGCAGCAGCGCCTCTTCCAGCACACGCGACTGGGCGTTGCTGCGATAGAGAATGGCGCAGTCGTTGAGCGCGCCGCCGTTCTCCATCCAGACCTTAATGCGGTTGACCACGAAGCGTGCTTCATCCAGCTCATTAAAGGCGCAGTAGATCGAAATCGGTTCGCCATCGCTGCCTTCGGTCCAGAGCTCTTTCCCCAGGCGACCATTGTTGTTAGCGATCAGGGCGTTGGCGGCTTTCAGGATGTTATTGGTTGAGCGGTAGTTCTGCTCCAGACGGATCGTTTCCGCGCCGGGGAAATCCTGCAGAAAGCGCTGAATATTCTCGACCTGTGCGCCGCGCCAGCCGTAGATCGACTGGTCATCATCGCCCACGATGATCACCCGGCCGCTGTCGCCCGCCAGCATCCGAATCCAGGCATATTGAATGTTGTTGGTATCCTGGAACTCATCCACCAGCACGTTGGTAAAGCGTTCGCGGTAGTGATTAAGAATGTGTGGCTTGTTGAGCCATAATTCATGGGCGCGCAGCAACAGCTCGGCAAAGTCGACTAAACCGGCGCGATCACAGGCTTCCTGATAGGCCTGATAGATGCGCAGCCAGGTCTGCTCAATCGGATTGCCGTAGCTTTCGATATGCTTTGGCCGCAGGCCTTCATCTTTTTTGCCATTGATGTACCACATGCCCTGACGCGCAGGCCACTGTTTGTCATCAAGGTTCATTGATTTGATCAGGCGCTTGAGCAGACGTAGCTGGTCTTCGCTGTCGAGGATCTGAAAATCCTGTGGCAGACCGGCGTCAAGATGGTGGGCGCGCAGTAAGCGGTGCGCCAGACCGTGGAAGGTTCCGATCCACATTCCGCCCTGACTGGTGCCGATCAGATGCTCGATACGGTGACGCATCTCCGCTGCCGCTTTGTTGGTAAAGGTCACCGCCATAATCGAATAGGGCGAGCAGTTCTCCACCGACATCAGCCAGGCAATGCGATGCACCAGCACCCGCGTTTTACCACTGCCCGCGCCTGCCAGCACCAGCAGGTTACTGCGCGGTGCCGCAACGGCAGCGCGCTGATTGTCATTCAAACCATCGAGCAGTTCAGAAACGTCCATAAGCACCGATTACCAAAGAAAAAAACGCTGTCGTCACACTGATTATTTCGCCTGCCGCAAGGCATTATCGCTGCCAGTCAGGCGGCGCCACAGACGCCGGATAAGGGACGGCGGCAAAACAGAAAAGAGGAGACGACTGGATAAATTTACAGCCATTATAGCAGTGAGGTGAGTGATGCCAACCGCGAAATTTCGACATGCGGCAACAGGCGCGCATCCGGGATATGCATCAGGTTACCCTGCCGCAGGTTAATCCAGCAGGCCTGCAGCCCGCAGCGCAGTGAGCCCGCCACGTCGGTGGTCAGGTCATCACCCACGTGCAGAATATGGTGTGGCGCGATATCAAGGCGTTGCGCGGCAAGCTGATACATATCCTGCCACGGCTTGGCGCGCCCGTCTGGCCCGGCCCGCAGCGTGAAGCGGAAGTATTCTGCAATGCCCATTTTTTCCGGGCAGGCGTTGCCGTTGGTGACCGCCACCAGCGGGATTTTCTCCGCCAGGGCTTTCAGCGTCTGGTGCGTCTCATCCGGCATCTCGACCTGACTCCGCCACTGATGGAAGACCGCCATCACTTCTGCCGCACCCGCGGTAGCTTCAGCGGCAGAGAGGCCGATATTCAGCATCGCCAGCTCAACCGAACGGCGTCGCCACTCCGAAACATCATGATAGATATCAGGTTCGCGCTGCAGCAGCTCATCGCGCAACTGCTGATAATCCTGCGGCGTGAAGTCACGCAGCGCCGGATGAAAAGCCTGTAACGCGGCATGGGACTCCAGGGTGGTACGACGGATGACCGGGTAGTTATCGTAGAGTGTGTCATCAAGGTCGAAGGTCATGGCTTTTATGGCCGACAGCGGACGATAAAACTTCATTCGTTCTTTCCTCGTTTGGCGCGGGGATGCGCAGCGTCATACACCGAAGCCAGATGCTGGAAGTCAAGATGGGTGTAGATCTGGGTCGTCGACAGGTTTGCATGACCCAGCAACTCCTGCACGGCGCGCAGGTCACCGCTGGATTCCAGCAGATGCGTGGCAAATGAGTGTCGTAGCTTATGCGGATGGATATGGCTGGCCACGCCCTGTCGGATGCCCCATTCGGCAAAGCGTTTCTGCACGTTGCGTGGCGAGATGCGGTTGCCGCGCGTGGAAAGAAACAGCGCATCATCCTGGCCGCCAAAGGTTTCACGCAGCGGCAGCCAGTGCTGGATCCAGGCGACCGCCTTGCGACCAATCGGTATCCGGCGCTCTTTGCTGCCCTTACCGACTACCCACACTTCGCCTGAATCGAGATCGACGTGGCGACAATCCATATTCACCAGTTCAGAGAGACGCAAACCGCCGCCATACATCACTTCAAGCATCGCCCGGTCGCGCACCGCCAGCGGATCGTTAAGGTCGATCTCCAGCAGCTGGTTTACTTCATCTACATCAATGTTTTTAGGCAGATGGCGCGCTTTACGCGGCGTCATCACCCCTTTGGCCGGGTTGGCAGAAAGCAAACCCTGGCTCACCTGCCAGTCGAGAAAACTGCGCAGGGCGGAGAGCCGCAACGCGAGGCTGCTGGCGGCCAGTCCGGCGCGACGGCTACGCGCCGCCATGCTGCGCACCTGCGCCGGTTCCAGCTGCGCCCAGCTGCTCAGCTTCATCTCATCAGCAATCGCCACCAGCGCGGCAAGCTGGCGCGCATAGCTGCTCTGGGTTAACGGACTGAGCTGGCGCTCCACTTTCAGGTAGCGCAGAAATCCGTCGACGGCCTCCTGCAGCGCGCTGCTCATGCGCGTTCAACCCAGCGGGAGAGCAGATCAGGCATCATCTGCGACAGATGCTGCAACAGCAGTGTCCCCATGCCCGATTGATAGTGCTGGCTGTCACGACTGCTGAACACCAGCACGCCGAGATCGCCCTCCTCACCCATTAGCGACATGGCAACCGACCCGATCGCTTTGGCCTGCGGCAACAGCAGCAGCAGTTCCGGCCCATTAATGTTGCCAAGATAGTGATGCTGGTTACCGAAGCGCTGAATACGCAGCGGTTCAAACGCCTGACGCGAGAGGCTCAGCTGAAAGAAATCGGAGGGCGCGCCCAGCAGCCATTTATCACTGAACAGCCGCACATTGGCACCCGCCAGGCCCAGCTCACGCGCCCAGCGATGCAGACGGTTGAGCATATCCTGCAGCGAGTCAGCCGCGGCCAGATGGCTCTCCAGCGACAGCAGACGGTCAAACAGTTCGTGGTTAGCGCTGGCCTGCTCCATCAGCAGTGTGATCTCTTCTTCCAGCCGCTGAATATGGTTGCGTTGCCGCGCCATATGCCATTCGACCAGAGAGACGCTGCCACGCACCGGATGCGGCACGGCCATCTGTTCAACTGCACGGGCATTGCGGATAAAGAAATCGGGATTCTGCCGCAGATAATCACTGACGGCCTGATCGTCCAGCAGAACCGAACTGTCAGCCTGCTCTTCGATATTTTTCATAGATGAATAAACCCATCGTAGACGTGTGTCGCAGGCCCGGTCATATAGAGCGGCTGACCGGCGCCTTTCCAGGTGATGTGCAGCGTTCCGCCAGGCAGGTCGACACGCACTTTGGGTGCCAGAATGCCCTGCTGAATGCCACATGCAACGGCAGCACAGGCGCCGCTGCCGCACGCCTGCGTTTCACCCGCTCCGCGTTCGTAGACGCGCAGGCGGATATGTTCGGGATTGATGATCTCCATAAAACCGACATTGACGCGATCCGGGAAGCGTTCATGACTCTCCAGAATCGGGCCCAGCAGTTCAACCTGCGCGGTTTTGACACTTTCAACCTGGATAACGCAGTGCGGATTGCCCATCGACACCGCACCCAGCATCACCGTCTGTTCGGCCACGCGCAGCAGATAGAGATTTTCGGCTTTGTTGGCGCGGAACGGCACCTGCTGAGGCTCAAAGTTTGGCTCGCCCATGTTCACGCGCACCTGGTCGTCAGGTGTGACGGTCAACACCATGCGGCCATTCTGCGTACTGACCCGGATGTCACTTTTGTTGGTCAGCCCTTTCAACTGAACAAAGCGGGCAAAGCAGCGCGCACCGTTGCCGCACTGTGCAACTTCACTGCCGTCGGCGTTGAAAATGCGATAGTGGAAATCGAGATCGGGATCGTAAGGCGGTTCAACAATCAGCAGTTGATCAAAACCGATCCCCAGATGACGATCGGCCAGCCGGCGGATCAATTCCGGCGAAAAGAAGACGTTTTGTGTCACCGCATCCACAACCATAAAATCGTTGCCGAGACCGTGCATTTTGGAGAACTGCATTTTTTGCTCCGCCGGATAAGCCATCAGATTAGTTCGCTTTTACGCCTGAATTGCCGGTAACCAGCCCGCCGACATCGGCTTTAGAGGCATCCGCTTTCTGGCGGTCGGTTGGGGCTTGTTGTTTCTTCGGCTGATCCTTCGGCGGGAAGTAGAGCGGTCCTTTCAGACCACAACCTGCAAGGCTGATTACTGCCAGTGTCATGGCCAACAGGCTTATTACTTTCTTCATTCTTTATGCTCTTCATGTCCTTTACCTGGATGCTTATCATCGCAGTTGAAGGTGGAAAAGCAACAGGAAATGCCCGCAAATAGCGTGAAGCGGGTGACAAGCCGGGAAGATAGCGGCCACCTGCAGAGCGCAGGCAGCCCGTCAGCATCAGTGCACCTGATAGCGTGGCTGATAGTCGCTGTTGTCGTTGTCAGGCTGCGAGGTACACAGCTGCGTCAGCGTCTGGCTACGGAACGGAATCACCTGGAATCGCTCACCGGTGTTCACAATCTGGTAGAACTGCGGCAGGTTGAAGTTGATAAAGCTCGAACCATAGGTAAAGCGATCGTGCGATGAGGAGTAGAACCGGCTGACATCGCGCACCAGCTCCTCTTTACTGCCTTCACAGTGATGATAGACCTCAACCCGATTGGTCTCATCGAGGATGTAGATATTGAAGCCGCGCTCATCAGTGGTGTTTTCAAAGAAGAACTGAATAATGCCTTCGCTGGCATAACCGTTGACCACGGGTGGCAGCGGCGTCTGATTCGTTTCGACTTTGATCGACAGTCCGTGCAGCTTGTTGTTGGAGATCGCGCCATAAAACTCAACCGCGTTTTCCAGCTTCTGCACTGAAACGCTCATGCGTTCAAAGAACAGGCCCCAGGTCTCGCCTGCCATGCGCAGCGCTTTAAAGCGACCCGGCTCCTGACGTGTGCTGGAGAGGCGAAGCTCAATGCATTCTGAGACCAGTTGCTGTACCCGCGTCCGAATCAGACCGCGCAGATGCTGGCTGTAGCAGAACACTTCCACCGTATCGGGCGGTGCAGCATCCTGATGCATCTTGCCGAGAATGGTTTTCAGCCCTTCGATCATCGCCTGTTCGCCGCTGAAGTGCAGCGTACGCACCTCATTCCAGGAGTTGCGATAGAGCAGATCGATGCTGCCAATCAGGCACTGCTGCTGCTGACCAAAACTAAAGACATCCAGCTTACGGAAGTCGAAGTGCACCACCTGATTGCGGAAGGCCGCCGTCGGATCGTGTTCAAGGTTAACAATAATCGCAAGGTGCCGGATTTCGCACGGACTGTAGAGCGCTTTTGGCGTCGGCGAGGGCAGACGCAGCGGGAAGTGGCTGGAAACATCGTTAACCAGCTCCTGCAGACGCGCCAGATCGCAAACCTCATTGCCTTTAATATGCAGCCGGGTTTTACGGGTCAGCAGTCCATTGAACCACGCCCACGCCACCAGCTTGTTCAGGTAGCGGTTATATTCCAGCGGCTGATGGCTGATAATCGAATCCATGTCCGGCGCCTGGTTATAGAGATACCAGCCGGAACGGTTGGCACGGCCAGGCGGCACATGAATAAAGGTCAGATTGGGTTCGGAGAGATCGGGCGAAATCTGCGGATTCACCAGCGTCACTTTGCCCGGCAGCGCTTCAAACGCAGCATACAATTTACGGGTCAACACACCGATATCCTGCGGGCTGGCGCTGACGCTTAAGTTATTGCGGCGGGCAAAGCGGATCAGGTTGCGATAACTCTGCATCATCGCATCCAGCAATTCATTATGGGCTTCGCGCACCCGCTCGATTTTCCACTCAGCGCGGTTATCCAGAATGGCAATCTTCTCTTCGTTCCAGCCCCACTCTTTGACCAGCTGCGATAAAATTTCGCGACGCCAGCCGGTGCGATGCTGATGATCTTCGGTGCTGAGCTTTTCACACACTTTGAGGTAGAAGCAGCGACGCACCAGGTCAAGACGCGGCTGATCGTCAACGCTGGTCAGATAGTGCGTAACGCGCTCCAGCATCATGCAGTAAGGATCAAGCCCGAAGCAGATGATTTCACCGTCATGCAGGCGCTGTTTAATATCCATCGCCAGCAGTTGCGTGTTCGGGTATTCCCAGCTGTAGGCTTCCAGCAGCAGCGTTTTCAGTACGGCTTTATACGGGGAGTCGATGCTTTTATAGAGCTGCCACAGGCTGGCGCCAAAATACTCTTCCGCCGACAGCGTGCCCAGGCCGCCAAGATCGAGCCACTCATTAGGGGTCAGCACGCCTTTGGCGTAGAGCGACATTACGTAGTCGTCGTAATTGTGCTCTTCTTCGCCCGGCACCATATTCCACAGGATGCGTTTACCCGCCATACGAACTGCCGTACGGTAGAACTCATCCAGCAGTAAAATGTGTTGTGTTGAACCGCAATCTTCACCGCCCAGACTGCCGCTTTCGTTGTGGCGGAAGCGGTTCTCATCAATCAGAAAGAAACTCACCTCTACGCCCATCGAAACGCACCACTTCTGCAGCAGCGTACATTTGCGCTGCAGATTCAGACGCTCTTCATTATCGAGCCAGGATTGATGGCAGACCCAGATATCGAGATCCGAGACGCTGTTCTGGCCAACAGATGAGGTGCTGCCCATAGAATAGATAGCCGTGATCGGCATTTCGCCTTTCGGCGCATCGGCATGACGCAGATCGCTGTCGCCGGTGAGATCGGCCAGCAGCTGACGCTGATTTTCATCAGGCGTGAAGAAGCTGATGCCATGTGGAACGCTACCTTCAAGGTAACCCGGCATCTGCGGATGTTGATAATGTAATAAGGTTGGCAGCAGACTGTAGACGCGCTGAAAAGCGGGTCCCATAGCAGCCAGCGCACGATCAACGCGCAGCTGGTTGATTGCATCCAGTCTCTGTTTCAGTGTCTCAATGTAGAGGTACAAGACGTTTCGCCTGATTGTCCCAGTGTTTAAGCACCCTGTTTCCACACTCTGCCGCTTATAAAGTAAAAAAGTAGGCAGATAATTGCTGGAAACGTGATCAATCTAACACCCTGCAGATTGACCGTAAAGAAAGTTGCGCTACCTGACAGTTTAGCACGTTCTTACCAGCTTCCCGCATTTTCAGCTCTGGTTCCCACGTTATGGCTTAATAAACCGGCCTGAAACCGCACGCAGGCCGTTTTCAATCCGTTGAAACTGACAGTCTTCACCCAGAGATGATAGGATATTCAGTGAACGATAAAAATGGTTAACAGCATGTTAGACAAAATTTTCAGAATTGCTACAAGACAAAGCCCGCTCGCATTATGGCAGGCACATTATGTACAGCAACGACTCATGAGTGCCCATCCGGGACTGCGCGTTGAGCTGGTGCCTATGGTCACGAAAGGTGACATCATCCTTGATACGCCGCTGGCAAAAGTGGGTGGCAAAGGGCTGTTTGTCAAAGAGCTTGAGCTGGCGATGCAGGATGGCCGTGCCGATATGGCGGTGCACTCAATGAAGGATGTGCCGGTCAATTTCCCGGAAGGTCTGGGCCTGGTAACCATCTGCGAGCGCGACGATCCGCGCGATGCGTTCGTTTCTCATCATTATGACTCCATCGACGCGCTGCCACAGGGTGCCATTGTCGGCACGTCCAGCCTGCGCCGTCAGTGCCAGATTAGTGCGCGCCGTCCGGATCTGGTGATCCGCTCGCTGCGTGGCAATGTCGGCACCCGCCTCGGCAAGCTTGATGCCGGAGAGTATGACGCGATTATTCTTGCTGTCGCCGGGCTGAAACGCCTGGGACTGGAAGATCGCATTCGTCAGGCGATGCCTGCCGAAGTTTCCCTGCCCGCCGTGGGTCAGGGTGCGGTCGGCATTGAATGCCGTCTGGACGACACCACCTTAATCAGCCTGTTGCAGGCGCTGAATCACGATGACACCGAAGTCTGTGTCCGAGCGGAGCGCGCCATGAATACCCGTTTAGAGGGTGGCTGCCAGGTGCCAATCGGCAGTTTCGCGGTGCTGGAAGGCGATGACCTCTGGCTGCGCGGCATGGTCGGCGCACCGGATGGCCGGGTCATGGTCAGCGGCGAACGCCGGGGTCCCCGCGCTCAGGCTGAACAGATGGGTATTTCACTGGCAGATGAACTGCTGAATGGCGGCGCGCGTGAAATCCTGCAGGAAGTTTACCAGGGGCAGCCGCCGGCATGACCATTCTGGTGACGCGCCCGGAACCCGCAGCGGCAGAGCTGGTGTCACGCCTGCATGCCCTTGGCAAACAGGCGTGGAGCCTGCCGCTGATCGAATTTGCGCCGGGCGCTGATCTCACCTCTCTGCCACAAAAGCTCGCCGCACTTCGCCCTGGCGACCTGGTTTTTATCCTTTCTCAGCAGGTTATACATTACGCACAACACACCGTCACAGCATGGCCCGCTGAGCTGGACTATTATGCAATTGGTCGCAGCACCGCACTGGCGTTTCATACCGCCAGCGGACAGCAGGTGACCTGGCCTCATGCGCATGAAACCAGTGAAGAATTGATCCGGCTGAATACCCTTCAGCAGGTTGCGGGTAAACGTGCGCTGATCCTGCGTGGCGATCCCGGACGCGAGTTGCTGGCTCAGACGCTAACCCGGCGAGGTGCTGAGGTGTCGTTTGCAGCCTGTTATCAGCGCTGCCAGAAGTATTATGATGGACCCGTTGAAGGACGCCGCTGGCGCGATCGCGGTGTCTCCGTGCTGGTGGTGACCAGCGGTGAAATGTTACAACAGCTTTTTTCGCTGTTCCCCGCAGTTGATCGCGAGGAATGGCTGCTCAACTGCCGACTGGTTGTCGTCAGTGAACGTTTGGCTACCCTGGCCGCAGGATTGGGTTGGCAGGATATTCAGGTAGCCGATGGTGCCGATAACGATGCGCTGCTGCGCGCGTTACGCTGAACTTTAACAATGGGATGTGCCACATATGACGGAACAAAAAGACTCCTCCGCCATGGTTGAAGAAACCACCCCAGCGGTCGACCGCTCTCCTTCCAGCAACAGCACACCACCGCGTAATGCGAAAAATGGTGGCATGGTGCTGGGTGCAGTTGCGATTGTCATTGCGCTGGCGATTGGTGCGGGTTTATACCTTAACGGGAAACATCAGGCTGATTTACAGGCACAAACCAATCAGAAGCTGAGCGAACAATTAAGCGCGTTGCAACAGCAGGCCAGCAGCGACAAACAGCAGCTGACTCAGCAACTGAGCGGCGCCGAAACCGCGTTGCAGACAGCCCAGACACAGCAGAACGCGTCAGCAAAAGAGCTGGAAACCCTGCGTGAAAAAGTGGCCGTAATTTCTGGTAACGACGTGCGCAGCTGGTTGCTGGCACAGGCGGACTATCTGGTGAAACTGGCTGGTCGCAAACTCTGGAGCGACCAGGATGTCACCACCGCCGCTGCACTGCTGAAAAGCGCCGATGCCAGCCTGGCCGACATGAACGATCCCAGCGTCATGAATGTGCGTCGTGCGCTGACCCAGGATATCAGTAACCTCTCTTCTGTTACGCAGGTCGATTATGACGGCGTGATCCTCAAACTGAACCAGCTGTCGAACAACGTTGATAATCTGCGTCTGGCCGATAACGACAGCGATGATGCGCCGATGGACAGCGATGGCGGTGAACTGTCAGGTTCCGTGCGCGAATGGCGTCAGAATCTGGTGAAAAGCTGGCATAACTTTATGGATGATTTTATTACCATCCGCCGCCGCGACAACACCGCCCAGCCGCTGCTGGCACCTAATCAGGATGTTTACCTGCGTGAGAATATCCGCTCGCGTTTGCTGATTGCTGCTCAGGCGGTACCGCGTCATCAGGATGAGATTTATAAACAATCTATCGACACCGTGTCCGCATGGGTTCGCGCCTGGTACGACACCAATGATGCCGCTACCAAAGCCTTCCTTGCCCAGCTGGATGAGCTGAGCCAGCAGAACATCAATATGGATCTGCCGGATAACCTGGAAAGTCAGCCGTTGCTGGAACAGCTGATGCAGACCCGCGTCCGGAACCTGTTAGCGCAACCTTCTGCCGCTGCTAATCAGCAGGGAGGCTAAGCATGCTTAAGGTATTTATCCTCTTTATCCTGCTGATTGCTGGCGTGGTGCTGGGACCGATGATTGCCGGTCATCAGGGCTACGTGCTGATTCAGACCGATAACTGGAACATCGAAACCAGCGTCACCGGCCTGGTCATTATCCTCATCCTCAGCCTGCTGGTGATTCTGGCCGTGGAATGGCTGCTGCGCCGCGTGCTGCACACCGGCGCGCGTACCCGTGGCTGGTTTACCGGACGTAAACGCCGTCGCGCCCAGCGTCATACTCAGTCGGCGCTGATGAAGCTGGCAGAAGGCGATCATCGTCAGGTGGAAAAACTGCTTTCTAAAGATGCCGATCACGCTGATGTGCCGGTGGCGAACTACCTGCTGGCAGCAGAAGCTGCGCAACAGCGTGGTGATGAAATCCGTGCCAATCAGCATCTTGAACGTGCTGCAGAGCTGTCAGAGAGCAACACCATTCCGGTAGAAATTGCCCGCGCACGTATTCAGCTGGCACGTAACGAAGATCATGCTGCGCGTCATAGCATTGACCGTCTGCTGGAAGTGGCACCGCGTCATCCTGAAGTGCTGCGCCTGGCCGAACAGGCGTATGTCCGTACTGGTGCCTGGAGTGCATTGCTGGATATTCTGCCCGCCATGCAGAAGGCGCAGGTCGGCGATGAGCTGCATCGTGATGCATTACAGCAGCAGGCCTGGCTGGGTCTGATGAATCAGGCGATGGCCGACCAGGGCAGCGATGGGCTGAAGCGCTGGTGGAACGATCTGAGCCGCAAAACCCGTCAGGAAACGACGCTGCAGGTGGCCATGGCGGATCATCTGATTGAATGCAACGATCACGACACCGCGCAATCGATCGTGCTGGAGGGCCTCAAGCGTCATTATGACGATCGTCTGGTACTGCTGATGCCTCGTATCAAAAGCGGTAATCCGGAAGCGCTGGAGAAAGTATTGCGCCAGCAAATCAAACAGCACGGCGCAACACCGCTGCTGCACAGTACGCTGGGGCAGTTGCTGATGCGTCATGGGGAATGGCAGCAGGCTGCTGAGGCACTGCAGCAGGCGCTGGCACAGCGTCCTGACGCGTTTGATTATGCATGGCTGGCGGATGTTTATGATCGTCTGCGTCGCCCGGAAGAAGCGGCGAAGATGCGTCGTGAAGGGTTGTTGCTCACACTGAAGAACAATCCCAACGCCTGATCCTCTTTTCATACCTGATAAAGCCGGGCTTGCCCGGCTTTTTTGTGCCCGCAATCTGCCAGCACGCTTTCGCAGGCAAAAAAAACACCTGCCAGTGGCAGGTGTAAGATCAGGTCGGTAAGACAACCGGGAGGTACCTGACTCAACGTGGTGTCTGTTAACCCTGTAAGGCTTTCGCGATACAGGCAGGCAGACAACAGGTACCTAAAATTGGCTCTGCATCATTCCCAGGTTTATGTAGCATCAGCAGACATAAGAGGTGGAATGAGCATCTACAGCAGAAGTATTGCACAAGCCATGCCAGGTTTATGATTATTTTTAAAATCACAATAAATCAGCATGTTAAAGAATTAGCTCAAAGCTTCATTCAACAGGCCTGTCGGGAAATGTCGGTATCCAGCGACAGCTGGCATTTTCTCTGTCTCTGAATGGAGACAGCAAGGCAAATCTCTCTGTGAAATCAACAATAACAATGACTTATTTGTCGGCAATTCACGACGCTGTTGCTCCTGTTTAAGCAACTTTATCTGACAACTGGCGAAATCAAGGGTGAGCTGGCATCAAAGGATTAGCTAACAAGCAGCCCGCTCTCACTGCTGTGCGGGCTTCAGGGAGGCATACGCCTTACGCAAAGACGTCAAAAGACGCCATCCTCAGCGCGGGCGATTACGCACCTCATCCCTGAGGTGCGCCCGTAGTCGGGCCAACGCTTTGCGTTGTTCAAAAACGCTCCCGGCGTTTTTATCCGGGCGGCGCGATGCTTTGCTACAGGCGTATGCTCCCTTCGCTTCACGTATGGCAGACGCATCTGATACTTACAAGGACGCTTCAGACAAATGACAGATCCAATCCCGGATGCATCTGACCACAGCGCATAAGCTCAACGCGCAGGGAGCATGGTCAGAAGAGGAAAGCGTCCCACGCCAGGGACGGCGTGGGCCGAGCGGCCATGGATGGCTTAAGCGACTTTCCGATCTGACCATGTTCCCTTCGCAGGCTCGGATTTACAGCAAACTTATTTAGCTGTACCCACCTAAACCTCCTTCGGAGGTCCTCATCCTCTTTTCTGCAGACGAAAAAAAACCTGTCTTTTCAGACAGGTTTCTAAAATGGTCGGCGAGAGAGGATTACTCTGCTCTGCGAGCAGCGCCCTTCGGGCCGTTGCTGAAGCAACGTTGTCTCGCTACGCTCGGCTCAAACCTCCTTCGGAGGTCCTCATCCTCTTTTCTGCAGACGAAAAAAAACCTGTCTTTTCAGACAGGTTTCTAAAATGGTCGGCGAGAGAGGATTCGAACCTCCGACCCACTGGTCCCAAACCAGTTGCGCTACCAAGCTGCGCTACTCGCCGATTTTTTTAACTGTTTTGCCTGGTGCGAAGAGAGGGACTTGAACCCTCACGTCCGTTAAGACACTAACACCTGAAGCTAGCGCGTCTACCAATTCCGCCACCTTCGCGTTTCCCAGCAAAATCTGGGGTGGCTAATGGGACTCGAACCCACGACAACTGGAATCACAATCCAGGGCTCTACCAACTGAGCTATAGCCACCACAATACTTAATGTCACAAGTTAAAAACCTGCAGCATTTAAATCTCTACTGCCAACCGCGGTAAATCAACCACCGAAGCTCATGCGCACAAACGATATGGCGCGCCCGACAGGATTCGAACCTGAGACCTCTGCCTCCGGAGGGCAGCGCTCTATCCAGCTGAGCTACGGGCGCGTAGCGCCGTTGCGGATGTGCATACTAGAGATAAGCGCCCATCGTGTCTAGTGCTTTTTAAATAAAAAGACGCGTTTGATTACGCTTTGTGCATTTTGTCGACAAATAGTGCATTTCCACTCTCACAACGCGTAAAAATGCGGCATTTATCAGCAATATCAGAGATCGCCACGCCAGTGATAGCGCAAATATTTAAGCAGTTTTAATTGCCGGCGCAGGCGGCCAGGCTGCCGAATCAGACGATAGAGCCACTCCAGACCCAGCCGCTGCCAGATCTCAGGCGCTCGCTTCACATGGCCGGTGAAAACATCGTACGTTCCACCCACGCCCATATAGAGCGCATCAGGCCAGTGCGCACGGCACGCCAGCATCAATAGCTCCTGACGGGGCGACCCCAGCGCTACAGTCACCAGCTTCGCGCCGCTGGCCGCAATCCGGGCAAACAGCGCATCCTGATCGGCTGGCGCAAAATAGCCGTCCTGCGCCCCGACAATATTCACATTCCACTGACGACGTAGCTTATCGCAGGTTTCATCCAGCACCTGCTGACGACCGCCGATAAGAAATACAGGCGTCCCTTCCCGCCCGGCGCGTTCCATCAGCGCTTCCCATAAATCAGCACCCGCAATGCGCTGCACCGACGCGTGTGGATACTTTTTACGAATCGAGCGCACAATGCTGATGCCATCGGCGTACGCATACTCCGCCTGCGCTAACAGCGTGCGTAATCCCTCATCCCGCTCAGCGGTCAGGATCTTCTCCGCATTAATCGCCACTAAAATACCGCTGCGTACGCTGTGCGGCGGCATCAGAAAATTCACCGCCGAGGGCATGTTTTCGAAGCCATACAACTCAACGCCGCGAATCCGGTACTGCGGCGTCTCAGTTAACTTTGTCATATCTTCCGTCAATCCCAGAGGCTACTCAGAGCGGGCTGTGCAACACCCGCCTGCTGCGATCGCGAATCAAACCTGCGCGATCCAGTAACCAGAAAAGTAATTTAGCCATGCCCAGACAGGCAGCAAAAATGATGCAGAAAAACACCACGCGTGAACCGAACGCATCAAGGCCTTCGCGTGCCAGCACGATCATGTTAAAGACCGCGCCAAAACAGAAGCTTTGCAGGATGGCGCCGGTGTAACGGTTGGTCTCAAGGCAGCCACGCTGATAGATTGCATCAAAGGCTTTTATAATCATCCCTACCGCGACCGCACCGATCGGAATCGCCCAGACGCCGCCCATCACCACCAGCGACCCTATCAGCGTGGGTGAAATCGCCAGGCCAGAATGGTTGTTCAGCACTTCCCAGGTGAAGTAGTTAGCACTGTTTAACACTGCCAGCGGCCGATCCGGCCAGAGCCAGGTCGGAATGAAAACGTAGAAATCACGCCACAGCGGTGCCAGCCCCTGAAACTCAATTCTGGCGTAGTTATCCAGCAGCAAGGCGAGATTCTCCCACGGCGAGAAGGTATCACGCGTCAGATAGAGGAAAGTATAAAACGCTTCATCGCCCATAACGTCGAGGTTATAGCGGCGCAGTGCCAGCCAGAACATTCCTGCAATCGCCAGCACGCCCGCCGTTGCCAGCATCCACAAAGTGATCCAGCCACGGGTAATCCCGATAAACAGGAACAGGGCAAACGCAATAATGATATTGGCGCGGGTACCACCCACCAGCGCGTAGGTCAGTAAACCAAAGGCAACGGTCACCACCAGGAACAGCAGCCAGTTGCGGCGCGTCGGGCTCAAAAAGTAGGGGATCAGCATCGCCGGAATAAAGAAATAGAAGAAGCGCTTAAGCGCTACACCCGACACTTCACTGGAGAAAATCTGGTTATAGGCGGTCAGGCGGAACAGCAGAAAACCGTTATGAATGAAGAACACCGTCACGGTACCCAGCGCCACCAGCGCCAGTATCACGCAGGTCAGATGGGTTTCGACGCGATTCATCTGCAGCCAGGGCTTCGCCGGAGACGCGCTGGCGGGTTTCAGCCGCACTTTATAGCTGACGTAATAAATGGCGTAAAACGCCGTGGCCGACAGCAGCGCCTCCAGCAGGTTCTCAACCGGCACCACTTCAACATTAAAGCGAAACACCAGCACGGAGGTCAGCGGGAAGCCGAAGTAAAAGGTCAGTAAGAACAGCAGCGTGAAGAACAGATGAAAGTTAAAACGGACGCGCTTAAACTCCCGCCAGGTCAGGGTCAGAATAAAAACCAGCGACAGCAGATAGACCACCAGCAGGCCGCCAAACTGCATAAGACTCATGACAACTCCCCTTCGCTGAGCTGTAACGCGGCTCGCCAGCCCGCCAGATAACCCGGCGCAAAAAAGGCGATAGCCTGTTTATCACAGCTCATCAGCTGACGACGTGCCTCGGCGATCACCGCAGGCGACAGCGTATCTTCGCTGAACAATACCGGAAGCTGCTGCTCTGCCACATCACGCCAGAATGGATTTTTGCGGGTCAGGACAAACGGCACGTTGGCCTGGATCAGCAGGCAGAGTGTTCCCACCCCTTGCTGACGTTCAAACATAAAATAGCCGACATGGCAGCGCACCAGCAGGGCTAAGTAATCATCAAACGCCAGGTTTTCACGCATCAGATTCACCTGCCCGTTCGGGAACAGCGCATCGGCAGTGGCCTGAATGAGGCTGATATAAGCCTCATTACCTGGCGGATAGCCCAAAGGGACCTCGATACGCACCTGCTCGCCAAACTGCGCGTGAATCGCTTTTAAGCCTTCGATATGCCGGTTACTCGGATCGCCCGAGTTTCCCAGCAACAGCGTAAAAGGCTCCGACGGGACAGATTCAACGGCTGCAGCGGGCATTCTGGTGGGAAAATAGAGCAGTGAACCGGGTACGCGCCGATGGCGCTGCTGGTAGTGATGCAGGTCGCCACGGGTCGCAAAAACTTGTGCAACCCGTCCCTGCGCTATCCGGCGGACCAGATAGAACAGGCGGAACTTCAGGCTGCGCGAATCTTCATAAAGATCGGCACCCCAGACGTGCCAGAAGAGCTGTGAACGACGCAGCTTACCGCTGAGTAACGCCAGCCAGATCCACGGGTTAAACTGTCCGTGGCAGAAAAAACGCTGCTGACGATTTCTGGCCCGCTGCAGTACCGCCTGCGCCAGCGCTTTCTTGCTGGTAAAGCACTCGATCTGCAACGCACTGAACGGCGCCAGGCTCTCAGGCTGTTGCGTCACCACCATAAAATGGCGTGGCGCAGCCGCAGGCTGCTCAACGCTGAGTACGTCGTTGAAAAAGCGCAGCACCGTAAGATTGTGGTGGGGAATGTCCGATCCCAAAACGTGAATTAAAGTCATTTTTTCCGGCAGTAAACAATAAAAGCGCCACAACACAGGGCAAAGTAAGCCATATAGGTAAACATATAGGCCTGCGCCGCACCCGTCGCGCCATGTAACGGGATCAACCAGCGTGAAAACAGGGTCAGCAACAGGAACTGGCTGATCTCAGTCAGAACATAAAAGCGCAGCGAGGCTTTGGCGATAACCAGATATCCGAAAACATAGGCGCCGACCTTAAAAACATCGCCGCACAGCTGCCAGACAAAGAGATCGCGCATCCCGCGAAAAGCTTCAGAGAACAGCAGGCTGATGGCGAAATCGCGCAGTACCCAGACACCCAGGCTGGCAACCGCTACGGCGGGCAGGACAAAGCGCAGTGCACGGCCAATCTCGCGCGCGATGTCGCGTTTGTTATCCAGCCGCGCCAGCGTCGGCAGCAGCCAGACGCTAAACGTCGCGGTAATAAATTGCAGATAGGCATCGGAAATGCTGGTGACGCCCTGCCATAATCCGACCTGTGCCCAGCCCTGCTGCGCCGCCAGCAGATTACGCATCAGCACCCAGGCGACCGGCAGGGTCACGGCGGTGATCAGCGCCATCAGCGTATATTTTGCCAGATTACGGGCCAGCTCAGGATGCCATTGCGGTCGCAGCCAGCTAAGCGGCAGCGGCGCACGGCGTTTCAGCATCAGGAGTGCAGGCAGCAGCAGCAAAGCCGGCACCAGCGCCAGACCCGTCAGCGCGCCCTGATAGCCGCCCAGCCACCAGCAGAGCAGATAGCCTGCCACGCCAATCAGGCTGCCGAGAATCAGCGCCAGCGCATTACCGCGCGCGTCGCGATAGCCCTTCAGCAGCGCCAGGGTAAAGTTGGCCCAGGCGATGCCGAGCTGAAGAAAGGCCACCACGCGGATGACGCCCTGATAGCGGTCGTGACCAAACAGCGCGATACTGATGGGTGCCGCCGCCAGCAGAAACAGCAGCGCCAGCACACAGGAAAAGCCCAGCACCATGGTTGATGCCGTGCCCACCATCGCCCGCAACTGTTCGGGCTGCTGCTGATACTGCGCCACATAGGTGGTAACGCCATTAAAGATGCCTGCGCCCGCCAGCACGCCCAGCACGGTGATCAACTGACGGAAGTTCCCCGCCTGGCCGACACCCTCGGGTCCGAAGCTGACCGCCAGCAGTTTGACGACCAGCAGGCCGGCCACAATTTTTACCAGCGTGGACGATGCGGTCCACACTGAGGCTCTGGCTAATGACATCAGGAAAAGAAGCTCAGCAGTGAGCTGATAACCGTGCTCTGATTGTTATCCGACAGGTTATAAAACAGCGGCAGACGCAGCAGGCGTTCACTTTCCCGCGTGGTAAAGCGATCGTCGCCGACAAACTGCGAGAACCGCTCACCGGCGGGCGAACTGTGCAGCGGAATATAGTGAAACACCGTCAGTATCTCGGCTTCTTTCATCCAGTTTATCAGCGCCTGACGATCGTCCTGATCGCGCAGTTTGATGTAGAACATGTGCGCATTGTGTTCACAGCTGGCGGGGATCACCGGCAGACTGATGCGTCCCTGAGCCGCCAGCGGCTGCAGCGCATCGTAATAACGCTGCCAGATGCGTAACCGCTGCTGGTTGATACCTTCAGCGGCTTCCAGCTGCGCCCAGAGATAGGCTGCCTGCAGATCGGCCATCAGATAGCTCGATCCCATATCGCGCCACGTGTATTTATCGACCTGACCCCGGAAGAACTGGCTGCGATTGGTGCCTTTTTCCCGCACGATCTCGGCGCGCTCGACCAGGCTGGCGTCGTTAATGAGCGTCGCGCCACCTTCGCCGCCGGCGGTGTAGTTCTTGGTTTCGTGGAAACTGAAGCAGCCAATATGACCGATGGTGCCGAGCGCACGACCTTTGTAGCGTGACATCACGCCCTGCGCCGCATCTTCAATCACAAACAGCTTATGCTTTGCCGCCAGCGCCATAATGGTGTCCATTTCACAGGCCACGCCTGCGTAATGGACCGGCACAATGGCGCGGGTTTTTTCAGTGATGGCCGCTTCGATCAGCGTTTCATCAATGTTCATGGTGTCCGGGCGCACATCGACAAACACAATGCGGGCGCCGCGCAGCACAAAGGCGTTGGCGGTAGAGACAAAGGTGTAGCTCGGCATAATCACTTCATCGCCGGGCTGCAGATCGATTAACAGCGCCGCCATCTCCAGCGAAGCGGTACAGGAGGGGGTCAGCAGCACTTTTTTGCTGCCAAACCGCTGCTCCATCCACTGCTGACAGCGACGGGTAAATCCACCATCGCCGCACAGCTTGCCGCTGTTCATCGCCGACTGCATATACTCAATTTCTGTGCCCACAATCGGGGGCGCATTAAATGGAATCATGACCTTTCCTGTAAAACCAGTACGCGGTGCTGTCGAGCCGGGCACCGCTGCGTAAATAGAGGCGCATCGCCGTGAGATTGCTGAGCTGGGTAGCAACCCGAAGCTGAGCCAGCTGTCGTACCCGCGCCCAGTCTGCTGCTGCCAGCATCAGTCGCTGACCCAGCCCCTGGCCCTGCGCGTCGGGCAGTACGCCCAGCAGGCCAATGCGGGCATCGCCATCCACCGCGCGCAGCGAAACAAATCCCTGCAGCTGACCCGCGGCATCGCTTGCCACCAGACACTGATCGTCAAACGCCCCGCGTACCGCATTTTCAATCCACTGCGCATAGAAGCGTCCGCTGGCGTCCGGCGCATACCAGGGCGCGCGAAAACGACTCTGGCTGAAGAGCTGTGAGGCAGCATCGCGCAGTAGCGGGATCTGGGCTTCGCGCGCAATGCGAATTCCCGCCTGCCGTTCCGTCTGTTTCACCGCCAGCGTCAGATCTGCCTCGCCTTCTGCCAGCCGGAACTGGTGCTGCTGCAGCGTATCAATCAGCGCCGTCTCGCTGGCAGCGACTTTCATCTGCATCAGCGCACAGGGATGACGCAGCGCCTGTTCCAGCGGGATGTCACCTTGCGGCTCCAGCCGCACGGTATCAACACCGAAGAATGCGCTCTCCCAGCTAAGGGGATTAATATTGACGTGGACGGGCATGCAATAAATCCAGCAGGTATTGGCCGTAGCCGGTTTTTGTCAGCGCTTCACCCGCGGCCCGCAGCTGGTCATCACTCATCCAGCTGTTACGCCAGGCAATCTCTTCCAGGCAGGCAATTTTGAAGCCCTGACGTTTTTCCACCGTCTGCACAAACATGCTGGCTTCCACCAGGCTGTCGTGTGTGCCGGTATCCAGCCAGGCAAAACCTCGTCCCAGCAGTTCGACCGTCAGCTCACCACGCTCCAGATACATCTGGTTAATGGCCGTGATTTCCAGCTCGCCCCGCGCTGAGGGTTTCACCTGTTTCGCGAATTCAATAACCTGATTGTCATAAAAATAGAGCCCGGTTACTGCCCAGCGCGATTTCGGCTGCTGTGGTTTCTCTTCAATCGAGATCGCCTTGAAGTTATCGTCAAACTCCACCACGCCGAAACGTTCCGGGTCCATGACCTGATAGCCGAACACCGTTGCGCCACGATTCTGTTCAACAACTTTCCGGAGCTTGGGGCTGAAGCCCTGGCCAAAATAGAGGTTATCACCCAGAACCAGGCAGCAATTATCCTCGCCGATAAAGGATTCGCCGATGATAAAGGCCTGCGCCAGCCCATCGGGACTTGGCTGCACCGCATAGCTGAGGCGTATCCCAAATTCACTGCCATCGCCCAGCAGACGTTCAAACTGCGCCCGGTCTTCCGGCGTGGTAATTAACAGGATGTCGCGAATACCCGCCAGCATCAGCACGGAGAGCGGATAGTAGATCATCGGTTTGTCGTAAACCGGCAGAAGTTGCTTTGATACTGCACGGGTTATCGGGTGTAACCGCGTGCCCGACCCTCCCGCTAAAATGATGCCTTTCATCGCTGCTCCTTACGCGGGTTTATTGCGATAAGCCAAGGCGTTCGCCCTGATAGCGGCCATCCAGAATAGCCTGCCACCAGGTGGGATTGGCCAGATACCATGCCACGGTTTTACGCATGCCGCTTTCAAAGGTTTCCTGCGGTACCCAGCCAAGTTCATGCGCGATTTTACTGGCATCAATGGCATAGCGCTGATCGTGACCGGGGCGGTCAGTGACATAGGTAATCAGGTCGCGGTAATGCGCCAGCCCGGCAGGTTTCTGCTCAGCGGCCAGCTCTTCAAGCAGGCTGCAGATAGTTTCAACCACCTCAATATTGCGTCGCTCGTTATGGCCGCCGATATTATAAGTTTCGCCTGGCTTGCCATGGCTGACCACCTGATAGAGTGCGCGGGCGTGATCTTCGACGTAGAGCCAGTCACGAATCTGCTGTCCGTTGCCGTAAACCGGCAAGGCTTTTCCGGCCAGCGCATTGATGATGGTCAGCGGGATCAGCTTCTCCGGGAAATGGCAGGGGCCGTAGTTATTTGAACAGTTGGTGACCAGCGTGGGCAGACCGTAAGTGCGCAGCCAGGCCCGCACTAAATGGTCGCTGCTGGCCTTGCTGGCGGCGTAAGGACTGCTTGGCGCATAGGGTGTGGTTTCGGTGAAGTAAGCCTGGCTGTCATGCAGATCGCCAAAGACTTCATCGGTCGAGATATGGTGGAACAGAAAGGCGGTTTTACGCGCGTCATCCAGGTTTTGCCAGTAAAAACGCGCGGCTTCCAGCAACTGATAAGTCCCGACAATATTGGTCTCGATAAAGGCTACCGGCCCGTCAATCGAACGATCCACATGGCTTTCAGCCGCAAGATGCATCACACAGCCTGGCTGATGACGGGCAAACACCTGATCAAGTGCCGGGCGATCGCAGATATCGACCTGCTCAAAATGAAAGCGGGGCGAGTCGGCAACGCTGGCGAGTGACGCCAGATTTCCGGCGTAGCTGAGTTTATCGACCACCACCACCTGATGTTCGGTTTCTGCGATCAGAAAGCGCACCAGTGCAGAACCGATAAACCCGGCACCGCCCGTGATCAGAAAACGCCTCATCGCCACACACCTTTGGTGTCGACAATCCAGTTCTGCTGAACGCTGGCGCCATCAATGGCGCGGAAGGCGCGGTGATCGACCAGCATCACCAGAATATCGGCCTGTTCCAGCGCCTGCCCGGCAGAGACCAGCACGGCTTTGTCGGCCAGTGCGTCAGCAAGCTGCTCAATATGGGGTTCAACCACCCAGGTGGTGCCGCTGTGCCACTCTGCAATTTTCTGTGCCACGCCCACCGCCGGGCTTTCGCGCAGGTCGTCAATATTGGGTTTAAAGGCCAGGCCAAAGCAGGCGATGGTGATATCGCTGGCGCGCTTGCCGGTCTGTGTCAGGCAGTCCGCCAGCGCGGTTTTCACCTGGTCCAGCACCCACTGAGGCTTGGCGTCATTGACCTCGCGCGCGGTGCGGATCAGGCGGGCTAATTCAGGATTCTGCGCCACGATGAACCAGGGATCGACGGCGATACAGTGACCGCCGACGCCTGGGCCCGGCTGCAGAATGTTGACGCGCGGATGGCGATTCGCCAGCGCAATCAGCTCCCAGACGTTAATCCCCTGATCGGCACAAATCAGCGACAGCTCATTGGCAAAGGCGATATTCACGTCACGGAAGCTGTTTTCTGTCAGCTTACACATCTCGGCGGTTCGGGCGTTGGTTTCAACGCATTCGCCTTTTAAAAACAGCCGATAAAGCTCGCTGGCGCGGGCGGAACAGGCTGGCGTCATGCCGCCAATCACCCGGTCGTTGTTAATCAGCTCAACCATCACCTGACCAGGCAGCACGCGCTCCGGACAGTAGGCCACAAAAATATCGGGCGTATCACCGTGCTGAGGAAAGCGCAGGTCGGGACGCGCCGCCGCCAGCCAGTCGGCCATCTGTTCGGTGCTGCCCACCGGTGAGGTCGACTCCAGAATCACCAGGTCGCCCTTTTTCAGTACCGGCGCAATCGACTCCGCCGCGGCTTTCACAAAGCGCAGATCGGGCTGATGCTCATCTTTAAAAGGGGTCGGTACGGCGATAAGAAAAGCGTCGGCGGCTTCCGGCTGCGTGGTGGCGCGCAGATCGCCACGCGTAACGGCCGCATGCACCACCTGATCTAAATCGGGCTCCACAATATGGATCGCGCCACGATTGATGGTTTCAACGGCACGCGCGTTGATATCCACGCCCACCACTTTTTTTCCCTTTGAGGCAAAAACGGCTGCCGTCGGCAGCCCAATGTATCCCAGTCCAATCACGGAGATGGTTTCAAAACTCATAATTCGGCTCGGTTATCTTTTAAGGCTTGTAAAATACGACCACAGGCTTTGCCATCGCCATACGGATTATGGGCGTGGCTCATCGCCTGCCAGGCAGCGTCGTCAGTCAGCAAGCTGCTGACCTCCGCCACGATTCGGGCGATATCGGTCCCCACCAGTTTGACGGTGCCGGCGTCGACCGCTTCAGGCCGCTCGGTGGTGTCACGCATCACCAGCACCGGTTTACCCAGCGAAGGCGCTTCCTCCTGAATGCCACCGGAGTCAGTGAGGATGAGCCAGGCGCGGTTCATCAGCCAGACAAAAGGCAGATACTCCTGCGGTTCAATCAGAATGATATTCTCAATGCCGCTGAGAATCCGGTTTACCGGCTCGCTGACATTGGGATTAAGGTGCACCGGATAGACAATCTGCGCCTCGGGATGCTGGCGGGCAATCTGCGCCAGCGCGCTGCAGATACGTTCAAAGCCGCCACCAAAGCTTTCGCGACGATGTCCGGTGACCAGCACCAGTTTCTTATCCGGGTCGAGAAACGGATAGCGCGCCGCCAGTTGTGCATTCAGATTGCTGTCATCCAGCACCCTGTCGCGAACCCACAGCAGCGCATCAATGACCGTATTGCCGGTCACGATAATGCGCGCATCGGGCAGATTTTCCTGCAACAGATTCTGACGCGATCGGGAGGTGGGGGTGAAATGCAGATGGGCAAGATGACCGGTAAGTTTACGGTTACCCTCTTCCGGCCATGGCGAGGCGAGATCGCCGGTACGCAGACCGGCCTCCACATGCCCGACCGGAATCTGATGATAAAATGCCGCCAGGCTCGCCGCCAGTGTGGTGGTGGTGTCACCATGCACCAGCACGATGTCCGGTTTGAAGTCGAGCAGGACAGTTTTCATGCCCTCTAAAATGCGGCAGGTGATCTCGGTCAGCCCCTGCTCGGGACGCATAATATTGAGATCATAGTCCGGCTGCAGCTTGAACAGGCGCAGCACCTGATCGAGCATTTCGCGATGCTGTGCGGTGACGCACAGTCGCGATTCGAAAGCGGGATCCTGCGCCAGCGCCTGAACCAGCGGTGCCATTTTGATCGCTTCGGGACGAGTACCAAATACCGTCAGAACTTTCACACTGTTTCTCTCACTCATGCGTGTCTGACATCAGACGCGGACGACGTGCCAGCGCCACTCCCGCGCCTGTTAATGCCCCAATGGCACCCCACATAATCATCATGAACAGACGTCGCGGACTGTCACGTGATACCGGCTCTTCCGGCGTACGCAGATAACGGTAGGTCTGGAACTGGCTGTTCAGTTTTGGCCCGGTCTGCAGCGTGGTCAGCATTGCTCTGTTCTGATCATAGCTGATATCAAACTCCGGACCGGTAGCGCGCAGCGTATCCAGCTGTCCCTGTAAAACCGGCTGGCCCAGCAGAAACAGGTCGCTGTCTGCCAGATTTTCACCCGCTTCACGCGTCTGTTTCTCATTGATGCCCTGCTGGCTGGCGATCTTCAGCGCCTGCTCCAGCCGATGCTGCTGGCGCTGAAACACCGCATTAGCCACATCTTCCTGACGTTTCACCTGCGCCTGCAACTGGTCGGTACGTGCCCGCCAGGCACCTTTTAGCTCATCATTCAGATGACGCGCGGCGCGCTCACTGGCATAGGCGATGTACTGACGCAGCAGATTATTGGCGTCGCCAGCGGTTTCCGCTTTGAGTTTGACGTTATCGGGCAGGTTATGTGCCGCGTCAGCGGGCGTGAACAGGATATTGCCGATCATATCGTCGAGCAGCGCGGCATCATTATGCGCATTGCCGGTTTTACGACTCTTGTAATAATCCGTTTGCTGCCAGAACTCACGACGCGTATCCCAGGAGGCGAGTTGCATGGTGAACTCCTGATAAACCTGATCCATCACCGTAGGTGAAGGTGCGGCCAGGGTTAAGGCGTTGTTGCGCACATCCAGATTGGTCAGAAATTGCTGCTGTGCATAGTAAGAACCCAGCATGTTCACCGTCGGACGATCGGTGATCGCCGTGGTGCTCCAGACCTGTTTCAGCAGCAGCGTGGCCAGCCAGGCGACCAGAGCAAACAGCAGCGCCAGCCCGATAATCCAGCGCTTGCCACGCCATAAACGGCAGCAAAAGCTGCGAATATCCAGTTCGTTGTCCACAACGTCAGAAGGCATGGCAGAGGTATCCTTTATCAGCTCTTTTCAGGGTAATTTGTTTTTTGCTTCGCGATGATGGCTCAGACGGCGCTTAATGCGGCGGACACGTCGCGCCACGCGCCACGCATGTTTGAGGCAGTAGCCGTAAACCATAAACGCGCCCAGGAATAGCAGCAGCATCACCCACTCCGGGATAAATGCCAGATATTCGCCCAGCACACCGATACCGGCGAGAATAGCCGCCGCAACGGTAATCAGTACAAAGGCCTGACGGGAGGTAAAGCCGGCACGCATAATCAGATGGTGGATGTGCTGACGGTCAGCCGAGAACGGACTCATGCCTTTACGCAGGCGACGATACATAATCGCCACCATATCCATCAGAGGAATGGCAATAAGCCACAGTGCAGTAACGGGCGTGATGGGATGGCTCAGACCCTGCGTCGTTTCCAGCAGAATCCAGATAATGGTGAACCCGATCATGGTGCTGCCGGCATCGCCCATAAAGACTTTGAAGCGACGGCCAAGGAAGCCGAGGTTAAGCAGGATATAGGGCAGCGTGGCGGCAATCATCGCAAAACACCACATCGCGAGGCTGGTCTGGCCGTCGAAGTAGAGGATGATCCCCATGGCGGCGAAGGTGACCGAGGAGAGTCCGCCCAGCAGACCGTCGATCCCATCCACCATATTAAAGGCGTTAATCGCGGCCCAGACGGCAAACAGCGTCAGCACATAGCCGAAGGGCCCCACGATAAGCTCGAACGGGCCGACGATAAAGCCCAGGCTAAGCAGATAGAGTTTTGCGCCAAACATCATCACCAGTGCGACAATCGCCTGCACCACCGCGCGGATCTTGACGCTGATATCGAAACGGTCATCCAGTGCGCCAACCAGCACCAGAACACCGGCGCAGCCCAGATAGAGCAGCGCGTGAGGCAGATAGTAGTTGGTAATGGCAAACGTGAAGCAGATACCTGCGAACACAGAAATGCCGCCCACCAACGGAATCGCGCCATGATGGCGTTTACGTGAGTTAGGCTTATCAACTAAACCAATTTTTTTAGCTGCTTTTCGAGCAAAAAAGAGGAAAGCCAGGGAAAAGAGAAAAATTAAACCAAGCTCAGTACTCATAGTGAGTAAATTCACGTTAAACGCTCTCAGCTAACATCCCGCACAACAATACGCGAAAAAACGCGCCTATCGCTGTGTCGGATTCCGAATTCTGCATAAAGAGACAGACGAACGGTCAAAAGTTCGCCATCGCTACCACAGTCATTATAAATGCTCCTGCCAGTGTTCAATCCTATAGCTCACAAATGAAAAACGCCACGTTGAGACGTGGCGTGAGGTCGATTTTCTGCGCATCTGGACTAAAAAAGCCGAATCTGTGGTTCGGCCAGGCAGTATCGGATTAAGAACGCTTCATCATATCGAAGAATTCATCATTAGTTTTGGTCATCGCCAGCTTGTTGATGAGGAATTCCATTGCGTCGATTTCGCCCATCGGGTGAATAATCTTACGCAGGATCCACATCTTCTGCAGCTCTTCCTGAGAGGTGAGCAGCTCTTCTTTACGCGTACCAGAGCGGTTGTAATCAATCGCCGGGAAGACGCGTTTTTCAGCGATTTTACGGGCGAGATGCAGTTCCATGTTACCGGTACCTTTAAACTCTTCGTAAATCACTTCATCCATCTTCGAACCGGTATCAACCAGCGCGGTCGCGATGATGGTCAGGCTACCGCCCTCTTCCACGTTACGTGCAGCACCAAAGAAACGCTTTGGACGATGCAGGGCGTTGGCATCCACACCACCGGTCAGGACTTTACCTGAAGCAGGAACCACGGTGTTGTAAGCACGTGCCAGACGTGTAATGGAGTCGAGCAGGATGATGACATCTTTTTTGTGCTCAACCAGACGCTTGGCCTTCTCGATCACCATTTCAGCAACCTGAACGTGGCGTGAAGCTGGCTCATCGAAGGTTGAGGCGATAACTTCGCCTTTCACCAGACGCTGCATCTCGGTGACTTCTTCCGGGCGCTCATCGATCAGCAGTACCATCAGGGTACAGTCCGGATAGTTGTGCGCCAGGCTCTGCGCGATGTTCTGCAGCAGCATGGTTTTACCGGCTTTCGGTGGTGCAACAATCAGACCACGCTGGCCACGACCAATTGGCGATGCCAGATCCAGTACGCGAGCGGTTAAATCTTCCGTTGAGCCATTACCCCGCTCCATACGCAGACGTTTATTTGCGTGCAGCGGCGTGAGGTTTTCGAACAGAATCTTATTACGCGCATTTTCCGGCTTGTCGTAGTTAACTTCGTTAACTTTCAGCAGCGCAAAATAACGTTCACCCTCTTTCGGTGGACGGATTTTGCCAGAGATGGTGTCACCAGTGCGGAGGTTGAAGCGGCGGATTTGACTAGGGGAGACGTAGATATCATCAGGGCCGGCGAGGTAGGAGCTGTCTCCGGAACGGAGGAATCCAAATCCATCCTGAAGGATCTCCAGCACGCCATCACCGAAGATGTCTTCGCCGCTTTTCGCGTGCTGCTTCAGGATTGAAAAGATAATGTCCTGCTTGCGCATACGAGCCTGGTTTTCCAGTCCCATATTTTCGCCGAGAGTAACCAGCTCAGCAACCGGCGTATTCTTTAATTCGGTAAGATTCATAGTGATGGGTTCTTAAACTCGGGGTAATACTCGGAATGTTTGTCGTGAATGGTATGGCAACTAATCCATGCCGTTAATGGCTCTTTTCGGCTCTTCCTGACGATCATCGTATGGAATGGCGATCGGTATGCAGGGAGATGTCCGAATGTGATGCCAGAGTTGGAGCTAACCGTAAGATTGCTGAACCGTTCTATCTTTATAAGGTACAGGGCGACAGGGTTCAACAAGGGAAAACTTTTAGATGCTAACTACAAGGTAAGTTCGTAATGCAGTGCTGGTAAATTAGCACGCCTGAAAGCGAACGTCCAGCAGCAGGAGATAAATTCACCACTGCCGGACATTCAGCCCTGAATTACGCCAGATTGGCGTTCAGGAACTCTTTCAGCTGGCCTTTAGACAGCGCGCCCACTTTGGTCGCGGCGACTTCGCCATTTTTAAACAGCAGCAGCGTCGGGATACCACGAATGCCATACTTCGGTGCCGTGCCTGGGTTATCATCAATATTCAGCTTAGCGATGGTCAGCTTGCCATCATACTCTTCTGCAACTTCATCAAGGATTGGCGCGATCATTTTGCAAGGACCGCACCATTCAGCCCAGAAATCTACCAGTGTAACGCCGTCGGCTTTCAGCACGTCGGTGTCGAAACTGTCATCAGTCAGATGAACGATTTTATCGCTGCTCATGTTTTACTCCACAAGATTATGCCTGGCGAATTGGCGTAAAATATACCAATGTTGGTTGACTTTATTTCATCGGATACGCTTTCGTAAAGCGATAGTAAGCTGATATTCTACCACACTATGAGCAAAACACACTTAACTGAACAGAAGTTTTCCGACTTCGCCCTGCACCCAAAAGTGGTGGAAGCCCTTGATACTAAAGGCTTTCAATACTGCACGCCGATTCAGGCGTTAGCTCTGCCTTTTACGCTTTCAGGGCGTGATGTTGCAGGCCAGGCGCAAACCGGTACCGGCAAAACGATGGCGTTTCTGACGTCAACGTTTCATCATCTTCTCTCTCATCCTGCGGCGGAAGGTCGTCAGGTTAACCAGCCACGGGCATTAATTCTTGCGCCGACGCGTGAACTTGCTGTGCAGATTCATGCAGATGCAGAACCCCTTACCGCCTCAACCGGCCTGAAACTGGGTCTCGCCTATGGCGGAGACGGTTATGACAAACAGCTTAAAGTGCTGGAGCATGGCGTTGATATTCTGGTGGCTACCACCGGTCGCCTGATCGACTACGCGAAACAGAATCACGTCAACCTCGGTGCTATTCAGGTCATGGTGCTGGACGAAGCCGATCGTATGTTCGATCTGGGCTTTATTAAAGATATTCGCTGGCTGTTCCGTCGCATGCCGCCGGCGACTCAGCGTCTGAGCATGCTGTTCTCGGCGACCCTCTCTTACCGCGTCCGTGAACTGGCGTTTGAGCACATGAACAGTGCTGAATATGTGGAAGTGGAACCGGAACAGAAAACCGGCCATCGCATTCAGGAAGAGCTTTTCTATCCGTCTAACGAAGAGAAAATGCGCCTGTTGCAGACCCTGCTGGAAGAAGAGTGGCCCGATCGCGCCATTATTTTCGCCAACACCAAGCACCGCTGTGAAGATATCTGGGGCCACCTGGCTGCCGATGGACATCGTGTCGGCCTGCTGACCGGCGACGTTGCTCAGAAGAAGCGCCTGCGCATTCTGGATGACTTCACCAAAGGTGATGTGGATATTCTGGTCGCCACTGACGTGGCTGCTCGCGGTCTGCACATCCCGGCTGTTACCCACGTCTTTAACTACGATCTGCCAGACGACTGTGAAGATTACGTTCACCGTATTGGCCGTACCGGTCGTGCAGGCGCCAGCGGTCATTCAATCAGCCTGGCCTGTGAAGAGTACGCGCTGAATCTGCCTTCGATTGAAGAGTACATCGGCCACAGCATCCCGGTCAGCAAGTACAGCAGCGAAGCGTTGTTAACGGATTTACCGCCGCCTAAGCGTCTGCAACGCAGCCGTTCCGGCAATGGCCCACGTCGCGGAGGGAATAACGCCAATCGTCGCGGTGCTCCACGCAACAACAACCGTAAACGTTCAGGTTAAGGCCACCATGCTAAGCGCATCGTCACTTTATGCAGCGATTGATTTAGGGTCTAACAGCTTTCATATGTTGGTGGTGCGCGAGGTCTCTGGCAGTATCCAGACCGTTGCAAAAATTAAGCGCAAGGTTCGCCTTGCTGCCGGTCTGGATAAAAATAACCTGTTGTCAGCCGACGCGATGTCGCGGGGCTGGCAATGCCTCAGACTGTTCTCTGAACAACTGCAGGATATTCCCCCCGATCAGATTCGCGTGGTGGCGACCGCCACGCTGCGTCTGGCTGCCAATGCGCAGACCTTCCTCGACACCGCCCAACAGATCCTTGGCTGTACCATCAACGTCATCAGCGGTGAAGAAGAGGCGCGCCTGATTTATCAGGGCGTGGCCCACACCACCGGCGGTTCCGACCAGCGTTTAGTGGTCGATATCGGCGGCGGCAGCACCGAGCTGGCTACCGGCGACGGATCGCACGCGTCGGTGCTGTTCAGTCTGTCGATGGGCTGTGTGACGTGGCTGGAGCGCTTCTTCAGCGATCGTCATCTGGCAAAAGAGAACTTTGACCAGGCCGAGCTGGCGGCGCGTGAAATGATCCAGCCTATTGCAGCGCAACTGCGTGAGCAGGGCTGGCAGGCCTGCGTTGGTGCCTCTGGCACGGTTCAGGCGCTGCAGGAGATCATGGTGGCGCAGGGCATGGATGAGCGCATCACGCTGAATAAGCTGCAGCAGCTGAAGCAGCGCGCCATTCAGTGCGGCAAACTGGAAGAGCTGGAAATCGAAGGACTGACGCTGGAGCGGGCGCTGGTGTTCCCCAGCGGCCTGTCGATTCTGATCGCCATCTTCCAGGAGCTCAGTATCGATAGCATGACGCTGGCGGGCGGCGCACTGCGTGAAGGACTGGTCTACGGCATGCTGCATCTGCCCATCGACCGGGATATCCGAACCCGCACGCTGCATAACGTCCAGCGCCGTTTCAGCATTGATGTCGAGCAGGCGGATCGCGTGCGTCAGCTGGCGGAGAGCTTTTTCCGTCAGGTTTCCACGTTGTGGAAGCTTGATCAGCGCTGTCGTGAGTTGCTGCTCAGCGCCTGCGCGATCCACGAAATCGGCCTGAGCGTTGACTTCCGTCATGCGCCGCAGCATGCGGCGTATCTGGTGCGTCACCTCGATCTTCCTGGTTTCACACCGGCGCAGAAGAAGCTGCTGGCCTGTTTACTGCAAAACCAGAGCGGCAGCATCGATCTGGCTTTGCTGACTCAGCAGAACGCCCTGCCGCCGCGGCTGGCGGAACGGATGTGCCGTCTGCTGCGGCTGGCGATTATTTTCTCCACCCGCCGTCGCGATGACACCCTGCCTGCGGTGCGGCTACAGGCAGACGATGATGCCCTGCATCTGACCCTGCCCGCGGGCTGGCTGGAGGCCCATCCGTTGCGCAGTGAGCTGCTGGAGCAGGAAAGCCATTATCAGTCTTACGTCCACTGGTTATTAACCCTGTCGTAATTGCCGTCGCGTGAGGCGAATCTCCTTCGCCTCCTGCACTGGTTTAACTCTTTTTCGCCTTATCCAGCATCGCTCTCAGACCGGCCACCCGGCTCTGACCAGTTTTCATCCGCTCCTCCGCACTGACCACTTTGCGCTCGGTCTCCCATTGCAGATCGTCCTGCGGCAGTTCCAGCAGAAAACGGCTCGGCTCCGGCCGGATTAATTCACCATATTGCCGGCGTTCGCGACACAGGGTAAAGGTCAGCTCTTTCTGCGCCCGTGTGATCCCCACGTAGGCCAGGCGACGCTCCTCTTCGATATTATTCTCATCGATGCTGCTCTGATGCGGTAACAGCCCCTCCTCCATGCCCACCAGGAACACATAGGGGAACTCCAGCCCTTTGGAGGCGTGCAGCGTCATCAGTTGCACCTGATCCAGCTCTTCATCGCTTTCACCGCGCTCCATCATGTCGCGCAGGGTAAAGCGCGTCACCACCTGCGCCAGCGTCATCGGCTCATCGATATCGCTGCCCTCCAGCATTTCGGTCATCCACTGAAACAGCGTGTTGACGTTCTTCATCCGCATCTCTGCGGCTTTCGGGCTGCCGGAGGTTTCGAACAGCCAGCTTTCGTAGTCGATGCCGCGAATCAAATCACGCACCGCGTTCACCGGCTCACGTTCGGTCAGCTGGATAATCTCATTCAGCCAGTGGGTAAACCGCTGCAGATGCTCCAGACCGCGGCCACTCAGCGTCTGCCCCAGACCGACATCAAAACTGGCGTTAAACAGGCTCTTGCTGCGCAGGTTGGCCCACTCACCGAGCTTCTGCAGCGTAGCCGGGCCAATCTCACGGCGCGGCGTATTGACGATGCGCAGAAACGCGCTGTCATCCTCAGGATTGGTCAGCACGCGCAGATAGGCGAGCAGATCTTTGATCTCGGGCCGTGAGAAGAACGAAGTACCGCCAGAGATGCGATAAGGGATGCGGTTCTGCATCAGAAACTTTTCAAAGGTCCGGGACTGATGGTTACCACGATAAAGAATCGCGTAATCTTTGTACTGCGTCCGGTTGATAAAGTGATGCGCGATGAGCTCGCCAGTGACCCGCTCCGCTTCATGCTCTTCGCTGTTGGCAGTGAGCACCTTCAGCTCGCTGCCCTGCCCCAGCTCCGAAAAGAGCCGCTTCTCAAAGACGTGCGGGTTATTGGCAATCAGGATATTTGCCGCTTTCAGTATGCGCTGCGAAGAGCGGTAGTTCTGCTCCAGCTTCACCACCTCCAGCGCCGGGAAATCCTGATTCAGCAGCACCAGATTCTGCGGGCGTGCGCCGCGCCAGGAGTAGATAGACTGATCATCATCGCCCACCACCGTGAAGCGCGCCCGCGCCCCCACCAGCAGCTTAACCAGTTCATACTGGCTGGTGTTGGTATCCTGATACTCATCCACCAGCAGATAGCGGATACGCTGCTGCCAGCGTTCACGCACCTCCTGATTACGCTGCAGCAGCAGCGTCGGCAGCAGAATCAAATCGTCGAAATCGAGCACGTTGCACGACTTAAGATGCTGGCTGTAGAGGGCGTAGCAGTGAGCAAAAATATTATCCTGCTGCGATCGCGCCAGCGCGGCGGCGCCCTGCGGATCGATCAGATCATTTTTCCAGTTCGAGATGGTGGAGATGAGCTGCTGTAGCAGCGTCTTATCCTCTTCCAGCCACTCTTTTGTCAGCTCTTTCAGCAGGGCGAGCTGATCCTGATCGTCGAACAGCGAGAAGTTTGACTTCATGCCCAGCGCCGCGGTTTCGCGTTTGATGATCTCCAGCCCCAGCGTATGGAAGGTGGAGATCAGCAGACCGCGCGCCTCTTTGCGGCCCAGCGTCTGCGCCACACGCTCTTTCATTTCGCGCGAAGCTTTATTGGTAAAGGTCACTGCGGCGATGTGGCGCGCCTGATAGCCGCATTCACGGATCAGATGGGCGATTTTATTGGTAATCACGCGGGTTTTGCCCGATCCCGCGCCCGCCAGCACCAGACAGGGACCGGTAACAAATTCGACGGCACGTTGTTGGCTGGGGTTTAAACGCATAGGAGAAATCGCCTGATTGAATCAAAAGAAAGGGGTTTATACTGGGCGGCAATTATACACAACCGAGATACCAACATGGCGAAAACCGCGGCGGCTTTACACATCCTGGTCAAAGAGGAAGCGCTGGCAAAAGAGATACTGGCAAAACTGGCGAAGGGTGGCAATTTCCAGCAGCTGGCAAAGAAGCACTCAACCTGTCCTTCCGGCCGGAATGGCGGCGATCTGGGCGAGTTCCGGCAGGGACAGATGGTGCCGGCCTTTGATAAAGCGGTCTTTACCTGCCCGCTGCTGACGCCTTACGGGCCGGTAAAGACCGGCTTTGGTTATCACATTATCAAAGTACTCTATCGCAACTAGTTACTTCTTCTGCTTCATCTGCTGCAGGACGGTGCTGCACTGGTTGTCTTCGTTATCACTTGGAGAGATCAGTGCCAGCAGCGCCGCCGCCGGGCCAACTACTGCGCCCAGAGCCACTGCAGCAGCACCACGTGCCAGCAGTGGCCCCGTTTTCACGCCCGCATCAGGATTTTTAAAGGTGCCACGCACGTAGAGCGGGGAGCGCAGCGTTACGATGCGGACGCCCTTACTCTCCGGATTCACCGACAGATCCAGCCGCTCACTGGCGAAGTTCGCGTTGCCTGACACGTTGATAATCGCGTTCTCGGTATCAAAAACAAACAGGTTAGGCGTCGCCACACCGTTCTGCAGTTTGAGATCGGTGGCGGCGCAGTTGATGCGCACCTGGTCATCGCCAAACAGTTTGCCCACCACGTAGTTACCGACGTTGAGTCCGGCAATTTCCATCAGGCTGCGGCTGATCAGACCATCATTCATCAGCAGCTTAAGTTGCCCGTTGCTGGTCGCCAGCAGATCGGCTACGGAGTTACCGGTGCCGGTAAAGCTGGCATCGCCATTGAGCTGGCCACGGCTGTTCTTCATCGCCTCCACATTCGGGAAGAGCTGACGCAGCTGCAGCTTACGGACATGAAGATCAACCCGACCACGCATCGGCGAGTGATCGCCCTCCAGCCGGATAGTGCTGTTGAGATTGCCGCCCGCCACACCAAAGCGCAGCGGGTCCAGCAGCAGATCACCGTTTTTCAGCTGTAAATGGGTATAGAGATCGCTTAACGGCAGTGAATTGCTGTGTTCGATCCGTTTGCCGCTGAACTTCACGTCGGCATCCATCACGTCCCAGTTTTTGGTGTCGAATTTATCGTGTGGCAGCACGCGGTCTGCGGGCTGATTCGATTTCTCACCGCGCCGGGCTTTGGCCTGCGCCGTTTTTTCACTGCCTTTGCCAGAGTCGACGCCAATCAGCGGCCCCAGATCGGCCATGCGCAGTTGCTCAGAGGTCAGTTCGCCGCTGAGTGTCGGGCGGGGTTTGACCTGACTGTAGATCAGCGAGCCATGAATATCGCTGTCGCCAATATGTCCGTTGAATTTCTCATAGCGGTAGACCGCGCCCTTTTCGCCGCTGAATTTAGCAATCAGATGGCCGTCGGTTTCATAAGGTGGCGTGTCAGGCAGCAGAACGCCGGTCAGGCCATAGAGATTGGCCAGCGTATCGCCCGAGAAGCGCAGTCGCACGTTAAGCCCGCCGAGGTTCATTGGATCCTGCAGACCGCCGGTCACCTGAACCCGCGTGCTGCCGTTGCGCAGATCGGCCTCAATCGGGAACGGTGTGTTCTGACTGCGCAGTGACAGCATGCCGCCAATCTTACCGTCGCCGCTGAGTGACTCATTGTTATAAGTGCCCTTCGCCTGCCAGCCAAAGACGAAGTCGCCTGCGCCCTTCTGCTGGTCATTGCCTCCGGCAATCTGCGTATACGGCACCGGCTTACCCAGCGGATTAACCTGCACCGTGACATCTGCGCGGTTAATGGCGTCGCGATAACGAATCTGGCCCTGATCGAACAGAATATTATCCAGACGGAATGACCAGGCCGATGGCGCAGCACTCTTCTCATCCTTGCCGCTCTCGGCAAGGGTAAAGGTCCAGTTGTTCTTTTTATCCGCGGTCTGGATCAGACGCGCATCCGGCCGCTGCAATTTAATCCACGGGATGAACAGTTCTTTGTGCAGCAGCGACAGCGGTGACAATGTGGCATCGACCCGCTGCAGATGTACCATGGTGACGTCGG
This sequence comes from Curtobacterium sp. BNK-1, assembly GCF_048685235.1. Taxonomy (NCBI): domain Bacteria; kingdom Bacillati; phylum Actinomycetota; class Actinomycetes; order Micrococcales; family Microbacteriaceae; genus Curtobacterium; species Curtobacterium sp. BNK-1. Next base: position 3,938,060 of record NZ_JBLQTJ010000001.1, on the reverse strand, counting down.
CAATGTCAGGCGGATTCCCCAGCATGATATCTTCCGCATGGATCTGCGGCCATGGCACCCAGCGCCGCCAGCCTGCCTCGTCGCGATTTCGTGCCCAGTCGATACCCAGATCCCCGCGTATCGCAAAGGAACGGTTTAACTCGGTTGAAACTTTTTGATTGATGGTGGGCTTCAGGCGATTCCAGTCAAAGGTCGCGATGACGACGATAATCACCACGATCAACAACACCAGAATTCCTGCTACCCAGCTGACTATTTTCCCGGTACGCGACATTACGCTTTCTCCTTGCACATTCACGGTCTGCGTTAAAGATAGTCGAGACCGCGGGCAACAGCATCAGGGAAGCGGGATAGTAAGATGATTCAATTCAGAAAAAGGGGTTTCTCAGCCATTTCGTTAGCATAAGCGGTAAAAAAAGCCGACATTCCCGGCGTTTATCCCCGAGACCAAAGCTAATGGCCGCCTTTAAAGGTAAATTAAAACACCGTTTTAAAACCATTGACGTCTGCCATACCAGACGCGAGACTAAGGCGATATTTCACTACAGGTCTGAAACCATGACGCAGAAAAAAATCGCCATCATCGGCGAATGCATGATTGAGCTGTCCGAAAAGGGTGAGAACATTAAACGTGGCTTTGGCGGCGATACGCTCAATACGGCCGTTTATCTCGCCCGCCAGGTTGATGAGCAGCAGTTACGGGTCGATTATGTCACTGCGCTGGGTACGGATTCGTTCAGCGATCAAATGATCGCGGCCTGGCAGCAGGAGAAGGTCAATACCGACCTGATTCAGCGGCTCGATAATAAAATGCCGGGCCTGTATTTCATTGAAACCGATGCCGACGGTGAGCGCACCTTCTGGTACTGGCGCAGTGATGCCGCCGCGCGTTACTGGCTCGACAGCCCGCAATCAGCAGAGATAGCTGAACAGCTGTCGCACTACGATTATCTCTATCTTAGCGGCATCAGCCTGGCGATTCTGCCGCCTGCCAGTCGTGAAAAGCTGATGGTGCTGCTGGCGCGCTGCCGGGCTAATGGCGGCAAGGTGATTTTCGATAACAACTACCGCCCGCGTTTATGGGCCGATCGGGCCAGCACGCAGGCCGCTTATCGCGCCATGCTCAACTGCACCGATATCGCCTTCCTGACACTGGATGATGAACATCTGCTCTGGGGCGAAGAGCCGCTGGATGACGTTATCACGCGTACCCGTCAGGCGGGTGCCAGCGAAATCGTGATTAAGCGCGGTGCAGACTCCTGCCTGGTGGTCACCGGCGACGCACCGCTGATTGATGTGCCTGCGGTACGTCTGGCGAAAGAGAAAGTGATCGATACCACCGCAGCCGGTGATTCGTTCAGTGCCGGTTATCTGGCTCGCCGTCTGACCGGCGCCTCTGCAGAGGTCGCCGCGCAGCGCGGACACCTGACTGCCAGCACCGTGATTCAGCATCGCGGCGCGATTATTCCGGCAGAGGCGATGCCTGACTGACAGAGCGGCAGCCAGTGTCGTTGATACAGGCACTGATCGTGCCGATGCCAGAAAATGCGCCCGAGGGCGCATTTTTTTAGGCTGCTGGTAACGTCTGGCTGCGTGACTGTAACCGATGCTATCCGTTCCCAGATGAGACTGGCACGTTAGCCCCTGCAGCGTGGCGGTGTGATCCTGACGCTAAAATCATTATGTCGCCTTAAGAACGCACAGCGTGATATCCGGTAAATTGCGGCTAATAAAGCGGGCCGTGCCAGCTATTTACCTTAAGCGGAAAAATTGTGGTTAATAACAGATCCCCTGCGGTCGCCCCCTTCAATCTCTCTTATAATTTATTGATTAAAATTAATAAGTTAAACAAACAGATCCACCACCAGGCATAGTCCGAATCTGGTCAGATCCCCCCTTTTCGGATGGACGACTGCCTGAAAAAAGACCATCTTTTAATCAAAAGACAGCAGGACGCTGTTCTCTCCGGCCGCGAACAAAACAATTAAAATATTCCCCGCATCAGGATCTATTTATGCACACAGAAATTATTAATATCTGGCCACACGGTGATGCGCCAGGCGCCAGCGATTCGCGCGCACAGCCGCAGATTGTCGACATGGCAAAAGAGTATGAGCCTTACGATCGGGCCGCTACCGGCGTGCGTTGCCCGGAGATGGCGATCTGGCATCCGGTCGAATCAAACGGGATTACCCTGCTGGTCGCACCGGGCGGTGGCTATCAGCGCGTGATGATCGATCGTGAAGGCAGCGCCCTGGCGACATTCTTTACCTCAATGGGTTACACCCTGGCGGTGATGACCTATCGTCTGCCCTATGATGCACATCACGAAGGCCCCGACGCGCCGCTGGCCGATGCTCAGCGCGCGGTACGCGTCCTGCGTGAACGGGCGCAGCGCGGCCTGAATGGTAAATATATCGTCATGATGGGCTTTTCGGCGGGTGGTCACGTGGCTGCCAGTCTGGGTACGCGTTTCGCAGAGAAACTCTATCCGGTGCAGGATGGCGCAGAAAACTTCTCGCCGCGCCCGGATGCGATGGTACTGGTCTATCCGATAATCAGCATGCGGGACGGCATCGCCCATGAAGGTGCCAGAACCCGCCTGCTGGGTGCCTGGCCCGATCAGAAAACCATTGACGCTTATTCAATGGAAACCCGGGTTCATCCGCTGGTGCCGCCAACGCTGCTGATCCACGCAGCCGACGATGATGATGTATCAGTGAATCACAGCATGGCGTTTTTTGGCGCGCTGCGTGAGCATAAGGTCCCGGCAGAGGTGCATTTCTATCAGAAAGGCGGGCACGGATTTGGTATCCGCGGCGTGGCAGATTTGCCCCTCGCCAGCTGGCCGATGTTAGTGACCGAGTGGCTCAGGGCAAAAACCTGACTTTATGCGGCTGGCGGAACGTCTTTGACGTTGCTATCCGGCGGACTGGCTTCATTGCTGGTCGCCGGTGCCGCTGGTGGTGCCATCACTTTGTCCCAGTTGTTTTGCAGGCTCTTCACGTTGGTTTCCGCTTCGCCTTCCGGCTGAATCAGTACCATCATCAGTTCCTGCGTCAGCTGCTGACGCAGCTCCTGGTTTAACTGTTCGCGGGTCAGGCCGGCCAGGAAAGTCTGACGCAGCTTCTGATACTGCTCAGGTGCGATATCAACTACGGCGTTCTGCTGGGAGCGCAGGCGCTGGCTCATCAGCACATCCGTATCGGTGCGGGCATAGGTGGTAAACAGCTTGTTCAGTTCCAGCAGCTTCTGCGCCATCAGCGCATCAAACTCCTCCTGCGGCAAGCCTTTGTCACGCACGTTTGCCAGCTCACGCGCCACCAGATTCATATTCTGCGCCAGATTTTCGTTGCGTCCATCCAGGTTGATGGAGCACTGCGCACGCTGATAGAGCACACGGCAATCAAATCCCACCTGGATGCCCTGTGCCTTGCTGTCACTGAGTGCACGCTGGACATGCCAGAACAGCGCTTCACGCGCCAGATCGCCCTGCCAGTAACGCTGCAGATTCTGGGAGTCACGAATCGGTTGCCACGGCGTATCCCATACCAGCGAGAGACGATCCTGCGTCATGTTGCTGCTGACCAGATTTACCGGCTCGTGCGGCAGCGGCGACAGGGTGGGCAGTGGCGCAGGCGTTTCTCGTTTACCGGTTAACGCCGAGAAGGTTTTATTGATCTGCTCAGAGAGGTTGCGGCTGTCAACATTCCCTACCACGTAGAGCGTCATCGCATCCGGGGTGTACCACTGATGATAAAAATCATTGAGCTGGGTTAAATCAACCGGCGCGCGTGGTTGCGCTGCGGGGTCATGCGCCAGCAGCGCGGAGCCTTTCAGGCGGTAGCGCCACCAGACATCCTGGGTATCTTTCGGCCAGGTCGCCACCGGATCCGATGCCGCCAGCGCGGTATTGACCACCTGTTCGGTGATGGCCATATTGCCCGCCGTGGCCGCCAGCCAGTTCAGCGCTTCTTTCAGCAACTCGGGGCGGTTATTCGGCAGGCTCAGATTATATTGGGTGGAATCATAGGAGGTGATCACAGGTGGCAGCGGATGCTGAGGATCCATCGCCTGTTGCCATAGCGCGCGCTGCTGATGGTTATCAAGCGCGGTGTTGTGCACCATCGCCAGACGCGGCAGCAGATGGCTGAAGCCGGCCTGTTGCGCACTCTCTACCAGCGAGCCGGTATTCACCACCAGCCGCAGTTCAATACGGTCACTGGGGCGTTGCGGTGTGGCCAGTAACTGCCAGTTAAATCCATTATCCAGCTTGCCTTCCTGCCAGGCCGGATCCGGTTGCAGCGTTTCTGCCTGGAGACCAAAGCTGCTTGCCAGCACTAATCCACCAACCAAAAGCCGAATTCTGGTGCCCTGCATGTGAACCCCTACTCAAATAATTCAAATATCGTTATCACTGGCGCATATTGCCGCTGTTATTAACGAATCGGCTGGCGCCGAATCGCGCTGTTATCCAACAACAAAGTGTTTGACCACAGGAAGCTCAGGATGTCGCGTAACGAAGTGAAAAACGTCAAAAAAAACAAGTGGGGTTTATTATGCAAATGCCCGCTGTCAGGGCAAGCGACAGCGGGCATTTGTGGGGATTTAAGTGAAATTCAATGATTAAATTGAAGATTCAGACGCTTTATTCTCCTTATTCCGGCCTGCCAGCGTGTCGGTCAGCTGTTTATGATCCAGCTGATCGACCCACTTCGCCACCACCACGGTCGCCACACCGTTACCGATCAGGTTGGTCAGCGCACGGGCTTCGGACATAAAGCGGTCGATACCGAGAATGAGCGCCAGACCCGCCACCGGCAGATGTCCCACCGCAGAGAGCGTCGCCGCCAGCACGATAAATCCGCTCCCGGTTACTCCCGCCGCGCCTTTGGAGGAGAGCAGCAGCACCACCAGCAGCGTAATCTGATGGAAAATGTCCATGTGCGCATTGGTCGCCTGAGCGATAAATACTGCCGCCATGGTCAGGTAAATCGAGGTGCCGTCCAGGTTAAAGGAGTAACCGGTGGGGATCACCAGCCCTACCACCGATTTCTTGCAGCCCAGCTTCTCCATCTTATCCAGCATACGCGGCAGCGCAGACTCGGAAGAGGAAGTGCCCAGCACAATCAGCAGCTCTTCTTTGATATAGGCGATGAACTTAAAGATGCTGAATCCGGCAAACAGGCGTGCAATCAGCCCCAGCACGATCACCACAAACAGAATACAGGTGATGTAGAAGCAGATAATCAGCTGGCCGAGCTGCACCAGTGAGCCCACGCCATACTTGCCGATAGTGAACGCCATCGCGCCAAATGCCCCTATCGGTGCCAGACGCATGATCATGTTGATGATGCCGAAAATCACTTTTGAGAAGCTTTCAATCACGTTGAAAATCAGCGTGCCAGTGTTACCCAGACGATGCAGGGCAAAACCAAACAGAATGGCAAACAGCAGCACCTGCAGAATATTGCCGCTGGCAAAGGCGCCAATCACGCTGTTGGGGATAACATCCAGCAGGAAAGCGACGATGCCCTGCTGTTCTGCCTGTTGCGCATAAATCGCCACGGCTTTGGCATCCAGCGTGGCAGGATCAACGTTCATCCCGGCACCTGGCTGCACCACGTTAACCACGATCAGGCCGATAATCAGCGCGATGGTGCTGACAATTTCAAAATAGAGCAGTGCAACCGCGCCGGTCCGTCCTACCGCTTTCATGCTTTCCATGCCAGCGATGCCGGTCACCACGGTACAGAAAATCACCGGGGCGATAATCATCTTGATTAACTTAACAAAGCCATCTCCCAGCGGCTTCATCTGGGTCCCTAACTCCGGGTAAAAATGGCCTAACAAAACGCCGATGCCAATCGCCATCAGCACCTGGAAATAAAGGCTTTTAAAAAGTGAGGTTTTCATAAACAGGTGTCCACTAACGCCGTGAGGTGATGTTGTCGGATTCGTTATTGTGACTGGCGGGCAACAGAGGTGGCGCCTGACAGTAACCCGAAAATAACACTCTGTTTACGTGATTAATACAGGGTGACAAACGCCCAGGAAACCCGGGGATCGTAATTCTGAACTGAAACGCTTCAGCAGGGGGTTTTGTAACTAAAATTCTCGCAAAATCAATGAATCAGGCAATTATTGCGGTAGTGAGGAGTTTTCGATCCATGCCTGATTGAATCGGGTCAGAGGCAGCGCTTCAGCATACAGATAGCCCTGTCCGATAGAGATGCCGCGCGCCAGCAGCCAGTCACGTTGTTCCGCTGTCTCCACGCCTTCGGCAATCACCTCCAGATGGATAATCTCGGCGATGGCCGCCACGATGCAGACCATGGTGTCGTCATGCGGCAGCGCCGCCACGAAGCTGCGATCCATCTTCAGCTTGTTAACCGGCAACGCTTTCAGCTGATGGAGGTAGTTAAGGTTGGAGTAGCCCATGCCGAAATCGTCCAGAGCCACGGCTACGCCGGTCTGCTGCAGCATCCGCAGCATCGATATCGCCTGTTCAGCATCATCAAGCTGAGCCGTTTCTGTCACTTCCAGCACGAAGGTGCCAGGTGCGATGCGGTGGCGCGTCAGCAGGGATTGCAGATGAGAGACCACGCCCGAGTCACGCAGTTGCACAGCGGAAATATTCACACTCAGCGGCAACATAATGCCCTGTCGCTGCCAGCCTGCCAGAATGCGGCACGCCTCTTCAAACACCCAGCGGCCAATCGCGCTAATCACGCCAATCTCTTCGGCACTGGCAATAAACTCTTCGGTCAGACCGTAGCTGCCGTCTGGCTGGCGCATACGCAGCAGCGCTTCCGCGCCGACTAACGTGCCGGTGCGCATATCGACCTGAGGTTGCAGATAGAGGGCGAACTGCTCATTGTGCAGCCCCTGCAGAATGTCATGCTCCTGGGTCAGACGTTTTTGCGCGCGCTCGGTTAACGCGGCGTCAAAGAACAGGATCTGATTTTTGCCCTGATGACGGGCCGACATCATCGCTGAGGTCGCGCGGCCAAGCAGATCACTGGCGCTCAGCGGCTGATCATCGCGCAGCGCCAGACCAATGCTGACGTTAGGACGCAGCTGCAGCTGATAAAGGTTGACCGGCTGATTAAGGCGAATCATCAGGTTACGGGCCAGACGCAGGGCGCGGAACGGATTGCTGGCACGCTTCATTAACAGAACAAAGTCGCTGGTCCCGGTCTGCGCCAGCAGAGTATGGTCATCCAGCGTATTACGGATCTTCTCCACCAGCGTCAGCATCAGCGTATCGCGCTGCTCATCGCTCAATACGCCGTTGGCTTCCTGCAGGGTTTCAATGCGGATCACCATCAGCCCCAGCGGCTGTTCCGGGCTGCTCATGAACTGCTCGACCAGCGCCAGAAACAGGGTACGGTTGGGCAGATCGGTCACGGGAAAATGGGTGGTCAGCCGGCTCATCTCATCATGTATCGACTCCAGCACCTGCTGATTGCGGTTGTAGCTGCGGATCAGCATGCCGATTTCATCATCGCGGTGGCTCTGCGGCAGTGACAGCTTATGCGTCAGAATCGACTGCGGCGGCAGCTCCTGCAGCTCCCGCGAGAGATTGCGCAGCGGATGCACCACCAGCCGGTTGATACACCAGCTGATCGCCACTGACAGGATCAGTGCCAGCAGCAGATAGGTGATAATCATGGTCGAGAGCGTGCTGAGAATAAACTGGTAGACGCGTGTCGAGTTAGCCTGCAGCACCAGATAGGCCAGCGGTTTCGGCATCCCGGTATTTTCCACTGAATAGAGCGGCAGGGTAATCTGCACCGGCAGCTCAAACAGTCGCGCCACCAGACGCGGCACCGGTTTCTCCGTTTCGAAGTCGGCATGCAGAGCCTGAAACGCATTCGGCAGCACCACATCGGCGCGCGATAAAATACCGGCAGGTTTCAGTGAATGGAGAATGCGTTCGGCCTGAGAAATATCGGCGCGCAGTACCGCTTCCGACAGCGGCTGGCGGACGGTGTGTGCGATATTCTCCATCTGCTGGGCGTAGTCAATCCTGCGCTGCTGCACAAAATGAAACAGTTGGATGACGATAAAGATGCTGATGGTGATAACCGCAACCAGCGAAACTGTCGCCATCTGCTTTATCGTAAGTGACCGGCTTACGCGCAAAAATATTCTCCTGACGATGAAAAAAGCCCAGATAGCAGACAGTACAATGCCCGCCAGTATATCCCATAAACTGACTTTTTTACCGTCTGAAAAGTCCGGCTTTTTCCCGGTCGGGATTATTTAAAATCCGCGTAAGGGGTCAGCGGCTGTGGCGGCATATCCAGATCCCCTTCCCAGCCTGCGGCAGAGTAACGCACGTAGATAAGCCCGTGGCTTGGGGTATAGTCTTTTGCCTGTTGAATATCGACGCCCACCCCGATAAACCAGTCGGGTGTGATACGACGTTCAACCACGCCCTGCAGCGTATACCCCGTGCCGCTGCCGGTGCTGCTGGCGGAAACGGGATTGCTGGCCAGGGTAAAGCCGGGATTGACCGGATAGCGCTGCTGCGCATCGGTTTTCGAATGTGACCAGGAAACCGAGCCGCCCAGGTCGAACGACCAGTTTTCTGTCCGCTGTCGCCAGGTGACCGGCACGGAAAAGGAGAGATACTGCTGCGGACTGTAGTAGCCGCCCTGACCGAAGGTGTAATCGCTGAGATCCTTCTGATAGTGCCAGAGCATACTGTTAAGCCCGACGGTGGCCCGGCGATTATCGCTATTAATGAGCTTGTAGTAGTAGCCGGCCATTAAGCGCTCGCGACTGTTATCCGCAACGTTTTTACCGGTGATCTGATGCGCGCTGATGTCGCCCCAGACACCGTGTGCGCCGCCCTGATCGTAACTCAGCCCGATGCTGCCACCCGTTGCCACTACGCCGCCCCAGCTTTTTCCACCGTTGGCTGATGGATCGCGCGCGCCCGCATAGGAAAGCAGCGAACTGGCGATCGGCCGTCGCGAGGCGGTCAGCGTCACGCCAAGATCCCTGACGTCAGTTTTCCAGCTCAGACCGCCGGTCCAGTTGGTCACCTCAAAGCCCAGCGGCGTGGTACCCAGATCCGCTGACCAGCGGTCATTATACCAGCCGACGCCCAGCGCAGTGCCCTCGGCGCGCTGACTGGCATCGCGGCTGCATCCGCCGGAACTGGCGTCGTCGCAGCTACCAAACTGCTCGTCGAAGCTGCCGTTACGGGTGGTAAAACTCCCTGCCGAGACGTCCACCCGGTCGAGACGGAAAAAGCCGCGTCCGTCGGCAAACGGACTTTCCGCCTGCAGCATGGTGGTATGGGCAGTAAAGTCGGAGACCCCAGCCGTACCCTTATTGCGCGAATAGTCCTGCTGCACCGTCAGCGTGGTCTCACGCTGACGATAGAGATCTGCGGTGTCGCTGCGAATACTGCGCTTCAGCCAGTCATCCTGTTCCTGAGAGCGTGTCGCGCGGCTGATACTTTCGCCGCTGCCGATACCGCTGGCCGTCATCGCCTGACGATAATCCGCCAGCGCGATCTCTGGCTGCTGCTGTGCGCGCTCCAGCCGTGCCGCATCACGAAACACCAGTGCCTTATCCTGCGAAGGCGCCAGTGACGCAGCGCGCTGCTTCAGGCTGGCAAAGCGCACGGCAGCCTGCGTGGTTTCGCCCACCGCCTGCCATGCCAGCGCGGCGCGGCGATCGGCATTAAGAGTGTTGGGCTGGGCTGGCTGCTGCTCAAGTGCCTGCCGTGCTTCGCTGTTGCGCTGGAGGGCAACCAGCGCTTCGATTCGTCCCAGCGCTGCGTCGCTGTTGTCAGCTTCACCTGACAGCACCTGCTGATAGATCTCCAGTGCCTGCTGCGCATCCCCGCGAGCCAGCGCCCAGTCGGCCAGCGTCAGGTCGCGTCGGCTGGAAACCGGCTGCTGGTAAAGCAGCGTCACCGCTGCCCGCTCCTGCCCTGCCGCACGAAGCGCTTCGGCGCTGGCAAAAATTTTATCCTGCCCGAGCCGGTCAGCCAGCTCATGCATATTGCTGTTCCACTGCGTTTCAGGCAGGCGATGCAGCGTTGCCAGTGCGGCGTCATCATTATCCCGGCTGGAAAGGTAGAGCGCGGCGGCGTAGAGCGCGGTCGCATCTCCGGGATGCTGCTGTTGCAGCGTCGCGATCTGCGCATCCGCCTGTTGGGTGGCCCCACCGTCGCGTAGCGCGCTCGCCAGCCGATAACTGAGCCAGACGTCATCCGGCTGCAGCGCCAGCGCCGCCCGATACTTCTCTGCCGCCTGCGGCCATTTATTCTGCCGGGCGAGCGCATCGGCCTCGGCGCGCAGGCTGTCACTGCGCAACGCGCGCAACGTTCCCGCCATCTCGCGCTGCTGACCGGCGGGTAGCGTACTGATAAACTGCATGACGCGGGCAGGCGACTCGGCCTGATAAAGCCCGGCCAGGCGACGCACGGTGGTGGTGTTGGTCGCGTCCAGCCTTAGCGCATGCTGCCAGAATAGTTCGGCACCTGCCGCATCTTTGCGCGCCATCGCCACATCGCCCAAGCCAATCAGGGCATAGCTGTCGGTGCTATCAATTTTCTGTGCGGCGCGATAAGCGCGTTCGGCCCCCTCAACGTCATGCTGCGCCAGCGCCTTATCGCCCTGTTCGACCGCCAGCCAGTAACGGTTAGTCTGCAGCAGTGACTGCCATTTGCCGATCAGCGTACTCTGCTTGCCCGCCTCAACGGCGCGTTCCAGCCAGAGCACCGCCGTGTCACGATGGCCGGCGCGTGCCTGAGTCTGCCCCATTGCACCCATCAGTTCGGCGTCGTTGGGGTTATCCTTCAGTGCCCGGCTAAGCGCTGCCATCGCATTATTCACATCGCCCGCCTCGACCAGCGCCAGGCCACGCATCCGCTCGCGATAGGCGGGATCGGCGAGCTGCGCCTGCTGCTTCGCCAGCACTTCCGCGCCCTGCTGGTGCGCGTCGCCGTCGGTAAAAACAGCCAGATAATCCTTTAACTGCGCCACGCTGCTGTCGCTGACCGGCTGATCGTTGATCTGCTGCAGCCAGAGATCGGCGGCGGCGGCGCGTCCGCCGTTGCTGTTTGCCAGCTTTTTCAACTGCGCTATCGCCTGCTCCGGCTGCTGTTGATCAAATGCCATGCGTGCAATTTGCAGCTCAACCCCGATATTGCCCGGGTAGCGCTGCTCCAGCGCCTGCAGCTGCTGGTAAGCGACGCTCTCCTGACCGGGAGTGCGTGCCAGCAGCCGCCAGTATTCCAGCGCCGTATTCGCATCCGGAAAAACCCCTCCGAACAACGCATCGTAAGCACTTTTCGCCTCCGCCAGGCGCCCCGAGGTGGCGAGCAGGCGCGCCTGCTGCAGCTGCTGCCGCCCATCCGACGACATCAGCGTCAGGCCGACGGCGGATTCACGCGTCGCGGCGGAGTCGGGCGCAACCTTTTTCAGCTGCTCCAGCAGCATCTGCGCTTTAGGGATATCGCCCTGACGCAGCGCCAGCCGCAGGCGAGCCGCCAGCACCTGCGGATTATCGGGATCGATCTTCTCAAGCCGGTAGAGCGATTGCTGCACCAGATCGTATTTGTTGGTCGACTCACCGGTGCGTACCTGTGACAGCAACCATTCGACCGGCGACACCTCCGGTCCGTCGACCGGTGCAGCCAGCCCCGGCAGCGCACTCAGTGCGCCGAGCAGCATGCCTGCCCGCAGCACCTGTGCGTTATTCATCTTCATCCAGTAAACGACGACGGGTAATAATTCGCATCAGACGCCAGGTCATCAGCGCAAACAGCACCACTACAAAGAGTGCGCAGAGTGCCAGCCAGAAGGGATGGACGGAGAGTAGCGACCAGAGACGCTCCCACCACGGCAGATGACCAACGTAGTAGCTCTCTCCCACGCGCAGGCTGTTAACCCCTGACTCACGGATCACCACGGTGGAGCCAGACATCGTGCCACGCTTGCCGCTGTCACCCATCGCCTCGTTGAGCAACTGCCAGCTGCGCGGCGTGCCATCGGCGAGCAACGCGACAACGCTGCGCTGATCGTAAAAAGGTGACTGGAAGCCAATCACCGTTGCCAGCGGGCCGCGGGAGCTGATAGTCGTCGTGCTTTCTGCCGCCTGCTCGCGCTGACTTTGCGGGTTCACCTCCGGAGTGATTTGTCGCACAGGCTCTTTCAGCCAGCTGGCGGTGGCGTCGACCAGCGCCGGGATCCGCTGGTCATCCTGAAGATCTTTGGGGATGACGCCGATCATCAGCAGATCCACATCCTGCTTCTTCGCCGTGGCCCAGTCATCGGTCAACTGAACGCGCAGCGCCGGATAGCCGGTTTGCGCACCCATATTGCCCAACGTATTCAGCAGCGTGCTGACCTGCTCTGCATCGGGTTTTGGCGGCATCAGTACCAGGGTTTGCGCCAGATCGGCGTAGCGGCTGAACGGAAAGCCCGCATTCGCCCAGGCGCGTAGCGACGGCATTTCGATGTAGTGGCGATAGCCGGAAAAATCGATGCTGGAATTGTCGTCCACCACCACATGATGCGTAATCGGCGTTACAGTTTCGCAGCGTCCATCCGCGTTGCCGCTGATGGTGATGTTGGCGTAATCAAAATCGAAGCGCAGCTGATTCACCACCCCGAGGCGCAGCGCCGGAATCAGCAGCTCATGGCTCTTGTCCAGCATTCCCTGAATCAGCGGAATATGCAGCAGCTGCTGACCCGTCGTATTTTTCGGCGGCAGCGGATAATCCTGAATGAACTGATTATTCAGGTTGACCGCCAGCCGTGAGCCATCCGACTGGAAAGGCGCGGTATAGCGATAGCTCAGATCCATGTCGATACCGCGCGCGCGAACCAGGAAGAGATCGGGCGGCAGATTGAGGGTCAGGCTGACGGGATTAGGCTGCACCCCATCAGACTGCAACTGATTCTCATATTGCGTCAGTTCGGCGAAAGTGGTGCGGCGATCGGTCCGCACCCAGTTAGGGGCGTCATAAGCCTGGCGCGGGGAGAGCAGCTTAACGCTGTCGATGGTTGAGGTATCGCCGCGCAGCAGCAGCTCACCCTGGGCGAGACCCTGAACCGCCGTCAGCAGGTCCTCATCGTTGCGTCCCAGAATCAGCAGCATTTTTTCATACGGATTATCGGGCTGGCTGACAATCTCTACTGTGGGTTTCGTCACCGGCGGTAGATCTTTCAGGAAATCCGGGCGCGCTTCGTTGGTGGCAAACACCACCGCATGCTGCTGTTGCGGTAGCTGGTTATACAGCACCGGGAAACGCTGCCCGCGCCAGCCCGTTTTGCTGCCAAACCAGGAAGCAAGAATGGCGGCAGCCCGCTGCTGCGTGACATCCGGCTGGGCGCTGAACACCATCGGCAGAGTCAGCGGTCGCGTATCCCGCGAATCAAAAAAGGGTTCCGGGAAGTGGGAGAGGTCATTTTTCAGCGGCAGTTTTTGCAGCGTCAGATCGATGCCGCTCTGTTTGCCGATATCCAGCCAGATTGCGCTATTGGCAGGATTTTCACAGACGTTGGCGTAGTGGCCCACCAGCTCGAAACGCACGCGGTTAAAGTCGGCAATGTAGCGCGGATCGATCGACAGCTGCGTCTGGATCTCTTTACCCAGCTGTTCCGGCGTCAGGGTAATCAGACCGACCAGCTCATCATTGAGATAAACCTTCAGCTGCGACAGCGTCGGCAGCAGTGCGGGCGAAGGCCGAAAGCTAAGGTTCAGCAACGCGCGCGTCACCACCTCATCGCTGCGCACACCGAACTCAATCTGTCCGGTAGTGCGGGTGCCACGCAGCGTCATGCTGCCAGGCGGCGGTGCCAGCTGGGCAAAGCTCAGCTGGCTGTTCCGCAGCGGCGCGCCGTTATCCTGCGGTAAAGATTGCACAGGCGTTACACCAGCGATGTTTGCGGGCGCGTCCTCCTGCGCGGCGGCACAGCTTAACGTTGCACTGCCCAGCAGCAGAGCGGCAAACCACCTGTTTACTCTCGGTATCGTCATATCATCAACTCAATGCGTTTTTTGAAGCTGGCACACGTCCGATGCCTTGCGGCAACAGCGAAGCCAGCCAGCTCACCCCAACGGTAAGCAGGTTAAACAGCCGACGTAACTGCGGCGGGCCATATTCCGCCAGGCGCAGGTAACCTTTGAAACCGAGGATCATGATATCGGCGAGGCTCTGGACCGGTTTATCTTCCGGAAAACCGTCCTGCCACAGCGCCCAGGTATCGGCGCGGGCGAAGGTACACTGGATAAATTCAATATGCTGCTGAGTGGTCAGTTGATGGAGACGCACGCCAGCCCGGTGGCCAAAGACACGCTGCACCTGGCACGGGAAGCTGAACTCCTGCTGTCCACGACGCAGCAGCAGCCACACTTTTTCATTCTCCCGCAGCGCATCCGGCTCGCGCATCTCCAGCCCGACGCCGCCGTCAGAGTAGTCACGCAGCGTACAGGGCAGCATATGACCATCTTCGCGTGCAATGGCGGCCGGCATGGCGATCTCCACCCGGTGCGCCTCACGGATCTGCCGTGCTTCAACCGAAACCGCTACCGCACCGCCAAGAATAATCATGTTGTAGAGCACCCAAATCAGGCTCACCCATACCGTCAGTACCTCATTGGCCGGACCGTGCTGCATGCGCCAGAACGCCATCAAAACCCCTGCGAGGTTGAGCAGCACCAGCAGCATATAGGGCTTGGTTATCACCCAGTCCAGATGCTCCTCCTCTACCAGCCCGCCTTTTGCGGTGACGTTAAACTTCCCTTTATGAGGATTGAACAGCGCCACGGTGGTAGGCCGGGCGATATACCAGGCCAGCACCGTCTCGTAGACCTCGCTCCAGAAAGAGTGTCGCCAGCGTCCCTGAATACGCGAGTTGGTGAGGCTGGTATGCAGCATATGGGGCAAAACATAAATGGCGATCGCCAGCGCAGGTGCGTAGATGATGTAGGCATGACAGAGCAGAAACGCCAGCGGCGCCAGCAGGAAGACCAGCCGCGGAATGCCAGAGAGAAAGTGCAGCATGGCGTTGGCATAACAGAGCCGCTGTACCCACTTCAGCCCCTTACCAAACAGCGGGTTATCAAGGCGGAAGATCTGCACCATACCGCGTGCCCAGCGGATACGCTGTCCGATATGCGCTGACAGACTTTCGGTCGCCAGTCCGGCCGCCTGAGGAATGCGGATGTAGGCCGAAGTGTAGCCGCGCCGGTGCAGCCGCAGCGAGGTATGGGCATCTTCGGTAACGGTTTCCACCGCAATACCGCCAATTTCATCCAGCGCGCTGCGGCGCAGCACGGCGCAGGAGCCGCAGAAAAAGGTGGCATCCCAGGTATCATTACCGTCCTGCACCAGCCCATAAAAGAGCGAACCCTCATTGGGCGTACGACGAAACCGCCCGAGATTGCGCTCAAACGGATCAGGCGAGAAGAAGTGATGCGGCGTCTGCATCATCGCCAGCCGGGGATCTTTAATAAACCAGCCCATGGTCATCTGCAAAAAGGCGCGCGTCGGCACATGGTCACAGTCGAAAATCACCACAAATTCGCTGCGGCAGTACTTTTTCAGCGCGTGATTAATATTGCCGGCCTTGGCGTGCTCATGGGTGGGACGGACGACATAGTTGATACCCACGCTGGCGGCAAAGTCGCGGAATTCCGGCCGGTCGCCGTCGTCGAGCAGATAGATATTCAGGCGGTCTTTCGGCCAGTCGATGCCCATGGCAGCGTAGATGGTGGGTCTGACCACGCTGAGCGGTTCGTTGTAGGTTGGCACCAGCAGATCGATGCCTGGCCACTGATCCCGATCGACAGGCATCGACACTGGCTGACGATTAAGCGGCCAGAGCGTCTGAAAATAGCCCAGCACCAGCACCACCCAGGCGTAGGTCTCTGCCGCAATAAGCAGCAGACCAAACACCAGACTCAGCGGATCGTCCCAGTTCAGCGTCGAGGTATAGCGCCACCAGAGGTAGCGGCACGATACGGTCAGCGACAGCACAATCAGCATCATGGTCGGGAAACGCCCCGGGACGCGTCGTACCAGCATCGCCAGACTCCAGAGCAGTACCACAAAGATAAACTGCGTCATCAGGCCAAACGGCTGGCTGATACAGAGCAGCGCCAGCAACGTGGCAAACAGGGCGGTGACGGCGAAGAGGCTGCGTCGCACCAGCGGCGACAGCCGCTTCAGCCATTGTTCGATGCGCACATCGATTCCCTGGGTCTGTGAGTGGGCAACGGCCTTGTCCAGCCAGCGGTAGCCATGGTGGCGCCAGCCAGAAAGCGCACCGAGGCCACGGAAACCGCCACGAGCGCGATCGCTCTGCGGCAGGATCACCAAAAGCCACAGCGTCTGGATCAGATAACGCAGAATATCCAGCGGTCGCGGCCGCTCCGGCGAAATGTGCGGATAGAGCCGGCGGCGCTGCTGAATAATCCGCTGCCAGCCTGGCGTTTCGAAGCGAAGCAGCATCAGGCCCAGCACCGACCAGAACAGATGAAGCGCACTGGCGAAGCGGGACGCGCCATTGCCTCGCGCTGTGGTATAGCCCCTGTGCAGCGATTGCCAGGCGGGCGCCGTTAACAGCCAGCACAACGGATTCAAGAGCTCACTCCATTCAGATTGAGCAGCAGCCAGCTTGCCAGCGTGATGATCTCTTCACTGACCAACGCATGTGGCCGGTATTCACCGACCGGCTGCTTCATCATCAGCGCTTCTGCCAGCGCCTCATCCCGGTGGATCAGCAGCGGTATCAGCGGATTCAGCGAGGCCATCCAGAGCTGATGCAGATCCTGCTGCAGACGACTGTTGGCATTAAACTGATTGATAATAAACCGGGTGCGCGCCGGAAACTGGCGCTGGCTAAGCCGTAAATGGCAATTCGCGTCTGGCTGAGTGACGCACAACAGGCTGTCCAGCGTGGGATAGAGCGTTTCATGCCAGGGCAGGGTATCGGCAGGCAGATCGAAAATAATCCACTGATAGCGCGCCCGCAGGTCCGGTAATGCCTGGAGCAGCGGCGCGGCGATCGCCTCATTCTGTCTGGCAATAGTCAAAGCATGCTGATGGGAAAGCACCCCGTGAGGCAGCAAATCAGGACCATCGGGATAGCGAAGCCCGCTGTGCTGCCAGTCACCGCCCTCACACAGTGCTTTCATCCAGCCATTATCCTGCTGAGCGGGCAGATTAAAATGCACGCCGAGCTGGCTGACCGGGGAGCCATCGATCAACAATACTCGTTCGCCGAGTGCCGCCAGCGCCCAGCCCAATCCGGCGCAAAGAGAAGTCGTGCCGACGCCGCCCCGTACGCCCTGAAGCGCGATCTGCGGCATCAGCGATCGGTCTCAGACTGGCTGGCAAGGGTTTCCGCTAACAGCGGCCAGCGCGACACGATCGCTTTCAGACGCTCTTCCCGCGCAATGTCGACATAGCGGAAAGAGTGCAAAGAAAACGCATCACGTAACGCACTAATATCATCCTGACGATCGCCATCAGCGGCAACAGGGTTATAGAGATTGTGGTTTTTCATTACTGTTCGCCAAAAATAAAACAACGTCACACTCAGGATGACCGACTGCGCGTACGCGTAAAGGAAAGTTGAAAAATATTTCCAGAAACGCGGCAATTGCAGAACAATGTGAGCCGGCCTGTGATTAGCAATGTTTAAATTTCTCAGGTTACATCCCGGCCTGTCTATAATAAGCTAGCCTGGACTGGAAAAATAACGAATTCAATATGAAAAATTCTTTTTCGCTGGGGCTGTTGCATGTTCAGCCTGAATTAACGGCATTGCAAACGCCTGGCTGTTATTGGGTGACCTGTGCGCGGCAGGATGACGCCCGCACTTTTATTCGACAGGTAATTTCACATCAGCAGGCCGTAACGCTGATCAGCGCTGACCAGCCGCCGCGTGATTTGCTGACGCCCGACCCACCTGGCGGACCCGATCGTATTCCGCTGTTTTCTCTTTCCAAAAGCAAAGGCAGTTTGTTGCAGCTGGAAAGTGATTTTCTGCGCACGCTCGGCAGTAAAAATGGGTTAGTGATATTTAATAGCAACGCAGCGCAATGGGATAAGCTTGATGACGCAGAATTATCCCGCTGGATAAAGGGCATGCGTCAGACGCTGCATAAAAGAAAGCTCACCCTTTTAATCGTGACCTCCGGCACCACAATAATAAATCTGAGTAATCATCTTCAGCGTTATTTTCGTCAGCTGGATGGCGTTGCGCATTTGAGCTTTCAGCAGGATAGCTGGCAGTATCGAATTAACTGGTGGTATGCCGCGGAACGCCTGCTTGCCGATCGGGCAATACGTCTGGGCTGTGAAAATGAACGCTTTTTTACCTTAAATGAAAAGCAGGAACCACTGAGCCTCAACGACGAGCAGCATTATCTTGCGGACAACATCGTGCTCGAGGGCGCGCCGCCGCTTTCACGCCAGTGGCAACTGTTCGAGGATAATGAGCAGGTCTGGTTGCGGGCGCAGCAGGCCAATGCCGCAACGGTGATTTTCAGCCTGACCCGCAGCGAATATATCAACGAACTGGCGAAGATGGTGCACAGCCTGCGTCGTACACGCGGCAACGGACTGAAAATTGTGGTGCGCGAGATGGGTGCAAGCCTGCGTTATAGCGACGAACGTCTGCTGCTGGCCTGCGGTGTAAACGCCATCGTCCCGACCAACGCCACAATGTCGCGCTTTCTGACCACGCTGGAGGGCCTTCAGGGACAGGTGTTTAACCGTCGCGTTCCCGCCAGTCTTGAGGCGTTAACCGCTTCGTTGCAGCCTCTGCATGAGAAAGGCTACCTGCGTCTCGATGCCTTCTGTCAGTCAGTCGGCCAGTTGATCAGCAATACCCTGCTGCCGGAAAATGATAAGGGCCTGCTGGTCGCGTTGCGGCCTGTGCCACAGCTTAAGCCTCAGCAAATCCTGACGCTCTGTAAACCGCGCCGCTTTGGCGACCTGGTCACGGTGCTGGAAGATCGTGTCATCCTTTTCCTCTCTTCCTGCCGCTATAACGACCTTGATAAGGCATTGAAATATATCTTTTCTCTGCCTCACGACGAGCTGTTTGCTAACCGGATGGTCTGGTTTGAGGATAATCAGATCCTCGCGGAAGTCAGCAATATTAAGAAACTGACGCCGATGGCAATTCAGGATCTGGCTCCGGTATCAGAGACGGCCCGCGCCGCCGTTGAGAGCCGGCCTGAAACACATGAACGCGCTGCACCGCAGCCCATCACTTTACTGCCGGAGAACAAAGCCTGATGAATCTGATGGACTGGGTACAAATTGCGCTACTTATTCTGTTTATCCTGTTGTTTTTAAAGCCATTATATCAAAAATGGCTACCCCGTCGCTGGAACGGCATCATGAATCGTTTGTTGCCAGCGCGCGCGCTTAAATCGGAAGGTCACTGGCAGCGTCAATCCTCTGAAACGGATAGAAAAAATTAATGAATACTGATCAACCCTCGGCGGCCTCCTCTTCCCGCTTCTGGTCCTCCTGGCGCGGACTGGGCGGCTGGAATTTCTACTTTTTACTGAAGTTCGGCCTGCTGTGGTATGGCTATCTCAATTTTCACGCCCTGAGCAATCTGGTGTTTCTCGCCTGGCTGCTTTTTCCGTTACCCTCGGCGCGCCTGCATCGCATCCGCCAGTTGATCTCGATTCCGGTTGGCATCGCGCTGTTCTGGCACGACACCTGGCTGCCAGGACTCAGCAGCATACTCAGCCAGGGCGATCAGCTGGCGGGCTTCTCTGCGGCCTATCTGCTCGACCTGGCCGATCGCTTTATTAACTGGCAAATGGTGGGAGCCGCCTTTGTGCTGCTGGTTCTCTATCTGTTTGTTTCACAATGGGTTCGCATCACTGTGCTGGTTTCGCTGATGCTGATCTGGCTTAACGTGCTGACGATTGCTGGCCCGGCGATGTCGCTGCTGCCGACCCGGACGGCTACGCCACAGGTCGTATTGAATCAGACACCCAGCGGCGGCCAGCCAGCCGCCACGCCGGATGGACTGGAGCAGTCTGCGCCGCCGACCAGCGCAAATCTCACCGCCTGGCTGAACCGCTTTCATGAAAGTGAACGCCAGCGCGTGACGCATTTTCCCGACAATCTGCCTGCCGATTCGCAGCCTTTCGACATCCTGGTGATCAATATCTGTTCGCTCGCCTGGTCTGATATGGATGCTTCTCAGCTGCGTAACCATCCGCTGTGGCAGCATTTCGACATCATGCTGAGCAATTACAACGCCGCAACCAGCTACAGCGGACCGGCGGGTATCCGACTGCTGCGTGCCAGTTGTGGCCAGACCTCGCATAGCGATCTCTATAAACCTGCCGATCCGCGTTGCTATCTGTTCGACAATCTGGCGAAGCTGGGCTTTAAAGAGCAGTTGATGATGGATCACACCGGCGTATTCGGTAACTATCTGAAGGAGGTGCGCGAGGGCGGCGATATTCAGGCACCGCTGATGTCACAGGCGGGTATCGCACCAGAACTGACATCATTCGACGGCTCGCCGGTATTCAACGATGCGCAACTGATGCAGCGCTGGCTGGACGACCGCAGCAAAAGCAGCGATGCACGCAGCGCCACCTTCTACAATCTGATCCCGCTGCACGACGGCACCCGTGAACTCGGCAGCACCAAAACGGCACCGTGGAAACCGCGCGCGCAACTACTATTCGATCAGCTTGATGCCTTTATGACGCAGCTGGAGAAGTCGGGCCGCCGCGTCATGGTACTGGTAGTGCCCGAGCACGGTGCCGCGCTGCAGGGAGACAAAATGCAGATGTCCGGCTTGCGCGATATTCCCAGCCCGGATATTACTCACGTACCGGTAGGCATTAAGTTCGTCGGAATGAAGGCGCCGCATCAGGCTCAGCCATTGAACATTGATGCGCCGACCAGCCTGCTGGCCTTGTCAGAGATTGTGTCGCGCGTCGTAGATGGGCAGGTATTTAATGCCCCGAATGTGAATATGTCGGTGCTGACTGACAAGCTGCCGCAGACGCCGGTGGTGTCGGAAAATGACGGTGCAGTGGTGATAATGTATCAGGGCAAACCCTGGATCAGGCTGAACGGCGGCGACTGGGTCGCCTATCCGCAGTAACGCGTGACCGCCGGGTTGCAGAGCCGTGACCCGGCAGTTAAAGGCGGGTCAGGCGCGGCTGAGCGCCTGCTCCCTGTTGAGCGCGTGGCTGTCGATGGCAGAATAGCGGCCAGTGCCGCCATTCTGCCGGTTATCAGCGCTTCTCCTGAAACGCCTGCCAGGTCAGCAGCTGCAGACTGGCAGAAAAGTAGTTCTGATCCGCAGCCAGTTTATCGCTCAGATAGCCGGTTTCGTTCAGCGTCAGGTCACGTACCGCCAGCAGTCCGCCCTCAAGATGGTAAGGTGCAGGGGCATTCGCCAGCACGTCGAACCAGGCGGGTGTCAGCATGCGGCTGTAACCCTGCCAGACGCGCTGAAACGGCACCAGTGCCAGACTGTGCGGGTCATACCACCAGATGTTCAGCGGCACGCGAATCGCATCGTAACTGAAGCGGTTCGAGTAGCCGACGGCCGGGGCAACCGAACCGTCGGCATTCAGTGCGACCCAGTCCATTGGCAGCCCGGTTTTACCAAAGCTCAGCTTACCCAGCAGATCAAAGCCATCGTTAATCAGCTTATCCCAGACCTGAAGATGGCTGTGTTCACCAAACTCGCGCCACGCCTGAAACAGGAAGTAAGAGGGATTGAGCACCACATAACTGACTTTGTTAAAGCCCTGCGCACCCGGCAGCATCACGGTGTGGCCGCCAAAGCTCGTGACATCCAGCCTGATAATGGCGCGCTGAATACGGTCAGATTCCTGCTGGTAGCTCTCCACCTGCCATTTCTGTGCAGCACGCTGTAGTGCCCAGGCCAGCAACACATCGCCATCCGCGGCGTTATTCTTGTCGGCGACCGGGTTGTCACTGCCCGGCACGTAGCGCCAGTAAAAAAGCTCGGTCTGCGGATTACGCAGCTGGCTGCGCGTCCACTGCCACAACCGATCAAAGGTGGCGCGATCGTCGTTGGCCACCGCCAGCAACATGCCATAACCCTGGCCTTCGGTATGACTGACGTTGTTATTGGCGGTGTCAGTGATCCGCCCTTCTGAGGTCACAAAGCGACTTTTAAAAGTCTCCCAGCCGCTGGCACTCGCCTGCGCGCTGCAGGCCAGCAGTAAAACAGAGCAGAGCCAGACCCGCCAGAGTGGATTACGTTTCATTTCCGATCCTATTGATATCGATAGTGCAGCGTGCTGCCATCGTTGAGTTCAAGCGTAACCGGCACAATGCTGCTGCCGCCCTGGCCCTGCAACCAGCCCGAAAAAAGTCCGGCCATCACCGCACCAAACGCCGCCTGCCAGTCAGCCGGAGAGTGGATGTTGTCGCCTGCCGGTAAGGCGTGATACGCAATCAGCAGCGCCTTCTCTTCCGGCTGAAGCTGCACAAAGCCCCAGTTAAAACGCGCCAGTTGCAGATTGCACTCGCGCTCCAGATCCTGCACGGTACGCGACTCTGGCAAAGGATAGCGGGTCGCCAGTGATTCCCCCATCTTATAGAGAAAGGCTTCCGCCTCCTGATGACCGGCGTTGGCGATCATCCCGTCAATCAGCACGCTGACCAGGTCAAACCAGCCCGGCTGATACGGATGCGATACCCCCGAATGCTCACTCATTACTTCTCTCCGAACAGGTAACGGACATAGAGCTGCGCGCTGCTTTCGTTGTAGTCACCAAAGGTGTCATAACCCAGCTGGCCGCCAATCGTCACATCTTTATTGAGTTTGTAGTCCGCCCCGGCGTGCAGGTTGTAGCCGATGCCGTTTTTACTGCCGCCGGAGTAGTAAGCGTCTTTCACGCTGCCGCTGGCGGCAAGGGATTCCAGTTCTGACTGCAGGCTGGCATCCGCCGGGAAGTACGCGCTCTTATCCTGACTGTAGGTCTGATAACCGGCTGCACCGCCAATATTCACTTTCAGATCGTCAAACTTGCGTGAGAACTCTATCGGGAACGAGACCGACGCATAGTTCTGCGGGCTGAAGTAGCCGCCCTGACCGTAGCTGAAGTAGCTGAGGTTCTTTGAGAAGTCCATCCACGACAGGCTCATGCCCACTTTCAGCTCGCGATCCTCAGTGTGGAACGGACGGACGTAGGCGCCGGCTGTTGCCTGCAGGTTGTTGTTGCTGGCGACATTCTCGCCGAGATAGCTGTACGCGCCCGCACCAGCATAGAAGCCGGCATCGCCATTGTCGTAGCTTAACAGGGCGTTAGCGCCGTTTTTGGTGACGCGTCCCCAGCGTTTGCCACTGGTTTTATCTTCTGCGCCGACGTAAGAGAGCAGGCTGTCGGTAATCGCGCGGCGCTCACCGGTCAGGATCAGCGTCAGGAAGTCGGTGAGTTTCGGTGACCACTGTACGCCCCCGACCAGAGTACTGAGATCCTGGCCCAGCGGCGTACTGCCGATATCCACTTTATAGCTGTCGCCCTTCAGCGCCAGATTCAGCTCCACGCCCGAAGCGGTTTGCGAATCGGTGGTGGCGTTCGGCAGGTCATTCACCGTTGCACCGCCCGCAGCCACCACCCTGCCCTGACTCAGCGCATTGGTGCCGAAACGGCGCCAGGCATCGGCTGCGCCACTGCCCGCCGTAAGTGAGACCGGCGTGGCGGTAAAGTCGAGGCGCGCCGTTTCAAACGGCACGGTAGAGAAGGTCAGCGGCGCTTTGGCTTCCGTCAGCTTGCTCAGGCCCGACTCGCCATCACGCCCGCGCACCTGCACCATGCCCTGACTCCAGCTGCCGGTTTTTTCCTGCAGCGAATCCATCATGGTGTCGACGTCGTGCAGAATCTGTGACTGTTGAGCAACGGTTTCGCTGCCCGCGGCCGGTTCACTCTGCGTTGTCACGCCAGCGGCAACGCCCGCCGGTGCCGCCTGCCACGGCAGCTCGGTGCCGTAGCTGGATGGTGAACGTCCCACCGGCGAAGTATCACGGTTGATAAACGGATTATCCGCCAGCGCCAGTCCGCCCACGGTCGGCACGCTGCCAGGCTGCGCGCCCTGCAGGCCAATCAGCTGACCGCGCGCTGAACGCAGATAAGTCATCGCCTGAGAATGCTCGCCATTGGCTTCCGCCACCCGCGCCAGCAGCAGCAGACGATCTGGTGTCTGAGTCGTACTGTTAAGGCCGCGACTCAGCTCATTAGCGCGCTGCACATTGTTCTGCGCCAGCGCGACGTTGATGGCCCCGACGCGCGCATCCTGCGTCGGCGTATCCTGGGTCATCAGGTAGTCATAGACCACGCCCGCATCCCGGTTCATCTTGCCGTCCTGGTAGAGACGGGCCATCGCGAACATCAGATCGCGGTTCTGCGGATCCTGCTGCAGTGCACCAATCAGCTTGTCATACGCCACCGCGTACTGACGCTGCTGCCGCAGACGATCCACTTCGTTAATCAGATAGCCATTGCGAATACCAGCCAGCTGCGTCGGCGTACTGCGCGCCTGCAGTTCCGGGTTGCTGAGGAAGCGCTGCGCCTCACTGCCGAGGCCCGCCTGATTCAGTACCGTCATCTGCGCGGCATAATCGCCCGCATTGCCCTGCACGCCACGCTGCAGGTTAGTCCGCACCACCGAAACGGCGCTGGTGAGATCGCCCGCCTGCGCCAGCTTCTGCGCCAGGTTTCCGGCATCAACCGGGTTGGTGGGTGGATTAACCGTGAGCGCCTTCAGGGTATTGGCGGCAGCAGCCGTCGCGCCCTGCGCCAGATACTGGTCGGCCGTGCTCATCTGCAGATTGAAATTAACCCGCTGCGCCAGTTCACGCATCGCCGCCGTCCTCGCGTTAGCGGGAATGCGCGACAGCAACGTGCTGGCCTGCTGCCAGCCGCCGCTTTCGCTGGCGTTAAGTGCCCCTGCATAAAGCTCGCTGGTGCTGGCCCCGTTGCGCATCACCGGCTGCATCACGTTGGCCGCCAGCAGCGTGTCGCCCTGCTGACGGTAGAGCCGGGCTAAATCGAGCCGCAGCCAGCCATCCGTGGGATAGCGCTGAATACCCTGCTGCAGCGTCGCGATGGCAGCGGCGTTGTTACCAGCCGCCAGCTGACGCTTCGCCTGCTGACGCAGCGCATCGGCTTCATTGGCCCGTGGCGTGACGCTCTGGCGAACGCTGTCCGGCAGTGCCCCCAGCAGCGTGTTAGCTTCGGTGCCCCGATTCTGCTGACGCAGAACGTAGAACAGTCCCTCTTTGGCGCTGCGGTTATCCGCATCGCTTTGCAGAATAGTGCGATAGAGTTGCTCCGCCTGCTGCGGCTGATTGGTGCGGCGCAGCACGTCGGCGCGAAACAGTCTGGCAGCCAGCCCTTTTTCGCCGTCAGCCTGCACCAGCGGTTCGCTTAATGTCAGCGCCTGCGCCGTGTCTCCGCTTTTCAATGCCTGCTGGGCGCTGGCCAGCTGTGCATAAAAACGCGCATCGTCAGCCTGCTGCTGACGCGATGAACCCTGATCGCCGCCGAGCTGAGCAGACCGCTGCAGATAATCCGCCGCTTCCTGATAACGTCCGGCTCGCTGGGCCACATAGCCCATGCCCGCTAACGCATCGGCATCCTGCGGATTCGCGCCCAGTACTTTTTCAAAACTGGACTGCGCACCGCCGACGTCACCGCTGTTGAGCGCGCTGAATCCGGCCCCTTTTTCTGCGCCGCCGACGTTTTTACGGTAGTAGTCGATCACCGCCGAATCCTGCGGATGACGCTGCTGCCAGGTCTGATAGAGCGCCGCATCTGACGGCTGCGGACCGAGCCACAGCAGCGCCTGACGCAGTGAGCGGTCGGCATCCTGATTACCGCTCGCCAGCGAACTCAGCACCTCAATGCCTTCGCGACGGGTCGGTTCCTGATAGGTCAGCGCTTTACCCAGCGCCAGCCGCGCGCCGGTGTCCTGCGGATGCTGAGCCGCAAACTGGCGCAGTGCCTCAACCGCCTGCGGCAGCAGCGTACGGTCGCCCGCCATGGTGAGATAATATTCTGCCGCGACGCTGGGTGGTGGCGCATTGCCGCTAAAGGTGTTGCGCCAGGTCTGTAACGCCGCCGGAATATTGCCGCTGCGCGCCTGCTGACGCGCCAGCGCAAGCTGCGCCTGCGGAATGGTCTGCATCTGGCGCGCGTTATCCAGCTCGCCAAGATGCGGATCGTTGGGGGAGACCTGACTCAGACGGGCGCGATACTGCGCCGCCGCCGCAGTGTCGCCACCCTGCTGTGAATAGAGCGCCAGCAGGTAGAGCGCCTGAGTGTTGTTGGGTTCAACCATCAGCACCTTTTGCAGTGAGGCTGTCGCCAGGTCGTCATGCGCTTTCTGATGCCAGTAAGAGGCCTGATCGAACAGCGCCTGCAACGCCGGATTGGCGCTTTCCGCCGCCAGCAGCGGCTGTGACAGGGCCAGCGCACTGCCCAGCAGCAACGCCTTACGGATACCGGCACTTAACAGATTTTTTTTCATTATTATTATCCTTACTTCCTGCCGGAATCACGGTCCTGCTTTGGGTTCAGACGTCGCCAGGCGTGACGCTTCAGCATCACCCAGGCCGCACTGCCCACCAGCGCAGAGAGCAGCATCGCCGCCACTGCCAGCAGCACCGAGTGCTGGTTGGCATACCACACCACCATCATGTACCAGGGCAACTCACCGCTGGGGAACTGCGCGCCGACGCGGAAACTGCGGATACCGTTTTCATCGGTAATAATCGCGGTATCGCCACGAATGCCGGCGTTAATCTGCGCTGAACTCAAATCGTTATGCAGTCGCAACAGCTGATCGTCGCTGGTTGCCACCGTCATCACCACCAGCCGATCGCGGTTCCATGGCGATCGGTAGCTGAGGAAGCCTCGCCACGCTTCGTTGGAGGAGAAGTAACGATCGGCATCCAGCTGCTGACGGCTCCAGTCACCGGTCAGCCAGCCGCGTAATTTTTCCAGCGTGTCAGGCTCTTTCACCCCAAAAGTGCTGCTGGTGGCGTCATAAGGGGAAGCCGCCAGCATCGCCTGATTAAAGGCGCTGTTGCCGGTGGTGCTCACCGCCAGCAGATCGCTCTGCTGTATGCGCGCCAGATGGGTTCCGCCAGTCGGCAGGCCAAACAGTACCTGATTCTGTGTCAGCGCCAGACCGGTGGCTTTGCCAGCCCGCGCCGCCAGATCCAGCAGCGTTGACAGTTCAGCATCGCTGGGCGTTTCCGGCAGCAGCAGTGTGGTCTGGCTGAAATCGGCCAGACGTGAGAACGGGAAAGAGGCACCCACAAAGTAAGAGAGGTTCGGCAGCATGCTGAAGTGACGGGTATGGCTCAGATCGATCCATGAATCCTCTTCAATCCGGCTTTTGATGTTGTTGTTGAGTAACACACCGCAGGGCGCATCAGCCCGCGGTTTGATATTGAAGTAGAGCGCCAGCTGGTTATCGCCATAGATCAGGTAGGGTTCGAGATTAAGCTGATACTGCTCCTGACGCGCATCACCGCCCAGACGGTGCCAGGCGTTCTCCAGCAGGCCGACTTTGTTCACCGTCAGATTGCGCAGGAAAGTGCCGTTGAGCATGACGTTAAGGAAGGAATTATCCTCATCGATCCAGCTTTCAGACGGGAAGCGATAGTGCAGATTGACCGGCACTGTGTTGCCATCCCACAGGAACAAATCAGGCGCGGCGCGGAAGTTAACACGCAGCGCATCATGCCAGATGCCGCTGCTGGTCAGACTCTGATCTTTACGCAGCAGTTCGCTCAGCCGTACCGGGCGGTCAGTGTTAATCCAGCGTGGTGCATCGTAAGGTTTGCGGTTTGCAATAGTCTGTGCGGGGACCTGCAGATGACTCTCATCCGTCGTCAGTGGCTGCGTCGTCAGACGGTTCGCCGCCTGACGCAACTGCTCCTCATTGTTGCCACTGACCAGCAGCAATTTGTAAACCGGATTATTGGGATTATCCACCACCTGCAACATCGGACCGTTACTGGCCGGGAAAGTCAGGGTGCCGATCCGGTCACCAGGATGACCAAACAGGATGCCGTTGTGTTCCGGCAGTTCGCCGCGCACCACCGGGAAACGGATGCCGCGATAATCACTCTGAATGCCGAGCCAGGATGTCACCAGTGCCGCCGCGCTGACAGCATCGGCTGAAACATGACTGGCAAAGCCCACCGTCACGGTGGACGCCGTCATCCGCTGAGGATCCAGGAAGGGACGCGGGAAATTACGCAGGCTGGTGCCGATATTGAGCTTCTGACCCTCAAGGTGCAGCGAGGTGTTCGGCAGAATGGTGACCTGATACTGCTGTGCGCTCTCTCTTTCACACAGCAACTTGTCCGCATCATTGATTTTAAAACTCAGATTGTTCGCCGACACCACCATCGCCGCCGGAATATCCAGCTCATAGTCGCTGACATCGCTGTCCGTCGCACCCAGCGGCAGCGTGCCGAGCGGCTGACCATTCAGCATCAGCTGCAGCGATGTATTGCGTGCCGCCAGCGCAGCTGAGACACGCAGCGTCAGATTAAGTCGCGCATTGGTGATGACTTCATCGCCGGGCAGGGTAAAGGTGATGCCCGACTGAAGCTGGCCGCCGGTCAGCGTGATGCCGCGCGACTGGCCCATCTGGGCCACTGAAATAACACTACTGATCGGCTGATTGATGGCAGCCGCGATCGGCGGCTGCGCTTCTGCAACCGGTGCAGCTACCTGACCTGGCGCGTAGGGCAGCGCACTGGCGGCCGCTTCCAGCGCGGGATCGGCACTGCTCAGGCCCTGCGGCAGGGGTACTGCTGACAGCGCGCTGCTGTCCTGGGTCACCGCGCCGGTGGCGGCCATCGGCGCGGTGGTCTGGGCAGAAGCCGCCGCCTCACCGGTCGATGACGCGGTCTGAGGCGTTGAGGCCGCGTCACCGGTCACTGAAGATGGCTGAGTTTGTGATGTCGCCTCGCTACCTGGGGCGTAAGAGGCGTTCACCGGGGGTGCCATGGCATTCGGTGATGCACTCTGAAGCGCCGATGCCGGTGCAGATTCTGCGGACGGTGTCGCAGATGGCGCATTTGCCGCAGGTGACACTGACGGCATTGCAGACTCTCCACCGCTGACCGGGGCGGCTACCTGGTCTGAACCTGCCGTCTGGGTGGAACCATTATTTATGGGTGCCACAGATGCCGCATCGCTGGCCGGAGCCTGATTTGTCGCGGGTGCACTGACGGTGGCATCGGCAGGCTGCGTGGCGGAAACGGCATCAGACGGCATCGGAGCCGGACTGTTTACCGGCGCACTGGCAGGCTGCGTGCTGGAAGCAGCATCAGGCGGCGTCGGAGCCGGACTGTTTACCGGCGCACTGGCAGGCTGCGCGGTGGAAGCAGCATCAGACGGCGTCGGAGCTGAACTGTTTACCGGCGCAGCACTGCTGTTATCAGTAACAACCGGCGTTTCCGCGCCAGCGGGCGTCAGCCATAACGCTGCGGTCAGTGAACTGACCAGCAAAGTTTGCGTCAGGATCTTCATGCCGCCCCATCCTCTTTCGCCGCCGCAGCAACCGGGTCGACATTTTTACGTTTATCGTGGCGGCCTTTCCAGGTCAGCCAGAACAGCTCAAAGACGGTACGGATAATAGTGCCTAGCGAAATCAGCGGGTTGTCCTGCTTATACTCCGGCTGAATCCAGGCATCAGCACGAGCCAGCACCACACGGACCAGTTCGCGACGACGCGCCAGCGGCATCGCCTCAAAGCGCAGACGGATGCTCTCATCATCGCCGGAAATCTGACTGACCGGGATAGTGATCGCGCCGGATTTCAGCAGCAGATCAATCTCTTCAATCTCATCAGTTTCATGACGTCCATCGGGTGCATCAAGCTGCGCGCCGCCCATCGAAAGGTTGCTGGTCTGGGTGCGCGATGAAATGCCGCTGGCGTAATGAATAATCGCCGGGATTTGCACTTCAACACGGATGGTTTTACGCACCTGCTTGGTTTCGCGCGCCACGGCAATCGCCGCCATCAGAATGATCAGGCTGAAGATCGCCCAGCCGACGTTGAGCGCGATAACGTAAGGATCGACGCCAAAATAGTCATGCATCACGGCGCGCACCACGCCGGCTACAATGCCAATGCCCAGCAGCAGCGCCACAATCACATGCGGACGCACAATGTGGAAATCGAAGAAGCCCTGATCCAGCACGCCGCCTTTATCGGTCACGTTAAACTTGCCATGTTTTGGCGACAGCAGGGTCAGAATGGTCGGGATCACCAGATGGAAGCACATCACCGTCTCATAAATTTCACCCCAGAAGGTGTAACGGAAACGGCCATTCATCCGTGAGTTAACGTAGAGCGACATCACCAGATGGGGCAGCACATAGGCAAAGATCAGCGAGGCCGATGAGTGAATAATATTCAGGTTAAACAGCAGGTAAGCCAGCGGTGCGGTCAGGAAGGCAACGCGTGGCAGGCCAAACTGGAAATGCAGCATGGCGTTGAGATAGCAAAGACGCTGCTGCCACTTCAGGCCACGGCCAAACAGCGGGTTATCGACGCGGAAAATCTGTGTCATGCCACGCGCCCAGCGGGTACGCTGAATGATATGCAGGCCCAGACGTTCTGTTGCCAGACCGGCAGCCAGCGGGATCGACAAAAAGGCTGAGCCCCAGCCCAGTCGCTGCATTTTCAGGGCGGTGTGTGCATCTTCGGTCACGGTTTCAACGGCAAAACCGCCAATCTCTTCCAGCGCTGAACGACGGATAACCGCACAGGAGCCACAGAAGAAAGTGGCATTCCAGTTATCGTTACCCTGCTGCACCGGGCCATAAAACAGCGAGCCTTCGTTTGGAATGCTGCGTGCGGCGCGCAGGTTACGCTCAAAGGGATCGGGAGAATAGAAGTAGTGCGGCGTCTGTAGCAGCGCCAGCTTTGGATCTTTCAGGAACGGTCCGACCGTCGCCTGCAGGAAGGTGCGCGTCGCCACGTGGTCGCAGTCGAAGATGCAAATCAGCTCACCTTTGGTGATTTTCATCGCATGGTTGAGGTTCCCGGCTTTGGCATGTTTGTTGTCGTCACGGGTGATATAACCCACGCCGACATCCGCCGCAAAGCGGGCAAACTCGCTGCGCTTGCCATCATCCAGCAGATAGACCCTGATTTTGTCACGCGGGTAGTCGATACACTGCGCCGCGAGTACGGTGTCGCGCACCACATCAAGACTTTCATTGTAGGAAGGCACATAAATATCGACCGTCGGCCACAGGCTGGTGTCGTCCGGTAAGGGTTCAATCGTGCGTTTTAATGGCCAGGTGGTTTGCAGGAAGCCAAGAATTAAGATCAGCCAGACGTACAGCTCCGCCAGATATAAGCCAATGCCTAAGATAGCTTCAACTTCGGAATTAAAGTGCAGCGTCTCGGTGGTCCGCCACCAGATATAGCGGCTGGACATCAGCGCAGAGAGAACCACCATCACCACCGTTATTTTGCGGCTCTTGCTGAAACCCAATAAAAACATCATGCCGATGCTGATCAGACCAAAAATATACTGTTTCTGGCTGTCCATTGGCGTAATGATGATCACCGCCGCAACGGGTGCAAGCACCAGCAGCAGCAGGTAAAACCCGATTTTACTCATGATTCACCCTGAGAAGAGCTGTGTAAGTCAGTCGCCTGGCGGAAGCCGACTAAAAGTGGTTTGTGCGGATGGGAGCCTGAACTTCGCCATTACCCACGGTGATATTCAGAATGCTGCTGACCCTTTTCGCGATCAGTTCAATATCAAATGCCGCTGCGGAGGCGGGACTGAAATCGTAAACAGACTGCTGCGAAGCATTGGCTTCACCCACACTTTCATCGCGGTGAACCACGCCCAGTAAATTATCGCCCAGGCGCTGCTGCATAAACGCGGTGACATCGCGATTGATATTCCGGCGGTTGTCACACTGGTTAAGGATGAAATAGTGACCTTGCTTGTTATTGAGCGGCTTACCGATCATCCGGTTCTCTTCAATCTGCGGTAATAACGATACTGATGCGGTATCGGCTAACATCACCACTAAATGCATATCGGCCAGCGCCGTCATTGCTTTAAGGGCGGGGCCTGGGCCAGGCGGGAAATCAGCCACGATCACCAGACCGGGATAATTGAGCACCGTATCCAGACCGCGCTTAATAAAGTGGGGATCTTTCATCAGGTTCTCTTCGAACCGTTCGCGCTGCGGCTCCGTGACGTCGCCATAGGGCAGCACAAAGATATTGCCGCCGGTGGTAAGAATCGACTGGCTCCAGTCCGCCTGCTCTTCTGAGCGCGCCACAAATCCGCGGCCATCATGAAGCGGCACGCCAAAGTGAAGACGCATTGCATTCTGCACATCAAAATCAATCGCCAGAACTTTGCTACCGGAACGCGCCAGACTCCAGGCCAGATTCGCCGCCAGCGTGGTTTTCCCCACGCCCCCCTTCGGCGAGCACACACAAACTAATGGCATAGCGCAATCTTCTCCAGTAACGGTTTGAGTAAGGTTTCTTTCGGCAGATTAATCTCGCGCGAGCGGAACAGCGCACCAAATCGCCCTGGCTCAGAATGGGTGGCGGTGGGTGCGACGACGGGCTGAAGCTCCGCCACGGTGGCAGGCCGGACCGGCTCAGCACGCAGCATGGTCGCAGGCTCAGCCACGGCCACTTTTTGCAGTGGCGGCGGTGGCGGAAAGAGTGATGAAGGACCGCGTGCAGTCGTGCTGGTTGCTGGCAGGTTACTGCCTGACAGGCTATCGAGAATCGAGGTGCGAGCTGCCATTGCCGGTTGCGCAGTGAGTGCGGCATGTCGTGCCGGTGCCCCAGGCGGTGGAGCCGTAAACTCATCACCACGCAGCGGCTGAGGTTGCGGCAGGTCAATACGCTCGCCGCCGCCAAACGGTGTCTGATGTTCTTCTTTCGCCAGCTGGCGAATCAATGCCCATTTACTGTGTTCCGCCGCTTCCTGCGTCTGGCCAGACATATCTTTAAAGTCGATGTCGAGCGTTTGCGTTTTCTCTTTAAAACGCTGCAAATCATCGTAATTATTCTTCATTGGCCATGGCCTGCAACAAGGTGGGAATTTTCCTGGAATATAACACATCCCTTTAATATCAGTCAGAAAAGCCTGATTACAAAAAAAGCAATTTCAATCAAATTGTTTAATCATAAAGATTCAATAGTGGCGGAAGAAAGCCTTTTCTGAGTCATTACTGCTGATAATTAATAAGTAATACTTAAGTTAAATTCATTAGCACTGTTTTAATAATTTTTCAGAAAATACCGCTCTTACAACCTCTGGCACTGCCAGGCTGACTCCTGTAAACAGCGTTTCAAAGAGTGTTCAGGCTGCCGCAGGCGCAAAACAATCGCATTTCTGCCATAAGTGATTGAGGCTATTTATCTTTTTTCACTGCAAATATCGCCAGAAGGAAAACAGGTTAAGACTGATAACGGAAAAAGAGGAGGGATAACCAGGAAGTGCTCGCTGACCTGCGAGCAGTGCGGCTTGCAGCTGAGTTGAGATAAAAAAAGGCTTCAGAAAGGAGCCTTCGGCTGGGGAGTTAAGATCGCGAACAGGCTCAGAGGGCATACGCCTTACGCAAAGACGCAAAAGACGCCATCCCTGGCAGGCTCAGCGCGGGCGATTACGCCCCTCATCCCTGAGGGGCGCCCGTAGCCGGGCCAACGCGTTGCGTTGTTCAAAAACGCTCCCGGCGTTTTTGTCCGGGGGGCGCAATGTTTTGCTACAGGCCTGTGCTCCCATCGCTTTCAATTTTGTGCGGTCTGTAAACACCAGAATGCGCTGCCAATCCTCAGCTGACCTTTTCTGCCACGCCGACCGGTTGATTCTCATCCTGATCAACCGCGAAGCAGGCAATCTCCTGTCCGCCATAGTTTTTCAGCTTCGGCTGCAGCTGCACGCAGGTGCCAAAACGTCGGTGGCAGCGCGCATTAAAGGCGCAGCCCGGCGGCGGATTAAGCGGGCTGGGCAGCTCGCCGGTCAGCTTAATGCGCTCACGACGGTCGTCAGGATTAAGCCGCGGCGTCGCTGACAGCAAAGCCTGAGTATAAGGATGGCGCGGGTTGGCAAAAATCGCCTCTTTGCTGCCCTTCTCAACGCACCGGCCGAGATACATCACCATCACCTCATCGGCAATGTGTTCCACCACCGACAAATCGTGCGAGATAAAGACATACGAAAGCCCCATATCCTGCTGCAGATCCATCATCAGGTTAAGCACCTGGGCACGCACCGACACGTCGAGCGCCGAAACCGGCTCATCGGCAATCAGGACGTCCGGATCGAGCATCAGCCCACGTGCGATGGCGATACGCTGACGCTGCCCGCCTGAGAACATGTGCGGGTAGCGGTCGTAGTGCTCGGTTTTCAGGCCGACTTTTGCCATCATCTCCAGCGTCTTCTCGCGGCGTTCCGCGCGGGTCAGCTGGGTATTAATCACCAGCGGCTCTTCCAGAATCTGGCTTACTTTTTTACGTGGATTGAGTGAGCCGTACGGGTTCTGGAACACGATCTGGATTTTCTGGCGACGCAGCTTCTGCGCCTGGGGATCATGTTTCAGCAGATCCTGACCGTGCCAGTAAAGCTGCCCTTCGGTCGGGGTTTCAATCATCGTCAGCAGGCGGCCCAGCGTGGATTTACCACAGCCTGACTCGCCTACCACCGCCAGCGTTTTGCCGCGTTCCAGATTAAAAGAGACGCCATCCAGCGCTTTGACCAGACGCTCCTGACCAAACAGCCCCTTCTTCACCGGGTAGTGCTTCTTCAGATCAATCGCCTGCAGCAGGAACTGATCTTTAGTGGTTTCATGACTCATAAGTTGGTCTCCCGGCATCGTCCAGCGGATAGTGACACTTGGACTGGCGTCCTGGAATGGTGCGCAGTTCAGGTTCTTCCTGACGACAAAGGTCAGTCGCATAGGGACAGCGTGGATTAAGCAGACAGCCAATCGGGCGGTCATACTTGCCCGGTACCACGCCAGGCAGCGAGGCCAGGCGTGCTTTATCGGCCGCGAACTCCGGCAGCGCACGCAGCAGCGCCTGCGTATAAGGATGGCGCGGCGCCTTAAAGATATCGGTCGCTTTCCCGCTCTCCACCACCTGACCGGCATACATCACGATAATGTGGTGCGCCGCTTCTGCCACTAACGCCAGATCGTGAGTAATCAGGATCAGCGCCATGTTCTCCTGCCGCTGCAACTCCAGCAGCAGTTCGATGATCTGCGCCTGAATAGTCACGTCGAGCGCCGTGGTCGGCTCATCGGCGATTAACAGCTTAGGCCGACAGGCGATCGCCATGGCAATCATCACACGCTGGCTCATGCCGCCCGACAGCTGGTGCGGATAGACATCGAGCCGTGACGCGGGATCGGGAATACCAACCTGATTCAGCAGGTCGATCGCCCGCTGACGCCGGGTGCGTTTATTGCCGCCCTGATGCACCTTGATCGCTTCCATGATCTGGAAACCTACGGTGTAGCAGGGATTCAGGCTGGTCATCGGGTCCTGAAAAATCATCGCCACTTCGGCGCCCACCAGCTGGCGGCGCTCACGTTCGGAGATGTTCTGCAGGTCGCGCTGGTTGAACTCCAGCTTCTCAGCCATCACCTTGCCGGGGAAATCGATCAGCCCCATGATCGCCAGGGAACTCACCGATTTACCAGAGCCGGACTCGCCCACGATACCCACGACCTGGCCCTGCTCAACCTGATAACTGATGCGGTCAACCGCGCGGAACGGTGCTTTATCGTCGCCGAAATGCACCGATAGTTTGTCTACATTTAATAACGCCATCTCGGTGCCTCTTTACTGCTTGAGTTTCGGGTCGAGTGCATCACGCAAACCATCGCCCATCAGGTTAAATGCCAGCACGGTAAGCAGAATGACCAATCCAGGGAAGGTCACTACCCACCAGGCACTTTGCGCATACTGCAGGACGTCGGAGAGCATCGTACCCCACTCCGGCGTTGGCGGTTGCGCACCCATACCGAGAAAGCCCAGCGCCGCCATATCGAGAATGGCGTTGGAGAAACCTAATGAAGCCTGCACGATCAATGGTGCAAGGCAGTTAGGCAGAATATTCACAAACATCTGGCGCAGCATACCGGCACCGGCCACGCCGGAGGCGGTCAC
The DNA here is from genome assembly GCF_048685235.1 of Curtobacterium sp. BNK-1. NCBI lineage: Bacteria > Bacillati > Actinomycetota > Actinomycetes > Micrococcales > Microbacteriaceae > Curtobacterium > Curtobacterium sp. BNK-1. Next base: position 3,901,849 of record NZ_JBLQTJ010000001.1, on the reverse strand, counting down.
ATAGTCGCGGTTCACTTCCACCAGCACCGCCGCGCGGGTCAGACGGATATAGTGCGGCAGCGCCACAAAGGTCAGCGCGATAGAGGCGTTAACGATCGAGGGGCCAAAGATGGCGACCAGTACCAGCGCCAGCAGCAGGCTGGGCAGCGCCAGCATGATATCGACGACACGCATGATGATGGCATCGACCACGCCGCCGAGATAACCGGCCAGCAGGCCAAATATCACGCCGAAAATCAGTGACAGCACCACCACCAGGCAGCCAACCAGCAGCGACAGCCGCGCGCCGTACATCAGACGCGACAGCACATCGCGGCCTACATCGTCGGTGCCCAGAATGTAGCTCCAGCTGCCGCCTTCCTGCCAGACCGGCGGATGCAGCAGCGCATCGCGGAACTGCTCAGCAGGGGCATGCGGGGCCAGCACATCGGCAAAAATGGCACACAGCAACACAATGATGATGTAGACCAGGCCCACAACGGCGCCCTTGTTACGTTTAAAGTAGTGCCAGAATTCCTGAAACGGGGTCATCGGCTTGGGTGCAACGGTAACGCTGCCGGGATCAACAACAGACATGATGCCCCCTTATTTCTTATGACGTATGCGCGGGTTAACCACGCCATACAGCAGGTCAACCAGCAGGTTGACCACAATAATCAGTACTGCCGTCAGCAGCACACCGCCCTGCACCACCGGATAGTCACGGCGCTGCAGCGCTTCAATCAGCCAGCGACCCAGGCCCGGCCACGAGAAGATGGTTTCGGTCAGAATCGCTCCAGCCAGCAAGGTGCCGACCTGCAGGCCGATCACCGTAACCACCGGCAGCATGGCGTTTCGCAGCGCATGCACCACGATGACGCGCATGCGCGTCAGGCCTTTGGCACGCGCAGTACGGATGTAATCTTCACCCAGCACTTCGAGCATCGCCGATCGCGTCATTCGCACAATCACCGCCAGCGGAATGGTGCCGAGCACGATGGCAGGCAGAATCATGTGCATCACCGCATCGTGGAAGTCGCCCGGCTCACCCCAGAAGAAGGTATCGATCAGCATAAAGCCGGTCAGCGGCATGGTGTCATCCAGGAAGACGGTGTCGCCGACCCGCCCGGAAACCGGTGTCAGGTTGAGCTGTACCGAGACCAGCATGATCAGCATGATGCCCCACCAGAAGATCGGCATGGAGTAGCCGGTCAGTGAGATCCCCACGGCGGTGTGATCGAAAATCGACCCCCGCTTCACGGCGGCCATGACCCCAACCGGGATACCAATGGCCACGGCAAATATCATGGCGCAGAAGCCGAGTTCCAGCGTCGCTTTGAAGCGCGGAACAAACTCATCCCAGACCGGGATGCGGCTCTTGAGTGAAATGCCCAGGTCGCCATGTAATACGCCGTTAATGTAGTTCAGGTACTGTTTCCACAGCGGCTGATCCAGACCTAACAGCGCCATTAACTGTGCATGGCGTTCAGGAGAAATACCGCGTTCGCCCGCCATGATCAGTACCGGATCGCCGGGGATCATGTGAACAAATGCGAAGGTGAGTAATGTAATACCGATAAACGTTGGGATGACAAGGCCCAGACGTCGGAGTATGAACTGCAGCATAATCCGGGTTCTCTCTTGTCCGCGCGACCGTCGCCGCGAGGGTAGTTATTGCTTACATCTGACGATCGGGTAGGCCCGACCGCGACGCAGACAGGCTGCGCCTCTACCGTTTCCAGTAAAACAGGGAGATAAAGCCGGGGCGACGCGCAGCCGCCCCGGAAAAGGCGACAATTATTCTTTAATGTCTACCTGAGCAAAGTAGTGTCCGCCCAGCGGATCGACTTTGTACCCGGAGACTTTCTTGCTGACCGGTTCGTATACCGTTGAGTGCGCGATCATCAGCGCCGGTGCCTGGTCATGCATCACAACCTGTGCCTGCTTGTAGTACTCGATGCGCTTCGCCTGATCGGCGGTGGCGCGAGCTGGCTGAATCTGATCCTCAAAGGATTTATCACACCAGCGCGAGTAGTTAGAGCCATCTTTTGCCGCTGAACAGCTGAACAGGGTGGCCAGGAAGTTATCCGGATCCCCATTGTCGCCGGTCCAGCCCATCATGACGGTCTGGTGCTCGCCTGCTTTGGCGCGCTTCAGATATTCGCCCCACTCGTAGGTGACGATTTTGGCTTTGACGCCAATCTTCGCCCAGTCGCTCTGAATCATCTCAGCCATGCGGCGCGCATTCGGGTTGTAAGGACGCTGAACCGGCATCGCCCACAGGTCGATTGAGAAGCCGTCTGCCATACCCGCTTCTTTCAGCAGCGCTTTGGCTTTCTCAGGATCGTAGGCGTAGTCTTTCACGTCGTCGTTATAGCCCCACATCGTTGGTGGGATCAGGTTTTTAGCAGGCTGACCTGCACCCTGATAAACGGCTTCGATAATCGCCTTTTTGTTGACCGCCATGGTCAGTGCCTGACGCACTTTCAGGTTATCCAGCGGTTTTTTCTCAACGTTGTACGACAGATAGCCGACGTTCAGGCCAGCCTGCTCATACAGGTTGATGTTTTTGTCCTGCTTCATACGCGCGATGTCAGCCGGGTTTGGATAGGGCATGACCTGACATTCGCCCTTCTGCAGCTTGGCGTAACGCACTGAAGCATCCGGGGTAATGGAGAAGACTAAGCGATCGATTTTCGGCTTGGTGCCCCAGTAATCCGGGTTAGCTTTGTAAAGGATGCGCGAATCTTTCTGGTACTGCAGCAGCTGGAACGGACCGGTACCGACCGGGTTCAGGTCGACGTTTTGCGGGGTGCCCGCTTTCAGCATGTTGTCAGCGTACTCTTTCGACAGAATCGAGGCGAAGTCCATGCCGAGGTCTGCAAGGAACGGCGATTCAGGACGCGTCAGCACAAAGCGCACGGTGTTCTCGTCCACTTTTTCAATTTTGCTGATCAGCTTCGGCATGTCCATGCCTTCGAAATATTCGTAGCTGCCGCCGGAGACGCCGTGATAGGCGTTGTTTTTATCCAGCTGGCGCTCAAAGGTGAACACCACATCATCCGCATTGAAGTCGCGCGTCGGTTTGAAATCTTTGGTGGTCTGCCACTTCACGCCTTTGCGCAGGTGGAAGGTGTAAGTTTTACCGTCTTCACTGACATCCCACTTCTCTGCCAGCGCAGCGTGCAGTTCGGTGGTGCCGATAGTGAACTCAACCAGTCGGTTGTAGATCTGACGTGAGCTGGCATCGTAGGTGGTGCCCGAGGTGAACAACTGCGGGTTAAAGCCTTCCGGAGAACCTTCAGAACAGTAGACCAGGGTTTTTGCCTGAACACCGGCGGCGACAGTCATAGCAATCAGGCTCAGACCGACCTTCAGCATCCCGGATTTAGCCAGGGAGTTGATCATGCTTTTGCTCCATTGTGATGTGATGTTGTGTGTATTGCCCGACCTCTGATTTTTTTATGCGGTTCAGGCGTACCACCGAACAGGTGGTTAAAGCACGCTACGTTTTTTTTGTTTTTTCTTATGCAGATGGTGCATTCAGAAAATTCCGTAACTGTGCGTTTATTGACGCATCAATTTGTCAACAGTTGCAAAGAACGTCAATACAACGGTTACTTATTTACACAGAGTGTGAGGGATAGCATGCAACGGTAATAAAAACCCTTTCGGCCTAAAAGCCATACAATGCACAGCGCTGCTGGTCTGATTTCCGTGCATTGTGCTGGATGGTTGTTCTATCGCTAGTGATTCTCACCGCTAAAAAACTTAAAACTTTTACCGGCAAATGTTGAATAACTGAACGATTCACCGTGCGTTATGACGTTCATCCAGCGGAATATGCTGGTAAAGAAGCATAAGAAATCAGCATGTTGCCGCTTTCGGTCATAAGAAGAATGTGTCGCGAATTATGATCGCATCTCTTATATGGCAAGGCCTGCCAGCGGGTAAGTGATGATAACAACGGCTGGTAAACGGAATGCGCGGTGGATGGGGTTTACTGGAACTTTCTGGAAGGTGACAGCTGAGGTTTGGATCTGTCAGCCGTCTGAGGCTCCCAAATAAGTACCTGATGCGTCTGCCAGACGTGAAGCGAAGGGAGCATACGCCTGTAGCAAAGCATCGCGCCGCCCGGATAAAAACGCCGGGAGCGTTTTTGAACAACGCAAAGCGTTGGCCCGGCTACGGGCTCACCTCAGGGATGAGGTGCGTAATCGCCTGCGTTGAGCCTGCCAGGGATGGCGTTTTTGCGTCTTTGCGGAAGGCGTATGCTCCCTGAAGCCCACTCAGCGGTAATAATGTGAATGCTTAGCGGTCAGATCGAGACTGCTTCGGGAACACGGTCAGATCGGAAAGGCGCTTAAACCATCCATGGACGCTCGGCCCACGCCGTCCATGGCGTGGGACGCTTTCCTCCTCTGCCCCTGTTCCCTTCGCCTTAAGATTGTTGATTGCTGTCAGCGTCACTCTGGTTTGGATCTGTCAGCTGTCTGAGATGCTTCTGTAAGTACCTGATGCGTCTGCCAGACGTATGCTCCCTGAAGCCCGCTCAACGGTAAATCCGTACCTTTCATCCACTTTTCTTCAGACGAAAAAAAACCTGTCTTTTCAGACAGGTTTCTTAAATATGGTCGGCGAGAGAGGATTCGAACCTCCGACCCACTGGTCCCAAACCAGTTGCGCTACCAAGCTGCGCTACTCGCCGATGGGGGCGCATGTTACTGCTACCCCCGATCAGCGTCAACCGCTTTTTATGCTTTTGCCGCCAATCGCCTGGAAAGCACGCGGTTACCGGGAATCAGCCGCCTGCTTTACACTTTTCGACCACTATTACAGCGGTTTAGCCTGACCATTACCCGGTGCCTGACACCAGTTGTTGGCCGGGTTAATGCCGCCATCTGGCGAGGTGTAACCCAGACAGCCCAGGATGGTATCGAACAACTCAACGTGGCGATGGGTCCGGCCCACACGCTGCTGCGCCTGCAGACGCTCAAAGTTGCTGCGGTTCTGACTGTCTTCCAGATACTTATCTGACGCCCAGACCATCATCGGCACCCGGAACTGCTCAGGCGGAGCCATCTCACGCGGCGTGCCGTGCAGATGCATATTCTCGCTAATCGACTCACCATGGTCGGCGGCATAGAAGACAATCGCCTTCTTATCACGCAGCTGATCCAGCACGCTATCCAGCATGCTATCGACATACAGCACCGAGTTGTCATAAGCGTTGATCAACTGCGCTTTGCTGCAGGTCTCATCCACGCCCATACACTCCGGCTGATATTTCGCGAAGCTGCGCGGATAACGCTGTGAATAGAGGTAGTGCGAACCTTTGGTGTGCAACACAATCAGATGCTTACCTTTCGGGAAACGATCCAGTGACGCTTTCATCTCCGGCACCAGCAGCATGTCATCCACCGCTTTGCCCTGATTACGCTTCTCTGAACCGATCTGCTCACGGAAGGCAAAATTGTTGGCATTGATGTTGTCGTAGAACCAGACTTCGCTCTGCATCGCAAATAGCTCAGAGGTGAAGCCCAGCTCTTTCATCACCGCAAACACATTCTGCTCTTTCAGCGTACGCCCCGGATTATCCATAGTGCCGCCTTCGCGCACGAACATGCAGCGCAGTGACAACTTAGTCGCGGTATCACAGGACTCGCCCCGGAACGCCACCAGGTTCTTCTCTTTCGACAGCTTTGGCGTCGTGTCACGCTCATAACCCAGCATCCCCATGTGATCCCAGCGCGTGGTTTCGCCAATCACAAACACCACATAGGTGTCGTCCAGCCCGGCAGGCGCGACGTAGGTAAACTTCTTCGCCGGATCCAGCAGTTCCTGGCTGTTCAGCGACTCATCCACACGGGTCCAGGCAAACAGGCCCACAGCCGCCAGCCAGTTCGAAGGAAGATAAGAGTGCGCCACCACACCGCCGTAACTCGGCAGATCGATGTTGGTGATCTCTTCGTTATGCTTCTGCAGCTTGTCGAAAAAACGAATCGGCAGCCAGACCAGTGCCACGCAGAGCAGCATGATCAGGGTGGGTTTCAGGCGCTGTCCCGGCGTACGCAGCTGTTCATTCAGCGTCATGCTCAGCTTATTGCGCCAGATCATCAGCAGTGGCAGCGCGCTGACCAGCACCATCCACAGGATGAAATGGTAACCAATCACCTCTTTAGAGAGATCGGTGTCAGTCGTCATCACCGAAGCCACAATGCCGTAGCCGATCACCACGTTAAAAAACGCCATGTAATAGGCGGCGGCAACCGAAATCAGCACAATCAGCGTGGCCAGCACGCGATAAAACCACTTTCCTCCCAGCGACAGCAGACGCATCAGGAAGAAAGTCAGCACCACAATGGCCACTACCTCGGTGACGGCAGTCAGCCAGTTCGTAACCGTAGAGTGCCTGAGAAAACCGTCAAAACGACGATAGAAAATCGGCAAATTCAATAAGATACCGAGATAGAGCGCCAGCAAGAGCGATAACTTCTGCTGAGTCAGGGTTTTAATGTAATTCATGAAAAAAGGTGTTTCTCCGGTGTGAAGCGCTTGACCAAATCTTTTATGTGACTGCCGAAACGCGGCAGAGTTCGCTGAATAAGCGGACCGGACAAGATGAAGGAAAATTCTGAACGGATTTACAGGCTATAACGCGAGGTGGCTCAGTAAAACATGGTCGCGTTTGATAGACCAGAAAATAATCGTTGTCGACCTGATTAGCACATTTTTTGTACACATCGAACAGGAACGGCCGGGTGGGCTGTTGCAGACAGCAGCAGGAGAGTGAAAATGACAGAGGAAAAAAAGTGCGGGCCTGATAATTTCAGGCCCGCAGCACGCTTAGCGAATAATGTTCAGCGTGACATCGATGTTGTTGCGGGTGGCGTTTGAGTAAGGACAAACGATGTGTGCCGCATCAACCAGCTTCTGCGCTTCTGCTTCATCCATCTCTGGCAGATGAATGTTCAGGGTCGCTTCAATACCAAAACCATCAGGGATAGGGCCGATACCCACTTCACCTTCGATCCAGGCGTCTTTTGGCATGGTGATTTTGTCACGGCCTGCCACAAACTTCATCGCGCCCAGGAAGCAGGCAGAATAGCCCGCAGCAAACAGCTGCTCCGGGTTAGTCACTTCGCCGCCTGCACCGCCCATCTCTTTTGGCACGCCCAGTTTCACGTCCAGTACACCGTCAGAAGAGGTTGCACGACCATCACGACCACCGGTTGCTTTGGCTTTGGCGCGGTAAACCACTTGTTCTAAAGACATGACATTTCTCCATTACGCTATTTAATCGCCCACTACTTATACAGCCGTAATCAGGCGGTGAGGTTTAACGGGTGCCGCGCACCCGTCAGCAATATTTATCGTGACTTATTCAGGTTATCTCGCAACCCATCCAGCTGTAATTTCAGCGCCAGCAAAGCGTCATCATCACAGGCTGTGGCACACTTGACCGCTTCAGGAATGGCTTCAGCCCTGGCCCGTAACGCCTGCCCGGCTTCGGTCAGCGTCACCGCAACCTGGCGTTCATCCTGACGGGTTCGCTGCCGGTTAATCAGGCCTGCACTTTCCAGTCGCTTCAGAAGTGGCGTTAATGTTGCCGAGTCTAAAAAAAGCTGCTCGCCAATCTCTGACACCGTGACATCATCTTTCTGCCACAACACCAGCATGACCAGATATTGAGGATAGGTGATGTCGAGCTGGCTCAGCAACTGACGATAGACTTTATTCATCGCCAGGTTGGCAGAATAAAGCGCAAAGCAGAGGTGCTGATCGACCAACAGTGGCATCGTTTTCACTTTTTTGTCATCTTGATCACAGTTCATGGTTAATAATATAGATAGCGCGCTAGATAATTGCAAGCAAACTTTTTGTCAGGGGGAAAGGCATGCAGGATTTACTGGAAGAACAGGCGCGTCGCTTCGCCACCGAGGCACATGCCAGTGCCGGTCAGCGCCGCAAATATACCGATGAGCCTTATATTGTTCATCCGGCAGCGGTGGTGGAACTGGTGCGCAGCGTCAGCCATGACGACGCGTTGTTAGCGGCAGCCTGGCTGCACGATACCGTGGAAGATACCGCAACCACACAGAGCGATATCGAAACCCACTTTGGTACGCGCGTGGCAAGCCTGGTAGAGATGCTGACCAACAGCGCACCCGCTGGGGCAAAAAATCGCACGGCCCGTAAACTGGCGCACTTCCGCCATACAGCCAGCGCCAGTCCTGAGGCACAAACCATCAAACTGGCTGACATCATCGATAACACACGCGCGATTGTGCGTTTCGATCCCGACTTTGCGCGGGTCTACCTGGTTGAAAAGCAGATACAGATTGAGTTGCTGAAGCAGGGAGATGCGCAGTTATGGCAGCAGGCTTCAATGATTATTGAAAGCGGACTCGCACAGTTGCGGGAGCCGCCCTATAGCGTGCCGGAGAGCTGGTTTGCCAGACAGGCGGCTAAATACAGCGAATTATGCTAATAAAAAACCCGCCAGCGGCGGGTTCTTTTCGTGATATCAGTTTATTCAAGCAACTGCCGTCCCAGATAGGGATTGGCATGTAATAACTTCATCAATTTCTGCGCCGTCGCGGAAGGACGGGTACGCCGGGCTTCCCAGCTTTTCACGGAAGAAACGCTCACGCCCATTACTTTTGCAAACTCATCAACCTGCATGCCGGTCATTTCACGCAGACGCTGCGGCTCTGGCTGGGCGGGTTGCTGACGCTGAATAAGTAACTCGGCGGCACGATCATCACGTGTCAAAACAATCTGCTCAAGGCTGCTGAGCAATTCAAACATCGGGTCTTTTAATTCCATAGAGAACTCCTTAAAAACTCGCTATGAAGCACGTGAAAGTAGAGAGGTACGAGCCTGAAGTCAGGACTCTGAAACCGGGCCTGTTTCAGGCTGGATCCCGCAAGGGTTTATTTTTGTTATGAGAGAAACCATTACGGGACACAGCCTGCGGTGCACTGCTTTAAAGATGTCAGGTCAATGCAACAAATGCCGGGAGACTAAGTATGGATAGAGACCTGACTATTTGCCGCGCAATTTATAATTATTTTTTTAACTATGGTTTGCCGGAAAAGTTCCAGCACCCCTAACCCGCTGAGGCAGTTGAGTTTTGTGCCTTCGGTGTGGGCAAAAAAATCAAATGGTGTTTGCTATTTATGTGGATGCCATCAAGCTTTTTGCTGGCATATTCTCATTTCTGTGAGGCAATACACCTCTTCAGGTAGTGAGTGCAAAATATACGCCAATGGTTTACTTCCTGAACACATATATTCACTGTTCTTATTAAATTAAGAATAGTCCTGGTTAGGGCCTGAGGCCTGGCGCGCGGCGGCTCACAGTGCAGAGCGGGTAAATCTTTTATTCTTAACGGCGCTCTGTCGCCAGATTAATCAACAGTCATCTTAACGAAACGGCTGACGCCTCATGCCGGTGCAGTTACCCGGCAACTATCGACCTGATGCGCGGTAAAAGTGCAGCCCCGTGATAACGCACTGACGACAGGCCAAACCTATACCTGACCTCTGTAAGGAAAAGCGATGCGTGAAACAGATTTTAACGTCGGATACCCTTCTCATCGTGTACCGATGATGGGTCGTAATGCCGTCGCAACCTCTCAACCGCTGGCGGCGCAGGCGGGTTTACGGATGCTGCAACAGGGTGGAAACGCCGTGGATGCGGCTATCGCCACCGCCATCGCCTTAACCGTGCTGGAGCCAACCGGAAACGGCATCGGCAGCGATGCGTTTGCCATTGTCTGGGATGGCAGCGAGCTGCATGGGTTAAACGCCTCAGGCCGATCGCCAGCCGCCTGGCATCCCGAACGCTTTGCCGATTTTAGTGCGATGCCTGAAACCGGCTGGGAATCCGTCACCGTGCCAGGGGCCGTCTCGGCATGGGTCACACTGGCACAGCGCTTTGGCACCTTACCGCTGACCACCCTCGCACAACCGGCAATTGACTATGCGCTCGACGGTTTTCCGGTTTCACCGCTGATTGGTCAGCTGTGGCAGCGCGGCTATGACAAGCTGCGGGATCAACCTGGCTTTAGCGACTGCTTTGCGCCGCAGGGTCGTCCGCCCCGTGCTGGCGAGCTGTTCCGCAATCCGGCTCAGGCCCGCACCTTGCAGGAAATCGCTGAGACTCAGGGCGAAAGCTTTTACCGCGGCGCACTGGCGCAGAAGATGACAGCCTTCGCCCGTGAGCATGGCGCAGCCCTGACGCTGGAGGATTTGAAAAACCATCGTGCCGACTGGGTTACCCTGCTGTCGCGTCCGTTTGCCGGAGGATCGGTGCAGGAGCTGCCGCCGAATGGTCAGGGCATTGCGACCTTAATTGCACTTGGCATTCTGGAAGAGTGGGAAATCAACCGCTATGCACCGGATTCGCCGCAGTGGCTGCATCTCTCCATCGAGGCGATGAAACTGGCGCTGGTTGATCTGGACCGTTATGTCACCGATGAAGATCACCTCGAATTTCCGGCGGAACACCTGCTCAGCAACGACTATATCCGCCAGCGGGCAGCGTTAGTTGATCCTGACAAGGCGGGAGATTTCCGCTTTGGATCACCTCAGCAAAGCGGCACAGTGTATGTCGCCGCCGGTGATGCCAGCGGCATGATGGTCTCATTCATTCAGTCTAACTACATGGGATTTGGCTCCGGCGTGGTGGTACCCGATACCGGCATCAGCCTGCAGAACCGGGGCGCGGGCTTTTCACTCGATCCAGACCATCCCAACGTCGTGGCGGGCGGTAAGCGGCCGTTTCATACCATTATCCCGGCCTTTGCGCGGGATCAGCAGGGCCAGCCGCTGATGGCGTTTGGCGTGATGGGCGGCCCGATGCAGGCGCAGGGACACCTCCAGCTGGCGCTGCGCATTATGCTGCACCAGCAGAATCCGCAGGCCGCGATTGATGCGCCGCGCTGGCGCGTGGTGCAGGGACGCGAGGTGGTGTTTGAATCAACCCTCGATCGCAATACCCTGAGCACACTGCGCCGTATGGGCCACAACGTGGTACTGGAAGATCCCCTGAGTAATTACAATTTTGGTGGCGCGCAGGCGATAGTGCGCGATCCGCAGGGCTTCTACATTGCGGCCAGTGAGAGTCGCAAAGATGGTCAGGCGGTGGTGTTTTAAGGTCGCGGCAGTGAGTGTCAGGCTGCTCAACCGCTCCTTCATCTCTGCGCGCTGAAGCCTGCAATGGCAGGGAATGCAGCACGCCGTGAGGCGCAGGCGGTCCCATTCTGTAACCGGCGTTTCAGAAAGCATCTGTTTCACAGGTGGTTTCACGTTGTGCCGTGGCTCGGGTTTGTTCTATTCTTTAGGCCATTCCTACCTGGACATCTGACAGTATCACCGACAGGAGTTGACCCTATGGCTTCAGGACTTACACGCCTTATGGCACGTGGCGGCATTATGCTCGCTGGCGCGCTGATCGTGCTGCAACTCACCGCATGCGGTGATAAAGAAGGCGAGCAGCGCAAAGCATTTATCGATTTTCTCCAGAACACTGTGATGCGCAGCGGCGAGCATCTGCCCAGCCTCAGCGAAAACCAAAAGCAGAGCTTTGGCAACTTCGCCAGCGATTACGCCATTATGTATGGCTTCTCGCAGCAGGCGAACAAAGCGGTTGAACAGGGTATGCGTCCGGTGGTGGATGAGCTTTCTGCTATTCGCGTTCCGCAGGATTACCTCAGCCGTCGTGATTCCCTGCGTCAGGCGACCAGCGCACTGGTGATCGTCACCCAGCAGATTGAAAGCGCCAAAATGCAGGCGGACAGCAGCAAGGCGACCCTGAAGCAGCCGGATGACCTGAAAAAAGTCTACGACACCGCCTATAACAAAGTAGTGACGGTGCCTGCCAATCAGCTGATTCCTCTGCTGCCAAAACTCCAGGCGCTGAGTCAGGGTGCAGTGCAGACCGGCGATTTCCTGCAAACGCAGGGAACCCGTGTCAGCTTCAATGATGGCGGCGTACAGTTCCCGACTCAGGATCAGGCTTCGCAATATAACGCGCTGATGAGCACTTTATCCGCCAATTCGCAGGCGCTTCCTCAGGCACAGGCTGCCGTCCAGGGTGGTCTGCAGTAAACCCGCTTTACGGGCAGGCGCTAATCGTCTGCCCGTCCCACTCTCTTTTCTCCTCCCACCCAATCACCCGCTGAATGAAGTGTGATCTGGCGCATTTTCGACCAAAAATAGTTTGTGATCTAAGTCACAGATATATAACAAATCAACGTCAAACAAGTGTGATTCACCTCACAGATAACCGGCCACCCCGTCTAAAAATCAGCCAACTGAGCCTGAGCTACGCCTTAAAGTGTGATCAAAATCACGCTAATCACCCCTGCCACCACCCTTAATCAGTGATGTAGATCACACTTACCCCGCACGCTACGCAGCGTCAAATTCGCGTGATAGAGTCCGCGTGCATACAGTAATACCACCGGCTTTGGGTCGGGGTGGCTAAACAAAAACAAGCGCGCTCTCCTATTGCAGCGCGTCTCAATAAGGGGTGGGTTTATGTCCTCATCAGTGAAGGTCAAAGTACAAAGCTTTGGTCGCTTTCTGAGTAATATGGTGATGCCAAACATCGGGGCGTTTATCGCCTGGGGTATCATCACCGCACTGTTTATTCCAACTGGCTGGATCCCTAACGAAACGCTGGCCAAACTGGTTGGCCCGATGATCACCTACCTGCTGCCACTGCTGATCGGTTTCACCGGTGGGCGTCTGGTGGGCGGCGATCGCGGCGGCGTGGTCGGTGCCATTACCACCATGGGTGTGATTGTCGGTGCGGATATGCCGATGTTCCTCGGTGCGATGATTGCCGGTCCGCTGGGCGGTTGGGCAATCAAGTCGTTTGACCGGGCGATTGACGGCAAAATCAAAAGCGGCTTCGAGATGCTGGTCAACAACTTCTCGGCCGGTATTATCGGGATGATACTGGCACTGCTGGCGTTCCTGGCGATCGGTCCGCTGGTAGAAGGTCTGTCACACATTCTCGCCGCGGGCGTGAATCTGATGGTGCAGAACAACCTGCTGCCACTGACTTCGATCTTCGTCGAACCCGCGAAAATCCTGTTCCTGAACAACGCCATTAACCACGGTATCTTCTCGCCGCTCGGTATCCAGCAGGCTAGTGAAGCCGGCAAATCCATTTTCTTCCTGATCGAAGCCAACCCGGGTCCGGGTATGGGCGTGCTGATGGCCTATATGTTCTTTGGTCGTGGCAGTGCTAAACAGTCTGCGGGCGGTGCGGCAATCATCCACTTCCTTGGCGGCATTCATGAGATCTACTTCCCGTATGTGCTGATGGCTCCTCGCCTGCTGCTGGCGGTTATCCTTGGCGGTATGACCGGCGTCTTCACGCTGACGGTGCTGAACGGTGGCCTGGTCTCTCCTGCCTCACCGGGTTCAATCCTGGCGGTGCTGGCAATGACGCCAAAAGGGGCCTACTTCGCGAACATCGCCGCTATCGCTGCGGCCTTCGCCGTCTCCTTCGTGGTGTCCGCTATCCTGCTGAAAACCAGCAAAGTCAAAGAAGATGACGATATCGAAGCCGCGACCCAGCGCATGCATGAGATGAAAGCGCAGTCTAAAGGCCAGAGCGGCGCGGGTGCCCCAGTCGCCAGCGATGCCATGAGCGTTGAACTGCATCACGTGCGTAAAATCATCGTCGCCTGTGATGCCGGTATGGGTTCCAGCGCGATGGGTGCAGGCGTACTGCGTAAGAAAGTGCAGGACGCCGGGCTGAGCAATGTGTCGGTGACCAATACCGCGATCAACGCCCTGCCGGGTGATGTCGATCTGGTGATTACCCATCGTGATCTGACTGAACGCGCCATCCGCCAGGCTCCGCATGCGCAGCATATCTCGCTGAACAACTTCCTCGACAGCGCGCTCTACAGCACTCTGACCGAGCGTCTGGTGGCGGCTAACCGCAGCGACGTGCATCGTCAAACGGTGAATACCGCGCTCTCTGACAGCTACGATGAAGGCAACGCACACCTGTTTAAACTGGGTGCGGATAACGTCTTCCTCGGCCTGACCGCCAGTAACAAAGAGCAGGCGATTCGCTTTGCGGGTGAACAGCTGGTGAAAGGCGGTTACGTTGAGCCTGAATACGTTGAGGCGATGCTGGCGCGTGAAAAACTGACGCCGACCTATCTCGGTGAGTCGATTGCCGTGCCGCACGGTACCGTCGAAGCGAAAGATCGCGTGCTGAAAACCGGCGTGGTGTTCTGTCAGTATCCGGCAGGCGTCCTGTTCGGTGAAGAGCCGGAGGATGTGGCGCGCCTGGTGATTGGTATTGCTGCCCGTAACAACGAGCACATCCAGGTGATCACCAGCCTGACCAATGCGCTGGATGATGACAGCGTGATTGAGAAGCTGGCGAACACCACCAGCGTGCAGGAAGTGCTGGATCTGCTGTCAGGTAAGCCTGCAATCGCGTAATTTATAGCAATTATTTTCCCTGGGGCGGTCATGCCCGTCCCGATTTCCTGGGGCGGGTTTGCCCGCCCCATCGTCATTTGATATGGGTCAAAAATTATGAAAGCGTTACATTTCGGAGCAGGAAACATTGGTCGCGGCTTTATCGGCAAGTTACTGGCTGATGCAGGTATCGAACTGGTTTTTGCTGATGTGAATCAGACGGTGCTGGATGCACTGAACGCGCGTCATGAGTATCCCGTTCATGTGGTTGGCGAGCAGGCCAAAACAGAAACCGTTAAAGGCGTCAGCGCGGTAAACAGCACCAGCGATGAGATCATCACCCTGGTTTCTGAAGTCGATCTCGTTACCACCGCCGTGGGCCCGCAGATTCTGGAGCGTATTGCCGGCAGTGTGGCTAAAGGCCTGGCAAAACGCAGCGACAACGGCAATACCCGCCCGCTAAATATTATCGCCTGTGAGAATATGGTGCGCGGCACCAGCCAGCTGAAACAGCATGTGCTGAAGGCGCTGCCGGAGCAGTATCACGCCTGGCTTGAGCAGCATGTCGGCTTTGTGGATTCCGCTGTCGATCGCATCGTGCCACCGTCTGAAGCGGGCAGCACCGATCCGCTGGAAGTGACCGTTGAAACCTTCAGCGAATGGATCGTCGATAAAACTCAGTTTAAAGGCGACCTGCCTGCGATTCCGGGTATGGAACTGACCGATAACCTGATGGCATTTGTTGAGCGTAAACTCTTCACACTGAACACCGGTCACGCGATTACCGCCTATCTTGGCCAGCTGGCCGGTCACCAGACCATTCGTGACGCCATCCTCGATGAAAAAATCCGGGCCGTGGTGAAAGGGGCGATGGAAGAGAGCGGTGCGGTGCTGATTAAGCGCTACGGTTTTGAGGCGGATAAACATGCGGCCTACATCCAGAAAATACTGGGCCGTTTTGAAAACCCTTATCTGAAAGATGATGTTGAGCGTGTGGGTCGTCAGCCGCTGCGTAAACTCAGCGCGGGCGATCGCCTGATCAAGCCGACGCTGGGCACGCTGGAGTATGGTTTACCGCACGCCAGCCTGGTGCAGGGCATTGCCGCCGCGATGCACTATCGCAGCGACCAGGACCCACAGGCGCAGGAGCTGGCCACGCTGCTGGCAGAAAAAGGCCCACAGGCGACGCTGGCTGAGGTTTCAGGTCTGGATGCTGACAGCGAAGTGGTGGCTTCTGTGGTGAGCGCCTGGCACGCTATGGCATAATGCGCGCGTGTTAGTGACGCAAGCCGGGCGCAGTTCGCCTGCGCCCAACGGCGGTATTGAACCCATGCAGGCAATAATGGAAGAGAAGCAGGCTTTTGAAAACCGGGTGCTTGAGCGCCTGAACGCCGGTCGTTCGGTGAGAAGCTTTCTGATCGCCGCCGTTGAGCTATTGGCTGAAGCCGTCAATCTGCTGGTGCTGCAGGTGTTCCGTAAAGATGACTACGCGGTGAAATATGCCGTAGAACCGCTGCTGCTGGGCGATGGTCCTTTGGGCGAACTCTCGGTTCGTCTGAAGCTGATTTACGGTCTTGGCGTTATCAGCCGGCACGAATATGAAGATGGTGAACTGCTGCTGGCGCTGCGCGAAGAGCTGAATCACGACAGCGGTGATTATCGTTTTACCGACGACGAGATCCTTGGCCCGTTTGGTGAACTGCACTGCGTCACCGCCTGGCCGCCCGCACCGGTGTTTCACACCGAAGATGCAGAGCTGCGCAGCATGCAGCAGCAGCGCTATCTGCAGATGGTGCGATCCACCATGGTCCTGTCGCTAACCGAGCTGATCGCCCGCATCAGTATGAAGCAGGCGTTTAAAAAGTCCGGCAGCTAATCCTGTCAGGCGCCATCACGGCGCCTTTTTCGTCTTAACCTGAGCGGGAATATGCGCCAGATTTGGTGTATCCTTGGCCTGTTTTCCTCAACGAGTTGTTGTCATGAAAGAGCAAGAAAAGAACGAAATCAAACTTCTCAGCGATAAGCTGGACGCATTGAACCGCAAAGAGCCGCAGTTACTGGAATCGGGTGATGTCGAGAAACTGGGCGCGTTGCTGAAAGAGAAAGAAGCGCTGGTCATTGAGATTGAGCGTCTGCGCGGTCAGCGGGTTGAAAAACTCAGTGCCGAGGCGCAGAAGCTGCAAAAAATGGGCTTCAGCCGCGAAATTACTAAGAAAGAGCAGGCAAATCTGGGCGCGCTGAAGAAAAGCGTGCGCGGCCTGGTCGTGGTGCATCCAATGACCGCGCTGGGACGTGAGATGGGGCTGACAGCAATGACCGGCTTCGCCAAAACCGCATTCTGACGGGTCGATCAGGCAGCAGCCTGATCGACATCGGCTTTGCGTTCGCCGGCGGCGGCATAGACCTGCTCCGCCAGCGCATCCAGCAGTTCATAGCGGCGACGATACTCAGCCCGCTTCTTACTGGCAATCTCCTCCAGCGTTTTGCGCGGCAGGCTCAGCGGCAGGATAAACATCCCATCCCTGCGCGCCTCGCCACTCAGCGACAGCCAGAATTCACTGTAGCTGGCAAAGAACTTATCCCCCTTGCTGTGGCGATAACGCAGGCTGCGGAAGACATGAGTCTCATCGCCTACCGCCAGAATATTCTCCACACCGCACTGCTTCGCCACAATAAATACCGCTTCCATTAACAGGCGTTTCGGAAAGAGACCCTGCGCCGCTTTGGTCGCCTCGCGGATCACCTCATTATTGATGTGTTTTCGCGGACCCTGTAATCCGCCAATTAATAATGTGCGCTGGTTATTTTCATTGAGAATTGAAAATGAAAGTGAAGCAATAATTTCGTCGTTATAACGTAATACCAGCGTCACTTCCCCTTCCCGATCGAAATAACCGGAGCTGCAGGAAAGTAAAAAGGATTCGCCATTTTTACCGGTCAGCGTGGCCAGCGGATTATCCGTGGCGCTTTGCAGCAGCTGACGCAGCGCAGGGTTTTCCAGATTATTCATCAGGCTGTAATGATCAAGTATCGCCTGCGCGCGCGCAGCAATGCTCAACCCTGAGCGCAGATAGGGCCGGTGCAGCTTGGCTGGCAGCAATCCCTGAGTACTCATCAACAGAGGGAGTTGCGGTAAATGCGACAGCTCATCCAGATAACGCAGCGTAGTCAGCGGTGATATTAAGGTTCTTAACACAAATTTCAGCCGGAAACGTTTACTTATCCAGAGTTTATTCGGAACGTATTTTCCGCTAATTAACTGAAAAAAAAGCGATGCAGAAGAATCGGTCGTAGTTTCGTGAGTAGTTATAATTGACATAGTCATCGACACACAGTGAGCAGGAATGTCACTGAGCATAAGACAACGAGTATCAACGGCGTGTTAATGTGGCAGAAGGTTAAAAGCGCGG
Organism: Curtobacterium sp. BNK-1; assembly: GCF_048685235.1. Classification (NCBI taxonomy): domain Bacteria; kingdom Bacillati; phylum Actinomycetota; class Actinomycetes; order Micrococcales; family Microbacteriaceae; genus Curtobacterium; species Curtobacterium sp. BNK-1. Next base: position 3,883,998 of record NZ_JBLQTJ010000001.1, on the reverse strand, counting down.
CGGTTAAAAAGCGAGATCCGTTTATTTTTGGTTTAATCTGGGACGACAGAATTTAAAGATAAAAAAAACCGGCGAAATAAATTCCACCGGTTTATCGTTATCACGTTAACACTGGGTTAACTTACTGGGCAGCTGCGAAGCGGGCTGCTGCTTCGTCCCAGTTGACCACGTTCCAGAATGCTTTGATGTAGTCAGGACGTTTGTTCTGATACTTCAGGTAGTAGGCGTGTTCCCACACGTCCAGACCGATGATTGGGAAGCCAGAAACGCCAGCAACCGCTTCACCCATCAGCGGGTTGTCCTGGTTTGCGGTAGATACCACAGCCAGTTTGTCGCCTTTTTTAACCAGCCACGCCCAGCCTGAGCCGAAACGGGTCGCAGCCGCTTTCTCGAACTCTTCCTGGAATTTTTCCACGCTACCGAAATCTTTCTCGATAGCCGCTTTCAGGTCGCCCTGCAGCGTGGTGCCGGTTTTCAGGCCTTTCCAGAACAGGCTGTGGTTAGCGTGGCCGCCTGCGTTATTACGCAGTGGGCCTTTTTTGTCTGCTGGCAGCTGATCCAGTTTGGTGATCAGCTCTTCTACCGGCAGATTGGCAAATTCAGTGCCTTCCAGCGCCGCGTTAGCGTTGTTCACGTAGGTCTGGTGATGTTTGGTGTGATGGATTTCCATCGTCTGCTTGTCGAAATGCGGTTCCAGTGCGTCGTATGCGTAAGGCAGGGATGGCAGTGAATAACTCATGTTCTTCCTCTCCATTTAGTTTGAGCAGCACGACGAATTCGGGACGTGCCGCGTAAGCAGTCGAATCATTATAGTTAAATTCATGTAGCGTAAAAGGGTAATCAATGCCCTATTAACCATAAGGATTTGAGAAATCTGGCAAAAGCAACCCGTTGTTTTTACAGCATGCTGCTGCTGACTCCGCCTTTTCAGCTTTATCAGACAGGGAGAGCGAAGCACTCTGCCAGCACCACCAGCAGGCACTCATCCCGCCCGAACGCCGCATCTGCCCTGCCCTGCGCGTTACCTGCCCAGTTCGCGCAGCCCGCTGTCGAGCGCGCCGACCAGCCAGTCGATATCCCCTTCCTGGAACGCCAGTGGCGGACGCAGTTTCAGCACATTCCCATACGGGCCGGCGACCGAGGTCAGCACGCGATGTTCACGCAGCTTCTCGATTAAATCCAGCGCCAGCGTTTTGTCCGGCGTTTTGCTGTGACGATCGGTGACCAGCTCAAAACCGATAAACAGTCCGGCACCGCGCACATCCCCCACGCACTCATAGCGATCCATCAGGGTTCGCAGCTCCGCCAGCAGCTTCGCGCCGACCACGCGGCTGTGTTCCTGTAACCCCTCTTCGGTGATCACTTTCAGTACCGCCTGCGCCGCCGCCATCGCGACCGGGTTACCACCAAAGGTATTGAAGTAGGGAATTGAGTCGCTGAAGGCGGCCAGCACTTCACTTTTTGCCAGCAGGCCGGAAACCGGAATGCCGTTGCCCATTGGCTTGCCGGTGGTAATGATGTCAGGCACCACATCGTGGCGGCCAAAGCCCCAGAATGCGTCGCCGGTACGGCCAAAACCAGGCTGCACTTCATCGGCAATAAAGATGCCGCCGTTGGCATGCACCACCTCGACCGCTTTTTTCAGGAAGCCGCGCGGATCGGGCAACACGCCGTCTGAGGAGAAGATTGAGTCCGCCAGGAAGCCGGCAAATTTAATGCCGTGCGCCGCCATATCATCAATCTGCTGCTGAATCTGGCCAGCGAACCAGTCGCCCAGGTCAGGCGCGTCCACACGATACGCATCCGGTGGCATCACCAGCCGCGTGGTGGGCGCCAGCGGCTGTCCACTGCCCAGCGCCGGAGAAGCGCCGGATGTCAGCTCACTGGTGCCGTGATAGGCCTCTTTACTGACAATAATCCCGCTGCCGCCGCTAAAGGCGCGCGCCACGCGAATCGCCAGGTCGTTAGCTTCCGATCCGGTGCACATATACATCGCGCGATCGATCGCCGGGGGCGTGGTCGCCAGCAGCGCTTCGCTGTAGTCCAGAATATTTTCATGCAGGTAACGGGTGTGGGTATTCAGCATTTTCATCTGCTGCGTCACCGCCTCAGTCACGGCCGGATGGCAGTGCCCGATGCTCGCCACGTTGTTGTAGACGTCGAGATATTTATCGCCCGCCGCATCCCACAGATATTGCCCTTCACCCCGCACCAGATGCACCGGTTTGCGATAGAACAGGCGATAAGATTCGCCAAGCACTTTGCTGCGTTTATCGGTCAGTTTGCGCGTCTCGCTGTCGAGCGCATCGGCATGTTCGGCACGGAAACTGTTGGTATCCATAATGGTGGAACGCGTGGCCATAATGACTCCCGTTACAAGGATGAAGGAGGAAGAGCTGACGCCTTTATCATGCCTGCCTGAATCTAAAATGCAACCAAATACACAAATGCAATAAAATACACATGACGCAGGCAGATCGCCACGCTAAGCTTGCTCCCTGATTCAGACGGAATCTTTCGCTTCACTGGCGTATCATCCGTGATCTTCGCGCTTTAAAAGGAAACCTCTATGCTGCAGGAAACGCGCCTTCATCGCATCCGTGCCTTACTGACCCGGCTTAACCAGGTGAGTACCGAGCGCATTATCAGGGAGCTGGGGGTCTCACGCGAAACCGCGCGCCGCGATATCATTGAGCTGGAAGCGCTGGGTCTGGCACGCCGCGTTCACGGCGGGCTGGTGGCGATTGAAACGCGGGCTGAACCGCCGCTGACGGAACGCCGCAGTACCCAGACCCGGGAGAAGCGCGCCATCGCCCGCGCCGCTGCGCAGTTGCTGCAGCCCGGACAGACGCTGTTTCTGGATGCGGGCAGCACCACCACGCTGCTGGCAGAGGAGTTGCACGCCCTTTCCGGCCTGACGATTGTGACCAACAGCCTGCAGGCCGCGCTGGCGCTGAGCGCCGGAGAAGAAGATCAGCCGCTGAATAATCAGATTATTTTGCTGGGCGGGACGATGTCGGCGGGCGCACAACAGACGCGCGGCGAAATTACCGTGGGTGAGATTATCCGCTATCGCGCCGATGTGGCGCTGCTGTCGCCGGTTGGCATTGAGGCGGGTTGTGGTGCCAGCAGTTTTCATCCGCACGAAGCGGCCATCGCCAGGGCGATGGTGCAGCAATCCACTTCCTGCTATCTGCTGGCCGATCACACCAAACTGGGGGTAGTCAGCCGCACGGTTTACGCGCCGTCACCGGCGATCAAGCTGCTGATTACGGATAGTGGCGGCGACAACAGTGCCGCCCTTGAGGCGTTGCAGCAGACGCTGCCAGAGGTGATGGTGGTTTAACGCAGTCGCTGAGGATGGCTGTAAACCGTAGCGCGCCCAGGTTTACTGAATCCGACCAGCGTCAGATTGCAGCGCTCAGCCACCTCAACCGCCAGGCGGGTCGCTGCCGAGACTGCGAACAGGATCTCAACCCCGCACATGGCAGACTTCTGCACCATTTCATAGCTGGCACGGCTGGAGACCAGCACTGCGCCTGGCCCCCACTCAGCCTGGCTGCGATAGCCCAGCAGCTTATCCAGTGCCACATGGCGACCCACATCTTCACAGCCACCGGCCAGCTGACCATCAGGCTGGATCCACGCGGCAGCATGGGTGCAGCCGGTTTTCTGTCCGACCGGCTGATACGCTTTCAGCTGGCCCAGCGCCCGATCCAGCTGATCCAGCGCAAAGGTCTGGGTAAACGGCAGCGGAGAGAGCGGCTTGCCAATCTGGTCCAGCTGTTCAACGCCACACACGCCGCAGCCGGTACGGCCTGCCAGCGCACGACGCTGCTCTTTCAGCGCCATAAAACGGCGGCTGGAAAGCTCAATCTGAACCTCAATGCCGTGACAGCCCGGCACGATGTCCATGCCGAAAATGTCGCCTGGCGCGTCGATAATGCCCTCTGACAGCGAAAAACCCAGCGCAAACGCCTCCAGATCTTTGGGCGTGGTCATCATCACCACGTGAGAGATGCCGTTGTAAACCAGCGCCACCGGCACCTCGTCCGCCAGCCAGTCAGACTCTGCTGCGGTCAAATCGGCACGCTGCCATACCTGCGTTCTGCTGACGCCGGCCTCAATTGTTAAATCTTCGCCTGAGTCAGGCTGGATAGCTTTCAAAAAGTACGACCTGTTGTTAATAAATAATGAAATGCGACAGTCAGTGCGGCTGCACAGCGGTGATCAGACGCAGACTAATTTTGCCTTCTGGCCCGGTGCGGCGCAAATAAACAGCGGGGCAATTCATGCGGTTTTCTCACCGGGAAAGGCGCAGCCACGCCTGCTGGCGGGCAGAATGAGAATGGGTATCTTTCAGGCTTTAACATCGGTAAGCATAAAACAACAGTAATTATCTGCCGCTACGGGAAATCTGCTTGCGCCGGGGATTGGTTGCCGAGGATTTTTAACAAAATTTAGAAAAAGAATTACTAATGACTAACCTGTTGACCCTGGTCAACTTACAGGCAGATAGGGCTGCTATTTTGCAAGGCTTCGCAATGGAGCCAATAAAGAAGAACGATAAAATGCAAATTAACAGACGGAGTTTTTTCAAAATCTGTGCTGGCGGGTTGGCGGGCACCAGCGCGGCGTTACTCGGTTTTGCCCCCACCACAGCCTTAGCCAGCGTCAGAGAGTTCAAACTCATTCGCGCCAGAGAGACGCGTAATAACTGCACCTACTGCTCAGTCGGCTGCGGCATGCTGATTTACAGCCTGGGTGATGGCGCTAAAAATGCCCGCGCCTCGATTTACCATATTGAAGGCGATCCTGACCATCCTGTCAGTCGTGGATCGCTCTGTCCCAAAGGCGCGGGCGTGCTCGACTTTATTCACAGTGAACAGCGCCTGAAATACCCGGAATACCGCGCGCCAGGCTCGGATAAATGGCAGCGCATCAGCTGGGATGAGGCATTTGACCGCATAGCCCGCCTGATGAAGCAGGATCGCGATGCCAATTTCCAGGCCACCAATGCCGCTGGCGTCACGGTAAACCGCTGGCCGACTACCGCCATGCTCTGCTCTTCCGCCGCCAGTAATGAAACCGGCCTGCTCGATCAGAAATTTGCCCGCTCGCTGGGTATTCTGGCGCTGGAAAACCAGGCGCGCCTGTGTCACGGCCCGACCGTGGCCGCGCTGGCCCCCAGCTTTGGTCGTGGTGCAATGACCAATAACTGGAACGACATCAAAAACGCCAATGTGGTGATGATCATGGGCGGCAACCCCGCCGAGGCGCATCCGGTTGGCTTTAAATGGGTGATTGAAGCCAAAACCCATAACAATGCGCAGGTCATCGTGGTCGATCCACGCTTTAACCGCTCTGCGGCGGTCGCCGATCTCTACGCGCCACTGCGTGCCGGCAGCGATGTGGTTTTCCTGATGGGGGTGATCAACTATCTGCTGCAACACAATCAGATTCAGCAGGAGTATGTTCGCGCCTTCACCAATGCTGCCCTGATTGTCAGCGAAGGCTTCAGCTTCAGCGACGGTTTGTTCAGCGGTTACGATGCTGAAACCCGTCAGTACGATCGAACCAGCTGGCACTATGAGCTGGATGAAAACGGCCATGCGAAACGCGATGAGAGCTTCACTCACCCGCGTTGCGTGCTGAACCTGCTGAAAACCCATGCCAGCCGTTACACCCCGGAAATGTTGACGCGCCTGTGCGGCACTTCGCAGGAATCCTTTATTGCGGTATGCGAGCAGCTCGCTTCCACCTGTGTGCCGAATCGCACCGCGACTATTCTCTATGCGCTGGGCTGGACTCATCACACCAACGGTTCGCAGATTATCCGCACGGCGGCGATGATTCAGCTGCTGCTGGGTAATATCGGGATGCCAGGCGGCGGTATTAACGCGCTGCGCGGCCACTCCAACGTGCAGGGTTATACCGATCTCGGCCTGCTGGCGCAGAGTCTGCCGGGCTATCTGCCACTGCCTTCCGAAAAGATGACCACGCTGGCAACCTACCTGCAGCAGGCCACGCCGGTTGCGACACTGCCGGATCAGGTCAACTACTGGCAGAACACCGACAAATTTTTCGTCAGCCTGATGAAGAGTTTCTACGGCGATAAGGCCACAGCGGAAAACCAGTGGGGCTACGACTGGCTGCCGAAGTGGGATAAGAGCTACGACTGCATGGCGCAGGCGGAGATGATGGAACAGGGCGCGCTCAATGGTTGCCTGATTCAGGGCTTCAACCTGCTGGCCGCCTTCCCGGACAAAAATAAAGCGGTCCGGGCACTGTCCCGCCTCAAATATATGGTGGTGATCGATCCGCTTCGCACCGAAACCGCCAGCTTCTGGCAGCATCACGACGAGTTCAACGATGTCGATCCCTCGAAAATCCAGACCGAAGTGTTCCGTCTGCCCTCTTCCTGCTTCGCTGAAGAGTCAGGATCGGTGGCCAACTCGTCACGCTGGCTGCAGTGGCACTGGGCGGCTGCGGAGCCGCCCGCTGAAGCGCTGCACGACGGTAAAATCCTCGGCAATCTGTTCATGCGTCTGCGCGCGCTCTATCGCCTGGAAGGCGGAGCAAACCCTGAACCGCTGATGGCAATGCGCTGGGACTACCGCGATCCGTCTAATCCTGAGCCGGAAGAGGTGGCGCAGGAGAACAACGGTCAGGCGCTGGCCGACATTTACGACGCCAGCGGCAAGCTGTTGCTGAAAAAAGGCCAGCAGCTCAACGGCTTCTCAGAGCTGCGTAACGACGGCACCACCGCCAGCGCCTGCTGGATCTACAGCGGCAGCTGGACGCCGGAAGGCAACCAGATGGCACGACGCGACAACGCCGACCCATCGGGGCTGGGCGCGGTCTCCGGCTGGGCCTGGGCGTGGCCGGCTAACCGCCGCATTCTCTACAACCGCGCCTCCGCGGATGCGCAGGGTAAAGCCTGGGATCCGAATCGCCGCCTGATTGAGTGGGATGGCACTCGCTGGCACGGCATTGACGTGCCGGATTATCCGGTAACGCTGTCGCCGCAGCAGCAGGCCGGTCCGTTTATCATGCAGCCCGATGGTCTTGGCCACCTGTTTGCGCTCGATAAGATGGCCGACGGCCCCTTCCCGGAACATTACGAACCGATGGAAAGCCCGCTCGCCGACAATCCTATGAATCCGCAGCAGCGTCATAGTCCGGTCGTTCGACTGTTCAGCAGCGACGCCGCGCAACTGGGCGAGGCCGCTGACTATCCCTGCGTCGCCACCACCTATTCCATCACCGAACTGTTCCGGCACTGGACCAAACATGCCCTGCTGAACGCGATTGCGCAGCCGGAGCAGTTTGTTGAAATCGGCACCGAACTGGCAGAGGAGAAAGGCATCAAGGCCGGCGACAGCGTCAAAGTCTCGTCGCGCCGTGGCTATATCAAAGCCAAAGCGGTGGTAACACGTCGTCTGCAGCGTCTGATGATTGACGGCAAGCCGGTTGATACCGTGGGTATTCCCTGTCACTGGGGCTTTGAAGGCACCACGCGTAAAGGCTTCCTCGCCAATACGCTGACGCCGTCAGTTGGCGATGCCAACTCGCAGACCCCGGAGTACAAGGGATTTTTAGTGAAAGTGGAAAAAGCGTAACGGTAGATGACAATGGCTTATCAATCACAAGATATTATCCGTCGCTCAGCGACCAACGGCTTTACCCCACCGCCACAGGCGCGCGATCACCAGCGTGAAGTTGCGAAGCTCATTGACGTCACCACCTGTATTGGCTGCAAAGGCTGTCAGGTCGCCTGCTCCGAATGGAACGACATCCGCGATGAAGTCGGTCATAACATCGGGGTCTATGACAACCCTACCGATTTGACCGCCAAATCCTGGACGGTGATGCGCTTCTCGGAAGTTGAAGAGAACGGCAAGCTGGCCTGGCTGATTCGCAAAGATGGCTGCATGCACTGCGCCGATCCCGGCTGCCTGAAAGCCTGTCCGTCGGCAGGTGCCATTATTCAGTACGCCAACGGCATCGTCGATTTCCAGTCTGAGCAGTGTATCGGTTGCGGCTACTGCATTGCGGGTTGCCCGTTCAACGTGCCGCGGCTCAACAAAGAGGATAATCGCGCCTACAAATGCACCCTGTGCGTGGATCGCGTCAGCGTCGGCCAGGAGCCTGCCTGTGTGAAGACCTGTCCGACCGGCGCCATTCATTTCGGCAGCAAAAGCGACATGCTGACGCTGGCGGAGGAACGCGTGGCGGAGCTGAAGTCGCGCGGGTTTGCGCAGGCTGGCCTCTACAACCCGGAAGGCGTGGGCGGCACCCACGTGATGTATGTGCTGCATCATGCCGACAAGCCTCAGCTCTATCACGGGCTGCCTGCTAACCCGGGCATCAGCCCGACGGTGACCTTCTGGAAGGGGATCTGGAAACCGCTGGCGGCGGTGGGTTTTGCCGCTACGTTCGCCGCCTCTATTTTTCACTATGTTGGCGTTGGCCCGAATCGCGTCACTGAAGAGCACGACGACAACGACGATCACCCTGAGGAGCGTAAATAATGAAAAAGCCCGATCATCTGGTGCGTTACCGCGCACCCGAACGCATCAATCACTGGATTGTCGCGATTTGCTTTGTCATGGCCGCGTTAAGCGGATTAGGGTTTTTCTTTCCGTCGTTCAACTGGCTGATGCAGATATTTGGCACACCACAGCTGGCGCGTATTCTGCATCCTTTTGTCGGCGTGGTGATGTTCGTTGCTTTTATGCTGATGTTTTTGCGTTACTGGAAACACAACCTGATTAATCGCGATGACCTTTACTGGGCCAGAAACATTCACCGGATTGCGCTGAATGAAGAGGTGGGTGATACCGGTAAATATAACTTTGGTCAGAAGTGTGTGTTCTGGGCTGCTATTATCAGCTTAGTGTTGCTGCTTGCCAGTGGCATCGTGATCTGGCGACCTTACTTTGCCGATGCCTTCGCCATTCCGCTGATTCGTCTGGCGTTGGTGGTACATTCGGTGTCAGCGGTGGCGCTAATCATCGTCATTATGGTGCACATTTATGCTGCGTTGTGGGTCAAAGGCACACTGACCGCGATGGTGGAAGGCTGGGTCAGCGCCAAATGGGCCAGGCAGCACCATCCTCGCTGGTATCGCGAGCAGCGTAATCCGCCAATAAAACAGGAAAAACGCCCCTGATGAGTATTCGCATAATCCCGCAAGATCAGCTGGAGAAAGGCGAAAAGACAACGGCGGAGATGATTCCGCCGTTACTTTTTCCACGGCTGAAAAATTTATACAGCCGTCGTGCTGCGCGACTGCGTGACCTGGCGGCGAAAAACCCACTCGGCGACTACCTGCGCTTTGCGGCGGTGATCGCTGAAGCGCAGGAGATTGTGCTGTATGACCATCCGCTGCACATCGACCTGCATGCCCGCCTGACGCAGAGCGCCAGCGAGGGCAAGCCGCCGCTGAATATTCATACCCTGCCGCGCGATCCCCACTGGCAGCGACTGCTGCATTCACTGATTGCCGAGCTGAAGCCAGAGATGAGCGGTCAGGCACTGGCGGTGCTGGAGAATCTGGAGAAGGCGTCCGCCACCGAGCTGGAAACGCTGGCCAGCGCGCTGTTTACCGGTGAGTATGCGCTGGTCAGCAGCGACAAAGCGCCCTTTATCTGGGCGGCGCTTTCGCTCTACTGGGCGCAGATGGCGGCCCTGATCCCAGGCAAAGCACGCGCTGAGATGGGCGATCAGCGTCAGTTTTGTCCGGTCTGCGCCAGTATGCCGGTCGCCAGCGTGGTGCATATGGGCAGTCATGAAGGCGCGCGCTATCTGCACTGTAATCTATGCGAAAGTGAATGGCATGTGGTGCGCAGCAAATGTACCCAGTGCGAACAGTCCCGTGATCTGCACTACTGGTCGATCGACAGCGAACGGGCGGCGGTGAAAGCAGAGAGCTGTGGCGACTGCGGCACTTACCTGAAGATGCTCTATCAGGAGAAAGATCCGGCCATTGAACCGGTGGCAGATGACCTGGCATCGCTGATACTGGATGCCAGAATGGAGCAGGAAGGCTTCGCACGCAGCAGTCTCAATCCCTTTATGTTTCCTGGCGAATAGTCACTGACTCTGGAGAACCCGATGAAACTGATTGGCAGCTATACCAGCCCGTTTGTGCGTAAGATTTCGATTATCATGCTGGAAAAAGGCATTACTTTTGAATTCGTTAACGCATCGCCTTACAGCGATGACAGCCACGTGCCGCACTACAATCCGCTGGGCAAAGTTCCGGCGCTGGTCGCTGACGATAAGCAAATCTGGTTCGATTCCAGCATCATTGCGGAGTTTCTGGAACTGCGTGGCGTGGAGCCTGCTCTGCTGCCTGCCGATCCGCTTGAATCGCTTAACATCCGTCAGCTGGAGAAGCTGGCGGATGGCGTCAGCGATGCCGCGCTGGTGATCGTGCGCGAGCAGATGCGACCGGGGGATTTGCAGTCGGAAGAGGTGCTGCTGCGCAATCGTGAAAAGATTCAGCGCAGCCTCGACATGCTGGAAGCGAAGGCGGCAGAGGGGAAATGGCTTAACAACGGACAGCTCAATCTGGCGGATATCGCCACCGGTTGCATGATCGGCTACCTCAATTTCCGTCGCGTAGTGCCGAACTGGTGTGTCGAACGACCCGCGCTGGTGAAACTGGCAGAAACGCTGTTTCAGCGCGAGAGCTTTGCAAGGACGACGCCGCCTGCGGCGTGATGGTGTGCTGAGCCAGAACCATTAAGAAGGACAATGGTGTCTGGCTCCATGTCAAGGTAATGACTTCATTAAGAGCAGCAGAAATCTGGAGCCAGGCTATAGATCAGTAAAAGCCCACGAATATTAATTTTACTGGATTATCTTCATTCCTGCCTCTGGACTTTCCGCTCGGAAATTTTAACTATCACTCAGTTAACCCGGATTTATAAAAATAATAATTAATGCGTATAGTTGTTTTAAAATTAATCATAAGTGAACTTATAATTTATAATGTAAGACCCTATTTTATTAGTATGAGCCGTCACCCATACTTTAGTCATACCTTGCTTCCTGTCATTGTATAAATTCGTACGATTTGTACAAAGTTGAAGCCATCTTTTTGTGTGAGCATCTTTAATCCACAAACCAGCTTCACAATGGCTATATTTCCCAACTGCCGGACCTGGAAACGTAACCTCGTATTCAGACTCATACTGAACAATGTTACCAGGAGCGATATAAACATAGACACTGTAACAATTTAGAATGCATATAAGACCAATAGAAAAGCCACATCCAAAAGCTTTCAGTACATAGATAGCTGATTCACCAACTGGTCTAAAATAAACAACTCGCCCCGAAAAAACAAGACCTACTATTGATGCAACAGTAATGTATGTTGTCCACTCGGGAACACTCTTCATTAATACAACACGACTTGCGACGCCAGTTGACCACATCAGATACCATAGCCATGCTGCGAATATGATGAAAAAAACGGAGAGTAATAAATAGCGTTTAACATTGCCTTTTTCATAGCCAGAAAAAAAAACGGCTTCCATGCATTTTAATCTTTCCTTATATAACACTAAAACTTATTTTAACTTCTGGTTGTTAGTGAGCTATCTTCTCATAAATATACTTTCAAACAATTCAATTTGCTAATGGAATTAGCGAAAACTCACTTTCACTTTGCTAGTTGACTATAGGTTTTAGAGCGTATTTTTATTATACTTCGTCACTGACACCGTCCGGTACGCCTGTCAGCGCCGAGTTGCAAGAAGCATAAGAGGTTACCGTACCCAGCAACGCGCCCCTATCGCCTGTACTTCCGAATAGTCTTCCGTCAGCTTATTTATCTGCGTTGCCAAGCAAACTGCATCCGTATCGCTTACCACCTGCGCCAGGTTCTTACCCGTCAGCCCCTTCACCGACACCGTCTGGCGGAAACACTGTTTCAGCGTGAAAGCTTTGCAAGGACGACGCCGCCTGCGGCGTGATGGTGTGCTGTAGATGGCAGGTGAAAAATTAAAAGGTGCGGTTTGGGGGCTAATTGTCTAATTCAGCTCTGAAGCGTGCCGTTCTGTCTGACGACGTTCTTATGCCTGACAATCTGATGCTGGATGAACAGGCTAACTATCTTTGATAGCGGCCTGATATTTTCCGGGATGTATGAAGTACTCGCAGGATGCAAACGCCATCTGTTTCGGCAACATAGATGATGATGAACGGAAAGCGTGGCACCACCAGTTTATATTGTTTTTCTGTGCCGACTTTTGTTCCGGCCCGCGGGTTTTCGCTAAGCAGACTGGCCATATGGGTAAACTTATCGTCTGTTGCACTGGCTACCAGCAGGCCAGCCTCACGATACAGATAACGAAATATCGTCTCCCTGTCTGCCTGCGCCTGTTTTTCCCATTGAACGGCTGATATCACAACGTTCCCCGCGCGGCCTGCGCTTTCAGTTCTTCCATGCGGGCATTCATTTCATCGTTACTGATGAACTCGCTATCACCGGCTTCATAACGACTGAATGCCGCCGTGATTTGCTCTTCCAGCCATGCATCATGTTGGCCATCCTGATATTGCCGCTCTTCAGCAGCCAGCTCTTCCGCTCGCTGACGCATAACCTCTGTCAGCGTCATCTTCTGGCGCTCTGCTGCCCGCATCGCCAGCCGTTTAACGTCCTCATCAATCCTGAAGTGGATAGTACTCATAACCTGACTCTCGCGTGGTGTCATTTGTGGTGTCATCATGCCTGTCATCCTTTTCCCTGTCATCATCATTTCACTCTTATGCGATGCCGGAAATCGCCATACCCATATAAACAAATGGCCGGCTGCAGATGCTGAAGAGAGTATTGGGAAGAGGATGTAAACGAAATAGTAAATGGAAAAAACAATCCGTTTTTCAGAGACGACTCGCAGTTTATTACTTAGCTTTCAGCGAGTTTACAAAGCGGGCGGTGTATATTTGAACAGGAGAAAACAGAAAAGGAAGAACGTAACGAGAGATTTTTAGCGCGAGCTGAAGGTGGTGGAACACCAACAGCCCGCTGACCACAACTAACTGAACTGGAGTTAATTATGGCTAGAGCTGATTCTACGTCAGAACCCGCTGTACCCCAAGCACGCAAAAGCATCGTTGGTTACCGCCCCAACGGTGGCAGACCGAATCCATTACCCCAACTGACCATCAAAGGACGATGGCTGGAACAGTGGGGATTTATCAAAGGCCAGCCGGTCAGCATCATCGCCGAAAAGGGCCAGCTGATTATCCGCATCGCGACCGTCAGGGAGGATGATTTATGAATAACAGCCTTATCCAAGGGTCGGTGCCGGAGCTGAACATCGCGGGCACTCAGCTTGACGCGCTCGGCTTCACCACCGACACGCCGATCCGTCTGGTGCTGCGCGATAACAAGATTTCGGTAACAACCGTGATCGATGAAGCTGAGTGGAAAGTACTCTGTGAAGCCAGCCAGCAGAGGCAGGATTTAGGTGCAGAATGGGTGCGGGAGAACGGTGAGCTGGTTATCGGCGGCGACTGGCTGACCGGCTTTGATATCACTGAGGTGGAACAGCTGGAGATTACCGCTGAACCCGGTGTGATTCGGTTGCAGCGGCGGTAAGCGGGAAGGATTTAGGGATTAAAAGCAAAATCCCGGCTCACTGGCCGGGATTTAACGTTTAAGGCTGATAATCTTCATATTCCCAGGCAAATACGCGGGAGAGTTTATGCGCTATCTCCATCCAGTCTCTCCCTTCGCACTGGTCGATATAATCCGTAATGGTTTTGGTGATCTCATCCAGATCGTATTTACGCACCAGAAGCGTATGGCGCATCAATTCTGGTAGCCAGTGGTGTTTGCAGAGCCATTCTGGGGTACAGACATAAACCTCAAAATGATTTATTCCTTTTTCTTCTGATGGCCCTATACATAAATGGGCTAAAAATTGAAAACAATCATCTTCTTCAGGTTCATAACTTGATAAATCAAACCAATCACAACCAATACTTCTCAGAGATGCTTTCATTTATTTTCCCCTGAAATATTCAAGTGACCGTTACCAGTTTTATCCATTTTTCCTGTTTCAATATTTTTTGTATAACTTTCAAAGTTAGCCTGAGTTCCCGTTGGATTTAATGAATCCGGAGCATTTGGCTTTTCTTTAGGGGATCTATAAATTCTGGTTCCATCAGCACTGACTAATCCTGTGCCATCACTTGTTGGTCTGGCTCCGTCTCCCACCCAAATTTTACCCAGCCGATCAGCTTCCTCTTTAGTGCCAGTACCAACACCATAGTTCAGCTTTCCATTGTCACCTTTGACAACCGCCGCCAGTCTGGGATCCTGCTTCGCGATATTATTCAGATTTTGCTGGATCAGATCTTCTTTCAGTTTTGGATAGGTAGCTGAACTATAGGCCGATATTTCATCACTTGCTTTATTAATCAGCTTCGACGCTTCAGCCACGTCCCCTTTCTTCAGCGCCGTTTCTGCTGCCCTGATGACCTTGCCTGCCGCATCTCCCGCGCCAGGAATGATACCGATTGCAGCCACAAGGTAATCTAGCGCCGACTGCGCTTCCGCAAAGCTTTTGATATCACCCACAACAGGTACGAAGTCAGCACCCAGCGAAGCCATATCTTTCAGCGCTTCACGCCGCTCTTCATACATCTTCACCGAGCAGGCTTCGGCGCTCATGCCGCCGCAGTTTGCCTTCTTATAGCGTTCGTTTTCCGCCTCAACGTACTCACCGGCCTTCTGTTCCGGCGTCTTACCTTCAGACTGCGCCTGCGCAATATCACTCAGTGCGTTATTTTCCAGCGACGTTTTTCCCGCCTGAGCCCCCGCCACCGCATCCGCCGTGCTGTCACCCACAACGCCGCCCGCAAGACCCGCTGCCAGCGTACCCAGCGCGCTTATCGTCTGCCGCTGCTCCTCAGACAGGTCACTGCGCTTAACCCCCGGATACAGCTGCTGCGCGATGTACTCGCCCATCACCGCGCCAGAGGCTCCGGCCAGCGCAGCATTGCCCGCCGCGTACGAGGTTACCGCACCCAGCACCGCGTGCGCCATCAGGTTCGCCTGGACATTTACCTTACCGTTCGCATCCGTGGTCAGTTCATGTATCTTTTCCGCCAGGTACGGTGCCGACGCGCCGCTTATCGCCTGCGCCACGTTCCCGCCCGACAGGCCCTGCACCGCCGCCGTCACTGCGCTGATGCCCTGCTGCAGCGACGAACCCGTGCCGAACGGTCATCGCATTGTCATACGCCCGCTGCGATATATCGGCTTCCGTATAAGGCTTACCGCTTGCCGCCAGCTGCTCACGCGCCGCCTGAAGAGCCGCCGGGTCCTGCTGCGCCTTCATGCCCGCTATCTGACCCTGCGTCCGTGCGATATCTCCCGCCTGAGCCCCGATTTCCCCGATAAGCTGCGCCGCCTTCAGCCGGTTCTGCTCCTTCTCCTTATCAAAGATGACGTCCAGCCCCGGGTTCGCGTTCGCTACGTCGCGGCTCAGCCCTGCCACGTCCTGCGCCTGTTTTTCCTTATCGCGGATAACGATGGTGCCCTCACTCACCGCCGCCTTCGTGGTGCTGTCCGCGCTGCCGCTGCCGTTCAGCCCCGCCAGCATGCCGTTCGCCATGTTCCCGGCGAACTGACCGCCGATGCTGCCGCCCGTGCTCATGCCCGCGCTCTGGTGCTCCACCCTGTAGTCCGCGTGGTTCTCTATGTCGCCGAAGCCCAGCGTGCCGGTGTCGAGCCGGTTCTTATCGGCGGTGGCCGTTGAGCTGATGACCGCGCCGTTCAGCTGCGTATGCTCACCTACCGTGACGTCAAAGCCGCCCTTCCCGGCAAAGATACCGGTCTGCTCGGCCACGCTCTGCCAGGTGCTGTGCATCTTATCCCGGCTCACGTTCACGTTTGCCGACCCGGTCATCGAGCCGAAGGTGAAGCTGCCGCCCGCGCTGCTGCTGGTGCTGTCGGTGACAGTGATGAGGTTTATTGAGTAGCGGCCATTATCGGGTAACTCACTGGTTATAAAGTAAAAACCCAGCCGTGAAAACTGGGCTTTCTATTAACAAGGTGTTATTGTTGGACTAACAGAAGACAGTACTTCAATAACATCATCGCCTGTAACTATTAAGTAATGATTTATAGTACCCCCATCATGGATGTTGGCGCTTTGCTTATTAAACCATGATAAATAATGAGATCCTTCTACTGTATAAATTCCTGTAATCATCTGACCATTCAGATCATCTTGCATTTTTAGCAAGTCACCTTCATCTGTTACACGAAAGGAGTGTATCCATTCAAAAGTAACCATAACATTACTTTTAAAATCCTCATCAAATAAGTAAAAAGTCAGATCAAGCGCCCCAGAAAAATACTTAATATCCTTTAGCTGAATATTTTTAAAGGAATGAACACCGATATCAATACTTAAAATTTTCTCAGTCATATGGCATCACTCATCATATCTAAACTTAACCCTATTTTTAACAGACTGCATTAACTTTTTGTTTTATTCAAATTTCTTTTTCTATACGGTAAATAATAAGATAGCCATAAAATGATACCCAATAAAAACCCCACTCCTGCCATATTTAATGCAACATTTAAATTTTTCTCCGCAAAAACCCCCTCCCCTACTGGAGACGGCTGCCATAGAAAAAATAGACTCAATAAAAACATAAACACAGGAATAGTGGTGCATGAGTATATGAATAAAATTATTAACTTCCATTTAGTTATACGGATCATTTTTTCTCTCCCGAATTATTGCCATTCGGTGAATTAAGTAAACCTGATGTGAGAGAGTCTGCGACATTACCCGCCACAGATGGCACTGAGCTTTGAGGGACCGGTTTTGATATTGTCCAAACTCCGCTCGACACCCATTCATATTGCTTTGACACAGGATTGAAGACCTTATCAAAAGGTACTTTTAAAATATTTCCTGCTTTATATCCTGCCCCAGAACTAGTAGTACTCATAAGTGCAGCCATAATCGGATCATCTCCACTTATTTCTGCCTGATAATACCCACCTGCTGCATTCCATGTAACCGTTGGGTTATAACCTTTACCCGCAGTAATCCCACCAACAATTACAGATCCAATTACATCAGACAGTTTTACCTCACCTGTCGTGCCATATTGAATACCTACATTTGCAGCCCCAGCAACTCCAACAGCAATTAATTGCTCCTTGCTGTTATTCACAATATTCGTAATAATTGCTTTCCCACCCATTATCACTACCGGCCAGGAAGTTGGGTTCATTACCACATCCATAAACCGATCACTTTTCGTGATATTATCCTTAAGGAATTTAAGATCAGACCCGTTAAGATATTTAACTATCGCAGCTGCATCCGGATCTTTCAGTTTATCACCCAGCCTTACCTGATGTTTATCAGCATCCAGAGCAATGTTAGTTTCCGCCTGAACCAGTTCTTCCCAGCTTACACAGGCAACACCTCCTCCGGTGCAGGCTTCCGCCAGTTCTTTACTGTTTTTATTGCTGATATCAATATATTTGTTAATTACGGCCTGACAGTCACCGCCCGACGCTTTACAGTCCGAGAGTTCTTTATCAAGCGCCCTGGCTTCTGCGGTGTGCAAATGATTATTCTCAACCGCGTTCTTACCCGCCTGAGCCCCCGCAACAACATCCGCCGTGCTGTCACCCACAACGCCGCCCGCAAGACCCGCCGCCAGCGTACCCAGCGCGCTTATCGTCTGCCGCTGCTCCTCAGACAGGTCACTGCGCTTAACCCCCGGATACAGCTGCTGCGCGATGTATTCGCCCATCATCGCGCCCGAGGCTCCGGCCAGCGCAGCATTGCCCGCCGCGTACGAGGTTACCGCACTCAGCACCGCGTGCGCCATCAGGTTCGCCTGGACATTAACCTTACCGTTCGCGTCCGTGGTCAGCTCGTGTATCTTTTCCGCCAGGTACGGTGCCGACGCGCCGCTTATCGCCTGCGCCACGTTCCCGCCCGACAGGCCCTGCACTGCCGCCGTCACTGCGCTGATGCCCTGCTGCAGCGACGAACCCGTGCCGAACGGCTTCATCGCCGTATCATAAGCCTGCTTCGCTATTTCATCTGCCGTCGGGTTCAGCTTCCCTTTTTTGACCAGCTCTTCCCTCGCAGCCGCCAGCGCCGCCGGGTCGGCCTTCGCCTTCATACCCGCTATCTGGCCCTGCGTCCGGGCGATATCTCCCGCCTGCGCGCCGATTTCCCCGATAAGCCGCGCCGCCTTCAGCCGGTTCTGCTCCTTCTCCTTGTCGAAGATGACGTCCAGCCCCGGATTGGCATTCGCCACGTCGCGGCTGAGGTCCGCCACGTCCTGCGTCTGCTGTTCCTTATCGCGGATAACGATGGTGCCCTCACTCACCGCCGCCTTCGTGGTGGAGTCCGCGCTGCCGCTGTCGTTCAGCCCCGCCAGCATGCCGTTCGCCATGTTCCCGGCGAACTGACCGCCCACGCTGCCGCCCGTGCTCATGCCCGCACTCTGATGCTCCACCTCATATTCCGCGTGGTTCTCAATATTGCCGAAGCCCAGCGTGCCGGTGTCGAGCCGGTTCTTATCGGCGGAGGCCGTCGAGCTGATGACCGCCCCGTTCAGCTGCGTGTGCTCACTCACCGTGACGTCAAAGCCGCCCTTGCCCAAAAATCCCGGTCTGCTCCGCCACGCTCTGCCAGTTGCTGTGCATCTTATCCCGGCTCACGTTCACGTTCGCCGACCCGGTCATTGAGCCGAAGGTAAAGCTGCCGCCCGCGCTGGCGCTCTGCTGCTTGCTGTCGTAGCGGTCGCTGTCCTGCTCTGAGGTCAGCGTCAGGTTGCGGCCCGCGTCCACCTTCACGCTCTCACCGTTTGCCTGCGCGCCCGTGAGCGTGATGTCGCGCCCGCTGGTCAGGCTGAGCCGGTTGCCCGCGTCCAGCGTGGTTTCGCTGTGCGTCAGCCCGTTGCCTTTTTCGCTGCCCTTCGCCGCGTTGATGCTCGCCGACACGCTGATGCCGTAGCCGCCTGACCCGACGCCGATACCGACCCCGACGCTGCCGCCCTTGCTGCTGTTTGTGCTTTCAGTGCTCTGCGTGTTCTGCGCCGACTGCAGCAGGATGTCCCGCGACGCATCCAGGCTCAGGTCGCCGCCCGCCTTCAGCTGGCTGCCGGTGATGCTGATGTCGCCGCTCTGCGCCGTACCGTTTTTGCCGGTTGCCGTGACGGTCAGATTCCGGCCCGCCGTCAGCGTGCTGCCCTTCGACTGACTGCTCTCAGTACGCGCTTCGCTTTTCGACGACTGACTGCCGTACGAGGCGCTGACGCCGATGGTGTTGGTCGAGCCCGCCTGATAGCCGTCCTGCCCCGGCTTCAGGTCGCCGGCGGCATTGTGTGCGTCCGCGGCGGCGGTGTTAAGCCCGTCCATCTGAGCTGCCTGCGCCGCCTGCACCCCGTTCAGCGCCGCCTGGGTGTTCTGCAGTGCGCTGACACGCCCGCCACCCGACTTCCTCGCCTGCTGCGCGCTGCTCACTGCCGTGTTGAGCGCGCTGCCTGCCGTGCCTGACAGGGCGATGCGCAGACCGCTCTGTTTCTGCTCGAAGGTTTCCTTACGGCTGCGTGAATCAAAGCCCGGGTCGATAGTTACGCTGTCGCCCGTCAGGTTCAGGTCCTGACCTGCCACCAGGTCTGCGCCGCCGACGTGCAGCCGGTTGCCCGCCGTGATGTCCACGCTGCCCTGGCTGCTGCCGATGGTGCTGACGCTCTGGCTCTGGGTAGTGCCTTTCTCATCAATTTCGTGCCGCGTGGACTGCTTGCCGATGGTGAAGCCGATGCCGCCGCTGCTCATCAGCCCGCTTTTTTTCTTTTCTTTCAGCTGGTAGTGGCTGTCGGTCTCGGTTGCCGCGCCGATCTCCACGTCGCGTCCGGCCCGCAGACTGACGTCCTGGTCTGCGGCCACCGCCGAGCCGGTCACCGTCAGGTCGCGCCCGGCAATGACCGTGACACTTTCGCCGCTCAGCAGGCTGCCGTTCTCGCGCGTGCTGCCGTCCTGCGTAATAGTGTGGCTGCTGCTCTTTTTCAGGAAGCCTTTTCTCTCAGAACGTTCTTCACTAAAGTCAAACGCCCGTTCGGTGGCGGTATTGAGGGTCACATCCTGTTTCGCCTGCAGTGCAACGGCCCCCAGCTCACTGTGCAGAGTGCTGGCCGTGGCGGTGATGCTGCCGTCCTGCGCTACCACCGTGACGCCATCACGTCCACTGAGTGTGCTCCCCACCACGTTCTCACTCAGCATTTCCTCTGAGCGTTCACCTTTGGTTTTCCGGCCGCGACTTTTTTCTTCTGAGACGCGGTGCTCGCTGTCTGTCGTGTGGCTGAGGATGACATCCTTTTTCGCCTGCAGCGCAACAGCACCCTGTCCGCTGTGCAGCGTGCTGCCGGTGACCGTCACGTTACCCTCACGCCCGATGACCGTTACACCCTGTTCTCCGCTGAAGGTGCTTCCCATGCTGCCCTCGCGAATCGTCTCCTCGTCACGATGACTGCGGGTATTACCCAGCCGCCTGTTCTCGCTGTCCAGGTCCTGCGTGTGGGTACGCGCGTCCTTGATGGTAACGCTCTGCGCACTGACGCCGATGCGGCCCTGGGTACTGTCAACCTGCGCGCCTTCGGCCAGCAGGTTATTACCCGCCACCAGCGTCACACCCTGAGCGCCGCTCAGGGTGCTGAGCAAAAGACGATCTTCCGTGCGGCTGTTGCTGACCGATGAAGTCCGGCTGCCAGCCTCAAGATGGGTGGTATTGGTGGTGGTTTCAGCGCCGATGTGAATGTCGCCGCCAGCCTGAACCCGGGCAGAGCCGGAGGCGCTGGCCTGGCTACCGGTCAGCGTCAGGTCACGCCCGGCCGAGAGCAGAAGATTGCCACCGGCGTTAAGCTCGCTGCCCTGCGCCTGCTGCCACTCGCCGCTGACCTGCGCCATGCGCCTGCCCGCTTCTTCTATGCCGCTGCTGGTGCGGTTACCCATCGCCCCGGAGATCACGTTCAGGCTGCCGCTGTGACTGCTTTTCGCGGCACCGATCTCAAGGTTGTTGTGCGCGCTCAGACTGAGGTTATTGGTGGCATTGAGTTTCGCGCCCTGCAGCCGGATATCGGTGCCGCTGAGGCTGATATCCTCAGCACTCATCGTCGCCTGACGCAGGGCATTCTGCAGATCGGTGCTGATCGTCAGCGTCTCCGCCTTCACATCAATGCTGCCCGCCTTGATATCGCCGCCCAGGTGCTGAAACTGCCCGCTGTCGATGGAGAGCGCCTGATCCGCAAAGAGGTTACCGGCATTGGTCACGCTCTCTGCCGAGAGCTGCAGATTACCGCCGCCAATCACCGCGCCCGCGCCAGTCAGGCGCAGCGTGGTCTGTGCCAGATAAACTTTCGGCACCCACACAGTCTGAGGGCCGTCTGCCGTATCAACCGTTTCGCTGACCAGCCAGACGATATCCTGTTGCAGCGCCGCAATCTGTTGCGGCGTCAACGCCACGCCCGGCACCAGATGGAAATCCTGCGCCACTTTAGAGCCGTTGTTCATTAGCTCCTGATACTGCGCCATCGCATCCCAGCCGTTAACGGAAGGCCTGCCGGTCAGTTTCAGGACCTGCTCGCGAACCAGACGCTGCTCATAAAAACCGTCGCCCAGGCGTTTATGCACCTGTGACGGATCGTAACCCACCCGTTCAAGCAGATAGTCGCTGCTGATAAATTTGCTCTGGCTGGTAAAACGCTCGTCAGTCACGATCAGATACGGGCTGCCCGCCGCGGTATGCTGGCTGAACAGACCATTATTGGGGATGGTTGTGGCGACTTTCTCCAGCTGTTGTAGCGCCGTCAGGGCCAGTTCAGCCGGTAACAGTGGGCGACCCGATGTGTTATCACCCGTCGTAAGTTCTGTGTCGCCGTCATGGCGGGCGACCCCGTCCACGGCAAAGGCCAGTGGGTTACGTTCATACTCAGCGCGCTCAGCGTCCACTGCCTGCAGCGCCGCTTCAAGCTGGCTTATCTGCGCCTGATTAACGGTGGTAGTGCTGATGCTGGCCCCGTTAATGCTGACGTTGCCGTTGCCGCTAATGATGCCGTCAACGGTCGCCAGGGCGGTGGTCTCATCGGAATTGAAGGTCGGATACCAGTGGTGGGTATCTTTATCCATATGATCGACAATCACTTCCTGGCGTCGCTCATTGACCGAGTAACCCCGGTTATCAATGCTGCCACCGCCATCCAGTGTCAGATTGCCGTTAGCCGTGATCACGCTGGCATCGTTGAATAACGCTCCGGTGATGCGCAGGATCATGTTGCCGCCCGCCAGAATACGGGCGCCAATGCCTTCGCTGACCAGCTTGTCACGCTTGACGGTGCCGGTTGCAGTTCGTTCACGGAAGTTGTTGTAATCAGTGACGAACGGCGCATTGTCGATATCGATATGCTGTTCAGGATCCCACTGCTCAAGGCGCCCACGGTTGTATTCGCGCCATACCGTGTTCTGATAGGGAGTTGGTACGTTATTTTGCCGGAATCCGCGAGTTTCATAGAACGTCATGGCATACGTGCCATCGGCGCTGGGGTTCAGCGCCAGATAGTTAACCCAAAGATCGGTCAGCACGCCCTGATTGTTCATGACCCGTACCTGAGCGCGTTTGCCCACAGCGTCAATTGCCAGCAGGGTGCCGTAAGGATTGCTCTGCGCCGCGGCCTCATCCTGGAAAGTCAGTTGCTGACTCGTTGACGCCATGGTGCTGAGATCCGTGCTCACTGCTGAGCCGTAAGATCGCCAGTAGTAGTTATAACGATGCCACTTGTAGTCGCTGGTCTCAGCCTCACGCTCTATCACCAGCCCTTCGCGCAGGTTGTCTAGCCGCCGCGCTTCCAGCGTCATATCACCGTCCGCTTCAATAAAGCTCGCCCGGTTCTCGATCAGGTCATCGCTATGCAATGACAGGCGATTGCCGCTATAGAGCAGCGCGCCATCTGTGTTGCTCAGCCGCTCACGGGCCTGCAGGGTCAGGTTTTGAGTTGCCGCGATGACCGCAGGCTGTCCATGGTTGTCGATCACCCGGGAACGCACGGTGACTTCATCACCTATCAACGCGGCACGGTTATCCAGCGAGTCGACATTCAGCGTCAGGTCGTCGGCTTCAAGACGCCCGCTGTTCAGCAGCGCACCGGTCGTGAGCTGAACTGTTTTGCCCACCAGCATCGCCGGGTTGGTTATGCCTGCCGCATTCAGCACCAGATTACCCGGCAGCAGCCAGTCCACCAGGTTAGTAAACGCCCCGCTCAGAGAGACAGTCACCGTGCCGTTACTGCTGATGGTTTCGTCCGCCTGGCGGGTGTAGTCCTGTTGCGCGCTCAGCCTCAGAGCTTGCAGGCCCAGCAGCGTGCCGCCCTGATTATCGAAAGAGTGTGCATGGATGTTTAATGCGCCAGCACTCTCCAGCCGTCCGCTCTGATTGAGCAGCACCAGCGTTGAATCAGTCGGTGAGAGATCACCATTGAGGGTGAGATCGCCATTCGCCAGCACCCGTCCCTGACGGTTGTCCAGCTGTGCAACACCGCGCAGCATGAGCGTTCCGGCGCTCTGCAGCCGTCCGGCGCTGTTATCGATATCACGTGCAGTAATGTCGCTGTAGGTGGTGCCGAGTAACAGACCGCCGTCGCGGTTGATAAGGCGATCGGCCTGCAGTGAGAGCCCCGCCTGACTGCTGATCACACCCTGGGTACTGTTATCGATCGCCGTGGCGTTCAGCACAAGATCCTGGGTGGCGACAAGCTGGCCGCCCTGATTGTTCAGTTGTGCGGCTTCAAGGGCCAGCGCCGCGCCGCTGTGGACTTTGCCCTGCTGGTTGTTGAGCGTGCCGACGTGATAACTTCCCGCGCCCTGGCTAATCAGTGTGCCGCTGGCATTCTCCAGCTGCCCGGTGGTCAGATTAATCGCTTCACGGCTGCTGAACACGCCCTGACGGTTGTTGATCGCTGCGGCATTGATCTGCTGCCCGCCATTACTGCGTACCGCGCCGCCCTTGTTATCAAACTGCCCTGACAGCTGAAGTGTCAGCTGTTGCTGGCTGTCGATATTGCCGCCTGTGTTGTTCAGCGTCTGCGCATCCAGCTGGAACGCTTCGCCGCTCTGGATCTTACCGGCCTGGTTATGCACATCCCCGGCCAGATTCAGCTTCAACTGCCGCTGACTGTAGAGCAGACCGCCCTGGGTGTTATCGAGTCGCGCAGCGGTAATAGTCAGCCCCTCACCAGCCAGCCACTGGCCATCCGCATTGTTAATGTTACCGGTGCGGCTGCCTTCGGTCTGACCCTGAACGGTAAGCTGCTGCTGAGCAGAGACTTTACCGGCCAGGTTGTTGATATCCTGCGCAATGCGTAACGCCATGCCAGCAGCCGATTGCAACACGCCGCTGGCGTTACTAAGCCAGTTCGCCGAGAGTTCAGCCTGCTGCTGACTTTGTACGCTGCCCGCCGTGTTATCGAAACCGGCAGTCGTGGCAGTCCAGCTTCCCTGGCTGCCCATCCAGCCCTGCGTATTGCTCATCTCCTGCGCCTGAAGCGTCTGGCTTAACCGGCTGAAGATGCGGCCATTGCTGTTATCCAGACGACCAGCAACCTGCATATCCAGCGTATCCAGCGCATTGATCGCGCCCTGAGCATTCAACAGATTTGCGGCGCTGGCCTGCGTGCGGCCATTACCGGTCAGGGTGCCACCCTGATTGTCCCAGTCGCCCGCCAGGTTCAGCGTCAGTGCCTGCTGGCTGAGAATCTGCCCTGACTGGCGATTGTTCAGTGCGCCGCCCTGCAGCAGCAGATCGCCGCCGCTTTGCAGCGATCCGCCATCGTTATCAAATAGCGTCGCTGCGGTGCCATGGACCGCGAGGGCATTTTTCGCCGTGAGTTTGCCGCTCTGGTTGAGGATATCGCCACGGCTGGTCAGCTCCAGATCACCGCCAGACTGCAACCGGCCGCTGGCGTTATTGAGCTGATCTGTCGTCGCCGTGACTCGCTCACCGCCCTGTGCCGTTCCGTCGCGGTTCTGCCAGAGTCCGCCGCTGTTGAGTGAGAGATGATGACCCGCTTCGATCCAGCCATCGCTGTTATCCAGGC
This sequence comes from Curtobacterium sp. BNK-1, assembly GCF_048685235.1. NCBI lineage: Bacteria > Bacillati > Actinomycetota > Actinomycetes > Micrococcales > Microbacteriaceae > Curtobacterium > Curtobacterium sp. BNK-1. The sequence continues at coordinate 3,858,834 of NZ_JBLQTJ010000001.1, read as the reverse complement.
CCTGTAGTGTCGTCAGATCGAGATCGCGCTGGCTGACGATCTCGCCCTGCACATTATTCAGATGCTGTGCGGTCAGCGACAGCTGACCGCCGTTCAGGGTGCCAGCGTGATTATCGAGATCACCGCCCGCGCTGAGCGTCAGCGCATCACCGGCCAGCAGCTTACCCTGACTGTTGTTAACCGCGTCGCGGGCATTAATAGCCAGCGCGGCCTGGGTTTTAACGGTGCCACCCTGGTTAGTCAGGCTGCCTGTCTCAAGCGTCAGATCGCCGTTGTTACCCAGCTCACCCGCGGTATTGTCGAGCAGACCGTCAATCCGCCATTTTTGGGCGGCGTTGTCGAGTGCGACCATGCGTCCACGCTGGTTATTGAGCGAGGCGGCCCGGAAGCTGAGTTGCCGGCTCTCAATCGCTCCGTCGCTGTTATCCAGCCCACCACTCAGGGTGAAGCGGCTTTCGCCACTTCCGGTCTGCGACCATCCGGCCTGCTGGCTGAACAGGCTGCGTCCATCAACCTGCCAGCGCCCGGCGCTAATCTGCGCCTGCTGCGCCTCGATATCACCTGCCGTGTTAATCACCAGCTCCGTGCCATTAATCACCGACTGACGCACGGCAACACCCTCATCCTGAGCCGTCAGGGTGGCGCGGCTGGCGGCGACCTGAGCGCCACTGAGATCGACCCGGCGTCCGCGTGCGCTGACCTCTTTTTTGCTCAGCAGGCTGCCGCTGGCGCGAATGGTATCCTGGCTCTCCAGCTGCAGATTAGCTTCCTGCACAACCTGGCTACTGGCATCGCTGCCTGCCAGCAGGTGTCCGCTGCTCTGGATACTGCGGGCCGCCGTCAGCCGCACATCACCTGCCGCCGCCAGGGTGCCGGACTGAGTGATTCCGCCTTCGCGGCTCCGGACCGTCAGCTGACCGCCACTGTGGAGCTTGCCCTGATAATCGATATCCTCTCTGGCCGCAAGACTGATGTCGCCTCCGGCCTGCGTCACGCCATCCTGCGCCGCCGACTGCCAGACAAGCTTACCTTCGCTGCTCACCACCAGCGTTTTGCCCGCCTGCACCTGAGCGTTCTGATTTCGCACGCCGACGCCCGCTTCAGTGCCTATCATGCGGATCTGGCCGCTGTACATGCCGCCCATCTGCCCCATGTCGATCGCCAGTTCAGGTCTGGCGCTGCCGTCATCAGCCAGCGGTGTGACCGTCTGTGCGTCTGCGCTTACGCGATTGCGACCGGCCACCACCGCCAGCTCTTTTTTGGCCCAGACGCCCGCATTGATCTCCACCGCGCGGGCCAGTACGTCAACATACTCATTATCATGACGTGCATCGCCGTTGAGTCCGCCGCCTTCAATGCGCACCACGCCGCGTTCGACCTGATAACCCGCCAGACTACCGTCAGCGTTGAGCTGTGGTTTGCCGGTGGTCAGCGTCATGCGCCCGGCGTTGATAGTGCCGCATCCGTTACAGACAATCCCGGCCGGGTTGGCAACGATCACCTGCGCCCGTCCGCCCGCCACTTCCATATAACCGCGCAGCTGGCTGGGATTATTGCTGTTTACTTCGTTGATGATCACCCGCGCCGCTGGGGTCTTTGGGTTGAGATTCGGGTTGCCCTGAATCATTCCGGCCAGTTGTGTTGAGGTCATCACTGCGGAGTTATTCAGGATGGCGCCGTTCTGCGCCACGTCGAATTGCTGATACTGGTTATGCGAGATACCCGCCTGATTGGGGGCGGTGATATTAACCTGCGGAAGCCCATTCTGGGTGGCGATGACGTCCGGCCGCTGTCCTGGCGTAGCATTGCTATCCGCCACAATGCCGTTCGCCATTGCAGGCCCGGCAAACAGGGCCATTCCCAGCAGCCACGCCGCGCGGCGTAAAGTGACCCAGAGACGCGGCGTGCCGTTGCCACGGCTCTGACCGGGCTCCGTGCTGCAACTGCGGGCAAGTTCTGACACCACCCGGAGTTCCCCATGGGTGCGGCTGAAGATAATGCGATAGCAATGTTTATTCATGGGTCACATCCATGTGAAAGTCACTCAGTTCAGATAGCGGGATCGCCCGCTTTGGTGGTCAGATTTCCAGGTTAACGCTGAAACCCGCCGTCGCGCCTGATGTATGAAATCCCGCGGGTTTATAGAGCGGAATGCCCGCAAACAGGTCGTAGCTGAAGCGCCCCCAGAGCGCGCCGCGTACGCCTATTGCACTGCCTGCCAGTTGATGTCCGACCAGGTCGCGAGTCGCAGGTCCGCTTACCCGGCCATAATCGGCAGCCAGATAGAGCTCATGTCCGCGCGAGAAAAGATTCCAGCCAATTTCGTTGCGCCACAGCAGTCCTTTTTCCCCCGACAACATCTGTTCACCGTCGAAGCCGCGTACCGTATAACGGCCGGCAATCGCCATGCGCTCCTGTGGCGTCAGGGCATTCGGACTCCATTGGCCCCGCACACTGCTGTAGACCCGCCAGGGCTGCTCGCCCACAGCGAAAGGATGGTTGATGCCGAGGTCGCCCAGCAATATGCCGGTACGCGCGCTGCCCTGATGACGCGACTCTTCTGGTGCAGGAAGCGCATTAAACGCACCAGTACCGCGCCGCCAGGCGATACTGGCGTCCAGCGTGCTGCTGCCCAGATAGCTATGCTGATTCAGGCCCAGTTCCCAGCCCGCGGTGCGCCGCTTTTGCTGCACAATGTCGATATCGTTGACGGCGTTGGTGGAATGTTTGCGGTAGCCAAGCAGATTAAGCGTGGTTTTGTTCGACTGATCGCGGTAGAGCACCCGGGAGACCGTGAGCTGGAAATTATCGCTCTTGCCGCTGTAGCGCAGCACCTCATTGGCATTGGGGATGTTCTGGTGATAGGTGTAGTCGTTGTAGTTGGCGGAAACGGCCCAGTAGCCTATCGGGAAAAAGTAATTCAGGGTGTGCGAGCGGTTACCGAACGGCCCATGCTCAAACAGATTTTTGCCAATATTGGCGTAAAACAGATCGTTCTGCGCAAAGGGCGCATCCACTGCGAGGGTGGCGGAACCGAGGTAGCGCCCGGTACTTCTGGAGCCGCTGTCATCCAGTCCCAGACTGAGCCGCATCGGTCTGCCTTCGCGCCAGTTGACCTGCAGATCGCTGGTGGCTTCCTGCTCGCCCGGCACGATTTTAATGTCGGCACTGGCACTGGGCACCCGCTTGAAGTTTTCCAGCCCCTGCTCAATATCCCGCAGATTTAATATCTCGCCCGACGCCGCCGGAATCGCATTCCACAGCCGTCCACGCCAGGAAACCGGTTCATCAAAACGGATCCTGCTGATACGGCCCGGCTGTAACGTCAGCGTTAATACGCCTTTAGTCAGATCCTGCTCCTGTGCCATGACGCGGGTGGTGACATAGCCTTTGGCGAGAATTGCATTCTGCACTTTGTTAATGACCAGCACGATGCCCTGTCCGCCCAGGCAGCGGCCGGTGGCATCCGCGGCGGCGTCGAGCGCCCACTGAAAACGGCTGGCTTCATCGCCAGTCAGGACGATCTGATTGATGGTAAAGCAGGGCTGCTCACTGGCAGGATAACCGGGCAGACGACTATCAGGACGGGGAAGATGTTCATTCGCCTGCGGCGCATTCTGCTGTTGCAGCACGCGCTCGCGCGTCTGCTGACGCAGTTGCTCGCGGGCATCAATCGCCTGGCCTTCTTCGCGGGGATTATCGGCTGGCGGGGCTGCCATCAGCGGGGAAGCAGAGCAGAGCAGCGCGCCTGCCACCATGGTGAGCAGACGCACTGGCGGATGCCAGAGTGATAAACAAATCCTTTTCATGAAAATTCCACTTCACTAAATGTAACCGGGTGTAAATTCTGGCGAATTATCCATCAGGTGAGGGGAAAAACAAGAGGGCTGGCTATTTTTAGGGCGGTTTCTTAACCACCGGATTGATGAAAAATCCTTAGAGTATGACAGGAGAAAAATTAACAATTAACCTTTTGATATATAGACATAATATTTATAACCTGGCGCATCACAACAGCCGATTCCTGATGACCGGCAATGGCAGTTTGAGCACTTTAGCGTATTCATTTGCACCCTAAAAAATGGCCGCTATAGCGGTCAGACTCAGGTATGAGTCGAAGACATCAGGCCAAAAAAATCCCATAAAAAAAGGGACGATTGCTCGTCCCTTTTTCGCACAACAAATAGCATTACTGTAGCAGTGAGATATCCGCGACCTGCAGGAACAGCTCACGCAGTTTTGACAGCAGCGTCAGGCGATTAACCCGCACCGCCTGATCGTCGGCGTTAACCATCACTTTATCGAAGAAGTTGTCTACCGCAGTACGCAGCTGTGCCAGTTCGACCAGCGCATCCTGATAGCGGCCTTCAGCGAAGTAAGGCTGCAGCTTGCTGCTCAGCGCAGTGACAAAGGTCGCCAGCTGGATCTCTTCATTCTCTTTCAGCAGCGACGCCTGCACGCTCTCATTCAGCGTTTCAGTCGATTTTGCCAGAATGTTAGAGACGCGCTTGTTCGCCGCCGCCAGTGCTGCGGCTGCTTCCAGCGTACGGAAGTGCGACACCGCTTTCATGCGTGCATCAAAGTCAGCCGGACGGGTCGGACGACGCGCCAGAACCGCCTGCAGCGTGTCGATGCTGTGACCCTCTTCCTGATACCAGGCGCGGAAGCGACCCAGCATAAAGTCGATCACATCATCCACCACGCGGGCGTTGCTCAGCTTGCTGCCATACAGGCGCACCGCTTCTTCGGTCAGAGTCTGCAGATCGAGCGGCAGGTTCTTCTCAACGATGATGCGCAGCACGCCCAGCGCCGCACGACGCAGTGCGAACGGGTCTTTGTCGCCTTTTGGATGCTGACCAATGCCGAAAATACCGGCCAGCGTATCCATTTTATCGGCAATCGCCAGTGCACAGGCGACAGGGCTGGACGGCAGATCGTCACCGGCAAAGCGCGGCTGATACTGCTCATTCAGCGCCACCGCCACATCTTCGGCTTCGCCGTCGTGACGCGCATAGTGCATGCCCATCACGCCCTGGGTGTCGGTGAACTCGAAGACCATGTTGGTCATCAGGTCACACTTCGACAGCAGGCCCGCGCGGGTGGCGTGATTCACATCTGCGCCAATTTCACCGGCAATCCAGCCCGCGAGGGCCTGAATGCGATCGGTTTTATCGCGCAGCGTGCCCAGCTCTTTCTGGAACAGCACCGTCTCCAGACGCGGCAGGTGATCTTCCAGACGCTTTTTGCGGTCGGTATTAAAGAAGAACTCCGCATCGGCCAGGCGTGGACGTACCACCTTCTCGTTGCCGGAGATAATCTGACGCGGATCGCTGGATTCGATGTTGGTGACGAAAATGAAGTTCGGCATCAGGTTGCCGTCATTGTCATACACCGGGAAATACTTCTGATCGCCTTTCATGGTGTAGACCAGCGCTTCCGCAGGTACCTTGAGGAATTTCTCTTCAAAGGTCGCGGTCAGGACCACCGGCCACTCCACCAGCGATGTCACCTCTTCCAGCAGGCTGTCGCTGATATCAGCGTTGCCGCCTAAACGGCGTGCTGCTGCTTCAGCATCGGCTTTAATCATCGCTTTGCGGACCTGATAGTCGGCAATGACCTGGCCGCGTTTTTCCAGCACATCAGGGTACTGATCGGCGTTGTCGAGCGTGATTTCGCTTTCACCCATAAAGCGGTGACCACGAATAATCCGGTCTGACGCGATGCCCAGAATGGTGCCTGGGATCAGCTCATCGCCCAGCAGCATCGTCACGGTGTGAACCGGACGAACGAACTGCACATCGCTGTTGCCCCAGCGCATCAGTTTTGGCACCGGCAGCTTGCTGAGCGCGGTAGCGATCATTGCGGGCAGCAGCGCCTGGGCCGCTTCGCCTTTGACCTGAGCGCGATAAACCAGCCATTCGCCTTTATCGGTGGCGAGACGTTCAGCCTGATCGACGGTAATGCCGTTGCCACGCGCCCAGCCTTCAGCGGCTTTGGTCGCGTTGCCGTCAGCGTCAAACGCCGCAGCGACCGCCGGTCCGCGCTTCTCTACTTCCCGATCGGGTTGTGAGGCGCTCAGGTTGGCGACTTTCAGCGCCAGACGACGCGGCGCAGCAAACCAGCTGACCTCGCCGTGGCTCAGGTTAGCGGCATCCAGTTCAGCAGTGACCTGCGCGGCAAAGGCTTCTGCCAGGCTGCGCAGGGCTTTTGGTGGCAGCTCTTCGGTGCCGATCTCCACCAGGAAGGTTTGTTCAGTCATGGCTGCCTCTTACTTTTTGTTATTGCACATCGGGAAGCCCATTGCCTCGCGAGAGGCGTAGTAAGCTTCAGCCACGGCTTTGGTCAGGGTACGAATGCGCAGAATATAGCGCTGACGCTCTGTTACCGAGATCGCTTTGCGGGCATCCAGCAGGTTGAAGCTGTGTGCCGCTTTAAGAATGCGTTCGTAGGCGGGCAGTGGCAGCGGTTTTTCCAGCGCCAGCAGATGCTGCGCCTCTTTCTCATACTGCTCGAAGCAGGTAAAGAGGAAATCAACGTCGGCGTATTCGAAGTTATAGGTGGATTGCTCCACTTCGTTCTGATGGAACACGTCGCCGTAGGTGGTTTTGCCCAGCGGACCGTCGCTCCACACCAGATCGTAAACGCTGTCGACGCCCTGGATGTACATCGCCAGACGCTCCAGACCGTAGGTGATCTCGCCGGTCACCGGCTTACACTCCATGCCGCCAACCTGCTGGAAGTAGGTGAACTGCGTCACTTCCATGCCGTTGAGCCACACTTCCCAGCCGAGTCCCCAGGCACCCAGCGTCGGGTTTTCCCAGTTATCTTCCACGAAGCGAATGTCATGCACCGTCGGGTCCATACCCAGCTCTTTCAGCGAGCCAAGATAGAGCTCCTGAATGTTGTCCGGTGAGGGTTTGATGATCACCTGGAACTGGTAGTAGTGTTGCAGGCGGTTCGGGTTTTCACCGTAGCGGCCATCGGTAGGACGGCGTGATGGCTGCACGTAAGCGGCGGCGATCGGCTCCGGGCCGAGTGCGCGCAGGCAGGTCATCGGGTGTGAAGTGCCAGCGCCCACTTCCATGTCCAGCGGTTGGACAATGGTGCAGCCCTGACGCGCCCAGTAATCCTGCAAGGTCAGGATCAGCCCCTGAAAGGTTTTGGTATCAAACTTTTGCATGTTGAGTGTGCACGCGCTTCGGTTAGATTAAAAAAAGAGGCCGACAGTATACCCTTTGACCGCGCGATGTGCAGCCGTAAATCCCAGGCGCTACCGGCGCGTTTTCGCGGTGATTCAGGGCGCTGGCATACAGATGGCTCCGAATCCTGCTGGCAGCAGTTGTTGCTCTGGTCGCATTTGGCTACCCTTTTGCGCACGGACGCGATGCGCAAGAGGATGCCATGCCGCAGAAGATTTACTGGATCGATAATTTACGCGCGGTTGCCTGTCTGATGGTGATCGTGATTCATACCACCACCTGGTATATCACCGGGCCGATGGCGGTGACTGGCATCACCTGGGATGCGGCTAATCTGCTGAACTCAGCATCACGCGTCTGTGTTCCGCTGTTCTTTATGATCTCCGGCTATCTGTTTTTCGGCGAACGCAGCGCCCAGCCGCGCCATATGCTCCGGCTGGTGCTCTGTCTGCTGTTCTACAGCGCGGTATCGCTGGCCTATATCACCTGGCTGACCCCTATCAGCGAAGGGCGATCAATCCTGAAGATGCTGCAGAAGCCGGTGTTTTATCACCTGTGGTTCTTCTTTGCGCTGATCGGCATCTATCTGCTGTCGCCCCTGATCCAGGTAAAAACCGTGCAGGCGCGCTACGTGGCGCTGCTGGTGCTGGTGCTGGCGGTGCTCGCCAATCCCAATACGGTCAGCCAGTCGCTGGGGCCGTTTCACTTTCTGCCGGTTAATCTCTATGTCAGCGGTGACAGTATCTACTACCTGCTCTATGCGCTGCTGGGACGGGCTATCGGCACGATGGAGACGACCCGGCGCGGCCTGACGCCGCTGGCTGCCGGGCTGTTTATCGCCTGTGTGATTGGCATTACATTGGGGACGAAACAGGCGCTGATCGTCAACGGGGCGTTTAATGACACCTGGTATCTCTACTGCGGACCGTTGGTGTTTATCGCCGCGATCAGCCTGCTCATCGTGTTTAAAAACAGCCTGAACCAGCGCACGCTGCCGGGTTTAACGGTGATTGCGCGCTATTCACTGCCGATCTACGGCTTTCATGCGCTGTTCATTCACTACCTGCGTACACATCATTACGATGATATGTCGCGTCCGTGGCTCGACCTGCCCTGGGTGTTCGGGCTGACGCTGGGCGGCAGCCTGCTGCTGGGTATGGCATTGAAACGCGTCGATACCCGTCACTTTGTCAGCTGATTGGCTTCACGCTGGCGGGCGCGCCGTAGCTGGCGCGCCGATGAAAACCCCGCCGCCAGCGCCGCTTTTTCGGCAGATTCACCCTGCTGCTGACGCTGGCGTGCCACGCCAACCCGCAACTGCTCATGGTATTCACGCACGCTAATCCCCAGTTGCTGGCGAAACAGCCGCGCCAGATGGCGGCTGCTGACATGCGTGCGTCCAGCCAGCTCGGTCAGGGTCCAGCCGTGCTCAGGATGGGCAATCATCAGATCCTGCGCCCGATGAATGGCCGGATGCATGTGGTTGCGGTAACGCAGCCACGGCGAAAGTTGCGGATCGTCACCGGCACGGCGGAACCAGACCACCATCTCCCGCGCTACCGCCAGCGCGGTTTGCGTATCACAGAGCTGATTAATCAGATGCAGCGCCAGATCGATTCCCGCCGTGATGCCTGCGCTGGTCCAGATATTCTCATGCCCGACAAACACCCGGTTCTCCTGCACCCGTGCGCGCGGGGCTGCGGCTTTCAGGCGGGCAATCACATCATGATGAGTGGTGCAGACCACGTCATCCAGCATGCCTGCCTGCGCCGCCAGCAGCGCACCCGAGCAGACGCAGACCAGCATAAAGGTCTGCGCGCGCAGCGCGCCGTGCTGGCGCATCAGCCACTCGCGAGCCTCTCCGGCCTGCGGCGTGGCGTAACAGACCTGCGAGTCATAGACGCCAGGCACCACCAGCAGACTCCCGGCGGGCAACTGTTCCGGTAACGGTTCGATGCCGCCAATGGTCATGCCGGTGGAGCAGACCACCTCCGGCTGCGGGCCGATGTAGCGCAGCATAAAGTGCTCGCCCGCCAGCTTCAGCGTCTCGGCCGGGCCGGTGAGATCCAGCGCCATCACGCCGGGCAGGGTTAAAAACCAGACGGTGTGTGTCATGCTGGCCCGCGCTGCTACACCAGATCCCAGCCACGGGCGCGCCACAGCGCAGGCAGTTGCGCCATATCGTCGAAGCGCGTCACCAGCGGGTGATCCAGTTCAGGGTTGTGTGGGTCAGCGCAGTAGTAGTAGACCGGAATGCCAGCGGCGATACCGGCGCGGGCGCCCGCTTCGGAGTCATCCACCAGAATGCAGCGCTCAATCGGCACCTGCATCTGTTCCGCCGCGTGGTACATCAGTTCCGGATCGGGCTTCCAGTGCAGAATGTCATAGCCGCTGTAAAGGTGCTCCGCAAACAGCGGCAGCATGCCGGTTAAGCCCAGCGAGTGCTGCATCTTTTTTACCGTCCCGTTTGATACCACGCACATCGGCACCTTGATCTGCTCAACCAGCGCTTTCGCGCCCGGGATGGGCTTCAGTTGCTGATCAAACAGCCGCGCGACCTCTGCGCGATAAGCAGTCTCCACCTCTTCCATCGGCAGCGTCACCTGATGCGCGTCGCCGACGTCACGAATAATGTCGTAGAGTTTGACGCCCTTATACTTCTCAAACATCTGCTGCAGCGACAGTTCCAGGCCGTAACGGGCAAAGGTGTTGACGTAGGCCTGGGTACAGAGCAACTCACTGTCCACCAGCGTGCCATCGCAATCAAAAAAGACGCATTCTACTGACATCAGACTCTATCCTTCGATTCAGGGGTGTGCTCCACACTCTACCGCACTCAGCGCAGATTGCGAGACTGGCAATCGGTTGCGAAAAATCATTGTATTGCCCCGGTAAAATCGCCAGGATACGCGCCGATGATTTTTTCTTCTGGATGGATGGCATGAGCAAGCAAGGCGTTTTGCAGCGCATCTTCAGGCTGCAGGAACATGGCACCACGGTGCGCACCGAAGTGATCGCGGGTATCACCACCTTTCTGACGATGGTCTACATCGTCTTCGTCAATCCGCAGATCCTCGGCGTCGCCGGCATGGATACCCAGGCGGTGTTTGTGACCACCTGTCTGATTGCCGCCTTTGGCAGCATTCTGATGGGACTGTTTGCCAATCTGCCGGTGGCGCTGGCGCCCGCAATGGGGCTGAACGCCTTTTTCGCCTTTGTGGTGGTTGGCGCGATGGGCTATTCGTGGCAGGTGGGTATGGGCGCGATCTTCTGGGGTGCGGTCGGCCTGCTGATCCTGACGCTGCTGCGGGTTCGCTACTGGATGATTGCCAATATCCCGCTGAGCCTGCGCGTCGGCATTACCGCCGGTATCGGCCTGTTTATCGCCATGATGGGGCTGAAGAATGCCGGTATTATCGTGCCGAATCCCGATACCCTGGTGGCCGTGGGGAACCTGACCTCGCACAGCGTACTGCTGGGCGCGCTGGGCTTCTTTATCATCGCTATTCTGGCATCACGCAATATCCACGCGGCAGTGCTGATCTCGATGGTGGTTACCACCGCTATCGGCTGGATGCTGGGCGACGTGAAGTTTGTCGGCCTGTTTTCTGCGCCGCCTTCCATTACTTCTGTGGTTGGCCAGGTAGATATCAAAGGCGCATTCAACATCGGCATGGCGGGCGTGATCTTCTCCTTTATGCTGGTCAATCTGTTCGACTCCTCCGGCACGCTGATCGGTGTCACCGACAAAGCGGGACTGACCGATGAAACCGGCACTTTCCCGCGCATGCAGCAGGCGCTCTATGTCGACAGCATCAGTTCAGTGAGTGGCGCGCTGGCGGGCACCTCATCCGTGACCGCCTATATCGAAAGCACCTCGGGCGTGGCGATTGGTGGCCGTACCGGCCTGATGGCCGTGGTCACCGGCCTGCTGTTCCTGCTGGTGACCTTCCTGTCACCGCTGGCCGCGATGGTGCCGTCCTACGCCGCTGCGGGCGCGCTGATTTACGTTGGGGTGTTAATGACCGCCAGCCTGTCGCGCGTACGCTGGGATGATTTGACCGAAGCCGTTCCGGCGTTTGTGACCGCCGCCATGATGCCCTTCAGCTTTTCCATCACCGAAGGCATTGCGCTGGGATTCATCGCTTACTGCGTCATGAAGCTGGGTACTGGCCGCTGGCGTGAAATCAGCCCCTGCGTAGTGATTGTTGCTCTGCTGTTTGTGCTGAAGATTGTTTTTGTAGACGCGCACTAAGCGCATTCAGGGCCGCAACCTCCGGGTTGCGGCTTTTTACATTTCAGGATGCAGGCTGCGCTCGCTGGGCAGGCTGGTCAGCCGCAGAGCATGAGGCCCGATGTTGGGCTTACCCATCTCTATTTCGCGTAATGCGTGCCACTGAAAGGCGTTATCCATCTCCCACAGATGCAGACGCTGAGTCGCAGACGACAGCGCACACGACCAGACCAGCATGGGCTCCGCATCGCACACCACCTGAATATCGGGATAGAGTGAAGATCGCAGCCGACCCGCACCGGGCAACAGGCGCAGCGAATCCAGTCCCCGATCGCCCTCTCCCGTCAGCTTGAGAATGCTCTGGCGTAATGTCCAGATCTGCGTCACCGCCTCCATGGCATCCTGCTGGGCATTGATCCAGGCGATCTCGCCCGAGGTTAATCCCTGAATCAGCTGCTCCTGAGTCTGACGGCTTCTGGCATGCACAATCTCCATATCCAGACCGGCACGTCCACCCTCTTCGGCCAGCAGCACACCCACCGTATTACCCGCATAGGCGATGCTGAAATCGGGCAGATCGCTGTCAGCAAAAACGGGGCGTCCGTTGCTCTGGATAAGCAGGCGCGGCAGCTCACCAATGCCATAAACCCGTAGCATCAATTGTGCCAGCAGGGTACGGGCGGCAAGAAATCGCCCACGGCGTTTGTCAGCAAACTGCTGTGCCGTGTCGGTGATAGCCTGGGGAATGCGTAAATCATTAGCCGGGAAGCCGGGATCGCCCGTCCAGCGTACAAAATGACCAGCCATCTGTCGCTCCGTGAAAATGGTCAGATAATCATCAGAAGCATTGTAGGAATTTTCTTACCTTAATGCACCTGGCAACGCACAGATTGGGGTAAATTCGGAATAGGATGAGCAGAGTCGCGAGGGAGAGCTAACCGGACAGAAGCGTCACGATGCCCATCTTCAACAGCTTAAAGGAATTATTGCCGCTGCCTGTCAGCACAGAATAACAGGAGGGTCAGCCATGTTGCTGGACGAAATGGTGAAACGAGAGCGCAGCCTGCACAGTGCCAGGCGACGGGAACTGGCGTGGCTGGAGCAGATACTCCATCCTGACTTTTGTGAGATAACCCGTTCAGGACGCTTTGTGACTCGCGCGCAGACCATCGCGGCGCTGATAAAAGAAGATGCGATGCCCGATATGCTTAGTAGTAACTTTCAGCTGGTGAGCACGGGCGAGAGGAGTCTGATACTGCACTACCAGAGCTGTGATGCCGATGGCAGTCGGGCCGCACTGCGCGCCTCACACTGGCTGTGCGAGGGTCAGAACTGGCGAATGGTGTTTCATCAGGGGACGCCTGCAGAAAATGCTGCGCCGCTGTGACACGCTGTTTATAAGGTCATCCGCGTCGCGATTCGACTCGCGACGCGGGCAGCATCAGGCGAAACGGCTCGCCTGCTCAAAGCTCAGTCGCGGCAGGCGCGGATGCAGTTTTGATGCATCACCGTAGCCGAGGTTAATCAGCAGGTTAACCTGATACTGACCGTCGGGGAAAAAGGCGTCATTGACTTTGGCCGGATCAAACCCGGACATCGGACCGGCATCCAGACCCAGCGAACGCGCCGCCAGAATCAGGTAGCCCGCCTGCAGGCTGCTGTTACGGAAAGCGGTCTCTTTTGCCGCCTCGGGACTGCCGGTAAACCAGCTGCGCGCATCAGCATGCGGGAACAGGGCGGGCAGCTGCTCATAGAACTCGCGGTCCCAGGCCACAATCACCGTGACCGGCGCGCTCATGGTTTTTTCCAGATTGCCGGAAGAGAGTGCCGGTTTCAGCTTCTCTTTGCCTTCCGCCGAGGTCACGAAAACAAATCGCGCAGGCGAGCAGTTCGCCGAGGTTGGGCCGAGTGCCGTTAAAGCATAGAGCTGCTCCAGCAGGGCGTTATCGACGGGCTTAGCCTGCCAGTAACTATGGGTGCGGGCGTCATTAAACAGCGTGTCCAGTGCGGCAGTGTCGAGCGGTGTACTCATGCAACTCTCCTGTTTCAGGCGAAAAAGTTCGCCCAACGGTGTTCACGTAGTGGGTTTGCGTCCGGTCCGGCGCGGCGGGATAAGGCGGGGATTATTCACCGCAATCCGTCGCCGCACGTCAGATCGGCGCTTCAACCGTTATACGGCAATGCCGTGCCGCCGCAAAATAACATATCAGCAAGAATCAACGCAGAGGCGGGAATAACAGGGAGGAAGCGTGGCAGGAAATCTGGCCTGACAGCAGGACGCTATCAGGCCAGCAAGGTTATTTACCGATACAGAAGCTGGAGAAGATGCGCCCCAGCAGATCGTCAGAAGTGAACTCGCCGGTGATCTCGCTTAACGCCTGCTGGGCAAGACGTAACTCTTCCGCCAGTAGCTCACCGGCCCAGGCACCGAGCAGCTGCGCTTTACCCTGCTGTAAGTGCGTTGCCGCCAGCTCCAGCGCCTGCAGATGACGGCGACGCGCCAGGAAGCCGCCTTCCATATTGCCGGCGAAGCCCATGCTCTGCTTCAGGTGATCGCGCAGCTCGTCCACGCCCGCGCTGGTGCGTGCCGACAGGCGAATCAGTGAGTGACCATTTACTTCTGTCAGACCGAGAGACTCCCCGGTGACATCCGCCTTGTTGCGGACCACGGTAATCGGCAGTTCGGGCGGCAGACGAGAGACGAAATCGGGCCAGATAGCCGCCGCTTCGGTGGCATCGGTCGTCGTGCCGTCCACCATAAACAGCACGCGATCAGCCTGTTCGATCTCCTGCCAGGCGCGCTCAATCCCGATGCGCTCCACTTCGTCGCTGGCTTCACGCAGACCGGCGGTGTCGATGATATGCAGCGGCATGCCATCAATATGAATATGCTCACGCAGTACGTCACGGGTGGTGCCTGCGATGTCCGTGACGATGGCGGCGTCACGGCCTGCCAGCGCATTCAGCAGGCTCGATTTGCCCGCATTAGGCCGGCCCGCAATCACCACTTTCATCCCTTCACGCAGCAGGCTGCCCTGACGCGCTTCGGCACGGACGGCATCCAGATCGCCGATCACCGTATTCAGCTGCGCTTCGATTCTGCCGTCAGAGAGGAAATCGATCTCCTCATCCGGGAAGTCGATAGCGGCTTCGACATAGATCCGCAGGTGAGTGAGTGCTTCCACAAGATGATTGATACGGGTGGAGAAGACGCCCTGCAGGGAGTTCACGGCCGAACGCGCCGCCTGCTCAGAGCTGGCATCAATCAGGTCAGCAATCGCTTCGGCCTGCGCCAGATCGAGCTTGTCATTCAGAAACGCACGCTCTGAAAACTCACCCGGCTGAGCGATACGCACGCCAGGCAGCGCCACGATGCGCTTCAGCAGCAGGTCGAGGATCACCGGGCCGCCGTGGCCCTGCAGCTCCAGCACATCTTCACCGGTAAAGGAGTTAGGACCGGGAAACCACAGCGCAATGCCCTGATCCAGCACGCGGCCATCGCTATCGGTGAACGGCAGATAATCGGCGTAACGCGGCTTAGGCAGTTTGCCCAGCAGCTGGCGGGCGACCTCTGCCGCCTGCGCGCCAGAGACGCGCAGAATGCCTACGCCGCCGCGTCCGGGCGGCGTCGCCTGGGCAACAATGGTATCGCTGTGGCTCATAAATTTTCTCTCGCTACAAAAAACACAGGCGGTCGCTTTGACCGCCTGAGAATAGACTATTTTAGGGCGGGATTACTCCCGCTCTGGATCGCTTACGCTTTCTTCTTGTCGCGGCTATGCAGACCACGTTTTTCCAGGCCGCGATAAATCAGCTGCTGCTGGAGAATGGTGACCAGGTTGCTGACGATGTAGTACAGCACCAGACCTGACGGGAACCACAGGAAGAACACGGTGAAAATCACCGGCATGTACGTCATGATCTTCTGCTGCATCGGATCGGTCACGGTGGTCGGTGACATCTTCTGAATGAAGAACATGGTGATGCCCATCAGAATCGGCAGGATGTAGTACGGGTCCTGCGCTGACAGGTCATGGATCCACAGAATAAATGGCGCATGACGCAGTTCAACCGAGCCTGACAGCATGTAGTAGAGCGCCAGGAAGATTGGCATCTGAATCACCAGCGGCAGACAGCCACCCAGCGGATTCACTTTCTCTGCTTTATACAGCGCCATCATTTCCTGGCTCTGCTTCTGCTTGTCATCACCCAGACGCTCACGCATCGCCTGAATTTTCGGCTGCAGCATGCGCATCTTCGCCATCGAGGTGTACTGCGCTTTGGTCAGCGGGTACATGATGCCGCGCACGATGAAGGTGATCACGATAATGGAGAAGCCCCAGTTACCGATGAAGCTGTGAATAAATTTCAGCAGTTTGAACAGCGGCTGAGAGATAAACCACAACCAGCCGTAATCCACGGTCAGATCAAGGTGCGGCGCAATCGCTGCCATCTTGTCCTGAATTTCCGGGCCGACCCACAGCGTTGCACCCAGATTCTGCTGTGCGCCCGCGGCAATGGTGACCGGTGCAGATTTATAGCCAATCGCCGCCACGCCATTACCCAGGTTGCTGGTGTAAAGGGTGTTGGTGCCTTCGGTACGCGGAACCCATGCCGTTGCAAAGTACTGCTGCAGCATCGCAACCCAGCCATTGCTGGTGGTGGCGTTCAGGTTCTCGTTATCCGCGATGGTGTCGAATTTATACTTCTCATATTTCGACTCGCTGGTGGAGTAGGCCGCGCCACGGAAGGTGTGCAGAGCAAAGTTGTTGCTGCCGGTATCACGATGCTTAGGCAGATCGATGGTCTGCTTCAGCTGGCCAAACAGCGACACTTCCAGCGGCTGCTGGGTGGTGTTGTTGACATGATAATCGACATTAACGGCATATTCGCCACGCTTGAAGATGAAGGTTTTGGTGTAAACCACGCCATTTTCAGCGGTGTAGGTCATCGGCACACGCAGTTCGGACTGGCCATCAGCCATCTCGAAGTGATCCTGCGCAGCGTTGAACAGCGGACGCGCGCCGTTGTTCGGGTTATCCGGGCCATTACGACCGGTCAAACCACTCTGTGCCTGATAAAGGAACGCTGGCGTTGTTTCAAGCAGCTGGAACGGCTGGTTAGAACCCAGTTTGTCCGGGAAAGTCAGCAGCTGTGCTTGTTCAACATCACCGCCTCGGGTGTTGATATTCAATGACAGGACATCAGTCTTAACGGTGATCGTCTGGCCCTGACCGCTGGCCGGTACACCCTGACTGGCGGTATCACCCGCTACGCTGTTTGTGCCTTGTGTGGTCTGCGTCTGCTGTGGCTGCGGAGCGTGGTCCGTCTGCCAGGCTTGCCAGATCATAAAGGTCACGAACAGAAAAGCGATGAGAAAGAGATTGCGTTGCGAATCCATCGTTAATGTTCTCTGGTATCAAAGGTTTTTGGCGGCACAGGATCGTCACCACCCGGGTTCAAGGGGTGGCATTTTAATACGCGTTTTAATGTCAACCAACTGCCTTTTATCAGGCCGAACCTGCGTAATGCCTCAATTCCGTAATGAGAGCAGGTCGGGTGAAACCGACAGTGTGGTCCCAGTAATGGACTGATGCCGCGTTGATAGACGCGTATCAGGACGATCAGGAGCCGCGCGCCAGGCGACAGTGACGACGCCATAATTTCTCCAACGCTTCCGCCAGCATACGGTTATCCAGATCGGCAACCCCCTTCTTCGCGACCACCACGAAGTCCATCGACGGCAGTTCATGTTGACGCAGACGAAAGCTTTCGCGGGTCAATCGCTTGATCCGGTTGCGTTCATGAGCGCGTTTCACATGTTTTTTAGCGACGGTGAGACCGATGCGGGGATGCCCCAGCGCGTTAAGGCGGCCGAGAATAGTAATTTGCGGCGTGCCAGCCCGTTGTGGCTGCTGGAAGACGAAAGTGAAATGAGTGGGAGTTAACAAACGTAACTCCCTGGGAAATGCGAGCTTACCCATCAGGGCTTGCTTTATTACTTAGAAACGGTCAGACGAGAACGGCCTTTAGCACGACGACGTGCCAGAACCTGACGACCATTTTTTGTTGCCATACGAGCACGGAAACCGTGTGAACGGTTGCGCTTCAGTACGGACGGTTGAAAAGTGCGTTTCATGGCGGTTTCTACCTAAACTTGAAAATTTTCACTGGGTGACGCGTTTCGGGCCAGAAAATCGACCTACGCCTCAATGTGTCTTTAATAAAGAGGCGGGATTGTAATAATTGTACAGTCCCGAGTCAATTTACTTCGCGTGTCATAGTGCCTGAAAACCCGCATACAGCCCGCAGAGTCCCGACTTTGCGCCTGATGGCTCAATGTCGGGTGGAGAATTATACGGGCTCCGCACTAAAGCGCAAGGATCGCACGGGATCTTATTGCGATCGGCTGGCCGGATCCTGGGGATAAAATGAGATGTCGCCCGAAATTTTAATGGATTGCGCCAGATCCCTGCTGGTTTTTCCCGCAACTGGCGTAAACTTCTTTGCGCGCCTCTGGCCTGTGGATAAAAAGGATCAAAACTGTGTAGAAAGGGAAGATCTCTGCCTCGCTTTGCGCTATGATCCGCCCTTCCGCTGACGATCCTCCGGTGATTGCAGGACGGAAAACCGCTGATAGCGGTCGCAGGCGCTTTCTTAGCGTCTGTGTCAAAAATGAACGTTTCTTAGAGTAACGCCTACTATTCTTTTCGAATTTGTACGAGTGGAGTCCGCCGTGTCACTTACGCTTTGGCAACAGTGTCTTGCCCGTTTGCAGGATGAGCTTCCTGCCACCGAATTCAGCATGTGGATCCGTCCACTGCAGGCTGAGTTAAACGACAATACGCTTGCCTTGTATGCTCCAAATCGCTTCGTACTCGACTGGGTTCGGGACAAATACCTTAATAGTATCAATGCACTGCTGAATGAATTCTGCGGTCCAAACGTGCCCACGCTGCGTTTTGAAGTGGGAACGCGCCCGGTTCAGCAGCAGGCGGCAGCGGTCAGCCAGCCTGTAATGGCCAGCGTCAGCGCGCCCGTGATGCCCGTACAGAGCCATATTCGTCCGGCCCCGACGCAGATCATGCGTCCCAGCTGGGATAATGTCCCGGCTCCGGCCGACGTCACCTATCGCTCAAATGTGAACAACCGTCATAACTTCGATAACTTCGTCGAGGGTAAATCTAACCAGCTGGCGCGCGCGGCGGCACGTCAGGTGGCGGATAATCCAGGCGGCGCTTACAACCCGCTGTTTCTGTATGGCGGCACCGGTCTCGGTAAAACGCACCTGTTGCATGCGGTGGGCAACGGCATCATTGCCCGAAAACCCAATGCAAAAGTGGTTTATATGCACTCCGAGCGCTTCGTGCAGGACATGGTTAAAGCACTACAGAACAATGCGATTGAAGAGTTCAAACGCTACTACCGTTCGGTAGATGCGCTGCTGATCGATGACATTCAGTTCTTTGCTAATAAAGAGCGATCGCAGGAAGAGTTCTTCCACACCTTTAATGCCTTATTAGAGGGCAATCAGCAGATCATCCTCACCTCGGATCGCTATCCAAAAGAGATCAACGGGGTGGAAGATCGTCTTAAATCACGTTTCGGCTGGGGTTTAACGGTGGCGATCGAGCCGCCTGAGCTGGAAACGCGTGTGGCGATCCTGATGAAAAAAGCGGATGAGAACGATATCCGTCTGCCTGGTGAAGTCGCCTTCTTTATTGCCAAGCGGTTACGCTCTAACGTGCGTGAGCTGGAAGGCGCGCTGAATCGCGTGATCGCCAATGCCAACTTTACTGGCCGGGCGATTACCATCGACTTCGTGCGCGAAGCACTGCGCGATCTGCTGGCGCTGCAGGAAAAGCTGGTCACCATTGATAATATTCAGAAGACCGTGGCTGAGTACTACAAAATTAAGGTGGCGGATCTGCTTTCCAAGCGCCGTTCGCGCTCGGTGGCACGTCCGCGCCAGATGGCGATGGCGATGGCGAAAGAGTTAACCAACCATAGCTTGCCAGAAATTGGCGATGCTTTTGGGGGGCGCGACCATACAACGGTGCTTCATGCCTGCCGCAAGATTGAGCAGCTGCGTGAAGAGAGCCACGATATCAAAGAAGATTTCTCTAATCTCATCAGAACATTATCTTCCTGACGCTATGAAATTTATTGTTGAACGTGAGCAGTTGCTGAAGCCGCTGCAACAAGTAAGTGGTCCCCTGGGTGGTCGTCCGACGCTACCGATCCTTGGAAACCTGCTGCTGCAGGTAACTGAAGGTTCGCTGTTGCTGACCGGTACCGATCTGGAAATGGAGATGGTCGCACGCGTGGCGCTGACTCAGGCACATGAGCCTGGATCCACCACCGTTCCGGCGCGCAAATTCCTCGATATCTGTCGCGGATTGCCGGATGGCGCAGAAATTACTCTGGCACTGGAAGGCGATCGCATGCTGGTGCGCTCTGGCCGCAGCCGTTTTTCGCTGTCGACCCTGCCCGCCAGTGACTTCCCCAATCTTGACGACTGGCAGAGTGAAGTTGAATTTACCCTGCCGCAGGCAACGCTGAAACGGCTGATTGAAGCGACTCAGTTTTCGATGGCGCATCAGGATGTGCGTTACTACCTCAACGGCATGATGTTTGAAACCGAAGGGGAAGAGCTGCGCACCGTGGCCACTGACGGTCACCGTCTGGCCGTCTGCTCCATGCCAATTGGTCAGGCGCTGCCGAGTCATTCGGTGATTGTGCCGCGTAAAGGCGTGATTGAACTGCTGCGTCTGCTGGATGGCGGCGATACTCCGCTGCAGGTTCAGATTGGCGGCAGCAATATCCGTGCGCATGTCGGCGACTACATCTTTACCTCTAAGCTGGTTGATGGCCGTTTCCCCGATTATCGTCGCGTATTGCCGAAGAATCCCGACAAAGCGCTGGAAGCGGGCTGCGATCTGCTCAAACAGGCCTTTGCCCGCGCCGCTATCCTCTCTAACGAGAAGTTCCGCGGTGTTCGCCTCTATATCACCGAAAATCAGCTGAAGATCACCGCCAATAACCCTGAACAGGAAGAAGCGGAAGAGATGCTGGATGTCAGCTACAACGGCACGGAACTGGAGATTGGCTTCAACGTCAGTTACGTGCTGGATGTACTGAACGCGCTGAAGTGCGAAAACGTCCGTCTGCTGCTGACCGACTCGGTGTCGAGCGTGCAGATTGAGGATGTGGCGAGCCCGGCAGCGGCCTATGTCGTCATGCCCATGCGCTTGTAGAATATATCGGCCTGGCTTACTTGCCATTCTGATTCCGGGCAGTGCTCGCCCCTGGTCACATACTTCAGTATGCTCCCAGGGCCTGCGCGCTGGCCGGAACCAGACTGGCGGCGACGCCGACGGCCTGGTGACTGAGGTATCGGGCAAACCTGCTTTGCCGTTGACGCCCTGGATCGCCAGGCCCAAAACTTTATTGCCCTTCACGCTGGACTGATTCATGGCTTTAACCCGCCTTCTTATCAAAGATTTTCGTAATATTGAGCAGGCTGACCTGCAGCTGGCACCCGGCTTTAATTTCCTGGTCGGCGCCAACGGCAGTGGTAAAACCAGCGTTTTAGAAGCGATTCATACTCTGGGGCATGGCCGTTCGTTTCGCAGCCTGCAGGCGGGACGCGTCATTCGTCACGACGAGGCGGCGTTTGTGCTGCATGGGCGTCTGGAAAACAAAGAGCGGGAAATTTCAGTCGGGCTGACCAAAAACCGTGCCGGTGACAGCAAAGTGCGCATTGATGGCAGCGATGGTCACAAGGTCGCGGAGCTGGCGCAGCTGTTGCCGATGCAGTTAATCACCCCTGAAGGCTTTAGTTTGCTGAATGGCGGCCCCAAATATCGCAGAGCCTATGTCGACTGGGGCTGCTTTCATAACACCCCCGGCTTTTTTAACGCCTGGAACAACATGCGCCGCCTGCTTAAACAGCGGAACGCGGCGCTGCGCCAGGTCTCACGTTACAGCCAGATTCGTCCCTGGGATCAGGAGCTGGTTCCGCTGGCTGAACAGATCAGCCAGTGGCGGGCGGAATACAGCGCGGCGATTTCAGCGGAAATCACCGCCACCTGTGGCCAGTTTCTGCCGGAATTTGAGCTGCGCTTCTCATTCCAGCGTGGCTGGGACAAAGAGAGCGACTACGCCGAACTGCTGGAACGTAACTTCGAGCGCGATCGCGCACTGACCTATACCGCCAGCGGCCCCCATAAAGCGGATTTTCGTATTCGGGCTGAAGGGACGCCGGTAGAAGATTTACTCTCACGCGGGCAGTTAAAACTGCTGATGTGTGCATTGCGTCTGGCACAGGGCGAGTTCCTGACAAGCCAGAGCGGACGCCGCTGTATTTACCTCATTGATGACTTTGCTTCTGAGCTGGATGAGAGCCGCCGACGCCTGTTGGCGGAACGGTTAAAAGCCACTCAGGCTCAGGTGTTTGTCAGCGCAATTTCTGCCGGACATGTAATCGACATGACCGACGAAAAGGGCAAGATGTTCCGCGTGGAACAGGGTAAAATAGCGGTTCAACCTGAAGATTAAAATGAGCGAGAAACGTTGATGTCGAATTCTTATGACTCCTCAAGTATTAAAGTCCTGAAAGGACTTGATGCGGTACGCAAACGCCCGGGCATGTATATCGGCGATACCGATGACGGTACCGGTCTGCATCACATGGTATTCGAGGTCGTGGATAACGCAATCGACGAAGCGCTCGCTGGTCACTGTAGTGACATTGTGGTCACCATCCATGCCGATAACTCCGTATCGGTGCAGGATGATGGACGCGGCATTCCTACCGGTATTCACGAAGAAGAGGGCATCTCTGCCGCTGAAGTGATCATGACCGTGCTGCATGCTGGCGGTAAGTTCGATGATAACTCCTATAAAGTCTCCGGCGGCCTGCACGGCGTGGGCGTCTCCGTGGTTAACGCCCTGTCGCAGAAGCTGGAGCTGACCATTCGTCGCGAAGGCAAAGTGCATCAGCAGATTTACGTCCATGGCGTACCGCAGGCACCGCTGGCGGTGACGGGTGAGACCGACATTACCGGGACCCGTGTGCGTTTCTGGCCGAGCCACGAAACCTTTACCAACGTGCGCGATTTTGAGTATGACATCCTGGCGAAACGCCTGCGTGAACTCTCATTCCTGAACTCCGGCGTGTCGATTCGTCTGGATGATAAGCGTGATGGCAAAAGCGATCACTTCCACTATGAAGGCGGCATCCGGGCGTTTGTTGAGTACCTCAACAAAAACAAAACCCCGATTCACCCTACCGTGTTCTATTTCTCTACCGAGAAAGATGGCATTGGTGTGGAAGTGGCGCTGCAGTGGAACGACGGCTTCCAGGAAAATATCTACTGCTTTACCAACAACATCCCACAGCGCGACGGCGGTACACACCTCGCCGGTTTCCGTTCAGCGATGACCCGTACCCTGAATGCCTATATGGAAAAAGAGGGTTACAGCAAGAAGGCCAAAGTCAGCGCCACCGGTGATGATGCCCGTGAAGGTCTGATCGCTGTGGTTTCGGTGAAAGTACCGGACCCTAAATTCTCCTCGCAGACCAAAGATAAACTGGTCTCCTCCGAGGTGAAAACAGCGGTTGAGCAGCAGATGAATGAACTGCTGGCTGAATACCTGCTGGAAAACCCTTCAGACGCCAAAATTGTAGTCGGCAAAATCATCGACGCCGCCCGTGCCCGTGAAGCGGCACGCCGCGCCCGTGAAATGACCCGCCGTAAAGGCGCGCTGGACCTGGCCGGTCTGCCAGGCAAACTGGCGGATTGCCAGGAGCGCGACCCGGCGCTGTCTGAAATCTACCTGGTGGAGGGTGACTCCGCAGGCGGCTCGGCCAAACAGGGCCGTAACCGTAAAAACCAGGCGATTCTGCCGCTGAAAGGTAAGATTCTTAACGTTGAAAAAGCGCGTTTCGATAAGATGCTCGCCTCCCAGGAAGTGGCCACGCTGATCACCGCGCTGGGCTGCGGTATTGGTCGCGACGAGTACAACCCGGACAAGCTGCGCTATCACAGCATCATCATCATGACCGATGCCGACGTCGATGGTTCGCACATCCGTACCCTGCTGCTGACCTTCTTCTATCGTCAGATGCCTGAAATCATTGAGCGCGGCCACGTTTATATCGCCCAGCCGCCACTCTATAAAGTGAAGAAAGGCAAGCAGGAGCAGTACATCAAAGATGATGAAGCGATGGATCAATACCAGATCGCTATCGCGCTTGATGGCGCGACGCTGCACACCAATGCCAGCGCGCCGGCGCTGGGCGGTGAGCCGCTGGAGACGCTGGTCACTGACTTCAACAGCACTCAGAAGATGATCAAGCGTATGGAGCGCCGTTATCCGATGGCCATGCTGCGTGCGATGATTTATCACGACACGCTGAGCGACCTGACCAGCGAAGCAGAGGTTACAACCTGGCTGAATGGTCTGGTGAGCTATCTGACTGAACGCGAAGCGCATGGCAGCACCTATCTGGCACAGGTGCGTGAAAACCGCGAATCAAACCTGTTCGAGCCGGTACTGCGCGTCCGTACCCACGGTGTAGATACTGACTATCCGCTGGATGCTGATTTCATTCAGGGTCCTGAGTACCGCAAAATCTGCGCCCTGGGCAGCAAGCTGCGTGGTCTGCTGGAAGAAGATGCTTATATCGAGCGTGGCGAGCGTCGTCAGCCAGTGGCAAGCTTCGAACAGGCGATTGAGTGGCTGATTAAAGAGTCACGTCGCGGCCTCTCGGTCCAGCGCTACAAAGGTCTGGGCGAGATGAACCCGGAGCAGCTGTGGGAAACCACCATGGATCCAGACAGCCGTCGTATGCTGCGCGTCACCATTAAAGATGCGATTGGCGCTGATCAGCTGTTTACTACCCTGATGGGCGATGCGGTTGAACCGCGCCGTGCCTTCATCGAAGAAAATGCGCTGAAAGCCGCCAATATCGATATTTAACCGGCATCAGAGATGAAAGGCCATCACCCAGGTGATGGCCTTTTTTTGTGCCGTCCGGGCGGAAAACCCGCCAGGGCGTGCCTTCCTGCCCGCATGCTGCGATCCCGATCACGTTTTAACCCGGTCAGCTCCCTTACTCTTGCCCCTCTTTGCGCATTTACCGCGCACTATTCCACACAGGGAGTAACACCATGATTGTTTGCGATCGTCACGACTGGGACAGAGAACGTCACGCCTTTCATCCGGTAGTCGATCAGGCGATAAGCTGGATTGCCAGCACAGATTTCAGCCAGCTGGAAACCGGCAAATATGAGATCCTGCCCGACAACAAAATGTTCTGTCTGGTGCAGGAGATGATGACCGAACCGGCCAGCGCACGCAAAGCGGAGTCCCACTTCAACTACATCGATATTCAGTATCTGCTGGCAGGCACCGAAAATATTGGCGTGGCCCGTGCCCATCCCGACCAGCACATCACCGAAGATTTTGCCCAGCAGCGAGACGTCGTTTTTTATCAAAAGATATTGAATGAGTCTGTGATTACGCTGATGCCCGGCATGTTCGCGCTCTTTTTCCCGCACGATATCCATCGCCCCTGCTGCGCCCCTGGCGAACCCGCAACAATCCGAAAAGCCGTGATTAAAATCCACCGCGATCTCTTTACCGCCTGAACCTGGTGGTCAGCTGGCCGTTCTCGCCTGCCATGAAACTGGTCAATGTGCGCTGAATCGCGCTAGCATTGAACAAAACCCAGACGCTACGAGGACTCTATGGCTATTAAATTGATCGCTATCGACATGGATGGCACCCTGCTCAACCCGCAACATGAGATCACACCGGCGGTGAAATCCGCCCTGGATCGCGCCCGTCAGCAAGGGGTGTCGATTGTTCTGACCACCGGCCGGCCGTTTGTGGGTATCCAGCGCTATCTCATGGAACTGGATATGCAGACGCCCGGCCAGTACGCGATCAGCAACAACGGTGCGCTGGTCCATCAGGCCGAAGATGGTGAGTGCGTGGCGGAAGTGACGCTGACCTTTGACGACTACCTCTTCATTGAGAACCTGGCGCGTGAGCTTGGCGTACATTTCCAGGCATTCGACAAAACCCATCTCTATACCCCTAACAAAGACATCAGCGAATACACCATCCATGAAGCGAGCCTGACCGGCATTCCGGTGCGCTACCGCGCGGTGGAGGAGATGGATCGTGCCATGCGCTTCCCGAAACTGATGATGATCGACCGGCCCGCTCTGCTCGACGCAGCGATTGCCCGCCTGCCCGGGCATGCTCAGCAGACTTACACCATCCTGAAGAGCGCGCCTTATTACCTCGAAATCCTCGATCGTCGGGTGAATAAAGGCCAGGGCGTCAAAATGCTGGCTGAGAAGCTCGGCCTGAAGCAGGAAGAAGTGATGGCGATTGGCGATCAGGAGAATGACCTGGCGATGATCGAATACGCAGGAACGGGTGTCGCAATGGGGAATGCCATTGACTCTGTTAAGAAAATTGCTCAGTTCATCACCAAAACCAATATGGAAGATGGCGTCGCGCATGCCATCGAAGAGTTAGTGCTGTAACGGCCTGTTCTCTGCCGGGCCGCTTCGGCCCGGATCCCCTAACCCGGCAAAAATGCTGCACCGCAAAACAGAATCGCGTAATTTGTCTGGCAACTCTTTCTCCGTGGGTTTCATCATGTCAGAAAAACAGATCACCTTTGCTGCCCGTCAGCATCAGCTCACCAATATTAATGTCTGGACTGCCGACAGCCAGTGGCTGGCGTTTGACGTTCGTCCATCGAGCGCGTCGTTTACCAGTCAGACCATTGAGCGGGTCAATGTGATGACCGGTGAGGTGGAGGTGCTCTATCAGGCCCGGCATGGTGCTCACGTCGGCGTCGTCACGGTCAGTCCCGATCTGCCACCGCGCTACGTCTGCATTCATGGCCCGGAACATCCCGATGCCAACTGGCAGTATGACTTCCACCACCGGCGCGGGGTGATCGTTCAGAACGGTGCAGCGGTGAATCTGGATGCCTGCGATATCACGCCGCCGTTTACCCCTGGCGCGCTGCGTGGCGGCTCGCATGTACATGTCTTCAGTCCCGATGGTTCTCGCCTGAGCTTTACCTACAATGACCACGTGATGCACGAACTGGATAGCCGGCTCGATCTGCGCAACGTCGGCATCGCGGTGCCCCTTTGCGCTGTAACGCCCGAAAAGCAGCATCCGCGCGAATATGACGGCACCTTTTTTTGCCTGCTGGTGAGCCAGACGCATGCGGAACCGCTGCCAGGCAGTGACCAGATTAATCGTGCCTGTGAGGAGTGCTGGGTCGGTGAGCGTGGCTACCAGAAGCCGGACGGCAGCTGGCAGCGCTGGGCGATCGCCTTTATTGGCGACACGCTGACGGCGCAGGGTGAAAAACGGCCTGAAGTTTTTATTGTTGATCTGCCTGATGCGCTGGAGGATTACGCCCGCGCCGGAGAGATGCCGCTGGAGGGCAGCAGCCAGCAGTTACCTGCGCCACCGGCTGGCGTGCAGCAGCGTCGCCTGACGCACAGCCGTGGTGTGGCTCTGCAACCTCGCCACTGGCTGCGCGCCGCACCGGATGGCAGCCAGATAGCGTTTCTGATGGCGGATGCCGCAGAGGTGATCCAGCTCTGGACGGTCTCCCCCAACGGCGGCGAACCGCGTCAGATCACCCGACTCAGCCACAGCATTCAGTCCGCCTTTAGCTGGCATCCTGACGGCCAGGCGATCGCTTTTATCTGCGATAACAGCGTGATGCGATGTGACGTTGAGAGCGGCGCATGTCAGCGTCTGACCCGCAGAACGGAAGAGGCGCCATCAGGTGACGCGGTGGTCTGGTCACCTGATGGTACACAGATTGCTTATATGCGTGAGGTGAATGGCTGGCGGCAACTCTTTACGGTTGCGGCAGTGACCGCATAGGAGGCATAGGCTGCGCCTGCGCCAGGCTTTCCTGCGTATGCGCCAGCCTTTCGCTCTGCAGGATGCGTTCACGTGGAGAGTCGAGAGATTTATCTTTGTCGCTGCGGTAGTAGTCCCACGGCAGCAGCAGCGTATCCAGCACGGCAGAGAAAGGAAGATCGATTAACGCCAGCGGCTTCAGCGCCCAGCTGGTATCACCATCGGACAGCATATCAGCGCTGGCACGGGTGCCTGGATAGTAGCCCTGACTCGCACCTGTGTGAGACATCACGCTGGAACAGCCGGTTGTTGCCATTGCGCAGCACACCACTCCAGCCAGAGGTAAGGTCTTCATCAATTTCATCATCATCATCCCTTCAGTCATGGCATAAGCCTGGCTGAGTTTGCTTGCCAGACAACGTCAACACTCTGGGGCGAAGTCCGTCTGGGTCTGGCAAAAGTAGTCCTGAGTGTATGCCATTTCCTCAAATTGGCGAAAAAAATTGCATTTCACCCTCTTGAAAATGGTCTTGTGGCACCCATTTTTAGTTTACGGACGCACTCACCGTTGCCGCAAGGGACAGTGGGGTGCCGTATCCAGCCTGTCCAGTAGTGGAAGGTTGCCAAAACTTGCTGAAATTCAGGAGTCTTAATATGCGTAATTTTGATCTCACCCCACTTTATCGCTCTGCTATCGGTTTTGATCGCCTGTTTAACCTGCTCGAATCTAATCAGAATCAGAGCAATGGCGGCTATCCTCCCTATAACGTTGAACTGGTCGATGAAAATCACTATCGCATTACTATTGCGGTGGCCGGTTTTGCTCAGAGCGAACTGGATATCACGGCGCACGATAACGTGCTGATCGTGCGGGGTGCCCATCCTGAAGAGCAGACCGAGCGTAAATACCTGTATCAGGGTATCGCCGAGCGTAACTTCGAGCGTAAATTCCAGCTCGCCGACCACATTGTGGTGCGCGATGCCCGTCTCGAAAATGGTCTGCTGAGCATCGATCTTGAACGTCTGGTGCCGGAAGAGGCGAAACCACGCCGTATTGAGATTCTGAAGTAATATTGAGGTTCTGAAACAGTCATTAAAAACGCCGCGTTAGCGGCGTTTTTTTTGCCCTTATATCTGAAGGCAGATTTACCCTTACGGCTGCGTTCGCATCGCTAAGCGCTGACCCAGCACGCCACCAAACACGTTGACCAGCAGCCCCAGTATAATCACCACCGCACCCAGCATCTGCTGCCCGGAGAGATGCTCATCCAGCACCAGCGCGGCGGTAATAATCCCCACCACCGGCACCAGCAGCGACAGCGGCGCGACGCGCCAGGTTTCGTAGCGACTCAGCAGATTCCCCCAGATAGCGTAACCCACAATGGTGGCGACAAACGCCAGATAGAACAGCGCCAGCACGGTCTGCAGGCCGATATGCAGCAGGCTGTAAACGATGGCGGCCTGACCATCAAACAGCAGCGAACAGGCAAAGAAAGGAACGATCGGCACCAGCGCACTCCAGACCACCAGTGACATGATCGGCACGCTGCGGTTCCGCATAATAATCTTATTGGTGATATTACCCAGCCCCCATGAGAGCGCCGCCGACAGCGTCAGCATCATGGTGGTCAGCGTAATACCGGCGCTGGTCTGCCCTTCCATGCCTGCCGTTGCCAGCAAAAACATCCCCAGCGTAGCGATGATAATCCCGACGATATGATTCCAGCGCAGCTTCTCCGCCAGCAACAACGCGCCCAGCAACAGGGTAAAGAATGCCTGCGCCTGCAGCACCAGCGAGGCCAGACCGGCAGGCATGCCGAGCTTGATCGCCAGGAACAGAAAGGCGAACTGACCAAAACTGATGGTCATGCCATAAACCACCAGCCAGCGCAGCGGAATCGGCGGGCGACGCACAAAGAAAATGGCGGGAAAGGCGACCAGGGTAAAACGCAGCCCGGCGAGCAAAAAAGGCGGCATACCCTGCAGCCCCAGCTTGATCACCACAAAATTGACGCCCCACGCCACCACCACGCACAGCGCTAACAGCATATCTTTTACCGACATCAGAAACTCCTTGTCCTGCCGTCAGGCGGTAACCGCAATCGGGGTCGCGATATCGGCACAGCAGCCTTCACCCACGATGCGAAAATAATCATCTACAGCCAGCGCGATCGACTTATCCAGCTCGCCCGCGTTAAACCATAACGTTCCGACCTGTTGCAGCCGGGTATCCACCCGCAGCGCCAGCCGGTCATCAAAACTAAACGGCGGTACCGCGCCCATCACACAGCCCGTCAGCGCCTGCGCCAGCTCTGGTGCGGCAAAAGAGGATTTTTTGCCGCCGATGGCGCGCGCCGCACTTTTGAAATTGATCCGGCAGTCGCCCGGCACTATCGCCAGCAGCTGACGCGATGGCGCACCGTCCGGCATGCTGACCTCCAGCACCATCGCTTTGGCCGCCTGGCCCAGCAGGTTACCGCGTATCTGGCTGATCTGTTCGGTCTGCCCTATCGCCTCATGTTCCACCACGCGGTAGCTGGCCTGCTGCTGATCCAGCAGCGCAGTAATTTTTTCAAACGTCGTCATTCCCTTCTCCTGTTCTGGCACAGCCCGGCTTAGCTCCAGGCGATAGCGTGTTTCATTTTTTTATCGGTCAGCCCGAAAAAGAAACCCATGGTGATACGGGTATCGCCTTCGACCCGATCGATCTCATGATAAAACGCAGGATTAAACAGATAGATATCGCCACTGCGTGGTGAAAATTCGCAGATCTCGCTGTTTTCAATCACCCCACTGCGATAACCCAGCTCCCCGGCGGTTTTGAACTGCTCATCCTCTGGCGACCACTTTTTGTTGTAGATGCGCAGTGCCCCACCCGCGTTGCACTCCTGCAGGCAGACCACGCAGCTGAGCTGATGCAGGATTTGCGTCACCACCAGCGAAGTCTCTGCGGCGTCGCGCACGATATTGTCGTTATGCAGCGGGTTCGCGACGCCATTGGCATGAAAGCGCACGATAGAACCGGCATAGTCTCCACAACCCGGTTCGTGGGCGATGCGTAAACTTTCTAGCCGCAGCGCATGCTGAACCCAGCGGTAAATCTGTTCGCGCAGCGTATTCAGCGAGGGCGGCAACGCCGGCTGGATATCGCGCAGCTCGGTAAAGTAGTTATCGGGAGCCGCAGTATGACGCGCCAGATAGGGGCCGAGCGTGGTCAGCGCGCCATTGGGATAGTGGGAGACACGGATCTTTTCCCGGCAGCTCTGCAGGTCGGTCACCACCGCTTCCCGCACCTCTGGCGTCAGGAAATTACGCAGCACCAGCAGCGGCACCCGTGCGGTAACGATGTCATCCAGCCAGGTCGATTCCACAAACATGTTGGGATTAATCACGCGGAACTGATTGAAAATTGCCATGTTTATCACTCCCTAAACGGTATTTCATAGAGTTCATGATTGTTCATTCGCCGCCAGTTGCCAGCGCTGCCTGGTATTGCCACGGGTTCAGAGGCGATCAGCGTGCAACCATCCTGTTGCTGAAAATGCATCGTAAAATAGTCGGGCCAGGGCGTGTCGTGCGGATACCACTGCCACGCCCAGGCTTTGTCACGGGTGACGAAAATGGCATTCCCTGCGCTGCCGCCCGGCTCTACCTGCGCCATCTTTGCGCGCAGATAGTCGCGGGTGAAATCGGCAGGCGTGGTCTGATCCACCAGATAACGCAGATACTCTTCTGAATCGAAGCGCGATTCGGCCAGACCGAGCTGGCGGTAAATCGTCGGCAGAAAGCCGTTATGCATCATGTACCACTGATGTCCGGCGCTGTTGCGCCACAGCGGATGAGAAAACGCCAGTCCCTGATTTTTACTCAGCGTGGCGTGCCGCACATGCACCGCCAGAAACCGGCTGCGCAGCCGATCCACATCGATACCGGGCAGCGCTTCTGCGAACGCGCCGGTGCCGTGCAGGGTACGAATCTCACCCTCTTCGAGCCACAGACAGCCCCAGCCGTTAGGGTGTGATTTGATCGGGCCATCGTGTTCGGCGCTTTCACCGCAGCTCATGGCGCGCGCCGCCTCCAGAATCTCTGCGCTGTCGAACCGGCCATGCGCCAGAATCATCCTGCACATACTTTATCTCTCCCGGCCGCCACCGGCTGCGCGGCAATCACCTGCTGAAAAGTGGTCATAATCGGCTCACGCGCTGTGGCCGTCAGGCTGAAAGTGGCCAGAATGCCCGCGTGACGCGTCAGGTCGGCATAGAGCGATGAGCGTGACGAAACCTGTAACGCAGGCAATCTGAGTGGCGGTAACAACGCGCCCTGCTGATGCTGATCGATCCAGCGTTCGGCAGCCTGCAGCTGCGCCGGTTGCCGCAACCGCAGCTGGCCGACCGCACCGGGTGTGGTGAAGGCAAAGACAGGTAACGCGCCACCCGCCTCCAGCCGGAAGGTGACTTCCGCCCAGTTGATGCCGGTCGCCTCCTGCACCAGCGTCGCCACACCCATGCCGGAGAGCCGGAACCCCATCTCCAGGAAATGCGGCACGCCGTTGACCACAATAAAATCGATATGAAATGCACCCTGACGATAGCCAAAGGTTTCACAACAGAAGGTCATCAGGCTGCTGAACGAGGCCGGCAGGGCCGCTGCCGCCATCGCCACATGCCCCGACTCATAAAAGCTGACGCAGCCCTCAGCATCCCGGTGCTGCTCAATCACCTTCTGGCAGCAGGTCAGCGCCTGGGGATGTCCCTGATGCACTACGCCCTGTAATGAAAACTCATCGCCAATCAGTGCGCTTTCCACAATAAAGCCGCTGAAGCCGCGTCCGCCGTAGTTCATGGTCTGCACCAGCTGTTTCACTACGCTATGCAGCTGATCGGCATGCTCAATCAGCCAGATACCCAGGCCGCCGCCGCCATCCACCGGCTTCACGACGCAGGGATAGATCAGCGCCTGTCCGGCATCCAGAATGCTGAGCGGCGAGGCGAAAAAGCGGAACTCCGGCTGCGGGAAGCGCGGCCAGGCTTTTTTCAGCGCCATACGCTGCGCATATTTATCCAGCGGAATAAAGGCAGCGGGCGCATCCGGTCCGGCCAGCATCTCGCGCAGTCGTCCGGCGCTGGCGTTGTAGGCTTCAAAGCCCGCCAGCACCACCAGCGGATGCGCCAGTAAACCGGCGTGCAGATAGGCCTGCATCACCTCCCAGGGATTTTCGGGGCGATCGAGGCGAATGATCAGATCAAACGGCAGAGCCAGGCTTAACGACTGGTAATCGACGAAATCACCCATTTCAGCCAGCACGGTAAAATAGCCGTCGCGCTTCGCCACCGCGCAGTAAGGATTTTGCCCGTCGCGGGTGGCGCCAATTTGCAGAAAAATCTTTTTCATCGCCTCGCCTTACCGGGTTAACGCCCGGAAATGATTTCTGTCACGATGTCATTCAGTACACCGTTATTGACCTGAATCACCGCTTTGTGGGGATCAAAACGCAGCACGCGCGACAGCGGATCGGCGCTTTTGCCCTCCAGCAGCGAACTGACCGGCTTGCTCTGCCAGCAGTGCCGCATCTGCGTCAGCGTCATGCCGGAGAGCCGGGTTAACTGCTGTGCCAGCGCGCGATCTTCACTGCGTTGCTCAAGCAGATCGCGGATGGCCGCCTCATCCAGCGTAATCTGCTGCTGCATCAGCCAGTGTCCGAGCTGCTCTCCCTGCGCCAGGAACGGGGAGTAGATCATGCAGATCAGCTGATCTTCGCTGAGGTCAAACGCCTGTATGGCGAAGTCCGCCGCGCGCTGCCGCTGCCGCTGGATCGCGGCGTCATCCTGATAGCGTGCTGCCATCTCATCGATTAGCGCGGGCGGAAAATCTTTCTTCACCATCAGTCCCAGCGCAAAGCGCACATATTCGCGGATCCCTTCGGCATAGTGGCGCTGCAGCAGCGTTTCTGCCCGCAATCCGCGCAGGTGCGCCATCAGCGTCGGATTACCGCAGTCGGATTCGGAAAAACTGAACATCAGCGCATCAAAACGGAAGCGCATAAATTCGCTGAGCAGTGCCCAGTGCGCGCCCGCTTCATAGGCGGTGTCCTGATAGATGTTGAAGAACAGTGGATTGCGCGCCAGCTGGTGGGTGATGCGGTGCGCAGGCGTCAGCTGATCGGCGCCATAAACATCGCTGAAGTAGCGCTCTGCCACGCCATCCAGCGTCTGCAGAAACCCGCTGAAGCCCCGGGTTTTGTCCGCCACTGGCGCATCAAACAGCCGTGAGAGGTGCCGCGCCCAGGCGACATAGGCGGCCTGCTCCTGTGGCGAGTCGCCGGTAACAATCAGATCCACGCCACCGTTGTAGTCTGCCGCCAGGCCAAAGGAGTTCACCATGCTGAGATTACAGGCGTTGCAGAAGGTCGAGCGCGCGTCGGCGCGAAACCGGTGGCCATTCATCAGCACGTCATTGCGGTTCTGCTGCCGCACGCTGTCCGGCATCGGCAGGTCGCGGTCAAACGGCCGGATCAGCAGGCCATCCACGACCAGACACTCCACCCGCTCATCGTCATGCATCGCCAGCGACTGATAAACGCGGTGGATATTCTCCATTACGCTCTGATTCATCGCCGCATGGCGATTGGTGCTGATCCGCAGATGAAAGGTGCTGCCCTGCTGCTGCCAGATCAGTCCCTGAATGTAACGCACGTAAGCCACCATGTAGCTGCTATCTTTTCCTCCGCCATAGGCGAGCAGCACACGGTTATTCTCCAGCTGCTGCTGATCCGGCAACGCTGCCAGCAGGCGAAGAGAGCAGCGCTGAGCAGACTCAATGATGGCGGGTGACAGATACGCTTCCATCTCCTTCATCATGGCGGGCAGATTATTCATTTCTCACGTTTTCCTCAGGTGAACAGAATCACTTTATGGTCTGAAGCCCGGGGCTGACGGGGTCGCCGGGCCGTTTAGCGTTATGAATAATTAAGAGATGCAGCCTAAAGTACTTTGAATGTACTCTGTTGAATATGCACAGATCAGCGCGATATGGGGTGGAACAGATGGCCGATATTATCGGGGAACAGGAGAGTCAGAGCAGTCGTTACCGCCAGATCGCAGAACAGATCAAGCAGGCCATTCATGCCGGTTCGCTGGCACCTGACAGCCGTCTGCCGTCGGTGCGCACGCTGGCGACGCAGTACAATGTCAGCCTTACCACCGCCCTGAAGACACTGCGCACGCTGGAAGATGAGCGCTACGCCGTTGCCCGCCCCAAATCGGGCTTTTTTGTTGCCCCGCAGCGGCCCTCTTCGCGTCAGCTGCCCGCCGTCAGTGAACAGCCGCGCGCCATCGCGCCGCTTGATGAGCAGACAGAGCTCCA
The DNA here is from genome assembly GCF_048685235.1 of Curtobacterium sp. BNK-1. Taxonomy (NCBI): domain Bacteria; kingdom Bacillati; phylum Actinomycetota; class Actinomycetes; order Micrococcales; family Microbacteriaceae; genus Curtobacterium; species Curtobacterium sp. BNK-1. The sequence continues at coordinate 3,824,118 of NZ_JBLQTJ010000001.1, read as the reverse complement.
TCTGGCGATGCTTGGCTCAGACTGCCGGGTGCGTCTCGATCTGGCCAACGGCGACAGTGCGCTCTATCCGGTCAAGCGCATCGGCCTGCTGATGCGTCAGATGGGCTACAGCAAACCGGCCCTGCTCGGGAATACGGTGAAGGGCACCGGCTATGCGCCGCTGAAAACAGAGATTGCCCGCCGGGCAGTGGGTTACGGCTGCAATATCAGTGCTGACGATATTCTGATCACCAACGGCTGCATTGAGGCGATCTCGCTGTCGCTGCGCGCCACGACCCAGCCGGGCGATGTGGTCGCCGTGGAATCACCCTGCTATTTCGTGCTGCTGCAGATGCTGCATAATCTCAATTTACGAGTGATTGAAGTGGAAGCCGGGCCGGAAGGGTATGTCGATGTCGCGAAGCTCACCGGGCTGTTTCAGCGCAAGGCGGTGCGGGTCTTTCTCACCCTGTGCAACGTCAACAATCCGCTGGGAAAAAGCATTCCCAACGAGCATAAGGCCTATATTGCGCGGCAGGCGGATGAAAACGACGTGGTGATTATTGAGGATGATATTTTTGGCGATACTGCCTTCGGTGAACGCCGCCCTTTCCCGATGCGCGCCTTCAGCCCCAACGCCATTCTCTGCAGCGGCTTCTCTAAAACCGTGGCGCCAGGCATTCGTATTGGCTGGGTTCACAGCGTCAACTACATGCGCAAAATCGCCTCGCTGAAATATACCTCAACCATGGGCACCTCGGTGCTGTCGCAGGCGGCGGTGGCGGAACTGCTGCGCAGCGGCGGCTATGATGCTCATCTGCGTAAGCTGCGGCGTGAGCTGGCACGACAAATCCGTGAAATGCGTCAGTCGGTGCTGCGGGAATTTCCGGCGGGAACCCGGGTTTCCGATCCGGAAGGAGGCTATGTGCTGTGGGTTGAGATGCCCCGACAGGCGCTGAACGTGCGCGAGCTGTTTCTGAAAGCGCGCAACGCGGGCATCGGCATTGCGCCGGGCCACATTTTTGCCACCGACCAGCGCTACGATCACTGTTTCCGGCTGAATGCCGGTTTTGGCTGGAATGCAGAGGTGGAACAGGCGATTCAGCAGCTGGCACAGTGGTGCCAGCTGTCGTTAACCGATTCGCAGGATTAGCTGTCGCGCCAGGCGTTCTCAACCTCTTCCGCCAGAATCTGCACCGCCCGCTCAATGTTCTCTGCATCCGGCACGTAATTCATCCGCATACATTGATGGGTGTGCGGCCACGCCTGCTCCAGTCCCGGGAAGAAGAAGTGGCCCGGCACCATCAGCACGCCGCGCGCTTTCAGCCGCTGATAAAGCAATTCGGTGGTGATCGGCAGATCGCGGAACCAGAGCCAGAGGAAAATCGCCCCTTCCGGCTTGTGGATCAGGCAGCGGTCTTCCGGCAGATAGCGCCGCAGGATCGCAATGGTCTGCTGCACCTTCTGCTGATAGAACGGCTTAATCACCTCTTCGGAGAGCCGCAACAGATCGCCGCGACGGATCATCTCATTGGCAATGGCCGGACCGATACTGCCGGGCGCCAGACTGATGATGCCGTTCATATTGCTCAGCGCGGTGATGGTCTTCTCGTCAGCGATAATGATGCCGCAACGCGCACCCGGCAGGCCGAGCTTCGACAGACTCATGCAGAGAATGATGTTGGGGTTCCACAGCGGGCGCACCTCGCTGAAGATGATGCCGGGGAACGGCACGCCATAGGCATTGTCGATCAGCAGCGGCACGTCATGCTGCTGTGCCAGCGCATCGAGCTGCATCAGTTCATCATCGGTGATCACGTTGCCGGTGGGGTTGGTCGGGCGCGATACGCAGATCAGCCCGACCTCTTCATTCATCGGCAGATGCTCAAAATCGACATGATATTTAAACTGACCTTCAGGCAGCAGCTCAATGTTCGGCTTCGCCGACACAAACAGCCCCTCTTCCAGGCCGGCATCCGCATAGCCCAGATACTCAGGCGCCAGCGGGAACAGCACCCGCTTTTTGCTGCCATCGGCCCGGCGCCCCGCATACAGGTTAAACAGATAGAAGAAGGCACTCTGGCTGCCGTTAGTCAGCGCAATGTTCTGTGCGGTGATGGGCCAGCCAAGCTGATCGCTCAGCAGCCCGGCCAGCGACGCCAGCAGCGTCGCTTTTCCGCGCGGGCCGTCGTAATTGCACAGCGCCTCGCTGAGTTTGCCTTCCTCATGCATCTGCTGCAGCAGTTGCTGAAAGTAGTCGTTCATGGCCGGGATCTGCGCCGGATTACCGCCGCCCAGCATGATGGTGCCGGGCGTTCGCAGGCCCGCGCCCATATCTTCCATCAGACGTGAGATGCCGGAATGTTGGGTAAATTTGTCGCCGAACTGAGAAAAAGACATAGCGGTTAAATATTTGTGATAGCGAATCGGGGGTCCACCATAACGCCCGCCATGGGCGGGCGCAATGGAAAGGCGAGGGGATTACTTCAGCGCCTGCGGGTTCACGCAGTTTTTCTCGACGCTTCCACCGAGTGCAGCGAGGAGATTCTCTACCGCATCCTGCATCATGCCGTAGCGGGTTTCGTGGGTGGCAGAACCGATATGCGGCAGCGTCACCACATTGGGCAGCGACAGCAGCGGAGAGTCGGCAGAGACCGGCTCCTGCTCAAACACATCCAGCCCGGCGGCATGCAGTTTGCCCGCCTGCAACGCGGCGATCAGCGCATTCTCATCCACCACCGGCCCGCGACCGGCGTTGATCAGCACCGCATCCGGCTTCATCAGTTCAAGCTCGGCGGCACCGATCAGATGGTGCGTCTCTTCAGTCAGCGGCAAACTGATGCAGACGAAATCACTCTGCTTCAGCAGCGCCTCCAGCTCACAGCGCTGTGCGCCAAAGCGCGACTGCGCCTCTTCATGCTCGCGGCGGGCGTTGTAGAGGATTTTCATGCCGAAGCCAAAGTGGGCGCGCTGCGCCAGCGCCATCCCGATACGTCCCATGCCGAGAATACCCAGCGTTTTATGGTGCACGTCGATGCCGAACTGTGCCGGACCGATGCTCTTCTGCCAGTTGCCCGCTTTGACCCAGGCATCCAGTTCCGGCACCCGACGCGCGGTGCTCAGTACCAGCGCCATCATGGTGTCCGCCACGGTTTCGGTCAGCACGGTGGGCGTGTGCATCAGCACCACGTGACGCTGATTCAGCGCTTCTACATCAAAATTGTCATAGCCTACAGAGACGCTGGAGCAGACGCGCAGATTGGGCATCTTCGCCAGCAGCTCACCATTCACTTTACCGCCCGATCCCAGCAGACCTTCTGCCTGTTGGAACGCCGCAGCATGTTCCTGCTGGCTTTCCGGCGAGAGATCGCTGATTTCCGTCACGTCACACTGTTCAGCCAGGCGAGCATAGAGATCATCGGGCAGTTTTTTATAGAGAATTACAGCGGGTTTCATTCGGTGGCTCCCGGTCAATAAGTAGCGGGCGGCTTGCAGGCCGCCCGGAGAAATAGAGGCTAACGTTTACGCTTTCAGGCGGGTTTCGCACCCTGCAGCGGCGGCGCTTTGTTCTGCGCCGGTTTCACAATCAGCGTCAGCCACACCGAAACCAGCAGGGCCGATCCCATAAAGATGTAGGACGCGGACGGGCTGCCGGTGGCTCCATTAAGATAGCCGACAATCCATGAACCGATAAACGACCCCAGCGCACCCATACTGTTAATCAGCGCCATTGCGCCACCGGCGACATTGCGTGGCAGCATCTCAGGAATAATGGCGAAGAACGGCCCGTAAGGCGCATACATCGCGGCACCGGCAATCACTAACAGGGTGTAGGACATCCAGAAATTGTTCGATCCCACCAGATAAGAGCCGAGGAACGCCAGCGCGCCCACCAGCAGCAGCGGCCAGACGAACAGCTTACGGTTCTGGGTTTTATCCGACGCCCAGGAGACCACCACCATCGCAATGGTCGCCGCCAGATAAGGCACCGCGGAGAGCCAGCCCGCTTCTACCATGCCCATCTGCGTGCCGTTACGCAGAATCGACGGCAGCCACAGCACAAAGCCATAGACGCCGATGCTCCAGGCAAAATATTGCAGGCAGAGAATGATCACGTTGCGGTTGCGGAACGCTTCGCTGTAGTTGCGCACCGCTTTAATATTTTCCTGCTCTTTCTGTAGTTCAGCCTGCAATGCCGCTTTCTCGGCATCGCTCATCCAGCGCGCCTGTGCCGGCTTATCCTGTACCAGGAACCACCAGGCGATAGCCCAGACCACCGCCGGAATCCCTTCGAAGATAAACATCTCACGCCAGCCAAACGATTCGATCAGATAGCCTGACACGACCGACATCCACAACACCGTGACCGGATTACCCAGGATCAGGAAGGTGTTGGCGCGTGAACGTTCCGACCTGGTAAACCAGTTGCTGATGTAGATCAGCATCGCGGGCATCACCGCGGCTTCCACCACGCCCAGAATAAAGCGAATGGCCGCCAGCATCGGAATGTTGCTGACCACACCGGTCAGTGAGGCACAGCCGCCCCACAGGATCAGGCACCAGAAGATCAGTTTCTTGACGCTGCGGCGTTCGGCGTAAATTGCACCCGGGATCTGGAAAAAGAAGTAACCCAGGAAGAACAGCGCACCCAGCAGCGAGGACATGCCTTTGGTGATGCCGAGATCGTCATTAATCCCGGCAGCAGAGGCGAAGCTAAAATTTGCACGATCGAGATACGCCAGGCTGTAGGTGATAAACACGATGGGCATGATGAACCACCAGCGTTTTGGCGCGATTGTCTGCTTTTTCATCGGGAACTCCTGTGACTGTAGAGGGGCGCGAACTACACGTCGCCCAGTTGCTGACGCGTCGGCAGACCTTCGCTGTCACCAATGACCTGAATCGCCATCGAACCAATTTTGTTGCCGCGACGAATCGCCTGCGGCAGCGACTGACCTTCCAGCAGGGCGCTGATGACGCCAACGGCAAAGCCGTCTCCGGCGCCTACGGTATCCACCACGTTGTCGACTTTTATCGCCTCAACCTGGCCCTGCTCGCCCTGCGCCGTTTTATACCAGGCACCGTCACAACCGGTTTTAATCACGACCGCTTTCACGCCCTTATCGAGATAGAAATCCGCGATCGCTTCTGGCTGACGATAGCCGGTCAGAATCAGCCCCTCTTTTTCGCCCGGCAGTACCCAGTCGGCATACTCCGCCAGCAGATTGAGCTGCTTACGCATCTCCTCTTCGCTGCGCCACAGTACCGGCCGCAGGTTAGGGTCAAACGAGATAGTTTTACCGCGCGCACGCATCTCTTTGGCGGTGTGCTTCAGCAACTCCAGCGAACTCTCTGACAGCGCCGCCGCCACACCGCTCAGGTGCAGATGTCGCGCCGAACCAAAATAGTCCGCGTTAAAATCGTCGACCGACAGATGGCTGGCCGCCGAGCCTTTACGAAAATATTCCACCAGTGGATCAGAGCCGTCATCGACTTTGGACTTGAGCTGAAAACCGGTGGGATAGCGCTTATCGACCGTCACCCGGGCGTGGTCGATACCCTCTTTTTCCAGCTGCTGGCAGATAAACCGGCCAAAAGCGTCATCGCCAATACGACTGACCCAGCCCACTTTCAGGCCAAGACGAGCCAGGCCGGTCGCCACATTGAGTTCAGCGCCCGCCGCGCGTTTAACAAAGGTCTCTGCTGCGGCCAGGTCGCCGGTTTCACGGGCGATGAACATCGCCATCGCTTCACCGATAGTGACAACATCAAGCGGACCGTTGTGATGCATAGTGTGATGCGTGGTCATCTTCACTCCTTACACGTTACGCAGCAGCGACACGTAGTGGCGTGTCACCGCAGTCAGATCGTCGCCTTCCAGCGGAAATTCAATACCGCGCGGTGCCTGTGCGGGCAACTGTTGCAGCAGTGTGCGCCAGTGGTCATCAGCCTCATCCAGCGCAATCGCGCGGTAGCTATCCTGGTGCGCCACGGCGGCTTTGACATGCACATAGCCCACCTGCGCAGCCAGCTGTTGCGCCGCCTGATCGGCATCCTCACCGGTCCAGCACCAGTTACCCATATCAAAGGTCATGCTGATCGGCAGATCCGCTTCCCTGACCGCCGTGAAAAAGGCGACTGACGGAGCCAGTCGGCCATGCTCAGTCTGGTCGTTTTCTACCGTCAGCTGAAACGGCAGATCCGCCAGCAGCGCCTGCAACGCTTCGCGAGGCAGCGCACCGGTGAACTCTCCCAGCGCCACTTTCAGCCGCTGAGCGTTTAACTGGCGTGCTTCTTCAACGTAGTGGGTTATACGGGGATTGATTTCGCCGCCGTCACAAAACAGCGTATCGGGCACCGAATAGCTGCTGTGCAGCTGATGCTGCGCCACCGCCCGGGCCAGTGCCGGCAGATCGGCCAGTGCCGCGTCATCAAGCAGTTCGCGGCGGATTTCGACCCCGTCTGCGCCCGCCTGCTGGATAATCGGCAGCAGCGCACGCTGACCGCCGAGAGCGGCGATCTGTGCGTGGCCATATGCGGCGGTCACCACGATGATGTCAGGTTTCATGTTCTACTCCATGGCAGGGTTCTGCCCATAACGAATACAAAAACCCTAAATGGAACCGGTTCCAAAGCAAAGCAGCAAACTGTGAAATTATGATCGTGCTCACGAAGCGAGCACGTAAACGGAAGGTTAAATCTGAAATTCAGTTAAGAGGCTGGCTGGAGCCGCGAACGATAAGTTCGCCAGAGAAGACCTGCTCGGCAACCGGCAATCCGCTGCCTTCGATGCGCGTAATCAGCCGTTCCAGCGCACTGTAGCCAATCTGCCAGGTGGGCTGTTTCAGCGTGGTGATACCGACACCGGCCAGCGCCGCCCACTCCAGTTCGTCAAAACCGAGCAGGCCGATATCGCGGCCCCAGTGCAGATTGAGTCGCTGTAGCGATCGCGCTACCTGCAGGGTCAGCGCCCCGTTGGCGACCATCACTGCGCAACGTTTGCCGGTGTGACGCTGATGAAAGGCCAGCAGCGCCTGATCCAGCGCGGCGGGCTGATGCAGCGCCACTTCCGTATTCTCATGCTCAACCTGCGGATGCTCTGCCAGTAGCTGGCGGAAGGCCTGCAGGCGCTCACGGCGCGTGTTGACGCTGCCCAGCGGCTCGCTAAGAAACAGCAGCGCATCATAGCCATTGTCGACCAGATGCCGCGTTGCCGTTTCAGCTGCCTCGGCGTTATTCAGGCCCACCACATCGCAGGGAAAATCGGGGATTTTACGGTCAATCAGCACCATCGGCAGCAGGGATTGTTGCAGATGGTTCAGCACCTCTTCGCGCATCCCGACGGCGTTTACCACAATGCCCTCAACCTGATAGCTGCTCAGCAATTGCAGATAGTGCTGCTCCAGATCCACTTCGTTATTGGTGTTACACATCAGCAGCGTGAAGCCCTGCTCGCGGCAGGCAGCTTCAATACCGCTCATGACATCAACAGAATAGGGATTGGTGATATCGGCGATAATCAGCCCGATCAGGCGGGTACGTCCGCGCTTCAGGCCGCGCGCCATCTGACTCGGGCGATAGCTGAGATCAGCAATAGCCTGTTCGATCCGCGCTTTCAGACCGGCAGAGAGCAGATGCAGTTCACCATTGAGATAGCGTGAAACGCTGGTTTTACCGGTTCGTGCCGCGTGAGCAACATCGCTGATGGTGGCGCGAGGCGGCCTGATTTTCATGAGATATCCTGCGTAATAAGAAACCCGGCAGAGACTAGCACAAGCAAAGCCCGGCGCAAAAAGCGCTACGCCGGTAATTGCAGCCAGGGTTGCCACAGGGTCTGTAACGTTTCCGGCGGTGCGCCATCAATCAGCCGGATGACCATTTCAGCCACCTGTTCACCGGCCTGATGCGGCGTCGCCTGGCGAATGGCGACAATGGGATGATCGAGAATCGCATCTCGCGGCAATCCTTCCCAGCCCGCCAGCAGAATGGCACCCTCGCCCGCTGCACGCCCCGCCAGTTGCAGCGCCAGAGCCGCGCCTTCAGCCAGCGCAGCGCAGTCGGTGATGATCACTTCCGGTACTGGCCCCTCTGCCAGCCACTCCCGGGTTTGCTGATAGCCGGCGCGACGCGACGGCGCCACCGCCGCCATCGCATAAGGCGTAACCTCCCCCAGCGCCGTCAGATAACCCTGACGCCGGTCACGCACCCGCGTACTGTTTTCATTGCTGCCAAGCCAGGCTATCTGCTGCCGTCCCTGCGCCAGCGACCAGCCCACCGCCAGCTGTGAACCGGCAAGGTGATCAACATCAAACCACGCATAGGTCGATGGCAGATCGCTGCGGCCCAGCGCCAGAAAACGAAAATTGGTCTGGAGCAGAGCATGAAGCCGACTGTCTTCTGGCGTAGTGTGGCCGACGATCAGGGCATCAACGGCGCCACTGCGCAGCAGGCGTGTCAGCGTCGCCTGACTCTGCTGCTTATCCGCCAGCAACAGCAGGTTAATGTCATAACGGGCAAGGTGATGCTCCAGCGCCAGCAGCATGTCGCTGAAGTCGCTGCCATTCAGGGGAGAGGCACCGATCGGGTAGACGAACCCCACCGCGTTAGCACGGCCGGTTTTCAGACGCCGGGCCGCCGCATTAGGCCGGTAGCCACGCCGCTGCGCTTCCTCTTCGATGCGTTTACGCGTCTCCTGAGCGACATCCTGATAACCGTTGAGGGCGCGGCTGACGGTCGTTACGGAAAGACCTAAAACCGCAGCGATGGCTTTAAGAGACATACGAAGGCGTCCATTGATCAATTTTTGATCAGGCTACCATAAAGCCTCTGCTGGCTCTATTCGCAGAAACATTACAGATACTTTTAACGCGATGCTTTACAGAAAAAAGGCGCCCCCGTGCGGGGGCGACCGCGTTTATCCCAGCGGGCTGAGCGTGATCTCAACACGACGGTTTTGTGCTTTGCCTGCTTCGGTGCTGTTGCTGGCAACCGGGTTATCCGGGCCTGCACCTTGGGTGCGCAGGCGATCGCTGGCAACACCCTGCACGATCAACGCGCTGGCGACGCTTTCAGCACGCTGCTGTGACAGACGCATGTTCAGCGCGCGGGTGCCGGTGCTGTCGGTATAACCCACTACGTTTACCGCGGTTTTCGGATACTCTTTCAGCACCATTGAAACACCTGTCAGGGTGTTCGCGCCGGCAGGTTTCAGATTGCTGCTGCTGGAGTCGAAGGTGACATTATTTGGCATATTCAGGACGATGTTATCGCCATTACGGGTCACGCTGACGCCCGTTCCGCGCATCTTGTCGCGCAGTTTCGCTTCCTGCACATCCATGTAGTAGCCCACGCCACCGCCCAGTGCGGCTCCGCCTGCAGCACCAATCAGCGCACCTTTACGGCGATCTTTCTTCGACGAGGAGAGTACACCGACACCGGCACCCACTAACGCACCCAGGCCTGCGCCCACACCTGACTTACCCGCCTGAGATTCGCCGGTGTAAGGATTGGTGGTACAACCTGGCAGGGCCAGACTGCCGCTTAATAACAAGGTGATGGCGATTAATTTCTTCTGCATTTTTGTTCCCTTACATTCGACACACAGGGGAAAACCTTTCCCATAAGTGGCACGATTATGCCGCCTGGTGGCCGGGAATGTAGTGAGGAAAAATCCTGATTTAGCGGGAATTACGCCTTTTGGTTGTCAGGATGACAAAAACAGTTGCTCTGATGATCGTTTATCAGCCCGCAGGCCTGCATAAAGGAGTAGCAGATTGTGGGGCCGATGAATTTGAAACCACGCTGCTTTAGCGCCTTCGAGAGCGCAATGGCCTGCTCTGAGGTGGTGGGAGCCTGACTATAGTCAGGATAATGGTGGACGATTTGCGCGTTATCGACAAATTGCCAGACGAAGTGGCTGAAATCCTCGCCTTGCGCTTCCATCTGGAGATAAGCACGAGCGTTGGCGATAATCGCCGCGATTTTACCGGCGTGGCGGATAATGCCGCTGTTGAGCATCAGCGTGTCGATCTCTGCCGCATCCATCAACGCTATGGCCTGCGGATCAAACTGGTGAAACGCCGCCCGATAGTTTTCCCGCTTTTTCAGCACGGTTATCCAGGATAACCCCGCCTGCTGTCCTTCCAGACAGAGCATCTCAAACAGCGCACGCTTGTCTCTCTGTGCCACACCCCACTCCCTGTCGTGATAAGCCAGATAGAGGGGATCCTGCGTTACCCAACCACATCGTTGCATCGCATTGTTCCTTTATAACGAGAATATTTTAGCGGTCCGCTTGATCTTAGAATTAATCGGTTGATAGTTAAACGATCACCGGTTAAATAACAGAGACGGGCCGAAATTTAATTTAAACGCCGGATAATAACTTCAGCCTTGCCTGGAGAAGCGATGTTGCCGAGAAGCGGTTGGAAAGGTCTGCGGATCTGCTGTGCTGTATGGCTGTTAATCTTAACGCAACCGACTTTTGCGCGCGGCGGCATCTCTGCGCCTCAACATCCCGACTTTCTGCCCGACTACGATACGATTCTGGCGGAGAAGATCGCCCTGACGCCACTCGCCTTCAGCGATGAGAGCCGCGCCCTGTTTGAAGCCGCCATCAACTCTCCCACCGCGTCACCCATCGCCGTCCACAGTGAAACCGGCAGCGTAGGCACCACCCCGCTGGGAAAACGCTATCGGGCTGGGGTTGACCTGCCCATTGCCCCGTCATTTACCACCGGGCCGGTGGCGCAGTATGCCGTTGATCCGCAGCAGATGAACTGTCTGCAATGTGACTACAGCGATCAGCAGAGTCGTGAGCAGAGCGCCAGCGTCGGCTGGCGCATCGATTCGCAGCAGGGATGGATATCGCCCTGGGCGCAGCTGAGTTATCACTATCTGCTGGCAGACACGCCGCAGAATCCCCGGCGTGAGGCGACGAACGGCACCGATCAGTCCGAAGGCATCGATCTGAGCATCGGTGCACAAGTGCCTCTGAACGATAATCTGGCGGCTTTCGCCGCGTTTTCACAAAGCGAAGCGCTGAATAACCAGGAGCAGCAACTTTATACCTTTGGCTTCAGCGCCAGCTTCTGACCGAGGCATGAAAAGAGAAAGGGAATCGGGCGTTTAAAATATAATGAGTCCGCTAATCATTATACTGGTAACACTATGCGCAACGATTTGACAATTATTGGCCGTGAAATGACGGTCTTCATACTGGCAGCACTCTTTCTCGCTCTGATGATATTGCCCATCTATATTGATGTGGCCTGGATGAATGATGCGCTGCACGAAACTTCTTTTACTGAAACCACCCAGGAAATCATGCTGGCGGTGATTGCCGCCCTGTTCTTTATTGCGGCCCAGCGCCGTCCGGCTCAGCGCGGCGCGCTGACCTTAGTGGCGGGCTTCTATAGCTGTATGCTGATCCGTGAACTCGACTTTGTGTTTGATGCCATCCAGCATGGCAGCTGGATCTGGTTCGCCCTGGCGGTGACGGCCGGTTGTCTGGCCGTCGCGCTGCGAACGCCGAAAAAAACCCTGCATGCGCTGGCCAGGCTGCTGCAGCACCGCAGCTGGCCGGTGATGGCCTCCGGCTTTTTAGTGGTGCTGGTCTTCTCACGACTGTTTGGTATTCATGCGTTGTGGCAGCACCTGATGCTGGGCGATTACAACCGCGTGGTGAAAAACATGGCCGAAGAGGGTACCGAACTGCTGGGTTACGGCCTGTGCTGGCTGGCCTCGGTTCGCTATCTATGGCAGACCCGTCCGGCCGCCGCGGCCGTCAGCGTGCACGCCACCGAATCTGCACCTGCCCGTCACGCCACTTCTCCGCTCACCTCGCACTGATCCGCACTCTTGCTTTTTAAGCGATCCGCATCATTAAAAAAGGTACAATAAACACTTCTGCGTCGGCGACGGGTTCCCGGCGCAAGGTGTTCGTTAACCTCAGGTCTTTTCATGTCAGCTAAAATCTTAACTTCAACGCTCATTGGCCTGGATGCCTTCCGACAGGATCCGCTGACTGCCCTGCAGCAGGCGGAAAAGGGCACGCTGGCGGTGTTAGATAATTATGCGCCGGTGATGTACGCCATCACACCTAAGCGTCTGGCTGAGCTGCTGGCGCTGGAAGCCGCCGCCCGGCAGCCGAATGATGTGGCGCTGGATGACAGCCTGTATGACGATTCTCCCGCCGCGATCCATACGCCGGCTGGTAAGTTCGCCATGTATCAGGGCTGGCAGCCGGATGCCGACTTTACGCGCCAGGCCGCGATCTGGGGTGTGTCGCTGGGCGAACCAGTGACCCCCAGCGAGCTGGCGGCCTTTGTGGCTTACTGGCAGGCGGAAGGCCGGATGTTCCATCATGTACAGTGGCAACAGAAACTGGCACGCAGCATTCAGATGAACCGTGCCGCAAACGGCGGGCAACCGAAGCGTGATATCACGCAGTTGCCCGATCCTGACCGTACCATTCCCGATGGTTTCCGAGGTGAATGATGAAAACGCCAAACGATCTCTTTAACCGTCTGAAAAAAATGATGCCCGCAGGCACACGTCCTAAATTTGCCAATGGCGAAGAGCTGCTGGCGTGGAATCAGGAGCAGGGTCGCCTGCGATCAGAGGCGATTGTGCGTGAGAATCGCGCAATGAAAATGCAGCGCGTAATGGGCCGTTCCGGCATTCGCGAGCTGCATATGAACTGCTCATTTGATAATTACCGGGTAGAGAATGAGGGGCAGCGCAAAGCGCTGGAACTGGCGCGTCAGTATGCCGCTGAATTTGATGGCAGCATCGCCAGTTTTGTCTTTTCAGGCCGTCCCGGCACCGGTAAAAACCATCTGGCCGCCGCGATTGGCAACGACCTGATCCTGCGCGGTAAAAGCGTGCTGATCGTGACGGTTGCTGATTTGATGTCGAGCATGAAGGGCACCTTCAGCGGCAGCAGCGGCATTACCGAAGAGCGGCTGATTCAGGATCTCAGCAGTGTTGATCTGCTGGTGATTGATGAGATCGGTATGCAGAGCGAATCGCGCTACGAAAAAGTGATTATTAACCAGATTGTCGATCGCCGATCCTCCTCGAAACGCCCGACCGGCATGTTATCCAACCTCGACCATGCGGGCATGAATACGCTGCTGGGCGAACGTGTCATGGACCGTATGCGCCTCGGCAACAGCCTGTGGGTGCGCTTCGACTGGGAAAGCTATCGCAGTCGGGTACGCGGCGACGAATATTAAACAGTGACCCGGCAGCGCCGGGTCACTGCGCTTATCGGGCCTGAAGCCCCTCTTTATAACGACGCGCTACACCGCCTTTGCCCTTCCGCCCATGCCCGGCGCAGCCGGACGCGCTGAGTCAGGATCATCCCGACGTCCGGCCACTGGTGCAGCAGAAAACCCGGCATTAATCCCACGATCTGATCGCGGTCACGATCTTAGCTACAGGCGATCGGGTTGTGTGAAACCGCCCGCAAAAGTGTGGGATGTGGAATACGTATGGGCTGATACACTCAATTCTTACTCCTCTGTTGAGTGAACCCGTAATGAAAACGAACGGCAAAGGCCCTGCACTACTGAGACTGAATAACCAGAAACGGGTGATGACTCAGCTGCGTAAGCTGCGCGTGACGTCGCGTCAGGATCTGGCGGAGACGCTGACACTCAGCAAAAACACCGTATCCTTAATCATTGATGACCTGCTGGAGCAGGGCCTGATAGAGGAGCTGGGGCCGGTCAGCGTCGCGTCAGCCGGACGGCCTAAAATCGGGATTACCCTGCGGCCGGAAAAGCTCAAGAGCGCAGGCATCATGGTGGAACGCAACGTCATCCACTGGCGGGTCTGCGACTATTTTTCACAGGTGCTGGCTGAAAAGACGCTGCGCACCGATACCAGTAACCCGACCCGACTGCTGGCTGAGCTGGCGATGCTGTGCCGGGAACTGATGAAAAGCTATCCTGATTTGCTCGGCATTGGCCTGGGTTTTCCCGGTATCGTCGATCCCCGGCGCGGCTGGATGCATATTTCATTGCCCCTCGAATGGCAGGATGTTGACCTGCTGGGCGCGCTGAGTAAGCACGTCAGTCTCCCCATCCGCATTATGAATAATGTCAAAGCCGCTGCGCTGCTGGCGGTACAGCTACGTGGATTATCTGTGGAGAGCGGTCACTTTTATCTGCGTATTTCCGAGGGAATTGGCGGCGCACTGGTACAGCATGGCGAAGTATTTACCGGGCACAGCTGGACGGCGGGCGAGGCGGGACATCTGGTTGTCCAGCCCGACGGCCCGCGTTGCAGCTGTGGCCGCCGCGGTTGCCTGGAAGCGCTGGTCAGCCAGCCTGCGGTTAAACAGCAGCTGGCGCAGCGTCAGCCTGGCCTGAGCTGGCAGAACCGCGACAGCGCGCCACGGGTGGTGGATGAGGTGATGGCGCAGGCGGGTGGCTATCTGGGTGCGGCGCTGAGTCAGATTATGCTGCTGCTCAATCCCGCCACCATCATCATTGATTGTCCGTGGAACGCCAGTGAAGTCTTCTGCAAGGCGGTGCGCACTACCGCACACGGCAACGCGCTGGCCTTTACCGCCGCACATACCCTGCTGCACTTTCCTGAGCAGCGGATCGATCCGGCCAACGGGCTGGCGCTGGCGGTGCTGGAGCAGAGTGAGCAGCGGATGATCTAGTGGCTCAAGCCGCCCTCATTCATCCGGTATCCATCCACCTCAGACTGAACGCTTCCTGCTACAACACATTCTCCCCAAAATGCTGGCGATACTCTTTTGGCGTGGTGTCGTAGCTTTTGCGGAAGACCGAATAGAAGTATTGCAGCGAAGGATAGCCGCACATCTGCGAGATCTCGTTGATGTTGAGCGATGAAGAGGCCAGCAGTTCGCGCGCTTTTTCCAGTTTTTCACGGTGGATCATCGCATGGAGGGTGTCGCCGGTCTCATCCCGAAAGCGTTTTTCCAGATTAGAGCGCGACAGCCCGACTGCATCCAGCACCTGCTCCACTTTGATCCCCTTACAGGCGTTGAAGCGGATGTAGTGCATCGCCTGAATCACCGCCGGATCGCGCAGCGAGCGGAAGTCGGTAGAGCGCCGGGCGATGACTTTCACCGGCGGCACCAGGATACGCTGAAGCGGTAAGGGCTGCTTATCCAGCAGCCGATGCAGCAGTTTGGCCGCCTGATAGCCCATCTGCCGTGAGCCCTGCGCCACGGACGAGAGCGCCACGCGTGACAGATAGCGGGTCAGCTCCTCATTATCAATCCCGATCACCGTAAGCTTCTCCGGCACCGGTATTTTCAGATGCTCGCACGCCTGCAGCAGGTGTCGCGCCCGTGAATCCGTGACGGCGATAATGCCGGTTTGCGGCGGCAGTGTCTGCAGCCAGTCGGCGAGACGGTTCTGGGCGTGCTGCCAGTTTTCCGGCGCGGTTTCCATGCCCTGATAGACCACGCCCTGATAGCGCTCACGTCCCACCAGCTGGCGAAACGCCTGTTCACGCTCCTGTGCCCAGCGCTTGCCGCTGGAGACCGGTAAACCATAAAAGGCGAAGCGGTTAATGCCCTTCTCTTTCAGATGCAGAAAGGCTTTCTCCACCAGCGCGGCGTTGTCAGTGGCAATGTAGTGCACCGGCGGATAATCCTCCTGCCGGTGGTAAGAGCCGCCAACGCCGACAATCGGCACGGAGACATTCGACAGCAGGGTTTCGATAGAGCGATCGTCGTAATCGGCGATCACCCCATCGCCCAGCCACTCCCGGATGTTGTCGATGCGGCAGCGGAAATCTTCTTCGATGAAGATATCCCAGTCAGTCTGCGAAGCCTGCAGATACTCACCGACGCCCTCCACAACCTGACGGTCATACACTTTGTTGGCGTTAAACAGCAGGGTAATGCGATAGCGTTTCTCATGCATGATGGCGCGTTCCCTTAAATCCTCAGCGCATTGCATAACACGGCTGAAAGGGGCAAAAAAATTGTTTGCGCCACAATGTGATCGCCCGCGCGATTACACCCGACGCCGCGTTGCCGTATCCATCCACACCGCCAGCAGCAGAATCGCGCCTTTGACGATGTACTGCCAGAAAGTCGGCACATCCATCATGCTCATGCCGTTATCCAGCGAGGCCATAATAAACGCCCCCATGACTGCGCCCGCAACCGAACCTACGCCACCCGCCAGGCTGGTGCCGCCGATGACACAGGCGGCGATAGCGTCGAGTTCCGCAATGTTACCCGCCGACGGCGAGCCTGCGCCCAGTCGTGAACTGAGGATCAGCCCGGCAATCGCCACCATCACACCGTTGATGGCAAACACCGCCAGCTTGGTGCGCGCCACGTTAATGCCAGACAGGCGCGCAGCATCAATGTTGCCGCCGATGGCGTAGATACGACGGCCAAAAGCAGTGCGGGTTGCCATAAACATGCCCGCCAGCAACAGCACGGCCAGCAGTAACACCGGGGTCGGCACGCCGCGATAGTCGTTGAGCAACCAGATGGCACCCAGCACTAAGATGGCGATGATCGCCTGACGCCCGACGGTGCCGCTGGCTGCGCCCTGCGCCAGTCCGAGCTGCTGACGACGCAGCCGCAGCCGCCACTGCCACAACATAAACAACGCCACACCGGCAAAGCCAAAGCCGAAACCGACGCCGCCCGGCAGATAACTCTGACCAATCTGCGACATGCCTGGCGTGATCGGCGCAACCGTAGTGCCATCGGTAATTCCGACCAGAACACCGCGGAAAGCCAGCATTCCCGCCAGCGTCACGATAAACGAAGGCACTTTACGGTAGGCCACCCACCAGCCATTCCACGTGCCAAGCAGCAATCCCATCACCAGCGTCACCACGATGGTCAGCGGCAACGGCCAGCCGAGCCAGACGTCGAATATCGCCGCCGCGCCACCCAGCAGGCCCATCATGGAACCTACTGACAGGTCGATCTCCGCCGAGATAATTACGAACACCATACCCACGGCCAGAATGCCGGTAATGGCGGTCTGACGCAGCAGGTTGGAGACGTTACGCGCACTGAGCCACGAGCCGTCTGTGGTCCAGGTAAAGAACAGGGCAATCAGCACAATTGCGCCCAGCATCACCAGAACCTGCAGATTAGGCAGTGTGAACCTGCCCGGTGACGGTTTGCCCGGCGTGCCGGAGAGGCGGCTTTGGGTACTTTCACTTTTAAGCATAATGTTCACTCCGCAGGGCAGCTTCCATCACCTGCTCCTGAGTCAGGTTATCGTTAATCAAATCGGCTTTGATCTGCCCTTCATGCATCACCAGCACCCGATCGCTCAGGCCCAGCACTTCCGGCAGCTCAGAGGAAATCACAATCACCGCGATACCCTGCTGAACCAGCGCATTGATCAGCAGGTAGATCTCCTGACGTGCGCCCACATCAATGCCGCGCGTCGGTTCATCGAGGATCAGGATTTTTGGATTGAGCAGCAGACATTTCGCCAGAATTGCTTTCTGCTGGTTGCCGCCGCTTAAACGGCCAATCGGCAGTTCTGATGAGGAGGTTTTCACCCGCAGCCGACCGATCGCGTCGTTGATCGCCTGCTGCTCCTGCGCTTCATCCAGCGTTGAGAGCCGGTGGCTGAACTGGTCCAGCGCCGCCAGGGTAATATTTTTTCCCACCGCCATCAGCGGCACGATGCCATCTTTTTTACGATCTTCCGGCACCATCGCGATGCCGTGCGCAATGGCGGCGCGGCAATCGGTGATGTTGACCTGTTTGCCATTAATCCAGATATCGCCCTGCCAGCGCCCCGGCCAGACGCCAAACAGACATTGGACTGTCTCAGTCCTGCCCGCGCCCACCAGCCCGGCGATGCCGAGGATTTCACCGCGTCTGAGCGAGAACGAGACATTGTTAACGCGGCGGATGTGGCGGTTAACCGGATGCCAGGCGGTGAGGTTTTCAACTTTCAGTATCACGTCGCCAATCTGATGCGGCGCGTGGGGATAGAGCGCGGTCAGCTCGCGTCCCACCATCATGGTGATGATGTCATCTTCGCTCAGGCCCGCTGCCGGACGGGTAGCAATATGCTGGCCGTCACGAATCACGCAGATGGTATCGGAGATCGCCTTAACCTCATTCAGCTTGTGCGAGATGTAGATGCAGGCAATGCCGTGTTCACGCAGATTGCGGATGATGCCGAGCAGCACGTCCGTTTCCTGCTCCGTCAGGGAAGAGGTCGGCTCATCCAGAATCAGCAGCCGGACCTGTTTGTTAAGGGCGCGGGCAATCTCCACCAGTTGCTGCTGCCCAAGGCCTAACTCACCGACCCGGGTGGCGGGAGAAACGTTCAGCCCGACCCGCGCCAGAAGTTGCTGGCAGCGCAGGGTCATGGTTTCATCATCCACCATGCCGAAACGGCTCAGTTCGGCACCGAGGAAGATGTTCTCCATCACCGTCAGTTGCCGCACCAGCGCCAGCTCCTGATGAATAATCACAATGCCTTTACGCTCGGTATCGCGAATGGTCTGCGCCTGAATGTCGTCGCCAGAGAAGTGAATCTGCCCTTCAAAATCGCCGTGCGGATAGAGTCCGCACAGGATTTTCATCAGCGTCGATTTGCCCGAGCCATTCTCACCACACAGCGACATCACTTCGCCCGCCTCAAGTTGCAGGCTGACATCATTCAGCGCCTTCACGGCACCGAAACGCTTGGTGATATTTTTCATTTCCAGCAGCATCGACTGTTCTCCCTCACGCTATGCGCAGTCAGAGTTCGCTCTGTTTGTGGAAACCGTCTTTCACCACGGTGCTTTCAATATTGTCTTTGTTGACCGGAATCGGCTTCAGCAGCCGTGACGGAACCTCTTTCAGACCATTATTCAGCGTGCTGTTGCTGGCAGGTGTTTTGCCCTCGCCCAGCTCGACGGCAATTTTCGCCGCTTCGGTGGCGAGCTCAGTGATCGGTTTGTAAACCGTCATGGTCTGGGTGCCCGCTTTGATACGCTTAATGGCTGCCAGATCGGCATCCTGACCGGAGATCGCCACTTTTCCTGCCAGCCCTTGCGCGCTCAGAGCCTGAATCGCGCCGCCTGCGGTGGCATCGTTAGAGGCCACCACCGCATCGATATGGTTGCCGTTGGCGGTCAGGGCATTTTCCATAATTTTCAGGGCATTTTCCGGCAGCCAGGCATCGACCCACTGGTCGCCAACAATTTTAATGCTGCCGTTATCAATATAGGGTTTTAACACCTTCATCTGTCCGGCACGGAACAGGCGTGCGTTATTATCCACAGGCGATCCGCCCATTAAAAAATAGTTGCCCTTAGGCACCTGTTTCACAATGCTCTCGGCCTGAAGCTCGCCCACTTTTTCATTATCGAAAGAGATATAAAAGTCGATATCGGCATTATTTATCATTCGGTCATACGCCAGCACTTTAATGCCTTCCCGTTTCGCTTCAGCGACAACATTACTCAATACCTGACCGTTGTAGGGAATAATCACCAGCACATCGACACCGCGATTGATCATATTTTCAATCTGCGACATCTGTGTCTCTTCGTTGCCGTTGGCTGACTGAACAAACACCTTCGCGCCCAGCGTCTCAGCCTGTTTTACGAAAATATCGCGGTCTTTCTGCCAGCGTTCGAGTCGCAAATCGTCAATCGCCATACCGATCTTCACTTCTTTTGCCACGCTGGTCTGGCTGAACAGCGCCAGCGCCGCACAGGCGGCGAGCAGTGCATGTTTCATCTTCATTGTGATCATCCTGTAGGTTGAGGCTATTGTCGTTTCAGGCCTATAAACCAGGCGGATGAATTGTTGCCCTTATTTTCCTGTTACAGCAATTACTGATTTTTATCCGGCTATTACGTTTTTTGGTTTATTTCATTTTTTATGAGCGCGATCGAGGTTTCATCTTTTTCGGACAAGAGAGCGATAATGATAAACCATCCCGTAAATAACATTATTTTGCGAGCCAGCGCACAAATAATAATTATCTGACACCCGTAGTGAAATATCGTAATTGAGCTGAGGCAGCAGCCAATATCAAATATTGCTTCAACGCAGGCCATTCGGGTACTGATGCTAAGGAGCAAACCATGCACGCTTATTTCGATCAGATCGATCGGGTTCGTTATGAAGGCACCCAGTCGACTCATCCTCTCGCTTTCCGCCACTACAATCCCGATGAGGTGATCCTCGGCAAGACCATGGCGGAGCATCTGCGCTTTGCCGCCTGTTACTGGCACACCTTCTGCTGGAATGGCGCGGATATGTTTGGTGTCGGCGCTTTTGATCGTCCGTGGCAGAAAAGCGGAGATGCGCTGCAGCTGGCAAAACTGAAAGCGGATGTGGCCTTTGAGTTTTTCCACAAGCTGAATGTGCCGTGGTACTGCTTCCATGACGTTGATGTCTCACCAGAAGGCGATTCGCTGCACAGCTACAAAGAGAATTTTGCCGCCATGACCGATAAACTGCTGGAGAAACAGCAGGAGACCGGCGTGAAACTGCTGTGGGGCACAGCCAACTGCTTTACCCATCCACGCTACGGAGCCGGGGCTGCCACCAATCCCGATCCTGAAGTTTTTGCCTGGGCAGCGACGCAGGTCTGCAGCGCCATGCAGGCGACCAAAACCCTGGGCGGCGAAAACTATGTGTTGTGGGGCGGACGCGAAGGGTACGAAACTCTGCTGAATACCGATCTGCGCCAGGAGCGCGAGCAGATTGGCCGCTTTATGCAGATGGTGGTCGAGCACAAACACAAAATTGGCTTCCAGGGAACGCTGCTAATTGAACCGAAACCGCAGGAGCCGACCAAACATCAGTATGACTATGATGTCGCGACGGTTTATGGCTTCCTGAAACAGTTCGGACTGGAGAAAGAGATCAAGGTTAACGTTGAGGCGAACCACGCCACGCTGGCGGGTCACTCTTTCCATCATGAAATTGCGACGGCCATTGCGCTGGGCATTTTTGGTTCCGTGGATGCCAACCGCGGCGATCCGCAGTGCGGCTGGGATACCGATCAGTTCCCGGTCAGCGTGGAAGAGAATGCGCTGGTGATGTACGAAATTCTCAAAGCGGGCGGCTTTACCACTGGCGGCTTAAACTTTGATGCCAAAGTGCGTCGTCAGAGCACTGATAAATACGATCTCTTCTACGGTCATATTGGCGCGATGGATACCATGGCGCTGGCGCTGAAGGTCGCCGCTCGCATGATCAGCGACGGTGAACTCGATAAGCGTGTGGCACAGCGCTACAGCGGCTGGAATGGTGAGTTCGGCCAGCAAATTTTGAAAGGTGAGTTTTCACTGGAGGCGCTGGCGGCGCATGCTCAGCAGCAGCAGCTCAATCCGCAGCATCAGAGCGGACGTCAGGAGCAGCTGGAAAATCTGGTGAATCACTACCTGTTTGATTTCTAACCCTTCAGGAGCAGAGCATGTTTATCGGGATCGATTTAGGCACCTCTGGCGTCAAAGTGGTGCTGATGGATGCACAAGGCAACGTGGTGGCGACGGAAATAGCGCCGCTGCAGGTTTCGCGTCCGCAGCCATTGTGGAGCGAACAGGATCCCGAAAGCTGGTGGCAGGCGCTGGATTTGGCCATGCAGGCGCTGAGCGCGCAGCAGGATCTGCGCGCGGTGCAGGCCATCGGGCTGAGCGGACAGATGCATGGTGCAACGCTGCTCAACAGTGCAAACCAGGTATTACGACCGGCCATGCTCTGGAATGATGGGCGCAGCGAGGCGCAGTGCCGTGAGCTGGAACAGAAGGTGCCGGATTCGCGGGCGATCACCGGCAACCTGATGATGCCCGGCTTCACGGCTCCCAAGCTGCTGTGGGTTCAGCAACATGAACCGGCAATATTCAGTCAGATCGCTCACGTGCTGTTGCCCAAAGATTACCTGCGCTGGCGATTGAGTGGCGACTTCGCCACTGATATGTCAGATGCAGCAGGCACAATGTGGCTGGATGTGGCACGGCGTGACTGGAGCGATGTGATGCTGCGCGCCTGCGACCTCAGCCGCGATCAGATGCCGCAACTCTATGAGGGCAATGCCCTGACCGGCACCTTACATGCCGAACTGGCCACACGCTGGAAGATGAACGCCGTGCCGCTGGCGGCGGGCGGTGGCGACAATGCTGCGGGTGCGATTGGTGTCGGCATGACCGAACCGGGCCAGGGCATGCTGTCGCTGGGTACGTCGGGCGTCTACTTCGTGGTGAGCGACGGCTATCTCAGCAATCCGCAGCGCGCGGTACACAGCTTCTGTCATGCGTTACCCCAGCGCTGGCATCTGATGTCGGTGATGCTCAGCGCAGCCTCCTGTCTGGACTGGGCAGCGACGCTGACCGGTTGCAGAGATGTTCCTGAGCTGCTGGCTGAAGCTGAACGCGCACGCGATGACCTGCCCGGGCTGTGGTTTCTGCCCTATCTTTCCGGTGAGCGCACGCCGCACAATAACCCGAATGCCCGGGGTGCTTTCTTTGGCTTTACCCACCAGCATGGCCGTCCCGAGCTGGCGAGATCGGTGCTGGAAGGCGTAGGGTTTGCGCTGGCGGAGGGCATGGACGCGCTGCACGACTGTGGCGTTCAGCCAAAGAGCATTATGTTGATCGGCGGCGGCGCACGCAGTGCACTGTGGCGTCAGATGCTGGCAGACATCAGCGGCCAGACGCTGGATTACTGCCATGGCGGGGAGGTTGGCCCGGCGCTGGGGGCCGCCAGGCTGGCACAGCAGGCGCTGGATGCAGAGGTCACCGTGCCGACGCCGGTTCTGGTGCAGCGACACCAGCCGGATCCGGCCCGGGTAGCGCACTACCAGCCACGTCGTGAGACCTTTGCGACGCTGTATCAACAGCTCCTGCCGCTGATGAAGTAAACCTGTGAGAACGCTCCGCCTGTTATGGATTTAAATCGCCTGTTAACGGATCCCCCTGCCATGTAATGCCAGGGGGGTAATGAAGGCAGAACAGGTGATCGTGAGCCATATTACTGACCCGGAATGGCCGGGATGACACTTACCCAGCCATACCATCACGGTAGCATCAGCCAATCGCGCCCAGCGTATCTTCCTGACCCTGTTTCTTCGGCAGCAGGAACAGCGTCGCTGCAATATCCAGCAGATAAATCAGCGCCAGCAGGGTAATCGCCGCCGTAAACGAGAACTGGCTCGCCAGCAGACCAATCACCACCGGGCCGAAGCCGCCCACACCGCGGCCAAGGTTGAACAGGACGTTTTGCGCGGTGGCACGCACCTGCGGCGGAAAGGTATCGGAAATCAGCGCGCCATAACCGCCAATCATGCCGTTAACAAACATCCCCATGATCGCGCCGGTAAATAGCATGATGTTCGGGTCGCGCAGCTGAGCATACACCACCACCATCACTACAGCGCCAAACTGATAGAGCAGGAAGATTTTCCAGCGAGCGAAGCGGTCGGCCAGTACGCCAAACAGCCAGATGCCAAAGGTCATCCCGACCACGGTCACCGCGGTCCAGAGACCCGACTTCGTCAGGCTGAAGCCAAAGCTGGAGGAGAGGTAACTCGGCATCCAGATCATCAGCCCGTAGTAACCAAAGTTCTGTACTGAACAGAGGATAAAAATGCCCAGGCTGGCTTTGGCGGTGGCGCGATCGCGCACCAGCAGTTTCAGGCGCGCCGGAAAAGAGAGTGACGGCACATGTTTAACCTGCCGTTGATACGCCTCCGGTTCACCCATGCCGCGACGAATGGCAAACGAGACCAGCGCAGGCAACAAGCCGACCAGAAACATGCCGCGCCAGCCGATGATAGTCAGCAGCGGCGGTGTGATAAAGGCCGCCATCAGCACCCCGAGTTGCCAGCCGATGCCAACCCACGCTGATGCGCGATTGCGCTTCTCCGCCGGCCAGGCTTCGGCAATCAGCGCCATGCCGATACCGAATTCGCCACCCAGACCAACACCCGCCAGCGTTCGCCAGGCGAGCAGATCCCAGTAGCCCTGCGCCACCGCGCACAGGCCGGTAAAGACCGAGAAGACCAGAATCGTGACGGTGAGCATGCGGATGCGGCCATAGCGGTCGCTGAGATGACCAAATACGATGCCACCGATAACCGCGCCAATCAGCGTCCAGGTCACCAGCGATCCCGCCTGTGATGGATTGAGCGCCAGCGAAACACTGATAGCCGGCAGCATAAAGCCGAGTATCAGCAGGTCAAATCCATCCATGGCATAACCGCTGACCGCAGCCAGCATCGCTTTGCCTGGCGTTACGCCGGGCTTAGATTGGGGAGAAGGGGACATCGTTGCGCACCTCATAAAGAAAAGTGCCGCAATTATAGAGAGAGTTCAGGATGTGACCAATTGAAAAGGCTTATCCCTGCGCCGATCAGGCGCAGGAAGAAGATTTATCAGGAAGGTCTGTTGCTGCCGTCATCGCCCGACAGTAATTCATCGAGCCGGTCACCGCCAACGTGACGGAAATCCTGACCTTTGACGAAATAGAAGATGATTTCGCAGATGTTCTGGCAACGATCGCCGATACGCTCAATGGCGCGGGCACAGAACAGCGCCGTCAGCACGCTGGGAATGGTGCGCGGATCTTCCATCATGTAGGTCATCAGCTGGCGCACAATGCCTTCGTACTCTTTATCCACCTTTTTATCTTCACGGTAGATAGTGATCGCTTCGTTGAGATCCATGCGTGCAAAAGCGTCCAGCACATCATGCAGCATCTGTACGGTGTGACGACCCAGCGACTCAAGGCTGACCAGCAGCGGCAAATGCTGCTGACCAAACTTCTCCAGCGCCGTGCGGCTGATCTTCTCCGCCACGTCGCCAATCCGTTCCAGCTCAGAAATGGCTTTGATGATCGCCATCACCAGTCGCAAATCGATCGCGGTTGGCTGACGTTTGGCGATGATGCGCACGCAGGCTTCATCAATCTCCACTTCCATCATATTGACCTTCTGGTCACCGTCGATCACCCGCTGCGCCAGTTCGCCATCCAGATTATGCATGGCGGTAATCGCATCGGTCAGCTGCTGCTCGACCATACCGCCCATGATCATCACCTGGGTACGGATATGCTCCAGCTCGGCATTGAACTGACCGGATATGTGCTTATTCAGATTAAGATTATCCATGTCGATCTCCTGTCAGATCAGCCGTAGCGGCCAGTTATATAATCTTCGGTTTGCTTCTGGGCGGGTTTAGTGAACAGCGTGTCGGTATCGCTGAACTCAATCAGTTCGCCCAGATACATGAAAGCCGTATGGTCAGAGCAGCGTGCAGCCTGTTGCATGTTGTGCGTCACGATCACCACGGTGTAATCCTGTTTCAGCTCGGTGATCAGCTCCTCAATACGGCCAGTAGAGATAGGATCAAGCGCAGAGCAGGGCTCATCCAGCAGTAAGACTTCCGGGCGAATCGCGATACCGCGGGCAATGCACAGACGCTGCTGCTGGCCGCCGGAGAGACTGTAACCGCTCTGATGCAGCTTGTCTTTGGTTTCATTCCACAGCGCGGCTTTGGTCAGCGCCCACTGCACGCGCGCATCCATATCGGCACGCGACAGCTTTTCAAACAGGCGAACGCCAAAGGCGATGTTGTCATAGATCGACATCGGGAACGGCGTAGGCTTCTGAAACACCATGCCGACCCGGGCGCGCAGCAGCGCGATATCCTGCTGAGTCGCCAGAATGTTTTCGCCATCCAGCAGAATGTCCCCTTCAGCCCGCTGATCCGGATAGAGCGAGTACATTTTGTTGAAGGTCCGCAGCAGGGTCGACTTACCACAGCCCGATGGCCCGATAAACGCAGTCACCTGATTCTTAGCGATATCCAGATTGATGTTCTTCAGCGCATGATATTTGCCGTAATAGAAGTTCAGATTACGGACCTGAATTTTATCGGCTGATGCTGTCGCGATACTCATAATTCATCTCTCTTATACGGCGCCGCACAGGGCCGCGCCGGAAATTAACCGTGTTTACCTTTGGCGAAAATCACCCGCGCCACGATGTTCAGCACCAGCACGCAGAGGGTGATAATCAGCACACCTGCCCAGGCCAGGCTCTGCCATTCGGCGAACGGGCTCATGGCGAACTTAAAGATGGTGACCGGCAGGTTCGCCAGCGGCTGCATCATGTCGGTGCTCCAGAACTGGTTCGAGAGCGCCGTGAACAGCAGCGGTGCCGTTTCACCTGCAATGCGCGCAATCGCCAGCAGCACACCCGTGATGATGCCGGAGACCGACGCTTTCAGGGTGATAGACGCGATCATCTTCCACTTGGGCGTACCCAGCGCGTAAGCCGCTTCACGCATGCTGTCTGGCACCAGTCGCATCATGTTTTCGGTGGTACGAATCACAATCGGCACCTGCAGCAGCGCCAGCGCAATCACCCCGGCCCAGCCGGAGAAGTGCTGCATCTGCGACACCACAAGGGTGTAGACGAACAGGCCGACCACAATCGAGGGTGCCGAAAGCAGAATGTCGTTAATAAAGCGGATCACTTCTGCCAGTGGCGACTTGCGCCCATATTCCGCCAGATAGATACCCGCCATGATGCCCAGCGGTGTGCCGAAGAAGGTAGACCAGAAAATCAGCAATCCGCTGCCCGCCAGGGCGTTAGCCAGTCCGCCGCCCGCAGTATTGGGTGGCGGCGTTGATTCGGTGAACAGGGACCAGGAGAGTCCATCCACGCCGCGCGATACGGTGGTGAACAGGATCCACACCAGCCAGAACAGGCCAAAAGCCATGGTCAGCAGCGACAGCGTCAGCGCAATTTTATTTTTAGTGCTGCGCCAGGACTGCATTTTACGGCGTGATGCGTCCAGTTCGGCGCGCGCCTGAATTTCAATTGTGGTCATGAGCGCGCTCCTTCACTTTTCGCCAGCCGCATAATCATCAGCTTTGAAATCGCCAGCACGATAAAGGTAATCACAAACAGGATCAGTCCCAGCTCCATCAGCGCGGCGACGTGCACGCCCGATTCCGCTTCAGCGAACTCGTTGGCCAGCGCCGAGGTGATGCTGTTACCCGGCATAAACAGTGACGGGCTGTCGAGCTGGTAGGTGTTGCCGATAATAAAAGTCACCGCCATGGTTTCACCCAGCGCACGACCCAGTCCGAGCATCACACCGCCAATCACGCCATTTTTGGTAAAGGGCAGTACGATGCGCCAGATCACTTCCCAGGTGGTGCAGCCGATGCCGTAGGCTGACTCTTTCATCATCACCGGGGTCTGCTCAAAGACGTCGCGCATCACCGAGGCGATATAAGGGATGATCATGATCGCCAGAATCACACCCGCCGCGAGGATGCCGATACCGAAAGCGGGGCCGGAGAAAAGCTCGCCGACAATCGGAATGCCCGATAGCACGTCATTGACCGGTGTCTGGAAGTATTCGGCAAACAGCGGCGCGAAAACAAACAGACCCCACATGCCATAAACAATACTGGGAATGGCCGCCAGCAGCTCAATGGCGGTGCCCAGCGGGCGACGCAGCCAGCCTGGCGCGAGTTCGGTCAGGAACAGCGCGATACCAAAACTCACCGGTACTGCGATAATCAGGGCAATAATGGAGGTCACAAGGGTGCCGTAGATCGGTACCAGTGCACCAAATTGTTCGTTGGGCGCATCCCAGGTTTTGGTCCACAAAAAGGCGAAACCAAACTTCTGGATGCTGGGCCACGAGGAGATGATCAGGGAGACAATAATGCCGCCCATCAGTAACAGGACAATCAGCGCAGCCAGCCTGACCAGCGCGCCAAAAATTCTGTCACCTTGTTTGCCTGGGGCTTTGAATGCCGGCTTCGTTGCAGCCATAGAAGTCTCAGTCTTCAGAAGTTATCAGGACGGCATGACGCCGCCCGTTGAGTCTGACCGGACTGCTGTCCGGTCAGGGTCGGTCAATTACTGATAAAGCGCTTTACCAGAACTGTCTTTGATGTTGGCTTTCCAGGCGGCGCGAATCTGTTCAGTCACGCTCTCTGGCAGCGCAGCATAATCCAGCGCTGTGGCGGTTTTGCTGCCACTTTTGTAAGCCCAGTCGAAGAATTTCAGTACTTCAGCGCCTTTGGCCGCATTAGCCTGATCTTTGTAGATCAGAATAAAGGTGGTTGACGAGATTGGCCAGGCATCAGCGCCCTTCTGGAAGGTCAGATCCTGCGCGAACGATTTGCTCCAGTCAGCGCCTTTCGCGGCATTACTGAAGCTGGTTTCGCTTGGGGCGACCGCTTTGCCATCGGCATCGATCAATTTGGTGTAGGTCAGGTTGTTCTGTTTGGCGTAGGCGTACTCCACGTAGCCGATTGAACCCGGCAGACGCTGAACAAACGCGGCGACGCCGTCGTTGCCTTTACCACCCAGACCGACCGGCCAGTTAACGGTGTTACCTTTACCAATTTTGCTGTTCCAGTCCGGGTTCACTTTCGCCAGATAGCTGGTGAAGACGAACGAGGTGCCTGAACCGTCAGCGCGACGTACCACGTTGATGTTGGTCTCTGGCAGTTTCACGCCTGGGTTAAGTTTGGCAATCGCCGGGTCGTTCCACTTTTTGATGGTGCCGAGGTAGATATCACCGACGGTTTTGCCATCCAGCGTCAGCTGACCTGACTTGATACCCGGCAGGTTAACCGCCAGCACTACGCCACCGATCACGGTAGGGAACTGGAACAGGCCATTTTTCTGCAGATCTTCATCTTTCATTGGCGCATCGGACGCACCGAAATCGACGGTTTTAGCGATGATCTGTTTCACGCCGCCAGATGAACCAATACCCTGGTAGTTAACTTTGCTACCGGTGGCTTTTTGATATTCTGCTGCCCACTTGGCATAAACCGGCGCCGGGAACGTCCCGCCTGCGCCAGTGAGATCGGTTGCCGCAAAAGCAGATACCGCGCTTACGGCGAAGGTGGTGGCGAGGATTCGGGCTACGGTGCTACGCATCAGTGTCATATTCCCTCCAGGGGAGAAAAGTCAGGCTTGGGGCCGTTTTAGTAAGAATCTGTGATTGCTGCAGGAGGGAAAATAGGACAGTTTGATGACAGTGAAATGTACGAAATATGACAGTTATATGACAGAGGGCCAGAGCAAAGTGGGCCCGCGACGGGGCCCACCCGGTTATTCCACAGTAACCGATTTTGCCAGGTTACGTGGCTGATCGACGTCGGTCCCTTTGATCAGGGCGACGTGATAGGAGAGTAACTGTAGCGGCACCGTGTAGAAGATGGGCGCAATGACCTCTTCGACATGCGGCAACGGGATGATCTTCATGCCGTCACTGTCGCTGAAGCCCGCATCCTGATCGGCAAAGACATAGAGCAGGCCGCCGCGTGCGCGTACCTCTTCGATGTTGGATTTGAGCTTCTCCAGCAGTTCGTTGTTAGGTGCTACCACGATCACCGGCATGTCCGCATCAATCAGCGCCAGCGGGCCATGTTTCAGCTCGCCTGCGGCGTAGGCTTCCGCATGAATGTAGGAGATCTCCTTGAGCTTCAGCGCCCCTTCCATGGCAATCGGATATTGATCGCCACGCCCCAGGAACAGTGCGTGATGCTTGTCAGAGAAGCCTTCCGCCAGATTCTCAATCAGCTTATCCTGCGCCAGCATCTGCTCAATCCGGTTCGGCAACGCCTGCAGTGCATGAACGATCTCATGTTCAGTCTCGGCAGACATCCCTTTCAGACGGCCCAGTTTCGCCACCAGCATCAGCAGCACCGCTAACTGGGTGGTGAACGCTTTGGTAGAGGCGACGCCGATTTCGGTGCCCGCTTTGGTCATCAGCGCCAGGTCAGATTCCCGCACCAGTGATGAACCGGCCACGTTGCAGACCGCCAGCGATCCCAGGTAGCCCAGCTCTTTAGAGAGACGCAGCGCCGCCAGAGTATCTGCCGTTTCACCCGACTGCGACAGGGTGATCAGCAGGCTGTTTTTGCGCACCGCTGATTTGCGGTAGCGGAACTCCGAGGCAATCTCGACATCACAGGGCAGGTTTGCCAGCGACTCAAACCAGTAGCGTGACACCATGCCGGAGTTGTACGAGGTGCCGCAGGCGATAATCTGGATATGCTCAACCTGGCTCAGCAGCGCTTCTGCGCCCGCGCCCAGTTCGCTGAGATCAACCTGACCCTGGCTGAACCGACCGCTCAGGGTGCTTTTCAGCGCCATGGGCTGTTCGTAGATCTCTTTCTGCATGTAGTGACGGTAAATGCCTTTGTCACCGGCATCATATTGCAGGTTCGACTCGATCTCGGCGCGGGTCACGGTGTTGCCTTCACGGTCAATCACCGTGACATCGCGACGGCTGATCTCGGCGATATCACCCTCTTCCAGATAGATGAACCGACGGGTCACCGGCAGCAGGGCCAGCTGATCCGAGGCGATAAAGTTTTCGCCCATGCCACGACCAATCACCAGCGGGCTGCCGGAACGGGCCGCCACCAGCAGTGACGGATCGCGGCTGTCCATGATCACCATGCCATAGGCACCGCGCAGCTGCGGAATCACACGCAGTACGACTTCACGCAGCGAACCGCCCTGCTTCTGCTCCCAGTGAACCAGATGCGCCACCACTTCGGTGTCCGTTTCAGAGGCAAAGACATAACCGCGCGCGATCAGTTCAGCACGCAATGGCTCATGATTTTCAATGATGCCGTTGTGCACGATGATGATGTGCTCTGAGACGTGCGGATGCGCGTTCGCTTCCGACGGCTCGCCATGGGTTGCCCAGCGCGTGTGCGCGATGCCGGTGCCACCAATCAGCGGTTGCTGTTCAGCGGCTTCCGCCAGTTTCTGCACTTTCCCTAAACGCCGCAGGCGCGTGACGTGCCCCTGACGATCGACCACGGCCAGACCGGCCGAATCATATCCGCGATATTCAAGACGACGCAGACCTTCCAGCAGAATCTCTGCGATATCACGTTGCGCTACTGCACCAACAATTCCACACATAATGATGTTTTCCTGACTACATGGCTTTTCGCCACTTCTGTTGTCATGCGACCTGATATCCGGCTTTGCCGGTTCCCCGAGCCTTGTAGAGAGTGGGGATTATAGTTTTGGCACTGCACTGCATCGGCCCGCATTAAAGCGGGCCGTTAAAATTTATTTTTTCTTCACCGGACGCTGCCAGTCCGCTTTGTGATTCTGCTCTTTACGGTTATAGACCAGACCGGCCTGGGTCACATCTTTCATAATGGTGCTGCCCGCCGCAATGGTGGTCCCTGCCGCGATGCTGACAGGCGCCACCAGCTGGGTATCTGAGCCCACAAATACGTCATCGCCAATTACGGTTTTGAATTTGTTCGCACCGTCGTAGTTGCAGGTAATGGTGCCTGCACCGATATTTACGTTGTCGCCAATCTCCGCATCACCGAGATAGGAGAGGTGCCCCGCTTTCGATCCTCTGCCCAGACGCGCTTTCTTCATTTCGACGAAGTTGCCCACGTGGGCAGCATCGGCCAGTTCGCTGCCAGGACGCAGACGGGCAAAAGGTCCGACGGTGCAGGCAGTGGCGAGATTCGCATCCTCGATCACCGAATAGGGGCTGATTTCACAGTCATCGCCAATCACACTGTTTTTGATAATGCAGCCCGCGCCGATTCTGACGCGTGCGCCCAGCGTGACCTGGCCTTCAATAATGACGTTGGTGTCAATTTCAACATCCCGTCCGTGCGTCAGCGTCCCGCGCAGGTCAAAACGGGCCGGATCGCGCAGCATCACGCCAGCCAGCAGCAGCTTTTCCGCCTGTTCAGCCTGGTAAGTGCGCTCTAATGTCGCCAGCTGCAGCCGGTTATTGACGCCATCGGTTTCACTAATGCGTGCCGGATGAACCGCGTTGATCACCCGACCTTCCTGATGCGCCAGCGCGATAATATCGGTGATGTAATATTCACCCTGCGCATTATTGTTGGTGAGCTGCGCCAGCCAGCGTTTTAAATCGCCGCCGTTGGCGATCAGAATGCCGGTGTTGATCTCTTTAATGGTGAGCTGCGCCGGACTGGCATCTTTCTGTTCGATAATGCCGGTGATGGTGTCGTTCTCACGCACAATGCGGCCATAGCCGGTTGGGTCGTCCAGTACCACGGTAAGTAAGCCAATGCCGCCCTGCGGTTTGGCTTCGCGCAGCCGCTGTAGTGTCGCCTGAGAGATCAGCGGCACGTCACCGTAAAGCATCATGATATCTTCATCATCCGCGAATGCGGGCGCTGCCTGCTGCATCGCATGGCCAGTGCCGAGCTGCTCGGCCTGCAGCACCCAGTTGAGCGAGCTGTCAGTGAGGGTCGCCTTCAGGCGATCGCCGCCGTGACCATAAACCAGATGGACCTGCTGTGCGCCCAGCCCTTTAGCCGCGTCAATCACATGCTGAACCATGGGTTTGCCTGCCAGCGTATGCAGAACTTTAGGCAGATCGGAATACATACGGGTGCCCTTGCCAGCAGCAAGGATCACCACACTCATCGCACTGTTAGACATAACTATCCTGAGTGAATTTTTACGGGTGAAAGTAAAACGGTTTGGGATTGAGATTACTACATTTTTCTCAGGCCGAAATTAGGCGGACAGGCAGATCAGGCGCAGCAGACAAAAAAAATGCCAGCCCGAGGGCTGGCATTTCATGACGCATAAAGCTGGATTACATCGCTTTTTTGGTCAGTTCGATCACGCGCAGTTTAGCAATGGCTTTCGCCAGCTCGGCAGAGGCCTGAGCATAGTCCACGTCGCCGTGGCTGCTGTTCATATGGTCTTCTGCTTTGCGTTTTGCTTCCAGAGCGCGCGCTTCGTCCAGATCGGTACCGCGGATAGCGGTATCGGCCAGAACGGTGCTGCTGCCCGGTTGCACTTCCAGCACGCCGCCAGAGAGGTAGATAAACTCCTCTTCGCCGTGCTGTTTCACGATACGGATCATTCCAGGCTTAATGGCAGTCAGCAGCGGCGCATGGCCAGGGAAAATCCCCAGTTCACCTTCGCTACCTGACACCTGAATTTTCTGTACCAGACCAGAGAACAACTGCTCCTCTGCGCTGACCACATCCAGGTGATAAGTCATAGCCATAATCTTCCTCCCGGGAAACCGTTATTACAGTTTCTTCGCTTTTTCCACGGCTTCTTCGATGGCGCCAACCATGTAGAAGGCCTGCTCTGGCAGGTGGTCAAACTCACCTTCCATGATGCCTTTAAAGCCACGGATAGTGTCTTTCAGCGTCACGTATTTGCCCGGTGAACCGGTGAATACTTCTGCAACGAAGAACGGCTGAGACAGGAAGCGCTGAATCTTACGCGCACGTGCCACCAGCAGTTTGTCTTCTTCAGACAGCTCATCCATACCGAGGATGGCGATGATGTCTTTCAGTTCCTGATAACGCTGCAGCAGTGACTGAACGCCACGTGCAACATCATAGTGCTCCTGACCGACAACCAGCGGATCCAGCTGACGGCTGGTAGAGTCCAGCGGGTCAACGGCCGGGTAGATACCCAGAGAGGCGATCTGACGGCTCAGCGTTACCGTTGAGTCTAAGTGCGCAAAGGTAGTTGCTGGTGATGGGTCAGTCAGGTCATCCGCAGGGACGTAAACGGCCTGTACGGAGGTGATTGAACCGGTCTTGGTGGAGGTAATACGCTCCTGCAACACACCCATCTCTTCTGCCAGCGTTGGCTGGTAACCTACCGCAGATGGCATACGACCCAGCAGTGCAGAAACTTCTGTACCGGCCAGGGTATAACGGTAGATGTTATCGATGAACAGCAGAACGTCGCGGCCTTCATCACGGAATTTTTCCGCCATGGTCAGACCGGTCAGTGCTACGCGCAGACGGTTACCCGGCGGCTCGTTCATCTGGCCATAGACCAGTGCAACTTTATCGATAACGTTAGAGTCAGTCATTTCGTGGTAGAAGTCGTTACCCTCACGAGTACGCTCACCCACACCGGCAAACACTGAGTAACCTGAGTGTTCAGCCGCGATGTTACGGATCAGTTCCATCATGTTGACGGTTTTACCTACACCCGCACCACCGAACAGACCGACTTTACCGCCTTTAGCAAACGGACACATCAGGTCGATAACCTTGATGCCGGTTTCCAGCAGTTCCTGCGAGTTAGACTGATCTTCATAAGAAGGGGCTGCGCGGTGAATAGAGGCGATCTCTACTGCGCTGCCATCTTCTTCTTTCAGCTCGCCTTTCATATCGATTGGCTCGCCGAGAACGTTCATGATACGGCCCAGGGTCGCTTTACCGACGGGTACCTGAATCGGTTTCTGCAGGTCGTTGACGCTCAGACCACGCTTCAGGCCGTCAGACGTACCCATTGCGATGGTACGTACTACGCCGCCGCCGAGCTGCTGCTGAACTTCCAGCACCAGACGCGCATCACCATTCATAACCTCGAGGGCGCTGTACACTTGCGGTACCGCGTCCTGAGGGAATTCGACGTCAACAACGGCGCCGATAATCTGGACAATCTTTCCAGTTGCCATCTTGAATCCTCTACCTAATTCCAAACCTGGTTAAACCGCGGAGGCTCCACCGACAATCTCGGTAAGTTCCTGGGTGATGCTGGCCTGACGAGCTTTGTTGTACACCAACTGCAGCTCTTTGATCAGATTTCCGCCGTTATCGGTTGCGGCTTTCATCGCTACCATACGTGCGGCCTGCTCACTGGCCAGATTTTCCACCACACCCTGATAAACCTGCGATTCGACATAACGACGCAGCAGGGTATCCAGCAGCGCTTTCGGATCGGGTTCATACAGGTAATCCCAGGTCTTCGCCTTCATCTCTTCTTCACCTTCCGCTGGCGGTAACGGCAGCAGTTGGGTGATGGTCGGAGTCTGAGACATGGTGTTATTGAATTTGTTATTGACGATCATCAGCTTGTCGATGCGGCCTTCATCATAAGCCTGCAACATCACTTTTACCGGGCCAATCAGGTCAGACAGGGTAGGTTTATCGCCCATGCCACTGACTTGCGCCACAATGTTGCCACCCACAGCATTAAAGAATGACGCCCCTTTTGAACCGATAATCGACAGATCGCTCTGCACGCCTTTATCGGACCAGGACTTCATATCCGCCAGTAACTTTTTGAACAGGTTAATGTTCAAACCACCACAAAGCCCGCGGTCAGTTGAAACGACCAGGTAGCCGACGCGCTTCACGTCGCGCTCTTCCAGGTAAGGGTGCTTGTATTCCAGATTACCCAACGCAAGGTGACCAATCACTTTGCGCATGGTTTCTGCATACGGACGGCTGGCCGCCATGCGTTCCTGCGTTTTACGCATCTTGGAGGCGGCGACCATTTCCATCGCTTTGGTGATCTTCTGCGTGTTTTTCACGCTTCCAATCTTGCTTCGTATCTCTTTTGCGCCGGCCATTAGCTTCTCCTCAAAGCCTTGCGGCCTGCCTTTTCAGACAAGCCGCCAGACATTACCAGGACTGGGTTGCTTTAAACGTCTCGACCAGGCCTTTCAGCTTGGCTTCGATATCGTTATTAAAGTTACCCGACTGGTTGATTTCAGCCATCAGCTCAGCGTGGTCGCGATCGGCGAAGGCCAGCAGTGCAGCTTCGAAGCTGCCAATTTTTGCCAGTTCAACGTCGTTCAGATAGCCACGCTCTGCAGCGAACAGAACCAGACCCTGCTGTGCGACAGACATCGGCGCATACTGTTTCTGCTTCAGCAGCTCGGTCACTTTCTGACCGTGGCTCAGCTGTTTGCGGGTTGCATCATCCAGATCAGAGGCGAACTGCGAGAATGCCGCCAGTTCACGATACTGTGCCAGCGCGGTACGGATACCACCGGACAGTTTCTTGATGATCTTGGTCTGTGCAGCACCACCTACGCGGGATACCGAAATACCTGGGTTAACGGCCGGACGAATACCGGAGTTGAACAGGTTCGATTCCAGGAAGATCTGACCATCAGTAATCGAGATTACGTTGGTCGGAACGAACGCAGAAACGTCGCCCGCCTGGGTTTCGATGATCGGCAGCGCGGTCAGTGAACCGGTTTTACCTGTCACTGCGCCATTGGTGAAACGCTCTACATAATCAGCGCTTACGCGTGATGCACGTTCCAGCAGACGGGAGTGGAGATAGAACACGTCGCCAGGGAATGCTTCACGACCTGGTGGACGGCGCAGCAGCAGAGAAATCTGACGGTACGCGACAGCCTGCTTAGAAAGGTCATCGTAAACGATCAGCGCATCTTCACCACGGTCACGGAAGTATTCGCCCATCGCACAGCCTGCGTACGGAGAGAGATACTGCAGTGCAGCAGATTCAGAAGCAGACGCCACAACAACAATGGTGTTCTGCAGTGCGCCATGCTCTTCCAGCTTACGAACCACGTTAGAGATGGTTGAGGCTTTCTGACCAATCGCAACGTAGACACACTTGATGCCTGAGTCGCGCTGGTTGATGATCGCATCGATCGCCATCGCGGTTTTACCGGTTTGACGGTCACCGATGATCAGCTCACGCTGGCCACGACCGATTGGAATCATCGCATCGACCGACTTATAACCGGTCTGAACCGGCTGGTCGACTGACTGACGATCGATAACGCCAGGTGCAATGACTTCAACCGGTGAGAAACCGTCGTTGTCGATTGCGCCTTTACCGTCGATAGGAGCACCCAGGGTGTTCACTACGCGGCCCAGCAGGCCACGGCCTACCGGTACTTCAAGAATACGGCCAGTACACTTAACCTTCATGCCTTCGGCGAGGTCAGCGTAAGGGCCCATCACCACTGCACCAACCGAGTCACGCTCGAGGTTCAGGGCGATAGCGTAACGGTTGCCCGGCAGGGCAATCATCTCACCCTGCATGACATCGGCCAGGCCG
The DNA here is from genome assembly GCF_048685235.1 of Curtobacterium sp. BNK-1. Lineage (NCBI taxonomy): Bacteria > Bacillati > Actinomycetota > Actinomycetes > Micrococcales > Microbacteriaceae > Curtobacterium > Curtobacterium sp. BNK-1. The sequence continues at coordinate 3,787,336 of NZ_JBLQTJ010000001.1, read as the reverse complement.
TGTACGCGGATGATACCGTCACTTACAGAAACAATCGTACCTTCGTTGTGAGCTTCACTCACGACATTGAACTGAGCAATGCGCTGCTTGATCAGTTCGCTGATTTCGGTGGAATTCAGTTGCATATGCTCCAGTCCCCTTAAGACTGCAAGACGTCAGCCAGACGGTCAAGACGGCCGCGTACGCTGCCATCAATAACCAGATCACCCGAACGGATGATCACGCCTGCCATCACAGACTTATCAATTTTGCAATTCAGCTTAACTTTGCGTGACAGACGTTTTTCCATCGCGGCGCTGATTTTATTCAGCTGGTCGTCACTCAGCGTACTGGCGGAGATAACATCAACTTCAGCGGTGGCTTCATGAGCGTCACGCAGTTCGATGTATTGGGCCAGTACAGCCGGAAGCGCTGTCAAACGTCCGTTTTCCGCCATCACCTTAATCAGGTTCTGCGCGGGTTCATCCAGTTGATCACCACAGACTGCGTTAAACGACGCTGCCAGCGCTTCGGGTGCTAATGCACCTGAGAGAAGATCAGCCATCTGTTCATTGCGAGCCACTTCTGCGGCAAACGCCAGCATCTGTTGCCAGCGTTCAATACTTTGATGCTCAACAGCAAAGTCAAAAGCTGCTTTGGCGTAGGGGCGAGCTACAGTAATCAGATCAGACATCAGCCCCTCCCTCCTTACAGTTCAGCGACCAGTTTATCAACGATGTCGCTGTTAGCAGCTTCATCCACGGAGCGTTCGATGATCTTCTCGGCGCCAGCCATAGCCAGCAACGCGACCTGCTTACGCAGTTCTTCACGCGCACGTTTGCGTTCAGCGTCAATTTCAGCCTGCGCTTGTGTCACGATGCGATTACGTTCGTTTTCAGCTTCGGTTTTGGCTTCGTCCAGAATCTGCGCGCGACGCTTGTTCGCTTGCTCGATAATGACCTGAGCGTCTTCTTTGGCTTTTTTCAGCTGGTCGGTCGCATTAGCCTGCGCGAGATCCAAATCTTTCTTTGCACGTTCAGCAGAAGCAAGGCCTTCAGCAATTTCTTTCTGGCGCTTTTCGATAGCAGCCATGAGCGGCGGCCATACGTACTTCATGCAGAACGCGACAAACAGGATGAACGCGATAGCCTGGCCGAGGATTGTTGCATTAATGTTCACAGCACAATGCCTCTAGATTGAGTATTTAACTTTTCTGCCGTTATCAACGATAAGCGGCAGAATCCGTTCACCCTTGCACATTGTGCGCTGAGTGAACACAGGGCTTTAGGCGACAGCAAACATCACGTACAGACCCAGACCAACAGCGATCATCGGGATTGCATCCACCAGACCCATTACAACAAAGAACTGCGTACGCAGCAGAGGAATCAGGTCAGGCTGACGAGCAGCGCCTTCCAGGAATTTTCCTCCGAGGATGCCGATACCGATCGCAGCACCGATTGCCGCCAGGCCCATCATCACAGCGGCAGCCATGTACAGCAGATCCATATTCAGGTTTTCCATGACAGTCTCCAGTTTGTTTCAGTTAAATGCTCCCTTCATCTTCCGGGCTTCAGCGGTGTGCGCTGCAACCCGAAATCAAGAGGGAAAGTAGTGTTGAGAAAAAAATCAATGTTCTTCAGATGCCATCGACAGATAGACAATCGTGAGGACCATGAAAATGAAAGCCTGTAGCGAAATGATCAGGATGTGGAAAATGGCCCACGGCACATTCAGCACCCACTGCGACCACCACGGCAACAGACCGGCAATAAGGATAAAGATCAGTTCACCCGCATACATGTTACCGAACAGTCGTAAACCCAGTGATACAGGCTTAGACAGCAGGCTCACACCTTCCAGAATCAGGTTGATCGGGATGAAGATCGGGTGGTTAAAAGGCTGCAGCGTCAGCTCTTTAGTGAAGCCGCCAATGCCTTTCATTTTGATGCTGTAGAACAGAATCAAAATAAATACGCCCAACGCCATAGATAGCGTGATGTTCACGTCTGCAGACGGTACGACGCGCAGCGCCGGTAACCCCAATACGTGCTCGCCAATATATGGCAGCAAGTCGATTGGCAGCAGATCCATGAAGTTCATCAGGAAGACCCAGACAAAGATTGTCAGAGCCAGCGGGGCGATAAGTTTGCTCTTACCGTGATACATGTCGCGCACGTTACTATCGACGAAACCGACAACCAGTTCGATAGCCGCCTGCATTTTCCCTGGCACACCGCTGGTGGCAGATTTTGCCACGCTACGGAACAACACCAGGAAGATGATTCCCAGCACCATAGAGAAAAACATGGAATCGATATTTAATACCCAGAACGTCGCGGGAGCGTCGTGCGGATTCACTATCTCGAAGGTACGCAGGTCCAACTGAAGATGAGTCAGGTGGTGACCAATGTACTCTTGCGGAGTAGAGATTTCTCCTGCAGCCATGATGCCTCTTACCCTTTGTTGTTAATTACCGCCGGTGCCAGCATTTGTACCACCAGCACCGATAACCAGGTTATTCCGACCGGCCAGAAAACCGCTCCGAATAGACCCAACGCCACAATGAGCAAAATGATGGTCGCAAACACTTTGGCTATTTCACCCAAAGCGAAGCTCCACGCGACTCGCCCCGAAGCTGGGGTTTGCCCCTGCAGGCGCCAGGCTAAAAACAAAAACAATACGTTTGGCAGCCAGGCTGCCGCACCGCCAGCAAGAGCAGAGAGACCCCAGATGACATCTTTAAGAGCAAAGAGTGCACCGATGATGACTATCGTCACCAGCTGAATCATCAGCACCGTTCGGGCGTATTTTACACTGTAAAGAGACACTGACATGACGCTGATACTCTCCTGCCCCGTTAGGGGTATGTCGCGTGTCGTATAAGACTGCCTTTGCGCAGTTGAGTCAAGCAGCAAAAGCCGTGCAAATTATACGGGCCGCACCTGCGATTTCAATCGGTAAGTAGCGAAAAGGTGAACAATTATTTAAATTTCTTTCCGGAGGGCTATTTTTCCAAAGATTACCCTGCAGAGATTCACCCTAATCTGACTGAAAATTCTCTCGCAACTTGCTTTTAAAGCGTGCTTTAGATCACATAATAAGCACTTTCGCTACACTGAGTTTTATCTTCGCGCTATTTAAGAACAATCTGTATTACAGATATATTTAATAAAATCAAAGAATTAAAATTATAAAAATGCATCTGCAAGACTATTTTCACAGAAAACACGCTATTGACATCGAACTGTGCTTAAGAATCGTGTAATTGATATTACGCACGCAAAGTTATTACTGCGATATATTTTCTGCCGTGACTACTTTTATTCAGCGACCCGCCTATACAAGTGATATTTCTGATAACTGAATGTGAATTAAACGTTAAATGTAACAGAGCTTTTCGGATAATTTCCGTCAGCGTTTTAACCTTCGGTCAGCCAGGGCTTAATCAAAATCTTTTATTGATAGCGCATCATCTGCACTTTTTTCATCCCGGAACTGATGAAAATCACTGGCAGATAAACGCTAAATCTCTGCCAGTCGAAAGCCTATTGGTGACGAAGAATGACCAGGTGGCGATCACCTTCCAGCTGCGGTACCTGCAACTTAATCACAGCATCAGAGACGTAGCCTGCCGGTAACTCCGCAATTTCATCGTCCGGACGCACGCCTTTAAGCGCGAAAAAGCGCCCTTCTCTTCCCGGCAGATGATGACACCAGTTCACCATGTCGGTCAGCGAGGCAAATGCACGACTGATCACGCCATCAAAGGGCGGCTCAGCCGGGAACGCCTCAACCCGGCTCTGCACCGGAGTAATGTTAGTGAGTCCTAACTCATGCTGAACCTGACGCAGGAAACGCACCCGCTTGCCCAGGCTGTCGAGCAACGTAAAGTGCGCATCAGGCATCACGATAGCCAGCGGAATGCCAGGCAGTCCTGGTCCGGTTCCCACATCAATGAAACGTGAGCCTTGCAGATGCGGCGCCACCACGATGCTGTCGAGGATATGGCGTACCAGCATCTGCTGCGGATCGCGCACTGATGTCAGATTGTAGGCTTTGTTCCACTTATCCAGCAGGCCGACATAGGCAACCAGCTGCTGTTTTTGTTGATCGGAGAGGGAAATACCGGCTGCCTGTAGCAGCGACGTGAGTGTGTTGATCACAGCATAAGTCCATTCAGCGGGGGCGAGTCTCCTCGCCCCGTTTTCAGATCAGGCGCTTTTACGCAGCAGACCCTGTTTTTTCAGATAGATAAGCAGAATTGAGATGGCCGCCGGCGTAATGCCGGAGATACGCGTCGCCTGACCAATCGAACTCGGTTTGTGATCGTTCAGCTTGGCGATCACTTCATTTGAGAGGCCGTTCACCTGGCGATAGTCGAGTTCCACCGGTAACAGCGTGTTCTCGTTGCGCAGCTGGCGATCGATCTCTTCCTGCTGACGCGCGATATAACCTTCATATTTGACCTGAATCTCAACCTGCTCAGCGGCCTGCTCATCAGCCAGTGCCGGACCAAAGGCATCCAGCGTCATCAGCTTCAGATAGGTCAGCTCAGGACGGCGCAGCAGATCTTCGCCGCTCGCTTCTTTAGTCAGCGGCGCGCTGAGTACCGTATTCACTTCCGTCACGTGCTCTGACTTCGGATGGACCCAGATATCGCGCAGGCGCTGACGCTCCTGTTCAATCGCTTCCAGCTTCTGATTGAAACGTGCCCAGCGCGCATCATCCACCAGACCCAGTTCACGACCGGTTTCGGTCAGACGCAGATCGGCATTGTCTTCGCGCAGCATCAGACGATATTCAGCACGGGAGGTAAACATCCGGTACGGCTCTTTGGTACCGAGCGTACAGAGGTCATCAACCAGTACGCCCAGATAAGCCTGGTCACGACGTGGTGCCCAGCCCTCTTTGTCCGCAGACTGACGGGCGGCATTCAGACCCGCCAGCATCCCCTGCGCAGCGGCTTCTTCGTAGCCGGTTGTGCCGTTGATCTGGCCGGCAAAGAACAGGCCGTGAATAAATTTGCTCTCCAGCGTCAGTTTGAGATCGCGTGGATCGAAGAAGTCATACTCGATGGCATAGCCCGGACGCACGATCTTCGCATTCTCCATGCCCTGCATGGAACGAACGATCTGAATCTGCACGTCAAATGGCAGACTGGTTGAGATGCCATTCGGGTAGATCTCATTGCTGGTCAGCCCTTCCGGCTCCAGGAAGATCTGATGCGAGTTACGATCGGCAAAGCGCATCACTTTGTCTTCGATAGACGGGCAGTAGCGTGGACCGATCCCCTCGATGATCCCGGCATACATCGGGCTGCGATCCAGATTATTGCGGATCACCTCATGGGTTTTCTCATTGGTGTGAGTGATCCAGCATGGTACTTGCTGCGGATGCTGAGACGCATTGCCCATAAACGAGAAAACCGGCATCGGGTTATCGCCGTGCTGCGGGCTGAGCACTGAAAAATCGATGGTGCGCGCATCGATACGCGGTGGCGTACCAGTCTTGAGGCGGTCTACCCGCAGCGGCAGCGCACGTAGTCGTTTTGCCAGCGGAATGGACGGGGGATCACCTGCGCGACCGCCACTGTAATTATCCAGACCGATATGAATTTTGCCGTCAAGGAAAGTGCCGACGGTGAGGACGACGGTTTTCGCGCGGAACTTCAGTCCCATCTGGGTGACTGCACCCACCACACGATCGTTTTCCACGATAAGATCGTCGACCGCCTGCTGGAAGATCATCAGATTGGGCTGGTTCTCCAGTGCCGTACGCACTGCCTGGCGATAGAGCACGCGATCCGCCTGAGCACGGGTTGCCCGCACTGCCGGACCTTTGCTGGCGTTTAGTATCCTAAACTGGATACCCGCCTGGTCAATCGCACTGGCCATCAGACCACCCAGGGCATCCACTTCCTTCACCAAATGTCCTTTGCCAATCCCACCAATCGCCGGGTTACAGGACATTTGTCCAAGCGTATCAATGTTATGGGTGAGTAACAGGGTTTGCTGACCCATTCGGGCTGCCGCCATTGCGGCTTCGGTGCCCGCATGACCACCACCAATTACGATGACGTCAAAAGGATCCTGATAAAACATGAAGTGGTACCTCGGTTGATGAACTTGCAGGATCGTCGTCCTGGGGCGTGGATTCTACTCAAATTCCGTCTGGGGTGAAAGCCACGGGATCGTCCGGTTTTAAAAGAAAGGATCTTAGATCTGTATATGATCTTTCTGTTAGATCTCTTATTAGGATCCCGCTTTTCTGTGGATATGTGCCAGAAGCACAGCAGAAACAACAGGATGAAGAGGATCACTACCTGTTAGTGATCGGTGATCCTGATCCGTATAAGCTGGGATCAAAATGGCATGTTATCCACAGCTCAAAATTCATTCTGCGGTTGTTCTTTGGATAACTACCGGTTATATGCAGTAAAAGAGGGTAGTTATCCACAAAATAAACGAGCGGAAAAGGATAAAATCAGCATCTTCCACTGGGGATCGTCACTATTTCGCGATCCCCAGCCCCCTTCAGATCGCCTTTTTCCAGCTTTCCAGCCAGGCTTCTGCGGGATCTTCAGGGATCTCATGCTCCAGCACATCAATCTCCAGACGATCGCCGATCTGGCGGGCACCCTGAGCAATTAACAGGGCTTCAATCTGGCGGATCGCGCCACAAAAGAGATCATATTCATGATTGCCGAGTCCGATGGCACCAAACCGGACCTGCGAGAGATCGGGCTGGCTTTCCGTGATGGCTTCGAACAGCGGCAGCAGGTTATCGGGAATATCGCCTGCACCGTGAGTTGAACAGACCACCAGCCAGATACCCTCATGTGGCACTTCATCCAGCTCCGGGCCATGCAGCATCTGCGTTGAGAAGCCCGCTTCCTGTAATTTTTCTTCCAGATGTTCAGCCACATACTCTGCGCTACCCAGAGTACTGCCACTGATTAAGGTAATATCGGCCATCTTGCTCTCCCGGACATTAAGGCGAGCATTGTACGCTGTGATCAAGCGGTGATCCACCTGTGGACAACAGGGTTAATAGATTAAGAGAAGCGAACGCAGCCGTTGCCAGCCGCCACATTCGTCAGGGATAAGATTATGCACAAGGCGGAGAAGGATCAGGGCTTGATAGTGCGCATGATCGGGTTTTGCAGCGAGATCAGCGTTTCCGTCGACTGAATTTCATCTATGGTCTGGATCTTGTTGATCAGCACCTGTTGCAGGGCATCAATGGATCGGCACATCACCTTAATAAAGATGCTGTAGTGGCCGGTGGTGTACCAGGCTTCAACCACTTCATCCAGCGCATCCAGTTTGCTCAGCGCCGCCGGATAGTCACGCGCGCTCTTAAGGATGATGCCGATAAAACAGCAGACATCAAACCCCAGCTGGCGCGGATCGATATCAACCCGGGTGCCCAGGATAATGCCCGCCTGCTTCATCTTCTCCACGCGGACATGAATGGTGCCGGGGCTGACGTTAAACTGTTTTGCCAGCTCGGCGTAAGCAGTGCGCGCATTGTCGAGCAGGGCATTCAGAATGCCGCGATCCAGGTTATCGAGCTGCAGATGTTCGGCCATGGCCATCCTCGTTATTGGTCTGCTTAAGTAAACAAGGATGAATGTGCAGCAAAATAGTGGTTCAGGCAACTCCCGGTAGCGACGGGCGTCGCTGCCGGTTCACTTAGCGTTTGCGCCAGACGGTGACCTGCGCCAGCGTGTGCTGGAACTTGCGGGCCGTTTCGCGGATCACAAACGGTTTATCCTGCGGTTCATCGACCAGGTCGAAGTCGGCCGCCAGCAGACGTTGCAGTGCCTGCAGCGTCGTCAGTGCCTCACCGTTTTCACGCACGCCGCCCAGCCAGTTCTCCTTCGGCGTGAAATCCTCCAGCCAGGTATAGGGCGATGAGAGCACCAGAATGCCGCCCTGACGCAGCATCGGCGTGACATCCCGCAGGAAGCGTGCGGGCTGACGCAGGCGATCGATCAGGTTGGATGCAAGTACCAGATCGTAACGGGCGGGTTGCGGCTTAAGGTTACAGGCGTCGCCCTGAACAAACTGAATCCGCTGCGCCAGTTCGCTCTCCAGCGCGAAATCTTTCAGGCGAACCTGGCGATACTCCACCAGATCGCCTTCCTGTGGCAGGAGATAACGGAAGTCTTCGCCGCTGGCCAGCTGAAGCGCCACATCGATGAAGCGCGCCGAGTAGTCCATGCCGGTGACACGTTCAAAGTGGCGGGCCAGTTCAAAACTGGCGCGTCCGGTGGCACAGCCGATATCCAGTGCCTCGCCGCGTGCCGTGGTGTAGTTCAGCGCCAGGTTTACCAGGCTTTCAACATAGTTATCCACGCCGAAATAGCGCGGGCCATACTGGAAGTCGAGGTATTGCGACACCATGGCGTCAGATTCATACGGGTTCAGCGCCATGGTTTCCTGATGGCTGGAAACCACGTAGCGGAAACCGGCATGCTGGAAGAAGTGGCGGCGGAACGCATAGCGTGCCGATTTCAGCGCTTCGTTGCCGGTCGATATCCAGCTACCGCCTTTGATCAGCGAATGTTTGCCATCAAAGGTCGGGGTAGAGAAATCATCGTAAAGCGGGTGGACTTTAAAACCTTCAAAGCCGTTGGTCGGCGTGGTCGTCCACTGCCAGACGTTACCGACGATATCGAAGAAGTCACCCTGGGCGAAGAGATCGACCGGTGAAGAGGAAGCCCAGTACGCCAGGTTAATGTTACCCGGTGCCCGATCCCAATCCGGCTGATCGCCCGCGACCTGTTCGCGCAGCTGAGCCCACTCCGCTTCACAGGGGAGCTGAACACTCATTCCCGTCTGATCCGCTTTCCAGCGGCAGAAGGCCGCCGCTTCCAGCTGGTTAACCTCGGCTGGCCAGTCCCACGGCATCGCGACTTCTTCACACATCAGACGCAGTTTAAGCTGATCGGGCATCGCAGGCGTGCCGACCCAGAAGGTGGGCATCTCCGCTTTAGCAAACTGACACCAGCCCCAGCCTTCGTCATCCCACCAGCGAGCGTCCTGATAACCCCCCGCCTCAACGAACGCCAGGAATTCCGCGTTGCTGACCAGCATTTTGCTCGCCCTGAACGGCTGCAGCGCGATCTGCTGGCGGCCATATTCGACATCCCAGCCATAGGTCTCGTCTGTTTTACCCAGCGTGACGGTGCCGCCGGGCATCGGCAGCAGGGTATTGGCCGGAACAGCCTCGCGCTGGTGGCGCGCCATCGGGCAGACCGGCCACGCGGGCTGGGGTTTCACCCACCCGACCGGTAACTGGCGTATCAGTACGCTGGACGTTTCCAGATGAATACGCTCATGCTCAATGCCCATCAGGATCACCCAGGCCGGACTCTCCCAGGTGATCGGCAGAGTCAGCGGCAGGGTCTGGATCAGATCGCTGACCAGCGCTTTAACGCGCCCGCGGTATTCGCGGACTTCTTCGACAGTGGGCCAGTCATAGTGGCTGTCGTTGAGATCGTCCCAGCTCATCTCATCCACACCAATCGCCATCATCGCTTCGATACGATCGTCCAGACGCGCGTCGATAAGGCGTCCGGCCATCAGCTTATTAATGTAGAAGGTAGCGGTGTGGCCAAAATAGAAGATTAAAGGATGGCGCAGCGGAATGGCTTTGGTAAACCAGGCCTGGGAATCGGCCAGACAGGTAAACAGACTTTCATACTGTTCCCAGGTCTGGTGGAAATAGGCCAGCAATTCGGCACGTTTTTGTTCAATGTTATGGCCGGAGAGCAGTAGCGTTCGCGTCGGCGCAGGCAGATCGCGATGAGGTTGAGCAAGCGTCACAGGAAGCTCCAGATTGCTGAGTAAGTGAAACGGTAATTTACTATAGCAAATATGCATTTCTGCCCGATGACTTAACGCCGCCAGTGACGCAGCAGACGGCTTTTCATGCCGGTATCGAAACGCCAGATATGGTCGAAGATGCGCAGAATGCCTGGTTTCCCGTGGGCCGACATAGCCACGGCGTGAAAACGTTGCTGATTATTTCGCTGACGCGTTTTAATGGTCCCGATCACCTCTTCCGGCAGACGCTGGGCAATAAAATCGGAGACGATCACCGCATCGGCTTCCTGCCACAGGACGCCTTCCATTCGGGTCACAACGGAAGAGAGGCAGGCTGCCAGATCGGTGCCGCCGCGAAAGCGCTGACTGAGAAAGCGAATCGCCTGTTCCAGCCCGTCATCACCGGTCAGTTCATAGCCGATCACCTCATGCGCAAACAGCATGATGTAGCAGCGACGGCGATCGGCCAGCGCGACTTTCAGCAGCGCCAGACAAAACGCTTTGGCGCAGCGCTCATTGAAGCCACCCATCGAACCCGAGGTATCGACGCAGACGATGAAAGGCCCGCGTGGCTGCTCTTCATGCTGCTGGTGGCTGGCCGGACGCATCGTGACCTTTTCATGCCAGGCATCGCCCTGCAGCTTGTAGGTCAGCAGCCGTTTCTCTACCAGCCGCCGGTAAAACTCCAGCTCCAGTTCACTGATACTCAGCGCAGCTAACTCCGGCGGCAGCAGACGCAGCACGTCATCGCTCTGGTGAATGCCGCTGACCTCCTCCGGCACGGCCGCAGGTTCCTGCACCATATGGTGAAAGGCCTCCATAGGGGCATCCTGCGACGGCACCGATTTTGCCTCGCGGCTGCGACCCAGCTGCTGGGCCAGTTTCAGCAGCTCCGGCTGCTGCGCCAGAAAGTCGCCATATTGCAGCATCAGCTGATAGTCGCCAGGCTGCAGTGACGCTTTGCTCATGTCCCACAGCCGGCCAGCGGCGGCTTCGTCATCGTCGCCGAGAATCGGTGCCAGCTGACCGCTCAGCGCCATACGCTGCTGCAGTTCCGCCAGCAGGCGTTCGCGCTGCTGCTCCAGCAACGTCTGATTCAGCGTCAGGGTCTGTAAGGTCAGGCTCAGCCGCCAGCGCTGTAGAAAAAGCTGGTGCTGCGCGCTGCTGAGATGGCTGATATCGGTGTGCTGCAGCAGCCGGTTGGCTTCATCCAGAAAAGGGGAAGGCAGGCTTTCAAGCGCCTGAAGCGTGGCATTCAGCTGGTGGCTGAATTCACGATCGCTGAGGAGTTGTACCCGCTGGAACAGCTGAAACTCTTCGGCCAGCGTGGCCGGAACCGGCGTGGCTTTGAGCTCAGCGTTGATCTCCGCTCGCCAGCGTGGCACATCGCGTAACAGTGCTTTTTTCAGCCCGGGAAACTTTTCAAAAAACAGCGCCAGCTGTGGAGACGCCAGCAGGGCAATAATCAGCTCTTCAATCAGTTCGGTTTCACCCACGGAGAGCAGTGTGCTGAGCGTCTCCAGTGGGATCATTTACGCGCCTGTTTCAACTGTTCCGCCACATCCTGCAGGCTGGTTTCAACCCGCGCCAGCCAGTCATCACTGATAAACAGGCAGCGCTGATGCTGGCTGAACAGATGACGCTGCAACCGCAGTTCACTCTCCAGTGCATCCAGCGCTTCGGTGATCTCACCGGGCAGCGGCTCGCTGTTGCTGACGCCAGGCAGTGTCAGACGCGACGATTGCAGGCTGACATCACGGATAGCCAGGCAGTGCTGCGCATCCACCTGTAAATCCAGACTCTGCGCAAAGCCAATTCCATTGAGCTTGCCGCGAACCTCGCCCCCTTTCTGCAGCCACTGATTCAGTGCATCACGCGCGATAACCAGATGTGTCACCTGCATATCATGCAGCATCAGCGGCTTTTGCAGCATCAGCGTCAGTTGCTCATCAGTGAAGCTTTCCGGCAGATCGTAATGGGGTTTGCGACTGAACATGCCGCTGTGTTTTTCCAGGGTGATCGCCTGTGCGATGCTCTGTTGCTGCTGCAGAGCCATGCGACGCGCTTTTATCTGATGCAGTTTCAGCAGCATCGGCTGCTGCTGCCAGGCGTGCTGTGTCATCAGCTGATCGATTTCGCGCTCCAGCAGCTGCATGGACGCGACGTCGTGCCAGAGGCAATCTTTCAGCAGGATCAGGTCTATCGGCGCAATGGCGCTGCGGCCACTGTAAAAGGCGCTGGCCTGCAGCAGATGAATAGCTTTTTTCCAGCGACGATCGGAAATATAGGGCGCAGCGGGCTGGCTTTCCAGTTGCTGGCGCAGCTGATAAATCAGCTCGAACACCGCATCCGGGAGGCTGACCTGACTGATGCCGAGCTGCCACTGCGCATACTCCTCATCACTGATGCGCAGGGATTCCGCGACCGGATTGGTGTGCTCATCCTGCTGATGGGTCAGCATGCTGCGAAAGTTCTGCTTCTCATGCACATTATCCAGCCACAGGCGGATTAGCATCCGGTCATAGAGCGCTTCAAGGCCGCTGTCCGCTTCCGGCATTTCATTAGAGGCGGTGACCAGCAGACGCATCGGAATGGCCTCTTCGCTGTCGCCATTGCGGAAGCGGCGTTCGTTGATAGCGGTCAGCAGGGTATTCAGAATCGCCGGGCCGGCTTTCCAGATCTCATCCAGAAAAACAATCTCCGCGTCGGGCAGATAACCTTTAGTAAGGCGCTGATAGCGCCCTTCATCCTTCAGTGCCTGAATAGATAGCGGGCCAAACACCTCTTCCGGTGTGGAGAAACGGGTCATCAGATATTCAAAGGCGCGGGCGTGCTGAAAGGCATATTTCAGGCGGCGGGCAATCAGGCTCTTGGCGATGCCGGGCGGTCCCAGCAGGAATACGCTTTCACCGCTCAGCGCTGCCAGCAGGCAAAGGCGGATGGCATGATGTCGCTCATACAATCCTTTTTCTAACGCATTGCTAAGGCGAGAAATTCTTTCTGCCAAAAGATGGGGTTGAGCCATAATCACTTCAATGTCCTTACGATCGTCGGGCCGCCGCGCTTCAGCAAGCGCCTTACTCTATAGATCATCATGCGTGAAAGCGTTGATAGCTGTCAGCTTTTTTGTTTCATAAGGTTTGCCTGCTTTGAAAGCGGCGCTGATTAACGCTTTAATGCCTGAAACCACCCCGTTACCCTGGCAGACAGGCGAAGCGGGTATAGGAATTTTCGGCAAACCGTGCATACTGTGCGCTTTTTGATGGCCTGAGCGAGGGGTTGTTGCGCCTCTTAGACTCCAACAAAAGATAACTCTATGAGCTCGGATAATAAGCAGTCACTTCGCGGGTTAACGCTGGCCGCTATTGGTGTTGTTTACGGGGATATCGGCACCAGTCCGCTGTATACCTTGCGTGAATGTCTCTCCGGACAGTTCGGCTTCGGCGTTGAGCGGGAAGCGGTGTTTGGCTTTTTGTCGCTGATTTTCTGGCTGCTGGTGCTGGTGGTATCACTGAAGTACATCAGTTATGTGATGCGCGCCGACAATGCCGGTGAAGGCGGTATTCTGACACTGATGTCGCTGGCGGGCCGCCATACGGGTGCACGCGCCACGGCAGTGCTGGTGATCATGGGCCTGATTGGCGGCAGCTTCTTCTATGGGGAAGTGGTCATCACGCCGGCCATTTCGGTGATGTCAGCCATTGAAGGCCTGGAGATTGCCGCGCCGTCGCTGGATCCCTTTATTGTGCCGATGTCGATTGCGGTGCTGACGCTGCTGTTTGCGATTCAGAAACATGGTACCGGCATGGTGGGCAAACTCTTCGCGCCAGTGATGCTGGTGTGGTTCCTGGTGCTGGCGATCCTTGGGGTCAACGGCATCATGAAAAACCCGGAAGTGCTGCATGCGCTGAATCCCGCCTATGCGGTCGAGTTCTTCCTGCACTATAAATCTGTCTCATTCTTCGCGCTTGGCGCGGTGGTACTGGCGATTACCGGGGTTGAAGCGCTGTATGCCGATATGGGTCACTTCGGTAAAGTGCCGATCCGACTGGCCTGGTTCTCGGTGGTGCTGCCGTCGCTGGTCCTGAACTACTTTGGTCAGGGCGCGCTGTTACTCAGCGATCCCAAAGCGATTAAAAACCCTTTCTTCCTGCTGGCGCCGGACTGGGCGCTGATCCCGATGCTGATTCTGGCGACGCTGGCCACGGTGATTGCCTCGCAGGCGGTGATCTCCGGCGTCTTCTCGCTGACGCGTCAGGCGGTGCGACTGGGTTATCTGCCGGGGATGCGTATCATCCACACCTCTGAGCGCGAATCGGGCCAGATCTATATTCCGGTGATTAACTGGGTACTCTACTTCGCCGTGCTGATTGTGATTATCAGCTTTGAGCATTCAAGTAATCTGGCTGCGGCCTACGGTATCGCCGTCACCGGCACCATGGTGCTGACCGCGATGCTCTCCTGTACCGTGGCGGTTAAAAACTGGCACTGGAATAAGCTGGCGGTTGCCGTCATCCTGGTACTGATGCTCTGTATCGATGTGCCGCTGTTTACCGCCAACCTGGTGAAAATCTTCTCCGGTGGCTGGCTGCCGCTCTGTCTCGGCCTGGTGATGTTTATCATTATGACGACGTGGAAAAGCGAACGTTTCCGCCTGCTGCGCCGCATGCACGAGCATGGCAACTCTCTGGAGGCGATGATCGCGTCACTGGAGAAATCGCCGCCGGTTCGCGTGCCGGGCACCGCGGTCTATATGTCGCGTGCGCTGAATGTGATTCCGTTTGCCATGCTGCATAACCTTAAGCACAACAAAGTGTTGCATGAGCGGGTGGTGCTGCTGACGTTGCGGACGGAAGATGCGCCTTACGTGCATAACGTGCGTCGCGTGACGATTGAGCAGCTGTCGCCCACCTTCTGGCGGGTGGTGGCCAGCTACGGCTGGCGCGAAACGCCAAACGTCGAGGAGATTTTCCACCGCTGCGGGCTTGAAGGGCTCAACTGCCGCATGATGGAGACATCGTTCTTCATGTCGCATGAGTCGCTGATTATCGGCAAACGACCGTGGTATCTGCGCCTGCGTGGCAAACTCTTCCTGGCGCTGCAGCGCAATGCGCTCCGTGCGCCAGACCAGTTTGAGATCCCGCCAAACCGGGTGATTGAGCTGGGCACCCAGGTCGAGATTTAATCTGCAGCGCCCGCCTTACGGGGCGGGCGCTGACCAGCGCAGCATAACGCATAATCCGCCGCCCGAGCGCTGGCTGAAGCTGACCTGCATCCCGTGCAACTGGGCGATATTGCGGACTATCGATAATCCCAGTCCGCTTCCGCTTTTCTCCTGACCTGGCGGTCGCCAGAAACGTTCACCAAGCCGTTGCAGATCGGCTGCACTCAGACCTTCGCCGTTATCTTCTACCGACAGGCTATTCGCCTGAAGCCGCACATCAACTTCGCTGCCCGCTGGCGTATAGCGAATGGCATTATCCAGCAGATTACGCACCAGCAGTGACAGTAACAGCGGATGCCCCTGAATCTGCGGATCGGCGTCAGCATGCAGCCGCAGCGTGACACCCGTTTTATCCGCCAGCGGCAGCTGTGCAGCCAGCGTCTCCTGGACCGTGCGTTTCAGCGCCACCGTTTCGAAGGCGCTGCGTGCATCATCAGCTTCAACCCGTGAGAGCGTCAGCAGCTGATCCACCAGCCGGGTTGCGCGGATAATGCCGGCATCCAGCTGCTGCAGCGCATGGGTTCGCATCACTTCATCATCCGCAGTCAGCTGGATCACCTCGCTTTGCACCTGCAGCGCCGCCAGCGGACTGCGCAGCTCATGTGCGGCATCAGAGGTAAAGCGCCGTTCACGCTGCATCATTGCGCTGATGCGGCTGAACAGACCGTTGAGCGCGACCATCAGCGGTTGCACCTCTTTCGGCACGCGGTCTGCCTGCAGCGGCGTATCATCATCGGGCGCGCGCTGCGCCAGCTGCTGTGCCAGCGTCTTCAGTGGGCGCAGTTCAGACCAGACCAGACCGATCAGCAGCAGCAACATAAAGGGCAGCGCGATCAGCCAGGGCAGCATGCTGGCTTTCATCAGATCCCGCGTCATGTCGTCACGGTATTCGGACTCCTGACCCACCACCACCCGGAACTGCTGGTCGGGCGTAGTCAGCCAGACAAACCGCCAGCGATCGTCATCATTGGTGAGCTGGCCCTCATGAAATCCCTGATACTCCGCCTCAAACGGCAGGTAGCGGCCATTGTCACCATCATTCATCACCTGCCGGCCGTCACGCGTGAAGACGGCAAAGGCCAGGGCGTCGTCATCCTGATCGCCGCGATGGTGGCGCAGTATCTCTTTGGTTTTAGGCAGAGTGGCGTTGTCCAGCGAGGAGAAATCCAGCGTCAGCAGACGCTTGGCCAGCAGCATCTGCTGGGTATCGAAGAGCTCATCAAGGGTTTCACGTGTCTGATGCCAGGCACTCAGGCTGGCGCTGGCCCAGCAGATCCCGAGCAGCAGCACAAAACCGATACCCAGCCGCAGAAACAGGCTCATTGATCGCATGCAGCCGCTCCCAGGGTATAACCGACGCCGTGCAGCGTGCGGATAAACTGGCTGCCCAGTTTTTTACGCAGATGATGAATGTGAACCTCTACCGCATTGCTGGAGACATCGGCGTCCCAGTTGTAGAGCTTCTCTTCCAGCTGGCTGCGTGTCAGCACCCGGCCCGGGTTTCGCATAAACAGTTCCAGCAGCGCCAGTTCACGGCTTTTCAGCGCAATCGCCTCACCTTCGCGCATCACACTATGGCTGCCGGGGATCAGCACCACATTACCGTGCCGGAGTTCGGGCTGCAGCTGGCCATGACGGCGACGGATCAGCGCCTGTAAGCGAGCAGCCACTTCGGTTAAGGCAAAGGGTTTACACAGATAGTCGTCGGCTCCCAGCTGCAGGCCTTCGACCCGCTGATCGAGCGCATCGCGTGCGGTCAGTATCAGTACCGGTACATCTTTCCCCTGCTGTCGCCACTGCCGCAGAATATCGAGCCCATCCCGCTCGGGCAGTGAGAGATCCAGGATCACCGCATCCCAGGGCGCGGCCTCCAGCGCGTTAAACCCCGCCTCACCAGAGGTAAACCAGTCAACGCTGAAGCCCAGTTTACTCAGCCCCGCCTTGATACCGTCGCCAATTAAACGATCATCTTCAATCAGTAAAATACGCATCACGTCTCCCTGTTCCGATAGCGCTTTATACGAAGCAACTTCCTGCTTGTACAGCTGATTTCGGCGAAAATAGCTTATTTTTGCCTCTTAAGAAGCTGTTAAGAACTTTATGGTCAACTAAGCTCAACAAGACGAACCACATCATGGAAAAGAGGTGACAAAATGAAAAAGCACGCTGCAATTCTGGCCGTCGTTATGCTGGCTTCCGCCCCGGTTTTCGCTGCACAGCAGGGTGGATTTGTTGATCCCAGTGCGCCAGCCGCACAGACGCAGGCAGCAGCCGGTCAGGGTGGTTTCAGTGCCGATCACACCAGTGTGGTGACCGTAAAGCAGGCTGAAGAGATGAAAGATGACAGCTGGGTCACCGTGCGCGGTAAGCTGGAGAAACAGATCGGTAACGAAGATTATCTGTTCCGCGACCAGACCGGCACCATGAAAGTCGAAATCGACCACAAGCACTGGAACGGCCAGACTATCTCACCTAAAGACAACGTCGAGCTGACAGGTGAACTGGATAAAGATTTCAACAGCATTGAGATGGACGTTAAGCAGGTTAAGAAACTGCCTTAATCCTCTCCTCCGGGGCCGCGTTCGCGGCCCTTTTTCTGCCCCTCCCCCGACTTAATACAAATTTCTCCCCGCGTGAGCGAAACGTTTCGATAGCGATCACAGATTTCTTCTTTGCCGGTTGAGTTGATGGCGGCTTTTCATACACTCCTGACAGCGAAACGTTTCGCTGTGGAGTGAAAAGATGAAAAAAGGTCGCTTGTTAAACGCTGAACTCTCTCATGTGATTGCCCGCCTGGGACACACGGATACGCTGACGATTGCCGATGCAGGCTTGCCGATTCCGGCCGGACCGCAGCGCATCGATTTAGCGCTCACGCCGGGTACGCCCGATTTTATGCAGGTGGTTAATGCTGTCGCACTGGAGATGCAGGTAGAGAGCGCCCTGATCGCGGAAGAGATTAAGCAGCATAATCCGCAACTTCATAGCGCGCTTGTCGCCGTGCTCGAAGCCTTGCAACAGCACCAGGGGAATATCATCACCATCAGCTACACCAGTCATGAACAATTCAAACAACAAACGCAGCGTAGTCAGGCGGTCATTCGCAGCGGAGAGTGCTCTCCGTTTGCGAATGTCATCCTCAGCGCCGGTGTGACCTTCTGAGGCCGCTATGCAACTTTTACTGCAACTCGACGGCATTGAAAAATCCTTTCCGGGTGTGAAAGCCCTCAAGGGGGCGTCGCTGAATGTCCGGGCAGGACGCGTGATGGCGCTGGTGGGCGAGAACGGCGCAGGCAAGTCCACCATGATGAAAGTTCTGACCGGCATCTATCAATATGATGCCGGTACGCTGCGCTGGCTGGGCAAAGAGACCCGTTTCAGCGGGCCGAAAGCGTCTCAGGAAGCGGGTATTGGCATCATTCATCAGGAACTGAACCTGATCCCTCAATTAACCGTGGCGGAGAATATTTTTCTCGGCCGCGAATATGTCAGCCGTTTTGGCCGTATCCAGTGGCCGCGTATGTATGCCGAAGCTGATGCGCTGCTTAAACGGCTTAATCTGCGCTTCAGCAGCCACAAGCTGGTGGGGGATTTGTCGATTGGCGATCAGCAGATGGTCGAAATCGCCAAAGTCCTGAGCTTTGAGTCGCAGGTGATCATCATGGATGAGCCGACCGATGCGCTGACTGATACCGAAACGCTGTCGCTGTTCCGGGTGATCAACGAACTGAAAGCGCAGGGCTGCGGCATCGTCTATATCTCGCATCGCATGAAAGAGATCTTTGAGATCTGCGATGACGTCACGGTGTTCCGCGACGGTCAGTTTATTGCTGAACGCCCGGTCAGCGAGCTGACTGAAGAGAGCCTGATCGAGATGATGGTCGGCCGTAAGCTGGAAGATCAATATCCCCATATTGATCAGGCACCAGGCGACGTGCGGCTGAAAGTGGAAAACGTCAGCGGACCGGGCGTGGATAACGTCAGTTTCAGCCTGCGCAAAGGTGAAATCCTCGGCGTGTCTGGCTTGATGGGCGCGGGCCGTACCGAACTGATGAAGGTGCTTTACGGCGCCCTGCCGCGTCGCGAAGGCACACTGTGGCTCAATGGTCGGGAAGTGGTGACGCGCTCACCGCAGGATGGGCTGGCTAACGGCATCGTCTATATCTCCGAAGATCGTAAGCGCGATGGCCTGGTGCTGGGCATGTCAGTAAAAGAGAACATGTCGCTGACAGCGTTAGGCTATTTCAGTCACGGCAGCGGCACGCTGAAACATGCGGCAGAGCAGCTGGCCGTGGGCGACTTTATCCGGCTGTTTAACGTTAAAACGCCTTCAATGGAGCAGCCCATTGGTCTGCTTTCGGGCGGCAACCAGCAGAAAGTGGCGATTGCCCGCGGGCTGATGACCCGGCCTAACGTACTGATTCTGGATGAACCGACACGCGGTGTGGATGTCGGCGCGAAGAAAGAGATCTATCAACTGATTAACCAGTTTAAAGCCGAAGGGCTGAGCATCATTCTGGTCTCCTCGGAAATGCCGGAAGTGCTGGGCATGAGCGATCGGATTCTGGTGATGCATGAAGGCCGTATCAGCGGCGAATTTACCCGAGAAGAAGCCACTCAGGAGAGCCTGATGGCAGCCGCCGTAGGCAAGCAACACAGCGAGGATTTAGTGGTATGACGACCCAAACTTTACCTGCCAGCCGTCGCTGGTTTAGCAAAAGCTGGCTACTGGAACAGAAGTCGCTGATTGCGCTGATGGTGCTGATCGCTGTGGTGGCCAGCCAGAGCCCGAACTTCTTTACCGTGGCGAACCTGTTCAACATTCTGCAGCAGACCTCGGTTAACGCCATTATGGCGGTCGGGATGACGCTGGTGATCCTGACTTCTGGTATCGACCTCTCTGTAGGATCGCTGCTGGCCCTGACGGGCGCGGTGGGTGCATCGCTGGTGGGTATGGAGGTCAATGCCCTGGTCGCGGTGGCGGCGTCGCTGGCGCTGGGAGCGGCAATCGGTGCCCTGACCGGCACCATTGTGGCGCGCGGCAAAGTGCAGGCGTTTATCGCCACGCTGGTCATGATGCTGCTGCTGCGTGGTGTCACCATGGTCTACACCGATGGCAGTCCGGTAAACACGGGTTTTAATGCCAATGCCGATCTGCTGGGCTGGTTTGGTATTGGTCGTCCGCTGGGTATCCCTGCGCCGGTCTGGCTGATGGCGCTGGTCTTTATTGCTGCCTGGTACATGCTGCAGCACACCCGTCTGGGTCGCTATATCTATGCGCTTGGCGGTAATGAAGCGGCAACGCGTCTCTCCGGCATCAATGTGAATCGCGTCAAAATCATCGTCTATTCACTGAGTGGCATGCTGGCAGCGCTGGCAGGCACCATTGAAGTGGCGCGCCTTTCTTCGGCACAGCCGACAGCGGGTACCGGCTATGAGCTGGATGCGATTGCTGCGGTCGTGCTGGGCGGAACCAGCCTGGCAGGCGGTAAGGGCCGTATTTTCGGCACCCTGATTGGCGCGCTGATCCTCGGCTTCCTGAATAACGGCCTGAACCTGATGGGCGTCTCTTCGTACTACCAGATGATCGTTAAGGCGGTAGTAATCCTGCTGGCGGTGCTGGTAGATAATAAAAGCAGTAAATAACTCTGACCTTACACAGGATGACATGATGAAAAAGTTAACCGCACTGGCCGTGATCCTTGGCGCAACGCTCAGTACCAGCGCTATGGCCAAAGATACTATCGCGCTGGTGGTTTCAACCCTGAATAACCCGTTCTTTGTTTCGCTGAAAGAGGGCGCGCAGAAAGAAGCGGACAAGCTGGGCTACAACCTGGTGGTGCTGGATTCACAGAACAACCCGGCGAAAGAGCTGGCTAACGTGCAGGATCTGACGGTTCGCGGCACCAAACTGCTGCTGATCAACCCAACCGACTCTGATGCTGTGGGCAATGCGGTGAAGATGGCTAACCAGGCGAACATCCCGGTTATCACGCTGGATCGCGTTGCGGCACAGGGCACCGTTGTCAGCCACGTCGCCTCCGATAACCGTTTCGGCGGTAAAATGGCCGGCGACTTCATCGCCAAAAAAGTCGGCGAAAGCGCCAAAATTATTGAACTGCAGGGCATTGCCGGGACTTCTGCCGCCCGTGAGCGTGGCGAAGGCTTCAAACAGGCCGCTGATGCGCATAAATTCCAGATCCTCGCCAGCCAGCCTGCCGATTTTGACCGTACCAAAGGTCTGAACGTCATGCAGAACCTGCTTCAGGCACACCCGGACGTTCAGGCCGTATTCGCTCAGAACGACGAAATGGCACTGGGTGCACTGCGTGCGCTGCAGACCGCCGGTAAAACTGGTGTGATCGTCGTTGGTTTTGACGGTACTGCTGATGGCGTTAAAGCGGTAGAAGGTGGCAAACTGTCCGCGACCGTGGCACAGATGCCAGACAAAATTGGCATGATCGGCGTAGATACCGCTGATAAAGTGCTGAAGGGTGAAAAAGTGAAGGCGATCAATCCGGTCGACCTGAAGCTGGTCACTCAATAACTCAAAGAAAAGCAGGGCACTGCGCCACCCTCCTGGTGGCGCACTTATTCCGGACTCCCCTAATGAGCAAAAACGCAAAACTGGCCGTTCTTGGCAGCATTAACGCTGACCACATCCTTAATCTGGCGCACTTTCCTCGTCCCGGTGAAACGGTGATCGGGCAGAATTATCAGATTGCGTTTGGCGGTAAGGGTGCGAATCAGGCTGTCGCCGCCGGTCGTGCTGGTGCCGATATCGCATTTATCGCCTGTGTGGGCGCTGACGACATTGGTGAACGTGTTCGTCAGCAACTGGCCCAGGACAATATTGATACCACGCCGGTCGAAGTGGTCGAGGGTGAGTCAACCGGCGTGGCGATGATTTTCGTCAATGGTGACGGTGAGAACAACATCGGCATCTACTCCGGTGCAAACGCGGCGTTAACACCCGCCTGCGTGACGCGCCATCAGCAGATTATCGCCGACGCCGATGCACTATTAATGCAGCTGGAATCACCGCTGGAAAGTGTGCTGGCCGCCGCGACGCTTGCCCGACAGCATCAGACGCAGGTTATTCTCAATCCTGCACCCGCCACCCAGCTCTCAGATGAACTGCTGGCGTTGATCGACATTATTACCCCGAATGAAACCGAAGCCGAGAGTCTGACCGGCATTGCGGTCAGCAACGATGAAGATGCCGCCCGCGCTGCGGCAGTACTGCATGCGAAAGGTATCGGCACGGTTCTGATTACTCTGGGTCGCCGCGGTGTCTGGCTGAGCGAGCAGGGAGAAGGTCAGCGTATTGCTGGCTTCAGTGTTAAAGCTATCGACACCATCGCGGCGGGCGACACCTTTAATGGCGCTTTTATCACCGCGCGACTGGAGCAGAAAACGATGTATGACGCGGTGCGGTTTGCCCATGCCGCCGCTGCTATCGCCGTTACCCGCTCGGGTGCGCAGCCCTCCGTGCCGTGGCGCGCGGAGATCGATGAATTTTTGCAGCAGCAGGGCTAAGCATTTGAGCACCATGAAAGATGTCGCTCGCCTGGCGGGCGTCTCTACCTCCACTGTCTCGCACGTTATCAATAACAATCGCTTTGTTAGTGAAGGCGTGCGCGAAAAAGTTGAGCAGGCCATCCGCCATCTGAATTACGCCCCCTCTGCGCTGGCGCGCAGTCTGAAAATCAATCAGACGCACACGATCGGTATGCTTCTGACCACCAGTAGTAACCCATTTTATGCCGAAGTGGTGCGGGGTGTGGAGGAGAGCTGCTATCAGCGTGGCTACAGCCTGATTCTCTGTAACACGGCAGGTGATGAAGAGCGGATGAACCGCAGCCTGGAAACGCTGATGCAGAAGCGCGTCGACGGTTTATTGATTATGTGTACAGAAAGTCACCTGCCCTCGGCCGACATTCTGAACCGTTATCCCTCTATACCTGCCGTCATGATGGACTGGGCGCCGTTTGAAGGCCGTGGTGACATTATTCAGGATAACGCGCTGCTGGGCGGGGAGCTGGCGACTCAGCATCTTATCGACAGTGGTTATACCCGCATCGCCTGTATCGCCGGTCCACAGGATAAAACCCCGGCTCGTATGCGCCTGGAAGGTTATCGCAACGCCATGACAAAGAGTGGCCTGACGATTCTGCCCGGCTATGTGGTGAATGGTGACTTTGAATTCCAGGGAGGCTACAACGGGATGGTCGAACTGCTGGCGCTGGAAACGCCGCCGGAAGCGGTTTTCACCAGCAACGATGCCATGGCGGTGGGCGTTTATCACGCACTCTATCAGGCCGGCATGCAGGTTCCGCAGCAGATGGCGGTAATGGGATATGACGATATCGAACTGGCGCGCTATCTCACTCCGCCACTGAGTACCATTCATCAACCGAAAGATGCGCTGGGTGAACTGGCGATAGACACCCTGCTCCATCGTCTCAGCAATCCCGACGCCAGTCAGCAAACGCTGGTGCTGACGCCGGAACTGGTGGTGCGTGGATCGGTTTAGCGCTTTTTCTTTTTGTCGCGATTACTGATCAGATTACGGCCATCGCCGTTTTTCAGCAGCATAAAGGTCAGCGCCGACAGTACTGTTACCACGCCCATGGTCATAAACGTGGCGTGGAACTGTGAAATGGTGCTGGTTTCAAACTCCTGGTAGAAGCGCAGCACCGCGGCGCTGACGGCCACACCAAAACTGATCGCTAGCTGCTGAGTCACGGCCAGCACGCTGTTACCGCCGCTGGCGTTATCATCATTCAGATCGGCCAGGGTGATGGTATTCATGGCGGTAAACTGCGTAGACATGGCCATGCCGAGAATAAACAGCGGAAGTAAGAGCACAATGATGCTTTCAGCGGGCGACTGCAGAGAGAAGCTGGCGATCAGAATGCCAATAATGGCGGTAATGCCAACCAGCAGGCGGCGGTAACCCAGCCAGCGCAGCAGTTGCGTCACCGTCGACTTCGCCAGTATTGAACCAATGGCGATGGGTGCCATCATGCAGCCCGCGATAATCGCTGAATAGCCAAAGCCGACCTGCAACATGAGCGGCATCAAAAAGGGCACACAGCCGGTGCCAAGACGTGACGCGATGTTGCCACCGATGCCCACTGAGAACGTCCGGGTTTTAAACATCGGCAGATTGATCAGTGGCGAAGGGTGATTTCGGGCATGCACTATATAAAGAAGCAAAAGCACAATCCCGCTGAGTAATATCCCGCCCGCCAGCCAGGCGGAAACAATTCGTTCGCCAAACAGCTCAATCCCAATCGAGATCATCACCAGTCCGGCCCCGAACAATAAGAAGCCGAAAAAGTCGAAGCGGCGCTTAGGCGTGGTGAAGTCCGGCATATATTTGCGTGCGTAGATAATGCCGAGAATGCCAATCGGGATATTAATCAGGAAAATCCAGTGCCAGGTCGCGTAGGTCACCAGCACGCCGCCCAGCATTGGCCCCAGTATCGGGCCAACTAATCCCGGCATGGTGACAAAGTTGAGCACCGGCAACAGCTCACTGCGCGGATAGGCGCGTAACAGCGCCAGTCGCGCGACCGGCATCATCATTGCGCCACCGACGCCCTGTATGATGCGCGAGATGACCAGTACCTGGAGTGTGGGAGAAAGTGCACAAGCCAGCGAGCCCAGGGTGAACAGCGAAACGGCAACGATAAATACCTTGCGCGTGCCGTAGCGATCGGCGAGCCAGCCGCTGACCGGAATCAACATAGCGACAGTCAGGGTGTAACTGATGACGGCGGATTGCATGGCCAGAGGAGAACGGTCGAGGCTGGTGGCGATAGCGGGCAGGGCAGTATTCAGTATGGTGGCGTCGAGTGACTGCATGAAAAAGGCCATGGCAGCTATCCATGGCAAACCAGCCATGCTGCGCGCGGATTTTATCATTGAGTATCCTTCCTGGGGTTATCCTGCGAGAAGAAGCAAAATAATAGCACCCGCATTAAGCAACGGCAGGTCTCTTTACAACGTTTAATGGCGATTTTTGTGCGTTATTCCGTCATGAAACGTCTCTTTTTAAGCCGTTCGTTTAAAAAAGATGCGCTCAGCAAATTAATTCAAAGAAACGCTTGTCAGCCCGCGGAAACTCCCTATAATGCGCCTCCATCGACACGGAACACCGGCAACGGAAAACGGGTTGAGAGGCACAGGAGACTGCGCCGCCGGAGAAAAACTTCTGAAATAGAGGTTGACTCTGCAGGAGGAAAGCGTAATATACGCCACCTCGCGACAGGACGCTAACGCACTGTTCGCACTGCTCTTTAACAATTTATCAGACAATCTGTGTGGGCACTCGCAGGATTGATATCAGCGTCTCCGGACGTAAAAAATATCAAGCCTCACGAGTGAACACATAATGAAATTCATTATGACGTTTTACAGATGAGCACCGCTTAACTTGTTTAAGCAAATCAAACTTAAATTGAAGAGTTTGATCATGGCTCAGATTGAACGCTGGCGGCAGGCCTAACACATGCAAGTCGGACGGTAGCACAGAGGAGCTTGCTCCTTGGGTGACGAGTGGCGGACGGGTGAGTAATGTCTGGGGATCTGCCCGATAGAGGGGGATAACCACTGGAAACGGTGGCTAATACCGCATAACGTCGCAAGACCAAAGAGGGGGACCTTCGGGCCTCTCACTATCGGATGAACCCAGATGGGATTAGCTAGTAGGCGGGGTAATGGCCCACCTAGGCGACGATCCCTAGCTGGTCTGAGAGGATGACCAGCCACACTGGAACTGAGACACGGTCCAGACTCCTACGGGAGGCAGCAGTGGGGAATATTGCACAATGGGCGCAAGCCTGATGCAGCCATGCCGCGTGTATGAAGAAGGCCTTCGGGTTGTAAAGTACTTTCAGCGGGGAGGAAGGCGACGGGGTTAATAACCCTGTCGATTGACGTTACCCGCAGAAGAAGCACCGGCTAACTCCGTGCCAGCAGCCGCGGTAATACGGAGGGTGCAAGCGTTAATCGGAATTACTGGGCGTAAAGCGCACGCAGGCGGTCTGTTAAGTCAGATGTGAAATCCCCGGGCTTAACCTGGGAACTGCATTTGAAACTGGCAGGCTTGAGTCTTGTAGAGGGGGGTAGAATTCCAGGTGTAGCGGTGAAATGCGTAGAGATCTGGAGGAATACCGGTGGCGAAGGCGGCCCCCTGGACAAAGACTGACGCTCAGGTGCGAAAGCGTGGGGAGCAAACAGGATTAGATACCCTGGTAGTCCACGCCGTAAACGATGTCGACTTGGAGGTTGTTCCCTTGAGGAGTGGCTTCCGGAGCTAACGCGTTAAGTCGACCGCCTGGGGAGTACGGCCGCAAGGTTAAAACTCAAATGAATTGACGGGGGCCCGCACAAGCGGTGGAGCATGTGGTTTAATTCGATGCAACGCGAAGAACCTTACCTACTCTTGACATCCAGCGAACTTAGCAGAGATGCTTTGGTGCCTTCGGGAACGCTGAGACAGGTGCTGCATGGCTGTCGTCAGCTCGTGTTGTGAAATGTTGGGTTAAGTCCCGCAACGAGCGCAACCCTTATCCTTTGTTGCCAGCGATTCGGTCGGGAACTCAAAGGAGACTGCCGGTGATAAACCGGAGGAAGGTGGGGATGACGTCAAGTCATCATGGCCCTTACGAGTAGGGCTACACACGTGCTACAATGGCGCATACAAAGAGAAGCGACCTCGCGAGAGCAAGCGGACCTCACAAAGTGCGTCGTAGTCCGGATCGGAGTCTGCAACTCGACTCCGTGAAGTCGGAATCGCTAGTAATCGTGGATCAGAATGCCACGGTGAATACGTTCCCGGGCCTTGTACACACCGCCCGTCACACCATGGGAGTGGGTTGCAAAAGAAGTAGGTAGCTTAACCTTCGGGAGGGCGCTTACCACTTTGTGATTCATGACTGGGGTGAAGTCGTAACAAGGTAACCGTAGGGGAACCTGCGGTTGGATCACCTCCTTACCTGAAGATACCTTCCCGCGCAGTGTCCACACAGATTGTCTGATAAAAAAGTAATGAGCAGGACGGCTGCGAAGTCGTGACACCTTTGTGTCCCCTTCGTCTAGCGGTTAGGACTCCGCCCTTTCACGGCGGCAACAGGGGTTCGAATCCCCTAGGGGACGCCACCTGCTTGGTGACAGGTGAAAGGTGTCTCCATACAGTATCTCAAAACCGATTTGGTTGCGTAAGCAGCCGGGCCGCGTTTGAGATATTTGCTCTTTAACAATCCGGAACAAGCTGAAAATTGAAACGACGCAGCGCGTCATTCCTCCGTAATAAGGAATGACTTGGCGATGTGTTCGAGTCTCTCAAATGCTTGCAGCACGCAGCGTTGTAAAACGCCTGTGGGTTGTGAGGTTAAGCGACTAAGCGTACACGGTGGATGCCCAGGCAGTCAGAGGCGATGAAGGACGTGCTAATCTGCGTAAAGCGACGGTAAGGTGATATGAACCGCTACAGCCGTCGATGTCCGAATGGGGAAACCCGGTGCACTCTGTGCATCATTGCAGCATGAATACATAGTGCTGCAAGGCGAACCGGGGGAACTGAAACATCTAAGTACCCCGAGGAAAAGAAATCAACCGAGATTCCCCCAGTAGCGGCGAGCGAACGGGGAGCAGCCCAGAGCCTGAATCAGTTTGTGTGTTAGTGGAAGCGTCTGGAAAGTCGCAGGGTACAGGGTGATACTCCCGTACACAAAAACACACATGCTGTGAGCTCGATGAGTAAGGCGGGACACGTGGTATCCTGTCTGAATATGGGGGGACCATCCTCCAAGGCTAAATACTCCTGACTGACCGATAGTGAACCAGTACCGTGAGGGAAAGGCGAAAAGAACCCCGGCGAGGGGAGTGAAACAGAACCTGAAACCGTGTACGTACAAGCAGTGGGAGCCTTCTTTATGGGGGTGACTGCGTACCTTTTGTATAATGGGTCAGCGACTTATATTCTGTAGCAAGGTTAACCGTATAGGGGAGCCGCAGGGAAACCGAGTCTTAACTGGGCGTTAAGTTGCAGGGTATAGACCCGAAACCCGGTGATCTAGCCATGGGCAGGTTGAAGGTTGGGTAACACTAACTGGAGGACCGAACCGACTAATGTTGAAAAATTAGCGGATGACCTGTGGCTGGGGGTGAAAGGCCAATCAAACCGGGAGATAGCTGGTTCTCCCCGAAAGCTATTTAGGTAGCGCCTCGTGAACTCATCTTCGGGGGTAGAGCACTGTTTCGGCTAGGGGGCCATCCCGGCTTACCAACCCGATGCAAACTGCGAATACCGAAGAATGTTATCACGGGAGACACACGGCGGGTGCTAACGTCCGTCGTGAAGAGGGAAACAACCCAGACCGCCAGCTAAGGTCCCAAAGTCATGGTTAAGTGGGAAACGATGTGGGAAGGCACAGACAGCCAGGATGTTGGCTTAGAAGCAGCCATCATTTAAAGAAAGCGTAATAGCTCACTGGTCGAGTCGGCCTGCGCGGAAGATGTAACGGGGCTAAACCATGCACCGAAGCTGCGGCAGCGACGCTTAGGCGTTGTTGGGTAGGGGAGCGTTCTGTAAGCCGTCGAAGGTGTGCTGTGAGGCATGCTGGAGGTATCAGAAGTGCGAATGCTGACATAAGTAACGATAAAGCGGGTGAAAAGCCCGCTCGCCGGAAGACCAAGGGTTCCTGTTCAACGTTAATCGGAGCAGGGTGAGTCGACCCCTAAGGCGAGGCCGAAAGGCGTAGTCGATGGGAAACAGGTTAATATTCCTGTACTCGGTGTTACTGCGAAGGGGGGACGGAGAAGGCTATATCGGCCGGGCGACGGTTGTCCCGGTTTAAGCGTGTAGGCGGAGGGTCCAGGTAAATCCGGTCCCTTATTAACGCTGAGGCGTGACGACGAGGCACTACGGTGCTGAAGTGATAAATGCCCAGCTTCCAGGAAAAGCCTCTAAGCATCAGGTAACACAGAATCGTACCCCAAACCGACACAGGTGGTCAGGTAGAGAATACCAAGGCGCTTGAGAGAACTCGGGTGAAGGAACTAGGCAAAATGGTGCCGTAACTTCGGGAGAAGGCACGCTGGCGCGTAGGTGGAGGGACCTGCTCCCCGAGCCGAAGCCAGTCGAAGATACCAGCTGGCTGCAACTGTTTATTAAAAACACAGCACTGTGCAAACACGAAAGTGGACGTATACGGTGTGACGCCTGCCCGGTGCCGGAAGGTTAATTGATGGGGTTATCCGCAAGGAGAAGCTCTTGATCGAAGCCCCGGTAAACGGCGGCCGTAACTATAACGGTCCTAAGGTAGCGAAATTCCTTGTCGGGTAAGTTCCGACCTGCACGAATGGCGTAATGATGGCCAGGCTGTCTCCACCCGAGACTCAGTGAAATTGAACTCGCTGTGAAGATGCAGTGTACCCGCGGCAAGACGGAAAGACCCCGTGAACCTTTACTACAGCTTGACACTGAACATTGAGCCTTGATGTGTAGGATAGGTGGGAGGCTTTGAAGCGCGGACGCCAGTCTGCGTGGAGCCAACCTTGAAATACCACCCTTTAATGTTTGATGTTCTAACGTAGGCCCGTAATCCGGGCTGCGGACAGTGTCTGGTGGGTAGTTTGACTGGGGCGGTCTCCTCCTAAAGAGTAACGGAGGAGCACGAAGGTCAGCTAATCACGGTCGGACATCGTGAGGTTAGTGCAATGGCATAAGCTGGCTTGACTGCGAGAGTGACGGCTCGAGCAGGTGCGAAAGCAGGTCATAGTGATCCGGTGGTTCTGAATGGAAGGGCCATCGCTCAACGGATAAAAGGTACTCCGGGGATAACAGGCTGATACCGCCCAAGAGTTCATATCGACGGCGGTGTTTGGCACCTCGATGTCGGCTCATCACATCCTGGGGCTGAAGTAGGTCCCAAGGGTACGGCTGTTCGCCGTTTAAAGTGGTACGCGAGCTGGGTTTAGAACGTCGTGAGACAGTTCGGTCCCTATCTGCCGTGGGCGCTGGAGAATTGAGGGGGGTTGCTCCTAGTACGAGAGGACCGGAGTGAACGCACCACTGGTGTTCGGGTTGTCATGCCAATGGCATTGCCCGGTAGCTAAGTGCGGAAAAGATAAGTGCTGAAAGCATCTAAGCACGAAACTTGCCCCGAGATGAGTTCTCCCTGACTCCTTGAGAGTCCTGAAGGGACGTTGAAGACTACGACGTTGATAGGCCGGGTGTGTAAGCGCAGCGATGCGTTGAGCTAACCGGTACTAATGACCCGTGAGGCTTAACCTTACAACGCCAGAGGCGTTTTTGAGAGACAGGTTTTCAGCTTGTTAACCGGATACAGTTGTGTCCTGCGGACTGAAGTCCGAAGGATTTTGCGCTGAGGCAAGGCGGCAACCGGGCGATACGAAGGAGCATACTGAAGTATGTGACGGAGTAGCGCGAGGGCGGCCAACGCAGCATCAGCACAAAAGACACAGGACAGAGCACAAAGAATTTGCCTGGCGGCTTTAGCGCGGTGGTCCCACCTGACCCCATGCCGAACTCAGAAGTGAAACGCCGTAGCGCCGATGGTAGTGTGGGGTCTCCCCATGCGAGAGTAGGGAACTGCCAGGCATTAAATAAGTGAAGAAGCCCCGCACGAAAGTGCGGGGCTTTTTTACGTCTGCACTTTGCCACGTTAAGCTGAAAACTTGACCTGTAAGCCTGCTCCGGTAGCCTCCAGGTTCCTCCATTTCCTTTTTGAATTACCAGTAGCCTGATAAACACCGGAAACTATAATAATCATTAGATCAAAATATAAAATAAAGACTAGCAGATACAAAGTTTTTGAAATTTATAGCTTAATAAGTTACCAACTTATTAAGCTAATATGATAATAAATCTGCTAACAGGACTAACGCATAGCATTTAGAATGAATGGATTTTATTCTATTTACATTTTTTAGTGCTTGATTGAAACTAATTTCGACATTTAATTAAATGTCTCCGATGGATTTCTATTGAGCATTAACTAATTTAAGGAAGATTAAAATGAAAGAACTGACTGTTGCTGAAACAGAATTAGTATCAGGTGCCGCCTCTACTGGGATCTTAGACAGCATCGGTGGTGCAGTTATCGGAATGTTTGCTGGCGGAATGGGCGTTGCATGGGCGGGCTGGAACATCTCTGCTAATACTAATGGCGTAACCAGTGGAATCCTGGCTCCAGCACAGGGTGTTTTAGGCGGCCTGTTTGGTGGCATTTGGGGCGTTGTTTTTGGTCTGGTAGTCGGTGCTGCGGAAGGTACTGCTGATTCAATGGCACGCGCAGATTCAGTCTGGACAAATATTTTGAACGCTGGCTGATAATGCTCTGATCGTCCGGGGCATCACCTGCCATTTTAAATATCAGGCGTGCTGCCCCTTTTTTCTCTATCCCTGTCTGAAGCTATTTTACTGGTAATCAGTCATCCGATGTTGCAATGGCTGAGAATGCTCAGCGACTCTTATTCCACGAATAACTGTAGCCATCGTCATCCAGAGATAAAAAAGCTCTTTTTTTTGCAAAAATAAGGACGTCCCGTTAATTGTTACTATCGGGCTGGATCTTCTGCTACTAGACTTTACATTATGCTGGCTGACGACCATTTCCGTCCGGCATATTGCCGGCAGGATAGTCCCTAAGGTCATCAGGCGTATTCACATTCAGGAATAGCGATTCATCATCATCCAGCAGCACCGCATGTCCACCCTGATCGCGCAGGAACTGCATCAGGCGACGCTCACCAGCCTGCAGGTATTCACCGAGTGGCGTACGGAGATCGCGATGAATAAGCGCCAGAGTAGGATGATCCCGGGTTTGTGAGCGCACCCACACTGCGGGGGCATCGCCTCGTTGTTGCATCAGCCGCTCCACGAAGTTGAGCGGGATAGCGGGGGTGTCGCAGGCGCTGAATACCGCCCATTCCCCTTCAATCTCACGCAACCCACTGTAGATCCCGGCCAGCGGACCGGGATAATCCTCAAAGACGTCCTGCACCACGCGACATCCGCTTAACTGATAGCGATCAATATTACGATTCGCATTAATCATGACAATGTCGACTTGTGGCCTGAGCCGTTCAAGGACATGCTGATAAAGCGGCCTGCCATCCAGCTGTACTAGCCCTTTGTCCTGACCACCCATACGGCGGCCCTGACCACCGGCCAGAATGATACCGGTTAATATTGTCATGACTGTGCCCTCGCTGATGACGCACTGTGAAAGGAGAAATCTGAATGAAATGCCATCGTTTAAACGAGTTAATCGAGTTGCTGCAACCCGCCTGGCAAAAAGAGCCTGATCTTAATCTGGTCACATTTTTGCAGAAACTGGCTCAGGAATCTGGTTTCCGTGGCCCGTTAAGTGAATTAACCGATGATGTATTAATTTACCATCTCAAGATGCGTGACTCAGCCAGCGATGATGAGATCCCAGGCCTGAAAAAAGATTATGAAGTTGATTTCAAAACAGCACTGCTCCGCGCACGGGGTGTCATTAAACAGGACGAGTAGTGTTATCCTTGGCTGCTATTTGCAAGGGCAACTACAGGTAACATGATGAGCGACGCTGCTTTTAACTTCCAGACATTGAATCCCGACGTGTTGCTTGATGCGCTCTGGGAAACAGGAATTCGCGTCGAATCGGGTCTGACAGCCCTGAACAGCTACGAGAACAGGGTTTATCAATTCAGCGACGACGAAAAACGCCGCTATGTTGCGAAGTTTTATCGCCCACAGCGCTGGCGTGCCGAACAGATTGCTGAAGAACATCAGTACGCACTTGATCTGCTGGCTGACGAAGTGCCCATCGCGGCGCCACTGCGGTTAAAGGGTGAGACACTGCACAGTCACGCTGGCTTCTTCTTTGCCGTATTCCCCAGCCTGGGCGGACGGCAATATGAGACAGACAACGAAGATCAGATGGAGTGGGTAGGCCGCTTCCTGGGCCGCATTCATCAGACCGGGCGTAAAGCGCTGTTCAGGCATCGGCCTGCCATCGGTCTGGATGAATATCTGCATGAACCCCGGCAGGTGCTGGAGCACTCTCTGTTAGTGCCTGCATCGCTTAAAGTCGCACTGCTACAGGCTATCGATAAGCTGGGAAACACGCTGCAACAACAGTGGCACACCACGTGGCAGCCGCTACGATTACATGGCGACTGCCATCCGGGTAATATCCTGTGGCGTGACGGACCGCTGTTTGTCGATCTGGATGATGCCCGTAATGGCCCGGCCGTGCAGGATCTCTGGATGCTGATCAGCGGCGATCGTCAGGAACAGCGTATTCAATGGGATATACTGCTGGAGGCGTACAGTGAGTTCAGTGATTTTGATATTAATGAATTGTCACTGATTGAACCTTTACGCGCCATGCGCATGGTTTATTATCTGGCCTGGGTTGTCCGACGCTGGCAGGATCCCGCTTTTCCGCGTGCTTTCCCCTGGATGACAGATGAAGATTTCTGGCGCAGGCAAATTTCACTCTTTACCGAGCAGGAGAAGCTGTTGCAGGAACCTCCTCTGCAGCTGACACCGCAATATTAATGACGTAGTCAGGAGAATTTTTCACGATGAAAAAAATTTGGTTTGCACTGATGGGTTTAGTGCTGGCATTCAGCGCATCTGCTGCCCAGTTCACTGAAGGTAAACAATATGTGAGTCTGCCTAAACCTGTGGCCGGCGAACCTCAGGTGATGGAGTTCTTCTCCTTCTTCTGCCCGCACTGCTATCAGTTTGAACGTATTTATCACGTCAATGACGCGGTGAAAAAGAATCTGCCTGCTGACACTAAGATGGTGAAATACCACGTCGATTTTCTCGGTGGAGAGCTGGGGCCGGTCGTGACCCAGGCCTGGGCTGTCGCGATGGCGCTGGGCGTTGAAGATAAAGTGACAGCACCGATCTTCGATGGCATTCAGAAAACGCAGACCATCACCGATCCTGCCAGTCTGAAAGAGACCTTTGTCAAAGCGGCCGGTATCTCTGCGGCGGACTATGATGCAGCCTGGAACAGCTTCGCCGTAAAAGCGCTGGTTGCGCAGCAGCAAAAAGCCGCTGCTGATGTTGATCTGCGTGGTGTGCCTGCTATTTTCGTGAATGGCAAATACATGGTTAACAACGGCGGTCTTGATACCAGCTCTATGGATAATTTCGTCGCAGACTATGCGAACGTGGTTAAATTCCTGGTAAGCCAGAAGTAATCAGCCTCACACCCCCGTTAAACGCCAGCTCTGCTGGCGTTTTTTTTATGCCTTTGAACAACGGGCCAATTTTTGTCCATCTCCAGGGCATAAATTTAATATCCACACAAGGGATCGCGCTATTAAAAATAGCGATCGGGTCACGGAAATTAAATAAGCCAATGAAATTTATGGTTTTTATTCAAGTGTCGATTATTTATTTTCCTGAAAAACAGCGCGTTATAATTTTTACGCACAAAGTTATCCACAGAACGATCGTTGCGATCCTGTCCCCAAAAGCGTGAAAAACTCCAGACGTGGCACGCCTTAGTTCACCATTTCTGCCTGGTTGTGGCATCCTTATAGCCCAACTCATAGCAACGAAGACTACACAGACTTATGGCGCAAATAGCAGAAAATCCCCTGATTCTGGTCGATGGCTCATCCTATCTTTATCGCGCGTATCACGCGTTTCCGCCGCTGACCAACAGTGCAGGTGAACCCACTGGTGCCATGTACGGCGTGCTCAACATGCTGAAAAGCCTGCTGGCGCAATACAATCCGAGTCACGTTGCTGTGGTATTCGATGCCAAAGGCAAAACCTTCAGGGACGAGCTGTTTGAGCATTACAAATCTCACCGTCCCCCGATGCCTGACGAGCTCCGTGCACAAATTGAGCCGCTGCATGAGATGGTGCGGGCGATGGGGCTGCCGTTGCTGGCTGTGAGCGGCGTCGAGGCTGATGATGTCATCGGTACGCTGGCGCTGGAAGCGGAGAAAAAGGGTCTCTCAGTACTGATCAGCACCGGCGACAAAGATATGGCGCAGCTGGTCACGCCCGCCATCACGCTGATTAACACTATGAGCAACACCATTCTGGGACCAGAAGAGGTTGAGCAGAAATATGGTGTTCCACCCGCATTGATCATCGATTTCCTTGCCATGATGGGTGATAGCTCCGATAACATTCCTGGCGTGCCAGGCGTCGGTGAGAAAACGGCACAGGCGTTGCTGCAGGGGCTGGGCAGCATGCAGACGATCTATGACAATCTGGACAAAGTGGCCGATCTCGGCTTTCGTGGTGCCAAAACCATGGCGACCAAACTTGAGCAGAATCGTGATGTGGCGTTTCTCTCTTATCAGCTGGCGACCATTAAGACAGACGTTGAGCTGGCGCTGCCCTGTGAAGAGCTCACAGTCACTGAACCCGATACAGAGGCATTGCAGGCCCTGTTCAGTCGTTACGAGTTCAAACGCTGGCTGAGTGACCTGCAAGACGGTAAATGGCTGCAGGGTAAAAAGAGCACTACGCAGGCGCAAAAAGCGCAGGCCGATGAACCGGCCCCGGTGGCTGAAACCAGCAGCGTGTTACCGACCGAGGGTTATGTCACCATTCTGGATCAGGATCTCTTTGATAGCTGGCTGGAGAAGCTGAAAAACAGCGAAGTCTTTGCGTTTGATCTGGAGACCGACGCGCTGGATACCCTGAGCGCTAACATCGTCGGCATCAGCTTCGCGGTGGCGCCCGGTGAAGCCGCCTATCTGCCGGTTGCCCATGACTATCTTGATGCGCCTGATCAACTGGATCGCGCTACCGTTCTGGCACAGCTCAAGCCCTTGCTGGAAGATGAGAGCGCATGGAAAGTTGGCCAGAACCTGAAATACGATCGCGGCGTGCTGAAAAACTACGACATTGAACTGGCCGGTATCAAATTCGACACCATGCTTGAGTCCTATATCCTCAACAGCGTGGTGGGCAAACATGACATGGATAGCCTGGCCGCTCGCTGGCTTAACCATAAAACCGTGACCTTCCAGGAGATCGCCGGTAAAGGCAAAAATCAGCTGACGTTCAATCAAATCGCATTAGAGCAGGCATCCCATTACGCTGCAGAAGATGCAGATGTGACCCTGCAGCTGCATCTGAAGATGTGGCCAGAGCTGGAGAAAGAAGCGGGTCCGAAAAAAGTCTTCGAACAGATTGAGATGCCGTTACTGACGGTGATTTCGCGCATAGAGCGCAACGGTGTGCTGATCGATCAGTCTATTCTGGCGCAGCATTCGAAAGAGCTGACGGCCCGACTGGCTGAGCTTGAGTTGAAAGCGCATGAGCTGGCGGGGGAACCCTTCAACCTCTCATCCACCAAGCAGCTTCAGGTGATCCTGTTTGAAAAACAGGGCATCAAGCCCACAAAGAAAACACCAGGCGGCGCGCCGTCAACCAGCGAAGAGGTGTTAGCCGAGCTGGCACTTGATTATCCGTTACCCAAAGTGATTCTGGAGCATCGCGGCTTATCCAAACTTAAGTCTACTTATACGGATAAATTACCGCTGATGATCAATCCGATCAGTGGCAGGGTACATACCTCTTATCATCAGGCCGTCACCGCAACCGGACGCTTATCCTCTGCCGATCCGAATCTGCAAAACATTCCGGTGCGTAATGATGAAGGACGCCGAATCCGTCAGGCATTTGTTGCGGCCAAAGGCCATCGCATTGTGGCGGCAGACTATTCACAAATCGAACTGCGTATCATGGCGCATCTCTCTCAGGACAAAGGATTACTGGACGCTTTTGCCCAGGGCGAAGATATCCACCGCGCGACGGCATCCGAAGTGTTTGGCGTGGCGCTGGATAAGGTCAGCGGCGAACAGCGTCGCAGCGCCAAAGCGATCAACTTTGGTCTGATTTATGGCATGAGCGCCTTTGGCCTGTCGCGTCAGCTGAATATCGGTGCGGGTGAAGCGAAAAAGTATATGGATCTCTACTTTGAACGCTATCCGGGCGTCCTGCGCTATATGGAGAACACACGCCAGCTGGCGGCGAGTAAAGGCTATGTCGAAACGCTGGAAGGCCGTCGGCTGTGGCTGCCCGATATTAAATCCGGTAACGCCATTCGCCGGAAAGCCGCTGAACGTGCCGCGATCAATGCGCCGATGCAGGGAACGGCAGCGGATATCATCAAGCGGGCAATGATTGCCGTGGATAACTGGCTGGAACAGCAAAACGACAATGCCGTCAGAATGATCATGCAGGTTCACGATGAACTGGTGTTCGAAGTCAAAGCCGAGGCGGTTGAAGAGGCGAGCCAGAAAATCCGTGCGTTGATGGAAGGTAGCGTACAGCTCGACGTACCTTTACTGGTTGAAGTCGGTGTGGGTGACAACTGGGATGAAGCCCACTGATTCGATGCGTGTGGTCGGTTCTGAAGAACAGAACCGGCCCTGAATCAGGTATAAGAAAATCGTTTAGTTGACCGGTTTAGCGTGGTCAACGCTGGCACTGAGAGAAAACGCTTTTCTAACTGCTTATGGTCTAAACATTTTTTTCGTCATTAAACTACATCGCAACGCTATTTTTGTGACGTGCATGGTAAAAAAAGTCCTGTTTCATGTAAGTAAGCAACAAAAAAGCCTTTGTCACGCACAGAAAATCAGGTAAAGTTCGTCGCGTAGGGTACAGAGGTAAGATGTTCTATCTTTCAGACCTTTTACTTCACGTAATCGGATTTGGCTGAATTTAGCCGCCCCAGTCATTCTGTGACTGGGGCGTTTTTTATTGGGCTTTTTGTACCGTCAGCATCACCGGCACAAGGTTGCCACTCACTCTTCCGCGTCCTGATCTTCAACCGCAGGTTCAAGCGTATTAAACCAGCTGTCCAGCTTCTGACGAACCTTATCCACGCCGATTTTCTTCAGCGATGAGAAGAGCTCTACCTGCACATCACCAACAAATTCGAGTGCGGCTTCACGCACGACATTGAGCTGCGCTTTACGGGCACCTGAGGCCAGTTTGTCTGCTTTAGTGAGAAGCAACAGCACCGGAATGCCACTTTCCACTGACCACTGAATCATCTGCCGGTCGAGATCTTTCAGCGGATGACGGATATCCATCAGGATAACCAGTCCTTTCAGCGCCTGACGTTTTTGCAGATATTCACCTAACGCGCGCTGCCACTTCAGCTTCATCTCTTCCGGGACTTCGGCATAACCGTAACCGGGCAGGTCGACCAGACGCTTACCTTCTTTCACTTCAAACAGGTTAATCAGCTGCGTACGTCCCGGCGTTTTACTGGTACGCGCCAGACCCTTCTGATTGGTTAACGTATTCAGCGCACTCGATTTTCCCGCGTTCGAGCGGCCAGCGAAAGCCACCTCAATTCCGGTATCGGCAGGCAGATGGCGGATATCCGGCGCGCTCATGACAAAGTGGGTAACGTGGTAATTCAATTCAGACAAGGTGACACTCCAGAAAACGCATTAAGGCAATGCGGGCGATTATACGCGTTATGACGCGAAAGTGCTCAATCGCATCTCGGTAACAAACTTTGTAAGAGATTTGCCATTCACGGTGCGGGTTATTTCGCTTTTTACTTTAATTACTAAAAATAAAAAAATATGTAATTCAAACCCTTATCTTAAAACGTTCTTTTTTTGAACTAACTATTTTTGACACTGACTTGAGGCTTTTACCAGTTGGTCTACATTAGTGTGCAGTGCACGGCAGCACACATCAGGATGATGCGCTCAGGGATACCAGGAGGGTTATGAGCGATGGAATGGAACAGGGTCAGGGATGCGGCCAGACAGGGATAAGGAATAGCTCAGGAGTTGAGCAGGCGCGGGATTAACCGGGATGTTACGAGCCGAAAAGGATTTAAAACATGATTCCTTCTTATGAAGGTATGAAATAAGGCGACAGCTTGAGCTGTCGCCTTTTTTCTTTGTCTACTTTCTGCTAGATTTCGCCGCAATTCTATACTGAATAAAAAAAGCCGGGACCGAATACTATGAAGCAACCTGCACGAGCTGCTAACGGCAAACCTGCCGTCAAAGCCAAACGCAAATCGCGTGACGATATCAACCATGAAGCACGCGATCGCAAACGTGATAAAAAGCATCGCGGACATGCATCTGGCAGCCGTGCTAATCCGGCTGCGTCCGAAAACAATGGCGGACGTCAGGCGGACAGCGTGAAAGATCCGCGCATCGGGAGTAAAAAACCGGTGGCCCTGATCGCTGAAGGAAAAACCGCCGCCGTTAAACCAAAGAAAAGCGCAGAAAAACCGGCAGCAGAGAAGAAAGTGCGTCTGACACCAGAAGAAGAGCTGGCGAAGCTGGAAAATGACGAACGTCTGGATGCGCTGCTGGATCGGCTGGAAAATGGCGAAACGCTGTCGGCTGAAGATCAGGGCTGGCTGGATGCCTCGCTGGATCGTATCGACGAACTGATGGAGCAGTTAGGCATTGTGATGGATGATGCCGAAGATGAGCAGGCTGAAGAAGATATGTACCGTCTGCTGAAAGGCAACTAAGCAAATTTGATCGGCATGCGTTACCCGCATGCCGCGCTTAACAGGTAAACGACAATGTTTTGGCCTGGATCAATTTTCGCGCTGCTGGCGACATGTTATCTGCTGTGGTTATTGTTTAAACTACGACGCCTGTCGCGTCTGAAGCAACGTTTACGTCGGGTCTCATCCCGCTCACCTTTTATCTCCTCTTCTTCGCGACCTTCTCTCAGACGACGTCACCGGAAGGAGTGAGCATGCCATCGCAGCAGATTGAGTGGGATCAGGCGTTAATTGAAAAGTACAATTATGCCGGCCCGCGTTACACCTCCTATCCCACTGCGCTGGAGTTCAGCGAGCAGTACGCGGAAAACGACTTCCAGCGTGCCGTGGCGCGTTACCCCGATCGTCCGCTGTCGCTCTATGTCCATATTCCCTTCTGCCATCGTCTCTGCTACTTCTGCGGCTGCAATAAGATAGTGACGCGTCAGCGCCACAAAGCGGACCGCTATCTGGATGTGCTCGAACAGGAGATTATTCAGCGTGCGCCGCTGTTTCGTCAGCGTCAGGTCACGCAGCTTCACTGGGGCGGCGGCACGCCAACCTTCCTCGACAATGCGCAGATTTCCCGGCTGGTGGGTTTACTGAAGCAGCATTTCAGTGTGGCCGATGATGCCGAAATGTCGATTGAAGTGGATCCCCGGGAAATTGCGCTGGATGTGATTGATCACCTGCGATCGCTGGGATTTAATCGTCTGAGCATGGGGGTGCAGGACTTCAACAAATCGGTGCAGGAGCGGGTTAACCGGGTACAGGATGAAGAGATGATTTTCGGGCTGATGGCGCGTGCCCGTGAACAGGGGTTCAGCTCGACCAGCATTGACCTGATCTATGGTTTACCCCTGCAGACGCCCGCCAGCTTCGCCTGGACGCTGGAGCGGGTACTGGCGCTGAGCCCGGATCGTCTTAGCGTCTTTAACTATGCGCATTTGCCGGCGATGTTCGCGGCACAGCGTAAAATCAAAGAGGGTGAACTGCCATCGGCTCAGCAAAAGCTGGATATTTTACAGCAGACCATCGCAACTCTGACTCAGCAGGGCTACCAGTTCATTGGAATGGATCACTTTGCGAAGCCGCAGGATGAACTGGCTATCTCGCAGCGCAAAGGCCAGCTGCATCGCAATTTCCAGGGATACACGACGCAGGGCGACAGCGATTTGCTGGGGCTTGGCGTCTCTGCCATCAGCATGATTGGCGACAGTTATGCGCAGAACCAGAAAGACCTTAATACCTGGTACAATTGTGTGGAACAGCAGGGAAATGGCCTGTGGCGTGGCATCGCCTTAACCGACGATGATTGCCTGCGTCGGGACGTGATAAAAACGCTGATTTGTAACTTCTCGCTGAATTTTGCCGCGACAGAAGCGCAATGGGGCATTCGCTTCAGCGACTATTTTGCTGAGGACCTGGCGCTGCTGAAGCCGTTGATAGCCGATGGGCTGGTGGAACAAACCGCTACGGGGCTGGAGGTGACGGGAATTGGCCGGTTACTGATCCGCAATATTTGCATGTGCTTTGATCGCTATCTGCGTCAGAAAGCGCGTCAGCAGCAGTTCTCCCGCGTTATCTGAAGAAACGGGCTGGCAGACTACACCAGCCCGTACTGAACCGCTTATTCCATGCCCAGCTCTTTGAGCTTGCGCGTCAGCGTGTTTCGTCCCCAGCCCAGCAAACGTGCCGCTTCCTGTTTGTGGCCCTGCGTATGACGCAGCGCAGTGGTGAGCAGCGTGCGCTCCATCTCTGGCTGGGCTTCTGACAGCAGATTCTGATGACCGGAACGCAGAGCGCGATCGGCCCACTGTGCCAGCAGCGTTGCCCAGCTGTCAGGCAGCGACTGTACCGGATTCTCCGGCGTACTGGATTCAAACAGTTCTCCGGGCAGGTCCTGAATCAGGACTTCCTGACCCGCAGCCATCACGGTCAGCCAGCGACAGGTGTTCTCCAGCTGACGCACGTTACCTGACCAGTGCAGTCGGGTTAACGCTGTCTCGGTTTCCGGATGCAGAATCTTCGCTTCCACACCCAGCTCACGCGCCGCCACCTGCAGGAAATAACGCGCCAGACGCGGGATATCCTCACGACGCTCACGCAGCGGTGGCAGATGCACACGAATCACGTTCAGGCGGTGAAACAGATCCTCACGGAACTTGCCTTCCTGTACGCGTAATTCCAGATTCTGGTGGGTCGCCGCGATAATACGCACATCCACTTTGACCGGCGCATAGCCACCAACGCGATAGAACTGGCCATCGGCCAGCACGCGCAGCAGACGGGTCTGCACATCCAGCGGCATATCACCGATCTCATCCAGAAACAGCGTGCCGCCATCCGCCTGCTCAAAACGGCCCTGACGGATCTGGTTCGCCCCGGTAAAGGCGCCTTTTTCGTGACCAAACAGTTCTGATTCAATTAAATCTTTGGGGATCGCCGCCATGTTGAGCGCGATAAAGGGCGCTTTGGTGCGCGGGCTGTGGCGATGCAGCGCATGGGCCACCAGCTCTTTACCGGTACCGGACTCGCCGTTGATCAACACACTGATCGACGAGCGCGATAATCGTCCGATGATGCGGAACACATCCTGCATCGCGGGCGCTTCACCGATGATATCGGTGGTGGGTCCGCTGACCGGCTGATTACGTGGCTGCTGCTGCTCCTGATAGTGGCTGATAGCACGCTCGACCAGCGCAACCGCTTCATCGATATCGAACGGCTTAGGCAGGTAATCAAAGGCACCCTGCTGATAGGCGCTGACGGCAGCGTCCAGATCTGAATGCGCCGTCATTATGATGACCGGAAGCATCGGATGACGCTGTTTAATCTGTTTCAGCAGCGCCAGGCCATCCATACCGGGCATGCGAATGTCTGACAGTAAAACGTCCGGGGTCTTGGTTGAGAGGGCATCCAGCACCTCGCTTGCGCTGTCAAAAGTCGCACAGCTCAAACCGGCTCCAGTGAGCGCGCGTTCAAGCACCCAGCGGATGGAGCTATCGTCATCGACGATCCAGACTATCCCTCGTTGCATAGAAACCTCACTGGCGAATAGGCAGGTAAACCGAGAATTCGGTGTGTCCCGGCCAACTGTTAAATTCTATTTTTCCTGAATGTTGATCAATCAGGCTACGGGCGATGGAGAGGCCTAAACCGGTACCGCCTTCGCGTCCGCTGACCATCGGATAAAACAGCGTATCCTGCAGCTGGGCCGGAATGCCGGGGCCATCATCTTCAATATCAATACGTGCCACCAGCCGATAACGCGTGCCGTGCAGCGTCAGCTGGAAAGCCGTGCGGGTGCGGATAATAATGGTGCCGCCATCGTCGCCCAGCGCCTGAAGCGCATTGCGCACCACGTTAAGCAGCACCTGTTCAATCTGATCGGGATCGTGCGGCAGTTCCGGCAGGCTGGGATCATAATCCCGTACCAGCGAGACATTCTCCGGCAGCTCCATCGACACCAGATTAACCACCCGTTCGGCCACCTGATGAATGCTCTGCGTGATGTGCATGCCCGGCTGCTGCGGCCCCAGCAGACGATCAACCAGATTCCGCAACCGGTCGGCCTGTTCAATAATCACTTTGGTATATTCATTCAGCGAGGGATCGGGCAGGGCGCGGGATAAAAGCTGTGCCGCGCCGCGCAATCCTCCCAGCGGATTTTTAATCTCATGGGCCAGGCCGCGAACCAGATCGCGAGCGGCCACCTGCTGGGCGTGCTGTAACTGCTCCTGACTGAGACGACGCTGATTATCCATCGGCGCCATTTCCATCAGGATTAAGCCATCGGGTAACCGCTGGGCGGTCAGCGACATAATGTGCGCGCGACCATCTACCACCAGCGTAACCTCACTGTCAGTAAATCCCTGGCCAGCCTCAAGACTCTCGCGCATCACCTCGATATTCAGCGAAAAGTAGCCGGTTAATTCCGGTAACGGCGTGCCGAACAATTTGCGTGAGCTTTGCGCCAGTAATTGCTGCGCCGCCGGGTTGGCGTAATGAATAACCAGATCGTTATCCACCAACAAAATACTGTTGATTAACGCGTTGAGAATCTGCCCTGCATCGGGCAGAGAGCCAGTTGCCATACAACGTTCCTCTGCACTAAAGAGGTGCATTTTAGTCTTTAAGCCGAAAAGAGGGCGAATGAACGGTGAATTCGCGGAGAAAAAAGCCCATCCGAAGATGGGCTAAAAGTTTCCACGGCAACAAAAAACGTCTGACCAGTTAAACGCTGTAGTAGAGCTCGAACTCAACCGGGTGTGGCGTCATGCGAACGCGATCCATCTCTGCTTTACGCAGTTCGATGTAAGCATCGATCGATTCGTCAGTGAATACACCGCCGCGGGTCAGGAACTCGCGATCTTCGTTCAGTGCATTCAGCGCTTCTTCCAGAGAGCCTGCAACTTTTGGAATCTCAGCTTCTTCTTCCGGTGGCAGGTCATACAGGTTCTTGTCCATCGCATCGCCAGGATGGATTTTGTTGATGATGCCATCCAGGCCAGCCATCAGCAGTGCGGTGAACGCCAGGTATGGGTTAGCCGCTGGATCCGGGAAGCGCGCTTCGATACGACGCGCTTTCGGGCTGGCAACAACCGGGATACGGATTGAGGCTGAACGGTTACGGGCAGAGTAAGCCAGCATAACCGGTGCTTCGTAACCCGGGACCAGACGCTTGTAAGAGTTGGTGGTCGGGTTCGCCAGGGCGTTGATCGCTTTAGCGTGCTTGATGATACCGCCGATGTAGAACAGCGCCATTTCAGACAGGCCGCCGTACTTATCGCCGGCAAACAGGTTCTGGCCACCTTTGGAGAGTGACATATGGCAGTGCATGCCTGAACCGTTGTCGCCAAACATAGGCTTCGGCATAAAGGTCGCGGTTTTGCCGTAAGCGTGCGCAACGTTGTGAACCACATATTTGTAAATCTGAATTTCGTCCGCTTTTTTGGTCATGGTATTGAAGCGGGTTGCCACTTCGTTCTGACCCGCGGTCGCCACTTCGTGGTGATGCGCTTCAACAACCAGGCCCATCTGCTCCATGGTCAGACACATGGCAGAACGAATGTCCTGTGATGAGTCAACCGGTGGAACCGGGAAGTAGCCGCCTTTCAGACCTGGACGGTGACCTTTGTTACCGCCTTCGTACTCTTTACCGG
Source organism: Curtobacterium sp. BNK-1 (assembly GCF_048685235.1). Classification (NCBI taxonomy): domain Bacteria; kingdom Bacillati; phylum Actinomycetota; class Actinomycetes; order Micrococcales; family Microbacteriaceae; genus Curtobacterium; species Curtobacterium sp. BNK-1. The sequence goes on along the minus strand of NZ_JBLQTJ010000001.1, from coordinate 3,742,575 downwards.
TGTTCCATGCCGCTTCGATATCGTCGATAGCAACGTGTGAACCGGACGTCGATGAGCCGAAACGGATGTCATCGAACAGGAAGAATTCTGGTTCTGGTCCAAACAGTACGGTATCAGCGATGCCGGAAGAGCGCAGGAAATCTTCAGCGCGCTTAGCGATAGAGCGTGGATCGCGGTCGTAGCCCTGCATGGTGCCTGGCTCGAGGATGTCACAACGGATGATCAGCGTAGAATCTTCGAAGAAAGGATCCATGACCGCCGTGGTGGCGTCAGGCATCAGCACCATGTCTGATTCGTTAATGCCTTTCCAGCCGCCGATAGACGAACCATCGAACATTTTGCCTTCTTCGAAGAAGTCAGCGTTAACCTGGTGAGCAGGGATCGTAACGTGCTGTTCTTTACCTTTGGTATCGGTAAAACGCAGGTCAACAAACTTAACTTCATGCTCGTTCATCATCGAGAGAACGTGTTCAGCGGACATACTCAACTCTCCTGGAAATGGTCTTTCATTATCTACATGGCGAGGAAACGTCGTTTCCGGAATACGTTGCGGGAAAACAACTCCCTGACCAACCTCTTCCGGCACGCTCTTCAACCGACATCTGTCTGGCGTTTACGCTTGATTTAGATAAAGCGAATTCTGTGCCAACTTTTTTGATGATGCTTAAATCGCCTTGTGGTGCACCTTTTTGTCATAAAGCGGCTGCACCACGATCGTTTTATTGCACCACTGTGGTGCTTAACGGCCATCTGATGGCACTATTTTGGTGCATCAGACCAACTTAGTGCATTTTCTGCACCGGTAACAGGGCAAATTGGCCTCCATGCAATAAACTTTCAGTGAAAAGTGTGATCGTGTTCAGTCTTCCGCTTAATCAGTGTACAATAACGCGCTATTTCTAATGCCTGAGGCAAAGCTGTGATCGAAAATTTGCGTAACATCGCCATCATCGCGCACGTTGACCATGGAAAGACCACCCTGGTTGACAAACTGCTGCAACAATCCGGTACTTTTGATGCCCGTACCGAAGCAACAGAGCGCGTGATGGACTCCAATGATTTGGAGAAAGAGCGTGGGATTACCATCCTCGCAAAAAACACCGCCATTAAGTGGAATGACTACCGTATCAACATCGTTGATACCCCGGGACACGCCGACTTCGGTGGTGAAGTTGAGCGCGTCATGTCCATGGTGGACTCGGTGCTGCTGGTTGTAGATGCGATGGATGGCCCTATGCCGCAAACCCGCTTCGTGACCAAAAAAGCGTTCGCGCATGGTCTGAAGCCGATTGTGGTTATCAACAAAGTAGACCGCCCTGGTGCGCGTCCGGATTGGGTTGTTGATCAGGTCTTTGACCTGTTCGTTAACCTGGATGCTACTGATGAGCAGCTCGACTTCCCTATCATTTTCGCCTCTGCGCTGAATGGTATTGCTGGTCTTGAGCACACCGACATGGCTGACGATATGACCCCGCTGTATCAGGCGATCGTCGACCACGTTGCGCCTCCGCAGGTTGAGGCTGACGCCCCACTGCAGATGCAAATCTCTCAGCTGGACTACAACAACTACCTGGGCGTGATCGGCATTGGCCGTATCAAGCGCGGTAAAGTTAAGCCTAACCAGCAAGTCACTATCATCGATAGCGAAGGCAAAACCCGTAACGGTAAAGTCGGTAAAGTCCTGACTCACCTGGGTCTTGAGCGTATCGACAGCGACCTGGCAGAAGCGGGCGATATCATTGCTATCACCGGTCTGGGCGAGCTGAACATCTCTGACACCATCTGTGATCCACAGAACGTGCAGGCGCTGCCAGCACTGAGCGTCGATGAGCCAACAGTTACCATGTTCTTCAACGTCAACACCTCACCGTTCTGCGGTAAAGAAGGTAAGTACGTGACGTCACGTCAGATCCTTGAGCGTCTGAACAAAGAACTGGTTCACAACGTGGCACTGCGCGTTGAAGAAACCGAAGATGCTGACGCGTTCCGCGTATCAGGTCGTGGTGAGCTTCACCTGTCAGTTCTGATCGAAAACATGCGTCGTGAAGGTTTCGAACTGGCGGTATCCCGTCCGAAAGTTATCTTCCGCGAAATCGATGGCCGTAAACAGGAGCCATTCGAGAACGTTACGCTGGATATCGAAGAGAACAACCAGGGTTCAGTCATGCAAGCCATGGGTGAGCGTAAGGGCGATCTGAAAAACATGGATCCGGATGGCAAAGGCCGCGTACGTCTCGACTACGTGATCCCAAGCCGTGGCCTGATCGGCTTCCGTAACGAATTCATGACCATGACTTCCGGTACCGGTCTGCTCTACTCTACCTTCAGCCACTACGATGACATTCGTGCGGGCGAAGTGGGCCAGCGTCAGAACGGCGTACTGATCTCCAACGGTCAGGGTAAAGCAGTTGCGTTTGCACTGTTCAGCCTGCAGGACCGCGGTAAGCTGTTCCTGGGTCACGGTGCAGAAGTCTATGAAGGCCAGATCATCGGTATTCACAGCCGTTCTAACGACCTGACAGTTAACTGCCTGACCGGTAAGAAACTGACCAACATGCGTGCTTCAGGTACTGATGAAGCCACGACGCTGGTTCCGCCAATCAAGATGACCCTTGAGCAGGCGATCGAGTTCATCGATGATGACGAACTGGTAGAAGTTACACCACAGTCAGTGCGTATCCGTAAACGTCACCTGACTGAAAATGACCGTAAACGTGCATCACGTGGTCCTAAAGACGCATAATTGCGCCTTTAACTGATAAAGAGCCCCGCCTGCGGGGCTTTTTTTTTGCCTGAAATTCCTGCCTCTTCAGCCGGGCCAGCGATTATTTGTGGGATAGGTCGCGCTTTTTACCTGCCCGCTGCCGTTTACGCTTTTCTCTCCGCGAGTGCCTGTTCAGCCTGCCCTTTTGCCGCTAGAGTGAATACTCCAGGGAACAGAAGGAGACACACCATGCTGTATATCTTTGATTTGGGCAATGTGATTATCGATATCGACTTTAACCGCGTGCTGGGTGTCTGGAGTGACCTTAGTCGTGTGCCGCTGGCCTCGCTGCAAAGCCATTTCCAGATGGATGAGGCGTTTGAACAACACGAACGTGGCGAGATCAGCGATGAAGATTTCGCGCTGGCGCTATGTGAAAAGCTGGAAATCGCGCTGAGCTATGAACAGTTTGCCGCTGGCTGGCAGGCGGTATTCGTTGACGTGCGTCCGGAAATCCTGGCGCTGATGAACCGGCTGCGGCTGGAGGGCCATCGGGTGGTGATCCTCTCTAACACCAACAAACTGCATTGCGAATTCTGGCCAACACAGTATCCGGACGTGCAGCAGGCAGCCGACAAGCTCTATCTCTCCCAGGAGCTGGGCATGCGTAAACCGGAAGCCCGGATTTATCAGCATGTGCTGGACGCAGAAGGTGTGGCTGCCGATCAGGCGGTATTTTTTGACGATAATCCACAGAATATTGAGGCGGCCCGCGCCCTGGGTATTGAAAGTGTACTGGTTACTGACAGTAAAACGGTACCCAACTGGTTTGCAGGTCAACAGTAATTCATGATGTCACGTAAATTTCGTCCCGGGCTGCATGCGTTCTGGTTGTGGCTCAAACTGTTGTGGAAACGCATTGATGAGGATGGCATGACGACCCAGGCCGGTAATCTGGCTTATGTCTCATTGCTGGCGCTGGTGCCGCTGATTGCGGTGGTGTTTGCCCTGTTTGCGGCGTTTCCGGTCTTCTCTGATATCAGTGTGCAGTTGAAGCACTTTGTCTTTACCAATCTGATGCCGGCTGCAGGTAACACGCTGCAACGCTATCTTGAGCAGTTTGTGGCTAACGTAAACCGGATGACGGCGGTCGGAGCGGTCGGCCTGATTGTTACCGCCTTACTGCTGATGCATTCCGTCGATACCGCGTTAAACACCATCTGGCGCAGCAACAAGAAGCGGCCGATGGTCTATTCCTTTGCGGTCTACTGGATGATCCTGACACTAGGCCCGTTACTGGCCGGTGCCAGTCTGGCGATCAGCTCCTATCTGTTGTCGCTGCGCTGGATTAACGCGACAGGCGTCACCAGCCTGGTCGATCAGATGCTGCGTATTTTCCCGCTCCTGCTGTCGTGGCTCGCCTTCTGGTTGCTCTACAGCATCGTTCCTACCCAGCGAGTGCCGCCGCGCGATGCGCTGATTGGCGCGCTGGTTGCCGGTGCGCTGTTTGAGCTGGGCAAAAAGGGCTTTGCGCTCTATGTTACTATGTTCCCCTCTTATCAGCTGATCTACGGCGTACTGGCCGTGATCCCCATTCTGTTTCTCTGGGTCTACTGGACCTGGTGTATTGTGTTGTTAGGCGCTGAAATCACCGTTGCGTTAGCCGATTATCGGCAGTTAAAGCAGCAACACAAAGAGGAGCAACGCGAGGAAACATGATTGCATTGATTCAACGCGTACAGCGCGCCAGCGTCAGCGTCAATCAGGAAGTGGTCGGTGAAATCGATGCCGGTTTACTGGTTTTGCTGGGCGTGGAAAAGGGCGATGACAACGCGCGTGCGGAACGTCTCGCAGAACGCGTATTGGGCTATCGCATCTTTAGTGATGAGCAGGGCAAAATGAACCTGAGTGTTCGCCAGGCGGGCGGAAGCGTGCTGGTGGTGTCACAGTTTACGCTGGCCGCAGATACCCAAAAAGGGATGCGTCCCTCCTTTTCGGGTGGCGCCGAGCCCGCTGAAGCCGAGCGGCTGTATGAATATTTCAGCGACTGCTGTCGCAAGCAGGGCATCACCACGGCTAATGGCCGTTTTGCTGCGGATATGCAGGTCTCGCTGGTGAATGATGGTCCTGTGACGTTCTGGTTACAGGTGTGAGAACGTCAGCTGAGCGGCAGGGAACTGGCCACACATCCGAGCGGGAGAAACATTACATGTATCACCTTCGTGTGCCACAGACGGCGGAAGAGCTGGATATCTATTATCAGTTCCGCTGGGAGATGTTGCGTAAACCTCTGCGTCAGCCGCAGGGGTCGGAACGTGACGCCTGGGATGCGCTGGCGCATCATCAGATGGTGGTTGATGAGCAGGGAAATCCGGTCGCCATCGGCCGTCTCTATATTAATGCCGACAACGAGGCCGCTATCCGCTTCATGGCCGTTCATCCTTCGGTTCAGGGCAAGGGACTGGGTACTCTGGTGGCGATGACGCTGGAATCCGTGGCGCGTCAGGAAGGGGCTAAGCGGGTAACCTGCAGCGCCCGCGAAGATGCTGTCGCTTTCTTCGCTAAACTCGGCTACATCAATCAGGGCGAGATTACCGCGCCGCAGACGACGCCGGTTCGTCACTTTTTGATGATTAAACCGGTCGTCACGCTCGACGATATCCTGCATCGCGCCGACTGGTGCGGTCAGCTGCAACAGGCCTGGTATGATCATATCCCGCTCAGCGAAAAGATGGGCGTCCGTATTCTGCAGTTTACCGGGCAAAAATTTATCACCACCATGCCTGAAGCGGGCAACCAGAATCCACACCAGACGCTGTTCGCTGGCAGCCTGTTTTCGCTGGCAACGCTGACCGGCTGGGGGTTGATCTGGTTGCTGCTGCGCGAGCGTCATCTGGGTGGCACCATTATTCTGGCGGATGCGCACATTCGCTATAGCCACCCCATCAGCGGACGGCCTGGCGCGATTGCCGATCTGGGCTCATTAAGCGGCGATCTCGACCGCCTGGCGCGCGGGCGTAAAGCGCGTGTGCAGCTCGAAGTTGAGCTTTTTGGCAATGATGAGTGTGGCGCGGTGTTTGAAGGGGTCTATATCGTCCTGCCCGCCGATCCTGACGGGCCGCTGGAAGAGGGGGGGTCCGGCGCGCGTATCAACTAATCATCAGGGCCGCTTCAGCGGCCCTGATCTGTTGTTAACGTACCTCGCCAGCCTGCATGGTCTGCTGCAGTTGCTGACTGTCGGTTGTCACCGACAAACTGCCATTAACCGTCGGGCGCAGCGGCTGATTTGCTGTTAATGCACCGTTCAGCTGCAGCTGCATATTACTGTCACCGGTTAACGGCAACGCGGGCCATCCCCAGTTCTGCAACACATTCACCGGTACAGCACGACCTGTCAGTTGCAGCGTCAGCGGACGGGCTGGCTGCTGGCCTACGGTGGCCGTCCCTTCGAGCAGACCCTTATTACTGAACGCACTCAGCTCCGTAACCTGAATCTGCTGCTGGTCAGCGCTCAGCGCAATCGACGGATGACGCAGGTCGGTGCGATTAAAGGTTGATTCTGCCGCGTTCAGGCTGAGTTTACCCGACCAGATCCCCCACTGATGCTGCTGCGCCAGCAGCAGGTTTTCACCGGATCCATCCAGTGAGGTCAGCTGGAAGGGAAAAGCCGGATTGATGTCGATTATCAGGTTTCGGTTAGAGGTGAAGCGAGTCACCTCTACGCTATCCAGCCACGCTGGCAGTGTCGCCTGCCAGCGATCGCGCCAGTCCTGCGGCAGAGTGTATTCCAGTCCCGCCACCGCCAGGTTTTTCAGTGTCAGGCGTTTATCGCTACGCGACCAGTCACCGTCAGCCCGAATCACCCCATTCGCCCAGCGTGAACTGAACTGCGTCAGCGCCACGCCCTGCGGTGAGAAGTCCAGGTTAACGATGGGGTCATTTAGTTCGAATCCACCGTTGATAAAATTGCTGGCATTCAGCGCCAGCGAACCATCGTTACTCTGCCAGTCATCACCCTGCCAGTTAACGTTTCTCAGCGTCAGATCCAGATCCGTTACCGCCCAGTCAGGCCCCTGCAGGCGGGCATCGGTCATGTCGAGCCGCGTAATGGCGATCGAGGGGACAACCTGCAGGCTATGCAGGAAATCTTTCAGGCTACTGGTGGTCTGCAGACGGATGTCGTTCAGTCGCAGCTGATTAATTTTCCAGTTGCCCTGGGCATCGCGCTCACCGTTGCCGGTCATAGAGCCACGCGCCAGGTCGGCACCAATATTGTCAAAGCGCATCCGACCCTGGGCAACACTGCCCTGGATCAGTACGTTTTCACCCGGCACATTATTCAGTGTCATGCTGCCTGCGCTCATCTGGAAGCGGGCATCGCGACCCAGCATATCAAGGGCAGTGGGTTTCCACGGCAAAATGCCGCCATTAACCTGCTGAGCAAACAGCGGTAACGCGCTGTTGGGGCTGTCGATACGCATATTGTTGAGTTGCAGGCGATCGGCCTGAATCGGTAGCGCGCTGCCTGGCGCCAGATTGGCCAGATTCACTTCTCCGTCGCGCAGCTCAAGGCTGCTGAAATGCAGCGGATCGCTGAACTGAATCAGTGCCAGACCGAGATCGACCCGTTTCGCCACCAGAACTGCAGGCTGTCCATCGTGACCAAAGCTGAAGTCATCCAGAATGATGTGAGAGGGAGAGGAGAAATTGTGTTCAATTTTACTCAGGGAGAGATGCCATTCGGTTTTGTCACTCACCCAACGGCTAAACCAGCCTGCACCCCACTGTGTCTGCAACAGAACATAGATCACAACCAGGGTGAAAAGCAGCAGCAAAAGTAAGGTGAGGAAAAACTTTCCAATAAATTTCATAGCATCCTTCCCGAGTTAAATCCGGTGAGAGGTTGTTATGCCTGAATTACCGTTACAGCTCAACAGCCTGGATGTAAATCCGAATAATTAGCAGGCAGGCCGAAGCCTGCCTCTGGCCTTACTTCTCTGGCGGAAAAATCAGGTTGAGTACGATAGCGGTAATGCCGCCCGCCGCAATACCGGAAGAGAGCAGGGTTTTCAGCCAGTCAGGCGCAAACTGCAGGATCAGCGGCTGCTGGGAAACGCCCAGGCCCACCGCCAGCGACAGCGCAATAATCATGATGGCGCGGCGGTTAAGCGGCTCGCGTGACACAATGCGGACACCCGAAGCGGCGATGGTGCCGAACATCACAATGGTGGCGCCGCCGAGTACCTGTTCAGGGATCATCTGCACCAGTCCGCTGACCGCCGGGAACAGCCCCAGCACAATCAGCATCAGCGCGACAACAAAGCCGACGTAGCGGCTGGCAACACCGGTCAACTGGATCACGCCATTGTTCTGACCGAAGCAGGAGTTCGGGAAAGTATTAAACAGCGCGGAGACAAAGGAGTTGAGGCCATTCGCCAGCACGCCGCCTTTCAGGCGTTTCATATAGAGGGGCCCGCTGACCGGCTGCTCTGACACATCCGAGGTGGCGGTGATATCGCCGATAGTCTCCAGAGAGGTCACCATAAACACCAGCATCAGCGGGATGAGCAGATTCCAGTCGAAGCCCAGCCCGTAATAGAGCGGGGTCGGCACCACGATCAGCGGCTGATCGGTGGGGATGCCGGCGGCAGGCAGCATGCCCATCGCCCAGGCCAGCAGATAGCCCACCGCCATGGCAATGACCAGGGAGGCAACGCGCAGGTAGGGGTTCTTCTGCCGGTTAAGTAGCACGATCACCAGCAGCACAGCCCCTGCCAGCATCAGATTTTTCGGCGCACCAAAAGTATGGTCGTTAATCGCGCTGAAACCGCCGCCAATGGAGGTCAGCCCCACCTGAATCAGCGACAGGCCGATAATCATCACCACGATACCGGAAACCAGCGGCGTGATGATCCGGCGCGCCAGGTGCAATACGCGTGACAGCACCATTTCGGTACAGGAGGCGACCATCAGCGTACCAAACAGCGCCGCCATCATGGTGGGCACGTCAGCGCCGCCATTTTTTAGCGCCATGCCGCCCATAATCAAGGGCGTAACGAAGTTGAAGCTGGTGCCCTGAATCGACAGCAGGCCCGAACCCACCGGCCCCCATGTTTTGATTTGCAGCAGTGATGCCACACCCGATGCAAACAGCGACATGCTGATCACGTGCCGGGTATCCTCTGCGGGCAGCCCTAACGCCTGACAAATCAGAATCGCGGGGGTAATGACCGCGACAAACATCGCCAGCAGATGCTGACCGGCGGCAAACAGCGTTTGTGGCAGGGGAGGACGATCTTCAAGACGATAAATCAGTTCGCTTTGCGTGGCGGAAGGCTGTTCTGGCTGCGGATTAGTGGACATCTTCTGTTCTTCCCAAAAAATAATGTGGCGATTGTAATCATCCGCAGGCTAAAAGCAATCGTTTGCCCGACAGGGATAAAAAAGCCGAATCAGATGGGGATCATTCAGACGTTGGTATAACGGGTGTTCTCTGGCAGCCAGCGTTCAATCAATGCGCTGGCCTGTTCGGGATAGTGCTGGTGGATGTGGCGCGCCACACGCTGAACTTCGGGCACCATCGCCGCATCGCGCAGCAGGTCGGCCACTTTAAATTCGGCATTGCCGGTCTGACGCGTGCCCAGCAGTTCACCCGGCCCGCGAATCTCCAGATCGAACTGGGCAATGACGAAGCCGTCATTGCTGTCGCGTAGCACCTGTAAACGCTTCTGCGCCGTCTTGCTCAGCGGCGCTTTGTAGAGCAGTACACAGTGTGATGCCACGGCACCACGGCCCACACGGCCCCGCAGCTGATGCAGCTGCGCCAGCCCTAACCGCTCCGGGTTTTCGATGATCATCAGGCTGGCATTCGGCACGTCCACGCCGACCTCAATCACAGTCGTCGCCACCAGCAGCTGCAGTTCATTCGCTTTAAACGCCTGCATCACCGCCTGTTTTTCCGCAGGCTTCATCCGGCCATGCACCAGCCCGATGTTTAAGTCGGGCAGCGCCGTTTTCAGGGATTCCCAGCTGGCTTCTGCCGCCTGTGCTTCCAGCAATTCTGACTCTTCAATCAGGGTGCAGACCCAGTAGGCCTGACGCCCTTCGCGGCAGGCATGCTCAACCCGCGCCACAATCTCATCGCGTCGGGTATCGGGGATAGCCACGGTGGTCACCGGTGTACGTCCCGGCGGCAGCTCATCAATGGTGGAGGTATCGAGATCGGCATAAGCGGTCATCGCCAGGGTGCGCGGAATCGGTGTGGCGGTCATGATCAGCTGATGCGGATGGAAGCCCTGCTCCTCACCTTTCTCCCACAGCGCCAGTCGCTGGTGGACGCCGAACCGGTGCTGCTCATCAATAATGACCAGTGCCAGACCGTTGAACTGCACCTGCTCCTGAAACAGAGCATGTGTGCCCACCACCATCGCCACCTGACCGCTGGCTATCGCTTCCTGCTGTGCATGGCGGGCTTTGCCTTTCTGTTTTCCGGCCAGCCAGCCCACTTCAATGCCCAGCGGCGCAAACCACTGGCGGAAGTTACTGGCGTGCTGTTCAGCCAGCAGTTCGGTCGGCGCCATCAGAGCAACCTGCTTACCATGTGCGATCACGTTCAGCGCAGAGAGGGCGGCGACCAGTGTCTTACCCGAGCCGACGTCACCCTGCACCAGCCGCATCATCGGAAAGTCATTTGCCAGATCTTTCTCTATCTCCGCCACCACGCGTTTCTGCGCATTGGTCGGTGAAAAGGGCAGCGCAGCCAGCAGCTGGTCACTAAGGTTGTGCCGGGGAAGCATCGGTAAAGCGTAATAGCGCTGAGCACCGGCGCGTACCGCCAGCATGCTGAGGTTGTGTGCCAGCAGCTCTTCCAGAATCAATCTGCGTTGTGCCGGATGACGACCACTCTCCAGCTCGCTGAGTTTTAGATCGGGTGGGGGACGATGCAGCGTGCGGAGCGCATCTGGCAGGCTGATTAAACCGCCGCTCAGTTCCTGCGGCAGCAGTTCGGCAATCGGGCAGCTCTCCAGCAGCGTCAGTGCCTGATCGGTGAGATTACGCAGCGTGGCCTGCCGAATACCTTCGGTGGTGGGATAAACCGGCGTTAAGGTCTCTTCCAGCGTCACATTGCTCTGTTCGCCCTGGATCCGGTATTCGGGATGGATAATCTCAGCGCCACGCTGACCGCGTTTAATTTCACCATACGCGGTGACGCGCCGGCCCGGCGACAGGTTGTTCTTCATCCCGGCATTGAAATTAAAGAAGCGCATCGTCAGTACGCCGCTGCCATCGCTAATCTGGCACACCATCATCCGGCGGCGACCAAAGGTGATATCTGTGTGCAGCACTTCGCCTTCTACTGTGGCCCAGATACCGGGCAGCAGATCATCAATGGCATAGAGTTGGGTGCGATCTTCGTAGCGTAGCGGGAGATGAAGCAGGAGATCCTGAATGGTATGCAGGTCAATTTTGGCCAGCTTTGCCGCCTGGCTGGCACCGACGCCGGTCAGGGTACTGAGCGGGATGGCATCCAGCAGACGGCCTTTCATCTTCTTTTACCAGTCGATTGCATGGTTGCCCACCAGCTGGGATCGGCGTCGACTTCGCCCTGCGCATTGATGCGCGGATAGGGTAAACCTTTCTGTTTTGCGACCCGCGCCAGCACCGGGAATCCGCCTTCGAACAACAGACGTTGCTGCTCATCTTCGTCCAGCAGGCTGTAGTCGCGCAGGTACAGACCCGCGTTCTGCCGCTGCCGCTGTGCTTCATACAGGATCAGCGCGCAGGCGACCGAGACATTCAGCGACTGCACCATACCCACCATCGGAATCACAATCTGCCGATCGGCCAGCGCCAGCGCTTCTTCGGTGATGCCGGTTTTTTCCTGGCCCATCAGGATGCAGGTCGGAAGGGTATAATCGATCTCACGGAAATCCACGGCATCGGCAGAGAGATGGGTCGCTAAAACCTGCATCTTCTGTTGTTTGAGCTTTTTTACAGCATCGCCGATGGTGGGATGGGTGACCACTTTCACCCAACTGTTGCTTCCGGCAGATGCGGAAGCCTGAGTGCGCATCCGCTGGCTCGGCCAGACGGCGTGCACTTCGTGGATGCCGACGGCGTCCGCCGTGCGGATCACTGCGGAAACATTGTGCGGCTTATGCACCTGCTCCATACAGACCGTGAGATCGTGCTGGCGTAGTGCCAGCATCGCCTGAATCCGGGCAAATCGTTGATCGTTCATGCCTAATTACGGTTACGATGGACTTTGATCACATCCGGCATCACGCGAATTTTACGCATGATATTCGCCAGATGTACGCGATCACGTGCGGTCAGGCGGATAAAGGCGCTGTAAACGCGGCCATCACGCTCTTCGGTATTCAGGCTCTGAATATTGGAACCGGCCGTGTTGATTGCCGCCGTCAGGTTAGCCAGTGCGCCCTGATGGTTAAACATGTCGACTTTGATTTCCGCCACGAACTCCTGCTCGGTGACTTTATCCCACTCGACCGGCATGAATTTTTCGGGCTCTTTCTGGTAGCCGCGAATATTTCGACAGGATTCATGATGCACCACCAGCCCTTTGCCGGGACTGACATGGGCAACAATCGGGTCACCGGGAATCGGACGGCAGCATTTGGCGAAGGTAATCAACACGCCATCTGCACCTTTGATCGGCAGCTTACCGCGCTTGCTGTTGCTGCTGATGGCGTTGCTGTCAGCCTGCAACAGGTTCTTCGCCACCACCACGCTCATCGCATTGCCCAGACCGATTTCTGCCAGCAGATCGTCAAGCGAGGTCAGCTTCATACGATCCAGCTCCTGCCTGATATTCTCAGGCGGGATCTCAGCCAGTTTACGGCTGCCGCCCAGCGCATGGCTGAGCAGGCGGCGACCCAGATTGACGGAGTCTTCGCGCTTGAGGTTTTTCAGCAGCTGACGAATTTTTGCGCGGGCTTTGGAGCTGACGACAAAGTTGAGCCAGGCGGCGTTAGGACGGGCGCCTGGCGCGGTGATGATTTCAATCGTCTGACCGCTGGTCAGGGTTTGCGACAGCGGATAAGGCTGGCGGTCAACGCGTGCGCCAACGCAGGCATGGCCGATATCGGTGTGGACCGCATAAGCGAAATCCACCGGCGTCGCACCGGTTGGCAGCTCAACAATGCGGCCTTCAGGTGTAAAGACGTAGATCTCATCGGGAAAGAGATCGGACTTCACGCTTTCAATAAATTCAAACGAACTGCCCGCACTCTGTTGCAGCTCCAGCAGGCTTTGCAGCCAGCGCTGAGCGCGAATCTGTGCGGTGGTGCCACTTTCGCCCGCCTGTTTATAAGCCCAGTGCGCAGCGACCCCCATTTCCGCCATCTGATCCATATCCTCGGTGCGAATCTGTACTTCGACCGGCACGCCGTGCGGACCAATCATTGAGGTATGGAGCGATTGATAGCCGTTCGCTTTGGGGATGGCGATGTAATCTTTGACGCGGCCCGGACGCGGTTTATACAAACTGTGCATCTGGCCCAGAACGCGATAGCAGGTATCCAGATCTTTCACGATGACGCGAAAGGCATAGATATCCATGATCGAGTGAAAACGCTGCTCTTTCAGCGTCATTTTGCGGTAAATCGAGTAAAGATGCTTTTCACGCCCGCTGACGCGGCAGGGAATGCCCGCTTCCTGCAAACGGCCGTCGATCTCAGAAAGAATCTTCTGGATCATCTCTTTACGATTACCGCGCGCGGCTTTCACCACCTCTTTAATGACCCGATAACGGTTCGGATAGAGGGCCTCAAAACCGAGCTCTTCCAGCTCTGTTTTAAGATGATGAATACCCAGGCGGTGCGCCAGCGGACTGTAAATCTCTAACGTTTCCAGCGCGATGCGGCGACGTTTGTCCGGGCGTAATGCGCCGAGAGTACGCATATTGTGGGTGCGGTCAGCCAGCTTGATGAGAATGACGCGGATATCCTGCACCATCGCCATAATCATCTTGCGGAAGTTCTCTGCCTGCGCTTCTTTCTTGTCGCGGAATTTCAGCTTATCCAGCTTGGAAACGCCTTCGACCAGTTCCGCCACGCTTTTACCGAACAGTTGTTCCATGTCCTGGTAAGTGGCAGGCGTATCTTCGATCACGTCATGCAGCAGCGCGGCCATGAGAGTTTCATGGTCGAGCTTCATTTCCGCCAGAATACAGGCCACGGCAACCGGATGGGTGATATAAGGCTCACCGCTGGAGCGTGTCTGTCCCTCGTGGGCATCACGTGCGACAAGGTAGGCTTGCTGGAGGCGCTTGATCTGCTCCTCTGGCAAGTATTTTTCAATCAGTTGATTGAGACTTTCAAACAGATACAAGGGCGACCTGCAGGTGGCTGTTAACGACGACCTTCAGCGATAGCGGTAACGGCCTGTAACTCAGCGGCTTCCTGCTCTTGCTGTTCCTGACGATCACGCACATCTAAAATCTGATTGGTGACCAAACCTTCTTCGATTTCGCGCAGGGCGATAACGGTAGGTTTATCGTTCTCTTCCGGAACCAGTGGATCTTTGCCGCCTACCTGCATCTGACGTGCACGACGTGCAGCGACCAACACCAGGTCAAAACGATTACCAACTTTTTCTACTGCGTCCTGAACGGTTACGCGTGCCATAGGTGTGCTACTCCACAGATGAAGAAATGACTGCGCATCATACTGAAACTGTATTCAGACTGCCAACAGTTTGCTGATTAAAGCATCGTGACGCGCCTTCTGACGCGCCATACGCAGACGTTCTGCGCGAATAATGGTTTTCAGATCGGACAGCGCCAGATCGAAATCATCATTCACAATTAAATAGTCATACTCGGCGTAGTGGCTCATTTCCGCTACCGCCTGAGCCATGCGACGCGTGATCACCTCTTCGCTGTCCTGGCCACGACCGCGCAGACGGCGATCGAGCTCTTCTTTCGAAGGCGGTAAAACAAAGATGCTGCGTGCGCCAGGCATTTTGGTGCGAATTTGCTGCGCACCCTGCCAGTCGATGTCGAGAAACACGTCAACGCCGGTTGCCAGCACCTGCTCAATAGCATGGCGCGAGGTACCGTAATAGTTGTCGAAAACTTTGGCATGTTCGAGGAAAGCCTCTTCCGCGATCATCTGCTCAAATTCATGCTTCTCAACAAAAAAGTAATGTTCGCCATGGGTTTCACCCGGACGCATACCGCGCGTCGTGTGCGAAACAGAGACCTGCGTATCATACAACGGCTGGGTCTTTAACAGCGCCTGAATCAGGCTGGATTTACCTGCGCCGCTGGGAGCAGAAACAATATAGAGCGTGCCTTGAGCCATGGTTTTCTTGAATTGATTAAAAGCGGAGTCGATTTCCTGCACAGTATACACAGCTTCCCGCCGCCACGCAGCGTTTGCGCAGCGGCAACACCCAACTTTTGCGCATCTTCGCGCAAATCTCTGTCGGACGACTGTAATTATCCCCTGATTGCGACGGCATTCCTTCCATAGCTGAACATCACCTCTGGCTGACGCTGAAGCACTGGTATTGAATGCTGCAAAACGTCAGGAGAGAGATCATGAAAGGATTCGGCTGGCCGCTGTTTGCGGCTGCTCTGTGGATCGTCCTATGGCCTGCGCATAGCGCCCTTTGTCCGGTCTGGACTCCCACCCGGGCGACAGAAGAGATCCGTCGTCTGCAACAGCAGCTGCAGCACTGGGATGATGCTTACTATCGTCAGGGGCAGAGTCCGGTGGCTGATGCAGATTATGACAGTCTGCAGCAGCGACTGAATCACTGGCAGCACTGCTTTAACCCTCCGCAGCCCGCTTACGCACCGCAACTGCCGGGTGAGGGTGAGCACCTGCATCCGGTCGCCCACACGGGCGTAAAAAAGATGCGCGACAAGCTGGCCCTGGCTTACTGGATGCAGGGGCGGCACGATCTCTGGGTGCAGCCGAAAGTGGATGGCATTGCCGTTTCCCTGGTTTATCGCCACGGCAGACTGGTTTCACTGTTGAGTCGTGGTGATGGATTACGCGGTGAAGAGTGGCTGGCTAAAGCCGCCTGGATCCCTGCGATTCCGCTGCAGATCGAGACCGGACTTGAAGAGGTTGTGCTGCAGGGTGAGCTGTTTCTCTCGATGACCGGTCATCAGCAGGCAGTTGATGGCGGCAGGAATGCGCGCTCACAGGTCGCTGGCGCCATGATGAGCAAGCAGCGGGTTCCTCTGCTGGACTCGCTCGATATTTTTATCTGGGCCTGGCCAGATGGCCCCGCCACGATGAGGGAACGCCTTCAGCAACTCAGCCGATGGGGACTGGGCGTTGCCGCAAAATGGAGCCACAGCGTTAAAGACGAAGAGGAGGTTGCAGCGTGGCGGAAGCGCTGGTTTCATGCTGAGCTGCCCTTTGTCACTGACGGTGTCGTCGTTCATCAGAGCCTGCGACCTGCGGGCAAAAACTGGCTGCCTGGAGATGGAACATGGGCCGTTGCCTGGAAATATCAGCCTCCGGAAGTCAGCGCTGAAGTGCTCTCCGTCGATTTTCCAGTCGGCCGAACCGGGAAGATAGCCGCGGTACTTAATCTGCAGCCGGTACAGCTGGATGATAAGACGGTCAGGCGGGTCAATGTTGGATCGCTGCGTCGCTGGCAGGAGAGCGATATCGTGGCGGGAGATGTCATCACACTGAGTCTGGCAGGCCAGGGCATTCCCCGGCTGGAGCGGGTGATCTGGCGCGTGGCAGAGCGGCACTATCCTCAGCCTCCCGACGCGTCGCGCTACACGCCGCTGAGTTGTTACACCTTCAGCGCTGAATGCCAGAAGCAGCTACTGGCAAAATTACGCTGGCTCAGTCAGAAAACGGTACTGAATATTCCTGGCGTTGAGCGCAGCACCTGGCTGCACTTACTGGAAACCGGCAGTATGACGCACCTGTTCGGCTGGCTGACGTTAACACCGGAACAGATCGCCGCCGCAACGGGCCTCTCTCGGGAGCGGGCGGGTCAGCTCTGGCACCGTTTTAATCTCACCCGTCAGCAGCCGCTTCGTCGCTGGGTGGATGCCTTAGGTGTTTCACTGCCGCGGAAGGCCCTCAATGCGCTGCCCGATCAGCAGTGGGAGAGCTTAACGCAGCGGGATGTCAGGGACTGGCAAGCTTTACCGGGTGTCGGGGCGGCGCTGGCAAAGCGCCTGGTTACGCAGTTCCATGATGCCCGCCTGCAGACGCTGATCGCTTTTCTGAGACAGCAGGGAATTCCCGCATCCTCAATGCTCGGGATGGGGATAGTTGAAAATCGGCAAACCAAGACGGAAGCGCAGCGCCAGTAAACGGGCGAAGAATCCGAACAGCAGGGTAATGATAATCACCGCTTCATGCGCCAGTGTGGTTTTCAGCAGCAGGATATACATCCAGCCAGAGGCGAAAGCGATACCGGCGTAGAGTTCCTTCTGAAACACCAGCGGAATGCGATTACAGAACATGTCACGCAGTACGCCGCCAAAGACGCCGGTAATGACCGCACTTATCGCGGCAATAATCATGGCGTGTCCTGAATCGAGCGCAACCTGCGCGCCGATAATAGAAAAGACCACCAGTCCTAACGCATCGAGCACCAGAAACACTTTGCGCAGATGCGTCATCAGGGGTGCCAGGAAAGTGGTCACTACCGCCGCCGCTGCAACAATCATGATGTATTCGGGATGTTTCACCCAGCCCAGCGGATAGTGACCCAGCAGGATGTCGCGCACCGAACCGCCACCAATGGCGGTCACGGACGCGATAATGATGACACCGAACAGATCCATTTTGCGACGCCCCGCCGCCAGCGCACCCGTCATGGCTTCAGCAGTAATACCAATAATGTAGAGAACGGTCAGTAACATAGCAGACTCCAGTAAGACGGCGGCAAGACTACGGCATTGCTTGAGAGACGGCGCCGAAGATTTTCTGGCGATCGGCGTCCGGGATGAGCGCAGTTTATACCAGCCAGCGCTGGCGTCATCATAGAAAGACTTTTTTGCGAAGGGACTGCGGCAGGTGATTGAAAAAGTTGAGAGGAAACAACGTACAGAGGGTTTGCGCGTTCCGGCGTGGGGTTTTCCCACTCAGGGCGGGCGGTGAACTGACGACGATCGCCAGATAGCCGCTGGTCGAAAACCAGTTTATACAGGAGATAAAAAAGGGCTGGATGCTGCGGGAAAAGAATCGATCAGGTAAATATTGCGACAGACTAAATAAAAAGAAAAGGCGTGCTGGTTAACAGCACGCCAACGCATCGTTTCGGATGCTCAGAGCCCACCATACAGACTTATTTTATTATTTGTTTCTTGCACGAATTTTAGAAAATGCATTCAGGCTAAAACGGTATTCCGGCTGGAACCATGAACGACCGTAGTAGCAGTAAATCAGCATACGAATGGATGCCATCGCCAGGTAACCCCAGATCGCACACAATACTGAAGGGGTCAGCCAGACGGTAAATAAGGTGACGGCAAGTCCGGCTAATACCGAGGAGGTTTCAGCAAAAGCGATACGGGTATATTGTTTTTCGCGCTGTAATATCGCACGGTAATGCTGACCCTGTGGGATGATAATAAACACCACTGAGACCATCTGCAGCATTAATGCCAGTTCAGGCTGATCAAAAAGGCTGGTCAGCAGATGGCTGCCAGTAAATAACAGACCAAACACCGCGACCCCCATCAACATATTACCCCAGTAGATCGTGGAGAGGTCATTGATAGAGAGAATCGAGCGGCGGATCAGCGTATTTGAGAAGCCCCGATCGGCCAGAGTATCGATAGCCAGTAAAGCTATCACGGCGATCGCCAGCAGATTGAGCTCATTCGCCTGCAGAATCTGCGCCAGCAACGAGAGTTGTAATACGCCGATGCCAATAATTTTGATTGAAGAGAGCAGAGACCATTTTGCGCCATTCAGACTGCTTTCACGTATTGCCATAATATACTCGTTAGAGTCCATCGACTCTGTGAGAATTAAATAGTTGTGTAACGGCAAGGAGAGGTTGCTGTAACACCGTTAGTTAGTGCAATTTTTCCGGCCGAAGTCCTGAAAACGCTTTACAGGCTTGCCATGTTATTATGGATTCAATCAAATGATGCCTGGATAAAAAAGATATCCCTGGTAAAATCGCTGTTTCGTGTCATGGCGGAATTCCCTTCAGCGAATAAGAATTCCGCCAGATCACGAATAAATCCTGTTGTAGTTTTATATTCTCCTGCCAGCATCCTTGCGGCAATCTCAACGCATTCTTTTTCTGATAACAAAGGATACGTTGAGCGGTCCATGAATTTTTTCCTGCTTTATCATTATGGGTATTGCTGTGTGTGGAATGATTTATACATTGTTTTATTTAATTTAACACCATAAGAAAAGTCTGATTACGCGACCGCAGAAATAAATGGTTTCACTTTATGCATGATAAATATTAAATCCCCAGCAGATTGCTAATAAACGATTGTTAATGATTAATGTATGGGTCAGTCAGAAATTGTTTGTGCGGCAAACAAGGAGGCCCGAAATCAGAGGGGGGCGCCTGCCTTTCAGAGGATTTTGCCAGGATTTTTCCTGGCAGCGATGCTTAAGCAGGGTTGGTGATAAATGCGTAAGGATGATGAGTAATCAGATAAGCGCTTTATGATTTATCGTCGAAAGTTTTTCTATTTTTTTTCATTAACGGCCAGTGATAAATGCAGAGAAAAAGGCGCGCTAAGTCATTGATTTATTGTGTAAGAAGCTGGTTGAGTTTCTCAAGATCGTTGCTAACCCATTCAATATCCTGCTTAAATTTCTCATCTGAAGTAAATGGCTGGCGATAAACCGTTACCATCACCTCGGCGCCCTGTTCGTTTGCTATCACGCGCATCGGTACGTAGATCTCCTTTCCCGAGCCGCTATCAATCCAGTGATCCATTACCCCAAACGGATTATGTGGCGAGAACCGGATCTTCACATTGCCCAGGGGGCCTTTAGCACGCCAGCGATTGCCATCGGGTTCTAACGCACTGTGCGTCAGCCCGGAAGCCCACTTTGGGAAAAACTCTGGCTTCCAGATGGTTTCATAAAGATCTAACCAGTGACGTGGAATCGTCAGGCTCAGAGTGCGAGAGGAGAGCATGTAACCTCCGGTGAATAAGCTAAAAAGGCATTAAAGCATGGGGTCAGGCTTGTTAAAACGTTGTAACAGCAGAAGTGTGGTGTTGAAAGGGTTTCGTACAAATGGCAGACAACGGATGATGCTGTCTGCCACTGACTCAGATGAAATTGCCGCGCGCAGAAACCACATGATCTTCGCTATGGCCGTTAGCGTGCCGCAGAACAAAGCCGTCCGACTGCGCCATCACGGCACAACTGTGATTAGGGAAAATACGCAGCAGCGTGCCGACTTCAGGGCGGCGATCCTGATAAAGCAGAAAACCGTGCTCCTCAGATAATTTTGTCACTTCATAAGTCTGACCCGCTTCGTCGGCTGCCACACCAAAGCCGCTGGCATTGGTGCCGTGTGGCCCTTTATCCGAACTCAGCATTTTTGACCCGGCATCCACAATCGCGAAATGATCGTTCACCGCCACGACACGGGTAATGACGCTCATTGCCAGCTGATCGACGTGACTTAATCCGAGACGGCAGGCGGTAAGGTCCAGTAGTGCATAGTTTCCGGGCCGGATTTCATGAATGCAGGGTGCAACCTCTGCTGCCAGCGCCGTAGGCGTTGAACCTACAGAGAGAGGGCAGTCGGTAAAACCAGCCGCCTGCAGTTTTGCCTGTACTCGCTGCATCAATGCCGTTTCCTGCCGGGCGACATCCGCAATGGCCGTGGCATTCCCGGCACCATAAGCGTGGCCGGCATGTGATACTAATCCGGCAAAGCGTAACCCTTTGTCCTGCAGCGCCTGAGCAATCAGCACCGCTTCATCTGTATCAGGATTGACACCTATCCGATGTAATCCAACATCAACCTTAATCGCTACCGCCAGGTCGCATTCCGGTTGCTGCTGGCAGGCATCAGCAATAGCCGCCACGCCCTGCAGTCTGTCCGCAATCAGGGTGAGCTTTGCCTGATGAAGCACAGCGTGGCGCAGCAATTCAGCCACGCTTTGCGGTTGCACAATCGGGTAGGCTAATAGCAGATCACGAACACCGCCCTGAATAAAGCTGATGCCTTCGCTGGGCTTAGAGACGGTCACACCCTGTGCACCGGACGCGATCTGACGCTGCGCAATCCAGACGCTTTTATGCGTTTTGATATGGGGTCGCAACGCGACGCCTGCCGCACTGGCTTTGCGCTGCATATGCTGCAGGTTCTGCTCCAGGCGCTCTGCATCCACTTCAATATAGGGCGTAAGGCGATCATCAATCAGCGGACGCTGCCACTGCTGTGTATCGTTGATATCCATAAGATTGTCCGGCATTGACGAGGTAAGAGGATTCATCATTCCTTAATTATCTCTTTGATACCAGCCTGCCGGACGCAGACAGGTGTGCTGAACAGCAGAAACTGTAGAGGTAGCTATAACGGCAGAGGCAGTATAAGAGCATAGCAAACGAGAATGAGAGAGTGGACGTAAAGCAGATGTCGTTCAGCAGATTAAAACAACAAAGCAGGCACGAGGCCTGCTTTATCAGTTAACTCAGACGTAGAGCGACTTTTCACCCGGTGGCCGGGTTTTGAAGCGACGATGCAGCCAAAGGTACTGTTCGGGTGCGCGAAGGATCTGATTTTCGATCACTTTGTTCATATAAGCTGCAGCAGCAGCCTCGTCCGTATGAGGATAATTTTCCAGCATCGGTTCGATGATCAAATGGTAGCCATCATTTCCTGGATTACGAATCAGCATAATCGGCACCATCGCTGGCTTCGCCAGACGCGACAAAACAAAAGTCCCGTTAGTCGTGGCGGCTTTTTCCACCGCAAACAGCGGCGCAAAGGTGCTGCCTTTAGGGCCGTAATCCTGGTCAGGCGCAAACCAGACCGATTCACCCTGTTTCAGGGCATTAACCATACCGCGTAGATCACGACGGTCGATCATCGCTTTATTTGAGCGCATCCGCCCTTTGGTCTGCACATACTCCATCGCCTGGTTATTGTGTGGGCGATACATCGCCATCATTGGCTGACAGAGTCCGCTGATGCGGCCGCCCAGCTCCAGTGACATGAAATGCACACCAATCAGCATCACGCCTCGCTTTTCTTTCTGCGCGGCATGCAGGTTTTCCATTCCCGACACTTTAAACAGACGTCTTACCGCACGGTCAGACCAGAACCAGGCAACACCGGTTTCAGCCAGCGCCATCCCGAGCGACGCAAAATTGCCGGCAATCATATGTTCTGTTTTTTCTTCGCTGATGCCCGGAAAGCAGAGTTCGATGTTACGACGGGTAATACGCTCGCGGCGCTGCAGGAAATGGCGAGAGATTTTGCCGGCACCGGCACCGAGACGCATAAGAACAGGATAGGGGAGCTGGACCAGCAGCCAGAGTACGCCAAGGCCAAACCAGGTAAACCAATAACGCGGATGCAGCAGCGAACTGCTAAATTTTCCGGTGTTTTTCATTAACAACCTTCATGGGATAGAGGGATGCATCGCACAAAGAGCACTTCCATGAGTCTTAAGGCGGTACAGCTGTACTGATTTCGACCAACATTTTATCAAAAAGTGCCTTCAAAGAAAGGGAAACTCCGGCATCTACAGGATTGACCTGTTTCATGGAGAGGAGTTAATACCGGCTATAAAAGTACATTAATCATATAAAATCATTATTTTTCAACTGTTTAATCTAAGTCTGAAAGCAGCTTTAATTGTAAGTGAGGCCGTTTCAGGAACAGTCTGGAAATGATTATTTATTTATCTTTACCTGATTCTGATGCTGGCCGCGCTGAAAAAGCGATCAATTCGCGGAAGGAGCTAACTCTTTAAGTGCTGACAGCGCCTGAAAGGGGAACAAAGCGCCGCTGCGAGCGCTTTGTTGAGTGGATATTACTCGATCTTCTGGATATGAATGATGATTTTGAGTAAATCTTATAAAAATCAGCTTCTTATTTTGGTTTTTTATGACGATTTACTATTCTACTCATCAATCCAGTTTCCGATGAGCACAGCTACAAGCTCATCAGCTTACTGGCTTGATGGTTGTCGTAAATCTTTCACCTTTGACCAGTTCACCGGATGGTTTTCGATAGTAAGACTTTCCATCAAGACGGTAGTAAGTGTAACCATCCTTTGTCTTAGTGATTTCCATGATCCAGGTTGACTTGTCTATACAATTTTCTTCTGTTTTCATGTCGTCGAAGCATAATAAGTAATCAGTATCATGGTCTGGAAAAGCCCCTGAGTTCCTGGGAGCGAGCTTTTGATACTTCCCATCAAACTTCCAGATTGAAACATTGTAAGTTTCAGGGGAAGAGATGGTTTTAACTCCATTATTATCCCACCATTCGATTTTATCGCTATCAGTGAAAGGCATATTTTTAACTAATAATTCTTTATTAGCTTCAGGACCATGAATTGCAAGCACCTTTGGAGAACTAAAGAAGCTCACGTAAAACAATAGTAATATTGCCAATGCCACAATAAAAATAATAATCTTTTTAATTCGCATTAGTTTCTCCTGCTATTTATTTCAAACTCAGCTTTCATATTGGTTAAAAAAGGCTTAAAAGCAAAGTGTTCCCATCTTTGAAGGATAAACCATATACGAAAGGCTCTGATAAAATGAAATTTAGGATTCTGGATGTCAGTTTTATCGAGACCGAAATGATCCTGCCCTGTAAAAGTTATTTTTGCGATATAACCATTGTCAGTTATATCGAGCTGGTTTATCAGTATGTTTGTAGCATGAATATCATGTATCGACATACCTAATCCATTGAAACTGTCAGCCCAACGGTTAAACTTAGGAAGTATAGAATTGCCTATAGCTTGTGTTATTAAATCTTTATCTGTAAATGATAAGCTTTTTGTCCATCAACAATAATTTTATCTAATGAAGATTTGATTACTGTAAGTGGTGAGAGTGGCGATGTTTGACCACCTAATATTAGCGTCTTATATGCACTATCAAGAAAGGGACTGGAATAGCTTTTTCCGTTACCGTGATAAAGATGCTTTACGAGATTGTTGAATATTTGATGTTGCCCAGGGTAATATGCAGGCATAGAAAGACGAAGAAACTCATTGAAAAGAAGTTCAGCCATTTTCGTTCTGGATTTTCGACGGGTATCCTGAAAGGCGTTAAATATTGATACTTCCTTTCCAGTCCAGGGATTGACGACATTTGAAACATCATCCAGGTCTAAATCACTTCTTAGCTGTTTTTCAGTGAGATCTCCACACTTCATATCATCAGTGCTGTAATCGTTAAACTTGTGCTTCGTTTGAAAAATGGTGGCAGGAAACTTCAATGCTGGCATGATGACTTCCTTGTGATATTAATGTTTCATCCTGAAAAATAATGTAATTAATCGAATGCTAAATTATTTTAATATCGACATATCTGTAAAATCCAATGCTTCTTTGCTACAGCCCTGTTCATATAACTACCAGCCGCAGGTATTAAGCAGACTGATGTAATACTAAACGGCATGGTCGGAAAAGTGAAGGCGTGTAAGTCCCACCTTTCATTATGACCAATGTCTATCCCTGACCTCACAGGAAAAAATGTTACCCATATAACTGACCTGTTAAACCAGACTCAGGACTACACCATTCTGACTATTCATTTATAGCTGGTTAAGCAGACGAGTTCCCCACTTTACTCCCAAAATCATTGAACTTTGACAGTGGAATATGGGCATCATGGAAAAGTAAAAAAGCCCATTTAACATGGGCTTGTGGGATGTACTGTGCAGGTGTGGAAATTACTCGATGTTCTGAATCTGCTCGCGCATCTGCTCAATCAGCACCTTCAGTTCAATAGCTGACGTGGTGATTTCAGCGTTGATCGACTTCGAAGCCAGAGTGTTCGACTCACGATTGAACTCCTGCATCATAAAGTCGAGACGGCGGCCAACTGCTTCTTTCTTTTTCAGGATGTTGTAAGTCTCTTTAACGTGCGCATCCAGACGATCCAGCTCTTCAGAAACGTCAACACGCTGCGCCATCATCACCAGTTCCTGCTCAAGGCGATTATTTTCCAGCTGGACTTCAGCATCTTCCAGTTTGGCGACCAGCCGCTCACGCTGCCATTTGATCACCTCAGGCATCTGCGCGCGCACTTTGCTGACTTCCTGCGAGACGCCTTCCAGACGCTGCTCAATCATCGCTTTCAGGGCGGTACCTTCGCTTTCACGTGCCGCAATAAAGTCATCAAGCGCACCATCCAGTGCCTGCAACAACTGGGTGTTGATGGCATCCAGATCCTGTTCCTGCGCAGACATCACACCCGGCCAGCGCAGGATATCCAGCGGATTAATCGCGCCTTCGTCGCTCTGCATTTTTACCCAGTTGGCAGCCTGCACCAGCTGTTTCGCCAGCGTTTCGTTGAGCATCAGTTCGCCCTGTGCGCTGGGATCGGCATCATAACGGAGGTTGCACTCAATTTTACCGCGCGTCAGACGCTGGCGAATGCGCTCGCGGATAACCGGCTCCAGCCCACGAAACTGTTCCGGCAGGCGGATGTAGGTTTCCAGATAACGCTGGTTCACGGAACGCAGCTCCCAGGCGGCGCTGCCCCATTCGCCTTTGGCTTCGCTGCGGGCATAAGCGGTCATACTGCGGATCATAAGCGGTACTCATTTGCGGAAAGATGGGTGAAGTATAGCGAGGCGAGTCACGGCATAACAGGCATAAGCGTCGCACAGGAAAATAACGAACCATTTCCGCTTTCAGCGACAGCCACTTATGATGGCCGTTGACCCTTTGTGAGGATGACTGATCTATGTCTCGCGTTATTGCCCTTCCTGTTGTGATGGCTCTGCTGCTGGCAGGTTGCCAGGCACGCCACTCGCCGCCCACTAAACCGCAACCCATCTGTGCGGGTGGCGACATGATGATGCAGACCACGTTGTGGTTTGGACTGAGCAAGCCTGATGGCGGCAGGGTGAGTTCACTCGACTGGATGAACTTCGTGGATAATGAGGTCACGCCACGGTTTAAAGCGGGCCTGTCGGTCTATGATGCCAAAGGGCAATGGCTGGGCGAGAACGGTCAGCTGGCACGGGAGAACAGTAAGGCGTTGATGCTGATCCACGGGATCGACCCCGCCACCAACGTTGATATTGAGGCGTTACGTAGCCTCTATAAAAAACGGTTTGGTCAGGAGTCGGTTATGCGGGTGGATGCACCCGTCTGCGTCGGATTCTAAGGCGAAAGCGGGCGGCAGAATTGCCGCCCGTTGAATAATCAGATAAACAGACCGGCAAAGGCTGCGGAGAGCAGACTGACCAGCGTGGAGCCATAGACCAGCTTCCAGCCAAAACGGGAAACCACATTTCCCTGTTTCTCATTCAGGCCTTTTATTGCGCCCGCCACAATGCCGATAGAGGCAAAGTTAGCGAACGAGACCAGGAACACCGACAGAATACCCAGTCCACGCGCACTCATGCCTGCCGCGACTTTCTGCAGTTCAATCATCGCCACAAACTCATTCGCCACCAGTTTGGTTGCCATGATGCTGGCCGCCTGCAGGGCATCGGCTTTGGGAATGCCAATCAGCCAGGCCAGAGGATAGAACAGGTAGCCGAGCAGTTGCTGGAAGCTGTAGCCGAACACCGCCGCAAACAGCGCGTTGACGGCAGCAATCAGCGCAATAAAGCCAATCAGCATGGCCAGAATAATCATCGCGACTTTGAAGCCTGCCAGGATGTATTCGCCCAGCATCTCAAAGAAGCTCTGCTCTTCATGCAGTTTATCCAGCGCGATAGGCTGCTCATCCTGGCTTTTCATCGGGTTGATGATCGACAGGATAATAAAGGTGCTGAACATGTTAAGCAGCAGTGCCGCAACCACATACTTCGGTTCGATCATCGACATATAAGCACCGACAATCGACAGCGAAACGGTAGACATCGCGGTCGCCGCCATGGTGTAGAGCCGGCGTGGCGGGATATCACCCAGAATCCCTTTATAAGCGATGAAGTTTTCCGACTGCCCAAGAATCAGCGTGCTGACGGCGTTGAACGACTCCAGCTTGCCCATGCCGTTAATCTTCGACAGCAGCGTCCCGAAAATACGGATCAGCAGCGGCAGGATGCGCCAGTGCTGCAATATGCCGATCAGTGCCGAAATAAAGACAATCGGGCAGAGCACGCCAAGGAAGATAAATGCCAGCCCCTGTTTGCTCATTCCGCCAAACACGAACTCCGTGCCCTGTGCGGCAAAACCCAGCAGCGTTTCAAAGAAACCGGCGAACGAACCGACCAGCGCCAGACCCCCGGCAGAGTGAAGGAAGAACCAACCCAGCGCGGCTTCCACCACAATCAGTTGAACAATAAAGCGCAGACGAATCTGTTTACGGTCATGACTGACCAGCAGCGCAAGGGCAAAAATCACCACCAGCGCCAGCAGGAAATGAAGAATGGCGGCCATATGTCTTTTTTATCAGAGAGAAAGGAACGCGCATTTAGCCACAGCTGGCGGGGAATTTCATCTGATGCCTGCGTCAGACCAGCGTAAGAGACAGCGGACAAGGAAGTCCGTATAATGCGCAGCCAATCATTAGCAAGCCGGAGAATACCCATGCGTCCAGCAGGCCGTAGCGCACAACAGGTGCGTCCAGTCACATTGACCCGCAATTACACCAAACACGCAGAGGGTTCCGTTCTGGTGGAATTCGGCGAAACGAAAGTGCTTTGCACTGCCTCGGTAGACGAAGGGGTTCCGCGTTTCCTCAAAGGCCAGGGCCAGGGTTGGGTAACGGCCGAATATGGCATGCTGCCGCGTTCGACCCACAGCCGTATGGCGCGTGAAGCTGCAAAAGGCAAGCAGGGCGGACGTACGCTGGAGATTCAGCGTCTGATCGCCCGTTCACTGCGCGCCGCGGTTGATCTTAAAGCGCTGGGTGAATTTACCATTACGCTCGACTGTGACGTAATTCAGGCCGATGGCGGCACTCGCACCGCATCAATCACCGGAGCCTGTGTGGCGCTGGCTGATGCGCTGAACAAGCTGGTGGCCAGCGGCAAACTGAAAGCGAACCCGATGAAGGGCATGGTCGCGGCGATTTCAGTGGGCATCGTCAAAGGCGAAGCGCTGTGCGATCTGGAGTATGTTGAAGACTCAGCCGCAGAAACCGACATGAACGTCGTGATGCTGGAAGATGGCCGCATGATCGAGGTGCAGGGCACTGCCGAAGGCGAACCGTTCAGCCATGAAGAGTTGTTAACGCTACTGGCGCTGGCTCGGGGCGGAATTGAGGAATTAATTCAGGCGCAGAAAGCAGCGCTGGAAAATTGATGTAACAGGCGACCTCAGAGTCGCCTTTTCTTTATTTGAGGAGTGAGAAATGAAAGCCTGGCAGCGTCAGTTTATTGAATTTGCCCTGAACAAGCAGGTGCTGAAGTTCGGTGAGTTCACTTTGAAGTCCGGGCGTAAAAGCCCCTATTTCTTTAATGCTGGTCTGTTTAACAGCGGACGGGATTTAGCGCTGCTGGGACGCTTCTACGCGCAGGCGCTGGTAGATGGCGCTGTTGATTTTGATCTGC
This sequence comes from Curtobacterium sp. BNK-1, assembly GCF_048685235.1. Classification (NCBI taxonomy): domain Bacteria; kingdom Bacillati; phylum Actinomycetota; class Actinomycetes; order Micrococcales; family Microbacteriaceae; genus Curtobacterium; species Curtobacterium sp. BNK-1. Next base: position 3,714,221 of record NZ_JBLQTJ010000001.1, on the reverse strand, counting down.
TGTTCGGCCCGGCCTATAAAGGCATTCCGATTGCCACCACCACGGCGGTGGCGCTGGCGGATCATCATGACCGCGATGTGCCTTACTGCTTTAACCGTAAAGAAGCGAAAGATCACGGCGAAGGTGGCCTGCTGGTTGGCAGTCCGCTGCAGGGCAAAGTGATGCTGGTGGACGATGTGATCACCGCAGGCACCGCGATTCGTGAGTCGATGGATATTATCGGTGCGCACAACGCCACTCTGGCAGGCGTGCTGGTCTCGCTTGATCGTCAGGAGCGTGGACGCGGAGAAATGTCGGCGATTCAGGAAGTGGAACGTGATTACGGCTGCAAAGTGACCGCGATTATAACGCTGGCAGACCTGATTGCCTGGCTGGAAGAGAAGCCTGAGATGGCCGATCATCTGGCCCAGGTACGTGCCTATCAGAAAGCGTACGGGATTTAACAGAGGCGGGCGCAATGCCCGCCTTCTTTTACGCTTTACGCCAGCTGGGCGGCAATCAGCGGCCAGCGAGCCTCAAAGTCTGCGGTAGGACTGAAACGAAACTCAGAACGGACATACCGTGACAGTAAACCCTCACAGAATGCCAGCAACTGACTTGCCAGCAGCGCCTCATCAGCCTGAAAGGCTTCGCCCTCGCGCATTTTCCGTTCCCGCATCACCTGTCGCAGCTGCACTTCAATCCGCTCAAACAGCTGATTGATGCGTCCCTGCAGTCGGTCCTGCTCAAACATCAATGCATGGCCGGTCAGAATGCGCGTCAGTCCCGGATTACGCTCACCAAATCCCAGAATCAGTTGCACGATCAGACGCAGACGCGTCATGGTCTCTTTTTCATCCTTGAGGATCAGATTGATGCGGGTAATCAGACTGTCTTCGATAAACTCAATCAGGCTATCGAACATTCGTGTTTTACTCGGGAAGTGACGATACAGCGCCGCTTCGGAAACGCCCACCGTGGCTGCCAGTTTGGCTGTGGTAATGCGCTGGCTGCCATCACCCGACTCCAGCATCTGCGCCAGCGCCTGCAAAATCTCTTCGCGACGATTCCGCTTCGCGACTTTTTTTTCTGCCATGACCTTAAAGACCCCTGAAATTCACCTAAAAACAGGCAACACCTACGCATCTGCCACAGGAACGCGTCCTGTGGCGATGAGGAAAAAATAACGGGCGTAAGTGAAAGTCGGTAATGCGGGTTACTGGCGACCGGAGTGGCCGAAGCCGCCTTCGCCGCGCAGGCTGGCGTCGAAATCTTCGACCAGGTTAAATTCCGCCTGCACCACTGGTACAAAGACCAGTTGTGCCATGCGATCGCCGGGCTGCAGCGAGAAGCTTTCCTGGCCGCGATTCCAGACCGAGACCATCAGCTGTCCCTGATAGTCGGAGTCAATCAGACCCACCAGGTTGCCCAGCACGATGCCATGTTTATGGCCAAGGCCTGAGCGCGGCAGGATCACCGCGGCCAGATCGGGGTCGGCAATATGAATTGCCAGGCCGGTCGGAACAAGCGTTGTGGTGCCTGGTGCGATGTCGAGAACATCATCAATGCAGGCGCGTAAATCTAACCCAGCGGAACCTGAAGTCGCGTAGGTCGGCAGTGGAAACTCTTTGCCGACGCGCGGATCCAGGATTTTAACGTCTATTTTTTTCATCATAACGGCTGACAATCTCGTCTATTAATTGTTGGCCAAGGAGTGACTTATCGCTGAGCGGTAAGCGTTTTTCTCCATCCTGCCAAAAAAGGTGAAGAGCATTGGTGTCGCTATTAAACCCCTGTCCGGCTTTAGCGACGTCGTTAGCGCAGATCAGATCCAGATTCTTGCGCACCCGTTTTTGCCGGGCGTATTCTTCCACATTCTGTGTTTCAGCAGCAAATCCAACGACGAATGGCCGGTTTTCCTGAAGTGCAGCGACGCCGGCAACAATATCGGGATTCTTTACCAGGTTCAGCGTGACGTTATCATCGCCGCCCTGTTTCTTGATTTTATCGGCCGCAATATCGGCTGCCCGGTAGTCTGCCACGGCTGCGCTTGCAATGAAAATATGTTGTTTATCTATCTCACTCATGACGGCGGCCTGCATCTCCAGCGCGCTGGTCACATCAATTCGCCGCACACCCGCTGGCGCAGACAGGGTGACCGGGCCGCTGACCAGCGTGACCTGTGCACCGCGTCTGGCGGCGGCGTCGGCAATGGCAAAGCCCATTTTGCCGGAGCTGTGGTTAGTGATGTAGCGCACCGGGTCCAGCGCCTCACGGGTAGGGCCGGCAGTAATCATAATGTTGAGATGTTGCAGATCGTTGACGGGCGAGGCCCACTGCACCGCATGGTCAACAATCACCAGCGGGTCGAGCATCCGGCCCGGCCCGACATCGCCGCAGGCCTGGCTGCCGCTGTCCGGTCCCCAAATCAGCACGCCACGCGCCTGCAGGCTCTGCAGGTTATGCTGGGTCACCGCCGCACGATACATCTGCTGATTCATAGCGGGCACCACTGCCACGGGTGAGGCCGTCGCTAACACGGCGGTCGTCACCAGATCGTTTGCCATACCGGCAGTAATACGGGCAATCAGGTCAGCAGTGGCCGGTGCCAGCACAATAAGATCGGCCCATTTTGCCAGTTCAATATGACCCATCGCCGCCTCCGCTGCCGGATCAAGCAGATCGTCAAATACCGGATAGCCGGAGACAGCCTGCAGGCTGAGCGGAGTAATAAATGCTTTCGCACCCTCTGTCATCATCACGCGGACATCAGCACCGCGATCGCGCAGGCGGCGCACCAGCTCAGGTGCTTTATAAGCAGCAATACCGCCGCTCACGCCAAGAAGAATTTTTTTGCCGGCTAATCCCATCATGATGTTGGCCTCACTAAGCTCTCTGCCGCTCGCGGCGGCGAATGCACGGACTTTATCACAAAAGCGCGGATGCGCCTTTTCACTGACTGCGTTTGCGAGCCGTCTCGTAGATTGCAGCTTCACTGATAGCTGCACTCTTCATGATGGGCCATGCTAAGGCTCATCTCAGGGAGAGCGGATATGAAAATAAAGGGACCACGGGAAAAACTCCGGAAGCTGGGTGCGCATGCCCTCAGCGATACCGAACTACTGGCCATTTTTCTCCGTACCGGATCGCCTGGACAGAACGTCCTGGAGCTGGCCGGACAGATGCTGGACGGTTTTGGCTCGCTTTATCAGCTCATGACGTCAGACAAAGCGGCATTCGGTGAAATCAAAGGGGTCGGCGATGCCAAGCTGGCACAGCTTCATGCGATTGCCGAACTGGCGAAGCGTTTTTTCGCCAGTAAGCTGGCCCGCGAAAGCGCAATGGAAAATCCACAAATCACGCGCCAGTATCTGCAAAGTCTGTTAGCCCATCAGGAGCGTGAGATCTTCATGGCACTGTTTCTGGATAATCAGCATCGGGTGCTGCGGGCACAAAATATGTTCTCTGGTTCCATTAACAGCGTGGAAGTTCACCCCCGCGAGATCGTCCGGGAAGCGCTGAAGCTCAATGCTGCCGCTCTGATACTGGCGCATAATCACCCGTCGGGCATGGCGGAGCCGAGCCGTGCAGACCGTGAAGTGACCCATAAAGTCAGCGAAGCCTGCCAGCTACTCGACATCCGTCTGCTCGATCATCTGGTGATTGGGCATGGCGAATATGTTTCCTTTGCCGAGCGGGGATGGCTCTGACAGGGGGGAATTTCACGCCAGGTGGCGGCTTTTTGCCCGATCATTCGGGATCTTTATCTGTTCGGGACTTGAGCACTTGGGCTGAGCGGCGTATACTACGCCACCTTTGAGAATCTCGGGTTTGGCGGTTAGGCCAGCTTAGCGGGTTCCATGGAATTCGCCTGGCGGGCTGCAAGCCTGACGAGGCGGCCCAAACCTAATTTTTAAAGCTCGAGCTGATTTGATTTTTGGAGATATTGACATGTCACGAGTCTGCCAGGTAACTGGAAAGCGTCCGGTGACGGGTAACAACCGTTCCCACGCAATGAACGCGACGAAACGCCGTTTCCTTCCGAACCTGCACTCACACCGTTTTTGGGTTGAGAGCGAGAAGCGCTTCGTTACTCTGCGTGTATCTGTTAAAGGTATGCGTATTATTGATAAAAAGGGCATTGATACGGTGTTAGCCGATATGCGTGCCCGTGGTGAGAAGTACTAAGGTACTAAGGAACTGAATCATGGCTAAAGGTATTCGTGAGAAGATCAAGCTGGTTTCCTCTGCTGGTACAGGTCACTTCTATACCACCACGAAGAACAAACGTACTAAACCAGAGAAGCTGGAACTGAAAAAGTTCGATCCGGTTGTACGTCAGCATGTGCTCTACAAAGAAGCTAAAATTAAGTAATTTTAGTGTTCTGCTAAAAACCCGGCTCCGGCCGGGTTTTTTGTTTGTGTAAAACGCTGAGGAGAGGGTATGCCAGAGTTGCCAGAGGTTGAAACCAGCCGTCGCGGTATCGAACCGCATTTGGTCGGTGAAACCATCCTTCACGCCGTGGTGCGTAATTCACGTTTGCGCTGGCCTGTTTCGCAGGAGATCCTGGCGCTAAGCGATCAGCCGGTGCTCAGTGTGCAGCGCCGGGCGAAATATCTGCTGCTGGAGCTGCCGCATGGCTGGATCATTATCCACCTTGGCATGTCCGGTAGCCTGCGCGTGCTGTCAGAAGAGCTGCCAGCGGCGAAGCATGACCATGTTGATCTGGTCATGAGCAACGGCAAAGTGCTGCGCTACACCGACCCGCGCCGCTTTGGTGCATGGCTCTGGAGCAGCGATCTGGCGGGCAGCAGCGTGCTGGCACATCTCGGGCCGGAGCCGCTTAGCGAGGAGTTTGACGGCGCTTACCTGTTTGAGAAGTCACGCGGCAAGCGGACGCTCATCAAGCAGTGGCTGATGGATAACAAAGTGGTGGTGGGCGTGGGCAACATTTACGCCAGCGAGTCACTGTTTACCGCCGGGATCATTCCCGATCGTGCTGCCGGCAGTCTGTCGCAGGCCGAAGCGGAACTGCTGGTCAATACCATCAAAGCGGTGCTGTTACGCTCCATTGAGCAGGGCGGAACCACACTGCGTGACTTCTTACAGAGCGACGGTAAACCCGGCTATTTTGCACAGCAGTTACAGGTTTATGGGCGGGCAGGCGAACCCTGCCGGGCATGCGGTACGCCGATTGTCAGCGGCAGACACGGGCAGCGCAGCACCTACTGGTGCCCGAACTGCCAGCATTAAGCCAGTTTAGCCAGCAATGCCTGATGCACCGGCGCGGGCAGGAAGGCGGTCACATCGCCGCCGTGACGCGCCACCTCTTTGACCAGCGAAGATGAGATAAACGAGAAGCCTTCAGAGGGCATCAGGAAAACACTCTCAAGCGTTGGCAGCAGATGACGATTCATCTGGGCCAGCTGCATTTCATATTCAAAGTCTGACACCGCACGCAAGCCACGAACCAGCACATTCGCCTGCTGGTCACGGGCAAAATTCGCCATCAGGTCGCTGAATCCGACCACCTCAACGTTGGGCAGATGGGCTATCACTTCACCAGCCAGCGCCACGCGCTCATCCAGACTAAACATCGGTTTTTTACTGGGGCTGGCGGCAACGGCCAGAATGACCTGATCAAACATCTGCGCTGCCCGCGTCACGATGTCGAGATGGCCGAGCGTCACAGGATCAAACGTTCCGGGATAGATGGCTTTCGTGATCATACTCGCCCTTTTGCCGAAGCATGATTCAGCGCCCAGAGGGCTGAATATTTATTGAAGGTATATTGCGCATTGACCACCGCCAGAATCCAGCCCTGTTTTCCGTCGAGAAAACCGGCACGCAGCAGCAGGGTTTTCATAAACGCGCCCAGCGTATGGCTGAACAGAGAAAACAGGCTGCAACGCTTACCGCGCCGATGGCGTTCCGTAGCCCAGGCTTCGGCATAAGCCAGCTGCTTGCGCTGAAAGGCGATTAAATCGCGGCAGGTCAGATGCTGCAGATCGCCGGGTAATGCCACCACCGGCGCGCCGTCACTTTGCAGTGATTCATGCACCAGATTGTCATTGTAGCGGAAGGTGCGTGGGTAGAGTCGCATGACGCGGTCAGGATACCAGCCGCTATGGCGCATAAAGCGGCCGAGAAACAGATTACTGCGGCCCAGGCTATAAACCGTACGGCTGGGTGGCGCGACCAGCACCTGCTCAATCGCGGCGCGCAGTTCAGGTGTCACGCGTTCATCCGCATCGATCATCAGAATCATGTCGCCGGTGGCATAGTGCTGCGCGCGCTGGCGCTGGATGCCATAGCCCTGCCAGTCATCATTGAGGTAGACCTTCGCCCCAGCCTGTGTGGCGATGTCGACACTGTTGTCATGGCTGCCTGAGTCCAGCACGATAATTTCATCGGCCCAGCTGACCGAGGCCAGGCAATCAGGCAGCAGTTCCGCTTCGTTTTTGGCGATCATCACCACGGAAAGACGTTGGCGTGCTGACATTAGTGGGCCCGTGGTGGCAGATGCGGTTCGAGTAACTGTAGCAGACGCTGTAGCGCACCCTGATTCTGGTGCAGCACGTCTACCGCATGACGTCCGTAATAACGGCGGTAATCATCATCCTGTAACAGGTTGGTGACCTCTTTTTCCAGCGAAATCACGTCGGTGACGGTGATCAGCCCCTGGCCTTCCTGCAACTTGCTGCAGATATCTTTGAAGTTCCAGATATGGGGTCCCATCAGAACCGGAAGCGCATGGGCAGCAGGCTCCAGCGGGTTGTGTCCACCCCGTTCAACCAGGCTGCCGCCGACAAAGGCCAGATCGGCAATGCCGTATAGCAGCATCAGTTCGCCCATTGAGTCTCCGATGACCACCTGCGTTGAGCCAGACGGGATCTCGCCGCTGCTGCGCAGGATAAAACTGAAGCCGCGTTCCTGCGTGAGTTCACGGGCATCGTTAAAACGCTCGGGATGGCGGGGCACCAGAATCAGCAGCAAATCCGGAAACGTCTGCAGCAGGCGGCGATGAGCATCCAGCACAATGGCCTCTTCACCTTCGTGCGTGCTGGTGGCGATCCACACCGGACGGCGCGGCGCCCACTGACGACGCAGCGTCACCGCTCTGGCGGCCAGTTCTGGCGTCACGGAAATATCAAACTTCAGGCTGCCGGTAATCGTTAGTTGAGAACGTTTCAGGCCCAGGCTCAGGAAGCGGTCGCCATCTTCCGCATTCTGCGCCGCGATAAGCGTGATGCTCTGCAACAGCCGGCGCATGAATTTACCCAGCTTGCGGTAGCCTTTGGCCGATCGGGCCGAGAGGCGGGCATTGGCGATCACCAGCGGAATATTACGCTGGTGCAGAATGCGGATAATATTCGGCCATAGCTCGGTTTCCATGATGATCACCAGGCGTGGGTTGACCGTATCCAGAAAACGATTAATCGAACCCGGCAGATCATAAGGCAGATAGACGTGATGCACATCTTTGCCAAATGCAGATTGCGCGCGTTCAGAGCCGGTAGGCGTCATGGTGGTGACGGTAATCGGCAGGGTCGGGTAACGATGACGCAGAGCGCGCACCAGCGGGATCGCAGCCAGGGTTTCACCCACAGAGACCGAGTGCAGCACAATGCCGTCGGGCTTAACTTTGCCGACACAATAGCCATAGCGTTCTGCCCAGCGTTTGCGATAGGCAGGCGCTTTACGACCGCGCAGCCACAGGCGCAGCCAAATCAGTGGCTGAATTAAGTAGAGCAATGCGGTGTAAAAGGTCGTCATAGTTACCGTTACAGCAAATTCGCGTCTAAAAGCAGATTAAAATCAGATGGCGGCATGTTATCAGAAACCCCGCATGCACTCATCCCACATTGTCAGTTGCTGCTCAGGACCTGCTGATAAAGCGAAGTCAGCGCCTGCGCCAGCCGTTGTGGACCATAAGGTTCAATTTTGCGCCGCGCCGCGTCACCCATTCGTGAATCGACGGAAAGCGCCGGTATTGCATTAACAGCCTGATTTAACCCGTTGATATCCAAAGCATCACAGACGAAGCCTTCCTGACCAGCGGTAATAAATTCTGCGCCACCGCAGCCAGTGCTGGTAATCACCGGTAAGCCGCAGGCCATCGCCTCCAGTACCACATTAGGAAAAGGATCGTAGAGGGTGGGCAGCAGCAGGCCATCAGCCGCGTGATAGAACGGCTGCACATCCTGCTGTACGCCGACAAAGCGCAGGCGGTCCAGACAGTTAAGCTGATTTGCCAGCTGCTGATACCGCTGCAGTTGCTTATCCTGACCCACCACAATCAGATAACGGTCGCTGGCAGCCAGCGCCTGTATCGCCGCTTTCAACCCCTTGCGTTCAAAGCCGGAGCCGACATAAATCAGTACGGTGGCCGCATCGGGCAGCGCCAGCTGCTGACGGGTGGCGCGACGTGCAGCTTCCGTGGCGGGCTGGAAACGGCTGGCATCGATAGCATTATGAATAACGTGGATTTTTCCGGCGTCGAGCGAGAAACAGCGCAGGATATCGCGCTTTACCATCTCAGAATTACAGATCACCGCTTTCAGCGTCGGAGAGTTAAACATCTCCGCTTCCGCCTGCAGGACATAGCGATGATAAGGGCTGAGCACAGCACTCAGTCGTTGCCACGATGAGACGATGCGGGCGCGCTGTTCCAGCCAGACGCGATGAACACCATCACCCGCGCGAAAAATATCACAGCCCGCGATGCGCTCGTGGCTTTGCACAATATCGAACTTTTCGCGCTCCCAGCAGGCGCGTGCTGCAAGGGCAAAACCGCGCTCACGGGATACCCGGCCCAGCTTTGCAGGATTACAGATATGCAGATGCCAGTCAGGATTGGGTGTGCCCTGCCAGCTGCGGGTAATGATGTTGAGATCGAGCTGCTCGCTGCCCAGCGCTTCCAGCGCGCGCGAGATAAAACGCTCGGCACCGCCATCCGGACGATATTTCTGCCGGACAATCGCCAGCCGTAACTTACTCATTCAGATAGCTCCTCGCTGCCGCGACCACATCCTTCACCGGAATGGCCGACAGATAACGCTGGTCTGTTTTGGTGTCGATGGAATCGGGTGAGGGCAGCGGGCCATAATCCCCCGCCCAGATGACATGATTATTGTCGCCCCATGGCCGCCAGTGCTGCAGCTTGGTCGGGCCAAACAGCGCAATACAGGGCGTTTCAAGTGCGGCGGCCATGTGCATTGGTGCAGAGTCGACACCAATAAACAGCCGGGCATGATCGATAAGCGCCGCCAGCTGCGGCAGAGTAAACTGACCGGCCAGCGAAACCACATCCGGCGACGCACACAGTGCCCGAATGCGGTTGATCATTGCCAGCTCCTGTTTGTCCGGCCCGGCGGTCAGCACCACTTTGCGGCCCGGCTGCGCCAGCTGATCGAGCGTGGCAGCAACGCTCTCCTCTTCCCAGCATTTAAAGCCCCAGCGTGAGGTCGGCTGCACCACAATATAGGGCGCGGTTACCTGGTGTTCTGCCAGTCGGGTCAGCACAATTTGCTGGTCAGCGTCGCTGTAGTGCATTGAGACACGTGCGCCGTCGCTGCTGATGCCGAGGGGTGCCAGCGCCGACATATTCTGCTCAACGGTATGCAGCTTGCTGTGATTGTGTGTGGAGACCAGCTGGTTGTGACACCATCGCCACAGGACGTTATCACGTTTTTTAAAAGCGAAACCGATACGTACTGGCGCCGCGGAGAGACGCGTAATCAGGGCAGCCCGCCACTGATCGGCCAGATTAATCACCAGATCATAATGGGCGGCACGTATGGCGCGAATTAATGCACGCTCATGGCCCAGCTTGCGCCAGGTGCCCTCCTGCTTCCATTTACGATCGATGACGTGCAAATGGCGGATAGCCGGATGCGCTTCCAGCATCGGACGCGTCTCCTGATAGAGCAACACGTCGATGCTGGCCTGCGGATAACGCTCATGAAGCGCATTGATGGCGGGCGTTGTGAGCAGCATGTCACCATGATGGCGCAGCTTAATCAGTAATATATTTTTTGGAGAGATGTTTGCTGGAGTCAGGCTGGCCATAAACAAGAGTTCTCAGAATTCAGTGAACCGATTGTAGGGCAAACCCTTTTTAGGATAAAGCCAGCCTCAAAGGTTATTTATCACGCCAGCGATAGAGCCGGGCCAGCCACAACAGCAACTGATACCACTGCTTAATTCCCCGGGCGTTGCGTAACATGCGCAGGTGTGTCCGGGTGGCGAACAGCTCGGCAATGATTGCCTGGCGTGCGCGGGCGTCAGGCTCACGTCTTACACTGTGGCAAACGCTGAGCGCTTCATGGGTCACCTGATAGTGAAACGACGGGTAGATCTTCACGCGGTCACGATAGCGGTCATTGAGCTCTTCCAGCAGTCGCGCAATCTTCATGTAGTGACGCTGATACTCTACGTTGCGCTCGCCGGTACGTTTGCGATTGCTGATTGAGGCGTCGTGCATATAGTAGCGATAGAGTACCGCTTCGGTATAACGCACGCGTTTTGCCAGCAGCATAAACTCGGTGGTCCAGGGAATATCCTGATGATGCAGGCCGGGTTCAAACTGCAACTGATGCTGCTCAATCAGTTCCCGGCGATAGATGCCCAGCCAGACCACATGCATATAACGATGGGTTTTTAGCGCGGTATTCAGCCAGTCGGCACCGCTCAGCACCGGCGTGCTGCGCAGGCGATCCAGCGGAATCAGCGGCTTTACCCGCTGGCTGTGTTTGAAAAACCACTCGGCGTTGCACTGTGCCGCATCCAGATTATCTGCCTCCGCCAGTGTCACCAGCGTCTGATACATATCGGGTTGCATGGTGTCATCCGCATCAGGGAAGGTGACATATTTCCCGCGGGCAATCGCCAGTCCGGCGTTGCGGGCGCGCGAGACGCCGCCATTTTCCTGATGTATCACACGAATGTGAGAATGCTGCTGTGCATACTGATCGGCGCGCTCGCCTGAGCCATCGGTTGAACCGTCATCGACGATAATGATCTCAAGCAGAGTCAGCGTCTGCGCCAGCAGTGACTGCATGAACTCATCAAACATGCTGCCCGCATTGTACATCGGGGTAATGATACTCAGCAGAGGAGAAGTACTCATGACAATATCTGCACCAGCATTGTATTCACTGCGAAAAGGCGTTGCCTCGTCATAAATCATTTCCAAATCAGCAGAGTGAAATCAGGGAGTTCACAATTATAAAACGATGTTGCATCCCTGCTTTACTAAAAACCACGCCCGACAATAATAATGCGCTATATGCGCTTTTTTTACGCAATGTGGTCGTGCAGGTAAACAGATTATTATGCTGGCTTGCTGTCAGCGTCGTTATTACAGAGGTCGTGGCAAACAGCCGGCGGGATAAGTGACGGGAAAGTCAGGCGCTGAAATAACAGCGCCCGCATCAATCTGATAAACCTGAGTGTGCTATTGCTCACTCTGTTTAAAAAACTTGAGACTGACATACTTCATCATCCAGCTCAGGCTTTCAGCATACTGTTTCTGATGCCATTTTACGCGGGCGAATCGCTTCATTTCTTTATAATGCTTTGGCGTATCAAGCGGTTGTGAAGCCCAGGGTGAGCGCTGGTAATAGCTGTAGTAGCGCTGGGAAAGATCGCTGCCAGCCCATGCATGCCAGGGTTTGCATTTACCGGTGTAGTGAATCATTACCGTCTCTTCAGGCACGCCCGTGTGATCCCAGACTTTATTGGCGATGATGTCGTAAATGTGGTTATAGCGGTCTGGCAGGATCAGGACCTCATCCTCCAGCACGATATTCAGCGCATCCTGATCGGGAAAACCAAACTCTGCGCCCCGCGTTACCAGCACGTCGGTAATGCGCACGGTGGTCTGCCTTTCGAGCCAGCGTGGAATATTAATCAGCATAAAGCCGGAGTTAAAATAGTGGTGATGCTTCAGCCCCAGCCTTGCGCACTGGTTATGTCGCGCCCGCGGTGTGTCATTACAGGCCGCCAGCGTGTAATCAGTGATATCCAGCGTGAACAGGGGAGAGTAGTCGCCCACCACCAGGGTGTCAGCATCAATATAGATCACCCGATCGCTGTAGCTCTCCACGGTTTCCGGGATCAGGAAACGGTAGTGGATACTTTTGGGATAGCGTCCGACCGCAGGCAGCTGATCAACCCAGGCACGGTTAAAGATATGCAGCGTGATCGCCAGACGATGGCCCGTGGCCAGTGAACGCAGTTTTTCCACATCCTCTTCGCAAAGCGAGTCTGAAAAAACATGGGCGTGGAAAGCGGTATCAGGATGATGGCTGAGAAGTGAAAACAACGTAATGCCCAGGCCACGCGCGTAGGCGTAGTTGATGCCAAACGCAACATGAACCGGATTATCATCCGTGTCAGCAAGCGTGTTAACCAGCAGCTGACTTTGCTGAACGGCCTCAGCAAGAGGGGTAATTGCCATTACGCTTCACTATTCCAGATTATGAGTAATAAACGTTTGTATTCTAGTCAGTTTATCGTGATCCAGCCCGAATAATTTTTCAGCAGGCTGATCAAACTGAAAACGGGTGGCAAAAACAAACGTCGACGCAGCAATATTATCCGGTCCGATAAACAAAACGTTATTGACCGGACGCTGTTCCCGGACTTCACACGGGCCATAAAGCATGATCACCGGTATCTGCTGCGCATCCGCAATATAAGCATTGCCAGAGTCAGAGGAGATGTAGAAATCCATCTGTGCAATGGCCCACGGAACCTCTTCCAGTTTTAGCTCACCAATCAGACTGACGATATTGTCTTTCGGGCCGGTCAGGCTCAGTAACTCATCCAGCCACGGCTGCTCAGCCGGTGGGCCAAACACATAAAAGGTGCAGGGCAGGTCAGCCAGCGACGCCATCAGCTGCTGCCAGATGCTGGCAGGAATGGTTTTAGCCCGGTTACCAGCAGAAATACTGATGCCAATTTTAATACCGCTGCGCGGATTAAGCAGCGCGGCGGGTGGCGCAGGCGGCTGCCAGAGCGGTGAGGTCGCATGCTTAGGGAAATCGGTGTAGCGGTAGTCACGATTAATCAGCTTCAGGTAGCTGTCGAGCGTTAAATCCGTTTTGGTGTGGTCGACAATTCCGCTGGCGCTGCGATAGAAGGTCTTATGGTAGGACTTACGCACATAGGTGCGCAGAAACTGCTTGTTCGGTGCGTTGCAGAGCGCGGCGAAAAACAGGTTCACGCTGTTTGGCTGCACCAGATAGACGTTGTCATAGCGGTTCATCAGAGTGAACGCGAGCTTCAGTTTGGCAAAAAAGCTGCGCTTCGCCTCTTCAATCAGGAAATAGCGGCTGACCGTGTCATCGTGACGCACCAGCGGCTCCACCGCTTTGCTGATAAGCAACTCAGACTGACCCAGCGCACGCAGCATCGGGGTGATATTAATAAAATCACCAATCTTCGCCGTCTGGATGATCAGGCTGCGTCCGGTTGGCCGGTAAAACAGCCGCATTATGGCCCGGAAAGGCAGCAACAGCAGGTAGATCAGCACATAGTTCATGGCATGTTTTCCGTAATAACGGCCCGCAGTTTCTCTGCCACCGTGTCAGCAGTCAGCTCCGCCAGATTATGATTCGGGGCGCTCAATGCCTGTTGGTTCTGCCCGTAACCGCCAATCAGTCCAGGATCGGTCGGACCATAAAGCGTGAGGTTGGGGCGATCCAGTGCCGCCGTCAGATGGCTCAATCCGGTATCCACTGAGACCACCGCGCGTGCGCCCGCCAGCTGTTGTGCTATCGCTTCCAGCGTCAGCTTAGGCAGCACATCGACATGCTCAAATCCTTCTGCAAGGCGCTGCGCACGCTGATGCTCATGTTCAGCACCCCAGGGCAATTTCACCCGCAACCCGCTGGGCTGCATCAGCTCAATCAGCTCTCGCCAGTGTGATTCCGGCCAATGCTTGTTGTCACGCGTTGTGGCATGCAGAAAGACCAGGTAATGATGTGCGTCAGCGGGCAGATGATGCAGGAAGTGTCCGGCAATGGCGTAGTCACCCTGACTTTGCGGCTTTTCATAGCCCAGGCTTTTGGCGAACAGTTCGCGCGTCCGCTCAACCGCGTGCTGTCGCTTACTAACCTCATGGCGGATGTCATACCACCAGCTGGCGAACGGCTCACGTGCGCTACGGCTGTCCTGCCCATGTTTCACCCCTTTCGATAAGCGGGTGACCAGCGCGGCACTTTTGATCAGGCCCTGTGCATCAATCACGATATCGTACTCACGTGACTGTAACGCGCGCTTAAACAGCACGCGCTCTTCACGCTGCTGACTGCCAAACCAGTGTTTGCGCCAGCGGCGAATCGCAACCGGTAACACCTTATCTACTGCGGGATGCCAGCCAGGGATCTGTGCGAAATTCTCTTCCACTACCCAGTCGAAACGGATGCCGGGAATGGCATGCATTGCATCGGTCAGTGCCGGGAGCGAATGCAGCACATCGCCCATTGATGAGGTTTTAACAATCAGGACGTGCATGGCACCTCCTGTGGCGCGAGCAGTTCGCTCAGCGTCTGATGTACACGTTCAGGCTGAATATCGATCAGGCTCTGGTGATAGCCCTGTTCGGCATCGCCTTTGCGCACTTTGTGATAGCCGGTAATCAGGCGAATAATTCGCGCCTGCTTTGCCAGCGGCGGCGTAAAGTCAGGGCTGCTTGGTCCATAGAGCGCCACCAGTGGACGATCCAGCGCCGCGGCGATATGCATCAGGCCGGAGTCGTTGCTGACCACGGCACGGCATTGCGCCAGCAGAATCACCGCCTGTTCCAGCTGAGTTTCACCTGCCAGATTACGGCAGTGGCCGCGAGCCTCTTCGGGCAGCGCCGCGATAATCTCTTCGCCGGTCGGGCGATCTTTGGCGGAGCCAAACAGCACGATCTGAAAGCCTTCAGCAATCAACTGGCGGGCCAGCGTGGCGTAGTGATAGTGCGGCCAGCGTTTGGCCGGACCAAATTCAGCGCCCGGACAAAAACCGATGACCGGACGGGTCGCGGCGAGCTGAAACTGTGCGGCCGTTTCAATTTTTTCCTGCTCTTCAACCTGCAGTTTTGGCCACAACAGCGGCTGGGGCAGCTGCGCCGCCGAAGCAACAGGTGTGTCGTAGCCCAGCGCAACGTAGCGCTCAACCATCAGTGGAAATGCGGCTTTATCCAGCACGCGCAAATCATTCAGCAGGCCATAGCGCATTTCACCGCGCCAGCCGACGCGGCGTTTTATTCCGGCAAAGAAGGGGACCAGCGCCGACTTGAAGGAGTTAGGCAGCACATAAGCGCGGTCGTAGTGACTGGCGCGCAGCACTTTGCCCAACCGGCGACGCTCACCGATTTCCAGCGCGCCATGCCCAAGTGGCATCGCCAGCGCCTGATTCACCTCCGGCATGCGTGACAACAACGGACGGCACCATGCAGGTGCCATCACGTCAATCACCGCATCGGGATGTTCGGCCTTGAGGGTGCGATAGAGACTTTGCGACATCATCATATCGCCGACCCACGACGGGCCGATTACCAGAATTTTCATCGCCGGAGCAGCTTCCTTTATGCGTTACGGTTCAGCCAGACCATATAGTCAGCGACGCCCTGCGCCACCGTTTTAAATGGCTTGTCGTAGCCGGCGGCACGCAGCTTAGTGAGATCGGCCTGAGTATAGGCCTGGTACCGTCCTTTGAGTTTTTCCGGGAACGGGATGTACTCGATCTGACCTTTCTGGTGGAACTTCAGTACTGCGTCAGCCACTTCCTGGAAGGACTCGGCGCGGCCTGTGCCACAGTTGTAAATCCCGGAGACGCCATTTTCCCAGCACCACAGGTTCACTTCCGCAACATCATCAACGTGGATGAAATCACGTTTAAAGCCGTCGCTGCCTTCAAACAGTTTAGGATTTTCATCGTTGCTGATCTGCGTGTTCAGATGGAAGGCAACGCTTGCCATGCTGCCCTTGTGGCCTTCACGCGGTCCATAGACGTTGAAATAGCGGAAGCCGCATACCGGCGAGTTCGCTTCCGGCAGCATCTGACGGACGTAATGGTCGAACAGCATCTTAGAGTAGCCATAAACATTAAGCGGCTGCTCATACTGACGCTCTTCAATGAAATTCTCGTTGCGTCCGCCGTAGGTCGCTGCGGAAGAGGCGTAGAGGAACGGGATCTCGCGCTCAAGACAGAAGTGCAGCAGCTCTTTGGAGTACTGATAGTTGTTCTCCATCATGTACTTGCCATCCCACTCGGTGGTGGAGGAGCAGGCGCCCTGATGGAACACCGCTTCGATCGGGCCTAAATCATCGCCCGCCATCACGCTCATCAGGAACTCTTCTTTGTCCATGTAATCGACGATATCCAGGTCGACTAAATTGGCAAACTTGGTGCCATCCTTCAGATTATCCACCACCAGAATGTCGGTGTGACCGCGATCGTTCAGCGCTTTGACGATGTTGCTGCCAATCATTCCTGCGCCGCCAGTTACGATAATCATGTTGTTACCTTCAACGTTGTGGGGTGAAACAGGAGGTTTCACACACGAATACCTCACATCATAACATTTCATCAGGGTGCAGACAGCCAGATGACTCTGTAACGCTTTGTGCGTACATCCTTGTGGCGTGAACTATGCTGCAAAAATGACATTCTGTTGGGCGATTTATCGTGAAGAAGCGGCCTGTTCAGTAAGATATGCCAGATTTTTGCCATCTGAGGAGAGCAATGATGCCTGCGCAATTTTATCAACAACTTCGTCAGCAACTTGATGATGCACGTCAGGAAGGACTGTTTAAACAGGAGCGGATCATCACCTCTGCCCAGCAGACGGAGATCGCGGTTGGCGATAACCCGGCGGTGATTAACTTCTGTGCCAATAACTACTTAGGTTTAGCGAACCATCCGGCGCTGATTCAGGCGGCGAAAGAGGGGATGGATTCGCATGGTTTTGGTATGGCGTCGGTGCGCTTTATTTGCGGCACGCAGGATAGTCATAAGCAGCTGGAAAAGCGGCTGGCAGACTTTCTCGGCATGGAGGATGCCATTCTTTACTCCTCCTGTTTCGATGCCAATGGCGGTCTGTTTGAAACCCTGCTCGATGCGCAGGATGCCGTCATCTCTGATGCACTGAACCACGCTTCCATTATCGATGGCGTCCGGCTGTGCAAAGCGCAGCGTTACCGCTATGCCAATAACGATATGGCGCAGCTGCGCGCCTGCTTGCAGGAAGCGCGCGATAAAGGCGCGCGTCATATTCTGATCGCCACCGATGGGGTCTTCTCAATGGATGGGGTGATTGCGAATCTGCCCGCTATCTGCGATCTGGCCGACGAGTTCTCTGCGCTGGTGATGGTGGATGATTCCCATGCGGTGGGCTTTGTCGGGAACGCCGGACGCGGAACCCATGAATATTGCGATGTGATGGGCCGGGTCGACATCATTACCGGCACGCTGGGTAAAGCGCTGGGTGGCGCCTCCGGTGGCTACACCGCCGCAAAAGCAGAAGTGGTGGAGTGGCTGCGCCAGCGTTCCCGTCCCTATCTGTTCTCTAACTCGCTGGCCCCGGCCATTGTTGCCGCCTCGCTGCGGGTGCTGGATCTGCTCAGTGAAGGCGACGGGCTGCGTCAGCGTCTGTGGGACAACGCCCGTTACTTCCGGGAGCAGATGACGGCGGCGGGCTTTACGCTGGCGGGAGCCGATCACGCCATTATCCCGGTGATGCTGGGTGAAGCCAGCGTCGCCCAGGAGTTCGCCCGCCTGCTGCAACAGGAAGGCATCTACGTTACCGGCTTCTTCTATCCGGTGGTGCCAAAAGGTCAGGCACGCATTCGCACCCAAATCTCTGCGGCGCATACCCAGCAACAGCTGGAACGTGCGGTGGCGGCCTTTACCCGTATCGGCAAACAACTGGGCGTTATCGCCTGAGGAGTCCGTCATGAAAGCACTCGCCAAACTCAAGAAGGAAACGGGCATCTGGATGGTGACCGATGCGCCGGTTCCGGAGCCGGGCCACAACGATTTGCTGATTAAGATTCGCAAAACCGCTATCTGCGGTACCGATGTCCATATCTACAACTGGGATGACTGGTCGCGCAAAACCATTCCGGTACCGATGATTGTCGGTCATGAATATGTGGGGGAAGTGGTTGCGATAGGACAGGAAGTGAAAGGCTTTACGATTGGCGATCGGGTCTCGGGCGAAGGGCACATTACCTGCGGACATTGCCGTAATTGCCGTGCCGGGCGAACGCATTTATGCCGTAACACAATGGGTGTAGGCGTTAACCGCCAGGGCTGCTTTGCGGAGTATCTGGTTATCCCGGCCTTCAATGCGTTCAAAATTCCCGACAACATTTCCGATGAGCTGGCGGCAATCTTTGATCCATTCGGCAACGCCGTGCATACCGCGCTATCGTTCGATCTGGTGGGTGAGGATGTGCTGATCTCCGGCGCGGGTCCTATCGGCATCATGGCCGCCGCGGTCTGTCGCCATGTCGGCGCACGCAACGTGGTGATCACGGACATCAATGAGTATCGTCTGGCACTGGCGCGCAAAATGGGCGTCACGCGCGCGGTCAATGTGGCGAATGAGGATCTGCGAGACGTGATGCACTCGCTGGGCATGACGGAGGGATTCGATGTCGGACTGGAGATGTCTGGTGCACCGCCTGCCTTCCGTTCATTGCTGGAGGTAATGAATCACGGAGGGCGGATTGCACTGCTGGGCATCCCGCCGGGTGAAATGGCGATCGACTGGAATCAGGTAATCTTCAAAGGGCTTTTTATCAAGGGCATTTATGGCCGGGAGATGTTTGAAACCTGGTATAAAATGGCGGCGCTGATCCAGTCCGGGCTTGATTTAACGCCGGTTATTACCCATCGCTATGGAATCGACGATTTCCAGCAGGGCTTTGATGAGATGCGTTCAGGACGATCGGGAAAGGTGATACTGAGCTGGGATTAAAACAACGGCCGCCAGGGCGGCCGCATGATTAGCTTTGTTTTTTCTCTTCATCGGTCAGGTAGCGCACTTTGCGCGTGTAGTCCTGGCCTTTAAAGTTCAGCGGCTGTTGCGGATCGGCGAGGTATTTTTGCCATTCCGACAGCGGAAAGCCGCCATGTGCGCCTACCACTTCAGGCGGGATCACCGCCGACTGACCGCCAATTTTCTTTGAGACCGGCCAGTTAGCCCATTCGCCCAGATTGACGGTTTTAATATCCAGCATGTCCAGCAACACCGCGAGCGGCAGCTGGTCAGTAGGCGGCTGGCTGTCGTTCATTAAATTCCAGGTATCATTAAACAGCGTCAGCCACAGCGGCGAAATGCGCTGCCAGACTTCACGGGTGGCAGCCAGGTAAGCCCCATTCACGTGATCCACCAGCCAGGGCCGGATACTGTGCGGGTAGTAGGCGGGGATCGCCTCTTCCGGCGCATCAGCCAGCTTGGCAATCATTTTCCCCTGACGAAAACTGGAATAGAGATGGCCGGGCTTCATCATGATCTCCGGCATCTTAAGCAGATTGAGGTCGGAATCGATCATCAGAATGCCGTCGCCTTTAGCCTGTAAGGGCGCCTGCAATTTAATCAAACGACTGCGATAGATCTGCTTGTAGCGATAACTCTCTTCCCGATGCGGGACATCCAGCGTAGCGACACGGGTTTTTACTGGCAGGCTGCCAAAGGCGTGAGCCGGCTGATCGCTGACAATTACGATCTCTTCAGCCCCTGTCGCAAAGCGCGCTGCAAAATCGGCACTGAGCAGGGCTTCTTCAATATAGTCGGCGCCGGTGCAGGGGATCACGACAGAAGTGACCGGTACAGTGCCCTGAACCTCTTTCTGCGAATAAGGCAGGTTATGACTCGCCCTGATATGGCGATAACGGGGATTTAAAAAATTAAGCATGAGGTTTCTTTTTCACGACGCTTTGCAAAATATTCTCGACGCCGCTGATATAAGTTTCAATAGCGTACTGTTCACGTACGCGTTTCGCTGCCGCATTGATCAGGCGTTGACGTAAATCCGCATCCTGCCACAGCGCGGTCAGATGCTGGGTCAGTTGCACCACGTTGCCATAGTCAAACAGCAGCCCGGTTTCGTCATGACTGATCAATTCGGCAGTACCGACCACGCGGGATCCCACTACGGCGGTATTCACCAGCATCGCTTCCAGCACAACCCTTGGTAATCCCTCACTGCGTGAGGCAAGAATAAACGCATCAAAGGCAGTGAGGTAATCCAGCGCGTTGTTCTGAAAGCCGGTAAAGACCACGTGCTGCTGGATGTTCTCTGCAGTAGCGAGTTGCAGCAGATGCTGAAGTTCCGGACCCGCTCCGACCACCACCATCTTCCAGTCGGCATCGGGATTAGCGCGTTTAAAACGGCCCAGCGCCTGCAGAATATGGTGATTAGATTTACGCAATATCAGCGAGCCAATCGTGCCGAACACAAAGGTCGAAGGGGAGAGTTTAAAGCGCTGGCGTACTTCAAGGCGGTCGGGCAGAGGCTGGTGGATGTCGATAGCGTTATTGACGGTAAAACAGCGTTCCGCGTCAACACCGTGGCTGCGCAGGGTGTTATTCACGCCCTGCGACACCGCAATGATCGCCTGGCAATCCTGATTAACCATGCTGACCAGCCGCGGTTCCAGAACCGGATCGATACGGCAGTGTTGCACTACCGCAACATCCAGGCTGCGCGCCGCCAGATAACCTTCCACATTGGTGCTGGGCTGGTTATTCATATAGAGCGTGTCAAACTTCCCCAGCTGCAGCAGTGAATTGATTTTGCTGGCATTGGGCATAATGCGCCAGTGTGTATCAATCTGATCGATGGCGCGCTTCTTGAGCTTTTTATTAAAAAACAGCAGTGCCCGCGCGACTTCTTTAACAAACTTTGCCCAGCGTGGCTGCCTGATTTGCGGAATAAAAAAGACCGGGATAGCCAGCGCATTCAGCGTGGCCTCAATGGTTTCGTCGTTGCCACGGCTGTAGTTGTGATAGAAGCAGCAGGTGATATCAAACTTTTGACGATCGATACGCTTCAACAGCTCCAGCATACTGTTGGTGCCGCCGCCCCACTCTCTGCCGTTATCCAGCAGCAGGATTTTTTGTTTAATAATCGTCATCCCTATCACTGTTCCCGCACAGCACGTTATCGCCCGACCCAGGATTATAGTAATTTCTGCGTATAAATGAACGCTAAGCTGAACACTTAGCATTCATAGCAAATTCAGAACAGATTTTTTAGCGTGTTAAACAGCGGGCTGTTATTCACACTTTCCGCTATTACCGTTAAGGCTCGGGTGGCAGGAACCGGCGCCAGCGGCTGTTTCGGTTTACACAGGTCTGCAGGCTGGAAGCGCGGTGTCACCGGTTTTGCCGGCGCCACAGGCGGCCGTGAGCCGCTGTGCAGTGATTCGTTCAGCAGCTGACTGGGACGAACCAGCGTAACGTCGGCTGGCAATGTGGGTAACATCTGCTGCAGCACCCGCACGGTGTTAGGGTGGGGATGACCAATGGCAATGGCGTAACCGTCGCGCTGCGCCAGTTTCACCGCCCGACTGAACTGCTGGCGGATGGCATTAATATCCTGGCTGTCATCCAGAAATACCCGGCGTTTTAATACCCTGACCTGGGTGCCCTGTGCGGCAGGAACAGCCTGACTGTTAGCGATGGTCATGCTATCCAGAAAGTAGAGATTGTAGTGGTTCAGCGCCTGCATCACTTTCTGCATGCCGGGCAGGCTGGAGGTCATCCTGCTGCCCATATGGTTGTTCAGACCTACGGCATAAGGCACGTTGTTAACCGCATTGCGCATGATGCGGGTAACTTCTTCGCTGCTCATCTCCGGCGTTAAGGTATCTTTTTCCAGCGGCTGCTTGCTCAGCGGCGCCATGGGCAGATGGATCAACACTTCGTGACCACTCTGGTGCGCTTTGGTGGCCATTTCACGGGCATGTGGCGCGTTGGGCAAAACCGCCACTGAAATGGCCTGCGGCATCTGCAGGACCTTGTTCTCTTCGGCAGGGCGATAGCCTACGTCATCGATGACAATGGCCAGTTTGCCCGCCTGCGCAGCGTAGCTGAACAGCAGGGCGCTCAACAGAACGGGGATTTTTCGAAGTTGCAGCAAAACCTATTTTCCTAACCACGGGAGTGGATTGACGGCCTGTCCCTGACGTCGGATTTCAAAATAGAGCGACGGAGTACCGCGGCCACCACTGGTGCCCACCAGTGCGATAGGCTGTCCTGCCTTCACCTGCGTACCCACGCTCACCAGCGCACTTTGGTTGTAGCCATACAGGCTCATATCGCCTTTACCATGTTCCAGCACGACCACCAGGCCGTAGCCCTGTAACCAGTCGGCCATCAGCACGCGGCCATCGGCGATAGCTTTCACCTCGGTACCTTCGCGCGCATCAATCACCAGTCCTTTCCAGCGCAGTTCACCCTGCAGCTGTTCACCAAAGCGATGTTCAATGCGTCCGCGTACCGGCCACAAGGCCTGCCCGCCCGCGCGACCGAGTCCACCGGTGCGCGCCACCAGTTCGCGTTCGCTCTGGGTCGGCTGATAGCTGGAGCCTTTGGCTTTCGCCTGCGCCTGACGCTGACGCACTTTTTCCGCCTCACGCGCTTCACGGGCGGCGCGCTCGCGCGCCTCGCGTTCCGCACGGGCGATCTTATCCTGCAGACGGCTTTCGTTCTGACGCATCTCGACCAGATCGGCCTGATCTTTTTCCAGCGCGCTTTCCAGTGTCGTCAGGGTTTTTTTCCGCGCTTCGCTCGCCTGTTGCAGCTTCTGCTGCTGGCCCTGCTGCTGCGCTAATAAGCCTTTCTGCTGCTGTTGCTTCTGCTCCAGCGTGGCGCGTTGCTGAGCTAAGTCCTGACGCGTCTGTTGCAGCGATTCGATACTTTTCTGGCGCGCCGCATTCAGATAGCCGAAATAGGCCAGAATACGCTCGCTGCGCTGACTCTCTTCACCGCCCATCAACAGCTGTACACCGTTGTGCTTACCCTGACGAAACGCCGCATCAAGCTGCTCTGAAAGCAGGTTTTCCTGTTGGGTTTGCTGTTTTTCAAGGCGGGCGATGGAGGTGGCAAGCTGTTTGATTTCATCATTCAGGGCGTTGAGGCTATTGCGGGTGTCACGCAACTGACGGCTCGCCTGAGCGATGATTTTTTCCTGGCTCTGCAACTGATCCAGTAATTTGCTGCGCTGCAACTTTTGCGCTTTAACGCTTTTCTCTTTTTCAGCGATGTTTTGCTGAATAGATTGCAGCTGAGATTTGCTGTCTTCTGCACTAACGGCGGCGGCAGGCAATAACAGTGCCCCCGCACAAAGCAGGCTAAGGGAGAGGCTGGACAAGTGTGTGAACAACGGCAGGTTATCGCCGTTGGGACGGGTCCTTGTGTGCGAAACGGTTGTTTTTCCCTTCATAGGCCAATGATTATTCCACGATGAACCGCCGCTTACCAGTGCTCCCCACTGGCATTTGCTTTTCCAGTTATGTCCACTTTCACAATGACATGGATTAAGCCTTACGCCATTTTTGCTATTCAGCCACTTTTTTTGGAAAATGAAGCACAAATCGATACTCTGGCCGCATAGCATCTGTACATGCGAAGTGGCGCAGGTATACTCAGAACCCTTGTTTTAGCTTATTAGCCCGGTCTGGAGTCGTTACCCCTCATGCAAGAAATTATGCAGTTTGCAAGCAATCACCCCATCCTGAGTCTGGCATGGGTCGTTTTACTCGTTCTGGTGATTGTGACTACCGTTAAAGGAATGTTCTCTAAGGTAAAAACGATCAGCCGCGGTGAAGCAACCCGCCTGATTAACAAAGAGGACGCGGTAGTTGTAGACGTGCGTTCGCGCGACGATTTCCGCAGAGGCCATATTTCAGGTGCGCTGAATGTCGCAGCCGCTGAGATTAAAAAAGGCAACATCGACGAACTGGCAAAGCATAAAGCGCAGCCCATAATTGTGGTGTGTGCAACCGGACAAAGCGCGGGTGATTCTGCTGCGCATCTCAGCGCGGCCGGCTTTGAGCGGGTTTCAGTGCTGAAAGATGGTATCAGTGGCTGGAGCGGCGAAAATCTGCCGTTAGTTCGCGGCAAATAATCTTACAGAGGTGCTGATCATGGCAAATGTTGAAATGTATACCAAGGCGACCTGTCCTTACTGCCATCGGGCGAAGGCGCTGTTAACGCAAAAAGGCGTATCGTTTCAGGAGATCCCCATTGATGGAGACATGGCGAAACGCGAAGAGATGATCAAGCGTAGCGGCCGCACCACCGTGCCTCAGATTTTTATTGATGCGCAGCACATTGGTGGCTGCGACGACTTATTCGCACTCGATAATCGCGAAGGTTTAGATCCCTTACTGCAGGCGTAATTTTACGCCGGACAATCTCATACATAGGATTTGGTCACATGTCAGAACATAACACCAACGAAATGCAATTCCAGATTCAGCGCGTATTCACCAAAGACATCTCTTTTGAAGCGCCAAATGCACCACAGGTTTTCCAGAAAGAGTGGGAACCGGACGTTAAACTGGATCTGGACACTGCATCTTCTCAGCTGGCTGACGAAGTTTACGAAGTGGTACTTCGTGTGACTGTAACCGCCACCGTGGGCGAAGAAACCGCTTTCCTGTGTGAAGTTCAGCAGGCCGGTATTTTCACCATCAGCGGTATCGAAGGAACGCAGATGGCACATTGCCTGGGCGCATACTGCCCGAACATCCTGTTCCCGTACGCACGCGAATGCATTACCAGTCTGGTATCACGTGGTACCTTCCCGCAGCTGAACCTGGCACCGGTTAACTTTGATGCGCTGTTCATGAACTACCTGCAGCAGCAGCAAGGTGAAGAAGGTGCTGAACCACATCAGGATGCCTGATGACAACTCACGCTTCGATTAGCGTCATCGGTGCCGGTTCATACGGCACCGCTTTGGCGATTACGCTGGCCCGCAACGGCCATCCGGTGCTGTTGTGGGGACATAACCCGGCGCATCTGGCGCAGCTTCAGAGTGACCGTTGCAACACCGCTTTCCTGCCTGATGTCCCTTTCCCCGACCATCTTTCTCTTGAACCTGATCTGACCAAAGCTATTGCTGCCAGCCGCGATTTATTGATCGTGGTGCCGAGTCATGTGTTTGGCGAGGTGCTGCAGCAGATCAAGCCTCATCTGCGGTCAGACTCGCGTATTGTCTGGGCGACCAAAGGGCTGGAAAAAGAGACCGGCCGTCTGCTGCAGGATGTGGCGCGGGAAATTGTCGGCGATGACATTCCGCTGGCTGTAATCTCCGGACCGACCTTTGCGAAAGAGCTGGCAGCCGGATTACCGACGGCTATCGCGCTGGCCGCAACGGATGCGCAGTTTGCTGAGGATCTGCAGCAGAAGCTGCACTGCGGTAAGAGCTTCCGCGTTTATAACAACCCTGACTTCATCGGCGTACAGCTGGGCGGCGCGGTAAAAAACGTGATTGCTATCGGTGCCGGGATCTCTGACGGGATTGGTTTTGGCGCGAATGCACGTACCGCACTGATCACCCGTGGTCTGGCTGAAATGAGCCGGCTGGGCGCCGCGCTGGGTGCCGATCCCACCACCTTTATGGGGATGGCGGGTCTGGGCGATCTGGTGCTGACCTGTACCGATAATCAGTCGCGTAACCGTCGTTTTGGCATGATGCTGGGCCAGGGCGAGGATGTAGATAGCGCGCAACGCATTATCGGACAAGTTGTAGAAGGTTACAGAAACACCAAAGAAGTCAAAGCATTGGCAGCCCGTTTTGGTGTGGAAATGCCGATCACCGAGCAGATTTATCAGGTGCTGTATTGCGAAAAGCCGGCGAGAGATGCAGCATTGAGTCTGCTGGGACGAACAAGGAAGGACGAAAACAGCACTGGCTAACGCAGGACGCGTAGCATCATCACCTGCAGCGCCCATTCAGGCGCTTTTTTTATCGGGAGAAAACAGCAATGTCGTCTGATGAGTTAGAACTGGTCTGGAATAATATCAAAGCAGAAGCGCGCGCCCTGGCTGATTGTGAGCCGATGCTGGCCAGCTTCTTCCACGCGACATTGCTCAAGCATGAAAATCTCGGTAGTGCACTGAGTTATATGCTGGCCAACAAGCTGGCTAACCCGATTATGCCCGCCATCGCCATTCGTGAAATCGTTGAAGAAGCCTACCGTGAAGATCCGTCGATGATTATGTCAGCGGCGTACGATATTCAGGCGGTGCGCCAGCGTGACCCGGCAGTCGATAAATACTCCACGCCGCTGCTCTACCTCAAAGGTTTTCACGCCTTACAGGCCTACCGCATTGGCCACTGGCTGTGGAATGAAGGCCGGCGCGCGCTGGCGGTTTATCTGCAGAATGAAATCTCCGTCTCCTTTGCCGTCGATATTCATCCCGCCGCCAACATCGGCCACGGCATCATGCTCGACCATGCCACAGGCATTGTGATTGGTGAAACCGCCGTGGTTGAGAATGATGTCTCGATCCTGCAATCGGTTACGCTGGGCGGAACCGGCAAAACCAGCGGCGATCGTCACCCGAAAATCCGTGAAGGGGTGATGATTGGTGCCGGTGCGAAAGTCCTGGGCAATATTGAAGTTGGCAAGGGAGCCAAAATCGGTGCCGGTTCCGTGGTGTTACAGCCCGTGCCGCCGCACACCACTGCAGCAGGCGTACCCGCGCGAATCGTTGGTAAGCCAGGCAGTGAAAAGCCGTCGATGGATATGGATCAGCACTTTAATGGCAGCCTGGCGGGTTTTCAGTTTGGCGACGGCATCTAGTCTTTAATCAGCGCGCCCGCATAATCAAGCTGGCGCCACGCTTCATAGACCACCACCGAGACGGCGTTCGACAAATTCATACTGCGGCTTTCCGCTTTCATCGGGATACGGATTTTCTGCTGAGCCGGTAACGCCGCTAAGATCTCAGCCGGAAGTCCACGGCTCTCCGGGCCAAACAGCAGATAATCGCCAGCCTGATACGCTACGGCACTGTGTGCGGGCGTACCTTTGGTCGTCAGCGCAAACAGACGCTCAGGCGACTCTGAGGCGATAAACGCCTGATAGTCGGCGTGGAATTTAATGGCAGTAAATTCGTGGTAATCCAGCCCGGCGCGGCGTAAACGCTTGTCATCCCAGGCAAAACCAAGCGGCTGAATCAGATGAAGCTGAAAGCCAGTATTGGCACACAGGCGGATGATATTGCCGGTATTCGGCGGAATTTCTGGTTCAAACAAGACAATGTTAAGCATAAGGCCCCCCGATGACAGGGGCCGAAGCATAACAAATTATTGACGAGCGGAGGAGTAGAGCGGCAACCAGAGGGTCAGACGCAGGCCGCCCAATGGGCTGTCATCCGCTTTAACCCAGCCGCGATGTTGCTGCACTGCCGTTTCAACAATCGCCAGGCCAAGACCGGTGCCGCCTGATTCGCGATCGCGTGCTTCATCGGTACGGTAGAAAGGCCGGAAAATCTGTTCACGATCTTCCGGACTCACGCCTGGACCATCGTCATCAACGTGTACCGTGATGCCGGAAATATCGACGGAGAAGCTGACGCTGATATGGGTGTGTGAATAGCGCAGCGCATTGCGTACGATATTTTCCAGCGCACTCTCCAGCGCATGGGGGTTACCATAAAGCGGCCACGGGCCAGGCGGATAGGGGATATCCATCTTCTTGCCCATCTGCTCCGCTTCGAAGCGGGCATCTTCCAGCACCCCATTCCACAACTGATTCGCCTTCATCGCTTCGCTGACCAGCGCATTTTTATGCTGGGTGCGCGACAGCACCAGCAGATCGTTAATCATGCCATCAAGACGCTGTGCTTCCATCTCAATGCGGCCCAGCTCTTTGCCTTCACCCTGGCGCCGACGCAGCAGCGCGGTAGCCAGTTGCAAGCGGGTGAGCGGGGTACGAAGCTCATGGCTGATATCTGATAACAGACGTTGCTGACCGGTCATCATCCGCTCCAGCGCACTGACCATCTGGTTAAAGCTGGAACCCGCCGCCAGAAACTCCTGTGGGCCCGATTCCAGTTCCGGATGCTGACGCAGGTTTCCGCTTGCGACTTCGTCGGCAGCATATTTCAGCTTACGTGCCGGACGAGCCAGGCTCCAGGCCAGCCAGAGCAGCAGCGGGGAGCTGATGAGCATGGTGACGATAAGCAGTAACAGGGGACGGTCAAACAGCAGATTCACGAAATCGAGCTGGGAACTGTTGGCGGGACGAATCATGTAAAGCTGGTAGTTATCTTCGCCATCCCGAACGGCGAAAGGCCCTACCAGCTCAACACGACCATATTTCTTCTTCTGCGGATGATCGGCATTGTCAGACTGGCCGATAAAATTGCGGATAACCTGCATTTCGTTATGTTGCGCGCCGATCACCCGACCTTCACTCGTCACTAACAGCAGCCGCTGACCCGGCGGTGCCCACTTTTCCACTGCCCGAAACAGACGACGCCACCACATCAGATCGTTAGGGGGATCCTGTGACAGCTCTGCTTCGACGTGTTGCTCAATCATGATGCCCTGCCGCTGTTCACTTTCCAGCAGCGAGGTCATCTGTCGTGAATCGAGCTTGGGCACCATTAGCACCAGCATCAACACCAGCGCCAGCGTCAACCAGAAGATGGCGAAGATACGGGTGGTCAGACTTCCAATCATGATGCCGAAACCATCAGATAGCCGCGGCCACGTAAGGTTTTGAACCAGGGATGGCCGTCACGGCGTTCAGGCAGCTTGCGACGCAGATTGGAGATATGCATATCAATAGCGCGGTCAAAAGGCGTCAGGCGTTTGCCCAGCACTTCCTGACTCAGGTGCTCACGCGACACCACCTGGCCCAGATGCTGCGCCAGCAGATAGAGCAGGGTGAACTCCGTGCCGGTCAAATCCAGCGTGACATCATCAAAACTGGCCTCCTGACGGCCGGGATTGAGACGCAGGCAGTCCACTTCCAGCGTGGGCGAGCTATTGTCGTGTTGCTGCTGCTGTTCACTCCAGTTTGAGCGCCGCAGAATAGCGCGGATACGCGCCACCAGTTCACGATCGTTAAACGGCTTAGGCAGATAGTCATCTGCGCCCAGTTCGAGGCCCAGTACGCGATCCAGCTCGCTGCCGCGCGCCGTTAGCATGATGACGGGGGTTTGATGTTGCTGACGCAGTTCTTTCAGGGTGTCGATACCGTTTTTCTTCGGCATCATGACATCCAGTAAAAGCAGATCAATTGAGTTATCGAGCAGGTTCAGCGCTTGTTCACCATCGCTGGCTACCACCACTTCAAACCCTTCCATTTCTAACAGTTCTTTTAAAAGCGAAGTTAATTCGCGATCGTCATCTACCAACAGGATTTTATTCATTTTTGTAGCCCTCCGCAGGCAAAATACCGTGTTCCTGGCGCACCTATCCATCGCTTTACGTAGTTTTACACCCCCTGACGGATGTTTGCAGCTGTCGCCGTACACTGGCTCTCGTTGAATCGCAAAACGGAACGAACTGGAGTACACGATGCGCAAATTAACCGCCGTCGTCCTTGCCTCAGCGATGGCTCTGAGTGTCGCCAGCGCAGGTGCTAAAGATGCGACGACGATTGACGAGATGCATCATGGCGGATTGCCGACAGGCAGTATGACGCAAAATCCGCAAAGCCACATGTTCGATGGCATCGAGCTGACTGAAGAGCAACGTCAGCAGATGCGAGACCTGATGCAACAGGCCCGACATGAGCGTCCGGTCGTCCATATTGACGATATCGCAGCACTACATGAGTTAGTGACTGCAGACCAGTTTAACGAAGCGGCCATCCGCGAGAAGGCGGAAGTGATCGCCAGAGTTCAGGTTGAACAGCAGGTCGAGATGGCGCGCGTACAGAATCAAATGTTCCAGCTGCTAACGCCAGCCCAGCAGTCGGCGTTACAGCAGAATTACCAGCGGCGACTTAATGAGCTGCGACAGTTTTCGAATTTGCAGTCAGCATCATCGCTGCAGGCAGTGAGTAGTACCAGCAGTAACCAGTAACATAGTATCCCTGTTTTCCTTGCCATAGACACATCCCTGTCTTCCCCCGCCATGATGGTGGGGGTTTTTTTTATCTTTTTTTCACTTTTTTTATTTTGACTGGAATCATCACCCCGCAATAAAACCCCTGTTTGATTAGCGCTTGTTGAGCTTTTATGGGTAAGCCTCACCGATTCCTTACTATTCAGGTCATGACTTAAATTTAAGCGTACCGGTAAGGGTTTTACCGCCTGTTAAATATTATAACTCACTGAAAGTGAATGAATTACAGGCAGGTATAGAAAGATTTAATTATATTTTTCAATGAGATAAATCCCCCGCGTTACGCTTGCCGGTTCAGGCACACCCTCTACACTTAATCCTGTCACTGCAGGGAAGTTAAGTGTCTTTGCGAAGTCTCAGGGAGCAGCAACCACATTATGTAGTCCTGAATGAATCTATTAACGGAGTAAGTTATGGCAGAGCATCGTGGTGGTTCAGGTAATTTCGCAGATAATCCGCAAAAAGCGTCTGAAGCCGGTAAGAAAGGCGGCCAGAGTAGCGGCGGCGGAAATTTCAAAAACGATCGTGAAAAAGCATCAGAAGCCGGGAAAAAAGGCGGCAAAAAGTAGTCGCCGCCCCTTTCTCAGCCCAGACCTGGGCCTGAATGTGGCCTGGTACTGATGTGTATGACACTTTGCCCCGACCTCCCACAGAGGCCGGGGCTTGTTTTTTTGTACCTGTCGCGCCTTCCCAAAAAAGCCTGATCCGCTGATCGACCCGCTAAGCAGTGCCCGCCTCCCGATGTTAAACTTGAGCCATTCATTCATTTTGGTGCGCATCTTCACTGATGCCGCACAGGGAACCTGGCATGCAACCCTCTTATGGCCGACTGGTAAAGCGTGCTGCGCTCGGCGCGACCATTCTTGCGTCTGTGCTGTTGCTCGTGAAAATTTTTGCCTGGTGGTACACCGGTTCGGTGAGTTTACTGGCCTCTCTGGTGGATTCACTGGTGGATATCGCCGCCTCGCTGACCAATCTGCTGGTGGTGCGTTATGCACTGCAGCCCGCTGACGAAGATCATACTTTCGGGCACGGCAAAGCGGAGTCGCTGGCAGCGCTGGCGCAAAGTATGTTTATTTCCGGGTCGGCGCTGTTTCTGTTTCTGACCGGCCTGCAGCATCTGGCGACGCCCAATGAGTTGCGGGCGCCCGGCGTCGGTATTGTAGTGACCGTGGTGGCGCTGAGCTCAACGCTGGTGCTGGTGGCCTTTCAGCGCTGGGTGGTTCGTAAAACCCGCAGCCAGGCGATCCGGGCTGACATGCTGCACTATCAGTCCGACGTCATCATGAATGGCGCTATTTTGATTGCGCTGGTGCTGAGCAGCTATGGCTTTGCCCGGGCGGATGCCCTGTTTGCGCTGGGCATTGGTATTTTTATTCTCTACAGCGCACTGCGTATGGGCTACGAGGCAGTTCAGTCATTGCTGGATCGCGCGTTACCGGAAGAGGAACGGCAGCAAATCCTGACGCTTGCGACAAACTGGCCGCAGGTGCAGGGCGTTCACGATCTGCGAACCCGTCAGTCCGGGCCGACCAAATTTATTCAGCTGCATCTGGAACTGGAAGATCAGCTGCCACTGGTGCAGGCGCATCGGGTAGCCGATCAGGTTGAGAAGGCGTTACGCAAAGAATTTCCCGGCTCAGACGTAATTATCCATCAGGATCCCTGTTCTGTGGTACCGTTCGAGAGAGAGGATTCTTTAGGTTTTTAACTTAAATGAATCAAATCGATACGGCAGGGATGACGTAACGCTAACATTGCTGCAAAAAATAGTGAAAAGTTGTCTGACCTGAATCAATTCAGCAGCAAGCCTTTGATATACTATCTGCCATCACGTGTCGCGCGAGTCGTAAAATGAGCTTCAGCAGCGATCGACAGGCAGGATTAACCCTTAGTTTTGAACAATCCAGAGGTTGTCATGATCAAAAAAATTGGTGTATTAACCAGCGGCGGTGACGCCCCAGGCATGAACGCAGCTATTCGTGGCGTGGTGCGTTCCGCGCTGAGTGAAGGACTGGAAGTTTTTGGGATCTATGACGGTTACCTGGGATTGTACGAAGATCGCATGATCAATCTTGATCGCTACAGCGTTTCCGACATGATTAACCGCGGCGGCACTTTCCTGGGCTCAGCACGCTTCCCTGAATTCCGTAATGAAGATGTGCGTCAGGTTGCCATTGAGAACATGAAAAAGCGCGGCATTGATGCGCTGGTTGTTATTGGTGGTGACGGTTCCTACATGGGGGCTAAGCGCCTGACTGAAATGGGCTTCCCGTGCATTGGTCTGCCAGGCACCATCGATAACGACGTTGCCGGAACGGATTACACTATCGGTTATTTCACTGCACTGGAAACCGTGGTTGAAGCGATTGACCGCCTGCGTGATACCTCTTCATCGCATCAGCGTATTTCGATTGTGGAAGTGATGGGTCGCTACTGTGGCGATCTGACACTGGCGGCCGCCATTGCGGGTGGCTGTGAGTTCATCGTACTGCCGGAGTTCCCGTATACCCGTGAAGAGCTGGTAGCGGAAATCAAAGCGGGCATCGCCAAAGGTAAAAAGCACGCTATCGTGGCGATTACCGAGCACATCTGCGATATCGACGATCTGGCGCGTTTCATCGAAACAGAAACCAAGCGTGAAACCCGTTCTACCGTTCTGGGCCACATTCAGCGTGGCGGTGCACCTTGTGCGTATGACCGTATTCTGGCCTCACGCATGGGGGCCTACTCCATTGAACTGCTGATGCAGGGTTACGGCGGCCGTTGCGTCGGTATTCAGAACGAGAAGATGGTGCATCACGACATCGTCGACGCCATTGAAAATATGAAGCGTCCGTTCAAACGCGACTGGCTCGACACCGCGAAAAAACTCTATTAATTCCTCTTCGGGGTGTGCGACCTGGCGCGCCCCGGCATCCCGCCTCTATATTCCCCATGGTTATAACAGCTTATTTTTAATTCTTTTAGCTCTGTATTGGTTTATGTCACGCTTAGCCCATAACGACATTGGGAGAGTGCGTAATGAACAAGTGGAGTATCGGCGTTACCCTGTTGCTGGCCTCAACCAGCGTTCTGGCGAAAGACATTCAGCTGTTAAACGTTTCCTACGATCCAACGCGTGAGCTGTACGAACAGTACAACAAAGCGTTCAGTGCGCACTACAAACAGGAAACCGGCGATAATGTCGTGGTCCGTCAGTCGCATGGCGGTTCCGGTAAGCAGGCGACCTCCGTGATTAACGGCATTCGGGCGGATGTGGTCACACTGGCGTTGCAATCGGATGTTGATGCCATTGCAGAACGCGGTCGTATTGATAAAAACTGGATTCAGCGTCTGCCGGACAACTCTGCGCCCTACACCTCGACCATTGTCTTCCTGGTTCGTAAAGATAATCCTAAAGGCATCCATGACTGGAGCGACCTGACGAAGCCAGGCGTATCTGTTATTACCCCTAACCCGAAAACGTCCGGCGGCGCACGCTGGAACTATCTGGCGGCCTGGGGCTGGGCGCTGGATCATAACAACGGCGATCAGGCTAAAGCGCTGGCTTACGTCAGAGCGCTGTTTAAAAACGTTGAAGTGCAGGATTCCGGCGCACGCGGCGCAACCAACACCTTCGTTGAGCGCGGGATTGGTGATGTGCTGATCGCCTGGGAAAATGAAGCCTATCTGGCGGTTAACAAGCTGGGCAAAGACAAGTTCGAGATTGTCACTCCGAGCGAATCGATTCTGGCGGAACCGACCGTGTCGGTGGTCGATAAAGTGGTAGATGAAAAGGGGACGCGTAAAGTCGCCGACGCTTATCTGAAATACCTCTACTCGCCAGAAGGCCAGACTATCGCTGCACAGAACTACTACCGTCCGCGTGATGCTGAAGTCGCGAAGAAATTCGCCAGCACCTTTGCGCCAGTGAAGCTGTTTACCATTCAGGACAAGTTTGGTGGCTGGACACAGGCTCAGAAAGCCCACTTCGCCGATGGCGGCAGCTATGACCAGGTCATGAAACCGTAATGCGCTGCGGTCAGCGCATCCCTGCGCTGACCGCTTATCCTCCACAACCACGCCTTTTCTCCTTCTCCGCCCAGCCGCTGGGTTATCTGCCAGAATTCCCCGTGACATTTTTTTCTCGCCAGGCGAGGATGCAGGCTGCTAAGCCATTCAGGAAGCGTTGTTATGCCGACACATCGTCGTGCAACCCGCCTGGTTGCGGTTCTGCTGGTACTGGTCATTTCGGGGATGCTGGCTGCCGCACTGCATTTCAAAAAGAACAGTGATGCGTTGTGGCAGATCGTCAGCGAGAAATGTCTGCCTCACCAGCAGAGTGGTGGAGAACCTGCGCCCTGTCAGCGCGTCGATCAGCGGCATCGCTATGCCATGCTGAAAGATATGCACGGGCCGTTGCAGTATCTGCTGCTCCCGCTCGACAGGATCACCGGCATCGAAAGCCCGCGGTTACTGCAATCCGCTACGCCCAACTACTTTGCCCTTGCCTGGGATGAGCGGACTCTGCTTGCGCAGCGACGCGGCTCACCTATTGACGATCGGGTCCTGTCACTGGCTATCAATTCACAGTATGGCCGCACGCAGAATCAGCTCCATATTCATATCTCCTGCCTGCGACCCGATGTGCGTCAGCAGCTTGATCAGCTGACGCCGCAGCTTAGCGGGCGGTGGCAGAGCATCACGCTGCGTAAGCACCGCTACTGGCTGCGTGCATTGACCCCGGACGAGCTGACCCGGCAGAGTGCGTTTATCCGACTGGCCGATGAGCGGCCAGAGGCACGCAGTGAGATGGGGAAATATGGGCTGGCACTGGCTGAATTAAGTGATGGACGACTGGTGCTGATGGCGATAGAGCGAAACTGGCTGCTGCTGAACAGCGGTTCGGCGGAGGAGGTACAGGATCACGCCTGTCAGCTGATAGCGCCCATAAAAAAGGCGGCTTAAGCCGCCTTTAATCGGTACGTTTACTGCTTAGGCGCTTTTTGCAGCCGCAGCAGCTTTAACGATCACAGCGAAAGCGTCCGCTTTCAGTGAGGCACCGCCAACCAGCGCGCCATCGATGTCAGGCTGGGTGAAGAGCTCAGCCGCATTTTTATCGTTAACTGAGCCGCCGTACTGGATGATGACCTGTTCTGCGATAGCCGCATCTTTCTTCGCGATATGGTCACGAATGAATTTGTGAACGGCCTGAGCCTGAGCAGGGGTGGCAGATTTGCCGGTACCGATGGCCCAGACTGGCTCATAAGCGATGACCGCATCTTTAAACGCTTCTGCGCCCTGACTTTCCAGAACGGCATCCAGCTGACGAGCGCAGACTTCTTCGGTTTTACCCGCTTCGTTTTCCGCTTCGGTTTCACCAATGCACAGCACCGGTACCAGGCCCACTGACTTCAGCACTGCGTATTTCTTCGCGATGAATTCGTCGCTCTCTTTGTGGTAAGTGCGGCGCTCTGAGTGACCGATAATGATATATTTCGCGCCGATATCTTTCAGCATCTCTGCGGAAACTTCACCGGTAAACGCACCAGACAGGTTAACGTCTACGTTCTGCGCACCCAGTGCGATGTGGCTACCGGAGATGGCGTGTTTTGCCTGCTCGAGATAGAGAGCTGGCGGTGCAATGGCGACGCCACAACCCTCAACGCCAGACAGTTCCTTGCGCAGACCGGCGATCAGTTCAGCTGTGATCTGCTTGCTGCCATTCAACTTCCAGTTACCCATAACCAGTGGATGTCGCATTCTATCCTCCGCATAAAGCGATACATGAAAAATCGCTGCCAGCTGGCAGCGTTGTCTGCCAGACAGTATAGAGATCAAATGTAGCGATGGCTTTGCTTTTCGTCATTTTCGGCCTCATCATCAGGGGCTGGCGAGCGCCAGTTTGACCGGCTCAATGGCGAAGGTCAGCCCCTTGTCGCCGTTGTCAGCCACCACAAAACGCAACGCGCCCTCGACCTGCGCAAAGTAGGGTAAATCCTTACCTTGCTTCAGCAAACCCTCCAGCTTTTTACGTCCCTCATCGGCGCTCAGTCCCGGTACAAAGAAGCGCAACATGGCGGTCATGTAGGCCAGCGCTTTTTGCTGTGAGGCGTTCTGATCCGGACCTGGCAACGGTAGCCAGGTAATCTGCAGCGTCTTAATTTTGCCGGTACCGGGCTCCAGCGCGGTAGACGCATAGAGGGTCTCGTTGATTTTGCTGGCGGCGCGCGTCAGGGTGCTTTTGTCGCCCCGATTATCAATGGCGCGATATTCCGGCAGCATCAGCGCCCCGTTGGCCTGATTATACTTTTCGCGGAACTGGCCGATAGTCATATCAAAGGTGGGGGCGCCCGCCAGCAGATAGGGGGCGGTGGGCAACGCATCGGCCCGATCCTGCGGTGGCGGATCGGCGGCAAAGACCGGAACCGTCAGCGCAAACGATAACAGCAGTGCGCCAGGCAAATTCTTCATTTTGTCGATCCTAACCCGTAAACTCAGGCGCAAATTAAAACGGTTTTTATCCGCGAGGTCAAAACCGCAGCGGTTCTCTTCTCTCTGGATGATAATGCATGACGTTACAACAATGGTGTTTTTCCTGGCGCGGCCGGCTGGGACGACGTGATTTCTGGATCTGGCAGGCGGTCTGGTTGCTGACAACAACCCTGTTATTCGCGTTAGCGGCTAACGACTGGCTTGATACTCAGATGGCGGCCTTTGGCGTGGTCTGCCTGCTGTGGCCCGCCAGCGCGGTTATCGTTAAACGGTTGCACGATCGTAATCGCCGCGGCTACTGGGGATTTCTGGTGATTGTTGCCTGGCTGCTGGTGGCAGGGAACTGGAGCATGCTGGACGGCATACTGCCCTGGCTGTTGGGTCGCGCCATTCCGTTTGTGTTACTGGCTGGCCTGCTGCTCGATCTCGGTCTCTTTCGCGGTACCCCCGGCGCTAACCGGTTTGGTACCGCGACTCAACCGGTGAGATACCGGCAAACGGCTCACCAGTAATGTTCGCTGGTGATATGGCCCGGCTTACGCTTCAGGTGCTTGCGCATCTCGCGCGTCTCTTTCAGTAATTGCTGGGTATCACGCACCATCTGCGGGTTGCCGCACAGCATCACATGGCTGCTGTCGGCATCCAGGCTTAACCCGGTGGCGCGCTCCAGCTCACCGTTTTCGATCAGCGCCGGGACCCGGCCAGTCAGCGAACCGGCGATCTCTTCGCGACTCACCACCGTCTGGATGTGCAGCTTGCCTTGATAATGTTGTTGCAGCTGCTGCATCAGCGGCAAAAAGCTCAGGTCGGCCGCATAGCGGGCAGCATGGACCAGCACGATGTTTTCAAAGCGATCCAGCCCTTCGCCCTGCTGTAGCATCGACAGGTAGGGGCCAATAGCGGTGCCGGTTGCCAGCATCCATAAGGTTTTGCACTCAGGGACCTCATCCAGCACAAAGAATCCTGCCGCTTCTTTAGTGACCATCACCTGATCGCCAGGCCGAAGTGCCTGCAGATGCGGACTCAGTTTGCCCTCTGGCACGGTGACCAGGTAAAACTCCAGCAGATCATCTTTCGGCGCATTGACGTAAGAGTAAGCGCGCTGTACCCGCTCACCGTCGATTTCCAGTGCCAGCTTGGCAAATTGCCCGGCGATAAAGGGATCGATGGGCGCTTTTACCCGGAGACTGAACAGCGCATCCGTCCAGTTTTTCACTTCCTTTACTTCAGCATTGACCCACTCAGCCATAATCACTCCCTGGTTGTTGATTATTCAGGCAGGTCACTATTTTCGCGGCTGCCCGGTGAGATTGCCAGCCTGCGCCGGGGCAAAGGCTCTAATCGACAAACTGTTACTTTGTCTTTACAGGCTGGCCCATAAACTTGACAGGCGCAAGCCGGGACCTTTTCGCTTACCTCTCGCTTTGTCATCTAATCCTGATATTTTGCCCGCCATAACAAGATGACTGGCGGGTGAACCGCTGTTTTAACCTCCTTTCACAGAAAGAAATTTTGCATAATCATGATGACTAAACTCGAAAATCGCCCGCTGCTGGTGATGCTCATTGTGCTGGTGGCAGTAGGGCAGATGGCACAGACTATCTACGTCCCGGCGATGTCGGTGATGGCGGATGCTCTGAATGTGCGGGATGGCGCGCTGCAGCGTGTGATGGCGGCCTATCTGATGACCTATGGCGGATCCCAGCTGATCTATGGCCCGCTGTCAGACAGCATCGGTCGTCGTCCGGTGATTCTGGCGGGCATGATGATCTTTATGATCGGCGCAATCACAGCACTGATGGCGACGTCGCTCGATATGCTGGTGTTCGGCAGCGCTGTTCAGGGACTGGGCACCGGCGTAGCTGGCGTGATGGCCCGCACCATGCCGCGCGATCTCTACGAGGGGCACGCACTGCGCCGCGCTAACAGCCTGCTTAATATGGGCATTCTGGTCAGCCCGCTGCTGGCGCCGGTGATTGGTGCACTGCTGACGCAGCTCTTTGGCTGGCACGCCTGCTTTGCCTTTCTGCTGCTGCTTTGTCTGGCGGTAACCGTTTCAATGGCACGCTGGCTGCCGGAGACCCGACCGCAGAGTGCGGAAATGACACCTTTCTTTAAACGCTACGCCCGCCTGCTCAGCGACGCGAATTTCGTTCGCTACATTGTGCTGCTGATTGGCGCGCTGGCCGGGATTGCGGTATTTGAGTCGAGCTGTGGCGTTCTGCTGGGCGGCGTGCTCGGCCTGCACAGCCTGACCGTCAGCATCCTGTTCATCCTGCCGATTCCGGCAGCGTTTTTTGGTGCCTGGTTTGCCGGTCGCGAGCAGGGTTCATGGCACAGTCTGATGTGGTGGGGCGTAAATAGCTGCCTGCTGGCGGGCATCCTGATGTGGATCCCGGCATGGTTCGGCGTGATGAATATCTGGACGCTGCTGGTCCCGGCTGCGCTGTTCTTCTTTGGGGCTGGCATGCTGTTCCCGCTGGCGACTTCAGGCGCGATGGAGCCTTATGCCTGGCTGGCGGGTAGCGCGGGCGCGCTGATTGGCGGGATGCAGAATCTGGGATCGGGCCTGGTGGCGTGGCTGTCAGCCATGATGCCGCAGCGCGATCAGTTCAGCCTTGGCATGCTGATGTTCTTCACGGCGCTGGTGATGCTGCTCTGCTGGTTGCCGCTCTCACGTCAGCCGGAGCGCGGCAACCAGCCGGTTACAGGATAAAGGGATGGAGCGCCGGATCTTTACGGTCGAGATAGTGAATCGACTGAATACGGCGGATGGTGCGTGATTTACCGCGAATCAGCAGGGTCTCGCTGGTGGCGATATTGCCCTGACGCGTAATGCCTTTCAGGAGTTCGCCACTGGTAATGCCGGTGGCGGCAAACACCACGTTGTCATTGCGTGCCATCTCATTCAGCGTCAGCTTTTTGCCCGCTTCAATCCCCATCTCTGCACAGCGCTGCAGCTCCTGTTCACCCAGCAGACGGTTTTCAGCGCTGTCGCCTTTCACGTGGTGACGCGCCAGCAACCGGCCCTGCATATCCCCATCCAGCGCGCGGATCACCGCCGCAGAGACCACGCCTTCCGGTGCGCCGCCGATGCCATACATCACATCGACTTCGCTGTCCGGCATGCAGGTCAGAATGGAGGCGGCGACATCGCCATCCGGGAAGGTAAACACCCGCACGCCCAGTTGCTGCAACTGACTGATCACTGCGTCATGACGCGGCTTTGCCAGAATCGATACGGTTAGCTGTGACAGCGGCTTATTCATCGCGATGGCGATGTTACGCAGGTTGGTTTCCAGCGGCAGGTCAAGATCGATCTCTCCACGCGCTGCGGGGCCAACAATCAGTTTTTCCATGTACATGTCGGGTGCGTGCAGAAAGCTGCCCTTATCGCCTACGGCCATCACCGCCAGCGCGTTAGCCTGGCCAAGCGCCGTCATGCGGGTGCCTTCAATCGGATCGACCGCAATGTCGACCGCATCGCCGCGGCCGGTACCGACTTTTTCACCGATATAGAGCATCGGAGCTTCGTCGATTTCGCCTTCACCGATCACAATCTGACCGTCGATTTCAATGGAGTTCAGGACATGACGCATGGCATGGACAGCCGCGCCGTCAGCCGCATTTTTGTCGCCGCGTCCTAACCAGTGATAGCCTGCCAGGGCGGCAGCTTCGGTTACGCGGGAAAATTCAATGGCAAGTTCTCGTTTCATGGCATCTACCTGACAAAAAACAGGCGGGCAGTGTAACACAGCGGGGCAGTGGAGCGGGGAAAAGGCCCGCGACAGCAAGGGTCGCGGGCATTGATATTACTCTTGTTCTTCCCACGCCTGGGCGCGGGCTACGGCTTTTTTCCAGCCAGCATAACGGAAGTTACGCTCGGTGGTTTCCAGGCTTGGACGGAATTCACGCTCAATAACTGCTTTAGAGCGGACTTCATCCAGATCCTGCCAGAAGCCGACAGCCAGACCTGCCAGATAAGCAGAACCCAGCGCGGTGACTTCACGCACTTCCGGACGCTCAACACGGGTGCCGAGGATGTCCGACTGGAACTGCATCAGGAAGTTGTTGGAAACCGCACCACCATCGACACGCAGCGCCTGCAGGCGGGTGTTGGCATCGTTCTGCATCGCTTCCAGCACGTCGCGCGTCTGATAAGCGATAGACTCCAGCGTCGCACGGATGATGTGGTTAGCATTAGCACCACGGGTCAGGCCGAAGATAGCACCACGGGCATACGGGTCCCAGTAAGGAGCGCCCAGGCCGGTGAAAGCAGGCACCATGTAAACGCCGTTGGTGTCTTTCACTTTCATCGCAAAGTATTCAGAGTCAGCAGCTTCACTGATCAGCTTCATCTCATCGCGCAGCCACTGAATAGAGGCGCCACCGATAAATACAGCCCCTTCCAGTGCATAGTTCACTTCACCGCGCGGGCCACAGGCGATAGTGGTCAGCAGACCGTGCGTTGAGGTTACCGCTTCAGTACCGGTGTTCATCAGCATAAAGCAGCCGGTGCCGTAGGTGTTTTTCGCCATGCCAGGCTGAACACAGAGCTGGCCATACAGCGCAGCCTGCTGGTCACCGGCAATACCAGCGATTGGAATACGTGTACCGCCTTTACCGCCGATGTTGGTCTGACCATAGACTTCAGAAGAGGACTTCACTTCTGGCAGCATTTCACGCGGAATATCCAGGATATCCAGCATACGCTGGTCCCACTCCAGCTTATGGATGTTAAACATCATGGTACGGGAGGCGTTGGTATAGTCGGTGATGTGCACCCGGCCCTGGGTCATTTTCCAGACCAGCCAGGTATCAACGGTACCAAACAGCAGCTCGCCACGTTTTGCACGCTCACGAGAGCCTTCAACGTGATCCAGGATCCACTTCACTTTGGTTCCGGAGAAGTAAGGGTTAATCACCAGACCGGTGGTGTGCTGGATATACTCTTCCAGACCCTCTTTCTTCAGTTTGTGACAGTAGTCGGCGGTGCGGGGATCCTGCCAGACGATGGCGTTGTAGATCGGCTTACCGGTCTCTTTTTCCCAGACGATAGCGGTTTCGCGCTGGTTGGTGATACCGATTGCCGCAATCTCATCAGAGCGGATGTCGGCATGTGCCAGCACTTCAACCAGCGTTGAGCTTTGTGAAGCCCAGATATCCATTGGATCATGTTCAACCCAGCCCGCTTTCGGGTAGATCTGGGTGAATTCGCGCTGCGATACCGCGACGATATTAGAGTCGTGGTCGAGAACGACGGCGCGGGAGCTGGTTGTGCCCTGATCGAGCGCGACAATATATTTTTTATCTGTGGTAGTCATAAATTCTGTCCTGATGATAAAAGGTGAAACTTACGCTTTACGCTGCTGAGCGCGTGCAACCGGTTTGTCTGCTGGAACGCTTGCAGGTTCCTGGGCGGTACCTGGCAGGTAGCGACCAATCAGTGTGCGATAACCTACTGCACCCAGGCAGGCACCGACCAGCGGGCCAAAAATCGGCACGAGGAAGTAAGGGATGTCACGACCACCGGTAAAGGCAACGTTACCCCAGCCTGCCAGCCATGCGAAGATCTTCGGTCCGAAATCACGAGCCGGGTTAAGGGCGAAGCCGGTCAGAGGACCCATGGAGCCACCGATAACCGCAACCAGCAGGCCAATCAGCAGTGGAGCCAGTGGGCCACGTGGAATGCCGTTGCCGTCATCCGTCAGACCCATAATGACCGCCATTAATACTGCAGTGATGACCATCTCAACCAGGAAGGCCTGGCCGACACCGATATGTGGATTAGGGTAGGTTGAGAAGATGCCTGCCAGGTCGAGACTTTCAACCGTGCCGCGCACCATCTGGTGGCTCTGCTCGTAATCAAAAAACAGGCTGTAGTAGAGACCGTATACCAGCGCCGCGGCACAAAAGGCACCGGCAATCTGCGATACGATATAAGGCAGAACTTTACGTCCTTCAAAATTAGCAAACAGGCAGAGTGCAACGGTGATTGCCGGGTTCAGGTGCGCGCCCGAAATGCCTGCGGTAAGGTAGGCGGCCATGGAAACGCCAAGACCCCAGATGATGCAGATTTCCCACTGACCGAAGGCGGCACCGGCGAGTTTCAGTGCAGCCACACAGCCTGCGCCAAAGAAAATAATCAAGCCTGTCCCCAGAAATTCGGCAATACACTGACCTTTGAGCGTGTTAGTTGTCTGACTCATAATAGTGGTTCCTGAAGCGAGGTTAAATTTTATCAGTTTTTGTTCTCATTCCATGAGGCACCCAGCTTTAATGTAGGGCTGGTGTGAATTTATCGTTAACGAACATAAACGAGAAATAGCGAAATCGTTTTTTGTGTACTGCGTCATAAAAATGCGCGTTTTCGCGTATTCTGGCTTTCCTTAGCCAATATTCGCGCCTGATGACGGGGATAGCGCACCCGTACCAGAAAGCCGTCGCAGTCAGCGCAGCGTAAATTCAGGGATTGGCTGAAAAGTGTTACAGACTACGCCCGCAGCGGCCGCGTTGCTGGACTTGCGGGGTGAGGCTACATACAATCGGGACAACGTTGCTGGCTTAAGCTGGCATCATCAACGCCTTGCAGGAATTTAGGAGAGGTCAGAAAGATGTCATTTGAAGTGTTTGAGAAACTGGAAGCGAAAGTACAGCAGGCGATTGATACCATCACCCTGTTGCAGATGGAAATCGAAGAGCTGAAAGAGCAGAACAACTCACTGCGTAACGATGCGCAACAAGTCGCGGGCAACCACGATGCGCTGATGCGTGAAAATCAGCACCTGAAAGAAGAGCAACACGTGTGGCAGGAACGTCTGCGTGCATTGCTGGGAAAAATGGAAGAGGTTTGAAGCCTCAGCTGATGTGAAAAACGGGTGCTCAGGCACCCGTTTTCATGTCTGGCCTATTCGAGGTCCAGCGCATCCTCTGACAGAATGATACCGGTGTTGTCTGCATAGAGATGGTCGCCGGAGAAGAAGGTGACGCCGCCGAAATTAACGCGCACATCGCTTTCGCCAATCCCTTCACCCGCAGCGCCTGCCGGAATCGCGGCAATCGCCTGAATGCCAATCTCCAGCTCTTCCAGCTCATCAACCTGGCGTACCGAACCGTAAATCACCAGACCTTCCCACTCGTTGGTTGCCGCCAGACGTGCCAGCTGCGCATCCACCAGTGCACGGCGCACTGAGCCGCCGCCATCAATCACCAGTACCCGACCCCGGCCATTCTCTTCCAGCAGATCGTAAAGTAAGCCGTTGTCTTCAAAGCATTTCACTGTGGTAATCTGACCACCGAATGAAGTGCGCCCACCAAAATTTGAAAAAAGCGGTTCAACAACATTCACTTCTTCATGGTAGATATCGCAGAGTTCAGATGTATCGTATTTCATAAGGGTTTCGTCTGTTTGCCACAGGAAGGGTAAGTATATCGCTATATGCAGATTGTTGGCAAAATCATCAGTATGAAAAAAGCATCGTTCGATCAAGAACATGCATAAAAAAGCCCAGCCGGGTGGGCTGGGCTTCTGAAAAGCGCTGAATCAGTGGATCAGAGAATGAAGCGGCTAAGGTCTTCGTCAGCCACCAGTTCATCCAGATGTTTACCGACATAGTCAGCATCGATGGTAACGGATTCACCATGACGATCGCTGGCGTCATACGAAATATCTTCCATCAGACGCTCCAGCACAGTATGCAGACGGCGCGCACCGATGTTTTCGGTGGTTTCGTTGACCTGCCATGCGGCTTCAGCGATCCGGCGAATACCCTCTTCGGTGAACTCAATGTTCACGCCCTCGGTATTCATCAGCGCTTTGTACTGCACGGTAATCGAGGCATTTGGCTCGGTCAGGATGCGCTGGAAATCGTTCACGGTCAGCGCCTGCAGCTCAACACGGATGGGCAGACGACCCTGCAGTTCCGGGATCAGATCGGATGGGCTGGCAACCTGGAACGCGCCTGAGGCGATAAACAGAATGTGGTCCGTTTTCACCATACCATGCTTGGTGGAGACGGTGCAGCCTTCCACCAGCGGCAGCAGGTCGCGCTGAACGCCTTCGCGTGAGACATCCGGGCCGCCGGCATTCTGGCCGCCGCGCTTACAGATTTTGTCGATCTCATCGATAAACACGATACCGTGCTGCTCAACGGCATCAATCGCGTCCTGCTTAAGCTCTTCCGGGTTAACCAGTTTGGCCGCTTCTTCTTCGATCAGCAGCTTCATCGCTTCTTTGATCTTCAGCTTGCGGGCTTTCTGCTTCTGGCCGCCGAGGTTCTGGAACATCGACTGCAGCTGG
Organism: Curtobacterium sp. BNK-1; assembly: GCF_048685235.1. Classification (NCBI taxonomy): domain Bacteria; kingdom Bacillati; phylum Actinomycetota; class Actinomycetes; order Micrococcales; family Microbacteriaceae; genus Curtobacterium; species Curtobacterium sp. BNK-1. The sequence continues at coordinate 3,669,355 of NZ_JBLQTJ010000001.1, read as the reverse complement.
CTGGTCATCTCTTCCATGCCCGGAGGGGCCATGATTTCGACGCCAGGGCTGCTGGCGGCCAGGTCGATCTCAATCTCTTTATCGTCCAGCTGGCCTTCGCGCAGCTTCTTGCGGAACGACTGGCGTGCTGCAGAGGGTTCAGCGCTCTGCTCTGACTGGCCCCAGTTATTTTTTGCTGGTGGAATCAGCACATCAAGAATGCGCTCTTCCGCCATCTCTTCGGCACGATATTTGTTCTTTTCAATCGCCTGACTGCGCACCATCTTAATGGCCGAATCGGTCAGGTCACGAATGATAGAGTCCACTTCCTTACCGACATAACCGACTTCGGTAAATTTGGTCGCCTCTACTTTGATAAACGGCGCATTGGCCAGCTTAGCCAGACGACGCGCGATCTCGGTTTTACCGACACCGGTCGGACCGATCATCAGGATATTTTTAGGGGTCACTTCATGGCGCAGTTCTTCGTCGAGCTGCATGCGGCGCCAGCGGTTACGCAGTGCAATAGCCACGGCGCGCTTAGCGCTCTCCTGGCCGATGATAAAGCGGTTCAGTTCGCTGACGATTTCGCGAGGAGTCATCTCAGACATATTTATACCCTTACGACTTAGACGTTAATTCTTCGAAATTAACGTTGTGGTTAGTGTAGATGCAGATATCACCCGCGATATTCAGCGACTTTTCGACGATGTCGCGTGCGCCCATCTCGGTATTCTCCAGCAGCGCACGTGCCGCTGCCTGGGCGAAAGGCCCACCGGAGCCGATGGCGATCAGATCGTTTTCAGGCTGGATGACGTCACCGTTACCGCTGATGATCAGTGAAGCTGATTCATCTGCGACGGCCAGTAAGGCTTCAAGGCGACGCAGCATACGGTCAGTACGCCAGTCTTTAGCCAGTTCCACCGCAGCTTTCACCAGATGGCCCTGATGCATTTCCAGTTTACGTTCGAAAAGTTCAAACAGGGTGAAGGCGTCTGCGGTGCCGCCAGCAAATCCGGCAATCACTTTATCGTTGTATAAACGACGCACTTTTTTAACGTTGCCTTTCATCACGGTATTGCCGAGCGTAGCCTGGCCATCACCGCCAATCACTACCTGGCCGTTGCGTCGTACACTTACTATTGTTGTCACGGGCAGACCCCTTGTTGCAGTCGGAAAAGGACTCCGCGCACCGGGCGCGGAGTATCATGCAACAGATATGGGGCGGGTTTGACGGGTTTCAACCCCCGACGGAGAGCGGAATACAGCTGGAGTGTCCGGAACTGCGCAGGCGCTTCAGGGTGCTGTCAGCGGAGGCGCGGTCTTTATAAGGACCGATAACCACACGATTCCAGCCGCCACCGGTGGTAATACGGCTTTCAAATCCTTCAAAGGCTAAGCCAGCGCGCACCGATTCAGCCTGGTCAGTGCCCTTAAACGAACCACACTGCACCATCCAGCGCTGCGAAGAGGCTTTCTCCGCCGGTTTCGCTTTCGCGGTCTCCTGCGGTTTTGGCTGCACTTCCGGTTCACGCGTAACAGGAGCAGGCTGCGTCTGGCGCTGTACGTTTTGCTGCTGCTGCTGCTGCTGCTGCTGACGTTGCTGTTGTTGTAATTGCTGCTGTTGCTGGCGCTGTTGTTGTTGCTGCAACTGCTGCTGGCGTTGCTGTTGCTGCTGAGCCTGCAACTGCTGACGTTGCTGCTGAACCTGTTGCTGCTGCTGTTGTTGCTGAACCTGCTGCTGCTGACGTTGCAGTTGTTGCAACTGCTGCTGATGCTGCAGTGTCTGCTGACGTTGCGCCGGCGTCTGTTCGTTCCACGGCACTTCGTTGAGCTGCGTCGGCTGCTGACGCATATCCGCCTGCATCTGCTCAAGCAACTGGCGCTGCTCGTCGGTCAGCTGTGTCTGCGACTTCACTTCGCCACCCGAAGAGGGTTCGATAGGTGTCGGCACAGTGACCTGACGGTTTTCCAGCTCTTTAATATATTTCCAGCGCTCTTCGGGCTTCGGCGGCAGGCCATTGCCGTTGGCTTTATGATCCGTAATGACCGGCACGTCCTCTTTTTTGTGATGCGCCAGGAACCATAAACCACCGGCAAAGGTCACCAACACTGCGACCGCCAGTACAATCATCAATTTAGATGTTCCCGAACCGCCTTTGCTCTTCTTGCCACGGCTGGGGCTTTTTTTGCGACGCGTCCCTGTTGAACGCCCGCGGCCTACGTAATCTTTTTGTGCCACTCTCGTTCTTATACCCTTCAAAAATAGTGCCAGATGGGCGAAATGATGATTTTTACGCGCCCGGCAAGGAGTCCGCCATGTTACTTAAGGGTCGGAACTTTGACCAGCAGTGTTCGCCTTAAGAATCTACTGAAAAAATCAGACAAATACGCTTATTTTTCACGCTTTTTTGCTCGCGCCGTGCTGCCACGAATGGTTAAACCGGCATCCAGCAGCCGCGATCCGCTGATGACCCGTTTGCCATTTAACTCATCCAGCAGCAGAAGCATCGCTTCCCGGCCTATCTGGTAACGTGGCTGCGTGACCGTGGTCAACGGCGGCTCGCAGTAACGTGATAGCTCAATGTCATCGAATCCGACCACAGAGAGATCCTCCGGTATCCGCAGTCCGCAGCGCCGGGCCTGATTCATCGCCCCAAGTGCCATAATATCACTGTGACAGAAGAGCGCGCGCGGCGGTTGCGGCAGGGTCATCAGCTGATTCATGGCGGCAACGCCCGCTTCAAATGTGAAGTCACCGCGCACAATATAGGTGGGATCGACCGTCAGCCCGCTGCGACGCATCGCCTGGACATACCCCTGCAAACGATACTGGCAGAGCGGCATCTCTTCCGGCCCGGCGATACAGGCGATATGTGTGTGACCCAACTGCAGTAAATGATTTACCGCTTCAAATGCGGCGGTCAGGTTATCGATGTGGACAGTGGGCAGTGACATTTCCGGCGCAAACTCATTCGCCATTACCATCGGCGGCAAGTTGCGTTGCTCATCAATGCTGGCATCAAAAGGCAACTTTGAGCCGAGCAGCACCATGCCATCGATCTGTCGCGTCACCATCAGGTTGAGAAAAGTTCTCTCCTGCTGATTCTGATGCGCGCAGTCACCAATCAGCACCAGATAGCCCTCTTCGGCTGCCGTAACTTCAACGCCTCGGATGATTTCACTAAAGAAGGGATCGCAGATGTCAGGGACAATGACCAGGATGGTACGCGTCTCATTACGACGGGCGTTGCGCGTGGGGCCATGTGCCGCGTAGCCGACGGCGGCAACCGCCTGCTCGACTTTCTGGCGGGTGGCCGCAGAAACCTTCTCCGGATTCATCAGCGCACGCGATACGGTGGCGGTTGAGACGCCCGCATGTTCCGCAACATCTTTCATCGTGGCGGCGGGCGGTTGTTGATTCTGCTCCAACACATGCTCCTGACGCGTTATGGCGCGTTCAATTCTGTTTCTGCCTGACCTGAAGGCAAACCGGGCAACATTGTTAACGATTGCCCGGCTGGTTGTTACTTAATTTGCATAAAAATTGTGACTTATGCGACATTTTTCGATCTGGCTCGCAGTGTCAGCTTAAATCAGCTCTCGGTAGGGTCGATATCCAGCGTCCATTTCACTTTGCGCGCCGCGGGCAGTGTTGAAACCAGCGGCAACGAACTGCTCAGCAACTGTTGCAGACGCTGCCGGGAAGGATGCTGCAGCAGCAGTTGCCAGCGCCAGCGTCCACTGCGTTTTGGCTGCAGTGCAGGCAACGGACCCATAAACCACATCGCCTTATCGTTCAGCGGGCTTGCCTCCAGCAAATTACGGAGTTGTTGCAGGAATTCCGCTGCCTGCTGGTTATCCATATCTTCAGCGCGGAACAGCGCATGGCGGCTCCAGGGCGGCAGATGGACTGCCTGTCGCTCCAGCAATGCCTGCTGGGCGAACGCCGAATAGCCCTGGTGCAACAGCGTCTGCAGCAGCGGATGTTCCGGATGGTGAGTCTGCAGCAACACCTCGCCCTGTTTGCCGGCACGGCCAGCACGACCGGCGACCTGGGTGTAGAGCTGAGCAAAGCGTTCCGCCGCACGAAAATCGGCTGAGAACAGCGCACCATCGACATCCAGCAGCGACACCAGCGTAACATCGGGGAAGTGGTGGCCTTTGGCCAGCATCTGGGTGCCGACAAGGATTCTTGCACCGCCGCGATGGACGTCAGCCAGATGCTGCTCCAGCGCACCTTTGCGGCTGGTGGTATCACGATCGATTCGCGACACCGGCACGCCAGGGAAAAGTGTGCCGAGCTGCTGCTCCAGTTGCTCAGTCCCGACGCCTACCGGCAGCAAATGGGTTGAACCACACTGCGGGCATTGGTTAGGCAGCGGACGCTGGCTGTCGCAATGGTGGCAGCGTAGCTGGCGATGGTGCTGATGCAGCGTGTAGTAGCGGTCACAGCGGGTACACTCAGCAATCCAGCCGCAATCATGACAGAGCAGGGCGGGCGAAAAGCCGCGGCGGTTAAGAAACAGCAGCACCTGATTATCGGCCTGCAGATGCTGGCGCATTTTACCAATCAGGCCCGGTGCCAGACCGCCGATCAACTGCACGCCTTTTAAGTCGATAAGCTGTTGCAGTGCCGGTCTGGCATTGCCGGCGCGTTTTGTCAGGTCGAGCTGGCGATACTTGCCGCTGCGGACATTGTGCAGTGTCTCCAGAGCAGGGGTCGCCGATCCCATAACAATCGGGATATCCTCTTCATGTGCGCGGAAGACGGCCAGATCGCGCGCCTGATAGCGCCAGCCCTCCTGCTGTTTATAGGAGCTGTCATGCTCTTCATCGATAATAATTACGCCAGGACGGGCCAGTGGCGTAAACAGCGCCGATCGGGTGCCAATCACAATCGCCGTTTCGCCGCGCCGCGCACGTAACCAGACCGCCAGCCGCTCACTGTCATTTAATGCGGAGTGCAGCACATCAATCGGCGCATCAAAACGTTCGCGAAAACGGGCGATAGTTTGCGGGGTCAGGCCAATCTCCGGTACCAGCACCAGCGCCTGTTTACCGCGTGCCAGCACATTTTCCAGCACGCTGAGGTAAACCTCGGTTTTGCCTGAACCCGTGATGCCCGCCAGCAGCCAGGCTGCATAATGTTCATCATCTGCCCGAATCGCACCCACGGCCATCGCCTGATCGGTATTCAGCCGCAGACGTTCGCCTTTTACGGCATAAGTGGTACGCCAGTCGTGCATCTGCGGCTGATGCTCATGCAGTTCGCATAACCCTTTGGCGCGCAGCGCCTGCAGCGTCGCATCCGTGAGGTCATGTTCACTGACCTGATGACGATAGAGCGGTTGCTGCCGCAGTGCAGCCAGCGCCTGCTGCTGTTTCGGTGCCCGCTTTAAACTTTCCGGCGCAGTCGCCCGACCCTGCTCGGTGATTTCCCAGCGCCATAAGGGATTGTCCTGCGCCGCTTTGCCCTGACGCAGCAGTACCGGAATAGCGTGACTCAGTACCTCTCCCTGCGGCGAATGATAATAGCTGGCGGCCCAGTTAAGGATGCGCCACAGCGACGCTGGATAGAGGGATTCACTATCCAGCACCTCAATCACGCGCTTGAGTTGTGCTTCCGGCAGATCGCTGCTCTCACGAAAGGCGACCACAATCCCGATCATCCTGCGATTGCCAAAGGGCACACTCACGCGACCACCAATGACCGGCTGCGCGCCCTGTGGCGGCAGATAATCAAACAGGCGGGGCAAGGGGACGGGCAGGGCGACCTGGACTACGGGCATAACTCTCTCTTTCCGGCTCAATGATCGGGGAAGCTAGTGTACACGCTGACCCTGATGGCGGGTATCTCAGCAGATATTTGCAGCAATCGAAACTTACCTGTATAATATGCCGCCTTCGGTGAGAAATATCTGGCCGGAGTACACCCTATAATGTTCAATCGCGTGTGGTGCTGTGCAGGTTAAAGCCTGGCACGGAGAGCGACACGGCCTTCAATGAGGTTTCCCATGAAACAAGGTATTCACCCGAAATACGAAGCAGTTACTATCAAATGTACCTGCGGCAACGAGATCCACACCCGTTCAACACTGACTCACGAACTGAACCTGGACGTTTGTGGCAAATGCCACCCGTTCTATACCGGTAAGCAGCGTGAAGTGGCAACTGGTGGCCGTGTTGACCGCTTTAACAAGCGTTTCAGCGTGCCAGGCGCTAAAAAATAAGATTAAAAGGCACCTGAACCTGCGGGTTCGGCGGCAAGAAAAAACCCAGCTTCGGCTGGGTTTTTTTATGGCTGAAAGATCAATACTCCCAGGTATCCGGATCGACACCCATCTGGCGCATGATTGCTTTTGCTTCTTCCGGAATCTCATCACTACGCTCTTTGCGCAGGTCGACGTCATCCGGCAGCGGTTGGCCCGTAAAGGCATGTAAAAAGGCTTCGCAAAGCAGCTCGCTGTTGGTGGCGTGACGCAGGTTGTTCACCTGACGACGGGTACGCTCATCCGTTAAAATCTTCAGCACGCTCAATGGGATTGATACTGTGATCTTCTTGACCTGCTCGCTCTTCTTACCGTGCTCAGCGTACGGGCTGATATATTCGCCGTTCCATTCAGCCATGGGTTACCTTAATTAATAAACGTTAAATGTTAGGAAATCAGCGGATTATGCCTGATTTTTTCCTGCCTGACCCCTGATATGGCGGGTTTTCTTCGCTCACTGCCTCTGTCTGACAGAGGGGAACGCCAGGCGATGACGCATAATTTTAGCGGTTATTGCGGTTTTGCTCAATCTATACGCAAAGACATTTAGATGTCCAGATGTATTGACGTCTAATTAGAGGGTGATATCCTGTGGCCTACATTTTATTCACTCTTCAGGAACAATTCGCTCATGACGCGTAAACCGGCAACCATCGCAGTGCGCAGCGGTTTGAATGATGACGAGCAATATGGCTGCGTTGTCCCGCCAATCCACCTCTCTACCACCTATAACTTCCTGGATTTCAATGAGCCTCGTGCGCATGACTACTCCCGTCGTGGCAACCCCACTCGTGATGTCGTACAGCGTACGCTGGCAGAACTGGAAGGGGGAGCGGGCGCGGTATTAACCAATACCGGGATGTCGGCGATTCACCTGGTCACAACGGTGTTTCTGAAGCCTGGCGATCTGCTGGTCGCGCCACATGACTGTTATGGCGGCAGCTATCGGCTGTTTGACAGCCTGAGCAAGCGCGGCGCCTATCGGGTGAAATTTGTCGATCAGGGTGATCCGGTAGCGCTGCAGGCCGCTCTGGATGAAAACCCAAAACTGGTGCTGATTGAAAGCCCCAGCAATCCGCTGCTGCGCGTGGTAGATATCAGCGCGATTTGCGCCGCTGCGCGTGCCGCGGGTGCCATCAGCTTGGTGGACAACACCTTTATGAGTCCGGCGCTGCAGAATCCTCTGGCGCTGGGTGCGGACCTGGTGATCCACTCCTGTACCAAATACCTTAATGGTCACTCCGATGTCGTGGCGGGCGCGGTCATCGCCAAAGATCCGCAACTTGCTACCGACCTGGCCTGGTGGGCAAATAACATTGGTGTGACCGGTGCAGCGTTTGACAGTTATCTGCTGCTGCGCGGGATTCGTACGCTTTCACCGCGGATTGCAGCCGCACAACGCAACGCACTCGCGATTGTAGAGTATCTGAAGCAGCAGAAACTGGTGAAAAAGTTGTATCATCCTTCGCTGCCGGAAAACCCCGGACACGAACATGCCGTACGTCAGCAGCGCGGCTTTGGCGCCATGCTGAGTTTCGAGGTCGACGGTGATGAGGCGCTGCTGCGTCGCTTCCTGAAAGCACTGCAGCTATTTACGCTGGCGGAATCGCTGGGCGGAGTAGAGAGTCTGATCTCCCATACCGCCACCATGACGCACGCGGGGATGTCGGCAGAAGCACGCGCGGCAGCGGGCATTTCCGATACGCTGCTACGGGTTTCTGTCGGTATTGAAGATCACGAAGATTTAATTGCCGATCTGGATAATGCATTCCGGGTCGCAGCCGAGGGTTAAGCATGACGATTTCAGCAGGCGCGGGAACGCCGAACATCAGGCAGTTGCATAAGTTTGGCGGCAGCAGCCTGGCCGATGCGCGCTGCTATCAGCGCGTTGCCGGTATTATGGCGGACTACAGCCAGCCGGGCGACCTGATGGTGGTCTCTGCGGCAGGCTCAACCACCAACCAGCTGATTAGCTGGCTGAAGCTGAGCCAGAGCGATCGGCTCTCTGCGCATCAGGTGCAACAGGCTTTACGGCGCTACCAGAGCGAACTGATCAGTGCGCTGCTGCCTGCTGAGGTCGCAGAACCTTTAATCACCGCGTTTATCCGTGATCTCGAAAAGCTGGCCGCACTGCTGGATGCGCCGATCACCGATGCGGTCTATGCCGAAGTGGTCGGTCATGGTGAAGTCTGGTCGGCACGCCTGATGTCAGCGGTACTGAGCCAGCGTGACCTTCAGGCCTGCTGGCTGGATGCGCGTGAGTTTCTGCGCGCTGAACGTGCGGCACAACCGCAGGTAGATGAAGGGAAGTCCTGGCCACTGCTACAGACTCTACTGGCGCAGCATCCGCACAAGCGCATCGTGGTGACCGGATTTATCAGCCGCAACGACGCCGGTGAAACCGTCCTGCTTGGCCGCAACGGCTCCGACTATTCTGCCACGCAGATTGGCGCACTGGCGGGTGTCGGGCGGGTGACCATCTGGAGCGATGTGGCGGGTGTCTACAGTGCCGATCCCCGCAAAGTCTCTGATGCCTGTCTGTTGCCGCTGTTAAGGCTGGATGAAGCCAGCGAGCTGGCGCGCCTGGCTGCACCGGTTCTCCACACCCGTACTCTGCAGCCGGTTTCAGGCAGCGATATCGACCTGCAACTGCGCTGCAGTTATCAGCCGGAGCAGGGCTCAACCCGCATTGAGCGCGTGCTGGCCTCCGGGACGGGCGCGCGTATCGTCACCAGCCATGATGATGTTTGCCTGATTGAGATTCAGCTGCCAGAGCAGCATGACTTCGCCATCCTGCACAAAGAGATAGACCTGTTGCTGAAGCGCGCGCAGCTGCGTCCGCTGGCGTTTGGCGTTCATCCCGATCGTCAACTGCTGCAGCTCTGTTACACCGCTGAAGTGGTTAACAGCGCCTTTACGCTGCTACAGGATGCCGGTTTACCGGGCCATCTGCAGCTGCGCGACGGCCTGGCGCTGGTGGCGCTGGTTGGCGCAGGCGTTACCCGCAATCCGCTGCATACCCATCGCTTCTGGCAGCAGTTAAAGGATCAGCCAATTGAGTTCATCTGGCAGTCAGAAGAGCACATCAGCGTGGTCGCAGTGCTGCGCGTCGGCCCGACTCAGCATCTGATTCAGGGATTGCATCAGTCGCTGTTCCGGGCAGAAAAGCGCATCGGTCTGATGCTGTTTGGCAAAGGCAATATCGGTTCACGCTGGCTGGAGCTGTTTGCCCGCGATCAGGAAACGCTGTCAGCGCGTACCGGCTTTGAATTTGTGCTGGCGGGCGTCGCGGACAGCCGTCGCAGCCTGCTGAGCTATGAAGGGCTGGAAGCCAGCCGGGCACTCGCCTTCTTTGATGATGAAGCGGTAGAGCGCGATGAAGAGTCGCTGTTCCTGTGGATGCGTGCTCACCCGTTTGATGACCTGGTGGTGCTGGATGTCACTGCCAGCACACCGCTGGCGCAGCAGTATCTCGACTTCGCCAGTCACGGTTTTCACGTTATCAGCGCCAATAAAGTCGCGGGAGCGTCTGACAGTCAGACCTGGCGCCAGATCCGCGATGCCTTTACCAAAACCGGACGTCACTGGCTCTATAACGCCACCGTTGGCGCAGGTCTGCCGATCAACTATACGGTGCGCGATCTGCGCGACAGCGGCGATACCATCCTGGCGATCAGCGGGATCTTCTCCGGCACGCTGTCTTGGCTGTTCCTGCAGTTTGATGGCACGGTGCCCTTTACCGAGCTGGTGGATCAGGCGTGGCAGCAGGGTTTAACCGAGCCCGACCCGCGCGCCGATCTTTCGGGTCAGGATGTGATGCGCAAGCTGGTTATCCTGGCGCGTGAGGCAGGCTACAACATCGAGCCGGATCAGGTGCGGGTTGAATCGCTGGTGCCCAATAATTGTCAGCAGGGATCTGTCGACCACTTCTTTGAAAATGGCGAAGAGCTGAATGAGCAGATGCTGCAGCGGCTCGAAGCCGCGCAGGAGATGGACCTGGTGCTGCGTTACGTTGCCCGGTTTGATGCCAACGGCAAGGCGCGCGTGGGTGTTGAAGCGGTGCGTCCGGAACATCCGCTGGCCTCACTGCTGCCGTGCGACAACGTCTTTGCGATTGAGAGCCGCTGGTACCGCGATAATCCGCTGGTGATCCGCGGACCGGGCGCAGGCCGGGATGTCACCGCAGGCGCTATCCAGTCAGATATTAATCGCCTCGCACAACTGCTGTAACTCCTCCTCCTCAGGCGCTTCGGCGCCTGTTTTCAATGCGTTATCGCTTCCCTGTTGAATCGCCTTCATGTTGATTGAAAATTGATCACGACTGTTGACCATTTTTAAGTTGACGGCACAGTCAGATTACGTCATTTTGAACATCTGGACGTCTAAACGTGTAGATGTTCGCAGGCCGATTGTTAATCGATGAGGGTGCAGGATGAGTTTCTTTCATGCCAATCAGCGCGAAGCGCTAAACCAGAGCCTGGCTGAGCTGAACGGGCAAATTAATGTTTCATTTGAGTTCTTCCCGCCTCGTACCAGCGACATGGAAGAGACCCTGTGGACCTCTATCGATCGCCTGAGCAGTCTGAAACCGAAATTCGTTTCTGTGACCTACGGTGCGAACTCAGGTGAGCGTGATCGCACCCATAGCATTATCAAAGGCATTAAAGATCGCACCGGTCTGGAAGCCGCACCCCATCTGACCTGTGTCGATGCCACGCGCGATGAACTGCGCACCATCGCTCAGGATTACTGGAACAACGGCATCCGTCACATTGTGGCGCTGCGCGGCGATCTGCCTCCTGGCAGCGGTAAGCCAGAAATGTACGGCAGCGATCTGGTTTCGCTGCTGAAAGAGGTGGGTGATTTTGATATTTCGGTTGCGGCCTATCCGGAAGTCCATCCCGAAGCGAAAAGCGCCCAGGCCGATCTGATTAACCTGAAGCGAAAAATCGATGCAGGTGCCAACCGGGCTATTACCCAGTTTTTCTTCGACGTTGAAAGTTATCTGCGTTTCCGCGATCGCTGTGTCGCGACCGGCATTGACGTGGAAATTGTGCCGGGCATTCTGCCGGTCTCTAACTTTAAACAGCTGCAACGCTTTGCCACGCTGACCAATGTGCGCGTGCCGGGCTGGATGAGCGCGATGTTCGCCGGTCTGGATGATGATCCGGAAACGCGGAAAATGGTGGGAGCCAATATCGCGATGGATATGGTGAAAATCCTGTCACGCGAAGGGGTGAAGGATTTCCATTTCTACACGCTGAACCGTGCCGAAATGAGTTATGCCATTTGTCACACCCTGGGCGTGCGTCCTGCTGCTGCTGCGGCTTAACCGCTCTGCTTCAGCCAATAAAAAAGTCGGGAGAGTCCCGACTTTTTTTGTTTTTACTGCACCAACGTTAACCGGTATTGCGCATGCCTGCCGCGACACCAGCAATGGTCACCATCAGCGCCTGCTCAACGCGGGCATCCGGTTCATCGCCATTCGCTTCCCGCGCGCGCGAACGATGCAGCAGTTCGGCCTGGAGTACGTTGAGCGGATCGGTATAGACGTTACGCAGTGCAATTGACTCGGCAATCCACGGCTGATCGGCCATCAGGTGTGAGTCATTGGCAATGGTCAGTACCGCTTTGATATCCGCATCAAGCTGATCGCGCAGCTGTTTGCCCAGCGGCCAGAGTGATTTCTCGACCAGACGCTGATCGTAATATTCCGCCAGCCACAGGTCCGCTTTTGAGAATACCATCTCCAGCATACCCAGACGGGTAGAGAAGAATGGCCAGTCGCGGCACATCGCTTCCAGCTGATCCTGATGACCGGCGGCCATCGCCTGTTGCAGGGCCGCACCGGCACCCAGCCACGCAGGCAGCATCAGACGGTTCTGCGTCCAGGCGAAAATCCATGGAATCGCACGCAGCGACTCTACGCCGCCGGTAGGTCGGCGCTTGGCGGGACGTGAGCCCAGCGGTAATTTACCCAGCTCCTGCTCTGGTGTCGCTGAGCGGAAATAGGGCACGAAGTCAGCATTTTCACGCACATAACCGCGATACATCGCACAGGAGTCGGCGGAGAGCTGATCCATAATGTCGCGCCATTCGCGTTTTGGCTCCGGCGGCGGCATCAGGTTCGCTTCCAGAATTGCGCCGGTGTAGAGCGACAGGCTGGCGATGGTGACGGCGGGTAAACCATATTTAAAGCGGATCATCTCGCCCTGTTCGGTCACGCGCAGACCGCCGCGCAGGCTGCCTGGTGGTTGCGACAGCAGCGCTGCATGGGCGGGTGCGCCACCACGGCCAATGCTGCCGCCGCGTCCGTGGAACAGTGTCAGTGAAATCCCGGCCTTCTCACAGGTTTTAATCAGGGCATCCTGTGCCTGATATTGCGCCCAGCTGGCGGCCATCACACCGGCGTCTTTCGCCGAGTCAGAATAGCCAATCATCACCATCTGTTTGCCCTGAATTAAGCCGCGATACCAGTCGATGCTCAGCAGCTGGCTCATCACGTCATTGGCGTTATTCAGGTCATCAAGCGTTTCAAACAGCGGTGCAACCGGCATGGCATAGCCTATGCCTGCTTCTTTCAGCAGCAGATGCACGGCCAGCACGTCAGAAGGGGTTTTCGCCATGGAAATAACATAGGCGGCGATAGAACCCTGTGGCGCTTCAGCCGCGACGCGACAGGTCTCCAGCACTTCACGCGTTTCATCGCTGGGTTCCCAGCTGCGAGGAAGCAGCGGACGCTTGGAGTTCAGTTCACGGATCAGGAAGGCCTGCTTGTCCGCTTCGGACCAGCTTTCATAATCGCCGAGGCCCAGATAGCGGGTCACTTCAGCAATCGCTTCGGTGTGACGGGTACTCTCCTGACGCAGATCGATACGCACCAGCGGCACGCCGAAACATTTCACGCGGCGCAGCGTATCAAGCAACTGACCGTTGGCGATAATGCCCATGCCGCACTTTTGCAGTGACTGATAGATGGTAAACAGCGGATCCCACAGCTGATCGTTGGAGACCAGCAGATCGGCCGGGCGCGGCAGACGTTCACCTTTCAGGCGGCGTTCCAGGAATGACTGGGTAGTCATTAACTGGCTGCGCAGGCGTTTCAGGATCATACGATAAGGTTCAAGTGCTTCCGGATCGCCGCTGAGTTCCCGGATCTCTTCAGTGCACTCTGACATCGACAACTCAGAGATCAGTACGCCGATATCGCGCAGGAACAGGTCAGTGGCTTTCCAGCGACTCAGCTGCATAACGTGGCGGGTAATCGCCGCCGTAACGTTAGGGTTACCGTCGCGGTCGCCACCCATCCATGAGGTGAACTGAACCGGCACGAAATCGACCGGCAGCTTAATGCCGAACGCCTCTTCTACCTGCTCGTTCAGCTCACGCAGGAAAGCGGGTACGCCTTCCCACAGGCTGTTTTCCACCACGGCAAAGCCCCATTTGGCTTCGTCGATAGGGGTCGGACGATATTTGCGGATCTCATCGGTGTGCCACGCCTGTGCCACCAGCTGACGCAGACGGCGCATAATCTGGTTACGTTCGTAGTCGGAGACGTCGCTGTGATCGAGCTGTTTCAGGCAGCTGTTAACTTCGACCAGCTTGTGAATCAGCGTACGGCGGGTGATTTCAGTCGGGTGAGCCGTCAGCACCAGTTCCAGCGACAGCGACTCAATGGCCGCAAGGATGTCGCTTTCGCTGATATCTTTCTGCTGCTTCAGGGTATCAAAGGTCTTTTTCAGCAGTTCGGGATGGTTCTCACCCTCGCCACTTTGCGAGATGGTCTGATACTGCTCAGCCACGTTGGTGAGGTTCAGAAACTGGCTAAAAGCGCGTGCAACCGGCAGAAGCTCCTCATTGGAGAGGTTCTGCAGCGTATTGAGCAGTTCTTTACGATGAGTGTCATTTCCTGCACGGGATGACTTGGAGAGCTTACGGATGGTTTCCACCTGGTCGAGGATGTTCTCTCCCAGTGCATCCTTAATCGTATCCCCGAGCAGTTTGCCGAGCATACTGACATTACTTCGCATTGCGGAATATTGTTCGTTCATTGGACCCTGACACCCTTATCGTCTTGAAAAACTTCTACACCCGACCTTTCAGGCAGCAGAAAAATCAGCAACGCCATGTTCCCCCTAATCTACAGGGAACCGGCTCCGTTGCCGCCTGTCCACATTCTGAAACGCTCTGGATAATCACCCGGTGGGCATAACATCGTCTTTTATCTAGCCACGTAATGTTGCGTTCGTCAAATGCGTTAAAGTGTGCTGAAGATGTGGCTAAATAACGGAAATTCGTAGAATTTATCGGGAACAAAGCGGGATAAGTTATTCTTATTGCTAAATCCCGCAGAATGAAGGGGCATTTTACTGTTAATGCAGTGAAATGCCCCATTTGCTGTTAATCAGTGGCAAAAATGCTGCACAACTTGACTGATAAGCGCCCTTGTCGGCTTAATAAATGCAGTATCAATAAATTCGTCTGGCTGATGTGCCTGCTCAATCGACCCCGGGCCCAGTACCAGCGTTGGGCAGAGCTGCTGAATAAAAGGCGCTTCGGTGCAGTAGTTCACCACCTCAGTGGGTATACCCAGCAATTTCTCGACCACACTGACCAGTTCATGATCTGCCGGACATTCGTAGCCAGGAATCGGCGGATGCAGTTCAGCCACCGTGACACGGCCCGGCCAGCGCGCACTGACCGGTGCCAGCGCCTCGTTCAGTAGCCCATCGAGATCGTTCAGCGACAGACCCGGCAGCGGACGGATATCCATATGCAGTTCACAGCAGGCGCAGATACGGTTAGCGGCGTCACCGCCATGAATATGGCCGAAATTCATGGTGGGATAGGGGATGGCAAAGCCGTCATGGTGATAACGCTCCTGCAGCGTATTGCGCAGTTGCATCAGATGGGTGATCGACTCATGCATCAGTTCAATGGCGTTAACGCCACGTGCGGGATCGCTGGAGTGGCCCGATTTTCCCTCGATACGGATCACATTCGACAGGTGACCTTTGTGCGCACGCACCGGTTTAAGTGAGGTTGGTTCACCGATGATGGCGCAGTCGGGACGCAGCTGCGTCGATTCAGAAAAATATTTGGCGCCAGCCATGGTGGTCTCTTCATCGGCCGTAGCGAGGATATAGAGCGGCTTGCTCAGCGTGCTGACATCCACATCGCGCAGCGTATCGAGAATAAAGGCGAAGAAGCCTTTCATGTCTGCCGTGCCCAGGCCATAGAGCTTGTTGTCGTGCTCGGTCAGGGTAAAGGGATCGCGTGTCCAGCGGCCATCGTCAAAAGGAACGGTATCGGTATGACCTGCTAGCAGCAGGCCGCCCGCACCGCTTCCGGTACGCGCCAGCATATTAAATTTATTGCGGGTGCCGGGCACCGGCTGCACTTCAACGCTGAAGCCGAGGTCGCGGAACCAGCCGGCCAGCAAATTGATTAAAGTTTCATTACTCTGATCCAGTGCGGCATCGGTTGCGCTGATCGACGGTGTGGCGATTAACTGGCGGTACAGTTCAATAAAAGGCGGTAATTTTGTCTTCACTGTTGGCGGTCCTTGGGTTAGGATGTATCCATATTCATGCAGTAATAGTGAATAAAAATACATTAACGTCCTCTGCAAGGGAACCTTAAATCACTGCAGATGACAGGGCGGGTAACGGGGCAAGGCCGCGACCCGGAACGTGCGACTGTAAAAAGGGTTACAGCCTGATGTTGAATACGCTGATCGTTGGTGCCAGTGGTTATGCTGGTACAGAGCTTGCCACCTTCCTGAATCGCCATCCACATATCAACATAACCGCTTTGGCGGTTTCGGCGCAAAGCCCTGATGCCGGCAAGCGCCTCTCCGATCTCCATCCGCAGCTGAAAGGTGTGGTGGATTTGCCGCTGCAGCCGCTGAGCAGCGCGGCCGAGTGGGCAGACAAGGTGGATGTGGTGTTCCTGGCGACGGCCCACGAAGTCAGCCACGATCTGGCGCCGGAATTTCTCAAGGCTGGCTGTGTGGTGTTCGACCTGTCGGGTGCGTTCCGCGTGAATGACGCTGATTTTTATACCCGCTTTTATGGCTTCACCCATCAGCATGGCGACTGGCTGGACAAAGCCGTTTACGGCCTTGCCGAATATCAGCATGAGAAAATCCAGCAGGCGCAGCTGGTGGCTGTGCCAGGTTGTTACCCGACCGCTGCGCAGCTGGCGCTGAAGCCCCTGGTGGATGCCGGACTGTTAAACGAGGCGCAGTGGCCGGTAATCAACGCCACCAGCGGCGTGAGCGGTGCCGGACGTAAAGCCAATGTCGGCACCAGCTTCTGCGAAGTGAGCCTGCAGCCTTACGGCCTGTTCAATCATCGTCATCACCCGGAAATCGTCGCGCACCTTGGTACGCCGGTGATCTTCACTCCGCATCTGGGTAACTTCCCGCGCGGTATCCTGGCGACGATTACCTGCCGTCTGAAAGCGGGTGTCAGCCGTGAAGATATCGCCGCAGTTTTCCATCGCGCCTATGACAACAAGCCACTGGTGCGGCTCTACGAACAGGGCGTACCGGCGCTGAAAGCCGTTGTAGGTCTGCCTTACTGCGATATCGGTTTTGAAGTGCAGGGCGAGCATCTGATTGTCGTGGCAGCCGAAGATAATCTGCTGAAAGGCGCGGCATCGCAGGCGGTACAGTGCCTGAACATCCGGTTCGGCTTCCCTGAAACGCAGTCACTGATTTAACGGACAAATATACCATGACCAATCCATTGATTATCAAGCTGGGCGGTGTGTTGTTAGACAGCGAAGAAGCGCTGGCCCGCCTGTTTGAAGCGCTGCTGACCTACCGTAGCGCCCATCAGCGTCCGCTGATTATTGTCCACGGCGGCGGTTGCCTGGTGGATGAACTGATGAAAAAGCTGGCGCTGCCGGTGAAGAAGAAAAATGGCCTGCGTGTCACGCCAGCCGATCAGATCGACATTATTACCGGTGCGCTGGCGGGAACCGCGAATAAAACGCTGCTGGCCTGGGCAAAAAAATCGGGCATCAACGCGGTAGGCCTCTGCCTGGGCGATGCGGGCATCGTGAATGTCACACCGTTTGATGAAGAACTCGGCCACGTTGGCCACGCAATGCCGGGCGATCCGGCATTGCTGAACACCCTGCTGGCGGCCGGCTATATGCCGGTGGTGAGCTCAATTGGTATAACTGACAGCGGCGACCTGATGAACGTCAACGCTGACCAGGCGGCGACCGCACTGGCCTCGACGCTGGGCGCTGATCTGGTCCTGTTGTCAGACGTCAGTGGTATTCTCGACGGCAAAGGTCAGCGCATCGAAGAGATGACCGCCGACAAAGCTGAGCAGCTGATTACCCAGGGCATTATTACCGACGGCATGATTGTGAAAGTGCACGCTGCGCTTGATGCAGCGCGTACCCTGGGCCGCCCGGTGGATATTGCCAGCTGGCGTCACGCTGAGCGGCTGCCTGACCTGTTTAACGGCGTGTCGATTGGCACCCGGATTCTCGCTTAACGACTCTGATTCAAGGATTACGAAATGCAAACGCAAAACATCAAAAAAATCGTTCTGGCTTACTCCGGTGGTCTTGATACTTCGGCCATCATTCCATGGCTGAAAGAGAACTACGGCGGCTGTGAAGTCGTCGCTTTTGTCGCAGATATCGGTCAGGAGCGCGGCGATCTGGAAGGTGTAGAGAAGAAAGCCCTGCAGTCCGGCGCATCTGAATGCCACGTGGTTGACCTGCGTGAAGAGTTCATCAGCGACTATGTCTATCCGGTGCTGCAGACTGGCGCCCTCTATGAAGGCACTTATCTGCTGGGCACTTCAATGGCGCGTCCTATCATCGCTAAAGCACAGGTTGAGCTGGCGCTGAAAGTGGGTGCGGATGCGCTGTGTCACGGCGCTACCGGTAAAGGGAATGACCAGGTGCGTTTCGAAACCACCTACACCGCGCTGGCACCGCAGCTGAAAGTGGTGGCTCCGTGGCGTGAATGGAACCTGCGTTCACGTGAAGCGCTGCTGGACTACCTGAAAGAGCGCAACATTCCGACCACCGCGTCACTGGAGAAAATCTACAGCCGCGACGAAAACGCCTGGCACATCTCCACCGAAGGTGGCGTGCTGGAAAGCCCGGCCAATGCACCGAATAAAGATTGCTGGGTCTGGACTGTCGATCCGCTGGAAGCGCCTGACCAGCCTGAAGAAGTGACCGTGACCGTGGAAAAAGGTCGGGTTGTGGCGGTTAACGGTGAAAAACTGAGTCCGTTCCAGTGCCTGGAAAAACTTAACGTGCTGGGCGCAAAACATGGCGTCGGCCGTATCGATATCGTTGAAAACCGTCTGGTAGGGATTAAATCGCGCGGCTGCTACGAAACCCCTGGCGGCACCATCATGGTCAATGCGCTGCGTGCGGTTGAGCAGCTGGTGCTGGATCGCGATAGCTTCAAATGGCGTGAGCAGCTCGGCCACGAGATGTCCTATGTAGTTTATGACGGCCGCTGGTTCGCCCCGCTGCGTAAGTCGATTCAGGCCGCTGCCGAATCGCTGGCGGAAGGGGTTAACGGTGAAGTGGTACTGCAGCTCTACAAAGGCCAGGCGACAGCCACCCAGAAGCGTTCCGCGAACAGCCTCTACTCGGAAGAGTTCGCCACCTTTGGTGAAGATGAAGTGTACGATCACCGTCATGCGGGCGGCTTTATCCGTCTGTTCTCGCTCTCTTCGCGTATCCGCGCCCTGAACGAGCAGAAGAAGTAATTTTCAGGCGAGGTGCGCCTCGCCTCACAGTTTCATTTCAGGGGCGGCATTTATGCCGCCCCTTGTTTAACGATTCAGAGGAGTTTTCACATGGCACTTTGGGGTGGACGGTTTACTCAGGCAGCGGATCAACGTTTTAAACAGTTCAATGACTCGCTGCGCTTCGATTACCGCCTGGCAGAGCAGGACATTATTGGCTCTGTTGCCTGGTCCAAAGCGCTGGTGACGGTAAATGTCCTGACTCAGGATGAGCAGCAGCAGCTGGAAGCGGCCCTGAATACGTTACTGGATGAAGTCCGTGAGGATCCTGAGCAGATTCTGCAGAGCGACGCCGAAGATATCCACAGCTGGGTTGAAGGCCAGCTGATCGACAAGGTGGGCGCGCTGGGCAAAAAACTGCACACCGGACGTAGCCGTAACGATCAGGTCGCGACCGATCTCAAGCTGTGGTGCAAGGTGCAGATTGAGGCGCTGCTGGGTGCCACCCGTGATCTGCAGCAGGCGCTGGTGGTCACCGCTGAAGCCAATCAGGATGCGGTGATGCCGGGCTACACGCATCTGCAGCGTGCGCAGCCGGTGACGTTTGCGCACTGGTGCCTGGCCTACGTTGAAATGCTGGCGCGTGACGAGAGCCGTCTGCAGGATACGCTGAAGCGGCTCGATGTCAGCCCGCTGGGCTGTGGCGCACTGGCCGGTACCGCGTATGAGATCGATCGTCAGCAGCTGGCAGGCTGGCTGGGCTTTGCTTCTGCCACGCGCAACAGTCTGGATACCGTATCAGACCGCGATCACGTGCTGGAGCTGCTTTCTGACGCTGCCATCGGCATGGTGCATCTGTCGCGCTTCGCCGAAGATATGATCTTCTTCAATACCGGTGAAGCGGGCTTTATAGAACTGTCAGATAAAGTGACCTCCGGCTCATCGCTGATGCCGCAGAAGAAAAACCCGGATGCGCTGGAGCTGATTCGCGGCAAGTGTGGCCGGGTGCAGGGCGCGCTGACCGGCATGATGATGACGCTGAAAGGTCTGCCGCTGGCCTACAACAAAGATATGCAGGAAGACAAAGAGGGGGTGTTTGACGCGCTCGACACCTGGCTCGACTGTCTGCATATGTCAGTTCTGGTGCTGGATGGCCTGCAGGTTAAACGCCCGCGCTGCCAGGAAGCGGCTGAACAGGGTTACGCAAACTCCACTGAACTGGCTGACTATCTGGTCGCCAAAGGCGTGCCGTTCCGTGAAGCACACCATATCGTCGGGGAAGTAGTGGTTGCCGCCATCGGGCAGGGCGTGGCGCTGGAAGCGCTGTCGCTGGCACAGCTGCAGGAGTTCAGTGCGGTGATTGGCGAGGATGTCTATCCCATTCTGGCGCTGCAATCCTGTCTGGATAAGCGTAATGCGCAGGGCGGCGTCTCGCCACAGCAGGTTGCGCGTGCCATCGGTGACGCAAAGCAGCGTCTGGCGTAATTAACAGGTAAAAAAAAGCGGGCACATTAAATGCCCGCCAACCTCTAGCTTCAGAATTACTCATTTTTATAGGCACATCATCAAAGCGCCTGCTCTCCCGGCCGACGCTCAGATTCTCTTACGCTGACAGCAGATATTGCTGCAGATCCTCACTGCCGCCAATGTGACGACCTCCCATGAAGATCTGCGGTACCGTCGCCCGGCCTGAAACGGCGCGCAGACTCACGGTTGTTGCATCCTGTCCCAGCACGATCTCTTCGTACTGAATACCATGATCCATCAGCATCTGTTTTGCCTGGGTGCAGAAGGTGCAGCCAGGTTTAGTGAAGATTGAGACCGACTCCTGAGCTTTACACTCGGGCGCCAGATAGCGCAGCATGGTGTCGGCATCAGAGACCTCAAATGGGTCGCCTGGCTTGTTTGGCTCAACAAACATTTTCTCTACCACGCCGTTACGCACCAGCATCGAGTAGCGCCATGAACGTGGGCCAAAGCCGAGATCGGCTTTCTCAACCAGCATCTCCATGCCGCGGGTAAACTCGCCGTTGCCATCAGGAATAAAGGTAATGTTGTCTGCGCGCTGTTCTGCTTTCCAGGCGTTCATCACAAACGTGTCATTCACCGAGACGCACAGAATGCTGTCCACACCCTGCTGGGCAAACAGACCCGCTAATTCGTTGTAACGCGGCAGATGGCTGGAGGAGCAGGTCGGTGTGAATGCGCCCGGCAGTGAAAAAACGATGACCGTTTTGTCTTTAAACAGCGCTTCAGTGGTGACATCGACCCAGCGATCGCCCTGACGTGTGTGAAAAGTCACTGACGGAATAGCTTTACCTTCCTGACTTGCAAACATTTTTTTCTCCTGACATACCGCGTTCCATTTGATGTGCGCATTATTCCCAACCACCCTTGATAGGGCCAATCGTTCATTGCTATTCTATCTATCGCCACGGTCTATCGTGGCTTGGAGGGTAATAATGAATATTCGTGATCTTGAATATCTGGTTTCGCTTGCTGAACACCGTCATTTCCGCCGTGCCGCGGATGCGTGTCATGTCAGTCAGCCGACGTTAAGCGGGCAGATCCGTAAGCTGGAAGATGAGCTGGGTGTGATGCTGCTGGAGCGCACCAGCCGTAAAGTGCTGTTCACCCAGGCAGGTTTGCTGCTGGTGGATCAGGCGCGTACGGTGCTGCGTGAAGTGAAAGTGCTGAAAGAGATGGCCAGTCAGCAAGGGGAAGCGATGTCAGGTCCGCTGCATATCGGCCTCATCCCGACTACCGCGCCCTACTTATTGCCACAGATTATCCCGACGCTGCACCAGACATTCCCGAAACTGGAGATGTATCTGCACGAAGCGCAGACGCAGCAACTGCTGGCACAGCTCGATAGCGGCAAGCTGGACTGCGCGATTATCGCGCTGGTCAAAGAGAGCCAGGCCTTTATCGAAGTGCCGTTGTTTGATGAGCCGATGAAGCTGGCAGTCTATGCCGATCATCCCTGGTGCGATCGCGACCGGGTACCTATGTCCGATCTGGCAGGCGAGAAGCTGCTGATGCTGGAAGATGGGCACTGTCTGCGTGACCAGGCGATGGGGTTCTGCTTTGAGGCGGGCGCCGATGAAGATACCCATTTCCGCGCGACCAGTCTTGAGACGCTGCGCAATATGGTGGCGGCAGGCAGCGGGATTACGTTGCTACCGGCGCTGGCAGTCCCACCGGAGCGTATCCGCGATGGCGTCTGCTATCTCACCTGCTACAAACCGGTGCCACAGCGTACAATTGCGCTGGTCTATCGACCGGGTTCACCTCTGCGCAGCCGTTATGAACAGCTGGCAGAGGCGATTAAAACCCACATGCAGCACTATTTCGACGCCGCGTTAAAACAGGCGGTTTAAGCCGTTTAACGCCGCAACGCGATAGGCTTCGGCCATGGTCGGATAGTTAAAGGTGGTATTCACGAAGTACTCAATCGTGTTGCCACCGTTTTTCTGCTCCATGATTGCCTGACCGATGTGAATAATCTCGGCGGCACGTTCACCAAAGCAGTGAATTCCCAGAATCTCTTTGGTTTCCCGATGGAACAGAATCTTCAGGCTGCCAACGTTCATGCCAACGATCTGCGCTCGCGCCAGATGTTTGAACTGCGCGCGGCCTACCTCGTAAGGCACCTTCATTGCCGTCAGCTGCTGCTCGGTTTTACCCACGGAGCTGATTTCCGGAATGGTGTAAATCCCGGTTGGGATATCTTCAATCAGGTGCGCTGACGCTTCCCCTTTGATAATCGCCTGAGCGGCAATACGGCCCTGATCGTAGGCGGCTGAGGCCAGGCTTGGATAGCCAATGACGTCTCCGACGGCATAAATGTGCGGCTGAGCCGTCTGATACATGCTGTTCACTTTCAGCAGGCCACGACCATCCGCTTCCAGGCCCACATTTTCCAGCGACAGCGAATCGGTGTTGCCGGTACGGCCATTGGCGTAAAGCAGACAGTCGGCTTTCACTTTCTTACCCGACTTCAGATGCATGATGACGCCATCTTCCACCCCTTCGATCTTCTCAAACTCTTCGTTGTGACGAATCACCACGCCGCTGTTCCAGAAGTGGTAAGAGAGAGAGTCAGACATCTCCTGATCAAGAAACGCCAGCAGGCGATCGCGGGTGTTAATCAGGTCAACTTTGACGTTCAGGCCACGGAAAATCGACGCATATTCACAGCCAATCACGCCCGCGCCATAAATAATGACGTGGCCCGGTTCGTGGTGCAGATTGAGAATAGAGTCGGAGTCATAAACGCGTGGATGGGTAAAGTCGACATTGTCAGGATGGTAAGGTCGTGAACCACAGGCGATAACAAACTTCTCTGCCGTCAGCGTCTCACGCGTGCCATCCGGTTGCTCAATCTCAATGGTGTTGGCATCAACAAAATGCGCATCGCCCTGATAAAGTTCACAACGGTTACGCTCGTAGAAGCCCTGACGCATGGCTGTCTGCTGGCTGATCACGTTTTCAGTGTGATTGAGAATGTCGGCAAAAGAGGAGCGAAGCAGTCGGGTATGATCGCTGTAGAGCGGATTTTGGTTGAATTCAATAATGCGACTGACGGCGTGGCGAAGGGCTTTAGAAGGGATGGTGCCCCAGTGCGTACAACCGCCGCCGATGTTGTGGTAGCGTTCGATCACGGCGATGCGCGCTCCCTGTTTTACCAGCCCCATCGCCGCCCCTTCACCGCCGGGCCCTGAGCCAATCACAATGGCATCGTAATCGTAAGACTTTTGCATACCGATACGTCCTATTATTTATACATTTTTACAACGAGATTCTAACATCTCGTCGCGCACTTCTGAATTCTATCAGCGATTTTCATCACATTTTGACAAAGAGTGAGGTTCACAGGCGGTGACAAAGATTGCCAATCTGTACGCTGAAAATTTTGTTATAGTGCCTGCTTAACACCGCTAAAGGCAGAGAGAATGGGCGTCAGAGCGCAACAAAAAGAACGTACACGACGTACACTGATTGAAGCCGCCTTCAGTCAGCTCAGCGCCGAGCGCAGTTTTGCCAGTCTGAGTTTGCGGGAGGTTGCCCGTGAAGCAGGGATTGCACCTACCTCCTTTTATCGTCATTTCAAGGATGTTGATGAGCTTGGCCTGACGATGGTAGATGAAAGCGGGCTGATGTTGCGACAGCTGATGCGCCAGGCGCGCCAGCGTATTGCCAAAGGCGGCAGCATCATTAAAACGTCGGTGTCGACCTTTATGGAGTTTATCGGCAACAATCCCAACGCTTTCCGCCTGTTACTGCGTGAACGTTCCGGCACCTCTGCCGCTTTTCGTGCCGCCGTGGCGCGTGAAATTCAGCACTTTATCGCTGAACTGGCCGATTATCTTGAGGTCGAAAATCGCATGCCGCGCAGTTTTACCGAAGCGCAGGCTGAAGCGATGGTGACCATTGTTTTCAGCGCCGGTGCAGAAGCACTGGATGTTGATGCTGAGCAGCGACGTAAGCTTGAGGATCGGCTGGTGTTACAGCTGCGTATGATCGCCAAAGGCGCTTATTACTGGTACCGCCGGGAGCAAGAGCGACTGGCGGCCACCCTGGAAAAACCCGAAGAGCAATGAGTAAGGATCAGTCCATGACCCACCCAGGTACTCGCGATAAAAGCACACTGGTACTGGCTTTTATTACCGGCTTAGCAATTAACGGCTCGTTTTCTGTGCTGTTCAGCGCCTTTGTTCCATTTTCGATTTTTCCGCTGATTGCGCTGGGTCTGGCGGCCTGGTGTCTGCATCAGCGTTACCTCAACACTAATATGCCGGACGGTATGCCAGGACTGGCAGCGGCGTTTTTCCTGCTGGGGATTCTGGTTTATAGCGCGCTGGTGCGGGCAGAATACCCGGATATTGGCTCCAACTTCGTTCCCACCGTTCTGATGGTAGCGCTGGTGTTCTGGATTGCGACGCGTTTTAAGCGCAAGCGTAATCAGTAGTGATAAAAAAAACGGGAACCTCAGGGTTCCCGTTTTTGTTTACGCTTTACGTGTCAGCAGGACACCGCATTCCATATGGTGGGTATAGGGGAACTGATCAAACAGCGCCAGCCGCGTCACATCGTGCGTTTCCGCCAGCGTCTGCAGATTGTCGCTGAGGGTCTGCGGATTGCAGGAGATATAAAGGATGCGCGGATACGCCTGCACCATTTTCACCGTCTCTTCATCCAGTCCGCTGCGCGGCGGATCGACAAAAATCGTCTCGCATTCGTAGCTGGTCAGGTCAATTCCTTCCAGACGATTAAAGCTGCGCACGCCATTCATCGCCTGGGTAAACTCTTCCGCCGCCATACGAATGATCTGCACGTTATCAATCTGGTTCACGGCAATATTGTATTGTGCTGACGCAACAGAGGGCTTGGCGATCTCAGTCGCCAGAACGCGGCGGAAATTGCGTGCCAGCGCCAGCGAGAAGTTGCCATTACCGCAGTAGAGTTCCAGCAGGTCGCCCTGTGAATCCTGCGTCACATCCAGCGCCCACTCCAGCATCTGAATATTCATCGCCGCATTAGGCTGGGTAAAACTGTTTTCGACCTGACGATAGATAATCTCGCGACCCGCTACCGGCAGACACTCATCAACGTAGTCGCGATCCAGACAGATTTTGGTCTTGGTGGCGCGTCCAATCAGCTGCACATCCAGCCCTTCCGCGCGAAGCTGATCACGCAGCGCCGCGGCTGCCTGCTGCCACTCATCATCCAGTTTGCGGTGATAGAGCAGCGAAATCACAATCTGATTGCTCAGGGTCGAAAGATAGTCGATCTGGAACAGTTTATGACGCAGGGTACGGTTATCACAGATCGCGGCGATCATCTTTGGCATCAGCTGATTGATCAGCTGGCTGGCCGCCGGGAACTGATCAACACGGATCCGCTCGCGTGTCTGCTGATCAAAGATGATGTGATAGATATCATCGCCGTCGTGCCACAGGCGGAATTCGGCGCGCATCCGATAGTGGCTGACCGGTGAACGGAACACCTCCACGTCGGGCGCAGCAAACGGCGTCATCATCGTCTCTAAACGACTGACTTTTTCCGCCAGCTGTGCGTCATAGTCTTCAATGGGGAGATGTTCGGGTGTCATGATCAATCCTGATTAATAGCTTACCAGCGGGCGATTGTAGGCATTCACTTGCTGATGTCCAGTCCTGCAGCGAGAAGATGTTTGGCAGTCTGGACTTCCGTATCTCCACTCCGTAGACTGCAGACGCCGGCCTCAAGCCCGAGTTAATAGGGAATCCAGTGTGAATCTGGAGCTGACGCGCAGCGGTAAGGAATGTCGTGATGAGTGCAATTGCAGACACTGTCCTGTGGGATGGGAAGTCATCATCACTTATGGTTCCCAGCCCGAAGACCTGCCGGTGTAACGTCGCTACTCGTACAATCATCGCGTGCTATTGATTGTCGGCCTGCGGCATCCTGCTTCGTCTTATGGATGCGATAAAAAATGACAAAAAAAACTGCATCGCTGTTCGCTCTGAGCGCAACGGCGATTTCTCTCTGGGCGCAATACGGTTTTGCTCAGGGGAATGATGATACGCAAATAGTCACCGCCAACCGTTTTGCTGAACCTGTTTCAGGTGTGCTGGCACCCACCACCGTTGTCACACGTGATGAGATTGATCGCTGGCAGGCCAAAAGCCTGACGGATGTGATGCGCCGCCTGCCGGGTGTCGATGTCGCGCAAAGTGGCGGGTTAGGGCAGCAGAGTTCGCTGTTTATTCGGGGCACCGAATCGAGACATGTACTGATCCTGATTGATGGTATCCGGCTTAATCAGGCGGGCATCACCGGTTCGTCTGACCTCAGCCAGATCCCGCTGTCACTGGTGCAGCGCATCGAATATATTCGCGGTGCGCGTTCTGCAGTCTACGGTTCCGATGCGATTGGCGGCGTGGTGAATATCATTACGGGCCGATCGCAACCCGGCACCACGCTGACGGCGGGCGTCGGGTCAAACGGCTATCAATCCTACGACGGCTCAACCCAGCAGATGCTGGGCGATGCGACAAAGCTCACTCTGGCAGGCAACTACACCTATATCAAAGGGTATGACGTGGTGGCGGGTTATCCCAATGACTATGGCCCGGCGCAGCACGATCGCGACGGCTTCATGAGCAAAACCCTGTATGGCAACCTTGAGCATCAGTTCAGCGATGAACTCAGTGGTTTTGTGCGCGGCTACGGGTTTGATAACCGCACCGCCTACGACGGTTCATACACCTATGATAATAATTTCAATATTATCGGGCTGGCGGATACCCGCCAGCTCTACAGCCAGACCTGGGACACCGGGTTACGCTTCAATCGTGACTTCTACTCTACCCAGCTCATCGCCAGTTATGGCCATACCAAAGACATCAACTACGATCCGCGCAATGGCCGCTACGGTGCCGCGTCCACCTTTGATGATGTCACCCAGTACAATCTGCAGTGGGGCAACACCGTGCAGGTGGGGCAGGGGGCGATCAGCGCGGGTGTCGACTGGCAGAAAGAGACGACCGAGCCGGGCACGAACTATTTGTCAGATGGCTATGAGCAGCGTAATACCGGTCTCTACCTGACCGGCCAGCAGCAGTTTGGCAGCGTCACCCTTGAAGGTGCGGTACGCGGTGACGACAACAATCAGTTTGGCTGGCATAACACCTGGCAGACGGCGGCCTCATGGGAGTTTATCTCCGGCTACCGTGCGTTCGCCTCTTATGGCACCGCTTTTAAAGCACCTAATCTGTCGCAGGTTTACAGCCCGTTTTATGGCAATCGCGACCTCGATCCTGAAAAAAGTAAGCAGTGGGAAGGCGGCTTTGAAGGGCTGAGCGGACCGGTGAACTGGCGTGTTTCGGGCTATCGCAACGACATCGATAATCTGATTGATGCTGATCCGGCGACTTTCCGTTACTACAACATTAAGCAGGCCCGCATTAAAGGCGTTGAAGCGACCGCAGGATTCGACACCGGGCCGCTGGCGCATCAGCTCTCTTATGATTATGTCGACGCACGGGATGGCAGCACCGATCAGCCGCTCGTACGCCGGGCTAAGCAGCAGGTGAAATATCAGCTCGACTGGACGCTGTATGAGTTTGACTGGTCAGTTACCTACCATTATCTGGGTGACCGTTATGATACTGACTTTAACAGCTCTCCCAGCCGTCGCGTGAAGTTAGGTGGCGTCAGCCTGTGGGATCTCGCCGTCTCATATCCTGTCACTTCACAACTCACGGTTCGTGGTAGAATTGCCAACCTGTTCGATAAAGATTACGAGACAGTGTATGGCTATCAGACACCAGGACGAGAGTATTACCTCAGCGGCAGCTATAACTTCTGATTTGCGTCCCACCGTGCTGGTGTTTGATTCCGGCGTCGGTGGGCTTTCTGTCTATGATGAGGTCCGTCAGCTGTTGCCGGATCTTCATTATCTCTACGCCTTCGATAACGCTGGCTTCCCTTACGGTGAGAAAAGCGAGACTTTCATTGTGGATCGGGTGGTCGCTATCGTTGAGGCCATTACCCGCAGCTATCCTCTCTCGTTAGTGATCATCGCCTGTAATACGGCCAGCACCGTTTCATTGCCCGCTTTACGTAAACGTTTTGCCTTTCCTGTCGTGGGGGTGGTTCCGGCGATTAAACCGGCCGCGCGCCTGACGCGAAATGGTGTAGTGGGCTTGCTGGCGACGCGTGCCACGGTGCGCCGTCCTTATACCCATGAGCTGGTGTCGCAGTTTGCCGGTTCCTGCAAGATAGAGATGCTGGGATCAGCGGAGCTGGTTGAACTGGCAGAAGCGAAGCTCCATGGTGCGGAAGTTGCTCTGGATGAGGTGCGCCGTATTGTTCAGCCGTGGCTGCGGATGGCGGAACCACCGGACACGGTCGTTTTAGGCTGTACGCACTTTCCTTTACTGCGCGAAGAGTTGCAGCAGGTGTTACCGGAAGGGACGCGTCTGATTGATTCCGGTGCGGCAATTGCACGACGCACAGCCTGGCTGCTGGAGCATGAAGCACCTGAAGTGCATTCATCGCAGCAGAACGTTGCATTTTGTACGGAGCTGGATGGCGAAGCGGTACAATTATCACCCGTTTTACGGCGTTATGGCTTCCCGTTGCTGGAAAAACTGGCGCTTTAGCGGCTTTTAGCTGAAAAAATCAGCACTCGGAATTTTATTTGAAATTAGCACTTGTCACCCTCCGAGAACTCCCTATAATGCGCCTCCACTGACACGGCACAACGGCTTACGAAGCGCCGGGTTGAGTAGGTTCGAAATCATACGAACCAGTGAGTTAAGCGAAAATAAATGCTTGACTGACAATGCGGAAAGCGTAATATACGCAGCCCGCGCCGCAGTAAATCGCGGCATGCTCTTTAACAATTTATCAGACAATCTGTGTGGGCACTCGCAGGATTGATATCAGCGTCTCCGGACGTAAAAAATATCAAGCCTCACGAGTGAACACATAATGAAATTCATTATGACGTTTTACAGATGAGCACCGCTTAACTTGTTTAAGCAAATCAAACTTAAATTGAAGAGTTTGATCATGGCTCAGATTGAACGCTGGCGGCAGGCCTAACACATGCAAGTCGGACGGTAGCACAGAGAGCTTGCTCTCGGGTGACGAGTGGCGGACGGGTGAGTAATGTCTGGGGATCTGCCCGATAGAGGGGGATAACCACTGGAAACGGTGGCTAATACCGCATAACGTCGCAAGACCAAAGAGGGGGACCTTCGGGCCTCTCACTATCGGATGAACCCAGATGGGATTAGCTAGTAGGCGGGGTAATGGCCCACCTAGGCGACGATCCCTAGCTGGTCTGAGAGGATGACCAGCCACACTGGAACTGAGACACGGTCCAGACTCCTACGGGAGGCAGCAGTGGGGAATATTGCACAATGGGCGCAAGCCTGATGCAGCCATGCCGCGTGTATGAAGAAGGCCTTCGGGTTGTAAAGTACTTTCAGCGGGGAGGAAGGCGATGCGGTTAATAACCGCGTCGATTGACGTTACCCGCAGAAGAAGCACCGGCTAACTCCGTGCCAGCAGCCGCGGTAATACGGAGGGTGCAAGCGTTAATCGGAATTACTGGGCGTAAAGCGCACGCAGGCGGTCTGTTAAGTCAGATGTGAAATCCCCGGGCTTAACCTGGGAACTGCATTTGAAACTGGCAGGCTTGAGTCTTGTAGAGGGGGGTAGAATTCCAGGTGTAGCGGTGAAATGCGTAGAGATCTGGAGGAATACCGGTGGCGAAGGCGGCCCCCTGGACAAAGACTGACGCTCAGGTGCGAAAGCGTGGGGAGCAAACAGGATTAGATACCCTGGTAGTCCACGCCGTAAACGATGTCGACTTGGAGGTTGTTCCCTTGAGGAGTGGCTTCCGGAGCTAACGCGTTAAGTCGACCGCCTGGGGAGTACGGCCGCAAGGTTAAAACTCAAATGAATTGACGGGGGCCCGCACAAGCGGTGGAGCATGTGGTTTAATTCGATGCAACGCGAAGAACCTTACCTACTCTTGACATCCACGGAATTTGGCAGAGATGCCTTAGTGCCTTCGGGAACCGTGAGACAGGTGCTGCATGGCTGTCGTCAGCTCGTGTTGTGAAATGTTGGGTTAAGTCCCGCAACGAGCGCAACCCTTATCCTTTGTTGCCAGCGATTCGGTCGGGAACTCAAAGGAGACTGCCGGTGATAAACCGGAGGAAGGTGGGGATGACGTCAAGTCATCATGGCCCTTACGAGTAGGGCTACACACGTGCTACAATGGCGCATACAAAGAGAAGCGACCTCGCGAGAGCAAGCGGACCTCACAAAGTGCGTCGTAGTCCGGATCGGAGTCTGCAACTCGACTCCGTGAAGTCGGAATCGCTAGTAATCGTGGATCAGAATGCCACGGTGAATACGTTCCCGGGCCTTGTACACACCGCCCGTCACACCATGGGAGTGGGTTGCAAAAGAAGTAGGTAGCTTAACCTTCGGGAGGGCGCTTACCACTTTGTGATTCATGACTGGGGTGAAGTCGTAACAAGGTAACCGTAGGGGAACCTGCGGTTGGATCACCTCCTTACCTGAAGATACCTTCCCGCGCAGTGTCCACACAGATTGTCTGATAAAAAGTAACGAGCAGAAGAAACCTCTACAGGCTTGTAGCTCAGGTGGTTAGAGCGCACCCCTGATAAGGGTGAGGTCGGTGGTTCAAGTCCACTCAGGCCTACCAAATTCGCACTCACGCTGCGTTATGTCTCCGGCTCGCATAGTTCACTATGCTTCGCGGAAACATGCCTCGCCTGAGCACGAATTACATTTCTCACGAAGTGTACTCGGTTGAGTGGTAGTAGTGGTCTCTGCAGTAACTGTATGGGGCTATAGCTCAGCTGGGAGAGCGCCTGCCTTGCACGCAGGAGGTCAGCGGTTCGATCCCGCTTAGCTCCACCATACCGTTTATCTGTTTTTTTCTGAAATACCTCAGAGCATACCGGCGACGGTGTGCTGCGACGTATTATGCTCTTTAACAATCCGGAACAAGCTGAAAATTGAAACGACGCAGCGCGTCATTCCTCCGTAATAAGGAATGACTTGGCGATGTGTTCGAGTCTCTCAAATGCTTGCAGCACGCAGCGTTGTAAAACGCCTGTGGGTTGTGAGGTTAAGCGACTAAGCGTACACGGTGGATGCCCAGGCAGTCAGAGGCGATGAAGGACGTGCTAATCTGCGTAAAGCGACGGTAAGGTGATATGAACCGCTACAGCCGTCGATGTCCGAATGGGGAAACCCGGTGCACTCTGTGCATCATTGCAGCATGAATACATAGTGCTGCAAGGCGAACCGGGGGAACTGAAACATCTAAGTACCCCGAGGAAAAGAAATCAACCGAGATTCCCCCAGTAGCGGCGAGCGAACGGGGAGCAGCCCAGAGCCTGAATCAGTTTGTGTGTTAGTGGAAGCGTCTGGAAAGTCGCAGGGTACAGGGTGATACTCCCGTACACAAAAACACACATGCTGTGAGCTCGATGAGTAAGGCGGGACACGTGGTATCCTGTCTGAATATGGGGGGACCATCCTCCAAGGCTAAATACTCCTGACTGACCGATAGTGAACCAGTACCGTGAGGGAAAGGCGAAAAGAACCCCGGCGAGGGGAGTGAAACAGAACCTGAAACCGTGTACGTACAAGCAGTGGGAGCCTTCTTTATGGGGGTGACTGCGTACCTTTTGTATAATGGGTCAGCGACTTATATTCTGTAGCAAGGTTAACCGTATAGGGGAGCCGCAGGGAAACCGAGTCTTAACTGGGCGTTAAGTTGCAGGGTATAGACCCGAAACCCGGTGATCTAGCCATGGGCAGGTTGAAGGTTGGGTAACACTAACTGGAGGACCGAACCGACTAATGTTGAAAAATTAGCGGATGACCTGTGGCTGGGGGTGAAAGGCCAATCAAACCGGGAGATAGCTGGTTCTCCCCGAAAGCTATTTAGGTAGCGCCTCGTGAACTCATCTTCGGGGGTAGAGCACTGTTTCGGCTAGGGGGCCATCCCGGCTTACCAACCCGATGCAAACTGCGAATACCGAAGAATGTTATCACGGGAGACACACGGCGGGTGCTAACGTCCGTCGTGAAGAGGGAAACAACCCAGACCGCCAGCTAAGGTCCCAAAGTCATGGTTAAGTGGGAAACGATGTGGGAAGGCACAGACAGCCAGGATGTTGGCTTAGAAGCAGCCATCATTTAAAGAAAGCGTAATAGCTCACTGGTCGAGTCGGCCTGCGCGGAAGATGTAACGGGGCTAAACCATGCACCGAAGCTGCGGCAGCGACGCTTAGGCGTTGTTGGGTAGGGGAGCGTTCTGTAAGCCGTCGAAGGTGTGCTGTGAGGCATGCTGGAGGTATCAGAAGTGCGAATGCTGACATAAGTAACGATAAAGCGGGTGAAAAGCCCGCTCGCCGGAAGACCAAGGGTTCCTGTTCAACGTTAATCGGAGCAGGGTGAGTCGACCCCTAAGGCGAGGCCGAAAGGCGTAGTCGATGGGAAACAGGTTAATATTCCTGTACTCGGTGTTACTGCGAAGGGGGGACGGAGAAGGCTATATCGGCCGGGCGACGGTTGTCCCGGTTTAAGCGTGTAGGCGGAGGGTCCAGGTAAATCCGGTCCCTTATTAACGCTGAGGCGTGACGACGAGGCACTACGGTGCTGAAGTGATAAATGCCCAGCTTCCAGGAAAAGCCTCTAAGCATCAGGTAACACAGAATCGTACCCCAAACCGACACAGGTGGTCAGGTAGAGAATACCAAGGCGCTTGAGAGAACTCGGGTGAAGGAACTAGGCAAAATGGTGCCGTAACTTCGGGAGAAGGCACGCTGGCGCGTAGGTGGAGGGACCTGCTCCCCGAGCCGAAGCCAGTCGAAGATACCAGCTGGCTGCAACTGTTTATTAAAAACACAGCACTGTGCAAACACGAAAGTGGACGTATACGGTGTGACGCCTGCCCGGTGCCGGAAGGTTAATTGATGGGGTTATCCGCAAGGAGAAGCTCTTGATCGAAGCCCCGGTAAACGGCGGCCGTAACTATAACGGTCCTAAGGTAGCGAAATTCCTTGTCGGGTAAGTTCCGACCTGCACGAATGGCGTAATGATGGCCAGGCTGTCTCCACCCGAGACTCAGTGAAATTGAACTCGCTGTGAAGATGCAGTGTACCCGCGGCAAGACGGAAAGACCCCGTGAACCTTTACTACAGCTTGACACTGAACATTGAGCCTTGATGTGTAGGATAGGTGGGAGGCTTTGAAGCGCGGACGCCAGTCTGCGTGGAGCCAACCTTGAAATACCACCCTTTAATGTTTGATGTTCTAACGTAGGCCCGTAATCCGGGCTGCGGACAGTGTCTGGTGGGTAGTTTGACTGGGGCGGTCTCCTCCTAAAGAGTAACGGAGGAGCACGAAGGTCAGCTAATCAC
Source organism: Curtobacterium sp. BNK-1 (assembly GCF_048685235.1). NCBI lineage: Bacteria > Bacillati > Actinomycetota > Actinomycetes > Micrococcales > Microbacteriaceae > Curtobacterium > Curtobacterium sp. BNK-1. The sequence continues at coordinate 3,635,398 of NZ_JBLQTJ010000001.1, read as the reverse complement.
GGTCGGACATCGTGAGGTTAGTGCAATGGCATAAGCTGGCTTGACTGCGAGAGTGACGGCTCGAGCAGGTGCGAAAGCAGGTCATAGTGATCCGGTGGTTCTGAATGGAAGGGCCATCGCTCAACGGATAAAAGGTACTCCGGGGATAACAGGCTGATACCGCCCAAGAGTTCATATCGACGGCGGTGTTTGGCACCTCGATGTCGGCTCATCACATCCTGGGGCTGAAGTAGGTCCCAAGGGTACGGCTGTTCGCCGTTTAAAGTGGTACGCGAGCTGGGTTTAGAACGTCGTGAGACAGTTCGGTCCCTATCTGCCGTGGGCGCTGGAGAATTGAGGGGGGTTGCTCCTAGTACGAGAGGACCGGAGTGAACGCACCACTGGTGTTCGGGTTGTCATGCCAATGGCATTGCCCGGTAGCTAAGTGCGGAAAAGATAAGTGCTGAAAGCATCTAAGCACGAAACTTGCCCCGAGATGAGTTCTCCCTGACTCCTTGAGAGTCCTGAAGGGACGTTGAAGACTACGACGTTGATAGGCCGGGTGTGTAAGCGCAGCGATGCGTTGAGCTAACCGGTACTAATGACCCGTGAGGCTTAACCTTACAACGCCAGAGGCGTTTTTGAGAGACAGGTTTTCAGCTTGTTAACCGGATACAGTTGTGTCCTGCGGACTGAAGTCCGAAGGATTTTGCGCTGAGGCAAGGCGGCAACCGGGCGATACGAAGGAGCATACTGAAGTATGTGACGGAGTAGCGCGAGGGCGGCCAACGCAGCATCAGCACAAAAGACACAGGACAGAGCACAAAGAATTTGCCTGGCGGCTTTAGCGCGGTGGTCCCACCTGACCCCATGCCGAACTCAGAAGTGAAACGCCGTAGCGCCGATGGTAGTGTGGGGTCTCCCCATGCGAGAGTAGGGAACTGCCAGGCATCAAATTCGTTCCTTTTCCCCTGACAAGGAAAATAACAGGAACAGACGGCCATCAGCCAGTTGCTGACAGCTGTGAAAGAATCGGTGGAGCGGTAGTTCAGTTGGTTAGAATACCTGCCTGTCACGCAGGGGGTCGCGGGTTCGAGCCCCGTCCGTTCCGCCACCCTATTAGGGGCGTAGTTCAATTGGTAGAGCACCGGTCTCCAAAACCGGGTGTTGGGGGTTCGAGTCCCTCCGCCCCTGCCAGAAAACGATCCTTTGCTTCGGCAAAGGATTTTTTTTGCCTTTAAAAAAGCAAAAAAGAAAAACCAGCTAAATCTAACTGGCTTCTGATCTTCCCTGCCTACTGTCCTGCCTGCAAATTCAGCTATTTTGCCTGACCAGAATCGGGAATTTAAGCAACTGACGGATATGTGCCTGCTGATCGCTGTTCTGCAACCAGACAGCATAGAGCGGACGCACGGCGACGGGCGTATCCGGAATCACCATCAACTCACTGTACACACTCTGCCAAAAGTCCGGCAGAAATGCGCACGCTCCGGTGGTATGCAGCAGTTCACGGGTGACATGTGCCGACGTGGTGGTCAGTACCGGTACATCATCAGCTCCGGAGAGATAGCTCTGATGCTGATGAAAATCTGCTCCCCATTCCAGCTTGATATAATCATATTTTTCACGCTTCTCGCTCTGCCGGGCGCAGAAAAGCGCCAGTGAAATATGACCAATCTGCTGACTGGTTAACTCATCCATCTTAGGTGCTTCAGTGGTAATCAACAGATCCAGCTGGCGCTCATGGAGTTGCTTAACCAGCAGATGTCGTTGTGCCACGCGCGCTTCTAAGTGCAGGCTCTCCCGATTCTCGTAGAGCGTCTGTAGCCATGGCGTCAGATAAGCCTCCCATAGTGATGCACTGGCACCTATTGAAAGCTCATGATGCTGCTGAGTGTGAGAGACCTCCTTCTTCGCCATCATCCAGGTGCTCATCAGGCTTTCAGCATAGGGGAGCAGTCGCTCTCCGGCCGCCGTCAGACGTATGTTATTGCGATGCCGTGTAAAAAGGTTAACGCCAAGCTGATTCTCTAACTGACGGATGCGAAAACTGACAGCAGATTGCGTGAGGTAAAGTGCTTCTGCAGCACGCCCGAAATGGCGAGTTCTGCTCACTTCCAGGAAAGTTTTCAGTAATTCCGTATCCACAGCGTTCTCCCAAAAAATGTTTGTCGTATAGATTTAAATGTTTTGTTTTACACTCTGTCAAGCCTATCTAATACTCCGCGCCATTAACAGCACGGCATTAGAAAATCAGGAGCGTGTAACATGGCGGAAAGCTTCTCAACAGAGAATCGTTTCTTTGATAACAAACATTACCCGCGTGGTTTCTCACGCCACGGTGACTTTACTATTAAAGAAGCTCAGCTTCTTGAACGCCACGGTTTTGCCTTTAATGAGCTGGATTTATCAAAGCGTGAGCCTGCAACCGAAGAAGAACGTTTGTTTATTGAAGTGTGTCGTGGCGTGCGTGAGCCGCAAACGGAAGCTGAACGTGTATGGTCTAAGTATATGACCCGCATTAAGCGTCCTAAACGTTTCCATACGCTGTCTGGCGGTAAACCGCAGATGGACACCGTTGAAGACTTCACCGACAGCGACGATTAACAGAGAAGGGGCGAAAGCCCCTTTTTTATTGCAGGCTGTTATGCAGATGGATCATTAATCGATCTATCGTGCGATAGCTGACCGCTTCCTGCAGATGATGCCGGGTGATGTCTGTTTCCCCAGCCAGATCGGCCAGGGTACGCGCCACTTTTAAAATCCGCTGCCATGCCCGTACAGATAAACCCAGTTTCTCCAGCACTGACTCCAGCCACTCCGCATCCTCTTTAGCAGGCTGACACCAGCGCATAATCTCTGCATTGTTTAAATGCGCATTTATTTTTCCTGCACGGGTCAGCTGAATGTCACGTGCTGCGACCACCCGATGACGAACCTGCTCAGATGCTTCCGCTTTGGCGCGCTGACCGCTGAGCATGCCGCTGGGGAGTAGCGGCACCTCCAGCGAAAGATCAAAACGATCAAGAAAAGGGCCGGATAGCTTACTGAGATAACGCAGCACCTGCTGGGGTGAGCAGCGGTTATGCTGTCCCTGATAGTGTCCGGTTGGACTTGGATTCATCGCAGCAATCAGCTGAAACCGTGCCGGATAGGTAACTTTCGCCCGGGCGCGTGAAATAGCAATGACGCCCGACTCTAATGGTTCGCGCAGGGAGTCCAGCACCTTGCGATCAAATTCCGGTAATTCATCCAGAAACAGCACGCCGTTATGCGCCAGGGAGATCTCACCGGGCCGTGGCAGTGAGCCGCCGCCAATCAGAGCATAGAGAGAGGCGCTGTGGTGAGGTGACCTGAAAGGCCGGGTGCGCCACTGTCGATGCAGTGTATTGCTGTTCACCAGGCTGGCGATTGCCGCACACTCCAGTGCTTCCTGATCGCTTAAGGAGGGCATGATGCCGGGCAACCGGGTAGCGAGCATGGTTTTACCGGTGCCAGGGGGCCCGATCAGCAACAGGTTGTGCCCGCCAGCCGCAGTGATCTCCAGTGCTCTGCGTCCCTGTTCCTGACCAATGATATCAGCGAGATCGTCAGCAGGTGCATCGCCCTGATGCTCAGGATATTGGGCTGTCGGTAATGTGAGTTCATTGCGCAGAAAGGCGCACACTTCGCTGAGGTGAGAGGCAACCAGCGACGAGCCCTGACGGATTAGCCCGGCATCACACTGATTCTCAGCGGAGAGGACCAGCTGTCGTCCAGCCTGAATGGCTACCATGGCCGCGGGAATCGCGCCCTGTACACCGCACAGTGCACCGTCGAGTGCCAGCTCACCCAGAAACTCATAGTGTGTCAGCTTGTCGGCAGGAAGCTGCTCAGAGGCCACCAGAATGGCAATCGCCATGGGTAAGTCATACCGCCCGCCCTCTTTGGGTAAATCTGCGGGTGCCAGATTGATGGTGACGCGTTTTGCCGGGAAGGCAAAACCGCTGTTGATAATGGCGCTGCGTACCCGCTCACGCGCCTCTTTCACCGTGGTTTCAGGCAGCCCCACCAGCGTTAACGCAGGCAGTCCGTTACTGATGTGTGCCTCGATGGTCACCAGCGGGGCTTCCACTCCCAGCGCTGCCCGGGTCAGAACTTTTGACAGTGACATACTCGCTCCTTGTTACCGTCAGTCTGGTGACAGCATCAAAGGAAAGCCAGGGTATCATCAGCACTATTCGGGTCATTGCACAACCTATCAGAAGTTTTTTCACGACCTGTTAAAATGCTGCGTGTCTGCGCGCAAATTCACCAAAACATTATTACGTCAGTAAAGTGATGAATAATTATCATCATGTAATTATTTGTTGTATTACAAATTGATAGACCGCGATTTAGCGCCTGGTGCTAAAAAAACTCTGTAAAAAAAGTTGTGTCATGCCCCCTGACTATGATAACTCTGTAGGCATTACTTCGAACAAGCGAAAGAATTGAACAACACATGAAAGCCCTTCTACAAGTGATTAGCCTGGTCGTGATTAGCGTGGTGGTGGTTATTAACCTACCGTGCGGGGCAACGCTTGGAGAAAGAAAGGCTTAAAAATCAAGCCTCGAATCCGAAAAAACCCCCGCACCGAAAGGTCCGGGGGTTTTTTTTCGACCAGAGGAAATATCAGTAAATCCACAAGGAACAAACAATGAACAGTAGCATAAAATTCTGTTGTTCCGGTCAGGACACAGGAGAATAGCGATGACAGGTGCACAGTGGGTAGTTCAGGCTTTACGCGCGCAGGGTGTTGATACCGTATTCGGTTACCCTGGCGGCGCAATCATGCCGGTATACGACGCGCTCTACGACGGCGGCGTGGAACACCTACTGTGTCGTCACGAGCAGGGCGCTGTGATGGCGGCGATCGGTTATGCGCGCTCAACCGGCAAAACCGGCGTCTGTATCGCCACCTCTGGCCCTGGCGCGACCAACCTGATTACCGGCCTGGCAGATGCCATGATGGATTCGGTTCCGGTCGTGGCAGTAACCGGTCAGGTCACCTCGGCCTTCATCGGCACCGACGCCTTTCAGGAAATCGACGTACTGGGCTTATCGCTGGCCTGCACCAAACACAGCTTCCTGGTTGAATCGCTGGATGAGCTGCCCGCCATCATGGCAGAAGCCTTTGCGCTGGCGCAGTCAGGCCGTCCGGGTCCGGTACTGGTGGACATTCCTAAAGATATTCAGATTGCGCAGGGAGAACCTGCCCCGCATCTGGTTCCGGTAGAAGAGGGAAGCGCGCTGCCGCATCAGGCGATTCAGGAAGCACGCGCACTGATGGCGCAGGCCAGAAAACCAATGCTCTATGTTGGTGGAGGCGTTGGCCTGGCACAGGCTGTTCCGGCACTGCGCGCGCTGGCAGAAGAGACCGGCATCCCGGCAGTGGCCACCTTAAAGGGGCTGGGCAGCGTAAACCCCCACAGCGAGGTTTATCTCGGCATGCTGGGGATGCACGGTACTAAAGCTGCCAACCTGGCGGTGCAGAGTTGTGACTTACTGATTGCGGTTGGTGCCCGTTTCGATGACCGCGTGACCGGCAAGCTGGACACCTTTGCCCCCCATGCCAGCGTAATTCATCTCGATATCGATCCCGCTGAGTTAAACAAATTACGTCGTGCACACGTCTCTCTGCAGGGTGATCTCAACGAACTGCTGCCCGCCCTGAGTCAGCCTCTGCATATCAACGCCTGGCGCGATGAGATGAAAGCGCTTAAGGCCAGTCACCCATGGCGCTACGACCATCCGGGCGAAGCGATCTATGCACCGCTGTTGCTGAAGCAGCTTTCCGATCGCAAACCGGCCAATACCGTAGTGACCACCGACGTCGGTCAGCACCAGATGTGGACGGCGCAACACATGGCATTCAGCGCGCCAGAGAACTTCATCACCTCCAGCGGCTTAGGCACCATGGGCTTTGGTTTACCCGCCGCCATCGGTGCGCAGGTTGCACGCCCGGAAGATACGGTTATCTGTGTCTCGGGCGATGGCTCCATCATGATGAACATCCAGGAGCTGGGCACCATCAAGCGCGGCAAGCTGCCGGTCAAAATCGTGCTGCTGGATAACCAGCGTCTGGGCATGGTGCGTCAGTGGCAGCAGCTGTTTTTCGATGGCCGCTACAGTGAAACCAATCTGTCCGACAACCCCGACTTCCTCACGCTGGCCAGCGCTTTCAATATTCCCGGCCAGCGCATTACCCGTAAAGATCAGGTCGACGCCGCCCTTGATGCTCTGCTGAACAGCGAAGGTCCTTACTTCCTGCATGTTGCAATTGATGAGCATGAAAACGTCTGGCCACTGGTACCGCCGGGTGCCAGCAATGCAAACATGATGGAGAAAACTGTATGAACCAGCATCAATTGTCTATCGAAGCCCGTTTCCGCCCTGAAATATTGGAGCGCATTTTACGCGTAGTGCGTCACCGCGGTTTTCAGGTCTGTTCTATGAACATGGCCTCAGTCGCCAACGCAGAAAACATTAATATTGAAATGACCGTTGCCAGTCAGCGTTCCGTCGATTTACTGTCTTCGCAGTTAAGCAAATTGATCGACGTTGCATGCGTTCAGATTCAACAACAGACAACACAACAAATCCGCGCTTAGCCGCGAGAGGGAATAACAATGAGCACGAAGAAAGCAGACTTTATTTGGTTCAATGGCGAGATGGTTAAGTGGGAAGAGGCGAAGGTCAGCGTCATGTCCCACGCGTTGCACTACGGTACGTCGGTATTTGAAGGCGTGCGCTGCTACGACTCTCACAAAGGACCGGTTGTGTTCCGCCATCGCGAACACATGCAACGTCTGCACGACTCCGCCAAAATCTATCGCTTCCCGATTAAAAGCAGCGTTGATGAGCTGATGGAAGCGTGCCGCGAAGTCATCCGCGTGAACAAACTGAAAAGTGCTTATATCCGTCCGCTGGCCTTTGTCGGCGATGTGGGCCTGGGCGTGAACCCGCCAGACGGCTTCACCACCGACGTGATCATTGCGGCGTTCCCGTGGGGCGCATACCTGGGCGCTGAAGCCCTGGAGAATGGCATCGACGCCATGGTCTCCTCATGGAACCGCGTAGCACCGAACACCCTGCCAACCGCCGCTAAAGCGGGCGGTAACTACCTCTCCTCACTGCTGGTGGGCAGCGAAGCCCGTCGTCACGGCTATCAGGAAGGGATTGCGCTGGATACTAATGGCCTGATCTCAGAAGGTGCAGGCGAAAACCTGTTTGAAGTTAAAGATGGCGTGCTCTTTACCCCGCCATTTACCTCTTCAGCACTGCCGGGCATCACCCGCGATGCCATCATCACGCTGGCGCGCGATATGGGCATTGAAGTGCGTGAGCAGACCCTGTCGCGTGAATCTCTCTATCTGGCTGACGAAGTCTTTATGTCTGGCACCGCGGCAGAAATTACACCGGTGCGCAGTGTTGACCGCATTCAGGTTGGCGAAGGCAAACGTGGCCCGGTGACCAAACGCATCCAGGAGGCCTTCTTTGGCCTGTTCACCGGCGAAACCGAAGACAAATGGGGCTGGTTAGATCCGGTTAACCCATAATCAGATACAGCGCGGGCGTCATCTGACGTCCGCGAGCTTATTCTTACTGGAGTAAATAGAGTATGCCTAAGTACCGTTCCGCCACCACCACCCACGGCCGCAATATGGCGGGTGCCCGTGCCTTATGGCGCGCGACAGGAATGACCGACGACGATTTCGGCAAGCCGATTATCGCTGTGGTTAACTCATTCACCCAATTTGTGCCGGGCCACGTTCACCTGCGTGATCTTGGTAAACTTGTCGCCGAGCAGATCGAAGCGGCAGGCGGTGTGGCTAAAGAGTTCAACACCATTGCGGTGGATGACGGTATTGCCATGGGTCATGGCGGCATGCTGTATTCACTGCCGTCGCGTGAGCTGATTGCTGACTCGGTCGAGTACATGGTCAACGCCCACTGTGCTGACGCCATGGTCTGCATCTCTAACTGCGACAAAATCACCCCGGGTATGCTGATGGCGTCATTGCGCCTCAATATTCCGGTGATCTTCGTTTCAGGCGGACCGATGGAAGCGGGTAAAACCAAGCTTTCTGACCAGATCATCAAGCTGGATCTGGTAGATGCGATGATTCAGGGTGCCAACCCGAACGTCAGCGATGCCGACAGTGAGCAGATCGAACGCTCTGCCTGTCCGACCTGCGGCTCCTGCTCCGGTATGTTCACCGCCAACTCGATGAACTGCCTGACTGAAGCACTCGGTCTGTCGCAGCCTGGCAACGGTTCACTGCTGGCTACGCACGCCGATCGCAAAGAGCTGTTCATCAATGCCGGTAAGCGCATCGTAAGCCTGACCAAGCGCTATTACGAGCAGGATGATGTCAACATGCTGCCGCGTAACATCGCGAACAAGGCCGCTTTTGAGAACGCCATGATGCTGGATATCGCCATGGGTGGCTCCACCAACACCGTGCTCCACCTGCTGGCAGCCGCACAGGAAGGCGATATCGACTTTAATATCTCCGACATCGATCGCCTGTCACGCAAAGTGCCTCAGCTCTGTAAAGTGGCGCCAAGCACTCCGAAATACCATATGGAAGATGTGCATCGCGCGGGTGGCGTGTTCGCCATTCTCGGCGAGCTGGATCGTGCCGGCCTGTTCGACAGCAGCGCCCGTAATATCCTGCAGCAGACCATGCGTGAAACGCTGGATCAGTACGACATCATGCTGACCAAAGATCAGGCGGTAAAAGATATGTTCCGCGCGGGTCCGGCGGGTATTCGTACCACCCAGGCGTTCTCACAGAACTGCCGCTGGGACACGCTGGATGATGACCGTGCCGAAGGCTGTATCCGTACCCGTGAAAACGCTTACTCGCAGGATGGCGGTCTGGCCGTGCTCTACGGCAACATCGCGGAAGATGGCTGTATCGTAAAAACTGCAGGCGTAGACAAAGAGATCCTGACCTTCACCGGTCCGGCCAAAGTCTATGAAAGCCAGGATGACGCCGTTGAAGCGATTCTGGGCGGCAAAGTCGTTGCGGGCGATGTGGTCGTCATTCGCTACGAAGGTCCAAAAGGCGGGCCAGGCATGCAGGAGATGCTCTATCCGACCACTTATCTGAAATCGATGGGGCTGGGCAAAAGCTGCGCGCTGATCACCGATGGTCGTTTCTCTGGCGGTACGTCAGGCCTCTCTATCGGTCACGCCTCGCCTGAAGCAGCCAACGGCGGCACCATTGCGCTGGTCAAAGATGGCGACACCATCGAAATCGATATCCCTAACCGCGGTATCAAACTCGCCGTACCGGATAACGAACTGCACGCCCGTCGTGAAGAGCAGCAGGCACGTGGCGATGCGGCGTATACGCCGGTCAATCGTCAGCGTGAAGTCTCCTTTGCGCTGCGTGCCTACGCATTACTCGCGACCAGTGCTGACAAAGGCGCCGTCCGCGATAAGAGCAAGCTGGGAGGCTAACAATGGCCGAGTCTCAACCGCTACCCGAGGCGCCTTGTGGCGCCGAGTATTTGCGCGCAGTGTTGCGTTCACCGGTGTATGAAGTGGCACAGGTGACGCCGCTGCAGGTTATGGAAAAAATCTCATCGCGTCTCGGCAACACCATTCTGGTGAAGCGGGAAGATCGTCAGCCGGTGCACAGTTTCAAGGTGCGCGGTGCCTACGCGATGATTGCCGGTCTGAACGAAGAGCAGAAAGCGCGCGGCGTGGTGACGGCGTCAGCCGGTAACCATGCGCAGGGCGTGGCGCTCTCCGCCACTAAGCTGGGCATCAAGTCACTGATTGTGATGCCGCTGGCGACGGCAGACATCAAGGTTGATGCGGTGCGCGCATTTGGCGGTGAGGCTTTCCTGTTCGGGGCCAACTTTGACGAGGCGAAAGCCAAAGCGATAGAACTCTCTGAACAGCGCGGTTACACCTTCGTGCCGCCGTTTGACCATCCGGCCGTCATTGCCGGACAGGGCACGCTGGCGATGGAGCTGCTGCAACAGGATGCGCATCTCGACCGGGTCTTTGTCCCGGTTGGCGGTGGAGGTCTGGCAGCCGGCGTCGCGGTGCTGATCAAGCAGCTGATGCCGCAAATCAAAGTGATTGCGGTGGAGTCAGAAGATTCAGCCTGCCTGAAAGCAGCGCTGGAGGCGGGTCATCCGGTCGATCTGCCGCGCGTCGGGCTGTTTGCCGAAGGGGTGGCGGTGAAACGGATTGGCAGCGAAACCTTTCGGCTCTGTCAGGAATACATCGATGACATCATCACCGTCGACAGCGATGCCATTTGTGCCGCAATGAAAGATCTGTTTGAAGATGTCCGTGCTGTGGCGGAGCCCTCTGGCGCGCTGGCGCTGGCGGGCATGAAAAAGTATATCCAGCAGCACGGGATCAAAGGCGAGCGGCTGGCGCATGTGTTATCCGGGGCCAACGTCAATTTCCACGGCCTGCGCTACGTTTCTGAGCGCTGCGAGCTGGGCGAACAGCGTGAAGCGCTGCTGGCCGTAACGATCCCGGAACAGCAGGGCAGTTTCCTGCGTTTCTGCCAGACGCTGGGTGGACGGTCGATTACCGAGTTCAACTACCGCTACGCCGATGCGGACAAAGCCTGCATCTTTGTTGGCGTACGACTGACGCGCGGCGTAGAAGAGCGCAGCGAGATCATCAGCGAGCTCACCAGCGGCGGTTATCAGGTGGTCGATCTCTCGGATGATGAGATGGCGAAACTGCACGTGCGTTACATGGTGGGTGGACGTCCTTCTAAACCACTGCGTGAACGCCTCTTCAGCTTTGAATTCCCGGAGGCACCCGGCGCGTTGCTGAAGTTCCTGCAAACGCTGGGCACCCACTGGAATATCTCGCTGTTTCATTACCGCAGCCACGGCACCGATTATGGCCGTGTGCTGGCCGCTTTTGAACTTGGCAGCGATGAGCCACGCTTCGAAGAGCATCTCACCGATCTGGGTTACGACTTTCATGACGAAAGCCAGAACCCGGCATTCCGCTTCTTCCTGTCAGGCAACTGATTACAGCTGGCTCCAGAAAGCACTGATCAGCGGCTCTCCGAGCCGCTTTTTTTGCACGCAGATGCCGAGTTCGAACGGCGCAACTGAGTCAATATTCTCCAGTAGCAGCACGCGGTTACGCACCGGATCCGGGCTGTTTTCCAGCACCACATCCGGTAAAAGTGCAATACCGCAGCCCAGCGCCACCATCGAAACAATCGCCTCATGCCCCGAGACCGTGGCGTAAATCACCGGATTCGGGATGCGCTGGCGGCGGAACCAGAGATCGATACGTCGCCGTGCCGGTCCCTGTACCGGCAGGATAAACGGAATTTTTGACCAGTCGGGCTGCGGCTGTGTTGCCTGGGTACGAACGGCACAGGGCAGTGCAGGCGCGATCAGCACCAGCGGGATCAGCCCCAGTGGCATAAAATCAATGCTGGCGGGCAGCGTTTCAGGACGGCCGGCAATGGCCAGATCGGCATCGCCGGAGTGCACTTTTTCCACCGCATCCGCGGCATCGCCGGTATCCAGTTTGATTTCGACCTGCGGATGTTCAGCGCGAAAGCGGTCCAGGATGGGCGGCAGATGACTGTAGGCCGCCGTCACCGAACAGAACAGGCGCAGCTCGCCGCTGAGCGACGGACCGTTAAGATCCATCACATGGCGCAGTTGCTGATACTGCAACAGCGTCTGCTGGGCAAACTGGCGCAGCCGTTCGCCCGCTTCTGTCAGCGTCACGGTGCGGTTATCGCGCAGAAACAGCGCATGGCCGACATCTTCTTCAAGCCGCTGGATCTGGCGTGACAGCGTGGAAGGGCTGACGTGCATAGCACGCGCAGTGCGTCCGAAGTGGCAGCTTTCTGCCAGATGAAGAAACAGTTTCAGATCCCGTAAATCCATGTGCGCGTCGCCTCTGGGTGGTGTTGCATTTATTGCAATGTGACGTTGTTAATATATCAATTTAAGCAACAGAATTCCTGTCATATGATGGGGTCATTCGCGGCGCTGCATGACACGCCGTTCCTGAACAAAAAAAGCAAACACAACCTTACCGGAGTACCCATGGCTAACTATTTCAACACATTGAACCTGCGCAACCAGCTGGCGCAATTAGGCAAGTGCCGTTTCATGGCGCGCGATGAATTCGCGGATGGTGCCAGTTTCCTGAAAGGCAAAAAAGTCGTTATCGTTGGCTGTGGTGCGCAGGGCCTGAATCAGGGTCTGAACATGCGTGATTCCGGTCTGGATGTGGCCTATGCACTGCGTGCTGAAGCAATTGCGGAAAAACGCCCTTCATGGCGCAAAGCGACCGATAACGGTTTCAAAGTGGGCACCTACGAAGAACTGATCCCGCAGGCTGACCTGGTGGTAAACCTGACGCCAGACAAGCAGCACTCCGCTGTAGTTCAGGCTGTTCAGCCGCTGATGAAAGATGGCGCTGCGCTGGGCTACTCGCACGGTTTCAACATCGTTGAAGTGGGCGAAAGCATCCGCAAAGATATCACCGTGGTCATGGTGGCACCGAAGTGTCCGGGTACAGAAGTTCGTGAAGAGTACAAACGTGGCTTTGGTGTACCGACGCTGATCGCGGTTCACCCGGAAAACGATCCAAAAGGCGAAGGCATGGCGATTGCCAAAGCCTGGGCAGCAGCAACTGGCGGCGATCGTGCTGGCGTGCTGGAGTCCTCTTTCGTTGCTGAAGTGAAATCTGACCTGATGGGTGAGCAGACTATCCTGTGCGGCATGTTGCAGGCTGGTTCACTGCTCTGCTTCGACAAGCTGGTGGCTGAAGGCACTGACCCGGCTTACGCAGAAAAACTGATCCAGTTCGGCTGGGAAACCATCACCGAATCACTGAAGTTTGGCGGCATCACACTGATGATGGATCGCCTCTCTAACCCGGCTAAACTGCGCGCTTATGCGCTGTCAGAGCAGCTGAAAACCATCATGGCACCGCTGTTCCAGAAACATATGGATGACATCATCTCCGGCGAATTCTCTTCCGGCATGATGGCGGACTGGGCTAACGATGATAAAAACCTGCTGACCTGGCGTGAAGAGACCGGCCAGACCGCGTTCGAAACCGCCTCACAGTATGAAGGCAAAATCGAAGAGCAGGAGTACTACGACAAAGGTGTGGTGATGGTTGCGATGGTTAAAGCGGGCGTTGAGCTGGCGTTTGAAACCATGGTGGACGCCGGCATCATTGAAGAGTCTGCCTACTACGAATCACTGCATGAGCTGCCGCTGATCGCGAACACCATTGCCCGTAAGCGCCTGTATGAAATGAACGTGGTGATCTCCGATACCGCCGAATATGGTAACTACCTGTTCTCCTTCGCCGCGGTGCCGCTGCTGAAAGAGTTCATGACCACGCTGCAGCCAGGCGATCTGGGTAAAGCGGTTGAAGGCACGCAGGTTGATAACGCGCAGCTGCGTGACGTTAACGAAGCGGTTCGCCAGCACCCAATTGAAACCGTTGGCCGTAAGCTGCGTGGCTACATGACCGACATGAAGCGTATCGCTGTGGCGGGCTAATTATCGTCATCACAGTTTTCAGCAAAACAAACCCCGGCTTGCCGGGGTTTTTTGTTGGTGAACAACGGCTGGACGGTTCTCTGTGAGACCGTGCCTGCACAGGCAACACGGTCAGATCGGAAAGACGCAAAACCGCCATCCATGGCATGCTCGGCCCGCGCGATTACGCACCTCATCCCTGAGGTGCGCCCGTTTCCGGGCCAACGCTTTGCGTTGTTCAAAAACGCTCCCGGCGTTTTTGTCCCTGGCGCGGGACGCTTTCCTCTTCTGACCGTATTCCCTGTGCCCTTAAGCTTCTTTATTGCTGCCAGTATCAATACGCCTTTCAGCGAGGTCCGGTTTTTTCAAACAGAAAGCTAACCCGCTTAAGGCGTATGCTCCCTGAGCCTGTCGCCTGATATTGTTTAGCCCTTCAGAGCGGTTGTACTCTGTGAGCCTGCTCCATAAAAAAACCCGGCAGCCGCCGGGTTTTCACTGACCTTCATCCAGCCGGATTAAACGTCATACAGCGTCTGATTACGCGTCTCTTTACAGGCGAGTAATGCAATCAGCGTCAGCACGGCCATCGATGCCAGATAAAGTCCCACCGCCTGCAAACCATAATGCGCATTCAGCCAGGTCGCGATATAAGGCGCAACAGAGGCACCCAGAATCGATGAGAGGTTATAAGAGAACGATGCGCCGGTATAACGCACTTCCGTCGGAAACAGCTCCGGCAGCAGGGCGCCCATCGGACCAAAGGTCAGGCCCATAATGCTCAGACCCAGCAACAGAAACGCCATCACCAGCGCCTGCGATCCGGAACCGAGCATCGCCGGGAACAGGAACGAAAACGCGATAATCATCAGCGTAATGGTAATCATCGTCTTGCGGCGACCAAAACGGTCAGCCAGCAAACCGGCAATCGGCACCATCACTCCAAAGCCAATCACCGCCAGCATCAGCATCCACAACATACTATTACGCGGAATACCCAGACCGGCCGGTGCTGCCGTGGTGCCGTAGCTCATCGAATAGACGGTCATGATATAGAACAGCGTATAGGTCGCCAGCATGATAAAGGTGCCGAGAATGGTGGCAGTCAGATGCTTGCTCAGCAGCGCTGCAATGGGCACCCGAACCTGCTTCTTCTCTTTCTGTACTTTGGCAAACACCGGACTCTCATGCAGCGAAACGCGCACATACAGGCCAATCAGCACCAGCACGGCAGAGAGAATAAACGGCACGCGCCAGCCCCACTGCATAAACTGCTCGTCGGTCAGCAGCCACGAAAGCAGCAGAAAAGTGCCGTTAGCGAAGAAAAAGCCAATCGGCGCACCCAGCTGAGGGAAGGAACCGTAAAGCGCACGCTTCTTCGCCGGGGCATTTTCCGTCGCCAGCAGCGCCGCGCCACCCCATTCACCACCCAGTCCCAGTCCCTGACCAAAACGCGCCAGCGCCAGCAGCAGCGGAGCCATCACGCCGATGGTTTCATAGCCGGGCAGCAGACCAATCACCACGGTGGAGATCCCCATGGTCAGCAGCGAGGCAACCAGCGTGGCTTTGCGACCCACGCGATCGCCAAAGTGACCAAACACGGCGGAGCCAATCGGACGCGCGATAAAGGCGATAGCAAACGTGGCCAGCGACTGTAGCGTCGCGACCGTGGCATCACCCTGCGGGAAGAAAATGTGCGGGAAAACAATCACCGCAGCAGTGGCATAAATATAAAAGTCGAAGAACTCGATGGCCGTTCCGACCAGCGAGGCAATCACCACTTTACTGCGTGAGTTAACCGGCGTGGGATCCTGCTGTTTGTCGAGCGTGTCTGTGAGGGAGGCTTGCATAACTGTTTCTTATTTGTAAATACAGACAAAGAATCTTACGCATCTGCCAGAGCGCATTCAATGATGAAAACCCGCGCCGCGTCTGGCTTCAGCGGGCAAAAAGAGGATAATTTCTGAGGTGCGACGAATGTCGGGTGATACCGGGGTAATCCGGACGATATATGGCGGGATACTCTACGAAAGGGCTAAATAAAAGTGACCCCTCAGCTATTCATCCTGTTATCTGGTTAAAAAATAGCCGAGGGGTGATATTTTCCGCTGTTGTTAACGGATTACGATGATTTGTGTCGTGACGCGCTGCCCGCTTCAGGCATTTGTGGGTCGTCTTTATATTTGGCGGTGGCGATCCACGCCGCACAGAACAGCGTCAGACGGGCGAAGAAGTAGAAAAACGCCATCAGGCCAAGCACGGAACCAAAGGCCGCACCGGAAGGCGAGGTCGCCAGCTTCGGCAGCGTCAGCGTCATCACAAACTTGATCACCTCAAAACCGATTGCCGCCAGCAGAGTGCCGCGAAACAGCGCTTTCTTACGCGGCTTATGACGCGGCAGGATCCAGAAAATCCACAGGAACAGCAGATAGTTAGCCATAACGGAAATCGAGGTGGCAATAATGGTCAGGGCGGGCCGTAACCAGTCGATGCCATCCAGCCCCAGTGCGCTGACGATCATTGCCTGCGCCGAACCGGCTACCGAGGTCAGCGACAGCGTAATCACCAGCGCCAGCATCAGACCGGTCAGCGACAGGAAATCGCGAATATAACGCTTCCAGATCTTCTCTTTGTCATCCGGTTTGCGTTCCCACACGTCGCGCGACTGGGCACGAATCGCTTCGCGCAGGTTACCCATCCAGTTAAGACCGGAGTAGAGCGCCAGCAGTAAACCGGTAATACCCACGGTGGCACGCTGCTGAATGGCGGTATTTACCGTATTCTTCAGCGTGGTGGCCAGCGTCGGGTCGCTGATGCTGCTGACGATTTTGTTGATGATATCGGTCAGCAGATCCTGGTTCGATGCCAGCACAAAACCCACGGCGGCAAACGACACCATCAGAATGGGGATCAGCGATAAAAAAGAGAAATAGGTAATGGCCGCGCCAAACTGGCTGCCGAGCCGATCGTTAAAGCGGTCAAGGGCGCGAATAAAATGCGCCACTGCCGGGATCGCCTGAAACCAGGCGGCAAAACGCGACACGCGCACAATCGAATGATCAACCGTCTCGTTGCCGGTTTTAATATCGATAAGCGGCTTTTGCGGCTGCGTATCCTGCGGGTTTTCCTGCTTGTCTGTCATAGACCTTCACTGTCCTGTTTATCATTAAAATCAAAGTATAGCCGCTCAGGTGACGTACTCCTGTAACACCTGACTCAGCCACTCCATAAAAACCCGCACGCGACGTGCCACATTGCGCCGGTGCGGATAGAGCAGGTGGATCGGCATCGGTCTGGCGGGAAAGCGATGCAGCACTTCTACCAGCTCGCCTCTTTCCAGTAATGTCTGAATCCCGGCGGCAGGCACCTGAATAATGCCTAACCCCGCCAGACAGGCGGCGCGATAGGTTTCGGTGCTGTTCACGGTGACCACACCGCCGGTGTGAACATAGTGACACTGCCTGCCATCAAAATATTCAAAACCCGGTGAGGCCTGACCCAGTTGCTGGCTGTAATGCACCATCGCATGCTGCGACAGCTCTTCCAGCCGGATCGGCATGCCGAAACGCGAAAGGTAGCCAGGGCTGGCGCAGTTGATCAAGGTATGGGTACCAATTTTTCGCGCAATCAGGCCAGAATCTTTGAGCTCACCGACGCGGATTACGCAGTCAAACCCTTCCCGGATCACATCTACCTGACGATCGCTGCTACTCAGCT
This sequence comes from Curtobacterium sp. BNK-1, assembly GCF_048685235.1. Taxonomy (NCBI): domain Bacteria; kingdom Bacillati; phylum Actinomycetota; class Actinomycetes; order Micrococcales; family Microbacteriaceae; genus Curtobacterium; species Curtobacterium sp. BNK-1. The sequence continues at coordinate 3,618,162 of NZ_JBLQTJ010000001.1, read as the reverse complement.
CAATCTCTACGCCGGGGTAGTGCTGCAAAAATTCCGGCAGCCGTGGCAGGATAAAACTGGTGGCCATGGCCACAGACATATCAATCCGGAGTTTACCGCTGAGCGAGGCAGGCTCGTGCTGGAACAGGCTGTCCATATCGTCAATCATCGACAATAAATCCAGACAGCGATCGTAATAGACCAACCCATCCTGGGTTAGTTGCACCCGGCGCGTGGTGCGATGCAGCAAACGTGTTGCCATTTGATTCTCCAGCGCCTGTATCTGCCGCGAAACGCTGCCTTTAGGGACACCTAAACTCTCTGCCGCGCGGGTAAAACTGCCCATTTCGGCTACCCGCACAAACACCTGCATTGCGTGAATTTTGTCCATGTTGTTCACCGATTGTTGTTTTTATTGAAACAGTGATGCGCATTTAACACTGTTTATAGATCAATAATTCGCGAATATCCTTAACCTGTGTTCAATTTTTCAACAGGTGCGAGAGATGAATCAGAAAGTGGCGTTAATTACCGGTGCAAACCGCGGTTTAGGCCGCAATGGCGCGTTAAAACTGGCGGCCAGGGGGACAGACATTATCCTGACTTACCGCAGCCATGCCGATGAGGCACAGACGGTGGTGAAGGAGATCGAGGCGCTGGGACGGCGTGCAGTGGCGCTGGCGCTGGACGTCGGCGAAACCGGTCAGTTCGATCGTTTTGTCGGCCAGGTGAAAGAGGCACTGCAACAGCAGTGGCAGCGTGAGCGCTTTGACTATTTAGTGAACAACGCCGGACACGGACACTACAAGCCGTTTACCGACACTACCGAGGCGGAATTTGATGCGCTGGTTAATGTGCATTTCAAAGGCCCTTACTTCCTGACCCAGAAGCTGCTGCCGCTGATCAACGACGGTGGCCGCATCCTGAATATCTCCAGCGGTCTGACCCGGCTGATCTATCCTGGCTCCTCGACCTATGCGTCAATGAAAGGGGCGATGGAGGTACTGACGCGCTATCAGGCGAAGGAGCTGGGCGAACGGCGCATTCGCGTCAATATACTGGCACCTGGCGCGATAGAGACCGACTTTGGCGGTGGCCGGGTACGCGATACCCCCGAGATTAACCATCAGATTGCCGGGCTCACGGCGCTGGGCCGGGTCGGACTGCCGGATGATATCGGCGATGCCATCAGCGCGATCCTCAGTGACGAAACCGGCTGGATCACCGCTCAGCGTATTGAAGCCTCAGGCGGGCAGGGGATTTAACCGCTGGTGGCGTCGCGGAAAGCACCCCGCGACGTCGCCGCCTTTTACAGCGTAATGGTGCCATCAATGACGGTTACGGTATTACCACCAATCCAGATGGTTTCACCATTAAAGGTTACGTTCACCCGACCGGCGCGCTGCAGGGCAGTACCCTGACGCACGCGATAGGAGGTGGTATGGCCTGCGGCTGCAAAATACCGCGCCAGACAGGCGTTGGCGCTCCCGGTCACCGGATCTTCGGTCAGGCTGCCATTTTCCACCAGCAGGCCACGCACTTCATACTGTTCATGCTCGCCCGAGGGCAAACGGCCAAAGGGCATCACGCCCGAGACACCCGCATGTTTAATCAGGCGCTGCAAATCGCTGACATTGGGCTGCAGCGCCAGCACGGCCTCGGCGCTGACCATCGGCACCAGCAGCCAGCGGATACCCATATCCACCACGGTCGGGCTTTGCGTCAGATCGAATGCATCGCTGTTTAAGGCGTTACCCATCAGCGCATCCTGCCATGGCATCAGGGTGGCAGCTGGCGCGGCAAAGGCCAGTCCGCCCGTCTCATTAATCTTCACCGTCACGTTACCGACGCCGCACTCCTGCACGATTTCACCCGGCGTACGGGTTGGCCAGCCCGCCTCCAGCAGCGCGTGTGCGGTGCCCAGCGTCGGGTGACCGGCAAACGGCAGTTCGCCTTCAACGGTAAAAATACGCACCCGGTAGTCCGCCTCTTCATGTTGTGGCGGCAGCACAAAGGTGGTTTCCGACAGGTTAGTCCAGCGGGCAATCGCCGCCAGCTGGCTGTCGCTCAACCCCTGAGCATCCATAATCACCGCCAGCGGATTGCCATTAAAGGCTGCTGAGGTAAACACATCGACTTGCTTAAACGCGACCTTCATGATGACTCCTTGCGATTGGGTTCAGTGCGGCCTTTTCTCTGCCGGATGATTGCTTATAACAGCTAACAGCGTTATCAATAAGTTAAAGATTTTACCGGAGACTGTGAATGCTAACGATCCTGGGACGCGCCTCCTCAATCAACGTGCGCAAAGTATTATGGCTGTGTGACGAGCTTGACCTTGATTACCTGCGCGAAGAGTGGGGCGATGGATTCCGCTCAACGCACCTGCCCGAATTTATGGCACTTAATCCCAATGCGATGGTGCCGGTACTGAAAGATGATGACTTTGTGATGTGGGAATCCAACGCCATCCTGCGCTATCTGGCGAACGCCTATGGCGGCGAGTGGCTCTATCCTCATCATCCGCAAACGCGTGCGCCTGTCGATCAGTGGATGGACTGGCAGTCCACTGAACTCAACACCTCATGGCGCTACGCATTTATGTCGCTGGTGCGAAATTCACCGGCTCATCAGGATCCACGTTTGCTGGCCGCGGCCAGCAAAGGCTGGGCACACACCATGAGCATTCTCAATCAGCAGCTGGAAAAAACCGGTCGTTACGTTGCCGGACGTAATTTCACGCTGGCAGACATTCCGATTGGTCTGGCGGTGAACCGCTGGTTTGAAACGCCGCTCGAACACCCTGATTATCCGGCGGTACGCACCTATTACGAACGCCTGACTGAACGCCACGGCTATACTGTCTGGGGCCGCAACGGTACACCCTGAGCCTCGCCGCAGGATACTCCCGCCAGTTCACAGGCGATTTCGCCCGCGCGTCTGATCGCCCAGCTGTAGCGCGCATCAAACGGATAGCAGCAGGAGAGGCGCAGTGCATGGTTGTAGCGCTCGCTCAGCGAATAGAGCGCGCCGGGCGTGACGCAAATCTGCTCCTGCAGCAGCCGATCAAACATCTCGGTGGTATTTACGCCGCCCGGTAACTCGACCCAGAAGACGAAGCCACCGCGCGGCAGCGTCGCGCGGGTGCCCTCCGGGAAGTAGCGGGCGATCAGTCCCCGCGCCTCATCCAGATTGGCCGCGTAGCGACGGCGCAGCGTGCGCAGATGGTGGTCATAACCGCCGGAAGCAAGAAACTCCGCCAGCGTTTCAGAGAGCAGGGCGGATTCTGCCATCGACGACACCGCTTTCAGTCGGGCAATCGCATCATGAAAACGGCCAGCGGCGGTCCAGCCAATACGGAAATCGGGCGCCACGGTTTTGGTGAAGCTGGTGCAGTAGATCACCCAGCCGTCGCGATCAAAGGCTTTTACCGCGGGCGAGAGCGGCCAGTCGAACTGTAACTCGTCATACAGCCCATCTTCTATCAGCGGAACGTGGTAAGTATTCACTAACTTCGCCAGCCGCTTCTTGTTCTCCAGCGACATGCCGCAGCCCAGCGGGTTCTGCGCGCTCGGCATCGCAATCAGCGCCTTAATTCGCTGCTCCTGAAGCAGCATCTCCAGCGCATCCAGCGACAGCCCATGCTGCGGATCGGTGGGGATTTCCAGCGCCTTAAGGCCCAGTGAAGCCAGCAGCGGGAAGAGGAAAAAGTAGGTTGGCGACTCCAGTCCGACGCAGTCGCCGGGCTGCGTGACCGCCCGCAGCGCCAGCTGAAGCGCCTCCATGCAGCCGTGGGTCAGGGTGATCTCATCGGCGGTGAGCGTCTGTCCGGCGTGCAGCGCCCGTCGCGCAATCTCCTCCCGTAAGCGCTCACTACCGGGCGGAAGCGCATAGCGCCCAATCATGTTCGGATGACGGCGCAGCAGTGAGGCGGTAATCCGGGCAATACGCGCCGCAGGAAACAGCTCGCTATCCTGGGGACAGGCCAGGGAAATATTGATGTAGTCGGGATGGTTCTGCGCCGCAAATACCTTATCGATCAGGTCGAGCTTGCTGCTGCTGGGGTCGCGTACCCGGGTTTTATGCTGACCATGACGGGTCACGGCGGGCAACACGCCGCGCACGTAATAGCCCGACTGGGGACGCGCCTCAATCAGCCCGCGATCTTCCAGCAACTGCCAGGCATTCAGTACCGTATTGACGCTGACCTGATGTGACTGGGCGACGCGGCGGATCGCCGGAAGACGTTTGCCGGGTTTCAGCGTGCCCTGATGGATAGCCTCAGCGAAGCTGTCTGCCAGCTGCTGATAGAGCGGCTGATCGGAAGTAGGAGCAAGGGACACAGTAGCCTCCGGATTGGATGGGTACAATTGCTGTTAACGGGAATTGTAACCATAACAATAGTGATTTTGTGTCACTGTTACCATCCCTTTTGCCGCCGTAGCATAGAACTCTGTCTGTTTTCAGGAGAGTCACCATGCTCGATCCCTCTTTCTTCAGTTACGTTACCGTCATGTCGATTACGCCAGGCCCGAACAATCTGCTGCTGGCGACCTCAGGCGTCAATTTCGGCATGCGCCGCACGCTGCCGATGGTGTTTGGCATACTGGTAGGTTGTGCGCTGCAAACGGTGATCGCCGGCGTCGCACTGGAGGTCTTACTGCACTGGATGGCGGCGATTCGCCTGCCGCTGACGCTGGCAAGCTGTGCCTATCTGTTGTGGCTCTCGTGGAAGATTTTCCGTGCGGCAGCACCTGAAGTGCGCAGCAAGCCGCAGCCCATGACGCTGCTGGGCGGAGCCTGTTTCCAGGCGATCAATCCCAAAGCCTGGCTGATGGCGACCAATGTGGCGCTGTTGTACAGCGCCAGCAGCGGCGTGCTGACGGTGATGATCGGCTTTATGCTGCTGAACCTGCCCTGCATTCTGATCTGGGCTGCGCTGGGCGATCGCCTGCGCAGCCATCTGCAGGTTGCCTGGAAGCGTCAGTTATTCAACAGCCTGATGGCGCTGTCGCTGGTGGCGACTACCATCTGGATGCTGACCGACGCCTTGCTGGCCGCTTAATCGGGTGCACCTGGTGCTGTGGCCGACGGCCATTTCCAGTTCTGCACCTCCGGCACATCTTCACCGTGTTCACGCACGTAGCGATGATGTTCAGCGATGCGCTCCTGCAGATCGTCCAGCAGCTCAGGATGCGCATCGGCCAGGCCCGGCACGCGCAGAATCGCCTCCTGCGCCAGATGATAGCGGTCAAGCTCGTTCAGCACCGTCATATCAAATGGCGTGGTGGTGGTTCCCTCTTCATTGAAGCCGCGCACATGGAAGTTGCGGTGGTTGGTACGCGAATAGGTCAGGCGATGTATCAGCGTCGGATAACCGTGGAAGGCGAAGATTACCGGTTTATCCTGGGTAAACAGCGCGTCGAATTCCGCATCAGATTTGCCATGCGGATGCTGATCCTGCGGCTGCAGCGCCAGCAGATCGACCACGTTCACCACGCGGATACGCAGTTCGGGCAGCATACCGCGCAGCAGATCCACCGCCGCCATCGTCTCCATGGTCGGCACATCACCGGCACAGGCCATCACCACATCCGGCTCCTCATGCTCTGAGGTGGTGCCCGCCCAGCGCCACTCGCCCATGCCCGCTTCACAATGGGTCACCGCACTCGCCATATCCAGCCACTGCGGCGCAGGCTGCTTGCCCGCCACAATCACATTGATGCGGTCCCAGGTGCGCAGGCAGTGATCGCCAACCCACAGCAGCGTATTGGCATCGGGCGGCAGATAGATGCGCACAATGTCCGCTTTTTTATTGGCAACGTGATCGATAAAGCCAGGATCCTGATGGCTGTAGCCATTGTGATCCTGTCGCCAGACGTGCGAAGAGAGCAGATAGTTCAGCGACGAGATCGGCTTACGCCAGCCCAGTTTACGCGACACTTTCAGCCACTTGGCGTGCTGGTTAAACATCGAATCGACGATGTGGATAAAAGCTTCATAACAGTTAAACAGCCCGTGGCGGCCGGTCAGCAGATAGCCCTCAAGCCAGCCCTGACACTGATGCTCACTGAGAATTTCCATCACCCGGCCATCACGCGCCAGCTGCTCATCGTAAGGCTCAGTACGTTCCAGCCAGGTACGGCTGGTCACGTCGAAGACCGGCGTCAGGCGGTTAGAGGCGGTTTCATCCGGGCCAAACAGGCGGAAATTATCGCGGTTGCGCTGGAACAGCACGCTGAGATAGCGGCCCAGATGCTCAGTGGCCTGCGCCATCTGTGCGCCTGGCTCGCTGACATCGCAGGCAAACTCCGCGAGTTCAGGCGCATCCAGCTCACGGCGCAACAGGCCGCCATTGGCATAAGGGGAAGACCCCATGCGTTTATCACCTTCCGGTGCCAGCGCCTGCAGTTCCGGCTTTAAGCGACCCTGTTCATCAAACAGGTCGTCTGGCTGATAACTCCGCATCCACGTCTCAAGGATCTGGCGATGACCTTCATCTTCACGACAGGCCGCGACCGGCACCTGATGCGCCCGCCAGAAATCTTCCACTTTCTTGCCGTCGACCGTTTTGGGGCCGGTCCAGCCTTTGGGGCTGCGCAGGATAATCATTGGCCAGCGCGGCACCCCGGTGGTGGCTTTACCCTGGCGCGCCTCGCGCTGATAAGCGGCGATTTTACTGAAGGCACTATCCAGCGCCTCCGCCATCAGCGGATGCATTTTTTCAGGCTCATGCCCGCAGACGAACAGCGGCTCATAGCCGTAGCCACTGAACAACTGGTGCAAATCTTCATCGCTGCTGCGACCCAGCAGCGTCGGGTTGGCGATTTTGTAGCCATTGAGGTGCAGAATCGGCAGGACCGCGCCGTCACGTTCAGGATTCAGGAATTTGATGCCGTGCCAGCTGGAGGCCAGTGGACCGGTCTCCGCTTCGCCGTCGCCAATCACGCAGGGTACAACCAGTTCGGGATTATCGAAGGCCGCGCCAAACGCATGGGAGAGCGAATAGCCCAGCTCACCGCCTTCATTAATCGAGCCAGGCGTTTCCGGTGCCGCGTGACTGGGAATGCCCCCCGGAAAGGAGAACTGTTTGAACAGACGCTGCATTCCCGCCGCATCCTGCGTAATGTGCGGATAAATCTCGCTGTAGCTGCCCTCAAGCCAGGTATTCGCCACCATGCCGGGGCCGCCATGTCCTGGTCCGCAGATGTAGATCATATCCAGGTTTTGCTTCCGGATAACGCGGTTGAGGTGGGCATAGATAAAATTCAGGCCTGGCGTTGTGCCCCAGTGACCCAGCAGACGCGGTTTAATGTGTTCAGGCCTGAGTGGCTCACGCAACAGCGGGTTATCCATCAGGTAAATTTGTCCGACGGAGAGGTAGTTCGCGGCCCGCCAGTAGCGGTCGAGCAGCGTGAATTCCGGTGAAGCAGGGGAGTAAGACATGCAGTTTCCTCCTGATCGTGCAGCTAAAAGATGCCTTAACCCTAATAGAGAATGCCCGGATCGACCAGGTAACCGACCAATAAAAAAGGCCCCGCAGTGCGGAGCCTTTTTATCAATGGCGCTGAATTATTTGCCGACGACGAACGCGGTTTCCCGTCCTTCATCGTTTGCTGCCATCGGGGTAACCGGCGAATAGTCGAGCTGCAGAATCCGGCTGGTTTCGGCTAACACTTTCTCTGTCAGCGCCACGTCACCGTTCAGCTTACGTCCCCAGGATGGGATCACCGCACGGATTTTGTTCTGCCATTCCGGCGAAGCCATCTGCTCAGGACAGACCTTGTGCAGCAGCTCCAGCATGATCGGTGCCGCCGTAGAGGCGCCAGGCGATGCACCCAGCAATGCTGAAATCGAGCCATCCTGTGAGGCGACCACTTCGGTGCCCAGACGTAACACGGCGCCCTCTTTCTCATCTTTCTTGATGATCTGCACACGCTGACCGGCAGTCACTAAGCGCCAGTCCTCCTGCTTCGCCTGCGGCACATAGGCGCGCAGGGCGTCCATCCTGTCGCGATCGCTTTGCAGCACCTGATCCATCAGGTATTTCACCAGATCAAAACTTTTCAGTCCCACTTTCACCATCGGCAGCATATTGCTGCTGTTCAGTGAGGTGAACATATCCATCAGCGAACCCTGCTTCAGGAACTTAGTCGAGAAGGTGGCGAACGGGCCAAACAGCAGCACCTGCTTGCCATCCAGCACGCGGGTGTCGACGTGCGGCACGGACATCGGCGGCGCACCGACGCTGGCTTTGCCATAGACCTTGGCCATGTGCTGCGCGACGACCTGCGGATTTTCCGTTACCAGGAATGAACCGCCCACCGGGAAACCAGCGTAACCGTTGGCTTCCGGGATGCCAGCCTTCTGCAACAGCGGTAACGCTGCGCCGCCAGCACCGATAAATATTCTACCCGCCGTCAGTGTGCGACGTGTGCCGCTGTTCAGACACTGCAGCGTCACCTGCCAGCGACCGTCGGCGAGCTGCTTCAGCTCACGCACTTCCTGGCGCAGACGCAGCTGGAAATTCGCTCTCTTCTCTAATGAGGCGATCAGCTGACGGGTGATTTCACCGAAGTTCACATCGGTGCCCATCTCCGTCCAGGTCGCGGCCACTTTCTGGCTGCGGTCACGGCCATTCATCACCAGCGGGATCCAGCGGGCAATCTGCTGCGGATCTTCGGAGTAGGCCATGCCACGGAACAGGGTACTTTTCTGCAGCGCCTTAAAGCGCTTGCGCAGGAAGTCGACATTGTCGTCACCCCAGACAAAGCTCATGTGCGGCGTGCTATGAATAAAGCTTTTAGGGTTGCGCAGGTTGCCTTTCTGAACCTGATAAGCCCAGAACTGGCGGGAAATCTGGAACGATTCGTTGATCGTTACCGCTTTAGAGATGTCGATGCTGCCATCCGCCTGCTGAGGCGTATAGTTCAGCTCTGCCAGCGCCGCATGACCGGTGCCCGCGTTATTCCAGCCGTTGGACGACTCTTCGGCCACGCTATCCAGCCGCTCCACCATTTCGATGGACCAGTCCGGCTCTAAATCCTGCAGCCACGCGCCGAGGGTGGCGCTCATCACACCTGCGCCAATCAGCAGCACGTCAACGTCTTTGCGCTCCTGCGCGGTAGTAGTGGTGTCCTTTGCCATGGCACTCATCGCGAGCGCAAGGTTTACAGCTGAATTGCACATGAGGCGACATCTCCTCTTCTGTTGACCTGAAGCCCAACAGTTTTGCAGGCGAAATAGTCACGCTTCTTACGAGCGCGTTGCGCTATTTCTCAAAGGTTAAGTCTCAGGTATAGGGTTAAAGCGGTAATAACGCGTTAACTGCACGTTATGCTTTGTCATCTGAATATAACATTCTCGCATCTGAATTAAACATTTGTTTATTTTTTAAATGCAGAAATGATTCAGCATAAGAATTAATCATCAGGGCCAGCGGCGTATTAGGGGTTTTTTAGTTTGAAGTCAGTGGGTTAACGGAAATGACATGTTGCTGAAAAGCCCCATGCTGGTGCAACGACGGAATGGATATGAACCGTGCGGAATTATTTAATCCGCTGAAATTTAGCGATTTATTATGCAGTAAGGAATAACGGGAATCGGGAGCAGAGCGCCTGAAAGGCCGCTTGTGTAAAAATAATGTTACATTTTTGTGAGTCCGAAAATGCGTGCACACCGGCGCACGCATCGGATTCACTTATGACAGACTGGCGCTGGCGGGCAACTTTTTCAGACTTATCGCCATGCGGTTGTAGGTGTTCATCAGACCAATCGCGATGTTCAGATCGACAATCTCTTTTTCACTGAAGTGCGCTTTCAGTGCGGTATAGCGGTCGTCTGGCGCACCCTGCTGAGCAATCAGGGTCAGGCATTCAGCCCAGTACAGGGCAGCCTTCTCTTTATCACTGAACAGCGTACCGGATTCCTGCCAGACCGAGGTCAGCACGATCTTATCCCAGCCCATGCCCGACTTATTCAGTGCTTTGGTATGTAAATCAATGCAGTAGGCACAGCCATTAATCTGCGATATGCGCAGGAACAGCAGTTCCAGTAAAGTGAGCGGCAGATCGGTTTGTGCCAGATAACTGTATACGCCGCCCAGTGCTTTCATGCCCGCCGGTGCTGCACTGTGAAAATCGATACGTTCGCTCATCTTATTGCCTCATTCAGGGTTGATAAGGCGATTTTCAGCCTTTCAATGGAGCAGATAAAGTGCCAAAAAATGAGAGTCTGACTGGTCCATCGCCGCTTTCCACGCTGACACTGCAGCGCGGCGCGTCACGTGGCCTCAGTGAACAACTGCGCCAGTTGATTGAACAGGCGATTGGTGAAGGACGTTTACAACCTGGCGCACGTCTGCCTTCCTGCCGCGATCTGGCGGCTCAGCTCGGCGTGGCGCGTGGCACCGTTCGCGCCAGTTATGACATGCTGGTTGATGGTCAGTTTCTGCAGGCCAGAGGCGCAGCGGGTACCTTCGTCAGCCCATTACCGCCGTTAAAACCGGTCAATGCCGAGGCTGAACGCCAGCTGCTGGAGGGTGCAGAGGAGTATGAAGCGCCACCGCTGACCTTCCAGATGGGCATTCCTGCCAGCGATGCATTCCCGGCCAAAGTCTGGCTGCGCATTCTGCAGCGTCAGACGCGCCTGCAGGTCAGCAGACCGGCCAGCTATCCCGATCCCCGCGGCAGCTTAGCGTTGCGGCAGGCGCTGGTGGCCTACCTGGCGGTGGCACGCGGCCTGCGCTGTCAGGCGGACCAGATTATTATTACCAGCGGCTATGCTGGCGCAATGGGACTGATTGGGCTGGCGATGAATTTTCAGGGTAAAACAGCATGGCTGGAAGATCCCGGATTCTGGGTGGCGCGTCGCGCGGTTGAAGCGCTGCGCGTCACGCCGGTTGCCGTGCCGGTTGATGCCGAAGGGTTGCAGGTTGAGGCCGGGATTGCCCGCGCGCCGGATGCCGCTTTTGCGCTGGTCACGCCGGGACAGCAGGCGCCGCTTGGTATGACGATGAGCCTGGCACGCCGGCATGCCCTGCTTAACTGGGCCAGCCGCGCGCAGCGCTGGATTATCGAAGATGACTATCTCGGCGAGCTTCAGCCCGGCAATCGCGCCGCGCCGGCACTGGCCGCGCTCGACAGCCAGGGGCGGGTGCTGCACATCGGCACGTTCAGCAAGACGCTGACGCCGCAACTGCGTCTCGGTTTTATGGTGGTGCCACCCGCGCTGACGGCCCGATTCGGTGAGGTCTGCGCGTTGCTTTCGCCTGCCTCCTCCGGATTGCTGCACAACGCGGTGGCGGAATTTCTGCGGGATGGCCACTTTATGCGGCATCTGCGGCGCATGAAGCGCGTCTATCATGAGCGGCTGGAGCAGATGATCGCGGCGCTGCATCCTCACTTTCCTGACCTGCAACGCGCCGGGCTGGCGGTGATTGTCCGTTTACCCGCCGGTTCACCGGATCAGGTGATTGCGCAGCAGGCGGTGGAGTGGGGCATGGCGCCGTCGCCGCTGTCGATCTGGTATCAGCAGGCGGATCAGCGCGGTGCGGGCCTGTTACTGGGGGCGGCCCATCTGCCACGTGAAGGTTATGCGCGCAGTGCCGAACGGCTTAAGGCGCTGGTCGATGCGCAGGCGGTCAGCCCCTGAACCAGCGACGCCAGACAAAACGGATAACAAAAAACTCCAGTGCGCCCAGCAGCAAAAACCAGACGCAAAACACCACCGTATAGAGCTGATTCAGGTCCTGCAAATGGAACATCTGCAACAGATGCTGCGCTACCGTCACGCTAAAGGCGGGCGCGGGCAGCAGCAGCGCCGAGAGAAAGCCCAGCAGTAAAATGCCACCAGGCACGATCAACGTTTCAAAAGGGTTATTCATAACCGGTATCCCATATTTATCAGCCCGGCATTTTCCGGTAAACGGCGACACGGTTCAATGGTGGCGCGCTGCTTCGTGCGCATCCGGCATGCTGCATGGCCAGACGAATGGTCAGAAAATGCTTTGCTACCATCGACTTAGCGCGAGTCATAGCGGATGATAAGAGTTATAGCCTTTGCTATACTTAAATCCCTGATTTTACTGTCTTTTTATCTTTGGGTTTGCATGGTAGACTGCGCCCACTTTTTCATAACTGAACACTTTGTGTGGTGAATTCAGCGTGAATTGCCGCTTTTTCGCCCCAGGTGAATAAATCATGACCTTTATTGCCACTTTAATTCTTGCGCTGGGCATGTCGATGGACGCGTTTGCTGCTGCTCTGGGCAAAGGTGCCACGTTGCATCGTCCCGGTTTTAAAGAAGCGCTGCGTACCGGTCTGATTTTCGGCTCAATTGAAGCGCTGACGCCGCTGATTGGCTGGGCGCTTGGCCTGGCCGCCAGCCGTTACATCATGGCGTGGGATCACTGGGTTGCCTTCATCCTGCTGGCGTTTCTGGGTGGCCGTATGATGATGGAAGGCTTCCGTCAGACTGCTGTCGCAGAGCCCTGTGAAGCCCCGCAAAGCCATGGCTTTATGGTACTGGCGACCACCGCGGTAGCGACCAGCCTGGATGCGCTGGCTGTTGGTGTGGGTCTGGCTTTCCTGCAGGTGAACATCATTACTACCGCGCTGACCATTGGTGCAGCCACTACGGTGATGGCGACGACTGGCGTATTAGTCGGGCGCTTTATCGGTCCGATCCTGGGCAAATGGGCGGAAGTGTTGGGTGGAGTAGTGCTGATTGCCGTCGGCTCCACCATTCTGTTGCAGCATCTCGGCTACACCGCGTAGGGCTTTTGCACATAAAACCGTCATTTTTGTGATCTGGTTCAAATTTATTTGCTGTTAAAACGCGCAGGAGCTATACTTTTTCGGTATATGTTCAACTAAATTTGAATCAGGTGTTCCATGAAACGTATTTTTAAACACGTGTTCCGCGCTTACGTTGAGACGTTCAAACACGTACCGCCGGGTGCCATGTACTAAGCACCCCGCAAGAAACCCTCGATAATCGCGGTCAGGGATCGACCTGTGATTATCACCTTTTCTGCTTTTTCTGCCTTTGCTTCTGCTGATTTAAACCCGCGTTTTGCACTTCGGGTGCATCCTGTTTGTTGCTACTCCTCTCCTTCTGATTTTCCCGTTATGCGTCACTTTGAGCCAGAAAAGACGTTGCTGCAGTGATCTAATCTGCCCGGGAGATTTCCGGATGCCAGACAAAATGGCGGCATACCTTAAACAGGAAACAAGCACTTTTAATGGGTCACGGGATTGCCTGTGCCGAAACAAAGATTCACGGTTAACCCTGATGATTCTTCCTGAATATTTCAGTAAACCATTCGATAAAGACCCGGACCTTAGGCGGAAGATAGCGTCGGTCAGGGTAGAGTATAGAAACCGGTTTCGTCACAGTCGCATAACCCGATAATACTTCCTTCAGCTGGCCTGTTTCGAGGCAGGGCTTTAATGCCGTATATAATGCGTGAAGCATGCCGAGGCCCGCCACGCCACAGGAAAGAAGGACGTCAGAATTGTTAACTCGTACGCTGCTTCCCGGATGCCGTGAAACAATTTCGCCATTCATGACAAATTTCCATTCCTGGATGTCCCGACTGTGTTCATTAAAAAAATAAATGGCTTTGTGATCTTTAAGGTCATCAGGCGTTAAAGGAGTGCCATATTTATCCAGATAAGAGGGTGCTGCACAGGTGACCATCTGCAGGCTGCCCATTCTGCGCGAAATAAAATTCGAATCAGCAAGCTCACCGAGACGAATAACACAGTCCACACCTTCTGTAATTAAATGGGTCAGGCGATCTGAAGCGGTTAAGACTATTTCAATTTCAGGATATAAAGCCTGAAACTCGCTTAATTGTGGGATCAGGATACTGTGTGCCAGCGCCAGTGGAACATCAATGCGCAGCTGGCCACGAGGTCGCTGATTTGAAGAGTAAGAAGCCATTATATCGCTGGCATCACTCAGCAGCGTTTTAGCCCGCTGATAAATTTCTTCCCCTTCAACGGTCACACTCAGACTGCGCGTGGTGCGGTGCAATAGCTTAACGCCAAGCTTGTCTTCCAGCTGTTGTACGGACTTACTGACCGCAGGGCGATGCAGCTGCAAGGCGTCAGCGGCCCGGGTGAAACTACGGAATTCAACGACGTGAACAAAAATATCCATCAATTCCAGCATGTTCGAGCGCATCATTTAACTCCGCAAAAAATATTCCTGCCGAAATAGTGTATTGCGGATTATATCTCATTCCGATTGTTTCTCCTGCAGTAACACTGAAGTCCTTTTACGTGGCTTTTTACGCCCGCCTGCTTTTTTTATCATCACCCTATTCGATGCATACACATGGGAAATGACAAAATGAAAGCATGGTTACTGAAAGATTTTGGCCTTGAAAACTTAAAGCTTGAAGAGGTGGAAACGCCTGTACCCGGTCCGGGTGAACTTCTGGTTAAAGTTGGCGCGGTGTCTCTGAACTTCAGGGATAAGGCAATAGTAGAGGGCTTCTATGAGCCTCATCTGGTTCCAAAGCCACTGATTCCTGTCTCGGATGCCACGGGCACCGTTGTTGCCACGGGACAGGGTGTATCCCGTTTTAGCACGGGTGATCGCGTTAACTCGCATCTCTATTCACGCTGGTTAGAGGGTGAACCTGCGGCCGATGAGCCAGCATGGTGTATTGGAATGCCGTTACCCGGCGGGCTGGCTGAGTACATGATCATTCATGAGGACAGCGCAGTTAAAGCGCCTGACAGCATGACCGATGAAGAAGCCTCTACACTTCCCATCGCTGCACTTACGGCATGGTACTCGCTAATGGATATCGGCAATCTGCAGCCCGGTCAGACCGTGCTCGTACAGGGAACCGGTGGCGTATCGGTCTTCGCTGCTCAGATAGCGCATGCCTATGGTGCACGTGTCATTGCCACCTCCAGTAACGATGCAAACCTTGAGCGCATCAAATCACTGGGAGCAGATGAAGGGATTAACTATAAAAAATACCCTGAGTGGGAAAGAAAAGTGCTTGAAATGACTGATGGTAAAGGCGCTGACGTAACGATAGATGTCGCCGGGGGCAATGGCATCAATCAGTCAATTGCTGCGACAAAAGTTGCCGGTACGATTGCTCAGGTAGGATTTCTGACCGGCCAGACAGCACAACTTGATTTGATGCCGTTAATTTTCCGTCAGACAAAAATCCGGGGTATTGCGGTTGCACCACGCTCCTCGTTTGATCGGATGAATCCGTTCCTCAATAAACATAATATTAAACCCGTCATTGAACAGGTTTACAGCTTTAATGAGGCGGTTGAAGCCTTCCGGCATCTCTCCCGTGGTGCATTTGGCAAAATCGTCATCAGAATTAGCGACTGATAACGAATTTTTATTCCTCAATTCTGGCAGTTTTTACTGACTGCCAGATACTTTTTAATCCCACTCTCACCGCGTTAAACCCCTTCTCAAAGCGTGCTTATATCCTTTCTGCACATCGTCAAAAGGGCCGCTTTTCGTATCACCACGACCGGCAGCGGTGAGTTACTTTTGCGGGTGGATAAGGGACAATTTTCGCCCGGCAAAAACGCTCCTGTCTTAAATCGCATCGGCCAAAAATTCAATAAATGTCCGTACTTTCGAATTGAGTGCCGAACGTTCGGTGACACAGGCATAGATATTCATCGGCAGGGACTCAATGGTGCTCTCGCCACTGTGACCTGACCAGGCCAAAGGCCTTAGCAGACCGCTGTCTATCAGTGGCTGAGCAACAAAACTTGCCAGACGGGCAATGCCGCCGCCGTTTACGGCTATTCTGGCGATGATATCAATATCATCGCTGATAAAACTGGGGTTGAGTTTTGCATTAACAGGCTGTCCGTTGACCATAAACGTCCATGGCAGAAACCGTCTGTCGGTGGGATAGCGGAAAACCAGGCAGGCGTGCTGGCTAAGTTCTCCAGGCGTCTGAGGCGTACCAGCGCGATCAAGGTAAGCGGGAGCCGCACAGAATATAAAGGGTAACGATGCAATTTTTCTGGCGATCAGTTGATCATTCAGCTGTGCTTCGATGCGGATACTGACATCGACGCCTTCCAGGCGATGATCGACGTTGCGATCGGTACTGATCAGTTCAATATCTATATCGGGGAAAGACGCTTTGAAAGCGGGCATAAGGGGAGCCAGAACGTACCGACCAAACGCGGCTGTTGTGGCGATACAAAGTGGGCCCTGCGGTTTGGTTTCATTCGCAGCAGCCTGCGAGGCGAGTTCGATATCCTGTGGGATGTGACGGACTTTCTCGAAATAGCGTTTACCGTTTTCCGTTAAGGTCATGCTGCGGGTGGTGCGCGATAGCAGTCGCACGCCCAGATGCGCTTCAAGACGGGAAAGACTCTGGCTGACTGCTGCCGGACTCATACCTTTAGCGCGTGCCGCCGCTGCAATACTGCCGTTTTCCACCACGCGGATAAAAGTGCTAATCAGCCCTAAAATGTCCATCGTATCCTCAACCGTTAATTCGTCACTTTTACTTAATAATGATTAAAGCATAACCGCTCTACAACCCCCCGCATAAGCTTGTTAAGTTAGCCGCAGTCTTATCTACTTTTGTTAAACAGGATATTCAGATGACTGATGCTGCAACAAAAAAAACCTTACGAACCCGCTTGCCGGTGCGCACGACACCTTACATATTTGCGCTTTATATGGCGATCATCATGGCGTTCCTGATGAGTCTGGTCATCACGTTAGCCGAATTCGGAATGGGGCCTCATTACATGACAAATGTGATGAATGCTTACCGGGTCGCCATGCCAGCGGCTTTCTTTTGCATACTGGTTGTCCGTCCTGTTGTTATCCGGCTCGTAGGATTGACCGTTCACGGTCACTGAGAAAGTCAGCATGCCCAAAATGGGCGGACAGGTAGGGTTTAGCCCGCTTCTCGCTCATCGCGGCAGGCTGCTTCTGCACCAGAATGGAGGCGGGTGGCAAACCTCCAGCATTTCAGATGCGGGGTGAGGGCGGGCAGGTCGTCCGGATACTGACCGGTATCAGGATGAAAGATACCGAAAGCCGGGCGTACGATATGCAGCAGGTAAAGCTCACAGATGAAGAGGGCGATGACAGCGCTTCACTGGCCGTGCGGAAATTTTTAAGCGATGTGACCTTACTGGCTCTGTTTATTGTTAAGCATCAACGTTAAATCGGCACCGTCATTATGACAGGATTAGCCTGCTCCTCTTCGCACACAGCGGAGCCTGAAGCACTTCCTGAGCAGTCAAAATAAAACAGCCATTCAGACATCTGAGCGTTTAAATGGTTAAAATAAATAAACATATACATTGCTAAATTATTATCGCTATGTCTTAATGCGTCATCGGTTTGGAACACAGACCTTATGAAAGCAGTTTTAGTAAAGTAGTCCTCAGTTCAAGTGTTATCCACAGATATCCTTCTTCGAGAGCCTCCTCCTAAGTGCCCAATAAGTAAATCTCTAACTACAGGCCATCTTCGCCGCTCTTAGTGGCTAATCGATTAAGGAAATATCTATGTCTAACAAAATGACTGGTTTAGTAAAATGGTTTAATTCAGATAAAGGTTTTGGCTTTATCACTCCCGATGATGGCAGCAAAGATGTATTCGTACATTTCTCTGCTATCCAGGGTGATAACTACAAAACGCTTGATGAAGGTCAGAAAGTCTCCTTCACCATTGAAAATGGCGCCAAAGGCCCTGCAGCTGGCAACGTCACAGCGCAGTAAGCCGCGCTCATTATCAGCGACGCTTACAATAGCGATGAAGACATAAGTCTGAGCAGATAAGATCTGCTGATAATAAAAGAAACCCGCCCAGTGCGGGTTTTTTATTGCCTGAAATTCGCATCATCTCTGGTCCGTTGACCTGCTCCGCGTTTATCAGGCTACCCCGATGTTAATCCTCTCTTCATAAACCCTGCTCGTGATGAAATGTGACGTTAAGCCATCGGGCAAAAGCCATAACGCGCTTTTTGAAATCAGCGATGCTCCCCTGAGGCGTATTACTGATTGCCAGCAAGTCATCCATTTCTTTTGCTAACGCTGGATATCGGACATTGAATGTAAAGCGATACTCCTCGGGTGTTTCAGTCATTGCCTTCCCGCTTACACCAGATAGATCTCCCGCCAGAGTTTATCACCCGCAACGCCAGCGTCTTCTTATGCGAAACCCCATACTTTTTCACACCATCGCGCGGATAACCCGCCTGCTATCTGATCCCGACCTACACTGAATTATTCTCCCCAAACCAGGAGCAGCGGATGATCCAGAAGCATCGACGAAAACAGGCAGCGATTGTGGCAGGTGTTGGATTGGGTGTGGCGGCCACGTTATGGGGCATGAAACGCTGGCGGCAGCTTAAGGAGACGCCGCCGGTGTCGCCGAACAGTCATCACGCCGGTCTGGCCGGTTATTATCAGCAGATTGGTGACTGGCGCATGTTTACCCGCGTTACGCCCAATGAGGCTCAGGGACTGCCGGTCGTGTTAATCCACGGTCTGGTGATGTCGGGCCGGGCGATGGAGCCACTGGCGCTGGCGCTGGGGCGCGACTATCACGTGCTGGTGCCGGATCTGCCCGGTTTTGGCGCCAGCACACTGCCCCCTTCTGCGCCGATCATGTCGGTGGATCAGCTGGCGGATGCGCTGTGGCTGTGGTTACAGCATAACGGTTTCCAGCGCGCTATCTGGGTCGGCAATTCGTTTGGCTGCCAGATTCTGGCCGCGCTGGCGGTGAAACACCCACAGGCTGTGGCGGGACTGGTGCTGCAGGGGCCGACGGTCGATCGTCATGCCCGCAGTCTGCCGCGTCAGCTCTGGCGCGACTGGCGTAATGGCCGCCTGGAATCCCGTCGTCCACCGGGGCCACTGGCCCGAATCGATTACGCCAAAGCGGGCCTGCGTCGCGCCTTCGGTACCCTGCGCGCCATGATGCGCGACCGCATTGAGCATCGCCTTACTTACATTAACGCACCCACGTTGCTGCTGCGGGGCTCGCGCGATCCCGTCTGTCCGGCCCGCTGGCTGGATGAACTCGCCGCCCTGATGCCGCGCAGCGAAAGACTGACATTACGCGACGGGACGCACACTTTGCACTACGTCTACCCGTGGAGTTTCTGTCACGCCATCCGCCCGTTCCTGGCACGTATCCAGCAGGAGGATCAACATGAGTAAACCACCAAGAGGGATTGCCCGCTTTGACTCTGCTGCCGCCATGCTGCTTGCGCTGGCCAATGCGCTGCACGACCGCCCCTTTGCCAGCCCCAGCCAGTCACCGACGCTGGATCGCCTGTTGCCCTCACTGAACCGGCTGCCGACCGGGCTGCGTGAGTGGGGCTATGCGCTGGGCGGCATGGCAGAAGGCATCAGCCTGCGTCAGGCGGGTGAACTGGATGTGGAAGGGATCGCCGAATGGATGGTGAGTGAATACCCGCAACAGGATTATCCGGCGGCCTTTATCGGTTCATCGAACGGTGCACTGGTGCATCTGGCGGCGGCGATGGGTGTGCCCTGGTTGCCCCAGACTTTTCTTTGCCCGGTGCGGGCCGCGAATAACGATCCCGATGATGCACAGACCAGCTTTGAGCAGGGCAAAGAGATTGCTGCCGCGCTGCTGGCTGCCTGGCCACGGCTGGCGGTGCACCATATGCAGGACCCGAATCAGGATCGGTTGATGCTCGATCAGATGCGCTACTTCCGGCTAAAACTGCGCGAACTGCCGCTGGCCTTCAACGAATTCCTGATGGGAAGTCTGCCCGCCGGATCAACGCTGTTTATCAATCATTGTACCCGACAGTGGCCGGTAACCCGCACCAGCGACCGCTCGTTTTTCCAGTTTGGTGCGCTCGGCGGCGCAACCGAAAAAGAGTACTTACAGGGCGGCCCGCGGGTAGCGGAATATCTGGCACGCTATGGCATCGATCGCGAGCGCTGGACGCCGCCGGCCATTACTGACCACGTGCCGGAAGCGGAGTGGGGACTGGATGGTTATCTGATTTCGCCGCTGAAAAAACTGGCGGAGGCGCAGAACTGGAAGCTGATGGAGATTCGTTATGAAGATCCGGAGGCGATGAGCTATGTGGTGGCAGAGATCTACCGCGACTGGTATCTGGCGGCGGGAATTTTACCGACCCGGCTGACGGTGGACAGCTTCCTGCTGATGGACCCGTGGTGCAGCATGCATCAGCACGCCATCCCGTTCTGGCTGGTCTTTTGCACCGAGCCTTCGGCCGCGGCCCTGCAACGCTTCCTGGAAAAACAGCCGCCGTTCCGCAACATCGACATGATGCTCTTTTCCCACGGCACCGACAGCATCGGGCTGGCGGAGATTGACCGCTGGCGGGCGCTGCTCTCCCATGCACGTGATGAAGGCGTATTGATTGGCGTGGATGAAGAACGTTTCCCGCGTGATTTCGCGACGTTTGCCCGTTTCGACTCGGCGCTGCGTGAACGGGCGCCGCTGTTGCCACCTCCACCCGCGCTGAGCGCGGAGAAGGTGATGACGGGTATTCAGCGTTATGGTGCGAAATATGGGGTCACCCTGACGGCGCTGACGTAGCAGTCGCGCCGTCAGTCGTGATTATTCGCCGTCGGTGATCGGCTGGCGCACCAGCAGCAGGTAGGCGAGTGCGCCAACCAGCGTCACGCAGGCACAAATCATCAGCGCCATGCTGAACGATTTGGTGGTGTCGAGCACCCAGCCAGTGATGACCGGCGCGAACGAGGCGAAGATAAAGCTGGCGAAGTTCTGGATGCTGCCGACAGACGCTGTCATACGGGCGGTGACGTTGGCGTGGATCAATCCCCAGCACGACGTTCCGGCGAAGTGGATACAGAACAGCGCCATCCCAATCAGCGTTACGGCGCTGGTGGTGTCGGTCGCGCGGGTCACCACGGCGGTAAAGCCGGCGGACAGCAGCATCCCGCTGACGATGCAGACTTTGCGGGTTTTCACCGCGTTAAAGCCGCGACGTACCAGCGAGTCGACCACATAGCCATTCAGCAGCATGCCCGCCGCACCGAACAGGAACGGAATCGCTGCCAGCAGGCCGGTACTTTTAAGATCGAGATGATAGGTCGACTGCAGATAGCCCGGCAGCCACGCGATATAGAGCCAGGCGGTGTAGTTGATGCCGCTGAAGCCAATCATCATTCCCCACATGGTGCGCTGCTTAAACAGGCCGCGCCACTCTTTGAAGCTGATCGGCTCTTTACGCGAGGCGACGCTGCCCGCCTGCAGATAGTGGATCTCTTCAGCGCTCAGGGTGTTGTTGTCGCGGTCGCGGTAGATCATATACCAACCGATAGCGAGGAACATGCCGAGGATACCGATCGTGACAAACATGCCACGCCAGCCCATCACCAGCATCATCGCCGCCAGAATCGGCGGAGCCACCGACAGTCCAATCATCGAAGCCGCATTGAACATTCCCATCGGCATGCCGCGATCTTTAATGTTGAACCAGTCGTTGATTACCTTCACGCCGCACGGGTTCATCGGCGCTTCGCCAATGCCGAGGCCGATGCGCACCAGGATGAACTGGGTAAAGTTATGCACCAGGCCAGAGGCGGCCTGGAACAGCGACCAGATAAACATGCCAATGCCGAGCATAATGCGCGGCCCTTTACGATCCAGCAGCGCGCCGCATGGCAGTTGCGCCAGGCCATAAGCCAGCGAAAAGGCGGAGAGCAGGAAGCCGATTTCGGTGGCGCTCAGCCCCATCTCCTCGCGGATGGTCATATTCGCGACCGACAGCGAGCTGCGATCCAGATAGTTGATGATGGCGGCGAACAGCAACAGCAGCATCGCCGTGATCTGAATCTTGCGGATACGCGGTGAACGCACCACGTCGCTGCGCATCGGCACGAAATCCTGGTCTGATGGCGTGTCGCCAGCTGCGCTGTCGCGGCCGGTTACTGAAGTCTTTTCCATTGCACTCTCCCGAAACTGGGTACTTATCGTTATGGTGAGAAGGGGTCTGCGCGCAGCGGCAAAAGGCCGCCGTGACGTTGCAGTCGAGACTAAGAGCAAAGGGTTAAGGATGTTGCAAAGATGTTTCTGAATCGTGCGGGAGCTAATGCTTTGTGGTTTTTAATCGGTTTTTAATTGTACTGACCGATTGAGCGCACCATCGAGGTTTTAGCAGTCGCCAGATGGTTATGTAATGCACAGAGGGCGTCGACATCCTGACGGCCAATCAGCGCGGTCAGAATCGCCATATGCTCCTCCAGCGCCACAATATTTCGCTGCTTGAGGTCGCTCTCGTCCCACTGATAATGCGAATGAAAGATCACCGAGATAATCTCCAGCGACTGATTGAAAAATGGGTTGTTGGCGGCGGATAAAATCAGCGAATGCATCTGACGATCCAGTGCGGCAAAGTGGCGATAGTTGCTGGCGATGGTATCGCGCATCGATCGGTGACGATCCAGCAGATCCCGCGCCTGAACCCAGCGCTCGTCCCCTGCGGGCAGATTCAGGAAGCGGCTCAGGGCGTGGGTTTCCAGCATCTCGCGCAGTTCAAACAGCTTCTCGGCGTAATCCTGGGTGAATTTTTTCATCCGCCACTGGCCGCGTCTGACCGGCTCCAGCAGGTCATAGCGCATAAAGCGCAGCAGGAATTCGCGCACCACCACCGGACTGACTTTCACCTGCTGCGCCAGTTGCAGCTCGCTGAAGGTATCGCCGGGCACCAGCTGCCGCTGATTAATCATATTAAAAAACATCTGCTCAAAGTGGCTGGCCTGCTGCTCAATCGGCGGCGTTAACGCGCTAAAACCGTCATCTTCGCGCGGATCGCGCACGATAACCCAGGTTTGATCCACCTTATCCAGCACGCCGCACTGATGCAGATAGTGCAGGGTGTGGCGCACCGTAGTCCGGCTGATATTAAACATTTCCGCCAGTGCCGCCTGGGGCGGCAGCGGTGAACGAATATGGTGCTGAGCGATGCTTTCCAGCATCTGGTTGATGACGTTCTGGCGCAAATTCTGGCTGCGGCTCATCTCACTCTCCGGTTTTTTATGCATTAAAAACCATTCAAAGCCCAAAAAAATCGCGGTGCTTCACACTTCCCGCAAACGAACACCGCAGCGCGTGCAGGATTCGCCATAACTGCCTGCAGGACAACCGGAGAATCACCATGACAACAATGAAAGCACTGGTCATCGCTGAACCACGTAAGATGGTATGGACCACCCGCGATATCCCCACGCCCGCCGCTGGCGAGGTAGTGATTAAAATCCTCACCGCGGGAATCTGCGGCACCGACATCCACGCCTGGTCCGGTAATCAGCCATTCTTCAGCTATCCACGGGTGCTGGGCCATGAAATCTGTGCCGAAGTCGTGGTGCCGGGAAGTGATGTGGAGGGCTTTCAGCCGGGCCAGCGGGTAGCGTTAATGCCCTACATCTCCTGCCTGCGCTGTGACGCCTGCCAGAGCGGCAAGACCAACTGCTGTGAGCAGATCTCAGTGATTGGTGTGCATCAGGATGGCGGGTTCTGCGACTACTTAAGCGTGCCAGTCAGCACGCTGCTGGCGGTGGATGATGTCGCGCCGGAAGCGGCTGCGCTGATTGAGCCGTTTGCCATCAGCGCCCATGCGGTGCGTCGTGCCGCAATTGTGGCGGATGAGCAGGTGCTGGTGGTGGGTGCCGGACCGATTGGGCTGGGTGTTGCCGCTATCGCCGCCGCCAGCGGCGCGCAGGTGGTGGTCGCGGATACCAGCGAATTTCGTCGCCAGCATGTTGCTGACCAGCTCGGCCTGGCGGCACTGAATCCGGCTGATGAAGCGTTTTACAGCGCGCTGCGCGAGCAGTTTGGTGGCCGTCTGGCGCTGAAGGTGATCGACGCCACCGGCAGCCCGGCGGCGATGAACAATGCGGTCAACCTGATGCGACACGGCGGCACTATCGTTTATGTCGGCCTGCACAAAGGCGATCTGGTGATCCCGGACAGTGAATTCCATAAAAAAGAGACCACCCTGATGGGCAGCCGCAACGCCACCCGTGAAGATTTCGATCGGGTGCGTGCGCTGATGGCCAGCGGCCAGCTGCGCGCCGAAATGATGCTGAATCACCATCTGGCCTTCTCCATGCTGGATGAAACCTTTGAGGCGCAAATCATCAACAACCGCGAGCTGATCAAAGGCGTGATTCATTTCGACCGGTAACGCGGCCAGTCGGTTCGCGTGGTTCAGGGCGCGGTGAGAGTCTGAAAGAAGTGCGCCCGCACCGCGTCAGCATCCACGCCAAGTGCGATACGCTGGGCGGTCAGGCCGTTAAAGGGATCCTGGCGGGATGCCAGCGCGCTCAGCTTACGCACCGTCTGACCGCAGGCGATGCCCTCCGTGATCACCCGCAGCGGGCTTTCGGTCAGGGTAAACGCCTGTGGCAGAGTGAGCCACGCCACCGCCAGGGTGTCATGCAGCGCCATTCCCTCGAATCCCTCTTTCTCCAGACTGTAAGCCAGGTAAGGGCGACAGATCGCACTCAGCACCGGCTGATTCAGACGCTGAACCTCATCGCCGCTGATCAGCACCTTGTGCGTGACATCCAGCGGGATCACCACCACGCTCAGTGCCGAGGCGAGCACCTGATCGGCAGCATGCGGATCTTTCCAGATATTAAATTCGCTGAAGGGCGTCACGTTGCCACTGTGCCCGTCGGTGCCAAATGCGCCGCCCATGATCACCAGCTCCTTCACCAGCGGAATAATATCCGGTGCCTGATTAATGGCCGTGGCGATATTGGTCAGCGGACCAATCGCCACCAGGGTGATTTGATGCGGCTGCGCCCGCACGCTGTCGATAATAAATTGCACCGCGCCCGGCGCCTGATCGCTGCAGGCATTATCAAACGCATCGCCCAGCCCATCTTCACCGTGCAGTCTGGCGGGCGCAGAGGGTGGCAGCGCCAGCGGTCGTGAACAGCCGCGATAGACCTCCGCGTTAATCGCCATTTTCCCGCAAAACAGTCGGGCGTTTTTCACCGCCTGACCCACTGCCACGTTGCCGAAGACCGTGGTAATCCCCAGCAGATGCTGCGTCCGCGCCGCATAGGCCAGCGCAAAGGCGTCATCCACGCCGATATCGGTATCAAAAATCAGGGTACGCATAGGGTCTCCGCAACAGGCTGTAAACCATCAGCATTACTCCGTCTGTGGCGTGCGCGTCAAGGTTTTCAGCCGCCATGACCTCACTGTTGCCAGCCTGAAACGGGCGTCGTATTATCACCGGCTCAAGGTGATGGCGTGCCACCTTTCCCAACCGCCGGTGGGCTTTACACCGGCTGATGACGCCTGACACTCAATCCTTTCGCGGGAGCTGAGGTGTCAGGCGCAGTTTATCTCTGCCTTTCCCCCTCAGCCCGGCGTCAATCTGCAATCAGGAGCAAGACATGTTGAAACCGTTATTGGCTGTGATGATCGGCGGCTCTGCCGGCTGTGTACTGCGCTGGCTCTTTGCGATGCGCTTTAATGCGCTCTTTCCCAATCTGCCGCCGGGCACGCTGCTGGTGAATCTGATCGGCGGTCTGGTGATCGGCGGCGCGATGGCCTGGTTTGTTCGCCATCCCGACATCGACCCGATCTGGAAACTGCTGATCGTCACCGGACTGTGCGGCGGGCTGACCACCTTCTCCTCTTTTACGGCGGAATTAATGGGGTTGCTACAATCAGGGAACTATCTCTGGGCGATGACCAGCGCACTGGTGCATGTGATCGGTTCGCTGCTGATGGCGTTTGCCGGTTTCGCACTGGTCACGATGCTGGGCTGATCCGGCTAAGCGGCGCTTGTCATACTCCTTAAGAGGTAGATACTGTTTCAGGTTTTACGCCCGACCATCCCGCATGAACGGGCGCAGAAGCTGAACGTCACCGATTATTCCGGACGATTAAGGAGCCGAGCAATGCGAACTAACCCCACATTCCTTAACCTGGTGCTGTTAAACGGTGAACCCGGCCAGAAGCTCCAGGCGGCGCATGACGCCGGTTTCGATCAGGTGGAGATCTGGCGCGAGGATGTCGAGGCGTGCGAGGGCGGCGCGGCGGCACTGGCTGAGATCGCTGCCCGGCAGGGACCTGGCTTTACCAATCTCCAGGTGCTGCGCGATTTCACCGGGGCACCCAGCGCGTTGCGCGGACAGAAGCGCGAAGAGCTGCGCCAGTTTATTCAGATTGCCCAGGCGCTGGGCTGCGACACCATTCAGGCGCCGGCCAGCACCCGCGAGGATTGCTGCGCCGACCAGATTGATGATGACCTGCGCTGGATGGCCTCTGAAGCTGCGCGCTACAACATGCGCATTATGTATGAGCCGATGGCCTGGTGCAGCGTGGATAACACCCTGCCGCTGGCGTGGCAGCGATTGCAGCGGCTCGATCAGCCCAATATCGGGCTGGTGGTCGATCTGTTTCATATCTGCGCACTGGGCGGCGATGCCTCACAGCTGGACGGTATCCCTGCCGATCGCATCTATGAAGTGCAGCTGTGTGATATGGCCGCCATGCCTGCGCAGGATAAGCAGAGCCTGATGGCGATGGCAAAGCATCAGCGTCTGCTGCCCGGCGATGGCATTATCGACATTGAACGCTTTGTCGATAAGCTCAAAAGCGCGGGCTATCAGGGGCCGGTGGGAATTGAAGTCTTTAATGATGCGCTGAAACGCCTGCCGCCTGACGTGGGTGCACGTCATGCCTGGCAGGCATTAAAGCGCTGCTGGGGTTAATCCTGTAAGCACTGCCCGATAAACGCGGCGGCGTGCATGGCACCCTGAGCGGAGATGGTGTGGCCGGTGGCAGGTTCAAATCGCGCTTCTACCGGCACCAATGCGGCTCTGAGTCGTGCTGCGGCAGATTCGCTCTCCTGCCACGGGATCACCTCATCGGCCTGGCCGTGGATCAGCAGCGCGGGCAGATGAGGCTGTGGCGTCAGTTCACCGTCAACCGCCAGACGACCCGAAAAGGCGACCACGCCCGCCAGCGGATAACGGCCAGATGCCAGCGCATCCAGCGCCATGATCGACCCCTGTGAAAAGCCGACCAGCACCACATCCTGCCAGCGGTCGGCGAAGCCGTGCTGTGCGATAACGTCGCTGAGGGTCGCGTCAAACGCCGCCCGCGCGGCCCGTACCCGACCTGGCCGGTTCTCTGGCGTCACCTCCTCCAGGCTGAACCACTGCCAGCCAAAACCGGCGGTAAAACGTTCGGGCGCATTGGGTGAGGCAAAAATCACATCCGGCAACAGCGTCGCCCAGTGACGGCCAATCGGTGCCAGATCGTCGCCGTTACTGCCTACGCCATGCAGAAAAATTACCAGTGCTTTTGCCATTATTGCTCCTTTAAAGACCGTACTCACTCAGATCCGGGCCTGCCGGAACGATCCCGTTCGGGTTCAGTGCCTTGATCGAGTAGTAACCCTGTTTGATATGATCGATGCTGACCGTCTCACGCACGCCGGAGACTGACAGCATGCTCTTAAGATAGCGATTCAGCAGCGTATAGTCGCGTATCCGGCGCAGGTTGCATTTGAACAGGCCATGATAGGCGACGTCAAAGCGAATCAGGGTGACGAACAGGCGAATATCGGTTTCAGTCAGCCGTTCACCCAGCAGGAAGGTGCGTCCATCGCTGAGCAGGGCTTCCAGTTCGTCGAGCTGGCTGAAGACGTCGTTAAAGGCCTGCTGATAGCTGATTGATGTCGTCGCGAACCCGGCGCGGTAAACGCCGTTATTCAGACGCGGATAGAGACTCTCATTCAGCGCATCAATCTCCGGGCGCAGCGCGGCGGGATAGAGGTCGATGCGGTTATCGGCCAGATCGCCAAAGCCGCTGTTAAACATACGCACAATGTCAGCGGACTCGTTGCTGACAATGGTGCCGGTTTTCTTGTCCCACAAGACCGGCACGGTGGCCCGGCCCGTGTAATCGGGCGCGACGCGGGTATAGATTTCATGCAGGTACTGCGCGTTATTCAGCGGGTCCTGCTGTGCGCCGGGAAAATTGCCAAAGCGCCAGCCCTGGGCACCGAGCTGCGGTTCAACCACCGTCACGCTAATCAGCGACTCCAGCCCTTTGAGCTTGCGGGCAATTAACGCGCGCGACGCCCACGGACAGATCAGCGCCACATAAAGATGGTAGCGATCCGCTTCTGCCGCAAATTCAGTGGAACCATCGCTGCTGATAAAATGCCGGAAACCGGACGTCTGACGGACAAATCCACCCTGTTTATCGGTCGACTGCACCGGGTGCCAGTCACTACTCCATTTGCCTTCTACTAACATCGCGCGACTCCTCTGTAATGTGAGAAGCAGCTTAACTGATGACTAAACGGCTGATAATCCGGTCATAAAGACAATCATTTCTTCCATTCTGGAAGAAATTACGCGGGCGGAAAACGGGTAAAGTGACTCACCAGGAAGTCGATAAGCAGGCGCGCCCGGTGTGCCAGATGACGGGCGGGCGGATAAACCGCAAACAGGCCAAGCGGTGGCGTATCGAAATTCTCCAGCAGCCGGACAATCTCACCGCGTTGCAGCGCGGGAGCCGCGATAAAACCGGGCAGCCGCGCAATGCCCAGTCCGGCAATCGCGGCCTGCAGGCAGGCTTCGGTGTTGGCGAAGCGCAGACGCCCGCGGACCGGTACGGTGACAATCTCGCTGCTGCCGTCGCCGCCGGCAAACGGCCAGTGCCAGGGATCGCGAAAATTGGTGTCGATGATGCACTGATGCTGCGGCATCTCGCGCCAGTGCTGCGGCGTGCCAAACTGCTCAAGATAGACCGGCGAGGCGGCGATGCGCACATGCACCTCACCCAGCTTGCGCGCGACCAGGCTGCTGTCGCTGAGGGTGCCGATACGGATCGCCATATCAAAGCCTTCATCGACGATGTTGACGGACCGGTCTGAAAAGCTGACATCCAGTTCAATCAGCGGATAGCGCCGGGCAAACGCCACCAGCACCTCAGACAACACCACAGTACCAAAGGAGCCGGGGGCGCTGATTTTCAGCCTGCCGGTGGGCGTGGTGGCGCTTTCACGCACGCTGGCATCCAGCGTCTCAAACGCATCAAGCAGATTTTTGACCCGCTCATAATAGCTGCGCCCGACATCGGTGGGCGACAGGGCGCGCGTGCTGCGCTTAAACAGCTGGACGCCGAGCCGCTGCTCCAGCTTTGAAACCAGCTTGGAAGCCTGACTGCTGCTGGTGCCGAGACGTAACGCCGCCGCAGAAAAGCTGCCGGTTTCCAGCACCGTGACAAACATCCGGTCACAATCGAGTCGATCCATGGCGGTGTCCTGTGGAGATAAAGTCGCAGTATAGAAGCTGCGGCCATGCGATGCAGCCTTCACTTTGCGTGCCTTAACCCTTTCGCTGACGCGGAAAACCTGCTTGACTGACTCTCTGCCCGACGTTCTCTGGAGTAATTCATGTCGCTGATTCACCTGACGTCACTGGCGGAGATCCCGGCCGCCGAGTGGGATGCGCTGTTGCCTGATGACCAGCCCTTTTTGCGCCACGCCTTTCTGCTCACGTTAGAACAGAGCGGCAGCGTGCGGTTAGAGGCGGGCTGGCAGCCCGATCATCTGCTGTGGCGGGAGGAGGGCGTGACCCGCGCCGCGCTGCCAGGCTACCGCAAACGCCATTCACAGGGCGAGTACGTCTTTGATCACGCCTGGGCGGATGCCAGCCAGCGCGCCGGGATCCGCTACTACCCGAAATGGCTGGGCGCGATCCCCTTCAGCCCGGTCAGCGGCGCGCGCCTGCTGGGCGAAACCGCTGCCGCTGCGCAATTGCTGTCGGCCCTGCCTGAGAGCCTGTTACAGCAGGGCTTAAGCGGGGCACATATCAACTTTACCGATGCGCAGGCTAACCAGTTGCTGGCCGATCAGCCCGACTGGCTCTCCCGGCTCGGCTGTCAGTATCACTGGCATAACCGTGGCTACCGCGATTTTCAGGATTTCCTGGATTCGCTGATGTCGCGCAAGCGCAAACAGCTGCGTAAAGAGCGTGAGCAGGTGATGCAGAGCGGCTTTGAGTTTGACCGCTACCTGGGCTGTCAGCTGCGCGAAGATCAGTGGGATTTTGTCTACACCTGTTACGCCAACACCTATGCGGTGCGCGGGCAGCGTCCCTATCTGACGCGTGACTTTTTCAGCCTGCTGGCGGAACGCATGCCGCAGAATATTGTGGTGGTGATCGCCCGTTTACAGCAGCAACCGGCCGCGATGGCGTTTTATCTGCGGGACAGCAACGCGCTCTATGGCCGCTACTGGGGCTGTCTGGCGGAGTTTGACCGGCTGCACTTCGAAACCTGTTTCTATCAGGGAATGGATTTAGCTCTTGATGAGGGGCTGACGCGGTTTGATGCCGGCGCGCAGGGCGAGCATAAGCTGGTGCGCGGCTTCGAGCCGCAGATTACCCACTCCTGGCACTATCTGCTGCATCCCGGCCTGCGCGATGCCGTGGCAGATTTTCTGGTGCAGGAGCGGGAAGGCGTGCGCGGCTGGGCAGAAGAAGCCCGCGACGCCTTACCCTATCGACGCGGCGATTAATCGATGCCGACAAAACCGCCGGTCTGATGCTGCCACAAGCGGGCATAGAGGCCGTTTTGCGCCAGCAGCTCGTGATGGCTGCCCATCTCGGCAATGCCGCCTTTATCCAGCACCACCAGCCGATCCATCTTCGCGATGGTCGACAGGCGGTGCGCGATGGCGATAACGGTTTTGCCCTGCATCAGTGACTCCAGGCTCTCCTGAATCGCCGCTTCCACTTCGGAGTCGAGCGCCGAGGTGGCCTCATCCATGATCAGAACCGGCGCATCCTTCAGCAGCACGCGGGCTATCGCCACACGCTGACGCTGACCGCCCGACAGTTTCACGCCGCGCTCGCCCACGTGCGCGTCCAGCCCGGTGCGGCCCAGTGAGTCGGAGAGCAGCGGGATAAACTCATCGGCGCGGGCGCGGTGAATCGCAAGCTGCAGCTCCTCTTCGCTGGCGTCGGGACGACCATAAAGCAGGTTTTCACGGATTGAGCGGTGCAGCAGCGAGGTGTCCTGCGTAATCATACCAATCTGGCTGCGCAGGCTCTCCTGCGTCACGGCGGCGATATCCTGATCGTCGATCACAATCCGCCCCGCGTTCAGGTCATAGAGGCGCAGCAGCAGGTTCACCAGCGTCGATTTACCGGCACCCGAGGGACCAATCAGCCCAATCTTCTCACCAGGTTTGATGTCGAGGTTAAAACCGTTAATCACCTGACGGCCACCGCCATAATCGAAGCGCACATCCTCAAAACGGATGTTGCCGCGCGTCACCTTAAGCTGCTTCGCCTGCGGCGCATCCTGCACGCTCAGCGGCTGCGCGATGGTTTTCAGGCCATCCTGTACCGTACCAATATTTTCGAAAATGCCATTGACCACCCACATGATCCAGCCGGACATATTCACCAGGCGGATGACCAGACCGGTCGCCAGCGCAATCGCCCCGACGCTAATCAGCGACTGGCTCCATAACCACAGCGCCAGCCCGGAGGTCGAGACAATCAGCAGGCCGTTCAGCGCCGACAGGGTCAGATCCATGCTGGTGACCATGCGACCGGCGTTCTGGGTTTTTTCGGTCTGCTCCTGAATCGCCTCACGCGCATACTGCCGTTCCAGATCGCTGTGAGCGAACAGCTTGATGGTGGCGATGTTGGTATAACCATCGACAATGGTGCCCATCAGCTTAGATCGCGACTCTGAGGAGACCACCGAACGCGCTTTAACGCGCGGCACAAAGAAACGCAGCGAGGCGCTGTAGGCCACCATCCACAGAATCAGCGGGATCATCAGCCGCCAGTCGGCACCGGCAAACAGCACCAGTGAAGTCACCGCGTAGATCAGCACGTGCCAGATGGCATCCACCAGCTGCACCGCGGAATCGCGCAGTGAACTGCCGGTCAGCATAATGCGCTGGGCGATGCGACCCGCGAAATCGTTCTGGAAGAAATTGAGGCTCTGGCGCAGCACGTAGTTGTGATTCTGCCAGCGGATCATGCTGGTCATGCTCGGGCTGATGCTTTGATGCACCAGCATGTCGTGCAGGGCGATAAAAATCGGCCGCAGAATCAGCGCCACCGCCCCCATCCACAGCAGTATCGGCCAGTTATCCCGAAACAGGCTGGCGGGCGTGGAGTGATTGACCATATCGATAATGCGGCTCAGATAGCTGAACAGCGACACTTCAATCAGGGCTGACGCCAGTCCCACTACCAGCAGTGCCGCGAAACTCGGCCAGACCTGCCGCAGATAGTAGAGGTAAAACGACCAGACCGTTGAGGGGGGCGAGTCGGTGGGCGCGTCATGAAAAATATTGATAAAACGCTCAAAACGGCGATACAACATAGCGATACTCTTTCCGTCCGGTAAAGAGCTACAGCTTAGTGCATGAACCCCGTTCGGCTAAAAGGAGAAAATATGGAAATCATTATTCGGGCACGGGAACCGCAGGATGCCGCCGCCTATCAGCGACTCTACAGTCATCCCGATGTCTATCCCTGGACGCTGCAGCTGCCGTTTCCCAGCGTTGCCACCTGGGAGAAAAAAATCGCCAGAATGGATGCTGAGGGGTTTATCGCCTTTGTCGCGGAGATCGAGGGCGTGCTGGCCGGTGAGCTGACGCTGTTTGTGGATAACAAGCCGCGCACCCGCCACTGCATCAGCTTTGGGCTGGGTGTGCATCCCGATTACGCCGGTCGCGGCGTCGGTGAGCGCCTGATCCGCACCGCGCTCGACTATTCCCGTAACTGGCTGGGGATTACGCGTATGGAGCTGGAGGTGTTTCACGACAACGAACGGGCGCTGCGGCTCTATGAGCGGCTGGGCTTTGAGCGTGAAGGGGTGATGCGGCAGGCTGCCCTGCGCGACGGTCAGCTGCGCGATGTGGTGATGATGGCGAAACTGCTGCACGAGAAGTGATAACCGGAGCGGCAGCGCTGCCGCTCCGCTTTTCATTACGGATTTTTATTGCTGTATTGCTGCATGTTCTGCTGCGTCACCAGTTCAAACGGGATCCACTGGTGGGAATCGACTTTTTTCCCTTTGATCATCTGCTGCGCCACCTCGACCGATTTTTTGCCCTGACCCACGGCATCCTGGAACACGGTGACGGCCAGTTTGCCGCTTGCCAGGGCTTTCAGGCCATCCGGCGTGGCATCAATGCCGCCCACCAGAATGGTTTTCTTCGGTTTCGCCTGGGCAATCGCCATGGTTGCGCCAATCGCCATTTCGTCGTTGTTGGCGGCGACAATATCGATCTCTTCCCCGTTCGACAGCCAGTTGAGCATTAAATCCATGCCCTCATTACGCGAATAGTTTGCGGTCTGCTTCAGCACTACTTTCATGTCGGGATACTTTGCCACCACCTGCTCCACATCTTTGGTGCGCTGCAGCGCACCCGCATCGCTGAGGTTACCGATGATAATAGCGACCCTGCCACGATAACCCGCCTGCTTCGCCAGCGCTTCCATCTGCAACGTGCCCGATTCGCGTTCGTCAGAGCCGACAAACACCACGCCCGGCGGCAGGGTTTTATCGCCCGGTGTGCGGTTAACGTAGACCAGCGGAATGTGAGCCTGCTGCGCCAGTCTGGTCAGGGCAGGGGTGCTGGCGGAGTCGACCGGATCGACGATAATCGCGTCCACCCCGGAACTGATAAAACTCTGCACCTGATCGGTCTGACGGCCCACGTCGCCGCGTGCATCTTCGAACTGCGCATCCAGCTGACGCGCTTTGGCCTCTTTCTCGATCGACTGGCGGATAATGGTCAGAAAGTTCTGGTCGAAATAGGCCATTGAGACGCCAATTTTCTCTGCCAGCGCCGACGTGGAAAGAGAGAGCAGACAGAGTATTGCCCATGCACGTTTTTTCATTGCAGACTCCCGAGGTTAACTGAGTGGAATAGATTTTTCATTTATTATAAAAATGGACAAAGATTATCATTTGCAGCTTATGAACAGTCGCCGGGTTTGACAACCGGCCCTTTTCACTCTTGCTAGCGCCGCCACACTTTGCCGTAAAATCGCCGCGTCATAGCTGCCAGCGCCGATGAAATCCTCGACGTGGCGCACACTCTGCGGCAGGCAGCCGCGGCTTTTTGCGCTTTTGTGCAGCATCGCACTGGCCTTTGTGGTGGTTGTCAGAAAACCGTTGAATCGGGCCTGACGATCTCAACATCCGCACAATGATCCATCGTTAGCCTCCTATCTATATTTCCTTAAGCGGGAAATCTCAGCGTTATTCCTGAAAAAAACCTCGTGGCGCAACCTGCCGCTTTTTAAGGAATTCAGCTCATGCTTAAAGACCAAATGACTCACCGGACGTCTCATGTGCGCATCTGGATCCTCTGCCTGATCCTCTTTCTGTCGGTCGTGGCTTATGCCGACCGTTCGATCCTCTCGATCTCCGGATCGGCGATCAAAGAGGAGTTCGGCCTGTCAGCGATCCAGCTGGGATTGATCCTCTCTGCCTTCAGCTGGGCCTACGTTATCGGTCAGATCCCCGGCGGACTGTTTCTTGACCGCTTCGGGGCTAAAAAAGTGTATGGCGTCACGCTGGCGCTCTGGTCAGTCTCGACGCTGGCGATGGGATTCGTTGGCGAGTTCTCCAGCGGCATGACCGGCGCGCTGATGCTGATGTTTGGTCTGCGCTTTATGCTGGGATTGATCGAGGCACCCAGCTTTCCCGCCAATGCGCGCGTGGTGATTATGTGGTTCCCTGGCGCAGAGCGGGGACGGGCTTCATCGCTGTTCAGCTCGGCGCAATATTTTGCCGTCGCCATTTTCTCGCCGTTGTCAGGCTGGCTGGTGTCGCGCTTTGGCTGGGAGTGGCCGTTCTTTGTGCTGGGCGGCATCGGCCTGCTGGCGGTGTTTGTCTGGGCTGCCTGGATGCGCGAGCCGCGCAATCACCCTGGCGTGTCAGAGAGTGAACTGCGCCACATCGTCGACGGTGGTGCGCTGGTGGATATCGACTCGGCGCAGACGCTGAAAGCGCGGCCACCGGTCAGTAAAGCGATGTTCAGAAAGCTGCTCACTAATCGCATGCTCTGGTGCGCCTATCTCGGTCAGTACTGCATCATCGCGCTCAGCTACTTCTTTATTACCTGGTTTCCGATCTATCTGGTGCAGGCGCGCGGCATGAACATCATGGAGGCGGGCTTCGCCACCGTTGCTCCGGCGCTGTTTGGTTTTCTGGGCGGGATCAGCGGCGGCTACCTGTCAGACAAATTAATCGCCCGGGGCTGGAGCGTCTCCTGGGCGCGTAAAACGCCCTATATCGTCGGCATGCTGATGGCGTCCAGTCTGGTGCTGGCGGCGATCATTCCGGGCAATAGCGGCATTATCGCCATTATGTCCTTCGCCTTTTTCGGTAAAGGTATAGCGGCCGGTGCAGGCACCTGGACGGTGATCAGCGACACCGCACCCAAAGAGGCGGTGGGCCTGGCCGGCTCCATTTTTAACGGCATCGGCAATATTGCCGGTTTCACCACGCCGCTACTGTTCGGCATCATCGTCGGTCTGACCGGCAGCTACAGCATCGGGCTGGCGTTTGTGGCGGCACACTGTGTGGTAGCGGCCCTGTTGTTCCTGCTGGTGATGGGGCCGATTGAACGCGTCGGTGAAGAGAGCGATCGCCCGGCATCCTATAACAATCAGGAGAAAGAAGATGGCATTAAAGCAATGTAAGGTGCTGATCAGAGGGAAATTCCTGCCGCCGCAGCTGATAGAGAACATTGAAAAGACGTTCACCGCGTTCCGGCTGTGGGAGGCGGAAGATGAGGCAGCCTTTCTGGCTGAGCAGGGCGCAGATATCGACATGCTGGTCACCAGCGGCAACGCGGTGATGGGCGCACCGGCCGCGCTGATCGCCGCGCTGCCAAACCTGAAAGCGATCTGCAGTAACGGCGTCGGTTATGACAGCATTGATACGGAAGCCGCCCGGTCGCGCGGCATTGTGGTGACCAACACGCCGGAGGTGCTCAATGATTGCGTCGCCGATCTGGGGATGGCGCTGCTGCTGGATGTGGCGCGCCGCATCAGCGAGGCCGATCGCTTCACACGCGCCGGTCACTGGACGCAGGGCCGCTTTCCGCTGAGCAGCAAAATCGGTGGCAAGGTGTGCGGTATCGTCGGGCTGGGCAATATCGGTCAGGCGGTGGCAAGGCGCGCGCAGGCGTTTGATATGGCGATTCACTATTACAACCCGCGTTCACGCCCCGATGTGCCCTACACCCGTCATGAGAGCCTGGTGGCGCTGGCGCAGCAGGCCGATTTCCTGGTGCTGACCCTGCCGGGCGGTGCCGCGACGCGCCACATTATCAATGCGGAAGTGCTGCAGGCGCTGGGACCACAGGGCTATCTGATTAACATTGCGCGCGGCAGCGTGGTGGATCAGCAGGCGCTGGTGGATGCGCTGGAAACCGGGCAGATCGCCGGTGCCGGGCTGGATGTGTTTGAACAGGAGCCGCAGGTGCCTGACGCACTGCGCCAGCGCGACAATGTGGTGATCACGCCGCATATCGCCAGCAGCACCCGCGAAACCATGGCGGCGATGGCTGACCTGGTCTTTGAGAATATGCTGGCGTTTGCCCGTGGTGAGCCGGTGCTGACCCGGGTAGTGTAACCACAGCGGCGCCTTAACCCCCTGCTGAAACGGGGGCGAGGCAGGACGCCTCTCCTCTGACCACTCACCAGACCCTCACCTTCGCACAAAACAGCCTGAAGAAAATTTGTCCGGCTGCCGATATCACCTTACCACCCGCTGATATTAAAGAGTGATAGCGTGATAAAGCTGATTACCATTGATGAATTGCGCCCAGGGATGTTTATCCACAAGCTGGAGGTCTGGTGGATAAAAGACCAGCGCATTCATAATGAGATGCTGATCACCGATCCCCGACAAATCGCCATGCTTCGCACTGAAGGGATCCGCCAGCTCTGGATCGACCTCGATCGATCGGTGCAGGCGCCGATCGCCTCCACGGTCGCGAAGAGAACCATTGGCCGCACCCCGTTTTTCCAGGAACTGGATCAGGCACAGCAGATCTTTTTGCAGGGCAAACCGAAAGTGCTGGCGATGTTCAACGAAGCGCGGCTGGGTAACGGCCTGAAGCTCGATTATATGATGGATCTGGTGGATGAAATCGCCGGATCGATCACGCGTGAACCCTCCGCCATGCTAAGCGTGGCGCGACTGAAAAATCATGATGACTACACCTACCTGCACTCCATGGCGGTCTGCGGGCTGATGATTGCGCTGGGTAAAAAACTCGGGCTGGATGAGCAGGAACTGCGTCGGGTGGGCATGGGCGGTTTACTGCATGATGTCGGCAAAGCGGCCGTGCCGCTGGCGATCCTGAACAAAGCGGGCAAGCTGACTGAAGAGGAGTTCAGGGTGATGCGTGAGCATCCGGTGGTCGGTGCGCAGATGCTGATAGAAGCCGACGCCGATGACGATCTGCTCGATATCACCCTGCATCATCATGAAAAATATGATGGCAGCGGCTATCCGCACCGCCTGAAAGGCGAGGCGATTTCGCTCTACGCCCGCATGGCGGCGGTGTGCGATGTCTATGATGCCGTCACTTCGACCCGCTCCTATCGCAACGGCTGGACACCCGCCGAGGCGATGCACCAGATGCTGAGCTGGCGCGGCCATTTCGACCCTGGCTTGCTGCACACCTTCGTACGGACCATCGGCATCTATCCGGTGGGATCGCTGGTGCGTCTGGCCTCCGGCCGGGTGGCGCTGGTGGTGAAAGCGGGCGAAAAATCGCTGATGCGTCCCTGCGTGCATGTCTTCTGGTCGCTGCACGCCCAGCGTGAAGTGAAACCGGAAGAGCTCGACCTTGGCGACAGCTTCTGCACCGACAGCATTGTGGGCGCAGAGGACAGCACGCTGTGGGGTAACGTCGATCTCAATCGTATCTGGGCGCTGGAAGTCGCCTGATTTTTCGCCATTTTTACACTATTTTTACGCCCGCCCGCTGCATTTTAACCCCTTCTTTATACGCCTCCGCGCAAGCTAAGCCATAAATCCAATCCTCTGGAGGTTCCTGTGAGCGTGGGCGTAATAACCGGCATTGTGCTGGTGGTGTTGTTACTGGGCTATCTGATCTATGCCCTGTTAAATGCGGAGGCCTTCTGATGGCGGCCAATGCTTTTTTACTCATCGCATTCTATCTGCTGCTGCTGATGGTGCTGGCGCAGCCGCTCGGACGGGGTCTGGCGTCGTTAGTGGCTGACAAGCCGGTGTTTGCCCGCCTGGAAGCGCCGCTGTGGCGACTGCTGGGCGCGCAACAATCGGACATGCGCTGGCCGCACTACCTGCTGGCGATTCTGCTGTTTAATGCGCTGGGTTTCGTGGTGCTGCTGGTAATATTGCTGATGCAGGGCGCGCTGCCGCTGAATCCGCAGCAGCTGCCTGGCCTGAGCTGGCATCTGGCGCTGAACACTGCCGTGAGCTTCGTCACCAACACCAACTGGCAATCCTACAGCGGCGAAAGCACCCTGAGTTATTTCAGTCAGATGGTGGGCCTGACGGTGCAGAATTTCCTCTCAGCCGCGACCGGTATCGCCGTGGCATTTGCGCTGATCCGTGGCTTTGCTAATCGCAGCTCTGCGACCCTGGGTAACGCCTGGCGCGACCTGACGCGCATCACGCTTTATGTCTTACTGCCCCTCAGCCTGCTGATGGCGCTGTTCTTTGTCAGCCAGGGCAGCATCCAGAACTTCGCGCCTTATCACAGTTTCTCCACGCTGGAAGGCGTGCAGCAGACGCTGTCGATGGGACCGGTAGCGTCGCAGGAAGCGATCAAAATGCTGGGCACCAACGGTGGCGGCTTCTTTAACGCCAACTCCTCCCATCCATTTGAAAACCCGACGGTGCTGACTAACCTGGTGCAGATGCTGAGCATCTTCCTGATCCCGGCGGCGCTCTGCTTCGCGTTTGGCGAAAGCGTGCGTGACCGTCGTCAGGGCCACATGCTGCTGTGGGCGATGACGCTGATGTTTGTGGCGGCGGTATCGGTCGTCATGTGGGCCGAACTGCAGGGCAACCCGCACTTCCTCCAGCTGGGTGCTGACAGCGCCATCAACATGGAAGGTAAAGAGACGCGCTTTGGCATTCTTAACAGCAGCCTGTTCGCGGTTATCACCACTGCCGCCTCCTGCGGTGCGGTGAATGCCATGCACGACTCCTTTACTGCGCTGGGTGGCATGGTGCCGATGTGGCTGATGCAACTGGGCGAAGTGGTGTTTGGCGGCGTCGGTGCCGGTCTCTACGGCATGCTGCTGTTTGTGCTGCTGGCGGTGTTTATCGCCGGGCTGATGATCGGTCGTACCCCGGAATTCCTCGGTAAAAAAATCGACGTCTGGGAGATGAAAATGACCGCGCTGGCGATTCTGGTCACACCGGCGCTGGTGCTGATCGGTACCGCACTGGCGATGATGACCGACGCCGGACGCAGTGCCATGGCCAATCCCGGCATTCACGGCTTCAGCGAAGTGCTCTACGCGGTCTCCTCGGCGGCTAACAACAACGGCAGCGCCTTTGCCGGACTGAGTGCTAACACGCCGTTCTGGAACCTGCTACTGGCTGCCTGCATGCTGCTGG
Source organism: Curtobacterium sp. BNK-1 (assembly GCF_048685235.1). Taxonomy (NCBI): domain Bacteria; kingdom Bacillati; phylum Actinomycetota; class Actinomycetes; order Micrococcales; family Microbacteriaceae; genus Curtobacterium; species Curtobacterium sp. BNK-1. Next base: position 3,578,517 of record NZ_JBLQTJ010000001.1, on the reverse strand, counting down.
GCCGCTTCGGCATCATCATTCCGGTGATGGCGATTGCCGGTGCGATGGCGGTGAAAAAAGTGCAGCCGGTGGGTAACGGCACGCTGCCAACCCACGGTCCGCTGTTTATCGGACTGCTGATCGGCACGGTGCTGCTGGTGGGTGCACTGACCTTTATTCCTGCTCTGGCGCTGGGCCCGGTGGCTGAGCATCTGCAACTTGTTCAGGGACAATCCTCATGAGTCGTCAACAACAGGCGTTATTTGACGCAGCATTGCTGCGTACCTCGGCCTGGGATGCAGTGAAAAAGCTCGATCCCCGGGTGCAGTTCCGTAACCCGGTGATGTTTGTCGTCTGGCTCGGCAGCATTCTGACCTCGCTGCTGGCGCTGGCGATGCTGACCGGCCGGATCAGCGGCAGCGCCAGCTTTACCGGGGCGATCGCGGTCTGGCTCTGGTTCACCGTGCTGTTTGCCAACCTGGCGGAGGCGCTGGCAGAAGGGCGCAGTAAGGCCCAGGCCAGCAGCCTGAAAGGGGTGAAAAAGACCAGCTTTGCCAAAAAACTCTCAGCGGCGCGCTATGGCGCCGAGTGGCAGCAGGTCAGTGCCGATGAGCTGCGCAAAGGCGATGCCGTGCTGGTGGAAGCGGGCGACATCATCCCCTGCGACGGTGAAGTGATGGAGGGCGGTGCCTCTGTGGATGAGAGCGCTATTACCGGTGAGTCCGCACCGGTGATCCGCGAGTCGGGCGGTGACTTCGCCTCCGTCACCGGCGGGACCCGCATTCTCTCTGACTGGCTGGTGATCACCTGTAGCGCCAACCCGGGCGAAACCTTCCTTGACCGGATGATCGCCATGGTGGAAGGTGCGAAACGCCGCAAAACCCCGAATGAGATTGCCCTGACCATCCTGCTGGTGTCACTGACCATCGTGTTCCTGCTGGCGACCGTGACACTCTGGCCGTTCTCGGCATGGGGCGGAACGCCGGTCAGCATCACGGTGCTGGTGGCGCTGCTGGTCTGTCTGATCCCGACCACCATCGGCGGCTTACTGTCGGCGATTGGCGTGGCGGGGATGAGCCGGATGCTGGGTGCTAACGTCATTGCGACCAGCGGGCGTGCGGTGGAAGCCGCGGGCGATGTGGATGTGCTGATGCTGGACAAAACCGGCACCATCACGCTGGGTAACCGTCAGGCGACCCAGTTCCTGCCCGCGCCGGGCGTCAGCGAAGAGCAACTGGCCGACGCCGCACAGCTCGCCTCGCTGGCCGATGAGACGCCGGAAGGGCGCAGCATCGTGGTGCTGGCGAAACAGCGATTTAATCTGCGTGAGCGCGATCTCAGCAGCATGGGTGCCAGCTTTATTCCGTTCTCTGCGCAGACCCGCATGAGCGGCGTGAACGTGCAGGAGCGACTGATCCGTAAAGGCGCGGTCGATGCGGTACGGCGCCACATCGAAGCGAACCATGGTCGTTTCCCGGCCGAGGTCAATGCGCAGGTGGAAGAGGTGGCACGCAGTGGCGGCACGCCGCTGGTGGTGTCAGAGGGCGCGAACGTGCTGGGCGTGGTGGCGCTGAAAGATATCGTCAAAGGCGGCATCAAAGAGCGCTTTGCCGAACTGCGCAAAATGGGTATCAAAACGGTGATGATCACCGGCGATAACCCGCTGACGGCCGCAGCGATTGCCGCGGAAGCGGGCGTGGATGACTTCCTGTCAGAGGCCACGCCGGAAGCCAAGCTGGCGCTGATCCGCCAGTATCAGGCGGAAGGGCGTTTAGTGGCGATGACCGGCGACGGCACCAACGATGCGCCAGCACTGGCGCAGGCGGATGTGGCGGTAGCGATGAACTCCGGTACCCAGGCGGCGAAAGAGGCGGGCAACATGGTCGATCTCGACTCGAACCCGACCAAGCTGCTTGAAGTGGTGCACATTGGTAAACAGATGCTGATGACACGCGGTTCACTGACTACCTTCAGTATCGCCAACGACGTGGCGAAATACTTCGCCATCATTCCGGCGGCGTTTGCGGCGACCTATCCGCAGCTCAACATGCTTAACGTGATGCACCTTCACTCGCCAGCCAGTGCGATTCTGTCGGCGGTGATCTTTAACGCTCTGGTGATTGTCTTCCTGATCCCGCTGGCCCTGAAAGGCGTCAGCTACCGCCCACTGAGCGCTGCTGCGCTGCTGCGCCGCAACCTGCTGATTTACGGTCTGGGTGGCCTGCTGGTGCCGTTTGTCGGCATCAAAGCGATCGATCTGCTGTTAGTGTTTTCAGGCATGGCCTGAGGAGAGAAAAATGAGTCAGTTACGTCCGGCAATTTTACTGTTGTTGCTGCTTACGCTTGTTACCGGCGTGGTTTATCCTTTGCTCACCACCGGTCTGGCGCAGTGGCTGTTTCCGTCCCAGTCCAGCGGCTCGCTGCTGGAGGAGGATGGCGTGGCGCGCGGGTCGGCGCTGATTGGCCAGAACTTTACCCAGCTCAACTATTTCTGGGGCCGCCCTTCAGCCAGTGGTGATAAACCTTATAATCCGCTGGCCTCAGGGGGCAGCAATCTGGCCGCCAGCAACCCGGCGCTGGACAAAGCGGTAGCCGATCGCGTCGCTGCGCTGCGGGCCGCGAATCCGCAGGCACCTGCCGCCGTCCCGGTTGAACTGGTCACCGCGTCAGCCAGCGGGCTGGATCCGGATATTTCGCCACAGGCCGCCCTTTGGCAGGCACCGCGTATCGCCGCCAGCCGCCAGTTGCCGTTGCCGCAGGTCGAGGCGCTGATAGATAAGATGACGCATCGTCCGCTGCTGCCATTCCTCGGCACACCGACCCTCAACGTGTTGCAGCTGAATATGGCGCTCAACGAACTGTAATGGTGTTAAGAGCCTATCCCATTAGGCTATTTTATTTGTCAGTCTGAACCTGGGCAGTGCTCACACAGGCTGCTTTAGCAACCTGAACGCCCGTCAGGGCGGCCCTGAAGGGGCGAGCGCAGCGAGTCATCCTCACGTACTACGTGTACGCTCCGGTTGTTCCGCGCTGTCCGTGTCCAGACTGTCTGCAACAATTACGCCTACTGGCATAGGCTCTAAGGAAGCGATGAACCACGAACCCCAGCGTCCCGATCCCGACGCGCTGCTGCAGGCTAACCGCGAGACTCATCGCGGGCAGCTGAAAATTTACTTTGGAGCCTGTGCGGGCGTGGGTAAAACCTACGCCATGCTGCAGGAGGCACAGCGGCTGCGCGCGCAGGGTCTGGATGTCTTAATCGGCGTGGTAGAGACCCATGACCGGCCGGAAACCGCGCAGCTGCTGACAGGGTTAACTCTGCTGCCGCGTCGCGCAACCGGCCGCTCGCGTCATGCGGAGTTTGATCTCGATGCCGCGCTGGCTCGCCATCCGGCGGTGATCCTGATGGATGAGCTGGCGCACACCAACGTGCAGGGCTCGCGCCATCCCAAGCGCTGGCAGGATATTGAGGAGCTGCTGGAAGCGGGCATCGATGTACTGACCACCGTCAACGTACAGCATCTTGAGAGCCTCAATGATGTGGTAGGCGGCGTCACCGGCATTCAGGTGCGCGAAACCGTGCCCGATCCCTTTTTCGACAGCGCCGACGAAGTGGTGCTGGTCGATCTGCCGCCCGACGATCTGCGGCAGCGGCTGAAAGAGGGCAAAGTCTATATTGGCGACCGCGCGGAACGCGCCATCGAAAACTTTTTCCGCAAAGGTAACCTGTTCGCCCTGCGTGAGCTGGCCCTGCGCCGTACCGCCGATCGGGTGGATGATCAGATGCGCGCCTGGCGCGATCAGCAGGGACGGGAGCGCGTCTGGCACACCCGCGACGCCATTCTGCTCTGCATTGGCGACGACAGCGGCAGTGAAAAGCTGGTGCGCACCGCCGCCCGACTGGCGGCGCGGCTTGGCAGTGAATGGCACGCGGTCTATGTCGAAACGCCCCGGCTGCACCGGCTGCCGGAAGCGCGGCGACGGGCGATTCTCCGTACGTTACAGCTGGCGCAGGAGCTGGGCGCGGAAACCGCGACCCTCTCTGAACCCGATGAAGCCGAAGCGGTACTGGGTTACGCCCGCGCACACAATCTGGGCAAAATTGTCACCGGTCGTCGCCCGCTGCGGCGCTGGCGGCGTGACAGCTTTGCCGAACGGCTCGGCCAGCTGGGGCCGGATCTCGATCTGCTGGTGGTGGCGCTGGATGAGCCGCTGAAGGATGCGCCGCATCCGCTGCCGGATGGCCGCGTCACCAGCGAAAAATGGCGTATTCAGCTGCGCGGCGTAATGATGGCGCTGGTGCTCTGTATCCTTGTAACCGCCGCCGGGCAGTCGGTGCTGATCGGTTTCGATCCCGCCAACTGCGTGATGATCTATCTGCTGGCGGTGGTGATCGTGGCGCTACGCTATGGCCGCTGGCCGTCGGTGATCGCCACGGTGATGAATATCGTCGCCTTTGACCTCTTCTTTGTTGCCCCCACCGGCACGGTGGCGGTCTCCGATCTGCAATATCTGGTGACCTTTGGCGTGATGCTGGCGGTGGGCGTAATCGTCGGCAATCTCACGGCAGGCGTGCGTTATCAGGCGCGGGTGGCGCGCTACCGCGAGCAGCGGGCGCGCCAGCTCTATGAGATGGCGAAATCGCTGGGCAGTGCGTTAACGCCGCAGGATATCGCCGCCACCAGCCAGCGGGTGCTGGATGCCACGTTACAGGCGCGCTGCCTGCTGCTGCTGCCTGATGAGCAGGGCGAACTGCAACCGGTGGGCGATGCGTTACCGGCCAGCGAGCCGGATCGCGCGATTGCTAAATGGAGTTACAGCAAAGGCCAGCCTGCGGGTGCGGGTACTGATACCTTACCGGCGGTGCCTTATCAGATCCTGCCGCTGAAAAGTGGCGCGCACTGCCGGGGTTTGCTGGTGGTGGAGCCGCAGAACCTGCGTCAGCTGATGATCCCCGAGCAGCAGCGGCTGGTGGAAACCTTTACGGTGCTGATTGCTAACGCACTGGAACGGATGGCGCTGTCGCATAGCGAGGCGGCGTCCCGGCTCTCGGCGGAGCGTGAACAGCTGCGCAATGCGCTGCTGTCGGCGCTGTCCCACGACCTGCGCACCCCACTGACCGTGCTGTTTGGTCAGGCGGAAATGCTGATGCTTGACCTGGCCAGCGACAACTCAAAATATGTGCCGCAGGCCAGTCAGATCCGCGAGCAGACGCTGAGCACCATCCGGCTGGTGAGCAACATGCTGGATATGGCGCGCATTCAGTCGGGCGGCCTCAACCTGCGTGAGGAGTGGCTGGCGCTGGAAGAGGTGGTCGGCGGGGCGCTGAGCAGCATGGCACCATCACTGAAAGGGCATGAGGTCCGGCTCGATCTGCCGGACGACATCGTGCTGATCAAAGGCGACAGCACGCTGCTGGAGCGGGTCTTCACCAACCTGATTGAGAACAGTCTGAAGTATGCCGGTAACAGCGCACCACGCGGCATTCGCGCCTGGCGTGCGGCGTCACGGCTGGAGATCTCGGTCTGGGATAGCGGACCGGGCATTGCCGAAGACGATTTAAGCCGGATATTCGATAAATTCTGGCGGGGCGACAAAGAGTCGGCGGTGCCGGGCGTCGGGCTGGGTCTGGCAATCTGTAAAACCATTATCGAGAGCCACGGTGGTCAGATCTGGGCAGAGAACAGGGCCGAAGGCGGCGCGGCATTTCGTCTCTCGCTGCCGCTGCCGCCGGTCCCTGAAATTTCTGACGAAGGGCTGAAATAACTTCACAGTTGATCGGTTATACTCCCGGACCTGTTTGATTATTCGTGGGATTGTATGGAACGTTTTACCGAAAACCTGATGTATGCATCGCGCTGGTTGCTGGCCCCGGTTTACATTGGACTTTCGCTGGGATTGCTGGCGCTGACCATTAAATTTTTCCAGGAAATTTTCCACCTGCTGCCCAACATTTTCAGCATTGCGGAAAACGATCTGATCCTGCTGCTGCTGTCGCTGGTGGATATGACGCTGGTTGGCGGCCTGCTGGTGATGGTGATGCTGTCGGGTTATGAGAACTTCATCTCTAAGCTCGATATCGACGAAGATAAAGAGAAGCTGAGCTGGCTGGGCAAGATGGACTCCGGCTCGCTGAAAAACAAAGTCGCCGCCTCCATTGTCGCCATCTCCTCGATTCACCTGCTGCGGGTGTTTATGGAAGCGCGCAACGTCGAAAACGACAAGCTGATGTGGTACGTGATTATCCACCTGACCTTTGTGCTCTCCGCCTTTGTGATGGGCTGGCTGGATCAGATGTCGCGCAGCGATAAAAAACCGAAGTAACCTCTCTGGCGGCCCGCTGAGGCGGGCGCCTGCTTTACCCTTTCCGCTCTGCTCCCCCTGAACGACCCGCTGGCTGTGAGGCCGGACGCGTGCCCGCCAGCTGCGGCATCACCTCTTTGATCATGGCAAAAAAGTGTTGCAGCCTGGCCGGGTAGTAACTCGCCCAGGGATAGGTCAGCCACACCGGCAGCGGCGGTGCCTGCCACGCAGGCATCAGCTGAACCAGGCCGCCATCCGCCAGATCTTCCTGCACCGCCCAGGACGAGACGATCGCGGCTCCCATCCCAGCCAGTGCCGCTTTGCGCACCGCATATAAACTGTCGCTGCTCAGCCGGGGCGTAATCGCCAGGTTCACCGGCTGGCCATCGTCAATCTTCTGCAACGCCACTTCGTTACGGTAAAAACTGGTCAGTGCCAGCCACGGCAGGTCGCGCAGCTGTTCAACCCGCTCTATCGGCGGCTGCTGCGCCAGCAGGTGCGGGGCGGCCACCACAATACGTGGCACTTCTGCCAGCAGTATCGCCACCACCGAAGGATCGGTTGGCGCACCGACCTGAATGGCGCAGTCCACATTCTCTGCCATAAAGTCGGGCGTGCGGTCATTCAGCATCCACTCAATATTGAGCCGGGGGTAGCGGTGCAGATAGTCCACCAGCGGGGCGATCAGCTGATCCTGACCAAAGGCGTGTGGGGCGCGAACCCGCAGCGTACCGACCGGGTCATCGCTGGCCCCGGTCAGCTCATCTTCCAGCGCATGCCAGGTCGCCAGCAGCTGCCGCGCCTGGGCGTAGCAGCGCTCGCCATCATCGGTAAGCTTCAGCGCATGGGTGGTGCGCAGGATAAGCTTGAGGCCCAGCCGCTGCTCCAGGCTCTGCAGTCGTCGGCTGACGGTGGGTTGTGTCGTGCCGAGCTGCGCGGCGGCGGCGGATAAGCTGCCGCTCTCCACAATACGGATAAAAGTCTGCATCAGATCGATGCGATCACTGCTGTTAGGATTGTTCATACGCACCATGTATAACGGTTTTGCCTGATGTCAGTCTACCGCGTATAACCGCAATGCGCTTTAATGGCAGGACGAAATGATGAGGATTACAGCATGTCAGCCATACAGACCCAGACTCAAAATGAACCGCTCTCTGCGCCGCTGGTGTTTACCCTGGCCGCCGGTGCCGGACTCAGCGTCGCGTCGATCTACTACAGCCAGCCGATGCTGGATATCATCAGCAAGCAGTTTAACGCTGGCATCGGCGCGGTCGGCATGGTGCCGATGCTGACCCAGGCCGGCTATGCGCTGGGCATCCTGCTGCTGGCTCCGCTGGGCGATCGTCATGACCGGCGCACCATTATCTTTATCAAAGGCTTAATGCTGGTGGCGGCGCTGCTGCTGTGTGGTTTTTCCGGTGGACTCAGCGCGCTGCTGATTGCCAGTTTTATCACCGGCCTGACCGCCACCGTGGCGCAGGATATTGTGCCCGCTTCGGCGGCGCTGGCGCCGGAACGCAGTCGGGGTAAAACAGTCGGCACGGTGATGACCGGGCTGCTGGTGGGCATCCTGCTGTCGCGGGTGGTCAGCGGGGTGGTGGCAGAGTATTTCGGCTGGCGCACCATGTATATGATTGCTGCGCTGGCGGTGCTGCTGATAACGCTGACGCTGTGGCGGGTACTGCCGCGTTTCGCGCCAGGCACCTCGGTGAGCTATCCGCGCCTGTTGCTGTCGCTGGTGCACCTGTGGCGTCACCATCAGACGCTGCGTCGTGCCGCACTGGCTCAGGGGCTGCTGTCAGTGGGTTTTAGCGCCTTCTGGTCGACGCTGGCGTTAATGCTCAGCGACCGCTTTCATCTGGACAGTGCCGTGGCCGGGGCATTTGGTTTAGCCGGTGCGGCGGGTGCCATGGCGGCACCGCTGGCGGGCAGTTTTGCTGACCGCATCGGTCCGGCAAGGGTCACGCAGGCTGGCGCCGCGCTGGTAACGATCTCCTTTGCCCTGATGTTTCTGCTGCCGCTGCTGCCAATGCCAGCCCAGCTGGCGCTGATTGTCCTCTGCACCATCGGCTTCGATTTAGGGGTGCAGGCCACGCTGGTGGCGCATCAGACGCTGGTCTATGGCCTGGCGCCTGAAGCGCGCAGTCGCCTGAATGCGCTGCTGTTTACCGTGGTGTTTATCGGTATGGCCACCGGTGCGGCGCTGGGAAGTCTGGCACTGGCACACTGGGGCTGGAATGGCGTGGTTGCGCTCTCGACCTTAGCCGGTGCCGCCGCGCTGGCGGTTCGCTTCGCCAGTCGACACCTGAAAAACTGACACCTCGCCCGTCAAAAAATGTGCCAGGCTTATTCATAAACCCGAAATAATCTGGAGTGTTATGAACTTTTTAGCCTGGACAGCAGCGACGGGCGGCCTCTTGCTGCTGATGTCGCTGGCTTCCGGTTGGATTCACCGGGGGCCAGTCACCTCATTTGGTCTGTTCCTTATCGCGGGCATGCTGTGCGGCCCGTGGGGATTTGATGTTATCCACATCGATATTGTTACCCATTCCGAAGCCGTGGCGCACATCACTGAAATCACCATGGCTGCCTCGCTGTTCATCACCGGCCTCAAGCTGCGTCAGCCGCTGCAAAATAACTGCTGGCACACCGGGCTGAAACTGGCTTTTCCCGCCATGCTGCTGACCGTGGCCGCGATGACCCTGCTGTCGCACTTCCTGGTGGGATTAGACTGGCCGATTGCACTGGCGTTTGGTGCCATTGTCGCGCCAACCGATCCGGTGCTGGCGAGCTTAATCTCGGTCAACGATGCGCAGGATGATGACTCGCTGCGCGTGGCGATCTCCAGCGAAGCGGGTATGAATGATGGTTCCGCGCTGCCGTTGCTGATGCTGGCGCTGCTGCTGTTTAATGGCGAAAGCCTGAGCGTGGCGATGCTGGGGCACTGGGGTGCGGTCGAGGTGCTCTGGGCAATTGGCGGCGGTCTGATCATCGGTTTTGTGCTGGGGCAGTTGATTGGCCTGCTGGCGACCCGACTACGCAATGCCAATGGCGATGTGGCGCCCAATGATTTCCTGGCGCTGGCGCTGATTGCGCTGAGTTATTCACTGGTGGAGTGGCTGGGTGCCTCCGGCTTCCTGGCTGCCTTCGCCGCCGGGCTGGGATTACGCCGTGCTGAGATGGGCGTATTCCGTCGCCATCAGCCGGACGATCTCTCTGACGACGAGCGCGTGCTGCCCTCTGAAGCACTGGTGAACCCTAACAAACGCCTGGCGCATCAGGGCGACAACAATATGGTGAAGTCGATAGGGTTTGTGGTAGGCGACGCCCTCTCTTTTGGCGATACTATTGAACGTTTACTGGCGGCTGGCATGATGGTGGTGCTGGGCGTCACACTGGCGCAGCACTGGAACATCTACGGCGTGCTGATCGGCTTGGTGCTGTTTGTGGTGGTGCGGCCACTGGCCGTCTGGCTGGTGACGCTGCGCGCCGGACTGCCGCTGGGGCAGCGTCTGCTGATTGGCTGGCTGGGCATCCGCGGGATTGGCAGTCTGAACTACATCGCCTATGCCTGGACGCACGGTATGGAAGGCCCGCAGATGGAAATTATGACTAACATGGCGTTAACGCTGGTGGTCTGCAGCGTGGTGGTCCACGGCACCACCGTGACGCCGCTGCTGAACTGGCGTCAGAAACGCCTTGAAGCCCTTCAGCGCAAGGTTTAACCCGAACCAACAGGAGTTAAGAATGAAAGTAACTCAGATAGTGTTGCTGAGCATGCTCGCCACCGGCAGCGCGCTGGCGGCGGACGAGGCTGACACTGAGCAGAATGTTTATGCCAGTCAGCTGTGCCACATTGTCAGCGGCGAGAAAAAGGTCGCCAGCGCGGATCAATATGTCGACCAGATGAAATCGACCGTGGCGCGCAGTCAGTCGTCATCGGCGATGAATCAGCCCGAGTTTGATGAAGAGTCCGCGCGTGAAGTGGCCAGTGCCTGGCTGCAGCTGGGTGATGATGAGCGTGCCAAACTGCGCGTTAACGAACAGCAGTGTGAGCAGGCCGTGATGGCGCAGTTCCAGCAGGAAGATTAACCGCATCGGATTAAATAAAAACGCGCCTGCCGGGCTAATACTGATCAGTTAAGATTAAATTTGTAAAGGCTGTCACGGTCAAACGTGGCAGCTTTTTTTCCGGGCGAGCGAGCCGCAGTGCGGGCCAGCGCACCTCTGCTGCTGCCGGGCCGTCCTCGCGCCGCTCACGCGGTACCTTCGGCTTTGACGTCGTGCCGACGAACCGTTCGGGGATCGGCCCTCCCTGGCCGGCCCCGACCTGTCCACGCTTCCCGGCGTGGACTTCTGGCCCACCGTCACGCCTCAGCGCTGCGGATAGCCCTTTCAGCAGCAGAGGCGCTCAGGCCTCCACTCTCGTGCCCTTTCTGTCAACATGCACTTAAGCTTCAGAGCAGCCCGGCACCAGACTGCGTTATCACCTGTCGCTTAACTGATCAGCATTACGCCTGCCGGGCGCGTTTTTTTATGGCTTTTCAGGGGCCATTGCGTACATAATCGCCAGCCATGGCACCCGACTTGCATCTGTTGATTCTACTGCAGCCTGCCGCAACGGTTTGCTCACTCTTCTGGTATCACATAACAGGCATTATGATTACGCGTCGACGCTTTATTCTCGGCACGGGAGCGCTCGGGCTCTCCATGACCACTGGCAAAATATTTGCCCGCGATGACATTATTCCCCTCTGGCCGGACGATCCGCCCGGCGGCGGCGGCCCATCGGGCCAGTTGCATATTAACAGCACCGGTTCCTGGTCAAATATCGTCAGCCCGGCGATTCAGCGCTTTAAACCTGAAAATCCCAATGGCGAAGCGGTATTAATTGCAGCGGGTGGCGGTTATCGCTGGATCGGCATGGGACGCGAAGCCTGGCCGGTCGCGCGCTGGCTCAATGCCAATGGCTATACCGCCTATGTGCTCAGCTACCGGCTGCCGCATGAGAAGTGGCAGGCGGGGCGGCTGGCACCGCTGCAGGATGCGCAGCGTGCCATCCGGCTGGTGCGATCCTTTGAGCGCAAGGTGCATGTGCTGGGCTTCTCGGCAGGTGGGCATCTGCTGGGGCTGGCGGCGGCGCGTCCGGACTTTGAATCCTATCCGGCCATCGATCCGCTGGATGAAGTGGTGCCCAAAGTCGACAGCGTGGGTCTGATCTATCCGGTCATCACCCTGGAAGCGCCTTATCAGCACACCAATACCCATCTGATGATGGTCGGCAAAAATGCCACGCCGCAGGATGAGGCGAACTGGTCAGTGCAGAACTACGTAACCCGGCAATATCCGCCGACGTTTCTGGCGCAGGCCGAGGACGATCACACCTCAAATCCGTTTAACACCGAGCTGATGCGCGACACCTGTCGCCGTAATCGTGTGCCGGTTGAGCTGATTCAGATCAGCAAAGGCGGGCATGGCTTTGGCCTTGGCAAGGCGGGCACGCCAGCGGCGTTATGGGATCAGGCTTATGTTCGCTGGCTGGATCGCGTGAGCTGAGTTGCACTGGCGCGGTGCGCGACTGCACCGGGGGATCCGTTCTCACCCTGCCTGGCGCAAGGTCACCAGATCGAAGGTGACCCTTTGTCCCGGTCCCGGTTAATGCTGCGCCCTCTGCCATCTTAAATCTCCCAATCCAGAGCCAGACCCAGCCCCTCAATATTGATATCAGTGGACTATGCTGACAGGTCAGGGCGCATTAATAACTCATTCTTATTTATCACGTTAACGAGGGAGAACGGAGCTAAGGGGCACTCACGCTTATTTCTGACTCTGTATACAATAAGATGACAATCTCTTGCCGTTAGTAGGGTACAAAATAGCTAAATAAGGACGCTTTGATAATTATCTTAATAAACAAACGGATCTGATTAATTCCCGGGCAAAGAACATTCCTATCTCATATCTTTTGCTTCTGTTTTTCCGCCATTACTTTGCTTTTTCCACCGATATATTGCCAGTTGATACAGATCAAAAATTGGCCAGAAATATCAGATCTTATGGATTATAAAAAAACTAATGAAAGCGTTGAAGCGGGCGTGTTCGGATGACGCAATCGTCTTTCAATCCAAAGCGATTCTTCTTTTAAGCTTTATTTTGGCTGATTCTGCTACAGATGGTCGTAATAAAAACCGTAAGTTTTGAACTAAAATAAAAATCCCACTTTATTGTCTTCGTTAACGTTAGATGATTTCATAACGGCTACGCATAAGATGAGGCAAATCAGACAGCAATCCATCCTGGTCAGTTTATCGGTGGTTTCTGATTTAACTAAGAAATATTTAAGTTTTTCTTGTCGGCGATGATAAGCAACAACATCTTATTGCATTCTGTCGGATGAGTATTAAGGTCAGTCTGCTTCTCCGCCAGAACAGACTTATTTATTATTACTTTTATTAACGATGTGGCGAGGTGGATAGTCAGGATTTTAACACACAACAAAGCGTTATATGCATGACGATCATCGAGGCATCGCTATTACAGACCAGGAACAATGGAAAGGCGTGGCCAGGGCTGATTAAAAAGTAATGTACAAATAATGAAGGGATGTTTTTTAAATACCTGAATAAAAGTTATTATCTTGTTTTCATCATTGTTCTGGAGAACCTCATGCTACCGGGTAATGAAGTAAATTTTATTGGCTATCTTATTGAAGGGAACGTGGTTTATTTACACAAGACAAAGCGACTAATTTGTTTGAATGGGTATGGTGAAGATATCATCCTGAGAAAAACCATGGCGCACGTATTAGAGTATCTTTTTGAAAATGCCACTATTGATGTTGTCACGGATTCGGAACTTATGGAGAACGTCTGGGATAAACATGGACTGAGTTCTTCTACGCAGCGGGTCTGGCAGGTTATGTCTAATTTAAAGTCGAAGCTCTTTTTTCTGGGTTTAAGTGATGATGTGATCCTGAGAGTTTCGAAGAAAGGCTATCTCCTCAAAGGCGACAGCGTGGAGAGGTTATTTAGCAGTCGTATCACTTCAAACATTCATTAAACATAGAGATAAATTCACTAACGATAATCCTGTGGAAATGGAGGCCGGGACTGTGAATATAATCGGTAGTCATTAAATAATTTCATATATAAATGGATTTAATTACTGTCGGTTCGGTTTTTCCGCTGTTAATCAGCCTGGCTCTTGCTGGGTGTTAAAAATATGAAGAGAAACGCAGGTTTTACATTTCGCGTCAGCGGGCGCATTAATTTTCGTTGAGCGCAGTTGCAGGAAAAAACTGGCCCTGATGACCAGTTTTTCGCAATAGTATTCTGTTCGGGGAATTAACGCATCGTCACAAACTCTTCCGCTGCGGTTGGGTGGATCGCGACAGTGTTATCGAAGTCTTTCTTGGTGGCACCCATTTTCAGTGCCACGGCGAAGCCCTGCAGCATCTCATCCATGCCGAATCCGATACCGTGAATGCCGACAATCTTCTCATCTGCACCCACACAGACCAGCTTCATGCGACACGGCTGACGATGCTGGGTTACCGCAGTGTACATGGCGGTAAATGACGATTTATAAACCTTCACCTGATCATCACCATACTGTTCCCGTGCCTGCGGCTCGGTCAGTCCCACGGTACCAATCGGCGGATGACTGAACACCACCGTCGGAATATTGCTGTAATCCAGATGCTCGTCCGGTTTGTTGTTAAACAGACGCTCAGAGAGACGACGGCCCGCCGCGACCGCAACCGGCGTCAGCTCAACCGCACCGGTGTTGTCGCCCACGGCGTAGATGCCTGACACACTGGTGTTCTGGAATTTATCGACTTTGATATAGCCCTTATCGTCCAGTGCGACGCCAGCGGCGTCAATATTCAGGGTATCGTTGGCGGGCTCACGGCCAATCGCCCAGACCAGACAATCCACGGTATATTCGCTGCCGTTTTCCAGCTGCAGCGTCAGACTGCCATCGCCGTTTTTAATCACAGCTTTTGGAATAGATTCGGTGTGCAGCGCCGGGCCTTCGCTGTTCATCACTTCGACCAGCGTTTCGGTAAGCAGCGGATCGAAGCTGCGCAGCGGCGCGTGTTTACGGACGAACAGGTGCGTTTCCGATCCCAGCGCGTTAACCACGCCAGCCAGCTCAACCGCAATGTAGCCTGCGCCGATGACCGCAGTGCGTTTTGGCAGCGCGTCCAGCTCAAAGAAACCGTCGGAATCAATGCCGTACTCTGCACCCGGTATAGAAGGGTGGACCGGACGACCGCCGGTGGCGATCAGAATATGGTTAGCCGTGATAATCTCGCCGTTGACTTCAACACTGTGCGCATCGACAAAGCGGGCAAAGCCTTTGATCACTTCAACTTTGTTTTTACCCAGCACGTTGTCATAGGAGTTGTGGATGCGATCGATGTAGGCGCTGCGGTTTTTCACCAGTGTGGCCCAGTCGAAGCGATTCACGGTGGTGTCGAAGCCATAATCCGGTCCGTAGAGATGGATCGCTTCGGCGATTTGCGCGGCATGCCACATGATTTTCTTCGGCACGCAGCCCACGTTCACGCAGGTGCCGCCCAGCTCTTTCGCTTCAATCAGGGCACATTTCTGGCCATACATAGCCGCACGGTTAATTGAGGCGATGCCGCCACTGCCGCCGCCAATGGCGAGATAGTCGAAATGTCGGGTCATTGAAGTATCCATCCGGTTGCATAAAAAATTGGGGTTGAGTGTAACGCTGCGGGTCGAAATGACGCAAAGTTTGCGCCTATGATTGTAATAGGGTTCTGTTTTTTCACTCGCTTACAGGGAAGCATACCATGCACCTTACTTTTCTCGGCACCGGCGGCGGTGCTCCCAGCCTGCAACGTAATGTCACGTCTATTGCTTTTACCCGTGCGCTGAGTGGTGAAACCTGGCTGTTCGACTGCGGGGAAGGCACACAATTACAGTTTATGCGCTCCAGCCTCAAACCGGGCAAGCTGGATAAGATTTTTATCACCCATCTGCATGGCGATCATATTTTCGGGCTGCCGGGATTACTCACCAGCCGGTCAATGGCCGGGCTGACCACACCGATGACGGTCTATGGCCCCAGGGGATTAAAAACCTTTGTTGATACGGCGCTGTCGATCAGCGGCTCCTACACCGACTACCCGCTGACCATCGTTGAGATTGAGGCGGGCTGGACGCTGGACGACGGTGAGTTTCGTATCAGCGCCTGGCCGCTGAGCCATCCGGTGGAGTGTTTTGGCTATCGCATTGAACAGCATGATAAACCCGGCCTGCTGGATGCTGCGCGGCTGAAAGCGGAAGGGGTGCCACGCGGCCCGTGGTTTCAGCAGCTGAAGCAGGGTGAATGCGTGACGCTGGAAGATGGGCGGGTAATCAACGGTGCTGACTATCTTGGCCCCGCGACACCCGGCAAAACGCTGGCCATCTTTGGCGATACGGCACCTACTGAGGTCGCGCTGCAACTGGCGGCTAATGTTGACCTGATGGTGCATGAAACCACGCTGGAGGCCGCGATGGTAGAAAAAGCCAACGGGCGCGGGCACTCCACCACACTGCAGGCCGCCGAAGTGGCAAAACGCGCCGGGGCAAAACGGCTGATCGCCACCCATTTCAGTTCACGCTATCTGGCAAAAGACATGAACCGCCTGCTGGCGGAGTGCCAGACGATTTTTCCCTGCACCGAGCTGGCCTGGGATCTGGCGGTTTTTAACCTCTAATGATGCAGTGCGGGATAAGTGAAAAACAGCAGATGGGTCAGGTTTAGGCCAAAATGCAGGGCGGTCGCCAGCCATAAGCGGCCGCTCCAGTGCCACGCCAGCCCATATAACAGCCCGGCCAGGGTGGCGAAGATCACCAGCAACAGGCCGCCGCTCAGATGCACCAGACCAAACAGCAGCGCGCTTAGTAACAGCGCCGGGATGCCGCCCACTACCTGCTTTAATCGCTGCTGCAGATAGCCACGAAACAGGGCCTCTTCCGCCAGCGAAACAAAGAACAGGTTGGCGAGCATAAATGGGCCCAGCCATTCCGGCGTATGTTGCTCAAACGCTAATCCGCCCAATAATACCGCGCAGTACAGCAGCAGCGGAATGGCCGCGATCAGCGCCAGTGCAGCGGGTAGCCGATAGCGTGGTGGCGTGGCAGGCGCGCGAAACAGCGTCGGCAGGCAGGCCAGCAGTACAAAAGGAATAAGCGCTTTATCAAAGTTAAACCCGAAGCTGAAAGGCACGCTGTGCGGTCCGGCCTGCACATCCTCTGCCTTAAGGGGATTATTAAAGCCTGGAAAAAGATGGAGGAGCAACCCGATGGCGATCAGCACCAGCAGCGCTTCGGTCACTATTTGTCGTCGATGATGGTCACGGTCATAAATACGGAGTGCCACCACAGCGGCGGTGCCGGTAAACAGCAGCAGCACCGGCCACGCTAACACGTCCTGATAAAAACCCAGCAGTGTGGTGAGCGCCAGTAATAATAATGCCAGCCGTCGGGCCGGTTGCAGCGCGGCCAGCGCGCCAGCCAGTATGATCCACATGGTAAAGACCTGGTACAACGCCGCCGCACCGGTAGTGAGCGGCGTAGAAGACAAAGAGAGTTATTCGGGTACGATCTGGTTAACCGCGTAGTGGCCGGTACCCGTCGGAACCAGTTTCTGGTGCAGCCACGGCAGCAGGGTATTCATCTGCTGGGCCAGCTTCCACGGCGGGTTAATCACGATCATGCCGGAGGCGGTCATGCCGCGCTGATCGCTGTCCGGACGGGCCGCCAGTTCGATTTGCAGAATATTGCGAATGCCGGTCGCTTCCAGGTCGCGCAGCATATGTTTGATCTGCTGGCGTAAAACCACCGGATACCACAACGCAAAGACGCCGGTGCCAAAACGTTTATGGCCTTCCTGAATCCCTTTCACCACTGCCTGGTAGTCGCTTTTCATCTCATACGGCGGATCGATCAGCACCAGACCGCGACGTGACGGCGGTGGCAGTTTCGATTTTAACTGCTGATAACCGTCGGCACGATCGACGCGGGCACGGTTGTCTTTGCTGAATTCGTTACGCAGCAGCGGATAGTCGCTGGAGTGCAACTCAGTGAGTTGCAGTTTGTCATCTTCACGCAGCAGATGGCGGGCAATTAGCGGCGAACCCGGATAGTAGCGCAGCGTGCCGCTGCGGTTCAGCGCACGAATCGCATCAAAATAGGGTTGCAGCAATTCCGGCGCATCGGGCTGCTGCCAGATACGTGAGATGCCTTCCAGATATTCACCGGTACGCTCGGCGTGCTCGCCGCTAAGCTGATAACGGCCTGCGCCCGCATGGGTATCCAGGTAGAAAAACGGTTTCTCTTTCTCTTTCAGCGCCGTGATGATCAGGCTCAGAACGGTGTGCTTCAGCACGTCGGCGTGGTTGCCAGCATGGAAGCTATGGCGATAACTCAGCATTGTTTATCCTGTTGAATGTATAAGGTTTTAATTGATGGAAAATCAATTTATACCAATTATTACCTCACGTATTACCCACAGAACGACGCACAGCAACCGACGCAGGAAAAGCATGAGAATCCGCGATTATATCAGGGATGACCTGTTGATGGGCCAGAAGCGTGATAACAAATCGGGATTACCGCGAGCCGCTCAGGGCGGGGCGTGTGGTTCCCGGCACGCAGTCACGGAAAGCGACCGCAAATCCTCCCCGACGCGCCAGCCAGCATTACGTGCATGAGATAAAAGCGTGCATCTTCCGTGCTGCTATTCGCGCGTTTCTTCCCCACCTCATCCTGGCTGCCATTGATTTTCGCTACACTAAGCCGCATGTTACTTAGATTGCGTTGCGCGACCCGCTGCGCCCCATACATCTATAAAGGACTGCGCTATGACCAATCCGCTACTGACATCTTTTACGCTACCCCCTTTTTCTGCCATTAAGCCTGAACATGTGGTGCCTGCCGTGACGGAAGTGCTGAGCCACTGTCGCGCAGAAGTCGAAAAAGTCGTGGCGCAGGGTGCGCCGTATACCTGGGATAATCTGGTTCAGCCGCTGGCGGAAACCGACGATCGCCTGAGCCGTATCTTCTCACCGGTCAGCCACCTTAATGCGGTGAAAAACAGCCCGGAGCTGCGTGAAGCCTATGAGCAGACGCTGCCGCTGCTCTCTGAATACAGCACCTGGGTTGGTCAGCATGAAGGGCTCTATCAGGCGTATCGCAACCTGAAAGAGGGCGATCAGTACGCTGCACTGGATCTGGCGCAGAAGAAAGCGGTCGATAATGCCCTGCGTGATTTCGAACTCTCCGGCATCGGCCTGCCAAAAGATAAACAGCAGCGCTACGGCGAAATCGCCGCGCGCCTCTCTGAGCTGGGTTCGGCTTACAGCAACAATGTGCTCGATGCCACCATGGGCTGGAGCAAGCTGATTACCGATGAAAGCGAGCTGGCCGGTATGCCGGAAAGCGCGCTGGCGGCGGCTAAAGCACAGGCTGAAGCCAAAGAGCAGGAAGGCTGGCTGCTGACGCTGGATATCCCAAGTTATCTGCCGGTCATGACCTACTGCGACAACGCTGCGCTGCGTGAAGAGATGTATCGCGCCTATGCGACGCGCGCCTCCGATCAGGGTCCGAACGCCGGTAAGTGGGATAACGGCCCAATCATGGCGGAAGAGCTGGCGCTGCGTCACGAGCTGGCACAGCTGCTGGGCTTCGACTCCTACGCCGATAAATCGCTGGCGACCAAAATGGCGCAAAGCCCGTCCCAGGTAATCGACTTCCTTAATGACCTCGCGGAACGCGCCCGTCCGCAGGGTGAAAAAGAGCTGGAGCAGCTGCGCGCCTTTGCCCGTAAAGAGCACGGCGTGACCGAGCTTAATCCGTGGGATCTCACCTATTACGGTGAAAAGCAGAAGCAGCATCTCTACACCATCAGCGATGAGCAACTGCGCCCTTACTTCCCGGAAGAGCGTGCGGTCGCCGGTCTGTTTGAAGTGGTGAAACGCATTTACGGCATCACGGCGAAGCAGCGTAACGACGTTGAGGTTTACCATCCTGACGTGAAGTTCTTCGATCTGTTCGATGAAACCGGCGAACTGCGCGGCAGCTTCTATCTCGATCTCTACGCCCGCGAACATAAACGTGGCGGTGCCTGGATGGATGACTGCGTCGGCCAGATGCGTAAAGCCGATGGCAGCCTGCAGAAGCCGGTTGCCTACCTGACCTGTAACTTTAACCGTCCGGTGAAAGGCAAACCTGCGCTGTTCACCCATGATGAAGTGATCACCCTGTTCCATGAGTTTGGTCACGGCCTGCATCACATGCTGACCCGTATCGAAGCGCCTGGCGTCTCCGGTATCAGCGGTGTGCCATGGGATGCAGTCGAACTGCCAAGCCAGTTCATGGAGAACTGGTGCTGGGAACCGGATGCGCTGGCCTTTATCTCGGGCCACTTTGAAACCGGCGAACCGCTGCCGAAAGAGCTGCTGGATAAAATGCTGGCGGCGAAGAACTATCAGGCTGCGCTGTTTATCCTGCGTCAGCTGGAGTTCGGCCTGTTCGATTTCCGTCTGCATACCGAGTTTAATCCGGAGAAAGGCGCACAGATTCTGGAAACCCTGCGCGAAGTGAAAAGCCGCGTAGCAGTGGTTCCGGGTCCGGAATGGGGCCGTTTCCCGCACGCTTTCAGCCACATCTTTGCGGGTGGCTATGCGGCGGGTTACTACAGCTATCTGTGGGCAGACGTGCTGGCGGCGGATGCTTACTCCCGCTTCGAGGAAGAGGGCATCTTCAACCGTGAAACCGGTCAGTCATTCCTGGATAACATCCTGACGCGTGGCGGTTCTGAAGAGCCGATGGAACTGTTCAAACGCTTCCGTGGCCGTGAACCGAAGCTCGATGCGATGCTGGAACATTACGGCATTCAGGGATAAGTCGGTTCGTGAAAATCTGTTTGCTCGATGAATCAGGCGCCGGAGACGGCGCCTTATCACGTTTAGCGCAGCGCTGGCAGCTGGAGCACGATGAAGACGCACTGCTGGCGCTGGTGCAGACCCCGACGCACCTTGAACTGCGCAAGCGTGATGAGCCAAAGCTGGGCGGCATTTTTGTTGATTTCGTCACTGGCGCGATGGCCCATCGCCGTCGCTTCGGCGGTGGACGCGGCGAAGCCGTCGCCAAAGCGGTCGGCATCAAAGGCGGTTATCTGCCGGATGTGGTCGATGCCACCGCCGGGCTGGGACGTGATGCATTTGTGCTGGCGGCGCTGGGCTGCCGGGTGCGAATGCTGGAGCGCCATCCTGTTGTCGCTGCGCTGCTGGAAGATGGATTGCAGCGCGGGTATCAGGATGCGGAAATTGGCCCCTGGCTGCGCGATCGTCTGACGCTGATTCATGCGGCCAGCGCGCAGGCGCTGGGAGATATCACGCCGCCGCCGGATGTGGTCTATCTCGATCCGATGTATCCCCATCGCCAGAAAAGTGCGCTGGTGAAAAAGGAGATGCGGGTGTTTCAGTCGCTGGTGGGGCCGGATGAAGATGCTGACGCATTACTGGAACCCGCTCGCCGGCTGGCGAAGAAACGCATCGTGGTTAAACGGCCAGACTACGCCCCGCCGCTGGCGGGTATTGTGACGCAGGCGGCCGTGGTGACCAAAAGCCATCGCTTTGATATTTACCCACCGCTTTAAAGCATAAAAAAGCCGGCTCTGCGCCGGCTTTAATCATTTATACGGCGAAATTACGCCTCGTCTTCATCGCGCAGCGGCACAATCAGCATGTCGATATGCACGGTGTTGATCAGCTGACGGGCTGAGGACATCAGCTTGCTCCAGAAATCCTGATGATGACCACATACTACAAGGTCAACGTCATATTTTCTGATCGCGTCAACCAGTACCTGGCCGAGGTCGCCACTGCCGCTCAGCGTCTCACTGATCGGGTAGCCCGCCGCATCTGACAACCCTTTCAGCGCCGCATGCGTCTCTTCAGAGATACGCTTCTGCATGTCCCCTAAGTTGACATCAATCAGGCCGGTGTAGAGGTCGGAGTAATTGACATCAACGTGAATCAGGGAAATTCTGGCATCGTACGGACGAGCCAGTGAGACGGCCTTATCCACCAGCAACTGGCTTTCGGGAGAAAGGTCTACTGCAATCAGGATATGTTTATAAGCCATGATAAAACTCCTTTCACGAGGTTAAGGATGGCATCCGGTGTTCCTGCCGCGTCACAGCTTAGCGAAATCCCTTGCGCGAGCGGGCGATGAGCGCCACCAAAGTGTCTACCTGCATTGCAGGTGATGATGTTGTTATGTCCTCAGTATAGCCTTCTCCCACTGTAAATGCTGCCGTTGCCGCCTGGCTTATGAATAAGATCAAGGCTATGCCAGATTTACTCGCGCTGAACGAAAATCATCGTTGGAAAAAATGTAAAGATTTCTCCTACACTGAAAAAAGGCGGTCCGATTCGCAACCGCTCAGGGGGTCGAAAAACTTTCGCAGTCCGGTGATTCAGTGGCTGGTTATTTCTGCAGGTGGACTCAGTGTCTGACGCTGGGCCTGTTGCTGCGATTCCAGCCGGGAGGGGGAGAATATGATCAGCACTATTGCGCTTTTTTGGGCGCTTTGCGTGGTGTGTATCGTGAATATGGCGCGCTATTTTTCATCCCTGCGCGCTCTGCTGGCGGTCTTACGCGGTTGTGATCCGCTGCTGTATCAGTATGTCGATGGGGCGGGTTTTTTCACCTCTCATGGCCAGCCGAGCAAGCAGGTGCGGCTGGTCACTTATATCTGGGCAAAGCGCTATCTCGATCATCATGACGATGAGTTTATCCGGCGCTGCGAGCGGGTGCGGGGGCAGTTTATGCTGACCAGTGCGCTGTGCGGACTGGTGGTCATCAGTCTGGTGGCGCTGGCGATCTGGCATTAAAAAAGGGCGACCTGCGTCGCCCTTTTTTTTGCTGGCATCACACCAGTTTTAAGGCAATCCAGTAGAGCGAACCTGACAGCAGAATACAGACCGGCAGGGTGAAGATCCACGCCATGGCGATGTTCTTGATGGTCCGGCTCTGCAGCCCGCCACCGTCGACCAGCATGGTACCGGCAACCGATGAAGAGAGGATATGCGTGGTGGAGACGGGCATGCCGGTATAGCTGGCGACACCAATCGACAGCGCTGCTGTCACCTGTGCTGACATTCCCTGCGCATAGGTCATGCCTTTTTTACCAATCTTCTCACCAATGGTGGTAGCAACACGACGCCAGCCAATCATGGTGCCGATGCCCAGCGCCAGCGCGACGGCCACAATAATCCAGATAGGCGCATACTCGATGGTGCCAAGCAGGTCGCTTTTCAGCTTATTGAGGAAGCGTTTGTCATCTGGCGAGGTTTCCTGCAGACGAGCCGCTTTATCGGCGGTATCGGAGATACACAGCAGCAGACGACGCATCTGACCGCGCTGATCAACCGTCAGCTGATCGTAGCTCTGCAGGTTATTCAGCAACACCTGCGCACCCTGTACCGCCTGTAATGCGCGCGCGCTGTCACAGTGGAACTCCTGCGGGCTGGTTGCTGGCACTTCTTCCGGCGTTGGCAGCTTAGGCGGTGCCATCTGGATGATATGGGTCAGCGAGGCGTTATGCTGCTGATAATACTGCTCCAGGTGATTGACTGCATCGCGGGTTCGCGTGATGTCGTAACCGGAGGCATTCATATTCACCACGAAACCGGCAGGTGCCACGCCAATCAGGACCAGCATGATCAGGCCGATCCCTTTCTGACCGTCATTCGCACCGTGGGAGTAACTCACGCCAATTGCCGAAACAATCAGGGCGATACGGGTCCAGAACGGCGGTTTTTTCTTGCCGTCGATCTTCTCACGGTCAGCAGGCGTCATATGAATACGCGCACGCTTTTTGGTATTGCTCCAGTAGCGACGCAGTATAAAGATTAAGCCGCCCGCCATCACCAGGCCGACAATCGGCGACAGGATCAGAGAAAGGAAGATGTTCAGCACTTTCGGGATGTTGAGCGCATCAACCACCGAGGTTCCGCTCATCAGGGCGTTGGTCAGACCGATACCGATAATGGCGCCGATCAGCGTATGGGAGCTGGAGGCTGGCAGACCGAGATACCAGGTGCCGAGGTTCCAGATAATCGCCGCCAGTAGCATAGAAAACACCATGGCGAGACCGTGAGCCGATCCAACGTTTAACAACAGATCGGTGGGAAGCATATGAACAATAGCGTAAGCGACACTCAATCCACCGAGCAGCACGCCAAGGAAGTTAAATACACCCGCCATGACCACAGCAAGCTGGGCACGCATGGCACGCGTATAGATGACCGTCGCAACTGCGTTGGCCGTGTCGTGGAAACCGTTGATCGCTTCGTAAAACAATACAAACAGCAGGGCAAGAACCAATAACAGGCTAGTACTGAGGTCTAGACCAGCAAACAGATGTAGCATAAACGTTACGCCATTTTTGGAGGACATGAACGCGGCGCATTATCCGCGACAACGTGCTGTATGGGAAAGGAAAATATAGCGCTAATTTAACCTTTCGATGTAAGGCGTAAGGGTAACTCAGAGAAAAAGGGTTAGATATTAGACAGATACAATATGACACATTTGCGGCATTTTTTTGACGCTGGCGTCTCAGTGAGCAGATCACTACAATCTGCGCCTTTCCAGTTAAGTGAGCGAGTCGTAGTGGAACAGTTTGACGTTATCATCATTGGTGCCGGTGCCGCAGGGCTGTTCTGCGCCGCCCAGGCCGGGCAGCGGGGACGCCGCGTGTTACTGCTGGATAACGGCAAAAAGCCGGGACGTAAAATTCTGATGTCTGGCGGTGGCCGCTGCAACTTCACTAATCTCTACACCGAACCGGCGGCGTATCTGTCGCACAATCCTCATTTCTGTAAATCGGCGCTGGCGCGTTATACCCAGTGGGATTTTATCGATCTGGTTAATCGCCACGGCATCGCCTGGCACGAGAAAACCCTGGGCCAGCTCTTCTGCGACGACTCCGCCCAGCAGATTGTCGATCTGCTGCTGGCCGAATGTGACAAGGGCAATGTCACCCTGCGGCTGCGCAGTGAAGTGCTCAGCGTGGCGCGCGATGAAAGCTGCTATACCCTGCAACTTAACGGCAGCACGGTTCAGGCGGAGAAGCTGGTCATCGCCAGCGGCGGTCTGTCGATGCCAGGCCTGGGCGCCACGCCGTTTGGCTATAAAATAGCGGAGCAGTTCGGGCTGAGCGTCTTCCCGACGCGGGCGGCGCTGGTGCCCTTTACCCTGCACAAACCGCTGCTGGAGCAGTTGCAGACGCTGTCAGGCGTCGCGCTGGAGACCACTATCGATGCGCAGGATGGCACCCGCTTCAAAGAGGCGATGCTGTTTACCCACCGCGGTCTTTCCGGCCCGGCGGTGTTACAAATCTCCAGCTACTGGCTACCCGGAGAATTCGTCACTATCGATCTGTCGCCTGCCACGCCGCTTGAGGCGTTTCTGACGGCGCAGCGTGAAGCACACCCGAATCTCAGCCTGAAGAACAGCCTGGCGAAAATCCTGCCGAAGCGTCTGGTGGAAGTATTACAGGCGCTGAAGGTGGTGCCGGATATCACTCTGAAGCAACTTAACAGCAAACAGCAAACCGAGCTGGCGCAGACGCTGCACGCCTGGCGCATTCAGCCAAACGGTACCGAGGGATATCGAACTGCTGAAGTGACACTGGGCGGCGTGGATACCACACAGCTCTCCTCGAAAACGATGGAGGCGCGTGCGGTGCCGGGACTTTACTTTATTGGTGAAGTGGCTGATGTCACCGGCTGGCTGGGCGGCTATAACTTCCAGTGGGCGTGGAGTTCCGCCTGGGCCTGCGCCCAGGCGTTGTAAGGCGCTTACCAGCGCTGATGCACGTGAGGCGCGATCTTCTCTTGGTAGATCTGCTTCAGCGCCGCCATGGTATCTGCAGAGAGCGCACCGACATCGCTGGCGCGGGCATTGGCTTCAGCCTGTTCGCGGTTTTTCGCGCCAGGGATCACCACGCTGACATCTTCGTTCATCAGGATCCAGCGCAGGGCAAACATCGCCATGGTGGTGCCGCCAGTGACAAAGCGGCGAATCTCTTCAACTGCCTCCAGCGCCACTTCATAAGGCACGCCGGAAAAGGTCTCGCCCTTATCGAACGCTTCGCCATTACGGTTAAAGGTGCGGTGGTCGTCAGCGGCAAACACACTGTCGGCACGCATTTTGCCGGTCAGCAGGCCCGACGCCAGCGGCACACGGGCGATGATCGCCACATCACGGCGTTTCGCTTCACGCAGCAGCAGTTCAGCCGGACGCTGGCGGAAAATGTTGTAGATCAGCTGAATTGACGAGACGTTTGGAAACTCCAGCGCCTTCAGACCTTCTTCAACTTTCTCAACGGAGACACCGTAGTGACGGATTTTTCCGGCAGCGACCATCTCATCCATCACCGCAAAGACGTCCGGGTTGTAGTAGACCTCGGTCGGCGGGCAATGCAGCTGCACTAAATCCAGCGTGTCGGTTTGCAGGTTCTCGCGTGAACGGTCAATAAAGGCGTTGAGGTTTTCAGCATTGTAACCTTCAGCCACATGTGGCGAGAGGCGACGCCCCAGCTTGGTGGCGACAAACGGACGTTCACCGCCGCGCTGATTCAGCACCTCTGCGATGATTTTTTCGGAACGGCCATCGCCATAGACATCGGCGGTATCAATAAAGGTAATGCCCGCATCCAGCGCAGCATTCAGCGCGGCTTTGGCATCCTCCATGCTCACTTCCCCCCAGGTTCCGCCAATGGCCCATGCGCCAAAGCCAATTTCGGAGACGCGCTGACCGGTACGGCCCAGTGTTCGTAGTTTCATGCAAACATTCCTCGATGCGTTTCAGACAGGGTGACAGAAAGCGGCTAACCAATGAGCTTAGCGCTTCCTGGCAGAGAGGCGATGTGACGTCGTTGCAGACCTGCACGGTAAAAATACGATGCTGCTACGCCATGCTGCTGGTTACGTTGAAGATTTCAGCGGAAAACGGCATGGGCAAGGTGACTACCGCTTCGCTAATTAATTGATTTTAAGAAATTTCACCCGAAATTAAACAGGCGAGAGTGTGGATTCGGTCACATACTTCAATTTTAAGGCCAACAAGTGGATCGCTATGTTTAAATTTGTTAAGTCGGTCTTTGCCAGTCCGGATAAGTTTCTGCAGATCATGACCCGTCAGGATATCAACGACTCGATCGCTGAAGGTGAGCGCATCATTATTGATGAAAACGGCAATATCTCGGTCAACACGCTGAGCGAGGAAGTCCATGAAGATTTTGCCCGCCACGTGAATACGTTAAAGGGAGTGTGAGGTGGGTACCGCAATATTTATGGTGTTGATGGTCAGTGGTTACTGGTACACCAGCCGTGATTTGAACAGCCGCTTTAAAATCCGTCGTTCGTCGGGCTGGGATGTCTATTTCCTGGTCGCGCTTTACGGTTGTATTTTCGTCCTGCAGGGTGTGTTTGCGACCGGTATCATCTGGCTGGTGCTGCTCTGTATCTCCGGCATCGCCAACGCCGTCCAGATGATCCCCGGCGTCCACCTGAAGTGGCAGGTGGAGTTTATGAACTGGAGTTTCCTGGGCATCCAGGCTCCCGTGGTGATCATGCTCACCTTTGCCATTCTTCTCTGCCTTTACCGCTCAAACTGGGCAGGCAGTGCACGACTGAACGTCTCCGGTCGTAAAGACCTCTATCAGCAGCTGTCACGCTCTAATGGTGTGGAGCAACTGTTATTTCAGTGCATGGAAGAGGGCGAACTGGCGTGGATTACAATGAAGTCGCGCCGCATTTACATCGGCATGATCCATGCTTCGACTTTTGAATATGAGAGCACCAAAAATATCGTGCTGATCCCGATGCTGAGCGGATATCGCGACAGCAAGACGCTGAAGCTGGCGGTGGAACATAACTACAGCAAGTGGTACGCCGAGCACGACATCACGCTCGACTCGAAACCCAAAGATGCGATGTCGTTCCGTAAAGTGATCATGGTTGACCAGATTGAGAGTCTGTCGCTGTTCGACCCGGCCAGTGCGGCTGCGCTTTCGATGGGACATCCGCAGGAAGTGGAGAAGAGCCAGGGTAATGACGATGCGGACAGCCCGGACGATAAAAGCCGGGATGCCGCGGGTTAATTGAGCCAGGACAGCATCCTGGCTCCTGGCTATCAACAATATTGCTTAGCTGCATCCCTTAACAGATCTGTGAAGTTGTAGATATCGTTGAGTGATGTAATCGGATGGCGAGTCTCTTTTTTCTCGCCATCAAACATCCCGATATATAGCTGACTGCGATTGAAGTGAAGTCGACAAATTGGCTTACGATTGTTGTCATCGATTAAAATACCAAGATAACTTTGAGTATCCCGGAAAGTGATACGCTGAGGTTCAATAACTTTTCGGATTATTGATTTTATGATGTGAAACCCTTCTATCTCCATTTCTGTAGTGACAATCATGCCGCTTTCAGCCTCGTTCTTGTCACTGCTGCTTTTTGCCGAATCCTCGTTATTAGGTTGTGGCGAAACCATCGCTCCACCGCTGATCGCGGATTTGAGTCTTTCATTCACCTGATCATTTAGCCACTGAGTAGCAGCTTTTTTAGTCAGTACAGAGAATTGCTCTCTGACTTTCTGCGTGAGTATGCCGTCATATACACGTGAGGCAAAAAGTTTAACGAAGTCTTCATCGGGTTCACTGAACTGACTGGAAATCATCTTCTTTATCTGGCTGATAAATTTAAGTTCACCAGCTGCACTGACAATCGAATCAACATCAAAAGCACTTTTGGTGAGCTTAACCAGCTCTGGAACCACGTGTTCATCAATATCCAGCAAATCCAGTTCTAAAAATGGCTTTTCATCCATTTTGTTCGGCGCATCCAGATCGGTAAAAAATTTATAGAGCTGGCCATTTGTTAAAATGGAAATTCGCGCGTTAGTCACATGGAAGTAACGGAAGAGTTGCGAAGCGTGTTTAACATTTAACGGTTCGCCAATCTTTTTGCATTCAATCAGGATCTGAATCTCTCCGCCTTTAGAAATGGCGTAATCAATCTTCTCACCTTTTTTTGTGCCGACATCACAAATGAATTCAGGTATGACTTCAGTCGGGTCAAATACATCATATCCCAGTATCTGACTGATGAAGGGCATAACAAACGCGCTTTTAGTGGCTTCTTCTGTCTGAATAATTGCTGCTTGCTGCTGAATCTTAGCGGAAAGACCATTGAGGTTATTGAAAATATCCATAGCTCACCCTGTTTTTAGTTCTTCTTAGCCATAGTGTTTAACTTCATTAGCTGAGGTAATGAAGCTTCCGGAATGCAAGAGGTCGTTTTTTATATTTTTACGATGCCAATCAATTGGTTAATTGATTGGCACCATTTTGAATTGTTCCTTCAATTCAGGATAAAGTAAGAAAAAATTATCAGAAAAAAAGGTAATTGGCTATTTCGTGATCGTTTAGAAAGGTTTTTTTTCAAAAAAATTCACTTTAAAAGGCTGATTTTGAATTTTAACCAGCCACATCACGTATTCGCCAGACAACGCTGACTCGGTTATCAGGCGATCACTCCCCTGAATATGGCCCACCTCACACCATATTTTCCGCCGTAAACAGCCGAAAGGCCACTTTGCCCGCCTGATAGACATCCGGCTGATAGCCGGTTTCGAGATGACTCAGCATCAGATCAATCGCTAAACGGGCATGCTGCTGAGCATGCTGATCCAGGGTAAAGGCCACTTCATCGTTCAGCAGTAGCTGGCGGGTGACATCATAAAGCTCATGGGTGATGTAGGTGCATTTACCCAGCAACTGGTGGGCGCGCAGGGTGTCGCTGACATCACTATTCCCCATCCCGGTGTTATAGACCCCTGCAATCGCCTGCGACGGACGCAGATGGCGAGCCAGTTCACTGCGAATGGTTTCCCGCTGATCCTGACCCGACAGCACTTCACGCAGATGACGCTGCGGCGCGCGCTGCTCCATGGCCTCACGAAATCCCGCGATGCGCTGACGATGGGCGCGGTAATCAAAACGGCCACTGACCATCAGAATGTCGCCGGGCTGATTCACTGTCTTACTCATCAGCAGTCCGGCTGTGCGTCCCGCCTGATACTGGTCGATACCAACATGACACAAGCGGTCGGCATCGGGCAGATCGGTGACGATGGTGATCACCGGCACATTGCGGCTGCGGCACAGCGCCAGTGCCCGATAGATGGGCGGCGAGTCATGCGCAAAAACAATGATGCCGTCGCGGGTGCTGCTGCGGGCGATAATGCTTTGCGCCAGCTGCTCAGGCTGCGCTTCGGCCACCAGGGTTTTGTGTAGTTTCACGCGGCGATAGCCAAGCTGACTGGCGACCTCGCTGAAATGGGTGGTGAGCTGCTGAAAAAAGGATGAGCCGTTATTGCTGAGGAACACCTCAATCTGCCACGGATGCTGGTACTCCTCTGGCAGCAGACGCTTCAGCCCCACTTCGCGTGCGGCTTTCAGGACTTTACGGCTGGTCTCCAGGGAGACGCCGCCGCGCTCATTCAGCACCCGATCGACCGTCGCAATCCCGACGCCTGCCATTTTTGCCACCACCTCTAAGGTGAGCTTTTTCATTCAGACTCCATGCGAAAATGGCAAATTGACTACTGCCTGTCAGACTGTTTATCTCTTCTAACCGGTTAAAAGTAAAAGATAAAGCGATTTAATGATGGAAAACCATCAACAGCGCTACGCCGTGGGGTTTTACCTGCAGTGCGGTCGTCTGGCTAAAAAGCACAACTGGCCGCTGCCTGGGCAGATTTACCGTTAAGCTTGTGACGAGACAATCAACGAGGAATGAATATGGCTCAGCAAAAAGAGGTTCTGATTATTGGTGCTTCACGCGGTATCGGTCTGGCGGTGGCGCAGGCCTTTGCCGATGAGGGCTGGCAGGTCACGGCCACGCATCGTAGTGGCATCCCGGAGCAGGGTAACCGGCCAGACATTCACTGGCATTCGCTGGATATGACTCACTCATCAGCGGTTCAACAGTTTGCCAGTCAGCTCAGTGGCAAGTCGTTCGATGCGATTCTGATTAACGCCGGAATTTCCGGGCCTGCGCACCAGAAAGTGTCGCAGAGTGACGATCAGGCGCTGGCGCAGCTGTTCCTGACCAATGCGATAGCCCCTGTTCGCAGCGCAGAGATCCTGTTGCCGCTGCTGAAACAGGAAGGCGTGCTGGCGCTGACCTCATCTCAGCTCGGCAGCCTGAATGAAAATCCGGAGGCGCAGATGCCGATTTACTCGGCCAGCAAAGCCGCACTGAATATGCTGAGCCGCACGCTGACTCCGGCAGTGGAAGCGCAGAGCGGGACGCTGCTGACGCTGCATCCCGGCTGGGTGAAAACGGATATGGGCGGCGAGAGTGCGCCCCTGACGGCAGAAGAGAGTGCCGCCGGTATCGTCCAGCAGCTGATCCAGTGGCGCGGTCGCGGTGGTCATCACTATGTCGATTACGCCGGCCAGCAACTGCAGTGGTAGGCTGAAGCGGGGCGGTTACGCCCCGATGTCACGCAGCGCTTTACCCTTCATCAGATTGCGTTCAATGTGCTCCAGCGTCACATGTTTGGTCTCCGGCACCAGCATCAGCGTCAGCACGATAAACACCAGGTTGAGTGCGCCGTAGAACCAGAAGGTGTTGGCATTACCCAGCTGATCCAGCATGGTCAGGAAGGTGGCGCCAACAATCATATTGCCGACCCAGTTAGTGGTGGTGGAGGCGGTAATGCCGAAATCACGCCCTTTCAGTGGCTGAATCTCTGAACAGAGCAGCCAGATCACCGGTCCGGCCGCCATCGCAAAGCCGACGATAAACATCAGCAGCATCGCGACAGCAAAGTATTTGCGGAAATCTGTTTCAACGCCGATGTGCAATAGCGTTCCCAGCACGCCCATGCCAACCGCCATCACCAGAAAACTGGTGGTGAGCATCGGCTTGCGACCCCAGCGATCGACAAAGAAGATCGCAATCAGCGTGGCCAGCATATTGACCAGCCCGACAATCACCGTGCCCCACATCTGCTCACTGGTGCTGGAGAAGCCGGCGATGTTGAAGATTTTAGGCGCGTAATACATCACCACATTCATGCCGGTAAACTGCTGCATAACCTGTAGCAGCATACCCAGCCACACCGCGCGGCGGAAATTGCCATTAGAACGGAACAGCGACCAGCCGCGCTGCTTCACCTGCAGGCTTTCCCGGATCTCTTCCAGCTCCTCCCGGGCCTGTTCGCTGCTGTTACGCAGCCGATCCAGCACCCGCTGCGCCTCGTTAAAGCGTCCGTGCGCCGCCAGCCAGCGCGGACTGTTGGGCAGAAACAGCACGCCGATAAACAGGATCACCGCCGGAATGGCGATCACGCCGAGCATCCCGCGCCAGTTACCGCTGTAGCTGAACGCGGTGTCGGAGAGATAGGCCACGACAATGCCGGTGGTCAGCATCAGCTGGTACATCGAAATCATTGAGCCACGAATACGTTCAGGCGCAATCTCCGCCAGATAGAGTGGCGCGGTGTAAGAGGCGATCCCAACCGCCAGACCCAGCATCACGCGGGCACAGACCAGCGACTCCACATCCGGTGAGAAGGCTGACCAAAGCGAGCCAATGACAAACAGCGTCGCCCCCGCCAGCATACTTTTCTTGCGTCCCAGCTTTGATGACATCCAGCCCGCCGCCAGTGCGCCCAGCGCCGCGCCAAACATCATCGAACTCACTACCCACTCCTGCTGATGGTTAGTGATCTGCAAATCCTTCGCCAGAAACGGCAAGGCACCTGCAATGACGCCGATATCCAGACCAAACAGCAGGCCGGACAGCGCAGCCATAAAACAGACGAACCAGGTAAAGCGGTTCTGTTGATTTCCCGATTTTTTTGCCGCGACCATGCGAGTCTCCTTGCGGGGGGTCAGTGTCAAGATTGTTAATGTTATGTAAACATAGTCGATGCCAGTGTGGGGGCGATCACACTTCCGGCTATCACCGGTGCCACACAGCATTGCTGCGATAAGAAAGCATCAGAGATCAGCGGGTTGGTTCAGGAGAGGGAAACCGCGGCCGGGGCACGATTACGCAAAACAGGGCGCGTCAGGTCAGGTTTTGCAACTGCCCGCCTGCGGCATTACACTGCCGCTTTACTGCTATTGATTGAAGGTGCTTATGTCTGAACCTTTCCAGCGTCAGCCGCTGCCTCTGCCGGGCGGCCATAAAAAAGTCCTGCTGCACTCCTGTTGCGCACCCTGCTCGGGTGAGGTGATGGAAGCGATGCTGGCATCCGGCATTGAATACACGATCTATTTCTACAACCCGAATATTCATCCGCTCAAAGAGTATGAGCTGCGTAAAGAGGAGAATATTCGCTTTGCCGAAAAATTTGGTGTGCCGTTTATTGATGCGGACTATGACCGGGATAACTGGTTTGAGCGGGCGCGCGGCCTGGAGTGGTCACCGGAACGGGGTGAACGCTGCACCATGTGCTTTGATATGCGCTTTGAACGTACGGCACTCTATGCCCATGAGAACGGCTTTCCGGTGATGACCAGTTGCCTGGGTATTTCGCGCTGGAAAGATATGAAGCAGATTAACAGCTGCGGAGTCCGCGCAGCGGCGGCGTATCCGGATCTGATGTACTGGGATTTTAACTGGCGTAAAGGTGGTGGGTCATCGCGCATGATTGAAATCAGCAAGCGCGAGAGTTTCTATCAGCAGGAATATTGTGGCTGTGTCTATTCACTGCGCGACACCAATCGTCATCGCGTCACCCAGGGACGTGAGCGTATTCAGATTGGTGTGCAATATTATCAGCCGGATGAATCCTGATTAACCTATTTCGCGGAAAGCGTCTGATGGCGCATATCCACGCGCTGAGCGCGTAACAGGCCGGACTGTTACGCCACAGCTCTGCTTTATCCTTTCCGCCCGACCGTAACTGCACAGCGCACAGGGATCATCAACGTCGGCCAGCTGCTGCTTTGCCTCGTCCTTCATCAGACGTTTACGGCAGACGCTCGGCGTGCAACCCATAATCTGCTTAAAAGATCGGGTAAAGGATTGCTGGCTTTCAAAATGGTATTTCAGCGCCAGGCTGATGATGGGCGTGCGGCTGTTTTTTAAATCATGAACACTGGCGTTAAGCTTTTTCTTACGAATATATCGCGCCAGGGTGTCATTATGATAACGGGCAAAAAGTTTCTGTAAATACCACTTAGAGTAACCCGCCTTTTCTGCAATATCATCAACGCTTAAACGCTGATCCAGATTATTATTAATCCACTCAGTGATAGAGACGATCACGCTTTCGTTATATTTATTTTCGTTCATAGAACCCCCTGTTTGATTTAAGAAGATTCTAAAATATTTATCTTAATGTGCTTATTCTTTGCGTAAAGATTTTTCAGGATTTTAATCGTTATCTCTGAAGATATTCATTTGAGGGGGTGTTATTAATAAAAAAGATGAATTGTGATTAATCTGTTGGTAATTGTAGGTGAATGAATAAGTGGTTCCGCGGGACAATAATCAAAATGAGCCGTGAGTCCGCAGCCAGACTCACGGTTTACCTTGCCGGAATCTCTGTAATCACGGCTATAGCACGGCACATCAATAGATTTTTGGCTGCGACATGCCAGGCTTACGGCTCACCTTTAACCTGGAGAACCCCCCGGATGAGCCCGACATACGCGCTGAAAAAACCGCTTGCCGCCTTGCTCACCTCGCTGGCGTTATTTGCTCATGCACCTGCCAGTGCCGCTGGTGTGTATGGCGAACAGCTGGAAGGATTTCAATACCCCTATCCGTTGCAGCATTTTGATTTTAAATCCCAGCAGCAATCGCTGAGTATGGGCTATATGGATGTGAAACCGGCGCAACGGGCCAACGGCGAAACCGTGGTGCTGATGCACGGTAAAAACTTCTGTGGCGCGACCTGGGAAGAGACCATTCGCGCACTCAGTCAGCAGGGATATCGCGTTATCGCGCCCGACCAGATTGGCTTCTGCAGCTCGACCAAACCAGCCAGTTACCAGTACAGTTTTCAGCAGCTGGCAGATAACACCCATCAGTTGCTCACCCGGCTGGGTGTGAAGAAGGCGGTGATTATGGGTCACTCCACTGGCGGGATGCTGGCAACACGTTATGCGCTGATGTACCCGGAACAGACACAGAAGCTGGTGCTGGTTAACCCGATCGGGCTGGAGGACTGGAAAGCCAAAGGCGCACCGTGGCGATCCGTGGATCAGTGGTATCAGCGCGAACTCAAACTCAGCGCAGAGGGCATTAAGAAGTATGAGCAGCAGACCTACTATGTCGGTCGCTGGAAACCCGAATATGACAAGTGGGTTGATATGCTGGCCGGACTCAACAGTGGGCCAGGGCACCAGAAGGTGGCGTGGAACTCCGCCTTAATCTACGACATGATCTTCACTCAGCCCGTATTTTATGAATTCGGCGATCTGAAAGTGCCCACCACGCTGATGATCGGCACCTCAGACACGACTGCCATCGGCAGTGATATCGCTCCGGCAGAGGTGAAAGCCCGGCTGGGTGATTACGCGGTACTGGGGAAAGAGGTCGCAAAACGCATTCCGGGGGCGCGCTTAATCGAATTCCCCGGTATGGGACACGCGCCGCAAATGGAAGAGCCGGCAAAATTTAACCAGACGCTGCTCGACGATCTGGCGCGTCCCTGAACCGTCAGGCGCTGCGGCGCCTGACCTTAGATCGCCACGCGTTTCTGCTTTTTACTGAGGTACATCTGCTCATCGCTGTCGTGCAGCAACTGCTCCAGCGATTGCGGATGCGCCGCGTCAAACTCCACGACGCCGGACGAGAATTGCAGGCGGTAACGGCGGTTCAGACTGACTGATTGCTGTTGCAGATAACGGTCAAACTGCAGGAGCAGCGCTTCGCTCTGCTGCTGCTGCAGACCATTAAACAGCACCACAAACTCATCGCCGCCCAGACGGGCAAACAGATCCGAATGCTTAAACACCACTTTCATCGCATCGGCAAAGTCCATCAGCGCGCGGTCGCCTTCGCGGTGGCCCAGCGAGTCATTAATCTGCTTAAATTTGTCGAGATCGAGAAAGGTCAGGCAGGCGGGCCGGTTTTTCAGCCGGCACTCGTTCAGCACCATCTGTCCCAGCGTCATAAAGCCGCGACGATTGGTGATCTGCGTCAGTTCATCACAGGTGGCAGTCTGAAAGGCGACCAGTTCCGCTTCGGCCATGGCGGCCAGGTCGCGCATCGTGGCCTGATCCTCTTCATTAAACTGACGCGGTTCACGACCAATGATACAGAGGGTACCCATTTTAGCGCCGCCCGGTGCCCGCAGCGGACAGCCGGCATAAAAGCGGATATGCGGTTCGCCGGTAACCAGCGGATTATCATAAAAACGTTCATCTTCTGCGGCATCTTCAACGATCATAATCTCATCCTGCAGGATGGCATGACCGCAAAAGGAGATGTCGCGGGGAGATCCTGCGGGTTCATAGCCCTGAGCGGATTTAAACCACTGATGATCAGCTTCCAGCAGGCTGACTAACGCGATAGGAACGTCATACAGGCGGCGCGCCAGACGGGTTAAACGATCAAATCGTTCTTCCGCTGGTGTGTTCATTATGTTCAGCGCACGCAACTGCGATAAACGTTGTGCCTCGTCGGCAGCGATTTCAGGTGCTTTCATCACAGAGCCCTTTATTTTTTTAGCTCAAGCCAGGTTCTGGTGTTTGCCTTACGGCGAAGAAGAAGAGCGTGACATAGCCATCACGCTCTTTATAAGGAGGGGATCAGAGCACTTTTTGTTCGGCGAGATCAAGGGCGAAATAGCTGAAAATAAGGTCTGCACCGGCACGTTTAATCGCACCCAGGCTTTCCAGCACCACATTGCGTTCATCAATGGCACCGGCCTGAGCGGCAAATTTGATCATCGCGTATTCACCACTCACCTGATAAGCCGCCAGCGGCAATTCGGTACGTTCACGGATATCGCGCAGGATATCCAGATAAGCACCTGCCGGTTTCACCATCAGTGAATCCGCGCCCTGTGCCGCGTCGAGCAGCGATTCACGGATCGCTTCACGGCGGTTCATCGGATTCATCTGGTAGGTTTTACGGTCGCCTTTTAGCGCCGTTCCGGCCGCTTCACGGAACGGGCCGTAAAACGAGGAGGCGAATTTGGTGGAGTAAGACATGATGGCGGTCTGAGTGAAGCCCGCCGCGTCCAGTGCCCGGCGAATCGCCTCAACCTGACCATCCATCGCCGCTGACGGGGCGATGAAATCCGCACCGGCTGCGGCGGCAACGACGGCCTGCTTACCCAGGTTTTCCAGGGTAGCATCGTTATCGACGCCGTGATCACACAACACGCCACAGTGGCCGTGGCTGGTGTATTCACAGAAGCAGGTGTCAGACATCACGATCATTTCTGGCACGGTATCTTTGCAGATGCGGGACATACGTGCCACCAGACCGTTCTCGTTCCAGGCATCGCTGCCGGTGGCATCGGTGTGGTGCGAAATACCGAAGGTCATCACCGAGCGGATACCCGCTTTGGCGATGCGCTCAATTTCATAGGCGAGACGTTTTTCCGGAATACGCATCACGCCAGGCATCGCCTGAATCGCTTTGTAATCGTCGACTTCTTCTTCAACAAAGATGGGCAGAGCCAGATCGTTCAGGCTCAGTGAGGACTCCTGGAACATTTCACGCATTGAGGCGCTGGCGCGCAATCTTCTTGGGCGCTGGATAAGGGAATAATCAGACATTTTCATTCTTACGCAGGTGAAAAAAGTGACAACAGTTTACTCCCTTTGCCCGCGAGGGATGAAGGTTTGTGTGCGGTCAGGAGAGGGGAAAAGAACTCTCCCGCCGGGCGGCGGGAGAGCAGAACGATTACTCGTTGATATCCGGATGCTGCTGCACCAGGTTTTTACGTTTCGCTTCCAGACGGGAGATCTCTTCGTCGATATCTTCGATTTTGTGCTCGATGTTATCGTGATGTTCCTGCAGGATTTCGCGCGCTTCTTCCATATCAGAAGCCGCCGGTGTCGCGCCTTTCAGGGGCTTGTTGGCAGTTTCTTTCATGTACAGACCGGTAATCAGACCAATCACTGCCACCACCATCAGATAGTAGGCTGGCATGTAGAGGTTATTGGTCGTTTCTACCAGCCAGGCAGCCAGCGTTGGCGTCAGACCGGCAACCAGTACCGAGATGTTAAACGCACTCGCCAGCGCACTGTAGCGGATGTGCGTCGGGAACATCGCAGGCAGTGAAGAGGCCATTACGCCAGTAAAGGCGTTGAGGATCACCGCCAGCAGCAGCAGACCACCAAAAATCAGCCCCAGTACGCCACTGTTGATCATCATAAAGGCAGGAATCGCGAAGATCATCAGGGCGATACTGCCGATGATGACAAACGGACGACGGCCGAAACGGTCACTCATCATGCCGATCATTGGCTGGACAAACAGCATACCGATCATGATGGCGATGATAATCATCACACCGTGGTCTTCGCTGTAGTGCAGGTTATGTGACAGGTAGCTCGGCATGTACGTCAGCAACATGTAGTAGGTGACGTTAGTGGCGATAACCAGACCGACACAGGAGAGCAGGCTGCGCCAGTGTTTGGTCGCAATCTCTTTAAACGATACCTGTGGACCATCCTGCAGGCCTTCGCGGTCGCCCTGTTCCAGTTTGTCTACGTGCTGCTGGAATGCCGGGGTCTCTTCCAGCGCATGACGCAGGTAAAGACCGATAATTCCCAGCGGCAGCGCGACGAAGAACGGCAGACGCCAGCCCCACTCAAGGAAACTCTCTTCTCCGATAATGGAGGAAATCAGCACCACCAGGCCCGCACCGAGCACGAAGCCCGCAATCGAACCAAAGTCGAGCCAGCTTCCCATAAAGCCGCGTTTACGGTCAGGCGAATATTCGGCCACAAAGATTGAGGCACCGGTATATTCACCGCCCACCGAGAAGCCCTGAGCCATCTTCGCTAACAGCAGCAGAATAGGTGCCCAGATGCCGATGGAGGCGTAGGACGGTATCAGGCCGATACAGAAAGTACTGACCGACATGATGATGATGGTGATGGAGAGGATTTTCTGACGACCATATTTGTCGCCCAGCATACCGAAGAACAGTCCACCCAGCGGGCGAATCAGGAAAGGAACAGAGAAAGTGGCGAGCGCCGCAATCATCTGAACGCCTGGTGAAACGTCCGGGAAAAAGACCTTACCCAGCGCATAGGCCACAAAGCCGTAAACACCGAAGTCGAACCACTCCATCGCGTTGCCCAGAGAGGCCGCGGTGATGGCTTTACGTAAACGGGTATCATCGATGATAGTCACATCATCGATCCCAATTGGTTTTACACGCTTCCTACGCAATTTCATAGAATTACCCTGTATTGGAACACGAAAGTCCTCAACGGCGCGAGCCGGGTGTGAGTCGTTCAGACCGCTGCGTTGAGAAATTTAAGCATAGCCGTAAATAAGCACTGTTTATGCGCCGGCAGACACAATAATTACTGTTGTGATTATTGCGAACAGCGACAGAGTATACCGTTTTTGTGTGATATCTGTCATGTTTGGGCTACATCCGGCCTGTTTTTACAACAAATAGAGCTGTTTGCAACCGCAAAAAAATTATCACTGAGCGTGACGACCGCCGTTTTTTTCAGCAAAACAGGGTCAAAGAGGGGGAAGTTACGAGGCATGCTGGCACCGGAAGCGGTTATCCGCTTTGCATCACAGGGCGGAGAGCAGAAAGATGAGTGAATGTGGCTCGACTGGCGGTTCAGCTGCCATCTGCTCTGGTTCAGACGTCGGGTTCCTGCCGGGTCTGAAGAGCCAGCTCCCGTTCAATCGGCTGTTCGCCCCGATCGGTCAGCCAGGCAACCAGCGCCGTGTTGTCCATCGGGCGGGCATAATAATAGCCCTGGATAAAGACCACGCCGCGCCGTTGCAGATAGCTGAACTGTAACGCGGTCTCAACGCCTTCTCCCAGCACTTCCAGCTCAAGCTCATGGCTGAGCTGGATAATGGCGTCCAGCACCGGCGTTCTGCCTTCCAGGGATTCAATCGCGTTGATAAAGCCGCGATCGATTTTCAGATAATCTATCGTGAAGGTCTGTAAATAGCTCAGCGAACAGTGACCGGTCCCAAAATCATCAATCGCGACCTTCATTCCGCAACCACGTAACTGCTCCAGCTTGCGAGCCACCTCAGCGCCATCTTTGATCAGGCTGCGTTCGGTCAGCTCCAGGGTAATCAGGAACTGCTTATCTTTGATCCGTTCGGCAAACTGCAGCATATCGTCGACAAAGTCAGGATGCTGCAGATGATCCGCCGCCACGTTAATGGCCAGGTGGAAATGGGGCTCAACCTGCCACGCCTGCACATCCTCTGCAATTAAATCGAGCAGATGGCGGGTCAGCGGCACAATCATGCCTTCCGCTTCTGCTGCGCCGATAAAAATATCTGGCCGCACGCCTTTACCGTCGGGCGTTGTCCAGCGCAGCAGGGCTTCAGCGCCGCTGCAGCGTTGCAGCCGGTTGTCGTAGACCGGCTGATAGTGCGCCCTGAACTGGCCGCTGGTGATGGCCCGGCGAATCTCATCGCGCCATGAAATACGCCGTTTCAGCCAGTTCGCCATCAGCATCATCAGCAGAATAGAGAAGATAGCGGCCATCGGCATGATGATAAACATCACCTGACGCCAGGCCGAGATCAGTTCAGAGGGTGAGGCAATGAGGGTGACAGAGAGCGGATAGCGATGGGAGATAGCCTGATAAATCATGGGTTCAAACCAGCTGGACGCGGCGATGTGCGGATCGCCAAACGAGATCGGCGCGCCGCCGCTGAACGTCATGCTGAAATGATAGAGATGGCTGCTGCTGATCGCGCGCATAAAATCGATCAGATACTGGCCATCAATCACTGCCCAGAATCCCTCGCCATCGGGCAGATCGCGCATAAAAATCACGGCCGGACGATTCGGTACGCCCGATGTCCCGGCAATGGACAGACTCCACCAGGCTTTTCCGGTAACCGGCGCGTCGCGCATGATCATCTCTTTCAGCAGGCCTGGGCGTGAACCATACACCGACGAGCAGGCGATGTGATCCTGCTCCATTTTACCGATCGCACGAAAATAGGGGTTTAGCGAGCCAATGCGCTGCAACTGGTTTTCAATCTGGCTGCAGGGCTGATGATGAAACTGGCGCAGCACGGTAATCATATCCCAGGCGCTGTCGCTCATTCTCTCAGCCTGAGATAACAGCGTATTCGCCGCGGTGACCTGCTGCTGATGCACGGTGTGGCGCGCATCCAGGGCGGTAAAAAAAATGCCAATAATCAGAGGCAGCACGCCGGAAATAATAATCACCAGCCTGGCGTAGTCGCGTTTTCGTTTCAGTAGCGGCACCGCTGAATCCTCTGAGTATTATTGGTGTTATGCGGAGGTGCTGATCAGTGGCGCAGCATAGCATCTCTCCGGGCGGTGCAGATTAGCGTTTTTGCGATCAGGAGAACTGACTAAGGTCAATTATCGACCAGACATTGCATTTTTTGACAGGTTGTTTGGTTTTCGTTGCGATGCAGCAAAACAATCAGGTGAAAACGGGAGGCAGGCAGGGTAAAAGGCCGATCCGCCGCAGTGGCCAGGAGAGACCCTGGCCCGTCACAGGGCGGGCGCAGGGCAGGACGTTTTACTTAATCGGCAAAATAGATCTGTTTCAGCGCTACTTCAACGCCGCGCAGTTCGGCAAGGCCTTTCAGGCGGCCAATGGCGGAATAACCGGGATTGGTGCGCTTATGCAGGTCGTCCAGCATCTGATGGCCGTGATCGGGACGCATGGGAATCGCCCGCAGGTTGCCCGCCCGACGGCGGCGCTGCTCTTCCGCCAGAATAACCTTGATCACGCCGACCATATCGACGTCGCCCGCCAGATGCGCTGCTTCATGGAAGCTGGCCGGGTTTGCCTCGCGTTTCGTGGCGCGCAGATGGATAAAATTAATGCGGTCGGCATAGGTTTCCGCCATCTCAACCAGCGCATTGTCGGCACGCACGCCATAGGAGCCGGTACAGAAACAGAAACCGTTGTGCAGACTGTCCACGGTTTCTTTCAGCCACTGCATATCTTCCTGGGTAGAAATAATGCGTGGCAGGCCCAGAATAGGACGTGGTGGGTCATCCGGATGCACCGCCAGTTTAACGCCCGTTTCCTCCGCAACCGGCACAATGGCGCGCAGGAAGGTCGCCATATGCTCGCGCAGTTTCGCTTTGTCGATGCCGTCATACTGCGTCAGCTGCGCCTGAAACTGCTCCAGGGTGTAACCCTCTTCGGCGCCAGGCAGACCGGCGATAATATTGCGCACCAGGGTGCTTTTCTCTTCTGCGCTCATGGCGGCAAAGCGCTGAGCGGCGGCCTGCTGCTCGGCTGGGCTGTAATCCTGTTCCGCTCCCGGACGCTGCAACAGATAAAGCTCGAAGGCCGCGAAAGCGTCGGCGTCGAAGCGCAGCGCTTTTGCGCCATCCGGCAGCGTCCAGGCGAGGTCGGTTCGCGTCCAGTCCAGCACCGGCATGAAGTTGTAGCAGACGGTATCAATGCCGCAGGCGGCCAGATTGCGTATCGACTGCTGATAATTGGCGATATAACGAAGGTAGTCACCACGCTGGGTTTTAATCGCCTCATGGACCGGGATACTCTCCACCACCGACCAGACCAGACCTTTTTCCGCCAGCAGTGCCTGACGCGCTTTAATCTCCTCAACCGGCCACACCTCGCCGTTAGGGATATGG
The DNA here is from genome assembly GCF_048685235.1 of Curtobacterium sp. BNK-1. Taxonomy (NCBI): domain Bacteria; kingdom Bacillati; phylum Actinomycetota; class Actinomycetes; order Micrococcales; family Microbacteriaceae; genus Curtobacterium; species Curtobacterium sp. BNK-1. The sequence continues at coordinate 3,536,326 of NZ_JBLQTJ010000001.1, read as the reverse complement.
TGCAGCGCCGTCACAATGCCGGTCGCGCCCGCCTGACGCGCATCATCCAGTGAGACCGGGTCATTGGGGCCGTACCATCGCCATGTATGTTCCATTTTTACTCCTCAACTGTGATGTGGCCCAGTGGTCAGGCCGCTGGGCCAAGAGTATGATAGTGGAAAAAACAGGGCCGTGATCCGGATCGCAGCATGACAAACTGCATCGGTGAAGAGATCGCTTTTAAGTGCAATCAGAGGAGAGGGTGATGACGCTGCCAGTAATAAAAACCGAGCGCCTGTACCGTCAGATCGCCAACGTCATCATGGCCGGTATCACGCGCGGTGACTTTGTGGCAGGAGGGTTGCTGCCACCGGAGCGTGAGCTGGCAAAACAGCTGGGTGTCAGTCGTTCATCAGTGCGTGAAGCATTGATTGCGCTGGAGATGACCGGCTGGGTCGATATCCGCACTGGCAACGGCGTTTACGTCGCCCAGCCGTTGCCGCAGGCTGCGGTTCCGCAGGAGAGCGAAACCTGCAGTCTGCAGGATCTGTTGCAGGCGCGTGAAGCCTTTGAAGGGATGCTGGCAGGATTTGCCGCACGTAACGGCACCACCGTTCAGCGTGCAGCACTGCTGGCGCTGACCGCTGAACTGCAGCAGTACAATGAAAACGACGCGGCCTTTCTGGAGCAGGACAAGCGCTTCCATCTGCTGATCAGTGAGATGAGCGGCAATGATGTATTACGCGACCTGCTGGAGCAGTTATGGAACCGGCGCCACAGCCCGCATGTGCAGCGACTGGAGCGCCATTATGCCGATAACAGCTTCGCGCAGGAGATGAACGCTGACCATCAGCAGATCGCCAATGCGATTGTGGCGGGCGATGAAGCAGCAGCCCGTCAGGCGATGGAGAGCCATCTCCAGCACGTGCAGCAGCGGCTACTTGGTTAATGCCCGTGCCCGCTTAGGTCGTCCGGTGCCCAGCATAATCGCCAGACGGCTGCCGCCTGGCGTGGTTTCCATCAGAATTTTAGTAATGCTGGTAAGCGGCACCGAGAGCAGCATGCCGACCGGACCGAGCAGCCAGCCCCAGAACACCAGCGACAGAAACACCACCAGTGTCGATAAGCCAAGACCGCGCCCCATCAGGCGCGGCTCCAGCATATTGCCAAACACCATATGAATTGCGGTAAACAGCGCCGCCACCATCGCGGCATCAAACAGGCTGTTCAGTAACAACGCCTGCAGGAAGGGCGGGATACCGGCGATAATCGGGCCGATATTGGGAATAAAGTTGAGGATAAACGCCACGACACCCCATAACAGCGCAAACTTCACATCCAGCAGATAGAGACTCAGCCAGACCGCGATGCCGGTTATCAGACTCACCAGGGTTTTCAGCGCCAGATAGTGCGTGACGCCTTTCAGCGCTTTATGCAATCCGGCGATGCGAATTTTCGGATTCACCAGCGCGTTGCGCATTTTATAGGGCAGGTGATGGACCTCAAACAGCATAAAGACCACGGTCAGCACCAGCAGCACGGTATTGGTCATCGCGCCGGAAAAGCCGCTCAGCGCCACGGTAGCCAGGTTCATCATGGTATTAGGATCGAAACGCTGTACCAGCGCATCGGTTGAAATATTAAGATGAAAGCCCGCCGCCAGATGTTGCAGTACCGTCATTTTCTGCTCCATGGTGGCGCGCAGTTGCGGATAGAGATCGGAAAACTCGCTCATTGAGCTGGCAATAATGGCACCCAGCAGCACGAGAGCGCAGAAGATCACCGTGATCACCAGCCCAATCGCCAGTCCACGGCGGAAGCCACGCCGCATCAGCATTGTCACCAGTGGATTCAGCACAATGGCAAAGAACGCCGCCAGCAGCAGCGGAACCAGAATATCGGACGCTGCCCGAACCCCGGCGAGGATAATGACCAGCATCGCCAGTTTTATCAGAATATTTTGTCCGATCTTTTCCCGTTGCAGCTCGCTCATTCTCTCTCTCATAACGTAATTTGGCTGTTGAAAGTGTAGCTGAAACAAAATTAACAATCTGATTTATCAGAGAAACGGTAAAGCGCGGTGGCAGGTGGGTGATGTAATCAGCGCCACAGCACTCAGCTATCGCGGCAGAGCAGCAACTCCCCATTGTGCCGGTTTTAACCCGCCTTTCTGCTGCACGTCCGGGCAGGGGCAGCCGCCCGATAGCCGTGTCATTAAGATGCGCCAGTGGCGAAAGCGGGTATAGTTAAAGGATAAACCTTATCATTCAGCCAAATACGAGCGCGAGGACTCATGCCTGAACAGCCTGCCGCGGAACCGAACACCCCATCCGGAAACCTGCACATCTCTCTGCTGATCCTCTCTATCGTGGCCTACAACTTTGCCAGCTATCTCACTATCGGTCTGCCGCTGGCGGTATTGCCAGGATGGGTGCATGACCAGCTGGGCTTCAGCGCATTCTGGGCGGGCCTGGTAATCAGCCTGCAATATGTGGCGACGCTGCTGAGCCGCCCACACGCCGGACGCTATGCCGATCTCTGGGGGCCAAAGAAAGTGGTGGTGACCGGCCTGGTTGGCTGTCTGATCAGCGGGTTATGTATTTTGCTGGCGGCGCTCATCGAATCACCGCTGTTAAGCCTGACGCTACTCTGCGTGGGCCGCTTGATTCTGGGCGTGGGTCAGAGTTTTACCGGCACCGGCACCTCGTTGTGGGGTGTGGCGCGGGTGGGTTCGCTGCACATTGGCCGGGTTATCTCCTGGAACGGCATTGTCACTTATGGCGCGATGGCGATTGGTGCGCCGCTCGGCGTGGTGATATTCCGGGCGGGTGGCCTGCTGTGGCTGTCGCTGGTCATTGTTGCTATCTGCGTGGTAGGCATCGTCTGCGCGGTGCCGCGTCCGGCCGTAAAAGCCAGCCGGGCCAGACCCTTGCCGTTTCGTGCGGTGCTGGGGAAAATCGCCGGTTTTGGTGCGATTCTGGCGATGGGTTCGGCGGGTTTCGGTGTCATCGCCACCTTTATTACCCTGTTCTATCAGGATAAAGGCTGGGAAGGGGCCGCCTTTGCGCTCTCCCTGTTCAGCGGCGCTTTCGTCGGCGCGCGCCTGCTGTTCCCGAATGCGATTAACCGCCACGGCGGTCTGCGGGTCGCCAGCATCTGCCTGGCGGTTGAAGCCGCCGGACTGTTTCTGGTGGCCGCAGCGGGTGATCCCTGGATGGCAAAAGCGGGCGCATTTCTGACCGGTGCCGGGTTCTCGCTGGTATTCCCGGCGCTGGGCGTGGTGGCGGTAAAAGTGGTGCCGCAGCAGAATCAGGGCAGCGCGCTGGCGACCTACACCGCCTTTATGGATCTGTCGCTGGGGATAACCGGGCCACTTGCCGGATTCATCATGACTTATGCGGGTGTCTCACGCGTCTACCTGCTCACGGCGCTGCTGGTCTGCGTCGCTTTTTTCTGCACGCTGCGCATGCAGCGGCGTCAGGCGGTGTTGCCGGCAGCAGACGATTCTTCAGGATAAAAAAAATGGCCCAGCAGCTGGCCAGAACGTCTTTTCAGACACAGATAAACCGATTAATGGTGCGCGCAAAGCGCAGAACAGGATTCAGGCTTGCAGCAGTTCAATACTGTTGCGGATCTGGCGTTCAACCTCCGCAGGGGTCCAGTTGCTGAGCTGACTGGAGAAAGGCTCAAAGGCATAAACGCCCTTATAGCCAAGCATCTCCAGCCGCTTCACCTGCACCACGCTCTTCATTACATCGTTATCACTCAGCATGATGCGTTCTTCATCGGTCAGTTCGGCGGTCGGACGGCGATCTTCCACGCCCGAAAGGTGCACCAGACCGATCTGGTTAACATGAATGCCGGCTGGAAACTCCTGCTCAGCCTGCTCATAGAGATGATGGTGAAAGGTATCCAGCAATAACTTAAAGGGCACGTCCGCCGCGGCGATCAATTGCTGCGTTTGTACCGCCGAACGCAGCGAGCTGACCGGAAAACCCAGCGGCTCCACCAGACCCTGAATGCCATAGTGGGCAAAGCGCGGGGCCAGCTGCTGCATCGCCGCCTGGGTTTGCTGAGGCGACACGGCTATCCCCTCATTCAGCGGACACATGACCAGCGCCTTTGCACCAATCTGTTGTGCTGTCTGTAACAGTGCTTCGGCCCGGGCCAGTAGCGCGTCATCAATGCGGTTAAACGGATAGAGCGCATTAATGGTGATGATATCAATATGATACCTGTCGGTCAGAGCGCGCAGCTGATCGGTGCTGAGATCGTCAGTGACGCTGCCGCCCGGCATGTCATTACGCAGTTCAACCTTGCTCAGCCCCAGACGCTGAACCAGCTGAAAAAATGCCTCCAGCGAGAGCCGGGGCGCAATTTTGCGGTTGATACAGAAACGGGTTGGATCGATGGCCATGCACTGACTCCGGGACAGGAGGATGATGCGACCAAAGAGAACATTTATTTCATTAATAGTGAATAATGAAACACAAATTATTAGATCAGCCTCGCATTAATTTCATATTCCGTTTCAGCCCGATGCATAAAGGCTGGATCAACTTCGCAGTAAAACGCCCAAACCACTCCCCGGCTATTACCCTGCTACGCTAAGGCTGGCCGCTATTAGTGGCCTCCCGTCATCGTGATGCCGCGAGAGACTAAGTGGCGGGAAAAATGCGATCTGTGCCGCTAAAATCAAATTTTCCAAAAAGAACCATTTGAAAAATTTGTTCCACTGTAATAGCTTCATAGCACGCTTTCAGGTTTGCCTGGTCAGGCAGTGTGGCAGGTCGCATAGTCCGTCTGCAGGGAACTTAACCATCTAAAGAGGCAACATCATGACAATCATAGGTAACTTTATTGGCGGTAAAACCACTTTCAGCGCCAGCAACGAAACCATTCCTGTTTACGATCCGGCAACCGGCAAAGTGGTACGTGAACTGACGCAAAGTACCGCTGATGAAGTGGCCCAGGCGATTGGTGTCGCGCATGACGCTTTTGCCGCCTGGTCGAAAACCTCGCCGCTGCGTCGCGCCCGCGTTCTGTTCAACTTTAAAGCCCTGATGGAGCAGCACCGTGATGAGCTGGCGGCGCTGATTGTCTCTGAGCACGGCAAAGTCTGGTCTGATGCGCTGGGTGAACTGACGCGTGGCATCGAAGTGATTGAGTTTGCCTGCGGGATCCCCCATCTGCTCAAAGGCGAATATTCCCCGAACGTCGGCAGCGGTGTTGACAGCTACTCGCTGATGCAACCGGTCGGCGTCGTGGCGGGCATTACGCCGTTTAACTTCCCGGCGATGGTGCCGCTGTGGATGTTCCCGATAGCCCTGGCCTGCGGTAACACCTTTGTGCTGAAGCCACCGGCGCTGGATCCTTCTGCGGCAGTGCGTATGGCTGAACTGCTGACCGAAGCGGGCCTGCCCGATGGCGTATTTAACGTCGTACACAGTTCCAATGAAGATGCTGAGCAGCTCTATAAAGATCCGCGTATTGCCGCGGTGAGCTTCGTCGGTTCTTCTGGCGTGGCTGAGCATATCTATAAAACCGCCAGCGCCCACGGCAAGCGGGTACAGGCGTTTGGCGCGGCGAAAAACCACGCTATCGTTATGCCGGATGCCGACCTGGATGCCACCGTCAACGCCATTATGGGCGGTGCGTTTGGCTCTGCTGGTGAACGCTGCATGGCGCTGCCGGTTGTGGTCGCCGTGGGCGATGATACCGCCGACAAGCTGATCGCCCGTCTGACTCCGCTGGTGAACGCGCTGCGTATCGGCCCTGGCATTAATCAGGGCGCTGATGAAAATGAGATGGGACCGGTCGTTTCAGCGGCGCACCAGAAGAAAGTGCTGGGCTACATCGACAAAGGCGAGCAGGAAGGCGCGAAGCTGGTGGTCGATGGTCGTAACGTGCAGGTTGCAGGTCACGCCGAAGGTTACTACGTCGGCGGCACGCTGTTTGATCATGTCACCTCTGAGATGGTGATCTGGCGTGAAGAGATTTTCGGGCCGGTGCTGAGCATCATGCGCGCGCCGGACTACGACAGTGCGCTGCAACTGGTTAACAGCCATGAATTCGGCAACGGCAGCGCGATTTTCACCAGCAACGGTCACACCGCACGTGAGTTTGTGCAGAACGTTGAAGCGGGTATGGTCGGTGTCAACGTGCCGGTTCCGGTGCCGATGGCATTCCACAGCTTCGGCGGCTGGAAGCGTTCAGTGTTTGGCGCGCTCAATGTTCATGGACCGGATGGCGTGCGTTTCTATACCCGCATGAAAACGGCCACCGTACGCTGGCCATCCGGTCAGCAGACCGTGTCTGAATTCAGTATGCCAACCTTAGGCTGATTCATTTCAACGCTGATCCCGGTGCGCGACCGGCAGGATAATCTGCCGGTCGCTTTGTTCGCTGGCACCGCGCCCGCGAGCCCACCGCAGCGTCAATCGTGACAGAGAGGAGTATCAGGATGTCTTTACTGTCGAAAGCACAAGCCCCTGACGCGCAGGGTCGTATTCAGCATGTGACGCCTGAGCGCGCCGGCTGGCGTTATGTGGGATTTGATGCCTATTTGCTGAAGAAAGGGGAAACCCTGCGCCTCAGTAGTGGTGACAAAGAGCTGTGTCTGGTGCTGGTGGCCGGGCTGGCCTCGGTAAAAACCCGCCATGCTGATTTTCCCGGTATCGGTCAGCGCATGTCGCCTTTTGAGCGCGTACCGCCTTATTCTGTTTATGTGCCGCATGATGATGAAGTAGAGGTTTACGCTGACAGCGATCTTGAGCTGGCGGTCTGTAATGCGCCCGGTCAGGGGAATCTGCCTGCGCGCCTGATTGCACCAGCCGATGTCGGCGTTGAGCATCGCGGAAAAGGGCGCAACCAGCGCCTGGTTCACAATATCCTGCCTGACAATGAACCGGCTGATAGCCTGCTGGTGGTGGAAGTCTATACCAACGAGGGCGATACCAGCTCTTATCCCAGCCACAAGCACGACCAGGAGGAGAGTGAAAACGAAACCTACCTGGAAGAGACCTACTATCACCGTTTCGATCCGGAACCTGGCTTTGCCATGCAGCGCGTCTACACCGACGACCGTTCCCTTGATGTCTGTATGGCACCTTATAATCGCGACGTGGTGATGGTACCGCGCGGCTATCATCCGGTAGCGACGCTGGCGGGATACAATAACTACTATCTGAACGTGATGGCGGGGCCGGTGCGGCTGTGGAAATTTACCTGGGAGAAAGATCACGCCTGGGTGAACAGCGACAGCTATCCGCGGAAAGCGTAAGTCTTCGCTGAAAAATAAACAGCAATCACGGTTTATAAGCCGCGTTCATATCAGTAAAAAGGGCAGCCTGTCGCGCTGCCCTTTTTTGTGTGTGGAACTCAGCTGGTCTTTGCGTTGTTCAGTGCCAGCGAAACCGCCAGCGTCTGTGCCAGGCAGAGTGAAGCGACCTGCGAACGGAAGCCATCGACCTGCGCTTCACGTACTACAAAGCAGACATCGCTGAAGGCGGCCAGCGGACTGACCTGACTGTCGGTAATGGCAATCTGATGCGCACCGCGTTTGGCACCCATTTCAACCACCTCGACCGCTTCACGTGCATAAGGCGAGTAGCTGATCGCAATCACCACATCTTTCGGGTTTACCAGGCTGAGCTGCTCGGTAAACATCCCGCCCAGGCCATCAATCAGGAAAGCGCGGCGCTCCAGATGACGCAGCGCGTAGACCAGGTAGGAGGCGACGCTGAAAGAGCGGCGCAGGCCGATGACATAGATATTCTCAGCCTCATTCAGCAGTTTCACCGCTTTGTTCAGCTGCTCAGGATTAACCTGCATCGCCAGCTGCTGCAGCGCCTGGCTGTTAACCATGGTAAAGACGTTGAGGATTTCCGCCGGACTTTCAGGCGCACTGGCGCTGTCGTCCGTTGAGGTCTGGCGAAACAGGCGAGCGCGCTCGGTATAGTTGACCGTCTCCTCCATCAGATGCTGACGAAAAACCTGTTTCATTTCGTTGAAGCCGCTGAAGCCAAAAGCATTCGCAAAGCGGATCAGCGTCGACGGTGGCACATCGGCCTGTTGAGCAATCGAGGCGACGGTATCGAAAGCAATACTGTTACTGTTATCAAGGATGTAGCGCGCAACCTGTTTAAGACGCTTGCTCAGCGTTTCGTAGCGGCGACGAATATCGTCCTGCAAGAGAGAAAGTTGGGTGGGATTATTGTTCATCACTTCTGCCCGTATAATTAGAATAATGGCTGCATAATGAGCGCTATAGTATCAGATGGATGGAAAATTTCATTTCTTTGCGTCAACGACGCGGTTTATTTCATGGCTTTATGAAATGGTTCACAGATTAGCCTCAGCGCCCGAGGCGCGCCTCTGCACAGGTTATAACAGGATGAAAACCGGCGTGGAAAGTCAGTGAGGAGAAGAGGGATGCGAGTAAAAACGCCATCCCGGGTGTGATGGCGTGAGATTGTTGAAAAGTGTGCCCCTTCCAGCTGTAAGACTGTGCAGGCTCAGGTAACACGGTCAGATCGGAAAGTCGCTAAAGCCATCCCTGGCCGCTCGGCCCGCACCGTCCCTGGCGCGGGACGCTTTCCTCCTCTGACCGTGTTACCTGCGCATTGAGCTTATTCGTTGCGGCAACATTCACCCTGCTTTGAATGAGTCAGCAGTCTGAGGCTATCCTGGTTGAGACAGCCTCTGGCAGAGCAGGAAATCAGGCGCGGGCAGCGCGCCAGTACTCAATCAGTCGCAGATAGTTGCCTTTAACCGTCTCAATCAGCGCCTGATCGTCCAGCTCCCCCTGTAACCACTGGCGGGAAGGCTGACCAAAGATAGTGCGGCCTACCGCAAAACCTTTCACCCAAGGTGCTTTGGCCGCCGCGGCGAAGCCCGCTTTAAGCTTCTCTTCGGGCGCATCCAGACCGAGTAACAGAATGCCGCGACAGTGGGGATCCTGCTGCTCAATCAGACCGCTGATCGCCTGCCAGCTTTCCGCCGACAGCGGTGGCAGTTTCCACCAGTCAGGCTGGATGCCCAGACTGTAGAAATGGCTCAACATATCAAAGTAATACGTTTCATTCTTATCCGGGTTGTTGTCAGGCAGAATCACTTCCAGCAGCAGCTCATGACCGCTTTTGTTACAGCCGTTCCAGACGTCGAGCACCAGCTCATCCTGCTCTTTACGCAGTTCAGCACTGTCATGCGGATGATAGAAGACCAGACATTTCACCACGTGTTCGGCAGGCCAGTCGATCAGCTGCGAGCCGATGTTGCCATGCTCCAGGCGCAACGGACGCGAGCTCGGCAGCTCAATCGGGCGGCCAATCCACCAGTTCTTACCGGTAATGGCGTTCAGCGCCTTCTGACCGTAGGTCGTATCCGCCAGAATCCCGCTTTTATTCTCTAATCCTGCCTCTCTGGCAGCCTGCTGAGCGGCTTCCAGCAGCAGCAGTTTCAGCTCCGGAATGCGGCTCTCGTCCACGCCCGCTTCCTGCGCCATATCCGCCAGCTGTTTGCGGTGGTCGAAGGCGAAGACATTCAGCTCCGGCCACTGCTGCTTGCGGGTAGTCACGCGGTGCAGATGGTTCAGACGGCTGTCGAGATCGGGACGTTTCACCTCTTTGTCGCGACTCAGGAAATCATCCAGCTCCGCTTTGGTTGGCATGGCGGGCGCACAACCGTGGCGTGATACCACCAGCGCTCCGCAGGCGTTGGCGTAACGGCACGCCTGAGTCCAGCCCTCATCATTCAGCCAGCCGCGCAGCAGGCCAGACATAAAGGCATCGCCCGCGCCCAGCACGTTGAGAACCTCGACGCGAACGCCCGTGTGCAGTTCAGTCTGTTCCCAGCTATCCGGGATCTCGCCTTCAAACACCACGCAACCCAACGGACCGCGTTTGCAGACCAGCGTCGCCTGACTCGCCTGACGCACGTTTTTCAACGCGGTCAGGGTGTCGGTGCTGCCACCGGCAATATGAAACTCCTCTTCGGTGCCGACGATCAAATCGAAATAGTGCACCACTTCCTGTAACTGCTGCGTGACCTGTGACGACTCAATGAAACGCGTTTCACCGTCGCCCAGAGAGGTCAGTCCCCACAACACCGGACGATAATCGATATCCAGCGCCGTGCGCAGGCCGTTGCGGCGGGCAATATCCAGCGCTTTCAGCACTGCTTCGCGGGTCTGAGGATGGGATAAGTGGGTGCCGGTAACCGCCACCGCGCGCGCAGAGGTAATAAAGGCTTCGTCGATATCGTCCGGAACCAGACCCATATCGGCGCAGTTATCGCGGTAGAAAATCAGCGGAAAAGTCTCTTCATCTTTGATGCCGAGGATCACCAGTCCGGTCAGACGCTGCGGATCGGTGATTAGCGCATCGGTGTTACAGCCTACGCGCTGCAACTCTTCACGCAGAAAGCGACCATTATGCTCATCTCCCACCCGCGCCAGCATCGCCGATTTCAGCCCCTGAATCGCGGTGCCATAGGCGACATTGCCCGAGGAGCCGCCCAGATATTTAGCAAAGGAGGTGACATCTTCCAGTCGCGCCCCGATTTGCTGGCCATAAAAATCAACGGCGATGCGCCCGATACAAATCACATCAAGCGGTTTCTGTTGTGTACTCATACCTGTGGTTTCCTTCTGTGATTAGCAGCGCTGGCGGGCGTAAAGACCGACACCAGTTACGCTCTGCTTCCGGGTCTGTAGGTGTCTGACTGGCTATGAAGGGAGTATGAGGAATAAAAATTCCATATTCAATACGAAATGAAATATCCATCGCAATTTTGTGAACCAGGTAAAACTCCTGATTGCCGCCCGCCTGCGCGAACTCTGCCAGCGTGATGTGCGGTATGTCAGGGTTGTGAAGGGGATCGCAGGAATCCGCACGCCAGTCAGGCAAGCTGCTGCATTGAAATGAATTTTTTCATCAGGCACCACTCTCTGTTAAACGTTCCAGATTTCCCCACTGCAATCGCCCGCCAGACCTGTTGCCGTCATTAAATTTGATCTCACTCGCAAAATGAAATGTTTCTTCTGTAATCGTGTTTTATGAAAAATATATTTGTTTATAATCGCCTCACGTTTCAGTTATTCAGGTCGCCTTTTCCGCCGATGACAACGCCTGGCGTTCTGTCGCGGAAGTCGGGGTCCACCAGCATGTAAGGAAGAATATGGGCACTATCAGACTGACCACGGCACAGGCGCTGGTTAAATTTCTTGATAATCAATTCATTGATGTCGATGGCGTTGAGACGAAGTTCGTAAAAGGCATCTTCGCCATTTTCGGACATGGCAACGTGCTGGGGCTGGGCCAGGCGCTGGAACAGGATAGCGGCGATCTGGTGGTCTACCAGGGCCGTAATGAGCAGGGCATGGCTCATGCTGCCACCGGCTTTGCGCGCCAGTCGCTGCGCCGCCAGATTATCGCCTGCAGTTCGTCTGTGGGGCCTGGTGCGGCCAATATGATCACCGCCGCGGCGACCGCGACCGCCAACCGCATTCCTCTGCTGCTGCTGCCAGGCGACGTCTTCGCCACCCGCCAGCCCGATCCGGTGCTGCAACAGATTGAGCAGAGCTACGATCTCAGCATCAGCACCAACGACGCCTTCCGCGCCGTCAGCAAATACTGGGATCGCGTCAGCCGCCCGGAACAGCTGATGTCCGCCTGTATCAACGCCATGCGCGTACTGACCGATCCGGCAGAAACCGGCGCGGTCACGCTGTCGTTGCCGCAGGATGTGCAGGGCGAAGCCTGGGATTACCCTGACTACTTCTTCCAGAAACGGGTGCACCGTCTGGATCGCCGCCTGCCAGTGGCGGCGCAGCTGGCAGATGCCCTGACGCTGATTAACCGTAAGCGCAAGCCGATGATTATCTGCGGCGGCGGAGTGAAGTACTCCGAAGCGGGCGAGGCGCTGCGGCAGTTTGCCGAGCGCTATCAGATTCCCTTTGCGGAGACGCAGGCGGGCAAAGGCACGCTGGTCTCTGACCATCCGCTGAATGTCGGCGGCGTGGGCGAAACCGGCTGTCTGGCGGCTAACCTGCTGGCGAAAGAGGCCGATTTAGTGATCGGCATCGGCACCCGCTACACCGACTTCACCACCGCGTCGAAATGGATTTTCCAGCATCCCGATGTCAGCTTCCTGAACATCAACGTCAGTAACTTTGACAGCTACAAGCTCGATGGCGTGCAGCTGCTGGCCGATGCCCGCGAAGGGCTGACCGCGCTCACCGCCGGTCTGGCCTCGCAGCACTACAGCAACGACTGGGGCAACCAGATTGAGCAGGCGCAGAGCCAGCTGCTGAAAGAGACGCAGCGTGTCTACCAGGTGGAATATCACGATGGCGACTTTGTGCCGGAGATTGCGGATCATCTCGACCGTAAAGCAGTGTTCGCTGAGTTTAACCGCCTGACCCAGTCGCTACTGACGCAAAGCAGCGTGCTCGGCACCTTAAATGAGCAACTGCCGAAAGACGCAGTGGTAGTGGCAGCGGCGGGCAGTCTGCCGGGCGACCTGCAGCGCGTCTGGCGCACCAAAGATTACAACGCCTACCACGTTGAATATGGCTACTCCTGCATGGGTTATGAAGTGAATGCCGCGCTGGGTGTGAAGCTGGCGCAGCCGCAGCGCGAGGTCTATGCGCTGGTCGGTGATGGCTCCTTTATGATGCTGCATTCAGAGCTGGTCACCTCGATTCAGGAAGGGGCGAAGATCAACGTAGTGCTGCTGGATAACATGACCAACGGCTGCATCAATAACCTGCAGATGGAACACGGCATGGACAGCTTTACCACCGAGTTCCGGTTCCGTAATGCGGAAGGCGGCAAGCTGGACGGCGGCTTTATCCCGGTCGATTTTGCCGCTATCGCCGCCGGTTATGGCTGCAAAACCTATCGTGTGACCACGCTGGAGCAGCTCAAGGCGGCGCTGGAAGATGCCCGCACCCAGACGGTTTCCACCCTTATCGACATCAAAGTGCTGCCAAAAACCATGATCCACAAATATTTCAGCTGGTGGCACGTCGGCGTGGCGCAGGCCTCGAAGACCGAACGTTCTCAGGCGGTGGCGGACAAGCTCAACAGCCATCTGGATCAGGCGCGAAAATATTAATTTCAGGGCCGTGCCGCGGCCCGTTTTGCTCTTCTCCGTACGAACCCTACACAGGTGTAATTATGACTTTGAAACTTGGCGTCATCGGTACAGGTGCAATTGGTCAGGAACATATTCGTCGCTGCAGCCATGTGCTGCAGGGTGCACAGGTGGTTGCCGTCTCTGACATTAATGTCGAAGGCGCGCGTGCCGCACTGCAACGCCTGAATATTGAGGCGGAGGTATTCGAAAATGGACACGACGTGATTCAGTCTCCGGATGTTGATGCGGTGCTGGTCACCTCATGGGATCCGACCCATGAAGAGTTCACCTTAGCGGCGATTGCCGCCGGTAAACCGGTGTTCTGTGAGAAGCCGCTGGCGATGAGCGCTGAGGGCTGCCGCCGGGTCGTGGATGCAGAGATTCAGGCGGGTAAACGCCTGGTGCAGGTCGGCTTTATGCGTCCTTACGATGCGGGCTACCGTGCACTGAAAAAAGTGATCACCGATGGCGATATCGGTGAGCCGCTGATGCTGCACTGCGCGCACCGCAACCCGACCGTGCCGGAGAACTACACCACGCCGATGGCGATCACCAACACCCTGATCCACGAGCTGGATGTGCTGCGCTGGCTGACAAACGATGACTATAAAACGGTGCAGGTGGTCTTCCCGCGCGTCACCTCGAAGTCACACAGTCAGCTGAAAGATCCGCAGATCGTGCTGTTTGAAACCCAGAAAGGGGTTCGCATTGACGTCGAGATCTTCGTTAACTGCGCTTACGGCTATGACATCCAGTGTGAAGTGGTGGGCGAAGAGGGGATTGCGCGCCTGCCAGAGCCCTCTTCGGTGCAGCTGCGCAAAGAGGCCCGGCTGTCGAACACCATTCTGGTGGACTGGAAAGATCGCTTTATCGAGGCGTATGACGTTGAGCTGCAGGCGTTTATCAACGACATCAAAGCGGGCCAGTTGACCGGTCCTTCTGCCTGGGATGGCTTTGCCGCCTCAGTCGCCGCCGATGCCTGCATTAAAGCGCAGAACAGTGGTGCGATTGAGCCGGTAGAGATGCCGCCGCGTCCTGCTTTCTATAACTGATTTAGCTGTCTATGCGGCATGGCCGCTCTCCGCCTGGGAATAAGATAATGAACAAAGAGAATGTAAAACTGGCGATCGCCCCGATCGGCTGGACCAACGATGACATGCCGGATCTCGGCAGTGAGAATACCTTCCAGCAAACCGTCAGTGAGATGGCGCTGGCTGGCTTTACCGGCAGCGAAGTGGGCAGCAAATATCCCCGCGATCCGGCGATCCTGAAACCGATGCTCGACATTCGCGGCATCGAGATCTGCAACGCCTGGTTCAGCACCTTTTTCGCCAACGGCGACAAACAGAAAACTATCGAACAGTTCATTGAGCATATGAACTTCCTGCATGCGATGGGCGCGCGGGTGATTGGCTGTTCCGAGCAGAGCAAAAGTATTCAGGGCACCGGGCTTGCGGTGTTTGAAGAGAAAGCCATTTTCAGCGATGAAGAGTGGCAGTTAACCGCGGAAGGCTACAACGAACTTGCCCGCATCGCGGCGGAGAAGGGGATGCGCGTGACGCTGCATCACCACATGGGCACCGGTATTCAGACCACTGAAGAGATTGACCGGTTTATGGAGATGACCGACGAGCAGGTCGGTTTGCTCTATGACACCGGCCACGTCTACTACTCCGAAGGCTCCCAGAAGAAGATGCTGGCGGTACTGGAGAAATATCTGCCGCGCATCTTCCACGTTCATCTTAAGGATGTGCGTGATGAGGTGGTCGCCGAGGTGCGTGAGAACCATCTCTCGTTCCTGGAAGGAGTGAAAAAGGGCACCTTTACCGTACCGGGTGATGGCGTGATCGACTTCAGACCGGTGTTCAAAATCCTGGATGATTACGGCTATAAAGGCTGGATGGTGGTTGAAGCGGAGCAGGATCCGGCACTGGCCAATCCGTTTGAATATGCGGTGAAAGCGCGGAAATATATTCGCGAGAATGCAGGTTTATAAAAAGCCCTTCTGAACGAAGGCTGGCTTCCCCGTGCAGGGAAGCCAGCCTTTTGTTTTACTTCAGCGTAATGCTTTTCACGATGTTGTCAGCATCGCTCTGCGCCTGCTGCTGATTATCACCTGGCAGCGTAATCTGCAGCGTCACCAGTTTGCCATCCACTTTCGCCAGAACCACTGAAGACCATGAGGTCTGGTTGTTGGCAGAAATCACCGTATCCAGCTGCTGCGCGGGCTGATCTTTCAGCGTCACAGATTTGTTCGACACCACCTGCAACTGCGGATCGCGATTACGCTGCTGCTGTTCCATACGCTGCGACAGCACATCCAGACCATCATTGGTCGGGTCACCGGCAATCACAATAATGGCGCGGGCACCGGTTTCATCCGCATAAACGTGCATGTTAGTGGTCTGCGAACCCAGTTTACCGCTTTTATCGGACATGCCTGGTGGCAGCGAGAAGCTCAGTTTGCCATCCATCAGCGTGACGGTTTGCGCCGACTGACTGGCGCTGACGCCGTTGTCATTCGCCGCTTCATCTTTCTTCTGGTCACAGGCTGCTAAGCCGAGTACCAGTAAACCCATTCCTACATATTTCACCAGGTTGCGCATCAGAATCCCTTTTTAAGTTTCCAGTCAGGCATTAATACAACAGGAATCAGGTTGCAAACGCAACCTGATGATTGTCAGAAGATCTTAGCGGATAGTAGTGGAAACCGTATGGGCGCTTAGCCGAAATTGACCTGGCGGGCGGTCTGGCGTTCAGCCAGACGCTTCAGCGCCGCGTTGAGCAGCACGCCGTAGGCGGGCAGGAAGAAGACCATGCAGATCAGCACTTTGAAGCTGTAATCCACCAGGGCAATCTCAACCCAGTGCTGCGCCATAAACGCATCGGGGCTTTTATAGAAGGCGATAAAGAAGAAGGCCAGCGTATCGCTGATATTCCCCAGGAACATGGCGCAGCCCGGCGCAATCCACCACTGTGGCAGGCGACGCAGACGGTTGAACACGTGAACGTCGAGGATCTGACCCAGCGCGTAAGCCATAAAGCTGGCGCAGGCGATACGGGCAACAAACAGATTCATCACTTCCAGTGCCTGCCAGCCCTGCCATTCACCCTGATAGAACAGCGCCGAGACACTGTAAGAGATAAACAGCGCCGGGATCATCACGGCCAGAATAATGCGTCGGGCCAGCGGTGCGCCAAAAATACGCACGGTGAGGTCGGTCGCCAGGAAGATAAACGGGAAGCTGAATGCACCCCAGGTGGTGTGGAAGCCAAACACTGAAATAGGCAACTGAACCAGATAGTTACTGGAAGTGATCACCAGCAGGTGAAACAGCGATAACCAGAAAAGCGCATGCATGCGCTGACGCGAAGAAAATGCGAGCATATTCAACCTTTTTAATGTTGGGGTGAGGGAACCCATTGCGGGACGCCGTTCGGGCAGCGCCTGGCAGTTTTATGAGCAAAAAGCGGCGGCATCTTACCGCGTTGTGCTTTTTATGCAATGGTTAATTTTAGCGCAATCGTTATCGCCTTGCTTCACCGCCAGCACGCGCTAGAATGAGCGCCCCTTACCTGAACCGAGTTGATTATGAGCGATGCTTTTTCCTCTGCCGACCATCAGCTGGATGCCCGTGGCCTGCGTTGCCCGGAGCCGGTGATGATGGTGCGCAAAACCGTACGCAGCCTGCAGGATGGCGAGACGTTGCTGATCATCGCCGATGATCCGGCCACCACGCGCGATATTCCCGGCTTCTGCCGCTTTATGGAACATGGCTTGCTGGCGCAGCAAACCGACACGCTGCCCTATCAGTTTCTGATCCGCAAAGGCATGGCGGGTTAACGACAGCCGTACAGGCCGCCGTTAACCTCACTCTTCAGATCAGAAGTCGCCTGCTCAGGCGCGGCGACGCAGTAACCGCAGCGCGTTGGCGGTGACCAGCGCGGTCGCACCCGAATCCGCTAGCACCGCCAGCCAGAGTCCGGTCAGACCCAGCAGGGTTGTGACCAGGACAATCGCCTTCAGCCCCAGCGCAATACCGATATTCTGGCGGATGATACGCCGTGTCCGGCGTGCCAGCGCAATCATCGGAGCCAGATTGCTGAGCTGATTACGCGTCAGGGCAGCATCGGCCGCTTCCAGTGCCACATCGGTGCCGCTGCCCATCGCAATGCCCAGCGTTGCCGCTTTCATTGCTGGCGCGTCGTTAATGCCATCCCCGACCATCGCCAGCGGCTGTTGCTGACTCAGTTCGCGGATCGCCGCGACTTTATCGGCGGGCAGCAGACTGGCGCGATAATCAATATCCAGCTGGCGGGCAATGGTCGCCGCAGCGCGCGGATTGTCGCCGGTCAGCATCAGGCTCTCAATACCCAGCTTTTTCAGCGCCTTTAACGCCTCAACGGCGTCGTCGCGCAGCTGATCGCGCAGAGCCAGCGCACCCAGCGCTTCGCCATCGCGCATCAGCACCACCAGGGTTTCACCTTCAGCTTCCTGTTGCGCTATCTGCGCATTTTGCTGCGGCGTCAGATCGGGTGCATGGCCGGGCGTCAGCAGCTGAATCTGCTGGCCAGCGACTTTCGCGCTGATGCCGCGTCCCGCCTGCACCTGCTGATCCTGCGCGTCAGGAATCACCAGATCACGCGCCTGCGCGGCCGCCACGATAGCGCTGGCCAGCGGATGGGTGGCACCCTGTTCCGCAGCGGCGCTCAGCGCCAGCATCTCTGACTCGCTGGCCGTGCCAAAGCGCAGGATCTGCGTCAGCTGCGGCTTGCCCAGCGTCAGAGTACCGGTTTTATCAAACGCCATTCTGCGCACCGAACTCAGCCGCTCCAGCGCCGCACCGCCTTTGATCAGTGCGCCCTGTCGCGCCGCCGCAGCCAGCCCGGAGGTAATGGCGGCAGGCGTGGAGATCACCAGTGCACAGGGGCAGCCAATCAACAACAGTGTCAGCCCTTTGTAGATCCACGGCTGCCAGTCGCCTGCGCCGAGCAGTGGCGGCACCACCATCACCAGCAGCGAGAGCAGCATGACCAGCGGCGTGTAAATACGGCTGAACTGGTCGATAAAGCGTTCGACCGGCGCACGATGCGTTTCCGCTTCTTCAATCAGCTGCAGGATACGGTCGATCGCGCTTTCACCCGGCTTCGACACCACTTCCAGCATCACCAGGCGATCAACGCTGGTAGCACCGGCGAGGATTTTTTCGCCGCTGGCCCGCGTTACCGGCAGTGATTCACCGGTCAGCGCGCTCTCATCGAAACTGGCAAGCGGACTGATTAAGCTGCCATCGACCGGCAAGCGGCTGCCCGCCGCGACTTCAATCACATCGCCGGGTTGCAGCGCTGCGAGCGGTACCTCAGTACGTTTGCCCTGTTCAAGGCGGATCGCCGATTCAGGCCGCAACGCCATCAGGCTGGTAACGCCGCTGCGCGCCCTGGAAGCGGCATAGCTTTCCAGCTGTTCGCCCAGCTGAAACAGCACCAGCACCATCGCGGCTTCAGCGTGTGCGCCAATAATCAGTGCGCCAGCTGACGCCAGCGTCATTAATGTCTCAATAGTAAAAGGCGATCCGCTGCGCAGACGCTGCCAGGCGCCGCGCGCCACCGGGACCAGGCCGACCAGCGTGGTCAGCACAAACAGCCGATCGCCCCAGGCGGGCGCGAACTGGCTGAGAATGCTGCTGGCAAGCACCAGCAGCGCCAGCAAAATCAGCATCCGGTTATGCTGCCAGCCCGGCGTAGCGGGGGGTGTGGCCGACGTGGCTGATGGGGTTGCGAGCTGGAACCCGGCTTTTTTCACCGCCTGTTCAACGGCGTTTTGTACGTCCTGGTCAGCGTTGACCACCAGTTTCTCGCTGCTGAACAAGACACGGGCATCGGTCACGCCACTTACCTGACGGACAGCGGTTTCAATGGTGCGGGCACACGACGGGCAATCCATCCCGCTGACCTGCCAGCTAAAGGGATAACTGTCGGCACCTCGCCGGTCGCTTTCCTCAGCGGTGTCGGCGTCGTTGCCAGGGCTGCAGTGACTGTCACAGCAACAGCCTGCCGTCTCGGCAGGGACAGGCGTCGCGGCGTGAATAGAAAGGGAGAGGGGGCGGGCCTGGCGAACCTGGCACAGCGGTTTTGCTGCGGCGTGACTGGCACGGGGTTTGCCGCAGCCACAGGCGTGATGTTGATGCATATGACCTCAAGAGTGTAAGAATAGTGGGATGAGCAACGCAGCCCATCCTTTATCCTACACTCTGGAGTGAACTCCAGAGTCAAGGCTATTTTTTCAGACGACCCACAACGAGCGCACGATCATAAAGTGACCGGCGAAGTAGCAGGCGGCGACAATCGCGCTGTCGGCGGTAAAGCGGCGGCGATAGTGTGAGATAAACCAGACGGCGTTTGCCAGCAGCAGCAGAGCGGCACCCACCATGATCGAGAAGCTGTAATCGGTCGGGCGGAAGAAGTACTGCTCGGTCGCTATCCAGGTCATCACCAGCGTCATGCCGATAAAGGTGCAGACAGGCCAGCGCAGATCTTCCAGTCGGCTCCAGATGACGCCAATCAGGGCGGCACCGATGATGAGCAGCGTCAGCGGAATTGGCCAGAAGAAGGTCATGGTCATGCTGGCGGCGAAGCAGAGGGTATAAAGCAGGTGCGACAGGAAGAAAGCCCCGATGGCATAGAGCATCTGCTG
The DNA here is from genome assembly GCF_048685235.1 of Curtobacterium sp. BNK-1. NCBI lineage: Bacteria > Bacillati > Actinomycetota > Actinomycetes > Micrococcales > Microbacteriaceae > Curtobacterium > Curtobacterium sp. BNK-1. The sequence continues at coordinate 3,516,513 of NZ_JBLQTJ010000001.1, read as the reverse complement.
ACGTGGCAGCAGCGTTAACGCATCACCGACCAGCGTCGCGACCAGACCGGCCAGAATCAGGTAGTCCGTAGTCTGCAGCACCGGTGCCTGCCAGGCCAGCCCGACAAGCAGCAGCAGCGTGACCGGCTTAAATAACCAGCGTTGCCATTGCGGGCCGCGATAGGTGGCGTCGACATAGAGCCAGCCGGAGAAAAGTACAGCGAGGAAAGACCAGAGCATTGTTTCTCCCTTTTTTGTTCAAAATGGTGAAAGATCCCAAAATATCCCTTCCAGTTTAGGTTAAGCCTCTGAGATGTGACAATCAGGCAACTCTGGTTGTATGCTTTGCCGCCTGATTAATCATCCTGCAGGCACAAGAACGCTATGAGCAAACCGCCGCTAATCTTTATCATCGTTCTGGCGATTATCGCCGTGCTGGCGACCCGTCAGTTCATTAAGCAACGCCGGGAAGTGGCGGTGAATGACGCTTCACCCGAGCGTTCTCTGCAGGTTGAGGTCAAAACCAAACGTGAATTTCCTGCACCCAATCGCCGTTCGCGGCAGCGGGAAGTGATCGCCGGGGAAGAGATGCGCTACGAGGTGCTGTTTCACCCGCTGAACGGTGCCAGCGACATCAAAGTGCAGCTTAAAGAGGCGGAATATCATCAGCTGGACAAGGGCGCCAGAGGTGAACTGAAGATGCAGGGCACGCGCTTTATCAGCTTCACACCCCGGCAGTAACCGGCGGGCAGTGCGCCCGCCCGGAATTATTTCTTGCGTGGGAAGTTTTTCTTCTGCCAGGCGACCAGTTCGAACACCCCGAACAGAAACACTTTGGCCTGGGTGACGCGGTCAATCGGCGGCGCATCTTTGGTCTGCGTGGTGCGCAGTAACACCAGCTGCAGGCCATGCATCAGGATCATGAAAATCAGCGCAACGTTGATAAAATAAGTCAGCGGTTTCGGGTAGGGATGAACCAGGTTAGCCAGTAAAAATCCCCACACGCATAGCATCAACAGACGCCCCAAATTAAGTAACATCCTGCGTCTCCTGTTGACGTTGATACAAACGATAAGCCACTTGTCCGGCTATTTTCTCGCGATAAAGATCCCACTCCGGCGGCACCGGCGGTGCGCCATTTTCCACTTCACTTTCGACGTAAATCAGCGCCTGATCGGCCAGCCAGTGATTCTGCTCCAGCAGCTGTAACGTCTGTTCCAGCAATCCCTGACGAAACGGCGGATCGATAAACACCACATCAAAGGGTTCACCTGGCTGTGCCAGCCAGTTTAACGCATTGGTCTGAATCACGGTGCCATTACTGGCGCGCAACGTCTGCAGATTTTTTGTCAGCTGCTGCGCCACCGGCCGTTCCAGCTCGAGCAGCGTCGCCGATCCCGCGTAACGCGACAGGGCTTCCAGTCCTAATGCGCCGCTACCGGCAAAGCAGTCGAGGCAGCGCGCCTCTGGCAGCACCGGGGCCAGCCAGTTAAACAGCGTCTCACGTACCCGATCGGTGGTCGGGCGCAGTCCGGCGCTGTCCGGCACCGGCAGTTTGCGTCCGCGCCACTGGCCGCCAATGATGCGAATCTGCCCGGCACCGCCTGTACTGCGGGGGTTTTTATTCATCTTGCTCACAACTCGTCATAATTTGTTGCGTAGTTTAACGGGCGAATCGGTGAGAAGAAACGTTAAAAAAGGGTGCTGTGGTGAGCTGGCTGGAAAGTGTTAGACTACTGAGTTGCTGAAGTCATGCATTATTCTGCGGTTTACGCCGGTCTGGCGCTGACCAACTTTCATTGATTTACCCCTGGAAACCACGCGCGACCGGGACAAAGCCATCGAGGAGTGTCGTCACACAATGGCAAAAGAGAAAAAACGTGGCTTTTTTTCCTGGCTGGGATTTGGCAAAGAGGAAGAGAAACAACCTGTAGCGGAGGAGCAGACACAAGAGGTCGCAGAACCCGCACAGCAGCAGGCAGAACAGGACGCCCCGGCATTAAGCCAGGCTGAAGCGCAAGCGGAAGAGACTGTCGTTATCACCGAAACGGTGGCCGGGCAGCAGCGTGAGGCGGAAGTCACCGCGGCAGCGCCGCATGAGCCAGCACCCATGGTGCTGGATGAAGCTGCGCCGATTGAGGCCGATCCTGAAGCGCTACTGGAAATCGCCGCACCTGAACATGACGCGACGCCGGTTATCGACGCCGACGACGTGGTAAAGCCAGTCGTTGATGCTGAACCCGCGGATGCGCCGTTAAGCGAAGAAGAGCTGACCGCCCTGGCGCTGGGCGACGCCCCGATCGTTGAAACCCCGGACAGCGAAGCGGACGCGCCATTAAGCGAAGAAGAGCTGACCGCGCTGGCGCTGGATGACGCCGGGATCGTTGAAACCCCGCACAGCGAAGCCGAAGCGCCGTTAAGCGATGAAGCGCTGACGCCGGACGAGGCTGCGATCGTTGAAACCCCGGACAGTGAAGCGGAAGCACCGCTCACCGAAGAAGAGCTGACCGCACTGGCACTGGGCGAAGCCGAAGTCACCGACGCGGAACCGGCAGAGACATTATCCGATACCGTCAGCGATCTCCCGCTGGCCGCCGCGCCACTCATCGTGCAGGAGCAGGAGCGTCCCAGCAAAGAGGGCTTCTTTGCCCGCCTGAAGCGCAGCCTGGTGAAAACCCGTCAGAACCTCGGTTCCGGTTTTGTCAGCCTGTTCCGTGGCAAAAAGATTGATGATGAGCTGTTTGACGAGCTGGAAGAGCAGCTGCTGATTGCGGATGTGGGGGTGGATACCACTCGCCGCATCATCACGCATCTGACCCAGCAGGCAAACCGCAAGCAGCTGCGTGATGCGGAAGCGCTCTACGGTCTGCTGAAAGCGGAGATGGCCTCGATTCTGGCGAAAGTGGATGCGCCACTGGACGTCTCAGGCAAAACGCCGTTTGTGATCCTGATGGTTGGCGTCAATGGTGTAGGTAAAACCACCACCATCGGTAAACTGGCGCGCCAGTATCAGGCTGAAGGCAAATCTGTGATGTTAGCGGCTGGTGATACCTTCCGCGCCGCGGCTGTTGAACAGCTGCAGGTGTGGGGCCAGCGCAATAACATTCCGGTGATTGCTCAGCACACCGGTGCAGATTCCGCTTCGGTGATCTTCGATGCTATTCAGGCGGCGAAATCCCGTGGCGTTGACGTGCTGATTGCCGATACCGCGGGTCGTCTGCAGAACAAATCGCACCTGATGGAAGAGCTGAAAAAAATCACCCGCGTGATGAAAAAACTGGATGATTCAGCGCCACACGAAGTGATGCTGACGCTGGATGCCAGCACCGGACAGAATGCGGTCAGCCAGGCCCGACTGTTTAATGAAGCCGTTGGCGTGACCGGGATTGCGCTCACCAAGCTGGATGGCACCGCTAAAGGCGGCGTGATCTTCTCGGTGGCCGATCAGTTCGGTATTCCGATTCGCTACATTGGCGTCGGTGAAGGCATTGAAGATTTACGGCCGTTTAAGGCGGAAGATTTTATTGAGGCACTGTTTGCCCGAGAGGACTAATTAGGATGATTCGCTTTGAAGAGGTCAGTAAGGCATATCTCGGCGGACGTCAGGCGCTGCAGGGGGTAGATTTCCGTCTGCGTCCCGGCGAAATGGCGTTTCTGACCGGCCACTCCGGTGCCGGTAAAAGTACCTTGCTGAAGCTGATTTGTGGCATTGAGCGCCCGAGTGCCGGAAAAATCTGGTTCAGCGGCCATGACATTTCCCGCCTGCGTAACAGCGAGGTGCCTTTCCTGCGTCGTCAGATCGGCATGATTTTCCAGGATCACCACCTGCTGATGGATCGTTCGGTTTATGAAAATGTGGCGATCCCGCTGATTATCTCCGGTGCCAGCGGCGAAGACATTCGTCGTCGCGTTTCGGCGGCACTGGATAAAGTGGGTCTGCTCGACAAAGCGAAAAGTTATCCGATTCAGCTTTCTGGCGGTGAACAGCAGCGTGTGGGCATCGCCCGTGCGGTGGTGAACAAGCCCGCCGTGCTGCTGGCCGATGAACCGACCGGTAACCTTGACGACGCGCTGTCAGAAGATATTCTGCGCCTGTTCGAAGAGTTTAACCGCGTCGGCGTCACCGTCCTGATGGCGACGCATGACAGCGGTCTGATTGCCCGACGCAACTACCGGATGATGACGCTGAATCAGGGACGTCTGCACGGAGGCCACGATGGTCAATAAACGCATTAAACGTCCGGCTGCGCCGAAAGCGAAGCAGCAGTCGAAGAGCAAAGCGCTGAAAGGCGGCTGGCAGGAGCAGTGGCGCTATGCGCTGCGCGGCACGCTTTCTGATATGTGGCGTCAGCCGCTGGCCACCCTGCTGACGGTGATGGTCATCGCCATTTCACTGACGCTGCCCAGCGTCTGCTACATGGTATGGAAAAACGTCAGCCAGGCGGCAACGCAGTGGTATCCGGCGCCGCAGTTAACCGTTTATCTCTCCAAAACGCTGGATGACACGGCGGCAGAAAACGTGGTGGCGCAGCTCAAGCAGGTCGAAGGCGTGGATAACGTCAACTACCTGACGCGGGAAGAGGCGCTGAACGAGTTCCGCAACTGGTCAGGCTTTGGCGGCGCAATGGATATGCTGGAGCAGAATCCGCTGCCTGCGGTGGCCATCATCACACCTAAGCTCAATTTCCAGAACTCAGACACCATGCAAAGCCTGCGCGATCGGGTAACTAAAGTGCAGGGCGTGGATGAAGTGCGGATGGATGATAGCTGGTTTGCGCGGCTGGCGGCGCTGACCGGGCTGGTGGGGCAGATCGCCTCAATGATTGGCGTGCTGATGATCGTGGCAGTGTTCCTGGTGATCGGTAACAGCGTCCGGCTTAGCATCTTTGCCCGACGCGACACCATTAACGTGCAGAAGCTGATTGGTGCCACTGACGGCTTTATCCTGCGTCCGTTCCTCTATGGCGGGGCGCTGCTGGGCTTCAGCGGGGCAGTGCTGTCGCTGCTGCTGTCGGAAGTGCTGGTGCTGCGTCTGCAGTCCGTTGTTGCCAGTGTAGCAACCGTATTTGGTACCACCTTCTCGCTGGAAGGCTTCTCGTGGGATGAGGCGCTGCTGCTGTTACTGATTGCGGCGATCATCGGCTGGGTGGCTGCGTGGCTGGCAACGGTACAACATTTACGTCGATTTACGCCGCAGTAAACGCCTGCAACATTTTTTTGTTATAATGGTCCTCTGCTACCGATGGTGGGTGCAGAGGATATTTCCCCTCTTCCTTTCCTGTCATCTGTGTGTAAAATATTCACCGCTATAATTGAACTTGTGGATAACTTTACCACTCTAAGTAGCACAGATTGCTTTCGGATTTCGCGCGACGTTGACGTAATGTATCGTCTGCGCAGGGAAATGTGCGGCAATTCCACTGAATTTGTGAGGGTTTGAATGACCAAAGAAATGCAAACTTTAGCTATTGCTCCTCTTGGCAACCTGGAGTCTTACGTCCGGGCTGCGAATACCTGGCCGATGCTCTCGGCAGAAGAGGAAAAAGCGTTGGCTGAACGGCTGCATTACCAGGGCGATCTGGATGCGGCAAAGACGCTGATCCTGTCTCACCTACGCTTTGTAGTTCATATCGCTCGTAATTACTCCGGCTACGGTCTGCCACAGGCTGACCTGGTCCAGGAAGGCAATATCGGCCTGATGAAAGCGGTACGTCGCTTCAACCCAGAAGTGGGCGTGCGTCTGGTTTCGTTTGCCGTGCACTGGATTAAAGCGGAGATTCACGAATACGTGCTGCGTAACTGGCGTATCGTGAAAGTCGCGACCACCAAAGCACAGCGTAAGCTGTTCTTTAACCTGCGTAAAACCAAGCAGCGTCTGGGCTGGTTCAATCAGGATGAAGTCGAGATGGTTGCGCGTGAGCTGGGCGTAAGCAGCAAAGATGTGCGTGAAATGGAATCGCGTATGGCCGCGCAGGATATGACCTTTGATATGTCTGCCGACGACGAGAGCAGCGAAGGCCGATCTATGGCACCCGTGCTTTATCTTCAGGATAAAACCTCTGACTTTGCTGACGGCATTGAAGAGGATAACTGGGATGCGCATGCGGCTGACAAGCTGAGCTATGCGATGGAAGGTCTGGATGAGCGTAGTCAGCACATCATTCGCGCCCGCTGGCTGGACGAAGACAATAAAACCACGCTGCAGGAGCTGGCCGATCAGTACGGCGTGTCAGCCGAACGTGTCCGGCAGCTGGAGAAGAACGCCATGAAGAAACTGCGTATGGCGATCGAAGCGTAACGCACTTCGACATCTTAAGGGGCGACTTTATGTCGCCCTTTTTGTTTTTCTGCGCCTGACTATTCTACCGCCATTATCCAGCCATCACTCTGCGCTCTGAAGCCACACGCCTGCATAAAGGCTGCCCGCACCTGCTGATCGTCACTGCCATCATCGGCAATCCACCAGTCCGCTATCGACCCATTCTGCCTGATCGTCTCCTCCAGTAAATATTGCCCCACTCCGCGTCGGCGCGTGACATCGCGCACCGACAGCCGGTGAATTTTGCCGTGGATCCCGGCGATTTCCAGCTGCAAACCCGCCAGTAGCCGGTCGTTAAAACGGGCAGCATAGAGACGATGGCGCTCATCCAGCTGCTGCTCCAGTTGTTCAATCTCCAGATCCGGCCAGACTTTGCCAAGATCGATGCGGTCCTGCGCGGTCAGCGTGGTTAAACGCTGGATAGTGAGCTTCATAACAAAAACCTCTGTAACAGGGGAAAGTGCAGCGAAAATGTACAACCAGAGTGCTACCACATTTTCATCAATAAAACAGGTCAAAAGATGGTCGGGATGCCAGGATGATAGTTGTAAACAGGGAGAGCGTGCGATCAATCCAGCATAACGCGCTGGCAAAGCGGTGAAAAACCGGCCGTTGCCTCCAGTGTATTATGCTGTTTCACTCAGTCAATTCTGAATATGTCAGTTGATTTACAGAAGAAACTTCCTGTTTAATAACCTGAAAAATAAAGCCTTATTAATAAAAAATGTCAGAAAAGTACGCTAACTCATTCATGCTTAATCAGTTTTCGACTTTATCTGACAGCACAAACACTCACAACATACACGACAAAACAAATGGGGTAGTCAGGATGAAAATGAAAGGTCGCGCATTACTGGCGGGATGTGTAGCACTGGCGATGAGCCATGCGGCGCTGGCTGAAGATATCAAAGTGGCGATTGTCGGCGCAATGTCTGGCCCGGTGGCGCAGTACGGCGACATGCAGTTCGCCGGTGCGACTCAGGCGATTGAAGATATCAACGCCAAAGGCGGTGTTAACGGCAACAAACTGGTTGCGGTGAAATATGACGACGCCTGTGACCCGAAACAGGCGGTTGCGGTAGCGAACAAGGTGATTAACGACGGCATCCGCTACGTGATCGGCCATCTCTGCTCTTCATCCACCCAGCCCGCTTCTGACATCTATGAAGATGAAGGCGTGCTGATGATTACCCCGGCGGCGACCGCCCCTGACCTGACTTCCCGCGGCTATAAACTGATTATGCGCACCACCGGTCTCGACTCCGATCAGGGGCCGACCGCCGCGAAATATGTGATGAGCGAGCTTAAACCGCAGCGCATCGCCGTAGTGCATGACAAACAGCAGTATGGCGAAGGCCTGGCGCGCTCCGTACAGGAGAGCCTGAAAAAGCAGGGCGCCAATATCGTGATGTTTGAAGGTATCACCGCTGGCGATAAAGATTTCTCTACGCTGGTCGCGCGCTTCAAGAAAGAGAACGTCGATTTCGTCTATTTCGGCGGTTACTACCCGGAAATGGGCCAGATCGTGCGTCAGGCACGTGCTGCGGGCCTGAAAACCCAGTTTATGGGACCGGAAGGCGTGGGTAACGCCTCGCTGTCGAACATCGCCGGTGCCGCTTCTGAAGGCATGCTGGTGACCCTGCCAAAACGTTACGATCAGGTTGAAACCAACAAACCGATCGTGGAAGCGCTGAAAGCGAAGAAACTGGATCCGACCGGACCGTTCGTCTGGACCACCTATGCCGCACTGCAGTCGCTGGCAACCGGCATGGAGCGCAGCAAGAGCGCTGAGCCGGACGCTATCGTGAAAAACCTCAAGGAAGGTGCCGCGGTGCCAACCGTGATGGGCAACCTGAACTGGGATGAGAAGGGTGACCTTAAGGGCTTTGAATTCGGCGTCTTTAAATGGCATGCCGATGGCACCTCGACTGCTGTGAAGTAAACCAGGCTGTTTTGTGGTGAACGGGAGGCCGGTTAACCGGTTTCCCCTGACCAGCGACACGAACGCCTGGTGCTGGTCTGCCAGGCGTTTTTTGTACCCCGATCGCCCATGATCGGTTAAGTAAGGGTCAAGGTATGTCCGAGCAGTTTCTCTATTTTATTCAGCAGATGTTTAACGGTGTGACCCTGGGCAGCACCTACGCGCTGATCGCCATCGGTTACACCATGGTTTACGGCATTATCGGCATGATCAACTTCGCCCACGGCGAGGTCTACATGATCGGTAGCTATGTCTCCTTTATCGTGATTGCCGCCCTGATGATGATGGGCATCGACACCACCTGGCTGATGATTGCGGCCGGCTTTGTGATGGCGGTAATTATCTCCAGCGCCTACGGCTGGAGCATTGAGCGCGTCGCCTACCGGCCTGTGCGCTCGTCCAAGCGCCTGATTGCGCTGATCTCCGCCATCGGGATGTCGATATTCCTGCAAAACTACGTCAGCCTGACGCAGGGTTCACGTGACCTGGCGCTGCCGAGTCTGATTACCGGACAGTGGACGGTAGGCGAGAGCAACGGCTTTGCCGCTACCATCTCCACCATGCAGATAGTGATCTGGGTGGTGACGTTCCTGGCGATGCTGGCGCTGACCACCTTTATCCGCTATTCACGCATGGGCCGCGCCTGCCGCGCCTGCGCAGAAGACCTGAAAATGGCCAGCCTGCTGGGGATAAACACGGACCGCGTGATCTCGCTGACCTTTGTTATCGGTGCCGCGATGGCCGCGGTGGCGGGCGTATTGCTGGGACAGTTCTACGGTTCAATCAACCCCTTCATCGGCTTTATGGCAGGCATGAAGGCGTTCACCGCCGCCGTGCTGGGCGGGATTGGCAGTATTCCGGGCGCGATGATTGGCGGCCTGGTGCTGGGCATCGCCGAGGCGCTGACCTCGGCCTATCTCAGTACGGAATATAAAGATGTGGTCTCGTTTGCCCTGCTGATTGTGGTGCTGCTGGTAATGCCGACCGGGATTCTGGGCCGCCCGGAGGTCGAAAAAGTATGAAGACTTCCTTTATCAATGCCCTGATCTCCTCGGTGATGCTGCTGGTACTCGCCACCTTCTTTATGGGGCTGCGCCTGAATCTGGACGGCACTAATCTGGTGGTGCAGAACGCCGGTAGCGTGCGCTGGAACTGGATCGCCACAGGCTGTGCGGTGGTGTTTGTGTTTCAGCTGCTGCGTCCGGTATGGCAAAGCGGCCTGAAGAAAATTTCCGGTCCGGCGCTGGTGTTACCGGGTCTGGATGGCTCGACGCCGAAGCAGAAACTGGTGATGGCGGTGCTGATTATCGCCGCCGTTGCCTGGCCATTCCTGGTGTCACGCGGCACCGTCGATATCGCCACCATGACGCTGATCTACGTGATGCTCGGTCTGGGCTTAAACGTGGTGGTCGGCCTCTCTGGCCTGCTGGTGCTGGGTTATGGCGGCTTTTACGCCATCGGTGCCTACACCTTTGCGCTGCTGAACCACTATTACGGTCTCGGCTTCTGGCAGTGCCTGCCGCTCTCCGGCATAGTTGCCGCGCTGTTTGGTCTGTTGCTGGGCTTCCCGGTGCTGCGACTGCGCGGCGACTATCTGGCGATAGTGACGCTGGGCTTCGGTGAGATCGTGCGTATTCTGCTGCTGAACAATACCGCCCTGACCGGCGGGCCGAACGGCATCAGCCAGATCCCGAAACCGACGCTGTTTGGTCTGGAGTTTGGCCGTACGCCGCGGGAAGGCGGCTGGGATACCTTCCATAACTTCTTTGGTCTGAAGTACGATCCCAGCGACCGCATTATCTTCCTCTACCTGGTGGCGCTGCTGCTGGTGGTGCTGACGCTGTTTGTGATCAACCGGCTGCTGCGGATGCCGCTGGGCCGAGCCTGGGAAGCCCTGCGTGAGGATGAGATTGCCTGTCGTTCACTGGGCCTCAGCCCGACCCGCATCAAGCTGACCGCCTTTACCATCAGTGCCGCGTTTGCCGGTTTTGCCGGCAGCCTGTTCGCGGCACGTCAGGGCTTTGTCAGCCCGGAATCCTTTACCTTTGTCGAATCCGCCTTTGTGCTGGCGATTGTGGTTCTGGGCGGGATGGGTTCGCAGTTTGCGGTGATTCTGGCCGCCATCCTGCTGGTGGTGTCACGCGAGCTGATGCGCGATCTCAATGAGTACAGCATGCTGGTGCTGGGTGGCCTGATGGTGCTGATGATGATCTGGCGTCCGCAGGGCCTGTTGCCGATGAAGCGTCCGCATCTGAAGCTCAGAACCGGTAAACAAGGAGAGCAGGCATGATTCAGCCTTTATTAGCCGTTGAAGGCCTGATGATGCGCTTCGGCGGTCTGTTAGCCGTGAACAATGTGGCGCTGGAGCTGCGTCCGCAGGAGATCGTTTCGCTGATTGGCCCCAATGGTGCCGGTAAAACCACCGTGTTCAACTGCCTGACCGGCTTTTACAAGCCAACCGGCGGGACGATCACATTGCGTGAGCAGCATCTGGAAGGGTTGCCGGGCCAGAAGATTGCGCGGATGGGCATCGTGCGGACGTTCCAGCACGTGCGTCTGTTCCGTGAGATGACGGTCATTGAGAACCTGCTGGTGGCGCAGCATCAGCATCTGAAAAGCGGCGTATTTTCCGGTCTGCTGAAAACCCCGGCGTTTCGCCGCAGTGAGAGCGAGGCGCTGGATCGTGCGGCGACCTGGCTGGAGCGGGTGGGGCTGCTGGATCTGGCTAACCGTCAGGCAGGCAATCTGGCCTATGGTCAGCAGCGTCGGCTGGAGATTGCGCGCTGTATGGTGACGCGCCCGGAAATCCTGATGCTGGATGAACCGGCAGCGGGCCTTAACCCCAAAGAGACCCATGAGCTGGATGCGCTGATTGCGGAACTGCGTGGCGAACACAAGGTGTCGGTGCTGCTGATTGAACATGATATGAAGCTGGTGATGGGGATTTCTGACCGTATTTATGTGGTCAATCAGGGAACGCCGCTGGCTAACGGAACGCCGGAAGAGATTCGTAATAACCCGGATGTCATTCGTGCCTATTTAGGAGAGGCCTGAGATGGCAAATGCGATGTTAACCATTGAGAACGTCAGCGCCCACTACGGCAAAATTCAGGCGCTGCACAACGTCAGTCTCTATATCAATCAGGGCGAAATCGTCACCCTGATTGGCGCTAACGGTGCCGGAAAAACCACGCTGCTGGGTACGCTGTGCGGCGAGCCGCGCGCGACGCAGGGCACCATTACCTTTGATGGCAAAACCATCACCGACTGGCAAACCTCGCGCATTATGCGTGAAGCGATCGCCATCGTGCCGGAAGGCCGGCGCGTCTTTTCGCGCATGACGGTAGAAGAGAACCTGGCGATGGGGGGCTTTTTTGCCAGCCGTCCGGACTATCTGACACGTATCAAGCGCGTTTATGAACTCTTCCCGCGTCTGGAGGAGCGTAAAATCCAGCGCGCCGGGACGATGTCGGGCGGCGAACAGCAGATGCTGGCGATTGGCCGTGCGCTGATGAGCCAGCCGCGCCTGCTGTTGCTGGACGAACCGTCGCTGGGACTGGCACCGATCATTATTCAGCAGATCTTCGACACCATTGAGCAGCTGCGCAGCGAGGGGATGACGATTTTCCTGGTGGAGCAGAATGCGAATCAGGCGCTGAAGCTGGCGGATCGGGGCTATGTGCTGGAGAACGGGCATGTGGTGCTCGAAGACACAGGTTCAGCTCTCCTTTCCAACGAAGCCGTCCGCAGTGCTTACTTAGGTGCCTGATGGGGCACGGCCTGGCTTACTTGCCATTTCGACACCGGGCAGTGCTCGTAATCCTCACGTATATATATACGCTCCGGTTACTGCGCGCTTTGGTACACAGGCCTGGCTTACTGGTCAGGTTGTGGTTGGGCAGTGCTCGCCATCCTCACGTACTACGTGTACGCTCCGGTGGCTGCGCGCTGTCCGCCCGCAACCTGCCTGCGCCGCCGACGGCCTTGAGCATCGGTGTGGGTGTTGCCGCCAACGGCCTTTTGAAATTGGTGAGGGGTGTATCGCCATCAGTCTTTAAGTTTGGTGAAGTGAAAACCCGCTGCGGGCTTTTTTACTGCCCAGCCGCTCTGCAAATTATGTAACCAAAACCTGGCAGCAGTGACGCGTTACCGCTGCGCTGCCAGCCTCCTCTTTTGCGCATACCGGTCTGTCACCCGGCTGTCATCTTTCTGTTATTAATCCTTCATTTCCCCGTGTCATGTTACTTCGCGAAACAGAAATCCGTGATTTCACGCGTATTTACCTGCACAGGAAAATTCTATGTCCGTCGTTACCTTTCGTCGTAGCCTGATGAGCGTGCTGCTCGGTCTGACGCTCAGCAGCCATGCCATGGCCGCCACTGAGATCCCTTTCTGGCACTCTATGGAAGGCGAGCTAGGCAAAGAAGTGGATTCGCTGGCACAGCGTTTTAACCAGACGCATCCCGATTACAAAATTGTTCCGACCTACAAAGGTAACTACGAGCAGAGCCTGGCAGCAGGGATTGCGGCAGTGCGCAGTGGCAAAGCCCCTGCGGTGCTGCAGGTTTATGAAGTCGGTACGGCGACCATGATGGCCTCGCAGGCGATTGTGCCGGTGCATCAGGTCTTCAAAGACGCCGGTATCCCCTTTGATGAAAAGCAGTTCGTGCCAACGGTGGCGGGCTACTACAGCGACAGCAAAGGTCAGCTGATCTCTCAGCCGTTCAACAGCTCGACGCCAGTGCTCTACTACAACAAAGACGCCTTTAAAAAAGCGGGTCTGAACCCGGATCAGCCACCAAAAACCTGGCAGGAGCTGGCGACGGATGCCGCCGCACTGCGCAAATCGGGCATGAGCTGTGGCTACGCCAGCGGCTGGCAGGGCTGGATCCAGATTGAAAACTTCAGCGCCTGGCACGCTCTGCCGGTAGCGACCAAAAACAACGGGTTTGACGGACTCGACGCCGTGCTGGAGTTCAACAAGCCGGTACTGGTTCGTCATATCGAGCTGCTGGAAGCGATGAACAAGAAAGGGGACTTCACCTATTTTGGCCGCAAAGATGAGTCCACCGCCAAGTTCTACAACGGCGACTGCGGCATCACCACCGCCTCATCCGGTTCGCTGGCTGATATCCGTCATTACGCCAAATTCAACTTCGGTGTTGGCATGATGCCGTATGACGAGACCGTGCCGAATGCGCCGCAGAACGCCCTGATCGGCGGTGCCAGCCTGTGGGTGATGAAAGGCAAAGATGCGACAACCTACAAAGGCGTGGCTGAGTTTATGCAGTTCCTCGCTAAACCGGAAATCGCCGCGGAATGGCACCAGAAAACCGGCTATCTGCCGATTACCACCGCCGCCTACGAGCTGACTAAACAGCAGGGCTTCTACGATAAGAATCCGGGTGCGGATATCGCTACCCGTCAGATGATGAACAAGCCGCCACTGCCGTTCACTAAAGGCATGCGTCTGGGCAACATGCCGCAGATTCGTACCGTGATCGACGAAGAGCTGGAAAGCGTCTGGACCGGCAAGCAGTCGCCGCAGAACGCGATGGATAACGCAGTGAAACGCGGTAACGAGTTGCTGCGCCGCTTCCAGCAGCAGGTGAAGTAATCTCTCCTTGCGGGCCAGCTCAGGCTGGCCCCTCTCTCTGACGCCAGGTGCACCATGTCTTCATCTCGTCCGGTCTTTCGCACCAGTCTGTTGCCCTATCTTCTGGTGCTGCCGCAACTGCTGATTACCGCCATCTTCTTTCTCTGGCCTGCCGGTGAAGCGCTGTGGTACTCGCTGCAAAGCCTCGATCCCTTTGGCATCTCCAGCAGCTTTGTCGGGCTGGAAAACTTCAGACGCCTGTTTGCCGATCCTTACTATCTGGATTCGTTCTGGACCACCATAAAATTCAGCGGCATGGTCACGGTGTTCGGCATGGTCTTCTCGCTGCTGCTGGCGGCGCTGGTGGATTATGTGGTGCGGCTGCGCCGTCTCTATCAGACGCTGTTGCTGCTGCCCTACGCCGTTGCGCCTGTCGTGGCCGCGGTACTGTGGATGTTCCTGTTTAATCCGGGCCTGGGCCTGTTCAGCTATCTGCTGAACCACATCGGCTACAACTGGAACTATGCGCAAAACAGCGGTCAGGCGATGTTCCTGATTGTGCTGGCATCAATCTGGCAGCAGATGAGCTACAACTTCCTGTTCTTCTTCGCTGCGCTGCAATCGATCCCCAAATCGCTGGTGGAAGCCGCCGCCATTGACGGTGCCGGACCGGTGCGTCGCTTCTTCAACCTCTCGCTGCCACTAATTACGCCGGTCAGCTTCTTCCTGCTGGTGGTGAATCTGATCTACGCCTTCTTCGATACCTTCCCGGTGATCGATGCCGCCACCGGCGGCGGGCCGGTGCAGGCGACCACCACGCTGATCTACAAAATCTATCGCGAAGGCTTTACCGGTCTGGATCTCTCCTCGTCCGCTGCGCAGTCGGTGGTGCTGATGCTGCTGGTCATCGGGCTGACGGTGCTCCAGTTCCGCTTTGTTGAACGTAAGGTGCAATACCAATGATTGAGAATCGACGCGGGCTGGATCTCTTCAGCCACATCGTGCTGGTGCTGGGCGTGCTCACCATCCTGTTTCCGCTCTATGTCGCCTTTGTGGCGGCGACGCTGGATAACGAAGCGGTCTATCAGGTGCCGATGACGCTGGTGCCCGGCACGCACCTGTGGGAGAACATCTCGCGCATCTGGACACATGGCGTCAACGGCAACGGGCCGGCGTTTGGCCTGATGCTGCTCAACAGCATGATCATGGCGCTGGGCATCACCTTCGGCAAAATCACGGTGTCGATGCTGTCGGCGTTTGCGCTGGTCTGGTTTCGTTTTCCGCTGCGCACGCTCTTTTTCTGGCTGATCTTCATCACCCTGATGCTGCCGGTTGAAGTGCGTATCTTCCCGACGGTGCAGGTGATTGCCGATCTCAACCTGCTCGACAGCTACAGCGGATTAACCCTGCCGCTGATGGCCTCAGCAACCGCCACTTTCCTGTTCCGCCAGTTCTTTATGTCGCTGCCGGATGAGCTGGTGGAGGCGGCACGCATCGACGGGGCCAGCGCGATGCGCTTCTTTATCGACATTGTTCTGCCGCTGTCGAAAACCAATCTGGCGGCGCTGTTTGTGATCACCTTTATTTACGGCTGGAACCAGTACCTCTGGCCGCTGCTGATCATTAATGACGCCAGCCTCGGCACGGCGGTGGCGGGGATTAAAAGCATGATCTCCTCCAGCGGATCGCCGACCCAGTGGAATGAAGTGATGGCGGCAATGTTATTAACCCTGATCCCACCGCTGGTGGTGGTGTTAGTCATGCAGCGTGCCTTTGTGCGCGGTCTGGTTGAGAGTGAGAAATAAGATGGCAGGCGTAACCCTTCAGGCAGTAACTAAATCCTACGATGGCAAAAATCAGATCATTCAGCCGCTGAATGTCACCATCAATGACGGCGAATTTATGGTGATGGTCGGACCATCCGGCTGCGGTAAATCGACCCTGCTGCGCATGGTGGCCGGACTGGAGCGCGTCAGCTCCGGCGATATCTATATCGACGACCGGCGCGTTACTCAGGAAGAGCCAAAAGATCGCGGGATTGCAATGGTGTTCCAGAACTACGCGCTCTATCCCCATATGTCAGTGGAAGAGAACATGGCCTATGGCCTGAAAATCCGTGGCATGGGCAAAGAGCAGGTCCGCCAGCGGGTGCTCGACGCGGCGCGCAGTCTGGAGCTGGATCATCTGCTGATGCGTCGGCCTCGCGAACTCTCCGGCGGACAGCGCCAGCGCGTGGCGATGGGCCGCGCGATCGTGCGTGAACCGGCAGTTTTTCTGTTTGATGAGCCGCTCTCCAACCTTGATGCCCGTCTGCGGGTGCAGATGCGGCTGGAACTGCAGCAGCTGCATCGCCGCTTACAGACCACCAGCCTCTATGTCACCCACGATCAGGTGGAGGCGATGACGCTGGCGCAGCGGGTGATGGTGATGAACAAAGGGGTGGTCGAGCAGCTTGGCACGCCGGTCGAGGTGTATGAGCGTCCCGCCAGCCAGTTCGTTGCCTCGTTTATTGGCGCGCCCGCCATGAATCTGCTGAAAGGGCAGTTCAGCAGCGATGGATCACGCTTTGACCTCGACGCCTCGCACGCTCTGCCGCTCAGCGACAGTAAAGCGAAATGGGCTAACCGGCCGGTGGTGCTGGGTATCCGGCCAGAGCACATCCGGCTCAGTAGCCGCGAGCAGGGCGGCGTGCCGCTGCGGGTCGATACGCTGGAGATGCTGGGGGCTGATAATCTGGCACATGGCCGCATCGGTGACACGCCACTGGTGGTACGCTTAGCCCACAGTGAACGCCCGCAGCCAGGCAGTACGCTGTGGCTGCATCTGCCGTCAGATGCGTTACACTTCTTCGATTCAACCCATGGAAAGCGTCTGGAATGAGCACACAACACTGGCCCTATCCCCACATCGTCGCCCATCGCGGCGGCGGTAAACTGGCACCGGAAAATACGCTGGCGGCGATCGACACTGGCGCGAAATATGGTCATCAGATGATTGAATTTGATGCCAAATTATCGGCCGATGCGCAGATCTTCCTGCTGCATGACGACACGCTCGATCGCACCAGCAACGGCTGGGGCGTGGCGGGTCAGCTGCCGTGGGAGAAGCTGTCGCAGCTTGATGCGGGCAGCTGGTTTGGCAACGCGTTTACCGGTGAAAAGCTGGCGCGGCTCGATCAGGTGGCGGCACGCTGCCGTCAGCATCAGATGATGGCGAACATCGAAATCAAACCGACCACCGGCAGCGATGCTGAAACCGGACGCGCCGTGGCACAGGCTGCCGCGATACTGTGGCAGGATCAGGTCGCACCGTTGCTCTCTTCGTTCTCTTTTGAGGCGCTGGAAGCCGCGATGAAGGCAGAGCCGCAGTTGCCGCGTGGCCTGCTGTCGCACAGCTGGGACCCGCAGTGGCAGGAGAAAACAGCTGCGCTGGCGTGCGTCTCAATTCACCTTAATCATAAGGTGCTGACCGCTGAGCGGGTCACCGAACTGAAAGCCGCAGGCCTGAAGATTCTGGTTTATACCGTGAACAGCCCGGATCGGGCGCGGGAATTGCTGAAATGGGGCGTCGATGCCATCTGTACTGATGCCATCGACATCATCGGCCCCGATTTTCATTAGTTCTGGTTTAGATTCTGATTCTGATTCTGCTGGCCCGGCTGCGTGGTAATCACCCGCTGCTGGGCGCTGTTCCGCTGCTCCTGCATTTTACGCTGCGTGTCCTGCGTCTGACGCTGCTGATCCTGGCGCAGCTTCAGCTGTTGCTGCTGCTGTTGGGTCTGCATCTGCGACTGCATCCGCTGCTGGCTGGGGTTATAGCCAGGTTTATTCGGATCGTTAGTGCTGTTCAGCGTGTTCGCCTGACTGGCGAAAGGCAGCAGAGCGGCCAGAATAATCATCCACTTTTTCATCACTCCTCCTTCCTTAAAGCGACAGGGTTTTGGGTGCACAACGGCGTACACCGATATCAGGGTCGTAGCCATAAGTTTACCCGATATCACAGACCTTACTTTCCGATCTATTCCTGATTTGACTTAACCCCGGTTATTTTGCTGTATTTGTAGGCACTTGCAGAAATGATAAAAAAATGTAAATAACAATATGGGATGGTGGCAGGATGAAAATGCAGCAAACAGTGCGTCAGCTTAGCTGGTCGCTGGTGATGAGTTTCACCGTAGTGGCAGGCGCTAACGCCGCGCCAACGCAGGCTCCTCCGGTCTCCTACGGTGTGGACAGTGACACTTTTCACCCGGTAAAAGCGCAGCACGGCATGGTAGCGTCAGTGGATGCGATGGCGACACAGGTTGGCGTGGAGATCCTGCGTCAGGGCGGCAATGCGGTGGATGCCGCGGTGGCGGTGGGCTTTGCGCTGGCCGTGACCCATCCGCAGGCGGGCAACCTCGGCGGCGGCGGTTTTATGCTGCTGCGCACTGCCTCTGGCCGCGCCACGGCTATCGATTTCCGTGAGATGGCACCGGGACACGCGTCGCGTGACATGTTCCTGGATAAGCAGGGCAACGCCGACAGCAAGCTCTCGCTGACATCACATCTCGCCTCCGGCACGCCGGGCACCGTGGCCGGACTGGCGCTGGCTGCGCAGAAATATGGCACTCTGCCGCTGAGCACGCTGCTGGCACCGGCGATCAAACTGGCGCGTGACGGTATTCCGGTCAACGACGCGCTGGCGGACGATCTGAAAACCTACGGCAAAGAAGTGCTGATCACCCATCCCAACAGCAAAGCGATCTTCTACAAACCGGACGGTACGCCGTGGCAGAAGGGCGATAGGCTGGTGCAGAAAAACCTGGCTCACAGCCTGCAACTGATTGCCCGTCAGGGGCCGGATGCTTTTTATAAAGGTGAAATCGCGGATGAGATCGCCGGAGAGATGGCGCAGCATGGCGGGCTGATCAACAAAGCTGACCTGGCGGCCTATCGTGCGGTCGAGCGTAAGCCAATTAGTGGGACATACCGTGGCTATGAAGTCTTCTCAATGCCGCCGCCGTCATCCGGTGGCATCCACATCGTGCAGATTCTGAATATCCTGGAGAACTTCGATCTGGCGAAGATGGGCTTTGGCAGTGCTGATGCCATGCAGGTGATGGCAGAAGCGGAGAAATATGCCTACGCGGACCGTTCGGAATATCTCGGCGATCCCGATTTCGTGAAGGTGCCGTGGCAGGCGCTGACCAGTAAAGCCTATGCCAAAACCCTGGCGCAGCAGATCGATGTGGCGAAGGCGCGGCCCTCCAGCGAGATCAAACCGGGCAAGCTCGAACCTTATGAAAGCAATCAGACTACCCATTTCTCGGTGGTGGATAAGCAGGGGAATGCGGTCGCGGTGACTTATACGCTTAACACCTATTTCGGCAGCGGAATTGTGGCGGGCAACAGCGGCATCCTGATGAATAACGAGATGGATGACTTCTCAGCCAAGCCAGGCACGCCCAATGTCTACGGACTGGTCGGCGGGGAAGCGAATGCGGTGCAACCGGCGAAACGTCCGTTGTCATCGATGTCGCCGACCATCGTCGCCAAAGGGGGCAAAACCTGGCTGGTGACGGGTAGTCCTGGCGGCAGCCGCATTATCACCACGGTGTTGCAGATGGTGGTTAACAGCATCGATTTCGGGATGAACGTGGCGGAAGCCACCAATGCGCCGCGCTTCCATCATCAGTGGCTGCCGGATCAGCTGCGAGTGGAGAAGGGCTTCAGCCCCGATACGCTGCGTCTGCTGGAAACCAAAGGTCAGCATGTGAAGGTACTTCCGTCGATGGGCAGTACGCAGAGCATCATGATTGGGCCGGATGGCATGCTCTATGGCGCTTCCGATCCGCGCAGCATTGATGATTTGAGTGCGGGTTATTGATATCTGATAGCCAGGACGGGGTTGAGTGGCTGTGAGATCGAGCCTGCTCAGGGAACACGGTCAGATCGGAAAGACGCAAAAGCGTCATCCCTGACTGCTCGGCCCGCGCTATTACGCGCCTCATCCCTGAAGTGCGCCCGTAGCCGGGCCAACGCTTTGCGTTGTTCAAAAACGCTCCCGGCGTTTTTGTCCCTGGCGCGGGACGCTTTCCTCTTCTGCCCGTGTTCCCTGCGCGTTAGGCTAATAAGTTGCTGCCAGGTTCGTTAACTTTTGGGTTTGTCATCGGTCTGGAGGGCATTGAAAAGTGCCCTTTTTCACACACGTCAGGCTTTAACCCGCGCCATATAATGCGCGTCGATCAGTTCACCGTGCCGCATTGCGAAGCCTTTAGCCGTTCCCTCAATCTCAAAACCGAAACGCTGATAAAGGGCGATAGCCGGGCCATTATCGACGAACACGGTCAGTTCCATTCGGCTCACCTGTAGCCAGTTGTCGCACAACGCGACCATTTCACGCATGAGTGCGGTTCCGACGCCACGCTGACGATAGCGTTCATCCACGCCCATACCCAGTGAGGCCACATGACGCCGTCTGGCGCGCTCTTCCACATGCAGCGCACACTGACCGACGACGACATCATCGATACAGGCCACCAACAGGTGCGCATGGGGCTGAGGCGTCGCGAGACGGGTATGCCACATCTGGAGTGATGAGTGGGGCAAATGAAGTGTGCTGGCCTGGGTATCTGGCTGACCGTAGATCCTGTGCAGTGCAGCAGCATCTTCAGGCGTGACGTGGCGGACAACTATTTCACTCATGGTTTCTCCTTTAGCCCATTAAAACCCTTTAAACATCAAGGTATTCACCGCGTTAATCAGGGTAAAAAATGTGAAAATGACTTTACAGACGCGAATGATAATGATTATTATTGTCATGCGTTCTCGGGAGGTCGCCCGACAGCCTGAGAAAGCACGACATTGCTCACATTGCTTCCAGTATTATTTAGCCAGCTTATCCGCTGGCTTTTTTTTTGCCTGCCCTTCTTCAGTGCTTTTCAGTCACTGCTCAATGTTCATTCAACTATTTTGAACAGAGGCGTGAAGTTTTTCAGCTATCAATCAGACCGCCTCAGGGACAGACTATAAAAAACATTGAGGAGATTTGAACATGATTTATGTACGCAAAGCTGAAGAACGCGGTCACGCAAACCATGGCTGGCTGGATAGCTGGCACACTTTCTCTTTCGCCAGCTATCACGATGCGAACTTTATGGGTTTCTCCGCGCTGCGGGTCATCAATGAAGATGTGATTGATGGCGGCCAGGGGTTTGGTACCCATCCTCACAAAGATATGGAAATCCTGACCTACGTGCTCTCCGGTACGGTTGAGCATCAGGACAGCATGGGCAACAAAGAGCAGATCCCGGCAGGGGAGTTTCAGATTATGAGCGCCGGCACCGGCGTACGTCACTCTGAGTACAACGCCAGCGAAAGCGAGCCGCTGCACCTTTATCAGATCTGGATCATTCCTGAGCGTACCGGTATCGAACCACGCTACGATCAGCGCCGCTTCCCGGATGTGCAGGGACGTCAGCTGGTGTTAAGCCCGGATGCCCGTGAAGGATCGCTGAAAGTCTTTCAGGACATGACCTTATCGCGCTGGGTAATGGCTGCCGGCGAACAGGACAATGTCGCGATTGATGCGGGACGTCGTATCTGGATTCAGGTGGTGAAAGGTGATGTTACCGTTAACGGCAACGCGATCACCACCAGCGATGCTCTGGCTATCTGGGACGAAAGCGCGCTGACCATTGAAGCCAGCTCGGCTGCAGAAGTCCTGCTGTTTGATCTGCCACCGGTCTAAGCAGATAACGGGCGCGCATCGTCGCGCCCGGTTGGCAATTTTGTGACAGAAAAGTGATAGACTCATCGTACTTTAGCTTTAAGGGCGATCCCAGGCGCTACGATGAAGAAGAAAAGACCGGTATTACAGGACGTTGCCGATCGCGTCGGCATTACTAAAATGACCGTCAGCCGTTACCTGCGTAATCCAGAGCAGGTCTCCGTTGCCCTGCGGGATAAGATTGCGGTGGCACTGGATGAGCTGGGTTATATCCCCAATCGCGCCCCCGATATGCTTTCTAACGCCACCAGCCGCGCCATTGGCGTACTGCTGCCGTCACTCACAAACCAGGTTTTTGCTGACGTATTGCGCGGCATCGAAGCCGTCACCGACGAAGCCAACTATCAGACGCTGGTCGCCCACTTTGGTTACAACCCGCAAAAAGAGGAGCTGCAACTGCGCTCGCTGCTGGGCTGGAACATTGATGGGGTTATCCTCACCGAACGCACCCATACACCAGGCACGCTGCGCATGCTGGAAGTGGCCGGTATCCCGGTGATTGAGGTGATGGACAGCGTCACGCCCTGCCTGGATATGGCGGTAGGCTTTGATAACGTTGAAGCGGCCCGGCAGATGACGCAGGCAATCCTCAGCAAAGGTCATCGTCATACCGTCTACCTCGGCGCACGCCTGGATGAACGTACGCTGCAGAAGCAGCGCGGTTACGAAATCGCGATGCGCGAAGCGGGGCTGACGCCACGCAGTGTGATGATGGAAGATGCCTCTTCATTCAGCGCCGGTTGTGATCTGCTGCGTGAGGCGCAGCGCCTTTACCCCGAAACAGATAGCCTGTTCTGTACCAATGACGATCTGGCGGTCGGCGCGATGTTTGAGTGCCAGCGCCAGGGATTGCAGGTGCCCTCTCAGATGGCGATAGCCGGTTTCCACGGCCATGACATCAGTCAGGTTGTCACGCCACAACTGGCAACAGTGCTGACGCCACGCGACCGCATGGGGCGCGAAGCCGCGGCGCTGCTGCTGGCGCGCATTGCCGGAGAAACCAGCACCTGCCAGCCGCTGGATGTCGGTTTTGAGATCAGTGAAGGTGGCAGCATCTGATTGTGGCGTTTTTATGAGTCAGCTCACACTTTCATGCATTTCCTGGTAAAAAGGTTGCCAGGCTGTTAAGCGGCCAGGAGAATGAGAAACGACATTGTTATCGGTAACATTGGCAAATTCTCACCTGCCGGAGCAGAAAAATGACAACGCAATCCCCGTCGCATCACGTTTTTATCCTGATGGGCGTTTCAGGCAGCGGAAAGTCTGCCGTCGCCAATCAGGTCTCTCACCAGCTGAATACAGCCTTTCTTGACGGTGATTTTCTCCACCCCCGCGCCAACATCCTGAAGATGGCCGATGGTCATCCGCTGGATGACAACGATCGCCAGCCGTGGTTACAGGCACTGAACGACGCCGCGTTTGCTATGCAGCGCACCCAGGCGATTTCCGTGATTGTCTGTTCAGCCCTGAAGAAAAGTTATCGCGACATCCTGCGTCAGGGAAATGACAATCTGCGTTTCGTCTACCTGAAGGGCGATTTCGACACCATCGAAGCCCGCCTGAAAGCGCGTAAAGGCCACTTCTTCAAGCCGCAGATGCTGGTAACGCAGTTTGCGACGCTGGAAGAGCCAGGGCGGGACGAGCCGGATGTACTGGTGGTGGATATCGCGCATTCACTGGACGATGTGGTGGCGGCTACGGTTGCGACTATCCAGGACGCTATCAGCCAGGGTTAGAGATGAATACCGCAACACTCGTTTTAACCGCAGCAGGCTCCGTGCTGCTGCTGCTTTTCCTGGTGATGAAGGCCCGTATGCACGCCTTCGTCGCATTGATGTTAGTGTCCATCGGTGCCGGGCTGTTCTCCGGCATGCCACTGAATCAGATCGCTGAAACCATGCAGAAGGGGATGGGCGGCACGCTCGGCTTCCTCGCGATTGTGGTCGCGCTGGGCGCGATGTTCGGCAAAATCCTGCATGAAACCGGCGCAGTTGATCAGATCGCCATCCGGATGCTGAAAACCTTTGGTCAGAGCCGTGCCCATTATGCGATGGGCATTGCCGGTCTGATCTGCGCGCTGCCGCTCTTTTTTGAGGTGGCAGTCGTGCTGTTGATCAGCATCGCTTTTGCGGTGGCACGGCGTACCGGCGGCAATCTGGTGAAGCTGGTGATCCCGCTGTTTGCTGGTGTGGCCGCAGCGGCGGCGTTTCTGCTGCCCGGACCGGCCCCGATGCTGCTGGCCTCGCAGATGCACGCAGACTTTGGCTGGATGATCCTGCTGGGTCTCTGTGCGGCGATCCCGGGCATGCTGATTGCCGGGCCACTGTTTGGCAACTTCATTGGCAACCACGTCTCGTTCAGCGCGCCGCCGGAAGATCATCAACCGGATGTCGATGAGAGCAAGCTGCCGTCGTTTGGCTTCAGCCTCTCACTGATTCTGTTTCCGCTGGTGCTGGTTGGCCTGAAAACCATCGGCGCACGCTTCACGACCGAAGGCACCACCCTGTATGAGTGGCTGGAATTTATCGGCCATCCTTTCACCGCAATCCTGCTGGCGCTGCTGGTGGCGATTTATGGCCTGGCTTACCGTCAGGGTATGGATAAAGAGCGGGTAATGCAGGTGTGCGGCAGTGCGCTGCAACCGGCCGGGATTATCCTGCTGGTGATTGGCGCGGGCGGCGTGTTTAAGCAGGTGCTGGTGGACTCCGGCGTGGGTCCGGTGCTGGGCAATGCGCTGACCGGCGCAGGACTGCCGATTGCGCTGGCCTGCTTTATCCTGTCAGGTGCGGTGCGGGTGATTCAGGGATCGGCAACGGTCGCCTGTCTGACCACGGTAGGCTTAATCATGCCGGTGATTGAACCGCTGCACTACAGCGGCGCTCAGTTGGCGGCGCTGTCGATCTGCATCGGCGGTGGCTCAATCATTATCAGCCATGTGAACGATGCCGGTTTCTGGCTGTTTGGTCGCTTCACCGGGGCCAGCGAAGCGGAAACGCTGAAGACCTGGACACTGATGGAAACCATTCTCGGTACCGTTGGTGCGGTGGTCGGAATGATCGCCTTCACACTACTCTCTTAATCATGTCGGTTCTGCGCTTCCCTGGCTTCATGGGAAGCGCAGACACTCTCCTACAGCTTCAGATAAGCCCGAATGCCGTCCAGGAACATCTGTGTGGCCAGCATAATCAGTATTAATCCCATCAGCCGCTCCAGCGCATTCACGCCTTTATCGCCCAGCAGCCGCAGGAACAGACCTGACATCAGCAGAATACCCACCGTCACGCCCCAGGCGATCAGCAGCGCGCCGACCAGGTGCGACATCTGATGCGGATATTGATGCGACAGCAGCATCAGCGTCGCCAGCAGCGATGGCCCGGCCACCAGTGGGATCGCCAGCGGCACCAGGAAGGGCTCTTCACCCGCCGGTAAACCAGAACTGCTGCTTTCCGCCGACGGGAAAATCATTTTGATGGCGATAAGAAACAGGATAATCCCGCCGGAAATC
Organism: Curtobacterium sp. BNK-1; assembly: GCF_048685235.1. Lineage (NCBI taxonomy): Bacteria > Bacillati > Actinomycetota > Actinomycetes > Micrococcales > Microbacteriaceae > Curtobacterium > Curtobacterium sp. BNK-1. The sequence goes on along the minus strand of NZ_JBLQTJ010000001.1, from coordinate 3,491,363 downwards.
GACACCGTTTCAGTACGCAGATTCAAAAATGCCAGGATGCGTTCGCCGGTAAACAGGAACAGCAGCATGATGATCAGGGCAATCAACATTTCACGGATCAGCACCACTCGCCGCCGTTTCGGCTCCAGATGCTTTAAAACCGACATAAAAATCGGCAGATTGCCCAGCGGATCCATAATTAACAACAATAATATTGTCGCTGAAATCATTTCAGTCATCGGTTTTACGCCATGTTGTTCACGAAAAAGCGGAGTTATTAGTTACGCTGCTGAAAAAGTTAGCGTAATCGAATTAATTCACTTGCTACCCGGCCTGCATTTTGTAGAGTGAAGGGACACAGGTAAATCTTATTATTACGCAGAGCGGCGTGAAAATAGCACGCCGCTCTCTCCTCTGAAATGAAAAGCAGGTGTAACTGCCTTAGACGGACACGACATGAAGAATGTAGGTTTTGTTGGTTGGCGCGGTATGGTCGGCTCTGTGCTGATGTCCCGCATGAGTGAAGAGCGTGATTTTGATGCAATCAATCCGGTCTTCTTCTCGACGTCGCAGCATGGTCAGGCGGCACCCGCATTTGCGGGCAAACAGCAGGGCACACTGCAGGATGCGTTTGATATTGAGGCGCTGCGGGCGCTGGATATCATTATTACCTGCCAGGGCGGCGACTACACCAGTGACGTCTATCCAAAGCTGCGCGCCAGCGGCTGGCAGGGATACTGGATTGATGCGGCCTCCACGCTGCGCATGAAAGATGATGCCATCATCATCCTCGATCCGGTCAACCATGCGGTGATTCGCCAGGGCATCGACAGTGGGATCAAAACCTTTGTCGGCGGTAACTGTACCGTCAGCCTGATGCTGATGTCGCTGGGCGGCCTGTTTGCTCAGGACCTGGTGGAGTGGGCTTCGGTTGCCACCTATCAGGCGGCCTCTGGCGGCGGCGCGCGCCACATGCGTGAACTGCTGACCCAGATGGGCATGCTGCACGATCACGTTGCGCCTGCGCTGCAGAACCCGGCCTCCGCCATCCTCGACATCGAGCGTAGCGTGACCGACTTCACCCGTTCCGGTACCCTGCCGACCGATAACTTCGGCGTGCCGCTGGCGGGCAGCCTGATTCCGTGGATCGACAAACAGCTGGAAAACGGTCAGAGCCGCGAAGAGTGGAAAGGCCAGGCGGAGACCAACAAGATCCTCGCCACCCGTAACGTCATCCCCGTTGATGGATTGTGCGTGCGCGTCGGGGCACTGCGCTGCCACAGCCAGGCCTTTACGCTGAAGCTGAAACGCGACCTGCCGCTGGCTGAAATTGAGCAGCTGCTGGCCTCTCACAATGAGTGGGTCAAAGTGGTGCCGAATGACCGCGAACTGACGATGCGTGAACTGACGCCCGCCGCTGTCACCGGTACGCTGACCACGCCGGTTGGCCGGTTGCGTAAACTGAATATGGGGCCGGAATATCTCTCTGCCTTCACAGTGGGCGACCAGCTGTTATGGGGCGCAGCCGAACCGCTACGTCGCATGCTGCGGTTGTTAACCAGCTAAACAGAAAACATCGCCAAAGGCCGGATTTATCCGGCCTTTTTTGTTTTTGTCGTACACGAAACAATCTGCCGTTTCGCTTACTCAGTGATCAACTTCCCTTTTTTGCCGGTCGGTAAAGATTATTTTGCTTTAGTCCATGGCAAGTGCCGTGACCAAGCTATGATTTAACCATGATGTGCCACAGGTAACTCTTGTGCTTTCCGGATTAAATGGTTGTGGTACACGGCAAAAACACTTTTCCCACGGAATGGCCTGACTTCTTTGTCGTTGTACGTATGGCTCAATGAAGAGCAGCGCAGGTGAACCGCGACAGGCTGTGTCGCGTTCATTTCGGCTGCCAATTATCACAGGAAGAAAGTCATGTCAGAGCTTCCCGATCGCGATGCGATCAATGCCCTGTTTGCGGGTAATTATGCCGACCCTTTTTCGTTACTAGGGATGCACCGAACTCAGCAAGGCCTTGAAGTCAGGGCATTGCTCCCCGAAGCGCTTGAAGTGTGGGTCATTGAAACCTCCACCGGGCGCAAACTGGCTCAGCTGGTGTGTGAAGATGCACGTGGCTTCTTCAGTGGCGTTATTCCACGCCGCAAAAACCCGTTCCGCTATCAGCTGGCGGTGAACTGGCACGGCCAGCAAAACCTGGTAGACGATGCCTATCGCTTTGGTCCGCTGCTGCAGGAGATGGATCTGTGGCTGCTGGCAGAAGGGACGCACCTGCGCCCTTATGAGACGCTGGGCGCGCACGGTGACGTCATCGATGGCGTCTTCGGCACCCGCTTCTGCGTATGGGCACCCAACGCCCGTCGCGTGTCAGTGGTTGGCGATTTCAACTTCTGGGATGGCCGCCGTCATCCGATGCGTCTGCGTCAGGAGCTGGGCATCTGGGAGCTGTTTGTACCGGGCGCGGTCAATGGCCAGCTCTATAAGTATGAAATCATCGACGCCAATGGCGAACTGCGCATCAAAGCGGACCCGTACGCGTTTGAGGCGCAGATGCGTCCGCAAACTGCGTCGATGATCTGTGGTCTGCCAGAGCCTGTTGAGATGAAAGCGGAGCGCAAGGCGGCCAACGCCTTTGACGCGCCGATCTCCATCTATGAAGTGCATCTGGGCTCCTGGCGTCGTCACACCGACAACAACTTCTGGCTGAGCTACAAAGAGCTGGCTGAACAGCTGGTGCCCTACGTCAAAGAGATGGGCTTTACCCATATCGAACTGCTGCCGATCAACGAACATCCCTTTGATGGCAGCTGGGGCTATCAGCCGCTGGGCATGTATGCGCCGACCCGACGTTTTGGTACCCGTGACGAGTTCCGCGCCTTCATTGACGCCGCCCATGAGGCGGGCCTCAACGTGCTGCTCGACTGGGTGCCGGGCCACTTCCCCAGCGACGATTTCGGTCTGGCAAGGTACGACGGCACCGAGCTCTATGAGCACAGCGACCCGCGTGAAGGCTTTCACCAGGACTGGAATACCCTGATCTACAACTTTGGTCGCCGGGAAGTGAGCAACTACCTGTCGGGCAATGCGCTCTACTGGACGGAGCGCTTTGGCATTGATGGCCTGCGTGTGGATGCGGTGGCATCGATGATCTACCGCGACTACAGCCGCAGCGAAGGGGAATGGGTGCCGAATCAGTATGGCGGCCGTGAAAACCTGGAAGCGATTGAGTTTCTGCGTCACACCAACCGTACGCTCGGCACCGTGGCATCCGGTTCGGTGACCATGGCCGAAGAGTCGACAGACTACCCTGGCGTGACGCGTCCCACCGAAGACGGCGGGCTGGGCTTCTGGTTCAAATGGAATCTGGGCTGGATGCACGACACCCTCGACTACATGAAGGTCGATCCCATCTACCGTAAGCACCATCACGATCTGATGAGCTTCGGCATGATGTACAACTACACCGAAAACTTTGTGCTGCCGCTGTCGCATGACGAAGTGGTGCACGGTAAGCGCTCGATTCTCGATCGTATGCCGGGCGATGCATGGCAGAAGTTCGCCAACCTGCGTGCTTACTACGGCTGGATGTGGGGCTTCCCCGGCAAGAAACTGCTGTTTATGGGCAATGAATTTGCCCAGGGTCGCGAGTGGAACCACGACGTCAGCCTTGACTGGCATCTGCTGGAAGGGGACGACAACTGGCACCACGGCGTTCACCGTCTGGTGCGCGATCTCAACCACACCTATCAGTACTACACGCCGCTGCATCAGCTCGACTTCGATCCGGCAGGCTTTGAGTGGCTGGTGGTAAACGATGCGGAACACTCCGTCTTCGCCTTTGTCCGTCGTGACCGTGAAGGCAACGAAGTGATCGTGGTCAGTAACTTTACGCCGGTGCCGCGTCCGGGCTATCGCTTTGGCGTTAACCAGCCTGGCTACTGGCGTGAAGTGCTGAATACCGATCAGCATGAGTATCACGGCAGCGACGTGCGCAACCATCGGGTGCATACCGATGAGCAGGAGAGCCACGGGCGACCGCAGTCGCTGAGTCTCAATCTGCCGCCGCTGGCAACGGTATGGCTGGTGCGGGAGGCTGAATGACCATCACTGCCGGAGATCCCGAACCGCTGGGTGCCAGTTACGATGGCAAAGGCGTTAACTTCACCCTGTTCTCACAGCATGCCGGGCGCGTAGAGCTCTGCCTGTTTGATGAGCAGGGTGCAGAACAGCGTCTTGACCTGCCTGGCCGCAGCGGGGATATCTGGCATGGTTATGTTCCGGCGTTGAAGCCAGGACAGCGCTACGGCTACCGGGTGCATGGTCCCTGGGCCCCGCAGCAGGGACACCGTTTTAATCCGGCGAAGCTGCTGGTTGATCCCTGCGCCCGCGCGGTTGAGGGCGATGTACCGGATGACCCGCTGTTTCATGGCGGCGAGGCGCAGCCCGAGCCGCATGACAACGCGGCGATTGCGCCGAAGTCACGGGTAGTCGCGGAGGATTTTGACTGGCAGGACGACGTCGCACCGGGTATTCCCTGGGGTAACACGGTGATTTACGAAGCCCACGTGCGCGGCCTGACGCAGCAGCATCCGGAAATTCCGGAAACGCTGCGCGGGACTTACGCGGCGCTCGGTCATCCTGTTATGGTGAATTACCTGCGCAGTCTGGGGATTACTACCCTTGAGCTGCTGCCGGTGGCGCACTTCGCCAGCGAGCCGCGACTGCTGCAGCTCGGTCTTAGCAACTACTGGGGCTATAACCCCTTTGCGCTCTGGGCGGTGGATCCCCGTTACGCCTCCGGTCAGCCCGGCGTGACGCCGTTGCAGGAGTTTCAGCAGGCGGTCAAAAACCTGCACGCCGCGGGTATCGAAGTGCTGCTGGATGTGGTGTTCAACCACACCGCTGAACTGGATGAGATTGGCCCGACAATCTCCATGCGCGGCATCGACAACGCCAGCTACTACTGGCTCGATGAGCAGGGCGATTATCAGAACTGGACCGGCTGCGGCAACACGCTGAATATCCATCATCCGCAGGTGATGACGTGGGCTTTAGAGGCGCTGCGCTACTGGGTGCGGGTCTGCCACGTCGACGGCTTCCGCTTTGACCTCGCGCCAGTGCTGGGCCGCACACCGGATTACCAGCGTGATGCGCCATTTTTTGAGGCGATACGCGCCTGTCCGCTGCTCTCTCAGGTCAAGCTGATTGCTGAACCCTGGGATATCGGCCCTGACGGCTATCAGGTTGGTCGTTTTCCGCCGCCGTTTGCCGAATGGAACGATCAGTTTCGCGACACCGCGCGTCGTTACTGGCTGCACGGCGACATAAGCAACGGCGAGTTCGTCCGCCGCTTTGCCGCCTCCAGCGATCTCTACCAGCATGATGACCGGTCGCCACACGCCACGGTTAACCTGATCACCGCCCACGACGGCTTTACGCTGTGGGATGTGGTGAGCTTCGAACGTAAACACAACGAAGCGAACGGGGAAGATAACCGTGATGGTCACGGCGATAACTACAGCCACAACCACGGCAAAGAGGGGCTGAACGTCAGCTTCGACGTGATTGAACGTCGCCGTCGCAGCGTGCGGGCACTGCTGACGACGCTGCTGCTGTCACAGGGCACGCCGATGCTGCTGGCAGGCGATGAGCGCGGCCACACCCAGCGCGGCAATAACAACGCTTACTGTCAGGACAACGCTCTGAGCTGGCTTGACTGGCAGGCGGATGAGAAGGGATTAGTCGGATTCACCGCTGCACTGATCGAGCTGCGCCAGCGCATTCCGGCGCTGACCGCAGATCGCTGGTGGCAGGACGGTGACGGCAATGTGCAGTGGCTCAATGCCGGTGGCCAGCCACTGCAACACGATGAATGGGCACAGGGGATGCACAGATTGCAGATCCTGCTGTCCGGCCGCTGGTTAATAACAATAAACGCCACGGATACGGTGAATGACATCGTGTTACCAGACGGAGAATGGCGCGCCCTTCCTCCTTTCGCCGGGGACGACAACCCCATCCTGCTAACTGTCTGGCATGGTCCCGCACACGGTGTGTGCGTGTTCCAAAAGCAATCATAAGGAGTCAGACATGGTTAAGTTAGATAGAACAGATCACCTGATGCTGGCCCGCCAGCTCCCTACACAGACGGTTGCTCTGATCCTCGCCGGCGGACGCGGCACGCGCCTGGTCGATTTAACGGCCAAACGTGCCAAACCGGCGGTGCATTTCGGCGGCAAGTTCCGCATTATCGACTTTGCCCTCTCCAACTGCGTCAACTCCGGTATCCGACGGATTGGCGTGATTACTCAGTATCAGTCTCATACCCTGACTCAGCACATCCAGCGTGGCTGGTCGATCTTCAATGAAGAGATGAATGAGTTTGTCGATTTGCTGCCAGCGCAGCAGCGATTTTCGACCGAACAGTGGTATCGCGGGACGGCCGATGCCGTGACGCAAAACCTTGATGTGATTCGCCGCTATCAGGCGCAGTACATCGTGATCCTTGCCGGGGACCACATTTATAAGATGGATTATTCACGCATGCTGCTGGATCACGTGGTCAACGAGGCGAAATGTACCATCGCCTGTTTACCGGTGCCGGTGCATGAAGCCACTGCGTTTGGCGTGATGGCGGTGGACGAAGAGAACATGGTGATCGACTTCGTGGAGAAACCCGCGAAACCGCCCACCATGCCGGGTGATGACACCCAGGCGCTCGCCAGCATGGGGATCTACGTTTTCAACGCAGACTATCTCTATGAACTGCTGGAAGAGGATCTGCAGACGCCAGGCTCTAACCACGACTTCGGCAAAGATATCCTGCCGAAAATCGTGGCAAGCGGCGAAGGCTATGCGCACTCCTTTGCGCTCTCCTGCGTACAGAACGATGACAATGCGCCGCCTTACTGGCGCGATGTCGGGACGCTGGAAGCCTACTGGCGCGCCAATCTCGACCTGGCATCGGTGATGCCTGAACTCGATATGTATGACGTCACCTGGCCGATTCGTACCCACATGGAGCCGCTGCCGCCGGCCAAATTTGTTCAGGATCGTTCCGGCAGTCACGGGATGACTATGAACTCGCTGGTCTCGGGGGGCTGCATCATCTCCGGTTCAGTGGTGGTCAATTCGGTGCTGTTCCCGCGGGTACGCGTTAACTCTTTTTGCAATATAGATTCAACTGTACTGCTGCCTGATGTGGTAGTGGGCCGATCGTGTCGTCTGCGTCGCTGCGTCATTGATCGTGCCTGCGAGTTACCGGAAGGCATGGTCATTGGCGAAAACCCGGATGAAGACAGTCGCCGGTTTCACCGTTCGGATGAAGGCATCGTACTGGTAACCCGCGCCATGCTGGCCAGGCTGGCCAAAGCGGGGCTGTAAGCGATAAGCGAAACTTACGCAATCGGCACGCGGAGCGTGTCGGATAACTTAATGAGGTCGAGGATGCAGGTTTTACATGTCTGTTCGGAACTTTTCCCGCTGCTAAAAACGGGCGGACTGGCTGATGTAGTCGGGGCATTACCTCAGGCACAAATTGCGGGCGGCACGGATACGCGGGTACTACTGCCCGCTTTTCCCGCATTGCGCAAAGGCATACCTGATCTCCAGGTCGTGACAGAGCGAGAAACATTTGCCGGTCATGTACGTCTGCTATTTGGTGAATTTAACGGTGTGGGCATCTACTTGATTGATGCTCCCGGCCTCTACGATCGTCCGGGTAGTCCTTACCATGACGAATCGCAGTTTGCGTATGTCGACAACTATCTGCGCTTTGCGCTGCTGGGCTGGGTTGGCTGTGAACTGGCGTGCGGCATGGACGCGATGTGGCGTCCCGATATTGTGCATGCCCATGACTGGCACGCAGGCCTGACCTGCGCCTATCTGGAAGCGCGTGGTCGTCCGGCTAAATCGGTCTTCACCGTGCACAACCTGGCGTATCAGGGGCTGTTCATGGCGCACCACATGGAAGAGATTGGCCTGCCATGGTCGTTCTTTAACATGCACGGGCTGGAGTTTTTCGGTCAGATCTCCTTCCTGAAAGCGGGACTTTTTTACGCCGACCATATCACGGCGGTCAGCCCGACTTACGCCCATGAAATTACCTCTGCCGAATATGCTTACGGCATGGAAACCCTGCTGGCACAGCGGATGCGTGAAGGCCGTCTTAGCGGCATTCTCAACGGCGTTGATCCCTCTATCTGGGATCCGGCGCACGATCTGCTGCTCAGCGCGCGTTATAACCGCGACACGCTGGAAGCGAAAGCGGAGAACAAACGCCAGCTGCAAGTGGCGATGGGTCTGAAGGTGGATGATAAAGCGCCGGTGTTCTGCGTGATCAGCCGTCTGACCAAACAGAAAGGGCTGGACCTGGTGCTGGAGGCGCTGCCCGGCTTGCTGGCGCAGGGCGGTCAACTGGTGCTGCTGGGCCAGGGCGATGCTGAACTGCAGCAGGGCTTCCTGGCGGCGGCAGCAGAGCATCCGGGCAGCGTCGGCGTGCAGATCGGCTATCACGAAGCGTTCTCACACCGCATTGTCGGCGGCGCAGACGTGATTGTGGTGCCGAGTCGCTTTGAGCCCTGCGGTCTGACACAACTTTATGGCCTCAAGTATGGTACGTTGCCGTTAGTGCGCCGCACCGGCGGGCTGGCCGATACCGTGAATGACAGCTCACTGGAGAATCTGGCCGACGGCATCGCCAGTGGATTCAGTTTTGAAGATGCCAACGCCTGGTCACTGCTTCGGGCTATCCGCCGCGCGTTTGTGTTGTGGTCCCGTCCTTCGCTCTGGCGCTATGTTCAGCGCCAGGCAATGGCGATGGACTTTAGCTGGCAGGTGGCAGCACAAGCCTACCGTGATCTCTACCAACGTTTGATGTAACGGATTGGGAAAACTGGATATGAATGCACCTTTCACTTACGCCTCACCAACGTTGACGGTTGATGCCTTAAAGCATTCGATTGCCTATAAATTGATGTTTACCATCGGCAAAGATCCCTCTATCGCCAATAAGCATGAGTGGCTTAACGCCTCACTGCTGGCGGTGCGCGACCGGATGGTGGAGCGCTGGCTGCGTTCCAGCCGTGCTCAGCTGTCGCAGGATGTCCGGCAGGTCTATTACCTGTCGATGGAGTTCCTGATGGGCCGCACGCTGGGCAATGCGCTGCTGGCGATGGGGATTTATGACGATCTCAACCAGGCGCTGGATGAGATGGGTCTGGATCTGGCCGAGCTGATGGAAGAGGAGAACGATCCGGGGCTGGGCAACGGTGGTCTGGGTCGCCTGGCGGCCTGTTTCCTCGACTCGCTGGCGACGCTGGGCATGCCGGGCCGTGGCTATGGCATCCGGTATGACTACGGCATGTTCAAACAGAACATTGTGGAAGGTGAGCAGAAAGAGTCGCCGGATTACTGGCTTGAATATGGTAATCCGTGGGAATTCCAGCGTTTCAATACCCGTTACAAAGTGCGCTTTGGTGGCCGCGTCCAGCACGAAGGCGCGAAAGTGCGCTGGCTGGAGACCGAAGAGATCCTGGCGATGGCCTATGACCAGATCATTCCGGGCTTTGACACCGACGCTACCAACACCTTACGGCTGTGGGGCGCGCAGGCCAGCAACGAAATCAACCTCGGCAAGTTCAACCAGGGCGACTACTTTGCGGCGGTGGAAGATAAAAACCACTCCGAGAACGTGTCGCGCGTGCTCTATCCGGATGATTCGACCTACTCAGGCCGCGAGCTGCGCCTGCGTCAGGAATATTTCCTGGTCTCCGCGACGGTGCAGGACATTCTGAATCGTCACTGGCGGATGCATCAGACCTGGGACAACCTGGCGGATAAAATCGCTATTCACCTGAATGATACCCATCCGGTGCTGGCGATCCCCGAACTGATGCGTCTGCTGATCGACGATCATAAATTCAGCTGGGACAACGCTTTTGACGTCTGCTGTCAGGTCTTCTCCTACACCAACCATACGCTGATGACCGAAGCGCTGGAAACCTGGCCGGTTGATATGATCGGCAAGATCCTGCCGCGTCACCTCAGCATTATTTTTGAAATTAACGACTTCTTCCTTAAGACCATTCAGGATCACTATCCCGATGACCTGGATCTGCTGTCGCGCATTTCGATCATCGACGAAAACGATGGCCGCCGGATACGCATGGGCTGGCTGGCGGTGGTGGTCAGCCACAAAGTAAACGGTGTTTCGGAGCTGCACTCCAACCTGATGGTACAGTCGCTGTTTGCCGATTTCTCCCGCCTGTTCCCTGGTCGCTTCTGTAACAAAACCAATGGCGTCACTCCGCGCCGCTGGCTGGCGCTGGCGAACCCGGCGCTGTCAGAGGTGCTGGATGAGGAGATTGGCCGCAACTGGCGCACCGATCTCAGCCAGCTGGGCGAGTTGAAGGCGCAGATCGACTATCCGGCGTTTATTGAAAAAGTGGCGGTCGCCAAGTATCAGAACAAGCGTCGGCTGGCCGACTGGGTGGCGAAGAATCTGGACGTGGTGCTCGACCCGAACGCGCTGTTTGATGTGCAGATCAAGCGCATTCACGAGTACAAACGCCAGTTGCTCAACGTGCTGCATGTGATCACCCGATACAACCGTATCAAGGCCGATCCGCAGGCGGATTGGGTGCCACGCGTCAATATCTTTGCCGGTAAAGCGGCGTCGGCCTATTACGTTGCCAAGCACATCATTCATCTGATCAACGATGTCGCCAATGTGATCAACAACGATCCTCAGGTGAAGAACAAACTGAAGGTGGTCTTCATCCCGAACTACAGCGTGAGCCTGGCGCAGATCATTATTCCGGCGGCCGATCTCTCTGAGCAGATCTCTACCGCAGGGACAGAGGCGTCCGGCACCAGTAATATGAAGTTTGCGCTGAATGGCGCGCTGACCATCGGTACGCTGGATGGGGCCAACGTTGAAATGCTGGATCACGTCGGTGAAGAGAACATCTTCATTTTCGGTAATACCACGCCGCAGGTCGAAGCCCTGCGTAAAGGGGGCTATAACCCGCGTGACTATTATGAAAAGGATGAAGAGCTGCATCAGGTGCTGACTCAGATTGCTTCCGGTCTGTTCAGTCCGCAGGATCCGGGCCGCTACCGCAATCTGTTCGATTCACTGGTCAACTTCGGCGATCACTACCAATTGCTGGCGGATTATCGCAGCTATGTGGATACCCAGGATAAAGTGGATGCGCTCTACCGTAAACCGGATGAGTGGCAACGCCGCGCGGCTAAAAACATCGCCGGAATGGGCTACTTCTCGTCGGACCGTACGATTCAGGAGTACGCTGATGAGATCTGGAATATCTCGCCAGTAAGGTTGTAAGGCGCGTGCAGTCAGGTTTCTGACTTTCTTTGCGGCCGAGGGATCGGCCGCACTCTCCTGTGCTCTCTTTGCTCACCGTCTATCCCGCTCCTCTTTCAGAAGGTTCAGCCTCTTATCGCCTCTGCGTCCGTAAGTGCCTCTTGTGCGAGCCAGATCATTACACCCTGGCTGAGAATCGCTACTATGCGGGAAAGCAAAATGACCCTACAGGCAACAGCAGCAATGAGTGACAACATCAACCAGGAAATTACCTTCCGTAAACTCAGCGTCTTCATGATGTTTATGAGCAAGGGCAATATCGCCCGTACGGCGGAAGCGCTGGCGCTGAGCAGCGTCAGCGTGCATCGCGCACTGCATACGCTGGAAGAGGGCATCGACTGCCCGCTGTTTATCCACAAGGGCCGCAACCTGGTGCCGCTACCTGCCGCCTGGACGCTGCTGGACTACTGTCGCGATGTGACCACCCTGATGGGCAAAGGCATTGAAGAGGCGCGCAAAGTCGCAGGCATCGGCGGAGGGCGTCTGCGACTTGGCACGCTCTACTCCCTGACGCTGGAGACCATTCCCCGGCTGATCATGGGCATGAAGCTGCGTCGGCCCACGCTGGAGCTTGATCTGACCATGGGTTCCAATCAAATGCTGCTGAATATGCTGGAAGATGACGCGCTGGATGCGATTCTGATCGCCACCGATGACGGCGAACTCAGCGACGCGCATTTTGATGTGATTCCGCTGTTTGAGGACAGGATCTTTCTGGCCACACCGGCCGGTGAGACGCGGGACGGAGCCGGTCCGGTGGATCTGCGTGATTATGCCGACCGTGATTTTGTCTCGCTGGCTGAGGGGTTTGCCACCTATGCCGGTTCGCAGGAGGCGTTCCAGATAGCCGGATTTGAACCGCGCATGGTCACCCAGGTGAATGACATCTTTTCGATGATAAGCCTGGTGCAGGCGGGCGTCGGCCTGGCACTGATCCCGGGACGGATGAAGAAGGTGTATGAAAACAACATTCAGCTGCTGACGCTCGCTGAGCCTTACCAGATGCGTCAGCAGATCTCGATTGTCTACTCACATCGCCGCGAACGGGATAATGACCTGCTGGCACTGGCGGCAGAAGGGCGGATGTACGCCCGCAGCCTTACTGACTCAGCCGTTTAACCAGATGGAGTGCAACCTCAACGCTGTTGCGCTCCAGACAAATCGCGTCGCCCTGCCAGCCCGCCTGAAGCGTCAGGCCGGTCAGCACATTGCCAGGCGGCATCTCAATCGCCAGTCGGGCATCGCGCTGATTGGCTGAAACCATCGCATCATTCCACTGCACCGTACGCGCCATATTAAAGGCAAGATCGTCGGCAATCTTCTCCGGCTCCCAAATCACGCGTCCGGTTGAACCGCTGAGGTAAGCGCAATGGGGACGGGAAAGGCTGACGGACCCGAACGCGCGCGCCAGTTCTGCGGCGGGCTTATCCAGCAGCGCGCAGTGCGACGGCACGCTCACCGCGAGTTTAATCGCTTTGCTGGCACCGGCATCCAGCGCTTTCTGCGCGACTACCGCCATATCCTCGTCGCGGCCAGCAATCACAATCTGCGTTTCCGCATTCAGGTTGGCGATATAGGTGTTGCTGCCGGGCAGCAGTTTTTCCAGACGACTCAGCGTCAGGCCGGTGATGGCGGTCAGGCCATATCCCTCCGGATAAGCCTGCTCCATCAGATCGCCGCGCAGTGCCACCAGCCGCAAAGCATCACTGAAATCCAGCGCGCCGGAAATCACCGCAGCAGGAAACGCGCCAATCGACAGACCGCTGACGATATCGGGTTTCACCCCACGGCGAATCAGCTCGCGCGCCCAGGCGACACCGCAAATCAGCAGACTGAGCTGCACGGCGCGCGTGTGGCGCAGTGCATCGGCACTGTCGAGCTGGTCAGTCTCGTCGCCCAGCACTGCACGCACGCTGTTTAACAGGGCGTCGCCGTCGGGAAGGTGCTGTAACATCCCGGCACGCTGAGTGCCCTGGCCGGGAAAGGTAAAGAGTATTTTCATTGTAGCTCCCTGCTCCAGGGTGAAGCGGTCAGTATCGGCCCGGTAACGGTTTTAACCAGCGCGCGGCCTTCACGCAGCCACTCGCTGAGGGCAAACGCGCCGGACGGCGTTTCTACCTGCGTATCGACCCGGCAGGCCAGCGTGTCGGTTTGCGCCTGCCAGCGTTGCAGCGCATCGCGCGCCAGCGGCTCTGGCGCGCGAATAACTAAATCAAGATCGCTGGCGGCATGCAGCGTGGGTTGCTGTGTTGCCAGTGCGTAACCGGTACTGCCGGTAATACCCCAGCGCCACGGCCAGTCGTGCTCACTGAGGGCAATCGCCGCGCCGACCGGCGCATAAGCGGTAAACGGCGAGGCAAGCAACTGCGCACGCGCCGCCAGCATCTCCGGTGTGACAACGCGAACGATATCCGCTGTATTGACCCATCCGGCGGCGCGCTGTTCGCGGCGCTCGCCGCGCACACCCACCGGTATCAGCCCGGTTTCGCTCCGGTCGCGCCGCACCACGACCGGAAGGCCGGGATGCCAGAACTGACTGACCCAGCTCTCACTGATGGCGGCTAAGGCGTTGCCGTCTCGCAGCCAGAGCAGATCGTGGGGGCGCGGTACAGAGCTCATATTACATTCCTGATGTCAGCGTAATGAACAGCGGTAATGACAAAATACAGAGAATAGAGCTGAGCAGCAGCACAGCCTCTGCATCCGGCGACTGCACGCCAAAGCGGTTGCCAAACACCACCCCGAAGAAACCGGCGGAGAGCGCAATCATCAGAATGGCGGTAGTGGCCACCGGACCGCTGAGACCCAATGCCAGCACCAGACCCCAGGCGATAAAGGGCTGAATCAGCAGTTTAGTTACCGTGCCGACGCCTACCACCGCGTTGAGTTTCAGTTTGCGTGCCGACAGGATGACACCGGTCAGGAAGAGTGCAGCGGCGGTAGCAGCCAGACCCAGCGGTTTGATGGCAGCCAGCACCAGATCAGGCATTTTAACGCCCAGCGCTGATAACACCACGCCAATCAACGGTCCCAGTACGATCGGTTTTTTCACTGAACGCCACATCAGAATTGGCAGCATGGTCAGGGTTGAACCGTGTTCGGTGCCGTCGGCAAACGCTTTTTCACGTTCCAGAATCAGCAGGCAAAGCGGTGTAAGCAGCACTGAACCACAGGCGATGGAGACCGCTACCGAGAGCGAGGTGGCGCCATTTTCACCCAGCACGCTGGCCAGAATGGGCAAGCCCAGCGCGGCGTAATTTGGCAGCGCCACCGTCAGTGTTAACACAGCCGCATCCTGCGGTGACTTTTTGAAAACTTTTGTAGCCGCGAAATAGACAGCCCCATAGGTAATCCACATTGCGCCGGTAATAACCACAATCAGCGGCCATTGCGCCACGATGCCCGGCCAGGGCGTTTGTACCGTGGCACTGAACAGCGCGGCGGGCAGTGCAAAATCCATGACGAAAATATTCAGCAGAGAGACGTCTTTGTTGTTGACCATTCCAGCCTTACCGGCCCAGAAACCCAGAAGCATGATGACAAAAATCGGAGCAAGGGCATGAACAATTATATAAATCATAAATCACCTGTATTTAAGAAAGAATTTTCTGTTAACAGCGATGTTTATAATTCTGAACACGGCCACTGCCCCGGGGCGCACTTAGCAATGCGCCCCGTCAGACCGGTTTCGGCAGGTTTATTTTTTTATTTAATTACCAGGTTGCGCGCATCCGCTCGCGAACCAGGGAGGAGCTGTGGCGATTGGATGCGCCCAGCCGGTTTTTCAGGCTGGGATCCTGACGCGCATCGCTAATGGCTTTCTGCAAGGCGATCTCGACCATCGCCACATCGGCGTCAGAAGGTGCATCGGGATTGGGCACGTTCAGCAGATCGGAGAGCAGACCCAGCGTGGCGAAGTTATTCACGTCATAGGCCATCGGCGGAATGGTCGCCGCCAGTTTCTCCAGCGCCTCCACCGAACGCAGCGTGATACGCGCGGCGGACTCTTTACCCATGGCGTGCACCAGCACACCCTGATCGTTGAGCGCAATCAGGCGGTTGGCCTGATAACCGTGCGCCAGAAAGGCGCCAGACATCGCTTTGCCAACAATCAGCCCAATCACCGGATGACCCGCAAGGCGTGCTTTGGCATAAGCGCCTGCAGCCCCGGCCAGCGCCTGATGAATACCGAACGCCTCTTCGCGACGGCCATAGGCCTGACTCGGTACGTCGATCACCGCCACAATCGGGCGTTTTACGTCGCTGTTCTTGTCCTCTTCCAGCGTTTCATTCACCACTTTCGCCAGCGTCCAGCCTTCCAGCAGACCGACTTCGCCCCTCGCGGCACGCGGATAGTGGTTTTGTGCATCGGGCACCACGGCGATAAAGCGCACGCTTTCACCATTAAGTTCACCGTCCGCCACCTGGACAGAGGCACACAGGCCGCTGAGGCGCTGCGCATCAGGTGCAAGTTTTTCCAGCCAGATTGCACCGCGGCTGTTTGTCTGGGTCATTATTTATCCTCCCGGGCGAAAAGCTGTTTAATCTGCGCCGTGTCCGCCTGCTGACGGGTGTCGAACTGCGTCAGACGTGGCAGGAAATCGGCATATTTATCGCTGCGGTGCTGCGCCGGAACGCCTTTGGCGATGAAGTCATTCATCGCACTTTTAACCGCATTGACGCCATCACCGACCAGCGCATCGACCAGGCCGCTGGCGTAGCGGATTTCACCGCCGGTCATGCTCCAGATAAACGGACGATCGCGCGAGTCATACTCTTCAATGCCCGCTTCCTGCTCAATCACCTGTGGACCGTTCAGCCCCAGGCGCGCTTCACGCGTCACAATCAGGTAGCTGCACAGCGCAGCGGCGATGGACATCCCGCCAAAGCAGCCGACGGTACCGGCAATAATGCCGATAACCGGGGTATAGCGGCGCAGATCGACAATCGCGGCATGAATATCGGCAATCGCCGCCAGCCCCAGATTTGCTTCCTGTAAACGCACGCCGCCGGTTTCCAGGCAGAGCACCGCCTGAGTGGGTATTCCATTGCGGTTGTCTTCGGCTGCCAGTTCCAGCGCCGCCGCCATTTTGGCACCGGAGACTTCGCCCATGCTGCCACCCTGGAAGGTGCCTTCAATGGCGATAACGACCGCAGGCTGCCCGTTCAGCGTGCCGCGTGCCACCACCATGCCGTCATCTGACTGCGGCACCACACCCTGCGGGGCCAGCCACGGCGACATGATGCCTTCGAAAGGATCCAGCAGTTCGCGATAGCTGCCGTCGTCCAGCAGTGCACGGGCGCGCTCACGGGCGCGTAATTCAATAAAACTGGCATCGTTACGCATGGCTCACCTCCTCAAAAACCTGTTCAATACGGATACGCGCCACGCCGGGTGTCGCGCCGAAATCGTGAATAATCAGCTTTCCGGCAGGCAGACCGTTGGTTAAATTCAGGCGGTCAAACAGCGCCTTCCAGCGGGCGTCGCTGTTATCCAGTGAGGTGGTGATATCAATGCTAAGCGTTTGTCCTTCAGTTGCGGTGTACAGCACTTCCATATCACCGGAACCAACGACCCCTGCCAGAGCTTTACCGCTGAGTGAGCGGTTAGCAGGTAAAGATAATGTGATGTGTTCCATAATGGCCTCTAGAAATAAGAATGTTCAGGTGAACAGACCCGATCAATAAACAGCGTCGCGGCCAGCAAATCGGCGGCCCCGCCAGGCGAAGCGTTTAGCGACAGCATGCGCTGGTCGAGCTGCGCCAGCGCCTTCTGACCGCCTGCTGTGCGACAGCCGCCAGACAGCAGCACGGCGCGTGCTCCCTGCTGCATCGCTTTCAGTCCGGTCATACCGGCCCGTGACAGCACGCAGGTATCGCTGAGCGAGGTCATGATCGCCATCAGCGCATCAAGGCGGGCTTCATTTTCACTGGCACCCGTTGCACGACTGGTCATCAGTTGTGGCAGCGCCAGCTTCATCACGTGAGGAAACGCCTGTTGCGCCTCTTCGCGTGCGCCGGGCACCTGATAGCGATGCGTCGCTTTTAACCCTTTGCTGAACAGTTTTGGCGCGGCGCGGTCGGGCAGGCTGGCCAGCGCGGCTGCGGTGCGGGTCAGCTGGTCGGCACTGGCCGCGCCACCGTGCATGGCTGCAGCACTGACCAGCAGTCCCAGCGCCCAGATCGCACCCCGATGGGTGTTGACGCCGCCGGTTGCCGCCATCATCTGCTGTTCACCGTCACGGCCCAGCCGACCCACCGTTTCACGCAGGGCAATATCAGCAGGACGCAGCCAGCTGTGACGGGCCAGCGCCAGAAAGGTCGGCACAAGGCTGTGAGCGGAACGCTCCATCAGCGCCAGCGTCAGATCCTGATGCGCGCCGTTCCCCCGACTGTCTACCAGACCCGGCTTGGGGCTTAGCCGCGCTTCATCGGTCAGACAATCGCGCGCAATCGTCGCCAGCTGGCTGGCCTGCGCCTCGGTTTGAGTCTGCGACAGAAGTTTCATTACCAGCTCCGGAATTTTGCCGGTGGGTTATAAAGACCACCCGACCATTCCACCAGGTCAGAGACGCTGCTGGCGGCGAGCAGTGAGCGGGTCGCATCTGAACGACGAATGCCCATATCTTCCGGATAGACCACTTTGCCGCTTTTACGCAGAGCCGCCACGCGTGCCGCATCGACGCCAAGGCCGATATCGGTGATGCCGGCTACCGCAGCGACCATCGCACGGCGCTCTTCAAGGCTTTCCGCGCGATAGAGATAGGCAATACCCTCTTCGGTCAGCACGTGGGTGACGTCATCGCCATAGATCATCACGGGTGCCAGCGGCATACCGGTCGATTTCGCCACTTCAACGGCATCAAGCGTTTCAACAAAGGTCGGTTTGGCACCGGCCTGGAAGGTTTCCACCATCTGAACCACCAGTTTTTTACCGCGCTGCATCGGGTCCGGTTCGGTGATCATATTGAGCCATGCAGGCGTAGCATGACGTCGGCCGTGCGGATCGTGGCCCATGTTAGGCGCACCGCCGAAACCGGAAAGGCGACCGCGGGTCACGGTTGAGGAGTTTGCCAGGCCATCGACCTGCAGGGTGGCACCGATAAACATATCCACCGCATACTGACCTGCCAGCTGACAGAAGGCGCGGTTAGAGCGCATAGAGCCGTCGCTGCCGGTGAAGAAGATATCGGGACGGGCGCGAATGTACTCTTCCATGCCCAGTTCGCCACCGAAGCAGTGCACGCTTTCAACCCAGCCGCTCTCAATCGCCGGGATCAGCGTCGGATGCGGGTTAAGGGTCCAGTGCTTACAGATTTTGCCTTTCAGGCCGAGTTGTTCGCCGTAGGTAGGCAGCAGCAGTTCGATCGCGGCGGTGTTAAAACCGATACCGTGGTTAAGTGACTGCACCTGATGTTCGGCGTAAATGCCTTTAATCGCCATCATCGCCATCAGGATATGTTCCTGTTTAATCAGGCGCGGATCGCGGGTAAACAGCGGTTCGATAAAGAAAGGTTTATCGGCTACGACGATGTAATCGATCCAGGAGCCGGGAATATCGACGCGGGGCAGGTCGGTCTCGTCATCGACCAGCTCATTTACCTGGGCAATCACGATACCGTCACGGAACGCGGCGGCTTCCACCAGGGCAGGCGTATCTTCAGTACTCGGGCCGGTGTAAAGGTTGCCTTTGCGGTCAGCTTTATAACCGGCAATCAGCGCGACGTTTGGACTCAGATCGACATAAAGGCGGGAATAGAGTTCGATATAGGTGTGGATTGCGCCTATTTCCAGCTGACCATCTTCTAACAACTGAGAAATACGCAGACTTTGCGGACCGGAAAAAGAGAAGTCGAGTTTACGCGCAATGCCTTTTTCGAAAATATCCAGATGCTCACTGCGACCCACGCTCGGCATAATCATATGCAGGTCGTGTACTATCGCCGGATTAACCTCAGCCAGGGTACATGATAAAAAATCGGCCTGCTTCTGGTTATTCCCTTCCAGTACCACCCGGTCGCCCGGTGCAATCAGTTTTTCAAATGCTTCTACAGCTCTTTCAGTAGGAATGACTTTGCCATCAACAGGGAAGGATGCCAGACGACGCGCTTTTTCACTGCGGCGCGTGTTCCATTCCCGGGCAGGCGTTTGGCCTGTGTTCATTTCAACCTCCTGATTAAAATAACGGTTGTTTCGTTTTTACTGAGGAAAGTTTGTGCTTTCTGATGACGTCGTTCAATTAAGCAAAAAGCCTGAACGTTATATTTACAGTAACAATAGGATGTGAACGTTTTGATATGCGAAGCAGAAAGAGTTGAGTTTAGGCGCTGACCAAAAATGTGATCGCATAAACGGATTTCTGTATAAAAAATGGTTTGAGCCTGGCATTTTTAATAAAAAGTTCGTCGTACAAAAATAAACTCTGCTGCACGCTGAAAAGCGCAACCTGTTGGATCAGCACCCGGATTCACCGACCCGCTATCGCAGACATAAAAAAAGCAGGCCGAAGCCTGCTTTCTGATTCTTTAGTTAGTTACTGTCCGTTTATGATGCCAGCGACAGGGCGGGTTTAGCTTTCGCTGCCAGCCACTCGGTGACTCGCGCCTGCTGCTCTTTGGTCAGCCACATGCCCTGTTTGGTACGACGCCAGATAGCATCATCCAGCTCACGAACCCACTCATGCTGCACCAGGTAGCGTAATTCTGCTTCGTAAAACTCGTGACCGAAGTTCTCGCCCAGATCGTCCAGGCTTTTCGCGCCAGCCAGCAGGGTTTCAGTGCTGCTGCCGTAGGTGCGCGAGAAGTGGCGCGCCATATTTTCACTGATAAACGGATAGCGACGACGCAGGCTGGCCGCATAATCTTCACGGGTGCCGGAGATATTTCCGCCTGGCAACACGCAGTTCTTCGTCCATGCCGGGCCCGCGTTCGGGTAGTACTTCGCCAGTTTCTCCAGCGCATGTTCTGCCAGCTTACGGTAGGTGGTCAGCTTGCCGCCAAACACCGACAGCAGCGGAGCCTGACCATTATCGTCGCGCACATCCAGGGTGTAATCACGGGTTATAGCCTGTGGCGAATCGGATTCGTCATCACACAGCGGACGGACACCGGAATAGGACCAGACGATATCGTCAGCGGTCAGCTGCTTTTTAAAGTGTCCGTTGAACACTTTCAGCAGATAGTCGGTCTCGCTGTCATCAATATTGACGTTTTTCGGATCGCCTTTGTACTCGACGTCGGTGGTACCGATGATAGAGAACTCATCCATCCACGGGATGACAAACACGATGCGGTTATCTTCGTTCTGCAGAATGTAAGCCTGCTTTTCGGTATGGACGCGTGGCACCACGATGTGGCTGCCCTTGATCAGGCGAATACCGTAAGGCGATTTCAGCTTCAGGCTGTCGTCGAACAGCTGTTTGACCCACGGGCCGGCAGCATTGACCAGGCCTTTCGCCTGCCAGGTAAAGGTTTTACCGCTGTCGACATCTTCCGCTTCGACCTTCCACAGGCCGCCTTCACGCCAGGCACGGGTCACGCGGGTGCGGGTACGGACTTCGCCGCCACGCTTCACGACTTCCTGTGCGTTCAGTACCACCATGCGGGCATCATCGACCCAGCAGTCAGAATATTCGAATCCGCGCGTAATTTCCGGCTTCAGGGCCGAATCCGCGCCAAATCGCAAACTTTTACTGCCTGGCAGACTGGTACGCTTGCCAAGATGGTCATACATAAACAGGCCGGTACGGATCATCCACGCCGGACGCAGATGCGGACGATGCGGCAGACGGAAGCGCATCGGGAACGCCAGATGCGGAGCCATTTTCAGCAGCACTTCACGCTCGGCCAGTGCTTCACTGACCAGACGGAATTCGTAATGTTCAAGGTAGCGCAAGCCGCCGTGAATCAGTTTTGAACTGGCAGAGGAGGTCGCGCAAGCCAGATCCCGCGCCTCCAGCATTAACACCGACAGTCCGCGTCCTGCAGCGTCTGCTGCAATGCCGGCACCGTTGATGCCGCCGCCGATCACGATCAGGTCTTTGGTTTCCACGTCATCTCCTCCGATGTTCGGAATAGTTCACTAATGTTCGTTTTCGAGCATAATCATAATCGCAAACCAACATTGACGCCAGCTTTTAACCAGGTAAAAACATTTTTGCGTGATATAGCTAACATTCTGCCCACCAAAAAAACCGATAGCCGTAACGATTGTCAGGTTATCGGCGTGGATTCTCGGGTTACACTACGCGCTATTGTGACGCTGTTATGAGAGATCCCATGGAAACGTTCGAATGTATTGATGTGCAGCAGGCGCAGGCGCGTCTGGCGCAGGGTGCGCTGCTGGTAGATATCCGCGATCCGCAAAGTTATGCCCTGGGTCATGCGGCGGGTGCGTTGCATCTGACCAACAGCAACCTCAGCGATTTTGTCAGCGGCGCCGATCACAGCCTGCCGGTGCTGGTGATGTGCTATCACGGCAACAGCAGCAAAAGCGCGGCACAATATCTGCTGGGACAGGGCTTCAGCGCGGCGTACAGCATTGATGGCGGCTTTGATGCCTGGCGTGCTGCCTTTCCTCAGCAGGTTGCCCTCGGCAGCGAATAGATTGCCGCTCGTCACATGGAGAGTTACTGATGCGCATTACCCAATTTAATCAGCCCCGCATGGCGCAGGCCTTTGTTGACTACATGGCGACGCGGGGCATCACGCTGCGTATTGAGCATGAAAATCACTACGTCATCATGCTGGATGATGAGAGCAAGATTTCACTGGTCGAAAACGAACTTCAGCAGTTTTTGCACGACCCTAACCATCCGCGTTATCAGGCCGCCAGCTGGCACAGCGGAAAAACTGACAGTGGCCTGCGCTATGAGCGCAGCAATATCTGGGCGAATATCCGTGAGCGTGCCGGTCCGCTGACCATGACGCTGATGGTGCTCTGTATCGCGATATTTATTCTGATGCAGGTCATGGGCGATCGCACCGTGATGGCCTGGCTCTCCTGGCCGGATGCCGATCAGCATCTTCAGGTCTGGCGCTGGTTCAGCCATGCGCTGCTGCACTTTTCACTGCTGCACATTCTGTTTAATCTGATGTGGTGGTGGTATCTGGGCGGCGCGGTTGAGAAGCGACTTGGCAGCGGCAAACTCTTTGTCATCCTGCTGATTTCGGCTCTGCTCAGCGGCTGGCTGCAGGCGAAGTTCAGCGGCATCTGGTTTGGTGGCCTGTCGGGCGTGGTCTATGCCCTGATGGGTTACTGCTGGCTGCGCGGGGAGCGCGATCCCGACAGTGGCGTCTATCTTGAACGGGGATTGATCGGTTTTGCGCTGGTCTGGCTGGTGATTGGCTGGTTTGGCGTCTTTGGTCTGGCTATTGCCAACGCGGCGCACGTCGCCGGTCTGGTGGTCGGACTGGCGATGGCGCTGGTGGATACGCGTAAAGTCACGCGTCGTTAGACAGGATTATGCGGGTTAACAGGAGAGGAACGTGAAGCAGACGCAACGTCATGACGCGATTATCGATTTAGTCCGTCGTCAGGGATATGTCAGTACTGAGGAGCTGGTGGATCA
Source organism: Curtobacterium sp. BNK-1 (assembly GCF_048685235.1). Taxonomy (NCBI): domain Bacteria; kingdom Bacillati; phylum Actinomycetota; class Actinomycetes; order Micrococcales; family Microbacteriaceae; genus Curtobacterium; species Curtobacterium sp. BNK-1. The sequence goes on along the minus strand of NZ_JBLQTJ010000001.1, from coordinate 3,468,420 downwards.
TTTTGAGGTCAGCCCGCAAACCATTCGTCGCGATCTCAACGATCTGGCCGATCAGAACAAAATTCAGCGTCACCACGGCGGCGCGGCGCTTCCCTCCAGCTCTGAGAATACCGCCTGGCACGACCGTAAAATGATGTGGTCAGCGGAAAAAGCGCGGATTGCCCAGCGCGTGGCCAGCCAGATCCCGGATGGTGCCACGCTGTTTATCGATATCGGCACCACGCCGGAAGCGGTGGCGCATGCGCTGCTCAACCACAGCGATTTGCGCGTGGTCACCAATAACCTTAACGTCGCCATGCTGCTGATGGATAAACCCGATTTCCGGGTCATTATCGCGGGTGGTGAAGTGCGGACCCGCGATGGCGCGGTAATGGGTGAAGCGACGCTCGACTTTATTTCTCAGTTCCGGCTCGACTACGGCATTCTGGGGATCAGCGGCATCGATATGGATGGTTCGCTGCTGGAGTTTGACTATCACGAAGTCCGCACCAAGCGTGCCATCATTGAAAATTCACGCTGCGTGATGCTGGTGGTGGATCACTCGAAGTTTGGCCGTAACGCCATGGTCAACCTCGGCAACATGAGTCTGCTTGACTACCTCTACACGGACAAAACGCCGCCTGCCAGCGTAATGAAGGTGATTGAGCAGCATGAGGTTCACCTCGAACTCTGCTGATTCCTGCCACGCCAGCCTCCCGGCTGGCGTTTTTCTTTGATTGCTGTCGCTTTTTTCCTCACTCCCGTCTTTACTTAACGGTTGCTGGCACCCGGTTGCCAGCCCGTGCGCTTTCTATTTTTGCTTCACCTCATTGCGTAACAGAAGGGAGTGATATGCCGCAGCAAAAATTTAATAAAGCCCGTTTTAATGCCGCCTTTACCCGCCAGTGGCAACAGTTAAGTCTCCGTTCCGTCCAGCAGATGACCCCGCACCAGGCGTGGCAGGCGGTCAGCGCGGCGCTGGCGGAGCTACTGGACGCACAACCGGCACCGCGTCCGGCTGTGCAGCAGCGTCACGTTAATTACCTCTCGATGGAGTTTCTGATTGGCCGTCTGACCGGCAACAACCTGCTCAATCTTGGCTGGTATAACGACGTCAAAGCGGCGCTGGCTGAGCACGAGTTCGATTTAACGGAACTGCTGGAGCAGGAGGTCGACCCGGCGCTGGGTAACGGCGGGCTGGGACGACTGGCCGCCTGCTACATGGATTCGATGGCAACGGTGGGGCAGTCCGCCACCGGCCACGGACTGAACTACCAGTACGGCCTGTTCCGCCAGTCTTTCGATGATGGCCAGCAGATTGAAGCGCCCGATGACTGGCAGCGTGAGCGCTATCCCTGGTTCCGCCACAACGCGGCGCTGGATGTGGAAGTCGCGATGGGTGGCCGGGTAGAAAAGCAGGAAAACGGCGGCGTACGCTGGCTGCCCGATTTTACGCTGCGCGGTGAGGCCTGGGATTTGCCGGTGACCGGCTACCGCAACGGCGTGACGCTGCCGCTGCGTCTGTGGCAGGCAGTGAGTGCGCATCCTTTTGATCTCACGGCGTTTAATGACGGCAATTTTCTGCAGGCGGAGCAGCCGGGCATCGAGGCGGCAAAACTGACCAAAGTGCTCTATCCCAATGACAACCATCAGGCCGGCAAGCGGCTGCGCCTGATGCAGCAATATTTCCAGTGCGCCTGTGCGGTGGCGGATATCCTGCGTCGTCACCATCTGGCGGGACGCAGTATTCACAGCCTGCCTGACTTCGAAGTGATTCAGCTTAACGATACACATCCCACCATCGCCATCCCGGAGATGCTGCGCGTGCTGCTGGATGAGCATCAGCTGAGCTGGGATGAGGCGTGGCAGATCACCAGCCGGTTGTTTGCCTACACCAACCACACGCTGATGCCGGAGGCGCTGGAGCGCTGGGATGAGAAGCTGATGCGCAGTCTGCTGCCGCGCCATATGCTGATCATCAAAGAGATCAACCAGCGGCTGAAAAAGCAGGTGAAGCAACGCTGGCCGGATGACAAAGCGATGTGGCACAAGCTGGCGGTGGTCGCTGACGGTCAGGTGCGGATGGCGAATCTCTGCGTCGTCAGCGGCTTTGCGGTCAACGGCGTGGCGGCGCTGCACTCAAGCCTGGTGGTCAGCGATCTTTTCCCGGAATATCACCAGCTCTGGCCGCAGAAATTCCACAACGTCACCAACGGCATCACGCCGCGCCGCTGGCTGAAGCAGTGTAATCCGGCGCTGGCCGGGCTGATTGATGAGACGCTGAAAACCGAGTGGGCCAATAACCTTGAGGCGTTAAGCGGTCTGGAGGCCTATGCCGACGATCAGGCGTTTCGTCAGCGCTATCGCAGCATCAAACAGCAGAACAAAGCGCAGCTTACGGAGTATATCGCCCGCCACACGGGGATTATCGTGAACCCGGCCGCGCTGTTCGATGTGCAGATCAAACGGCTGCATGAGTACAAGCGCCAGCACCTCAGCCTGCTGCATATCCTCTACTGCTATCAGAAAATCTGTCATAACCCGGAGGATGTCACCTTTACGCCACGGGTGTTCCTGTTCGGTGCCAAAGCCGCGCCGGGTTATTACCTCGCCAAAAATATCATTTACGCCATTAACAAGGTGGCGGAGGTGGTGAACAACGATCCACGCGTCGGTGACCGACTTAAAGTGGTGTTTATCCCGGACTACCGCATCACCGTGGCCGAACTGATGATCCCGGCGGCCGATCTCTCAGAGCAGATCTCCACCGCCGGATATGAAGCTTCCGGCACCGGCAACATGAAGCTGGCACTGAACGGTGCGCTGACGATTGGCACGCTGGATGGCGCCAATGTCGAGATTGCCGAACAGGTGGGTGAGGAGAATATCTTTATCTTTGGTCACACCGTGGATGAGGTCAAAGCGCTCAAGGCGAAAGGCTATAACCCGAAAAAGGTGCGTAAGCAGAACAAGCCGCTGGACGATCTACTGAAATCGCTGGAGAAGGGCAAATTCAGCAACGGGGATAAACATGCGTTTGACCTGATGCTGGAGAGCCTGACGAAACATGGCGATCCCTGGCTGGTGCTGGCCGATTTCCAGGCCTACATCGAGGCGCAGCAACGGGTGGAAGCCCTGTGGCGCGACCCGGAAGGCTGGACCCGCGCCGCCATCCTCAATACGGCACGAACCGGCATGTTCAGTTCGGACCGGTCAATTCGTGACTATCAGCAACGTATCTGGCAGGCACCGCGCTAAGGAGCAGCAATGAAGCAACATTCACTCGGTCAGGCCGCCCGTGCCGCGGGAATTTCACTGGACTACATCAACGTCAATGGCGAGAAAGAGGCGATCAGCGATGAGACCCTGCAGGCGCTGCTGGCGGTGATGGATGATCCGCAGGACGCAAAAAAATCGCCGCTGCCGCCGGTCGCGGTGTTCAGCGGCAGTGGCAAGCGACAGCTGACGCCACAGGGCAGCGGCGTTTACCGCTGGCAGTTGCAGACTGAAAACGGCAAACAGCACAGCGGCGAGTTAACCGCCAGTGAGCCTTTTACACTGCCTGGCCCGCTGGCGCAGGGGTACCACCAGCTCACACTCAGTAAGGGCAAAAAAAGCTGGCAGACGCGGATTATCGTCGCGCCGCGCCGCTGCTATCTGCCTCCGGCGCTGGAGGCGGGGGAAAAACGCTGGGGTGCGCTGGTGCAGCTCTACACCGTGCGTTCTGAACAGAACTGGGGCATCGGCGACTTCGGCGATCTCGACCAGCTGCTGGTGCAACTGGCTGAACGCGGTGGCGATTTCGTCGGGCTGAATCCGCTGCATGCGCTCTATCCCGCCAGCGCCGGTTTCGCCAGTCCGTACAGCCCGTCGTCGCGCCGCTGGCTGAACGTAATCTATATCGACGTCAGTCAGGTGGCCGATTTTCAGCAAAGCGCGGCGGCACAGAAGTGGTGGAAAAGCGCCAGAACCCGGAAGGCGCTGACCAAAGCGCGTGAGGCGGAGCTGGTTGACTACGAGGCCGTAATGGCGCTTAAGCTCGCTGCGCTGCGGCACGCCTGGGCACACTTTCAGACGCGAGACAGCCAGAGCGAAGAGCATCAATCCTGGGCGGCCTTTGTGCATGAAGGCGGCGACAGCCTGCGTTATCAGGCCGCCTACGACGGCATACAGCTGGAGCGGCGGGCAGACAAGGCGCAGCAGGGCGGCTGGCCTGCGTGGCCGGAAGGGTGGCGCAACAGCCAGTTGCCGGAGGTGCAGCAGTGGTGTGCACAGCATGAAGAGGAGATCGCCTTCTGGCAATGGCTGCAATGGCTGGCGCAGCAGCAGTTCTCTGGCTGCTGGACGCACAGTCAGGCGCTGGGCATGAGCGTCGGACTCTATCGTGACCTGGCAGTGGGCGTGGCGGAAGGCAGCGCGGAAACCTGGCACGACCCGGAGCTTTACCGCCTCAAGGCCTCGGTAGGTGCGCCGCCTGACCGTCTCGGTCCGCTGGGACAAAACTGGGGCTTACCGCCGATGGATCCGCATGTAATGAAGGCGCGCGGCTACCAGCCATTTATCGACATGCTGCGCGCCAACATGCGCGACTGCGGCGCGCTGCGCATCGACCATGTGATGTCACTGCTGCGTCTGTGGTGGGTGCCTGCCGGGGAGACGGCGGATAAAGGCGCCTATGTGGCCTATCCGGTCAACGATCTGCTGGCTATCCTGGCGCTGGAGAGCCACCGGCTGCGCTGCATGGTGATTGGTGAAGACCTTGGCACTGTGCCCCAGGAGATTGTCAGCCTGCTGCGTAAAAGTGGCGTCTTTTCATGGAAGGTGCTCTGGTTTGAGCAGGAGAAGGATGAGCGCTATCGCGCGCCGCAGGACTATCCGCGCCAGTCTATCGCCAGCGCCAGCACGCACGATCTGCCTACGCTGACCGGCTTCTGGGAGCAGGGCGACCTGGCGCTGGGGGAGAAGATTGGCCTCTATCCTGGCGATGCGGTGAAAGCGTTACATCAGCAGCGCGCCGCGCAGAAGCAGGCGCTGCTGGATGCGCTGCATCAGGCGGGTGCCTTACCGGCACGCAGCCAGAAGAAGGCAGAGAGGCTCACCATGACGCCTGCGCTGAATCGGGCAATACATCGCTTCCTGGCGGATACCGACAGTGCGCTGCTTGGCCTGCAGCCTGAGGACTGGCTTGGCATGACCACGCCGGTCAACGTCCCGGGCACGGTGGAGCAGTACCCTAACTGGCGACGCAAGCTGAGCAAAACGCTGGAGGAGATCTTTGCGGACAAAGAAGTGAATGCACTGCTGAAGGTGGTCAGCCAGCAGCGTCAGTCAGGACAGAAAGGGCAATAACAGAAGCGCGGCAGCCAGGCTGCCGTTTCTGACCGATGATAAAACTTGATCAGAATAAATCTGGCAGCAACTGCTCAACTCAACACGCAGGGAGCGCGGGCAGAGGAGGAAAGCGTCCCGCGTCAGGGATGGCGCGGGCCGAGCGTGTCAGGGATGACGGATTTTGCGTCTTTCCGATCTGACCGCGTTCCCTGAGCAGGCTCGATCTCTCAGCGGAGAGGGCAGATTCTGACTGCAAACCCCGCTTATTCATCAGTAGAACGAGTGTTCACCGCGCTGATGCTCAGTAATATCCCGCACGCCTTTGAGTTCCGGGAAGGCGGCCAGCAGCTCTTTCTCGATACCATCTTTCAGGGTCACGTCGATCATCGAACAGCCGTTACAGCCGCCGCCAAACTGCAGAATGGCGTAGCCCTCATCGGTGATCTCCATCAGCGACACGCGACCGCCATGGCCGGCCAGCTGTGGGTTGATCTGCGCCTGAAGCAGATACTCAACGCGCTCAACCATTGGCGCATCATCAGAGACTTTACGCATTTTGGCATTCGGCGCTTTCAGCGTCAGCTGTGAACCAAGATTGTCGGTAACGAAGTCAATTTCAGCATCTTCCAGATACGGCTTGCTCAGTTCATCAACGTAAGCAGAGAGCTTTTCGAACTTCAGTTCGGTGTCAGTAGCTTCAACGGCATCGGGCGGACAGTAAGAGACGCCACACTCGGCTGTTGGCGTACCCGGGTTAATCACGAATACGCGAATCTGGGTGCCATCTTCTTGTTTGGATAGCAGTTTAGAAAAATGTTCCTGGGCAGAGTCAGTAATTCGGATCATGTCGATTGCTCAATAGTTGACTAATTTAGTTGGTTATAATACGCCCATCAAAGACGCTCTACAAGGTACGGCACAGGCACCAGACCTGCACGCTGGCGGCACCCTGGGCCATTAACAGGCGGCTGATTTCATCTACCGTACTGCCGGTGGTAATGACGTCATCCAGCAGAGCGATATGGCGTCCCTGCACCACCATTTCAAGGCAGAAAGCACCCCGTAAGTTGGTGCGGCGCTGGCGGGCGCTGAGCTGATGCTGTAATGCGCCCCCGCGTTTGCGGGAAAGACCTTCGCGCCATTCACATCCCAGCCAGTGCGCCAGCGGTGCGGCCAGCAATACCGTCTGATTAAAGCCACGCTGCCAGCGTCGTCGCCGATACAGCGGAACCGGCAGCAGCAGATCGGGACGCGGCACACTGCCACGCCGGTAAACATTAAGCCAGCTTAGCAAAAGCAGCCGCGCCAGCATCACCCTGAGTGCGGTTATGTGAGAAAATTTAAGCTGGTTAACCCACTGGCTGAACGGCGGACAATAGTCATTGACGCAGACCAGCGCCTGCCAGGCGGGCGGTTTAAGCTGGCAGCGGCCGCAGGCGACCTTTGGTGAACCTGCCGGCAATCCGCAGCGTGGACAGAGCAGCGGTAACGGCGGTAATCCGCGCAGACATAAGCTGCAGATGCCGTGCCGGGCTATCCGCAACGGCATCCGGCATAGCCAACACAGGGCGGGCATTGCTAGCATAGCGACCTCCTTATCATTTTCGGGATAGTAACTGATGACGTCGCTCTACTGGCACACCTGCGGAGAAGGAAAACGCGATCTTGTGCTGCTGCACGGATGGGGACTGAATGCCGAAGTCTGGCAAAGCATCATTCCGCGACTCAGCGCGCACTATCGCCTGCATCTGGTCGATCTGCCCGGCTATGGCCGCAGCCAGCATTTCGGTGCGCTGACGCTGGAGCAGATGGCAGCGCAATTGCTGCCTGCGCTGCCACCGCAGTCGATTGTGGTGGGCTGGTCGCTGGGCGGACTGGTGGCGACGCAGCTGGCGCTGAGTGCGCCAGAAAAACTGGCTGCATTGATCACCGTTGCCTCGTCGCCCTGTTTCACCGCCACAGAGAGCTGGCCCGGCATTAAACCGGAGACGCTGCAGAACTTTCAGCAGATGCTCAGCAACGATTTCCAGCGCACGGTGGAGCGCTTTCTGGCGCTGCAGACGCTGGGTACCGAAACGGCTCGCGCCGATGCGCGGCAGCTGAAAGAGGTGGTGCTGTCGCAGCCGATGCCGGAGGTGGCGGTGCTGGATGGCGGGCTGGAGATTCTGCGCCAGGTCGATCTGCGCGACGCGTTACCGCAAATTACGCTGCCGTTCCTGCGACTCTATGGCGCGTTAGATGGACTGGTGCCGCGCCGGATTGCGGCGGAGATAGATGAAATGTTGCCAGCATCGCCCTCAGTGGTTATCGAAAAAGCCGCACATGCGCCTTTTATTTCCCATCCTGAGCGCTTTTGCCAGCATATTGTTAATTTTATCAGTAATCTGCCGTGATAATGACGCTTTGAACTGGCAAAATCGCAGACAGCAGCAATACTTCTCTCTGTGAGCGAGGCCGTTGCAATTTTATGTGATTAGTCATGGAAATGACTATGCCGTTCCATACTGCCTTACGCGTTTAGCGGCTGCTTACATCTCACAATGGATCATGAATGAGGGTAAACATAATGAAGGTTTTTAAATGGGTTGTGGCTTCAATGATGATGGGCGCGATTTCATTTTCTGCGATGGCAGCGAAAGAAGTCACCAAAGAAGAAGTTAAGACAATGAACCTGCAGAAGATCGGCACCGTTAACACCACGGCGGAAACCACCTCGCCAATGGATGCTAAAAAAGTGCTGTCGCAGCTCGCTGACGAAAAAGGCGGTAAATATTACCTGGTGATCGCCGGTCGCGAACACGGCAAATTCAGCGCAACGGCTGAAGTCTACAAGTAATTAACGTAGCCACATGAACTGCCAGGCATCCAGCTTAACCGGCTGGGTGCCATCAATTTTCTCTCCGCTCACCACATCCTGCAACGTATGCGCCACCGGTAATTGCGTCTCCACTGACCGTCCACTGAGATTAAACACGCACAGCAGCCCGTCGCCGCTTTCTGGCTGATGACGTCTGAGCACCAGCACGGCGTTTTCGCTCTCATAAAGCGTCATCGGATTATCCGGGTGAAACGCAGGCTGACGACGACGCAGCTGAATCAGTTGCCCGAGCCGGGTATAGACCTGCTGGCGCAGCCAGTTACCGCCCGCCAGATCTCCCTCAATCTGCTGTAAATCATACTTCTGCCGATTAATCGCCCGGTTGTGTCCGGCGGCGCGCACGCCATCGTAATGGTTACGACCACCCAGAATGCTCTGGATATAGATGGCAGGCACGCCGGGAAAGACCAGCAGAATCGCATGGGCCAGCAAAAAACGTTTCAGCCGCGTGGCGTCATCGTCATCTTCACGGTTGAGCGCATCCAGATAGGTGACGTTGATTTCATAGGGGCTGGTGGTGCCGTCAGGGTTGTTTTTATAGGAGACCAGCGCGCCTTCCAGCGCCAGATCGCGCACCAGCGCCACAATCTCCACTTCAGACAAAATGCCGCGCGCCGGATTAAGGCCGATGCCGTCGTGTGACGCCAGAAAGTTGAAAAAGGTGGTGTCGTTGCTGCTGAGATCCAGAGCGCTCGCCCACTGCCGCAGTGCGCGCGCCGAGCCGGTGTGAATCGCATGCAGTACCAGCGGCGGCAGTGAAAACTGATAGACCATCTGCGCCTCATCGTGCCCGTTGCCCAGATAGCTGATGTTGTCCTGATGCGGCACGTTAGTCTCGGTGATAATCACCGTGCCAGGCGCAACCTGGTCGGCAATAGCGCGAAACAGCTTCACCAGCTGATGGGTCTTTTCCAGATGAATACAGCGCGTGCCGGGCGTTTTCCACATGTAGCCGACCGCATCGAGACGCACATAGTCAGCGCCGCGTTTCAGGTAGTCGAGCAGCACATTGACCATGCGCAGCAGCACCTCAGGATTGGCAAAGTTGAGGTCGATCTGGTCGGCGCTGAAGGTGGTCCAGATAAAGCGGGTTTCGCCATCCGCCATTTTAAACGGCGTCAGCAGCGGCGAGGTGCGCGGACGCGTCACGGCGCTGAGATCGGTGGCGGGCGGCATACTGATAAAGAAATCGTCCCAGCCGGGATCCTGCGCCAGGAAGTGGCTGAACCAGGCGCTGTGTGCCGACATATGGTTGCAGACAAAATCGAACATCAGCCGGGTTTCCTGATGCAGCCGCGCAATGTCCTGCCAGTCGCCGCACAGCGGATCGACCTGATGGTAATCAATCACCGAAAAGCCGTCATCGGAAGACCAGGGGAAAAAGGGCAGCAGGTGAACCAGCGGAAACGTGGATTGCAGGTGCTGCTGATAGAACCGGGAAAAGGTGCTGAGCGTGGGTTTATCGGCTTCGCGAAACTGATCGGCATAGGTGATCAGCACCACATCCTGCTCATCCCAGTGTGCCTTGCGCGGCAGCTTAATGGCCTCGCGGGCGGTGGCGATGTCAGCCAGCAGGCGCGCAAAGGTCGCCTCCGGAAATGTGCCAGCATAAATCTTATCAATCAGATCGGTGATCGTTTCCATCGTGAATTGGGTGCCACAGCAGGTGTTGTTTTTATGACAGGCGTCTTTTTAGCGTAGCGCGATGGCGGGGATTTTCAACCGGGGAGAAGGGTGTGAAGAGGGGGCCAGGCAGTGGCCCCCTGAAAAGCTTAGCGTTTTTTACCGAAAGCCGCAGCCAGCGCATCACCCATCGCACTGTTACCTGCTGACGAGCTGACCGGACGCGGACGACCTTTCGCGGTGTTCTGACGTTTCTCCTCGCGCGGAGCAGCGTTTTTCGCGCCACCACGGGCATTGCCTTCGCCTGGCTGCTCATCAAGACGCATGGTCAGGGCAATACGCTTGCGCTGGAGATCGACCTCCATCACTTTCACTTTGACGATATCGCCCGCTTTCACCACCTGATGCGGATCTTCCACGAAGCGATCGGAGAGCGAAGAGATATGCACCAGGCCATCCTGATGCACGCCGATATCCACAAATGCACCGAAGTTGGTCACGTTAGTGACGGCACCTTCGAGGATCATGCCCGGCGTCAGATCGTTCAGCGTCTCTACGCCTTCAGCGAACTGTGCAGTTTTAAACTCAGGACGCGGATCGCGGCCCGGCTTCTCAAGCTCTTTCATGATGTCGGTGACGGTCGGCAGACCAAAACGTTCATCAATGAAATCGCGGGCGCTGAGATTACGCAGGCTGCCTGCGTTGCCCATCAGATCGCTCAGTGCCTGCTCGGTAGCGGCCAGGATGCGCTCCACCACTGGGTAGGCTTCCGGATGCACAGTTGAGGCATCCAGCGGGTTATCGCCATGGTTGATGCGCAGGAAGCCCGCACACTGCTCAAAGGCTTTTGGCCCAAGGCGGCTCACTTTCAGCAACTGCTGACGGTTCTGGAAGCGGCCATGCTCATCACGCCAGCCGACAATGTTCTGCGCCATCATGCGCGTCAGGCCCGCCACGCGGGTCAGCAGCGGCACCGAGGCGGTGTTGAGGTCAACGCCGACGGCATTCACGCAATCTTCTACTACGGCGTCGAGTTTCTTCGCCAGCTGGCTCTGACTGACGTCATGCTGATACTGACCCACACCGATCGATTTCGGGTCGATTTTCACCAGCTCAGCCAGCGGATCCTGCAAACGTCGGGCAATCGACACCGCGCCGCGCAGCGAAACATCGAGATCCGGGAACTCCAGCGCCGCCAGTTCTGAGGCCGAATAGACAGATGCGCCAGCTTCACTGACAATCACTTTTTGCGCCGTGACCTGCGGGAACTGCTGCTGCAGATCCAGGAAGAAGCGCTCAGTTTCACGTGAAGCGGTGCCGTTGCCAATCGCCACCAGCTCAACCTGATGCTTAATGCAGAGTGCGGCTACGGCGGCTGCGGCTTTCGCGGTCTGGCCGGTATGCGGATAGACGGTATCGGTCGCGACGACCTTGCCGGTGGCATCGACCACCGCCACTTTGACGCCGGTGCGCAGGCCCGGATCCAGCCCCATGGTGGCGCGCATACCGGCGGGAGCGGCCATCAGCAGATCGTGCAGGTTGCGGGCAAAGACGTTAATCGCTTCATCTTCTGCGCGTTCGCGCACCGTGCCCATCAGCTCCGTTTCCAGATGCAGCATCACCTTGATGCGCCACGTCCAGCTCACCACCGCTTTACGCCAGCTGTCGGCAGGAGCGTTATTCAGGCGCAGGTTCAGGTGCTCAGCAATCAGCGTTTCGCCGTGGCTTTCACGCGGTGCTTCATCAAACTGTGGATCGGCATTCAGCGACAGTTGCAGCACGCCTTCGTTGCGGCCACGCAGCATCGCCAGCGCACGGTGCGACGGCACGCCGCTCAGCGCTTCATGGTGATCAAAGTAGTCGCGGAACTTCGCGCCCGCTTCCTCTTTGCCTTCCACCACGCGTGACACCAGATGGGCATTTTTCCACAGGTAATTACGCACCTTCGCCAGCAGCGCGGCATCTTCAGCGAAACGCTCCATCAGAATGTAGCGGGCACCATCCAGCGCGGCACGGACGTCGGCGACGCCTTTGTCGGCATCGACATACTGTTCGGCAAGCTGCTCAGGAATGTGAGACGGCTCCTGCCACAGCGTCTCCGCCAGCGGCTCCAGACCCGCTTCGATAGCGATCTGTCCACGCGTCCGGCGTTTCTGTTTGTAGGGCAGGTAGAGATCTTCAAGCTCGGTTTTGCTGAGGGTGGTGTTGATCGCGCGGGCGAGGTCGTCAGTGAGTTTCCCCTGATCGTCAATCGACTTCAGAATCGACTGGCGTCGCTCTTCAAGTTCACGCAGATAGCTGAGGCGGGTTTCCAGCTGGCGCAACTGGGTATCATCCAGCCCGCCGGTGACCTCTTTACGATAGCGTGCGATAAACGGCACGGTATTCCCTTCATCCAGCAGGCGAACAGCGGCGTCAACTTGCTCTGGACGCGCCTTGAGCTCACTGGCAATTATCTGGCTCAGAACTTTCATCATCAGGATTGTCTTGCTTTCCGGGTTGAGAAATAGCCGACAGTTATACGGATTGATGGTTAAAATTGCCAGAGACGCGGGCGGCTTTCAGCGATAATCTGAAGGGTTATTGCGGGTAGTCAATCGCGTTGATATACCACAGCGCCGGCCCCACTGGCGTCTCGACGGTGGCAGCATCGCCGACCTCTTTTTTCAGCAGCGCCCGCGCCATGGGCGAGTCGATGGAGATGTAATCTTTGCGGCCAAAAATCTCATCGTAGCCCACAATGCGGAAGCGTTTGAGGTCGCCTTCATCGTTTTCAATTTCCACCCAGGCGCCAAAGAAGACTTTGCCATCCTGCTGGGGTGAATAGTCAACGATACGCAGCTGTTCAAGACTTTTGGTCAGATAGCGAACGCGACGGTCGATTTCACGCAGCCGTTTTTTGTTGTACTGATAATCGGCATTTTCACTGCGATCGCCAAGACTGGCAGCCCAGGTGACTTTTTTTGTCACTTCCGGTCGCTCTTCACGCCAGAGATAGTCGAGTTCTGCTTTCAGCTTATCGAAGCCTTCGCGGGTAATGAGTCGGGTTTTCATGCTATACCGGCCAGAGAGATCCAAAGAAGAACAGTGTAAGACAAAGGGGGCGCGGCAAAAAAGGGCGGGGAAAGGGTTTTTAAAGGCTAAAAACCCACGTTGACTTCCCCGGCGGCGAAAGGGTTGGTGCTGAACAACAATCTGAAGCCAGTAATCTGAAGCTGTAAAAGAAGTCGTGATACTTATTTACCGGCGTGAGTCGCCGTGGTGGTCGATGTACCGGTGCTGTGACCGTCACCGCCGCCGCCGCCCATGGTGGCCAGCGCAACGCCCAGCAGGGCTGCGACTGCGCCAACACCGATGGCGTTAGAGTTACCTTGTGCTGTGGTGGTTGCCGCTGCGCCAGCTGCTTCACCGGTGGCTGTGGCAGCATAAGCTGGAGTGACGCTGCTTAATGCCAGCGCGCTCAGCAGTAAAATTGTTTTTTTCATTGTGTGTAATCCCCGTTGAGACATCGAATGTTGCCTGAGCAGTCTGGTTGAAAACGGAGAAGGCGAAAAGTTGGCTTTACTGATTGATTTAACGGACTTTAATTTCAACTGGCCTTGCTGGTGGCACCGCTGAAACTAATCCGAGAGGAGAGTGGGGCGTTACGCAGGTTTGCTAGAATATTATGCTGCCTGACTGCTGTTGAGGTAGATTATCTGGAGCTTATCCACAGTGATGGCTGATCATTAAGTCAAATTGTCTGCTAACTTGCTGAATTCGTTCATCGAATAAAAACTGGCCCGCTTCTGACACCAGCGATTCAGAGAAACAGAGCCGTTTTTTCAGATTTGCCGTAACAGGGGCCGGGCAGCGCCAGACGCGTTAAAACTGACCCGAAATCGCCTTAAATCAAATATAAGCTCCTGTTTAATATGCTTTGTAACAATTTTGGCTAGAATATAAACCATTAATGACTGTCACTATAAGGCATCTTTTTTTAACAATGTTGGCTCAGGCAATAGCGCCTTTGGGAGTTGAAAATGCAAGAGAACTACAAAATTCTGGTCGTCGATGATGATATGCGTCTGCGTGCACTGCTTGAACGCTATCTCACCGAGCAGGGCTTTCAGGTGCGCAGTGTCGCTAATGCCGAGCAGATGGATCGTCTGTTAACCCGTGAATCCTTTCATCTGATGGTGCTCGACCTGATGTTGCCAGGCGAGGATGGCCTCTCTATCTGCCGTCGTCTGCGCAGTCAGAGCAACCCGATGCCGATTATTATGGTGACCGCCAAGGGCGAAGAGGTGGATCGTATCGTGGGGCTGGAGATCGGCGCTGACGACTATATTCCTAAACCCTTTAACCCGCGTGAGCTGCTGGCGCGTATCCGTGCGGTGCTGCGCCGTCAGGCCAATGAACTGCCAGGCGCGCCTTCGCAGGAAGAGGCGATCATCGCCTTTGGTAAGTTCAAACTTAACCTCGGCACCCGCGAGATGTTCCGTGAAGATGAGCCGATGCCGCTGACCAGCGGTGAGTTTGCGGTGCTGAAAGCACTGGTCAGCCATCCGCGTGAGCCGCTGTCTCGCGATAAGCTGATGAACCTGGCGCGTGGCCGTGAATACAGCGCCATGGAACGTTCGATTGACGTCCAGATCTCCCGCCTGCGTCGCATGGTGGAAGAGGATCCTGCGCATCCGCGTTATATCCAGACCGTCTGGGGTCTGGGCTACGTCTTTGTGCCGGACGGCAGTAAAGCATGAAGCGACTGCGCTTCTCGCCTCGCAGTTCGTTTGCCCGCACCCTGCTGCTGATCGTTACCCTGCTGTTTGTCAGCCTGGTAACGACCTATCTGGTGGTGCTGAACTTCGCCATTCTTCCCAGCCTGCAACAGTTCAATAAGGTGCTCGCTTACGAAGTTCGTATGCTGATGACCGACCGGTTGCAGCTGGAAGATGGCACGCAGCTGGAAGTGCCACCGGCGTTTCGCCGGGAAATCTACCGCGAACTGGGGATCTCGCTCTACACCAATGCAGCAGCAGAGGAGAGCGGATTGCGATGGGCGCAGCACTATGAATTCCTGAGCGAGCAGATGGGCCAGCAGCTTGGCGGTCCCACCGATGTGCGGGTTGAGGTTAACAAAAACTCGCCCGTCGTCTGGCTGAAAACCTGGCTGTCGCCCGATATCTGGGTGCGGGTGCCGCTGACTGAGATTCATCAGGGCGACTTCTCGCCGCTGTTCCGCTACACCCTGGCGATTATGCTGCTGGCGATTGGCGGTGCCTGGCTGTTTATCCGCATCCAGAACCGCCCGCTGGTAGATCTGGAGCACGCCGCTCTGCAGGTCGGGCGCGGGATTATTCCGCCGCCGCTGCGCGAGTATGGCGCGTCAGAAGTGCGATCGGTGACCCGCGCCTTTAACCAGATGGCGGCCGGGGTGAAGCAGCTGGCGGATGACCGCACGCTGTTAATGGCGGGCGTCAGCCACGATTTGCGAACGCCGCTGACCCGTATTCGTCTCGCCACCGAGATGATGAGCGAGCAGGATGGCTACCTGGCCGAATCGATTAATAAAGATATCGAAGAGTGCAACGCCATTATCGAACAGTTCATCGACTACCTGCGTACCGGTCAGGAGATGCAGACTGAGCGCGCCGACCTTAACAGTGTGCTGGGCGAAGTGGTGGCCGCTGAAAGCGGCTATGAACGTGAGATCGAAAATGCGGTGATGCCGGAAGAGTTAATGCTGGATATCAACCCGCTGTCGATTAAACGGGCACTGGCTAACCTGGTGGTCAATGCCGCGCGATACGGTAATGGCTGGATCAGGGTCAGCAGCGGACGGGAACTGCATCGTGCCTGGTTCCAGGTGGAAGATGATGGACCTGGCATCAAGCCGGATCAGCTGGCGCATCTGTTCCAGCCCTTTGTGCGCGGTGACAGCGCCCGCAGCACCAGCGGAACCGGTCTGGGCCTGGCGATCGTGCAGCGTATCATCGATGCTCATCAGGGCTCGCTGGAGATTGGCGAGAGCGAACGCGGCGGTTTACGCATTCGTGCCTGGTTGCCGTTAGTGGAAAGCATGGCGCTGAGCCACAACAACGGCAGCAACAGCGTGTCGGGATGATAAAAACGGCGCGGCAGTTTCATTGCCGCGCCGCTTCTTTTAGCGTTGCGGGCCAGCTTTCACCAGCGCAGCACCTGCGGCGTTATCCGTGTACTTGTCGAAGTTATCAATAAAGCGCTGCGCCAGACCTTCGGCGGCGGCGGTCCACTTCTCCTCACTCTCCCAGCTACGACGCGGATCGAGCGTATCACTATCCAGTTCGCCCAGCGTAACCGGCATCTGCAGATTAAAGATCGGCAGCGTTTCCATCGGCGCATCATCCAGCTCACCCGCCAGAATGGCATTGATAATGGCGCGGGTATTCTTCAGTGAGATGCGTTTGCCGCTGCCGTTCCAGCCGGTATTGACCAGATAAGCCTGCGCACCGGACGCCTCCATCCGTTTCACCAGCACTTCCGCATACTGCGTCGGATGCAGCATCAGGAACGCCGCGCCGAAACAGGCGGAGAAGGTGGGGGTCGGCTCAGTGACGCCACGCTCGGTCCCCGCCAGCTTGGCGGTGAAACCTGACAGGAAATGATACTGCGTCTGCTCCGGCGTCAGACGTGAAACCGGCGGCAGCACGCCAAACGCATCGGCGGTCAGGAAAATCACTTTCTTCGCGTGGCCCGCTTTTGAGACCGGCTGCACGATATTGTCGATGTGATTGATCGGATAGGAGACGCGGGTGTTTTCGGTTTTGCTGCCGTCGTCGTAATCGACGCTGCCATCTTCGCGAACCACCACATTTTCCAGCAGCGCATTGCGGCGAATGGCGCGGTAAATCTCCGGCTCAGCCTGCTCAGAGAGGTTGATGGTTTTGGCGTAGCAGCCGCCCTCGAAGTTAAACACGCCATCATCGTCCCAGCCGTGCTCATCGTCACCGATCAGCTGGCGGTCAGGATCGGTAGAGAGTGTGGTTTTGCCGGTGCCCGAGAGGCCAAAGAAGACCGCCACATCGCCCGCTTTACCCACATTTGCTGAGCAGTGCATTGAGGCGATGCCTTTCAGCGGCAGCAGGTAGTTCATGATGGCGAACAGTCCTTTCTTCATCTCGCCGCCGTACCAGGTTCCGCCAATCAGCTGCATGCGTTCAGTCAGATTAAAGGCGACAAAGTTTTCAGAGTGAAGACCCTGCGCCTGCCAGTCTGGATTGGTGCATTTGGCGCCGTTCATCACCACAAAGTCGGGAGTGAATTCGGCCAGTTCAGCGTCGTCAGGCTGGATGAACATGTTCTTCACGAAGTGTGCCTGCCAGGCCACTTCGGTGACAAAACGTACGCTCAGACGGGAATCGGCATTGGCACCACAGAACGCATCCACCACAAACAGGCGCTTGCCGGAAAGCTGGCGGGTGACGCAGCTTTTCAGCGCGTTCCAGGTCTCCTGCGACAGGGGCTGATTGTCGTTTTTGCCGGTGCCCTGGTCGTTCCACCACAGGGTATCGCGCGTGGTGTCGTCACGCACAATGTACTTATCCTTTGGCGATCGCCCGGTGAAAATCCCGGTGTCTACTGCAATCGCGCCGCTCTGCGTCAGGGTGCCACGAGCAAAACCTTCGAGGTCCGGGCGCGTCTCTTCCTGAAAAAGCGTGTCGTAATCAGGGTTGTAAACCACTTCCGTGGTATCCACGATGCCCAAAGCGGCAAGGTCTTGCGAGGTCAGGCCGTTAACGCGCATTTTACTGCTCCTTAAATCGGTGTCTGTTCTGCAAAGCAGAGATAGGTTGGGATCGTGCCACCGGCTGTTGTATCGGGTGCGGCAAATCACTGACAGTCGACTGCGCTTCGTCACGACAGCCTGCAAAGATCACCGGGCAATTCAGGGCATCTGCCTCTGACTTCCGGGCGTTTGCACGATCGCGCGCAGTTTACTCTTCTGCGTTAAGGGAAAAAGGGCAGTGATCTAAAAATGCGACTCAGGGCGCGTTAAGGCTATGTTTCGAACGTTTAAAAGATGTTATGAAAGTAAAAAAAGATAATTTGTCTGAAAAATTATGGGGATAGGCATGGGCGGCGGGGAAGGGGCGGCAGAAGCCGCCCGATAAATCAGTGAAGCTGGTTATTATTCTCAAGGGAGTGGCTGCGAATACCGGCGATATCGACGGCGTCAAACACGTAGTTTGAGCCGCAATAGTCGCAGTGCATGTCGATTTTGCCATCTTCCGCGATGATCTCATCAACCTCTTCCTGCGGCAGCGTGGTCAGTACTTCGCCACAGCGCTCACGCGAGCAGGTGCATTTGTAGATCACCGGCTGCGGATCGTAGAGGGTGACCTCTTCCTGATGGTAGAGACGCCACAGCGCTTCATTCGCAGGCAGATCGATCAGCTCTTCCGTTTTAATGGTTTCGGTCAGCGTTGCCAGATGGTCGAAAACCTCTTTCTCCGTATCCTGCGCCGGCATCACCTGCAGCAGAATACCCGCGGCGCCTTTGTCGCTGGTGCGGATAAACAGCCGCGTTGGCAACTGCTCTGAGCGCATGAAGTAATCTTCCAGGCACTCCGCCAGAGTTTCACCTTCCAGTCCCACCACTCCCTGATAACGTTCGCCCTTTTCAGGGGAAATGGTGATCACCAGATAGCCATTGCCCACCATGCTTTTCAGGGTACTGTCGTCCGGGATGTCGCCTTTGATACGCGCTACGCCGCGCAGTTCCTGGTTGTTGTTACCATTGATCACCGCCAGCGACAGCGGGCCGTCACCCTGCAATTGCACGGTGATTTCGCCATCAAACTTCAGCGTGGCAGTCAGCAGGCTGGTGGCGACCAGCATCTCACCCAGCAGCGTTTTAACCGGTGCCGGATAGTCATGGTTCTTTACGGTTTCACGCCAGGTGTCAGAGACGTTCACCAGCTCGCCGCGCACGGCGGCATTTTCAAACAGATAACGGTGCAGTTGATCCTGGGCTGACATATTTTTTCTCTCACTGGTACGGGGCGATGGCGCGTCAGCTAAGACGGCGTTATTCATCGCCCGATAATTTAAACTTCATCAAATCGCGACGCTCTTTTTTGTCAGGTCGCCGATCGGGATGGGGCATAGTCAGCGCATTCATTTTGCGCGCCTGCGCCATTTTTTCGCGTTTTTCAATGCTGGCATCGGTTTCGCGATAGAGCTGCTGGGCCTCGCTGGCGGGACGGCGCTGAGCGCTGATGTCCGCCACCACCACGGTGCGTTCATCGTTGCCCTGACGCAGTGTCAGTTCCGCATTCAGCTCTACCACCTTGCCGGGTTTGCTGCGCTGGCCGTTGTAATGCACTTTGCCGCCTTCAATCATCTCCCGCGCAATCGCCCGGGTTTTGTAAAAGCGCGCGGCCCACAGCCACTTGTCGAGGCGTACCTCTTCGCTGCTTTTCTCTTTCTTCATTGCTGCTCCTGACTCAGATCAGCGTCCGGTAGTCGCCGGTAGCGCGATGACGCTGAAAGATTTGCTCAGGACGACCCGAATCGGGGTTCTTTACGCCTAAGCACTCGCCGATGCCCCATGACGCCGCAGCATCCAGAATCACTTCGCTATCATCGATAAACAGCGTGCGCGGCGCAGAAATGCCGGTGTGCTGTTGTACCGCCTGCCATAAACGTTGGTCTTCTTTCGGATACCCAAAGGTATGGGTGGAAAGTAATAAATCAAGGTGCGGCGCTAAACCTGTCTGCGCCAGTTTGACGTCCAGATTGTAAGGATGCGCGTTGGTCAGCAGGATTGTGGACTTGCCCGCGCGGTGCAGAGCCTGCAAAAAAGGCAGCGTATCGTCACGCAGCGCAATGCGGCTGCGCATCGCCCAGGTCATGGCACGGATGTCCAGCGCCAGCGCTTCTGCCCAGTAATCCAGACAATACCAGTTTAGCGTATGGGCGACGGCCTGATACTTTTCCTCGATGATCGCTTCGGCTTCCGCCCGGGTGATGCCGCGTTGCTGACTGAGTTGTTCAGGCACATGCTCCAGCCAGAAGTGGCGATCAAACGCCAAATCCAGCAGCGTGCCATCCATGTCGAGCAGCACGGTATCAATCTCAGACCAGTTGAGCATGCGGATGTTTCACCCTGTAAAAAAACCGGGCGACAGGGTAGCACAGAAGGGCAGGGCTCAGAATATCGGGCGCACGCTCTGCAAAGTGCCGAGGTTATGATTGAAGCACTTGTCGTAATAGTGCTGGATATCGATCATGCGCTGGCGATTAAGGTGCATACGGCGCAGCGCCAGTAACCCATTGATCACACCGCAGGTTAACAGCACCAGCAGCAGCAATACGGTGCCGAGATAGCGCCACTGCGCCATGGCATCCGGTTCATTGTGCAGCACAATGTGACGCGTGCCGTTGGCATCCGTTGAAATGCTGGTGATGATGCCGCTGGCGCTGAAAGGCGTATGCAGCAGCATGGCGGAGATACGTTGCAGTTCGCGCCACTGAGAGGGCGGATCGAGGTCAAACAGCGACACGGTTGGCTGAGGCTGATTCACCAGCTGGCGACCCTCGTCGCTGACGATCAGGAACCCCCCTGGCGGCGGGCTGTTAAGATTTTCTGCCGCACGACGGGTTTCGCGGAAAAAGAAGGTCGAGGTGGCGGTATTGACCAGGTTTTCCAGGGCTTCGGCACTGACCGGCCGCAGCAGCACATTCATGCCGTTTAGCTGGCCGGAATCTGCGCGACGCATCAGCGCTTCCCAGTCTTTGGCATTGCCCAGGTTCACCAGCGCATTTTTCAGGCGCATACAATCCTGTGGTTGATTACAGAGATCCTGCGTTTTCATCACCAGATCGGAGAAGTCATCCAGCAGGATCATGCCGGACTTCTGAATCGCGGAGGCCAGCTGCGGATTCAGTTTAGGATCGGTATTGGTTTCCGGATGCAGCTGCTTTGTGGTGGTCTCCAGCAGAGCAGCGGCTTTATCAATAATGTCCGATTGTGGCTGCGGCAACGGCGTGGCGTTATTCCAGTAGACCGCCGAGCAGTCGAACGGCATGAAGGCGTAACTTCGGTTGCTCTGATAGTTGTCCGGCACCGAACACATGCCGGTACCGCTCACTTTGAGGTTGTCGCCAATATTCAGGGGCACGCTGCTGAGTTTATCGACGCTGCTGACCTCCAGGCTGTCAGTGCCCCTGGCCCAGGCCAGACTGAGTTTGATCGGCATGCCGAGCGGGATCCAGGTGACCAGCATGGTCAGCACCATCAGTGAACCGCAGGCCAGCACCACGTTTTTCCGCCAGCGCTGAATAGGGAAGTTTTTGACTTCATCCTGCAGCGACAGGAAGCGACCCTGACGCACCACCTGACGGTTAAGGTAGATCTCCACATCCGTCACCTGTCCGAGATCGTGCGCGACATAAGGCTGCCAGTGTGGTGGATAGGCGAGGTCAATAATCCCCAGTGTGATATTGCTCTGCTCCTGGTTCGATTCGCTGAACAGGCCCCAGCGCTTTGGCGCGCCGCGCAGGCAGTGTATGTCACGCAGGCCGCGCTCACCCGGAATGCGGTAGAGCAGCCACAGGCTGGCGGCAATCATGACTGCACCCGTCAGCACCAGCCAGATCATCAGCGTTGCGGGGACTAACAGGCTGAAGAAGAAGAGTAAGAAGGCAAGAGAGATGATCACCGCTTCACGCGTGCCATCTGGCCGCGACAGACGATACTCTTCAGGTGTCTCTTTGCGCACCTGCAGCAGTTCGACGTTTTCCGTTTCCGCTTTGCGGATAGAGGCGTTGGTCGACACCGGACGCATCAGCGTCGGCAGCGATTGCTGATCCACGGCGTAATCCACCAGCGAGTGGCCGTTCAGCGAGATCACCAGCGGAATAGATTGGGTGCGGATTAACTCAACGTAGTTTTCGTCGGCGATGTACTGTTCCCACAGCGGCGGCAGATGAACTTCAACTTCATCAAGGTAGTAGCGCCATTTATGGGGATCGTCCGTAGAGAGTCCGTAGCGGGTAATCGCACGGGTAACGGGGTAGACATTGTTGCTTTGTGCCGTCAGCGTCAGACGTTCGGACGCGCTGCGCTTATCGGTCGTCACCGTGGTACGGGGCTGCTTTTCCAGCGCGGCGACATACTTATCAACCGCCTCACGCTCCTGAGCAGAGAGTTTACGGCAGGGCGGACTGATAAATGGCAGAGGTTTCGCCAACGGCGGACGATGCCGCATAGCGTACCAGAACCCAATGCCTGCCAGGATTGAACAGGTCAGCACTATGGCCAGGATCATCAAGATTGTGCTCATGCTCTGCTCAATTCAGCCAAAATGCTGCCTTCACTTTAAACTTTCGCTTTCGGTTATGCTCACTATAAAAGAGGCATTCCGGAAGATTATATAACCCTGAGGAGTCAGACACCCGATGAAATAGTGCCAGCGTATATCTGATTAGCATTTGTTAAACCCTGCCTTGTCCGAATGGTAACCGGCTCAGACTGGATTAAATATCGGTATTATCTGAAACTTATCGCAGCATATTGACTAATGCAAATTTAGTCTTAACTGATAACCAAAGGCTGTTATTCAATCGATGTAATCTGTGTAACGATAACGTGATTGTCTGACTGTCGCACAATTGCCTGTGGTTAGGTATGCTAATTCGCTCCAGATAGCCGGCGCAAAATAATTTGAGGCTGATATGAAAATTCCAAAAAAACCTGACATCCTCAATATCACCGCCGTGGCACGTTCACGGTTATTCACCATTGAATCGGTCGATCTGACTTTCAGCAATGGTGCGCATCGCGTTTATGAGCGGATGAAGCCCTCAGAGCGTGAAGCGGTGATGATTGTGCCGATTATTGATGACCATCTGATCCTGATTCAGGAGTATGCCGTCGGACTGGAAACCTATGAGCTTGGTTTCCCCAAGGGGCTGATCGATTCAGGTGAAACCGTGAATGAAGCGGCAGTTCGCGAACTGAAAGAAGAGGTCGGTTTTGGTGCCGAACAGCTGACAACGCTGGGCAAACTCACCATGGCGCCCTCCTACTTTTCCAGCAAAATGAACATTGTGGTGGCGGAAGGTCTCTACGCTGAAAAGCTGGAAGGCGATGAGCCGGAGCCGCTGATTGTCCACCGCTGGCCGCTGAGCGATATGATGTCGCTGCTGGATGAACCCGATTTCCGCGAGGCACGTAATGTCAGTGCGCTGTTTATGGCGCGCGAATGGCTGGTGAAGCAGGGACGGCTGAGTTACTGAATATCATCTGTGACTGAATAAAAAAGGCCGACTGACGTCGGCCTTTTTTACAGTGCGGTTTCGTGGGTCACATCAGAACAGCTCGTGACTCTCACCGTTATCCATAATGGTGGTACCCACATCATGAACCGAATATTCGGTTGGCTGGGTGCCATTGATGAAGTACTCCTGACGGGTGTTACCCCCTCCATTTGCCAGCTTGCCGGTGCTGCGATCGATCGTCACCGTGACCACGCCATCCGGCGGTGTTAACGGCTGCACCGGTACGCCATCCAGCGCACTCTTCATGTACTCATCCCATGCCGGTTGTGCGCTCTTCGCACCGCCTTCATAGCCCGAAATCTGATCGGGAATGGCGCCGGAGAGCGTGCTGCGGCCCAGATTGCGGCGCGCATCATCAAAGCCGATCCAGACTGAGGTGACCACGCCAGGGCCGTAACCCGAGAACCAGGCATCTTTCGAGCTGTTAGTGGTACCGGTTTTACCGCCGATATCATTACGCTTAAGGTCACGCCCGGCACGCCAGCCTGTTCCCATCCAGCCCGGTTCGCCAAAGATGTTACTGTTCAGCGCGCTCTTGATCAGGAAGGTGAGCGGGGTGTTGATCACGTGCGGTGCATATTGCTGCTCACCCTGTTGTGCCTGAGCGGGAACCTGCTCCAGTTCAGGCTGAGGAACGGCCTGATTCTGGTTGTTATTTGAGGCAGCAACGTTCTCGACGCTCTCTTCATTCAGGGCCAGCGCTTTTTTGGTCTCGCCATAGATCACCGGCAGATTGCACTGCGGGCAGGCGATCTTCGGTTTCTCTTCAAATACGAGGCCGCCCTGTTCGTTCTCAATCCGGGTGATGAAGTAAGGATCGACCAGGAAGCCGCCATTCGCCATCACGGAGTAGCCGCGCACCACCTGTAACGGGGTAAACGAGGCCGCACCTAATGCCAGCGATTCGGTATGAACAATGTTCTGAGCCGGGAAACCAAAGCGCTGCAGATACTCAGCAGCGTAATCCACGCCCATCGCACGCATCGCACGCACCATCACCACGTTTTTCGACTGGCCTAAACCCTGACGCAGACGAATCGGACCATCGTAAGTTGGCGGTGAGTTCTTGGGACGCCAGTCAGCACCCGCACCCGCATCCCAGCGTGAAATCGGCACATCGTTAAGGATTGAGGCGAGCGTCAGCCCGCGATCCATTGCGGCGGTATAGAGGAAAGGCTTGATGTTAGAGCCGACCTGACGCAGCGCCTGGGTCGCACGGTTAAACATGCTCTGGTTAAAGGCAAAGCCGCCTACCAGCGCGCGCACCGCACCATCATTCGGATCCAGCGAGACCAGCGCCGAGTTCACATCCGGCACCTGGCCCAGCCACCACTCATCACCCACTTTGCGCACCCAGATCTGCTGGCCGGCCTGCAATACCTGCGTCACGCTTTTCGGCGTCGGGCCCTGCACGGTGTCAGACTTATAAGGACGCGCCCAGCGCACACCCGCTAATGCCAGCGACACATTGCTGCCATCTTTCAGCATCACCGTCGCTTCATCGCTGCGCGCTTCCGTTACTACTGCCGGATTGAGCGGACCATAGACCGGCAGCGTCTTCAGCGCTTTCTCAATTTTCGTCTGATCCCAGGCCGGTTCACCCACTTTCCACAGCACGCTGGTCGGGCCGCGATAGCCATGACGCATATCGTAGGCCATGACGTTATTGCGAACTGAGGTCTGCGCGGCTTCCTGCAGGCGACGGGTCACGGTGGTGTAGACCTTGTAACCGTCGGTGTAGGCATTCTCACCGTAGCGTTTCACCATCTCCTGACGCACCATCTCGCTGAGATAGGGGGCAGAGAAAGCGATTTCCGGACCGTGATACTTCGCGACCAGCGGCGTATTACGCGCCTCGTCATACTGCTGCTGCGTGATGTAATGCTGATCCAGCATACGCGCCAGCACCACGTTGCGGCGCGACAGGGCACGACTCGGCGAGTAAAGCGGGTTAAAGGTGGAAGGGGCTTTCGGCAGACCGGCAATCATCGCCATCTCACTCAGCGACAGCTGGTCAACCGGCTTACCAAAATAGACCTGTGAGGCTGCGCCAACGCCATAAGCACGGTAGCCGAGGTAGATCTTATTCAGGTAGAGCTCAAGGATTTCATCTTTGTTCAGCAACTGCTCAATGCGGATCGCCAGGAACGCTTCCTTTATTTTACGCATCAGGGTGCGTTCCGGACTCAGGAAGAAGTTACGGGCCAGCTGCTGAGTGATAGTACTGGCACCCTGTGAGGCGTGACCGGAGACCAGCGCAACGCTGGCCGCACGGAAAATACCCACCGGATCAACACCATGGTGCTCATAAAAACGGCTATCTTCGGTCGCAATAAACGCTTTCACCATCACAGGTGGCACTTGCTGCAGAGTCAAAGGAATACGGCGCATTTCGCCATACTGGGCGATCAGATCGCCATCGGCGCTGTAAACCTGCATAGGGGTTTGCAGACGCACATCTTTCAGTGTGTTTACGTCGGGCAGCTGCGGCTCTATGTATTTGTATAAACCATAAATCGAGCCAGCTCCCAACAGGATGCAACACACTGCAAGGATCAATAAATACTTTACGAACTTCACCTGGAATTTCCCATCTGTTGTCGTTTGAGCAGTTTATAAACAACCGCGCGGTAGTATAAAGGCAAGCCAGACGCTTTGATATGTCCATTTTCCCGGACGATAAGGAGATCGCGCGTATGGCTTTTCATACCTGGCAAATTGGGCTGGATATTCAGAATAGGCAGATTTGCGCCCTGGCCCTCCAGCCTCGTCGTGATGGCTGGCAGCTACGCCACTGGTGGCAGCAGCGGCTGCCGCAAGATACGTTAAGAAACGGCGTGCTGCAATCTTCGCCTGAATTACTGGCGGCCTTAACGACCTGGCGTCAGCGGTTACCACGCCGTTATTCGCTGCGGGTCGGATTGCCTGCCCAGCTGGTGCTGCAGCGCCAGCTCCCCCTTCCTGCGCAGTCGCTGAAGGAGCCCGCGCTGGGGCACTACGTGCAGGCGGCCGCGCGCCGTCTCTTTCCGCTGGAGCCCGCTGCGCTGGCGCTGGATTACCGGCCGGATGTGCAGAGCGGGCAGCTCTGCGTCACGGCAGCGCGGCTGGAGATTATCGACCAGTGGGCGGCACCCCTGTTGCAGGCAGGTTTAAAACCGCAGGTGTTCGAACTGACCACCGAGGCGCTGAAGCGGTTAGCCCGGCAGGCAGCGCTGCAGGACGATGCGGTACTGGTTCTGCAGCAGGATAACCGCTGGCTCTGGAGCGATGCGCACACCGCTGCTGACACAGGCGAAGCCACCACGCTGGAGGCACTGCAACGGCAGGCCTTTCCCGGGGCGCGTTCTGTCGCCTGGTGTACTGCAGAGCAGGCGCCGTTGCCTGCAGACGTTAGCGCGTTTTCCCCTTTTGATCTGTTTCGTTATAAGCAGCCACCTTTGCCGGAGAATCCGGGCGCTTTTGCGCTGGCGGCCGGGCTGGCGCTGCGCGACGGAGATGAGTGATGGTCGCGGTTAATCTGCTGCCCTGGCGGCAGCGCCGTCGGCAACAGCAGCGGCGACAGAGCCTGGTCGTGCTGTCACTGGCGACTGGCGCCCTGTTACTGGTGGTGATGCAGCAAACCTGGCGGATCCAGCAGACGCGTCAGCAGGTGGCGCAGGCGAGCAGGACGCAGCAGCAGGCGCTGGAAAGCCTGGGGCAGCAGTTAGCGCAACAGAAGCAGTTACTGGAGCAGCTCGCGGTCGTGCAAAAACAGCAGGCGAAGCATCGCCAGCAGGCTGCACAACTGGCCGCCTGGCAGCAGTTCTGGCTCGATTTACCCGCGTTGCTGCCCGACACCGCCTGGCTGACCCGGCTGGAGAAGCGCGACAACCATCTGACACTGGAGGGGCAGGCACAGGATATGGCGGCAGTCCGACAGTTCCGCCAGCAATTAACCACTGTGGCCCTGTTTGGTCTGGTGAAGCAGGGCGGGGTTAAGCGTCAGGCTGATGGCCATTATCGGTTTTCACTGCGGGCAGAGATGCAGGAGGTGAACAGTGAGTGAATGGTGGGAGCGCTGGTGGCAGATGGCCGCTATTGCGCGCTATGGCATGCTCGCCGCGCTCTTATCCGGTCTGCTGCTGCTCTCGTGGATCCTGTGGTTACGGCCACAGCAGCAGGCGCTCATTGCTGAACAGCAGACGCTGTTGCAGTTGACCCGCACTCTGCAGCTGCGCCAGCACCAGTGGCGTCAGAACCCTGATAATGCACAGTTGCAGGCGCAGCTGCAGTCGATGCAGATCGCGAGATCAGCATCTGCATCGGGCCGAGCAGTGGAAGAGATCCTGGCGGCACGCCGTAGCCAGCTGGAAGAGTGGCAGCCGGACGCCCCCTCACGCATGCTGACGCTGCATCTGCAGTGGCCGGCGTTCCAGTCGCTTTTTGCCGAGCTGGCCCAGGCCTCCGCACCGTTTCCGGTGCATTTCCAGCTGCTGGCGCAGCCGCAGTACCTGGTGGCTCAACTCTGGCTGGAACCTGACGATGCGCCATAGTCTGCTGATTTTACTGTTGTGCTGTGGCGGCGTACTGGCGCGCGATCCGTTCCGGCCTGTAGCCGGTTCCGTCTGTGAGGCGTCAGTGGAACCGCTCACCGGCTGGCGTCTGCAGGGGATTATTGGCCGGGAGGCGCATTTCCATGCCTGGCTGCTGACCCCGCAGGGAGAGAGTATTACGGCCCGCACCGGCAAGCCATTTCCATTCGCACCCTGGCAACTGGCGGATATGACCCGCCGCAGCCTCACCTTAGCGGTGGCGAATAGCTGCAACGCACAACAGACCGTATTTTATTTAAAAGGACGTTCGCATGATAAGGATAACCACTCTGCTGCTGCTACTAAGCTGCCTGCTGCCGGTTTACGCCGCTGATGAGGAGCCTCTCAGTCTGACTTTTGATAACGCTCCGGTAGAGCGTATTTTGCAGGCGCTGGCTGACTATCAGCAGATCAATCTGATGATTGCGCCAGAGGTTGAAGGTTCGTTATCGCTGCGGCTGGATAACCTGCCCTGGCATCAGGCGCTCGACCTGGTGGCGCGCATGGCAAAGCTGACGCTGGTTGAACAGGATAATGTCTTGCTGGTCTATCCGGAAAGCTGGCAGCAGGCTCAGCAGCAGGCACGTGAGGCTGAGCAGCAGTCGCAGTTGCAGCAGGTTCCTTTGCAACAGCGCGCTGTGATATTGCGTTATGCCAGCGCCAGCGAGGTGTATGCCAGCCTGCTGAGTGAGCGTCAGTCGCTGATGACACCACGCGGTAGCGTGACGGTCGACAAACGCACCAACGCATTGTTACTGCGCGATAGTGCGGCGGCTTTAAAAGAGACGGAGCGCTGGATACGGGCGCTGGATCTGCCACTGGAACAGATTGAACTGTCAGCCCACATCGTCACTATCAGCGAGGAGCATCTGCAGGAGCTGGGCGTGAAGTGGGGATTGCAGGCGGGGGACGCCGCCGTAACAGATATCCTGCATCATCCCCGGCTGGATGTTCCGCTGGCGGTGAGTTCACCCGGCATCAGCGTGGGTATGGCGCTGGCGCGCATCGGGGGGCAGCTTCTGGATCTGGAGTTAAGTGCGCTGGAGCAGGAGAACCAGATTGAAATTATCGCCAGTCCGCGCCTCTTTACCTCACATCAGCAGACCGCTTCGATTAAGCAGGGCACAGAAATTCCTTATGAAGTGTCGGCAGGAAACAGCGGTGCCACCAGTATTGAGTTTAAAGAAGCGGTACTGGGTATGGAGGTGACACCGACGATTTCCGGCAATGGCCGCATCCAGCTGAAGATCCATATCAGTCAGAATATGCCGGGTCGCAGCATCAGAACCGGCGATAGCGACATATTATCCATCGATAAACAGGAAATTGAGACTCAGGTCACGGTCAGTGACGGGCAAACACTGGCGTTAGGCGGTATCTTTCAGCAGCAGCGCACCCGCGGACAGAATCAGGTGCCGCTACTGGGAAATGTGCCGCTGATTGGCGGGTTGTTTCGCCAGCAATCTGATCAGCGCAAAAAAAGAGAGCTGGTGATCTTCATTACGCCGCGATTGGTCAGGGAAGCAGCGCTTACGGCTGGATAAAACGGAAAATGCGTCCCTTAAGGCCATCTGCGTTGACGCAGGAGAGGAATTAGCTTACAAGGTTTAGCGATTTTCAATACGGTGTAACCGTCTATGCTGGGTAAATCCCGGCAAACAGATCAGAAAACTCCTCTGTACGCAGCGTTGTAAAGACGCAGCGCTGGCGCGTTACAGTTTCGCGAACACAGGCCAATTCAGAAATGGATGTGCTGAAGGCAATATAATCGGTTGCCAAACAGCCTTGAGTGTTGAGATAATTTTTCATCTGACTCTTGCTAACGCTCATGAGGTCTCAGTTCCTGTCCCGCCAGCAAATGCTGAACGCGGGGTATCATTAACGAATTCTTAGTAATACCGACAAAATGGCAGAGAAACGCAATATCTTTCTGGTTGGGCCGATGGGTGCCGGCAAAAGCACTATTGGCCGTCAGTTGGCTCAGCAACTCAACATGGAGTTCTTCGATTCCGATCAGGAAATTGAGCGACGCACCGGAGCGGATGTGGGCTGGGTTTTTGATGTCGAAGGCGAAGCTGGCTTTCGCGATCGCGAAGAAAAAATCATTAACGAACTGACCGAGAAGCAAGGCATCGTCCTGGCGACAGGCGGTGGTTCCGTCAAATCCCGGGAAACGCGTAATCGTCTCTCCGCCCGCGGTGTTGTGGTTTATCTTGAAACCACCATCGAGAAGCAACTGGCGCGCACCCAACGTGACAAAAAACGTCCGTTGCTGCAGGTGGATTCACCGCCGCGTGAAGTGCTCGAAGCGCTGGCTGGCGAACGTAACCCGCTCTACGAAGAGATCGCCGATGTAACCATTCGCACAGATGATCAGAGTGCGAAAGTGGTGGCGAATCAGATTATCCACATGTTGGAAAAAAGTTGATCCAACGTTCGAAGGCTCCTTAACAGGTATCGGGCATCATGGAGAAGATCACCGTCTCACTGGGGGAACGCAGTTACCCCATCACTATCGCTGCCGGACTGTTTAACGATCCGGCTTCTTTTTGGCCGCTAACCGCGGGCGAAAACGCCATGGTGGTGACAAACCAGACGCTGGCTCCGCTTTATCTTGACCAGCTGACGGCGCTGCTGACGGCGGCAGGTGTAAAAGTGGATCAGGTGATCTTACCCGACGGCGAGCAATATAAGACGCTGGCCGTGATGGATCAGGTTTTTACCGCGCTCCTGCAAAAGCCGCACGGTCGTGATACGACGCTTATCGCCTTAGGCGGCGGCGTCATTGGCGATCTTACCGGTTTTGCTGCGGCCAGTTATCAGCGTGGCGTACGCTTTATTCAGGTACCGACCACCTTACTGTCGCAGGTCGACTCTTCGGTTGGCGGCAAAACGGCCGTTAACCATCCGCTGGGCAAAAACATGATCGGCGCGTTTTATCAACCCGCGTCGGTGGTGATTGATACTGCCTGTCTGCAGACGTTGCCCGCGCGCGAACTGGCGTCGGGTCTGGCGGAAGTGATTAAGTACGGCATCATCCTCGACGGTGCGTTTTTCCAGTGGCTGGAGCAGAATCTTGATGCCCTGCTGGCGCTGGATGAACAGGCGCTGGCGTACTGCATTCGTCGCTGCTGTGAACTGAAAGCCGAAGTCGTGGCCGCCGATGAACGTGAAAACGGTCAGCGGGCGTTGCTGAATCTGGGCCATACTTTTGGTCATGCGATTGAAGCACACATGGGCTATGGCAACTGGCTGCACGGTGAAGCGATTGCAGCGGGCATGGTGATGGCGGCACGCACGGCTGAACGCCTGGGGCAGTTCCAGGCACAGGAGACGGACCGCATTATTGCTCTGTTCCTGCGTGCCGGTTTGCCGGTAAATGGGCCGGAGGCGATGAGTGCGGAGATGTATCTGCCGCACATGATGCGCGATAAAAAAGTTCTGGCGGGCGAATTGCGGCTGGTACTCCCGCTGTCGATTGGCCGCTCTGAAGTGCGTGGTGGCGTGGCACATGATATGGTGCTGGCTGCAATTAATGATTGTCAGCAATCCTGAGATTAAGCAGTTGAGTGGTGACGCGGCGCGCAGGGTGCGCAGTGCGGAATGCCGCTTTACGGAGGAGGCAAAATGGATGAGTTTAAACCGGAAGATGAGTTAAAACCTGACGCCAGCGATCGCCGTCCCTCGCGCCCTCGTAAGTCGTCTCCCGCAGCCAAAATACCGGTTTCGCGCCAGCGCATCATGATGGGTGTCGGGATCCTGGTTCTGCTGTTACTGGTACTGGGTATTGGTTCGGCGCTGAATGGCCCGGATGAGAAAAAACCTGCGACTGCGGGCAATACGCCTGCCGCTGGCGGCGGTTCCGGCAGTGAGAAGAATATCGACCTGGCCGGCTCCTCTTCCATGTCAGGTGGACAGACGACGCCAACCGGCGGGCAGACCACGCCAGCTACCAGCGAAAATAACGCGGCGACCAGCGGTAATGCTGCGTCTGACCCGCAGCGCGACGTCTCAATGCCGCCTGTGGCTTCAACGCCTACGCAGGCCGCCCCTGTTGACACGCCAGCAAATCAGCAGCGTGTCACGCTGCCGGGCGATCTGAACAGCGCGCTGAGTAATCAGCAGCAGCAGGTCGACAGTGCCGCGATGGGCACGCAGGGTGGCAGTTCACTGCCAACGGCGCCTGCCACGGTCAGCGGCAATGCCGGAACGGCTGCGAATCCGGTTACGGCCCCAGCAGGCCGTCAGACGCCAAACAAATCAAACGCTTCTGCCCGTCCGGCGCACGATTCATCGCATAAAACTGCTTCGAAGCCTGCAACCCGTGACAGCAAAACACATACCACGCCAGCACGTACGCCAGCCCCTTCTGCTCCGGCCACTGCGGCGGCAGGCAGCAGTTCAGCCAGCAAATCATTACCAGGCGGCAGCTATACCCTGCAGCTGAGCGGTGCATCGAAGGCGGAAAGCCTGAATGCCTGGGCTAAGCAGCAGAATCTGAGTGGGTATCACGTCTACAAAACCACCCGTAACGGTCAGTCGTGGTACGTGCTGGTGAGTGGTTCCTATGCCACACCGGCTGATGCCAAACGCGCGGTAGCCTCACTGCCTGCCGAAGTGCGTGCGAAGAACCCGTGGGTTAAACCAGTAAGCCAGGTGAAGAAAGAAGCCAGCCAATAGCGGATGTGGGGCCAGTTTCTGGCCCCGTTTTAAGCGCAGATCTGCTGTCGGTCCAGCCACAGCCTCACAATAAGATGTAATAACCACGACAGCATGAAAAAAAATCGCGCTTTCCTGAAATGGGCAGGGGGAAAATTTCCCTTAGTAGAAGAGATCCATCGCCATCTGCCGCAAGGCGACTGTCTGGTAGAACCCTTTGTTGGCGCGGGTTCGGTGTTTCTGAACACTGAATTTGATCGCTACCATCTGGCTGATATCAACAGTGACCTGATTAATCTCTATAACATTGTTAAAACGCGCACGGCGGATTTCATCCGTGACGCGCAGCTGCTGTTTACGCCGGAAAGTAACAACGAGATCTGTTATTACCAGCGTCGCACCGAATTTAACACCAGCACCGACGCCTACCTGCGCGCGCTGTTGTTCCTCTATCTGAACCGTCACTGTTACAACGGCCTCTGTCGCTATAACCTGCGTGGCGAGTTCAACGTGCCGTTTGGCCGCTATCGCAAACCCTACTTTCCTGAAGCAGAACTGTTATGGTTTGCCGAGCGTGCGCAAAAAGCGACGTTTGTCTGTGAATCGTACGATGTTACCCTGACCAATGCCGGTAAAGGCTCGGTAGTCTATTGCGATCCGCCTTATGCGCCGCTGTCGGCAACGGCCAATTTCACGGCTTATCACACCAACAGCTTCAGCCTGCGTGAGCAGGAGAACCTGGCGGCGTTAGCGGCAAAGCTGGCTTCGTCGGAGAACCGGATACCGGTACTGATTTCTAACCACGACACTGCACTGACGCGTTTATGGTATCAGGATGCAGAGTTACATGTGGTCAAAGCCCGGCGTTCTATCAGCCGAAGCATAACGGGTCGCACCAAGGTCGACGAACTGCTGGCACTTTATAGCTAGTCTGTTTCGTCCGCGACCAACGCATTACGCCAGCCTGCGTGCTGGCGCACAACAGTGGGAGAATCGGATGAAACAATATTTGCTGGCCCCTTCAATCCTTTCGGCGGACTTTGCTCGCCTGGGCGAAGACACAGCCAAAGCGCTGGCGGCCGGAGGTGACGTGGTTCACTTCGACGTGATGGACAACCACTACGTGCCTAATCTGACCATGGGTCCGATGGTGCTGAAAGCACTGCGCGACTATGGCATCACTGCCCCCATCGATGTGCATCTGATGGTGAAGCCGGTAGATGCGCTAATCCCTGATTTCGCCAAAGCGGGTGCCACCTACATCACCTTTCATCCCGAAGCCAGCGAACACGTTGACCGCACCCTGCAAATCATCAAAGAGCATGGCTGCAAAGCGGGTCTGGTGTTTAACCCGGCGACCCCGCTGAGCTACCTCGATTACGTCATGGATAAGCTGGATATCATTCTGCTGATGTCAGTGAACCCTGGCTTTGGCGGTCAGTCATTTATTCCTGGCACACTGGATAAACTGCGTGAAGCGCGCAGGCTTATCGATCAGAGCGGTTACAGCATTCGCCTTGAAGTGGATGGCGGCGTGAAGATCGACAACATTGGCCAGATCGCTGCCGCCGGTGCCGACATGTTTGTCGCCGGTTCCGCGATCTTCGGTCACCCTGACTATAAAAAAGTGATCGATGATATGCGCAACGAACTGGAGAAGGCCAATGGCTCATTTCACTGATATTCGTGCGCTGGCGTTTGATCTTGATGGGACACTGGTGGATAGCGCACCCGGCCTGGCCGATGCGATTGACCGCACGCTGAATGACCTCCGTCTGCCGCAGGCGGGCCTTGAGCGTGTCTCAACCTGGATTGGCAACGGCGCGGATATCATGATGGCCCGCGCGCTGACCTTCGCGCTGGGCCGTGAGCCGCAGCCGGAAGAGCAGCGTGATGCGCGGGCACTGTTTGACCGGCATTATGCCGATACCGTGGATGCGGGCAGTACGCTGTTTCCACAGGTAAAGCAGACGCTGGCCGCATTAAAGGCTGCCGGGCTGCCGATGGCGATAGTCACCAACAAGCCGACGCCGTTTGTGGCACCGCTGCTGGAGTCGCTTGGCATTGCTGATGCGTTTTCGCTGATTATCGGTGGCGACGATGTGCCGGTTAAAAAACCGCATCCTGCGGCAATTTTTATGGTGCTGGGCACCTTTGGTGTGTTGCCGAATCAGTTGCTGTTTGTCGGCGACTCACGCAATGATATCCAGGCGGCACAGGCGGCGGGCGTACCCAATATCGGCATGACCTTTGGCTATAACTATGGCGAGCCGATTGCCACCAGCCAGCCCGATTTAACCCTCGACTCTTTCGACGAACTTTTGCCCGCTCTGGGGCTGTAAATATCAGGACATAAGTATGAAACCCATCGTTTTCAGCGGCGCACAGCCGTCCGGCGAACTGACCATTGGCAACTATATGGGAGCGCTGCGTCAGTGGGTGCAGATGCAGGATGATTTCCACTGCATTTATTGCATCGTTGATCTGCACGCTATCACCGTGCGTCAGGATCCTGTTGCACTGCGTAAAGCGACGCTGGACACGCTGGCGCTCTATCTGGCCTGTGGTATCGACCCGCAAAAAAGCACCATCTTTGTTCAGTCGCATGTGCCAGAGCACACGCAGCTGAGCTGGATCCTGAATTGCTATGCCTACTTCGGTGAACTGAGCCGCATGACGCAGTTCAAGGATAAATCAGCGCGTTACGAAGAGAACATTAACGCCGGTCTGTTCGACTATCCGGTGCTGATGGCGGCTGACATTCTGCTCTATCAGACCCATCAGGTGCCGGTGGGTGAAGATCAGAAGCAGCATCTGGAGCTGAGCCGCGATATCGCGCATCGCTTCAATGCGATCTACGGCGATATCTTCAAAGTACCAGAGCCGTTGATTCCGAAGTCTGGCGCGCGCGTGATGTCGCTGCTGGAACCGACGAAGAAGATGTCCAAGTCTGACGATAACCGCAATAACGTGATCGGCCTGCTGGAAGATCCGAAAGCGGTCGTGAAGAAGATTAAACGCGCCGTCACCGATTCTGAAGAGCCGCCAGTGGTGCGCTACGATATCAAAGAGAAAGCGGGCGTCTCTAACCTGCTGGATATTCTGTCGGGCGTGACCGGTAAAACTATCGCCGAGCTGGAGCAGGAGTTCGAAGGCAAGATGTATGGTCACCTGAAGGGCGCAGTAGCCGATGCTGTGTCGGGTATGCTCTCTGAGCTGCAGGAGCGTTATCACAGCTTCCGCAACGATGAAGCACTGCTGGAGCAGGTGATGCGTGATGGCGCGGCCAAAGCACGCGCACAGGCGCAGGAAACGCTGAAGAAGGTGTATCAGGCGGTAGGCTTTGTCGCGATGCCGTAATGGCTGAGCAGACAACCAGGACGGCGGGCATTGTGCCCGCCGTTTTTATTTGCCGGACTCAGAACCAGCGCAGGCTGTCACGCAGACTTACCACGCTGCCGATGATCATCAGGCCGGGACTGGTCACCTGACCGGCTAACGCCTCCAGCTCGCTCAGTGTCCCGGTGACCACGCGTTGACGCGTAGTGGTGCCGTTTTCCACCAGCGCCACCGGCATATCGCTGCGCATACCGTGCTTTATCAACTGCTGCTGAATCTCTCCGGCCTGCGTGAGCCCCATATAAAAGACCAGCGTCTGCTGTTCCGCCGCCAGCGTCTGCCAGGCGAGCGAGCCCTCTTTCTGCAGATGTCCGGTAACCAGTCTGACGCTCTGCGCATGATCGCGGTGGGTCAGGGGAATACCGCTGTAGGCCGCACAGCCCGATGCGGCGGTGATCCCCGGCACCACGCTGAACGGAATCTGCCGCTGCGCCAGCGCTTCCAGCTCTTCACCGCCGCGACCAAAGATAAAGGGATCGCCGCCTTTCAGCCGCACTACACGTTTTCCCCGCTGCGCCTGTTCGCAGAGCAGCTGGTTAATCTCATCCTGCGGCACGCAGTGATGTCCGGCGCGTTTACCGACAAAGATGCGTTCAGCATCGCGGCGCACCAGATTCAGGATCTCATCGGAAACCAGCCGGTCATAGACGATGACATCTGCCTGCTGGATCAGCTGTAAGCCTTTCAGAGTCAGTAATCCGGCATCACCCGGACCGGCACCGACCAGCGCCACTTCACCCTGTTGGCGAAGGTCAGCGTTAAAGAGCTGGTCGGTAATCTGCTCCGCGCGTTCACTGTCGCCGTTGGCCAGCGTCTGGGCCAGCCGCTGGCTGTTAAAGAAGCGTTCCCAGAAGTGGCGGCGGGCACTGACAGAGCTGAACTGCTGTTTCACCCGCGCGCGCAGAGTGCCTGCCAGCTGAGCCAGCTGGCCAAGGTGTTGCGGCAGCATCGCCTCCAGCTTCTCCCGCAACAGCCGCGCCAGTACCGGCGCGCGTCCACCGGAAGAGACGGCGACCATCAGCGGGGAACGATCGATAATCGACGGCATAATGGCGCTGGCCTGCTGCGGCGCATCCACCAGATTGCAGAAGATCTGCTGTTTTTCGGCGGCTTCAGCCACCTGCTGATTAACCGCATCATCGCTGGTCGCGGCGACCACCAGCCAGCAGCCGGTGAGCCAGTGCGGATCAAACGCCCCTGGCAGCAGCGTGATGGTTTCCTGCTGCGCCCATTGCCGGAAGGCGGGGGAGAAATCAAGGGCACCGACCAGCAGTTCGGCGCCGGCCTCCAGCAGCAGGCGGGCTTTCCGCTCAGCCACGTCACCTGCGCCGACCAGCAGGCAGCGTCGGCCCTGCAGGCGGCAGAATAAGGGGAAGTAGTCCATCAGACGTCCTTAAAAAAGCCCGCGGAGGCGGGCTGTTGACGGGAGTTACAGGCAGACGTCAACCTGTCCGGCATTGACCCGCACCGGCCAGGCCGCCACGGAGCGCGTTTCATCCTCCATGCAGTAGCCATCGCTAAGACGGAAACGCTGCTTTTTCAGCGGGCTGGCAACCCAGAGCGCATCCTGATGTTCAGCAATAATGCCGCGTGACAGCACGCTGGCATCGGCAAAGGGGTCGATATTGCTGATGGCATAGAGCTGCTCATCGTTGCGGGGACGGAAGATAGCAACCTGCTGGCCTTTGACCAGCGCGCAGACGCCCGTGGCGGGCAGGATCTGCGTCAGCGGGCACACCGGATTCCACTGGCTCATGATTCGGTCTCCTCAATCAGGGTCACGGCAATGCGTTCATCGGCGCGTGCCGGGCGGTGCTGGTCGCGCTCCGCGACCCGCTGCACGCCAGGATCGCGCTGCGGCGAGTTGATAAAGTGGGCAAAGCGCGTCAGGTGATCCTTATCTTCCAGCGTCGCTTTCCATTCGCAGCTGACGCTGGCGCGCAGTGCGGCCAGCTGCTGCTCCATCTGGCCGTTGAGGCCAAGTTTGTCATCCACAATCACCTTACGCAGATAGTCGATGCCGCCTTCCAGACTCTCCAGCCACAGTGAGGTGCGCTGCAGTTTGTCGGCGGTGCGGATATAGAACATCATGAAACGGTCGAGATAGGTGACCAGCGTCTGCTGATCGAGATCGGCCGCCAGCAGATCGCCATGGCGCGGTTTCATGCCGCCGTTGCCGCAGACGTAGAGGTTCCACCCTTTTTCCGTCGCGATAATGCCGACATCTTTGCCCTGTGCTTCCGCACATTCGCGGGTGCAGCCAGAGACGCCAAACTTCATCTTGTGCGGCGTACGGATGCCTTTGTAGCGGTTCTCCAGCATCACGCCGAAGCCGAGGCTGTCACCCACGCCATAACGGCACCAGGCGCTGCCAACGCAGGTTTTCGCCATCCGCAGCGCCTTGGCGTAGGCCTGGCCGGTTTCAAATCCGGCGTCGATCAGCTGTGACCAGATGGCGGGCAGATCGTCTTTCTGCGCGCCAAACAGACCGATGCGCTGAGAGCCGGTAATTTTGGTGTAGAGCTGATAGCGTTCGGCGATCTCGCCAATTACTTTCAGTCCCTGGGGCGTGATTTCACCGCCAGGCGAGCGCGGGATCACCGAGTAGGTGCCATCTTTCTGGATGTTGCCAAGATAGAGGTCGTTGCTGTCCTGTAACGGCGCGTGCTGGGGCTTGAGCACATACTCATTCCAGCAGGAGGCGAGCAGTGAGCCAACCACCGGCTTGCACACTTCACAGCCGTAACCCTGACCATAGCGGGCCAGCAGTTCGTCAAAGGTTTTAATCTCCTCTACCTGAATCAGGTGATAAAGCTCCTGACGTGACCAGGCGAAGTGGGCGCAAAGATGGTTATTGACCTCAATGCCCTGACGGCTGAGTTCACTGTTGAGAACCTGGGTGATCAGTGGGATACAGCCGCCGCAACCGGTGCCGGCACGGGTGCTGCTTTTCAGTGCTGCCACGGTATGACAGCCACCCTGAACCGCCTTAATGATGTCGCCTTTACTGACGTCAAAGCAGGAGCAGATTTGTGCGGTATCAGGCAGAGAATCGACGCCGATGGCCGGTTTATCCCCGCTGCCGGCTGGCAGAATCAGTGCTTCCGGATTAGCAGGCAGCGGAATACCATTCAGCACCAGCTGCAGCAGGTTGCCATAGTCGCTGGTGTCGCCCACCAGGACGGCACCCAGCAGGGTTTTCTGATCTTCGCTGATAATCAGGCGCTTGTAGATCGATTTGCTCTCATCCAGCCAGACCACGCTGCGAGCGCCTGGCGTGGTGCCGCGCGCATCGCCAATGCCGCCAACATCAACACCCAGCAGCTTCAGTTTGGCGCTCATGTCCGCGCCGGTAAACGCATTGTCGCGGCCCAGCAGATGGTCGCTGGCGACCTGGGCCATTTTGTATCCCGGCGCCACCAGGCCATAGACGCGATTCTGCCAGGCAGCGCACTCACCGATGGCGTAGATAGTGGGATCGCTGGTCCGGCACTGGTCATCAATGGCGATGCCGCCGCGCGGCCCCAGTGCTAATCCACACTGCTTCGCCAGTTTGTCCTGCGGGCGAATGCCGGTGGAGAAGACGATGAAATCGACCTCCAGCGCGCTGCCATCAGCAAACTGCAGCGTTTTGCCGCCGTGCTCGTGATGCACAATCTGTTGGGTGTTTTTACCGGTGTGGACCCGCACGCCCATCTGCTCAATCTTGCGACGTAGCTGCTCACCGCCTTGCTGATCTAACTGCTCCGCCATCAGCACCGGCGCAAATTCAATAACGTGGGTTTCAATGCCCAGATTTTTCAGTGCGCCCGCCGCTTCCAGCCCCAGCAGGCCGCCGCCAATCACCGCACCGCATTTACTGCGGCGCGAACAGGCTTCGATGGCGTTGAGATCTTCGATGGTGCGATAGACAAAGCAGTCGCTGCCTTCGGCACCGTTAATTGGCGGGATCCACGGATAAGAGCCGGTGGCAAAAATCAGCGTATCGTAATGCACCGCGCGACCGGTACTGGAGTGGATGAGCTTCTCATCACGGTTAATGGTGATGGCGCGTTCACCCAGCAGCAGATTGACCTGATGTTTGTCGTAATAGCCTTCACGAACCAGCGACAATTCTTCAGCGGTGTGATGGGAAAACCAGGCGGACAGGTGGACACGATCATAGGCGACGCGGGGTTCTTCACAAAAGACGGTCAGCGAAAACTGGTCAGGTTCCGCTTTCTCTAGTAATTCTTCTATGAAGCGGTGGCCGACCATGCCGTTACCGATAACGACGACATTGTGCTTGCTCATTTTTGCCTCAAATTTGCGATATCTGCGGCTACAATAGCGCGCCGTTTCCGGCACTTATTGATATACATCAACCACGACGCCATATACCCATTAAGAGGTATATGGTTGATTTGAAATAATTTTTTCTGGTTCGGATAACCCGCTGATTATTCGGGCTTGCGGCGGGTCACCTGAATCGTGTTAGTTTTAAAACACAAAACCGGAAAAGGAGTCGGCAATGATGTCACCTAAGTGGATCAATAACGTGCGTTTACCCTGGCGGGATGGGTTATGGCAGATCGCCATCGCCGATGGCAAAATTGCCCGGCTCTCAGCCCAGCCGCAGCACGCTTCACCGGCGGATGAATCGCTGGACGGTGAGGGTGGCTTAGCCTGCGCGCCTTTTATTGAGCCGCATATTCATCTGGATACCACCCAGACCGCTGGCGAACCCGCGTGGAACCAGTCCGGGACGCTGTTTGAAGGCATTGAGCGCTGGGCTGAACGCAAAGCCATGCTCAGTCATGAAGATGTTAAGCGGCGGGCGATGCAGACGCTGAAGTGGCAGATTGCCAACGGCATTCAGTTTGTCCGTACTCATGTTGACGTTTCTGACCCGTCACTGACGGCGCTTAAAGCGATGCTGGAGCTAAAGGCGGAGATGGCGCCGTGGATCACTATCCAGATTGTTGCTTTTCCCCAGGAGGGTATTCTCTCTTATCCCAACGGTGAAGCATTGCTGGAGGAGGCATTGCGGCTGGGCGCGGATGTGGTCGGCGCGATCCCGCATTACGAATTCACCCGTGAATATGGCGTTGAGTCGCTGCATAAAACCTTTGCGCTGGCTAACCGCTACGATCGGCTGATCGATGTTCACTGCGATGAGATCGATGATGAACAGTCGCGCTTTGTGGAAACCGTGGCGGCGCTGGCGCATCGCGATGGCAACGGCGCGCGCGTGACGGCCAGTCATACCACCGCGATGCACTCTTACAATGGCGCGTATACCTCACGACTGTTTCGACTGCTTAAGCTGTCAGGCATTAATTTTGTCGCGAATCCGCTGGTCAATATTCACCTGCAGGGCCGCTTTGATACCTACCCTAAGCGGCGCGGCATTACGCGGGTGAAAGAGATGCTGGAGGCGGAGATTAACGTCTGTTTCGGCCACGACGATGTGTTCGATCCCTGGTATCCGCTGGGTACCGCCAGCATGCTGCAGGTGCTGCATATGGGCTTACACGTCTGTCAGTTGATGGGCTATGAGCAGATTGATGCGGGTCTGGATCTGATTACGCATAACAGCGCGAAGACGCTGCAGCTGTCAGGCTATGGCATTCAGACCGGCAACGATGCCAGCCTGATTATTCTGCCGGCAGAGAGTGGTTTTGATGCAGTAAGAAGACAGGTTCCGGTGCGCTATTCACTGCGTCGCGGCACTGTGGTGGCAGAGACAAAGCCCGCAGAAAGCGAGATTTACTGGCGGGAGCGGGAGCGGATAGACTTCCGGCGTTAAACAGCAGGGCGGCGATCAATCGCCGCCCTGAATGATTAATGCGTAACGTGACCGTGCGAGCGATGTTTAGTGACCAGCCCCAGCAGGACACACATCACAAACACCACCGCGTAGAGGCCGTTGGCGGTGGCCAGCGCCGTGTGCACGCCGCTCTTCTCAACAATCGGCGCGGTCACCACGAAGGTCAGCATGGTGCCAACGGTGCCGCAGGTCAGAATAAAGTTCACCAGTTTCGGTGACGCCACTTTGGTCTGCAGCGAGCCGAGCGTGATGATGGTGGTGTAAATTGCGCTCGAGCTGAAGCCCAACACCATAATGATCCACTTCAGCATGCTGGCATCCTGGCTGCTGACGAACCAGTACATCAGCACGGTAGCCAGTCCCGCCAGCACCATCAGAATGCGTTGCAGATCGAAGAAGCGCAGCAGGAAGCTGAAGGCCCACATCCCCACCATATAAGCGGTCCAGAAGCTGCCCACCAGTTGTCCGGCATCATTAATATTCATGCCCATGACTTTGGTGGCATATTCCGGCACCCAGGAGATAAAGCCAAGCTGGCCCAGAATGTAGCAGAGCGCCGCCACTGCCAGCAGCAGCACGCCCACACCCCATTTTTCTTTCTCAACTGTCGGGCTGTTTTCGGGCTTACGCAGCACCGGGAACTCGACAAACAGCGTCATGATGAAGATCGCGACGTAGATAAAGCCGATGCAGACGTAGACCCAGTACCACGGCAGCTGACGCGCCAGCAGAATCCCCGCCAGCACCGGAAACAGCGTGCCCGCCATGCTGAAGAAGGAGTCGGTAAACAGCAGGCGCGAACCGCGCTGGCGGCCTTCATACATATGGGTGATCAGGAAGGTGCCGATCGACATAGTAATGCCGCTGACCACGCCCAGCACAAACATACAGAGCGAGAAGACGGTCAGATCGCGGCTGGTCATCAACCCGATTATCGCCAGTACCATCAGGACGAAGCCGAAAATCAGCTGACGCTTCAGTGGCACAATCACCATCAGCCAGGCGTTCAGGAAAACCGCCGCCAGGATGCCGCTGTTGAGGAAGGTGAAGGTATTA
The DNA here is from genome assembly GCF_048685235.1 of Curtobacterium sp. BNK-1. Taxonomy (NCBI): domain Bacteria; kingdom Bacillati; phylum Actinomycetota; class Actinomycetes; order Micrococcales; family Microbacteriaceae; genus Curtobacterium; species Curtobacterium sp. BNK-1. Next base: position 3,425,810 of record NZ_JBLQTJ010000001.1, on the reverse strand, counting down.
CTCATGCTGGAGATGGGGATCTGGAAATCTTTTGCGATATCGCCCATTACCATGCCGGTAACAATCACCAGCGCGCCGGTAAGCGCGTAGGAGAAGAAGCTTATCCAGGTGAGGCCAATACGATTACGGTTTGTCATGTTCTGAACCTGTTGAGAACCGGGTGCCAAAAAGTGTCAGAAAGTGTAAACGGAACCGTGATCTTAATAAACAACCAGTGAAACCAGAGATCCATATTTCATGTGTTGTGTGATTTTAATCACGTAATTGCCGGGGTTTAACGTTTGCTCCCCTCATTTGCTGCCACAGCGTAAATATAGGTAAAACGCTGGCTCCTGGAATAGAGTCTCTTTACAATCAATCACGTTTTTGTGCCCGCTCTCCCAGGTAAGGAATCTTTCATGTTTAAACGTACTTTAACAGCGGCCATCACCCTGTTAGCGCTCTCTTCCGTTTCCGCCCAGGCGCTGGCTGCAAAAGGTGACACCCACGTTCTGCTCACCACCTCCGCCGGCAATATCGAACTCGAACTGAATAACCAGAAAGCGCCGGTTTCTGTGAAAAACTTCGTTGATTACGTCAACAACGGTTTTTACAACAACACCATTTTTCACCGCGTGATCCCGGGCTTTATGGTGCAGGGTGGGGGCTTCACTACGGACATGCAGCAGAAGCAGACCAACGCGCCAATCAAGAATGAAGCGGATAATGGCCTGCGTAACCTGCGCGGCACGATTTCCATGGCGCGTACCGCCGATAAAGACAGTGCGACCAGCCAGTTCTTCCTCAACGTCGCGGATAATGCATTCCTCGATCACGGACAGCGCGATTTTGGCTATGCCGTATTTGGTAAGATTGTGAAAGGTCAGGATGTGGTTGAAAAAATTTCTCAGGTACCGACCAAAGATGTGGGTCCTTACCAGAATGTTCCATCCAAACCGGTAGTTATCCTCTCCGCCAAAGTCCTGCCTTAAGTCCGTTCGTCGCCATCTGCGGATGGCGACCGCCTGCCGCATCCGGCAAAGCCAGAATTTGCTCTTATACTTAGGGCAAAAACCTGAGCAGGAGGCGGCATGGCGAACAAACTCACCGAAAAACAGAAGGTCACCCTGTGGCGACAGCGGCGTAGCGCCAGCTATCAGGCCAGCTGTCGGCTGGAAGGCTTCTCGCCAAATGAAACCAGCGTAAACAGCGATGATGCGGCCGCACGTCTGGCGTCACTGAGGAGGCAATATGGACTCTAATACCGCCGTCAGCCAGGATCCCTACCTGTGGCAGCATGACAATGTGCTGAAAAACCTGCCCGATATTCACGATGCCGCGCAGCTACGTAAGGCGGAGCTGAGTTTTAGTGCGGCGCGTGCCGCCACGCTGGAGCTGGGCCCCCGTAATCCTGGACTGCCTTACCTGCGCCAGATCCACCGTACGCTGTTTCAGGACGTCTACAGCTGGGCTGGTGAACTGCGCACTATCGATATCTGGCGCGATGAGACGCCGTTCTGTCATTTCGAATATATCGAAAAGGAAGGTAACGCCCTGATGGCCGCGCTGGAGGAGGAGAAGGGACTCGTTGACCTGCCACGTGACGCGTTTATTGAGCGTGTTGCCCACTACTACTGCGAAATCAATATGTTGCATCCTTTCCGCCACGGCAACGGTCGGGCGCAGCGGATTTTCTTTGAACAGCTGGCGCTGCATGCCGGTTATCTGCTCTCCTGGGAAGAGACTGACGCTGAAAGCTGGAAAGCGGCGAATCAGGCTGGTGTGGCCGGAGACCTGACTCTGCTGGAGCAGGTATTCGCGAAAGTGGTGAGCGAGGCGGCTTAACCGCGTAGAATAGCGGCGCGGGTAATTATTCTGGACTGGCCATGCTGCTGCTTATCGACAATTACGACTCCTTTACCTGGAATCTTTATCAATATTTCTGCGAGCTGGGCGCGCAGGTTCAGGTAGTGCGCAATGATGCCATCACGCTGGAGCAGATGGCGGCGTTACCGCTGACTCATCTGGTGATCTCCCCTGGTCCCTGCACGCCGTCGGAGTCAGGCATTTCGCTGGCGGCGATCCGGCATTTCGCCGGTCAGCTGCCGGTGCTGGGCGTCTGTCTGGGCCATCAGGCAATTGCGCAGGCGTATGGCGCGCAGGTCGTGCGTGCGCGTCAGGTGATGCACGGCAAAACCTCTGCGATTCAGCACACCGGACAGGGCGTGTTCCGCACTCTGAATAATCCACTGACAGTGACCCGCTACCATTCGCTGATTGTACAGCGCGACTCTCTGCCAGATGCCTTCGAGGTGACTGCCTGGACGGTGCGTGACGGCGAGCCTGACGAAATTATGGGATTCCGTCATAAAACCCTGGCGCTGGAAGGCGTGCAGTTCCATCCCGAAAGCATTCTCAGCGAGCAGGGACATCAGCTGCTGCGCAATTTCCTTGAGCAATAAGTTGCCTTTGAGTGATTTTTTATGCATATTTTGTGATTATTATTTCAAAGTTGCACATCAATCATCTAAATGGGGTCATCAATGGCAGCCGAAAAAATTGCGGTCACGCGGGAGACGTTCGATAACGTTATTTTGCCTGTTTATGCACCTGCGCAGTTCGTGCCGGTAAAAGGCAAGGGCAGTCGTGTATGGGATCAGCAGGGCAAAGAGTATATCGATTTCTCAGGTGGTATCGCCGTCACCGCACTTGGACACTGCCATCCTGCGCTGGTGGAGACGCTGAAAAGTCAGGGCGAGACGCTGTGGCACACCAGCAACGTCTTCACCAACGAACCGGCGCTGCGTCTTGCCAGTAAGTTAATTCAGGCGACCTTTGCCGAGCGGGTCTTCTTCGCTAACTCCGGGGCCGAAGCCAACGAGGCCGCCTTTAAGCTGGCGCGCTACTACGCCTGCAAACGTCACAGCCCATTCAAAAGTAAGATTATCGCCTTTCATAACGCCTTTCATGGCCGGACGCTGTTTACCGTCACGGTCGGCGGACAGCCAAAATATTCTGATGGGTTCGGGCCTAAACCGGCGGATATCGTTCATGTGCCGTTCAATGATCTGAACGCAGTAAAAGCGGTGATTGACGATCACACCTGCGCCATTGTGGTTGAACCGATTCAGGGGGAGGGTGGCGTCGTGCCCGCAACGCAGGAGTTTATGCAGGGACTGCGTGAGCTTTGCGATCAGCATCAGGCGCTGCTGGTGCTGGATGAAGTGCAGAGCGGCATGGGGCGCAGCGGCAAGCTGTTCGCCTATGAGCATTATGGCATCCAGCCCGATATTCTGACCTCAGCCAAAGCGCTGGGCGGCGGTTTCCCGGTCAGCGCCATGCTGACCACTAACGAGATCGCCTCGACCATGGCGCCGGGCGTGCATGGCACCACCTATGGCGGCAATCCACTCGCCTGCGCCATCGCCGAAACCGCGCTAGATATTATCAATACGCCGGAGGTGCTGGCAGGCGTTGAGACACGTCGTCAGCACTTTGTCACGGCGCTGCAGGCCATCGATGCGAAGTATGATCTCTTCAGCGATATTCGTGGCAAGGGTCTGCTGATTGGCGCGGCGCTTAAACCGCAGCATGCCGGTAAAGCACGCGACATCCTGAATGCCGCGGCCGCAGAAGGCGTGATGGTGCTGGTTGCCGGCACTGACGTGATGCGTTTTGCCCCGTCACTGATCATTGAGCCTGCCGACATCGAAGAGGGCATGAGCCGCTTCGCCACGGCCGTCGGCAACGTGCTCAACGGCTAGCTTAGTTTTTACGTAAGCGTCTGATCAGCCAGCGGCCATGTTGCGGCCGCTGGTTCCACGCCAGCGATGAAATGGTGTACATCACGCTCAGATGATCGAGAATGCGCCGCACATGCTGCTCCACCACCGTGATCGGTCCCTCACTGATGTTCTCCAGCTCATCCAGCAGGTTAACCTGTGAGCTTTCACCATCATATTCCAGCCGCTGCTGACACCGCTGCAGCGCGATTTCACAGGATTGCAGGTAACGCTCAGCCAGCGAGGCAGTGAGCATGGTGTGCTCACGCGCCAGAATCGTCATGGCGTTGATATGCTCGACGATAAACTGACTGTGCGTGACCCAAAGCCGCATATCACTCAGATAGCGGGAGTTGAACGCGGGTTCCTGCATCGCCTGATTCAGTGAGTTAAACAGCGCATTGTGTGCCTGATTGACCTTCACGCGCTGATAAGCCAGTTTCTCTGGTGACTGTTCGTCACCCAGCAACAGCCGCAGCGCATCCTGATAAGTTTCCAGTGCGTCATGGGCGTTCTGCCGCAGTAAGCCGCTCTGCCACTGCGGCCACAGCCAGAGCATCCCGCCAAAGGCGATCAGACAACCCATCAGCGTATCCATGAGTCGCGGCAGCAGAAACTGCGCGCCATTCAGCGACAGCAACTGCAGCGAGTAAACCGCCGTGACCGTAAAGCCAATCATCGACCAGCCATAAAACTGGCGGGTAAAGCGATAGCTGATAAAGGTAATCGCCAGCATGATCAGCAGCACCAGCGACTCCGGCACCGCCATGCGCAGCGTGGCGGCCGCGATCACCAGACCGGCAAAAGTGCCCAGCGCCCGGTGCTGAATGCGGACACGGGTAGCGCTGTAGCCGTTCTGGCTGACGAACATGATGGTCATCAGGATCCAGTAGGGTTTGGGGATGTTGAAGAACAGCGCCAGCGCGCTGCCCAGCATCAGCATCACCGCAAAGCGGCCGGCAGTGCGCAGGGCCGATGAACGTAAAGAGAGATAACTGCGCAGCGCCGGTAACAGCGGCAGACGGCGCTGGCGGTCAGCCATCAGATCGCGCTGATAAAGGGGTTTCTGGGTGCGCAGAACCCGCGCAATACGGTTGAAGTGGTAAAGGCAGAAGTTACCCACCGGATTGTCGGGATGCTGGTGGGCGATTTTCTCCAGCGCGCCGAGCTGTTTATCCATCGCAAAGCGATCGGGTAGCTGGTGATAGAGAATGTTATCCGCCAGCACCCGCAACCGGGCCGAGATGGTTTTGGCATTCCAGCGGATCACCGCTTCGGCGTGGCTCTGTTCGACCAGCTTCTGCACCTCTTCCGGCCGATGCAGGCTGACCGAGATATGTTCCTGCAGATCCAGCGCCACCTGAAAGGCGCGCGTCAGCCGTTTATGGCTGTGATCGCGGCTTGCCGACAGCATATGCATCTGCTGATAACAGGTGTTAATCAGATCGACCACTTTCTGCTGACGAGCCAGCAGCGGCGGCAGCGCCTTTTCCGGATCGGTCAGCTGCGTCAGCAGGGTATATTTTGCGTCGCAGTAGTTAGCCAGCTCGCGATAGATCAGGCTCAGGCTTTCGCGCATTGGCTGCTCTTTCCACAGCCAGAACCAGAACCAGTTAAAGAGCCCGTACCATAGCGTGCCGCCGATATAGAGCAGCGGGGGAACATAGATTGGCATGCGGCCAATCAGGCTCAGGGTAAAGATGGCGGCAATCAGGGTGCCGGGCAGCAGACGACCATGCAGCGGGCTGATCTCCCCGGTAACGCCGAGCAATAAGGGCATGGCAAACAGAATCAGCGGCAGCGGAATAGCATGCAGGGTGAGCCACTGCATCAGAAAGCTGCCGAGGGCAAACAGGCTGCCGCCAACAATCAGGCGTTTGAAGAAGCGTTTATGCGGGGTATCCAGACCGGCGATGTTGCAGCAGGCGGGCACTAATGAGAACAGCAGACCTTTTTGCAGGTCGCCAGCCAGCCAGCCCAGCGCCACCGGCAGACAGAGCACCAGCGTTTGCCGCAAGGCGTAGTTAACTTCAGGATGGTAAATAATTCGACGCCACATCGGCCCAACACAAACAATAACGGCGTGATGTTGCCATCACGCCGTGGGTGACAGGAATTAGCGGGTGCCGTAAACGACGATGGTTTTGCCGTGTGCGGAGATCAGGTTCTGATCTTCCAGCATCTTCAAAATACGGCCCACGGTTTCACGTGAACAACCAACAATCTGGCCAATTTCCTGACGAGTGATTTTAATTTGCATGCCGTCGGGATGCGTCATGGCATCTGGCTGCTTCGCCAGGTTGAGCAGGGTCTGTGCAATGCGTCCGGTTACGTCGAGGAAAGCGAGGTTACCCACTTTTTCAGACGTCACCTGCAGGCGACGCGCCATCTGCGATGAGAGTCGCATCAGGATGTCAGGGTTAACCTGGATCAACTGACGGAATTTCTTGTAAGAAATTTCCGCCACTTCGCACGCGCTTTTCGCACGTACCCAGGCGCTGCGCTCCTGGCCTTCTTCGAACAGGCCAAGTTCACCAATAAAATCGCCCTGATTCAGGTAGGAAAGAATCATCTCTTTGCCTTCTTCATCTTTAATCAGAACCGCAACGGAACCTTTCACGATGTAGTAAAGCGTTTCTGCTTTTTCACCTTGGTGAATCAGCGTACTTTTGGATGGATACTTGTGAATATGGCAATGGGACAGGAACCATTCGAGTGTAGGGTCTGTTTGCGGTTTGCCGAGAACCATTCGCTATTATCCTCTGTTGTAATCGTGCCCAAAATACAGGGGGCAGTTTTCCCTGTCAGGCGGTGAAAGCTTCAAGCGTTTCCATTTCAGGAAATTATTCGGGCCGCATCAGGCGCAGTGCGCATCATCCTTCCCGGCTTCGTCATCGGGTGACGAAAAATATTTTCAGCACTGTTTGTAGCACAGCTTTTGCCGACTGTCTTCTGTTGTCTCGCTTCAGCTACGGGCGGATTTCTCTGGATTGCTGTTTACCAGGCGAAAGCGTACTCTGGCGACAAAACAGCGTATTCCGGAGCAAAAATCATGCAGGCAAGAGTGAAATGGGTAGAAGGGCTGACATTCCTCGGAGAATCCTCATCCGGCCATCAGATACTGATGGATGGAAATTCGGGTGATAAAGCGCCCAGCCCAATGGAGATGGTGCTGATGGCGGCGGGCGGATGCAGCGCGATTGACGTGGTATCAATTCTGCAAAAAGGCCGAAACGATGTGGCTGATTGTGAAGTAAAACTGACCTCAGAACGTCGTGAAGAGGCGCCGCGAATCTTTACGCACATCAACCTGCATTTTATCGTGAGTGGTAAAGCCCTCCAGGATAAAGCGGTATCACGCGCCGTGGATCTTTCTGCTGAAAAATATTGCTCTGTGGCCATCATGCTGGGTAAAGGCGTCAACATTACCCATAGCTATGAAGTGATCGAACTTTAGTACCAGCAGGGATCTTTTAAGGTCGCGGGCAAAATCTGTCGTGCTCTGCTGTCAGACTGTGCCTGCGCTGGGAACCGGGTCAGATCGGAAAGTCGCTTAAGCCAATCCCTGGCCGCTCGGCCCGCGCCGTCCCTGGCGCGGGACGCTTTCCTCTTCTGACCCGGTTCCCAGCGTGTTGAACTTATCTATTGCTGCCAGATTCTTTCTGCCCAGGCGTTGTCTGTAGCGACCTTCCTGAAACCGGATGCGGTTGCCGGACGTGAAGCGAAGGGAGCATATACCTGTAGCAAAGCATCGCGGGCCAGGGATGGCCCGCGCTGAGCCTGCCAGGGATGGCGGTTTTGCGTCTTTGCGAAAGGTTTATGCTCCCTGAAGCCTGCTCAGCGGTAAGTCTTTAGCCGCAGGAAAGCCAGTTTTACCATCTTTATGAAAGACATCTGCTCTCAGAGCGGTTTTTGCTGGCCTCTTACTCTATTCGCTTGCCTTCCATCAGCCGCTTCACCAGCGGACCCATGATCAACTCCATCGCCAGACCCATTTTGCCGCCAGGCACCACCAGCGTATTGATGTGCGAGATAAACGAGCCCTGCAGCATCGCCAGCAGATAGGGGAGGTCGATATCTTCCAGCGCCTGGAAGTGGATCACCACAAAGCTCTCATCCAGTGACGGAATAGCGCGGGCAGCGAACGGGTTTGAGGTATCGACCGTCGGGACGCGCTGAAAGTTGAGGTGAGTGCGTGAGAACTGTGGTGTGATGAAGTTGATGTAATCTTCCATCGAACGCACCACCGAATCCATGACCGCTTCACGTGAATGGCCGCGCTCGCCGGTGTCGCGCACCAGCTTCTGAATCCACTCCAGGTTCACAATCGGCACCACGCCAACCAGCAGATCAACCTGTTCTGCTACGTTGTGCTGCGCCGTTACCACGCCGCCGTGCAGCCCTTCGTAGAAGAGAATATCGGTGTTCTGCGGCAGCGGTTGCCACGGCGTAAAGGTGCCGGGCACCTGATTCCACGGCACTGCTTCATCATAGGTGTGCAGATATTTACGCGACTGGCCCTGTCCGCTCTGACCATACTCTTTAAAGCTCTGCTCCAGCAGGCCAAAGTCATTGGCTTCCGGGCCGAAGTAGCTGACATGACGTCCTAAATCGCGCGCCTTACGAATCGCCATATCCATTTCAGGGCGGGTAAAGCGGTGAAAACTGTCACCTTCCAGCTCCGCCGCATGAAGATCGAGCTGCTGAAAGATTTTGCGAAACGCCACGCTGGTGGTGGTGGTCCCTGCGCCGCTGGAACCAGTCACCGCGATAATGGGATGACGTGCAGACATAGAAAAGCTCCCTGTGAGGTCGGGCAATAGGCATTGTTAACACGAAATGCCGTTGGGTGCATCAGCCACGAAATTCTTTGCGCGGCATGATATTGACCGATTCGTGCAGTTCCGACCACACCAGTACCACTTCACCCGTTTCCAGCTGACGTCGCACATCGGCCACCTTGTCGATCAGGCTGCGTTCCTGCTCGCCATAGTCCGTGCCTTCGCGCAGCACAAAGGTTTCAATCAGATTTTCAAGGGTCTCAGGTGAGACCTGTTGCCAGGGAATAATCACGAGATCAGTTATCCAGAAAAGGGGCGATCCACTGGGGGATACGCTGTTCCAGCCACATTTCAGGCTGGCGTAATGTCCCACCAACAAAACCTACATGGCCGCCGTGTGGTGTCAGTTGATAAGTAATAGTGGCAGATAATTGGCTGCTGTGCGGGATCACCTCATCACTCATAAAAGGATCATCTTTGGCGTGAATGATCAGCAGCGGTTTCTCTGCGTGCTTCAGCCAGGGCATGGCGCTGGCACGATGATAGTAATCGGCCGCATCCAGAAAACCGTGGGCGCGGGCGGTAATGGCATCATCAAAATCGCGCAGTCGACGTAGCGCTTTCAGCTGCGCCAGATTGACCGGCAGCGTATCCGGCCAGGCGTGCAGTTTGCGGCGGGCATTTTTCTTGAGCTGCGCCAGCAAATAGTATTGATAGACGCGTGAGAAGCCGCGTTCCAGTTTTACGCTACAGGGCTCCAGCAGCAGCGGAGCGGAGACAATGACGCCCGCGTCTACCTCAGCGGCTGCGCCCTGCTGGCCCAGCAGGCAGCCCAGCATGTTACCGCCCAGCGAGAAACCCACCGCGGCGGTGGGTACGCGGCCCCAGCGGGTGCGCAGCCAGTGCAGAAAAAAGCGGGCATCTTCGGTTTCGCCAGAGTGATAGATACGGTTGAGCCGATTCGGTTCGCCGCTGCAGCCGCGAAAATGCATCACCACCGCCAGCCAGCCGCGCGCGCGGCAGATCGCCATCAGTCCATGAATATAGGGGCTATGAAAACTGCCCTCCAGCCCATGAAACAGCACCACGCGCGGTTTATGCTGCGCGAACTGCGGATCTTCACTCCAGGCGAGATCGACAAAGTCGCCATCCGGCAGGTCGAGACGTTGCCAGTGGGGATCGCCCGCGATACGACGACGTAGCAGGCGCGGCAGCAGGGTCTGCAGGTGCGCATTACGCAGACTCTCAGGAGGCGTGAAGTGCTCGTTTTCCGGTCCGGTAAATTTCATGTGGTAAAAGCTTGTCTGTTCCATATCACACTGTTAGCTTCGATAAGTTTTTTCTTGCAGGGTAAGGAGTACCCGATTGCCATGGAACTGAGTCTTTTCTTATCAATGTTGGGATTTCTTTGGGTCGCGGCCATTACGCCCGGGCCTAATAATATGTTACTCACCGCCTCGGGCGCTAATTTTGGCTTTATGCGCACCATTCCGCTGATGATTGGCATCATGATCGGAATGCAGGTGATGCTGCTGATGGTGGCCTTTGGCGTCGGCGGGCTGATCCTGCTCTATCCTTCGCTGCACCTGGTGCTGAAAATCGCCGGTAGCCTCTATCTGCTCTGGCTGGCATGGAAAATCGCTACTGCCAGTTATGAGAAGCTGGAAACCGATCAGGCGCCGGATGCGCCGATGCCCTTCTGGCAGGGCGGATTGTTGCAGTTGATCAATCCCAAGGCCTGGCTGATGGCGCTGGGCGCGGTCGCCAGCTTCAGCCTGGCCGGTGACGCATATCGCCATTCAGTGATGGCGATAAGCATCGGCATGTTTCTGGTTAATCTGGTATCGGGTGTTATCTGGATGGGATTTGGTGCGATGATCGGCCGCATTCTGCGCAGCCGTCGCGCCTGGAAAATTTTTAACCTCGCCATGGGGCTGCTGACCGCCGCCTGCGTGCTGTTAATCTGGCACTAAATTAGCTGGATGCGCGTTCAACGCGCGTCCAGGGCAGCACCTCGCGGATGACTGGCGCATTAGGATTGCGGATCTTCTGCAGCAGCAATTGCACGCTACGCGCGCCCAGCTGGTTCATCGGCTGCTCGATGGTCGTCAGCGGCGGATTCAGGCTGCGGGTAAACGACACGCCATCAAACCCGACCACCGCCAGATCTTCCGGCACGCGCAAACCCGCTTCCAGCGCCGCATGCACCACGCCTACCGCCAGCACATCTGAAACCGCAAACACCGCATCCGGCGGTTCCGGCAGCGCCATCAACTCCCTCAGCCCCTGACTGCCCGCCTCACAGGAGATTTCGTAAGTGTAGGAGACGCCGGACCACGCATACCCCAGCTCCTCAATCGCCTGCCGGTAGCCCTTTTCACGATGATGTGAGTAAAGGTAACGCATGTCGCCATTGATCAGCCCGATGCGTTTACGCCCTTTACCGGCAAGGTAATGGACGGTGTCGCGCGCGGCTTCAAGGTGATCAATGCTGACCGAGGAGGCGGGAATATCCGGATCAAATTCGCAGCACTGCACCCAGGGCGCCCCGGCAATGAGCGCCTGCAAATCCTGTAAACCGGAGGCCGCATCCATCGTAATTACGCCATCCACCACTTTTCCGGTCAGCAGGGAGAGATAAGCGGCTTCACGCTGGAGCTGCGAGGCGGAGTTACAGAGCAGGATGTGATAGCCGTGCAGTTCCGCTTCGGCCTCGATGCCCTGAACCACGCGTGAACAGAAGGGATTGGTGATATCCGAGATCAGCACCAGCAGCATGTTGCTTTGCGACGTACGCAGCTGACGCGCCAGTAAGTTGGGCTGATAGTCGCAGGCAGAGATTGCCGCCAGAACTTTCTCACGCGTATCGGGCTTCACGCCGGGATGCGCGTTGAGAACCCGCGATACCGTGGCTTTGGAGACGCCAGCCAGCTGAGCGACTTTCTCGATCGACATCGGATTCAGAAACCTTAACAGGCAATAATTGGGAACGCATATGAATAGCACAGGGACAATGTGAGCGCCTGACATTTTTGCTTACTTTAGCTATTTTCAGCATTTGCGATTTTTGACTTAGTTTTGCAGATAGTGATCTAAGAACTTATTTCTATTAGGGATAATTTTTAATTCCTTTATGAAACTATAGCGCGCAGAGACACTGCCTCCACTATAAAAACGGTGGGGTAGTGATCATGGCAGCAACACGTTTAACTTTTTTAGCCGCAGCGCTGGCGCTGCTGGCGTTTCGGGCTGATGCGGTCAATGTCACCGTGGCTTACCAGACCTCGGCTGAGCCGGCGAAAGTGGCGCAGGCTGACAACAGCTTTGCGAAAGAGAGCGGGGCCAGCGTTGACTGGCGCAAGTTTGACAGCGGCGCCGGGGTATTACGTGCGATGGCGTCCGGTGACGTCCAGATTGGCAATATCGGTTCCAGCCCGTTAGCGGTCGCGGCGGCGCAGAAGCTGCCGATTGAAGCCTTTTTACTCGCCTCTCAGCTGGGCAACTCTGAAGCGCTGGTGGTGAAGAAGAACATCACCACGCCCAAAGATTTAATTGGCAAGCGCATCGCGGTGCCGTTCATCTCTACCACCCACTACAGCCTGCTGGCTGCGCTGAAACACTGGGGCATCAAACCATCACAGGTACAGCTGGTCAATCTGCAGCCGCCAGCAATTATCGCGGCCTGGCAGCGTGGCGACATTGATGGCGCTTACGTCTGGGCACCGGCGGTTAATGAGCTGGAAAAAGAGGGCAAGGTGTTAACCGACTCTGCGGAAGTGGGAAGCTGGGGATCGCCGACGCTGGATGTCTGGGTGGTACGCAAAGATTTTGCTCAGCAGCATCCGGAGATCGTGACTGCTTTTGCCCGCAGCGCGCTTGACGCGCAGCAGGCCTACCTGAACAGCCCCGACAGCTGGCTGAAACAGTCCGATAACCTCAGCAAACTCTCTCGCCTTAGCGGTGTGCCGGAAGCACAGGTGCCCGGTCTGGTGAAGGGCAATACCTACCTCACGGCGCAGCAGCAGGTTGAGCAACTGGGCAAACCGGTCAATAAAGCGATCGTCGATACCGCGCAGTTTCTGAAAGCGCAGGGCCGGGTGCCGCAGGCGGATAACGACTACAGCAGCTATGTGACCTCCCGTTTCGTCGAGCCATTAGTTAAACCTTAAGGAGGCACTATGCTGCGCATCGCTCACCTTAATGCCCGTTATGCCGGACAGCCGGTGTTGCAGGATATCAATCTGCAGCTGGATAGCCATGAACTGCTGGTGGTGCTCGGCCCCTCCGGCTGCGGCAAAACCACACTGCTCAATCTGGTTGCCGGTTTCCTGCCGGTGGAGTCGGGCAGCATCACGCTGGATAACCAGCCGGTGACCGGGCCTGGTGCGGAGCGCGGCGTGGTGTTTCAGCATGAAGGATTACTGCCGTGGCGCAATGTGCTGGATAACGTCGCCTTTGGCCTGCAGCTGGCGGGGATGTCGCGCCCGGATCGCGACGCGATTGCCCGCCGGTTAATCAGGCAGGTGGGGCTGGAGGGCGCGGAAAAGCGCGCCATCTGGCAGTTGTCCGGCGGTCAGCGTCAGCGGGTGGGCATTGCGCGCGCGCTGGCTACCGATCCACAACTGCTATTGCTGGATGAGCCTTTCGGCGCACTGGATGCCTTTACCCGCGAGCAGATGCAAACCCTGCTGCTGACGCTGTGGCGCGACAGCGGTAAACAGGTTCTGCTGATTACGCACGACATAGAAGAGGCTATTTTCCTGGCCAGCGAACTGATTCTGCTGTCGCCAGGACCGGGCCGCATCGTTGAGCGGCTGCGTCCTGGCTTTGGTCAGCGCTTTGCCGCAGGGGAGTCGTGCCGCAGCATCAAATCCGATCCGCAGTTTATCGCCCAGCGCGAGTATGTGCTGAGCCGGGTCTTTGATCAGCGGGAGGCGTTTGCATGAGTGCACTCATCAATGACAAGTCTCTGCCGGTGCGCCGTCGTTTGTGCTGGCCGTTTTCAACCGCCTTTACGCTGAGCATGCTGAGTCTCTCTCTGCTGTTGCTGCTCTGGTGGGGCGTGACCGCGCTGGGCCTGATTGCCCCGCTGTTCCTGCCGTCGCCGCAGCAGGTGTTAAGCAAGCTGCTGCTGATTGCCAGCGCGCAGGGCTTTATGGATGCCACGCTGTGGCAGCATCTGGCCGCCAGCTTGACACGAATGCTGATTGCGCTGACTGCCGCTGCCGCCATCGGCATTCCTGTAGGGATCCTGATGGGCCTCAGCCCGGTCGCTCGCGGGTTGCTCGATCCTCTGATTGAACTCTATCGCCCGATTCCGCCACTCGCCTATCTGCCATTGATGGTGATCTGGTTCGGCATTGGTGAGACCTCGAAAATCCTGCTGATCTATCTGGCGATTTTCGCGCCGGTGACGCTTTCCACCCTGGCCGGTGTGCGTAACACGCAGCAGGTCCGACTGCGTGCGGCGCGCTCGCTGGGGGCTAACCGCTGGCAACTGCTGCGCTGGGTGATTCTGCCAGGCGCGTTGCCGGAGATCCTCACCGGTCTGCGCATCGGTCTGGGGGTTGGCTGGTCAACGCTGGTGGCCGCTGAGCTGATTGCCGCCACGCGGGGTCTGGGTTTTATGGTGCAGTCAGCAGGAGAATTCCTCGCCACCGATGTGGTGCTGGCGGGTATCGCGGTAATCGCCTTTATTGCTTTTAGCTTAGAACTCGGGCTCCGCGCGTTGCAGCGCCGTCTGACGCCCTGGAGTGGAGAACAATCATGAACGAACGTCTCAGTTTTACCCCGCTTGGCCCGTACATTGGCGCGCAGGTCTCAAACCTGGATGTGTCTCGCCCACTGAGTGATGCTCAGTTTGAGCAGCTTTATCATGGCCTGCTGCGTCATCAGGTGCTGTTTCTGCGTGACCAGAAAATAACGCCGGAACAGCACCGCGCGCTGGCAATCCGCTTTGGCGATCTGCACATCCATCCGGTCTATCCGCATGCGGAAGGCGTCGAGGAGATTATCGTGCTGGATACCCATCAGGATAATCCGCCAGATAATGACAACTGGCATACCGATGTCACCTTTATTGATACGCCGCCAGCGATCGCCTTGCTGGCCTCGAAGGTGTTACCGGAGTCGGGGGGTGACACGCTCTGGACCAGCGGCATTGCGGCTTACGAAGCGCTCTCTGAACCCTTTAAGCAGCTGCTGGCAGGTCTCCATGCCGAGCATGATTTCAAAAAGTCATTCCAGGAGTATAAGTACCGCAAAACCGAGGACGAGCATCAGCGCTGGCAGCAGGCGGTAGAAAAACATCCGCCAGTGCAGCATCCGGTCATCCGCACCCATCCGGTCAGCGGCAAAAAAGCGCTGTTTGTGAATGAGGGCTTTACCACGCGGATCGTCGATTTAAGCGAGAAAGAGAGTGATGCGGTGCTGGGCTTTCTGTTTGCGCACGCCACCAAACCGGAGTTTCAGGTGCGCTGGCGCTGGCAGCCAGACGATCTGGCTATCTGGGATAATCGGGTCACGCAGCATTATGCCAATGCTGATTACTATCCTGCCCGGCGCATTATGCAGCGGGCAACGGTGCTGGGCGATAAACCCCGTTAAAAGAGAATCTCCCCGCTCGCGGGGAGATTTTTTTATGAGGCCATAATCTGTTCGAGCTGTTCCTGCGCTTCCAGCCACGCCATCTCCACCTCTTCCAGCGCAGATTTGCTCTCCGCCTGACGCTGCAGCGCGGTGGTCAGGTCCGCTTTACGGCTCTGTTCATAGATAGCGCTGTCTGAGAGCTGAGCTTCGGCTTCGGCCAGCTGGCTCTGCCATTTGCTCATCTGCTTTTCCAGCTTCTCTATCTCTTTGCGCAGCGGCTGCGTCTGGGTGCGCAGTTCAGCATCACGACGCTTCTGGTCTTTACGCGCCTGGGCACTGTTGCCGTTATCCTGCTTCGGCGCGGCATCCTGTTGCGCCTGCTGCTTCTGCAGATCGCTCAGCCACTTCTGATAATCTTCGAGATCGCCTTCAAACACATCCACTTTGCCATCATGCACCAGATAGAGATCGTCGGTGGTCGCGCGCAGCAGATGTCGGTCGTGCGATACCACGACCAGCGCACCTTCGAAGTCGATCAACGCTTCGGTCAGCGCCTGGCGCATATCGAGATCGAGATGGTTGGTGGGTTCATCCAGCAGCAGCAGGTTAGGGCGCTGCCAGACAATCAGCGCCAGCACCAGTCGCGCTTTCTCTCCGCCGGAGAAGCGCTCAGTGATTTCAGTGACTTTATCGCCGCGGAAATCGAAGCCGCCCAGATAGTCGCGCAGCTGCTGTTCCAGCACCTCAGGCGCAATACGCGACAGATGCTGCAGCGGTGACTCATCGGCTCGCAGATACTCCAGCTGATGCTGGGCGAAGTAACCGAGCTTGATCCCTTTCGCCAGACCCATCTTGCCGTCCATCGCCTCCAGCTCACCCGCCAGCAGCTTAATCAGGGTCGATTTACCGGCACCGTTACGTCCCAGCAGGCCGATGCGCGAGCCGGGGACCAGGTTGAGCTTGATGGCGTCGAGAATAATACGATCGCCATAACCCGCCGTGACCTTCTCCATCTTCATCAGTGGATTAGGCAGGTTCTCCGGCTTGCGGAAAGTGAAGCTGAATGGGTTATCGACATGGGCGGGCGCAATCATTTCCATGCGCTCCAGCATCTTGATGCGGCTCTGCGCCTGCTTCGCCTTGGTGGCCTGAGCGCGGAAGCGATCAATGTAGCTGTGCAGGTGCGCCACTTTCTCCTGCTGGCTCTCATACAGTGACTGCTGCTGAGCCAGTTTGGCGACGCGCTGCCGCTCAAAGGAGCTGTAGTTGCCGGTATATTCGAACATCGACTCCTGTTCGATATGAATAATTTTGTCGATGACGGGATCGAGGAAATCACGATCGTGCGAGATCAGGATCAGCGTGCCTTCATAACTCTTCAGCCAGCGCTCCAGCCAGATCACCGCATCGAGATCGAGGTGGTTGGTCGGTTCATCCAGCAGCAGCAGATCGGAACGGCAAATCAGCGCCTGTGCCAGGTTGAGGCGCATGCGCCAGCCACCCGAGAAGTCGCTGACCGGGCGTTGCAACTGTTCCTGACTGAAGCCCAGACCATGCAGCAGGCTTGAGGCGCGCGCATGGATGCTCCACGCCTGCACCGCGTCCAGCTTGCCATGCAGCAGTGCGATGGCATTGCCATCGTCACGCAGATTGGCGTCCGCCAGTTCTGCTTCAAGCTGGCGAAACTGGCGATCGCCATCAATCACGTACTCCAGCGCGGCTTTATCCAGCGCAGGGGTTTCCTGATTCACCCAGGCCAGCGCCCAGTGAGTGGGGAAAGTGACGGTACCGGCATCGCTGGTGATTTCACCTTTTAACAGCGACAGCAGCGTGGATTTTCCACAGCCGTTTTTACCCACCAGCCCGACCTTCTGGCCGGGATTAATGGTGGCGGTGGCATTATCGAGCAGGACGCGGATGCCGCGGCGAATTTGTAAGGCTGAGAAGACAATCATGTAAGCGCCGTATCGTCAGAATATGTTAATTTACTGGCAACATAATGAGATTTTGCTGCGTCGTGCATGGTAGCGGAAAACCGCACCAATGACGACGCTTTGGAGGGAAAGGATGTCGCAGCCACCCAGGGTTTTGCTGCTTTATGCTCATCCGGAATCACAGGATTCGATCGCCAATCGGATTCTGCTGCAGCCGGCTCAGGAACTGGAACACGTTACCGTGCACGATCTGTACGCAACCTATCCGGATTTTTTTATCGATATTCACCATGAACAACAGCTGCTGCGTGAACATGATGTCATCATTTTTCAGCATCCGCTCTATACCTATAGCTGTCCGGCGCTGCTGAAAGAGTGGCTGGACAGAGTTCTGTCGCGCGGTTTCGCCAATGGCGTGGATGGCAATGCGCTGGAAGGAAAGTACTGGCGCAGCGTCGTCACCACCGGAGAACCGGAAAGTGCCTTCAGACATCAGGGTCTGAACCGCTATTCGCTCAATGACATTATGCGTCCTTTTGAGCTGACCGCGCAGATGTGCCGTATGCACTGGATGCCGCCGATGATCGTCTACTGGGCGCGTCGTCAGAGTCCTGAATTAATGAAAAATTACGCCCGCGCCTATGGCGACTGGCTGGCGGCACCGCTGCCGAATGGAGGGGTATAGATGGAAGGGCAAACGCTGCTGACCGCCGGGGTGATTTATCTGGTCGCGGCGGTATTGATTGTACCGGTGGCGGCTCGCCTCGGTATTGGTGCAGTTCTGGGCTATCTGGTGGCGGGTATCGCTATCGGCCCGTGGGGATTAGGCTTTATCAGCGACGTCGACGAGATTCTGCACTTCTCTGAGCTCGGCGTGGTGTTCCTGATGTTTATTATCGGGCTGGAGCTGAACCCGGCAAAGCTGTGGGCGCTGCGCCGCTCCATTTTTGGCGTCGGCGCGGCGCAGGTGATCTTCTCAGCGGCGATTCTGGGCGGCTTATTGTGGCTGACCAACTTTAGCTGGCAGGCGGCGATCATTGGCGGCATTGGTCTGGCGATGTCCTCGACCGCCATGGCCCTGCAGCTGATGATGGATAAAGGCATGAATCGCAGCGAAGCGGGGCAACTGGGCTTTTCGGTGTTGCTGTTTCAGGATATCGCGGTGATCCCAGCCCTGGCGCTGATCCCGCTGCTGGCCGGAACCGACAGCGGTCATATCGACTGGATGAAGGTCGGCATGAAAGTACTGGCGTTTGCCGGCATGCTGGTAGGCGGACGCTATCTGCTGCGGCCTATCTTCCGTTACATCGCTGCGTCGGGCGTGCGCGAAGTCTTTACCGCCGCTTCGCTGCTGCTGGTGCTGGGCTCGGCGCTGTTTATGGATGCGCTGGGTCTGTCGATGGCGCTGGGGACCTTTATTGCCGGGATCCTGCTGGCGGAGAGCGAGTACCGGCATGAGCTGGAAGTCGCCATCGACCCGTTTAAAGGTTTACTGCTGGGCCTGTTCTTTATTTCGGTTGGCATGGCGCTCAACCTCGGTGTGCTCTATACCCATATTGTGACCATCCTGCTGGGTGTCGTGACGCTGGTGGCGGTGAAAACGCTGGTGCTCTATCTGCTGGCGCGCATTTATGGCTTGCGCAGCTCTGAGCGGCAGCAGTTTGCTGGCGTGCTGAGTCAGGGGGGCGAGTTCGCCTTTGTGCTCTTTTCAGCGGCCTCCTCGGCAAAGCTGTTCTCTGGCGATCAACTGCCGATGCTGCTGGTGACGGTGACCCTGTCGATGATGACCACACCGCTGCTGATGAAGGGAATCGATCGTCTGCTGGCACGCCGCTTCAATGAGCCGGATGACGAGGCAGAGAAACACTTTGTCGAAGACGATCAGCCGCAGGTGATTGTGGTGGGCTTTGGTCGCTTCGGGCAGGTGGTGGGTCGTTTGCTGATGGCGAATAACAAACGCATCACCGTGCTTGAGCGCGACATCAGTGCAGTCAGTCTGATGCGGAAATATGGCTATAAGGTCTATTACGGCGATGCTACTGAACTGGAGTTGCTGCGGGCAGCCGGTGCGGCCAGCGCTCAGGCGATTGTGATCACCTGTAACGAGCCCGAAGATGTGATGACGATTGTACATCTGTGCCAGCAGCATTTTCCGCAGTTGCAGATTCAGGCGCGCGCCCGGGGCCGTGTAGAAGCGCATGAACTGCTTCAGGCGGGCGTCACGCAGTTCTCGCGTGAGACCTTCTCCAGTGCGCTGGAGCTGGGACGTAAAACGCTGATGACGCTGGGGATGCATCCGCATCAGGCGCACCGCGCCCAGCAGTATTTCCGCCATCTTGATATGCGGATGCTGCGCGAGCTGATGCCCAATCTCTCTGAAAGCGCGCAGGCTTCGCGCGTCCGTGAAGCGCGGCGTGAACTGGAAGATATCTTCCAGCGCGAAATGCAGCGCGAAAAGCGGCAGATCGACGGCTGGGACGATGATGAATAACCTCTTTAAACAGGCAGAAGCTAATGCGTAAACGTTTTATTGCTGGTGCGACATGCCCGCACTGCCAGGAGAAGGACACGCTGGCAATGTGGCGTGAAAATAATGTCGATGTGGTGGAGTGCGTGAAGTGTGGTCACCAGATGCGTGAGGCCGATAAGCAGGCGCGCGATCAGGTTCGCACTAATGAGCAGGTTATCGGTATTTTTCATCCTGAGTAGCGGAATGGCGCAGCTTTTTTTACGCCTGGACTTACAGCGGGATTGAATTCCGTTACAATTGTCGCCATTAACGCTGTAGTCGCAAGAGAAAGTGAAAACCCTCTTGTACTCAGCCCCGAACCTTTCTGGTTGGTGTTATTGCACGAAAGAATAGACCAATGAGACGGGATCTCAGCTCTCAACGGTTAGGAGATATCATGAAAGTAGCAAAAGACCTGGTGGTAAGCCTGGCCTATCAGGTACGTACAGAAGACGGCGTGTTAGTTGACGAGTCACCGGTGAGTGCACCGTTAGACTACCTGCACGGTCATGGTTCCCTGATTTCTGGTCTGGAAAATGCGCTGGAAAACCACATTGCCGGCGACAAGTTTGACGTGCATATCCCGGCAAACGATGCCTACGGTCAGTATGACGATAACCTGGTGCAGCGCGTTCCTAAAGACGTCTTCATGGGCGTTGACGAACTGCAGGTTGGCATGCGCTTCCTGGCAGAAACCGATCAGGGCCCGGTACCGGTAGAAATCACCGAAGTGGAAGATGATCACGTCGTGGTTGATGGTAACCACATGCTGGCGGGTCAGAACCTGAACTTCAACGTTGAAGTGGTTGCTATCCGCGAAGCCACGCCGGAAGAACTGGCTCATGGCCACGTTCACGGTGCAGATGGCCATCATCATGACCACGATCACGGCCATGATCACGACCATGATCACGACCATGATCAGGGTAAAGGCGGTTGTGGCACTGGCGGCTGCGGCTGCAGCCACTAAGTCTCAACAGACCTTTCAAGGCCACCCTCGGGTGGCCTTTCTTTTGGCACGTATTCTGGTTCTGCCCGGGTAAGCCGGGGCCAGATAGCCCGCGATCAGTAATGCGGTGGTGGCGTCTCTTCAGATTGTGAGGCGACGATCGATGGCGCATTCGCTTTGAGCTTGTCGGTTAAAATGCGCATCTGCTCACGCATCTTATTCATCTCCAGCTCATGCTGAACGACCGCGCTGTTCAGCTGATCGATAGTCATCTCCTGAAAGGCCAGTTTGCTCTCCAGCGTCTCCAGACGCTGTTCCCACTCAGATTGTTGCATGACCTGTTCCTCTGTTAAGGTGCGACTCGGGGCGTGATTCTACGATCTGAATGCCAGGAATCACCTGTTTTTTTCACGCCCGGAGGCGTTGCGCTTGAAAAAAGGCAGCGCGGCATCATCTCTGATGAAACTTCCCGATGTTATAAAGGTCGGAGGTTAACCGGGTAATTACATTGTGGGAGTGTTCGACACTGCCACGTAAAGTTATAGTGTGGACCCTGAAGTCCGCAATGTTTCCCGAGGTTAGACGCTTCGGTTTTGGAGAATGGATGAAATCACTGTTTAAAGTCACATTGTTAGCTACCACCATGGCTGTTGCGCTGAATGCTCCGCTGGCAATGGCGGCAGATACCGCTGCGGCGCCACAGGCTGCACCAGCCGCCGCGCCACAGTCTACGCCTCAGGCACCGAAAAATGCTGCCTTCAAAGATGAAGACCAGCAGTCTGCCTACGCGCTGGGTGCTTCGCTGGGTCGCTACATGGACAACTCCCTGAAGGAGCAGGAAAAACTGGGCATCAAACTGGATAAGCAGCAGCTGATCGCTGGTGTTCAGGATGCATTTGGTGGCAAGAGCAAACTCTCTGATGAAGAGATTGAGCAGACGCTGCAATCCTTTGAAGGCCGCGTGAAAGGCGCAGCCTCAGCGAAAATGGAAAAAGATGCGAAAGAGAACTCTGAAAAGGGCGAAGCTTACGCAACCAAATTTGCTAAAGAGAGCGGCGTGAAGAAAACCGAAAGCGGCCTGCTGTATAAAGTTGAGAAAGAGGGTACCGGCGATGCACCTAAAGACAGCGATACTGTAGTGGTAAACTACAAAGGTACGCTGATTGACGGTACTGAATTCGACAACTCTTATACCCGTGGCGAGCCACTCTCATTCCGTCTTGATGGTGTCATCCCGGGCTGGACTGAAGGTCTGAAGCACGTGAAGAAAGGCGGTAAGATCAAGCTGGTGATCCCACCAAATCTGGCTTACGGCAAAAATGGCGTTCCGGGCATCCCGGCTAACTCCACCCTGGTGTTTGATGTCGAGCTGCTTGATATCAAACCCGCGCCAAAGGCAGATGAAAAAGCACAGGCTCCTGCGCCTGCTGCTGCAGAAAAAGCGCAGTAATCTGCTGACCGCCGCCTCCGGGCGGCGGTTTCATTTCGGCTTCACGACAAACCTCTGGCATAAGCCGACGACATTTGCCAGACTAATGCCTGCCTAATTATCCCAATATTGAGTCTGCCCATAAGCCGCTGTGACAGGCTCCAGCCATTCAGGGTGATACTCTTCAATGTCTAATCCATTCAATCCGGGTGAACTGAGCGACTTCGATCTTCTGGAGCAGCGCCCGTTCGAACAAAGTGATTACGATATTCTGAAATCGTACGAGGCTGTCGTGGATGGCCTGGCGATGTTGATCGGTTCGCATTGTGAAATTGTCCTGCATTCGCTTGAAGATCTTAAGTGTTCGGCCGTGCGTATCGCTAATGGTGAACACACCGGACGTAAAGTCGGTTCGCCTATTACCGATCTAGCCCTGCGTATGCTGCATGATATGCATGGCGCGGATAGTAATGTCTCCCGTGCCTACTTCACACGTGCCAAAAGCGGCGTGCTGATGAAATCAGTCACGATTGCGATTCGTAACCGTCAGCAGCGGGTCATTGGCTTGCTCTGCATCAACATGAACCTTGATGTGCCGTTCTCACAGATCATGTCGACCTTTATGCCGCCCGAGATGCAGCAGGTTGACTCCAACGTCAACTTCGCCAGTTCGGTAGACGATCTGGTGATGCAGACGCTGGAGTTCACCATTGAAGAGGTGAGTGCTGACCGTAATGTATCGAACAACGCCAAGAATCGTCAGATTGTGCTGAACCTGTATGAGAAGGGGATCTTCGACATCAAGGATGCCATCAACCAGGTGGCCGATCGGCTGAATATTTCCAAACACACCGTCTATCTCTACATCCGTCAGTTTAAAAATGGCGACTTCCAGGGGCAGGAGCGGTAATGCGTTACACCCTGCTGGTCACCGGACCGGCTTACGGTACGCAACAGGCGACCAGTGCCTGGCTGTTTGCCCGCGCACTGCTGACGGCAGGCCATCAGCTTGACAGCGTTTTCTTCTATCGCGAAGGGGTGCTGAACGCTAACCAACTGACGTCGCCCGCCAGTGATGAGTTTGATCTGGTGCGCGCATGGCAGACATTGCATCAGGAGCAGGGTGTGGCACTGAATATTTGTGTGGCGGCCGCGCTGCGTCGTGGCGTCAGCGACCAGCAGGAAGCGGCACGACTCCAGCTGGCGGGCAGTAACCTGCAGCCGGGCTTTACCCTGAGCGGGCTGGGCGCGCTGGCGGAAGCGGCGCTGAGCTGTGAACGCATGGTGCAGTTCTGATGAATCGGGTCGCGTTTGTCTTTACCCGGGCGCCGCACGGCAGCAGCGCAGGACGTGAGGGGCTGGATGCCGCGCTGGCCACGGGCGCGCTCAGTGAGGATATCGGCCTGTTTTTTATCGGTGATGGCGTGCTGCAGCTTAATCTGCACCAGCAACCTGAGACGATTAAGAGCCGTCACTATGCCGCGACCTTTGGCGTGCTGGCACTATATGAGATTGAACACTGCTATCTCTGCCGGACATCGCTGATAGCGCGTGGATTAGAGGTTGACGCTGACTGGTTGCTGGATGTTACGCTACTGGACGCGCCGGCACTGCGACAGACGCTGGCCAGCTACGATCGCATTCTTACTTTTTAAGAGACGTTAATGCTGCATACGTTACTGCACTCACCGGCACACTGTGACCTTGAGAGCCTGCTTTTAATGGCGGGTGCGGGTGATGACCTGCTGCTGTTGCAGGATGGCGTGCTGGCCGCTTTAGCTGGCAGCCACGCATTGATGCGACTGTCAGAGAGCGAAGCGACGCTCTGGGTGCTGGACGAAGATGTCCAGGCTCGCGGTCTCGCTGGACAAATTTCGACCCGTGTGCAGTCAGTAGACTATACTGGGTTTGTCACGCTAACGATCAGGCATCAGCAACAAATGGTCTGGTAATCGGCTAAAACCTGGTTATTTCTTGACACCCCTTTGACTCAGCCCTAAAATTCTGCCTCCTCGTAATTCTACGAGGCGATTTATTACGTGTTTACGAAGCAAAAGCAAATCCAGGAGCTATTTAATGGCAACAGTTAACCAGCTGGTTCGCAAACCACGCGTCCGCAAAGTTGCAAAGAGCAACGTGCCGGCGCTGGAAGCTTGCCCGCAAAAACGTGGCGTTTGTACTCGTGTGTACACCACCACTCCTAAGAAACCAAACTCCGCACTGCGTAAAGTCTGCCGTGTGCGTTTGACCAACGGTTTTGAAGTTACCTCCTACATTGGTGGTGAAGGTCATAACCTGCAGGAACACTCCGTGATCCTGATCCGTGGCGGTCGTGTAAAAGACCTGCCAGGTGTGCGTTACCACACCGTTCGTGGCGCGCTTGACTGCTCAGGTGTTAAAGACCGTAAGCAGGCTCGCTCCAAGTACGGCGTGAAGAAGCCAAAGGCTTAATGGTTCTCCGTTAAGTAAGGCCAAACGTTTTAAATTAAATGTCAAAATAAACTCATAGAGTTTTGGACAATCCTGAATTAACAACGGAGTATTTCCATGCCACGTCGTCGCGTCATTGGTCAGCGTAAAATTCTGCCAGATCCTAAGTTCGGATCAGAGCTGCTGGCCAAATTTGTAAATATCCTGATGGTAGATGGTAAAAAATCTACTGCAGAATCAATCGTTTATACCGCGCTTGAGACCCTGGCTCAGCGTTCAGGTAAAAACGCGCTGGAATCTTTTGAAGTAGCTCTGGAAAACGTGCGTCCGACTGTCGAAGTTAAGTCACGTCGCGTTGGTGGTTCTACTTATCAGGTACCAGTAGAAGTCCGTCCGGTTCGTCGTAATGCTCTGGCAATGCGCTGGATCGTAGATGCTGCTCGTAAACGCGGTGATAAATCAATGGCTCTTCGCCTGGCGAACGAACTTTCTGATGCTGCAGAGAACAAAGGTACAGCAGTTAAGAAACGTGAAGACGTTCACCGCATGGCAGAAGCCAACAAGGCGTTCGCACACTACCGTTGGTAATCACCACGTAGTTGTTAAACCAGCGGGCGCTCAATCAGCCAACCCGCTGGGGTCGACTTACCTTGAACGTCCGAGAATCAGAGGAATCAAATGGCTCGTAAAACACCCATTGCCCGCTACCGTAATATCGGTATCAGTGCGCACATCGACGCCGGTAAGACTACCACTACCGAACGCGTTCTGTTCTACACCGGTGTAAACCACAAAATCGGTGAAGTACATGACGGCGCAGCAACCATGGACTGGATGGAGCAGGAACAGGAACGTGGTATTACCATCACCTCCGCTGCGACCACCTGTTACTGGTCTGGTATGGCCAAGCAGTTTGAACCACACCACGTAAACATTATCGACACCCCAGGACACGTTGACTTCACCATCGAAGTTGAGCGTTCTATGCGTGTGCTTGATGGCGCGGTAATGGTTTACTGTGCAGTTGGTGGCGTTCAGCCACAGTCTGAGACCGTATGGCGTCAGGCTAACAAATATAAAGTTCCACGCATTGCGTTCGTTAACAAAATGGACCGCATGGGTGCTAACTTCCTGAAAGTTGTTAAACAGATGGAAGTTCGTCTGGGCGCAACTCCAGTTCCTCTGCAGCTGGCTATCGGCGCAGAAGAGAAATTCACCGGTGTTGTTGACCTGGTGAAAATGAAAGCAATCAACTGGAACGACGCAGACCAGGGTGTAACCTTCGTCTACGAAGATATCCCAGCTGATATGCAGGAACTGGCTGAAGAATGGCATGCGAAGCTGGTTGAAGCCGCTGCTGAAGGCTCTGATGAGCTGATGGAGAAATTCTTCGGTGGTGAAGAACTGACTGAAGAAGAGATCAAAACATCTCTGCGTAAGCGTGTTCTGAACAACGAAATTATCCTGGTAACCTGTGGTTCTGCATTTAAGAACAAAGGTGTTCAGGCGATGCTGGATGCAGTTGTTGAATATCTGCCAGCACCGACTGACGTTACCGCGATCAACGGTATGCTGGACGACGGTAAAGACACGCCGGCTGTTCGTCACTCTGATGACAACGAGCCGTTTGCTGCACTGGCGTTCAAAATCGCTACCGACCCGTTCGTGGGTAACTTAACCTTCTTCCGCGTTTACTCTGGTGTTGTTAACACGGGTGACACCGTGTTCAACCCGGTTAAGTCAAACCGTGAGCGTCTGGGCCGTATCGTTCAGATGCACGCTAACAAGCGTGAAGAGATTAAAGAAGTTCGTGCGGGTGATATCGCAGCTGCGATTGGCCTGAAAGATGTGACCACTGGTGACACCCTGTGTGACCCAGATAACGTCATCATCCTTGAGCGCATGGAGTTCCCGGAGCCGGTAATCTCTATCGCCGTTGAGCCAAAAACCAAAGCTGACCAGGAAAAAATGGGTCTGGCTCTGGGCCGTCTGGCAAAAGAAGACCCATCATTCCGCGTATGGACTGATGAAGAATCTAACCAGACCATCATCGCCGGTATGGGTGAATTGCACCTCGACATCATCGTTGACCGTATGAAGCGTGAGTTCAACGTTGAAGCAAACGTGGGTAAACCACAGGTTGCTTACCGTGAAGCGATTCGCAACAAAGTTACCGATGTTGAAGGTAAACACGCCAAGCAGTCTGGTGGTCGTGGTCAGTATGGCCATGTTGTTATCGACATGTACCCACTGGAGCCAGGTTCGAACCCGAAAGGCTACGAATTTGTCAACGACATCAAAGGTGGTGTGATTCCTGGTGAATACATCCCTGCGGTTGACAAAGGTATCCAGGAGCAGCTGAAATCAGGCCCTCTGGCTGGTTACCCGGTTGTGGATCTGGGCGTGCGTCTGCACTTCGGTTCTTACCACGATGTCGACTCCTCAGAACTGGCGTTTAAACTGGCCGCGTCTCTTGCCTTCAAACAAGGCTTTAAACAAGCGACACCTGTTCTGCTTGAGCCTATCATGAAGGTTGAAGTTGAAACGCCAGAAGAGAACACGGGTGATGTCATCGGTGACCTTAGCCGTCGTCGTGGTATGCTCAAAGGGCAGGAATCTAACGCTACTGGCGTTCAGATTCACGCTGAAGTTCCGTTGTCTGAGATGTTCGGATACGCAACTCAGCTGCGTTCTCTGACCAAAGGTCGTGCTTCTTACTCCATGGAGTTCCTGAAGTATGACGATGCGCCAAACAACGTAGCGCAGGCCGTTATTGAAGCTCGTAGCAAATAAGCTACGGTTTAAATTTGAACTGATGCCTTCACCCAGATGGTGAAGGCACAACGTAAGGAATTATCGCCATGGCGAAAGAGCAATTTCAGCGTAACAAACTGCACGTAAACGTGGGCACCATCGGTCACGTCGACCACGGTAAAACCACCCTGACTGCAGCTATCACCACCGTACTGTCTAAAACTTACGGCGGCCAGGCTCGTGCATTCGATCAGATCGATAACGCACCAGAAGAGAAAGCACGTGGTATCACCATCAACACTTCACACGTTGAGTATGAAACCCCGACTCGCCACTATGCGCACGTTGACTGCCCAGGCCACGCCGACTATGTGAAAAACATGATCACCGGTGCTGCGCAGATGGACGGCGCGATCCTGGTTGTTGCTGCGACTGATGGCCCAATGCCACAGACCCGTGAGCACATCCTGCTGGGTCGTCAGGTTGGCGTTCCTTACATCATCGTGTTCCTGAACAAGTGTGACATGGTTGATGATGAAGAGCTGCTGGAACTGGTAGAGATGGAAGTTCGTGACCTGCTGTCAGCATATGACTTCCCAGGCGACGACACTCCAATCGTTCGTGGTTCTGCTCTGAAAGCGCTGGAAGGCAACCCAGAGTGGGAAGCGAAAATCATCGAACTGGCTGAGCATCTGGACAACTACATCCCAGAGCCACAGCGTGCGATCGACATGCCGTTCCTGCTGCCAATCGAAGACGTATTCTCAATCTCTGGCCGTGGTACCGTTGTTACCGGTCGTGTTGAGCGCGGCATCGTTAAAGTCGGCGACGAAGTTGAAATCGTGGGTATCAAAGATACTGTGAAATCAACCTGTACCGGTGTTGAGATGTTCCGTAAGCTGCTGGATCAGGGTCAGGCAGGCGAAAACTGTGGTGTTCTGCTGCGCGGTATCAAGCGTGAAGACATCCAGCGTGGCCAGGTTCTGGCTAAGCCAGGCTCAATCAAGCCGCACACCCAGTTCGAGTCAGAAGTTTACGTTCTGTCTAAAGACGAAGGTGGTCGCCATACTCCGTTCTTCAAAGGCTATCGTCCACAGTTCTACTTCCGTACAACTGACGTAACCGGCTCAGTAGAGCTGCCAGAAGGCGTTGAAATGGTAATGCCAGGCGACAACATCAAAATGGTTGTTACCCTGATCCACCCAATCGCAATGGACGAAGGTCTGCGCTTCGCAATCCGCGAAGGCGGCCGTACCGTTGGCGCGGGTGTTGTTGCTAAAGTTATCGCTTAATTGTGATATCTGCTGTGGCTGTGTAAATGGCCACTGCAACACAGTAAAAAGAGCACTTCGGTGCTCTTTTTTTTTGCTCTGAAAACGCCATAACCCTGCAAAGGGTGGGTTTGAAATAAAAACGATTCGCATTTACACTGTGTACAGAAAATGTACCCGAGTGATGAATCAATGTACGTCTGCCTGTGTAATGCCATCAGTGATAAAACCCTTCGTGAAGTCGTGCGTCGCTATCAGCCCAAATCTATTCAGCAACTGCGCCAGCTTGTGCCAGTCGGCAAGCAATGCGGCAAATGTATTCGTGCTGCGCGTGAAATTATGGATGAAGAGATGCAGCATGCACCACTCTACAAAGAGATAGCCTGACCGACGATCGGTGCGTGAATACCCACAATATCTGTCGCGTTTTTTTGACTTCTTTTTAACCGCATCTACGCTCTAATAAACCAGACGCGGAGGGTTAACAATGAAGGGCGATATCAAAGTTATCAGTCATCTCAACAAACTGCTTGGAAATGAACTGGTTGCTATCAATCAGTACTTTCTTCATGCGCGCATGTTCAAAAACTGGGGTCTGACGCGCCTCAATGATGTGGAATACCATGAATCAATCGATGAGATGAAACATGCCGATAAATATATTGAGCGTATTCTTTTCCTTGAAGGGATCCCAAATCTTCAGGATCTAGGACGGCTCCGTATCGGTGAAGATGTTGAAGAGATGCTGAGTTCAGACCTGAATCTGGAGCTGGAGGGCGCGAAAGACCTTCGTGAAGCTATCTCCTATGCTGACAAAGTGCATGACTATGTCAGCCGTGACATGATGATTGAAATCCTGGCTGATGAGGAACATCACATCGACTGGATTGAGACGGAACTTGAGTTAATCCAGAAGATGGGCATCCAGAACTATCTGCAGGCTCAAATCAAACAAGAGTGAATCGGGTCTGCAGTACTATCGCTACCCAGCCCGCAATGGCCAGGAAAGGGCCAAACGGCAGCGGGCTGTCCCCCTGAATAAAACCCCGCAGTTGCAGCATCACGATCGACGTCAGCGCCATAACGGTGGCACCCAGCGCAATCCAGGGTAATGCCTGCCAGCCACAGCAGGCACCTAACGCTGCGAAGAGCTTGATATCGCCATAACCTAATCCCTCGTACCCCCGCATCTGCCGATAGCTCCAGGCGAGCAGCCACAACGCACAGTAGCCCGCCACAGCACCCCATATCGCCGTTGTTTCGGTTCCGGACAGCGTGGCATGAAGTAATCCGGACCAGAGCAGCAGATAATTGAGCGGATCAGGTATACAGAAGTGGCGGCGATCGATGGCAGCCATGAGCAGCAAGAGGCCGGAGGCCGTAATAATAAAAATAGCCTCCGCAGAGTGGTCAAAACTCTGCAGCACCAGCAGGCACAGAAGGGCAAACAGCCATTCAATGACAACGCTTTCTGCGCCGAACGCGCGATGACAGAAGCGACACCGCCCTTTTAAGCCAGGCCAGCTGACTAACGGCAGCGCATCTCGCCACAGCAGGCGCTGCTGGCAATGATTACAGTGCGAACCCGGAAAGCAGAGTAGGGCAAACCATTGAGCGGGTGAGAGGGCGGGGGTGAAGCGCTGGCTGGTCAGCGAAAGAAAGCTTCCCAATGCACCTCCGCCTGCGAGTGCAGCAATGTGAGTTATCAGAGTGGGCGACATGATTATGCTCCAGACGAAAGGTTAGATGCACTCTCGTGGGCAACGGGTTCTGTGTCACCTATGAATGAAGAAGGGCGGAAACAGACTCACAACTGAATAACTGATTTATCAGCGATACGGCAGTGCAATGCGACGCACGCTTCACGAACCGGCCACAATTTAATGGGTAAAACCTCAACACGGGTTGCTTCCTGAACAGATTTACGTATAATGCGCGGGCCTGCAGATATTGCAGGCGCGATTCGAGCAGAATCGCAGACGGCTGAAATTTAGGCCGCCTGACAATACTCCCAATTGTGGAGTCATATGCTGAACGATTACACTCTCCCATCAATCGTAATGGGCTCGAGTAGTAATTTTTTTCGTCTATAAAAAGTTTGGAGCTCTGGTCTCATGCAGAACCAAAGAATCCGTATCCGTCTTAAAGCGTTTGATCATCGTCTGATCGATCAATCAACCGCGGAAATCGTTGAGACCGCCAAGCGCACTGGTGCGCAGGTTCGTGGTCCAATCCCGCTGCCAACCCGCAAAGAGCGTTTTACTGTTCTGATCTCTCCGCACGTTAACAAAGATGCGCGTGATCAGTACGAAATCCGCACTCACAAGCGTCTGGTAGACATCGTTGAGCCAACTGAAAAAACCGTTGATGCTCTGATGCGTCTGGATCTGGCTGCCGGTGTTGACGTGCAGATCAGCCTGGGTTAATCAGGTCATCGAGCGATTGAGAGGTTGAAACAATGATTGGTTTAGTCGGTAAAAAAGTGGGCATGACCCGCATCTTCACTGAAGATGGCGTTTCTATCCCCGTCACCGTAATCGAAGTTGAAGCGAACCGCGTTACTCAGGTCAAAGGCCTGGAAAACGATGGTTACCAGGCAATTCAGGTTACCACCGGTGCTAAAAAAGCAAACCGTGTGACCAAACCTGAAGCTGGTCATTTTGCTAAAGCTGGCGTTGAAGCTGGCCGTGGCCTGTGGGAATTCCGCACCGCTGAAGGTGAAGAATACTCTGTAGGTCAGAGCATCAGCGTTGAGATTTTCGCTGAAGTTAAGAAAGTTGACGTAACCGGTACCTCTAAAGGTAAAGGTTTCGCCGGTACCGTTAAGCGCTGGAACTTCCGTACCCAGGACGCTACTCACGGTAACTCCTTGTCTCACCGCGTTCCGGGTTCTATCGGTCAGAACCAGACTCCGGGCAAAGTGTTCAAAGGCAAGAAAATGGCAGGTCAGCTGGGTAATGAGCGCGTAACCGTTCAGAGTCTGGACGTAGTACGTGTTGACGCTGAGCGCAACCTGCTGCTGGTTAAAGGTGCAGTTCCCGGTGCTACCGGTAGCGACCTGATCGTTAAACCAGCTGTGAAGGCGTAAGGGGATAGCAATGGAATTAGTATTGAAAGACGCGCAGAGCGCGCTGACTGTTTCCGAAACTACCTTCGGTCGTGATTTCAACGAAGCGCTGGTTCACCAGGTTGTTGTTGCTTACGCATCTGGCGCCCGCCAGGGTACTCGCGCGCAGAAAACTCGCGCCGAAGTAACCGGTTCAGGCAAAAAGCCATGGCGTCAAAAAGGCACCGGCCGTGCACGTGCAGGTTCTGTAAAGAGCCCAATCTGGCGTTCAGGTGGTGTGACCTTTGCTGCGAAGCCGCAGGACCACAGTCAAAAAGTTAACAAAAAGATGTACCGCGGCGCGCTGAAAAGCATCCTGTCCGAACTGGTACGTCAAGATCGTCTGATCGTTGTCGAATCATTTGCTGTAGAAGCACCGAAAACCAAGCTGCTGGTACAGAAACTGAAAGACATGGCTCTGGAAGACGTGCTGATCATCACCGGTGAACTGGATGAGAATCTGTTCCTGGCTGCGCGCAACCTGTACAAGGTTGACGTACGTGATGCATCCGGTATCGACCCAGTTAGCCTGATCGCCTTCGACAAAGTCGTTATGACTGCTGATGCAGTTAAGCAAGTTGAGGAGATGCTGGCATGATCCGTGAAGAACGTCTGCTGAAAGTACTGCGCGCGCCGCACGTATCTGAAAAAGCATCTAGCGCGATGGAAAAAACCAATACCATCGTTCTCAAAGTTGCTAATGACGCGACCAAAGCAGAGATCGTTGCTGCTGTTGAGAAACTGTTCGAAGTAGAAGTTAAAGACGTAAACACCCTGGTAGTTAAGGGCAAAGTTAAGCGTCAAGGACAGCGTATCGGTCGTCGTAGCGACTGGAAAAAAGCTTACGTCACCCTGAAAGAAGGCCAGAATCTGGACTTCGCTGGCGGCGCTGAGTAAGTCGGAGGAGAAAGACAATGGCAGTTGTTAAATGTAAACCGACATCTCCGGGTCGTCGCCATGTAGTTAAAGTGGTAAACGCGGAGCTGCACAAGGGCAAACCATTTGCCCCGCTGGTAGAAAAAAACAGCAAATCCGGTGGCCGTAACAACAATGGTCGTATCACTACCCGTCATATCGGTGGTGGTCACAAGCAGGCTTATCGTATTGTTGACTTCAAACGCAACAAAGACGGTATCCCGGCAGTTGTTGAACGTCTTGAGTACGATCCGAACCGCTCTGCGAACATCGCACTGGTTCTGTACAAAGACGGCGAGCGCCGTTACATCCTGGCCCCTAAAGGCCTGAAAGCCGGCGACCAGATCCAATCTGGCGTTGATGCTGCGATTAAAGCAGGTAACACTCTGCCGATGCGTAACATCCCGGTGGGTTCAACCGTGCATAACGTAGAAATGAAACCAGGCAAAGGCGGTCAGATTGCTCGCTCAGCCGGTGCTTACGTGCAGATCGTTGCGCGTGAAGGTTCTTACGTTACCCTGCGTCTGCGTTCAGGTGAAATGCGTAAAGTCGAGTCTGACTGCCGCGCAACACTGGGCGAAGTCGGCAACGCTGAGCATATGCTGCGCGTTCTGGGTAAAGCTGGTGCAGCCCGTTGGCGTGGTGTTCGTCCTACCGTTCGTGGTACCGCGATGAACCCAGTTGATCACCCGCACGGTGGTGGTGAAGGTCGTAACTTTGGTAAGCACCCGGTAACTCCGTGGGGCGTTCAGACCAAAGGTAAGAAGACCCGTAGCAACAAGCGTACCGATAAGTTTATCGTACGTCGCCGTAGCAAATAATATTAGAGGATAAGCCATGCCACGTTCTCTCAAGAAAGGTCCTTTTATTGACCTGCACTTGCTGAAGAAGGTAGAGAAAGCGGTGGAAAGCGGTGACAAGAAGCCTTTGCGCACTTGGTCCCGTCGTTCAACGATCTTTCCTAACATGATCGGTTTGACCATCGCTGTCCATAATGGTCGTCAGCACGTTCCTGTCTTTGTTTCCGACGAAATGGTTGGTCACAAACTGGGTGAATTCGCGCCGACACGTACTTATCGCGGTCACGCGGCTGATAAAAAAGCCAAGAAGAAATAAGTAGGAGGAAGAGATGGAAACTTTAGCTCAACATCGCCACGCTCGTTCTTCTGCTCAGAAGGTTCGCCTTGTTGCTGACCTGATTCGCGGTAAGAAAGTGTCGCAGGCACTGGACATTTTGACCTACACCAATAAGAAAGCGGCTGTACTGGTCAAAAAAGTTCTGGAATCTGCCATTGCTAACGCCGAACACAACGATGGCGCTGATATCGACGATCTGAAAATCACGAAAATTTTCGTTGATGAAGGTCCGACCATGAAACGCATTATGCCGCGTGCCAAAGGTCGTGCAGATCGCATCCTGAAGCGCACCAGCCACATTACTGTGGTTGTGTCCGATCGCTGAGACTCTGGAGACTAGCAATGGGTCAGAAAGTACATCCTAATGGTATTCGCCTGGGTATTGTAAAACCATGGAACTCTACCTGGTTTGCGAACACCAAAGAATTCGCTGACAACCTGGACAGCGATTTTAAAGTACGTCAGTTTTTGACTAAAGAACTGGCTAAAGCATCTGTCTCTCGTATCGTTATCGAGCGTCCAGCGAAGAGCATCCGTGTGACTATTCACACCGCTCGTCCGGGCATCGTTATCGGTAAGAAAGGCGAAGATGTAGAAAAACTGCGCACGGTCGTCGCGAATATCGCTGGCGTTCCTGCACAGATTAATATCGCCGAAGTCCGCAAGCCGGAACTGGACGCGAAACTGGTAGCTGACAGCATCACTTCACAGCTGGAGCGTCGTGTGATGTTCCGTCGTGCTATGAAGCGTGCAGTTCAGAACGCCATGCGTCTTGGCGCGAAGGGTATTAAAGTCGAAGTTAGCGGCCGTCTGGGTGGCGCCGAGATCGCACGTACCGAATGGTATCGTGAAGGTCGCGTGCCATTGCACACACTGCGTGCTGACATTGACTACAACACCTCTGAAGCGCACACCACTTATGGTGTAATCGGCGTTAAGGTATGGATCTTCAAAGGTGAGATCCTGGGTGGTATGGCTGCTGTTGAACAACCGGAACCGGCTGCTCAACCTAAAAAGCAGCAGCGTAAAGGCCGTAAGTAAGGAGAGTCGCTGATGTTACAACCAAAGCGTACGAAATTCCGTAAAGTGCACAAAGGCCGTAACCGCGGTCTGGCTGCGGGTACGGATGTCAGCTTCGGTACTTTCGGTCTGAAAGCTGTTGGCCGTGGTCGTCTGACTGCTCGTCAGATCGAAGCAGCACGTCGTGCTATGACCCGTGCAGTTAAGCGTCAAGGTAAGATCTGGATCCGAGTATTCCCGGACAAACCGATCACCGAGAAGCCGCTGGAAGTGCGTATGGGTAAAGGTAAGGGTAACGTAGAGTATTGGGTTGCCCTGATCCAGCCTGGTAAAGTCCTGTATGAAATGGACGGCGTACCAGAAGAGCTGGCCCGTGAAGCATTCAAGCTGGCAGCAGCAAAACTGCCTATCAAAACCACCTTTGTAACTAAGACGGTGATGTAATGAAAGCAACTGAGCTGCGTGAAAAAAGCGTTGAAGAGCTGAACACTGAGCTGCTTAATCTGCTGCGTGAGCAATTTAACCTGCGCATGCAGGCAGCATCTGGCCAACTGCAGCAGACTCATCTGCTGAAACAGGTTCGCCGTGATGTTGCACGCGTTAAGACTTTACTGACTGAGAAGGCGGGTTCGTAATGACCGATAAAATCCGTACTCTGCAGGGTCGTGTAGTAAGTGACAAAATGCAGAAATCTGCAGTTGTTGCTATCGAACGTTTCGTGAAACACCCGATCTACGGCAAATTCATTAAACGTACGACCAAGCTGCACATCCATGACGAGAACAATGAATGTGGAATTGGTGACGTGGTAGAAATCCGCGAATGCCGTCCACTGTCCAAGACTAAATCCTGGACCCTGGTTCGCGTAATCGAGAAAGCTGTTCTGTAATAAGAATCGTTTTTTCTGAGGAAACCCTCTGCTTCGGCAGGGGGTTTTTTTTTGCCTGCGATTCGGGCTTGATCCATTTGTGCCCGTGGCAATACGGATTTGATGGTGCTCACAAATTCAGGGATTTGCAGGGATTAAGCTGCCTCTCTTCAGGCGAGGTGGCCTGAAAGCGCCAGGCTATAAACGCCGGGGTTATCATAACTGTACAAGGAAATGTGCCGTGAAAATGGAGAGTCATGACCGCTTACGCCGGTCACTGTTAAAATTGCCACTGTTAGCTGCGTTACCTGCGATTAGCTCTGCCAAAAGCTTGCCGCTATTATCGGGTAACACACAACCACTACCCACAGGCAATAGCATGGAACGAACTCTGTTACTGAAGAATGCTGAATGTGTGGTCTGCATGGATGCTGACCGTCGGGAAATAGGTAACGCTTCTATTCTGATAAAAGGAAATAAGATCGTTGCAGTCGGGGAAGCACGCTCGTTACCCGATAGCGCGGATGAGATCATCGATCTGCGAGGACACATTGTCATCCCTGGCCTGATCAATACGCATCACCACATGTATCAGAGCCTGACCCGCGCTATTCCTGCAGTGCAAAACGGCGAGCTCTTTAACTGGCTGACCCACCTCTATCCACTGTGGCAGAATCTGACGCCTGAGATGATTCATATCTCAACACAGATCTCCATGGCCGAGTTAATGCTCTCCGGCTGCACCACCACCAGTGACCATCTCTACGTCTACCCGAATGGCTGTAAGCTTGACGACAGTATTGAGGCTGCAGCCTTAATGGGCATGCGTTTCCATGCGAGCCGGGGCAGCATGAGCGTCGGTAAGTCCCTGGGTGGCTTACCACCCGATGCACTGGTAGAGGATGAAGCCGCCATTCTTAAAGATACGCAGCGTGTGATTGAGCGCTACCATGATGACAGCCACGGTTCGATGTTACGCATCGTGGTTGCGCCATGTTCGCCGTTTTCAGTCAGCCGTGAGCTGATGAAGCAATCCGCAGCGATGGCACGCAGCTTCAATGTCTCTATGCATACCCATCTGGCGGAGAACGACAGCGATATCCGTTATAGCCGTGAAAAATTCAATATGACGCCAGCACAGTATGTTGAAGACCTCGGCTGGGTAGGACCGGATGTCTGGCATGCACACTGCGTCAAACTGGATCAGCATGGCATAGAACTCTTTGCACGTACCGGTACCGGGGTCGCGCACTGTCCCTGCTCGAACATGCGTCTCGGTTCCGGTATTGCGCCGATACGCCATATGTGTGATGCCGGCGTACACGTGGGTATGGGTGTGGATGGCTCAGCCTCCAATGACAGCTCAGACATGATGGCCGAGGTTCGTCAGGCGATGCTGCTGCAACGCGTTGGCTTCGGCCCGGATGCGATGACGGCACGTCAGGCACTGGAACTGGCGACGCTGGGTGGAGCAAAGGTGCTAAACCGCGATGATGTGGGCACCATTGCGCCGGGCATGATGGCCGATCTGGCCATTTTTGACCTGAATCGAATTGGACTTGCCGGGGCAGGGCACGATCCTGTCGCCGCCCTGGTGTTCTGTAATCCGGGACAGGTTGCCTATAGCATCATTAACGGAAAAGTCCGGGTACGGGACGGACAAGTGGCCGGAATTGAACTGCCAGCCGTGTTGCGTCAGCATAACAAACTGGCCAGGAAACTGGCTGGTTGAGTCAGAAGGGCACTTTATTTGGGAGGCGACGAAAAATAAGGCAGATTACATTTGCTACTGTTCGCACTATTCCCTAGAATACGCCCTCCCTGTCATCAGGGGAAATCAGCGGCTCGATTGAGAGCCGTTTATTTTTTCTACCCATCTGTGAGAACCGGTGTTACAATGCCGCGCCCTCAATTATGGGGCTTTCTAACGACCTGAGGTTTAGGTCCCGAAGTAGTAGTTGACATTAGCGGAGCACTAAAATGATCCAAGAACAGACTATGCTGAACGTCGCCGACAACTCCGGTGCACGTCGCGTAATGTGTATCAAGGTTCTGGGTGGCTCGCACCGTCGCTACGCAGGCGTCGGTGACATCATCAAAGTTACCATCAAGGAAGCAATTCCGCGTGGTAAAGTCAAAAAAGGTGATGTCCTGAAGGCGGTAGTGGTGCGCACCAGGAAGGGTGTTCGTCGCCCGGACGGTTCTGTCATTCGCTTCGATGGTAATGCATGCGTTATTCTGAACAATAACAGTGAGCAGCCTATCGGTACGCGTATTTTTGGGCCGGTAACTCGTGAACTTCGTACTGAAAAGTTCATGAAAATTATCTCTCTGGCACCAGAAGTACTCTAAGGAGCGAACAATGGCAGCTAAAATCCGTCGTAACGACGAAGTTATCGTGTTAACCGGTAAAGATAAAGGTAAGCGCGGTAAAGTTAAGAATGTCCTGTCTTCTGGTAAGGTCATCGTTGAAGGTATCAACCTGGTGAAGAAACATCAGAAGCCGGTTCCGGCTCTGAACCAACCAGGTGGCATCGTTGAAAAAGAAGCTGCTATTCAGGTTTCTAACGTTGCACTGTTCAACGCGGCAACTGGTAAGGCTGACCGTGTAGGCTTTAGATTCGAAGACGGCAAAAAAGTCCGTTTCTTCAAGTCTAACAGCGAAACTATCAAGTAATTTGGAGTAGTACGATGGCGAAACTGCATGATTACTACAAAGACGAAGTAGTCCAGAAACTCATGACAGAGTTTGGCTACAATTCTGTCATGCAAGTCCCTCGGGTCGAGAAGATCACCCTGAACATGGGTGTTGGTGAAGCGATCGCTGACAAGAAACTGCTGGATAACGCAGCAGCTGACCTGGCAGCAATCTCCGGTCAAAAACCGCTGGTCACCAAAGCACGCAAATCAGTTGCAGGCTTCAAAATCCGTCAGGGCTATCCGATCGGCTGTAAAGTAACTCTGCGTGGCGAGCGCATGTGGGAGTTCTTTGAGCGTCTGGTCACCATTGCTGTTCCACGTATCCGTGACTTCCGTGGCTTGTCCGCTAAGTCATTCGATGGTCGTGGCAACTACAGCATGGGTGTACGTGAGCAGATCATCTTCCCAGAAATCGACTACGACAAAGTCGATCGCGTTCGTGGTTTGGATATCACCATTACCACTACTGCGAAATCTGATGATGAAGGCCGTGCTCTGCTGGCTGCCTTTGACTTCCCGTTCCGTAAGTAAGGTAGGGTTACTTAATGGCTAAGCAATCTATGAAAGCACGCGAAGTTAAGCGTGCAAAATTAGCAGACAAATTCTTCGCTAAACGCGCTGAACTGAAAGCGATCATCTCTGATGTGAACGCTTCCGACGAAGATCGTTGGGATGCTGTTCTGAAGCTGCAGAGTCTGCCGCGTGATTCCAGCCCTTCGCGTCAGCGTAACCGCTGCCGTCAAACAGGTCGTCCGCACGGTTTCCTGCGGAAGTTTGGGTTGAGCCGTATCAAGGTCCGCGAAGCCGCCATGCGCGGTGAAATCCCGGGCCTGAAAAAGGCTAGCTGGTAATTGTCACCAATTGAATCACGGGAGTAACACAGATGAGCATGCAAGATCCGATCGCGGATATGCTGACCCGTATCCGTAACGGTCAGGCCGCAAACAAAGTTGCGGTCACCATGCCTTCCTCCAAGCTGAAATTGGCAATTGCCAACGTTCTGAAGGAAGAAGGATATATTGAAGATTTCAAAATCGAAGGCGACATCAAGCTGGAACTGGAACTTACTCTCAAGTATTTCCAGGGCAAAGCTGTTGTAGAAAGCATTCAGCGAGTAAGCCGTCCTGGTCTGCGCATCTATAAGAAAAAAGATGAGCTGCCAAAGGTAATGGCTGGTATGGGCATCGCTGTAGTTTCTACATCTAAAGGTGTCATGACTGATCGTGCAGCGCGCCAGGCAGGTCTTGGTGGCGAAATTATCTGCTACGTAGCGTAATCGGAGGATACATATGTCTCGTGTTGCTAAAGCACCTGTCGTTGTTCCTGCCGGCGTAGAGGTAAAACTCAACGGTCAGGTAATTTCGATTAAAGGTAAAAACGGCGAGCTGACTCGTACTATCAATGATGCTGTTGAAGTTAAGCATGCTGACAACGCTCTGACTTTCGCTCCGCGCGAAGGTTTCGTTGACGGCTGGGCGCAGGCGGGTACTTCTCGCGCGCTGCTGAACGCAATGGTAATCGGTGTTACCGAAGGCTTCACTAAGAAGCTGCAGCTGGTTGGTGTAGGTTATCGTGCAGCCGTTAAAGGCGACGTGGTTAACCTGTCTCTGGGCTTTTCTCATCCAGTCGATCACCAGCTGCCCGCGGGTATCACTGCAGAATGTCCAACTCAGACTGAGATCGTGCTGAAAGGCGCTGATAAACAGCTGATTGGTCAGGTTGCAGCGGACTTGCGCGCCTACCGTCGTCCTGAGCCTTATAAAGGCAAGGGTGTCCGTTACGCCGACGAAGTCGTGCGTACCAAAGAGGCTAAGAAGAAGTAAGGTAACACTATGGATAAGAAATCTGCTCGTATCCGTCGTGCGACCCGTGCACGTCGCAAGCTCAAAGAGCTGGGTGCTACTCGCCTGGTGGTACATCGTACCCCGCGTCATATTTACGCACAGGTAATCGCCCCGAACGGTTCCGAAGTTCTGGTCGCTGCTTCTACTGTAGAAAAAGCTATCACTGAACAACTGAAGTATACCGGTAATAAAGAAGCCGCAGCTGCAGTAGGTAAAGCTATCGCAGAACGCGCAATCGAAAAAGGCATCACTGGTGTTTCTTTCGACCGTTCCGGTTTCCAATATCATGGTCGCGTCCAGGCACTGGCAGATGCTGCCCGTGAAGCTGGCCTTCAGTTCTAAGGTAGAGGTCTAAGATGGCACACATCGAGAAACAAGCTGGCGAACTGCAGGAAAAACTGATCGCGGTAAACCGTGTTTCTAAAACTGTTAAAGGTGGTCGTATCTTCTCCTTCACAGCACTGACTGTGGTAGGCGATGGTAATGGTCGCGTAGGTTTTGGTTACGGTAAAGCGCGTGAAGTTCCAGCAGCGATCCAGAAAGCGATGGAGAAAGCCCGTCGCAACATGGTTAACGTCGCGCTGACCAACGGCACCCTGCAGCACCCAGTTAAAGGTGCACACACGGGTTCCCGCGTGTTCATGCAGCCGGCTTCAGAAGGTACCGGTATTATTGCCGGTGGTGCAATGCGCGCCGTTCTGGAAGTCGCTGGAGTTCATAACGTACTGGCAAAAGCCTATGGTTCTACTAACCCGATTAACGTGGTTCGTGCAACTATCGACGGCCTGGGCAATATGAAATCTCCGGAAATGGTCGCTGCTAAGCGTGGTAAATCCGTTGAAGAAATTCTGGGGTAATCACGATGGCTAAGACTATTAAAATCACTCAAACCCGTAGTTCAATCGGCCGCTTGCCTAAGCATAAAGCCACTCTGGTTGGCCTGGGTCTGCGTCGTATTGGCCACACCGTTGAGCGTGAAGACACGCCTGCAGTACGCGGTATGGTTAACGCGGTTTCCTATATGGTTAAAGTGGAGGAGTAAGAGATGCGTTTAAATACTCTGTCTCCGGCCGAAGGGTCTAAGCACGCTACCAAGCGTCTGGGTCGTGGTATCGGTTCTGGCCTCGGAAAAACCGGTGGTCGTGGTCACAAAGGTCAGAACTCACGTTCTGGCGGTGGCGTACGTCGCGGTTTCGAAGGTGGTCAGATGCCTCTGTACCGTCGTCTGCCGAAGTTCGGTTTCACCTCTCGCAAAGCAATGATCACCACAGAGATTCGTCTGTCTGATCTGGCGAAAGTTGAAGGCGGTATCGTCGACCTGAACGCGCTGAAAGCAGCCAACATTGTCGGTGTTCAGATTGAATTCGTTAAAGTAATTCTGTCTGGTGAAGTTTCTACACCGGTAACGGTTCGCGGTCTGCGTGTCACCAAAGGTGCACGTGCTGCAATCGAAGCTGCTGGCGGTAAAATCGAGGAATAAGTAGCAGATGGCTAAACAACCGGGATTAGATTTTCAAAGTGCCAAGGGTGGCTTTGGTGAGCTGAAACGCAGACTGCTGTTTGTAATCGGCGCACTCATTGTCTTCCGTATTGGCTCTTTTATTCCAATCCCTGGTATTGATGCCACTGTACTTGCCAAACTGCTTGAGCAACAGCGTGGCACCATCATTGAAATGTTTAACATGTTCTCTGGTGGTGCTCTGAGCCGTGCTTCTATTTTCGCACTGGGCATCATGCCGTATATTTCGGCATCGATTATCATCCAGTTATTAACGGTGGTTCATCCAGCGTTAGCGGAAATTAAGAAAGAAGGGGAGGCTGGCCGTCGTAAGATTAGCCAGTACACCCGATACGGTACGTTGGTATTGGCCATATTTCAGTCGATCGGTATTGCTACCGGTCTGCCGAATATGCCAGGGATGCAAGGCCTGGTAATGAATCCAGGCTTTGCTTTCTACTTTACCGCTGTTGTAAGTCTGGTCTCAGGAACGATGTTCCTGATGTGGCTGGGCGAACAGATTACTGAACGTGGTATCGGTAACGGTATTTCGATCATTATCTTCGCAGGTATCGTTGCGGGTCTCCCGCCGGCCATTGGCCATACCATCGAGCAAGCGCGGCAAGGCGACC
This sequence comes from Curtobacterium sp. BNK-1, assembly GCF_048685235.1. Lineage (NCBI taxonomy): Bacteria > Bacillati > Actinomycetota > Actinomycetes > Micrococcales > Microbacteriaceae > Curtobacterium > Curtobacterium sp. BNK-1. The sequence continues at coordinate 3,383,684 of NZ_JBLQTJ010000001.1, read as the reverse complement.
TGCACTTCCTTCTGTTGCTGTTGGTTGCAGTACTCGTATTCGCAGTGACCTTCTTTGTTATCTTTGTTGAACGTGGTCAACGCCGCATTGTGGTGAACTACGCAAAACGTCAGCAGGGTCGTCGCGTTTACGCTGCACAGAGCACACATTTACCGTTGAAAGTGAACATGGCAGGCGTCATTCCAGCCATCTTTGCTTCCAGCATTATTCTGTTCCCGGCAACGATTGCATCGTGGTTTGGGGGCGGTACCGGTTGGAACTGGCTGACAACAATTTCGCTGTATTTGCAGCCAGGACAGCCGCTTTATGTGCTACTCTATGCGACTGCAATCATCTTCTTCTGTTTCTTCTATACGGCGTTGGTTTTCAACCCACGTGAAACAGCAGATAACCTGAAGAAGTCTGGTGCATTCGTACCGGGAATTCGTCCGGGAGAGCAAACGGCGAAGTATATTGATAAAGTAATGACGCGATTGACCTTAATCGGCGCTCTCTACATTACGTTTATCTGCCTTATCCCGGAGTTCATGCGTGATGCGATGAAGGTCCCCTTCTACTTTGGCGGTACTTCACTGCTTATCGTAGTTGTCGTCATCATGGACTTTATGGCTCAAGTGCAAACTCTGATGATGTCAAGTCAGTACGAGTCGGCACTGAAGAAAGCTAACCTGAAAGGCTACGGCCGTTAATTCAGTTGGTTGAGAAGTTACGGAGAGTAAAAATGAAAGTTCGTGCTTCCGTCAAGAGATTATGTCGTAACTGCAAAATCATTCGTCGCGACGGTGTCGTCCGTGTGATCTGCAGCGCCGAGCCAAAGCATAAACAGCGCCAAGGCTGATTTTGTCACATATTTTTCTTGCAAAGTCGGGTTGAGCTGGCTAGATTAGCCAGCCAATCTTTTGTATGTCAGTGCGTTTCCATTTGAGTATCCTGAAAACGGGCTTTTCAGCATGGGACGTGCTTGTTTAATTATAGGAGTGCATAGTGGCCCGTATAGCAGGCATTAACATTCCTGATCAAAAACATACCGTTATCGCATTAACTTCGATCTTCGGTATCGGTAAAACTCGTTCTAAAGCCATCTGCGCTTCAACGGGTATTGCTGAAAATGTTAAGATCAGTGAGCTGTCTGAAGAACAAATTGATCAGCTGCGTGATGCAGTTGCGAAATTCGTTGTAGAAGGTGATCTGCGCCGTGAAATCACCCTGAGCATCAAGCGTCTTATGGACCTTGGTTGCTACCGTGGTTTGCGCCATCGTCGTGGTCTTCCGGTTCGCGGTCAGCGTACTAAGACCAACGCACGTACCCGTAAGGGTCCGCGTAAACCGATCAAGAAATAATCGGGGTGAGTAAATAATGGCAAAGGCACCAGTTCGTGCACGTAAGCGTGTAAGAAAACAAGTCTCAGATGGCGTGGCTCATGTCCATGCTTCTTTTAACAACACCATCGTTACCATTACTGATCGTCAGGGTAACGCACTGGGTTGGGCAACCGCCGGTGGTTCCGGTTTCCGCGGTTCACGTAAATCCACTCCGTTTGCTGCTCAGGTCGCTGCAGAGCGCTGTGCAGAAGCGGTAAAAGATTACGGAATTAAGAACCTGGAAGTTATGGTAAAGGGTCCGGGTCCAGGTCGCGAATCTACGATTCGTGCTTTGAACGCCGCTGGTTTCCGCATCACTAATATTACTGATGTGACTCCGATCCCTCATAACGGTTGTCGTCCGCCGAAAAAACGTCGCGTATAACGCCCGTTTTTTTAGGATAGTTGGAGAAAGAAAATGGCAAGATATTTGGGTCCTAAGCTCAAGCTGAGCCGTCGTGAGGGCACTGACTTATTCCTTAAGTCTGGCGTTCGCGCGATTGATTCCAAGTGTAAGATTGAACAAGCCCCTGGTCAGCATGGTGCGCGTAAACCGCGTCTGTCTGATTACGGCGGTCAGTTACGTGAAAAGCAAAAAGTTCGTCGTATCTACGGCGTGCTGGAGCGTCAGTTCCGTAACTATTATAAAGAAGCAGCTCGTCTGAAAGGCAACACCGGTGAAAACCTGTTGGCTCTGCTGGAAGGTCGTCTGGACAACGTAGTTTATCGTATGGGCTTTGGTGCCACTCGTGCAGAAGCACGTCAGCTGGTTAGCCATAAGTCTGTTCTGGTAAATGGCCGCGTTGTTAACATCGCTTCTTATCAGGTATCTCCGAATGATGTCGTTAGCATCCGTGAGAAAGCCAAAAAGCAATCTCGCGTGAAGGCCGCTCTGGAGCTGGCTGAGCAGCGTGAAAAGCCAACCTGGCTGGAAGTTGATGCGACTAAGATGGAAGGTGTGTTCAAGCGTATTCCTGAACGTACTGATCTGTCTGCGGACATTAACGAACACCTGATCGTCGAGCTTTACTCCAAGTAAGGCTTAGTACCAAAGAGAGGACACAATGCAGGGTTCTGTGACAGAGTTTCTAAAACCGCGCCTGGTAGATATCGAGCAAGTGAGTTCGACGCACGCCAAGGTGACCCTTGAGCCTTTAGAGCGTGGCTTTGGCCATACTCTTGGTAACGCACTGCGCCGTATTCTGCTTTCATCCATGCCGGGTTGCGCGGTGACCGAGGTTGAAATTGATGGTGTACTTCATGAGTACAGCACCAAAGAGGGAGTACAGGAAGATATCCTGGAAATCCTGCTCAACCTGAAAGGGCTGGCGGTAAGAGTTCAGGGGAAAGATGAAGTTATTCTGACCTTGAATAAATCTGGCATTGGCCCTGTGACTGCAGCCGACATTACCCATGATGGTGATGTCGAAATCGTCAAGCCTCAGCATGTCATTTGCCATCTGACCGATGAGAACGCTGCTATCAGCATGCGTATCAAAGTTCAGCGTGGTCGTGGCTATGTGCCGGCTTCTGCCCGAATTCATTCGGAAGAAGATGAGCGCCCAATCGGCCGCCTGTTAGTTGACGCTTGCTACAGCCCTGTAGACCGTATCGCCTACAATGTTGAAGCAGCGCGTGTAGAGCAGCGCACCGACCTGGACAAGCTGGTCATCGAAATGGAAACCAACGGCACAATCGATCCTGAAGAGGCGATTCGTCGTGCGGCAACCATTCTGGCAGAACAACTTGAAGCTTTCGTTGACTTACGTGATGTACGTCAGCCGGAAGTTAAAGAAGAGAAACCAGAATTCGATCCGATCCTGCTGCGCCCTGTTGACGATCTGGAATTGACTGTCCGCTCTGCTAACTGCCTTAAGGCAGAAGCTATCCACTACATCGGTGATCTGGTACAGCGTACCGAGGTTGAGCTGCTTAAAACGCCTAACCTTGGTAAAAAATCTCTTACCGAGATTAAAGATGTGCTGGCTTCGCGTGGTCTTTCTCTGGGCATGCGCCTCGAGAACTGGCCGCCAGCAAGCATTGCTGATGAATAATCAGATCACAGGTTAAGGTTTCACTGAGAAGGATAAGGTCATGCGCCATCGTAAGAGTGGTCGTCAACTGAACCGCAACAGCAGCCATCGTCAGGCTATGTTCCGCAACATGGCCGGTTCTCTGGTTCGTCATGAGATCATCAAAACGACTCTGCCGAAAGCCAAAGAACTGCGTCGCGTAGTTGAGCCGCTGATTACTCTTGCCAAGACCGACAGCGTAGCTAATCGTCGTCTGGCATTCGCCCGTACTCGTGATAACGAGATCGTGGCAAAACTGTTTAATGAGCTGGGCCCGCGTTTCGCGAGCCGTGCCGGTGGTTACACTCGTATTCTGAAGTGTGGCTTCCGTGCTGGTGACAACGCTCCGATGGCTTACATCGAGCTGGTTGATCGTCCAGAAGCTCAAGCAGAAGCAGCCGCAGAGTAATCTGTAGCAACGTAAAAAACCCGCTTCGGCGGGTTTTTTATTGCCTGAAATTTACTACCTTAGAACTTACTCTTTTCATGTTCAAAGGAGCTAACTATGTGGCTGGTTGATGAACTTGCTGAACAGCACATCAAAGCGGCGCTGGAAAAAGGCGAGCTGAGTAATCTTCCCGGCTCTGGTAAGCCGCTGCAGCTGGATGATGACAGTCATGTTCCGCCTGAGCTAAGAGCGGGCTACCGTTTACTGAAAAATGCGGGCTTTCTGCCGCCGGAGCTTGAGCTCAGACGTGAAGCCATGGAAGTTAACGATCTTATTCGCAACCTCGATCCTGCGGATCAAAATTATCAGGATCATTGCCATCGGCTTCAGGTGCTGGAGCTAAGATTACGCCAGGCGGGTATCAGTACCGATTTTCTCCATGGCAGTTATTCCACTGCTATTCAGCATCGTTTCCGCGAGGAGGAGTAAATGTTTCGCATCGGTCAGTTAGCTAAGCTTGCGGAGGTGACGCCAGACACTATCCGTTTTTATGAAAAGCAGCAGATGATGGATCATGATGGTCGGACGGAAGGTGGTTTTCGCCTTTACAGCGAGGGCGATCTTCAGCGTCTGAAATTTATTCGTTATGGTCGTAAACTGGGTTTCAGTCTGGAAGCGATCAGAGAGCTACTTTCGATCCGGGTTGATCCTGCGCACCACACCTGTCAGGAATCAAAAGCGATCGTTGAAAAACGGCTGAGCGAAGTTGCTCAGATGATCGCAGAATTAGAAACGATGCAGCGTTCTCTGCGACACCTTTCCGATGCCTGTTGTGGTGACAGTCACAGTAGCATTTCGTGCTCAATTCTTGAGGCGCTGGAGCGGGGAGAGGCTTCGAGCAAATAAGCATATTGTTATTTTGCTGCAAAGGAATAGAGTATCAGACCATCTCAACAGGAGGCGTCATGAGTAAATATCAGCACACCAAAGGGCAAATCCGCGATAACGCGATTCAGGCTCTGTTACACGACCCGCTATTTCGGCAACGCATCGAGCAGAAGCAAAAGGGTAAAGGTAGTTTTAAGCGGAAAGAGAAACATGGCAAGGGGACTGGATGGGAGGGCAGTGATAAGAAAGCGTCTTATCACTGCCCTTCTGCTTTTACGGTTAATAAAACCGCCTGTGCGGCGGCTTATTAACTAGACCCGGGTATTCTGCTGTTTCAGCAGATCGCGGATTTCAGTCAGCAGAACTTCTTCGTTTGACGGTTTAGTAACTGGCTTCTCTACTTCTTTTTTCTTGTACAGACGATTCATTAACTTGATCGCCATAAAGATTGCGAAAGCGATGATGACGAAATCGAAGATGGTCTGAAGGAAGATACCGTACTGCATTACAACGGCTGGAGCATCACCAACTGCAGGCTTAAGTACCCAGGCGAATGATTTAAAATCGACACCACCAATCAGTAAGCCTAAAGGCGGCATAATGATGTTGGCGACTAACGATGAAACAATTTTACCGAATGCAGCACCGATGATGACACCGACGGCTAAATCCATCACATTGCCGCGCATTGCGAAATCGCGAAACTCTTTGATTAAACTCATACTTATCTCCTTGCCCAAGCCAATGCCATAAAGTCTAACAAACCCTACTGGTTTTGCCATCAACACAGCGAATTAAGCGGCAGTTTTGCGTTCCTTGTGTTCTGTTCGCCTATAAACGCGGCATTTACAGGAAAAATGGACTCGGCTGGAAGAGACGTTCCACATCTGATACAAACTTCTTGTCGGTCAGGAACATGATGACATGATCACCTTGTTCAATTCGCAAGTTATCATTGGCAATCATCACATCGTCTCCACGAACCACTGCGCCAATAATGGTGCCTGGCGGTAGTTTGATATCATCAATGGAGCGGCCGACCACGCGTGAAGTTGATTCGTCTCCGTGGGCTATCGCTTCGATCGCTTCTGCAATACCGCGTCGTAGCGATGAAACGCCCACGATATCCGCTTTGCGCACATGACCAAGCAGGGCAGAAATCGTGGCCTGCTGAGGTGAAATAGCGATATCGATAACGCTGCCTTGTACCAGATCGACGTAGGCGCGGCGCTGAATCAGCACCATAACCTTCTTCGCCCCCATCTTTTTTGCCAGCATGGCTGACATAATATTGGCTTCATCATCGTTGGTGACGGCGATAAAGAGATCAACCTGATCAACATGTTCTTCAGCGAGAAGTTCCTGATCTGACGCATCGCCATAAAAGACGACTGTGTCGTGAAGATGCTCTGCCAGTTCTGCTGCGCGCTGGGGGTTACGTTCAATCAGCTTCACGCTGTAATTTTTCTCAAGTTTTTGTGCCAGACCGAAACCGATGTTACCGCCACCTACCAGCATAATCCGTTTATAAGGTTTCTCCAGCCGCTGCATTTCACTCATTACCGCACGAATGTTCTGACTGGCTGCAATGAAAAAGACTTCATCACCCGCTTCTACGATGGTTGAACCCTGCGGGCGAATGGGGCGATCCTGACGAAATATAGCGGCTACGCGAGTATCAATGTGTGGCATATGCTCACGCATGATCGACAGCGGATTTCCTACCAGTGGCCCGCCATAATAAGCTTTCACCACGGCGAGGCTGACTTTGCCTTCAGCAAAGTTAACGACCTGCAATGCGCCAGGGTACTGGATTAAACGATAGATATTGTCGATCACCAGCTGTTCAGGCGAGATCAGGTGATCGATAGGCACCGCTTCAGGAATAAATAACTTGTCCGCATCACGCAGATAGTCGGCTGCGCGAATACGGGCGATGCGATTCGGCGTATTGAAAAGCGAATAAGCAATCTGACAGGCAATCATGTTGGTTTCATCGGAGTTGGTTACGGCAACCAGCATGTCGGCATCTTCTGCACCCGCCTCACGTAAAATGCGTGGATGAGAACCATGACCCTGCACGACGCGAAGATCGAACTTATCCTGCAGGTGACGCAGGCGTGAAGAGTCGGTATCAACCACCGTGATATCGTTGTTTTCACCCACCAGATTTTCTGCCAGGGTTCCGCCAACCTGTCCTGCGCCCAGAATGATTATTTTCATCGCTTATCAATACTCATTTCAGTTTGTACCCGATTTTTTTATCAGCTTAGCGTAGAAGAAACCATCTCCGCCCTCGGCTTCCGGGAATACCTGTAAGCCGTTCGCGGTCGCATCTCTGAGGGGCTCTGCCTGCGCATCATGCTGGCGCTGCAGGAAAGCATCTATCTGCTGATGATTCTCTTCAGGCAGGATGGAACAGGTGGCATAAATCAGTGTACCGCCAGGTTTCAGGTGCAGCCAGATAGCATCAAGAATTTCACCCTGAAGCTTTGCCAGCTCGGCGATATCCCGATCGCGACGCAGCCACTTAATATCAGGATGGCGTCGGATCACACCGGTAGCAGAGCAGGGCGCATCCAGCAGAATACGGTCAAACTGACGATCGCCGCACCACTGTTGCGGCGTTCGTCCATCACCCTGTTTCACGTCTGCTTTCATACCCAGTCGTTGCAGATTCTCATTTACGCGTTTAAGACGCTGCGCATCCACGTCGACGGCCATAACTTCGGCCTGAGGCGCGATTTCAAGGATATGGGTCGTTTTACCGCCGGGCGCAGCGCATAAATCCAGAATCTGTTCGCCGTTTTGGGGCTCAAGCAGCAAGGCACAGCGCTGAGCAGATAAATCCTGCACGGTAACCCAACCCTGATCAAAGCCTGGTAGCTGGCTGACCGGGGCAGGGGCGTCAAGCCGCAGCGCATCCGGCACATCGACAGCAGGCTGTGCATTCCTGCCGCTTTCGGCCAGCATTGCCAGCCACGTGTCACGATCGTGGTGCTGGCGATTAACCCGCAGCCACATCGGCGGACGCAGATTATTTGCTTCGACAATCTGTTGCCATTGTTCCGGCCAGGCATGCTGTAAACGCTTTAGCAGCCATCCGGGATGCAGATAGCGTTGCGGGCCATCCTGAACAGTGGCGAGCAGCTCTTCCCGCTGACGCTGAAACTGGCGTAATACGCCATTTAATAAGCCTTTCATACTGGTGCGCTTCAGTACTTCGGCGCCCGCGACGGTTTCTGCCAGTGCGGCATGGGCAGGCACACGGGTATATTCCAGCTGATAAAGCCCGACCATGATCAGATAGTGCAGAACCCGCTGTTTGCCGGTAAGTGGACGCTCCATCAGTTTGCCAATCAGCGCTTCCAGCTGCGGTAATGTGCGCAATACGCCAAAACAGATCTCCTGCACTAATGCGCTATCTTTGTCAGAGAGCTTTTTCTGGGCGGCTGGCAGTGCCGTATTCAGGGATTCGCCCTTGTCGACCACACGCTCAATAAGTTGAGCCGAGAGGCTACGCAGGTTGATAGATTTAGTCATAGGGTTTTGTCATCAAACAAAAGGCCCGGTGAGGGACCGGGCCTGAGAGTCAGTCCAGAAGGGTTCCAGGTTCAAACCATTCCCGGCGCGAGTTGAGAAGATCCTGAGCCGACATCGGTTTTTTACCGGCGGGCTGCAACTGGAGCAGGTTCAGTACGCCCTGAGCCGTTGCCACCTGGATGCCATGCTTGTCAGCATGGATAATTTCACCAGGCGCACGATCGCAGTGGGGCAGAACGCTTGCCTGCCAGACTTTAACCGGCTGATCTTCAATGGTGAAAAAGCTCATCGGCCACGGGTTAAAAGCGCGAATACAACGCTCAAGCTGTTCTGCAGAGAGTGTCCAGTCAAGACGTGCCTCCTCTTTACTGAGTTTCTCAGCATAGTTGGCCAGCGTTTCATCCTGTTTTTCAGGTGAAGCCTGCTGAGTGGTCAGTAATGTCAGCGTATCCAGCAGCCCCTGTGGGCCAAGCTGTGCCAGCTTGTCATACAGCGTGGCACTGGTATCCTGGGCAGTAATCGGACAGGCCAGCTTATGCAGCATATCGCCGGTATCCAGTCCCACGTCCATCTGCATGATGGTCACGCCGGTTTCGCTGTCGCCAGCCCAGAGCGCACGTTGAATAGGCGCAGCTCCGCGCCAGCGTGGCAGCAGTGAGCCATGGACATTGATGCATCCCAGACGTGGCATATCAAGCACGGCCTTGGGCAGAATTAATCCGTAGGCTACAACCACCATCACATCGGCCTTGAGGTCAGCAACCAGTTGCTGATTTTCTTCAGGTCGCAGTGACTTAGGCTGATAAACCGGAATGTCATGTGCCATCGCCAGCGTTTTGACCGGGCCTGGCGTTAATTTGTTACCGCGACCAGCAGGACGGTCGGGTTGGGTGAATACGGCGATAACCTGATGTTCAGAAGCAAGCAGCGCGTCAAGATGACGCGCTGCAAAGTCAGGTGTGCCAGCAAAGATGATTTTTAGCGGGGCAGACACGTTTATCCCTTATTAAGATCTCAGGAAGCCTGCGCGTTCTGACGCGCCAGTTTCTCTAATTTATTTTTGATCCGTTGCCGCTTTAAAGGCGACAGATAATCGATAAACAGTTTGCCTTCCAGATGATCGATCTCATGCTGGATACAGATGGCCAGTAACTCGCTGGCTTCCAGTTCGAAACTTTTACCCTCGCGATCCAGTGCACGGACCTTTACCCGCTCGGCACGCGGAACAAATGCGCGCTGTTCCGGAATAGAGAGGCAGCCCTCTTCAATGCCGGTTTCACCGCTTTTTTCCAGCAGCTCAGGGTTAATCAGCACTAAACGCTCTTCACGACTTTCAGAGACGTCAATCACGATAATGCGCTGATGAATATCGACCTGCGTAGCCGCAAGACCGATACCTTCTTCGGCATACATCGTCTCGAACATATCATCAACGATACGCTGAATGTCTGCGTTAACTTCTTTAACGGGCGCAGCAACTTTGCGAAGACGCTCGTCAGGGAAATGTAATACCTGCAAAACTGACATAAATATCCAGATCTGTATTCGGTTAAGAAAAGATTACTACCTTATATTGTAGACTTTTCGAGGCCTGATTGACAGCATTCTGCGGCAGGAAGCAAGGGCGATCAGGGAGCTGAAGATGGACAAAATAGCGCAGTCTGTACGGCTGGCCGCCGTCACTGGAATGACAGGAAAACGCTGGGTTGATGTGGCGCAGCAAATAGGTGCCGGACAGGCAGACAGGGAGCAGCTTATCCGGCTTGGCTTAGATGAGAGCCAGTGCCAGCAATATGATGATTATAATGAAAAAAATCTTACAGAAGTCTATTCCTGGCTGGCTCAGAGCCCGGCTCACCATCTGGTGACTGCTCTGGACGCGGCCTATCCTGCCCGTCTTAAAGAAACCAACCGCTTTCCGCCGCTGCTCTATATTGATGGCGATCCTGCGCTTATCAGCACACCACAGTTAGCGGTGGTGGGCAGCCGAAACTGTTCACACTATGGCCGCTACTGGTGCGACTGGTTTACCCAGCACTTAAGCCTCAGCGGTCTGACCATTACCAGCGGACTGGCAAGGGGTATTGATGGTGTTGCGCATCAGGCAGCACTCAACGTAGGCGGTAAAACGGTGGCCGTGTTAGGTAGTGGTTTGCAGCGGCTCTATCCCAGCAATCATGCCCATCTTGCCGCAGAGATCGTTGAACAGGGTGGTGCGGTAGTTTCTGAGTTTCCGCTGACGACCCTGCCGCATCCGCTTAATTTTCCGCGCCGTAATCGTATTATCAGCGGCCTGAGCCATGGGGTGCTGGTGGTAGAAGCCTCGCTGAAGAGTGGTTCCCTGGTAACGGCGCGGTATGGGCTGGAGCAAAATCGTAATGTCTATGCCTTACCTGGCGCGCTCGGTAACCCGTTAAGCGAAGGCGTAAACTGGCTGATTCAGCAGGGGGCGCTGCTGGTGGCCCATCCCCATAACATCGTGGAAGATCTGGCAAGTGCACTTAACTGGCTGCCGATGACACCGGCCGGTGAAATTTATTCTGAGGTGAGTGACGATGCTCCATTGCCATTTGCTGATGTGTTGGCTAACGTAGGTGATGATGTTACACCTGTTGACGTTGTCGCTGAACGTGCCGGCCAATCTGTGCCAGTTATCTCAGCTCAGTTGCTGGAACTGGAGTTAGCAGGATGGATCGCAGCTGTACCCGGCGGCTATGTCCGATTGAGGAGGGCATGCCATGTTCGACGTACTGATGTATTTGTTTGAGACATATATCCACAACGAAGCAGAAATGGGTGTTGATCAGGACAGATTGACAGACGACCTGACGGATGCCGGGTTCCATCGTGAAGATATTTACAGTGCGCTGAACTGGTTAGAAAGATTGGCTGACTATCAGGAAGGACTGGTTGCGCCAATTTTACTGACAAATGATCCGCTCTCCATGCGTATTTATACCGATGAAGAGAGCAAACGTTTAGATGCTGACAGCCGTGGTTTCCTGCTGTTCCTGGAGCAGATTCAGGTGCTGAACCTGGAAACGCGTGAAATGGTCATCGAACGCATTATGGCGCTGGATACCTCTGAGTTTGACCTGGAGGATCTCAAATGGGTGGTACTGATGGTGTTGTTCAACATTCCCGGATGTGAAAATGCCTATCAGCAGATGGAAGAACTGCTATTCGACGCCAATGAAGGTATGCTGCATTAAATTTCCTTTCATGCATTGATCGCTATGAGTAAAGCTGCACTCTTCACCGTGCGTAAACAGGATCCCTGCCCCGCTTGCGGGGCTGAACTGGTTATCCGCTCCGGTAAACACGGTCCTTTTCTGGGCTGCGCGAACTACCCGGCATGCGACTACATTCGACCCTTAAAGGGTCAGGCCGATGGTCATGTGGTCAAAGTGCTGGAAGGCCACGCCTGTCCCGAATGCGGTGCGGATAAAGTGTTGCGGCAGGGGCGATTTGGCATGTTCATTGGCTGTAGCCTCTATCCGGAATGCGGATACACCGAAACCATCGACAAACCGGATGAAACCTCGCTGGCCTGTCCACAGTGCCATGAAGGCCGGTTAGTGCAGCGGCGCTCCCGTTACGGCAAAACGTTTCACTCCTGCGACCGCTATCCAGCCTGCCAGTTTGTTGTGAATCTGACACCCGTTGCCGGAATCTGTCCTTATTGCCAGTATCCGCTATTAGTTGAAAAAAAGACGGCCCAAGGGATCAAACGCTTTTGCGCCAGTAAAAGTTGTGGCAAAGCCATTGCTGAAGAGAATTCATAGACCATGGAAAATCAACACCTCGCCGATTCACTTGAAACCTGCTTAGAGCAGCTGAATCGACAGGCGGTCATCGCCTATCCTACTGAAGCCGTATTTGGTCTGGGCTGTGACCCTGACAGTGAATCTGCCGTCATGGCTTTACTGGCGCTGAAACAGCGTCCGGTAGAAAAGGGGCTTATCCTGATTGCGGCTGATTACACCCAGCTGGAACCTTACATCTCCGCTCGGGAACTGTCTGTGATCCAGCGTGAGCGGATGTTTGCATGCTGGCCCGGCCCGGTGACCTTTGTCGTACCCGTTCCGCCACAAACGCCTCGCTGGCTTACCGGACAGTTTGATTCACTGGCCATTCGCGTCAGTGATCATCCTGATGTGCAGGCCCTTTGCCGCGCATTTGGTAAACCGCTGGTCTCAACCAGTGCAAATCTGTCAGGCCTGCCTCCCTGCCGAACGGCTGAAGAAGTGAAGCAGCAGTTTGGTGAGCAGTTCCCGGTTCTGTCGGGAAAAACAGGTGGGCGGCTCAATCCCTCTGAAATCCGCGATGTCATCAGCGGCGAACTTATACGTCAGGGCTAATTCATGGATCAATTCGCCGTTTTCGGTAATCCGATCAACCACAGTAAATCTCCGCTGATCCATCAGGCTTTTGCTGAACAGACGGGCGTTGAACATCGCTATGGTCGGATTTGTGCCCCGATTGATGGTTTTCCTCAGGCGCTCTCTGCCTTTTTCGAACAGGGAGGTCGTGGTGCCAACGTGACGTTACCTTTTAAACAGCAGGCATGGGAATTTGCCGATCAGCTCAGCGAACGTGCAGCCCTGTCCGGCGCGGTAAACACGGTGAAAAAACTCAGCGATGGGCAGATCCTGGGTGACAACACGGATGGTATCGGGCTGTTAAGCGATCTTGAACGGCTGAAGATGATCAACGCTGGTGACAAGGTTTTGCTGGTGGGGGCGGGCGGTGCTGCACGTGGGGTCATTCTGCCGCTTCTCTCAGCAGGCGTGACACTCACTGTTGTTAACCGTACCGCCGCGCGGGCGGAAGAGCTGGCTGGCCTGTTTGCAGCGAGCGGCACTATCCGCGCATGTGGTTTTGAGCAGCTGACAGATCAGCACTTTGATCTGATCATTAATGCGACCTCAAGCGGCGTGAATGGCGAAACCCCTCCTTTACCTGCAGCAGTCATTCATGCTGATGTGCGCTGTTATGACATGTTTTATCAAATCGGGCTGACGCCTTTCCTGCGCTGGTGTCAGGCGCAGGGTACGGCTCATCTGGCAGATGGTTTGGGCATGCTGGTGGGGCAGGCTGCTCATGCCTTCTATCTGTGGCACGGTGTGATGCCGGAAATCGCGCCGGTGATTACCCAGCTTAAACAAGCCATGCAGCCATGAATCAGGCGATACAGTTTCCTGATGATGAAACCTATAATGCTGAACTGAACGCGGTCTGTTTCCCGGTGCTGGTCAACGGCATGCGGCTGACCTGTGCAATCAGCGGGAAGTCGCTGGCTTCACGTTTTGGTGAAGGGGAGGCGATGGCGCTGTTTCAGCACCATCGCTGGGATCTGGAAGATGAGGCCGAAGCGGCTATCCGTCAGGATAATATTGATGCTCAGGGCTGGATCTGGTTATCTCCCGCCAGGTAATCCTCTTTCCAGGCGACATAATTATTAGCGGAATAGCGTAAACCTTCCTTCTCATTGTCATTCAGCGGCCTGATCTGCCTGACCGGACTACCCAGATAGAGATAGCCGCTCTCCAGTCTTTTACCTGGCGGCACCAGACTTCCGGCACCAATCATCACCTCTTCTTCTACTATTACGCCATCAAGCAGAATCGATCCCATTCCGACCAGCACGCGATCGCCAATGGTACAGCCGTGCAACATCGCTTTATGCCCGACCGTGACATCCTCGCCAATAATAAGAGGGAAGCCTTGCGGGTTAGACGCTGATTTATGCGTAACGTGCAGAACGCTGCCGTCCTGTACATTAGTACGGGCACCAATGCGGACCTGATTCACATCACCCCTGATCGCAACCAGCGGCCAGATGCTCACGTCGTCCCCCATTATGACATCACCGACCACAACACTGCTTGGATCGACCATAACGCGCTGGCCAGTTTGCGGGAAAAGGTCTTTATATGGACGTAGGGCGGAAGCCATCATGTTCTCCTTTGTTCTGTTTTCAATGCAGCCTGATGCGATTTCAGGCAGCTGACAAGCCAATTCTGGCCTGGATCGCTGGCGATCTCATCAATCTGGATCATTTATAACCGTTCAGATAAAAGATCCAAAAAAAGGGTTGTGCTCTGAAACGGGATCCCTATAATGCGCCTCCATCGACACGGAACACCGGCAACGGGAAGCGGGTTGAGAGGCACAGGAGACTGCGCCGCCGGAGAAAAACTTCTGAAATAGAGGTTGACTCTGCAGGAGGAAAGCGTAATATACGCCACCTCGCGACAGGACGCTAACGCACTGTTCGCACTGCTCTTTAACAATTTATCAGACAATCTGTGTGGGCACTCGCAGGATTGATATCAGCGTCTCCGGACGTAAAAAAATATCAAGCCTCACGAGTGAACACATAATGAAATTCATTATGACGTTTTACAGATGAGCACCGCTTAACTTGTTTAAGCAAATCAAACTTAAATTGAAGAGTTTGATCATGGCTCAGATTGAACGCTGGCGGCAGGCCTAACACATGCAAGTCGGACGGTAGCACAGAGAGCTTGCTCTCGGGTGACGAGTGGCGGACGGGTGAGTAATGTCTGGGGATCTGCCCGATAGAGGGGGATAACCACTGGAAACGGTGGCTAATACCGCATAACGTCGCAAGACCAAAGAGGGGGACCTTCGGGCCTCTCACTATCGGATGAACCCAGATGGGATTAGCTAGTAGGCGGGGTAATGGCCCACCTAGGCGACGATCCCTAGCTGGTCTGAGAGGATGACCAGCCACACTGGAACTGAGACACGGTCCAGACTCCTACGGGAGGCAGCAGTGGGGAATATTGCACAATGGGCGCAAGCCTGATGCAGCCATGCCGCGTGTATGAAGAAGGCCTTCGGGTTGTAAAGTACTTTCAGCGGGGAGGAAGGCGATGGGGTTAATAACCGCGTCGATTGACGTTACCCGCAGAAGAAGCACCGGCTAACTCCGTGCCAGCAGCCGCGGTAATACGGAGGGTGCAAGCGTTAATCGGAATTACTGGGCGTAAAGCGCACGCAGGCGGTCTGTTAAGTCAGATGTGAAATCCCCGGGCTTAACCTGGGAACTGCATTTGAAACTGGCAGGCTTGAGTCTTGTAGAGGGGGGTAGAATTCCAGGTGTAGCGGTGAAATGCGTAGAGATCTGGAGGAATACCGGTGGCGAAGGCGGCCCCCTGGACAAAGACTGACGCTCAGGTGCGAAAGCGTGGGGAGCAAACAGGATTAGATACCCTGGTAGTCCACGCCGTAAACGATGTCGACTTGGAGGTTGTTCCCTTGAGGAGTGGCTTCCGGAGCTAACGCGTTAAGTCGACCGCCTGGGGAGTACGGCCGCAAGGTTAAAACTCAAATGAATTGACGGGGGCCCGCACAAGCGGTGGAGCATGTGGTTTAATTCGATGCAACGCGAAGAACCTTACCTACTCTTGACATCCACGGAATTTGGCAGAGATGCCTTAGTGCCTTCGGGAACCGTGAGACAGGTGCTGCATGGCTGTCGTCAGCTCGTGTTGTGAAATGTTGGGTTAAGTCCCGCAACGAGCGCAACCCTTATCCTTTGTTGCCAGCGATTCGGTCGGGAACTCAAAGGAGACTGCCGGTGATAAACCGGAGGAAGGTGGGGATGACGTCAAGTCATCATGGCCCTTACGAGTAGGGCTACACACGTGCTACAATGGCGCATACAAAGAGAAGCGACCTCGCGAGAGCAAGCGGACCTCACAAAGTGCGTCGTAGTCCGGATCGGAGTCTGCAACTCGACTCCGTGAAGTCGGAATCGCTAGTAATCGTGGATCAGAATGCCACGGTGAATACGTTCCCGGGCCTTGTACACACCGCCCGTCACACCATGGGAGTGGGTTGCAAAAGAAGTAGGTAGCTTAACCTTCGGGAGGGCGCTTACCACTTTGTGATTCATGACTGGGGTGAAGTCGTAACAAGGTAACCGTAGGGGAACCTGCGGTTGGATCACCTCCTTACCTGAAGATACCTTCCCGCGCAGTGTCCACACAGATTGTCTGATAAAAAGTAATGAGCAGGACGGCTGCGAAGTCGTGACACTTTTGTGTCCCCTTCGTCTAGCGGTTAGGACTCCGCCCTTTCACGGCGGCAACAGGGGTTCGAATCCCCTAGGGGACGCCACCTGCTTGGTGACAGGTGAAAGGTGTCTCCATACAGTATCTCAAAACCGATTTGGTTGCGTAAGCAGCCGGGCCGCGTTTGAGATATTTGCTCTTTAACAATCCGGAACAAGCTGAAAATTGAAACGACGCAGCGCGTCATTCCTCCGTAATAAGGAATGACTCAGCGATGCGTTCGAGTCTCTCAAATGCTTGCAGCACGCAGCGTTGTAAAACGCCTGTGGGTTGTGAGGTTAAGCGACTAAGCGTACACGGTGGATGCCCAGGCAGTCAGAGGCGATGAAGGACGTGCTAATCTGCGTAAAGCGACGGTAAGGTGATATGAACCGCTACAGCCGTCGATGTCCGAATGGGGAAACCCGGTGCACTCTGTGCATCATTGCAGCATGAATACATAGTGCTGCAAGGCGAACCGGGGGAACTGAAACATCTAAGTACCCCGAGGAAAAGAAATCAACCGAGATTCCCCCAGTAGCGGCGAGCGAACGGGGAGCAGCCCAGAGCCTGAATCAGTTTGTGTGTTAGTGGAAGCGTCTGGAAAGTCGCAGGGTACAGGGTGATACTCCCGTACACAAAAGCACACAAGCTGTGAGCTCGATGAGTAAGGCGGGACACGTGGTATCCTGTCTGAATATGGGGGGACCATCCTCCAAGGCTAAATACTCCTGACTGACCGATAGTGAACCAGTACCGTGAGGGAAAGGCGAAAAGAACCCCGGCGAGGGGAGTGAAACAGAACCTGAAACCGTGTACGTACAAGCAGTGGGAGCCTTCTTTATGGGGGTGACTGCGTACCTTTTGTATAATGGGTCAGCGACTTATATTCTGTAGCAAGGTTAACCGTATAGGGGAGCCGCAGGGAAACCGAGTCTTAACTGGGCGTTAAGTTGCAGGGTATAGACCCGAAACCCGGTGATCTAGCCATGGGCAGGTTGAAGGTTGGGTAACACTAACTGGAGGACCGAACCGACTAATGTTGAAAAATTAGCGGATGACCTGTGGCTGGGGGTGAAAGGCCAATCAAACCGGGAGATAGCTGGTTCTCCCCGAAAGCTATTTAGGTAGCGCCTCGTGAACTCATCTTCGGGGGTAGAGCACTGTTTCGGCTAGGGGGCCATCCCGGCTTACCAACCCGATGCAAACTGCGAATACCGAAGAATGTTATCACGGGAGACACACGGCGGGTGCTAACGTCCGTCGTGAAGAGGGAAACAACCCAGACCGCCAGCTAAGGTCCCAAAGTCATGGTTAAGTGGGAAACGATGTGGGAAGGCACAGACAGCCAGGATGTTGGCTTAGAAGCAGCCATCATTTAAAGAAAGCGTAATAGCTCACTGGTCGAGTCGGCCTGCGCGGAAGATGTAACGGGGCTAAACCATGCACCGAAGCTGCGGCAGCGACGCTTAGGCGTTGTTGGGTAGGGGAGCGTTCTGTAAGCCGTCGAAGGTGTGCTGTGAGGCATGCTGGAGGTATCAGAAGTGCGAATGCTGACATAAGTAACGATAAAGCGGGTGAAAAGCCCGCTCGCCGGAAGACCAAGGGTTCCTGTTCAACGTTAATCGGAGCAGGGTGAGTCGACCCCTAAGGCGAGGCCGAAAGGCGTAGTCGATGGGAAACAGGTTAATATTCCTGTACTCGGTGTTACTGCGAAGGGGGGACGGAGAAGGCTATATCGGCCGGGCGACGGTTGTCCCGGTTTAAGCGTGTAGGCGGAGGGTCCAGGTAAATCCGGTCCCTTATTAACGCTGAGGCGTGACGACGAGGCACTACGGTGCTGAAGTGATAAATGCCCAGCTTCCAGGAAAAGCCTCTAAGCATCAGGTAACACAGAATCGTACCCCAAACCGACACAGGTGGTCAGGTAGAGAATACCAAGGCGCTTGAGAGAACTCGGGTGAAGGAACTAGGCAAAATGGTGCCGTAACTTCGGGAGAAGGCACGCTGGCGCGTAGGTGGAGGGATTTACTCCCCGAGCCGAAGCCAGTCGAAGATACCAGCTGGCTGCAACTGTTTATTAAAAACACAGCACTGTGCAAACACGAAAGTGGACGTATACGGTGTGACGCCTGCCCGGTGCCGGAAGGTTAATTGATGGGGTTATCCGTAAGGAGAAGCTCTTGATCGAAGCCCCGGTAAACGGCGGCCGTAACTATAACGGTCCTAAGGTAGCGAAATTCCTTGTCGGGTAAGTTCCGACCTGCACGAATGGCGTAATGATGGCCAGGCTGTCTCCACCCGAGACTCAGTGAAATTGAACTCGCTGTGAAGATGCAGTGTACCCGCGGCAAGACGGAAAGACCCCGTGAACCTTTACTACAGCTTGACACTGAACATTGAGCCTTGATGTGTAGGATAGGTGGGAGGCTTTGAAGCGCGGACGCCAGTCTGCGTGGAGCCAACCTTGAAATACCACCCTTTAATGTTTGATGTTCTAACGTAGGCCCGTGATCCGGGCTGCGGACAGTGTCTGGTGGGTAGTTTGACTGGGGCGGTCTCCTCCTAAAGAGTAACGGAGGAGCACGAAGGTCAGCTAATCACGGTCGGACATCGTGAGGTTAGTGCAATGGCATAAGCTGGCTTGACTGCGAGAGTGACGGCTCGAGCAGGTGCGAAAGCAGGTCATAGTGATCCGGTGGTTCTGAATGGAAGGGCCATCGCTCAACGGATAAAAGGTACTCCGGGGATAACAGGCTGATACCGCCCAAGAGTTCATATCGACGGCGGTGTTTGGCACCTCGATGTCGGCTCATCACATCCTGGGGCTGAAGTAGGTCCCAAGGGTACGGCTGTTCGCCGTTTAAAGTGGTACGCGAGCTGGGTTTAGAACGTCGTGAGACAGTTCGGTCCCTATCTGCCGTGGGCGCTGGAGAATTGAGGGGGGTTGCTCCTAGTACGAGAGGACCGGAGTGAACGCACCACTGGTGTTCGGGTTGTCATGCCAATGGCATTGCCCGGTAGCTAAGTGCGGAAAAGATAAGTGCTGAAAGCATCTAAGCACGAAACTTGCCCCGAGATGAGTTCTCCCTGACTCCTTGAGAGTCCTGAAGGGACGTTGAAGACTACGACGTTGATAGGCCGGGTGTGTAAGCGCAGCGATGCGTTGAGCTAACCGGTACTAATGACCCGTGAGGCTTAACCTTACAACGCCAGAGGCGTTTTTGAGAGACAGGTTTTCAGCTTGTTAACCGGATACAGTTGTGTCCTGCGGACTGAAGTCCGAAGGATTTTGCGCTGAGGCAAGGCGGCAACCGGGCGATACGAAGGAGCATACTGAAGTATGTGACGGAGTAGCGCGAGGGCGGCCAACGCAGCATCAGCACAAAAGACACAGGACAGAGCACAAAGAATTTGCCTGGCGGCTTTAGCGCGGTGGTCCCACCTGACCCCATGCCGAACTCAGAAGTGAAACGCCGTAGCGCCGATGGTAGTGTGGGGTCTCCCCATGCGAGAGTAGGGAACTGCCAGGCATCAAATTTAGTGTGCTGATATGGCTCAGTTGGTAGAGCGCACCCTTGGTAAGGGTGAGGTCCCCAGTTCGACTCTGGGTATCAGCACCAGTTAAGACACGAGTTCGGTAAATAAAAGAATTTGCCTGGCGGCTGTAGCGCGGTGGTCCCACCTGACCCCATGCCGAACTCAGAAGTGAAACGCCGTAGCGCCGATGGTAGTGTGGGGTCTCCCCATGCGAGAGTAGGGAACTGCCAGGCATCAAATAAGAGAGAGCCCTTTGCGTATGCGAAGGGCTTTTTTCGTTGTGGCAAACCGCGATAAAACTCCCTCTTCACAGCGTATCTGTCTGTCTATTCATAACAGCAACAGGTCAGTAAGCATATTAAAGCGGCTGTTCAGGCCATAAAAAAACCCGGCACCAGGCCGGGTAATGAGATAACTGAACGTCTGATCAGTGAATAACCTGCGATAAAAACGCCCGGGTACGCTCCGATTTTGGATT
The DNA here is from genome assembly GCF_048685235.1 of Curtobacterium sp. BNK-1. Lineage (NCBI taxonomy): Bacteria > Bacillati > Actinomycetota > Actinomycetes > Micrococcales > Microbacteriaceae > Curtobacterium > Curtobacterium sp. BNK-1. Next base: position 3,363,329 of record NZ_JBLQTJ010000001.1, on the reverse strand, counting down.
CGCAAAAAACTCCTGCGGTGGCGCGACTTCGACGATCTCTCCCCGATCCATAAAGATCACCCGGTCAGCCACCGTTCGGGCAAAGCCCATCTCATGGGTGACGCACAGCATGGTCATCCCATCCTCCGCCAGACCAATCATCGTATCCAGCACCTCTTTAACCATCTCAGGATCCAGCGCTGACGTGGGCTCATCAAACAGCATAATTTTGGGCTTCATACAGAGTGAGCGGGCGATGGCGACACGCTGCTGCTGTCCGCCAGAAAGCTGGCCCGGAAACTTATGTGCATGCTCGGCAATACGTACGCGTTGCAGATAGTGCATGGCCAGCTCATCAGCTTCCTTCTTTGGAATCTTTCTTACCCAGGAAGGTGCCAGCGTGCAGTTTTGCAGTACGGTCAGATGTGGAAAGAGATTGAAGTGCTGGAAGACCATACCGACTTCGGTGCGCACGCGCTCAATGTTACGAACGTCATCATTAAGATGGATACCGTCAACAACAATGCGGCCCTGCTGATGCTCTTCCAGATGGTTGATACAGCGGATCGTCGTCGATTTGCCGGAGCCGGAAGGTCCGCACAGTACGATGCGTTCACGGGGTTTAACCTGCAGGTTGATGTCTTTCAGTACATGGAATTGCCCGTACCATTTATTCACGTTCTCAAGCGAGATCATCAACGCGTCGGAAGAGTGTGTCATAGAGTCAGTCATGTAAAACCTCAGTGCGATGTACGCCCGGTGTGAAAGCGCTTTTCCAGATACTGGCTGTAGCGCGACATGCTAAAACAGAAGATCCAATAGACCAGTGCAGCAAAGACATAACCTTCGGTCGACATCCCCAGCCAGGTCGGATCGACCGTTGCCTGCTGGACGCTGCTGAACAGATCGAAAAGACCAATGATGATGACCAGGCTGGTATCTTTAAACAGTGCGATGATAGTATTGACCAGGCCGGGAATAGTGAGCTTCAGCGCCTGGGGCAGAATAACCAGCATCTGCGTCTTCCAGTAGCCCAGCGCCAGAGATTCGGCTGCTTCGTACTGACCTTTCGGCAGTGCCTGCAGGCCACCGCGAACCACCTCTGCCACATAGGCGGACTGGAACAGAATGACGCCGACCAGCGCGCGCACCAGCTTGTCGATGTTAGTGCCTTCAGACATAAACAGCGGCAGCATCACGGATGACATAAACAGTACGGTAATCAGCGGCACGCCGCGCCAGAACTCAATAAAGATAATCGACAGCGTGCGCACGACCGGCATGCGTGAGCGACGGCCCAGTGCAAGCAAAATACCCAGCGGCAGCGCACCGGCAATACCCACCGACGCAATAATCAGCGTCAGCGTTAATCCGCCCCATTGACGTGTTTCGACACGTTCCAGCCCCAGATAGCCGCCATACAGCAGAAACCAGACAATCACCGGATAGATGACAGCCCAGGCAGCAATGTAGCGTCCACGATACGGCAGGCTCTTCAGGAACATCGGCACAATCGACAGCAGGCCGATCACCAGCGCCAGGTTAATACGCCAGCGCAACTCATGCGGGTAAAGCCCATACATGAACTGGCCGAAACGAGCATGGATAAAGACCCAACAGGCACCCTCTTTGGTGCAATCGGCGCGCGTGGTGCCGATCCAGTTTGCCTGAAAGACCAGCCAGTTCAGCGCGGGTGGAATGACGTGCCAGATAACCCAGATGCAAAACAGCGTCAGTAGCGTATTAAACCAGCTGGAAAACAGGTTTTTACGAGCCCAAAACCAGGCGCGACTGACCAGAGTCGTCGGGACGGGGGGCGTTTCATGCGTAGTCACAGACATAGTTATCCCGTTCTCTTAACGCTCAACCAGCGCAATTTTGCGGTTGTAGAAGTTCATAAGCATTGATATCAGCAGGCTGATAATCAGGTAAACGCCCATCGTGATAGCAATCGTCTCGATGGCCTGACCGGTCTGATTCAGTACCGATCCGGCGAACAGCGACACCATATCGGGATAACCGATAGCGGCGGCGAGTGAGGAGTTCTTCACGATGTTCAGATACTGGCTGGTTAGTGGCGGAATAATGACGCGCATGGCCTGCGGAATAATCACCTGGCGCAGCGTAACCGGATTAGGCAGCCCCAGCGACCGCGCTGCTTCATGCTGACCATAGGGGACCGACTGGATCCCGGAGCGGATCACTTCAGCAATAAACGACGACGTATAAATCGACAGTGCCAGCGTCAGGGCTGCCAGCTCCGGTATCATCACCGAGCCGCCACGGAAATTGAAACCGCGCAGTTGTGGCACATCCCAGTGCGTGGCTGGGCCAAACCCAAGGTGTGCAAGCAAAGGAAAGAGAATCAGCATCGCAACGGCAGCGGGCCATGTGCGACGTAACTGACCGGATTTCAGCTGATGTTTACGGTTAAAGCGGTACAGGCCATAGCTCACAGCCGCGGCCAGAAGCAGTGCAATAACAAACGGCCAGCTGCCTGCTGCATAGGTCGGCCATGGAACGTAGAGTCCGCGATTACTGACATATGCCAGGTCAAAAGCATTCAGCGCCTGACGTGGGCCCGGTAGATTGCGTAAGACTGCAAAGTACCAGAAGAAGATTTGCAGCAGGGGTGGGATATTACGGAAGGTTTCGATATAGATATTCGAGAGTTTCCGCAGCAGCCAGTTGTCAGAAAGGCGGGCAAGACCGACCGCGAATCCGAGAATCGAAGCGAAAACAATACAGAGTGCAGAGACCAGCAGCGTGTTGGTTAATCCGACCAGAAACACGCGCGCGTAGGTATCTCCCTCAGTGTACTCAATCAGATGCTGAACGATGCCGAAACCGGCAGTGCGCTCAAGAAATCCAAACCCCGATGTAATACCGCGATTAGCAAGGTTAATAATGGTGTTATGCACCAGATAACCCACCACACCAAGCACCGCGACGACGGCGATGAGCTGATAAATCCAGGCGCGAACCGTGGGATTACCAAATGAAAAATCCCTTTTCACGGTTGGGCGTTGTGACATGTTGAAACCTCAGTAACGAAAGCTGGGGTAGGGCACCACAGAATAGGGTGCCCGATTAGTGAGGTCTGTTAACGTACCGGTGGTGCGTACTGAATACCGCCCTGGTTCCACAACGCATTCTGACCACGTGCAATCTTCAGTGCGCTGTCTTTACCGACGTTACGGTCAAAGCTTTCCTGATAGTTACCCACCTGCTTGACGATGTTGTAGGCCCACTTGTTATCCAGCTTCAGATCCTTACCAAAATCACCTTCGGCGCCCAGGAAGTGTGCCATGTCTGGTGTGGTTGGCTTGGCCGTCATCTGATCAACGTTCTTCGAGGAGATGCCCATCTCCTCCGCATTCAGCATGGCGTAGAGCGACCACTTCACGATGGTGAACCAGTCATCATCACCACGACGCACCAACGGCCCCAGCGGCTCTTTGGAGATCACTTCGGGCAGAACAATAAATTCGTCCGGTTTGCCCAGCTTAATGCGTAATGCGTAAAGCTGAGACTGGTCAGATGCCAGCGTATCGCAACGTCCGCTATCCAGCGCTTTAGCCGATTCATCAGAGCGGTCAAAGGTCACAGGCGTATATTGCATTTTGTTGGCTTTAAAGAAGTCCGCTACGTTCAGCTCGGTGTCGGTTCCCGCCTGAATACAGACAGTGGCACCATCCAGCTCTTTCGCACTTTTCAGGCCGGCCTTCTGGTGAGTCAGGAAGCCGATACCGTCGTAATAGTTCACGCCCGCAAACAGGAAGCCCATGCCGCCATCGCGCGATGAGGTCCAGGTGGTATTACGTGAAAGCACATCCACCTCGCCGGACTGCAGAGCGGTAAAACGCTCTTTCGCGGTCAGCGGGGTATATTTCACTTTGGTCGCATCACCAAACACAGCGGCAGCCGTCGCACGACACACATCCACATCGATACCGGTAAACTTGCCGCCAGCATCTGCATAGGAGAAGCCCGGCAAGCCGTCACTGATACCACATTGAACAAAACCTTTTTTCTTTATCGCATCCAGTGTGGTGCCTGCGTGTGCTTGCTGAGCAACGGCAACCAGCGAGGCAGCAGCGATCAGCGTAGAGAGCATCATCTTTTTCATAAAGCATCCTGTGTGGCGGGATCATGTTGTTATGTTTGCGCACTTTAGTGTGCGTTTTTCCTGTCTGTGGCGGTCAGCCATCCACGACTCTGCAAAGCTGATGCCAGGTTTGCAGGTTCCTGAATTCGTATGAAAGAACGGTTAATAATCGGAAGCACTTAGAAAGTTCCGCTAATATGGCGCACCAAAAGGAAGCAATGCGAGTCGACCCGATCACATTTAGTGCAAATAGTTTCACTATGTGGGAGCAGTGTGAGCATTCACTCAGGCAGAAATGTATGAAGAGATTGCGTTGCTTTTTAATGCGCAGAAAGTCACATACCCAGCAGTGGCGGGGATGTGAAGCGAGGTGAGGGTCAGGCAGGCACTAAGTCAAATCACAGCAGGCAAAAGCGAGAGGGTGAAATATCACGCCAGCGATTGCAACTACAGTTACCATATTACCGGAAACTGTTTCACTATCATTACCGTGGCTTTGTGCGTCGACGCACAAATAAAAACGCCAGCCCGAAGGCTGGCGTGATTTACAGACAGAACTAAAAATCAGTTCATGCCGTATTTTTTCAATTTCTTACGCAGCGTACCGCGGTTGATACCCATCATCAGGGCAGCACGGGTCTGATTGCCACGGGTATACTGCATCACCATGTCCAACAGAGGCTGCTCGACTTCAGCCAAAACCAGCTCATACAGGTCGCTCACATCCTGACCATTCAGTTGAGCAAAATAGTTCTTCAGTGCCTGTTTAACCGAATCACGCAAAGGTTTTTGAGTTACCTGATCCTGTGAGTTAACGGTTGAAACGGTCAGTACGTCAGAATTTACGCGTTGTTCGAACATAGTTCTTTCAGCTCTTTATTTCGTTACGCAAGATTTTCGAAGTATGCCTCCAACGCCTCCAGCTGTTCGCTGGCATCCTCAATGGCGTTGAATGTGCGCCGAAACTGGTCATTCGGGGCGTGCTCCTGCAGGTACCAGGAGACGTGCTTTCGCGCTATACGGTATCCCTTGCCTGAACCGTAAAAGTCGTGCAGCTCACGTATATGCGAAACAAGCAAGCGCTTGACCTCTGCCATCGGCAGCGGGGCAAGCAACTCCCCAGTGTCCAGATAATGCTGGATTTCCCGGAAGATCCACGGTCTTCCCTGAGCAGCACGTCCTATCATCAGAGCATCGGCCCCTGTATAGTCGAGCACCGCTCTGGCTTTATGCGGGTCAGTTATGTCTCCATTCGCGATAATCGGAATGGAGACACTCTGCTTAACTGTCCGAATGCTGTCATATTCAGCTTCTCCGTTGAACAGGCAGGCACGAGTGCGACCATGTATCGTCAGAGCCTGTATACCGCAGCGTTCAGCCAATTGGGCAATCGCGACACAGTTCCTGTTTTCAGGATCCCAGCCAGTACGAATTTTCAGCGTAACCGGCACATTCACTGCATTAACCACTGCGGAGAGAATTGACTCCACCACGGTGGGATATTGCAGCAAGGCTGAACCCGCCATTTTGCGGTTAACCTTCTTGGCAGGGCATCCCATATTAATGTCGATGACCTGTGCACCAGCCTCAACATTAATGCGTGCAGCTTGCGCCATTTCACTGGGATCGCAACCGGCAATTTGCACGGCGCGAATGCCTGGCTCATCGCTGTGAACCATACGTAATCGAGATTTGTCGCTAGCCCAGACTTCCGGGTTTGAAGACAACATCTCAGAAACTGCCATGCCCGCACCCATTTCGTGACACAGCGCCCTGAACGGCCTGTCGGTAATACCGGCCATCGGTGCTGCAATCAGTCGATTTCTCAGCTGGAGGTTTCCAATACGCATGAAGTCAGAATGGCCATACTGTGTCTGCAAGGCGGCGTATATTACGCATTTTTGCAGGAAGATGAAAGGCCAAACTTTGAACAATCAGCAAGAAAGATCAATGAAATCCGGGTCATGATCGATGCGCATATTTATTAAGCTTAAATATCAATGACTTAATAATTTATGCTGAAATTGTGAGCAAAAATTTTTCCAGAAAAGTACGTCAATTCGCCAGATAAAAAACGTCACATGCCGTGATTAACGATACAAGCATCCATTTCAAATCGGGAAAGCCCGCAACTTACGCTACGGGCTGGCTGAATGTTCTGTTAAGGCACTTTGTTCCGGGCAGCGCGATATCAGAGGCGGCAGACAGGCGCCATATTCAGGATTTAATCCCGGTAATCCGGCACCACTCCTCTTTAACCGCAACCGGGTCGAGCGTGAACTCGCTGACATACGCTTCGCAGACGCTCTCTGCCTGGCTCTCTAACACGCCCGAGAGGCCCAGATGACCGCCAGACTTCGGCAGTACGCTGATCAGCGGGGCCAGTTCACGTAGCGGGCCGGCCAGGATATTGGCCACCACCACATCAGCCTGCAGATTTTCGGGTTGCTGGTGGGGCAGATAGAGCGACAGGCGATCAGAGACGCCGTTGCGCTCAGCATTATCCCGGCTGGCCTGAATAGCCTGCGGATCGATATCAATCCCGATCGCCTGAGCCGCGCCCAGCTTCAGTGCGGCGATCGCCAGGATCCCCGAACCACAGCCGAAATCGATCACCGTTTTGCCCACCAGATCCAGCCCGTCAAGCCAGGTAAGGCAGAGTGAGGTGGTCGGATGCGTGCCGGTCCCAAACGCCAGGCCGGGATCGAGCATCACGTTGACGGCATCAGGATCCGGCACATCACGCCAGCTCGGACAGATCCAGAGCCGCTCACCGAAGCGCATCGGATGGAAGTTTTCCATCCATTCGCGCTCCCAGTCTTTATCTTCGATCTGCTCGATCCGGTGACGAAAACCGGCGCCCAGCAACGGATGCTGCGCCAGTTCGGCGGTAATCGCGGCCATATCAGTTTCTGCATCGAACAGGCCGATAACATCGGTATCGCCCCACAGGCGGGTTTCACCTGGCAGCGGCTCATACACCGGCGTGTCGTTGGTATCCTGAAAGGTCACTGAAACCGCACCGATGTCCATCAGCGCATCGCTCAGCGTTTCCGCGTGTTCACCTGAGCTATTAATTTTGATTTGAATCCACGGCATAACGTCTCTCTTTCCGTCAATGTTGCGGCGCGTCGACCGTTTGCGGCGCGCGTCCAAACAGGTTGCCCACTAAAAATGCCAGCAGGCTTAAAAGCAGTGAGGGCACAATGGGATGAAAACCCAGAATCTGCAGGTTCAGGCTCGCCAGAAAAGCGTAGCAGCCTCCACCCACCACCATGCCGGTGATGGCGCCTGCGGCATTAGCGCGTTCCCAGTAGAGACCCAGTACCAGCGGCCAGAGGAAAACCGCCTCAAGGCCGCCAAAGGCCAGCAGGTTGAGCCAGATAATCATATCGGGTGGATTCCAGGCCGCAATCAGCAGCAGGAGACCCAGTGCGAACGTAATGGTGCCAGATAACAGCCGCAGCCGCGTCTCATTTTCCATCTGCTGTGGGGCAACACGCAGATAGAGATCTTTGATCAGCGTAGCCGAAGCCTGTAACAGCTGGGCATTAATGGTCGACATAATGGCGGCCATGGGGGCTGCCAGAAACAGTCCGGCAGCTAACGGTGGCAGCACAGTGATCATCAGGGTGGGTATAACACTATCCGGCACGGTCAGATTCGGCAGTATCGCCCGGCCCAGCGCACCGGCCAGATGCATTCCCAGCATCAGGATCACCACCACAATGGTACCCAGAATAATGGCCCGATGGACTGCCTTGCTGTCTTTATAAGAGATGCAGCGCACCGCAGTATGCGGCAAGCCAATCACCCCAAAGCAGACCAGCACGACAAATGAACTGAGGAAGGTCGGCGTTATAATCTCACCCGGTCCCTGCGGCGACAGCAGAGCGGGATCAATGTCATGTAGTTTCTGCACGGCCGTGCTCAGGCCGCCAGCCTGATGAATCACCGCGAACAGCAGCAGAAATGTGCCAATCAGCATCACGATGCCCTGCATGGCGTCATTGAGAACGCTGGCACGGAACCCGCCAAAAGCGGTGTAGAGCGCAATAGTGCCGCCAAAAATCAGCAGACCCGTGTCATACGGGATGCCTGCGGCGGTTTCGAGCAGCCGCGCGCCGCCAATAAACTGCACCGTCATGGCACCGATAAAGGCAACCAGCAGGCTCAGACTCGCCAGCCAGATCAGCAGCGGGCTCTGATAGCGGGCGTAGAGCATGTCATTCAGCGTCACCGCATTATGCTTGCGCGCCAGGATGGCAAACTTTTTCCCCAGCACACCCAGCGAGAGCCAGACGGCGGGCACCTGCACCATCGCCAGCAATACCCATCCCAGCCCATATTTGTAGGCGGCACCGGGACCACCAATAAACGAGCTGGCGCTGATATAGGTGGTGGTGAGCGTCATCGCCAGCACAAATCCGCCCATGGAGCGGCTGCCAAGGAAATATTCAGTGAGGAAGCTACCCTCGCGCCTTTTGCGCACGGCAAACACCGACAGCGCGGCAATCAACACCAGATAAATCAGTAACGGCAGGATAATTTCACTGTTCATTTGTGTCCTCCAGCGGCATGTCGCGGAAAATTAACCGCACCATCATCCAGCACAGGAATATGAACAACAGGGGAGCAAACAGGCAGGAGAGTTCAAACCAGCGCGGCAGGCCGGTGATACCAATTTCACTGCCACCCAGCCAGGCAGAAAGCCCCCAGGCAGCGAGCCAGAGCAGGGTGAGGTAGAGCGACCAGCGCGCCTCTTTATGTGCCTGTATAAAACGAGCATCCATGATTCAACCTTAACGCCAGCGGCAAAAGAAAAAGGCCGGATTAACCGGCCTCTGACTGACTCAGCGTTGCGTTTACTTCTCGTGCAAGCCGAGTTTTTTCTCCAGATAGTGGATATTGGTTCCACCGTGCTGGAAGTTTTCGTCGGACATGATTTTCATCTGCAGTTCAACGTTGGTTTTGATACCGTCGATGATCAGTTCCGCCAGCGCATTCTTCATGCGGGCGATAGCCACGTCGCGCGTTTCGCCATAAGTGATCAGCTTACCGATCATGGAGTCGTAATACGGCGGTACGGTGTAGCCTGAGTAAATATGCGACTCCCAGCGCACGCCAAAACCGCCTGGCGCATGGAAGCGGGTGATTTTACCCGGACTTGGCAGGAAGGTGACCGGATCTTCAGCGTTAATACGGCACTCGACCGCATGTCCGCGAATAACCACTTCGTCCTGTTTGATCGACAGTGGCTGACCCGCAGCAATGCGCAGCTGCTCTTTGATCAGATCCACACCAGTGATCATCTCGGTCACCGGATGTTCCACCTGAATACGGGTGTTCATCTCAATGAAGTAGAACTCACCGTTTTCGTACAGAAACTCGAAGGTACCTGCGCCACGATAGCCAATCTCAATACAGGCTTTGGCACAACGATTGCCGATAAAGCTGCGCTGTTCTTCAGTAATACCTGGGCCTGGCGCTTCTTCAACCACTTTCTGGTGACGACGCTGCATAGAGCAGTCACGTTCGCCCAGATAGATCGCGTTGCCCTGGCCGTCAGCCAGAACCTGAATCTCGATGTGGCGCGGATTCTCCAGATACTTCTCCATGTAAACCATGTCGTTGCTGAAAGCCGCTTTGGCTTCCGCTTTCGTCATGTTGATGGATTGTTCCAGATCTTTGTCGCTGCGCACAACGCGCATACCACGACCGCCGCCGCCGCCAGAGGCTTTGATGATGACCGGATAACCGATGCGCTTCGCAAAGGCACGGTTTTTTTCCATATCATCGGTCAGCGAACCGTCAGAACCGGGTACGGTTGGGACGCCTGCTTTCTTCATCGCATTAATCGCAGAGACTTTGTCGCCCATCAGGCGAATGGTGTCTGCTTTCGGACCGATAAAGATAAAGCCGGAGCGCTCAACCTGCTCAGCAAAATCGGCATTCTCAGAGAGGAAGCCGTAGCCAGGGTGAATCGCCACCGCGCCGGTGATCTCTGCAGCAGAGATCAGCGCCGGGATGTTGAGGTAACTTTTAACTGACTGCGCCGGGCCGATGCAGACGGTTTCGTCTGCCAGCAGCACGTGCTTCAGGTCACGATCCGCGCTTGAGTGTACCGCAACAGTCTTGATGCCCAGTTCTTTACAGGCACGCAGAATGCGCAGCGCAATCTCACCACGGTTAGCAATAACAATTTTATCCAGCATGATCTGCCCCGTTACTCGATGATAACCAGTGGCTCGTCAAATTCGACCGGCTGACCGCTTTCAACCAGGATCGCTTTCACTACACCTGATTTGTCAGCTTCGATCTGGTTCATCATTTTCATGGCTTCGACGATGCACAAGGTATCGCCGGCATTCACTTTCTGGCCGACTTCCACAAAGGCTTTCGCATCCGGGCTCGGCGTACGGTAGAAGGTCCCTACCATTGGTGAACGCACGATGTGACCGCTGATTTCAGCCGGTGCCGCTTCGGCAACCGCTGCAACAGGAGCAACAGCTGTTGCCAGAGCAGGCTGTTGAACCGGCGCAGCGTAAGTCTGCTGCATCATCGGGTAACCCACGTTTGCAGGTGCACGGCTGATGCGAACGGACTCTTCACCTTCAGAAATTTCCAGCTCTGAAATGCCAGACTCTTCAACCAGTTCGATCAGTTTTTTAATTTTACGAATATCCATGAGTGGGGTTCCGTACTCAGTTTGATTAATTAGTTTGAGACAGGCGTTTTACTGCCGTTTGTAAAGCCCATGTGTAGCCGTCAGCGCCAAGCCCACAGATCACGCCAGCAGAGACATCAGAAAGATAGGAGTGATGGCGGAAGGGCTCGCGGGCATGCACGTTGGAGAGATGAACCTCGATAAACGGTATTTCTACCGCCAGCAGGGCATCACGTAGTGCGACACTGGTATGGGTAAACGCGGCAGGATTAATAATGATGTAATCCACATTGCCTTTGGCCTCATGAATGCGATCAATCAGCTGAAATTCAGCATTGGTTTGCAGGTGGCTCAATTCCACATTCAACTGGTCTGCCTGACGTGTCAAATCGTCAACGATCTGACGCAGCGTGGTATGACCATACTTCTCAGGTTCACGCGTTCCCAACAGGTTCAGGTTGGGCCCGTTTAAAAGCAGAATATGTAATTTATGCGCCATCGTGCTGCCATCTCCCGCAATCATTGAGGCATCGCGTAAAATACCTTGCGAATCTTCATTTGTCACCTTTGAGAATGAAAAAGAAGACCCGACGAGCAATAAAGCCGGGCATTATATCCGTTTCGTGTCATTTCGCAGCAAAATACTGGTCTTATCTGCGAAGATGATCGGATGTGGCCTGCGGGCCACATCTTTTATCAGAAAAGTGCAGAGGAAAACAACGGGTGAAGCGCTAGCGAGGCCACCATTTGAGAAATTTTTTGTAACGCCAGGCTAACAGTATTGCAGCAAGTAGTGCGTAGATAAGTGGCTGGGGTGACACGGTTTTCACTGACCAGATATAGTGAATCGGCACCAGAATGGCCACCAGATAGACCGCGTTGTGCAGGGTTTGCCAGCGCTTACCGAGCTTGCGCTGAGCGCGCTGAAACGACGTCAGCGCCAGGGCCAGTAATATCAGCCAGCTGATAATCCCCAGTGTCAGATAGGGACGGGAAATCAGCTCGCTGCCCAGCAGACGCAGATTGTCAGCGCCCAGCTCCAGCAGGTAATAGCTCAGCAGATGGAGAGAAGCCCAGACAAACGTCCAGACGCCAAGCAGACGCCGGGTGCGGATTAACAGCGGTTGCCTGCCATAACGTGCCAGCGGTGAGACCAGCAGCGTACCCAGCAGCAGTTTCAGCGCCATGCGGCCGGTAAAATGCTGAATATCTTTTGCCGGATCCGCACTCAGGCCGCCCTGCATCGCGGCAAGAACCAGATAAACCAACGGCAACAGGGCCGCCAGATGCAGAATCACCTTAAGCCAGGTGATCTGTTTTATCGACAGGCGTACCACCTAGTAATTCCCCCGTAAATCCAGGCCACGATAGAGCGACGCAACCTGTTCGGCATAGCCGTTAAACAGCAGCGTTGGCTGACGTTCGACCTTCAGACTTCCGCCCGGGCCAATAAATCGCTCAGTGGCCTGCGACCAGCGTGGATGATTAACATGCGGATTCACATTGGCATAAAAACCATATTCATCTGCGGCGATCTGGTTCCAGGTCGTTGGTGGCTGATTTGCGGTCAGGGTGATTTTGACAATCGACTTAATGCCCTTAAAACCATATTTCCACGGCACCGTCAGGCGAATCGGCGCGCCATTCTGCGGCGGCAGCGCTTTGCCATAGACGCCGGTAGTCAGAATGGTCAGCGGATGCATGGCTTCATCCAGACGTAAACCTTCGACATAGGGATAATTGAGTCCGCCGCCAATAAAGCGATCTTTCTGACCTGGCATCTGCTCAGGATCGTACAGCGTCTGGAAGGCGACAAAACGCGCTTTGCTGGTGGGTTCCGCCAGAGAGATAAGCTTATTCAGCTCAAAGCCTATCCAGGGCACCACCATCGACCAGGCCTCCACGCAGCGCATGCGATAGATTCGCTGCTCCATGGCAAACCGTTTAAAGATGTCATCCATATCCAGGGTCACGGGCTTAGCCACTTCGCCATCAATGGTCAGTTTCCAGGGCTCTGTTTTCAGCGTACCGGCATTGGCGGCCGGATCGGCCTTATCCAGCCCGAACTCATAGAAGTTGTTATAGCCGGAAACTTTATCCGCAGGCGTTAAGGTCAGATCGGCCTGATATTGTGCTGGTTTGGTAAAGTCCAGCGGCCGGCCTGCTGGCGCGGGTGGGCGATCGTTGCCTTTGAACCAGCTGAGAATATCGGCTTGCGCCACGCCCGGCATACCCATCGCCGCTGCGCTCAGTCCCAGCGTTTTCAGCACCTGGCGGCGCTTCATGTTAAAAATGCTTTCCGGCGTTACGTCGGCTTCGGTCAGACGGGGTGTGCGTTTCATGGTGCCTTCTCCAGACAGGATGTCATTAACCAGCATGATGACTATTACTGATATCAGCCAGTTTCGCCCTGAAAATGTGAAATTTCCTGGCTGGCCGGTACGATGAGAATGCACCGAAAAGTGCCAGGATCAACGTCAGCGATGATATCCCGACGATATACTTCGGCTTCATACGTCCCGGCGCTGTCGGCAACGGCAAATTATGCTATTTTTGCTCGCGTTTTCGTCAGGCTGACGGTACAAGGTTGGGTGATCCGGTTATCACCGCAGTAATACAGGCACAGGGATGCGATTAACCACAAAATTATCTGCGTTTATTACCTTTTTAAGCCTGCTGGCCATGTCGTTGATGCTGGCAGGCTGTGCATTCAGTGTTTTCTGGTTCAGTCATCAGCGGGTTGAACATCGGGCGCAGATACTGGCGACCGAAGTGGATCAGGCGATGTTCACCCAGACGCCGGCAGAGCTGCATGTCTGGCTCACGCGTATGATGCCGATAATGAATGCCGAGCAGATTTCTCTTCACAACGGCAGGCAGACTTTCCTTACCCTCTCCCGACACGAAAACCAGATGCTGGAAGACGAGCCTAATCGTTTTATCCAGGTCGATGTGCCTTTGATGCACCAGACGGGGTTAGAGCTGCGGGTCGTCACCCTTGATCCTGCCAAAACCTGGCTGCGCTCCATTACCGGCACCTCTACGCTGGGCATCCTGTTTACCGTCATGCTGGTGATGAGTCTGGTGCTGCTGCTGATGCATCGCTGGCTCAGTCGGCAGTGGCGCGGTATGGAGCATCTTGAAGTACGGGCAGAGGCGATTATCAGCGGTGAGCGCGGTGTAATGCCGAAACGCGGTGCGGATGAGTGGCCACCGAGAGCGAGCCGCGCACTGGATGTGTTGCTGGCGGATCTGCAGGAGGCGGGCGAGCAGCGTCTGCGTATCGACACGCTGATCCGCACCTTTGCTGCGCAGGATGGACGCACCGGTCTCAACAACCGGCTGTTCTTTGATAACCAGCTCGCCACCCTGCTGGAGGATCAGGAAGCAGTCGGCACCCATGGTGTGGTGATGATGGTGCGCCTGCCCGATCTGGACACGCTGAAGGATTCGCTGGAGCCGGGGCTGGTTGAGGAGTACCTCTTCAATTTCGTCAACATGCTTTCCACCTTTGTGCTGCGCTATCCTGGCGCCCTGCTGGCACGCTATTTCCGCAGTGATTTTGCCGTGCTACTGCCGCATCGCAGTCTCAAAGAGGCAAACAGTATTGCGGATCAGCTGATCAATGCTGTTGATTCTCTGCCGCCGATGCGGCTGGTTAATCGTGATGATCTCATTCATATCGGTATCAGCGCCTGGCACAGCGGGCAGACTGTGCCGCAGGTGATGGAAAATGCCGAAATGGCTACCCGACGTGCGGCACTGCTGGGCGGCAACAACTGGACCAATGGTGCCGGAAATCCGCAGGACGCCGGGCGGGGTAGTGTGCGCTGGCGAACCCTGCTGGAGAACACGCTTAGCCGTGGCGGCCCGCGGCTCTATCATAAACCCACCGTCAATATTGAGGGTAAGGTACAGCACCGGGTGATGCTGACCCGCATCTTCGACGGCGATAAAGAAGTGCTGGCCGCAGAATATATGCCCCTTGTACAGCAGCTCGGCATGGCTGATGGCTGGGATCGCCAGTTAATGACCCGCATTGCGGCACTCTCTGAACTCTGGCCAGAAGAGACGCTGGTGATCCCGGTGACGATTACCTCGCTTCTGCAGCGCTCTTTTATCCTCTGGCTGCAGAACATGCTGCTGCAGTGCCCGAAAGCGCAAAGAAAACGATTTTTATTTGAACTTGCCGAGGCAGATGTTTGTCAACACATCAATCGTTTAACGCCAGTTTTCCGCGCACTTAAGGCTTTTGGCTGTCGGGTTGCGGTAAATCAGGCGGGTTTAACCGTGGTAAGCAGCGCCTATATACGACAGCTGCCGCTGGAACTGATCAAGCTTGATGCCGGTCTGGTACGCAATATTGAGCGCCGGACTGAAAATCAGCTGTTTGTGCAGAGTCTGCTGGAAGTCTGTAAATGTACGGGCATTCAGGTGTTTGCTACCGGTGTCCGCACTAAGGCGGAGTGGCAAACTTTAGTCGCGTTGGGCGTAGCAGGTGGGCAGGGCGACTTTTTTGCTCCCTCGCTTCCGGTTAACAGTAACGTGAAGAAGTATTCACAACGTTACCGTATTTAATGAATTGCGGTCGTACTGACGGAAATTTACGGTTTTTTTTAATGTTTATCCGCGTCTGAACCTCTGAACTTACTGCCGGAAATGTTAGATTTTATGTCGGACAGGGCGAGGGGAAATAGCGTGAAATGCAGTGCTGATGGCGTCTGGTCGCCATTCTGCTGTTGTGGATCGCCAGTTCAGATGACTTAAACGCAATCAGGCGTCTTTTTTCACCGAAGCAGAACGTTTTTGCGCCTTGTGGCAGCTTCGTGTGGTTGGTAAAGTAAGCGGATTTTATTTTCCGCCCCCAGCTTGCAGGATTACCCCTTAGTATGTTTAAAAAATTTCGTGGCATGTTTTCCAACGACTTGTCCATTGACCTGGGTACCGCGAATACCCTGATTTACGTGAAAGGACAGGGCATCGTACTGAACGAGCCCTCCGTCGTCGCTATTCGACAGGATCGTGCCGGTTCACCGAAAAGTGTTGCGGCCGTGGGTCATGAGGCCAAACAGATGCTTGGCCGTACGCCAGGCAATATCGCAGCGATTCGTCCGATGAAAGATGGCGTTATCGCTGACTTCTTCGTGACCGAAAAGATGCTGCAACACTTCATCAAGCAGGTTCACAGCAACAGTTTTATGCGTCCCAGCCCGCGTGTGCTGGTCTGCGTACCCGTCGGGGCAACACAGGTTGAACGCCGCGCGATTCGTGAATCCGCTCAGGGCGCAGGCGCGCGTGAAGTGTTTCTGATTGAAGAGCCGATGGCTGCAGCAATTGGTGCGGGTCTGCCCGTTTCAGAAGCGACTGGCTCAATGGTGGTGGATATTGGTGGCGGTACCACAGAAGTTGCGGTGATCTCGCTGAACGGTGTGGTCTACTCCTCGTCAGTGCGTATTGGTGGCGATCGTTTCGATGAAGCTATTATTAATTATGTGCGTCGTAACTACGGTTCACTGATCGGCGAAGCGACCGCAGAACGTATTAAGCATGAGATCGGTTCAGCCTATCCGGGTGATGAAGTCCGTGAGATCGAAGTGCGTGGTCGTAACCTGGCAGAAGGTGTACCGCGCGGCTTTACACTGAACTCTAATGAAATTCTGGAAGCGCTGCAGGAGCCATTAACCGGCATCGTTAGCGCGGTGATGGTTGCCCTTGAGCAGTGTCCGCCTGAGCTGGCTTCAGATATTTCGGAGCGCGGCATGGTGCTGACCGGCGGTGGTGCGTTACTGCGCAACCTGGATCGTCTGCTGATGGAAGAGACGGGCATTCCGGTTGTGGTTGCTGAGGATCCACTGACCTGTGTGGCTCGCGGTGGCGGCAAAGCGCTGGAAATGATCGACATGCATGGCGGCGATTTGTTCAGCGAAGAATAATTGCCTCAACCGGCTAAGAACGCAATGATCATGCGAGGGAGTGGCATGTGAACCGGCGCAATCTGTGCCGGTGCAGTGCGTTCAGCCCAGGGAAGCACGGTGTTACGCCGTCGCTTCCTCTCCTGTTGTCGAGGATCACGCAGATTATATGAAGCCGATTTTTAGCAGGGGACCTTCCCTGCAGTTGCGTCTATTCCTGGCGGTTATCGTGGCGATTGCCATTATCATTGCCGACAGCCGTGTGGGTTCTTTCACCCAAATACGCAACTATCTGGATACGTCGGTCAGTCCGTTTTACTTCCTGGCCAATGGGCCACGTCAGCTGCTGGATGGCGTGTCAGAGTCGCTGGCGTCGCGTCAGCAACTCGAGCAGGAAAACAAAGCGTTACGTCGTGAGCTCTTCCTGAAAAACAGTAACCTGCTAATGCTGGGGCAATATAAGCAGGAAAACGCACGCCTGCGTGAACTGCTGGGTTCACCGCTGCGTCAGGATGAGCAAAAGATGGTGACACAGGTCATCTCCACCGGCACCGATCCTTACACCGACCAGGTGGTAATCGACAAAGGCAGCGTCAACGGCGTCTATGAAGGCCAGCCGGTCATCAGTGATAAAGGGGTAGTCGGTCAGGTCATCGCTGTCGGACAACTCACCAGCCGTGTTCTGCTGATCTGTGATGCGTCACATGCCCTGCCGATTCAGGTGCTGCGTAATGATATTCGTGTCATTGCCGCAGGTAACGGTTGTACTGAAGATCTTCAGCTTGAGCATCTGCCGGGTAATACGGACATTCGGGTCGGCGATGTACTGGTGACTTCAGGTATCGGTGGCCGATTCCCTGAAGGCTATCCGGTGGGTGTGGTTTCTTCGGTAAAAGTGGATACCCAACGCGCCTATACGGTGATTCAGGCGCATCCGACCGCGGGTCTGCAGCGTCTGCGTTACCTGCTGCTGCTGTGGGGCGCCGATCGCAATGGTGATATGCCGCTGCCGCAGGATGAAGTTCATCGCGTTGCGAACGAGCGTCTGATGCAGATGATGCCGCAGGTCTTACCGCCTGCGGGAGAAATGGGCCCGCCTGCGCCTGCCGTACAGATGGGACCGCCTGCACCTTCAGCTACCAGCAGCAGTGGACAAAGCAACTCCTCGCGTTCACGCGGGGGGCAGCCTTGAGTCGATATCGCAGCCAGGGACGTTGGGTCATCTGGCTCTCCTTCCTGGTTGCGCTTGTCCTGCAGATCATGCCCTGGCCGGATGAAATTTATATGTTCCGGCCCTCATGGCTGCTGTTGATCCTTATCTATTGGGTGCTCGCACTGCCGCATCGGGTCAATGTCGGTAGCGGATTTGTGCTGGGTGCCATCATGGATCTGATTGCGGGTTCCACACTCGGCGTGCGTGCGCTGGCGCTCAGTATCATCGCCTACCTGATTGCCTTTAAGTTCCAGTTATTCCGCAACTTAGCGTTGTGGCAGCAAGCGTTAATGGTTATGGTGCTGTCGCTGGCGATGGATGTGATTGTCTTCTGGGCTGAATTCCTGGTAATCAACGTTTCATTCCGACCTGAAATTTTCTGGAGCAGTGTCGTCGACGGTATTCTCTGGCCCTGGCTATTCTTATTAATGAGAAAAATTCGTCGTCAGTTCGCTGTTCAATAAGGAAATTTATGGTAACCCTCTATCTTGCTTCCGGTTCACCGCGTCGTCGTGAGCTGTTAACTCAACTTGGTCTGACATTCGAGCGCATCGTGACTGGCGTTGAAGAGCAGCGTCAGCCGAACGAAGCGGCGGAAATCTATGTCCGCCGTCTGGCAAATGATAAAGCGCAGGCGGGTGTCAAACTGGCCGCGCAGGATCTGCCGGTGCTGGGCGCGGATACGATTGTGGTGCTGAATGGCGAAGTGCTGGAAAAGCCGCGCGATGCCGCTGATGCCCGCGCGATGCTGTGCAAACTCTCTGGTCATACACATCAGGTGATGACGGCGGTAGCGCTGGCCGATAGTCAGCAGGCGCTGGATTGCGTCGTAATCACTGATGTGACATTCCGCACCTTAACCGCCACCGACATCGACGACTATATCGCGACCGGCGAGCCAATGGATAAAGCGGGTGCATACGGTATTCAGGGCAGGGGAGGAAACTTTGTCCGCAAAATTAATGGAAGCTACCATGCAGTGGTCGGATTACCCTTGGTTGAGACAGGGGAGTTGATCAGCCATTTCGAGTCACTGCGTGCCGTAAGGGGTCAACATGACGGCTGAATTACTGGTAAACGTCACGCCTTCTGAAACACGTGTTGCCTATATTGACGGCGGCATACTGCAGGAAATTCACATTGAGCGTGAGGCGCGGCGCGGCATCGTTGGCAATATTTATAAAGGCCGTGTAAGCCGTGTTCTGCCCGGCATGCAGGCCGCTTTTGTTGATATCGGTCTGGAGAAAGCGGCCTTTCTGCATGCCTCAGATATCATGCCGCATACTGAATGTGTGGCGGGCGACGAAAAGAAAAACTTTATCGTGCGGGATATCGCCGAGCTGGTGCGGCAGGGACAGGATCTGGTGGTTCAGGTCGTCAAAGATCCGCTTGGCACCAAAGGTGCCCGGCTGACCACTGACATCACGCTGCCTTCGCGTTACCTGGTCTTTATGCCAGGCGCATCGCATGTGGGTGTCTCTCAGCGTATTGAGAGCGAGAAAGAGCGCGATCGGCTTAAAGCGGTCGTGGCTGACTACTGCGACGATCTGGGCGGCTTTATTATCCGTACCGCCGCAGAAGGCATCGGGGAAGAGGAGCTGGCGCAGGACGCGGCTTTTCTCAAACGACTCTGGACCAAAGTCAGCGAGCGTAAAAAGCGCAATCAGACCCGCTGCCTGCTCTACGGTGAGCTGGCTCTGGCCCAGCGTATTCTGCGTGATTTTGCGGGCGCGGCGCTGGATCGCATCCGGGTCGACTCCCGCCTGACCTGCGATATGCTGGTGGAATTTACCGGTGAATATATCCCGGAAATGGCCGGTAAGCTGGAGCTCTACAACGGTAAACAGCCTATTTTCGACCTGTTTGACGTCGAAAATGAGATTCAGCGCTCGCTGGATCGCAAAGTTGAACTAAAGTCAGGCGGATATCTGATCATCGATCAGACCGAAGCGATGACCACCATCGATATCAACACCGGTGCGTTTGTCGGCCATCGTAACCTTGATGAGACGATCTTTAATACCAATGTTGAAGCTACTCAGGCGATCGCGCGCCAGCTGCGACTGCGTAATCTTGGTGGCATCATCATTATCGACTTCATCGATATGAGCAACGAAGACCATCGCCGCCGGGTACTGCATTCGCTGGAAAGCGCGCTCAGTAAAGATCGGGTTAAAACCGGTATTAATGGTTTCTCGGCGCTGGGTCTGGTGGAGATGACGCGTAAGCGTACCCGCGAAAGCATTGAGCACGTTTTGTGCCAGGATTGCCCGGTCTGCAAAGGGCGCGGCACGCTGAAAACCGTTGAAACGGTCTGCTATGAAATCATGCGTGAGATTGTCCGGGTTCATCACGCTTATGATTCTGACCGCTTTCTGGTCTATGTTTCACCGACGGTGGGTGAGGCGTTAAAAACCGACGAGTCTCATGCACTGGCTGAAGTCGAAATCTTTGTCGGCAAGCAGGTTAAAGTTCATGTCGAAGCGCTCTACACTCAGGAGCAGTTCGACGTGGTGATGATGTAACGCCAGCCCGGTCACCGGTTTCTTCGGATATCGGGCTGAAAAATCGCCCTTGTTTGAGATAAAATGCGCGTTTTAACGCTTTTATCGGGAGACGGTCGGGTATGAGAACCAACTATCCGTCGTTTACGGAACACAAGGAGAGGCGTGAGTGAGGCAGTTGCCGAGGATTTTGTTACTGCTGGTCGCGGCAATCATCGTGATTGTCGCGCTGCTGGTCAGCGGATTGCGTCTGGTGATGCCGCATCTCGACAGCTATCGCAGCAACCTTCTGCAATACATCTCCGACAGCAGCGGCGTGCCGGTCAACGCCAGCCAGTTACAGGGTAAATGGGAGAATTTTGGCCCAACCCTGCAGGTTCGCGATCTTAGCGTCGATCTGCATGAGAACGGCAAACTCACTATCAAACGTATTAATCTGGCTCTCGACGTCTGGCAGTCCCTGCTGCACTGGCGGTGGCAGTTTCGCGATCTGACCTTCTGGCAGTTGCACCTCGATACTAATCGCCCGCTGCTGGATAACGACAAAGAGAAAAACAGCTTCCGTCCGGCGCAGATAAACGAACTCTTCCTGCGTCAGTTTGACCACTTTGACCTGCGTGACAGCACCATCCGTTTCCGCACCCCTTCCGGTCAGCATGCTGAGCTGGCGATCCCGCGACTCACCTGGGTCAATGAAGATAACCGCCACCGGGCCGAAGGCGAAGTCAGTCTGTCGAGCTTCACCGGCCAGCACGGCGTGGTCCAGGTGCGGCTTGATCTTAACGACAGCAACGGTTTACTCAATGATGGCCGCATCTGGATGCAGGCCGACGACGTCGACATGCGCCCGTGGCTGGGCCGTTGGGTGCGTGACAATACCCGGCTGGATAGCGCACGATTTAGCCTGGCGGCCTGGGTTAACCTGCGCGATGGCGACATCTACGCCGGTGATCTGCTGCTGCGCAAGGGCGGAGCCAGCTGGCAGGGCGAGACCGGACGACACCGCATTGAGGTCGATGGGCTGACCGCGCATCTGTCACGTTTCCAGAATGGCTGGGTGGTCAATGTGCCACAAACCCGGCTCAGCACCGACGGCCACGCCTGGCCCGCCGGTCACTTCTCTCTGTTATGGCGTCCTGAAGATAAGCAGATGCTGGGGCCGGATGGTCAGCCGGAAGTGCGCGTTCGCGCCACACAGCTGGTGCTGAGTCATATTGCGCCGATCGTTCCGCTGTTTGCGCCGCTCTCTCCGGCACTGTTTGAAAACTGGCAGACGTTGCAGCCACAGGGCACCATCGATGGCCTGGCGCTGGATATTCCGTTACAGCAGCCTGAAAAAACCCGCGTACAGGTGAAGTGGCGTGATTTCAGCTGGCAGCACTGGAAACTGTTGCCGGGCATCAGCCATTTAAGCGGTGAAGCGCGCGGCAGCCTGAGCAATGGTCAGGTCAGTGTGGATATGGGGGCGGCGACCGTTCCCTATGGCGACATGTTCCAGGCTCCGTTAGAGATTAAGCGGGTGACCGGTGCGCTGCGCTGGCTGAATGATGATCATGGCCTCACGCTGGCGGGCGAAAATCTTGACCTGGAAGCACGCTCGCTCTGGGCGCGCGGCGACTTCAGCTACCAGCAGAACAGCGGCGGTGAGCCTCGTCTGGATATTCTGGCCGGTATCCGGCTTACCGATGCGGGCGATGCCTGGCGCTACTTCCCGGTGCCGCTATTGGGTAACAGCCTGACGCATTATCTGAGTGGGGCAGTGAAGGGTGGCAAGGTGGACAACGCCACACTGCTGTTTGCCGGTAATCCGGCGCTGTTCCCGTTCAAGCATAATGATGGCATGTTCCAGGTCTGGGTGCCGCTTCGCCAGGCAACCTATGCGTTTCAGCCCAAATGGCCAGCGTTGAGCAATCTCGATATCGACCTTAACTTCCTGAATGACGGCCTCTGGATGAAAGCGCCGGTGGCGAAACTGGGCGAGGTGGACGCGCGCAACGTCACTGCGGTCATCCCCGACTACCTGAAAGAAAAACTGATCATTGAGGGTGATATCAGTGGTGAAGGCCAGCAAATCGCGGACTATTTCGGGCAGACTCCGCTGAAACCTTCACTGGGTGCCGCGCTGGAACAGCTGGAAATCAAAGGCCGCGTCGGCGGCCACCTGAATCTGGATATTCCGCTGGATGGTGAGCAGGTTCATGCCCGTGGCAATGTGGACCTGAACAATAATTCGCTGTTTATCAAACCGTTAAAAACCACCATTAACAATCTCTCCGGGCGCTTCCGTTACGACAACGGCAATCTGGCCAGTGAGGATCTGCGTGCGAACTGGTTTGGTCAGCCGATGGGCGTGCGTTTCAGCACTAAAGAGAATCCGGACGACTTTGGCGTGAACGTCAAACTTCAGGGCGACTGGCAGCCCGCTAAAATCAGCCAGCTTCCTGCAGCCGTCAGCAAGCAGCTGGGCGGAAATCTGCCGTGGCAGGGCGACGTTAATATTACGCTGCCCCATCATGGCGGTGCGCGTTATGACGTGACGCTGAACGGTAATGCAAAAGAAGTAAGTAGTCACTTACCTGCACCGCTCGATAAGAAAGCCGGTGAGGCGATGCCAGTCGCAATCAAGGCCAGTGGCGACCTGCACCATTTCGATCTCAGTGGCAGCGTCGATGCAAACCATCGCTTTAACAGCCGCTGGTTGCTGGAGCCGACGCTGCGCGTCGATCGTGGCATCTGGCTGAATGATGCGCAGAAAACACCTGCTCTGCCCGATCATCCCGGCATGGTACTGAACCTGCCCGCGCTGGATGGCGAGGCCTGGGTGGCGATGATGGCCGCAGGGGGAGCATCCGGGGGCAGCGAGTCAGACGGCGGCCTCAAAACGGGTGGCGTCACGCTGCCCGGCAATATCACGCTTCGTAGCCCGGCGGTCACCCTGGCCGGGCAGCAATGGCATGAGGTTGAAGCGACACTGGCTCAGAGTGCGGGCGGCAAGGGCCAGGTCGGCATCAGGGCTAAAGAGCTGCGTGGTGCGCTGGCAATGGCACCGAAAGCACCGTGGCAGGTGAATCTGGATTACCTTTACTACAATCCGCAGTGGGATAACGGTGAAGGCAAAGGCGGCAAAGCGCCACCTCAAAAAGCCACAAACATTAACTTCAGCCAGTGGCCCGCGTTACAGTTGCGCTGTAAAGAGTGCTGGGTGCTGGGTCAGAAATATGGTCAGGTCTCCGCGATGCTGCAACCCCGCGGAGATACGTTAGCGCTTACTAACGGAAAGGTGGATACTGGCAGTTCACAGCTGAAAATCAATGGGGAATGGGTTAACCGCCCGGACGACCAGCGCACTTCGCTGAAGGGCACGCTGAAAGGCCCGAATATTAATAATGCGACCAACTGGTTTGGCGTCAACACGCCGCTGCGCGATGCGCCATTTGATATTGCGTATGACCTGCACTGGCGCTCTGCGCCCTGGCAGCCCTCGGCAGAGACGCTGAGCGGTACCCTGAAGACCCACTTTGGCAAAGGCCAGATCGCCGATGTGAATACCGGTGCCGCCGGGAAAATTCTGCGACTGGTGAGCTTTGATGCGCTACTGCGCAAGCTGCGCTTCGACTTCAGCGACACCTTCACCAATTCTTTCTACTTCGACTCGATTAACGGCACCGCCTGGATCGAAAACGGCATGATGCGCACCGATAATCTGCTGGTGGATGGCCTGGAAGCGGACATTGCGATGCAGGGTAATCTCGACTTGGTGAAGCGTCAGATCGACATGGAAGCGGTGGTTGCGCCGGAAATATCCGCCTCGGTTGGTGTGGCGACAGCTTTTGCCATCAATCCGGTAATTGGCGCGGCGGTGTTTGCCGCCAGTAAAGTTCTGGGACCCCTGTGGAACAAGATATCGCTGCTGCGTTATCACATCAGTGGCCCGCTGGATAAACCGGAAATCAATGAAGTGCTGCGTAAACCGCGTGAAACTGACAACAAGTGAATTTGACGCCGTACCGGAATTACCGCAGGCTATGATTATCTGAGCACATAATGAGTGAGAAACGATGACTCTGAACCTGGTAAGTGAGCAGTTACTGACTGCTAACGGCATTAATCAGCAGGACCTATTTTCCCTGTTAGGGCAGCTTTCAGAACGTCGTCTGGATTATGCCGATCTCTATTTTCAGTCCAGCTTTCACGAATCCTGGGTGCTGGAAGACAAAATCATTAAAGATGGCTCCTACCATATCGATCAGGGTGTGGGCGTGCGTGCGGTCAGCGGGGAGAAAACCGGCTTCGCCTATGCAGACCAGATCACGCTGAATGCACTGCGTCTCTCCTCTGAAGCCGCACGCAGCATCGTACGCGAACAGGGAAATGGCAAGGCACACACGCTTTCTGCCGTGATGAACCGTTCGCTCTATCAGGCTATCGATCCGCTGAGCAGCCTGACACGTGAAGACAAAATTGCCCTGCTGCATCGCGTTGATAAAGTGGCTCGTGCGGCTGATCCGCGCGTACAGGAAGTCAATGCCAGCCTGACCGGCGTTTACGAGCAGGTATTGGTAGCCGCGACTGACGGCACGCTGGCGGCAGATGTCCGTCCGCTGGTTCGCCTCTCTATTAGTGTCCAGGTGGAAGATCAGGGCAAACGTGAACGCGGCGCAAGCGGCGGCGGTGCGCGTACCGGTTATGCGTTTTTCCTGGCAGATGAAGATGGCGAAGTCCGCGCTGACGCCTGGGCGCGTGAAGCGGTGCGTATGGCGCTGGTGAATCTCTCCGCCGTGGCCGCACCTGCTGGTGCGTTGCCAGTGGTACTGGGTGCGGGTTGGCCGGGCGTGCTGCTGCATGAAGCGGTCGGTCACGGTCTGGAAGGCGACTTCAATCGCCGTGGCACCTCGGTGTTCAGCGGTAAAATTGGTCAGCAGGTTGCGTCTGACCTCTGTACCGTGGTGGATGACGGCACCCTTGAAGGGCTGCGCGGTTCACTGGCAGTAGATGATGAGGGCGTTCCCGGTCAGTACAACATGCTGATTGAGAATGGTGTACTGAAAGGCTATATGCAGGACAAGCTGAATGCGCGACTGATGGGGGTTAGCCCTACCGGTAACGGACGTCGTGAATCCTACGCGCATCTGCCGATGCCGCGCATGACCAACACCTATATGCTGGCTGGCAAGTCATCGCCGCAGGATATTATTGAAAGCGTTGAGTATGGCCTCTATGCGCCGAACTTTGGTGGCGGTCAGGTGGATATCACCTCCGGCAAATTTGTCTTCTCAACCTCAGAGGCTTATCTGATTGAGAACGGCAAAATCACCAAACCGGTTAAAGGCGCAACGCTGATTGGTTCCGGCATCGAAGCGATGCAGCAGATCTCGATGGTAGGTAATGACCTGGCGCTGGATAAAGGCGTCGGCGTCTGTGGTAAAGAGGGGCAGAGCCTGCCGGTCGGTGTCGGTCAGCCGACCCTGAAGCTGGATAAACTGACCATCGGCGGCACCGCCTGATGTGACCCCAACAACCTGCCGCCTGGCGGGTTGTCAGAATGCTGACAAATCCATAGCCGGATGAACCTGGCAGCAATGCAATAGCTGAAAGCGCAGGGAACACGGGCAGAGGAGGAAAGCGTCCCGCGCCACGGATGGCGCGGGCCGAGCGTGTCAGGGATGACGGATTTTGCGTCTTTCCGATCTGACCGTGTTCCCTTCGCTGGCTGGGTCTTACAGCTGGTCGGGACAGATGTTGTCAACAATCTATTGTTAGCTTTTACGATGCTGCTGATACTGCTCAGCCACCTGTTCAAAATAGCCGGTCAGATAATCGATACAGACCTGCACCTTAAGCGGTAACTTATCCTTCTCGGTATAGAGCGCGTAGACCGGGCGCGGATCGGACTGATACTGCGGAAACAGAATATCGATCTCGCCTGCGGTGATCTCATCAATCACCCACATCATTGGCACATAGGCGATGCCATTGCCCGACTTAAGCCAGCGAATCAGCGTCAGGGAATCATTGGTCACAAAACGTCCCTGCGGAGCCAGGCGTGTCACTAATCCTTCCGGTGCAATCAGTTCGAAATTGTTGTCGGGCCGTACGCTATATTCCAGCCAGGAAAAATTATCGATATCACCCGGCTTCTCCGGCGTACCATGCTGCGCCAGATAGCTTTTTGCGGCGCACACCACCATCGGCATCGCACCCAGGCGACGCGAAAATAAGCTGGAATCTTTTAACGCTCCCACCCGAATCACCAGATCCAGACCA
Source organism: Curtobacterium sp. BNK-1 (assembly GCF_048685235.1). Taxonomy (NCBI): domain Bacteria; kingdom Bacillati; phylum Actinomycetota; class Actinomycetes; order Micrococcales; family Microbacteriaceae; genus Curtobacterium; species Curtobacterium sp. BNK-1. Next base: position 3,336,682 of record NZ_JBLQTJ010000001.1, on the reverse strand, counting down.
TCCGCGATCAGATCCGGGGCCGGAACGCCGGTGACCAGATTCACACTCAGCCCCGGATATTCCCGCAGCATATCGCTGGTCATGCCGGCTAACACGTTCTGCGCCATGGTAGAGGAGCTGCCAATTCGCAGTACGCCAATGGGCGTATTGTTAAAAGCGTAAAGCTGTTCATGCACCTGCGTCGCTTCGGCCAGCATACGGCGGCAGCCCTGATAATAGATTTTGCCCGCTTCGGTCAGCCCGATACTGCGGGTACTGCGATTCAGCAGTTTAACCTGCAATGCATCTTCCAGTTTCGCGACGATCTGGCTGATTGATGAGACGCTCAGATGAAGCTGACGCGCCGCAGCGGTAAACGAACCCAGTTCGACCACTTTAGCGAAGACAGACATGCCTTTCAGTCGTTCCATTATTTACTCTGACTTAAAAGTGATTTAGATCACATTCTGTAGAAAACTTATAGTCAGGCGCGTTATTATAAGCGCGCCGGGGTATTTCCCGGTGATTCTTCATTGCCTGATACCCTTCGATGATACGCTATTATTAAGCCAGCTGCGGTTCGGATAACGCTTCCAGAGGGTTTTCCTGCGACATCTGAAGAGGCATGAGTATCCCGGCAAGGTCGAACTAAGGATTTGTGATGAGTGTGCTTCCGGTATTTGTCATGTTTGGGCTCTCTTTTCCGCCCATTTTCATCGAACTTATTATTTCACTGATGCTGTTCTGGTTAGTGAAACGCGTGCTTACGCCGAGCGGTATCTACGATCTTGTCTGGCATCCGGCACTTTTTAATACAGCGCTTTACTGCTGTGTGTTTTACCTTGTCTCCCGTTTATTAGTCTGAGGTTTAAGTGAAAGCACTCATAAGAAAAATCGCGCGCTACGCGATTACTATCCTGCTGGTCATCATCGCAGTGGTCATTATTTTCCGTGCCTGGGTCTTCTATACCGAATCGCCCTGGACCCGTGATGCGCGTTTCGCCGCTGACGTGGTGGCGATCTCCCCTGACGTCACCGGCCTGATTACCGAGGTTCCGGTACACGACAACCAGCTGGTGAAGAAGGGCGATACGCTGTTTGTGGTTGACCGGCCGCGCTATCAAAAAGCGCTCGATCAGGCGCAGGCGGATGTTGAATATTATCAGGCACTGGTCAGTGAGAAACGTCGCGAAGCCGGGCGCCGTAACCAGCTGGGCACCTCCGCCATGTCGCGCGAGGCTATCGAGCAATCCAATAACGATCTGCAAACCAGCGAGCACCAGCTGGCGAAATCGGTGGCGACACGCGATCTGGCGAAGATTGACCTTGAGCGCACCACGGTGAAAGCGCCATCCGATGGCTGGGTCACCAACCTGAATGTCTACCAGGGTGAGTTTATTACCCGTGGTTCGGTTGCCGTGGCGCTGGTTCAGCAGCACTCCTTCTATGTACTGGCTTACCTGGAAGAGACCAAACTGCACGGCGTGGAGAAGGGCTTCCGCGCAGAAGTGACCCCACTTGGCAGCAACATCGTGTTGCGTGGCACCGTAGACAGTGTGGCGGCTGGCGTCACCAACAGCAGCAGCTCGGTCGACAGCAAAGGCATGGCCACAGTAGATTCCAATCTGGAGTGGGTCCGTCTGGCGCAGCGTGTGCCGGTGCGCATCCGGCTTGATCAGCAGCCCGGCAATCGCTTCCCGGCGGGCACGACAGCGACAGTGGTGATCACCGGTCAGGCCGATCGTCAGCCTGAACAGGTTTCACCGATGGTCCGACTGTTTAATCGCCTGCGTGAGTTTGGTTAAGAGGGCGATATGATCGAGTTCCTGCGGTTCCCGGTAAAGCTCACCTTTGCGCTGGTGTTAGCGCTGATGGTGGGTTTTCACTTTAACCTTGAAACGCCGCGCTGGGCGGTGATGACCGCCGGTATCGTGGCTGGCGGTACCGCGTTTGCGGCGGGGGGTGACCCCTATTCCGGGGCGCTGCGCTATCGCGGCGTTTTGCGTATTATCGGGACATTTATTGGCTGTATCGCCGCGCTGACCATCATGATTGCCACCGTGCGTGCACCGGTCGTGATGCTGCTGCTGTGCTGCATCTGGGCAGGACTCTGCGTCTGGCTCTCTTCGCTGATCAAGGTAGAAAACTCTTACGCGCTCGGACTGGCGGGCTACACCGCGCTGATTATTGTGGTGACGGCTAATGCCAGCGGCGGTCTGACGCTGGTGCCACAATATGCGGTAGAGCGCTGCAGTGAAATCGTACTCGGCATTCTGTGTGCCATTCTGGCCGACATGATTTTCTCACCCCGTTCGATTAAAAAAGTGATCGACGCTGAGGTCGATTCGCTGCTGGTGGCACACTATAACCTGCTGCAACTCTGCGTCGCTCACGGTGATAAAGAAGAGGTCGATAAAGCCTGGAGCGCGCTGGTACGGCGCACCACGGCGCTGAACAGCATGCGTAGCCAGCTGATGATGGAGTCCTCACGCTGGAAGAACAGCAACCGCCGTTTGCAGATGCTCAATACGCTGTCACTGACGCTGATTACACAGGCAGCCGAAACCTTTCTGATCCAGAATTCCCGTCCTGATTACATTCCGCCCCAGTATCGCCTGATGGTCGAAAAACCAGCCTCGACCGTTGAAGAGGTGCATAAGCGGATGAAAGTAATGCGGCGGGTGATTGGTGCCAGCGGCAAATCAACGCCGGTCACGCTGGCCAGCTGGGTAGGCACTGCTACCGAATATCTGCTGCTGCTGAAAGGGATCAAAAGTAATAGCCGGATCACCTCGCTGGAAGAGGAGATTCTGCAGCGCGAAGTGGTGATCCAGGCGCGTTCCGCTGAAACGCATCATGCGATGATCAATGGTATCCGTACCTTTGTGGCGACCGCGCTGGGTTCGCTGTTCTGGCTCTATACCGGCTGGACCTCTGGCAGTGGCTGCATGGTCATGCTGGCTGTCATCACCGCACTGGCGATGCGTATGCCCAACCCGCTGATGATGGCAAAGGACTTTCTCTACGGCATGACGGTCGCGGTTCCGCTGGGCGCGCTCTACTTTATGTATGTTCTCCCGGCGACGCAGCAGAGCGCACTGCTGCTCTGCATCGCAATCGGCCTGCTCGGTTTTATCGGTGGTATCTTCATTCAGCGGCGTCAGCTCGGCACGCTGGGGGCATTGATTGGCACCCTTAATGTTCTGGTGCTGGATAATCCGATGGAATTCCACATTAACGTCTTTCTCGATAACGTTCTGGGCCAGGTCATCGGCTGCTTCGTGGCGATGATGGTGATCCTGCTGATTCGTGATAAATCAAAAGCGCGTACCGGCCGCAAGCTGCTGAACCGCTTTATGTATGCGGCTGTCTCTGCCATGACGACCAATCAGGCGCGCCGGCGTGAAAACCATCTGCCAGCGCTCTATCAGCAACTGTTTCTGCTGCTCAACCTGTTTCCGGGCGATATCAACAAATATCGCATCGCCCTGACGCTGATCATCGGTCATCAGCGGTTACGCGACGCAGAAGTGCCGGTGAATGCCGATCTCTCTGCTTATCACCGGCAGTTGCGTTACACCGCTGACCGGGTGATCTCCGCCAGCAGCGATGACAAGCGGCGTTACTACTTTGAACGTCTGCTGAAAGAGCTGGATGTCTATCAGGAAAAACTGGCCCATTACGAGGCTCCCGCCAGCGTAACGGAACCGGTAAAACGACTGGCTATGATGCTGGATAAGTACCAGAACACGCTCATCCAAATCTGAATCTGGCCGCTGTGACCTGCAGCGGCCTGCGCAATCCCCACCCATCACAAAATCTGTCGCTTTTGCCAACTATACTCTCCAGACGGAAGAGCAAAACTGACAGGAGCGAATCAATGAAATCACTGCAAGAGAGCGAACTGTTCCGGACCGGCTATTTAGCGGACGGCCAGTGGCATCAGGCGGCTTCTACCTTTGACGTGACCAATCCGGCGACCGGTGAGGTGATTGCACAGGTGGCGAAAGCGGGTAAAGCTGAAACGGAACAGGCTATCGCCGCAGCGGAGCGCGCATTTCCCGCCTGGCGGGCGCAGACTGCAAAAGCGCGCGCTGAAATTCTCACTCGCTGGTACCAGCTGATCATTGAGAACAAGCGCTGGCTGGGACAGCTGATGACGACCGAACAGGGCAAGCCCCTGAAAGAGGCGGAAGGGGAAGTAGAATACGCCGCCAGTTTTATTCAGTGGTTCGCCGAGCAGGCGAAACGGACCAATGGTGAGATTATTCCGCCAGCTAAACCCGGCTCCCGTATTCTGGCAACCCGCGAACCGATTGGCGTTGTGGCCGCCATTACGCCGTGGAATTTCCCGATGGCGATGCTGACCCGCAAACTGGGGCCAGCTCTGGCTGCCGGCTGCACCGGCATTATCAAACCTGCCAATAACACGCCACTCTCCGCCTTTGCCCTGCTGGCGCTGGCGAAGGAGGCAGGCGTGCCTGATGGTGTACTGAATGCGGTAGCCGGTGATACCCATGCTATCAGCGATGCCATCATGGCCAGCAAAGCGGTGCGTAAAATCTCGTTCACCGGCTCCACCCAGGTGGGCAAGCTGCTGATGCGCAATGCTGCCGAAACCATGAAAAAAGTGTCGATGGAGCTGGGGGGTAATGCCCCCTATATCGTGTTTGACGATGCCGATATTGATGCCGCCGTGCAGGGCGCTATTGCCAACAAATTCCGTAATGCGGGCCAGGTGTGCGTCAGCGTAAACCGCTTCTACATTCACAATGCTATCTATGATCGTTTTACTCAGCAGCTGGCTACCGAAGTGAACAAGCTGAAGGTGGGCAACGGCATGGAAGAGGGCGTGATTGTCGGGCCATTAATTGAGGCATCGGCGGTGGAAAAGGTTGAGCAGCACGTCAATGATGCGGTAGCAAAAGGTGGCAAATTACTGGCGGGTGGCGAGCGACATGCGCTGGGTGGCAACTTCTGGCAGCCCACTGTGATTACTGAGGCGCACGAAGGGATGCAGCTCGCGCAGGAGGAGACCTTTGGTCCGGTGGCTGCCTGTTTCCGCTTTGATGATGAAGATGACGTCATCCGTCGTGCTAACGATACGCCGTTCGGCCTTGCCGCATACTTTTACACCCAGAATCTGCAGCGGGTATTCCGTGTTTCAGCCGCGCTGGAAAGCGGCATGATCGGCATTAATGAATGTGCCGTATCAACCGAGCTGGCGCCGTTTGGTGGTGTGAAAGAGTCGGGGCTGGGCCGCGAAGGTTCGGTACTCGGCATGGAAGAGTATCTGGAGGTCAAAGCGCTGCACCTGGGCGGTTTGAGCTAGCGGACAGTAACGGGCGGCGCAGGTCGCCCGCAGACGGAGCATGGGAGCCGTCAGCATGAAAATCGAGCGTTTTGATTTTAATGAAATTGTCGATCAGGCCCATTTCTTCCGCCAGTTCAGCGAGCGATTTGCGCTGGAGGAGCGCCGCATCTGCGATCTGGATGGATTATGGGATGTGGTGACGGGCGATCTGTTACCGCTGCCGCTGGAGATTGAATTTGTTAATCTGGGCAGGGGACAGCGACGGCGTTATGGCGCGCTGATTCTGTTATTTGATGAAGCGGAAGAGGAGCTGGAAGGTCAGCTTCACTTTAATGTCAGATAAAACGTCAGATGAAAAAAGGCCCCGGCGAGCGGGGCCAAAGGGTTCGTCATACATCTGACGAGGAATTACTTATAAAGCTGTGCGGTGATGTGATAGTTATCGCCGGTGCGCGCCTCAATAACTTTATAGGCGCTGGCACCCTGTTCATCCGCTTTCTGAGAAAGCTCAGCGCGGTAATCCATTGGCGATCCCGCGGTTCCACTGATGGTTACGGTGCCCGCAGGCTGCAGGTTCTGCGTCTGATCGCCGGTGACCAGCTGTGCGGCTGATGCGCCGAACGCCATAACGGAAAGCAGACTGACTGTAGCGATGGTTGTTTTGATATTCATGATTATCTCCTCAATACATTCAACAACCTGCGGTTACTCGTAAAGGCGGGTCGTCGATATCTTCTGACGCCCTTCAGGCGTCATCACGGTTAATTATTTATAAAGCTCAGCGGTGACATGCCAGGTGTTATCCTGGTTGTTTTCGATGATGCGATAGTGGCTTGCGCCCTGGGCATCCGCTTTCTCTGACAGCACCTGACGGATATGCGTCTGGTCGCCATTTCGTCCACCAATGCTGATGGTCTGATTCATTGGCTGCAGGCCCTGTGCCTGTTCATTGGACACCAGGCTGGCGGCGTTGGCACCTACTGAGAACATGGATGCCAGACTCAGTGCAGCGATAGCTAATTTCATTTTCATGGTCAACTCTCCTGAAATTTCTGCTTCAGCTCTCCGGAGCGCAAAAGGGCGCGTCAGACAGAGAGCAGATGGCATTATCGGTTACGCCTTAGTTATACAGTGCGGCGGTAGCGTGATAGTTGCCGTTGTTGTATGCCTCAATCACGCGATAGGCTTTTGCGCCCTGCTGATCGGCTTTGTCGCTGAGTTTCTGTTTGATATCCATCGGCGAACCCGCCACGCCGCTGACACTGATGGTGCCGACAGCCTGCAGATTCTGTGCCTGTGACGCATCAATAGATTCTGCTGCCACAGCACCAAATGAGAGGGCGGAGAGAATGCTCAGGGTGGCAATGGTAGTTTTTACGTTCATAGATTTTTCCTCGTCGTCTATTTTTATCTTTTTATTTAGTGTGATTTGCATCACGAAAAGAAGTATAGAACTAATAACGTCAGAAATTAATACCCCGCTAATAATGTTTTTTTGTGATTCTTTATCCTTATGGCTACTTTTAATAACTTAACGTTATAAAAAAAGGATGAAAAGTAACCTTTAAGCCACTTTTAATTGCAAAAACAGTGAGATAGATCACTTTAACTTTTAGTGCGAAAGTCGGGGGTGTATCGGGCTGGAGTTTGATCTGGATCCGGGCAATGGTGCCGGTTCAGTGATGTAAAGCAGTGTAAAATAGCGCATAAAGTGAAGCAGAGTTATCGATCTGACCAACAGCCGGGCGTGTAAAAGCAGGCTTATTACTTATCCAGAGCGGGTAACTGTCGTGGAAAGGGGTGAGCAGAGAGAACGAACTGACGAACTGACGAACTGACGCATGATGGCCGGTCGTCAGTCCGCGATCAGAGTTCCTGTTCAAACAGGGTGAGGATGGCACCGTGCAGCTGCTTAACGGTGAAGTCACGCGCGCGGGTAATAAAGATTGTGTCATCACCCGCGATGGTACCCAGAATCCCGTGCGACTTACCCAGTGAATCCAGCATACGTGCAATCAGCTGTGCTGCGCCGGGACTGGTATGAATCACTACCAGGGCATCGTTGTAGTCGATATCCAGTACCAGGTTTTTTAACGGGCTGGTGGTGGTCGGCACACCCAGCTCAGCGGGCAGGCAATAGACCATCTCCATCCTGGCATTCCGGGTGCGCACTGCGCCAAACTTGGTCAGCATCCGCGAGACTTTGGACTGATTGATATTTTCAAAGCCCTCGTCCTGAAGCGCCTGAACAATTTCGCCCTGGGAACTGAATTTTTCTTCTTTTAATAAGGCTTTGAAAGCCTTAACCAGATCGTCTTGTTTCGATGGGTTTCGCATAGGTTACCAATAAATAGAGAGAATAACCGCGCATCCGCCCGCGGCAGAGTGGTGATTATGCATTTATATGCATTTTTATGCAATCGTTCGATTGATGAGCAGCGTCCGGGCGGCTGGCGGGCGGCGATAATAGCAAATAAATCCGCTCAGACCAAAACACGCGTCACAGCCCCGGAAGGCGAAGGTTGCAAAGTTGTTATATTATTGGTGGTGTAGTAACAGAAAACGCACGTAGCCGTTCTCTGTCTGACGACGGCAAAGTTGTCGGTCATTCAGGTGCAATGATAAGTAACTTTTGAATCCGGAGATTAAGTGTGAAAACACGTAGAATTAACAACGGATATTTATCATCGCCTGAGCAGTTGATTAAGGTCTGACACAGATAGAATTTCGGCCCATCTCTGCCCCACCTTAATAAGGAGTTAAGAATGAAAGTTGCCGTTCTCGGTGCCGCTGGCGGCATAGGCCAGGCGCTCGCACTTCTGCTCAAAACCCAGCTTCCCGCAGGTTCAGAACTCTCGCTGTATGACATCGCGCCGGTTACGCCGGGTGTTGCCGTTGATCTCAGCCATATTCCTACCGCAGTGGCTATTCAGGGATTCAGTGGAGAAGACGCCACGCCTGCCTTACAGGGTGCCGATGTGGTACTGATTTCCGCGGGTGTCGCACGTAAGCCCGGTATGGATCGCGCCGACCTGTTTAACGTTAACGCAGGTATCGTCCGTAATCTGATCGAACAGGTTGCCACAACGGCACCTAAAGCGTTGATTGGTGTCATCACCAATCCGGTCAATACCACCGTGGCCATTGCGGCAGAAGTGCTGAAAAAGCACGGTGTTTACGACAAAAATCGGCTGTTCGGCGTGACCACGCTGGATATCATTCGCGCCAATACTTTTGTGGCTGCATTGAAAGGCAAGCAGCCTGACCAGGTGGAAGTCCCGGTCATTGGTGGCCACTCTGGCGTAACCATTCTGCCGCTGCTGTCGCAGGTTAAAGGCGTCAGCTTCAGCGATCAGGAAGTGGCTGATCTGACCAAACGCATCCAGAACGCCGGCACCGAAGTGGTGGAAGCCAAAGCGGGTGGCGGCTCGGCCACGCTGTCGATGGGTCAGGCAGCTGCACGTTTCGGTTTGTCACTGGTACGCGCGCTGAAGGGTGAAGCTAATGTGGTGGAGTGTGCTTACGTAGAAGGCGAGGGTGAACATGCGCGCTTCTTCTCCCAGCCGCTGCTGCTGGGTAAAAACGGTGTGGCTGAACGCAGGCCGATTGGTACCCTCAGCGCTTACGAACAGCAGGCGCTGTCAGGCATGCTGGATACGCTGAAGAAAGATATCGCCCAGGGCGAAGAGTTCGTTAAGCAGTAACTGACGGCTCAGACTTGCAATAACGCCCGGCTTTGCCGGGCGTTTTGCATTACAGTCCGCCAGACTTATAGGCGCGGGCAGCGGGTGTACCGTTGCTGGCAGGCAGCTTCTTACCCAGGGTTTCCATACGCATCTGGAACGGCGGGAACGGCATCTCAATACCGTGCTGATCAAATCCGCTGAGAATCAACTGATGCAGTTCGTGACGAAGCGGCATACGGTGTCCCATCTCAGCAGCATGCACACGAAGTTCAAATAACTGAATGCCCTGCTGCAGATCGACCAGGAAGGCTTCCGGTTGCGGCGTGTCCAGGACATAGCTGCAGCGCTCAGCCGCCTGGATCAGAATGGTGGTCACCTGTTCACTGCTGACTTTCGCCGGAGCCGGAATGGTGAGCACCACGCGCGTCACGGAATCGGACAGCGACCAGTTAATAAACTGCTCGGTGATAAAGGCCTTGTTCGGCACGATGATCTCTTTGCGGTCCCAGTCGGTAATAGTGGTCGCGCGGGTATTAATTCGCGTGATACTGCCGGTCAGATCGCGGATCGTCACGGTATCGCCGATACGAATCGGCTTTTCGAACAGGATAATCAGACCTGAGATAAAGTTGGCAAAAATCTCCTGCAAACCAAACCCCAGTCCCACACCCAGCGCGGCAACCAGCCACTGCAGCTTTGACCACTCAATACCAATCATTGAGAAACCAATCAGCCCGCCAATCAACAGCAGCAGATATTTGGTCAGTGTGGTGATGGCGTAACCCGTACCTGGCGTCAGATTAAGATGCTGCAACAGCGCCAGCTCAAGCAGCGCGGGCATATTGCGCACCAGCTGGGTGGTGATAATAAACACCAGAATGGCGATCAGCACCGACCCCAGGGTGATGGGCTGAATCGACTCTACGCCCTGCACTGAGGTACTGACGTCCCACAGCTGAATATTCTCCAGGAAGCCAAAGGCCGAATGGATTTCTGACCACAGCACAATCACGGAGACCAGGGCGATAAGCATCAGGATAGAGCGTACCAGCCGCAGCGACTGCGCACTGATCGCATCCAGGTCAATTACCGGCTCTTCAATTTCAATCGCATCAGTGTTCAGAGAGCCTTGCTCCTTCTCCTCTTCACTGCGCGCACGGTTAGCCAGCATATCGGCACGACGCTGACGGGCGCGATCAAAGCCAAGACGGCGACGCTGAATCAGCATCCAGCGCCGGATAATGTGATAGATAACCAGCAGCAGGAACCAGATGGCGACAGAGGTTTCCAGTCGCGCCAGCAGCGCCTGCGCGGTAGCCAGATAACCCACAGCGGAGGCGAGGGCAGCCATCAGCGGCATGGCGATCATCAGGTTCCACAGCATCCGGTTCACCATGTTCTCGCCATTTCCCTCTTTATCGAGATAGAGCGGAATCCCGGAACGCTTCAGGCTGACGGTGACAATGCTGATTGCCCCGCAGATCAGGATGAAACAGAGACGACCCAGCGACGAGGAGAACTGCCGATCTTCCAGATTACCAAAGGCGATCAGCAACATAATCAGCGGCACAATTAATCCGATGCTCAGCGAGTAGTAGCGCATGGCACGCGCCACCCGGTTTTGCGGCCAGCGGAAATGCACAATGAACAGGCCGTTAGGACGGGCAAAGGCAGCGCTGATCATAAACGCCCACAGCAGCGGCAGCGTGGCGGTAATGCCATCACCAATCGCTACGGCGATAGGGTAGGGCCAGGCGTTCTGCAGGCCATAACCCAGTGCACCCCATAATACCGGCAGCGGCAGCGCCACCAGGATCGACCAGAACAGGGTACGGATAGTCAGACGGAAACGATCCTGCGTGACCTTGCCGACTTTGCTGGCGGAACGGTCAAGGAAAGCATTGAAGTGGCGGCGCGAACTGATGCTGAAGCCGACCAGCAGCAACGCACCAATAATCGGCAGCACCGAGTTGCGGCTGGTAAACATCATCGCCATCGCTTTGCCGAGCTGACCCAGCGTATCCAGCGACAGCAGACGGGAAAGATCTTTGGCCAGATCCAGCGGATAACTCAAACCAATCGGGTTAACGTCGGCGGTCCAGAACAGATAGCGGTGCGTCGCCTCTTTGACTTCCGTCAGCGCATCCTGCAACTGCGTGTTGCCAACCTTGAGCTTGGTGATCTCCAGAATCAGCGTGTCACAGCCGGAGATCAGCGAATTGAGCAGTTCCCTCTGAGTGCGTAGCTGCGCATCAAGAATACGCTTCTGGTCTGCGGTGAAGGGCTGACCATCGGTCTGCCGTCCCTTGCGCAGCGCCTCCTGGCGCTCCAGCAGATCTTCATAATTGAGACGCTGCACGCGAAGCTGTGCCATCTCATTATCAATCTGCTGCGACTTGGGCATCTCCGGCAGACGCGCGACCTGCGCCCGTAGCGCTTCGCCCAGCAGATTAGAGGCACCCAGCCACTGCGACTGTTCACGCAGGGTAGAGAGCGCCTGACGGACCTGAATAATCTGGTTGGTGGCCAGTCGCTGCTGCGACGCCACCAGATCCATGCGCTGCGCCTGCTGATTCAGGGCAACCGAGAGTTCGCGGTTAACCCGAAACTGATCGCTGATCTCTGGCGGAAGATCGCCACTGTTTTCTGCCAGTTGCTCGGTGCGGGCCAGCGCGACTTCGGCTTCACGTTGCCGCTGATCGTTGAGCTGGTTGCGCAGCGCCTGAAGATAGTTATCGAGCTGAGTTGCTTTGCGCTGGTGGGCTTCAGCCCGCATCCGCGCCAGTTCCTGACGGTTGTTGGCAGAGAGCTGTGCCAGCTCAAGTTCATCGACCAGCGCTTTATTCGCGGCGCTTTCCGCCTGGCGAGCCGCCAGCTGCAGCTGCCCCTGTGGCGAACTGCTGCTGACGCTCTGCAAACGGCGTTCACTCTCCGTCATCGCCCGGCGTGCTTCAGTCTGCTGCTGCGGCAGTTGCGACAGCGAATCACTGATTTCCCGCGCCCGATCCTGCTCCTGCCGTGCCTGACGCCCCTCTTCCAGCAGCTGGCTGCTGACCTGCAGGATCTCCTGATCCAGCTCGGCGCTGCTCATGTTGTTGCGCACGGTTTTCCCGCTGTCACTCAGCGCGGCGATCTGCTGACGCAGTTCGCGCGCCAGACGCGGAAAATCATCAATAACCTGCTGATATTGCGCCGCGCGCTCCAGCGATTCATCGCGTTCAGAGAGAAAGTTTAAGGCGGCTTCAATCGTCTGGATCTGTTCAGCCTGCGAGGGTGAACTTTTGGCCGATTTTATCTCTTCCAGCTGCTGTTTGAGCTGGCTGGCGTCAGGAAGGCTGGCCGCGAAGGCCGGGCTGCTGAGCCACAGGCTCAGCAGCAGGAGGAGAATCGAACGCACAGAGGACACTCAATTTAATCGACGATGACGTCGGAAATGTCTGTCGCGACCGGCAGCGCAATCGCCAGCGGTTGACCCAGACGGGTTTTGCTTTCTGCTTCCAGGCTTTCAGCCAGTTTGACGCGGCCAGGTGCGAACAGATTGATGACGGTAGAGCCAAGCTTGAAGCGGCCCATTTCCTGGCCTTTCAACAGCACCACGGCGCTTTCATCATCCGCTGCCGGATAGTGCCAGCGCTTGATCACGCCTTCACGCGGTGGCGTGATGGTGCCAGCCCAGACGGTTTCGATGCTGCCGACAATGGTGGCACCCACCAGGATCTGCACCATCGGCCCGATATCGGTTTCGAAGTAGCAGATGACGCGCTCGTTACGGGCGAACAGGTTGGGAATATTACGCGCGGTCAGCGGGTTGACGGAGTAGAGGTCGCCAGGCACATAAATCATCTCACGCAGGATGCCGTTGCACGGCATATGGACGCGGTGATAATCGCGGGGCGCCAGATAGGTGGTGACGAACTCGCCATCAACAAATTGGGCTGCCATCCGCTCATCACCCGCCAGCAGGGCGTCGATGGTGTAGTGATGACCCTTAGCCTGGAAAATCTGATCGCCATCAATGTGGCCGAGCTGGCTGATAGCGCCATCCGCGGGCAGGGCGATGAGATTGGCATCGGCATCCACCGGACGCGCATCGTCTTTCAGCGGACGAACGAAAAAGTCATTAAAGGTGCGATAGCTGGCGGTATCGGGCTTACGCGCTTCCGCCATGTCGACTTTGTAAAACCAGACAAAGATGTCAATGACCAGTTTGGTCAACCAACCACCGCGGCGACTGGCGCCCCAACCGGCAAGTTCAGTCAGCCATTTCTTCGGGAGAATATGATTCAAGCCGAGTTTTAAACGATCAAACACCTTAGCCTCCTGGCTATTTTATGACGTTGTAAAAAAGGGGGCGGATTGTAGCAGCGCCCCGTTCAGATGGCGACTATACCCGAATTCCGGCACGCTGCACGGTCTGGACGCGCGACTGGAATGCACCTCGCAAAATGCTCCGGCTTATCCGTTCAGACGCGGTTATACCGATTAACTTTCACCATCAGGGAAATTTTTACGCGTTTTTACCTGCGCCATGCTCTCCAGGATACGGTGGTAGTTATCAAAACGGGACCTGTTGATTTTGCCCTGTTCGACCGCTTCGCGAATGGCACAGCCGGGATCGCTGCCGTGTTTACAATCGCGGAATTTGCAATCGCCAAGGAATGCGCGGAATTCGACAAATCCGCGGGTAATTTGTTCCGGCTCAAGATGCCATAAACCGAACTCACGCACGCCAGGTGAATCGATCACATCGCCGCCGTCCGGGAAGTGATAAAGGCGCGATGCGGTGGTGGTGTGCTGGCCTAAGCCTGAGCCATCCGAAACCTCGTTAGTCAGAATAGCGACCTGCTCTTCTTTGTCGAAGCCGAGCAGGGCATTCAGCAGACTCGATTTGCCGACGCCAGACTGACCGGCAAAGATACTGATGCGGTCGGTCAGCGCCGCTTTCAGGTCGTCCATGCCGTTTTTCGCCCGGCTGGAGACCATCACCACGCGATAGCCAATATTGCGATAGATATCCATCTGCTTATCGACAAAGGCGCGCGCCTTGTCATCCAGCAGATCGGTTTTGTTCAGTACCAGCAACGGTTCAATGTCCAGCGTTTCGCTGGCAACCAGATAGCGGTCGATGATGTTTAACGACAGTTCAGGCAGGATTGCGGAGACGACGATGATCTGGTCGATATTCGCCGCCATCGGCTTCACGCCGTCGTAAAAATCGGGGCGGGTTAATACGCTGGTGCGCTCATGCACCGCTTCAACAATACCTTTGTTGCCGCTGGTTGCCGGACGCCACAGCACCCGGTCGCCGGTAACCAGCGAACGAATGGTTCGGCGGATATTGCAGCGGTGGGCGACGCCTGCGCTATCCTCAACATCAGCGTGCATGCCAAAACGGCTGACAACGACCCCATCTGCAGCTTCACCAAACAGGTTGTCATCCGCTTCCGGACGCTCTCTGCGTTGGTTGAGACGGCGATCGTGGTTAGCGCTTACGCGGCGTTGTTGGCCCTTCGACAGTTTATTTTTACTCACTCACCCTCACAGCGTTAGCCAGATTTCGCCCGGCTGGGCAAAACGTCTATGATACACCTTATTCATCGTAAATGACGACTACAGCAACCGCAGGAAACAGCATGGCTACTGGAAATGAACAGAATCTGATCTGGATTGATCTTGAGATGACCGGACTTGATCCGACGCACGATCGCATTATTGAAATTGCGACCCTGGTGACTGACGCCAACCTGAACATTCTGGCGGAAGGGCCGGTCATGGCCGTTCATCAGTCTGATGCGCAGCTGGCGCTGATGGATGAGTGGAATGTCCGCACCCACACCAACAGCGGTCTGGTTGCGCGGGTGAAGGAGAGTCAGATTGACGATCGCGCAGCAGAGCTGGCGACCATTGAGTTCCTGAAACAGTGGGTTCCGGCGAACACCTCGCCTATCTGCGGCAACAGCATCGGGCAGGATCGTCGTTTCCTGTTTAAGTACATGCCTGAGCTGGAAGCGTACTTCCACTATCGTTATCTGGATGTCAGTACCCTGAAAGAGCTGGCTCGTCGCTGGAAACCCGATATCCTTCCTGGCTTCAAAAAAGGGGGGACGCACCAGGCTCTGGATGATATCCGTGAGTCCGTGGCGGAGCTGGCGTACTACCGCGAACACTTTTTGCAGCTTTAATCGGCGACGGGTGCGCATGAAATCACCAGGTTGCTGATTTAATCAGCAAACGCGCGGAAAGCGAAAATTTTTGCTTTCAGACGCTTGCAGCAGCAACGATTTCTCGTATAATGCGCACCCCGTACCGGTGAAGAATTTATTAACGGTACAAGGCGCGGGAATAGCTCAGTTGGTAGAGCACGACCTTGCCAAGGTCGGGGTCGCGAGTTCGAGTCTCGTTTCCCGCTCCAGTTTTAAAATGTAAGCAGTACCCTCTTTGCGGGAATAGCTCAGTTGGTAGAGCACGACCTTGCCAAGGTCGGGGTCGCGAGTTCGAGTCTCGTTTCCCGCTCCAGTTTTTTTAGTAGTGCCCTTCTATGCGGGAATAGCTCAGTTGGTAGAGCACGACCTTGCCAAGGTCGGGGTCGCGAGTTCGAGTCTCGTTTCCCGCTCCAGATTTAACATCACCCTCATTTCAGTCCGTTATCCGACTGTTTTACGTCGCGTGATTTTGATTGTTTCATGAAGGTTATCCACATCACTGCACCCCATCATCTGCGCCTGTTACGGCGATCTGTAAATGGCTTTTGAACAGAGTTATCCACAACCTTGCAGGTTAACCGAAGCGATAGCCTCATTATTAAATAAACACAACTTTTATATAAGTTGTTGATATTTATCATTATGAAAATATTTCAATTTGTTATTAAACAGCAAAATCAGCGTTGTTGCAGTTGAATGACAACAGCTTTTTATTTTTATTCACAGCATGTGGAAAACGATAATTCGCGATCAAGCTGTTCAATCACGCATCACGCGGTAAACCCTTCTCTACTGCACGAACCAGGCGCTTCTGCTGGGCAGGTTGCACTTCAACCACGAGTTGCTCGCGTTTCTGCTGCTGCTGCGTGATTGCCCACAGAATATGTTCATCCAGCAGGTCACTTTCACCGAGTCGTTGTTCCAGTACCTGAACGATTTCGGGCGACCAGGGCGCGTTACCCAGCGCCACTGCAATATTACGCAGCCAGCGTAAATGACCAATGCGGCGAATCGCTGAGCCTTCAGTGATGCGTAAAAACTTCGCTTCATCCCATTGAAACAGATCGATCAGCTCAGGGGCGTGTAGCGCCGCTCGCGGTGAAAAGTCGCTTTCGTCACTGAGTTGTCCATAGCGATTCCACGGACAGATCAGCTGGCAGTCATCACAGCCATATATCCGGTTGCCCATCAGCGGGCGAAATTCTTCCGGGATCGCGCCTTCCAGCTCAATGGTGAGATAGGAAATACAGCGCCTGGCATCCACGACGTAGGGCTCAACGATCGCGCTGGTGGGGCAGATAGTCATGCAGGCGACACAGCGGCCACACTGCTCCTGCTGAGGTGTATCTATCGGCAGCGGAATATCGATCAGCAGTTCCCCGAGGAAAAACCATGAACCTGCTTCCCGATTCAGTATCAGCGAATGTTTGCCGGTCCAGCCGAGTCCCGCTTTGGCGGCCAGCGGCCGCTCAAGCAGCGGGGCCGAATCCACAAACGGGCGAAAATTAAGCTCGCCACAATGCTGCTGGATCATTTCTCCGAGCTTTTTCAGTCGATTGCGCAATACTTTGTGGTAATCACGACCTAATGCATAACGGCTGACATAGCCCAGTTGGGGATTTTTCAACGTGCTGGCAAAGGCGGCTTTGGCCGGAAGGTAGTTCATGCGAACGCTGATAACGCGCAGCGTGCCGGGCAGCAGTTCATGAGGACGCGCCCGCATCATGCCGTGTCGCGCCATCCACTCCATCTCGCCATGATACTGCTTATCCAGCCACGCCTGCAGGCGCGGCTCTTCCGCACTGAGATCGGTATCGGTGATGCCGACCTGCTGAAAGCCGAGATCCAATCCCCACTGTTTAATCTGTTGTGCGAATTGATGAAGATCGAGAGGGTATGACATGAGTAACCAGGATTCGAAGAAAAACAGCCGCAGTTTACCATATTCTGTCTGGCCTGCGCAGGCTGTGGCCCAGCTTGAGCAACAGGGGGCCGATGCGCTCGGCATTACGCTGTATGAGCTGATGCTGCGTGCCGGACAGGCCGCTTACGAGCATCTGACTGCGCACTGGCCAGAGGCCAGCCACTGGCTGATTCTGTGTGGTCACGGCAATAACGGTGGCGATGGTTATGTGCTGGCGCGACTGGGACAGGCGGCGGGCAAAACCGTTACGCTGCTGGCGTGCGAAAGTAAAAAAGCGTTGCCTGAAGAGGCGCAGCGTGCACGTGACGCGTGGCTGGATGCGGGCGGTGAAATTCATGCGGCCGATGCGGTCTGGCCAGAGCAGATCGATGTGATTGTGGATGCGCTGCTGGGAACCGGCAGTCATCGTGCGCCCGAAGAACCCTATGCCACGCTGATCCAGCAGGCGAACGCCCATGCGGCGCCGAAACTTGCCATTGATATGCCTTCCGGCTTATCAGCCCGCAATGGCACCGCGCCCGGTGAGGTAATCAATGCCAGCCATACGCTGAGTGTGGTCGCTCTTAAACCGGGCCAGATCACTGGCAAAGCGCGAGATTACATTGGAGAGCTTTACTATGCCGATCTCGGCCTGGCCGCTTTTCTGGCGGGCGAAGTAGCTCCCATCGCGCGTTATGATGCCAGCGCATTAACCCGCTGGCTCAAGCCGCGCAAACCAACTTCGCACAAGGGCAGTCACGGCCGGCTGCTGGTAGTGGGGGGCGATGCCGGTACCGCTGGCGCGGTACGGATGACGGCCGAAGCGGCGTTGCGCAGCGGTAGTGGGTTAGTGCGAGTACTTACTCACAAAGATAATATTATTCCGATCCTGACCGCCCGGCCCGAAATTATGGTCGATGAACTGACCGATGAGCGCCTGACGGAGGCGCTGGAGTGGGCCGATGTCATTGCGATAGGGCCCGGTCTGGGTCAGCGCGACTGGGGAAAGCGGGCGCTGAAGCGGGTCGCGAGCAGTGAAAAGCCGATGCTTTGGGACGCGGATGCACTTAACCTGCTGGCAATCAGTGCGGAGAAACGTCAGAATCGCATTATTACGCCGCATCCTGGTGAAGCGGCGCGTTTGCTGAATACCGAGACCAGTGAAATTGAGAGTGACCGCTTACATGCAGCGCAGACATTGGCGCAGCGTTATGGCGGCGTAGTGGTACTGAAAGGTGCCGGTACGCTGATTGCCAGCGAGCAGGGTGAAATGGCCTTTGCTGACGTGGGCAATGCCGGTATGGCCTCCGGCGGTATGGGCGATCTCCTGAGTGGAATCATCGCCTCGCTGGTGGGCCAGAAACTGACGCTGTTTGATGCGGCCTGCGCCGGCTGCGTTGCACACGGTGCCGCGGCCGATGCGGTCGCTGCGGAACGTGGTACGCGCGGTATGCTGGCAACTGATTTACTGGATCTGCTGTGGCAGTTTGTTAATCCTGAGATGAATAAAGAAGCATGAAGACCTGTGTTATCTCTTTGCCCGATGAGGCGGCTACGCTCAGTTTGGGCGCTCAGCTGGCGCGCGCCTGTGGCAGCGCGGCAGTGATTTATCTCTATGGCGATCTGGGGGCGGGTAAAACCACCTTCAGCCGCGGCTTTCTGCAGGCGCTGGGCCATCAGGGCAACGTCAAAAGCCCTACTTACACGCTGGTTGAGCCTTACACGCTGGACGACCGCACACTTTATCACTTCGACCTCTATCGTCTTGCCGATCCTGAAGAGCTTGAATTCATGGGCATCCGCGACTATTTCAGCGGCGATGCTATCTGCCTGGTTGAATGGCCGCAGCAGGGCGCCGGTTTTCTGCCGCCGCCCGATCTCACGCTAACGCTGCGTTACGTGGGTGAGGCGCGTGAAGCGGAACTGACGGCACAATCCTCGTCGGGCCAGCAATGGCTTGAACAATTTGGTCAGGGCAGGGATCAGGCATGATGTCACGGATGAAAATAGCGCTGGTGACACTGTTGCTGCTGGTCTGTACACCCCTGTTTGCTGCCACCCTGTCGGATATCAAAGTCGCCAATGGCGACAGCCAGGCAACCATCACCCTGAACTTTGCCGGACAACCTGTCTATGGCTTCTTCCCGCTGCGCAATCCTGACCGTGTGGTGCTTGATGTGCGCCAGAGCGGCGTGGTTCAGGGGCTGCCGTTAAATTTCAGCGGCGAAAACATCGTAAAGCGAATTCGCACCAGCACCCCGAAAGATAAACAGAGCGTGCGGCTGGTGTTTGAGCTGACGCAGGCGGGTAAAACCCGGGCGGTCACCCAGCGCAATGGCAACAGCTACAGCGTGGTCTTCACCATTACCGGTAAGCCGCCTGCTGTTACGCGCAGTGTGCCTGCGCCGGTAACGGCCCCGACGCGCGTGCCCACCCAGAGTGCCGCAGCGGCGAACCCCTTTAATTCGAATCCGGTGACGTCCGTGACCAGCACAGCCAGCACCGTGAGTCCTGGCCGGGCCGTCAGCCAGAACGATACCGTGATTGTGGCGATTGATGCCGGACATGGCGGTCAGGATCCCGGCGCTATCGGGCAGCGCGGACTGAAAGAGAAGAACGTCACAATCGCAATTGCACGTAAACTGCGGGTGTTGCTGAATAACGATCCGATGTTTAAAGGCGTCCTGACGCGTGATGGCGACTATTTTATCTCGGTTATGGGCCGCTCCGACGTGGCGCGTAAAGCCAACGCCAACGTGCTGGTTTCAATTCATGCTGACGCTGCGCCGAGCCATGCGGCGACCGGTGCATCGGTCTGGGTATTATCAAACCGCCGGGCCAATAACGAGATGGCTAACTGGCTGGAGCAGAAAGAGAAACAGTCTGAGCTGCTGGGCGGCGCAGGTGACCTGCTGGCTAACAGTCAGGCCGACCCCTACCTCAGCCAGGCAGTACTTGACCTGCAATTCGGTCACTCGCAGCGGGTCGGTTATGACATCGCCCAGAAAGTGTTGCAGCAGATGCGCAGCGTGACATCGCTGCATAAACGTCTGCCTGAGCATGCCAGTCTTGGCGTGCTGCGTTCACCCGATATTCCTTCTTTGCTGGTGGAAACCGGCTTTATCAGTAATTCCTCGGAGGAGCGACTGCTTGGCAGTAGCGCACACCAGGATAAGATTGCGCAGTCGATCTATAAAGGTCTGCGCACTTATTTCCTGGCGCACCCGCTGCAATCCATCCCAAAGGAGGAAAACCGGCCGCTGGGCTCGTCGCCAGCGGTTAACGTCGCCAGCAACCCGGCGACCGGGGTGACGCAATATACCGGCGTAACTCAGCGCCATACGGTTACGCGCGGTGAGACACTCTCCGGGATTGCCGCGAAGTATGGCGTCAGCATGTCGACACTGCGTGAAATGAACACCCTGAAGCGGGATGTGGTATGGGTCGGACAGCGGTTGAAAGTGCCGGCCAGTGCGGCCGCCAGCCGCACCACGCGCGCCACGCCACGCGGCATTGTGCGTCATAAAGTGGTTGTGGGGGATTCACTGACCGGCATTGCCGCACATTATGGCGTCAGCCCGAAAGCGATAATGCAGACCAATAATCTGAAATCGACCAACGTCATGTTGGGGCAGAACCTGAAAATCCCTGCATCCTGATTGTTTGCCCGGCCGCTGCGCCGGGCGACCAGCTAAAAGGAAAACCATGCCGATACAAATTTTACCGCCCCAACTGGCAAACCAGATTGCGGCGGGTGAAGTGGTTGAACGTCCTGCATCGGTTGTAAAAGAGCTGGTGGAGAACAGCCTGGATGCTGGTGCAACGCGCATTGACGTTGATATTGAAAAGGGGGGCGCAAAGCTTATCCGCATTCGTGACAACGGCTGCGGCATCGTGAAAAGCGAGCTGTCGATGGCGCTGGCCCGACACGCCACCAGTAAAATCGCCTCACTGGATGACCTGGAAGCGATCATGAGCCTGGGTTTTCGCGGTGAAGCGCTCGCCAGTATCAGTTCTGTCTCCCGCCTGACCTTAACCTCACGTACCGCCGATCAAACCGAAGCCTGGCAGGCCTATGCTGAAGGGCGTGATATGACGGTAACGGTTAAACCGGCTGCGCATCCGTGTGGGACCACGCTCGAAGTGCTGGATCTGTTTTATAACACCCCGGCGCGCCGCAAATTTATGCGCACAGAGAAAACCGAGTTCGGTCATATCGACGAAGTGATCCGTCGTATTGCACTGGCGCGTTTTGATGTCGCGCTTTCACTGAGCCACAACGGCAAAATGATGCGTCAGTATCGGGCGGTCAGCGAGGAGAGCCAGCGCGAACGGCGACTGGCAGCTATCTGCGGCACCACGTTTATTCAGCATGCGCTGCGAATTGACTGGCAGCATGATGATCTCTCGCTGCGCGGCTGGGTCGCCGATCCCGCCGGTTCGCGCCAGGTCACCGAGTTACAATATTGCTACGTCAATGGCCGGATGATGCGCGACAAGCTGATTAATCACGCTATCCGCCAGGCTTTCCAGACCCAGCTCCAGGATGACCAGCAGCCCGCTTATGTGCTCTATCTGGAGATCGATCCGCATCAGGTGGATGTCAACGTTCACCCGGCCAAGCATGAAGTGCGTTTTCATCAGTCACGCCTGGTGCATGATTTTATTTATCAGGGCGTGGTCAGCGCATTACAGGCGATAGCGTCACCCATTTTGCCTGCGCTGCAGGCAGAAGAAGCCGCACCGCGCTGGCAGCCGGAAAACCGTCAGGCGGCGGGAGGGAATCATTTTGCGCAGCCTTCAGCCCCCGCCAGCGAGAATCAATCTTCAGCCTCCACGCGGCAAACACCGCCCGCAGCGGCGCCGGCCTGGCAAAACAAAGAGAACGTGTATCGTCAGCGTGAAGGCGCGGTTTATCAGCAGTTGCTGAAAACGCCTGTCAGCGCCACGCCGCCGCCAAAAAACCGTGAACCGGCACCGCGTCCGGCCGAAAAACCCTCGCCGCTGGCCGCGCATGCCCAGAGTTTTGGCCGGGTACTGACCGTGTTACAAAACCACTATGCGCTGCTGGAGCAGGATCAGAAGTTAATGCTGATGGCGCTGCCGGTCGCGGCGCGCTGGCTGAAACAGGCGCAGCTTGAACCGGGTGAAGATGGGCTTAAACCGCAACCCCTGCTGATTCCGGTGCGGCTCAAAATCGCCCTGGATGAACGGCAGGCCGCAAAAGAAAAGAGCAGCCTGCTCAATCAGATGGGTATTGATCTTCAGCCCGAAGGCGACCACGTGACCTTACGCGCGGTGCCTTTACCGTTACGAACACAAAATTTACAAATCTTGATTCCTGAGCTGTTAGGCTATCTCGCCCGGCAGCAGGAGATCTCTGCGACGCAACTGGCCCAGTGGCTGGCGCGGCGTCAGGATACAGAGTCCTCCGACTGGAATCACTCACAGGCGATCAACCTGCTGGCAGAGCTTGAACGGCTTTGCCCACAGCTGCTGAAATCGCCGCCTTCAGGCTTATTACAGCCCATAGAGATTGAGAGCGCGATCAACGCGTTGAAGCATGAGTGAATTAAACCAGGCTGGCCGGCCAAAGGCTATTTTTTTGATGGGACCCACGGCTTCTGGCAAGACTGCTTTAGCAATTGAATTGCGTAAGCGGTTACCAGTGGAACTAATCAGCGTAGACTCTGCCTTAATCTATCGTCAGATGGATATTGGTACGGCGAAACCGTCGGCTGAGGAGTTAGCAGTGGCACCCCATCGTCTGCTCGACATTCGCGATCCCGCTGAAGCCTATTCGGCAGCGGAGTTCCGGCGGGATGCTTTAGCAGAAATGGCGGATATCGTTGAAGCCGGACGAATACCGTTGCTTGTTGGTGGAACCATGCTCTACTTCAAGGCGTTACTTGAAGGATTGTCGCCGTTGCCCTCGGCCGATCCCGACGTTCGTCAGCGGATAGAGCAAACGGCGCGTGAAAAAGGCTGGGAAGCTTTACACCGCCAGCTGTGTGAAATCGACCCGGTTGCCGGCAGTCGTATTCATCCGAATGATCCGCAGAGACTTTCGCGAGCACTGGAAGTTTTTTTTATTTCGGGTAAAACTTTAACGGAACTGACAAAAACATCCGGTGAAGCGTTACCCTACGACGTGCAACAGTTTGCCATCGCCCCCGCGAGCCGTGAATTGCTGCACCAGCGCATCGCGTTGCGTTTTGAGCAGATGTTGGCGTCAGGATTTGAAGCGGAGTCTCGGGCCCTTTTTGCACGAGGTGATTTGCATACGGACATGCCTTCCATTCGTTGTGTTGGCTATCGTCAGATGTGGTCTTATTTATCGGGCGAAATCGATTACAGCGAGATGGTTTATCGGGGAATTTGCGCAACCCGGCAGCTTGCTAAGCGACAGATGACCTGGTTACGCGGTTGGGAAAATGTTCACTGGCTTGACAGTGACGAGCCCCAGCTGGCGCGTGATACAGTGTTACAGGTTCTTAGTGCGAAGCATGGGTGATTGTGTACAATTGATGGGTTATCGTGCGCAAATTTTTACGCAGTTTTTTCAGAACCATAGGTTCTACTTGCAACAAACAACAAGCATATAAGGAAAAGATAGAATGGCTAAGGGGCAATCATTACAAGACCCGTTTTTGAACGCACTGCGTCGTGAACGTGTTCCGGTTTCGATTTATCTGGTTAACGGTATTAAGTTGCAGGGTCAGATTGAGTCATTTGATCAGTTCGTCATTTTGTTGAAAAACACGGTGAGTCAGATGGTGTATAAGCATGCCATTTCTACCGTTGTTCCTTCACGCCCGGTTTCTCACCATAGCAATAATACCGGTGGCGGCAGCAACAATTACCATCATGGCGGCAGCAACACAACTGCGCAGCCACAGCCACAACAAGACGGTGATAACGCAGAATAACGCGTCACCGTACAGCCAGGAACGGAGAACAAAAGTTTTCCGTCCTGGTCTTTTATTTAGCGAGGTTATAGCTTGTTTGACCGTTATGAAGCCGGTGAGCAGGCCGTACTGGTACACATCTGGTTCTCCCAAGACAAAGAAGTAGAAGATTTGCAGGAGTTTGAAACCCTGGTCTCTTCTGCTGGCGTTGAGGCGCTGCAAGTGGTTACTGGCAGCCGCAAAGCGCCACACCCCAAGTATTTTGTCGGTGAAGGAAAGGCCGTTGAAATTGCCGATGCGGTAAAAACAACAGGAGCATCGGTCGTATTATTCGATCATGCCCTTACGCCCGCTCAGGAAAGAAACCTCGAGCGCCTGTGCGAATGCCGGGTCATTGATCGCACCGGTTTAATTCTGGATATCTTTGCCCAACGCGCACGTACCCACGAAGGTAAATTGCAGGTTGAGCTGGCACAGCTGCGCCATCTTGCGACACGTCTGGTGCGCGGCTGGACCCACCTTGAACGCCAGAAAGGCGGGATTGGTTTACGTGGCCCGGGTGAAACGCAGTTAGAAACGGACCGCCGACTGCTGCGCGGCCGTATCAGTCAGATTTTGTCTCGTCTTGAGCGAGTTGAAAAACAGCGTGAGCAGGGACGTCAGTCACGCGCCAAAGCGGATGTGCCAACGGTTTCGCTGGTGGGTTACACCAACGCCGGCAAGTCGACCCTCTTTAACGCCATGACCTCCGCCAACGTCTTTGCCGCAGACCAGCTGTTTGCGACGCTCGACCCCACACTGCGCCGTCTGAATGTTGCTGATGTCGGGGACGTGGTACTGGCGGACACGGTAGGCTTTATTCGCCATCTTCCTCACGATCTGGTTGCCGCTTTTAAAGCCACGCTGCAGGAGACTCGTCAGGCGACGCTGTTAATGCACGTGATTGATGGGGCTGACCTTCGCGTCACGGAAAATATCGCTGCTGTCGATGCCGTACTGGAAGAGATTGAAGCGGACGAAATCCCGACGTTACTGGTGATGAATAAAATCGATATGCTCGACGGATTCGAACCGCGTATCGATCGTAACGAAGAGAACCTGCCAATCCGCGTCTGGCTTTCCGCCCAGACAGGCGCAGGCATTCCGTTGCTATGGCAGGCGCTGTCTGAGCGTCTGGCGGGTGAAATAGCCCAGCACGCATTACGTCTGCCACCGGAAGCGGGGCGACTTCGCAGCCGTTTCTATCAGCTGCAGGCGATTGAGAAAGAGTGGAATGAAGAAGACGGCAGTGTAGGATTGCAGATACGTATGCCCATTATTGAGTGGATGCGTTTATGTAAGCAGGAACCGTCGCTGACCAGTTACATTGTTTGATATTGCCCAAACGCATTTACCTTAAAAATTGAAGATTGTCGCACTTTCTTTGCAGACCCGAATACGCTGGCGTTACCCGAGTATTTTGGATTTCAGCAAGGCGGCAACTGAGTGAATCCCCGGGAGCTTACGCAGGTAAGTGACCGGGGTGAGCGAAGGCAGCCAACACCGCTGCAATCCGAAAGCTGAAGGGTAAAAATCGTAATTACAATAAATGGAGTAGAAACATGGCGTGGAATCAGCCCGGAAATAACGGACAGGACCGCGACCCGTGGGGAAGCAGCAATAATCAAGGCGGCAACTCTGGGGGGAATAAGGGAGGACGGGAATCCGGGCCTCCTGATCTGGATGATATCTTCCGTAAGCTGAGCAAGAAGCTTGGTGGACTGGGCGGTGGCAAACAGAACGACAACGGTCAGCGCGGCTCCGGCAGCGGTGGCAAAATTGTTGGTATCGTGGCTGTTGCTGCTGTAGTCATCTGGGCTGCAAGCGGTTTCTACACCATCAAAGAAGCGGAACGTGGCGTGGTGACGCGCTTCGGTAAATTCAGTCATCTGGTCGAACCCGGCCTGAACTGGAAGCCGACATTCGTTGATCAGGTGCGTGCGGTTAACGTTGAATCGGTGCGCGAACTGGCTGCTTCTGGCGTCATGCTGACTTCGGATGAGAACGTGGTGCGCGTGGAGATGAACGTGCAGTACCGCGTGACCGATCCGGAACGTTATCTTTATGCTGTGACCAGCGCGGACGACAGCCTGCGTCAGGCTACTGACAGCGCACTGCGCGGCGTGATTGGTCGCTCTACCATGGACCGCATCCTGACCGAAGGTCGTACCGTGGTGCGTAGCGATACCCAGCGTGAAATCGACGAGACGATTCGCCCTTATAACATGGGGATCGCGGTGCTGGACGTCAACTTCCAGGCTGCACGTCCGCCGGAAGAGGTGAAGTCTGCATTTGATGACGCGATTGCCGCACGCGAAAACCGCGAGCAGTACGTTCGTGAAGCCGAAGCTTACGCCAACGAAGTTCAGCCTCGTGCTAACGGCCAGGCGCAACGTATTCTGGAAGAGGCACGCGCTTACAAAGAGCGTACCGTGCTGGAAGCGCAGGGTGAGGTGGCGCGTTTCGCCAAGATTCTGCCTGAGTATAAAGCTGCACCCGAAATCACCAAAGAGCGTCTCTATATCGAGACCATGGAGCGTGTGCTGAGCCATACCCGCAAAGTACTGGTTAACGATCGGGGTAATAACCTGATGGTGCTGCCGCTGGATCAACTGATGCGTGGCGGTCAGACTTCATCGGGCCAGAATGGTCAGAAAGGCGCGAATGGTTCTTCGCTGCCTGCGCGCTCCGATAGCAGTGCCAGCCGCAATGAAACGTCGTCATACAGTCCGGACAATATCATGGATCAGCGTCGGGCAAATGCTCAGCGCAGCGACAGCCAGCGCGAAGGGAGAGAGTAATCGATGCGTAAGCCAATAGTATTTTTAATCATTGTCGTGCTGGTGGCGCTCTATGCGTCCCTGTTTGTGGTGCAGGAAGGGCAGCGAGGCATTGTTCTGCGCTTCGGTAAAGTCCTGCGCGATGGCGAAAACAAGCCGCAGGTGTTTGAGCCGGGTCTGCATTTCAAGATTCCATTCCTGGAAACGGTTAAAACGCTGGATGCGCGTATCCAGACCATGGATAACCAGGCCGATCGCTTCGTCACCAAAGAGAAGAAAGATCTGATCGTAGACTCCTACATCAAGTGGCGTATCAGCGACTTCAGTCGCTACTACCTGGCCACCGGTGGCGGTGATGTCTCTCAGGCGGAAGTGCTGCTGAAACGTAAGTTCAGTGACCGCTTGCGTTCTGAAATGGGCCGTCTGGATGTGAAAGATATCGTAACGGACTCTCGTGGTCGTCTGACTACTGATGTGCGTGACGCGCTGAATACCGGCTCTGCAGGCAACGATGATGAAATCGCAACCCCTGCGGCTGATGACGCGATTGCCAGTGCAGCGGCCCGTGTCGAGCGTGAAACCAACAGCAGCGAACCGGCTCCGAACCCGAACAGTATGGCGGCGTTAGGTATTCAGGTGGTAGATGTGCGTATCAAGCAGATCAACCTGCCGACCGAAGTGTCTGATGCGATCTTTAACCGTATGCGTGCTGAGCGTGAAGCGGTAGCGCGTAGCCAGCGTTCACAGGGTCAGGAAGAGGCGGAAAAACTGCGCGCCCAGGCCGATTACCAGGTCACCCGCACTCTGGCTGAAGCCCAGCGCGAAGCACTGATTACACGCGGTGACGGTGATGCGGAAACGGCGCGGTTGTTTGCCGATTCGTTCAGCAAAGATCCTGACTTCTATGCCTTTATTCGTAGCCTGCGTGCCTATGAAAACAGCTTCAATAGCGATCAGGATGTGATGGTGTTAAGCCCGGATAGCGACTTCTTCCGATATATGAAGGCGCCCTCTAACGCGACACGCTAAGAACTGATATAACCTGTGGGCCGACAATGTTGTCGGCCCTTTTTTTTGGGTATCAGAATGAAAACAAGCATCTGGATGGCGCTGGCGCTGGTGTTAGTGCTGGAAGGGTTGGGACCAATGTTTATGCCGCGCGCCTGGCGACGCATGATCCTGACGATGACGCGGTTGCCCGATCGTCTGCTGCACCGCTTTGGTGGAGGACTGGTCGTTGCTGGCATGGTGATTTACTGCATGCTCAGCCTGCACGGAAACCTCTGAGGCTGACGTTCAGACCGGCTAAATTGTGCCTTTCAACGCTATTATCCCCAACATGTTGTAGTGATCAAAACTCAGGCAAAAAAGCGCGCAATCGTATGCTAAAAGTGCTGAAAACCACGGGATCAGATGGTAGAATCCTTTTTTAAGCAATCGGTGATTTTGAGAAATGGGTAAGAACGTCGTCGTACTGGGCACCCAATGGGGTGACGAAGGTAAAGGTAAGATTGTAGACCTTCTGACTGAGCGCGCGAATTACGTTGTGCGTTATCAAGGCGGCCACAATGCGGGCCACACGCTTGTCATCAACGGTGAAAAAACCGTCCTCCACCTGATCCCTTCTGGCATTCTGCGCGATAACGTCACCAGCATCATTGGTAACGGCGTAGTGCTCTCTCCTGAAGCCTTAATGAAAGAGATGAAAGGCCTGGAAGCGCGCGGGATTCCGGTACGTGAACGTCTGCTGATTTCTGAAGCCTGTCCGCTGATCCTGCAATATCATGTTGCGATGGATATGGCGCGTGAACGTGCTCGTGGCGCCAAAGCGATTGGTACCACGGGGCGTGGCATCGGACCGGCTTATGAAGATAAAGTCGCTCGCCGTGCCCTGCGCGTCAGCGACCTGTTTAACAAAGAAACCTTTGCTGCCAAGCTGAAAGAAGTGGTCGATTTCTACAACTTCCAGCTGGTGGAGTACTACAAAGAGCCGGCAGTCGACTTCGATAAAGTGCTGAGTGATGTGATGGAAGTCGCTGACATCATCACTGGCATGGTCGTTGACGTCTCTGAACTGCTGGACGTCGCGCGTAAGCGTGGCGATCTGATTATGTTTGAAGGTGCGCAGGGTACGCTGCTGGATATCGATCACGGTACCTATCCGTACGTGACCTCATCCAACACCACCGCAGGTGGCGTAGCGACCGGTTCAGGCATTGGCCCGCGCTATGTCGACTACGTGCTGGGTATTGTGAAAGCTTACTCAACCCGCGTTGGCGCAGGCCCGTTCCCGACCGAGCTGTTCGATGAAACCGGCGAATTCCTCTGTGCGCAGGGTAATGAGTTTGGTGCGACCACCGGTCGTCGTCGTCGTACCGGCTGGCTGGATGCGGTAGCGGTTCGCCGCGCGGTCCAGATCAACTCCCTGTCAGGTTTCTGCATGACCAAGCTGGACGTGCTGGATGGCCTGAAAGAGGTGAAGATCTGTGTGGCTTATCGTATGCCTGATGGCCGCGAAGTGACCACCACGCCACTGGCGGCAGAGAACTGGGAAGGCATTGAGCCGATCTACGAAACCCTGCCAGGCTGGAGCGAGACAACGTTTGGCGTCAAGACGCTGGAAGGTTTGCCTCAGGCCGCGCGTGACTACATCAAGCGTGTGGAAGAGGTAACGGGTGTGCCGATTGATATCATCTCAACCGGCCCTGATCGTAGTGAAACAATGATTCTGCGCGACCCGTTCGACGCGTAATCATTCAGGCCGGACGCTGTCCGGCCCTTGTTTTTCCATTCTTTGATGCCACTTAACCTCCCTTCGCTTGTCAAACCTTCTGCTGGCTTAAAAAAGCGCACGGCCAGACAGACTCTGGTTTATCATCGTAGCTAATCGAATGGCGATCCGATTTAATCCTGGCATCAATCACAGGGCGAATAAGGTCATGCCGCGCCTGAAGGTTCACTGAGGTTACTGTGCAGCTCACGAGTTTTACTGATTATGGCTTACGGGCACTGATTTATCTGGCATCGTTGCCGGAAGGTCAGCAGACCAATATTACGGAAGTGACGAACACTTATGGTTTGTCCCGTAATCATATGGTCAAAATTATCAATCAGCTGAGCCGGGCGGGCTATGTCGCCGCAACGCGTGGTAAAAACGGGGGCATTCGTCTGGGTATGCCAGCTCGTCAGATTGTCATTGGCGATGTGGTACGTAAGATGGAACCACTACAATTAGTGGATTGCGCGTCCTGTTCCATCACGCCAGCCTGTCGTCTGAAGCAGGCGTTACATGATGCGGTGCAGCGATTTTTGCAGGAGCTGGATAGCTATACGTTGGCAGATCTGGTCGAAGGAAATACACCACTTTATGAGATCATCTTGTCCAGATCGCCGGTGGAAATAAATATTAAATGACATCGGAGGAACCGCTATGTCAAAAGATCCTTTTCAGGATAGAGAAGCTGAAAAATACGAAAACCCTATTCCGAGCCGTGAATTTATTCTGGCTCTGTTAGAAAAACGTGAAAAACCGGCCAGCCGCGAAGAGCTGGCTGAAGAGATGAATCTGCAGGAAGAAGAACACCTTGAGGCGCTGCGTCGCCGCCTTCGCGCCATGGAGCGTGATGGTCAGCTGGTGTTCACCCGCCGTCAGTGTTATGCCCTGCCAGAACGTCTTGATCTCCTGCGCGGTAAAGTCATTGGCCACCGTGATGGCTACGGCTTCCTGCGGGCAGAAGGTCAGAAAGATGACCTCTACCTTTCCGCAGAACAGATGAAATTCTGTATGCACGGTGACGTGATCCTGGCGCAGCCGCTGGGTGCCGATCGCAAAGGCCGCCGCGAAGCGCGCGTGGTCCGGGTGCAGGAACCCCGCAACAATCAGATCGTTGGCCGTTACTTTACCGATGCCGGTGCTGGCTTCGTAGTGCCGGACGACAGTCGCCTGAGTTTTGACATCCTCATCCCGCCTGAAGAGACGATGAATGCCCGTATGGGTTCCGTGGTGGTGGTTGAGCTGGTCCAGCGTCCGAACCGTCGCAGCAAAGCGATCGGTAAAATCGCCGAGATTCTGGGCGATGATATGGGTACCAGCCTGGCCGTGGATATGGCGCTGCGTACGCATGAAATCCCGCACACCTGGCCGCCGGAAGTGGAAGCTCAGGTCAGCAAACTGAAAGAAGAAGTCCCGGAAGAGGCCAAAAAAGGCCGCGTCGATCTGCGTAAGCTGCCGCTGGTCACCATCGATGGTGAAGATGCCCGTGACTTTGATGATGCTGTTTACTGTGAGAAGAAGCGCGGTGGCGGATGGCGTCTGTGGGTAGCTATCGCGGATGTCAGCTATTACGTCCGTCCTGGCACCCCACTGGATGACGAAGCGCATCAGCGCGGAACCTCGGTCTACTTCCCGTCGCAGGTTGTGCCGATGCTGCCGGAAGTGCTGTCGAATGGCTTATGTTCGCTTAACCCGCAGGTCGATCGCCTCTGTATGGTGTGCGAGATGACCATCTCGACCAAAGGTAAACTGACCGGCTTCAAGCACTACGAAGCGGTGATGAACTCCCATGCGCGTCTGACCTACAACAAAGTCTGGAACATTCTGCAGGGCGACAAAGAGCTGCGTCAGCAGTATGCGCCGCTGGTTAAAGACCTTGAAGAGCTGAACAACCTCTATCATGCGCTGGAAGCCGCTCGTGAAGAGCGCGGCGGTATCTCGTTTGAAACGGAAGAGGCGAAGTTTATCTTCAACGCCGAGCGCCGTATTGAGCGTGTTGAGCGCGTGTCACGTAATGACGCCCATAAGCTGATCGAAGAGTGCATGATCCTGGCGAACATCGCCTCGGCACGCTTCGTTGAGAAAAATCAGGAACCGGCGCTGTTCCGCGATCACGATCGCCCGACCGACGAAAGCATTAAGAGCTTCCGTACCGTGCTCAACGAGCTGGGACTGAGTCTGCCTGGCGGCAATAAACCGCAGCCAATCGACTATGCGGCGCTGCTGAAGCAGGTTGCCGATCGTCCTGATGCGGAAATGCTGCAAACCATGCTGCTGCGTTCGATGAAGCAGGCCGTTTACGACCCGGAAAATCGCGGTCACTTTGGTCTGGCACTCTCGTCGTATGCGCACTTTACCTCGCCAATCCGTCGTTATCCGGATCTGACGCTGCATCGCGCCATCAAATATCTGCTGGCAAAAGAGCAGGATGAAGGTAAAGGCCTGGTACAGCGCGCCATTAAATACCTGATGCCGAGAGATCGCAGCGTCGCCAAAGATATGACGACAGCAACCGGCGGCTATCACTACGACATGCCGCAGATGCTGCAACTGGGCCTGCACTGTTCCCTGACCGAACGCCGCGCCGATGAAGCGACCCGTGACGTCGCGGACTGGCTCAAGTGTGACTTCATGCAGGATCAGGTTGGCAACGTCTTCAACGGCGTCATTTCCAGCGTGACCGGATTTGGCTTCTTTGTACGCTTAAGCGATCTGTTCATTGATGGCCTGGTCCACGTTTCGACGCTCGACAACGATTACTACCGTTTTGACCCGGTAGGTCAGCGTCTGATCGGTGAATCGGGCGGTCGCACCTATCGTCTGGGTGATACGGTTGAAGTGCGTGTTGAAGCCGTCCATATGGATGAGCGTAAAATCGACTTTGCCCTGATCTCCAGCCAGCGTCAGGTACGTGGTGAAGGCAAAACCGCACGTGATCGGGCGAAGCGTGACGACAAAGCGCCAGCGAAACGCCGTCGTGATGCGAGCAAGAAGTCCAACTTCGAGCCGGACGCCGCTTTCCGGGGCGACAAGGGCAAGCCCGCCGCTGCAAATACCGAGAATAAAAGTAAAAACGTCTCGGAAAAAACCCGTAAAATCGCCGCCGCCACCCGGGCGAAGCGCGCCAGAAAAAAGGCGCAGCCTGACTGATGCGCGCACCCGTCCTTTCTCACTGAGAAAGGGCGGTCATTCATTCATTTCCAAACACTGAGCAGATCGATGAGCGAAATTATTTTTGGTATCCATGCCGTGCAGGCGCTGCTGGAACGTGATCCACAACGTTTCCAGGAAGTCTTTATCCTCAAAGGCCGCGACGATCGTCGCCTGCAACCCGTGGTCGCCGCGCTGGAAGCTCAGGGGGTCGTGATTCAGCTGGCCGAGCGCAAGTGGCTCGACAGCCAGGTTGAAGGCGGTGTGCATCAGGGTATTGTGGCGCGGGTAAAACCGGGTCGTCAGTATCAGGAAGGCGACCTGCCGGATCTGCTGCAGAGCCTGGACAAACCCTTCCTGCTGGTGCTGGACGGGGTCACCGATCCGCACAATCTGGGTGCCTGCCTGCGCAGTGCCGATGCGGCCGGTGTGCACGCGATTATCGTGCCGAAAGATCGCTCTGCGCCCCTGAATGCAACGGCCAAAAAAGTGGCCAGCGGCGCGGCAGAAAATGTGCCGTTGATCCGCGTCACCAACCTGGCACGTACCCTGCGTCTGCTGCAGGAGTACAACATCTGGGTTGTCGGTACCGCAGGTGAAGCTGACCATACCGTCTTCCAGAGCAAAATGACCGGTCCGATGGCGCTGGTGATGGGCGCGGAAGGGGAAGGCATGCGTCGTCTGACCCGTGAGCATTGCGATGAGCTGATCAGCATTCCGATGGCGGGCAGCGTCTCTTCGCTGAATGTCTCGGTTGCTACGGGTGTCTGCCTGTTTGAAGCGGTGCGTCAGCGCAACGCCTGATCCCCGATGTGATCCTCGCCACAAATTAGTTCCTGTACCAGGCATAACTGCGCGTCATTCGTATATACCCAAAGGATTTCGGGTTGCATTGAGGCGGCAAGAGAACGAATCCCGATGAGCTTATATGAGTAAGTGATTCGGGTGAGTGAACGCAGCCAACAAAAATGCAGCTTGAAAGACGACGGGTATACTTACTGAGTGACATCCGCGAGGAGTGGTTATGACCTGGACAACACACACCGTTTTTAATCAGCCCCATCCTCTGAGCAACAGCAACCTGTTCCTGTCTGATACGCCGCTCGGCGAGGCACTGTCACGCGAAGGCGCCGGATGGGATCGGGAGTGGCTGGCTTCGGTAGGCCGACAGCTGGGCAGCGCCGAGTCGCTGGAGCTGGGCCGGCTTGCCAACGCGGAGCCACCTGAACTGCTGCGCTACGACGGCCGTGGTGTACGGATGGATGAAGTCCGTTTTCACCCCGCCTGGCACCTGCTGATGCAGGGTGTCTGCGCCAGCCGCCTGCATAATCTCAGCTGGCATCCCACAGTACGTGAACAGGCCAGCGTGGCGCGCGCTGCGCGCTTTATTCTGCACGCGCAGGTTGAAGCGGGCACGCTTTGCCCGGTGACCATGACGCACGCGGCCATTCCACTGTTGCAGACTTATCTGCCCGCCGCGTTTGAAGGCTGGCTCGATCCGCTGCTCAGCGATCGTTACGATACCCATGCGCAGCCCGGCGACCAGAAGCGGGGTCTGCTGATCGGTATGGGCATGACGGAAAAACAGGGCGGCAGCGATCTGCTCACCAGCACCACCCGGGCCGAGCCGCTGGGGGCGCGCGGCCCGGGTGAAGCCTACCGGCTGACCGGCCACAAATGGTTCTTCTCGGTGCCGCAGAGCGATGCGCATCTGGTGCTGGCGCAGACGCCCGCCGGATTAAGCTGTTTCTTCCTGCCGCGCCTGTTGCCTGACGGGTCACGCAACGCCATCCAGCTTGAGCAGCTTAAAGATAAGCTGGGTAATCGCTCAAATGCCAGTTGTGAGGTGGAGTTTCGCGATGCGACCGGCTGGCTGCTGGGAGAAGAGGGCGAAGGCGTGCGGCTGATCCTTAAAATGGGCGGTATGACGCGCTTCGACTGCGCACTCGGCAGTCATGGTCAGATGCGGCGTGCATTCTCGGTGGCACTCTGGCATGCACATCAGCGCCAGGTGATGGGGAAAAACCTGGTGGATCAACCGCTGATGCGTCAGGTTCTGGCACAGCAGGCGCTGCAGCTGGAGGGACAAACCGCGCTGCTGATGCGGCTGGCGCGCGCCTGGTCACAACCGGCAAAACCGCATGAGGTCACGTTTGCCCGCTTATTCACTCCGGCTGCAAAATATCAGATCTGCAAAGCGGGTGCCCCGTTCGTCGCGGAGTCGATGGAAGTGCTGGGGGGCATCGGCTACTGCGAAGCGAGCGAGCTGCCGCGCCTCTATCGTGACATACCGGTCAACAGCATCTGGGAAGGGTCGGGCAACGTGATGTGTCTTGACGTACTGCGCGTGCTCACCCGTCAGGCAGAGGTTTCGGAGATGCTGAGTCAGGAATTTGAAGCGGTGAAAGGGAGTAATCGTCATTTCGATGCGCGCTGGCGTCAGTTACGGCTGCGAATGAGCAAAGTCCCCGAAGAGCAGGCGCGCGAGGTGACCCGCACGCTGCTGCAGCTTGCGACCGGCGCTCAGCTACTGAAATATGGCGAACCGCCGCTGGCGGATGCATGGTGCCAGCAGTGGCTCGATCGGCGTGGCTCCCGCCCGCTTGAGACAGCAATCACAGACCGTTTACTGGCCCGTGGCTGTGGCAGGTGATGCGCCGTAAAGAATCGCGCTGGCGTACCAGAGACCGGGCATTACCGTTTCACTCAGCGCCACGATCTGATAGTAAGCCGCACCGGCCTGGTTAGCCCGGGTGGCCACGGCCCGCCCGGCATCATCCGGTGAGCCGCGCACGTTAACGGTAATATTGCCCAGCTTTGGCAAACCGCCACTCTGCGCCCGTGAAATCTCCTGCGCCTGTTGCGTCGGGGCGGGCGGTGCTTTTGGCGTGGTCTCAAGCGCGGAACAGCCTGCCAGCAGCAGGCTTATCACCAGTAAATAAGCGAAACGCATAGCAAAACCCTCTTTCAGGACGAAGCATTAAGTGTATGCCATCGCCCTGAATGACGTCAGGATTTAAGGCTGAATACGCTGACCAGCTGGGTCAGGTGATGCCCTTTATCACTCAGGTTCTGCGCGCTGTTTTCCGCCTGTGTCACCAGTTCGCTGTTCTGGTGAGTCGCCTGGCTGATCTGGTTCATCGCCAGATTAACCTGGCCGATTCCTGCCGCCTGCTGCTGCGCCGCCACGTTGATCTCGCCCATCAGCGCCTGCACCTGCTCGATGTGGGTCACAATGTCGCTCATCGCATCGCGCGTCTGCTCAGATAATTGATGGCCTTCCGCCACGTTGCTGATGGAGGTCGCAATCAGTCCATCAATCTCTTTAGCGGCCTGCGCAGAACGCTGTGCCAGCGCACGCACTTCTGCGGCCACCACGGCAAAGCCACGGCCCTGTTCCCCGGCACGTGCCGCTTCAACGGCGGCATTCAGCGCCAGGATATTGGTCTGGAAGGCGATCGACTCAATCACGTGGGTGATATCCGCAATGCTTTGTGATGAAACCTTAATCGCCGACATGGTGTTGACCGAGCGCACGACCGTCTGGCTGCCGTGACTGACGATATCGCTGGCTTCGGCCACCAGTGACATCGCCTGACGCAGGCTGTCTGCGGTGTGTTCAACCGTCGCGCCAAACTGCTCCATGCTGGCAGAGGTCTGCTCCACGCTGCTGGCCTGACGCCCGATCTGCTCGCTGATGTTATGACTGCTGGCCGCGATGGTGTCTGTGCCGTCGCTGATCTCCTGCGCCGCGCCGCGTACCTGGCTGACGATTTTCTCCAGACCATCGCCAATGCCGTTGATCGCAACGATCAACTGGCCCACTTCATCGCGACGCTGGGTATCCATATGGACCTGCAGATTCCCGGCGGCATATTGCTCCGCCAGATGGATCACCTGCTGCAGCGGACGGGTAATCGCCCGACGGCTGTACCAGACAAACCCCAGCGCAAAGACCACCACCAGAATCAGTCCGGTTATCAGGAACAGGTTACGGCTATGCGTAATCGGGGCGAGCAGGCTTTCACGGTTAACTTCGCCGGCGATCACCCAGTTCCAGCCCGGCAGCTGCTGCCAGGCCAGAATCTGGTGCTCGCCGTTGATCTCTGCCTGCAGCATGCCCTGCGGCTGAGTCAGCAGCGGCTGGAGTGTCGCGTCATCCCAGGCGGGTCGTTTTCCTTCGTTGTGCTGATCGAACAGATACTCTCCCTGCGTCTTACCGGGTGTGCCGTTGAGCACAAAGAAATGACCACTATCACCCAGCTTGCGTGCCAGGATTTTTTCACGCATCAGCGCATACTGCTTATCAATGCCAACGCCGACAAACAGGATGGCGACAACCTTGCCACTCTCATCTTTTACCGGCTGATATTGTGTGATGTAGCGATGGCCGAACAGCGTCGCCAGCCCCTGATAGACGTCGCCCTGACTGACGCTTTTCCAGGCGGCGCCGTTGCGGTCAAGCTGCGTACCGATTGCGCGACTGCCATCCTGCTTTTTCAGCGAGGTAGAAATACGGATAAAATCATCGCCGTCACGCACAAAAATGGTCGCCACGGCGGCGGTGCGTTCGGTGAAATCGTCTACCGCGGTCTGGTCGAGGTTCAGCGTTTTTAACCCGGCGCGCAGCACCGGCGTCGAAAAGGCACCGACCTGCACCCGGGAGTCTTCATCCAGGCTAAAGCGCTTAGGCAGGAAGCTGGTAAACAGACTGGTGTAGTGAGCCACCTCTTCGGTGAGGGTGGCGTTGAACATGGTGGCCATTTCACTGATGCCCTGCACCTGGTTTTGCATGTCATCGATGGCGAGATTTTCCAGCTGCCGCGAAGCGGTGTGGCTCTGGGTCAGCGTCAGAACCAGCAACAATAACGCTACGCTGAGAGACGTCAGTACAGACAGCTTAACTCCAAGACTCAGGCCGCTGAGAGAGAGACGCTTCATAAATTACCTTTGATCAAGTTAGGGGGACACAACATCAACGGCAAAGCGCGGGAAAAGTTTAGGCCGAAATCTGGCGACTAAACGCAGCAGGGGATTTCGTAAATTAACCCGCAGACGTACACTCAATCGGCACGCCTTGCCCCTTCTCAGGAGAGACCATGATTGAACTCACCACAGAAACGCTGGCCGGTATCGAATGCCTGCACGCCACGCCTGCCGGACAACGGCATCAGCCACTGCCTACCGTGCTGTTTTATCACGGCTTTACCTCTTCAAAAGAGGTCTACGCCTACTTCGCTGTCGCGCTGGCTCAGGCGGGGTTCCGGGCGGTGATGCCGGATGCGGATCTGCACGGCGCGCGCTATCACGGCGATGCCGATGCACGCCTTGGTCGCTTCTGGGAGATTCTGAAACAGAACATTGATGAGCTGCCGCAGCTGGAATCGGCGCTGCGCGCTGACAATCTGATCGCCGGCGAGCGCTTTGCGGTGGCGGGCGCGTCGATGGGCGGCATGACGGCGCTGGGCGCGATGGCGCGTTATCCGCAGATTCAGAGCGTCGCCTGCCTGATGGGATCGGGCTATTTTATGCAGCTCAGTCAGTCGCTCTTTCCGCCGCTGGTAGCCGACACGCCTGAGCAGCAAGCGCAGTTTGCTGCCCGCATGGCACCGCTGGCGGACTACGATCCCTGCAACCGGCTGGAGGCACTGGCAAACCGTCCGCTGCTGTTGTGGCATGGTGAGGCGGATGAGGTGGTGCCCTGGGCGGAGAGCATACGGCTGGAGAGGGCGCTGCGTGACAACGGGCTGGCGCAGCATCTGACTTCGCTGTCTGAAAAACAGATTGG
Source organism: Curtobacterium sp. BNK-1 (assembly GCF_048685235.1). NCBI lineage: Bacteria > Bacillati > Actinomycetota > Actinomycetes > Micrococcales > Microbacteriaceae > Curtobacterium > Curtobacterium sp. BNK-1. Next base: position 3,298,159 of record NZ_JBLQTJ010000001.1, on the reverse strand, counting down.
ACATAAGATCACGCCATCAGCATTGACGGCGCTGGTCAGCTTTTTTAAACAGCAGCTATAAAAATGAGCGGGCGGAGAGTGGATCTGCCGCCCGTAAATTTACCGGCACTTACCAGTGCGCAGACGATTTTTCTGCTGCTCTGGCAGGCGCGTTGACCGGGTTCTTTTGTGGCGCATCCAGCCGATTAATGTAGATATAACCCGATGCCGCTTCGCTGCTGTGACTTCTTATCTGCTGCGCACAGTCAGCATTGCTGGCAAGAGCGGGTGGAGACAGGAAGAGACCCAGTAAAGTGGCGATGACGAACGTTTTCATGCCCGACTCCTCACTTCAGGGAACACACTCTGTTAGACGCCGATAAGCCAAACCGCAGCGTCTGCATTAAGTTTAGCGACTGTGCACATTATCGCCAGATCGTCCGCCTGAAGCTCTTTATCAGCTTTTTTGAACCTTTCCCGCTTAACGCGCTGTATTCACATGATTAGCACGAAAAGCTACCGTATATGGCACGCCGGATGGCATTTGTTGAAATGTGCGCTTGAGTTTAGCCGTCGCCGCCAGTATGATTACGCGTCAATTTTTCAGCCGCATTCTCAGGCTGTGTCCCACAAACGCTCGTCACAACGAACCTTTGTGGGACACAGCCTATAACGTTCCTTGCTTCCATGGGCCGCGGTTGACCCCGACAGGAGGCTGAATAATCCGTAAGGAGCAATTTCGATGCGTCATTACGAAATCGTATTTATGGTTCATCCTGACCAGAGCGAACAGGTTCCTGGCATGATCGAGCGTTACACTGGTGCTATCACTGGTGCAGAAGGCACGATTCACCGTCTGGAAGACTGGGGCCGCCGTCAGCTGGCTTACCCGATCAATAAACTGCACAAAGCGCATTACGTTCTGATGAACGTTGAAGCGCCGCAGGAAGCGATCGATGAGCTGGAAACGAACTTCCGCTTCAACGACGCCGTTATCCGTAGCATGGTTATGCGCGTTAAAAACGCGGTAACTGAAGCATCGCCGATGGTTAAAGCGAAAGATGAGCGTCGTGATCGTCGCGAAGATTTTGCTAACGAATCCGCTGATGAGTCAGATGCTGGGGATTCTGAAGAGTAATCCATCGTGACGGTTAATCGACTTCGCCTGTCTGGCACTGTGTGCAAGACGCCGGTTCGAAGAGTTAGCCCGTCAGGAATTCCTCACTGTCAGTTCGTGCTTGAGCACCGCTCAGTGCAGGAGGAGGCCGGGTTTCACCGGCAAGCCTGGTGTCGTATGCCGGTTATTATCAGCGGCAGCGCCCATCAGGTGATTACTCAACATATAACGGTCGGCACGCAACTCACACTCGACGGTTTCATTAGTTGCCATCAGGCACGAAATGGCCAGAGCAAAGTGGTGTTCCATGCCGAGCAGATTGAATTGATAGATTCTGGAGACTAGCCTAATGGCACGTTATTTCCGTCGTCGCAAGTTCTGCCGTTTCACCGCGGAAGGCGTTGTTGAGATCGATTACAAAGACATCGCAACGTTGAAAAACTACATTACCGAAAGCGGTAAAATTGTCCCGAGCCGTATCACCGGTACTCGTGCAAAATACCAGCGTCAGTTGGCTCGCTGCATCAAGCGTGCGCGTTACCTGTCTCTGCTGCCGTACACTGATCGTCATCAGTAATCGGCAACTGTCCATTAACGACTTTAAGAGGATAAGGTAATGCAAGTTATTCTGCTTGATAAAGTAGCAAACCTTGGCACCCTGGGTGATCAGGTTAACGTTAAAGCGGGCTACGCTCGTAACTTCCTGGTACCACAGGGCAAAGCTGTTCCTGCTACTAAGAAAAACGTTGAGTTCTTCGAAGCACGCCGTGCTGAACTGGAAGCCAAACTGGCTGACGTTCAGTCTGCAGCAACTGCACGCGCTGAGAAAATCAATGAACTGGGCACTGTAACCATCACGTCTAAAGCGGGCGATGAAGGTAAACTGTTCGGTTCAATCGGTGCCCGCGACATCGCTGATGCAGTGACTGCAGCTGGCGTTGAAGTGGCTAAGAGCGAAGTTCGTCTGCCGAACGGCGTTCTGCGCACTACCGGTGAGCATGAAGTAAGCTTCCAGGTTCACAGCGAAGTATTCGCGAAACTGAACGTGAAAGTAGTTGCTGGTTAATCTTTATTAACTGAGCACGACACAAACGCCGGCCCTGTGCCGGCGTTTTTGTTTTTGTGCCTTTCAATCGCCGCTGTTCGCGTTACTGCGCGCGAATAAAGCTGCCGTCTGGCTGACGTGTAAACAGCACCGGACCGTTTGCGCCCTCCACCGTCAGACCTGTTACCGCCCCCTGCGCATCCTGACGGATTTTCACCTGCTGACCACTTTTCAGTGAGCTGAGTGGCTGATCGCTGCCTTCCACCCGCGCCATCGCAAACACATCATTGACCGGCAGACTATTATCACGAAACAGCTGCGCCAGCGTCTGACCGGAAGCGATGGTCAGATTGCGCCACTCGCCCTGAGAATCGGCTTTTGGCGTCTGCTGAGACGGTGAGGATGACGGCTGGCGGCTACTGTTGTTCTCATAAATATCCGCCTGCATCGGCACCTCTTTCTCCGTCTGGGGTGCGACCGGCTGCTCGACCGGATAGCGCAGCGTGCTGGCGGGCCAGAGAAACGCCACCAGCATCACCAGCAGTGCGGCCACAATGCCACGGCGGTGCGGCGCAGGCAGCGGGTCCATCCAGCGAATGTGGTCGGTAAAATGCCAGATACGCTGAAGCCATGTCGGCAGGCGGGATGACGTGTCTGAAGCCATTCGGGGTTCCTCCTCTCCGGCAGGCTGCTTTAGCCTGCGTGCGGCCAGCCAGGTCTGCAGCCGGGATACAAGATGTTTTGCACGCATCCTGCGGCGTCGTGGGGCTATCTGGCCCATGTTTGCTCTCTTATTCGTGTGCTACAGAGGGGGTGATCCCCCCCGATAGTTATAGTATGGGCAATACCGGCGCGAAGTGCCTGCCAGCATTGATAAAATTGACGGCTCTATTGTTTCTCTTTCCCCGGCAAAAGTCATCTGCGATGCAGGGCATTTTACGCCAGCGGCCTGCGCTGCTATGCTGCCCGTTCGAATTTATCCGAGAGTGAAAGGAACGAAGATGACTACCCCTTCTTTCGACAGCGTCGAAGCACAAGCAAGTTACGGTATTGGTTTACAGGTTGGCCAGCAGTTGCTGGAATCTGGTCTGCAGGGTCTGCAACCAGAAGCACTGCTCGCGGGTCTGCGCGACGCGCTGGAAGGGAACTCGCCGGCCGTACCGGTTGATGTGGTTCATCGCGCACTGCGTGAAGTGCATGAACGCGCTGAAGGCGTGCGTCGTGAGCGCACCGAAGCCATGGCCGCAGAAGGTCAGGCGTTCCTGCAGGAACATGCGCAGCGTGAAGGCGTGAGCAGCACCGAATCAGGCCTGCAGTTCAGCGTGATTACTCAGGGCGAAGGTCCAATCCCATCACGTCAGGATCGCGTACGCGTTCACTACACCGGTAAACTGATCGACGGCAGCGTATTCGACAGCTCTGTTGCCCGTGGCGAACCGGCGGAATTCCCGGTAAGCGGCGTGATCCCAGGCTGGATTGAAGCGCTGACCCTGATGCCGGTTGGCTCAAAATGGGAACTGGTGATCCCACAGAACCTCGCATATGGCGAGCGCGGTGCGGGTGCCTCTATCCCACCATTCAGCACCCTGATCTTCGAAGTCGAACTGCTGGAAATTCTGTAATTCCGCACGCTGCAACCCCCCCGGTTGCAGCGTTTTCTTCCGCCTTATTTCTGCTGTAAATTCACCTGCCACAGAGCAAAGCCGATCGCATCTGTCCCTTTGGGCTGAAGCGGATATTGCGCATGCTGCTTAATAAACCCGGTCGCTTTATCACCCGGTGCCGTTTCAAACTGAATGTCGAGTGGGGTGGATAAGGTAATCGGTGCCAGCCGCCAGTTATTGTCCGCCTTCGGCTGAACTTCACCGTGCGCTTTGGTTTCCGCGCTGATGTAGGCGGCAACCACGGAACGGTTCTCATCCGGCGAGGCAAAGGCGATGTATTTATCTCCGGTGCCGGCAAACTTACCGCCGTAAGCGCGATAGTTATTGGTCGCCACCAGGAAGGTCGCCTGTGGATCGACGGGTTTACCCTGCCAGCTAAGCTGACGGATACGTGAGGCCTCAGGATGGATCAACTGACACTCTGCGTCGTAGCGCGCGGGCTGGGTCACATCAATCTGATAATTAACCCCGTCAATCACATCAAAGTTATAGGTGCGAAAATCCCAGTTGATCAGCGACTGCGTTTTCGTGCTGTGGGGATCGATCTGATTAAACTGGCCCGCTGAGCACTCCAGCCACTCTTTTACCTGCGCACCGGTGACTTTCATGACCACCAGGGTATTGGGATAGAGATAGAGATCGGCCGCGTTACGGAAGGTCAGCGCGCCTTTCTCCACTTCGACATAGCTGGCCGGATCGTTTTTACGTCCGCCCGCTTTAAACGGCGCTGCAGCAGAGAGCACCGGCAGGCGGCCCAGATCCGGATCGCCCTGAATGAAATGCTCCACGTAGGCGCGCTGGGCATTATTGACGATCTGTACCGTCGGATCGTCCTGTACCAGCGACAGGTAGCTGTACATCACATCGGCGGACTTGCCGATGGGCTTCGCCACAAACTCTCGCGTGGCGCGGTGATCGTCAGCCAGTACCTTCACCAGCGCCGGATCCTCTGCCGCCAGCGATTTCTTCGCTGCGGTATCGTAAATTGGCCGCGCCTGTGCTTTGCCGCTGCTCACCTGCCAGCGTCCGCCCTCATTGTTCAGCACCAGGTCAACCACGCCAAGGTGATCGCCCCACATGCCTGGCATCACCGCCGGAATACCGTTCAGGGTGCCGTTGGCGATATCTGCACCCTTGATGTCAGCAAACTCCTTGCCGGGGAAGACCGCATGCGCATGACCAAACAGGATGGCGTTAATGCCTTCCACCTGGCTGAGATAGTAAACCGAGTTCTCCGCCATCGTGTGATACGGCTCGCTGCTCAGGCCGGAGTGGGGAATAGCGATAATCAGATCGGCGCCCTGCGCGCGCATCTCAGGCACGTAGCGGCGAGCCGTTTCGGTGATGTCATCGACGCGTACCTTGCCCTGCAGGTTGGCTTTATCCCACACCATGATCTGCGGCGGCACAAAGCCGATATAACCTATCTTCAGGGTCTGCGTTTTGCCCTCACGATCAACCACCGTAGTGGATTTGATGAGGTATGGGGTAAACAGCGGTTTGCCGCTCTTCACATCAATCACGTTGGCGTTCACATAGGGAAAGCGTGCGCCCGCCAGCGCTTTTTTCAGGTAGGGCAGGCCATAATTGAATTCATGATTACCGAGGTTACCGACGCTGTAATCCAGCGTGTTGAGCGCCTGGTAGACCGGATGGATCTCGCCCTCACGTAATCCTTTGGCCGCCATGTAGTCACCCAGCGGGCTGCCCTGAATGATGTCGCCGTTATCGACCAGCAGGCTGTTTTTCACCTCCTGGCGTGCGGCGTGGATCAGCGTGGCGGTTCGCACCAGACCAAACTTCTCGGTTGGCGTGTCTTTGTAATAGTCGAAATCCATCATATTGCTGTGCAGATCGGTGGTTTCCAGTATCCGCAAATCCACCGTCGCCGCCTGGGTGGCGACGGAAACGCTCAGTGCCAGTAACATCATTCCGGGCTTAAACATGCTTGCTCCTGCTGCAAAATAAATAAGGATCTCAAAATAATGTAAAAGCATGACAGATAGTCATTTTAAATCGTGATGGGTATAACGTTTTGGCGCATCGGTCAGCGACGGATTCTTAAACGATGGAGGCGTAGCGGCACAGGCGTGGCGATAAATGGGTAACTATGATATTGATATATCTATAAATTGAATCGCCAAAGTGCCTGTAAATGGGTACTTCAGGCGGAACTGCTAAAATGTCACTATCTGACGATGAGCTGATCCGGCAGCAGACAGACACAATGAGGTGAAAAATGTTAGAGCAAATCTGCCAACTGGCACGCGAAGCAGGCGACGCGATTATGCAGGTCTATAACGGTGCCGCGCCGCTTGACGTTTCTCACAAATCGGATGATTCGCCGGTGACCGCCGCGGATATCGCTGCACACGAGGTGATCCTCGCGGGCCTCAAAAAGTTAACGCCTGATCTCCCCGTGCTGTCAGAAGAAGATCCGCCAGCCTGGGAAGTGCGTCAGCACTGGCAGCGCTACTGGCTGGTCGATCCGCTGGATGGCACCAAAGAGTTCATCAAGCGTAACGGCGAATTTACCGTTAATATTGCGCTAATCGAAGCGGGCAAGCCGGTAATGGGCGTAGTCTATGCGCCGGTGCTGGGCGTGATGTACTCCGCTGCAGACGGCAAAGCGTGGAAAGAGGAGGGCGGTCAGCGTGAACAGATTCATGTCCGTGATGCGCGACCTCCGCTGGTGGTGGTAAGTCGTTCACATGGCGACGACGATGAGATGAAAGAGTACCTGAAGCAGTTAGGTGAACATCAGACCGTCGCGACCGGATCCTCACTGAAATTCTGCCTGGTGGCAGAAGGAAAAGCGCAGCTCTATCCCCGTTTCGGACCCACCAACATCTGGGATACCGGCGCGGGCCATGCCGTGGCGATGGCGGCGGGCGCGCATGTGCACGACTGGCAGGGTAAAACTCTGGACTACGCGCCGCGCGAATCCTTCCTTAATCCTGGCTTCCGCGTTTCACTTTTTTAACGCTGTCTGAGCGCTCAGCCTGCTGAAGGCTGAAACCCCGGCGGGCGATGCTCTTCCCACCGGGGCTTCAGCGATTAATCCTTCAGCAGGGAGGTGACCAGCGTAATCACTTTTGTCACTTCATCCTGCGTCAGCGATCCATCCTTCACAAATTTCACCTTACCCTGCTTATCCAGCACCACAATGGCGGAACCGCCCGGCTGTAACTGCCAGGCATGCTGCACATTGCCCTTGCTGTCGACAACAAACTGCGACCACGGATATTGCTGCTTGTTGGTCTCGACGCTGCTGCGCACAAACATGCCCGTACCGGGAATGGCATCATCTGTATTCACGATGGTGGTGGTCTGATAGCGATCATGCGGCAGCTTCGCGGCCTTAATCGCCTCGATCAATGCGGCATTCATCTCTTTAGCAGATGAGCGACCCGCGATGTGCTGAACCACGCGAACTTTTCCGCCGAGCTGCGCGCTATTCCAGTTTTTGTAGCTAAACTTATCCTGCTGCAATAACAGCTCGCCTTTGTCGTTCACGCCAACGGCCGGTACCCGCATATCCTGCCTGAGGTCATGAGCCATCACGCTTGCCGGTATCAGTAAAGACAACGCTACAGCTGCCAGAATTATTCGCATTGCTATTTCCTTGAGTGATCAGACCAGTTAGTCATTTTACTGCAATAGTAAGCAGGGATGATGCGCCTGTCCTGGAAAGGTGTCAGGTTTGTTATGGCCGCCACAATTCCTTAACCAACGAAGGTTTATACTGTGTTGTGTGAGCCTGATAACAGAGTGTTCTGTAATGATGTGTCAATTCAGTAAAAAAAATCACTTTTAGGAACATTAGTAGGTTTGAGTGTTCTATAGTTATCGCGAATTCGCGCTTCATGGGCTGGAACCAAATTTGGAAACGGCGAAGCGTGCTTAAAAATGTACAGGAGTTAGTCAGTATGAAGATCTTCCAGCGCTATAATCCGCTACAAATAGCGAAATATGTAAAAACGCTGTTCAAAGGAAGGTTGTATATCAAGGACGTCGGCGCGTTCGAGTTCGACAAAGGGAAAGTATTAATCCCGCGCGTCAAAGACAAACAGCACCTGAGCGTGATGTCAGAAATTAACCGCCAGGTCGTTCGTCTCAAACTTGAGTTCAACTAATCATAAGGGCGCCGATGGCGCCCTTAGTGTCTGGCCAGTCAGGCCATTTTATTTGTCACTCTGAACCTGAGCAGTGCCAACAATTCTCACAGACTACGTCACATTCCGGTTGTTCCGCGCTGTCCATGTCCAGACTGCTGGTCATTCTACTCTTCTTCGCTTTTTGTCATGCTCAGCACCGGCGGTCGTTCATCGATGCGGGTGACCAGCAACTGATCGATGCGATAGCTATCAATATCCACTACCTCGAACTTGTAGCCAGCAAACTTCACAAAATCGGTACGCTTCGGAATCTTACGCAACATATACATCATAAAGCCGCCGATGGTTTCGTAGTTGCCTGACTGCGGGAAATCATCAATGTCCAGCACGCGCATCACGTCATCAATCGGCGTACCGCCTTCAACCAGCCATGAATTCTCATCGCGCGCCACAATCTGCTCTTCCATACCCTGGCCAACCAGATCGCCCATCAGCGTGGTCATTACATCATTCAGGGTAATAATGCCCACAACCAGCGCATATTCGTTCATGATCACCGCGAAATCTTCTCCGGCGGTTTTAAAACTTTCCAGTGCTTCAGAGAGGGTCAGTGTGTCCGGCACGATCAGCGCCGAGCGAATCTGCAGGCCGCTGTTCAGCGCCATGCTCTGATTACCCAGCACGCGCAGCAGCAGCTCTTTGGAGTCGACATAGCCAACGATATGGTCGATATCGCCGCTGCAGACCAGAAACTTCGAGTGAGGATGCTGGGCGATTTTGGTTTTGAGGCTGGTCTCATCTTCGTGCAGATCAAACCAGACAATATTCTCACGTGAGGTCATGGAGGAGGGAACAGTACGTGACTCCAGCTCAAACACGTTTTCAATCAGCTCGTGCTCCTGCTTACGCAGCACGCCAGCCAGCGCACCCGCTTCAACCACCGCGTAGATATCGTCGGAGGTGATGTCATCTTTACGCACCATCGGCAGCTTGAAAATACGGAAGAAGACGTTAGCCAGGCCATTAAACAGAAACACCAACGGACGCATTATCAGCAGGCAGAAACGCATCGGGTTGATGATGCGCAGCGCGATGGTTTCCGGTGCGACCATGCCGACCCGCTTTGGGGTTAAGTCAGCAAACAGGATAAACAGGCTGGTGACGATGGTGAAGGAGCAGATAAAGCTGAGCTGCTCCGCCAGTTCCGGCGAGACAAACCGGTTAAACAGGCCGCTGAAAACCGGCGAAAACGCCGCATCGCCAACAATACCCCCCAGGATGGCGACGGCGTTGAGGCCAATCTGCACCACGGTGAAGAACATGCCCGGCGTTTCCTGCATTTTCAGCACGCGCTGCGCATTTACGTTGCCTTCATCGGCCAGCAGTTTCAGTTTGATCTTACGGGCGGCCGCCAGCGAGATCTCCGACAGAGAGAAAAAGGCACTGATTACGATCAGTAACAGAATGACAAGTAAGCTATCTAACATATGAGATCCAAAGGGTTATCCACTTGTCATTTTTGGCCTGGGCAGCGTGGGTAAGCGCAAACAGAGTTGGTTTATCCGTGAAACAAAGCTATCCGTGCCAAAAATGTCTGCGCCAGTTCGACAACAAACGACATGTCGGGGCAGAAATGAAAACAGGCGGCATGCCTGTGGTGGCCGATTATAGCAGGAGCGCTCATTGCGCCGCCAGAGGGCAAACCGCTGCTTAAGGGCGCATTAGCAGCCAGAGCGGCCGGTTACAGACTCGGATTTATCTGAGTGAGTCATATCGGACTGATCATTCCGACCCGCAGGAGTTGTATCGCTCACCCCATTTACCGACAATAGCCCCGTTATTTGACTTAGATGTCAGAGTTGCTCCGCCGTTTGCCATAAAGTGCGGCTATGATGAGGATGTTGCCGTTGCGGTAGTGCGGGCAAAGAAGATTAATAAGCGCCCCGCGGAAAAGGGGCCGGCATGATTAACAGGAGTACAGGTGCCACGATTTTATGTTTATTGCATGGCTGGCCTGCTGCTTGCCGCGCCCGCCCTTGAGGCGGCGACAGTGCGATTACAGGTAGACGGCTTATCCGGGGATCTGCAAAAGAATGTCAGAGCGCGTCTGTCCACCATCGGCAGCGATGAGGTCTCTAATGATGGCCGCTTTCGCGCGCGCGTTTCTGTTGCGATAAAAGAGGGGCTGCGCGCGCTCGGTTATTACGAGCCCACCATCGATTTCGAATCCCGCCCCGCGCCTGCGCAGGGTGGACGACCGGTATTAGTGGCACACGTAACGCCTGGTGAACCGGTAAAAATCGGCGGCAGCACGATTGTGGTCGAAGGCGATGCGCGCAATGACGCGGATTACAAAGCCTGGGTGAAGCAGGGACGCCCTGAAGTGGGCAGCCAGCTTAACCACGGGCAATATGACAAATTCAAAAGCGGCTTCTCTAATCTCGCACTGCGTAACGGCTATTTCGACGGCACGTTTAAAAAAAGCCAGCTTGGTGTCTCGGTGGAGCGGCGTGAAGCGTTCTGGGATATCGACTACGACAGTGGCGAACGCTATCGCTTTGGCGACGTCACTTTCCAGGGATCGCAAATTCGCGAAGAGTACCTGCAAAACCTGGTGCCGTTTAAAGAGGGGGACTACTACAGCTCCCGCGATTTAGCCGAGCTGAATCGCCGCCTCTCCGCCACCGGCTGGTTTAATTCGGTGGTGGTCGCGCCGGAATTCAGCAAGGGACGACAGACCAAAGTGCTGCCGCTGAGCGCAGTAATGTCACCCCGCACCGAAAACACCATTGAAACCGGCGTCGGCTATTCCACAGACGTCGGTCCGCGCCTGAAAGGGACCTGGAAAAAACCGTGGATCAACGACAGCGGCCACAGCCTGGCGGCCAGCGCCTACGTTTCCGCGCCGGAACAGCAGGTCGATCTCAGCTACAAAGTGCCGCTGCTGAAAAGCCCGCTTGAGCAGTACTACACCTTCTCCGGCGGCCTGAAGCGCACCGACCTCAACGACACCAAAGCGGATACCACTACGCTTGCGATGTCGCGCAACTGGGACAGCAGCAGCGGCTGGCAGAAGGCGGTCAACCTGCGCTGGAGCCTGGATCACTTTACTCAGGGCAGCGTGACCAACACCACTATGCTGCTCTATCCCGGCGTCAGCGTAAACCGTACCCGTTCCCGTGGCGGCCTGATGCCGACATGGGGCGATTCACAGCGCTATTCGGCAGACGTCTCTGATACCACCTGGGGTTCAGACGTCGACTTCCTGATCCTGCAGGCGCAAAACGTCTGGATCCGTACCCTTGGCGACAGTCATCGCTTTGTGGCACGTGGCAATCTGGGCTGGATCGAAACCAACGACTTCGACAAAGTGCCGCCGGATCTGCGCTTCTTTGCCGGTGGTGACCGCAGTATTCGTGGCTACAAATACAAAAATATTTCACCGCGCGATGATGACGGCAAACTCACCGGTGCATCAAAACTCGCCACCGGATCGCTGGAATATCAGTACAACGTCACCGGGAAATGGTGGGGCGCGGTGTTTGTCGACTCGGGCGAAGCGGTTAACGACATCAAGCAAAGTAACGTCAAAACCGGTGCGGGCGTCGGCGTGCGCTGGTCTTCACCGGTTGGCCCAATCAAATTTGATATCGCCAGACCCATCGGGGATGACGAAGAGCATGGATTACAATTTTACGTAGGGCTGGGGCCAGAACTATGAAGCTGTGGAAAAAGGTCCTGATCGGCATTCTGATCTTTCTGGTCGTGCTGTTGGGTGGGGTGGCATTTTTAATCGGTACCACGCCTGGGCTGCATTTAGTGCTGAAAGGTGCGTCGCGCTGGGTGCCGGGCCTGTCAATCAAGCAGGTCGATGGGGGCTGGCGTAACCTGACCCTTAACGGTCTGCGTTACGAAATGCCCGGCGTCAGCGTTGATGCCGGGCAAATTCATCTGGCGGTGGATCTCAACTGCCTGCTGCACTCCTCCGTGTGCGTTAACGATGTCTCCCTGCGCGATATCAGCGTGGTGGTCGACAGCAAGAAAATGACGCCTGCGGCACCAGCGCCGGAAGAGGAGAGTGGCAACACTAACCTCAGCACGCCATACCCCATCACGCTGCGTCACTTTGGCCTGCACAATATCAATGTCAAAGTTGATGATACCGCAATATCGCTGCTCGACTTCACCACCGGCCTGCAGTGGCAGGATCGTGCGCTGACGCTGAACCCGACCCATATTCAAAGCCTGCTGATTGCGCTGCCGAAAGCGGCGAAAGTGGTCAATGACGAGGTGGTAGAACCGAAAGTCCAGCAGCCACATCCCGCTGAAAAACCGCTGGGTGAAACGCTGCAGGCGATGTTTGCGCAACCCCTGCTGCCTGAGATGCCTGATTTCCGTCTGCCGCTGGATATTGAGGTGCAGCAGATTCTGGGTGAACAGCTGCGCATTACCGGCGACACCGATATTTCCGTCAGCCGGTTGCTGCTGAAAGCCAGAACCGCCGATCGTCAGATGCAGCTCAGCACGCTGGAGGTGGACTCGAACCTCGGCAACCTGAAGGGTAGCGGTCAGGCGACGCTGGCGGATAACTGGCCAGTCGATTTCTCCCTTAACGGCACAGTGAATACCGATCCGATTAAAGGCGAAAAGCTCGCGCTGAAACTTAATGGCGCGATGCGCGACGAGCTGAAGATGGGGCTGAACCTCTCCGGTCCGGTGAATGCGCAGCTGGACGCCACGACCCAGCTGGCGGTAGCAGGATTGCCGCTGTCACTGAAGCTGACCAGTCCGCAGTTACGCTGGCCGCTGACCGGTCCGGTAGCGTATCAGGCGGATAACCTGGACTATCAGTTCAAAGGCAAAGCCACCGACTATGTGATGTCGCTGCAGACCGCCGTGAAGGGTGAATCTGTACCACCGGCGACGATCTCGCTGACGGGTAAAGGCAACGTTGAGCAGTTCAGCCTCGACCGCCTGCGCGTGGCTGCGCTGCAGGGCAACATCGATCTCACTGCGCTGGTGGACTGGAGCAAGGCGATAAGCTGGCGCAGTGAGCTGACGCTGGCGGGAATTAATACCGCTAAACAGTATCCCGACTGGCCAGCAAGGCTGGATGGCAAAATCACCACCCGCGGCAGTCTGTATGGTGGCAGCTGGCAACTGAGCGTGCCGCAGCTACAGCTTAAAGGCAATGTGAAACAGAATGCCGTGACCGCTGATGGCTCCCTGACCGGTAATAGCTACAACCAGTGGACGGTGCCGGGCATTAAGCTGGCACTGGGACGCAACCATCTGGATGTTAAAGGGGCGCTGGGCGACAGTCTGGATCTCGATGCCAGCATCGACGCGCCCCAGCTCGACAATGCGCTGCCGGGTCTGGGCGGCGTCATCAACGGCACAATAAAAGCGCGTGGCACCCTGAAGGCACCGCAGCTGCTGGCCGATCTCAATGCCCGTGGTCTGCGCTGGCAGCAGATGCAGATCAATCGCGTCACCCTGAATGGCGACGTCCGTTCCGGCGAGCAGGTGGCGGGTAAACTGCAACTGCGCGTCGAGCAGCTGAAGCAGGATGCGCTGAACATCAGCCTGCTGACGCTGAATGCGGACGGCAATGAGCATCAGCATCAGCTGAAGCTCAATGTGCAGGGCAAACCGGTCTCTGGCCAGCTGGCGCTGAACGGCAGCTTTGATCGCCAGACCGAGCGCTGGAAAGGGTCGCTGAACGACACCCACTTTGATACGCCAGTCGGTGAGTGGCGTCTGACCCGCGCCATGGCCATCGACTATCTGAACAGCCGCCAGACGGCCACCATCGGCCCACACTGCTGGCAGAACCCCAATGCGCAAATTTGTGTGCCGGAGCCGGTTGAAGCGGGCCCGGCAGGCAAGGCGCATGTGGTGCTGAATCGCTTTGACCTGGCGATGGTGAAGCCGTTTATGCCGGATGCGACTCAGCTTAGCGGCCTGTTCAGCGGCGACGTGCGCGTCAACTGGACTGCCGATGGCAGCCTGCCGACCGGTACCGTGGCGCTGAAGGGCAACGGCGTGAAAGTGGTGCAGGATGTGCAGGGCAACAATCTGCCGATCGCCTTTGACACGCTGAACCTCAATGCCGCGCTGCGAAACGGACGCGCCCAGCTCGACTGGCTGATCCGCATCGCCAATAACGGTCAGCTGGATGGCAACGTGCAGATCGACGATCCGCAAAACCGCCGCACGCTGGGCGGTAACGTCAACATCCGCAATGTCTCGCTGGCGATGCTCAATCCGGCACTGATGCAGGGCGAGAAGATCAAAGGCAGCCTGAACAGCAGCCTGCGCCTGGGCGGCAGCGTGCAGCAGCCGCAGGTATTTGGTCAGCTTGGCCTGACGGGTGTGGATGTGGATGGCAACTTTATGCCGGTTGACCTGACCAGTGCCAACCTGAATCTGGTGTTTAACGGCATGAGCTCCACCCTGAACGGGCTGGTGCAGACCGGGCAGGGCAATATCAACCTCAGCGGTAACGCAGACTGGAGCCAGCTCGACAACTGGCGTGCGCGCATTGCGGCGCAGGGCAGCCGGGTTCGCGTGACCGTGCCGCCGATGGTGCGCATGGATGTCTCGCCGGATCTGGTGTTTGAAGCGACGCCAGCGGCCTTTAACCTTGATGGCCGGGTCGATATTCCATGGGCGCGCATCACGGTGCAGGAAGTGCCGGAAAGCGCCACTGGCGTCTCGTCGGATGAGGTGTTGCTGGATAAACAGCTGAAGCCGATTGCACCGCAAACCGCCGCGATTCCGATTAACAGCAATCTGGTGATCCACGTCGGCAACGATGTGCGACTCTCTGCGTTTGGCCTGAAAGCGAAGCTGAATGGCGATCTGAAAATGGTGCAGGATAAGTCAGGACTCGGCCTGAACGGTCAGATCAACATTCCGTCCGGTCGCTTCCACGCTTATGGTCAGGATCTGATCGTGCGTAAAGGCGAGCTGCAGTTTGCCGGTCCGCCGGATCAGCCTTACGTCAACCTGGAAGCCATCCGTAACCCGGATGCCACCGAAGATGGCGTCACCGCGGGTCTGCGCGTCACTGGCCTGGCGGATGAGCCAAAAGCGGAAGTCTTCTCCGATCCGGCGATGTCGCAACAGGAAGCGCTTTCCTATCTGCTGCGCGGTCAGGGATTGGGCAGCGACGGCGACAGTAACGCCCTCACTTCAGCACTTGTTGGCTTAGGGGTTGCACAAAGTGGGCAGGTTGTGGGTAAAATCGGGGAGACATTCGGTGTCAGCAATCTCGCTGTTGATACTGCCGGTGTTGGCGACAGCCAGCAGGTGCAGGTCAGCGGCTATGTGCTACCGGGTCTGCAGGTAAAATACGGTGTTGGCATATTTGATTCACTGGCGACGTTAACCTTGCGTTACCGCCTGATGCCTAAACTCTATCTGGAAGCCGTGTCCGGTGTGGATCAGGCTCTCGATTTGCTCTATCAGTTTGAGTTTTAGCAATGCGAATAATTGTCTACGGCAGTTTACGGCGCAAACAGGGAAACAGTCACTGGATGACGAATGCGCAGTGGCTGGGTGATCACCAGATTGAAGGCTTTGAGCTTTACAGTCTGGGCCATTATCCCGGCGTGATTGAGGGCAATGGAGCGGTACATTGTGAGGTGTACCGCATTGATGCCTCAACCCTTGCGGAGCTCGATGCGCTTCGCACCAAAGGGGGAGAGTACAAACGTTATCTGACTCAGACGCCGTTTGGCAGTGCATGGCTTTATGTCTATCAACGCTCAGTGGCAGGACGCCAGCGCATCATGAGTGGTGACTGGCTGAAGCGCGATGAGGAGCCAGAGGCCTGAACAAAAACACCGTCCATCCGGACGGTGTTTTTTTTTCGACTCACAAACCGGCAGCAGAATTACTTCTTCTGTGCGCGCTCGTAAGAGGAGATGATTTCAGCTTTAGCGGCTTCGGCATTATCCCAGCCATCCACTTTCACCCATTTGCCTTTTTCCAGATCTTTGTAGTGCTCAAAGAAGTGGGTGATCTGTGCACGCAGCAGTTCTGGCAGGTCGTTCACATCTTTGATGTGATCGTACTCTTTAGAGAGTTTGGTGTGCGGAACGGCAACCAGTTTGGCATCTTCGCCAGACTCGTCGGTCATTTTCAGCACGCCAACCGGACGGCAGCGGATCACTGAGCCTGGAACCAGTGGATACGGGGTCGGAACCAGTACGTCAACCGGATCACCATCCAGAGAAAGGGTATGGTTGATGTAGCCGTAGTTGCACGGATAGAACATGGCGGTAGACATGAAACGGTCTACAAACAGGGCACCAGACTCTTTATCAACTTCATATTTGATCGGATCAGCATTCGCTGGGATCTCAATGACAACGTAGATATCTTCTGGCAGGTCTTTACCTGCTGGCACCTGGTTCAAACTCATCTGGCATTCCTTCAGTAGTCGTATGTTGAGTGTCGGCTATTATAGCCAACTGACTCTGAAAGTATGCCCCCTTTTTGGCGTTTCGGAATGCGCCCAAACGCTACTTAGCCGCCACAAACAGCGAAACAATGCCTGCGGCAATCAGTGGTCCTACCGGCACCCCACGGAAGAACGCCACGCCAATCACTGTACCAATCAGCAGACCACCAATCACCGAAGGCTGGACGCTCATAAAGTTCACGCCACGGCCGCCCAGCCAGGCGACAAAGATCCCTACCAGAATCGCCACAATCGACTTCCAGTTAGCAAACGACTTGATCAGCGCAGAAGCGGGCAGTGAGCCGCTTGCCAGCGGGGCCATCACCGCCACGGTAAGAATAATGATGCCTAAGGTAATGCCCTGTTTTTCTACGTAGGGGAAGAACTGAGCCAGCGGGGTAATTTTAATCGCCAGCAGCACCAGAATTGAAATCGTGACCGCGTTGTTGTGAACGAAATAACTCAGCACGGCGAGGCAAATCAGAATGATGGTCGAGGCGTAAGCAGCCATGGTTTCTCCCTGAAGGTTAATGAGTGCGCTGACTTCAGTCAGCGCAAAAGCCGGTTATCGATCAGCAGTCATCGGGGTTAGCACAGCTGCCTTTACCCAGTGACTGCAGCATCAGTGCCTGATTGCGCACCAGGCTCAGGCTCTGAGCGCTCAGCGCCACGCTGCCCAGCGAGCCTTGTGTACTGAGCTGGCTGCGGCTCGCCTCAAGCCAGCTGTCGCGGTAGCTCAGCCAGGCGCGCTGCGCGGCACGCAGTTTGTTTTTAGGTTCGCCGGAGAGGGTTTTCATCAGTTTGTTGTACTGCTTATTCATCTCCTGATCCCAGGCCCGATTGGCCGCAGCGTAGCACTGGTTCATGGCAAGGGTAGTCGAGGCGTCATTGAGGCAGCGATCGGGCGAGGCGTCTGTCGGCAGATCCTCTGCCAGCACCGCTGTGCTGAGGCACAGCAGCATCAGAAGTAATCCTGGTTTCATTCTTTTCTCCGGATAACGGATAAGCGGCGATTAGCTTGATGGATGTTCCCGTGATGATCAAGTTGTTAACACTAATCAGGGTTAAAGTTTCGTGCCGTTACTGCCGATACTTCATCCGTTTTAGGGCCGCTGGAAAATTTGCCTTTTCACATACACGGAAACTATCTGGATGAAACAGTTATCACTTCGCACGGGGTTGCTGGCATTGCTGGCATTTATGACACTGCTGCTGTTGGCGGTGAGTTTTATGGGTATCGTGGCAATTAACAAAGGGAATCGCTCGCTGGATGTGATCAACCGCATTCAGGGGATCGAGCTGAACAGTCTTTACCAGAGCAATGCCGATCTGATGCGGGCCCGCGCTAACGCCGCGCTGGCGGTGCGTAAAATTGAAATTGGTTTGCTGGAAGAGGGGGCGGCAGTAACAAAACTGTCGCAGGCGGATGTGGTCTCATCACAGCAAAGCCTGAAGCGCTTTGTGGACGCCGGAACGGTGACTGCGCACGGAAAGATACTGGCGGATGCGGTTTCGGCCAGTTACAAAGCCTATCTCGACCAGGGTATCAAACCGATGATGAACGCCCTGGATAAGCAATATACCGACGAGTATTACCAGCTGCTGGAAGGCAACCTGGCGACGCTGGCAGCCAGCTACAACAAGGCCGTCACGGACTTCAGCCAGCTGGCCGATCAGATCACCCAGGCCCAGCTGGCGCAGGCGGCCTACAACGAAACCAAAATGAAAATCCTGATCGCCGTGGCGGTGGTATTAACACTGCTGCTGCTGGTGCTCGCCTGGCAACTGCTGCGCCGGATGCTGCTGCAGCCACTGAACCTGGCCATTCTCCATCTTGAGCAGGTCGCGGCGGGCGACCTCTCGCAGGCGCTGCCACCGTCGGGCAACAATGAGCTGGGGCGGCTTAATCATGCGCTCGCCGGGATGCAGCAGTCGTTGCGTACCTCGGTGAGTCAGGTGCGCGAAGCGAGTATGCAGATCGACATCGGCAGCCGTGAACTGGCCGCGGGCAACGTCAATCTGTCGCAGCGTACCGAAGAGTCCGCCGCCTCGCTGGAGCAGACTGCCGCCAGCATGGAGCAGCTCACGGCAACCGTGCGGCTTAACGCCAGCAATGCCCAGCAGGCGCACCAGCTGGCTAACGCGGTCTCTGATACTGCCGATCGCGGCGCGGAGGTAGTCTGCTACGTGATGGAAAAAATGCATGAGATTACCGACAGTGCCAATCGTATCGGCGACATTCTTGGCGTGATTGATGGTATCGCCTTCCAGACCAACATTCTGGCGCTCAACGCCGCCGTTGAAGCGGCGCGCGCAGGCGAACAGGGCCGTGGCTTTGCGGTAGTGGCAAATGAAGTGCGCACGCTGGCACAGCGCAGCGCTAACGCGGCCAAAGAGATCCGTACGCTGATTAGTGATTCACAGTCGAGGGTGAAAGAGGGCAGCGAGATGGCGACGCGGGCCGGGGAAACCATGGATGAGATTTCTGGTGAGGTCATGCGTGTAACGGCACTGATGAAAGAGATCTCGATGGCCTCCGACGAACAGAGCCGTGGCATTGAGCAGGTTAATCTGGCGGTAACACAGATGGATGCGGCGGCGCAGCAGAACGCGGCGCTGGTTGAGCAGGCCACCGCCGCAACCCAGTCGCTGGAAGCGCAGTCCGATCAGCTTCAGGCAACCATGGCGCAGTTCAGGTTGCAGACGGCGTAAAAACAGCAAGGGCGCGAAAATCGCGCCCTTGCTTTTTATATGACTTTTTATACCACTGCCGGATTAACCCTGACGGCAATCCGGGAACTCGGCCAGGAAACGCTCAACGTCGTTCACCATCGCCTCGTTACCGCAGTAGAACGGGCAGCGCTGGTGCAGCGTGACCGGTGGAATATCCAGAATACGCTTCTGACCGTCGCTGGCTTTACCGCCCGCCTGCTCTGCCAGGAACGCCATCGGGTTGCACTCATACAGCAGACGCAGCTTACCCTGAGGATGGCTGGCGGTGCTTGGATAGAGGTAGATGCCGCCTTTCAGCAGATTACGATGGAAATCCGCGACCAGCGATCCGATGTAACGTGAGGTATAAGGACGGTGCGTTGACAGATCCTCTTCCTGACAGAACTTCAGATATTTCTTCACACCCTGCGGGAAACGAATGTAGTTACCTTCGTTAATGGAGTAGGTGTAACCCGTTGGTGGATAGGTCATACGTTCGTGGCTGAGGCAGAACACACCCAGAGACGGATCGTAAGTAAACGCATGCACGCCTGCACCGGTGGTATAAACCATCATGGTGGAGGAGCCGTAAACCACGTAACCGGCAGCGACCTGCTTGTTGCCTGGCTGCATGAAGTCAGCTTCAACAACCGGCGTACCCGGCTCGCTGACGCGGCGGTAGATAGAGAAAATGGTGCCGACGGAAACGTTAACGTCGATGTTAGAAGAACCATCCAGTGGATCCATTAACACCACGTACTTACCGTTTTCTTCACCTTCAAAGATCACAAACTCGTCTTCTTCCTCAGAAGCGATACCGGCGACGATGCCGCGTGCTTTCAGTGCTGCCTTCAGTTTCTCGTTGGCAAACAGATCAAGTTTCATCTGCTGCTCACCCTGAATATTCTCGACGCCGCTGGCACCCAGAATATCCACTAAACCGGCTTTGTTGATATCGCGGTGGATGATTTTGGCACCCAGCTTAATAGCGGAAATCAGCGCTGTCAGTTCACCTGTAGCGTGCGGAAAGTCATGCTGCTTCTCGACGATAAATTCGCCCAACGTTTTCATAACACATTCCCTGAATCTTCGATGGAGTGGCAGCATGCGTAACAGTCTGCCAACGGATGCGTACGCAGTTTAGCCGATTGAACTTCAAAAACCATAGTCCTAATCCGTTTCTTCCATCTGCGAGCGGCGTTACACTGTGCGCCGAACTTTTGAGTAATGGATCACGTAATGCGCATTCACATCCTCGGGATTTGTGGCACTTTTATGGGCGGTCTGGCGATGCTGGCCCGTTCACTTGGTCATCAGGTGACCGGGTCAGACGCCAACGTTTACCCACCTATGAGTACTCTGCTTGAACAGCAAGGTATTGAATTAACAGAAGGTTACGACGCCAGTCAGCTTGACCCGGTGCCTGATCTGGTGATTATCGGCAACGCGATGACGCGGGGTAATCCTTGCGTGGAAGCGGTGCTGGAACGCAACATTCCTTACCTCTCTGGCCCGCAGTGGCTGCACGATTTCGTGCTGCGCGATCGCTGGGTGCTGGCGGTCGCGGGAACCCACGGTAAAACCACCACAGCCGGCATGGCAGCGTGGATTCTCGAGGCCTGCGGCCTTGAGCCAGGCTTTATTATTGGTGGTGTGCCCGGAAACTTCGATGTCTCGGCAAAATTAGGAAAAAGTCCATTCTTCGTAATTGAGGCGGATGAGTACGACTGCGCGTTTTTCGATAAGCGTTCCAAGTTTGTCCATTACTGCCCACGTACGCTGATCCTCAATAATCTTGAGTTTGATCACGCCGATATCTTTGACGATCTGCGCGCGATCCAGAAGCAGTTCCACCATCTGGTGCGGATCGTACCGGGCCAGGGCAAGATCCTGCTGCCGGAACATGATCCTAACCTCAAACAGGTGATGGCGATGGGCTGCTGGAGCGAGCAGGAGAACGTCGGCGAGCACGGGCGCTGGCAGGCGAAGAAGCTCACCAACGATGCGTCTCACTGGGAAATCTGGCTCGACGGCGAAAAAGTCGGGGAAGTGAACTGGGCGCTGGTGGGTGAACACAATATGCACAACGGGCTGATGGCGATTGCTGCCGCGCGCCATGTGGGTGTGAAGCCGGAAGATGCAGGCCAGGCGCTGAACAGCTTTATCAATGCGCGTCGACGGCTGGAGCTGCGCGGCGAAGTGAACAGCGTCAAAGTCTATGATGACTTCGCCCACCATCCGACCGCGATTCTGGCGACGCTGGCTGCCCTGCGTAGCAAAGTTGGCGGCAGAGCGCGCATCCTGGCTGTGCTGGAGCCACGCTCCAATACCATGAAGATGGGCGTCAGCAAGAACGATCTGGCACCGTCGCTGGCGCGTGCTGATGAGGTCTTTCTGTTCCAGCCGCACCATATTCCGTGGCAGGTATCTGATGTCGCAGAAGCGTGCATTCCGCCTGCACACTGGAGCGCGGATATCGATACCCTGGTGGAAATGGTGGCCAAAGCCGCGCAGCCAGGCGACACGATTCTGGTCATGAGCAACGGCGGGTTTGGTGGCATCCACCAGAAGCTGCTGGACAGGCTGGCATAATGTCACAGGCGCCCGTTTCGGGCGCTTTTTTAAAAGCATTATCCCCGGAAATATTATTCCCTCAATAAATCCCGCATATTTTTGAATTCGATCTGCTCACTCTTCCTGCCGTTGCCATATTTTTCTTATTAGTGTCTGAAACAGAAAGGCCGCTCTCGCCGGTTATTTCTAGCATCATCCCTGTAGTAACTGAGGAATAATAATTAACGCGTTAAAGTTAAAGGGATAAATAACAGTCTCTCTTTATGCGCGATCTTATATTGATGAGGTTTTTAAATATAAGTTAACTCTGGGTTAAACGAATGAGTTCGGATAATTCATTGCTCTGATTACCACTAATAAGGATGTTCATATGGGAAATAATAATTCATTGTCGTTTTTGCTGGGCGCCGCGTTGTTATGCAGTTCTGCTGCGGCGCTGGCCACGGCCACCGTTGATTACCGGCATGAGTACCGCCTTCGCGACCGCACGCACTACGACAAGCTGGGTCTGAGCACCACGCTGCCGGACAATATGTTTCTCGGGGTCGAAACCAAATTCAAAACCGGCGGCGCCGATCCAAAAGACAAATATTATAACGACACCGTGTTAAACGTAGTGGAGGTGACCTTTCTTAAGTCGTATTACTGGGGGAACTGGACAGTGTCGCCTTTTATTCAGCCAGAATTTAACTCCTCGCGCACTGAATGGAAATTTGGTGTGGCACCCTGGTATAAATTTAATGATCGCTGGTCTCTCGGTGGCATTTATCGTCTTGAGCTGACCGATTATGCGCATGACGATCAATGCCGTACCGGAGGTATTGATTATTGCGATACTGACCGGCATCGCACTGCCAACCGTTTTGATCTCTATCTGCGAAATAAAAGCGATCGGCTGACCACCACCTATAAGCTGGTGTATAAACACGCGGATGCGAAACTCTTTGCCAATAAACATGATGATTACGAACAGGAGTTACAGTTCGATTATGCGCTTGGCAACGATCGCGTCTGGGTGCCTTACGTCACCTTTGGCGATATCGGTCGTTCTGCGACATCGAGCGAACGCCAGCTGCGGCTGCGCACCGGTATTCTCTATATCTATCGATGAATGCGCTGCCGGGAGGCGGGCGAGGCTGCCCGCCATGGCGTTACTTCGCTTCGGCCAGTTCGCGCAGATACTGGAAAATCTGACGGGCAGACTTCGGCGGCTTGCTGCCCGCTTTCTCTTTCTGCGCGTTACGGATCATGCTGCGTAACTGCTGACGATCGGCATCGGGATAAAGCGCAATCACGTCGCCCATCGCTTCATCACCCTGTTCAATCAGACGATCGCGCAGCATTTCCAGTTTATGGAACAGCGCAACCTGCTGGTTATGCCGATTATTGAGCTTATCCAGCGCAACGCGGATCGGCTCCACATCAATACTGCGCAGCAGTTTACCGATCAGCTGCAGCTGACGGCGGCGACCCTCTTTCTTGATGCGCTGTGCCAGTTCAACTTCAGTACGCAGGCGCTCATCCAGCGGGATTTTATCCAGCGAGTTTTTACCCAGATCAACCAGTTCGGCACCCAGGCGCTTTAACTCTTCTGCATCGCGTTTAATTTCACTCTTACTGACCCAGATAATCTCTTCATCTTCTTCTTCGTCATTATCTGGCACATCGTCGAGCCACTCATCGGGCTGTTTGGTCATTTCCGGGCTCCCAAAAAAAAGAGGCTAATCCTACCAGTTTATCGGGTGACTGCGAAATTGTTCTCTGACTCTGATAGACTCAAATCATTCACACATAAGATTAGACGGCAGGTCGATGAACGTATCTACTCAGGTTGCAGAACAGCGAAAAGTACTGGAGCAGGCCATTGCGCAGGCACTTGAACTGGCTAAAGCAAGCACTGACAGCGCGGAAGTGGCAGTCAGTAAAACCACCGGCATCGGGGTCAGCACCCGCTATGGCGAAGTGGAAAACGTCGAATTCAACAGCGACGGTGCGCTGGGCATCACCGTCTATCATCAGAATCGTAAAGGCAGCGCCTCATCGACCGACCTCAGCCCGGACGCGATCAAACGCACCGTGCAGGCGGCGATTGATATTGCGCGCTATACCTCGCCCGATCCCTTTGCCGGTCCGGCCGACGCAGAGTTGCTGGCCTATGATGCGCCAGACCTGGATCTCTACCATCCGTGGGAGATTGATGCTGACCGCGCCATTGAACTGGCTGCGCAGGCGGAACAGGCATCACTACGCGCCGACAAGCGTATTACCAATACCGAAGGTGGCAGCTTCAACAGCCACGTCGGCATCAAAGTCTTTGGCAACAGCCACGGTATGTTACAGAGCTACTGCTCAAGCCGTCACTCGCTCTCCAGCAGCGTGATTGCCGAGCAGGATGGCAACATGGAGCGCGACTACGCCTACACCATTGGGCGCGCGTTTGAAGATTTGAAGAGCCCGGAGTGGGTAGGCGCAGAGTGCGCGCGCCGCACGCTCTCTCGTCTGGCACCGCGTAAACTTCCGACCATGAAAGCCCCGGTGATTTTCGCCTCAGAAGTGGCAACCGGCTTATTTGGTCATCTGGTTGGCGCGATCAGCGGCGGCAACGTTTACCGTAAATCGACCTTCCTGCTGGATTCTATGGGTCAGCAGATCCTGCCGGAGTGGCTCACCATCAATGAACAGCCGCATCTGCTGAAAGGGCTCGCCTCCACGCCATTCGACAGCGAAGGGGTGCGTACCCAGGCGCGCGACATCATCAAAGATGGCGTGCTGCAGACCTGGCTGTTAACCAGCTACTCAGCCCGCAAACTGGGCCTGACCAGCACCGGTCACGCTGGCGGCATTCATAACTGGCGCATTGCGGGCCAGGGCCACAGCTTTGACGACCTGCTGAAGCAGATGGGCACCGGGTTAGTGGTGACCGAACTGATGGGACAGGGCGTCAGCGCCATTACCGGTGATTACTCACGCGGTGCGGCCGGGTTCTGGGTCGAGAATGGCGTTATTCAGTACCCGGTCAGCGAAGTGACTATCGCCGGAAATCTCAAAGAGATGTGGCGCAATATGGTGACCATCGGTGACGATATTGAAACCCGCAGCAATATCCAGTGCGGTTCAGTGTTACTGCCTGAGATGAAGATAGCGGGACAATAAAGATGGATTCCTGAAGCAGCCGGTTGGCTGCTTTTTTTCATCACAATAAAAAGGAAGTAATGATGCGTAAGCATGTGATTGCAATGTTGTCGGCTTCTCTGTTGTTCTCCAGCGTCAGTCTCTATGCGGCGGATCTGGAGCAGGATATGGATACACTGAATGCGAACCTGAAAATCGTCAAAAAAAGTGACAATGCCCAGGAGATGCAGCAGGCGTTAACCAAAATGCGTGCCGCAGCGCAGGATGCGCGACAGGGCACGCCGGATAAGCTGGAAGGCCAGCCGGCTGACAGCCCACAGGTGAAAGATTTCCATGCCGGTATCGACTCACTGATCGCGCAGATCGATGTGGTCAGCGCGCTGGCGAAAGCCAACAATGTGGACGGGGCGAAACGCGAAGCAGCGAAGTTCGACGACATCCGCAATACCAACCATAAGAAATTCCGTTAATCAGATCGCCGGCCAGCCAGGCCGGCGGTTTTTTACCATCACTTCTGCTTATTACCGCACCCTGAACCCCCGCGCGTCCGGCTTGTCGCCGCACAACATCACCGCTTTTCTCGGTTAAATCCATCAAATTACGCATTCTGCGACGCGTGTCGCACTAAGCATGCAGCCTGCGATCTGACGCACAACCTTCACTTCAATTTCCACTTGCTGCTGGAAATGTTGCCTCTCCACAGCCGGGGCGATGACCGCTAATTTGTTTTTAACGCGAATTATCCGGTTTAACAGGAGTAGCAAGGTGAGTAATAACGGCGTCCCGGTGTATGAAGCGGCACCTGAGAAAGTGCAACAGCTGGCTGACAGCGTGATGATGCAGATTGCTGCGATCTATCAGCAGCAGGGTATTCAGCCCAATGCGGTTCAGCAGCAGATGCTGCAATCGCATGTCGGTGCCATGGCGTCACGCTCGCTGAGCGGTGAGCCGCTGCCGGAAGTGGAAGCGGAGCTGTTTGAGGATATTCCGCCGGAAACGTTAGCGCTGGCGCAGCAGGTCGTCGATCTGTTTGGCAATCTGCCCCGCGAAGAGGCCTGGCTGCTGTCAGTGCATATTGAAGTCGCGCGATCAAACAACCAGAGAGGAACATAAGATGGTAACAGTAGTGATTGGCGATCGTTTAGGTAAAGGACAGAAAGTGGCGGCGGGCATCGAAAAAGCGGGTGGCCGTGCCGTCGTGGTGCCAGGTGTCGCCGCTGACATGAAACTGGGTGACGTGATGAAGGCGGAAAACGCCGATTTCGGCATCTCTTTCTGCGGCAGCGGCGGCGCCGGTGCTATCACCGCTCAGAACAAATATGGCTACAAAGCAAAGCATGGCATGCGTTCTGTCGACGAAGGCGTCACCGCCATTAATGAAGGTGCCACGGTGCTGGGCTTCGGCTTTATGGATAAAGAAGAGTTAGGTGAGCGGCTGGTGCAGGCCTGGAACAAGAAGCACGGCAGCTGATTATGAAAGAACAATACGTTACCCAGGTGACGGTCGAGGGCAAAGGCGACACCAAAGCGAAAGCCTTTGCCGATGCCCTGAGTCGTGTGCAGAACCAGGTTCTGCGCGCGACGCAAAAAATTCTGCTGCGCATTGAACCTCAGGATGTCCGGGTGCTGCGCGCGCAGGAGAGCGTCAAAACCGAGAAGTTTCTCTTCTTCTTTCTGGCGCGCCAACGGCGGAGCTTCAGCGTCACGCTGGAGATCACCGTCAGCGTCACCGTTTTCGACACCGAACAGGTGGCGTTCACGGCGGCATCGTAAAACAGAGCCTGTTAACGCCAGCCAGCCGTTTGCCCGATGCTCTGCTGTCGCGACATCGCGATGATCAGGTGTGGGCGATGCGGCGGCGTGCGATTGGGCAGGTAAAAACGACAACAAGGTACAACAACATGTTTTTAATCATTTTGTTTAAGTCGTTGATCATTGGCGGGCTGGTAGGGGTCGGCGTCGGTGCGGGTGCGGCGCGCATGTTCCACGCGCCAACCACTCAGGGCATGGGCGCTTTCCGTACGCTGGGCGAGCTGAACTCGTGCGAGGGCGATCCGGCATCCCACTTCTCCTTTGGTCTTGGCTTCTTTTTCAATGCCTGGGCATCGTCTGTCGCAGCCGGTTCATTCACTCAGGATGTGGATCATCGCATCATTCCAAACTGGGGTGCGGCCGCCTTGATGGTGAAGAATCGTAATGTGGCGGAGACGCTGCACGATCCGAAAAAAATGGCCATCGCCTGCGGCATCATCGGCATGATCGTGGTCGCCTTCCTCAACTCCACCGCCTCGGCTGTTCCGGCTGCGCTGCAGGTCACGGCGGTCAAAGTGCTGGTGCCCGCCGCTAACCTGCTGGTGAACACCGTCATGCCGGTGATCTTCTGGCTGGCGGCGATCGACGCGGGCAGAAAGTCAGGCTTCTGGGCCACCATTTTTGGCGGTCTGGCGCAGCTGATCATGGGCAACGCCGTGCCGGGACTGGTGCTGGGTATCCTGATCGGTAAAGGCGTGGAAGAGAGCGGCTGGAACCGGGTCACCAAAGTCATGATGACCGCCATCGTGCTGCTGTTTGTGCTGAGCGGCTTCTTCCGTGGTTTCGACATGAAGCTGCTGCAGTCCTTCCAGCTCGGCATTCCCGGCTGGCTCGACATGATCCATAACTCAGTCAGCGGCAAATAAGAGGCGATGCGATGAACGAAAATAAAGGCTTCTGGTACGCCGACTGGTCTTTCCCGATCTTTGTTGGCCTGCTCTCTTCTGGCGTCTTTGCCGGGACACACATGTATTACCTCTATGGCATCGGCGCGTTCAATGAAGTGGCGTTTGTGTCGATGCTGCGCGCAGGCATGGAGACCGGCGTCTACGGCGCGGTCGCCGCCTTTGGTGCCAGCTTCCTGTTCGCCCGTATCATCGAAGGCTCGCTGGTGGGCATTCTGGATATCGGCGGGGCGATTCAGACCGGCGTCGGGCTGGGCGTTCCGGCACTGCTGCTGGGTGCGGGCATTGTCTTCCCGGTGGCGAACTTCGCTGCCTCGCTGGCGACGGGCCTGGTGATTGGTGTGGCGATTGGCTACCTGATTATTCTGGCGCGTAAATTCACCATCAATCAGAGCGACTCAACCTACGGCGCAGACGTGATGATGGGTGCGGGTAATGCCTCGGGGCGCTTTCTGGGGCCGCTGATCATCCTGTCAGCCATGGCGGCATCCATTCCGATTGGCCTGGGTTCGCTGCTGGGCGCGCTGCTCTTCTATCTCTGGAACAAGCCCATTACCGGCGGCGCCATCCTCGGCGCGATGATCCTCGGGGCACTGTTTCCGATTGCTCTCTGATCTCACCGGCAGCCCGGCAGCGGGCTGCCGTTAAGGAGAAACCATGTACGACTTGATTATTCGCGGTGCGCGTCTCAGCGATGAGCAGGTGGTCGACATTGCGCTGCAGGATGGCCGTATCGCCGCCATAGGCAAGGTGCAGGGTAACGCGCAGCACGAGCGCGATCTGGCTGGCCGTTACTACCTCAGCGCAGGCTGGATCGACTCCCACGTTCACTGCTATCCCAAATCACCAATTTATCATGATGAAGCGGATGCGATTGGCGTAGCGCATGGCGTCACCACGGTTGTCGATGCGGGCAGCACCGGCGCAGAGCACATTGATGACTTTTACCGGCTGACACGCGCGGCACAGACCCAGGTTTATGCGCTGATCAATATCGCCCGCACCGGCATCGTCACCCAGAATGAGCTGGCTGACATGACGCAGATAGATGGCGAGGCGGTGCAGCAGGCGGTGGCGCGGCTGCCCGATTTTATTGTCGGCCTCAAGGCGCGCATCAGCAGCAGCGTGGTGGGCGAGAATGGTGTGCAGCCGCTGATTAAAGCGAAGGCGATCCAGCAGGAAACCGGCGGGCTGCCGCTGATGGTTCACATTGGCAATAATCCGCCCAATCTCGACCAGATTGCGGATCTGCTCACCACGGGCGATATCATCACGCACTGCTTTAACGGCAAACCCAACCGTATCCTGACGCCGCAGGGCGAACTCAAAGCGGCGGTAAAACAGGCTATCGCGCGTGGCGTCAAACTTGATGTCGGCCACGGCAGTGCCAGCTTCAGCTTTGAAGTCGCCCGCGCGGCGATTGCGCAGGGCATTCTGCCCGACACCATCAGCTCTGACATCTACTGCCGCAATCGTCTGGCCGGACCGGTTCACAACCTGGCGCATGTGATGTCGAAATTTTTCAGTGTCGGTATGACCCTGCCGCAGGTGATTGACTGCGTAACGGTCAATGCGGCGGCAGGACTGCGCCTGCAGCGCAAAGGCCAGCTGAAAGTGGGCTACGACGCCGATCTGACGGTGTTTAGCGTCAAAGAGGAAACCCGGCCATTCATCGATTCAGAAGGTGAACAGGTCGCAGGTGAGAAGCATCTGGTCCCGCTGGCGGCCGTCGTTGCTGGTACGTGGATCGCGACTGAAGAAGGAATAGCGCATGACCTCGGTATATGAAAAGTATGGCCTGAAGCCGGTGATTAACGCCTCTGGCCGTATGACGATCCTCGGCGTCTCTACGCCATCGAGTGAGGTGATCGATACGGTGAAATATGGCCTCGATCACTACTTCGAAATGAAAGATCTGGTGGATAAGACCGGTGCTTATATCGCCGGTCTGCTGAAGGTGGAGAACGCGCTGGTGGTCTCCTGCGCTTCGGCCGGTATCGCCCAGAGCGTGGCGGCGGTGATTGTGAAAGACAACGACTGGCTGGTGGATAACCTGCATGCCGCGCCGCTGACTGTCCCGCACCAGATTGTGGTGCCGAAAGGGCACAACGTGAACTATGGCGCACCGGTCGGCAGCATGGTGGCACTGGGTGGCGGACAACTGGTGGAAGCGGGTTACAGCAACGAGTGCTCACCCGCCCAACTGGCGGCGGCGATCACCCCACAGACCGCGGCGATCCTCTATGTAAAATCGCACCACTGTGTGCAGAAGAGCCATCTCGATGTGGCGCAGGCCGCGGCCGTTGCGCGCCAGCATGGCGTCCCGCTGATCGTCGATGCGGCGGCAGAAGAGGATCTGCAATGCTACTACCAGGCGGGTGCCGATCTGGTGATCTACAGCGGAGCAAAAGCGATTGAAGGGCCGACCAGCGGACTGGTAATTGGCCGACACCACTACGTTGAGTGGGTCAAACGCCAGACCAACGGCATTGGCCGCGCGATGAAAGTGGGCAAAGAGGGGATCCTGGGGCTGACCCAGGCGATTGAAAACTATCTGACGCAGCCAAAAATCAGTGGTGCGCAGATGGCAGAAAAAATGACGCCGTTCATTGAACAGCTCAACAGTCTGAATGGCGTGACGGCCCGGGTAGTGTGGGACGCCGCCGGACGCGACATCGCCCGGGCTGAGATCAAGTTCGACGAAGCCGCGATCCAGCAGCGCACCGGCGATCTGGTGCAGGCGCTGAAAAACGGCGATGTGGCGATCTACTTCCGTGGCTACAAAGCCAACGAAGGGATCATTGAGGCGGACGTGCGCAGCGTCAGCGCCGATCAACTGCACACTATTTTCACCCGCATTCAGGCACTGTTAAACGGAGAGAAAAACGCATGACGCTGACCCCCAATTTCTATCAGGATCGTCTCTGCCTTAACGTACTGGCGGGATCGAAAGAGAATGCACGCGCTATCTGGCAGGCGGCAGAAGGGCATGTGCTGGTCGGCGTGCTGTCGAAAAACTACGCCAGCAATGAAGCCGCTATCGCCGATATGCGCGAGTATGCCGCGCTGATCGATAATGCGCTCTCGATTGGTCTGGGTGCGGGCGATCCCAACCAGTCACAGATGGTGAGTGAGCTCGCGGCAGTGCTGCAACCGCAGCATGTGAATCAGGTCTTTACCGGCGTCGCCACCAGCCGTGCGCTGCTGGGGCAGTCGAAGACAATAGTGAACGGGCTGATCTCGCCCACCGGCACGCCAGGGCAGGTGAAAATCTCCACCGGACCGCGCAGCTCAAAACAGCGTGATGGGATTGTGCCCGTCGAAACGGCGATCGCGATGCTGCAGGATATGGGCGGCAGCTCGGTAAAATATTTCCCGATGGGCGGTCTGCAGGCGGTGGATGAGTATCGCGCTGTGGCGGAAGCCTGTGCAAAACTGGATTTCTGGCTGGAGCCAACCGGCGGCATCGATCTGGAAAATTTCGGTGAGATCGTGCGCATAGCGCTGGAGTCGGGCGTCAGCAAAGTGATCCCGCACGTCTACAGTTCGATCATCGACAAAGCCAGCGGAGAGACCCGCGTTGAAGATGTGAAGCAGTTGCTGGCCATCTGTAAAACGCTGCTGGCTTAGAGATCAACACGATCTGCCTGTAACAGGCGGATCGCGCAACATGGACGTTGCGAGACGATCTCCGTAGGCTGATGTTCCCTATTTCTGTCTGCAAACAGGTAACGCTTGTGAGATTTCCCAATCAGCGCCTTGCGCAACTGTTCGATGCCATGCAAAACGAAACGCTGCCTCAGGATGAGCTGGCGCGGCGTTTCGCCGTCTCGACACGCACCGTGCGTACCGATATCACGGCGCTGAATGCGCTGCTGGCAGAACATGGCGCGCAGTTTGTCCTCAATCGCGGCGCGGGCTATCAGCTGAAGATTGAGGATGCTCAGCGCTTTCAGCATCTGCAACAGCATACCGCGTCGCCGCTGCGGGTGCCGCGCACCTCGCCGGATCGGGTTCGCTACCTGCTGACCCGCTTTCTTACCGCCGCCTATTCCCTGAAACTTGAAGAGCTGGCAGAGGAGTGGTTTGTCAGCCGCGCGACCCTGCAGAATGATATGGCGGAGGTGCGCGAATGGCTGGGGCGCTATCACCTCACCATTGAGAGCAAGCCCCACTACGGCATGAAGCTGTTTGGCAGCGAAGTGGCAATTCGTACCTGCCTGACCGACCTGTTATGGCAAATTGATCAGGCGCAGCCCGAGAGCCCGCTGCTCACTATCGAAGCGCTGAACAGCGGCATGCTGGAGACGCTGCGCCCGCTGCTGCAAAGCTGTTTTGCTCAGCACAACATTCGGCTCAGCGATGAGGGTGAACGCTATCTGCGGCTTTACTGCGCCGTGGCGGTGCGGCGCATCAGTGAAGGCTATCCGCTTAACGATCCGGGTGCAGAGGAGATTGGTGATGAGGTGCGTGAAGCGGCCCATCACCTGATTAATCTGATGCGTCCGCTGGTCAGCAAACCGATTTCACCGGCGGAAGAGAACTGGCTGCGGGTCAATATCGCCGCGCGACGCATTCAGGCGATTGCTCCCAGCGCCATCAATGCTGATGACGCCGACGCGCTGGTGGATTATCTGCTCAGTTTTATCAACACGCATTACAACTTCAATCTGCAAAACGATCAGCAGCTGCGTGCTGACCTGCTCACCCACATCAAAACCATGATTACGCGGGTGCGCTATCAGATTCATATTCCCAACCCGCTGCTCAGCAACATCAAACAGCACTATCCCATGGCCTATGATGTCACCTTAGCGGCGGTGACCAGCTGGGGAAAATATACCCCTTACGTCATCACCGAGAATGAGATTGGCTTTCTGGTATTGCATATCGGTGTCGGGCTGGAGCGCCACTATGACGTCGGTTATCAGCGTCATCCGCAGGTGCTGCTGGTCTGCGACAGCGGTAACTCTACGCTGCGAATGATTGAGGCGATGCTGCTGCGCAAATATCCGCAGTTGCAGGTCACGGCCCGCCTGTCCCAGCGCGAGTATGAGGCGCGCAGCCGCATCGACGAAGATTTTGTTATCTCTACCATCCGGCTCAGCGAAAAAGAGAAACCGGTGGTGGTGATGTCGCCGTTTCCCACCGGTTTTCAGCTGGAACAGATTGGCAAGCTGGTGCTGGTGGACCGTACCCGGCCCTATATGCTGGCGAAATTTTTTGATGCTCAGCACTTTCATATCGTCGACAGGCCGATGACCCAGTCTGAACTGTTTCGCCAGCTGTGCGATCAACTGGAGGCGGAGGGATTTGTGGATGCGGCGTTCTATCCGTCGGTTGAAGAGCGCGAAGCGATTGTCAGCACCATGCTCGGCGAAGGCATTGCGCTGCCGCACTCGCTGGGGCTGCTGGCAAAGAAAACCGTGGTTTACACCGTGCTGGCGCCGCACGGCATCGCCTGGGGAGACGATACCGCCTATGTCATTTTCCTGCTGGCGATCAGCAAAAGTGAATATGAAGAGGCGATGGCGATATACGATCTGTTTGTGACGTTCCTGCGTGAAAGGGCGATGACCCGCCTGCGGGACAGCACCGATTTCACCCGCTTCAGGGCAGTGGCGATGGATTGCCTGAGCCGCTCCTGGCCCTCGCCCTGAATCGGCGCTTTAGTTTTTCTTCGCCAGCAGGCGCGGGATCTCACGCAGGCACCAGGATTTGGCTTCGCCCATGCTGTCACGCCGCCACGCCATAATAATATCGACCTCGCGGGTATATTCCGGACTCACCACCCGCAGACGGCCTTCCGCAATATCCTGCTCCACCAGCGAATAGGGCATGGTCGCCACGCCCAGGCCAGCCAGCAGCGCACGGCGCTTATCGTCCATGCTGCTCACGGTCAGGCGCTGCTGCTTATCCAGTAACTGCACGGTCAGCACCGGGCGCTCACGCGCGGTATCTGCGACCGCAATGCCACGGTATTTCACCCGCGTCACTTCAGACTGGGGTTCAGGCTCGTTATGAATCGGATGGTCGGCACTGGCGACGTAGACGCTCATCATGGTGTAGAGCTTGCGCGTATTGATCTCGGTGGAGGCGCGGAAGTGCATATCGGGGGCGATCACGATATCGGCCCGGCCTTGTTCCAGCCGTTCCCACGCGCCCGCCAGCACTTCCGTCACCAGCGAAAATTGTGTGTTGGCCTTGTCGGCCAGCCGCGTCACCAGCGGAAACAGCGCATCAACAGGTACCAGTGCTTCGGTGACGATGGTCAGATGGGTTTCCCAGCCACGTGCCAGCGCTTCCGCATCGGTGGTGAGCTTATCGGCTGCTTCCAGCAGCACCCGGCCACGCTCCAACAGCATGCGTCCCACGTTAGTAAATTTGGTACGGTGACCGGAACGGTCAAACAGCACCACATCCAGCTCCTCTTCCAGCTTTTGCATGGTGTAGCTGAGGGCGGAAGGAACGCGCCCCAGTTCATCCGCCGCCGCGGCAAAACTGCCACGCCGATCAATCGCATCCATAACGCGTAAAGATTCAAGGGTTAACGCACGCTCTTTAGCCATCCCGGTTCTCTGTCAGGAAATTTGAACATGCCCGGCAGATTAACTGGCTAACAATCCGGCGTCCAGACTTTTACCATGGGAGCATATAGTCCGTGGCCGATCCTCGTCACCGGATGCTGGAGGTAAACAATGATAACGACACGCAGTGCGTCCGCATGTGGTCAGGCCGATTTCGGCTGGTTACAGGCGCGCTACAGTTTCTCTTTTGGCCACTATTTTGATCCCAAACTGATGGGGTACGCGTCGCTGCGCGTACTGAACCAGGAAGTGCTGGCGCCGGGTGCTGCTTTTCAGCCGCGCACCTATCCACAGGTTGATGTGCTGAACATCGTGCTGCAGGGTGAAGCTGAATACCGCGACAGCGAAGGCAACACGATCAGCGTGCGGGAAGGGGAGGCGCTACTGCTCTCTGCTCAGCCGGGCGTGAGTTACACCGAAATGAACCTGAGCAAAGATCGACCGCTGACACGCATGCAGCTCTGGCTGGCCGCCTGTCCGGAGCGCGAAAATCCACGGATGCAGAAAATCGCCCTGACGGATGGCCGGTTGTCCCAGCTGATCGCCTCGCCGGATGGCATGGACGACAGTCTGCAACTGCGTCAGCAGGTGTGGATTCATCAGGTCGAGCTGGCACCAGGCGAAAAGCATTCGCTGCGGTTACAGGGGCCGCGTGCCTATCTGCAGTCGATTCACGGTTCGCTGGAAGCGATGTCCGGCACGGATCATCAGGAGAAGCTGGGCTGTGGCGATGGTGCCTTT
Source organism: Curtobacterium sp. BNK-1 (assembly GCF_048685235.1). Taxonomy (NCBI): domain Bacteria; kingdom Bacillati; phylum Actinomycetota; class Actinomycetes; order Micrococcales; family Microbacteriaceae; genus Curtobacterium; species Curtobacterium sp. BNK-1. The sequence goes on along the minus strand of NZ_JBLQTJ010000001.1, from coordinate 3,263,303 downwards.
TTGCAGGAAGAGAAGCTGTTGCAACTGACGGCGAAAACCGCGACCCGCGCACTGGTCATCGACATTCCCGTCTGAACATCGGGCAATAAAAAAGGCGGCCATGGCCGCCTTTTTTGCGTTTTGCGTACTACTTCAGCATGGTGAAGGCCGTGGTGACGTGCTTCACGCCACTGACGCGGCTGGCGACATCAGCCGCCGCCTGCGCTTCCTGCGGTGTCACCAGACCCAGCAGGAACACTTCGCCATTCTCCGTCGTCACTTTCACATTGGAGGATTTCACCTGATCGCTGCCCAGCAGCTGCGAGCGGATTTTGGTGGTAATCCAGGTGTCTGACGACGTGGTGCCCAGCGTCACTTTCTGGCCGATACGGATCTCGTTATAGACCTCGGTTGCGCCATCAACGCCCATGGTGATCTGTTTGGCACGACCGGCGATCTCCTGCGAAGGCGCCTGACCGGTCAGCAACACTTTGCCCTGATAGGCCGTGGCGATAATGCGGGCATCGGTTTTAATCTGCTGATCTTTAGCCAGCGCGTTAGTCACGCGTAGCTCCAGCGTGCTGTCATCAACCTGCGTACCCACCGAGCGTGGATCGGTGGCCGTTTTAGTGGCAACTGCTGCGCCACCCGCCACAACCGCAACGCAGCCCTGCAGCAGCATGGCGGTTAACAGAATAGCTATAGCATTCAATGCTTTCATTCGTGCTCCTTCGGTCATTCCTGATGGGGAAAGAGAGTGTTATCGATCAGATCGCATAAGCAATTAACGGTGAGCATATGCATCTCCTGAATACGGGCGCTGCGGTGCGACGGAATGCGGATCTCCACATCCTGCGGACCCAGCAGTCCGGCGAGCTCTCCGCCATCATACCCGGTAAGCGCAACGATAGTCATATCGCGTGTTACCGCCGCTTCCACGGCCTTAACGATGTCACGAGTGTTGCCACGGGTTGAGATAGCCAGTAACACATCGCCTGCGTGTCCCAGAGCGCGCACCTGCTTGGCATAGATTTCATCGTGCAGGCGGTCATTACCAATCGCGGTCAGCATCACGTTGTCGGCGCTCAACGCCAGCGCCGGTAAGCTTGGGCGTTCGGTCTCGAAACGGTTGATCATGCTGGCGGCGAAGTGCTGTGCATTGGCGGATGAGGCACCGTTGCCACAGCTCAGGATTTTATTGCCATTCAGTAACGACTGCACCAGCGTCATAGCGGCGCGGGAGATGGCATCGGGCAACGCTTCGGCTGCGGCAATCTGAGTTTGAATACTTTCGGTAAAACACGCTTTAATTCTGTCCTGCACACGACCACCTGGTTCTAAACGTCTGCATTAAAGGCATTCGGCAGCCACTCGAGCGCCGTGCCGGTAATGGCGATGATGTCGAAACGGCAATTCACTGTTTCAAAACTGCCGCCGCGTTGCGCCAGCCAGAGAGCGGCAGCGCGCAGCAGCTTTTGTTGTTTATTCCGGGTTACGCTGGCGAGCGCGCCACCATAACGCGCATCGCGTCGGTAGCGAACTTCAACAAACACCCAACAGTGCCCGTCACGCATTATCAGGTCAAGTTCACCATTGCGAAAGTGAACATTACTGGCGACCCATATCAGGCCAGCCTGCTCCAGATAGCGCCGGGCATCTTCTTCATGCCTGGCGCCAGTCTGACGCCGATTTAGTTGGCCGGTGCGATTTCGCCCCGACGATACTGGTTCCATGTCAACTTCCTGTTGATCACACAATCCGTGTCGGCGCTGAGCTTGCCGGTATTGCCGTCCAGCGTAAAGCCAGGTGACTGACGCATCTGGTTAAAGTGATTCGCCAGCGTCCAGGCATCCATTCCCATGGCATAGAGGCGCACCAGCGAATAGTCATTATTGAATGACTTCGACGTCTGCTGCATCAGGCCAGGATTGCTGCCGGAGAGCAGCGGAATATCGCTGAACTGCAGGCCATCCATTTCCAGACGGAAGTCCGGGCCGGCACCGGCTTGCGCGCTGCGCGAACTGGCGTAGAGCGAGATATTGCTGCGACTGCCGGTGCGCATGGTGATCATCGGTTTGATCAGCTGCAGTTCGTCCTGCGTTGAGACAATGTAGACCGCATCGACACCGCCGCCGCTGCTGGTGCTGACCACATCTGGCGTGTTCTGCTGCGGTGCCGGGATAGTCAGGCCCGCAATCGTAACACCCTGCGGCTCGGCAGGTGCAGCGTTCACTGGCGTACCGGATAAGCTGATGCCCGCGCCGCTGTTAATGCCCTGTTTCAGCTCTGAGGTCGAACCAAAGCGCTGCTGCATCACGGTGCTGCCACCCAGCGTCTGCCACTCCTGAGCAAAGGCATTGGTGACGCGATCGCCCAGTCCACTACGCGGAACCAGCAACAGCGGCTGGCGTTTGCCCTGATCCCAGATATGGTGCGCCGCATCGCGCGCTTCGTCTTCAGGAGAAAGCGCAAAGTAGCAAATATTCGGATGGTTCTGGATCTTTTCCGGCTCGTTGAGCGCCAGCACATTCAGTGGCGTCTGGCTGTTGGCGACCTTCTCAACGTTGCTCTTAAGCAGCGGGCCGACCACGATGGTGGCACCATCCTGCTGTGCCTGCTGCATCACCTGTTCAATCGGCTGGCTGCTGGTGTCATAGACCTTGATCTGTGCGTTGCTGGCCGGTTCCGCGGCAGCAGGCTGTGATTGAGGCTGTGGCGTCGCGTCGGCAGGCTGTTGCTGCTGCGGCGCGCTGATTGGATCGGTGGAAGAACCAGCAGCGGCAGCGGGTTGGGTGCTGGCAGTTGCATCAGCAGCGGCGGGCTGAGCTGCCGCAGGCTGAGCGACCGGCGCGGATACGCCATTCTTCGCATCATTAAAGCCTTTCTGAATCGCGTTGGCGAACACCTGTGCCTGGCCATTCAGCGGCAGCAGCAGCGCGATGATGCTGGTTGAAGCTTTGGTGTAGTTCTGCATCTGGCTCAGCTGCGTCGGCAGCGTTTTGGCCGCCGGGTTCTGCGGATAGCGGGTCTGCCAGTCTTTGATGCCTGACTTGAGCATCTCGGCATCCTGCGTGTTGGCGCGCCAGACCGCGAGCAGATCCAGCCAGCCCTGCAGCACATTTTCATCGGCATTGATGACCAGGTTGCTGACTTCCTGCGGCGACATCTGGGTCAGTGTCTGCCAGGTGGCGTCGATATTGCCCTGATGATCGGTGCCTTTCAGCAGCGGCTCCTGGGCAATATAGTTGCGCAGCAGCGAGAGTGAAGGGCGACCCTGTGCGCTGGCGATCTGCAGGCTGTAGTAACGCGCCAGCTGATCCTGCGACAGTGCGCCGGTTTTCACTGCCGCTAACAGCGGTTCGGCGTCTTTGATCTTCTGCTGTGCAATCAGCAATTGCGCTTTTAGCAGCAGGGATTCCTGTTGCTGCGTCTCAGAGAGCTGCTGCGGCAACTGGCTCAGTTGCTGAGTCGCCTCAGGATACTTTCCTTCCTTCAACAGGGCGCGGATTGCAAGTAATTGCCAGTCGGTCTTGCTATCATCGCTGCTTTGCTGCGCTTGCTGCAGATAGTAAGCGGAGCTGGCTGTGACGGGCCCCTGAATATTGACGGTTGAGGTTTGCGGCCCCTGACCGCTACATGCGGCTAAAATCAGCCCAGCAAGAATGACAGGCAGAAAGCGTCCTGCTTTATGACGAACGACTTTTGAAGGAAGCATACTGTATCCAGTGATGTTTTTTTCAAGATGCTCAATATTAAATCGGCAATTCGGATGAAACAATGAAACAACTCGATCGGGCAGAGATTTCTGCCAGCACGCTCTACATCGTTCCAACCCCGATTGGTAATTTGGGTGATATCACCCAGCGGGCGCTGACGGTGCTTTCGAGCGTCGATCTGGTCGCTGCGGAAGATACACGTCATACCGGACTGTTGCTACAACATTTCGCCATCAATGCGCGACTCTTCTCACTTCATGACCACAACGAGCAGCACAAGGCTGAACTGCTGCTGACGAAGCTGCAGGAGGGTCAAAGCATAGCCTTAGTTTCTGATGCTGGCACGCCGCTGATCAACGATCCGGGCTACCATCTGGTGCGTCGCTGCCGTGAAGCGGGCATCCGTGTGGTGCCGCTGCCGGGCGCCTGTGCTGCCATTGCTGCATTAAGTGCCGCAGGACTGCCATCCGATCGTTTCTGTTACGAAGGGTTTCTGCCCGCGAAAACCAAAGGCCGTTGCGACGCCCTGCGGGCGCTGGTGCAGGAGCCGCGCACGCTGATTTTCTATGAGTCGACCCACCGTCTGATCGACAGCCTGCAGGATATGGTGAGTGAGCTGGGTGCCGAACGCTACGTGGTGCTGGCGCGTGAGCTGACTAAAACCTGGGAGTCGATCTACGGTGCACCGGTCGGCGAGCTGCTGGCGTGGGTAAAAGAAGATGAGAATCGTCGCAAAGGCGAGATGGTGCTGATTGTCGAAGGGTACAAGACCGATGATGAAGATGCGTTACCGGCCGATGCGCTGCGTACGCTGGCGCTGCTGCAAAAAGAGCTGCCGTTGAAACGCGCGGCTGCGCTGACCGCTGAGATCCACAGCGTGAAGAAAAATGCGCTTTATAAGTATGCGCTGGAGCAGCAAGAGGCGTGACAAACGCCGGCGAATGTCCTATTATCCCGCGCCGAAGCTGACCAGACAGTCGCCGCTTTGTCGTCGTCCTCACTTGTGGGGAGACGGGCAGAGGGGAGGAAAGTCCGGGCTCCATAGGGCAGGGTGCCAGGTAACGCCTGGGAGGCGCAAGCCTACGACCAGTGCAACAGAGAGCAAACCGCCGATGGCCCAGAAATGGGATCAGGTAAGGGTGAAAGGGTGCGGTAAGAGCGCACCGCGCGACTGGCAACAGTTCGTGGCACGGTAAACTCCACCCGGAGCAAGGCCAAATAGGGGTTCACAAGGTACGGCCCGTACTGAACCCGGGTAGGCTGCTTGAGCCAGTGAGCGATTGCTGGCCTAGATGAATGACTGTCCACGACAGAACCCGGCTTAACGGTCAGCTTCGACTTTTTATCAAAAACCCCGCTTCGGCGGGGTTTTTGCTTTGTGACGCGCGGTGACAGGATGAATGACTGCCCACGACGCTTATTCCTGAAAGAGTGCGGTTAATGATTGGCTGGGAGATCGCGCCTGCGCAGGAAACAGGGTCAGATCGGAAAGTCGCAAAATCCGTCATCCCTGACATGCTCGGCCCGCGCCATCCCTGGCGCGGGACGCTTTCCTCTTCTGACCCTGTTCCCTTCGCGTTTAGATTGTCACTGCGGTCAGATTGTATCTGCTCCCAGCGCGATGAGCAGGCAGCTTAACCGCGGCCGTGCGGTTCATCCCAGTCAAACGCCGGGCCCAGCGAAATGACGCCATTCGGGTTGATGGTCTTATGGCTGCAATAGTAGTGATGACGAATATGCGGCAGATTAACCGTCTCTGCGATACCAGGCATCTGATAGATATCACGCAGGAAACCACTCAGGTTTCTGTAGTCACTGATGCGATGGCGATCGCATTTAAAGTGGGTCACATAGACCGGATCAAATCGCACCAGCGTGGTCCACAACCGCAGATCCGCTTCGGTCAGTTGATCGCCGGTGAGATAGCGATGCTGGCCTAAAATCTGCTCCAGCCGCGACAGCGAATGGAACAGCGCAGTGACTGCCTCGTCGTAAGCGGACTGAGAAGTGGCAAAACCCGCTTTGTAAACGCCGTTGTTCACGGTGTCGTAGATCCAGCTATTCAGTTCATCAATCTTTTCGTGCAGAGCAACAGGATAATAATCCCCGGCACGGGCACCGACAGCGTCAAACGCACTGTTGAACATGCGGATGATATCGGCAGACTCATTGCTGACGATGGTGTTCTGCTGCTTGTCCCACAATACCGGCACGGTTACGCGGCCACTGTATTGCGGATCGGCGTGCAGATAGAGCTGATAAAGGAACTCATTCTGGTAGAGCTTATCGCCGGTCGCATCCTGAAAACTATCATCGAAGGTCCAGCCATTCTCCAGCATCAGCGGATGCACCACGGAGACATCGATCATGCTATCCAGGCCCTTCAGCTGACGCATCAGCAGCGTGCGGTGCGCCCAGGGGCAGGCCAGCGAGACATAAAGATGATAGCGGTCGCGTTCGGCGGCAAATCCCGCTTTACCTACCGGGCCAGCACTGCCATCCGCGGTTACCCAGTTGCGGAAAGCCGACTCTGAACGCTTGAAGCGTCCGCCGGTAGATTTGGTGTCGTACCAGGTGTCATGCCAGACACCGTCAATTAACTGTCCCATAATGGCTCCAATGCAAACAGGGCGGGGAAATGTCCCCGCCCTGCTAAGTATATGTGGCATTACGCTTTATGTGAGATTAGCGCGCAATCGTTGTCTGTGGCTTTCTTTTGCTGATCAGGCGGTCAATGCTGTATGCACCAGGACCCACCAGACCTAACACCAGGAAACCCCCGGCGATAGAGAGGTTCTTCATGAACATCAGCTGGTTCACGCCTTCGGCAAAGTTACTGTGAAACAGAAACGCGGTCAGGATGGTGAAGCCTGCAGTAAACAGGGCAGTGAAACGGGTCAGGAAACCAAACAGGATAGCCAGACCGCCGCCAAACTCCAGCAGGATAACCAGCGGCAGCATAAAGCCCGGGACGCCCATTGCTTCCATATATTGCTGAGTACCTGCATAACCGGTGATTTTGCCCCAGCCAGCCGTAATGAACAGGATTGGCATCAGGATGCGAGCCAGTAACAAACCAACGTCTTCGAATTTTTTCATCATTTACTCCAGCGCTATCAGGGATGCAGGGCAAGCTGCCCGCAAGGTTTATGCCCGCTGAAAGCAGTATTGCGTTCATTGGGTTGATAGCTGGAGATGATAGTCGCGGAGTGGAAAGGTTGTAAGCGAGATATACTGTCAGTGTTTTTCAGAAATTCTGATGAAGAAAAGCCGGCCTTTTCAGGACCGGCTTTTAGCAAAATTAACGCGGTGGCAGAGCGGACTTGATCATGCGCCAGGTACTCCAGGCGCCGAATCCCCGTTTTACCCAGCGTAACAGCATGTTGGGACTGCGAACGGAGTAGATAGCCAGCGCACTGCTGCCAATGGCCAGGTAGCGGCGTAAGCTGAGGAAGGTGAACCAGCCGCGATCGTAATGGGCGGTGCCTTCCAGCCAGTCACGCCGCGCAGCGCTTAAATCCAGCCGCTGCTGCTGCACATGCTTAAGCAGTTCATGGATGCGTTCTTCACGCTCGCGGCGGCTCATCAGCGCTGGTCCTCAAGTAAATCCCGGTCTGTTTCCAGCTCCTTGCGCGTGTGGCGCAACAGCGTGGACTGACGTGATTTGTGAAGCGTCCAGAGCCCCAGAATAACCGCCAGCAGTAGCAGCGTGCCGGTCGTGATGCCAATGGCCATCAGACGGTACTGCGCATCCACTGCCCAGATAATCAGAACCATCAGGCTCATCAGACCAAATGCAGTGAACAGCATTGTCAGGCCAACCATCAACAGCAGCTGAATCAGGTTAGCTTTCTCGTGCTCCAGTTCCACCACTGCCAGACGAACGCGTGTCTCGACCATGCCAACCAGCGTGGTAACAATGCGCTGGCCGATGTTAATGACCCCTTTAGCCGGGCCGTGGTTATGCTGTGAGTCAGCCATAATTATCGACGCGAAATGAGCATGCCCAGTGCGACGCCAATCGCTGCACCGATACCCACACCATGCCATGGATTTTCACGCACGTAGCCTTCGGCTTTTTGCGCCGCTTCGCGGGTGGTCGCAGCAATGCGCTCGCTTGATTCGCCCAGACGTTCACGTGAGCTATCCAGCGCCACACGCGCTTTATTGCGAAGTTTATCCAGCTCGCCTTTGGATTTTTCAGTGCTGCTGCTCAGCACCTCTTCCAGGGTATCGGCCAGGTTTTTCAGTTCAGCACGCAAATGTTCCGATGATGTGTCTTTAGACATAAAATACTCCTTTAACATCAGTTGGTTAGTTCCGATTAATAGGGCTCCGCCTGTAACTTTTTCAGCTCCCGGCGCGCTTCATCCAGTTTTTGTTGTCGCTTAGCAATCTTCTCCTTGTCATGGCCCTCTTCACGCTCTTCCCTGAGTGCGTGCTCACGCTCAGCAACTTTCTGCTTCTGAGCGTTAATTCTTTCCAGATGGGCGGCCTCGAGCTTTTTGTCGCTGCAATCGGCCCGGACTTCGGTCAGCGCGCGCTCCAGACCGTTAACCCGGCGCTGGTTGTTATGCTTCTGCGCCATCCCGATTTCACGCTGAATATCCTGCTCTTTCTGCTCACACAGCGATTCTGCCGCCAGCAGCGATCCCGACAGCGAAAACAGCGCGACTCCCAGTAATACTTGATATTTCATTGGTCCTGGACCCTTCCATTGCGACCTGATCCGTCATCACCCGCGTAATCATATGGCTGCGGGTGCTAAGAATCGACTCTCGCTTAAGCATAGACACCCATAGTAAAAAGTTCAAAGAAGACCGGGAGATAGAGCGCCTTTCAGACCGCCGCAGGATGGCGCGACGGTCTGAAAAGGAGAGGGGAGTCGGGGGATTACGCCAGTGAGAGGTGCTGAGAGTGATCGTGCTGCGCCACAATAAAGCCCTGTGGCAGCAGACGGCGTAACACCTTCTGGGCCGCCAGGCTCTGCTCTTCGCTATCAAAATGGATGATCAGTGCATCACCCGCAGGCGTAATGCTTTTGATACGAATACCCTGCGCACTTAATTGCTGGTAGAGATAAAAACCATCGGGCAGGGTGGCGCCAGCATGGGAAACCCGAATCTGCACCACCGTCTCGTGCTTCATCAGACCGGGGACCACACAAAGCGCGACCAGCGCAAAGACGCCAGCGATCAACCACGGTAACCACCGTTTAGGAATAGCCTGCAGCAGTTTCATTACTCGGCTTTCCCGTTCTGATTCGCCTGACGCTTACGCCATATGACCACCAGCGATCCCACCAGACCAAACACCAGCAGCACCAGCGGCAGCATCATCAGGAAGAACATCATCTCATCTTCATAACGACGGAAAATCGGGGTTTTACCCAGCGCGAAGCCGATAACGGTCAGAATCACCACCCACAGGAACGCACTTACCCAGTTGAAGAACTGAAAGCGGGCATTACTGAGGCCTGATAATCCGGCGATGGTAGGCAGCAGAGTCCGCACAAACGCGATAAAGCGACCAATCAGCAGGGCAGATAAGCCGTGACGATGGAACATGCTGTGCGCGCGCAGATGATACTGGGCGGGAAGATGGGAGAGCCATTTCTGTACCGTGGGCGTGTTACCCAGCCAGCGGCCCTGTAAGTAGCTCACCCAGCAGCCAAGACTGGCACCGGTCGTTAAAACCAGAATCGTCAGGGGGAAGCTCATGGTGCCTTTGGCAATCAGTACGCCGACCAGAATCAGCAGACTGTCACCTGGCAGAAATGCAGCGGGAAGAAGGCCATTTTCTAAAAACAAAATCATAAACAGCACGCCGTAAATGGCCCATACCAGCGTGGGATCGGAGAGGGTTTCGTAGTCCTGCTGCCAGAGGGCATGCAGCAACGATTGCAAAATATCCATCAATTCATTCCTGAACATCATTGTTAAACATGTCCCACAGGGACTTAAACGCAGACCGGCATTTCGTTATAAATTTTAGGAGCGCAGCCTGGGCGGGATTTTCCGGATCCTTCCAGAATTGATTGTTAAATCAGCGACTTTATAACCCCCAGTCGCAAAGGGTAATAAAAGGGCGATAACTGTAACAAAAATCGCCTGACTGAGACAGGAAAACTCTCTGGCGAACAGGAGTTTTACCTTGTGAAACGGCGTGTAAAAAGGAGCTTTACATGACCTGACACTATTGCAGATTAACTGACCATCTCAGGGCATTTTCAGGCACTTTTAGCGGGCGTTATTGGACCCATCAGGCAGGATGACCGGATTCTCACCAAACATGTATCGATCCACGTTAAATTCAAAATCATCCGCCGTCGCGTTAAACAGCATCTGTTTAGTATTTTCCAGATGTTGCCACATCGCCAGTTTGCTGGCGGCGGGATCTTTGCGCATCAGAGCTTTAAGAATCTGATCGTGGTCGTCGCACCAGCTGAGAATGCTGCGCTGGTCGATGTGTTCGTGAAGTTTGAGCCAGTAGGGATTGTGCAGGCGATGCAGCCACATTTTTTCAACGATGGCGGCTAAGGCACTGTTCTGGGTGGATTGCGCGATACGTACATGAAACTGCATATCCCACTCGGAGTCGCGGAAGTGATCCTCCTGGCGGGCTTTTTCCTGAATCGCCATCAGGTCGATAATGTCCTGACGCGTTACCTGCGTTGCAGCGAACTCGGCCACATTACTCTCAATCAGCTGACGAGCCTGGAGCAGTTCGAAGGGGCCAAACGTGGCGAACTCCAGCTGACTGCTGGTGGAGGCGATGCGGTTCTGCTGCTGGCTGGCAATGACGTGGATGCCCGAGCCTTTGCGGACCTCAACATAGCCTTCAACTTCCAGCATGATGATCGCTTCACGTACGACGGTGCGGCTCACTTCCATCTCTTCGGCAATCAGGCGCTCAGCAGGCAGTTTGTCACCCACCGGATAGATTCCGGTTTCAATGCGGCTTTTCAGCTCGCTGGCCAGCTGTTGATAAAGTCGACGGGATTCAGTGAAGTCCATAGCACAATCCTGGTAGCAGACAGATAAGTTGTTATACCACTTCAGGAGGTGCGAGGAAATGGGCTGGCTTGCGCCAGCCCGGCAGATTAACTGCGAACGGCGCTGGCCTGCGGAATAACGGCTTCGGCATTCAGCTCTGAAATGGGTTTATTTTTCAGAACCGTCCAGATAACGACGGCACCCAGCAGATCAAACACCGCCAGCGCGGCAAACAGTGGGCTGAAGCCCAGCGTATCGGCCAGTGCACCGACCACCAGCGCAAACATGGTGCTGGCGGTCCAGGCTGCCATGCCGGTCAGGCCGTTAGCCGTGGCAACTTCATTGCGGCCGAAAACGTCTGAGGAGAGGGTGATCAGCGCGCCAGAGAGGGCCTGATGCGCAAACCCGCCGATGCACAGCAGACCAATAGCGACGTAGGGGCTGGTGAACAGGCCGATGGTGCCCGGCGCAATCATTAACACCGCACCCATCGTCACGACCATCTTACGGGAGACGATCAGGTTAACGCCGAACCAGCGCTGAAACAGCGGCGGCAGATAGCCACCGAGGATGCAGCCGAAGTCCGCGAACAGCATCGGCATCCAGGCGAACATCGCAATCTCTTTCAGATTGAAGCCGTATACCTTAAACATAAACAGCGGAATCCAGGCGTTGAACGTTCCCCATGCCGGTTCTGCCAGAAAGCGCGGCAGGGCAATACCCCAGAACTGGCGGTTACGGATAATCTCCAGTGCTGACATTTTGCGGGTGTTGCCGGTCTGATGCTGTGCTTCCTGGCCGGAGATAATATAGTCGCGCTCTTCATCGCTCAGCTTCTTCTGCTGTTTCGGGTGCTTGTAAAACACCAGCCAGCTGAGTGCCCAGGCCATGCTCAGCACACCGGTCATGATAAATGCCATCTGCCAGCTGTGCGCCACAATCGCCCAGACCACCAGCGGCGGAGCCAGCATCGCACCGATAGACGAACCCACGTTAAAGTAGCCCACGGCGACCGAACGCTCTTTAGCCGGGAACCATTCGCTGCTCGCTTTCAGTCCGGCCGGGATCATCGCCGCTTCAGCCGCACCGACTGCGCCACGTGCCAGCGCCAGTCCGCCCCAGCTGCCCGCCATCGCCGTAGCGGCACAGAAAATCGCCCACATAATAGCAAACACCGCGTAGCCGACTTTGGTGCCGAGCAGATCCAGTACATAACCTGCCACCGGTTGCATCAGCGTGTAGCAGGCTGAATAGGCCGCAATTATGTAGGAGTACTGCTGCGTGGTGATATGCAGCTCTGACATTAATGTCGGGGCCGCCACGGCAATGGTGTTACGGGTCAGATACCCTAACACCGTACCGAGCGTCACCAGTCCAATCATGTACCAGCGTAACCCTTTGATCTTACGCATCCTCTACCTCTTCCAGTTCTGTATGCGGTCTTGCCGCTGTTGTTATCTGGAGCGGGACAGCACGTGATGCAGCTCTGCTCACGCCCGCAGGTTCTGTATGAGCAACCCTGTTATGACCTTGCCATTTGTGAGTCGCTAACGACCTCACGATGGGGCGAGAGCCTAACTTGTTATACAACTTTAAAAGTTGAGAGCCATCACAAAAACCCTTTCTGCACTGTGGGATACTGGAAACCTGCGTAATGACAGCCATTTAGCGCGATACGGGCGACAAAAACGTCCATAACGGCAGCCAGCTACCGCCGTTTATGTGAGCAGGATCGCAAATAAATCCGTAACGGACTAAAATTGGTATGATAACTTTGGGCCATCCGTGGTTCAGTCGATGAGGAAGCATGTATGTCACGTTTCATGACCGAAGATTTTTTGCTGGATACCGAATTCGCCCGTCGTCTCTATCACGACTATGCAAAGGATCAGCCGATTTTCGACTATCACTGCCACTTGCCGCCGCAGCAGATTGCCGAAAATTATCGCTTCGCCAACCTTTATGACATCTGGCTGAAGGGCGATCACTATAAGTGGCGGGCCATGCGCGCCAATGGTGTGGCTGAGGCGTTCTGTACCGGTAACGCCAGCGATCGTGAAAAATTTGACGCCTGGGCGCGTACCGTGCCGCACACTATCGGCAACCCGCTCTATCACTGGACCCACCTGGAGTTACGCCGGCCTTTCGGTATTACCGATACGCTGCTTTCTGAGAAAACGGCTGACAGCATCTGGCATCGCTGCAATGAACTGCTGGCGCAGGATAGCTTTACCACGCGCGGCATCATGCAGCAGATGAAGGTGAAGATGGTGGGCACCACTGACGATCCGCTGGATGACCTGCGCCATCACCGCGCGCTGGCAGACGATGCCAGTTTCAGCGTTAAAGTGCTGCCGAGCTGGCGTCCGGACAAAGCGTTTAATATCGAAGCGGAAACCTTCCTGCCGTGGATCGAGACGCTGGAGCAGCTGACGGACATCAGCGTGCAGCGTTTTGACGATCTGCGCAGCGCACTGCATCAGCGGCTGGATCACTTCGCGGCGCACGGCTGTAAAGTCTCCGATCACGCGCTGGATGTGGTCTGCTACGCCGAGGCGGATGACGCCACGCTGGATGCGATTCTGGCGCGTCGTCGCAGCGGTGCCGCGCCCAACCCGCAGGAAACGGCACAGTTTAAAACGGCGGTGCTGGTCTGGCTGGGCAGCGAATATGCCCGCCGTGGCTGGGTGCAGCAGTATCACATTGGCGCACTGCGCAACACCAATCCGCGCCAGTACCAGCTGCTGGGGCCTGATGTCGGCTTCGATTCGATCAACGACCAGCCGCTGGCCGAACCGCTGGCACGCCTGCTGGGCGCGCAGAATCTCAATAATGCGCTGCCTAAAACCATTCTCTACTGCCTGAACCCGCGCGACAACGAAGTGCTGGCCACCATGGCGGGCAACTTCCAGGGCGAAGGTCAGGCGGGCAAAATGCAGTTCGGTTCAGCCTGGTGGTTCAACGATCAGCTGGATGGTATGCAGCGTCAGATGACGCAGCTGGCGCAGATTGGTCTGCTGAGCCGTTTCGTCGGCATGCTGACCGATAGCCGCAGCTTCCTCTCCTACACCCGCCACGAATATTTCCGCCGGCTACTGTGCCAGATGATAGGCCGCTGGGTGGAGCAGGGTGAAGCGCCAGCCGATGAAGCGCTGTTAGGTCAGATGGTACAGAACATCTGCTTCAACAATGCCCGCGATTACTTCGGCATCGAGCTGGGAGCCTGATAATGAAAAGGCTAAACCGTCACGACTTTCCGGGCGCAGTCTATCGCGACCGGGTGATCCAGTTCGGCGAAGGCAACTTCCTGCGCGCCTTTATTGACTGGCAGATCGACTGGCTCAATGAACATCAGGGCACCGATGCCGGGATCGTGGTGGTGCGGCCGCGCAACCGTGAAGTCAGCGACAGCCTGAATCAGCAGGATGGACTCTATACCACACTGATCCGCGGGCTGAACGATCAGGGCGAGCAGGTCAGCGAAACCCGGCTGATCCGCAGTCTCAACCGTGAAATCCAGCCCTGGCAGCAGTTCGGCGAGTTTATGGCGCTGGCCCGTAATCCGGATCTGCGCATGGTCTTCTCCAATACCACCGAAGCGGGCATCGCCTTTGTCGGCACGGATCAGCTTACCGATCAGCCTGCCAGCAGTTTCCCTGGCAAACTGACGCAGCTGCTGTGGGCGCGCTATTCCCACTTCAATGGCGCCAGCGACCGGGGCTGGCTGGTGGTGCCGTGCGAGCTGATTGACCATAACGGCGACACGCTGCGCGATCTGGTGCTGCGCTACGCCGATCAGTGGCATCTGCCCTCCGAATTTAAAACCTGGGTTCATCAGCACTGCGCGTTCTATAACACCCTGGTCGACCGCATCGTCACCGGCTTCCCGGCGGAAAGCGAGCCGCTACAACGCGAGCTGGGTTATGAAGATCGCTATCTGGTGGCGGGCGAAGTCTACTATCAGTTTGTGATTCAGGGGCCGTCGGCGCTGTTTAATGAACTGAAGCTGGCGGCGCTGTCGCCGCAGGTTCGGCATGTGGATGACATTGCGCCCTATAAAGCGCAAAAAGTGGCCATTCTCAATGGCGCGCACACTGCAATGGTACCGGTCGCGTTTCTGGCCGGTATTGAGAGTGTGGGAGAGGCGATGGCCGATCCGGCTATCGCCGGATTTGTGGATAACCTGCTGCGTCACGAAGTGATCCCGACGCTGGATCTGCCTGCCGATGAACTGCACGCGTTTGCCGATGCGGTACAGCGTCGTTTCCGCAATCCGTTTATTCGCCACGCGCTGCTGTCGATTGCCCTTAATGGCATGACCAAATTCCGCACCCGTCTGCTGACTCCACTCCTTGCCGCGCATCAGCAAACCGGCGAGTGGCCGGCACACATCACCTTTGCGCTGGCTGCGCTGATCGCTTTTTATCGCGGCGAGTCAGCCGGCAAGAGCTGGCCATTGCAGGACGAGCCGCAGTGGTTACAGCGCTACGCCGACGCCTGGAAAGCACTTGATGCGGATCAGCTGTCACCGCAACAGCTGGTGAACGGCGTACTCAGCGACGCGCAACACTGGGGTGAAGATTTAACCCGTCAGCCCGGACTGGCTGCGGCTGTCACCCAACACCTGCAAAATATCATCGCCCACGGAATGCGTGAGGCGCTGAGCCAACTGAGATAACGCTATGCAAGACGCAATTAAAATTGATCCCCGCGACAATGTCGCCGTGGCGTTACGTGATTTAGACGCGGGCGCCATGATAGAGCTGCCGCCACTGAGTGTGGCGGTGCAACAGGCGGTCGGACGCGGGCATAAATTTGCCCTGCAGCCTATCGCGCAGGATGAGCTGGTGATCAAATATGGGCTGCCGATTGCCCATGCCACGCAGCCTGTGGCCGCCGGTGAGTTAATCCATTCGCAGAACGCCCGCACCAATCTCAGCGATCTGGATCAGTATGCGTATCAGCCCGAATTTGTGACGCTGCCGCCGCAGCCGGGTGACCGTGAGGTGCAGATCTATCGTCGTGCTAACGGCGAGGTTGGCATCCGCAATGAGCTGTGGATCCTGCCAACCGTCGGCTGCGTCAACGGCATTGCACGTCAGATCCTGCAGCGTTTCCTGAAGGAGACGCAGGAGGCAGAAGATATCGATGGCGCGTTCCTGTTCAGCCATACCTTCGGTTGTTCGCAGCTGGGGCAGGATCACGAAAATACCCGCACCATGCTGCAGAATATGGTGCGCCATCCTAATGCTGGCGCGGTGCTGGTGATTGGTCTCGGCTGCGAAAACAATCAGGTTGATGCCTTCCGTGACACCCTCGGCGCGTTTGAAAGCGACCGGGTCGAGTTTATGGTGTGCCAGCAGCATGACGATGAGGTGGAAGCCGGGCTGGAGCGGCTGCACGCATTGTATGAAAAAATGCGTCACGACCAGCGCGAGCCGGGCAAACTCAGCGAGCTGAAGTTTGGTCTGGAGTGCGGCGGTTCAGATGGTTTGTCTGGCATCACCGCCAATCCGTTGCTGGGACGTTTCTCGGACCAGATGATCGCCAATGGCGGCACGACCGTACTGACCGAAGTACCGGAAATGTTTGGCGCAGAACGGATTCTGATGAGTCGCTGTCGCGACGAGGAGACCTTCAGCAAAACGGTGGCGATGATCAACGATTTCAAACAGTATTTTATCGATCACCAGCAGCCGATCTATGAAAACCCGTCGCCAGGTAACAAGGCGGGCGGTATCACCACGCTGGAGGAGAAGTCGCTGGGCTGTACTCAGAAAGCGGGGCAGAGCCAGGTGGTCGATGTGCTGAAGTATGGCGAACGGTTAAAAACGCCGGGGCTGAATCTGCTGAGTGCGCCGGGTAATGATGCGGTCGCCACCAGTGCGCTGGCAGGTGCCGGTTGTCACATGGTGCTGTTCAGTACCGGACGCGGCACACCTTATGGCGGTTTTGTGCCGACGGTGAAGCTGGCCACCAATACGCCGCTGGCGGAGAAGAAACCGCACTGGATCGACTTTAATGCCGGACGGTTGATCGAGGGAATGAGTATGGATGCGATGCTGGAAGACTTTGTCGACAGCATTGTGGCGATTGCCAGCGGTCAGTCGACCAACAACGAGAAGAACGATTTCCGCGAGCTGGCGATTTTCAAAAGCGGTGTGACGCTATAGTTTGTCAGGCAAACAATGGCGATCCTGATGTTGTTATTACCGTCGGTTAATCCTGTGCCCTTCGTGGGTGGCAGAGTCCGATCGCAAAGTCGCTTAAAGCATCCCTGCTCGCTCGGCCCGCGCCTTCCCTGGCGCGGGACGCTTTGCTCTTCGGACTCTGCCACCCACTCTTTGAGCTTTTGAGCTATCTGAAAGGTTAAGCCCGGCTGGTTTCGCGCTCCGCTTCTGCCTGACAGACGGCGGCGGTAAACAGAATATCGGTTGAAGAGTTCAGCGCGGTTTCCGCCGAATCCTGCAGGACGCCGATAATAAAGCCGACCGCCACCACCTGCATTGCCAGATCATTCGGAATGCCGAACATGTTACAGGCCACCGGGATCAGCAGCAGCGAACCGCCCGCCACGCCAGATGCACCACAGGCACAGAGTGATGCCACCAGACTCAGCAGAATCGCCGTCGGCACATCAATGCTGATCCCCAGCGTATGCACCGCCGCCAGCGTCAGCACGGTAATGGTAATCGATGCCCCCGCCATACTGATGGTTGCGCCCAGCGGAATCGACACCGAATAGGTATCCTCATCCAGATCCAGACGTTTCGCCAGCGCCATATTCACCGGAATGTTGGCGGCAGAACTGCGGGTAAAGAAGGCGGTCACGCCGCTTTCGCGCAGGCAGGTGAAGACCAGTGGATAGGGGTTGCGACGGATTTTATAGAACACCAGCAGCGGGTTCACCACCAGCGCCATCAGCAGCATACAGCCCAGCAGCAGCGCCAGCAGATGCGCATATTGCCACAGCGCGCCAAAGCCGGTAGACGC
This sequence comes from Curtobacterium sp. BNK-1, assembly GCF_048685235.1. Classification (NCBI taxonomy): domain Bacteria; kingdom Bacillati; phylum Actinomycetota; class Actinomycetes; order Micrococcales; family Microbacteriaceae; genus Curtobacterium; species Curtobacterium sp. BNK-1. The sequence goes on along the minus strand of NZ_JBLQTJ010000001.1, from coordinate 3,245,620 downwards.
GAGGATCGAGGCCACCAGACCGAAAATACCAATCGGCGCGCAGCGAATCACGCAGCGTACCAGCCAGGTCACCGCATGAGAGGCATCATTGAGAAAGGCGCGGGTAGTGTCACTGCTGTGACGGAACGCCAGCCCGAGACCAATTGCCCACACCAGAATGCCGATGTAGTTGGCGTTCATCAGGGCCGTGATTGGATTCGACACCATGCTCATCAGCAGTCCGCGTAACACTTCGGTAATGCCGGATGGTGGTGTGATTTCCGTGGTGCCCACCGCCAGCGTCAGCGTCTGCGGGATCAGATGGCTGAAGACCACCGCGACCACCGCCGCGAAAAAGGTGCTCAGCAGATAAAGCATAATAATCGGCCGGATATTGCTCTTCTGGCCCTGCTGGTGGTTGGCAATCGAGGCGATCACCAGCATCAGTACCAGCAATGGCGCGACTGCTTTCAGCGCACTGACAAACAGTTCACCCAGCAGACCGACCGCGATAGCGGCATCGTGTGAAATCCAGGCGAGCGCCACACCGGCGATCAGCCCAATCATGATTTGCTTCACCAGGCTTCCGGCGAGCAGCGTGCCCAGACGTGCGGAGAGAGTTTTCTGCATAATATTTTCTATATTTTGTCGCGGATGTAGTTTCAGACGCGATGTTTTGCATCGGCTAAAACGGTTTGCCCGGCGGAGTATAAGGAAAAGATCGGACGAGAAAAGAGAAAGTTCTGTCACTGTGGAGCAGGTCAGATTTTTATTATGCTGGATAGTGGAAGTGTGACAGAGGGATGAAATGGCGTGACAGGCTGCCACAAAATAAAACAGGGGCATCGGCTGCCCCTGCAGGTAATTATGGTGCGAGCTTTTTCTGGTCTCTTTTGCGGTTAACCCAGGCATTAATCAGCAGGGTTGATGCCAGAATGGCACCGACCACACCCAGCGAGATACCGACCGGGATATGGTAGATGTCGACAATCAGCATCTTAAAGCCGATGAACACCAGCACAATCGCCAGGCCATACTTCAGCATCGAGAACCGTTCCGCCACGTTTGCCAGCAGGAAGTACATGGCACGCAAACCCAGGATAGCGAACAGGTTTGAGGTCAGTACGATAAACGGGTCAGTGGTCACGGCGAAGATCGCCGGGATACTGTCGACCGCAAAGATCACGTCGCTGATTTCTACCATGATCAGCACCAGCAGCAGTGGCGTCGCAAACAGCACGCCGTTTTTGCGGGTGAAGAACTTCTCGCCGTCGAGATCGTCAGTCATGCGCAGATGCTTACGCAGCCAGCGCACCACAGGTTTTTCGCCCACCGCGCTGTCATCCTCTTTCGCCAGCGCCATTTTCACACCGGTGAACAGCAGGAAGGCACCGAACACATAGAGGATCCAGCTGAACTGCGTGACCAGCCAGCTACCGGCGAAGATCATGATGGTACGCAGCACGATAGCGCCTAATACCCCATAGATCAGCACCCGGCGCTGCAGATTGGCCGGAATAGAGAAGTAACTGAACAGCATCAGCCAGACGAAGACGTTATCCACCGCCAGCGCTTTTTCCAGCACGTAACCGGTCAGGAAGGCGAGCGTCTGCGTGTTAGCGACTTCACGTCCCGCGCCGCCCTCCAGATACCACCAGAAGGCGGCGCTGAACAGCAGTGAGACTGAAACCCAGATCAGCGACCAGACGGCCGCCTGCTTGAAAGACATGGTCTGCGCGCCACGGCGTCCCTGCAACAGCAGGTCGATAGCCAGCATGATAAGCACAACAACCGCAAAGCTGCCCCACAGTAAAGGCGTACCCACAGTTTGCATATTCGTATCCTGTCCGAAAAATAAAAAAACGGCTGAAGTCAGAAGACGTCAGCCGCTTATTTTTGTGTAAGCAAACCTCGCCTTCCGGCAAGGTCTCACTTACAACACAGAAATTGATTCCGGGTTGCCTGATGACCGGATGCTTTCGCATCGTAATGACGATCAATCAGCTTACAAGTTACTCCCCTTTGCAGGAGGGTAAGTTACGGTTTAGCCGCACAGGAAGCAACACCTCTCAGACATATTTAGAAATATTTACACAGCAGCCTGGTCGGCCGGGAAGATCACACCGGTCTGGCGGCGTATCTCAGTCAGCAGCGATGCAGTAATCCGCGAAACCTCAAGCGAAGGGTGGTCCACCTGGCGCTGCTCAACCAGCCGGGCAAAAGCGGCGGCTTCATACAGCATGGTGTTGATATGCTGCGGCTGGCTCAGCGTCTGCTTTTCCGCGCCCCGCGGCACAAAAGTCAGCTGCTGGCACTCCGATAACTTCTCTATCACCAGCGCGCCCGCTTCACCCTGAATCTCGCTGGGGAGGCTGGAATCACTCACCTTCGAATGCAGAATCGTCACATCGAAATCACCGTAACTCAGCACCACCACGCCGTGCGCGTCCACGCCGCTCACAAGCAAAGTCGCCCTGGCCTGCACGCGATCTGGCTCGCCCCACAGCGTCACCGCCGAGGCCAGACAGTAATAACCGATATCCATAATTGAGCCATTCGACCAGCGCGGATCAAATGTATTGGGGTTCTCACCGTTGAGATAGCGTGGGTAGCGTGAGGAGTACTGGCAGTAATTCAGCAGCGCTTTTCGCAGTTTACCCACGTCAGGCAGTGCCTGCTGCAGCCGCAGAAAATTCGGCAGGCTGGCAGTTTTAAACGCCTCAAACAGCACCACCTGATGCTCACGGGCGCAGGCGATCATCTGCTCCACTTCTGCCAGGTTAGAGGCCAGCGGTTTTTCGCAAATCACATGCTTGCCGTGCGACATAAACAGCAGCGCCTGCTGGCAGTGCAGGGCGTTGGGGCTGGCCAGATAGACCGCATCGATCTCCGGGCTGGCGGCCAGCGCTTCCAGTGAGGTAAAGGTCTGTTTGCAGGGATAATCGGCGATAAAGGCCTCAGCCTGCTGCTGACTGCGTGAATAGACCGCACAGAGCTTCATCGCTCCGGTTTCATGAGCGGCATCAATAAACTGGCGTGTAATCCAGTTTGTTCCCACAATGGCAAAACGAATCACGTCATCTCTCCGGCAGCTGTAAAGCGGCAGAGTAACATCTCACCCACGCTGTGCAATGGTGCCGGGCGGGCAGGGATTGATCCTGCGATCCGCATTCCAATAATATGCGGAAGCGATGATGTTTATGTACCAACCAGGGAGCGCAGGTGAAAGCAAGTAAGCACGCATTAAACTGGACCACACTTCTGATCGCCATTCCGGTCGGGTGTGCGGCGTCGCTGGTGACGCTGGCTTTCCGCGGCGTGATTGAACTGATCAACCATCTGCTGTTTGCCCGCAGTGGCGAAATAACCGAATCCCTGCATCTCTGGCCGTGGATCTTCTGGCCGCTGCTGGTGGGGGCGGGCGGCGTACTGGCGGGCTATTTTCTGCGTTATGCCGTTGCCATCGAGCAGCAGCAGACGGTGAAAACGGATTACCTTGAAGTGATCAACGCCCGGCTGGATGCGGTGCCGACCCGGACCTCACTGTTCCGCGCCTTATCGTCGATTGCCAGTATCGGCAGCGGCGCGTCGATAGGTAAAGAGGGGCCGATGGTGCAGCTCTCGGCACTGTGCGGCAGTGCGATTGGTCGCCTGTTACCGGCCTCACTTAACCTGAAAAACAGTGACGTGGTGGCGATGGCCGCGGCGGCGGGCCTCGCGTCGGTTTACCATGCGCCACTGGCGTCGGCGATTTTTGTGGCGGAAATCGCCTTCGGCATTTCTGCGTTGCAGCGGCTGATCCCCCTGATCATCGCTGCCGCCACGGCGGTGATGACCATGTGGACGCTGGGTTTTCGCAGCGCGCTCTATCCGCTGGCAGACGCGAACTTCGCCATGGATCTCAGCAGCCTGCTGATGACGGTGGTGATTGGTCTGTGCGCCGGTCTGGCGGGCTGGATCGTGATTAAATGCATCGCCCGCAGCAAAGTGCTGTTCAGCCGGGTCGCCTCCCTGCCGCTGCGCCTCGGGGCGGGCGGTTTTGCGGTCGGCTTACTGGCGCTGATCTCCACTGATATCCTCGGCAACGGCTACGAGGTGATCGTCAAAGTGATGGCAGGGCACTACCTGCTGCCGGGTCTGCTGCTGCTGCTGGTGCTGAAAACCCTTGCTACCAGCCTGTCGGTAGGCTCGAACGCCGTCGGCGGACTCTTTACCCCTTCGCTGCTGATTGGCGCGCTGCTGGGGGTGATCATCGCGACGGTGGGGGCGGCGTTGCATCTGCCGCTCGGCAATGTGCTGCTCTATGCCGCGATTGGTATGGCGGCGGTGCTGGCGGCGGTCAGTCAGGCGCCGTTGATGGCGATGCTGATGGTGCTGGAGATGACGCTCAACAGCAGCCTGCTGTTTCCGCTGATGATCGCTACCGTGCTGGCGTCGATGGTGGTCTATCGCCTGCAATCCGCCAGTACTTATCCGGTCGTGAGTCATCACTTCAGCCGTTCAGAAGCGAAATATGATTTCGATAACATGCGCATTGCCGAGCTGATTATTGCGGGTGCGGCGTTGCAGCCGGAGGAGTCGGTGGGGCAGGCGCTGGCGGTCAGCTCCCTGAAGCGTGAACGCTATGTTTATGTGATCAACGCCGCGGGCGCTTTCCTCGGTGTGGTCTCGATTCATGAAATTTCGCGCCGGGTGCTGGCCCAGGAGATCACCCTCGACTCACCGGTGCAGTGCGTGATGGATCAGGATTTCCCGGTGGTGTATCAGAATCAGAGTATGCGTGAGGGATGGGAAGCCTTTGCGGCGGTGACGCTGGAGCGGTTGCCGGTGCTCAACAATCCGCAGGAACGGCGCTTTCTGGGCGCGCTGACCAAAACCAGCCTGATTCAGAAAGCGCAGGAGTTTCTTTAAGCCGCGTTGCCGCGCATCGCCTGGTCCGTCATCCACAGTCGCGCATCAAATTCGAGCTGGTGATAATCCGGCTCCATATGGCAGCAGAGCTGGTAGAACGCCTTATCGTGATCTTTCTCTTTAAGGTGTGCCAGCTCATGCACCACGATCATCCGCAGAAACGGCTCTGGCGCGAGGCGGAAAAAGGTCGAGATACGGATTTCCGCTTTCGCCTTAAGCTTACCGCCCTGAATCCGCGAGATGGCAGTGTGCAGCCCGAGTGCATGCTTCATCACCTTAATCTTGTTATCCCACATCACTTTGCTGATCGGCGGCGCATTGCGCATATAGCGATTTTTCAGCGCCTGCGTGTAGTCATACAGCGCTTTATCACTCATCACGTCATGAGTGTCAGGATAACGTTCCTGCAGGAACGCACCTAAGCGCTGATGGGCGATCAACGACTGAACCTGCTCAAGAAGGGGGGCAGGATAACCCTGAAGGTAGATCAGTGAGGACATTAGGGATTCCAGGCGAAAGACAGTATACTGCGCCCCCGATTTTGGGGCGAAAATCAACCAAAGTGTACCACGCCGGAGAATTCATGAGCCAACTTGAACTGAACGATCGCACACTGATCCTGCATCGCTTCCCGCAGATGCGTGACGAAAGTCCATTACAAGCCTGGGATGCGGCTGATGAATATCTGTTACAGCAGGCGCTGCCAGAGGGGCCGGTGCTGGTCTTCAACGACAGTTTCGGGGCCTTAACCTGCGCCCTGAATTCGCGTCCCGTCTGGCACGTCAGCGACTCCTGGCTGAGCCAGCAGGCCGCCCGTCAGAATCTGACCTTTAATGGGCTGGATGACAGCGACGTTCACTTTGTTGATAGCCTGGCTGAACTGCCTGCTTCACCTGCGGCTGTGCTGATCAAGGTGCCTAAAACCCTGGCGCTGCTGGAGCACCAGCTGCGCGCCATTCGCGAAGTCGTCACGCCTGATACGGTGATTCTGGCGGCGGCGCGCGCCAAAGAGATCCATAACTCTACGCTGCAGCTGTTCGAACAGATCATTGGTGAAACCAAAACCTCACTGGCGTGGAAAAAAGCGCGTCTGATCTACAGCCAGTTCAGCAAGCCTGAACTGCGTGAGGCCACGCCGACGCTGGTCTGGCCGCTGGATGGCACCCCTTATCAGATTCACAACTACGCCAACGTCTTCTCGCGCGCTTCGCTGGATATCGGCGCACGGCTCTTTGTGCAGCATCTGCCGGAAAACATTGAGGGCGAGATTGTCGATCTCGGCTGTGGTAACGGCGTGGTGGGACTGGTGGCGCTGGAGCAGAACCCGCAGGCCGAGGTGCATTTCCTTGATGAGTCTTACATGGCGGTCGCTTCCAGCAAGCTTAACGTGGAAGTGAACCGTCCTGAGGATCTGTCACGCTGTCAGTTCCTGGTGAACAACGTGCTGAGCGGCTATCCGTCAGATCGGCTGCACGCGGTGCTGTGCAACCCGCCGTTCCACCAGCAGCACGCGGTGACCGATCACCTGGCATGGCAGATGTTCCGCGATGCCAAACGCTGCCTTCAGTATGGCGGCGAGTTGCGTATTGTCGGCAACCGCCACCTCGATTATCACCACAAGCTGAAGAAGCTGTTTGGTAACTGTACGCTGATCGCCTCTAACCAGAAGTTCGTGGTGCTGCGCGCGGTGAAAATGCGCTAGTCAGACGGTTAATGCCAGCTGCGTCGCCTGCGCAATCGCACGGCGCGCATCCAGCTCCTGCGCCACATCTGCACCGCCGATGACTGTCACCCTCTGTCCTTTTGCACGCAGCGCGGCTTCCAGTTCGCGCTGCGGCTCCTGTCCGGCACAGATAATCACATTATCGACCTCCAGCAACAGCGTTTCGCCGTTGCGCCGCAGATGCAGGCCGCTGTCATCAATCGCCAGATACTCAACGCTGCCCCACATCTCAACGCCCTGCGCCTGCAGACTGGCGCGATGGATCCAGCCGGTGGTTTTTGCCAGCCCTGCACCCGGTTTTCCCGATCGGCGTTGCAGCAGCCAGATTTGCCGTAGTGCGGCAGGGGGCTCGGGTTTCATCACGCCGCCACGCTGCGTCAGGCTGTGGTCGATGCCCCATTCGGCATAAAACGCCGCCAGATCCTCGTCATGGGATGGCTGTGACAGATACTCCGCCACATCAAAGCCAATACCGCCTGCGCCGATAATCGCCACCCGTTTCCCCACCGGGCGCTTATCGCGCAGCACCTCCAGATAGCTCAGCACGCTGGGGTGGTCGATGCCCGGAATATCGGGCGTACGCGGCTGAATGCCGGTCGCCAGCACCACTTCATCGGCGTCACTCAGCTGATCCGCCGTCACCCGACTGCCTGTCTGAACCGTCACGCCTGCGGCTGCCAGCTCATGCCGGAAATAGCGCAGCGTTTCGCTGAACTCCGATTTGCCAGGGATCAGCCGGGCAATATTGAACTGGCCGCCTATCTCCGGCGCGGCCTCATAGAGTGTTACCTGATGGCCGCGCTGCGCCGCCTGTAGCGCAAACGCCATGCCGGCCGGACCGGCACCCACTACGGCCAGCCTGCGCGGGGCGGTGCTGGCGATGACCGGCATCAGCGACTCATGGCAGGCGCGCGGATTGACCAGGCAGGAGGTGATTTTACCGGCGAACACCTGATCAAGGCAGGCCTGATTACAGGCAATGCAGGTGTTGATGCTGTCCGGTTCACCGCGCTGTGCTTTAGTGACAAAGGCGGGATCGGCGAGAAAAGGGCGCGCCATCGACACCATATCGGCGCAGCCGGACTGCAATAGCTGCTCGGCGACGGCGGGATGGTTGATGCGATTGGTAGCGATGACCGGCACCTTCACCTGTTCACGCAGGCGCTGCGTCACCCACGCAAAGGCCGCACGCGGCACGCAGGTGGCGATGGTCGGGATGCGCGCCTCGTGCCAGCCAATACCGGTATTAAACAGCGTGACGCCGCACTGCTCCAGTTCGCCCGCCAGCAACAGCGTCTCCTCCAGCGTGCTGCCCTCTTCGATCAGGTCGAGCATCGACAACCGAAAGATGATGATAAAGGCGTCACCGGTCGCGGCGCGAACGGCGCGGGTAATCGCCAGCGCGAACTGCATCCGCTGCCGGAAGTCGCCACCCCAGCGGTCGGTGCGCTGATTGGTGTGCTTTACCAGAAACTGATTAATCAGGTAGCCTTCGGAACCCATGATCTCCACGCCATCGTAGCCCGCCTGCTGTGCCAGTCGGGCGCAGCGGGCAAAGTCATCAATGGTCTGTTCAATCGCCGCCTCGCTCATCGCCTGTGGCGTAAACGGGTTAATCGGCGCCTGGCGTGCCGAGGGCGCAACCAGATCGGGCTGATAGCTGTAACGACCGGTATGCAGGATCTGCAGGGCGATTTTGCCCTGATGCTGATGCACCGCCTCCGTGATCTGCCGGTGCCAGTCACATTGCGTCTCGTCGGTGAGCATCGCGCCATGCGCGGTGGTGACACCCTGGGCATTGGGGGCGATGCCGCCGGTGACGATCAGCGCGACGCCTTCACGCGCCCGCTCGCCGTAGAAAGCCGCCAGCCGGGCTGCGCCATCCGGGTGTTCTTCCAGTCCGGTGTGCATCGACCCCATCAGAAAGCGGTTTTTCAGTCGGGTAAAGCCAAGGTCCAGCGGCGTAAACAGCGCAGGATAGTCAGGATTGACGGACATGATAGTCACTCACGGTAAAGTGGTCGGATGAGTTCACTCTAGCCACTTCTGCGTTAAAAAAAAGTGAAAGAATGTCAGGGTGTGAGTGAAATCATAAACAACGGCAGGGGAGTGAGGTGAGTAACTAAGAGTGGGCGGAGGTCGCCCGTGCCTTGCGCAAAGAGGTTAAGACCGCCATCCGTGGCCCGCGTAGCTTTGCGACAGGCGTCAGCGCCCGTCGCTGTTCAGGTTCCGCTACATGCTGTCAGCGCGGTGCCAGAAAACCCATTAACGTCGACGGATCCACGAATAGCGGGAGTGATAGCCGCTGCCATGGTGGGTATTGAAGCGGTAGCTTGAACCGCTTTCGGCCATGCAGTAGGTGCAGACATTGACGTTATCGATCTGCGAAGCCGGCACACCCGCGTTTATCAGCAACTGCGTCGCCAGCGCAGGCAGATCGAACCAGACACCCTGCTGGCGGGCAGCGGCCTGTGGACGTTGCGCCAGAGGATTAACCGGCTGGTTCTGGTGCCAGCGCAGCCCGCTGGCCAATGCCGGGTTCTGCGCAATCTCCGCCAGCTGCGGTTCGGCCAGTTCATAACAGCAGGGGCCCATCGCCGGACCGATCGCCACCATCAGGTTCTGCGGCTCACAGCCCTGCTCGCACAGTTTTTCAACCGCGCGGGTCAGCACACCCGCCAGCGTACCTTTGAGTCCGGCATGAACCGCGGCCACGATCCGCTGCTGGCGATCGGCGAACAGCACTGGCAGGCAGTCGGCGGTGTAGACCGCCACCGGGCGCGTCCCGCTGCCAATCACGCCATCAGACTCGCAGCTTTTGGGTGGGATGTTCTCAATATCGGTGACCACGGTCGCGCTGTGGCGCTGATGTCCATAGGCGGCCTCAGCGGGTGGTGGCTCTCCGGCTGGCTGAAACGCATATTCGAGCCACTCCAGCGAATCGAGCAATGGCGAGCGCGGGATCACGGCCATAGGAATCTCCTGTTATAACAGCGTGCGTTGGGCTGCCCACAGCTTACGTTAACTGCTACATTTTTGAAGCTTCTCCTCAGACCTTTCTCACCTTAAGGATGAAATGATGAAAACCTCCGCAAAACTGGCTGCATCCGGACTGGTCGCGCTGCTGCTTACCGGCTGCGCCTCGTCGACACATCAGACCGCGCAACAGCAACTCGGCCAGCAATCGGTGCTGGCGGTAAACTGGTTCCAGCAGTCTGGTGAATATCAGGCGCTGACCTGGCAGGCATTTAATACCGCGCGTATGGCGTTTGATCAGGCCCCCTCGCTGACCGGCAAACCCAAAGCGGTGATTGTCGATCTGGATGAGACGATGCTGGATAACAGCGCCTACAGCGCGTGGCAGGCGAAGAACGGCCAGCCGTTCAGCAGCAAAACCTGGTCAGCCTGGACACAGGCGCGGCAGGCGAAAGCGGTGCCGGGCGCGATAGAGTTTGCGCGTCATGTCACACAGAATGGCGGCACGCTGTTCTATGTGTCGAACCGCGATCAGAAAGATTACGCGGCCACGGTCGCTAACATGCAGCAGCTTGGCTTCCCCAACGTCAGCGATAAAACGGTACGTCTGAATACTGACAGCTCCAATAAGCAGGCGCGTTTCGATGCCATTAAAAATGCCGGCTATAACGTGGTGCTCTACGTTGGCGATAACCTCAACGATTTTGGTGGCGCGACCTGGCATCAGGGTAATCAGACGCGTCGTGATTTTGTGAATTTTAACCATCAGCAGTTTGGAACGCAGTTCATCGTGCTGCCGAATCCGCTCTACGGCGACTGGGAGAGCGGAATGGCGGAAAACTACAATAAACTGACGCTCGAACAGCAGCTGTCTGTGCGGGAATCGCGCCTGCAAAGCTGGAACGGTAAATAATTCGTCAAGAAAAAGAGCCTGACCGTGTCAGGCTCTGTTAAAACATGGTCCTGATTTACTTTCTCCCGTCACTATTTTGCTGCAAATTAAATTAATTATCTCTTGCTTCATTCTTATCTAAAATCAGGCATATCTGACTGGCTATCAGCAATTAAGCCGGTTGATCGTGCTAATGGTTAATTTTTTAATTAAGAGTATTCCTGGTAAAAAGCAGGCCGGTTGGTATGGCAGTGAATATCCCCTTGGTTAATGATTGTATTTTTTTGTCAGCAATAACTTTAGTTTATTATATTTTATATTTTAATCTATTGATATTATTGAACTTAAAATGATTACCGCTAATTATTTCACTTCTCTGCTGCTTAATTAAATTTACTCACCCCTGACTCTTACTGACGACATATTGACAAATAGCATGATGTTAAAGTGCTGTGAAATATTGCTCGTGCATTGGTAATGGTTAGCGGCTATAACCTTTTTCTGTGACTCAGTTCTTATTTACCTGGCGGCTCACGCTTTATTTGTGAGCCGATACACTTTGTGGTTAGCCAGGATGCGACATCCCGGTAGTAGAGAGAAGATGATTGTGACGACACTTAAACCCTTATTAGCGAAAAATCGCAGTTGGGCATTACAGCGCCGCCAGCGTAATCCAGACTACTTTAAAAAATTCCTTCATCAGCAAAAGCCGCACTCACTCTGGATAGGTTGTTCTGATAGTCGCGTTCCGGCAGAAGTCTTAACCGGCTCCCATCCTGGCGAACTCTTTGTGCATCGTAATATCGCCAACATGGTGATTGAGGACGATGACAATTTACTGAGCGTGCTGCAATACGCGCTCTTTTTTCTCGGTGTAAAACGCATTGTATTAAGCGGCCACTATGGCTGCGGTGGGGTGGAAGCCGCGCAGAATCTGCCGGGCAGCGTGCTGGACGGGCAGGAGAGCGCGCTGGCGAGACGCATTCAGACGTTGCGTCATGACATTCAGCATGGCCTGGCGGAAAGCCCCCCTTCAGACGCGGAGCCGGGTGAACAGCTCGATCGGCTGGTTGAGGCCAACGTTAAGGCGCAATTCGCCAGACTGGTGAAATCTGAACCGGTCCGGCAAATCTGGCAATCGGGCCAGGAACTGGAGGTGTTTGGTTGTGTGTATGACCTGCGCTCCGGCCATCTTAAAGAGCTGATTCATCAATCTGCAGAGGAACCTTCATTATGAACCTCGATACCCTGCGTCGTGATATTCCTGCGGGTCTGGTGGTGTTTCTGGTCGCCTTACCGCTCTGTCTTGGCATCGCACAGGCCAGCGGATTACCGCCGTTTGCCGGTCTGCTGACCGGTGTGATTGGCGGCCTGGTGGTCACATCACTGAGTCCGTCCCGGTTTGCCGTCAGCGGCCCGGCGGCAGGCCTTGTCACCATCGTCGTCGCCTCAATGGCGTCTCTGGGCAGTTTTTCCGCCTTTCTCACCGCGCTGATTATCGCCGGAGCACTGCAATGTCTGTTTGGCCTGCTGCGTGCCGGACGGTTTATTTCGCTGGTGCCGGGCAGCGTCATCAAAGGGATGCTGGCAGCGATCGGCTTGTTGCTGATCATGCAGCAGATCCCGGTGGCGCTGGGAGCCGCGGGCGATGCGGAGCTGGTTTCACTGGTGACCGGTGAGATGACCTTCTCGCTGCCTGCGGTAGCGGTAGCGGGTGTCGGCCTGGCCATTTTATGTCTCTGGACCACCGCACCGGTGAAGCGGATCAAAGCGCTGGCCTGGATCCCTGGGCCGCTGATTGCCGTGCTGATAGGCTGCCTTGCTACCGTCGTGGGTGGACGGCTGTTCCCGGAGATGACCAGCGGTCTGGCGCGTATTTCGTTGCCCGCTTTTGACAGCATTTCCGCGCTGGTAGCAGAGCTGGAAACCCCCGACTGGATGGCCTGGCAGAATCCGCAGGTCTGGGTTGTTGCGGTAACCTTAGCCCTGGTCGCCAGTCTGGAAACGCTGCTGAGTCAGGAGGCGCTGAAAAAACTGCGTCCTCAGACGCCCGCGCCATCGCCTAACAAAGAGATGTTCGCGCAGGGCATCGGTAACCTGGCGGCCGGTTTCCTTGGCGCGATGCCGATAACGGCGGTGATCGTGCGCAGTTCGGTTAACGTCAGTGCGGGCGCGCAGACCAAACTGTCGATCTTCATTCACGGTGTGCTGCTGCTGATTTGCGGTATGTGGTTCAGTGAGATGCTGAACGCCATTCCGCTGGCCAGCCTCGCTGCCGTGCTGCTCTATACCGGCTACAAGCTGGCGACACCCAAACTGTTTATTGAGCAGTTCCGGATGGGCGCCCAGCAGTACGTGCCGTTTCTGGCCACCATCGTCGGTATTATTACGCTGGGCATGCTGGTCGGGATTGGTATCGGCATCGCCACGCAGATCCTCTATAGCATCTATAAAAGCCATCGCAACGCGCTGCAGCTCACCCGCTATGACGACCACTACGTGCTGCGCTTTCAGCAGAACCTGACCTTTATGCACAATCCAAAGCTGCAGGGATTGCTGGATGAGATCCCGGAGAACAGCGTGGTCATCGTCGATAACGACAATGCGGAATATATCGATCCCGACGTCAAAGCGGTGCTGAAAGATTTTGGCGATAATGCCGACAAACGCGGCATTCGCCTGAGTCAGTGGCCGGTTGCCGTAAAATAGCGTTTAGCGCAACGGTAAAGTCGTCAGAACAGCAAAAATCGGATATCTCGGATATCCGATTTTTTTATTTGCGATGCATAATAGAGCCCCAGTTTTTGCTGTCATCTGATGGGTTTAGCCTCAAAACGGTAACTTTTCTGAGTTAGCCCATGAAACGAGGTTTTATCGCCGGATGACATTGAGGATATTCAGGATTTAATCATTCTGACACCACGCGCCTGTCCAGGCTGGCGTGGACAGCCAGCCTCTCTGTGACAAGGTCCGGATGTATGCGCATACAGCTGTTTGAAGAGCACAACGTTAAGAAGAACGCATTTTCACTGTTTTTAATCACGTTGCTGTTTTGCTTTATCGGCGGACACCTGCGCTTTCCACAGGAGCTGTCGCTGTTCTGGCCGGTCAACGCGATCGTCACTGGCGTGATCGTCCGGAATCCTTTTCTGCATCAGACCCGCTATTACCTGGCCACCTTTGCTGCGATGGTGTTAAACGACATCGTTTTTTCAGGCTGGGCGCTCTCTGCTTTTACCCTCAACATGGCGAATCTTCTGTTTGTGCTGGTGGCGGTGACGCTGCTGGTAAAACATCTTCAGCACGACTCCGGCAGCGAGCGTATAACCAGCGTGCTGCGCATTTTTCCGGCCTGTCTGCTGGCCGGACTGGCCTGCGCCAGCTGGGGGGCGCTGGCGCAGCAGGCCGATTTTAACAGCGGGCTGGTGACGGCCTGGGGCGAATGGTTCAGCGAACAGTTCTCAACCGGGCTGATGCTGCTGCCCTTTTTGCTGACGCGCGACTGGGCGTCGCTGTCGCCCCGGCAGTTTATGCAGATGCGCAAGCTGGCACCGGTTGTCGCCGTGATTTTTTCGCTGATGATTGGCGCGATGATGGGCGGCGCAGGCAGCCTGACGTTCCCGGTTCCGGCGCTGGTCTGGTGCGCCATCGTGCTGCCGATGCCGCTCACCAGCCTGGTGATTTTGCTCACCGGCATTAGCGAAATCATTCTGGTTTCGCACGGTGTGATGAATATCCAGGGCGATGACAATATGCTGCCGATTACCCATCTGACCTCGGCACGGCTGGGCGTGGCGACCATTGCGATCAGCCCGCTGATTGTGGCGGTGAGCATGGATGCGATTCGCCAGCTCAACCAGCGTCTGGCGCTGCGCGCCAACTATGACTTCCTGACCCGGCTGTTGTCGCGTTCCGGCCTCTATGAAAGTCTGCGTGCTGAGCCGATCTTCCCGGACCGCCGGGCGGGCGTGATCCTGCTGGATGTCGACTACTTCAAAGCGATTAATGACAATTTTGGTCATGATGCGGGTGACAGCGTGCTGGAAGAGATCGCCCGCCGTATGCAGCGCGTCGTGGGTAAAGAGGGGCGCATCTGCCGTTTTGGCGGCGAAGAGTTTGCGGTGGTGCTGTTCGACCAGAATCCGGAAAAGCTCTACTTTCTTGCTGAGAGCATCCGGCAGAAGATGGCGAAGGAGAAGTTCTGGCTGCAGGGCAGTACGGCCACGGTAACCGTCAGTCTGGGGCTGGCGCATGGCAGTGCCGGTGAGGCGACGGAGTGGCACCGCGTGATCAACCGGCTGATCTCCGCAGCCGATAAAAATCTCTATCTGTCGAAACGCAATGGCCGCAATCAGACCTCACCGGTTAACTACCGTGCCATCACCAGCGACGTGGCATAACGCCACGCCGCCGGGTTGTGTCAGCTGACGCTGCTTTTCAGGGTACTGGCCTGCTGGTGGCGTTCAATCGCCAGGTCGATCAGACGACTGATCAGGTCCTGATAGCTGAGTCCGGCCGCCTGCCACAGTTTCGGATACATGCTGATATTGGTGAAGCCGGGCAGGGTATTCACTTCGTTGACGATAATTTCGCCGTCGTCAGTTAAAAACACATCGACGCGCGCCATGCCAAAGCACTCCAGCGCGGTAAAGGCCTTGATGGCGACCTCACGAATCGCATCGCTGGTTTCCGATGAAATGGCTGCCGGGACCACCGTCTGCGCACCGCTCTCAGAGATATATTTGGTGTCATACGAATAGAAGGCGTCATGCACCACCACTTCACCGCAGGGGCTGGCTTCAGGGGCATCGTTACCCAGCACCGCACACTCGATCTCGCGGCCTTTGATACCCTGCTCAATCAGCACCTTGCGGTCAAAGGAGAAGGCCAGCGCCAGCGCGGCATCAAACTCTTCAATGCTATCCACTTTGCTGACGCCCACGGATGAACCCTGGTTGGCGGGTTTGATAAACAGCGGCAGACCAAAGCGGGCAATGACTGCGCTGGCGTCCAGCTGTGCACGCTGGGCCTGGGTGACGCTCACCCACGGCGCGACTTTGAGGCCGGCGTCGCGCAGCAGGCGTTTGGTAAAATCTTTATCCATGCTGACCGCAGAGCCCAGCACGTCGGAACCGACGAAGGGTAACGAGGCCATACGCAGCAGGCCCTGCAGGGAGCCATCTTCACCCAGCGTACCGTGCACGATAGGGAAAATAACGTCGATCTGCGAAAGCGGATGGGCGTTATGACGGGTGATGATCTGCTGCTGAGTTGTGCCGGGCACCAGCGCCACATCTTCAGCGGCGTGATTCAGCGCGATCAGCGCCGGATTTTCAGCGTTAAGTAAGAAGTTTGAAGCATCGTTAAGACGCCAGTGTCCCTGCTTATCAATGCCCAGCAACACCACGTCAAACCTGGTTTTGTCGATCGCCTCAAGGATATTTTTGGCCGACTGTAACGACACCTCATGCTCAGCCGATTTCCCGCCAAACACGATCCCTACCCGCAACTTTGTCATCAATTTTGCCCACTGAAAAAATCAAAACCACAAGATAGCATGGGCTTCGCGAGGGAAAACAGGGCAGGGCGACAGATAATTGTGGGCAGGCGATTAACCCTCGCCACTCACCAGAACGCTGCCGTTGAGCTGCCCGACCTGACGCGGGTGGCAGCTCAACGGCCCGCTCGCAAAGGCCACTTAATCTCCTCTTTAAGCTGATGCAGGCGGGGTGTCTGGTTTAACTTAACCTGATGCAGAGCCCAGCCTGACTTCAACCTGATGTTCCTGGCGATGGCTTTCCAGCGCTATTTCGTCACCGTCACACCGTTTGCCATCCAGCCACAGCTGATAGGTGCTGTCACCGCGAGTGACCCGGATGTTGTAGATCCCTTCACCCTCACGGTAGACAATTTTTATCTCTGACCAGTCAGCGGGAAGCTGTGGCCGGACAGACAGCGCGTTGCCGCGCCGGCTTATCCCAAGCAGACTCTCACTGATAAGCTGATAGGTCCAGCCTGACGAGCCGGTATACCAGGTCCAGCCGCCTCGCCCGCTGTGGCCTTCGGCCGCATACACATCCGCAGCCATCACATAAGGTTCCGCTTTGTAGATCGCCATATCCTGTTGATTGCCACTATGATTAACCGGATTAATCATAGAGAGCAGGGACCAGGCGCGCTCTGTTTCACCCATCGCCGCAAAGGCCATAATCGCCCACAGAGCCCCATGGGTGTACTGACCGCCATTTTCCCTGACGCCCGGTAAATAACCGCGAATGTAGCCCGGATTTGGCCCTGCGCCATCGAAAGGCGGAGTGAGCAATTTAATCAGCCGGTTATCCTTATCAACCAGATGCTGATAAAGCGCCTCCATCGCTGACCGGCATCTGGCGTCCTCGCCTGCGCCAGAGAGTACCGACCAGCTCTGGGCAATGGCGTCTATCCGGCACTCACTGTCAGCATGTGAACCGAGCGTCTGGCCACTGTCAAAAAAGCCGCGCAGATACCATTCGCCATCCCAGGCCGCATGGTTAAGCGCGGTTTTGAGCGCCTGCGCATTGTCCAGACAGTGCCGGGCGGTATCGGTATCGCCGAACCGCACAGCCAGCGCGGCAAAGCGGTCCAGAACCGTATAGAGGAAGAAGCCGAGCCAGACGCTTTCACCCTTGCCGGCAATCCCGACGGTACTCATACCATCGTTCCAGTCCCCGGAGCCCATCAGCGGGAGGCCGTGCTGGCCGAAATTAAGGGCGTGGTTAACCGCGCGAACGCAGTGCTGCCATAGCGGTTCATTAATCTTACTGACGCCCGGAAGCTCATAGACAGACTCTTCGTCCTCTGCCAGCAGGCGACCTTCAAGGTAGCTGACGGGCTGTGACAGCAGCGCAATATCATCGGTTGCCTGCACATAGCGGCACAGCGCATAGGGCAGCCACAGGTAGTCGTCGGAGCAGCGGGTTCTGACGCCGCGGCCAGCAGGCGGATGCCACCAGTGCTGTACATCTCCCTCGATAAACTGGCGGGATGCACACAACAACAGCTGATCGCGCAGCCGCTGCGGGGCAGCGTGGGTCAGCGCCAGC
The DNA here is from genome assembly GCF_048685235.1 of Curtobacterium sp. BNK-1. NCBI lineage: Bacteria > Bacillati > Actinomycetota > Actinomycetes > Micrococcales > Microbacteriaceae > Curtobacterium > Curtobacterium sp. BNK-1. The sequence continues at coordinate 3,228,057 of NZ_JBLQTJ010000001.1, read as the reverse complement.
GTATCCTGCAACTGATCGCGGAAACCAAAGGCACCACCGGATTGGTAATATCCGCTGCGCGCCAGCAAACGGCTGGCCAGCGTCTGGTACAGCAGCCAGCCGTTTGCCAGTAAATCGACCTCCGTTGCCGGCGTCTGGATTTGCACTTTAGTCAGTAGCTGGTGCCAGTGCTGTTTAACCCTGGTCAGCTCGTTCTGAGCCTCCCCGGTGGAGAGGAACTGCTGCATCAGCGCGGTCACTGCACTCTCATCCTCACCGACGCCAAGGGCAAAAACAAAGCTGCGGCTGTCGCCGTCAATCAGTGTCGTCAGCGTCTGCAGCGCGGCGCAGGGATCCAATCCTGCCCCGGTGTTACCTGACAGACCACGAACATTCATCATCGCGGGCTGCCGTGTGGTGCCGTTACGGCCCAGACACTCAAGCCGGTTGCCGCTGTACGCAATCCGGGTACCTGTGACGGCAAAAAAAGCGGTCCGCGCAGAGCCCGTGCTGTTATAAAAGTTTCTGGCCAGAACCGCGCTGCCTGTGGCGATAGCGGCAGGGGACGTCACCACATGCCTTGCGGAGCGGCTCGCCAGCTCACCCAGAACCCATTCGACGTATCCGGTAATCGACAGATTACGCGTTTTGCCAGAGAGGTTACTCAGCGTCAGCAGGGAAAGTCTGACCGGCACCTCCTCTGCCACGAACACCGTTAACGTGCTGCTGATGCCATACTCCGTGTGTTCAAACGTGCTGTAACCGAAGCCATGACGGGTCAGATAATCCCCCTTGCCGCGAACCGGAAGCGGCGTGGGCGACCAGACATCACCCGTCTCTTCATCACGCAGATAAAGCGCTTCGCCAGAGCTGTCACTGACGGGGTCATTGTGCCAGGGCGTCAGACGATATTCATGCGCGTTTTCATACCAGCTATAGCCCTGACCACTCTCGGAAATGACGGTACCAAGCTGGCTGTTGGCCAGCACATTGCACCACGGCGCAGGCGTCTGCTGCTGGCCGGAAAGAATGATGTGATATTCGCTGCCGTCCTCGTTGAAGCCACCGGTGCCATTAAAAAACTGCAACCGCTCCGGCGAAAAGGTGACGGCTGCAGGCGGCGGCGTCTTACTGACCGATGGAAACGCAAAAGCCGGCGGGGTGCGCACCGGTTTTAACAGCGTGCTGAGCTGATCGGCGAGGCTGCCGTTCCGGCCTTCCAGCACGACCGCCGCGACGCTCAGCAACAGTTGCAGATCGTCAGCGGAAAAACTTTCGCTTTTGCGGATAAATATGCCGCCAGGTTTGTCCGCCTGCTGCCGTTCATCTCCGGCAGGGATCAGGGTCGTGAGCTGATTGAACAGGTTCTGCTGGTACCCGCCCTGGTCGCTGTTCAGGATAAGCAGATCGACCGTCAGTCCTTTTTGTCGCCAGTACTGGTGCGCCTGAATGAGCGTGGTGACCAGGTCGAGTTGATTAATGTTTTCTATCCGAACCAGAAGAATCGGCAGATCACCCGAAATCGCATGGCGCCACAATGACTCCTGGCCCAGCCGGTTCTGCATCAGCGCGTCTGATTCGCCACGCATTTCGGCGCTGGAAAACAGTACGGCACTGGCCAGCTGATTAAACAGGCTGGTATCTTCGGTGCGGATATTCAACTGACGCAAGGCGACCTGACTGTGGGACCACGCCAGTTCAAACACCCGATCGGCGCTGATGTGGTTACGGTACTTCTCAATCAGCGCAATAGTGGTGTCACGCTGAAGTGTCACACCGTAAAGCATATCGATGGTGACGGCCTCTCCCGCTTTTAACGTCACTGACTGGCGAATTGATAACACGGGATCTAACACCGCTCCCTGCTGACCCGTTAATTCACTGCCCGGCATCAGCGCCTGAGCATCGGCTGGCGTCCTGCCGCGCCCGAGAAAACGAGCCCGGTCGGTTTCAAAAGAGGTCTGGCGGCCGGTATTGCCATGTATCGCCATCGCGTGAAACATCCATGCCGTCACTTCTTTCTCTTCACGTGGCCGACGGTGAGCCAGAATCGCTTCCAGCCTGTCAACGATCTCAGTCTGGACGAACAGATTACTGAACGCAGGGTGGGCCATATCGCTGGCTGCTGGTGCCAGTACCACTTCGGTGTAGCTGGTGATATCAAACGGGCGGGTCTGACGGGAACGGTTAGTGACCGTGATGCGTCTGATCTCCACATCATCTTCCGGGGAGACCACGATATGCGTGTGAATGCTGAAGGTGGTGCCTGAAGCGTCAAACTCAATCCCGGCATCATTGAAACGGGTTTTATAATGCGGACGCTCGCAGCAGGTCGGCTGATAGCTGTGAGCAATCACTTCGGCGGATTGCTGATCGGTAACGTAACAGAACGTTCCGTAGTTGTTGCTGGTGCTATCCGCACGCCAGCGGGTGAGTGCCAGCCCCTTCCACTGGCTGTAGCCTGTCCCCGCGTGCGTCACCATCAGATGATAATCTGCATTGGAAAGCAGCTGAAGTTGTGGCTGGCGCGGATCTGAACCACTGAATTCACGCTGGTCGGGAATGCTGCGCTGCTGTTTAGGGTCACTGTTTTCGACAAAACTGCGGCGTGGGGTATAGAGCTCAATATCATCAGGCACTTTTTCCTGAAGCAGCAAACGCGACGACTGAAACAGTGCGCTGGACATAAAGCGCGCGACCATGGGCGCATCCAGCAGCTGGTGAGAGAGTGCTAGCAATCCCATCGCCTGGTGATGGGCCATATACGATTTGACGATCGCAAATGGCTGACCGGGAGCCAGTCGATCCGCGGTGAAATCCAGCGCTTCGTAATAACCGTAGTCACCGCTGGCACCCATTTTTTTAAGTCTTATCAGATTAGCCGTCGCCTCCTGCGGCAGCACCATCAGCGCCAGCAGCGTCGCATAGGGCGCAACAACATGATTGTCATTCAGGCCGCGTTTCAGACCCAGTTCTGGCGTACCAAATGCCCGATACTGGTAGTTATGATTGACGTCAAACGCAGCGTAACCCGATTCCGAAACGCCCCAGGGCGTATCGGTGCTGTTACCCGAGACAATTTGTTGCCTGACCGCCGATAACGCCATCTTTTCCAGCAGCGTGTCGGGGTAAACCGGCATGACCAGGTGCGGCATCAGGTATTCAAACATTGAGCCGCTCCATGACATCACGGCGGGCTGGTTATTCAGCTGAGTAAATAAGCGACCCAGTACAAACCAGCTCTTGGCCGGAAGCTGGCTGGTGGAGATAGCAAAGTAGTGCGTCAGGCGGACTTCTGAAGGGAAAAGGTCATATTTGCTGGCGTCCAGCAGACCGCTGTCCATGTTATAGCCCACGCTGAGTAAAGACGTGGCCGGATAATAGAGAAAGCGGAAGTCCATACTGGCGTGATCGCTAAGGCGGCTGTCCAGCTCCAGCAGGGCAGCCATCCGTTCGCGGGCGGCCCATATTGCAGTCTCTGCCTGTTTTTCCGGGAGTCCGGGGCGGTTCAGGTTCAACTCAGCGAGCCACAGCAATGACGGAATGTCGGCAGGCAGTGGCGCATCCGGGCTAACCCAGCTGAAAAGGAGGGACCACTCCTGAGTAAAATCGACCAGCTGCTGCTGGAAAAGCGCCGGCCAGTTTACCCGCGTTGTCGGAAGATAAGCCTGTTCTGCCAATACGCTTAATGCCAGCAGAGCCTGCATCCCGGCGTGAAAATCGACGGGCGAAGCGCGCTGCATCAGGCTTAACTGCGCATCGATTTGCTCCACAATGTCGCTGCGGGTGTCGCTCAGTTGGTCTTTAAGCAGTGAGAAGGTATCGGAGAGACCTTCCAGGATACAGGGGAGAGACATCACCGGCTGGTATTTCCACTGCGCCAGGCCAGCCTGAAGGGTCACAAGGTGAGCCGCCATATTACCGCTGTCTACGGTTGAGACGTAGCGTGGGTTCAGTGGTTTTAACGTCTGGGTGTCATACCAGTTATAAAGATGTCCTCTGAAATGCTCCATTCGATCAAGGGTATCGAGGGTGTCGAGAGTACGGCTGATGACCCGATTCTGGCTGATATAACCAAAATCCCATGCCGTCAGGTTTGCCAGCAGCGACAGGCCAATGTTGGTCGGTGAGGTCCGGTTGGCCACCCGCGACTCCGGAATCTCCTGCAGATTATCCGGCGGCAAATGGTTGTTGTCACTGCTGGCAAATTCGTTAAACCAGGCCCAGGTTTTACGCGCGGTGCGACGCAAAAAGAGGCGCTGTTCCGCTGAAAGGCTGCCTGGCTGAGCGCGTTTGGGCTGGCTCATGCGGCTCAGTAACGCGGGGGCGACCGCCCACAATAAAGCGAGCGCCAGTGCGACATGCGTCATCGACGGCATGCTCAGGCTGGTCAGGAATACCAGAGCCGCGCCTGCTACCGGATTAATCCACATGCGGCGGTAGAAATGGCGCACATCAGGCTCGACAGGTTTCAGTGATGAAGCGCTCTTCCACTCGTTCAGGTAGCGATGGCTGATAGTCAGGCGCCATAAGGTCACGATAATCGCCTTCAGCGACCAGTAACTCTCGTGAGGCAGGATGGCCAGCGCCAGGCCAGCGCGGGAGAGGCGGTTAAATGCATCGGTGACCAGCATGGATAAATGCTGCCGCCAGGCACGCGTTTTACTTTTCGTCACCCCATCGATCACCAACGCTGGCAGTCCTGGAAGCAGCAGAAATAGCATGATGCACCCGACCCAGAATATTGGATTCGGTACTATCGTACACAGCATAAACACCAGCATCAGCAGGGCAGGCGCCACCAGGCTGCGGCGCAGGTTGTCTGTTAATTTCCAGCGGGAAAGCGCACTGAGCGGGTTCTTTTGACGACTGCAATCTTCCTGCCGCACCTGCAACCGTAGCCAGTTAAGGAGCTGCCAGTCGCCCCGCACCCAGCGAAATCGTCGGGCAACATCGCTCAGATAACTATCCGGATATTGTTCATACAGGACGACGTTACTGACCACACCGGAGCGGGCATAGCACCCCTCAAGCAGGTCATGGCTCAGCACCAGATTTTCCGGACAGGTATTGCGTATCGCCCGGCTAAAGGCAGCGACATCGTAAATACCCTTGCCGACAAATGAGCCTTCACCAAACAGATCCTGATAAATATCGGATGAGAGTGAGGAGTAAGCATCATTCCCCGGAATGCTGCTGCACAGCCGGGCATAGCGGCTCTGACCGTTAACCGGTATCTCTTCAGCCAGACGAGGCTGCAGGATGGCATAGCCTTCAACCACCCGATTTTTGACATCGTCGAATACCGGCGCATTGAGCGGGTGGGCCATGACGCCAATCAGCTTATGCGCTGTCTCACGCGGCAGTATTGTGTCGCTGTCGAGAGTAATCACATATTTAACGATGTGCAGCTGCGTCTGCGTGGCACCTACCGTGACGCTGAAGGCGTTTTCTTCACCCTGAAGCCAGCGATTCAGGGCATGGATCTTACCGCGCTTTCGTTCATACCCCATCCAGACGCCCTGAGAAATATTATGGGTGCGGTCACGGTGTAACAGGGAGAACAGCGCAATATCCGATTTACCCCCGCTGTAGCGCCGATTCAGCGCTTCCGTTTTCAGCACGGCGTAACGGATAAGCGCGGCGTCATGATGATGGTCCTGTTCGGCGCTATCGGTAAAGTCGGTCAGTAACGCAAAACTGATATTCGCTAAGGCGTTACCGAGATAGCAGATTTCCAGAGAGCGCAGCAGGGCGTCTGTTCCCTCATTGCTGCTGAGTAAACAGGGGATAACTACCAGTGTGCGGTCATGCTCCGGTACCGCCAGAGAATAATCGAGTCGGGGCAGGGGAAGGGGATGGCGGCTACGGGTGGTTAACTCGCTCAGCAACTGCAAGGCTAGCTGGCTGCTGACAATGATGGCGGGCAGCACCAGCAACCACAATAAAGATGCCATGCCCGCCTGATGGGTGCTGTAGAGCATCTCAGCGGTAAACGCGGTTGTCAGCAGTAAAAGGCTGCCTAACCAGGAGAGTAAAGGAGTCTGGCTCAGATGCTGCCGGCTCCTGTTCAGCCACGTTACTTTAACGTCAAGCTGCTGTTCCAGTTGCTGAAATCCTTTATCCAGCAGGTAATAGCCGACATGCTGCTGACGCAGGGGAAGATCAGGCTGGCTGGCCAGCGTCAGCACAGCCTGGGCGACTTCACGTTCATCAAACCGACTGTGCCGTGCCAGACGTTCAATCACGTGGCGGTAGTCATCGCGACTGTCAAAATGCATCAGCGGGTATGTCCCGGTGGGATCCTGCTGCAGGACTTTTTCAACCAGGCTGACGGATTCGACAAAGGCCTGCCAGTCAATTTCGCCGAGTTGCCGCAGGCCGGTAATACTGTTGCTGACAGAGAGCTGACTCAGGGCCAGCTGCCGGTTGAACTGCTCAATGACTTCCGAGGTTTTCCGGCCGGTATTTTCCAGCTGTTGTTCGACCCAGGTTAACGCCAGAGTATTGTTCTGGCCACTTAATCGCCGTTCAAGTTCAGCGACGAAAGCGCCGGAAACCTGCGGATTCTGGCGAGCCATATCAGCGATGACCAGAATAACTTTTGACGCATCTTCGGCGGCAGTGGAGAGAATATCGCTGATCCACTGCTCCGCTTTATTACGTTCCTGATGTACCCTGGCGACGTCAGCCGCAATCCGGGCCAGATTGTTGATAAGCGCAAACCGTAACATGGCAGGCAGGGCCCACAGTTCGCCGAGCAGCAGGGGCGTAACGCGCTGGTAGGCAGCGATAAAAGGATGCAGGACGCTGGTTTCCAGGCGGCCATCACTGTGCTTAATCATCTCCTCGGCGATAGCCTGGATGCGCAGGTAATGAGCCGACTCCTCCAGCATGGGCAGTCCTTTACCAAATTTTGCCGGTAACAGGTGCCGGACCAGGCGGATCTGCTCTTCAATGATGTAAAAATTATCCAGTATCCAGACGGCCGCCGGTGTCTGGCTGCGCTTATCGCCTTCACTCAGGATCTCTGCGCTGCGCGTCAATGACAATTCATTATCTGCCAGCTGCTGCAACAGTCGGTAGGACCATTTTCCACCCGACAGATTATGCGTTTTCGCTAATTTTTCGCCGTAGTTATCCATCTGTTCAGCCGAAAAAATATCTGGCCGGTGGGCCTGATAAATACCTTCAGTCGGGAACAAAGGAAAATGCTCATCGGGTAATTCACTTTCCCGGCTGAACCACGTCGTCAGTTTTATTTTCACACTCATTTCCTTGCGCTTGCGCAGCAGCTGGATCCGGAAAAAAAGAAAGGATGACAAAAAGGAGCCAAAAGAAGGGCTGGAGGTGATAAACAGGTGTAGATGATATTGATTATAGTCCTGTTTCCGTTATTCGTAGCTATCCTGATTAACCGGCTGGCGTTCTTTTATGGCGATAAAATAAAGTTAAAAAAAATAAACAGCTGCCTTCTCCTCACCTTAGCCCTGTTTAACATCAGAGCCGACAGATAAAAAAATTAATTTACCTCCACTGTGTTACGCTGAGGGAAACATTTCAGAGGATAACGACATGACCTGGTTGAGCTTTCTCTTCGACGCGCTACACAGCAGCGAAACCAATACACAGTGTCCGGTGTGTAAAAAGTTTTCCAGACAGTCTGTAGCTAAAAAGAATAAAGGACAGGCAGTCTTATGCCCTCACTGTAAGTCATTGTATGTTATATAAAGTCCGTCGTCTTTTTATGTTGCGATCAACAGGCAGCAGCAAGTCATACTGTTTAACCTTATCCCTCATTGAGACAATATCTTCGTAACATGTATTTCAATGTGCTGATAACTCTGCATTATCTTTCATACTCGGTGAAATAACGCTTTGATTCACCCTGGTCGAGAAATTCGAATGGTGAAAGTTGAATAATATCTGGTCCTGCAGACCACACTTCATTAACTCTTGAGATAATATCGCCTTCCTGAAGCGTCAGAAGGTTATTAATGCGTAACACAGCAAATCTGCCATTTTCAAATTCGACCTGATACAACGCAACTTTCTTCAACGGCATGATGGTTCTTCCACGAATTACCCGGCAGCAGAGTTCAGCACTCGATGAACTTTTCATGATAAACCTCTAATCTATTCATACTCTTCTGTTCAATAAATTAATCTGCAGCATTGTGGATCTGACCTCAGCGCACACGTTGTGCAGATTTCAATTGGCCCATCTGGACTGCATTTGTTCATATCCGTAAATATAGCGGGTTTATGAAAATAATCTGATACACCCTCTGCAGGGTTAAAAAGTGACGCCGGGGTACCAGTCGGGTTATCAGAGTTAGGATGAGTAGCGTCTTTTACAGGGAAAATAGTGGGTAAGAGAGTGTGGGGTTAAGCAGGGAAAGGGAGAGGTGAAACCTTAGTCCAGGTACCGGAAGCTGAAAATGCAGTGCTAAAAGCTATCAACTGACTCGTCGCCGCAACCGATGAGGCAAACCGGACCACTAAGCCGCTGCAGGATGGGGTTGATATCAGCATTGCAGCTGATGACGAGATCGCGTGTCTGGCTGAGTGGAACTAACATTGCAGCGGGTTTTTTATTACCCATCAATGAAAGCCACTTCAGACAGACGTGAACCCATCCGGCAACTGATTACTATTGTGATTAACGGTTTTTACCCAAAGCTCGATAATGAAGGTTAACAAGCTATCGATTGTAAACCGGGATAGAGTACTGACAGGCTAGGGGAAGGATTGGGTTCACAATTTATCCTGACCCAATTTATCGCTAAAAAAATATTAACTCGTGTCGTTACAGTTGAGGATGTTAAGCGGTAAGTCAGAGTTGGTTCTTCACTATTGTTGAAGGTTCTCATAGTGCAAGGATAGACTGAAGGGGTTTAAGTCTCATCAAGCCGGATGCAAAGTAGATTTCTGATGGACTATTCAAAGGTTTTCCTAATGAATCTGGATATGGTCTATTTCCTCGTAGAAAAGCCACTCGGATCCTATTTGATTTAAATCAAGAGACATTGATTAATATGTGAAAGGATGCAAAATGAGCTCTGCAAAATCATTTCTTCTAAAATTCGGTAAGTTCATTGGTATACAAACTGCAAATATTTTTGAAGCCATCTCAACAGGGATTTTCTCATTTGCTGCATTTTTCTCTTTGTTCTTACTTGATGGCTGGCTGTGGAAAATTGTTGGTTTCTTCGGGTTCTTCATGCTTGCCTACTTTGTTGCTTACCTGATGGATAAGCTAAAAGGAGAAGCATGATCGGTATGGGGTGTGATCCGTAATTTAAGCTATCAAACAGCAATGCCGTGATACTGATTGTGACTTTCTTTGTAGTCGCCAAAGATACCAATAAAACTATAAAGCTGACTATCAAAGCCAGGCTGATCCATATCATTAGTAGGATATTTATTAGCGAATTATGCACGGGTGGCGGAGGTCGCAGTCGCTGCCAGGATTAATTACTGCTTCGGTTAAGATCGTGGCTTAAGTAATAGAAAAAGTATGTATAGGCCGTATGGACGTTAAACACAAAACTATCCTCTCCAGAAGCCTGATGTAGAATGCTGAGACTATAGTTCCATAATGGCTTACAGCATTTTTGTATGTTTAAGTTAATTTTCTCAGTTAAATGATTCAGTATGGACCGGGCTAAACAGAGGCATTAAGATATTTATCTTCATTTGTGTCATGAAAACAGTATGGATACGACAGAGCAAATAAATGGAAGATACTTCTTTGATGGAATGAGTGTTGATGGTGATGAGCTTCTGTTTTGGCTTATACTTGATGAGTTCAAAAAAACTTTAGTGGAATAGCTGATATGGTTGCAGTCGCGTCAATGCTGGCAAGCTTCCCTGTGATTCCAGTCAGAGGTAAGCTGGATGCCCAAAAAACCACACGTGGAACCAGCCCGCTATCTCTCGCAAGCCGAATGCTTATTCGCCAGCGTTTTCAGAAAAAATGTCGTACTATTACCTGGAAAAAAATGGTGCGCGGTGAATGGGCATATACAACAAGTGTCGGGGCATATGTTGGACGTTGGGTGCCCTGGATTGGCGCTGTGTTAACTGCATATGATCTTTCGATTATTAGCCGCAATGTTGTTCATCGATATATGCTGATTACAGGTGAAAAAGGATAAGGCTGGTTATGAGTAAAGTTGAAAATGTTCATCGTCTGATAAATAAATACTTTTGGGAAATGCCAGATGATGCATCCCTGAGTACAGGTAAAAATTGCGTTTTGCCTGAAGAGGCTTTTGATTTTTTTGAAGAATATGCTGAACTATTTAGTGTTGATATGAAGCGATTTGATTTTCGTCTCTATTTCCCGGCTACACGAATCCCTTTTTTGCCGAACGCTATTTTGCCAAAATATTTGCGCACCGATCATCATCAGCCTGAGCCTTTAACTGTTCAGATGCTGATTAATTCCGCTGAGGCGGGGGAGTGGCTTTACTAAAATGTGATGCAGTAGAAGAGATCGTTAATTTTTTATAAAAAATCAAAGGTTAGAAAAAAATTAAAAGAGGAAAGTGGAAGGTAGTTAAAACTCCTGACTATACAGAGGTTGCTATCGATATGAACGCTACTAATAGCGCGCTATGGCAGTGAGTTTACGCAGCATTGCTGGGAGCTTACTACTCATTAATGGCTTGATATCTTCATCCGGCGTCTCATTAGGTACTTGAATGAGAAGGACTATTCCACAGAAATTTTATTTTCAAACCTTCTATAGCTACACTTTTAAATTCCATAAGGCGATGTCGAAATTATCATATTGCCTGGTAATGCTAAAGACGTTTCGTCATACCCAGGCAGAGGTCAGCAGCAGATGCTGTTATTATGATCTAAATTATATCCACTGAAATTTTTTACAAGTAATAAGACTGATTTTATAAATCTGAATATTTTTTTAGTTGGCCTCATCTTTCTGCGGCATATCGTTACTTTTTTGATCAGTCGTTATCTTGCATATAGGTTTGTAGTGAAGAGTTGATATCTTCTTTCTGTTTTTTCTTGGCTTTTTCTCTCGCTTCCCTGCTGTTACAGGCCAATTGGTAAGCGAATCTGAGAGTATTTCAAGAAAATGATGCATTAACTTGTCCCTCTATTTTATACAGTTTATGAATCCTAACTATATTAGCCTGGTAATATTATTAATTATCTTGAATTACAGTGACGTGCACCTTGTTACAAGATTGGTAGCAAGTGAAGAATCGGATCGCTACTTCACTTTTCAGCCGTTATGAACATACGATTAATTTTTTGAAAGCCGTCAACGATTTATACAAAATGGCATAAAGCCTATCGTTGATGGTGAACAGGTATGAGTATCGACTCTTCACCATTTCAGACACAGGGATTGTGGCAGATTTACGATACAGACGGTAATTTTATTTGGCTGGAAAAAACTATCAGAGCTTCTCCCTATTGATAAGCGAGTTGCTTTACATACTTCTGAGGTTTTTTGCTTTGTTTAGTAGTTTTGTTTCACCTGCTTAAAGCAATCAGCAGCGGCATGATAAGGCTGTTGAGGAAAATGCACCGCCACTTTACCGCCACTCAGAAATTCAGATACAACAAAACCGCTTCAATGAGCGGCTTAACTGGATGTTTTTTATTGTGAAATTTGGTGGCCCCTGCTGGGCTTGAACCAGCTACCAAGCGATTATGAGTCCCAATTCGAAGCGAGTGAAATCAGTAACTTACTGATTTATATGTTTTCTTAAGGCCATATAGTGATGAAAAGTGGCACATAGCGTTAAGCTATGCTGCCACTTTGCTGCCATTTCTCCAAGGATCTAAACCAAATACCCCACAGGACCTAGACTTTAGGATGTGCTAAAATTTGGTTAAATCTGTGACTTTAAGTTATTAGTGAATTCCCTACTGCGGATAGCATCTTCTTTACTGAGGGATAGACTTGCTTCTACAGATTTTATTATCTTACATGATTGAATGAATACAGGAATTAGATTATTTGTATCCTTGGCTATGGAAAGAACCTTACTTCTATTTCCATTGTTTGCTTTCATCATAATCATGTACGCAATATATGCAACATGATATTTATATTCTTTATATTTTTTTTTGATTTTCTTTTCTCTAAATAATGTCTCCAGCCTGCTAACGATTAGGGCTGAAAGGTAGTACATATCCAGATTTTTAGATGAGTTAAATAATCTTGAGCTATTGCTAGATAGTATCTCACCATAATAACGATGAGTGCTTTGTGGCTGTTCCAATATCAATGACACAAAAGCTTTTACTTGTGCGGCTAAAGTTACGACTTGAGACGGTTTTATTTGTGGATGCCCCAAATACTCTTTTGATCTACGTTCATAATAAATAGGGGTTGAATATCCATTTGATAACGCTTTGTAATATTCTTCTAAATCTTTATGGAATGGTTTTAAAGATTAAAAAGCCTCATCTCTAACCTCTGTTTGTCTATTGTTAGCCCTAATGATATTGTTTATGACGGATTGTTCATTGGTTTCAATTATTTTTACAATGAGGTAAATTTCGTCATTCAAAACATCTCTATTCTCAAATATAACATTACTTGATTGGCAGCCGTTGACAATTTGGAAGTCAGAAAGTTTTAACTTCGTTCCAACTTTATCAACCTTCTTTGAAATAATGGTTATTCCATTATTTAGCAAGGGAAGCAATGATTGAAGAGTGCTGTCTCTAAGTGTTTTACTAATTTCCTGATTTACTTTGTTCTCGCCTTGATAATCTCTTACATTATCGTAGAACAACCCCTTTGCAAGTAATCCATCATCATTGGTAATTAGTTTAATATAATCCTTAATAGGGACGCAGCCTATGAATGACTGCCTCACTTCTAATTTTTCTGAGACCTCGGGTAAGACTATTTGAGTATGAAAAGGTATTTCTTTAACTGATTTTCTGCTTAATTCTCTATATGATTGTTTTAATCTCTCTGCATCATAAAATTCAATTTTTGATTTGTTGGAAAAGAGATTCCTTTCATCAAGATCTTTAAGTTCTCGTTCAACCTTCCCTTGTATTTGTGTTGGTTCCTTCCATTCGCCAGTGGTCACAAAAAATAATTTTAGGATTGGTGCATTATCAAATGAGATTGAATGTTGATATATTTTCCTTTTGAGCTTTCTTAATTTATTTATTTTTTCATTTTCCGGTATTGAAGGCTGCTCATCAAAGAGGCTTTTAACACCAAAAATAAAGTTTCCAATTTGGTCTCCACGAAACTTATTAGAGTTCTTTGATTGAATAAGTGCAAAGGTTACATCAAGACTTCCATTTCTCTTAAGAAGGAAATCAATTTCTTCAACACTATCAACAATAGATCCGTTTACTATTATAGCTGCACCATCTATTGCTAAATCATCTCCTCCACCTGTGGAAAGGTCATCGACATTCAGTTCTCGTGGGTATAATTTAGAAATTACATTGAAGTTTGAGAACTTTTCAAACTGTTCATCTTCATTTAATAATGTATATTCGTTTTGTTCGCTGAAGCTAGTTATAAAATTTCTTAATATTTCATCTTTCATGTAAAACTCCATTTAATTAATCGATGAATAAATAGCTGGGGTTGGAATTTAAACTTTGATGCTTAGATTGATGACTCTGAGAAAATAACGCAGGTAAATGAACTGATTTTTTCGTTAAAACTTAACATATCACTAATTTTCGTTTTTTCAATCCAAATCTACTTGGATTAATGGATTGAGTTGCTTAGCTTCTGATAAGTGATCAGGAGCGAAGTGTGCATACCTCATCGTAACCTTGATGTCTGTATGCCCCAGAATCCGCTGAAGCACAAGGATATTCCCGCCGTTCATCATGAAATGAGATGCGAAGGTATGGCGCAGAACATGTGTCAGTTGCCCAGCAGGTGTTTCGATACCGGCGCGCTGCATGGCCTTTCTAAAAGCTGAGTAACAAGATTTAAAGAGCAGTTGCGCTTTCCTACTCGATGGCAGTTCAGCCTATAATTTTTCAGTTATCGGCACCGCTCGGTTTTTCTTGCCTTTAATTTTCACGTAGATGATCTGACCGGCGCGGATTTGGTTTCCCTTCAAGCCTTCCGCCTTTCTCCATCGTGCGCCAGCTGCCAGGCATATTTTCACAATAGTCGTCAGGTCTTTGGAGCGGCTGTTCTCACATTCGGCGAGGAGGATTCTGATTTCCTCAATGGTGAGATATGCCATCTCTGATTCACTGATCTTAAACTCGCGTACGTTCTCTAATGGGTTCGGTGCCGTCCATTCATCTAACCGGCGAAGCTCGTTAAACATCGCCCTGAAATACGCCAAATCTAAATTCACCGTACGCGGCGTAACCGTCTCACTCTGCTGGAGCGGGTGATTTTGCCGCTTAACTGCTGCTCGCGATAAGACGCAAAAATTTTCGCATTAAACTCGGTTGCGAGTGGGTTTCCCATCGCCTCGCAGGCGAATGCCATTGTGGTTTGCCGCTTCTCACCATCCGCCAACGTAATGCCATGTGTGTTGAACCACAATTCATCCAACTCAATTACTCGCCGCTTATCTGCTTTCTCTCCCAGCCAGGGCTTATTTTGAGCCTGCTCTTTTACGAACTTCTCATAGGATTGTGCTTCGCCCTTAGTTGCAAACTGGCGGCGAATCCTTTTGCCGTCACGGCCATTTGGGAAACTGCGCCAGACCATTGGCCAGAGCGTATTGCCACGTCTGCAGCTTGTACGCACCCGCTACCGGCTGAACGATGCTGCTCAGTTTGAGCTGCCCTTTATCAAACAGCTTGATCGCCTTCCGACGTTAGACCGCCAGGACATTCGCGATCTGGCTTATAAGATGGCCTCCTTCCTGTCACAAAGTCTGGCTGAGTTCGTTGATAAGGTCTCCATACCACAGGAGGCGGACGAACTGACCGTGACGCTCACCGGATACCGTTACATCGCTGAACTGGCTGCACTGACAGGAACGCAGCCACCTTACTGGGCAGAGTTCTGTTCAGCTAAAGGTGAATTGCCTCTGCGCAAAGCCCAGTCTGGTCTGCTTCGTATGATGGCTCCTGAATGGTGGCGTGGCCGCCTGAAGCAGATGCGAGATTTACAGCGTGAACACATGGCTATCGCGGTTGGGCAGGTACAGAAATCCGCATCACCATACGTGTCTCGCAGCACGCTGGCCGAATGGATAGAGCAGAAAAAACGTAACCGTGAATTCTTCAAACGCTTTGATCTCATCAATCAGGACGGGGACCGTATTGCGCTGGATGAAATGGTCAACCGCAGCGTGTCCAATCCGGCAATACGCCGCCGCGAATTGATGACCAGAATGCGTGGGTTTGAGGATGTCGCTAATGAAACAGGGTGTGTAGGTGAGTTTTATACAATCACAGCACCATCAAGTTATCACGCAGTTTACAGCCAGGGCGGCTTTGTTTCTCAGTGGAACGGTTCAAGCCCACGTGACACCCAGCGTTATCTCTGCCGTGTATGGGCGAGGATCCGCGCGGCACTGTCACGCGAAGCTATTCATGTCTTTGGCTTTCGCGTTGTTGAACCTCACCACGACGGCACGCCGCACTGGCACATGCTGCTGTTTATGCGCCCTGAAAACGTCCAGCGGGTTCAGCAAATCATGCGTGATCAGGCTTATAAAGAGGATTCCGGGGAGTTGACCACACCGCAGGCAATGAAAGCACGATTTCATGCCGAGCCGATCGACCCTGAGAAGGGCAGTGCGACAGGCTATATCGCCAAATATATTTCAAAGAATATCGACGGTTACGCTATGGACGGCGAGAAAGATGATGAAACTGGCGAAAATATGCGCGACATGGCTAAGGCTGTTTCGGCATGGGCTTCACGCTGGCGTATTCGTCAGTTTCAGCAGATCGGCGGTGCGCCTGTGACTGTCTGGCGTGAGCTGCGCCGTATAGGTGATGCACGTCTGCCAGATAAGCAGATGGATGCGGTGCTGGCGTCAGCTTCCGTTGCCAGCTGTTGGGCGTCCTATACGATGGCGCAGGGCGGGCCGTTAGTGGCGCGTGAGGATTTAGTGATCCGCCTTTGCTACGAACTTACCGAAATGGGCAATGAGTACGGCGAAGATGTTCAGCGGGTGCAGGGTATCTATTCGCCAATGGTGCCGGATTCAGAAGTCATGACGCGCCTGGTCAAATGGGAAAAGGTCGCTAAATTGGCCGAAGCGCCAGCGGAGGCTGGTTTTTCTGGCGGCATTGCCGCCCCTTGGAGTTCTGTCAATAACTGTACGGGGCCAGAGCGCCGACGGTTAGAACTGGAACTAAAAGCCAGGGGATTTAACGGTGATGAATATGAAATTAGGCTGTTGCTTAAGGGCTGTAGCCTCAATGCAGGTGCAAAAATGCGGCTTTTCTACCGGAACGGCAGGTTGCAGGAAGAACCATTCTAATCTGGCAAGGTTCAGATCAATCCCATTGATACATAAAAAATAGTTTCAATTTCGACTGGATTTTCTATACTGTATGCATAAACAGTAGTTGTAAGCAGAGGAGGGAACATGCAGGACTATCTTTTGGAGTCGGTGAAGCTTCAGCGTATTGATTTCTTTTTAAAACTTGTTGCTGTCAGCGATTGTAGTGATCAAGAAAAACGTATGGCAATTGAGTGGGTTTCCGAACTCACAGATGAGTTAATGGCTCGTCTACGCAAGCATGAATACAGCCTTTCAATGAATCAGGCTGAGTGATGAAAGGCCTAACAGAACTACGAGCCGTGAGTGCATGACTATGCTGCATGAAATCGCATGATCCTAAAAGGATCTCTGATGCTCAGGCCCGCCAGTATTGGCGGGCTTTTGTTTATGTCATGCAGGTGCATGAAAACCGCTGCATAAAGCGGGCAGGCGTGGCGGGGCTACGAGCGCGCGCAATACGGTTTAGATCCTGATAGAGTTTTGTGGTTTTCATTAAAAAAACATATATTCATTGTAGAACCGTCTTAAGCTCAAAAGGGAATTGCAATGTCATTAAAAGTTATTAGAGAACAGGTCTTAAAATTCGTATCTCAGTCTACACCTTCGGTCATTGCCATCAAAGGTGAATGGGGAGTTGGTAAAACTTATGGATGGGAATCTTTATTACAAGAGGCTAAAAGTGGAAATATGATAACGGGAAAACGATACTCATATGTTTCCTTGTTCGGAATTTCTTCTTTAGATAAACTAAAATACACTATATTTGAAAATTCTATTCAGCAAGACTCAATTGGACATGAGCCAAATCTTGAAAGTCTTAGGACAAACACATTTGGTATGCTCGAAATACTTGGTCGTGGCTCATGGAGTAAACTCAAAGATATGCCGTTTGTAAAATCAGCGGCGCCTGCAATTGAAGCATTTTCGTTTATGTCTGTGACAGATTCCCTAATTTGTATTGATGACTTAGAAAGAAAAGGGAGTGGCTTGGATTTAAAAGATGTATTAGGTTTGGTGTCATTACTAAAAGAAAAAAAGAAATGTAAGGTCGTTTTATTGTTAAATGCAGGAACTGAAGAAACAGTTGATTACGAAAAATATAAGGAAAAGGTTATTGATATTGAACTGGAGTTTTCGCCCACTCCAGAAGAAAGCGCCCAAGTGGCGTATGATGGTTCAAAGTCATATCATAGCGAACTTTCAAAATTTACTGTTTCACTCGGTATAAAAAACATAAGAGTATTAACGAAGATTGAAAAATACATAGATATTGTTTTAGATTTCTTTGAAAAAACCGAGCCTGAGCTTACTAAGCAATTATTGCACACCGCATCATTGTTTAGTTGGGCATATTATTGCTCAAATCATGATAGTGATATACCAACTCTGGACTTTATAGAGTCGCCAGTGAGCAGGCAACATTCTAGCTCTAAGGAGCTGACTGACAAGCAAAAGCTCTGGAAAAACTTACTTCTGAGTTATGAGTTTACTGACTTTGATAAGTTAGACTCTATAATCGCTAAATTAGTAAGAAGCGGTTATGTTGATAGGGATGCATTCAAGGAAGTTGTGGCAGTATCAAATAAGAAAGTCATTGAAGATAAAAATAACAATGGTTATCGAAGAGCATGGGATACTTTTCATAATAGCTTTAATGATAATCAGCAGTTAGTTGTTCAGCAATTATATGATAATTTCCTACTTAATATTCATCAACTTGGTACAAGTGACTTGGATGTTTTGGTCAACGTCCTCCGTGATTTGGATAGTGGCTCAAAAGCTACAGAGTTGATTGATGCATTTATTAGTGAGCGTAAAGGTGATATTGAACTATTTAATCCCGAAGGTTTTAATTTCGTTCGTCAGATCACGGATACGGAGATTTTAGAAAAGTTTAGTGGTATTTACAAATATGAGAAGCCAAAAAGAACTATAAAAGATGTTCTTGACAAGATATCGGGGCAGAACGGGTGGGGTAATGATGATGAAGAAATACTTTCATCATCATCCGAAGATGAATTTTATGAATATTTTAAAAGTATCAATGGGTCAGAACTTACATCTCATGTATCTACTTGCCTGAAGTTTGGTGGATTTAACAATGGCAGTGCAAGAATGGAATCAATCGCTGTTAAGACACGAGCAGCTTTGAAAAGGATATCGTCAGAAAGTAAATTAAATGAGATTAGAATGAAAAAGTTTGGGTTGTGATGAAGGGTCGCCACCTAGGCGACCTTTTAATTATTCATCCAGTTTATACGTATCAAAATTAATAACTTCATCACTCAACCATGAGTTTAACTCTTTTAATCGTTTTTGAAGCGGAATAAGTTCATTTCGCACGAAGACTCGACTAGCCTTCTCAACATCACCAAACCCACCTGTATTGTTCGGAATAACCCCCATCAGCTGCGGCGGCACGCGATGCACGGCCAGCATGTCGTCGCGGCTCACGTTCTTGATGTTCAGGAATTCATCCTTCGCCGCCACCTCAGACAGCGGGATGATCTGGATGCCGTCCTTTTTCCCGTTCGGGCTGTACATAAACAGGTTTCGGAAGTTGCCAGGGCCCTTTGCGCTTTTCATGGCACCGCGGATATTGTCCACGTCCTACTGGCTCTGTGCCGGGTCGGTCATGTACATGATGAAACCCGCATGGCTGCCGTTAAGGTAATACTTGCGGCGGAACAATGTGGCCGACTCATTCAGCAGCGCCGACGGGATGGCTGACAGGTAGCCCGGCAGGCCGTAAATCTCCTGATTGATGTCCGGCTCCATCAGGTGAAACACGCTTCCCTTCGCAAACTCATACGGCTCCGTGTTAATGCCATAGTGCGCATACCAGTAGGTATCGAGGTCCAGGCCGCGCCGGGTGAACTTCGCCAGCGACGGCTCCAGCTTCAGCACGTTACCGAGGCGGCTGGTGCGCTTCTCCAGGTAGGCATTGCCGAAAATCAGGTAATCCAGCGCAAAGCGGGTGAACGCCTGCTGACTCAGCAGCGGGTGCGGGATAAAGGTACTCGCCAGAATATTGCACTTCACGCTGATGGGTGAGCTGTGATGCACGGCGGCCCGGAACGTGCGTGCCAGCCCGTCAACGCTTACGGGCGGTTCATACCAGCGATCATTGATAACGCACTCCACGTAGTCCAGCAGTTCGCGGCGGTCCAGTACCGGGATCGGGTCGCCAAAGGTAAACGCCTCCGACGCTGCCCCGCTGGTCATGTTATCCGGCTGCGGCACGGGCTGCGTGCGGGTGCGGTTCCTGCGTTTGCTCATCAGTAAATCTCCACAATGTTCTGCGTGTGTGCCGCCTGTCCCTGCAGCGGCTCGTTTGCCAGCGCGTGCATGGTCGCCCAGGCTAAATCGCCGTGGCTGACCTCTTCGCTGCGGCTGGTTTCATAGGTCGGACGGTTGCCGCTGGCCGTGGTGGCCTTGCGGATAGACATGAATGACTGCGCGATGTCGAGGTGGCTGGCGTCAAACTCCAGCCGCCCGCTGGCGATGGTGTCGTAAGCCTTCAGCACCAGGGCGTTTTTCACGTTCGGGTTATAGACAAATTCTTTCACCTGCGGGAAGAAGGCTTTGACGTTCTCGTATACACCCAGCCCGACGCCGGTGGAGTCGATGCCGATATAGGTCACGTTATACTGCTGCGTCAGCGTCCTGATGGCGTCAGCCTGCGCCCGGAAGTCCATCCCGCGCCACTGGTGGCGCTCAAGGATGCGGAACTTTCCGCCCGGCACGGCAGGCGGTGCCATGACCACGCACCCGGCGCTGTCGCCGTTCTGCGTTCCCTTCGCCGGGTCGTAACCGATCCAGACCTCTTTCCAGCCGAACGGGCGCAGCGCAAGCGCTTCAAAGTCGGTCCATACTTCCCAGCTGTCCACCATGCGCGCCTGCAACAGCGTGAGCGGGAACACGGACGCCAGGTCAACGCCGAACGGGCGGCAAAAATGCAGTGGGAACGGCTGCAGCGCGGTGCAGCGACGTTTTCCATTCAGCTGGCGAAGGTGCGCGCGGAACTTTATACAGAAATGCCGGTGAAGGTCAGCGGCTTTAAGCAGCAGATAGATGCTGGGGGATGGATCATCACAACGCTGACGCACAGCCTGAGTGCTGATAGCGGATTTACTACCAGTATCGAACTGGAAGTGAAAATAGATTCACTTGAAATGGAATAGATCTATCTCAAAATGGTTAAATTGAGTAATATTAATCTCAATTGGGTTTCGGAGATGATATTATGATGAATTGCCCTTTGTGCGGTAATGCCGCACATACCCGCAGCAGCTTTCAGGTATCAGCAACAACTAAAGAACGATACAACCAGTGTCAGAACATCAATTGCAGCTGGACGTTTAAATCTCATGAGACGGTTTCTGAGACCATCATGAAACCGGGTAGCGTTAAACCTGTCCCACCGCATCCGGGAAGAAATCAGCAGCAACCGTTGTGGTTATAAGCACTGCGATATTATGGTGTGTACGTACTGAACAATCTTCTGGAATTGAATTCTTATCAGATATCGTTATACATAGAAGCATAAAAATATTGGCTTTATTTCAATGCCAGGAGCCTTTCTTAGATTAATTACAAAAGTGCTGCTTGGTTATTAGGGTATCAATTAGCATAACTAAATTAAAAAATATAGTGAGTAAATATAAGTGGCCGTATTTATCTCTTGGTTGAAATACGGCTTCTTATGTAATAGATATAGGAATGTTTATTTATACACTATAATATTTTTTTAGCCATTCATCCAAATCAATGTGTAGTTGATTGAACGATATTACATTTATATGATTATTATCTATTGAAGTGGTATCCATTCGCCATTTGAGTCTGTCGTGCTCTTCAGGTGTTAAATTCATGTCTTTACCTGTTATTATTAAGCCGTGAAATTTAGCTCTAGGACTACCAAAAGTTGATTGAAAATTTGTAGTTTGCCTATTGTCTTCTAGTTTCCAGAACCAATCAGTTAACTGAGAGTATGCTCCTTCAAATCGGTTTGACCAATCTCGCTTCGATTTTTTTCCCTTTTTTTTAAAAACACTGTTGGGATTACCATCCTCAAACTCTACTAATATGTATTTCATGTCCTGCTTACTACCAATGATTAAGTCGGCTTTAAAGTCACCATCTATGGGGTATTCAGGAGCAATAAGATCCCCATCTTTAATATAAGGGAAGTAATTTGTTATCAATGAGCATATGTTTGGCCTCACTTTGAAGAATGGAAGGATGTGAACCGCTTCTTCTAAAATTGTATTACTCTGTAAAAGTTGCTCTAGTTCATTGACTTCAATTCGGCATTGGTTTTTGTCAAAAACAAAGTTTTGCATTACTTTCATTTTTTATATTCTCCGAGAAACTCGGGAAATGTCATTTTATCTTCTTTGCTTTTATTAATTAGATCCATTATTAAAACTGCATCACCTTCAATATGAAATGTCACTCTTAATTCATTTGATAGTCTGAATGAGTATAATGATTTGCCATGTAATACTATATTATTAATGGCGTTAATTAATTCACGTTTGTTTTTGATATCATTTATTTTTTTTATGAAAACCTTGAATTTTATTTTATCTTTTTCTTCCAAGGTTCTCAGTGAAAAGTTAAGTCTATCGGAAATAACAGTTTTCATTCTCAGCTCCTGATTTTTCGTGAAGTTGTTTTATAATATCTTCCCGATCTTTGTCTCGGTTAAATAACGTGATGAATCAAAGGATTGATCTTTAGAATATTGATACTCATATATCCTCATTAGTTTGCACTGGAATAAATATGTCAATATCCATTTGAGATTAATAATACTGTTAGTAATTTAATTACCTTAATTTTTATGTAGACATTCCACTATGCCAGCATATTCAACTTTTAGCAAAGATCCGCAAACTCAGCAAGTTACTGCTTTACACTCATCTAGTTTTTAGTTGAGAAAGGATTGTTACTTATGTTTTAAATTTTTCACTTTAAAATACATCCCTATGAGCGGTCAGACCTACCTACATCTGTGATGAATATTAGGGTAGAAAGAAGCCTGCTGCCATTTTGCTGCCAATGTATGATTTAGCAAACAAAAAAGCCACCTTGCGTAGGTGGCTTAACTACATGATTTACATTACTAAATTTGGTGGCCCCTGCTGGGCTTGAACCAGCGACCAAGCGATTATGAGTCGCCTGCTCTAACCACTGAGCTAAGGGGCCAGCGGAGCGGGGATTATAAAGTATCTCTTCAGGGCAATCCAGCACTCAGCCACCGGTTGCTGAAATAAGCAGCAGTGATTTACCTGCTGATTTCTATAACAAATCTGGCGAACCGCGATCCCAAAGTCGCAAACAGGCACGGATAATGCTTCTCCGCGCCTTTAGTGAAACCGGACTTCAGTCGTTATGGCTGATGGCTGGCTCAGCTCTGACGATAACGTGATGCTGATTGATTCCGTGAAAGATGGGGAACCATTGTGCCACGTGCCTGATCGTAGTCGTGCCACATCTGCAGATCTTCCAGCGCCGGAATGGTTACCGTCTCTTTGCTGTCGAGTCCGGCAAGCGCGGCGTCCACCATCTCATCAACGTCCATCAGCATTTCAGCCGGGATGTCATTAATAGACTGGCCTGCGCGATCGAAAATCTCCGTACGGGTCGCACCGGGCAACACCGCCTGTACCTGCACACCGCTCTCTGCGAGTTCACGCTGCATCGCACGAGTCAGAGTCAGTACATAAGACTTAGTGGCGTTATAAGCGCCGTTGAACATCTCGTGCACCAGCGACAACACCGAGGCGATATTGATAATGATGCCGTTACCGCGTGCTTTGAAAGCCCGGCCAGCCGCCTGTGCCAGACGGGTGGGTGCCAGAATATTTAACGCCAGCATGCTGTTAATGCGTGTGATGTCCGCCTCCAGAAACTCACCCTCAACGTTCATGCCCGCGTTGTTCAGCAGCAGCGTAATCTGTGCGTTGTTCGCGAGCTCCGACTCCACGCGTTGCAGATCCTGCTCGTGCGTTAAGTCAGCCGCCATAACCGTCACCCGAATATCGTGCTGCTTTGCCAGTGCGTCAGCCAGGGTAGTGAGCCGCCCCTGATCGCGTGCGACCAGAATCAAATCATAACCGCGTGCTGCCAGTCGTTTTGCATAGGTCGCACCGATACCGCTGGATGCGCCGGTGATTAAAGCTGTGCCTGATTGTGACATCTCTTTTTCCTCGTATGATGGTCGTCATAATAGCTATCAATATGACGATCATCATATCTGTCGTCAAGCTGGAATATGATGACCGTAATAATTACTATAATAGCCAGACGCTACGTAGCAGACACCGCAGGAGATGAGATGGAGAAGCAGAGCAGCAAAGCGCATACGCGGCGGCGTATCCTTGATGAGGCGGCGTGCGTGATGCGTGAAACCGGCACCGAAGGAATTGGTGTAGCGGCGCTGATGAAGCGGGTCGGTCTGACACACGGCGGTTTTTATGCGCATTTTACCTCACGCGAGGAGCTGGTTGAGGAGGTGCTGAAGCATATGTTTGCTGAAGCCGATACCTTAAAGCCCGCGGAGTCCGTGACCCAGCCAGCGCAGCAGCTGGCAGATTTTATTGATAGCTATCTTTCCGAGGCGCATCGCAATGCGCCGGCACAGGGCTGTCCATTAGCCGCTCTGGTGAGTGAAGTGGCTCATCTTCCACAGCCGACACGGCAGATCTTCGCACAGGGCTTTAATGCGATGCACAGCAGCCTGACGCAGATATTGCGTGAGCTGAGGCTGCCGGATGCGGAAGCGCTGGCTTCCAGCATGCTGGCAGAGATGGTTGGTGCGCTGGCGCTGGCGCGCGCCTGTCCGGATGCAGAGCAGGCCAGCCAGATGCTGCAACGCAGCCGCGATGCGCTGAAGCAGCGCACGCTGGAGGTGGCGGCATGAGTGAACACGCGATCCGCGACATCATCAGCTCCGGTCTTGATGTGCTGTTCTGTGGCATTAACCCGGGTCAGTCAACCGCCCATCAGGGGTTTCACTTTGCGCATCCCGGCAACCGGTTCTGGAAAGTGATCCATCTGGCCGGATTCACCCAGCAGCAGCTGAAGCCGGAAGAGGAGCAGCGCTTAACGGAGACCGGCTGCGGCATCACCATGCTGGTTGAGCGGCCTACGGTACAGGCGAGTGAGTTAGCGCCTGATGAGCTGCGCGATGGCGGTAAACGGCTGATGGAAAAGGTACTGGATTACCAGCCGGCTGCGCTGGCGATTCTGGGTAAGGATGCGTTTCGTCGTGCTTTTAAGCAGAGTAAAGTCGAATGGGGCAAACAGCCCATATGTATGGGGAAAACGCAGGTATGGGTGTTGCCGAATCCCAGCGGCCTTAATCGCGCATCTCTGGACGAGATGGTAGAGGCGTATCGTCAGCTCTATGTGGAACTGCATGCGGGGAACGAATGAATCTGCGCAGGGCAGGGGAGAGGCAATAACAGGCAGGCATAAAAAACCCCGGCGAACCGGGGTTTTTGTCTGACTTAATCGTCGAGGAAGCTACGCAGCACTTCCGAACGGCTCGGATGGCGCAGTTTACGCAGAGCTTTGGCTTCAATCTGACGAATACGCTCACGCGTAACGTCGAACTGTTTGCCCACTTCTTCCAGCGTATGGTCAGTGTTCATATCGATACCGAAACGCATGCGCAGCACTTTCGCTTCGCGCGCGGTCAGGCCAGCCAGCACGTCATGGGTAGCAGAACGCAGGCTCTCTGAGGTAGCAGAATCCAGCGGCAGCTCCAGCGTGGTGTCTTCGATAAAATCGCCCAGATGTGAATCTTCATCATCACCAATCGGCGTCTCCATAGAGATCGGCTCTTTAGCGATTTTCAGCACCTTGCGGATTTTATCTTCTGGCATCAGCATACGTTCAGCCAGCTCTTCCGGCGTAGGTTCGCGGCCCATCTCCTGCAGCATCTGGCGTGAAATACGGTTGAGCTTGTTGATGGTCTCAATCATATGCACCGGAATACGGATGGTACGCGCCTGGTCGGCGATAGAGCGGGTGATAGCCTGACGGATCCACCAGGTCGCATAGGTTGAGAACTTGTAACCACGGCGATATTCAAACTTATCTACCGCTTTCATCAGGCCGATATTACCTTCCTGAATCAGGTCAAGGAACTGCAGACCGCGGTTGGTATATTTCTTGGCAATCGAAATAACCAGACGCAGGTTAGCTTCCACCATCTCTTTCTTGGCGCGACGTGCTTTGGCTTCACCGATCGACATGCGACGGTTAATGTCTTTGACCTGTTCAATGGTCAGACCGGTCTCTTCTTCAACCTGCGCCAGTTTCTGCAGGGAACGTGTCACGTCGTCCTGCACTTCCAGCAGTTTTTCAGACCACGGCTTGTTCATGGCCAGAGCAGCTTTGAACCAGGTTTCATTGGTTTCGTTGCCGGTAAACAGCGTGATAAAGTTTTTCTTCGGCATTTTGCACAGCTCAATACAGAGCTTCATGATCAGACGTTCCTGCGTACGAACGCGTTCCATCATGGTGCGCATGCTGCCTACCAGGTAATCGAACTGCTTCGGTACCAGGCGGAACTGCTTGAAGACATCAGAGAGGTTCTGGATTTCAGCAACGGCGGCAGCATGACTGCGACCTTTGCTTTTAATCACTGCGCGGGTAGTTTCATACTGCTTACGCAGGTCAGAAAACTTCTCACGCGCCAGTTCCGGATCGATTGAGTTATCGTCGTCGGAGCTGTCATCATCCTCCTCATCTTCTTCTTCATCGTCCTTACGATCGGCTTCAGAAAGTTCAGAGCCCACGTGCGTTGCCGTTGGGGCGATATCTTCTTCTGCGTTAGGATCGACGAAACCGGTGATCAGATCGGAGAGGCGTGATTCGCCTGCTTCAACTTTGTCGTACTGATCCAGAAGATACGTAATCGCTTCAGGGTATTCGGCTACAGAACACTGAACCTGGTTGATACCGTCTTCAATACGCTTAGCGATGTCAATTTCGCCTTCGCGCGTCAGCAGTTCAACGGTACCCATTTCACGCATATACATGCGGACCGGGTCAGTGGTACGCCCGATTTCAGATTCAACGCTGGATAACACCTGAGCGGCAGCTTCCGCGGCATCTTCGTCAGTATCGGAGCTGTTTTCGTTCAGCATCAGATCGTCGGCATCCGGGGCTTCTTCAACCACCTGAATACCCATGTCGTTAATCATCTGGATGATGTCTTCGATCTGATCTGAGTCGACGATATCTTCCGGCAGATGGTCATTGACCTCAGCATAGGTCAGATAGCCTTGCTCCTTACCACGGGTGACAAGAAGCTTGAGCTGTGACTGCGGGTTTTGCTCCATAAGACGGTATCCACACTTCTGTTAAATTAGATTGGTGTCGGTCGGCAGCGAGCCAACAATAGCAGTAAAGGCATTTAATTCTTGCCGCTGCCTTCGTCGCGGCGTGGGCTTTGCCCATCAGTATTCGGCACTTAAGCCGCTTGTATAAACTCTGTGCTAAGGGCCTGGCTTACTTGCCATTCTTGTCCCCGGCAGTGCTCGCTTTCCTCACGTACTTCAGTACGCTCCGGAAGCTGTGCGCTGGCGGTGACCAGACTGGCTTCGGCGCCTGTGGCCTTTAAAATATGTGCTGCTGGCCTGGCTTACTTGCCATTCTGCTCCCCGGCAGTGCTCGCTTTCCTCACGTACTTCAGTACGCTGCGGAAGCTGTGCGCTGGCGGTGACCAGACTGGCTTCGACGCCTGCGGCCTTTAACTTTTGGTACTGCGGACTATTTCGGTACCGGCATCACTCACGGTAGCGAAACGGGTGTCCGCGGCACTAAAACAGGCAATCTGCCCTTTCATCTGTCAGAACGGGCAGCGTGCTGAAAACAGTTACTTTCTGGCAAACGCCTGACTGAGAGTCCAGAGTTCCCGGCGCTCATCGGCGCTCAGTCCCTGGGTGCGTTCACGCGCAATCAAAAACTCCAGGCGCTCTTCAAGAGCAGAGTCGTAGATGCTGGCCAGCGAGTCCTGAAACACCGCTTCGGCTTCCTCATCTACTATCATGTGGTTCCAGATCGCCAGTGTTTCAAGCGTCTGACTAAAATT
The DNA here is from genome assembly GCF_048685235.1 of Curtobacterium sp. BNK-1. Lineage (NCBI taxonomy): Bacteria > Bacillati > Actinomycetota > Actinomycetes > Micrococcales > Microbacteriaceae > Curtobacterium > Curtobacterium sp. BNK-1. Next base: position 3,200,505 of record NZ_JBLQTJ010000001.1, on the reverse strand, counting down.
TGTTCCGCGATATAACTCTAGTAGCTGACCGGTGGTCAATCCAGGATTCTCATTACAACGGCCCACTAATTCAATAAATAGCGGTAAACCCGGCATTTTTGACTCAGACAGCCCATCAAGCGAAGGCACCAGGGTGGCCAGCTGCGGACTCTGAATCAGCAACGCGATCAGCACGCGCATAGTGGTACGCTTCAGCGGTGGTGCTACCGGCGTCGTTCCGCTTGCGGCCAGCTTCGGCATCAGCTTTTCAAGCTGATTGTCGTCAAGAATACCCAGTTTATTCCCCAGTTCCTGACGCATATAAATACGTAAGGTCTCACCAGGGATCTGCGTAATCAGCGGTAAAGCCAGCGTGCTCAGGCGCGCCTTTCCGTCGCGTGAGCTCAGATCCACCTGCGGCAGCAGGCTATCAAATAAAAACGAAGAGAGCGGCATCGCCTGCTCCATCCTCGCTTCGAAGGCCTCTTTACCCTCTTTGCGTACCAGCGTATCCGGGTCTTCACCATCGGGTAAAAACATAAAGCGTAGCTGACGACCATCATTCATGTAAGGCAATGCGGTTTCAAGCGCACGCCATGCCGCTTCACGACCAGCCCTGTCGCCGTCGTAACAGCAGATCACGGTGTCGGTACTGCGGAAAAGCAACTGAATATGTTCAGCAGTGGTGGAGGTGCCTAATGACGCGACGGCATAATCTATCCCGTACTGCGCCAGCGCAACCACGTCCATGTATCCCTCAACCACTAACAGGCGGGTGGGTTCAGGATGGTTCTTAACGGCTTCATAAAGGCCATAGAGCTGGCGGCCTTTATGGAAAATAGGTGTTTCCGGCGAGTTCAGATACTTCGGCGTATCGTTACCCAGCACGCGTCCGCCAAAACCTATGACGCGTCCACGCTTATCGCGAATCGGAAACATGACGCGGTCGCGAAACCGGTCATAAGTTCGGCCTTTGTCATTGCTGACCAGCATGCCCGCTTCCATCAATGACTCGCGATCTTCCGATTGCTTACCAAAACGCTTGAGAACGTTATCCCAGCCGGCTGGCGCGTAACCTATGGCGAAGTGATTGATGATTTCGGCGCTCAGACCACGACGATCAAGATAGTCGCGTGCTGGCTGCGCACTGGATTGCTGCAGACCCTGCTGATAAAAACCGTTCAGGTTCTCCATCAGCTGATACAGGCTCTGGCGCTGATGGCGTTCCATCTGGCTGGGCCCGCTGCCTGCTTCATAAGGCACGTCTAAACCGTGGGAAGTGGCTAACTCTTCGATACTTTCCACAAACTCCAGACGATCAAAGTTCATTAAAAAGTCGATAGCGTTGCCGTGTGCACCACAGCCGAAACAGTGATAGAACTGCTTTTCGCCGTTTACGGTGAAAGAGGGCGTTTTTTCATTATGGAAAGGACAGCACGCATGGAAATTCTTACCCTGCTTTTTCAGCTTAACGCGGGCATCGATAAGATCCACGATATCCGTGCGGGCAAGTAAATCGTTGATAAATACGCGTGGAATTCGTCCAGCCATACGCCCCAGATTTTCAGCTCATAAACGGCAACAAGCCGCGCTTCCTTTCGGAAAGCACGGCCTTTTACTTGACTCTGTCTGCGTGAATCACGCGGTGGAGGCGGACCTCCGGAACGACTTAGTACAGACGAGTGCGGCGTGCGTTTTCGCGAGCCAGTTTCTTGGCGTGACGCTTAACTGCTGACGCTTTAGCGCGCTTACGTTCGGTAGTCGGTTTTTCATAGAACTCACGACGACGAACTTCAGCCAGAACGCCTGCTTTCTCGCATGAACGCTTGAAGCGACGCAGTGCTACGTCAAATGGCTCGTTTTCACGTACTTTAATTACCGGCATGTAACTCTCACCTCGATAAAATTCGGTTTTTGCTGCTGACTGCGGCGCCAGCACATTTCAAAATGGTGCAGCATTTTACTCCAACTCAAGTTGGTTTGTAAAGCACCATGGATAATTTGAAACCAACAGGAGCGTTTGCCTGTGCGGCTGCCGGTTTTTCCAGGGGCGGGAGTATAGCGCACTCTTTAGCCGACAGAAAATGACTTTTTACGGTGGATGCCCGCGCTGCACATCCAATTGCTGTGATAAACTGCGCGCCGCAAGAATGAGGTGATGCAATGCGAATTCTGGGTATTGAAACGTCGTGCGATGAAACCGGCATCGCAATCTATGATGACGAGGCCGGATTACTGGCTAACCAACTCTACAGTCAGGTAAAACTGCACGCCGATTATGGCGGTGTGGTGCCGGAACTGGCCTCACGTGATCACGTGCGGAAAACCGTGCCGTTGATTCAGGCTGCGCTGAAAGAGGCCGGTCTGGAGCCGCAGCAGATCGACGCGGTGGCTTACACGGCAGGTCCTGGACTGGTCGGTGCGCTGCTGGTTGGTGCCACCATTGGCCGCGCCCTGGCGTTTGCCTGGAAAGTCCCCGCCGTGCCGGTCCACCATATGGAAGGCCACCTGCTGGCGCCGATGCTGGAAGAGAATCCGCCGGAATTTCCGTTTGTCGCACTCCTGGTGTCGGGCGGACATACGCAGCTGATTAGCGTCACCGGCATTGGTGAATACGCGCTGCTGGGTGAATCGATCGATGATGCCGCGGGTGAAGCGTTCGACAAAACGGCCAAGCTGCTTGGGCTGGATTATCCGGGCGGACCAATGCTGTCGAAGATGGCGCAGCAGGGCACGGCGGGACGTTTTACCTTCCCGCGTCCGATGACCGATCGTCCGGGCCTGGATTTCAGCTTCTCCGGCCTGAAAACCTTTGCCGCCAATACTATCCGCGCCAATGATGATGATGCTCAGACCCGTGCTGACATCGCCCGCGCCTTTGAAGATGCGGTGGTGGATACGCTGTCGATCAAATGTAAGCGTGCGCTGGATCAGACCGGCTTTAAGCGGCTGGTGATTGCCGGTGGCGTCAGCGCTAACCGCACACTGCGCGAGCAGATGGCGATCATGATGCAAAAGCGCGGCGGCGAAGTGTTCTACGCCCGCCCGGAGTTCTGTACCGATAACGGTGCGATGATCGCGTATGCGGGCATGGTGCGGTTAAAAGGCGGAACGCGGGGAGAGTTAAGCGTCAGCGTGCGACCGCGCTGGCCGCTGGCGGAACTGCCCGCCATCTGATGTGAAAAAAGCCGGCTCACAAGCCTGCATCTGGGGGAATCTGGCCGTAACGGATAAGCTCAACGCGCAGGGAACAGGGTCAGAGGAGGAAAGCGTCACGCGCCATGGATGGCGCGGGCCGAGCGGTCAGGGATGACGGCTTTTGCGTCTTTCCGATCTGACCCTGTTTCCTGCGCAGTCGCGGACATAAAGCCAGACTTTGTCGACACCTTCAGGCCGGCTTTTTTTATGGCTGAGATTTCTTTTTGCGCTTCCAGATCTTGCCTTCCTGACCCCGCCACAGCCGCTGAATATTGTCGTGATGACGCAGCAGGATCAGACAGGAGAGCATGGAAACCGGGAAGGTGAACTGCGGTTTGAACCACCACACATAAAAAGGCGCGATCAGCGCGCTGACGATGGCACCCAGCGAGGAATAGCCGCTGAGTAAGACCGTTAACAGCCAGGTGCCGGTCACCAGCCCGGTTAAGTCCCAGCCAATCGGCGCAATCGCACCAAATGCCGTCGCCACACCCTTGCCACCGCGAAAGTGAAAGAACACCGGATAAATATGACCCAGACAGGCGGCAATGGCGGTCAGACCGAGATAGAGCGGAGTCACGTGCATCAGATAGGCCAGCCAGACCGGCACCATCCCTTTCAGCACATCAAACACTAATACGCTGGCTGCTGCGGTTTTACCGCCCAGACGCAGGACGTTGGTGGCACCCGGATTGCCGGAACCGTGTGTGCGCGGATCGGGCAGGCCAGCGAGTTTGCAAACCAGAATCGCACTGGAAATCGAACCGCAAAGATACGCGAAAATAATCATACCAAGCGCGAAAGCACTCATAACACCGTACCGTTCCCTTTAGGGTCGTTTTGATCTCTTTAACCGTGGATAATACGCATAATCAGCCGGAAGTGGTATCCGGCTTAGCCAAAAACAGAGACTCTCATCATGGATATCGTATTTATAGAACAACTCACGGTCTTCACCACTATTGGCGTTTACGACTGGGAACAGGGCATACAGCAGAAGCTGGTGCTCGATGTCGAAATGGCCTGGGATAACCGTCTGGCGGCCAGTAGCGACGATGTGAAAGATTGTCTGAGCTATGCGGATGTCTCCTCGGCGATTCTGACGCATCTTACCGGCAGTCGTTTTGCGCTGGTTGAACGGGTTGCTGAAGAAATCGCGGATCTGTTGATGAACCGTTTCAATTCGCCTGGCGTCCGCATAAAGGTAAGCAAACCGGGGGCTGTAGCCCAGGCAGCACAGGTTGGCGTGCGAATTGAGCGCGGGACTATTCCTAAATAAATACGATGTGATTGCCATCACAATGAAACCAAACCAAATTACTGTCTGTCATAGCGTGTACCGTTTCGTTACAGCAGGCGAAATGGTGTAGACCTTAAGGTTTAATTCAGGCTGATAGCGGCATGATTTCAGGCGATAGCCACGCGCTACCGCCTTTTTAATGGTTTTGAAACGGATAGAGGAAACATTTGATGGCAGATATTCATCAGCTTTGGGTAGCTGCAATCCTGGGCGTTGTGGAAGGGCTGACCGAATTTTTACCGGTCTCTTCCACAGGGCACATGATTATAGTGGGTCACCTGCTGGGCTTTGAGGGTGAAAAAGCCGAGACCTTTGAAGTTGTGATCCAGTTAGGATCGATTCTGGCTGTAGTAGTGATGTTCTGGCGCCGTCTGTTTGGCCTGATCGGCATCCACTTTGGCGAAGTCAAACATGAAGGCGTCGGCACTGGCCGTCTGTCGCTGATCCATATCCTGCTGGGTATGGTACCGGCGGTGGTCGTGGGTCTGGTGCTGCACGATCAGATCAAAACGCTGTTTAATCCGATCAACGTGATGTACGCCCTGGTGGTAGGTGGTGTGCTGCTGCTGGCAGCTGAGTACCTTAAGCCAAAACAGCCGAAAGCGGTGGGCGTCGATGATATTACCTATCGTCAGGCGTTTATGATTGGCTGTTTCCAGTGCTTAGCGCTGTGGCCGGGCTTCTCACGTTCCGGTGCAACCATCTCCGGTGGCATGCTGATGGGCGTGAGCCGCTATGCCGCGTCGGAGTTCTCCTTCATCCTGGCGGTGCCAATGATGATGGGTGCGACCGTACTGGATATGTACAAGAGCATCGGCTTCCTGACGATGGCGGATTTCCCGATGTTTGCGGTGGGCTTTGTCACGGCGTTTATCGTGGCGCTGATTGCGATTAAAGCTTTCCTTCAGCTGATCAAACGCATCTCGTTTGTTTCGTTCGCGATCTACCGTTTTATTGTGGCAGCCGCGGTTTACATGGTCTTCATGTAAAGCCCACGCAGCCTGCTAGTCAGGCTGCGTAATCGCCAGACCCTGCGCGACGGCGTCAATCCGTCGTCGCGTCAACTCTTCCCGCACTTCTGCACCTTTAAATCCCGCTTCGACCACCGCTTTGGTCGGCACCGCCTGCGCCAGCGCAAAAGCACGACGCAGATAGTCACCCTGCGGATAAGGCATGCTCTCCAGTCCGGCTCGCCCGCGCGCATCCGCTTCACTGGTCAGCGCCATCTGCTCAACGCGCTGTGGCTTACGCCAGGCATCGATCCGGTCAAACAGTGCTACCAGCGACGCGGCAGATTGCCGTTCAATGGTGTGCACCACGTCGTGAAATTCGGTCACAATCAGCGCCAGATCGCGAATCGCGTTTGGCACCCGCAGTCGCTGGCACAGCGCCTCGACCAGGGGAACGCCCGCCAGGCCATGACCGTGGTGGCTGGGCCACAACTCAGGCGGCGTCAGCGCCTTGCCGACGTCATGGAACAGCGTGGCGAAGCGCACCTCGATCTCACTGGAGAGGGCGGCGGCCATCGCCAGTGTCATCAGCGTATGAACACCGGTATCGATTTCCGGGTGCCACTTAATCGGCGCAGGAATACCAAACAGATTATCCAGCTCAGGAAACAGCACCTGCAATGCACCGCAGTCGCGCAGGACCTGAAAATAGACCTGCGGATTACGGGAACTCAGCGCCTTTTCCGTCTCTTTCCACACCCGCTCAGCAGTGAGATTCGACAACTCGCCGCTTTCGGCCATCTGCTGCATCAGCAGCTGGGTTTCGGGGGCAATACGAAAGTTGAGATGGGCAAAACGCGCCGCGAAGCGCGCAACGCGCAGTACCCGCAGCGGATCTTCACTGAAGGCGTCGGAGACGTGACGCAGCAGGCGCAGGGCAATATCACGCTGGCCATTATAAGGATCAACCAGCACGCCGTTTTCATCCTGCGCAATCGCATTGATGGTCAGATCGCGGCGCTGTAAGTCCTGCTCCAGCGTCACGTCGGGCGCGGACCAGGTGACAAAACCGGTGTAGCCTTTCCCGTTTTTCCGCTCGGTACGTGCCAGCGCATACTCTTCGCGACTGACGGGATGCAGGAAAACGGGAAAATCGCGACCGACCTGGTGATAGCCCTGCTCAAGCATGGCTTCGGGCGTGGAACCTGTCACCACCCAATCTTTGTCTGTAACCGGCAGATTCAGCAGCGCATCACGCACCGCACCGCCAACAAGAAACGTCTTCACGCAAAACTCCAGAGAAAAAGAAATGACCTGCACGCCGGGCGCGTCCCGCGCCTGAAATCAGCGGTGCATATCATTTTATTGTTGCACAGATTCCCCGGATTGCAGACATGCCAAAAGGGGGATCCTGCGATCCCCTGCTCAAATCCGGCTAAATGGTGTCAGTTCATCCAGCGATCGCTTTTCTTACGGCGCGGCAGCATGTGCGGCAGTAACAGGCCCAGCAGCAGACCGACGCCCAGCACGCCGCCGCCATACATAAACCACTGCATGATGATGGTGCGCTGCTTATCATCCAGCTGAACGTTAGCGGCGCTGACTTTCTTCTGCGCGACGATCAGCTCATTTTTCAGCTTCTGATTCTCGCCTTTCAGCCCGTTGATAACGCCGTCGCTGCTGGCGACTTTGTTCTGCATCTCAGCCGTGCGCTGGTTCCAGCTGTTGTCGATGTTATCCAGTTTGGCGGTCAGATCTTTCACCTGCTGCTCAAGCTGAGGCACCCGGGTGCGCAGGCTCGGATTAGCACTGAGCTGCGACAGGGGAATCCAGGTGGTACGGCCTTCCGAATCACGGATCTGGCCATAATGCGTGTCATTGTTGGTCTGTAACAGCTGCACCTCTTCCCCGGCGTTCAGCTTACCGAGCAGGCGAAACTGATCGCCCGGTCCGCTGCGAACCCAGGTTGAAAGTTCATCAGAAACATAGCGTTTTTCTTCGGCATGGGCAGGTGCAAGGGTGCTAAGGGCCAGCAAAGTGAGTCCAGCGAGAGTAATTTTTTTCATTCGATTTCGTTTGGCTTAGTCTGACTAAAAATTTACCGGCACAGTCTGGAGAGGCCTCGCATAAATCTGAATGAGAACTATCCTGGTCTCATGAGAGTGCGAAAAGGTCTGCGAAAGAGCAAAGAAAGCAGAGACAGCGCGGCTTCTGTGCATTAATCTTCGCCTGATAACCCCTTGCCCTCCAGGCGACAGCTTGAGTAACCTGCTGATAATCGCCTGAAATATGCAGGAAACACCCTCTTAAGTGCCAGCGGCGTAGTGAATAAAAAATTATGACCATCGAAATCGAACTAAAGTTCATTGCAACTCCACAGGCGGCCGGGAAACTGGCTGAACTGCTCTCCACTCTGCCGCATCAGCATCAGGCTGCTCGCGAGCTGACCAACATCTACTTTGAAACCGACGACAACCAGCTACGACGCTGGGATATGGGATTGCGTATCCGCGGCGTAGACCAGCGTTATGAAATGACGCTGAAAGCGGCGGGGCAGACGCTCGGCGGACTGCATCAGCGCCCGGAATACAACGTTGAGCTCAGCGAACCGGTTCTGGACATTGCACGCCTGCCGGCAGAGATCTGGCCGCAGGGCACCGATGTCGCGGCGTTGCAGCCGCGCTTGCAGCCCCTGTTCACCACCCATTTCCAGCGCGAGATCTGGCTGATCACCACAGGCAACAGTGAAATTGAAGTGGCGTTTGATCAGGGCGAGGTCACGGCAGGTGATCTCAGCGAACCGCTGTGCGAGATCGAGCTGGAGCTGAAACGTGGCGAACGCCAGGAGCTGCTGGCCTTCGCACAGCATCTGGTGGCGCTGGGCGGTCTGCGTATGGGCAGCCTGAGCAAAGCCGCCCGCGGCTATCAGCTGGCGCAGGGGAATCCGCCGCGCCAGATACAGCCTTTCCCGCTGCTGAAAGCGGGCGCCAAAGCCACCGTAGAGCAGGGCATGGTGGCCGCGATGTCGGCAGGACTTCATCACTGGCAATATCATGAAGAAGTCTGGCTGCGCGGCAATGCGGCGGCCCAGGATGCGGTGCGCGAAGCGCTGGATCTGCTGCGTCAGGCGTTCAGCCTGTTTGGTGCGCTGGTGCCGCGTAAAGCCAGTAGTGCGCTGCGTCAGCAGCTGACTACGCTGGAAGAGACGCTGGTGAATGAAGAGCAGGATGCTGCCACTTTCTGCTTATCTTCCCTCTCGGTTGAGACGCAGCTGGCGCTGACACACTGGCTGGCTGAATCTCAGTGGCGTCAGTGGATCGATGCCAAAGGGGAAGCCAAGCTGCAGGGGTCCTATAAACGCTTCAGCGACATTATGCTGAGCCGCGTCAATGCCGATCTGAGAGAAACGTTCATCACGGTAAAACAACCCAACGAGTATCAGGACAAAGCTACCCGTCTGGCGCGTCAATTGCTTACCGTCCACCTGCTGGCGGGATTCTATCCGTCTGAGGCGGTCGTGAGCTGGCTCGACCCGTGGCAACAGCTGCTGTCGGCAATTCATGAAAAACAGACGTCCGGGTTAGCCTGGCTGGCGATGCAGGCGCTGAAACAGCCTCCGTTCTGGCTCACCAGCGGCGCTGGTCGCTAACGGGTATTCCGTCACGCCATCAAGGAGGGAGTTATGTTGTCAGCACTTCCCGCGTTGCTACGCGACCAGGCCGAAGAGGCCGCCCGACAGCTTGGGGTTCCGCTGGCTTCGTTAAGCCCGGAGCAGGCTGCCGGTCTGGCTTTCAGCGATTTTGTGCTGGAAAACCTGCAACAACATCCCGACTGGTGGCAGGCGATGCTCGACCAGCCGCCGCAGCCTGATGAGTGGCAACACTACTCTGCGTGGCTCAATCAGGCGCTTAGCGGCATCGACAGTGAAGCGAGCCTGATACGTGAACTGCGGCTGTTTCGTCGCCGTATGCTGGTACGCATCGCCTGGATGCAGTCTCTGCAGCACGCCACAACCGAACAGAGCCTGCAACAGCTCAGCGCATTAGCCGAAGTGCTGATCAGCCGGGCGCGTGACTGGGTTTATCAGGATTGCTGTCGTGATTTTGGTACGCCCTGTAATGCGGACGGCGACGCGCAGCCGATGCTGATTCTGGGCATGGGCAAGCTGGGCGGCGGCGAACTCAATTTTTCTTCTGATATTGACCTGATCTTTGCCTGGCCGGAAAACGGCACAACGCGTGGCGGACGGCGTGAACTCGACAACGCTCAGTTCTTTACCCGCATGGGACAGCGGCTGATTAAAGTGCTGGATCAACCCACCATGGATGGCTTTGTCTATCGGGTGGATATGCGACTGCGCCCGTTTGGCGACAGCGGCCCGCTGGTGATGAGCTTTGCCGCGCTGGAAGATTATTACCAGGAGCAGGGACGCGACTGGGAGCGTTACGCCATGGTCAAGGCGCGGCTGATGGGTGATGACCACGATCGCTGGAGCCTGGAGCTGCAGCAGATGCTGCGGCCATTCGTTTACCGCCGCTACATCGACTTCAGCGTGATCCAGTCGCTGCGAAACATGAAAGGGATGATCAGCCGTGAAGTGCGGCGACGCGGGCTGAAAAACAATATCAAACTGGGTGCGGGCGGCATCCGTGAAACCGAATTTATCGTGCAGGTATTCCAGCTGATTCGCGGCGGGCGTGAGCGCTCGTTGCAGCTGCGCTCACTGCTGCCGACGCTGGAGGCGATCAAAACCCTGGCCCTGCTGCCCGCGGAACAGGTCGATGCGTTGCGTGTTGCCTACCTGTTCCTGCGGCGGCTGGAGAATCTGCTGCAAAGCCTGGGCGACGAGCAGACCCAGACCCTGCCAGAGGATGAACTGCATCGCGCCCGGCTGGCGTGGGCGATGGATTGTGCCGACTGGCCTGCTCTGATGACCCGGCTCGACGGCCAGATGGCGGCGGTGCGCGCTATCTTCGACGAGCTGATTGGCGAAGATACCCCTGAGATTGGCGATCAGCGTGAGCTGGCAGAGTTTCAGGTGCTGTGGCAGGACCAGCTGGAGGATAGCGAACTGGCGCCGCTGGTGCCGCAGCTCAGTGACGAGCAGCGGCTTACGCTGCACCAGACGCTGGAGGCGTTTCGTCAGGATATCAACCGGCGCACCATCGGCCCGCGTGGCCGTCAGGCGCTGGACCAGCTGATGCCGCGTCTGCTGAGCGAAGTCTGCCCGCGTGAAGATGCGGCGGTGACGCTCGGCCGCCTGACGCCGCTGCTGATCGGCGTGCTGACCCGCAGCACCTATCTGGAGCTGCTGACCGAATATCACGGTGCGCTGCGCCACTTAATTCGCCTGTGCGCCGCCTCACCGATGGTAGCCAGCCAGCTGGCGCGTCATCCCTTATTGCTGGATGAACTGCTCGATCCCGCCACGCTCTATCAGCCAACCGCCACCGATGCCTATCGCGATGAGCTGCGACAGTATCTGCTGCGCATCCCTACCGAGGACGAAGAGCAGCAGCTGGAAGCGGTGCGGCAGTTTAAGCAGGCACAGCATCTGCGTATTGCTGCCGCCGACATCGCCGGAACGCTGCCGGTGATGAAAGTCAGCGATCATCTCACCTGGCTGGCAGAAGCGATTATCGAATCTGTGGTGCGCCAGGCGTGGAATATGATGGTGCAGCGATACGGCCGTCCTTCGCATCTGAGTAATGAACATGAACGCGGTTTTGCCGTGCTGGGCTACGGCAAACTGGGGGGCTGGGAGCTGGGTTACAGTTCTGACCTCGATTTGGTGTTCCTGCATGACTGCCCGGCAGACGCGGTGACAGAAGGGGAGCGCAGCATCGATGGCCGTCAGTTCTATCTGCGCCTCGCCCAGCGCATCATGCATCTTTTCAGTACCCGCACCTCCTCCGGCATTCTCTACGAAGTGGATGCGCGCCTGCGTCCTTCGGGCGCGGCGGGCATGCTGGTCAGTACCTTTGAGGCCTTTGAAGAGTATCAGCGCAGTGAAGCCTGGACCTGGGAGCATCAGGCGCTGGTCCGGGCACGCGTCGTCTTTGGCGAGGCGGCACTGGGTGAACGTTTCAGCGTGATTCGTCAGGCGATTCTGTCGCTGCCACGTGCCGCTGAAGCGCTGCAAACTGAAGTACGTGAGATGCGTGAAAAAATGCGCGCTCACCTCAGCAACAAACATAAAGGTCGCTGGGATATTAAAGCCGACGCGGGCGGCATCACCGATATTGAATTCATCGCCCAATATCTTGTCTTACGCTACGCCGCTGAGCAGCCTGAACTGACGCGCTGGTCTGACAATGTGCGCATTTTCGAGCTGATGGCGAAGTACCATAAAATGCCCGCCGATGAAGCACAGGCGCTGACGCAGGCTTATGTGACGCTGCGCGACGCATTGCACCATCGCGCCCTGCAGGAACAGCCCGGCCACGTTGAGCCAGAGGCCTATGCAGCGGAGCGGCAGACGGTTCTGAGCAGCTGGCAGCGCTGGCTGATAACGCCTGCGTCTATCCTGGCGTGATGCTGATAGCACAAATCGCAACTGTGCTATCATCCGCGCACTATTTTTAATGCAGTCTGGAGTGTCTGGAATGAAAGTGACTCTGCCCGCGTTCGGCCAAGCCTCAGTGCTGGTTGTTGGCGATGTAATGTTGGATCGTTACTGGTATGGCCCAACCAGCCGTATCTCCCCTGAAGCGCCGGTTCCGGTGGTGAAAGTGGACACGGTTGAAGAGCGCCCTGGCGGCGCGGCAAACGTGGCGATGAACATTGCAGCACTCGGTGCCGCGTCGCGCCTGATTGGCCTGACTGGCGAAGATGATGCGGCGCGTGTGTTGAGTAACACGCTGAAAGACGTCAACGTGCATTGTGACTTCGTGGCGGTCAAAAGCCATCCGACCATTACCAAACTGCGCGTGCTTTCCCGTAATCAGCAGCTGATCCGCCTCGATTTTGAAGAGGGCTTTGATCAGGTCGATCCGGAGCCGATTCACCAGAAAATGCGTGATTCACTGGCTGCCGCGGGTGCGCTGGTGCTGTCCGATTACGCCAAAGGCGCGCTCTCCAGCGTGCAGACCATGATTACTCTGGCGCGCGAAGCGGGCGTACCGGTATTAATCGATCCGAAAGGCACCGATTTTGCGCGCTACCGTGGCGCGACGCTGCTGACGCCGAACCTCTCTGAGTTTGAAGCCGTGGTCGGCAAATGTAAAAACGAAGAGGAAATTGTGGCGCGCGGCACCCAGCTGATCGCCGATTTTGACCTCTCCGCGCTGCTGGTGACCCGTTCAGAAAATGGCATGACGCTGCTGCAGCCGGGCAAAGCGCCTCTGCATCTGCCCACCCAGGCACAGGAAGTCTATGACGTGACCGGTGCGGGCGATACGGTGATTGGCGTGCTGGCGGCGGCATTAGCGGCCGGTGATTCGCTGGAAGAAGCCTGTTTCCTTGCCAACGCGGCTGCGGGTGTGGTGGTGGGGAAACTGGGTACGTCTACCGTCAGCACCGTTGAGCTGGAAAATGCGATTCATGCCCGCCCGGAACAGGGTTTCGGCATCATGACCGAAGCGCAGTTAAAAGCCGCCGTGGAGATGGCCCGCCGCCGTGGCGAAAAAGTGGTGATGACCAACGGCGTGTTCGACATTCTGCATGCCGGTCATGTCTCCTACCTGGCAAATGCCCGCAAGCTCGGCGATCGACTGATTGTCGCGGTGAACAGCGATGCGTCGACTAAACGTCTGAAAGGCGAAAGCCGTCCGGTGAATCCGCAGGAAAATCGGATGATCGTGCTGGGCGCGCTGGAAGCGGTCGACTGGGTGGTGGTATTTGAAGAGGATACGCCGCAGCGGCTGATTGCGGGCATTCTCCCTGACCTGCTGGTCAAAGGGGGAGATTACAAGCCGGAAGATATCGCGGGCAGCAAAGAAGTGTGGGCAAATGGCGGCGACGTTCAGGTGCTGAACTTCGAAGATGGTATCTCCACTACCAACATTATCAAAACCATCCGCGGCAGCTAAAGCGCAGCGTAAGCGGGAGCCGGGCTCCCGCTTAAGGGCTTATTCTGGCTTGTTGTCCGCAACAGGCTTCACCACGTCCGCAACCGGTGACGGCGAGGCTGCAGGTGAGGTCGCTACGGCGGCTGATGGTGTGGTCGCGGCAGCAGGTGTTACCGGTGCGGTTGCCGTCGGCGGCGTACCGGCTGATGACCCCTGACTTTCCAGCTGCGCCAGACGCTGCTCCAGCGCCGCCAGCTTCTCACGTGTACGCAGTAATACCTGCGTCTGCACATCAAACTCCTCACGGTTGACCAGATCCATCCGGGTCAGCTGCGCCTGAAGAACCTGACGAATTTTCTTTTCGACATCATCACCAAACTCACGAACACCTTTAGGCATCGCTTCGTGAACCTGACGGGCAAGTTGTTCAATTTTTTTCGTGTCGATCATGATGATTTCCTGGTTACGGGGAGCTGTGTCAGCGTGTTTACCAACGTAATAAGTGTTAAGTGTAATGCCAGAAATGAAAAGGATAAACCTCAAATCGGTAACGCAGGAAATGCAAAAGCAATTGCGCTATTGATGATTGCCGCCTCAAACGATCGGCGTTATAGTTAAAGTGCTTATTCTCAGGGCGGGGCGCAATTCCCCACCGGCGGTAAATCAGCTTTGGCTGAAAGCCCGCGAGCGCTTTATCTTGATGAAAAGAGAGGTAAAGGTCAGCAGATCCGGTGTAATTCCGGGGCCGACGGTTACAGTCCGGATGGGAGAGGGTAACGACATCTGTCGGACAATTGTGTCTGCTTCACGTTATTGCCACGTCTTTTTGACGTCACTCCTAAGCACGCCCTGATTCTGGTAACCCATACATTTTAAGGTTTTTATTACCATGAATCAGACGCTACTTTCTGAATTTGGCACGCCTGAACAGCGTGTAGAACGTGCTATCGCCGCCCTGCGTGAGGGACGCGGTGTGATGGTACTCGACGATGAAAATCGCGAAAACGAAGGCGACATGATCTTCGCCGCAGAAACCATGACCGTTGAACAGATGGCACTGACTATCCGTCACGGCAGCGGCATCGTCTGCCTTTGCCTGACCGAAGCGCGTCGCCAGCAGCTCGATCTGCCAATGATGGTGGAAAACAACACCAGCTCTTTCGGCACTGGCTTCACCGTGACCATTGAGGCCGCAGAAGGCGTCACCACGGGCGTCTCCGCGCAGGATCGTATCACCACCATCCGCGCCGCCATTGCCGACAATGCCAGACCCACCGATCTGCATCGCCCTGGTCATGTCTTCCCGCTGCGTGCCAGCGAAGGCGGCGTATTAACCCGTGGCGGGCATACCGAAGCGACTATTGATTTAGTCACCCTGGCCGGCTTTAAGCCCGCAGGTGTGCTGTGCGAACTGACCAACGACGATGGCACCATGGCCCATGCGCCAGAAGCGATTGCGTTCGCCCGTCAGCACAACATGCCGGTGGTGACCATCGAAGATCTGATCGCCTGGCGTCGCGCGCACGAAACACGCCACGCCAGCTAGTCTGGCTGCCGCGATAAACAGGCCCCCCGGGCCTGTTTTTCTTCCTGATACCCGGAATGGCGCGGCCTGACCGCTGACTTCTCCTCTCTCCTTCATGTCGAAACGCTGTTAAACCTGCCACGTTAAATTTCATTCAAATTTCCTGATGATCTCCATCATGGATATCCGCGTGATAAAGCAGCGGATGCGCGTATCGTAATGGCTATCAAATACTCGATCCCGGGGATCACGAATGAGCCAGTTACGAATGCCAGCGCTGTTTTTGGGTCACGGCAGCCCGATGAATGCCCTTGAAGAGAATCGCTATACCGCCGCGTGGCGTCACCTGGGCGATACTCTGCCACGTCCACGCGCGATTATTGCGGTTTCGGCGCACTGGTATACGCGCGGCACCGCCGTGACGGCAATGGCACAGCCTGAGACCATTCATGATTTTGGGGGCTTTCCGCAGGCGCTGTTTGATACGCGCTATCCGGCACCGGGATCGCCTGAACTGGCGCAGCAGCTGGTGGAGCAGTTAGCGCCCGTTGCGGTGACGCTGGATCACGAGTGGGGACTGGATCATGGTTCCTGGGGTGTGCTGATCAAGATGTATCCGGAGGCCAATATTCCGGTGGTCCAGCTAAGCATTGATGGCACCAAACCTGCGGCATGGCACTTTGAGATGGGCCAGAAACTGGCTGCACTGCGCGATCAGGGCGTGATGATTGTCGCCAGCGGCAACGTGGTACATAACCTGCGTAAAGTGCGCTGGGATGGCAACAGCGAAGTTTATCCATGGGCCAGCAGTTTTGAACAGTTCGTCCGCGATAACCTGGCGGTGCAGAGCGATGCTGCTTCTCATCCGCTGGTTAACTTTATGGATCATCCTGGTGCGGCGCTTTCTAATCCGACACCTGAGCACTATCTGCCGCTGCTCTATGTACTTGGCGCACGTCAGCCAGATGACGCCATCAGCATTCCGGTTGATGGCATGGAGATGGGGGCGATCAGCATGTTGTCGGTTCAGGTAGGTTAGGGCGAAGCTGACAGCCATAGAAGAGCTTATTGTGCAGGGAACACGGTCAGAAGAGGAAAGCGTCCCGCGCCAGGGACAAAAACGCCGGGAGCGTTTTTGAACAACGCAAAGCGTTGGCCCGGCTACGGGCGCACCTCAGGGATGAGGTGCGTAACCGCGCGGGCCGAGCGTGTCATGGATGACGGCTTTTGCGTCTTTCCGATCTGACCGTGTTCTTTGCGCAGGCTCGGTCTAACCGCTAAACCAAACGGAGATTATCGCGGTGCATTAACCGATAAAAGCGTGCGGATAGAAACGGGAAAGATCCTGCGTGATCAGGTCGCGATCTTCCCGCAGGCCGATACCGGCCGGTTGATCGTCAATCAGCCAGCTGCCGATCAGCGTATAGCTGTCGCCAAACTTAGGCAGCGGGTGGAACTGCTGGACGATCATTCCCTCTTCGCCATAGGGTCCATCGACGCGGGCAATCTCCTCACCATTTTCCACGATGCGGATGTTGGCACCTTCACGTGAAAATAGCGGCTTCACCACATATTTGTCCATGTGCGGCACGTCATCTTCCGCGAACCAGGCGGGCAGCAGGTTAGGGTGATTCGGGAACATCTCCCACAGCAACGGCAGCAAGGCTTTATTCGAGATAATGCTTTTCCAGGCCGGTTCCAGCCAGCGCACGCCAGCATCGCCCAGCTTGGTGGAGAACATCTCACGCAGCATGAATTCCCACGGATAGAGCTTGAACAGGTTGCTAATCACCTGATCCTGGGCGTCGGTAAATTCCCCTTTCTCGCCCAGTCCAATTTCATCCATGTAGAGAAACTCACTCGGCAGTCCCGCTTCGGTGGCGCAATCCTGAAGATATTGCACGGTGCCGCGATCTTCGTCGGTATCACGGCAGCAGGCTAAGTGCAGCCAGTTGAAGCCGTGCTGCTGATGTAACGCGGCGAAGCGTTCAATCAGCTTTTCCTGCAGGCTATTAAACTGATCGCTGCCTGCGGGGAGCTGACCGGCGTTAAGCTGGTCCTCCAGCCACAGCCACTGGAAAAATGCCGCTTCATACAGCGAGGTCGGCGTATCGGCATTGTTCTCCAGCAGCTTTACATCGCCTTTGCCATCCCAGGCGAGATCCAGACGAGAGTAAAGCGAAGGCTGACGCTGATGCCATGAATCGCGCACAAAGTCCCAGGTGTGTTTAGGAATGCGGAATTTAGCCAGCAGCGCTTCGCTGTTAACCACTTTTTCCACCACCTGCAGGCACATTTGATGTAATTCAGCGGTCACATCTTCCAGATGCTCGATTTGCGCCAGCGTGAACTGATAATAAGCATCTTCACACCAGTAGGGTTCACCATGCATGGTGTGAAAACGAAAACCGAACTCGGTGGCTTTTTCGCGCCAGCCTGGGCGCTCTGAAATGGCAATGCGTTCCATCGGGGCGTTAGCCTCCCATTGAGCGGCTGGAAGTGCCGCTGGCGCTGCTACGCTGCATGCTGTTCTGCTTCGCGACGGTTTCACCAAAGCCACCACGGGTAATGGTGGAGGTGGTAGCCGGTTTTGGTGCCAGCGCCGTTTTCGGCACGGTCATGCTTTTGCCGGATGTTGCTGCACCATAATTACGGCCTGATGCATCAACAAACTGACCATTGGCCGGGCTGCGGGCATTTTTCGGTGAGAAGAGCGGTTGCTGTGCAAAGCCCGAACCACCGCCCATCATGCGACCCATCATGTAACCTGCCATCAGTGGCATCCAGAAGCTGCCGCCACTCTGCTGCGATTCGGCATTAGTGGTGCCCACGCCCGCCTGAGCCGGTGTCTGCTGACACTGGTTTTCACCAAATTCAGCGACACAATCTTCACGCGTGGCATATTTTGGCGCGGTGCGTTCCGCCTCTTTTTTGGCTTCATTGAATGCGGTAGTACATTGCGCACTCTGGCCCGGATTGGCTTTTGAACAGTCACCGGCATTCTGGTACATCGAAACTGTTTCGTCGTTCTGTTCACAACCAGCCAGCATAAATACCGCCGAAACGGCGATAGCAACGGGCGTTAAATGGCGTGCCTGCCAGCTCTTGCGAAAAGCGGCATAGCGAATAGATTTTGTGCGTTTCATTATGATTATCCTGTGCCCAAAGGTAGCGCATAGAATAGGGGATGGGGGGGTAAAATTGAAGCTGGAGGCCTGATACAACAGGGATCTTTACTTAGTTATACGTTCAACAGAGAGACGGGCCGCAAAGCAGCCCGTCCGCTCATTAATTACCGAAAGGATTACCGCTGCTGTGGCGAGCCGCAGGACGTGCTGCCTCAGAAGAGCCGGTTGCTGCCGGACCGCTATCCACGCGCGCGGTCTGCTGTGCATTTTCCGGTGCTACCGTTTCCGGTGAGGTCGGGATCTCTTTACCCAGCTGGCTGTTCAGTTTCTGCAGGCTCTGCTCATTGAGCGTACCCAGCGCATAGCTGATATTCAGCTGGTTAATCAGATAGCTATAGCGCGCATCAGAGAGCTGCTGCTTAGCGTTGTAGAGCACGGTGGTTGCATCCAGCACATCAACGATAGTACGCGTACCAACCTGATAGCCCGCTTCTGACGCATCCAGAGAGCTTTGCGCAGAGACCACGGCCTGTTTATAAGCGTTGATGCTGCTGATAGAAGCATTCACGTTGTTAAACGATGAGCGGACTGTCTGAACCGCAGAGCGGTGCGCGCTTTCCAGTGATTCACTGGCGCTGACGAAGCTGTACTGCGCCTGTTTCACCTGAGAGGTGACGCTGCCGCCGCTATAGAGTGGCAGTGAGAAGCTCAGACCCACCTGGTTAGAACCGGTAATGGAGTCAGTAGACCCCTGGCTCTGGTTCGCACGGCTGCCGCCATATTTGCTGTTCGACATGCCGGTAGAGGCCGTCAGACCCAGCGTCGGCATGTGACCAGCTTCAGCGGAGCGGATCTGCTCACGGGCTAAATCCTGGTTCAGACGCGCAGAGAGCAGCGACAGATTACGGCTTTCCGCCTGCTTAAGCAGCGCGCTGACCGGTTCGGGCTTATCGGTTCTGAAGCGATCAATGCTCAGCGACGCCAGCGACATGTAGTCCATGCCGGTGATCTGACGCAGCGTTTCCACGTTGTTATCAAGGTTATTACGCGCGGTCACTTCGTTAGCCAGCACGCTGTCATATTGCGCACGGGCGTTCTGTACGTCAGTAATGGCAACCAGGCCAACGTTAAAGCGCTGGGTGGTTTGATCCAGCTCGCGATAGATCGACTGTTTCTGCGCTTCGGTGTAAGAAAGGGTATCAATCGCTTTCAGCACGTTGAAGTAGGCGGTCGCGGTGTTCAGAATCAGATCCTGCTGCGCCACCTGATAGGTCACATCCTGGATACCGGCAGCTTTTTCCTGCAGGGTCAGTGCGCGCCATTTCGACATGTCGAAAATAGTCTGGGTTAATTGCAGCGAGCCGCTGGTCGTGTTGGAATGGAGACCGCTACTGTCGCGATAGCCGTTGTTATAGGTGTAGTCTGCACCCAGGCCGAGCTGGGGTAATAATGGGCTACGCGCTTCGTTGATTTTCTCAAAGGCAGAATCGCGATCGGCAGCGGCGCTGCGCAGATCCGGGTTGCTCAGACGTGCTTGTTGATAAACCTGAAGCAGGTCTTCGGCCTGGCTGGCGAAGCTGAAACCGCCCAGGCTCAGCCCAATAAAAAATGGGAGCAGTTTTTTCATTTGCATTCCTTTTGTTGCAGCAAATTGCAGTGGGTGCGCTGCCGGGTAAGCCAAAAAATTATCGCCGATTCTAGCAGAGGGCAACTGTGAGATAAGTTGGCTGAACGTGCCTTCTCCCCCTAATTTACGTAAATAATTCAGAAAGAACCACTTACATGGAGCACGGTTACAGGCTTTTTTCGCTCCACCTCAATCTGCATAAGGAACCCGATGATGCCGGAAGAAAAAAAATCCCCTGTGACTTTCACAAAAAACGATGTAGAAATTATTGCACGCGAAACCGTCTATGATGGTTTTTTTTCCGTCGTACGTTATCGCTTCCGCCACCGCCAGTTTAACGGCGAAATGAGTGGGGAAGTACAGCGCGAAGTTTTTGAGCGCGGACATGCCGCCGTGCTGCTACCTTATGATCCCTTACGCGATGAAGTGGTGCTGATTGAACAGATCCGCATCCCGGCTTATGACAGCAGTGTTTCGCCCTGGCTGCTGGAGATGGTCGCCGGCATTATTGAGCCCGGTGAATCTGTTGAGCAGGTCGTGCGCCGTGAAGCCGTTGAAGAAGCAGGATTAGAGGTCGGCCGGATTAAGCCCATGCTTAACTATCTGGCCAGCCCTGGCGGCACCAGCGAACGTCTGTCGGTGCTGATTGGGGAAGTGGATGCCAGCCAGGCAGAGGGATGCCATGGTCTGGAGGAAGAGAATGAGGATATTCTTGTCCATGTGGTGAGCCGCGAACAGGCTTACCGCTGGGTGGAAGAGGGGATAATTGACAATGCGGCGTCTGTCATCGCCCTGCAATGGCTGGCGTTGCACCATGAGAAACTACGCGAAGAGTGGATACAAAAATGAAACAGCGCTATACCCCTGACTTTCCCGAAATGATGCGGCTCTGCGAAACCAATTTCGCCCAGTTACGCCGCCTGCTGCCGCGTAACGATGAGGCGGGAGAATCGGTGATCTATCAGGTGAGTGGCGCCCGTTATCAGCTGACGATCCAGGAGTCCACACGCTACACCACGCTGGTGGAGATCCGCCAGGTCGCGCCTGCCGTGAGTTACTGGAGTCTGCCCTCGATGTCGGTAAGGCTCTATCACGATGCGATGGTCGCCGAAGTGTGTTCAACTCAACAGATCTATCGTTTCAAAGCGCGCTATGATTATCCTAATAAAAAATTGCATCAGCGCGATGAAAAACATCAGATAAACCAGTTTCTCGCAGACTGGCTGCGCTACTGCCTGGCACATGGGGCGATGGCAGTTCCGGTCTGCTGATGCGTATAATGCAGTAAATGGCGTGGAGACGAAGGAAACGCTTTGGATAGCCTGCTAACTCTTCCTGCAGCGAACGGTTCCGAAATCAGGATTTTGCAAATCACGGATACCCACCTGTTCGCGGGAAAACATGAATCGCTGCTTGGGGTGAACACCTGGTCGAGCTATAAAGCGGTGCTGGATGCGATTATTGCGCAACATCGCGACTACGACCTGATTATCGCCACCGGCGATCTCGCCCAGGATCACTCTATCGAAGCCTATCAGCATTTTGCTGAGGGCATCTCACGTTTGCCGCGGCCCTGCGTCTGGCTGCCCGGTAATCATGATTTTCAGCCCGCGATGTTCGACACGCTGGCAGCCGCTCATATCAATGCCCACAAGCAGGTGCTGGTGGGTGAACAGTGGCAGATTGTGTTGCTGGACAGCCAGGTCTCGGGTGTGCCGCACGGGATGCTGAGCGATTATCAGCTGGAGTGGCTCGATAACGCGCTGGCCCGCTATCCGCAACGTCACACGCTGGTGCTGCTGCACCACCATCCGCTGGCCTCTGGCTGTACCTGGCTCGATCAGCACAGCCTGCGCAACTCACATCAGCTCGATGCGGTGTTACAGCATTACCCGTTAGCCCGGACGCTGGTCTGTGGTCATATTCACCAGGAGCTGGATCTTGAGTGGCACGGTCGTCGTGTGCTGGCCACCCCTTCAACCTGCGTTCAGTTCAAACCGCACTGCACCAGCTTTACGATCGACACCGTGGCACCAGGCTGGCGCTGGTTCACGCTGTATCCGGATGGCGGCCTTGAGACCGAGGTTAACCGGCTCGACACCGACGCTTTTCGTCCCGATTTAGACTCAGAAGGATACTGACGCGTGGCGGCATTACTCTATCTGCACGGTTTTAACAGCTCGCCGCAGTCGGCTAAGGCGACGCAGTTCCGGCAATGGTTAGAGGCGCAGCATCCGGAGATCGAAATGATCGTGCCCCAGCTGCCGACGTTTCCGGCCGATGCCGCCGCAATGCTGGAAGATCTGGTACTGAGCCGCAGCGGCGAAACGCTGGGGCTGGTGGGCTCGTCGCTGGGCGGTTATTACGCTACCTGGCTGTCGCAATGCTTTATGCTGCCTGCTGTGGTCGTCAATCCTGCGGTGCGGCCTTTTGAGCTGCTGGCGGATTTCCTGGGCGAAAATCAGAATCCCTACACCGGCCAGCAATATGTGTTAGAGTCACGCCACATTTACGATCTGAAAGTAATGCAGATTGAACCGCTGGAAGCGCCCGATTTACTCTGGCTGCTGCAACAGACCGGCGATGAAGTTCTCGATTACCGTCAGGCGCTCGACTATTACAGCGCGTGCCGTCACACGGTAGAAGAGGGCGGAAATCATGCATTTACTGGATTCGAGCGCCATTTCCTGCAGATTCTGGACTTTCTCGGTCTGAATCATCCCTGAGTAATGCGGAAATCGCACCCCATTTCACCCTTCTAATCAGACATTTACGATGAGTCAATCTAACTATAACGCGGATGCCATTGAGGTCCTGACTGGCCTTGAGCCTGTTCGCCGTCGCCCGGGGATGTACACCGATACGACGCGACCCAACCATTTGGGTCAGGAAGTGATTGATAACAGCGTCGATGAGGCGCTGGGCGGCCACGCGAAGCGGGTTGAAGTGATTCTGCACGCTGACCAGTCGCTGGAAGTTATTGATGATGGCCGCGGCATGCCGGTGGATATTCACCCGGAAGAGGGCGTGCCTGCCGTCGAGCTGATCCTGTGTCGTCTGCACGCGGGCGGCAAGTTCTCCAATAAAAACTATCAGTTCTCGGGCGGCCTGCACGGCGTCGGTATCTCGGTGGTTAACGCCCTGTCAAAACGCGTCGAAGTCACGGTGCGCCGTAATGGCGAAATCTATGACATGGCGTTTGAGAACGGCGACAAAGTCCAGGATCTCACGGTTACCGGCACGGTGGCTAAACGCAACACCGGCACGCGCGTCCATTTCTGGCCCGATGAAAGCTTCTTCGACAGCCCACGTTTTTCGGTGTCACGCTTATCACATCTGCTGAAAGCCAAAGCGGTGCTCTGTCCTGGCGTTGAGATTGTCTTTAAAGACAAGCTGAACAATACCGAACAGACCTGGTGCTACGAAGATGGCCTGACTGACTACCTGTGCGAAGCGGTGAATGGCTTACCGACGCTGCCGGAAAAACCGTTTGTCGGCAGCTTTGCTGGCGATGTGGAAGCGGTTGACTGGGCGCTGTTGTGGCTGCCGGAAGGCGGCGAGCTGTTAACTGAAAGCTACGTTAACCTGATCCCGACCATGCAGGGCGGGACTCACGTCAACGGCCTGCGTCAGGGGCTGCTGGATGCGATGCGCGAGTTCTGCGAATACCGCAACATTCTGCCGCGTGGCGTGAAGCTCTCCGCTGAAGATATCTGGGATCGCTGCGCCTATGTGCTGTCGGTAAAAATGCAGGATCCGCAGTTCGCCGGGCAGACCAAAGAGCGCCTCTCTTCACGTCAGTGCGCAGCCTTTGTCTCTGGCGTGGTAAAAGATGCCTTCAGCCTGTGGCTGAACCAGAATATCCAGATCGCAGAGCAGCTGGCTGAGCTGGCGATCTCCAGCGCCCAGCGACGTATGCGGGCAGCCAAAAAAGTGGTGCGTAAAAAGCTCACCAGCGGTCCGGCGCTGCCGGGCAAGCTGGCGGACTGCACCGCGCAGGATCTGAATAAAACAGAACTGTTCCTGGTCGAAGGGGACTCGGCAGGCGGCTCGGCCAAGCAGGCGCGCGATCGTGAATATCAGGCGATCATGCCGCTTAAGGGCAAGATCCTTAACACCTGGGAAGTCTCTTCCGATGAGGTGCTGGCGTCGCAGGAAGTGCATGATATTTCCGTGGCGATCGGCATCGATCCCGACAGCGAAGATCTTTCACAGCTGCGCTACGGCAAGATCTGCATTCTGGCGGATGCGGACTCGGATGGTCTGCACATCGCCACGCTGCTGTGTGCCCTGTTCGTGAAACATTTCCGTTCACTGGTCAGAAACGGACACGTCTACGTTGCCATGCCGCCGCTCTACCGTATCGATCTCGGAAAAGAGGTCTACTACGCGCTGGATGAAGATGAGAAAGAGGGCGTGCTGGAGCAGCTGAAACGCAAAAAGGGCAAACCTAACGTTCAGCGCTTTAAAGGGCTGGGCGAGATGAACCCCTTACAGCTGCGCGAAACGACGCTGGATCCGAATACCCGCCGTCTGGTACAGCTGACCATTAGTGAAGAGGATATCGATCAGACGCTGCGCATGATGGATATGCTGCTGGCGAAGAAACGTTCCGAAGACCGGCGTAACTGGTTGCAGGAAAAAGGCGACAAGGCCGATATCGAAGTGTAAAAAAACAGGACGCGAAAGCGTCCTGTTCTCTTTGTGCTTCAGCCAGCACATCCCCGGAGAACCCGGCAGATTCAGAGCAGAGACAGTAATCCTTGTGAAAATTACCCTGGAAGAATTACGCGCCTGGGTGGCGGTGGTGGACAGCGGTTCCATTACCGCGGCGGCATCCCAGCTGGCGCAGACCAGTTCGGGCATCAGCCGGGCGTTGTCCCGGCTGGAGAGCAAGCTGCAGACCACCCTGCTGCATCGCACCACCCGACGGCTGGCGCTGACCGAAGAGGGACAGGTTTTTCTGGAGCATGCGCGACAGATCCTGGCCTCGGTTGAGCAGGCCGAAGAGCAGATAGCCCTGCGGCGCGAGATGCCGTCAGGGCGGCTGCGGGTAAACGCCGCCACCCCTTTTATGCTGCATGTGATTGTGCCGCTGGTGGACGATTTCCGCGCCCGCTATCCCCTGATCCAGCTTGAACTGAATACCGACGATATCCTGATCGATCTGCTGGAGCAGCAAACGGATATTGCCATTCGCATCGGCGAACTGCGCGACTCTACGCTGCGCGCCCGGATGCTTGGCAGCAGTGCGATCCGGCTGATGGCCAGTCCGGCCTATCTGGCGAAAGCGGGCACCCCGCAGAGCGTGGCCGATCTCGCGCAGCATCAAATCATCGGCTTCAGCCATCTTGAGGCGCACAACGTCTGGCCGATCTGGCAGCCTGATGGCGATTTCATGCGCATTAAGCCCACAATCTCTGCCTCCAGCGGCGAAACCATCCGGCAACTGGCGCTGGCAGGACAGGGGATCGCACGCCTCTCCGACTTTGTCAGCCGGGAAGATTGCGCGGCAGGCCGGCTGGTGCCGGTTCTCCCCGCTGAAACCCGCGAGCTGCGGTTGCCGGTGCATGCGGTCTATTACCGCAACACCACGCTCTCTTCGCGCATCGGCTGCTTTCTGGATTTTCTCCGCACCGAGATTGATCGGCGTCAGCTGCTATGATCTCTCCTGCCATAATAAAAAACCCCTGTCATAGGGCAGGGGTTTGGAGATGCTGGCAAGTCTGGCCGGATTCGCTGTGAGATTGTGCTTGCACAGGGAACACGGTCAGATCGGAAAGGCGCTCAAGCCAGTCCCTGGTCGCTCTACCCGCGCCATCCCTGGCGCGGGACGCTTTCCTCTTCTGACCGTGTTCCCTTCGCGTTGAGCTAATTCATTGCTGCCAGAGGCACTCAGGTTTGAGGTTGTCAGCAGCCTTGACCCCTTTTACCGAAAAGGGGTTAAGCCTTCAGCACGAATCAGGCGCTGGGTTCCAGCACCAGAATCTTCACATCCACCACATCATCTTTAATGATGGCGCGATGCGCATCCATGTGCGGCATCTGCTGATGCTGCTCCAGATGACGCAGCGTTTCCCACTGTTCCAGCATAAAAATGGAGTCCGGCGAGTTCTGCTTCCACGGCACCTGCGCCTGATGGTCCAGCAGCGCGTCATACTGATGGCAGCCATCTTCTTCTAAAACCAGCGGGATCAGTTTTTTCACCGCATCCAGCACAGCCTGACGGCGACCGGGTTTGACACAAATTTCAGCAACGACTGTTAACATTCGCGAATTCCTCTTTCATGGGAAAATAGGGGGGTATCCCCCAGCCATCTTACGCAAAAACGCGACTAAGATGGGTCCGATAAGCGGCAATATCGCGTGGCACGTCCGGCGCTTTAATCACATCGTTGCAGATAAAGGTCGGCAGCGCTTCCATGCCCAGGAACTGGTTGGCTTTGTGGAAGTGCAGATAAAGACCGTCAACGCCGACACCTTCAAAGAACTGCTCCGGGTCGGTAAAGGCCTGCAGCGGCGCATTCCATGTCAGCGACAGCATATATTTTTTGCCCTGCAGCAGACCGCCGGAACCATATTTCTTTGCCGCATCAGAACGGGTACGGCCATCGCTGGCGTAGAGCGAGCCGTGGCCTTCGGTAAAGACTTCATCGATATAACGCTTCACGGTCCACGGCTCGCCCATCCACCAGCCTGGCATCTGATAAATCACCACATCGCTATCGACATATTTCTGCACTTCATCGGCGACCACGTAGTCGCTGTCAGCCAGGGTCACAGACACCTCATGCCCCATGTCACGCAACTGGCTGGCCGCAACGTCGGTCAGCGTGTGGTTCAGTTCGCCTTTAGAGTGGGCAAAGGTTTTGCCGCCATCGATAATTAAAATCTTGCTCATGAATAGTTTGCCTCATTTCCTGAATATGGCGCTTAGCTTACGCGCGCTACGGTCGCAGAAAAATGGGAGGTTGATCACAACACTTTTGCTGTGGAAGCAACAATGCGCCGGTTTATGGCACCATCGGCAGGCAAACTCACCATGAAAACAATTAAAGAAAAACGCAAAATGAAAAAAATAGTCTTCGCTTTGCTGCTGGCCAGCAATGCTGTCCAGGCACAATCTCATCTCGACACCATCCTCAGTTCTAAAACGCTTAAGGTCTGCACCACCGGTGATTACAAGCCTTACAGCTACCTGCGACCCGATGGTCAGTATGAAGGGCTGGATATCAGCATGGCGAACGCGCTGGCTACCTCGCTCGGCGCGAAAGTGGAGTGGGTGCCAACCAGCTGGAAAAACCTGATGCCCGATTTTCTGGCAAAGCAGTGTGATATCGCCGTCGGCGGCGTCTCCGTCACGCTGAAACGTCAGCAGACCGCCTGGTTCGCCCGGCCGCTGGATGTGGATGGCAAAATCCCGCTGGTGCGCTGCAGCGATAAAGATCGCTTCCAGACCATCGAACAGCTCAACCGGCCTGACGTGCGGCTGATTGAACCGGCAGGCGGCACCAACGAAGCCTTTGTGCACAGCCACCTGCCAAAGGCCTCACTGACGCTGTTCCACGATAACGTCACCATCTTCCGGCAACTGGTGGACAACAAGGCGGATGTGATGATCACCGATGCCTCTGAAGCGCGTTTTCAGCAGCAGCATTACCCGACGCTCTGTGCGATCAATCCCGACAAACCGCTGCAGTATGGCGAGAAGGCTTACATGATTCCGCGCGACGATATCAGCTGGAAGCTCTATGTCGATCAGTGGCTGCATCTCAGCACAGCCACCGGCGAATATCGTGACATTGCCCGCCAGTGGATGGGCGCAAAGCCCTGAGCCACTTCCACAGAGAGGTCAGACACTTGCCGGTCTGAATCCGGCGTGCCTCCGGCACATAAAATCGCGCGGCGGGACGCCTGCTCTCCCGCGCTTCCCCTGTGACTAACACCAGCGAATAAGGTACTATCCTCGCCAAACCACCGCCGGGTGTCCCGCCGTTGTGGGCCACGATGTGAGGATGAGAAATTAATGAGTGAACTGACTCAGGATGGTGCAGAGCGTCTTGCCCTGCACACATTCACCGAGAATGCGTACTTAAACTATTCGATGTACGTCATCATGGACCGCGCCCTGCCTTACATTGGCGACGGATTAAAGCCGGTTCAGCGACGTATCGTCTACGCCATGTCCGAACTGGGACTTAGCGCCAGCGCAAAATTCAAAAAATCGGCGCGTACCGTAGGTGACGTGCTGGGTAAATACCATCCGCACGGCGACAGCGCCTGTTATGAAGCGATGGTGCTGATGGCGCAGCCGTTCTCCTACCGTTATCCGCTGGTCGATGGCCAGGGTAACTGGGGGGCACCGGATGATCCCAAGTCGTTCGCGGCGATGCGTTACACCGAATCCCGCCTGTCAAAATATGCCGAGCTGCTGCTGGGTGAGCTGGGTCAGGGGACGGTCGATTATCAGCCGAACTTTGATGGCACGCTGCAGGAGCCGAAGATGTTACCGGCGCGCCTGCCCAATATTCTGCTGAACGGCACCACCGGGATTGCCGTGGGTATGGCGACCGATATTCCGCCGCACAACCTGCGCGAAGTGGCTCAGGCCGCCATCGCACTGATCGACTCGCCGAAAACCACGCTGGAACAGCTGCTGGATATTGTCCAGGGGCCTGATTATCCTACAGAGGCGGAGATCATCACGCCGCGTGACGAGATCCGCAAAATCTATCAGACCGGTCGCGGCTCGATTCGCCAGCGTGCAGTCTGGAAGAAGGAAGAGGGCGAGGCGGTGATTACCGCGCTGCCGCATCAGGTGTCGGGCGCGCGCGTGCTGGAGCAGATTGCGAACCAGATGCGCAATAAAAAGCTGCCGATGGTGGAGGATCTGCGTGATGAATCGGATCACGAGAACCCGACCCGCCTGGTGATCGTTCCGCGCTCCAACCGCGTCGATCTCGATCAGGTGATGAACCATCTGTTCGCCACCACCGATCTGGAAAAGAGCTACCG
This sequence comes from Curtobacterium sp. BNK-1, assembly GCF_048685235.1. NCBI lineage: Bacteria > Bacillati > Actinomycetota > Actinomycetes > Micrococcales > Microbacteriaceae > Curtobacterium > Curtobacterium sp. BNK-1. The sequence goes on along the minus strand of NZ_JBLQTJ010000001.1, from coordinate 3,171,774 downwards.
CGTTAACCTCAACATGATCGGGCTGGATAACCGCCCGGCGGTGAAAAATCTGCATGAGATCCTGACCGAATGGCTGGTGTTCCGCCGCGATACGGTCAAACGTCGTCTGAATCACCGCCTGGATCGCGTGCTGCGCCGCCTGCATATCCTGGAAGGTTTGCTGGTTGCGTTCCTGAACATCGATGAAGTGATCGAGATCATCCGTACTGAGGATGAGCCTAAGCCGGTCCTGATGTCACGCTTTGGCATCAGCGAAACCCAGGCCGAATCGATCCTCGAACTGAAGTTGCGCCACCTGGCAAAACTGGAAGAGATGAAGATCCGTGGCGAGCAGGCGGAGCTGGAAAAAGAGCGCGATCAGCTGCAGGCCACGCTGGCCTCTGAACGCAAGATGAACACCCTGCTGAAAAAAGAGTTACAGGCTGACAGCGCCAGCTACGGCGACGATCGTCGCTCGCCGCTGCGTGAGCGTGAAGAAGCCAAAGCCCTGAGCGAAACCGAGCTGGTGCCGTCTGAACCGGTGACCATTGTGCTGTCGCAGATGGGCTGGGTGCGCAGCGCCAAAGGCCACGATATCGATCCAGCCGGACTCAGCTACAAAGCGGGCGACAGCTATCTGGCTGCAGCACGCGGCAAGAGCAATCAGCCGGTGGCCTTTATCGACTCCACCGGCCGCAGCTACACTCTGGATCCGACGTCGCTGCCTTCCGCGCGCGGGCAGGGCGAGCCGCTGACCGGCAAGCTGACGCCACCGCCGGGTGCGGTAGTTGAACAGGTGCTGATGGAGCCGGATGATCAGCGCCTGCTGATGGCCTCTGATGCGGGTTACGGCTTTATCTGTACCTTCAGCGATCTGGTGTCGCGCAACCGCGCCGGTAAAGCGCTGCTGACGCTGCCGGAAAATGCCCGTGTGATGACGCCGATGGCCGTCCATCATGAAGATGACATGCTGCTGGCGATCACCCAGGCGGGACGGATGCTGATGTTCCCGGTCGGGGAGCTGCCGCAGATGTCGAAAGGCAAGGGCAACAAAATCATCTCAATTCCATCCGCGGAAGCGGCCGCCGGTCAGGACAAACTGGCCTGGCTGATGATTTTACCGCCGGGCAGCGCTATCACGCTGCACGTAGGCAAGCGTAAAATGCTGCTGCGCAGTGAAGAGCTACAAAAATTCCGCGCCGATCGCGGACGTCGCGGTACGCTGTTACCGCGCGGCCTGCAAAAAATTGATCGTGTTGAACTGGATGCGCCTGCGCGTCCGGCGAGCCCGGATAGCGAAGCGTAAACTACCCGGCTGACACCGCGTCAGCCGTGGCTCAATGAGGGAACTATGTTACTGATTCTGCGTGCCATTATTGTGGTCATCTATTCGATCTTAGTCTGTATATCTGGCTGTATCTGGTGTCTGTTTTCACCGCGTAATCCGCGTCATGTCGCCACATTTGGCCATCTGTTCGGCAAACTGTCGACGGTATTTGGCCTTAAAGTAGAACTGCGCAGACCGAAAGGTGCTGAAAATTATGGTAATGCGATCTACATCGCGAACCATCAGAACAACTATGACATGGTCACCGCGGCTAAAATGGTGCAGCCCTGTACGGTGACGGTGGGCAAGAAGAGCCTGTTGTGGGTGCCGTTTTTTGGCCTGCTCTACTGGCTGACCGGTAACCTGCTGATCGATCGCGATGACCGTGCAAAAGCACGCGGCACTATCGGTCAGCTGGTGGATGAGTTTAACAGTAAGCGCATCTCCATCTGGATGTTCCCGGAAGGGACGCGCAGTCGTGGCCGCGGCCTGCTGCCGTTTAAAACCGGTGCCTTTCACGCCGCAGTGGCGGCGGGTGTGCCAATCATTCCGATTGTGGTCTCTAACACGCATGGCAAGATCAACCTCAATCGCTGGAAAAACGGGCTGGTAATCGTTGAGATGCTGCCACCGATTGATGTAAAGGCTTTCGAGTCGTCGTCGGTGCGTAAGCTGGCGACCCACTGTCGCGAACTGATGGCGGCAAAGCTGGAAGAGCTGAACGCCGAAGTCGCAGAACGCGAAAAAAACGGAAATATCTGACCGGCGAACCATTCGCCGAACTATCCTGCAGGGATGCCGCACGGCGGGGTACGTCCGCCCGCCGTGAACGCAGCACAGCAAAAACAGATCAATAAAAACAGGGTCGGCGCCTAGCGCCACGCGTAAAGGGTCAGAAGTTTTATGTCTTTCAGCAGACGTCAGTTCATCCAGCTTTCTGCCGGAGCGGCGCTTAGCGCCAGTGTACTACCTCATGCGGCGCGTGCCGCTTCTTCAGCTAATGGCGATACGCCACTTCCGGTTCCGCCGTTGCTGGAATCCCGTCGCGGCCAGCCGCTGTTCCTGACAATGCAGCGCAGCCACTGGTCTTTTAATGGCGACAACAACAAAGTGCCGGTGTGGGGCATTAATGGCCTCTATCTTGGCCCGACCGTCCGGGTTTACAGCGGCGACGACGTTAAGCTGATCTACAGCAACCGTCTGAACGAGCCGGTCTCCATGACTATCAGCGGCCTGCAGTTGCCGGGCGCGCTGATGGGTGGCGCGCCGCGTATGATGTCAGCCGGTGTCGACTGGTCGCCGGTGCTGCCGATTCGTCAGGCGGCCTCAACCTGCTGGTATCACGCCAACACGCCGAACCGCATGGCTCCGCACATCTATAACGGACTGGCCGGGATGTGGCTGGTGGAAGATGATATTGGCAGGCAGCTGCCGTTGCCGAAGCATTACGGCGTCGATGACTTCCCGATTATCATTCAGGACAAGCGGCTCGATAACTTTGCCACGCCGGTCTATGACCCGCCGCAGGATGGTGGTTTCCTGGGCGACACGCTGCTGGTGAATGGCGTACGCAATCCGTTTGTGGAGGTATCACGCGGCTGGGTGCGTCTGCGTCTGCTGAACGCCTCGAATGCGCGCCGCTATGAGATGGTGCTCAGCGACAATCGCCCGTTTATGGTCATCGCCAGCGATCAGGGCTATCTGCCTGCGCCGGTCGCGGTGCAGCGCCTGTCACTGGCGCCAGGCGAACGCCGCGAAGTGCTGGTGGATATGTCGCAGGGCGATGAAGTGTCGATTACCGCAGGTACGGCGGCGGGCATTATGGATCGGCTGCGCGGCTTCTTTGAGCCATCCTCCATTCTGACGTCAACCCTGATCCTGACGCTGCGGCCAACCGGCTTGCTGCCGCTGGTGACGGATAATCTGCCGATGCGGCTGCTGGCCGATCAGATTCTGGATGGCGTGGCGGTGCGCACCCGTGAATTCCGCATCGGTGACAGCATGCCGGGCATTAACGGCGCGATCTGGGATATGAGCCGCATTGACACCACGGCACAGCAGGGCACCTTTGAGCGCTGGATCCTGCATGCTGACCGGCCACAGTCGCTGCATATCCAGGGCGTGATGTTCCTGATTAAAAGTGTGAATGGTGCACAGCCGATGGGCGAAGATCGTGGCTGGAAAGATACGGTGTGGGTCGATGGCAGCGTGGAACTGATGGTCACTTTCCCGCAAAGTTCGTCAGATCACTTCCCGTTCGTCTACTACAGTCAGACGCTGGAACTGGCCGACCGCGGTACTGCCGGTCAGCTGGTGGTGCAGCCCAGCGCATAACAGCGCGGTCAGGCAGGGAGAGCCCGTCTGACCGCGTTAATCGTTAGCTGCCCCAGCCGCAGGGCAGATAAGGTGAGGTCACCTGGTGACGCCCAGCCTTAGTTAAAGGTTTCCGGATCCGGCCCCAGACGATTGCCGCTGTCCAGCTTCGCAATATCGCTCACTTCATGCTTGTCCAGACGGAAGTCGAACACCTTAAAGTTCTCTTCAATGCGGGCTGGTGTGACCGACTTCGGAATCACCACCAGGCCGCTATCCAGATGCCAGCGGATTACGATCTGTGCCGGCGTCTTGCCATATTTCTTCGCCAGCGACTTGATGATCTCCTGATCGAAGACCCCTTTGCCGCCCTGCGCCAGCGGACTCCAGGATTCGGTCTGGATCTGATGCAGTGCGTTCCACGCATGCAGCGTGCGCTGCTGTAGCATCGGGTGCAGCTCAATCTGGTTCACCACCGGCGTGACACCGGTTTCATCCAGCAGTCGCTTCAGATGCGCCTCATGGAAGTTACAGACGCCGATACTTTTAGTCAGCCCCTGCTGCTGCAGTTCAATCATCTTCTTCCAGGCATCGACATAATTGTCTTTTTCCGGGCACGGCCAGTGCATCAGATAGAGATCAACCTGCTCCAGTTTCAGTTTCTCCAGGCTGGTTTCCATCGCCTGCTGAACGTTCTGCTGATCGTCGTTCCAGAGTTTGGTGGTCACGAAAATCTCTTCACGCGGCACGTCAGTTTCCTGCAGTGCCTGGCCAATCGCCTCTTCATTCTTATAGGCGGCGGCGGTATCGATTGAGCGATAGCCGACCTCCAGCGCTTTCAGCACCGCATGACGTGCATCTTCAATGCTGGCCTGCCACACGCCGAGTCCGAGTTGCGGCATCATATTGCCATCGCGCAGTTTGATAATGGGTTGGTCTGCCATAGTTGCTCCTTTCCGTTGCGGTTAATCCGTGAGATTTCACTGTGCTTAAGTCTAGCCAACAATTCTCAGCCTGCTTAGCTGAGGCAACAACAGCGGTTCTGCCGCATGCCCGATCCGGTAAATTTCTTGCCTGATTCTCCAGGCTGCTGGTGATTCAGGCATTCGCACGGCACACTGGCTTTTTGCCCGTAAAAGGAGTCGCTATGGCGCACGATGCCCTGTGTCACCGGCTGGCGCAGCAGGTCGTCACATTAATGACCCATGGTCACGACCGCCTTTGTCCGGTCGAAAATGTGTCGCTGATTTACGCTAATCAATATCGTCCCCGTACGCCGATGATGTATCAGCCCGGCATTGTGATCCTGTTTCAGGGCAGCAAAACCGGCTATCTCGGCAGCACCGTGTTTCAGTATGACGCCAGCAAGTACCTGATGCTCACGGTGCCGCTGCCGGTGGAGTGCGAAACCTGGGCCTCGCCAGATGTGCCGATTGCCGGGCTGTGCCTTAATGTCGATACCGCCAGCCTGCAGGATCTGCTGATTGAAATCGGCGATGACGATCAGTTCCAGCCCCAGCCGCAGACCTCGGGGATCCACTCGGCGTGGCTGACGGAACCGATGCTGTGTGCCGCTGAGCGGCTGCTTGATGTGATGACCCAGCCGCGCGATGCGCGGGTGCTGGGGCCGCACATCGTGCGGGAGATTATCTACTACGTGCTGACTGGCCCGATTGGTGGTGCGCTGCTCTCACTGGTGAGCCGACAGACGCAATTCAGCCTGATCGCGCGTGCCCTGCGACGGATTGAGAATCACTATGCGGAAAACCTCAGCGTCGATGCGCTGGCGGCGGAAGTGAACATGAGCGTTTCAGCCTTTCATCACAACTTTAAAGCGGTCACGCAGACGTCGCCCCTGCAGTATCTCAAGCGATATCGCCTGCATCAGGCGCGATTGCTGATGCTGCACGATGGACTGAAAGCGAGTGCGGCGGCGGTGCGGGTTGGCTATGAAAGTCCTTCACAGTTTTCGCGGGAATTTAAGCGCTATTTTGGCGTGACGCCAGGGGAAGAGGTGAATCGTGTGCGGCAGACGGTAGCGGATCCGTCCGCCTGAGTGGCGGCGGATCCTGATGCTACGCGCTGACGTCAGGCCTGTTTCTGCCGACGCTTTTTCCAGATAACCAGAATGCTGCCGAACAGCCCGAGAAACAGCAACACCATCGGCAGTATCATCAGGATCGCCATCACCTGATCTTCATGACGCTTGATGAACGGCACCTGGCTGATGCCATAGCCAAACGTCACGACGATGCCGACCCACAGCACGCCGCTGAGCCAGTTGAACAGCTGAAAGCGACCATTCTGTAAGCCCGCAATGCCCGCCATGGTTGGCAGAATCGTCCGGATGAAGGCCAGAAAACGGCCGACCAGCAGCGCCATCAGGCCGTGACGGTTAAACATATTCCAGGCACGCTGGTGATACTGTGCGGGCAGATGCATCAGCCAGCTCTTCACCAGCCGGGTATTCCCCAGCCAGCGACCCTGCAGATAGCTCAGCCAGCAGCCCAGACTGGCGGCGGTGGTGAGGATCACCATCGTCGGCACAAAATCCATCACCCCTTTTGCCACCATCGCACCCGCCAGCAGCAGCAGGCTATCGCCCGGCAGGAAAGAGGCGGGTAACAGCCCATTTTCCAGAAACAGCGTCAGGAACATCACGCCGTACACCACCCACACCACATCCGGATTTGCCAGCGCGGCAAAATCCTGATGCCAGAGCGCGTGGACAATCTCGTGTAAAACACCCATTTGCTATTCCATCACGTCACAAGGAACTATCCGTCTGCATTCAGGCAATCGGTCGCGGCGCTGCGCAATAAATGCAGCGACCTCACTGATGACCTGAACGGTCTGGGATAAATTTTAACAATAAATGAGCAGCAGCCCGGCAAACTCTGCGGGTGGCCGCTACCCGGTTTATCTTCTGTTTAGCGTCTGTTTATCTTTTGCCTGAGTTTATTAACGCGTCAGGCGCGCAAAACCGGCGTCCAGGTCAGCCAGCAGATCGTCAACGTGCTCCAGACCAATATGCAGCCGCACCAGCGTACCGGTGAAGTCGACTCCACCCGCCGGACGAATCGCGGCCAGCTCTTCCGGCTGATTCGCCAGAATCAGCGATTCATAGCCGCCCCAGGAGTAAGCCATGCTGAAATGATGGAAGTGATCGAGATATTCCGCCAGCTGGGGCGCGCTGAGTTTTTCCTGCAGGATAAAAGAGAACAGGCCGCTGCTGCCGTTAAAATCACGCTGCCAGAACTGATGACCTTTGCTCTGCGCCAGCGCAGGGTGATTAACCCGCGCCACTTCGGGACGCGCGGCCAGCCACTCTGCCACCTGAATCGCGCTCTCTTCATGCTGACGCAGACGGGTGCCCAGCGTGCGCAGACCCCGACTCGCCATGTAGGCGGTATCGGCATCGACCATCTGACCCATCAGATAGGAGTTCTCGCGCAGCTGATCGATACAGCGCGCATTGGCGACCGCCGTGCCGATCATCGCATCGCTGTGACCAATCAGATATTTGGTGCCCGCCTGAATCGAAATATCGATGCCGTGCGCCAGCGCATCAAATAAAATACCGGCCGCCCAGGTGTTGTCGATCATGATGATCGCCTCGGGCGCTTTGGCGCGAACCGCCGCCACAATCGCCGGAATATCCTGAACTTCCATCGTGATAGAGGCCGGTGATTCCAGGAAAACGACCCGGGTATTGGGCTGCACCAGCTCACCGATTTCACTGCCGATGCAGTGATCGAACCAGCCCGTTGAAACCTGCAGCTTAGTCAGGATTTTAGTACAGAAATCCTGGGTCGGTTCATAGACTGCGCCACTCATCAGCACGTGGTCGCCCGCCTCGACAAACGCCAGAATCGCGTTCGCCACGGCAGCCGCGCCGCAGGGGTAGAGCACACAGCCTGCGCCGCCTTCCAGCTCCGTCATCGCATCCTGCAGTGCAAAGTGCGTCAGGGTGCCACGACGGCCATAAAAGAGTTCGCCTTTTGCCCGACCGGCGGTGGCGCGTTTCTTCTCCGCGACCGTATCAAAAACCAGCGAGGAGGCCCGTTGAATCACACTGTTCACCGAGCCCTGGGTATAACGCTTGCTGCGTCCTGCACTGACGAGCGTGGTATCAATTTTTCTGGTGGTCATGAGTCGCCTTTGCCGCTTCTGACTAAGCCCTCACGTTACCACGAAACGACCAGCAGGGTTGAGACTCAATGGTGATTATCAGAGTGCTTCGCAGGATGAAAATCGGGTCCGCCACCGGACCCGATTTTGCCGACGCTACATCACGCCCATCAGGCGCGGTAACCAGAGGGAGATGGCGGGAATATAGGTAATCAGCATCAGCACGATAAACAGCATGCCGTAAAACGGCAGCATGGCACTCACCACCTGCTCGATTTTCTGCTTACTGACCGCACTGGCGACAAACAGTACCGTACCGACCGGCGGGGTGATCAGGCCGATCCCGAGGTTGGTCAGCATGATCATGCCAAAGTGAACCGGATCGACGCCAAGCGCGGTGGCGACCGGCAACAGCACCGGCGTCAGGATCAGGATCAGCGGCGCCATATCCATCAGCGTCCCCACCACCAGCAGCAGGATGTTGATACACATCAGGATCACATATTTGTTATCGGAGAGGCTGGTGAATGCCTCGGTGATAATCGTTGGCAGTTGCATGAAGGTCATCACTGCGCCAAATCCAGCGGCAAAGGCGATCAGCACCATCACGATGGTGACAGTCTTAATGGTGCGGAACAGCAGGATATGCAGCTGGTTCCATTTAAAGTCGCGATAAATAAACATGGTGACGAAAAAGGCCCAGATACAGGCAATCGCGGCGGACTCCGAGGCGGTAAAAATACCGGAGAGAATGCCACCCATAATAATCACCACGGTAAACAGGCCCCAGAACGCGTCGAAGAAGATTTTCAGCGCCTGACGAAACGGAATACGTTCCCCTTTGGGATAGCCGCGTTTATGGGCAAAGCCGAGGCACATTACCATCAGGCAGCCACCCAGCATCAGGCCAGGCAGGATACCCGCCACGAACAGGGAAGAGATAGTTACCAGCCCACCGGTCGCCAGCGAATAGATCACCGAGTTGTGGCTGGGTGGCGTCAGCACCGCCTGCACTGAGCCGCTCGCCGTTACTGCGGCAGCGAAATCACGCGGATAGCCTTTCTCCTCCATCTGCGGAATCATCACCGAGCCAATCGAGGCGGTATCCGCCACCGATGAACCGGAAATCGCGCCGAAGAAGGTTGAGGCGACAATGTTCACCAGCGACAGGCCACCGCGGATAAAACCAACAAAGATATAGGCGAAGTTGACCAGCCGCCGGGCAATCCCCCCCTCCGCCATAATCGCACCCGCGAGAATAAAGAACGGGATAGTCAGCAGCGAAAATTTGTTAATGCCGTTGGTCACCTGAATCACCACCGCTTCCAGCGGCAGATCGATCCACCAGGCGCCAATAAAGGCGCTCAGCCCCACCGCAAAGGCGACCGGAAAACCCACCATCAGCAACACCAGCAAACTGCCTATCAAGATCAATGCATCCATTTTTCTGCTCCGCGTTAGTGGGTGCCGCCCAGCGTGACAATCGGCCGCTGGCTCTGATCGCCGGTCAGCAATCGCTCAACAACAAACAGCAGGGTGAAGATCGCGCCAATCGGGATCGGCAGATACATCTCACCGTAAGTCACTGCCGGTAATGAAGCGAGCGTCTGCACCCACATCGCTTCGCACAGGCTGTAACTGGCCTGAAAGATCACCAGACAGGTGATGATCATCAGCAGATCGCTGACGCGCAGCATCAGGCGCTGCCGGGCGGGTGACAGGCGATCGGTGACCATGGAAACGCAGATATGCGTTCCGGCCCGCAGTCCGACCGGTGCGCCAATAAACGTAAAAATGATCATGCAGATAATGGCCACCGGTTCCGGCCAGGAGAGCGCGCCGTTCATCACGTAGCGGGCGAAGATCCCGATCGGGATCACCGTCACCATAATCATCAGTGCCACGGCGGCAATCAGCATGCACAGCAGATAGAGCCCATCCATCAGACGTGTATAAGCGGCCATAATTGATACCTGATTAAGCACGCCACACGGCAGTGTGGCGCGGAAGGGTTATTTCACCTCAGCGATCCGGGTCATCAGATCCTGATATTTGCCGCCAAACTGATCGCGCACCGGCTGGGTCGCTTGGACGAAGTAGTCGCGGTCGGTCTGCTGGAAGGTGACGCCACCCGCCTTCATTTTGGCGATCGACTCTTCGGTATAGGTCGCCCAGAGCTGGCGCTCCTCATCCTGCGCCTCTTTGCCGAGCTTCTTCAGCAGCGCCTGATCCTCAGGTTTCAGGCGATCCCAGGCGCGTTTTGAAAACAGGATCATCTCTGGCTGGATAAAGTGGCCGCTGAGGGTGTAGTACTTCGCCACCGGCATATAGTTATGGGCGACAAAGGTCGGTGGGTTGTTCTCGGTGCCATCGACCACGCCGGTCTGCATCGCACTGAACACTTCACTGACGCCCATCGCCACCGGATTCGCGCCCATCGCTTTCAGCGTCGCCAATGAGATGGCGCTGTTCTGCACCCGGATCTTCATGCCTTTCAGATCTTCCGGTTTTGCCAGAGGCTTCTTGGTGATCATGTTGCGCTCACCGGCATCGGTCCAGCCCAGGAACACCATGCGGGCGTTGGGATCTTTATCGAATTTGTCGGCAATCTCGCGGCCTATCTCGCCATCCAGCACTTTGTGCATGTGGTCAATGTCGCGGAAAATGTAGGGCAGGGTCAGCACGCTGGTTTCCGGGGCGATCGAGGTGACCGGCGCCAGCGACACACGGATCATGTCGATTGCGCCCAGCTGCACCTGTTGCAGCGTCTGATCTTCGTCCCCCAGCACGCCACCGGCGAAGAGCTTCATCTCCAGCCGTCCATCGGTAGCCTGTTTGAGTTTGTCGCCCATGTGCTGCAGGGCGACCACGGTCGGATAACCGGCAGGCTGGACTTCAGCCACTTTGATCACCTGTGCCGTGGCGGTGGCGCTCATCATCATCGCCGCCAGGGCACTGGCCAGGCATGTTTTCGTCATTCTCATTATTTTGTCTCCCGCTGAGGTAGGACGGCGTCCGGCGTCGGGGGCTAACCGGAGAGAACCGTGTGGAGCCAGCATAGTGAAAACGCGCGCCAGTAAAATACGGCAATGCTGATTGAATGAATGCCATCACATTTTGAAACGATGTTTTAATAAATTTTCATGCAACTTCACATTTTCGAAACATCCTTGTCAAAAGTGTTTAAACCTGGTCAATTGCGGGTAAATGGCGTCGATCAGCTTTGTAAATACTAATGAGAACTACTATCAATTCGCCGTCGTTTTGCTATTATTCGCGCTTGTCTCGCATCCCTGAATCAGAAGTTGGAGAAGCAGCGTGGTAGCCAGTGATTTGATGCAAACGGACCTCTCCGTTTGGGGCATGTATCAACATGCCGATATCGTGGTAAAGGTGGTCATGATTGGCCTGTTATTGGCCTCAGTGGTGACCTGGGCGATCTTCTTCGGCAAATACGCCGAACTCAGCGCCGCTAAGCGCCGCCTGAAGCGCGAGCATCTGGCGCTGAGCGAAGCCCGCAATCTGAATGACGCCGCCCGCATTGCCCAGTCGTTTACCGGCCACAGCCACAGTGTGGTGCTGCTGAATGATGCGCAGAATGAACTCGAACTGTCGGCTGGCGTGGAAGATACCAACGGGATTAAAGATCGCACCAGTTTCCGCCTTGAGCGCCGCGTCGCTGCGTTCAGCCGCTATGCAGGCCGGGGCAATGGCTTCCTGGCGACCATCGGTTCGGTTGCGCCGTTTATCGGCCTGTTCGGCACCGTATGGGGCATCATGAACAGCTTTATCGGCATCGCTAAAACCCAGACGACGAACCTGGCGGTTGTTGCACCGGGTATCGCCGAAGCGCTGCTGGCAACCGCGATTGGCCTGATCGCTGCGATTCCGGCGGTGGTGATCTACAACGTCTTTGCCCGCATGATCGCCAACTACAAAGCCTCACTGGGTGATGTCGCCGCTCAGGTGATGCTGCTGCAGAGCCGTGATATCGATCTGGGCACCGTCGCAACTGATGTTCCGCGTCCTGCGACGGCTCAGAAACTGCGCTTAGGGTAAGTTCTTATGGCAATGCGATTAAACGACGATCTGGAAACGGATGGTGAAATGCATGAGATCAACGTGACGCCGTTTATCGACGTCATGCTGGTTCTGCTGATCATCTTTATGGTGGCCGCGCCGCTGGCCACGGTCGACGTACGCGTCAATCTGCCCGCCTCAACCAGCGCGCCGCAGCCGCGTCCGGAAAAGCCGGTTTACCTGTCGATTAAAGCGGATAAGCAGCTTTACGTCGGTAACGATCAGGTCACGCCGGAGTCGCTGGTTAACGTGCTGACTAACCAGACCCAGGGCAATAAAGAGACCACCATTTTCTTCCAGGCGGACAAGTCAGTCGATTATGAAACGCTGATGAGCGTGATGGATAAGCTGCGCACGGCGGGCTATCTGAAAATTGGTCTGATGGGCATGGAAACCGTGAAGAAATAGCGGGTTATCCGGTTCAAAAAAAAGGCGACTGTTCAGGTCGCCTTTTTTTATGGCTGCTCTCCAGCCCTATAAAATCAGGCAAATCAGGGCCAGGGTAATCACTTATGCTCCTCGAACTGACTTGTTAATTAGTTGTTACTTATGTACATGGGTTTGTAAAGTGCAATGGTGAGCCAGGTCACATTAATCCCGCATCAGACAGGCTAAAACGGCTAAAAAACAACAGGAAGCCGTTATGAGTCACACCCCGTCTTTACAAAAGCCGCCGAAAAGTGCCGCCCGAACCATCTTCACCGTCACCAGTGGTAACTTCCTGGAGATGTACGATTTTATGGTGTTTGGCTACTACGCTACTGCCATTTCAAAAACCTTCTTTCCCGGCGATGACCCGTTTGCATCCCTGATGCTGACCCTGATGACTTTCGGTGCCGGCTTCCTGATGCGCCCGTTGGGGGCGATCATCCTCGGTGCCTACATCGACCATCATGGTCGTCGTAAAGGGCTGTTGCTGACGCTGGGCTTAATGGCGATGGGCACCCTGACTATCGCGCTGGTGCCGGGCTACGCCACCCTGGGCGTGGCAGCGCCGATTCTGATCCTGCTGGGACGGCTGTTGCAGGGCTTCTCGGCAGGCGTGGAGCTGGGTGGCGTGTCGGTCTATCTGGCCGAAGTCGCGCCCAAAGGACGCAAAGGCTTTTTCGTCAGCTGGCAGTCGGGCAGCCAGCAGATTGCGGTCATCTTTGCTGCTCTGCTGGGTCTGATGCTGAATCATCTGCTGGCGAAAGAGGCGGTGACGGAGTGGGGCTGGCGTATCCCGTTTGTGATCGGCTGTCTGATTGTGCCGTTCCTGTTCTATATCCGCCGGATGCTGGAAGAGACCGAGGCGTTCAGCAAACGTAAACATCATCCCAGCATGACGGAAATCATGCGGTCTGTCGCCAGCAACTGGGCGCTGGTGCTGGCGGGGATGCTGATGGTGGTCACCACCACGGTAATGTTCTACATGATCACCGCCTTTACCCCGACCTTTGGTAAAACGGTGTTGATGATGAGTGACAAGCAGGCGTTCCTGGTGACGCTCTGTGTCGGTGTCTCAAACCTCATCTGGCTGCCGCTGATGGGGGCGTTGTCGGACCGCGTCGGACGCCGTCCGCTGCTGATCATTTTTACCCTGCTGATGATTGTCACCACCTGGCCGGTGCTGCACTGGCTGGTGGGATCGGCCAGCTTCGCTCACCTGCTGGAAGCGGAACTGTGGCTGTCGTTTCTCTATGCCAGCTATAACGGCGCGATGGTGGTCTATCTGGCGGAGATCATGCCTGCTGAAGTGCGCGCCGCCGGTTTCTCTATGGCTTACAGCCTGGCGACGGCGCTGTTTGGCGGCTTTACGCCTGCCATCTCCAGCTATCTGATTCACGCCACCGGTGACAAAGCGATGCCGGGCGTCTGGCTGACCTTTGCCGCAGTCTGTGGGTTAATCGGCACGTTGCTGATTGGCCGGATGGTGAAGCAGTATCAGACCCGTCACAGCGGCACGCCGGTCAGTGCTTCACTCTAAAACGACAAATCGACCACCACGCTGTCGCTGTAGTTTCCGGCTGGCGGCGTGTTCTGCGTGGTCAGGATGCGCGCGGTGTAGTTAAAACCGCGCGTCAGTCCATCCGTGGATACCGCCGTCGAGGTGGTACTGCTCCAGCGTTCAGTGCCTGCCGATCCCCAGCGATTGCTGGTGGTACTTTTATAAATTTCATAGCTCAGCCGATTCGCGCCGCTCGCCATATTCCTGACGCTGCCCACCGGATAACTGCCGTTGCTCAGCCCGACGGTATAGGTGCTGCCTTTGCTGCACAACACGTTGATGGTCTGTGACACGGCGGAGAAGCTGCCGACCAGCGGCGCGCTGCCAAAGCTGATATTCGGCGCGGTAATGGTGGTGCAGTCATTGGTAAGAATGGCGGTGATATTAATCGGGATGACACCGCTGCCGTTCTGCTCGCTTAAACAGATATTGCCAATCGCAACGCTGGTGCAGATGCGATAAGTCACGGCCATATTCAGCGTCAGCTGGTAGGTCCCGGCGGCGACCACCTGACCGGGAACGGTGCGCAGATAAACCGGGATGGCGAAGTTAAGGCTGCCCAGCAAACCCGCCAGGTTGATCAGGGTCTGCGAACCATAGACAAATGGCGTGCCGCCAATCGTCAGTTCGGTAGCGCAGGCCGTGTCGGTGCAGAGCCGCACCGGCACATTATCGCTGCCGGTATCACCGCTGCGTTTCAGCGTACCGCGTGTGCCGTTGCTATTGGTCGCGCCCGTCAGCTGAAAGGTGATCTGGTTATTGCCCAGCAGCGACAGCCCGGCGCCCGCGCCACAGTTGACGTTGGCATTGGTGGTGGTGGAACTGACGGTGGTGTTAGCCACAAAGGTTGTGACTGAACCGAAACTGGCGGTCGATGCGGGCAGGGCGCAGGCGGCGTAGCCCAGCGACGGCAGTAAGAGTAGCAGGCCAGCCAGTATCACAGATTTCATCATGGTCGGTTTCCGGACGTAAAAGATTCAGCGGGAGAGGGGGCGCTGCCTGCGGCAGGGGCGGGCAACGCACAGGTCAGGGGGCCGTAAGTTTTCAGCGCCTGCGGCTGACCGCTGGCGATGCGCAGTTCGGTTTCGCACTGGCGGCCATCGGGCGTCACCACCTGCATCGGGTTACTGGCGGTGAGATCTTCCATCCAGACGATGCCATCCCAGCCGACATACTCGGTGGGATGATCGGGACGCTGCACCAGGCTTGATACCGGCAGCGGCTGGCCCTGCGCATCGACCAGGATTACGCTGGCTGAGCGCAGTTTCTCCACCGGGAAGTTGAGCAGATAGCCGCTCTGGCGTTTCACCGCAAAGCGTTGCTCAACCCGTGGCGTGGTCATATCTGCCGGCAGGTCGAGGGTGTCGATATCATATTTGGCCGGGTAGTAGCTGCTGATGGCGGGCACCAGCAGATAACCCTGTTGATTGGTGCGTCCCATCGACTGATTCTCGTAGCGCACGTTAACGTCGGGATAGTTGGTCTTCACCAGCACAAAGGCGTCGTTGATCTCGTTAGCGGCAAAGACGCTGTTGTCCATTAACACCAGCGCACCCGAGAGATCGGCCCACTGGGTGAGGTTATCATCATCGCCATAGAAGCCCGCCGAGGTATCAATCTGGTTGTTGCGATAGCGCAGGCTGCCCTGACGATAATCGCCGCTGTCTCCGCTCTGATTCGCCCAGGAGGCATCCCAGGCGAACCCGCCGTCGCTGGGCATGGCGCGTGAGGCATAAACGCGCTGACTGTCGCGGCCACGCTGGTCGCGTTCGTTGCTGAGGGCAACGCTGCCCTGTTCGCCAAACGGGATCACCAGCGAAATCGCCCCGGTCCAGCTTCTCTCCTGCTGATCGCGGCTGGCCGAGACATACAGACTGCTGTTACCCCACAGATTTTTACTCCATGAGAGGTTCCACAGCCGGGTGCGATCGCCCTGACCGTCAGTGATGTCGATGAAAGCGGCACCGACGCTGCCAAAGCGGTTCAGCGAGACGCTGGCGCTGTACTGAGCACTGCGGCGTGAGAGTGCGTAGCGGCTATCCGCCTGGCTACCGGCACGGCTGCCGACCAGCGCCAGATTGCCGAAGTCGCTGCTGCGCTGGGTCTGTTGAGTGCCGATGTTGAACCAGCGGTTGTTGTACTGATATCCCCAGCTATATTGCCTGCCGCTCTCGCCATCGAGCTGACTTTGCGCCACCGCGCCGTTGACCACGCCCCAGCTGCCGACGCGCAGCTGACCACCCAGCCCGCCCATCGCCAGCGTTTCGCTGCCTTCGGCGTGGCTCTCCAGCGTCAGCCAGTCGGTCATACCGTAACGATAAGAGCCGCTGGCCGCTGCCTCACCATAATCGAAGTTCTTTATGCCGTAGTTTTCGCGGATTGCCCCGGCAGAGAAGGCGTAGTCCGACAGCCCCGATTTCAGCAGGTTACTGGAGACGTAAAACGGCATGGTGGTGGTGACACGGCGGCCAACCGCATCGGTGGTAGTGATCACGGCATCACCCGCGCCGTTAACGAATGGCACATTGGTCATCGACCAGGGGCCAGGCTGCACGTTCGCCTGGCTGGAGCGATAGCCATTAATAAACAGATCGACGGTGGAAGGCACGGCGGCCTGACCGGAAAAGGCGGGCAGCGGATAGGTCACCAGATCGGGACGGACGCTGAAGTCGCGACCGACGCGGATGCCACCGAGCCGCACGCTGCTGCTCCAGGCCAGCGAGTCGGTGACCAGATCGCCGACCCGCCAGCTTACCGCCGCATTCTCATCTTCATTGCTCCACCAGGTGTCGTAGCGGATATAGCCATCATCCTGATAAGTCGTACTGCCTTCCAGCTGCTGTTGCCAGACGCCGTTAGTGGAGAAATGACCGGCATCACCAAACAGCCGCAGTTCGTTCCAGGCGGACAGGCGGGAGCCACTGTTATCCGTGCGGCTGGCGTAAAGATCATAATTAATCAGCGCGCCGCTGCTGGTACGGCCCGGATAGCGCGGTCCGTTCTTCGCCTCGCCAATCACCTGACCGGGCAGCCACTCAGGCGGTACGGTCAGCAGCAGACGCTGTCGCGCAGCGTCATACTCCACTTTGATGGGTTGCAGGCTGCTGACATCGACCTGCGGCTGCTGGCCCAGCTTATCCGCTGGCAGGCCGGCACGCTGCAAATCGCCACTGCGAATCCAGAAATGACCGTCGCGCTGCTCTGCCGGCACAATATTGCCGTTCTCCTGCTGGTTAATCACCAGCTCCAGCATATATTGCTGACCGTTGCTGCTGGTCTGCAGGCTGGGTGGCGGGGGCAGGGATGAGTAAGTCTCCGCCAGCACAGGATCTGGCGTAACAGCGTAAATAACGCTGGCCACGGCCAGCGCGCAGGGATGCAGGGAAAACGGTCTCATTCAGCGCTTACTTCTGGGCAGCGCTGCGCCACTGGCTCTTGTTAACCTCTGCGGTGAGTTCGCCGCTCACCGGCGAGGTGAGCGGCCAGCGGTGATAGCTGTCAGCCAGCACATAGCCGTATAAGCCTTCGCCCAGTTTGCGACCGCCAATCGCCACATTGCTCAACCGGGCGTGACCGCTGCCGCTGTTGGTTAACTGGAGCCAGCGCCTGCCGCCCTCGCTGACCTGTTGCCAGCGCAGAGCCGGGCGAGCGCTGTCTGTGTTCAGCCCGGTACCATAAACAAACAGCGGCACCGAATAGCGCATCTGGAAGGTCAGCCCGGCCTGATTCTCGCCGGGATTACGCGGGGTCGGGATCTCATCCAGCACCACCCGATAGGCCAGCTCTTTACCGGCCGCAGGCGGCGTCTGTTTAATCAGCCTGACCAGCTGTTTCTGGCCTGGCTCCATCCGCACCATCGGCGGGCTGGCGACTACCTGCTGCTGAGTCTGATACTGCTCCTGGCCATTGTTCTGCTGCCAGCTGAAGACGCGGATCTGCATCATGGTGGTGCTGTTACCGCGATTCTCCAGCCAGAGTTCGCTGGCTTTCTCTTCAGGATTAATGGCGGGATCGATGGGCCAGATCATGACCGAATTCGCGGCGAAGGCCGGGGAGAGCAGGGTGGAACTTAGCAGCAGCAACAGGGCGCGCAGTGGCTTCATGATCATATCCTTGTTTTCTATCACCTCACCAGCTCAGGGTGACGGTCAGCGTGTCGGTATAAACGCCGGCGCGCGCAGTGCCGGGCAGTTGTAGCTGACCGTAAATCGGCAGCGTAATGTTATTGGCATTGCTATAACTCAGCGGCACCGCCTGATTGACCGGGATCACCGTGGTGCGGCTGGCGTTGCTAAAGAGCGTGTAGGGAACGGTGTTGCTGAAATTGGGCAGCTTCAGGTTACGGGTCGTGGTGAAATTGTTGCCCTGATTAATACTCATGCTCAGCGTTGTGCCTGGCGTACAGGCGAGATTAATTGAGGTGCTCTGCAGATAGCTGGCATTGACGGTGTTCGCCGCCACGCCAGACTGCGTACCGAAATTAAGCGTGCCAAAGACGCCGGTATTGGTACCGGATATCACGCAGCCTGCCACAATCGACGCGGTAACCTGGAAGGTGCTGGTTGGCAGACTCCAGGCGCTGATACTCCCTGTCAGCAGGGGCAGACCGCATGCGATCGTCAGGCAGGATCGCCAGAGAACCAACCGTATTTACCTGCGACAGCAGTTAATAGTTCACGGCAACGTTAATCGTGTCGGTATAGGTTCCGGCAGGGATCAGGGGATTGAAGCCGCCGCCGACCACCCGGCCATAGATGGCGTAGTTGGTCCCCAGCGTCGGATCGGTGGTACCGCTGGCGGCGATAGGCGTATTGTTGGCGATCGCCGTGGTAAAGGAGGCATCACTGTAGAGGGTATAGGCGATGCCCTGCGCATTATCCGATCCCAGCACCAGATAACGCGGCGATGCAGAGGCGGTGCCGTAGATGGTCGCCGGTGCAGTATTGCTGCTGGTGACCACCACGTTGTAATCCTGACCAGTGGTGCAGCGCACAAAAATACCGTTACCAGCCGCACCGACCAGTGTGGCGTTCAGGGTATCGAAAGTGGCTGCGCTGCTACCAAAGTTCAGGGTACCGAAGTTAACGCCCGCCGTAGCCGACTGGCCGTTCACCAGACAACCGGTGGTCAGGGTTAACGTGGCATTGATGGTTCCCGAGGTCGTCGCCGCCTGGGTTAATGACGGAATAGCGACAGTTAATCCTGCAGCGGCAAACAGAAAAAGCTTGAGTTTCATAATATTTCCTTACGGATTATCCAGAGTCAGTGCTTTTTCACCCGGTGTTTATTAACGATTCAACCCAAAATAAAGGAAATAAAATAACAAGGGAGGCAGTGCCGCTATCTTAAGAAAAATCTTAGACTTAAGAATGCTGATTTATATCAGTTTTACTTACTATAGATCAGTTAAAGCGTTACGCGAAGCCTTGCTATTTATTTTTGATTAATCAAAACGTCACCCCGGCCGATAACCCAGTAACAGCAAGGCGCGAAGACGAGGCGATAAAACAAAATTCTTTGTTTTTTCGGTATCTGGCATGCTTTCTGCTTCGGTGATATGTTCCTGTACCAATCAGACATAATAACGGTTTACCGGCTTGCTCTGCGGGCGGTTAATAAGATGCAGGTTATAAATGGCCAGCGTCGGCGGGCGCGTTTTGCCTGACCTTCAGGACCAGAAAATACCGAAATTTAATCACTTTCACCCATCGGGTGTTTTCAGATCACTTATCAGACTGTACACAGCACCCGTTTCTCCGCGGGTGGTGAGGAGTTGCACATGTTGCCTGTCACCTGGGATAGCGTCCTGATCTGCGTTTCGCTGATCGTGGTGTTCATTGCCTCTTTTACAGCCCTGGATACTGCCGGACGGGTAGCGGTATCCCGTGGCTGGAGCGCCCGGTTCTGGCTGTTGGTGGGCGGCATCGCAATGGGGATTGGCGTCTGGGCAATGCACTTTATCGGGATGCTGGCGATGATGATGCCGATGATGATGCGCTATGACACGCGACTGACGATCCTCTCGCTGCTGGTGGCGATCCTGGCGTCTGTGCTGGCTTTTGGCCAGACGGTGGGTGGCCTGCATCTCACCCGCCAGCGGCTGCTGAGCGGCACGCTGATCCTGGGCGCGGGTGTGGTGGTCATGCACTATCTTGGTATGTATGCCCTGCTGATTGAACCGCAACCGGAGTGGAATGCGCTGCTGGTGGCGCTCTCTGTGCTGATTGCGTTTGCGGCCTCTGGCCTGGCGCTGTGGCTGGCCTTTCATCTGCGCCAGGGCGATCATCATCTGATGCTGATGCGCGGGCTGGCCTCTCTGGTCATGGGCATCGCCATCGCCGGTATGCACTATGTGGGTATGGCGGCAGCAGAGTTCAGCCCCAGCAGTATGATGCAGCCGCACGGCGTCAGTAATGCGGGCCTGGCGGTGTGGGTAACGCTGATTACCCTGACTATTCTGGGTATCACTCTGCTGAGTTCGATGCTGGATGCGCAGCTACGCGCCGCGCGTCTGGCGACCCGCCTCAATCGCGCTAACCAGGAATTGCGTCAGCTGGCGATGCATGACAACCTGACCACGCTGCCCAATCGTGTAATGCTGGAGCAGCAGCTCGATCTCGCCATTAAACAGGCGATGCTTAATGAGCATCGCTTTGCCGTGATCTATATGGATCTCGATGGCTTCAAAGCGGTCAATGACACATGGGGACATCATGTCGGTGATCGGTTGCTGGTGGCGGTGGCGGAACGGCTGTGTAGCCAGCTCAGCAACACGATGCTGCTGGTGCGTCTGGGGGGCGATGAATTTGTGCTGATGGCTGAGTGCGATATCAGCGCAGCCCGCCAGCTGGCGCAAAAACTGGTTAAAGTCATCAGTTCGCCGTTTGAACTTGACCGCTATCTGCTGCACGTTTCACTCAGCGCGGGCATTGCGATCTTTCCGCTGCACGGTCGCAACCGGCAGGAGCTATTGTTTAATGCTGATGCGGCGATGTACCACACCAAACACAGCGGACGAAACGGCTGGTGCCTGTTTGAACCGGCCATGAGCGCCGCGACGCAGCATCAGCTGGAGCTGGCGAACGATCTGTGGGAGGCGATAGAGCGCGAGCAGATGCGGCTGTTCTATCAGCCCAAATTCTGTTCCGGCGGCACCAGGTTAATAGGATTCGAAGCGTTGTTGCGCTGGCAGCATCCGCAGCGCGGTTTACTGACGCCTGAGCTGTTTCTGCCGCGCGCCGAAAAAACCGGTCAGATTATTGCGCTGGGTAACTGGGTGATCGGGGAGGCCTGCCGTCAGCTCAGGATATGGCACAGCCAGGGCCACAGTGACTGGACAGTATCGGTGAATCTCTCCGCGTTGCAGTTTCACCAGCGTGATTTGCTGACTATCCTGACGCAGACCCTGGCGCGTAACCAGTTGCCAGGCAGCGCGCTGATGCTGGAGATCACTGAAGCGATTGCCATGTGCGATCCCGCTTTCAGCCAGCAGCGCATTCGTGAATTGCAGCAGGCGGGTGTCAGCGTCGCGATTGATAACTTCGGCATCGGCTATGCCAACCTGCTGCATCTCAAAGATCTGGATGCCAGTGAACTCAAAATTGATCGCAGCTTTATCAACTGCCTGCGGCCCGGCAGTGAAGATGCGACCGTAGTCAGCGCCATGCTGACCCTGGCGCAGAGCCTCAATCTGCGCATGGTGGCGGAAGGGGTGGAGACTGAAGAGCAGCAGCATTTGCTCACCAGCTTAGGCTTTGATGCGCTGCAGGGCTATCTGCTGGGCAAGCCGACGCCAGCGGACCGGGTTGAGGCGCTGAGTTTTCCCTCACTGCGACAGCCGGTGGCGTCACTGTCCGGCTGATAGCGCTGACAGCAACGATAGATTTCATCACTCAGAATGAGTGGAAGGATGCAGGGTTCGCGGCTCATTAACCGCCGGGCTGTGCCGATAACTAAGAGAATAATTTTAAAACCCTCTGCCCAACCACAAGCTCTGCTTTCGCGGGAATGCACTATGTTAGCGACCTCATACGACTCTTTTATCGTCATCGTCTCCGTTCTTGTCGCGATGCTGGCTTCGTTTACCGCCTTAGATATGGCGGGACGGGTGGTGCATTCAACCGGCAAAGTTGCGCTGGTCTGGCTGTTCGGTGGCGGTTTTTCCATGGGCATCGGCATCTGGGCGATGCACTTTATCGGCATGCTGTCGATGAACATGGAGATGGTCATGAGCTACAACGCCGGGCTCACCGCCTTTTCTGCGGCCATCGCGGTGTGTGCGTCGATATTTGCGCTGTGGCTGGTCTGCAGTGGCGATCTGCCTTTGCCGCGCCTGGCGGGCGGCGCGCTGATCCTCGGCAGCGGCGTAGTCGCGATGCACTACACCGGCATGGCGGCGCTGATGTTCTCCCCCGGTATCGTCTGGAAATGGGGCTGGGTGGCACTGTCGGTAGCGATCGCCCTGGCCGCCTCTGGCACCGCGCTGTGGCTGGCGTTTAACCTGCGGGAAGGACAGACCAGCCGGGTCACCCTGCTGCGCATTGGCGCATCGGTGGTGATGGGCTGTGCGATTGCCGGCATGCACTATACCGGCATGATGGCGGCAGAGTTTCCCGTCCACAGTCATCCGGTCGGGCAGGGCGTCAACAGCAACTGGCTGGCGATTCTGGTCACGGTGGTCACTATTTCGATTCTGGGCATTACCTTGCTGGTGTCGATGCTGGATGCGCGGATGCAGGCGCGTACCTCGATTCTCGCCAGTTCGCTGGCTGAAGCCAATCGCGAGCTGGCACAGCTGGCGCTGCACGACAACCTGACGCGACTGCCCAACCGCATCCTGCTGGAGGATCGGCTGGAGCAGGCGATCAACAAAGCGAACCGTGAGCAGAGGCAGTTTGCCCTGATGTTTATGGACCTCGATGGGTTTAAGGCGGTCAACGACGCGTTCGGGCACCACATTGGCGACAGTCTGCTGGTCGGCGTGACCGAGCGCATGAGCGAGCAGATGACCGGCTACTTTACGCTGGCGCGGCTCGGCGGTGATGAGTTTGTGCTGCTGGTGGAGATCGACGATCCCAATGATGCGGCGGCCATCGCCGATAAACTAGTCAAAGCGGTGGATCGTCCGTTTGATATCTCACGCTATGAGCTGGTGGTATCGCTGAGTCTTGGCATCGCGGTCTATCCCGGCGATGGCGTGGATGAGCGCGAACTGATGTTCAACGCCGATGCGGCGATGTACCACACCAAAAATAATGGCCGCAACGGCTACACCTTCTTTCAGCCTTCTATGAACATTCAGGCCCAGAGCCAGCTTCAGCTGAATAACGATCTCTGGCAGGCGCTGGATCATGATGAACTGCGCCTGTTCTATCAGCCAAAATATTGCGCGCCGAGCGGTCCGATTCTCGGTTTTGAGGCGCTGCTGCGCTGGCAGCATCCGCAGCGCGGCCTGCTGTCGCCCGATAAATTTCTGCCAATGGCAGAAAAGACCGGAATGATTGTCAATATCGGCAACTGGGTAATCCATGAAGCCTGTCGCCAGCTGCGCCAGTGGCATCTGCAGGGCCATCCGCACTGGTCGGTGGCGGTGAACCTGTCGGCGTTGCAGTTTGAGCAATCGAATCTGGTGAAGACGGTGGTGGATGCGCTGGAAAAACATCAGATTCCGGCCGAACTGCTGACGCTGGAGGTGACGGAAACCACCGCGATGCGCGATCCCGATGAGAGCGTGCGTATTCTGACTGAGCTGACCCAGCTCGGGGTTAAAGCTTCAATTGATGACTTTGGCACTGGCTACTCCAGCCTGCTCTATCTGAAACGGCTACCGGCCAGTGAACTCAAGATTGACCGGGCCTTTGTGAATGAGCTGCAGCATCACACAGAAGATGCCACCATCGTGTCGGCGATAGTGGCGCTGGCGCAGTCGCTGCAATTGAAAGTGGTGGCCGAAGGCGTTGAAACCGCTGAGCAGCAGGCCTTCCTGACCAGCCTGGGCTGTAATACGCTGCAGGGCTATCTGCTGGGCAAGCCGGTTCCCCCGGAGCGGGTGCCGGAGCTGGCTGATTATGTGGTGGCAGAAATTGAAGAGGCGATTGCGGAAGTGAGTCTTAATGCCGAAGCCGAAGCCGGGCAGCCGCTGACGCCGCAGGTCGCTGTGATCTGACCTGCCTGAAGCCGTGAAGAATCAGCGCAATCGGATAAAGCGATTCGCGCTGCCTGTCATTGGTCGCCGTGCGTGGTAAAGTCTCGCGGTCAGACTATTCACGGTCAAACAAGGAGAGGTCACCCGTGGCGAAATACCAGCGATTGATGGATGAGATTCAGCAGCAGATAGAGGCCGGCATCTGGCTGCCGGGCACCCGTCTGCCGTCATTGCGTCAGCAGGTCGCGCAGCAGGGTGTCAGCCTGATGACGGTGCTGCATGCCTATGAGTTGCTGGAGAGTCAGGGCTGGATCGTCTCCCGTCCACAGTCGGGTTACTACGTTGCACCGCGTGCATTAGCACCCGCACCGCTGAGCGTGGCGATCAGTGAACAGGTCGATATCAACGACTTTGTGTTTGATGTGCTGCAGGCCACGCGCGATCCGGCCATCGTGCCGTTTGGCTCCGCCTTTCCCGATCCCGCACTCTTTCCGCAGCGCCAGCTGATGCGCTCGCTGGCTAACGTCTCTCATCATCTGACCCCAACCGATGCGCTGCACAATCTGCCGCCCGGCAACGCCACGCTGCGACAGCTGCTGGCGCAGCGCTATGCGCGTCAGGGCATCACCCTGTCGCCGGATGAAATTGTCATCACCAGCGGGGCGCTGGAGGCGCTGAACCTCAGTCTGCAATCTCTGACCGAGCCAGGCGATTATGTGGTGATTGAACAGCCGAGTTTTTATGGCGCGCTGCAGGCGATAGAGCGGCTTAAGCTCAAGGCGCTGGCGATTCCGGTCGATGCCAGAAATGGCATCGACCTCGTCCAGCTGGAGGAGGCACTGCAGCGCTGGCCGGTGAAAGCCTGCTGGCTGATGACCACCCTGCAGAATCCGCTGAGCGTAACCTTAACGCCGGAACGCAAACAGCAGCTGGTCGCACTGCTGGCGCGTTATCAGGTACCGATGATTGAAGATGATGTCTATGCCGAACTCTGGGCGGGTGATGCGCCGCCGCTGCCGGCGAAAGCCTGGGATCGCCAGGGGAACGTGCTGCACTGCGGCTCATTTTCAAAGTCGCTGGTGGCAGGATTCCGCGTCGGCTGGGTCGCGGCGGGACAACATGCGCAGCGTATTCAGCGGCTGCAACTGATGAGCACGCTCTCTACCAGTGCGCCGATGCAGCTGGCGCTGGCCGATTTTCTTGCCACGCGGCGTTACGACACCCATCTGAAGCGGCTGCGACAGATTCTGGCGAAGCGACAGCAGATGGTGCGCCAGGCGTTAATAAAGGTGCTGCCGCCGCAGGCCACGGTCAGCGAAGCGCGCGGCGGCTATTTTCTCTGGGTGACGCTGCCGGAAAGCATCAATACGACCCGGCTCTATCAGCGGGCGCTGGCTCAGGGGATCAGTATTGCACCGGGGCAGCTATTTTCGGCAGGTGAGCAGTTCAGGCACTGCTTCAGGTTAAATACCGCCTGGCCGTGGGATAGTCGGGCCGAGGCGGCAATCGTGAAGCTGGGTCAGCTGATGGGGGAAGGTCAGGCGGATTAAACCCGCGCCGCTTCCTGATGGCCCCAGGTCAGGTAGTAGACATCATAGAAGTCCACTTCCCCTTTTTGCGTCAGCAGACGCTGGATGCCGCTCTTCACGCGTTCTGGTGTCTCAGGCAGTGACAGAATGCGTGAGATTGCCTGTTCGCGCACCGGCTGAATGTAATACCACTCGCCGTTGTAGCAAACGCGCAGATCGAGGGCATCGATATCTTCAAAGCGATATTTCGGGTTGATATCCAGCAGCATCAGCACACTCATCACCAGCACAAACACGGTGGCAAACCAGAAGGCTGGCCAGCCGAGCATCTCGGTGGTGAAAATCAGCGCCACGCACAGGCCGTAGCAGAGGTACATTACTGCCCAGAGACCAGGGTGGTTCTTCAGAAACGAGAGGCTGAAACGCGGCAAATTGTCGCGACGTTCTTCGCGGTTAAGCAGGGCGATCTCGTCAATCAGGATTTGTTTAATAGCGTCCATTTGTTACCTCACTGTCATCTGTTAGCTATTACAACAGATAACAGTCAAGCATATCAGAAACAGATCTGTGCTTTTTTTATATAACAGTTTATACGACAGTGACCGGGGCGTCGGGCTGCTGCGCCTTTAGACTTCCCGCCTGACATTTTGCAACACTTTGCCGCAGTAAGAACCGCTACCCTCTGTCGCGCAGGCACACTCCGACCCTATAGTTAACGACACATTTGGCTTTAGTCAGCAATATCAGTCAATTATCTCAATTGTGTCGTCTGGCGCACATTGCATTGTGCCGCGGGTTTGCCACACTTAGAAAAACATCGGAGAACCTGTATGCGTGCCTCATCCTCCAGTCTGCTATTAATGATGTCCTTTGCCGCTGGCACCTTCTCGGCCGGGGCCTCTGACAATCCTCAGCATCTGATGCTCGCCAGCCCGTCGGGCGGTGTACCCAATAACCCGTTACCTCTGATTATCTGGCCGCGCGTGGTGCCGGAAGAGGAGGAGATCGCCGCGTGGTTTGAGAAAACCTTTGAGGAGAACGGCTGGCCTCCCGCCTGGCGCTATCCGATCTTCCCATACACCCATTATCATCCTAATACCCATGAACTGCTGGGCGTCGCTGAAGGCTGGGCGGAAGTGCTGTTTGGCGGCGACAGTGGCCGCATGGTGACCCTGCGCGCAGGCGATGCGGTCCTGATTCCGGCGGGTGTCGGCCATCGGCAGGTCAGCGCCAGCGAAGATTTTATGGTGATAGGTGCCTATCCGCACGGGATGTCGCCGGAGACGCTGCGCGATGAGCCCGCGAAGCTGAAAATGGCCCAGGAGCAGGTGAAAAAAGTGCCGTTGCCGACGCAGGACCCCTTTACCGGCAAAGAGGGCGCATTAACCGAGATCTGGCAGCCGATTGCGGCGCTCACCGCCCAGCAGTAAGCCACGGGGCGAGCACGCCCCGATGCCGCTCCGCCAGCCCGGCTTTCGCGTCCCGTAAGCCTGGCTGTCACCGGGCTGTCATCAAACTGTCGTAGCGTTTTGCCCAGCATGTTAACGGCAAAGGCAGAGTAAGATGGCGGCAATATCGTTAACCGGACTGAGTAAAGCGTTCGGCGCCCAGCCGGTACTGGACGCGATTTCGTTACAGATTAATCAGGGCGAGTTTGTCGCCGTTCTTGGGCCTTCTGGCTGCGGCAAAACCACCCTGCTGCGCCTGCTGGCCGGCTTTGAAACGCTCGACAGCGGTGAAATCCGCATCGGTGAACGCCAGGTTGCCGCAGACGGGCTGCACCTGCCGCCGGAAGCCCGCGAGCTCGGCGTAGTGTTCCAGAACTACGCTTTGTGGCCGCATATGACGGTCGCGGAGAACGTCGGCTACAGCCTGAAGGTGAACGGTGTGGCGCGCGCAGAACGCGAACTGCGCACCACCCAGGCCCTGACGCTGGTCGGGCTGGATCGCTTCGCCGACCGCCGACCCGCCGATCTCTCCGGTGGTCAGCGCCAGCGCGTGGCGCTGGCTCGCTGCCTGGTGGCACGGCCGACGCTGGTGCTACTGGATGAGCCGCTGGCTAACCTCGATGTCCATCTGCGCGCCACCATGGAAGAGGAGTTCCGCCGCTTCCATCGCCACAGTGGCGCCACCTTACTCTATATCACCCACGATCAACGCGAAGCGATGGCACTGGCCGACCGCATCGTGGTGCTCGAACACGGCAGAGTGATGCAGTTCGCCAGCCCGCAGACCCTGTGGCGCGAACCGGCTAATGAGATGGTGGCGACCTTTATTGATGAGGGGCGGGTGCTGCCGGTCAGCGACATTGAGCCGCTCGATCCGGGTCAGGCAACCGCCACGCTCTGCGGGCTGCGGGTTTTGCTGCGCTGCTCGCCTCACCAGCGCCCGCTGCCACACGGCAAAGCCAGCTTCCACAGCGTCAGTTTTCACCTCGCCGCTGAGGGAGAGCGGCAGTTTGCCGCCCGCGTTGAGCGCATCATCTTTCGCGGTGGCTACCATCAGATCAACCTTCGACCGCTTAATCAACCGGATGTCAGCCTGTCGCTGACGCTTAATGATGCTGCATTACTGGCGGTGGATGACACCGTCGGCGTCGCCGTCGATGGCGGCTGGATTCTTCCTGCATAAAGGGTTTTAGAAACCATGAAAACGGCTTTTCGTACTCCGCTTCACGCGCTGTTGTTGCTATCGAGCCTGGCGGCCTCAACCCTGTTGCAGGCGGCCGACGCGCCCGGCGGCAAGCTGGTGGTTTACACGTCGCAGGCACCTGAAATTGCGCAACAGACCATCGATGCGTTTAAGGCCGCGTATCCGGCGGTGGAGGTGGAGTGGACCCGCAACGGCACCACTCAACTGATGAACGTGCTGCGTACTGAAATGATGAGCGGCCAGGTCAAACCCGATGTGCTGCTGGTGGCCGACGCGATCAATCTGGGCGCGCTCAAGAAAGAGGGGCAGCTCTATTCATATCCGGCCGCCCCGGTCAGCCACCTGAAGCCTGCCTATTATGATGCGGATAAAACCTTTTTCGGCACCAAAATTATCGCCACGGTGATCGCCTATAACACCCAGCGTGCGAAGCCGGTCAGTAGCTGGAAAGCGCTGGCAGTAGAAGAAAACAGAGGCCAGATTGCGGTCCCCAGTCCCCTCTATTCCGGTGCGGCGCTCTATAAGCTGCATACCGATATCCATACCCCGTCGATAGGCTGGGCGTTCTATCAGCAACTGGCCGCCATCGGCATTGCGCCACAGGGCGGCAATGGACCGGCGCTGAAAGCGGTTGCCAGCGGCATGGATAAGTATGGCGTGATCACGGATGCCGATATTATCCGCGCCAAAAAGCAGGGATCGCCCATCGATCTGGTCTATCCGCAGGAGGGCGTCTCCTATGTGACCGAGCCGGTGGCGATCATGAAGTCGGCGCATAATCTGCCGGCCGCCAAAGCCTTTGTTGATTTCATGCTGTCGGAAGCGGGACAGCAGCTGGTGGCGAAGCAGGGCAACCGGCCGGTCGATGCCCGCGTGGCGGCACCCGGTGGCTTTGCGCCGATTGAGCAAATCACGCTGCTGACGCCGGATGTGGCACAAGCGGTGGCCGAGGATGCTCAGGTCCGCGAAACCTTTACTGAACTGTTTGGCGGCTGATCGTGAGCGTGCTGGGCAACGAATGGCGAAGAGGCCAGGCCGCCAGGCATCGCAGATGGCGGGCGGAACCGCTGGTGCTGGGCATACTGGTGCTGGTGATCGGCCTGCTGTCGGTGGCACCCTTTGCCCGGCTGATGGGAACCGCGCTGGCACCGGATGGCATACTGGATAGCGATCGCCTGCTGAGATTGCTGACCAGCCGGCGGGTGCTCAGTGCCACGCTGAATACCCTGGCGATCGGCATCAGCGCAACGTTGCTGTCGCTGCTGCTGGGAACGGTGGCCGCCTGGCTGGTGGCGCTCACCGATTTGCGTGCCAAAGCGGCCTGGGTATTTGCCTTTATCCTGCCGCTGATGATCCCGCCGCAGGTGACTGCGCTGGCCTGGGTACAGGCGCTGGCACCGGGCAGTCTGCTGGCCACAGCGGTGAATGCGCTGGGCGGGACATGGCTGGCACCCGGTCAGCAACCGCTCTATTCCGCGACCGGCATGGTACTGCTGCTGGGTCTGCACAATGCGCCGCTGGTGTTCCTCACGGTGCGGGCTGGCCTGCGTCGACTCCCCGCCGAACTGGTGGAGGCGGCCCGTATCAGCGGCGCATCACCCCGGCAGATTCTGTTCACGGTGATCCTGCCGCTGGCGCGCCCCGCGATCTTCGCCGGGGCGGCGCTGGCGTTTGTCGCTGCGGTCGGGAATTTCGGTATCCAGGCGATGCTGGGTATTCCGGCGCGGGTGCCGACGCTGATTACGCTGGTTTATCAGCAGCTCAATACCCTCGGCCCCGGTGCGCTGCCCAATACCGCCGTCTACTCGATGCTGATTGCGCTGATCACCCTCGCCGGGATGCTGATTAGCGGCTGGCTGGGCGGACGACGCGATGTCCGGGTCAGCGGATCGCCACGACCCTGGCACCAGCCGCTGCGGCGCGCGCGACTGCCGGGCGAAATCATCGCCTGGCTGTGGATGGTGATCACCTTGCTGCTGCCGCTCAGCGCCTTGCTGACCACCGCCTTAACCCGCGGTTTCGGTCAGGCTCTGAACTGGCAAACCCTGACGCTGGAGAATTTTCAGCAGGCGCTGTGGGGCTATCCGGCGATACGGCAGGCGTTCTTTACCAGCCTGTGGCTCACCGGCCTGACGGCGCTGCTGCTCAGCGTCATGGCACTGTTCCTGGCTTTCTTTCTCAGCTGGCATCGTACCCGGCTGGTGCGGGGGCTGGGATTCGCCAGCGAGCTGACCTATGTGCTGCCCGGCATTGTCACCGGCGTGGCGGCGATGCTGTTTTTCCTGCGGCCACTGCCGCTGCTGGGATTTTCTCTTTACGGAACGGTGTGGATTATTCTCGCGGCCTATCTGGCCAATTTCCTGGCGCTGGTGTTAAGGCCGACGCTGGCCGGGTTCGCGCAAATCGAACCGTCACTGGATGAGGCGGCGCGCTTATGCGGCGCGGGTCTGATGCGGCGGATGACTGACATCCTGCTGCCGCTGGCGGCACCTTCTGTGCTGGCCGGTGCGCTGCTGGTGTTCCTCACCGCGCTGAATGAAATACAGGTTTCAGTGCTGCTGGTTACCGCGCAAACCCAGACGCTTGGCCCGACCATTATTTTCCTGGACGAAGGCGGATCGGCGCCGCTGGCGGCGGCGGTCGGATGCCTGATGATTGGGATCGTGCTGGGCTTAATGCTACTGGCCTCACGACTGACGCGCCGTCTGCCGCAGGGAGTCCTGCCATGGCAAGCCTGACGGTGATCAGCGGCGTCGGCGGAAAACTGCCGGCCGCTTTCCTGCTGGAGATAGAGGGATACCGTCTGTTATGGGATTTAGGTGCCGGGCCGGAGCCGGGCGTCCGGCCCGCAGTGGACGCCATCGGCCAGGTCGATGCGCTCTGCCTGACCCATTCCCATGTGGATCACGCGGCGGCGCTGGATAGCTGGGCCGACATCGGTTCACCGCCGGTCTATGCCAGTGAGATCACCTGGCAGCAGCTGGGCGAGGCTGGCGTGCCGGCTCAGGCGCGACGCATCCTGCCATTGCGCGGCCAGTGCGCGCTGGGGCCGCTGAATCTCTTTACCGGTCGCAGCGGGCATTCGCCAGGATCGATCTGGTTTCATCTGCCGATTGCAGGTGGCATCACCTATATGGGCGACTGGAGTCGCGAATCGCTGCTGTTGCCGTTTGATTGCCCGCCACGCGCACGGCTGTTGATTACCGATGGTTCCTATGGCGACCGCAATCAGCGACTGGCGCAGCAGATCGACGCGCTGGCCCTGGCGGCACAAGGGGGCGCCGTGGTCACCGCGCCGCTGCACGGGCGCGGCCCTGAGATGGCGCTGCAGCTCAGCGCTCGCGGGCTGCCGGTGGTGATGTGTCCCCAGGTGCGCGAAGAGGTGGCGCAGTTGCTGGCGCTCAACAGCCTGCCCGCCGCGGCGATGCTGGCGCTGGCCCGGTTATTACGCGTCGCAACACCCGACCGCTGGCGACCGGATACGGTAATTGTCGCGGCGGATGCGGTGGCTGACAGCGGGCTGGCGGCGCAGCTCAGCCATCAGCCCGACTTTCGTCTGATCTTCAGCAGTCACGTTTCCAGCGGCACTCGTGCCTTTGAGATGCTGCAATCCGGCATGGCACGCTGGCTGCCGTGGAATGTGCATCCGCCACTCGACGATCAGCTGGCGCTGATCAGACAGACGGCGGCCCAGAAAGTGATCCCGGCGTTTGTCGCGCCGCAAGAGTGCCAGCAGCTGATGAGCCAAAGTCCGGCAATGCTCTGCTGGCAGCACCGTTATTCGCTCTCCTCGCGCTGGGAGCGGGTCGCCTGACGCGCCGCCGCCACGGAGTCATTGAACATTTACTCGCCGCTGCCGATAAACCCCTTATAAACACTGATTAATCTTCTTAATGCGCTTGTCATCTCAGCTCTTTTCGGCTGTAGTCTGCGCACGCTATTAAGAACATTCCTAAGCCGTCATCCGGCTACAGAGCAGCAGGCTAATCACAATGGATAATAACTCTGAGGTCATCTATCGCATGCTGGTACAAAGCGTGAATGATTACGCCATCACTATGCTAAAACCTGACGGTATCATCGGCAGCTGGAATCAGGGTGCTCAGCGCACGATAGGCTATACGCCAGACGAAATGATTGGCTGCAGCTTTGCCCTGTTGTATAGCGAAGAAGATCGCCGCCGGGGCCTGCCGCAGCGTGGGCTGGATATGGCTGCCACTGCCGGACACCATGAAAGCGAAGGCTGGCGCTATCGCAAAGATGGCAGTGCTTTCTGGGCACACGAGACGATCGACCCGATACGCAATGATGCCGGTCTGCTGGTGGGATACGCCTGTATAACCCGCGACTGTACTCAGCAGCAGGAGCAGCAGCGCAAAGAGCGGGAGCAGGAGATGCGCTTCCGCCTGCTGGTGGAGGGCGTTACCGATTACGCTATCTATATGCTCGATCATGACGGCAACGTGGTGAACTGGAATGCCGGGGCACAGCGCGCCAAAGGCTATGTGGCGGAAGAGATTGTCGGCCAGCATTTTTCCCGCTTCTACAGCGCCCAGGATCGCCTGAACCGTGTCCCGGAGCAGAACCTGCAAACCGCTTATCGCACCGGCCGCTTTGAAGATGAGGGCTGGCGCTACCGCAAAGATGGCAGCGCCTTCTGGGCGCATGTGGTGATCGACACGATCCGCGACGATCAGGGCAAGCTGCTGGGCTACGCTAAAATCACCCGCGACTGCACCGAACAGCAGCGCGTCCGCAGCCAGCAACGGGAGCAGGAGCAGCGTTTCCGTCTGCTGGTAGAAGGGGTCACCGATTACGCCATCTATATGCTCGATGTCGATGGCGTGGTGGTGAACTGGAATGCCGGTGCGCAGCGTGCCAAAGGGTACAAAGCGGATGAAGTGGTGGGTCAGCACTTCTCGCTGTTTTACAGTTCCCAGGAGCGGCTGAATCGCATCCCGGAAGCGAATCTCGGTATCGCGCTTAAGACCGGCCGTTTTGAAGATGAGGGCTGGCGCTACCGCAAAGATGGCAGCGCCTTCTGGGCGCATGTGGTCATCGACGCGATCCACGATGATGACGGTAAGCTGGTCGGCTTCGCTAAGATCACCCGCGACCGCACGGAACGCCGTGAGCAGGAGCAACAGGTGCTGCGCGCCCGGGATCTGGCTGAAGCCCAGAGCACCCAGAAAACCGCGCTCTCTAAATTCCTGGATAACATCATCGCCAATATTCCCTCCTGCGTGATTGTTGAAGATGCAATCACCCGCGAGATCCTGCTGGTTAACGACCGCACTCAGCAGCTGTTCGGCCTGTCGAAATCGCTGATCGTCAACAAGCGCCCGCACGAATGCATGTCGCCCGAACTCAGCGATTACTTTAATAATCTGGCGGATGTTGCGCTGCGCAGTGAGGGCATGCATGAACGTGAGCAGTTGCTGATGACCGCCAGCGGCGAACGCATTCTGCATACCCGCGCCACCGCGATTAACGGTCAGGATGCGCGACGTAACTACCTGATGCTGCTGGTGGAAGATGTCACTGACCAGCGCGCTGCTGATGCCCGTATTCACCATATGGCGCACCACGACAACCTCACCAGCCTGCCGAACCGCATTCTGTTCCGCCAGCGTCTGAGTGAAGCTTTGCGCACTGCCGGTCAGATACAGCGCCAGACCGCCGCGCTCTGCCTTGATCTCGATAACTTTAAAAATGTGAACGATGCGCTGGGCCACCAGATTGGCGACGAGTTGCTGCGCAGTGTGGCTAAGCGTCTGCGTAACGCGCTGCGTGACCAGGATACTCTGGCGCGTATCGGAGGCGATGAGTTCGCCATCGTGCTGCCTTCGGTGGCCAGTAATGAAGAGGCGAGCATTGTGGCGCAGCGCCTGATTGAGGCGATTCGCCCGCCGGTCAACGTTGAAGGCCATAATCTGTCGGTCGGGCTCAGCGTGGGGATTGCGCTCAGCACCACCATCACCAATACGCCGGAGCAGCTGCTGCGCTGTGCGGACATGGCGCTGTATGAAGCCAAACGAAACGGTCGCAACCGCTATGAGCATTTCACGCTGGAGATGGACGATGTGGCGCGCAGTCGACGCCTGATTGAAAACGATCTGCGCGATGCGATTAGCGGCGGGCATCTGCGGCTCTACTATCAGCCCATCACCAACGGTGATAACCGTACCATCATTGGCTATGAGGCGCTGATGCGCTGGCATCATCCGGTTCGCGGGCTGATCATGCCCAACGACTTCATCCCGATCGCTGAAGAGACCGGCCTGATCCATATGCTGGGGGCGTTTGCACTCTACGAAGCCTGTCGCGAAGCGGCGAGCTGGGAAGGGGAGCAGTCGGTCTCGGTCAACCTCTCACCGCTGCAGTTTAAAAACAGCTCGCTGGTGCCGGTGGTGGAAGGCGCGCTGAAAGAGTCGGGTCTCGATCCGGCACGGCTGGAGGTTGAGATCACCGAATCAGTGCTGCTGGATGATTCGCTGGGTAATATCCGTACCCTGCAAAATCTCAAGGCGCTGGGCGTGCAGATTGCGCTGGATGATTTCGGCACCGGCTATTCGTCGCTGAGCTATCTGCGATCTTTCCCGTTCGACAAAATCAAAATCGACAAATCCTTTATCAATGATATGGGTGACAGCCGCGAGGCGCTGGCGATTATCCGCGCCATCACCGGCATGAGTCGCAGTCTTGATATCCAGATTACTGCCGAAGGGGTGGAGAGCGATGAGCAGTTCGCTAAGCTGCGCGATGAGGGCTGTACCCTGTTCCAGGGCTTCCTGTTCGGACGGCCTCAGCCGTCGGAACTGCGGCTGAAAACGCTGGGTTAATCCGCGCCGGGTTAATCCATACCGTGTTAATCCATACCGTGTTAATCATAGAGGCCATGCTGCTGGACCGGCGCATGGCTGAGATTATCGCGAATGCGCCGCACCGACTCGCGCACCACCAGCCTGCCATTCAGCAGCAGGCTGCCGGTGGGTGTGCCTGGATTCAGTCGCATCTCCTGCAACATTCTCACTGCCGCTGCGCCCAGCTCATCACGCGGCACCTGCACCGAGGTCAGCGGAATATCGTAGATAGCGGCCAGGTTAAAGCCATCCATACTCATCACCGAAATATCCTGCGGCACCCGCAGACCGGCCTGCTCCAGCGCAGTGACGGCGCCCGCCGCAATATAATCACCGCTGGCGAGAATCGCGGTCGGGCGCAGCGCATCAGGGCAGTGGCGCAGATATTCACTCAGCCGCTCCGCCGCTTCATTGCTGCTGAAGCTGTTCAGGGTCAGCAGATGCTGGCGGCTGTCAAACCGCAGGTTCATGGCATGCCAGGCGTCGCGCACCCCCTGCAATCGCTGCTCCATGGTGTAGCGGCGTAAGCAATGCAGCGACAGGATCTGCCGGTGTCCCTGCTCAAACAGATAGCGCGCTGAGAATTCACCAATCAGCTGATGATGGGGCGAGACCGAAGGCAGGCGCATTCGGCGATCGCGGGAGTTAATCAGCACGCAGGGTTTGTTCATCTCCGCCGCCAGCTGATGAATATGCTCATCATCAATGCCGATCAGCAGTGCCGCTTCGGTCTGCTGCATCTTATCAATAAACAGCGCCGCATCACTTTCCACCTCCTCCAGCGGGCAGTAGCGCAGCCGCACCTCATGCGGCTCCACCGCCTGGCTGATCCCCTGAATCACTTTGTAGTAGAAGATGTCACTGCGTACATCAAAGGCGCGCGGCGGGGCAAAAACCATCAGGTTATTCAGCAGCAGGCGACCACTGTGCAGGTTGTTTAGCACGCCCTGTTGCTGCGCCACGGCCAGCACTTTGTCACGGGTGGCGGGCCGGGTATTGGCTTTACCCGCCAGCACCCGCGACACCGTACTGATGGAGACGCCGCTGAGTGCCGCAATTTCGCTTACTTTCAGCCTTTGTTTCATTCTGTGATCGCCTTCAAATCTGCTGATGAAAAATTTTTCATAACATGCTGAATCGCGTCAGATAAGCGTTTCAGTGCCATTTTCTGCCGGGATTCAGCCTGCCATGAAAAGCGTTGCAAAAAAGTGTCTGTACCCACGTTTCGCACTTTTCTAAGTTCGTTACAGGACACGCGGTACGCCAGCAGGCGGTGTGCGTCATCAATGGCAATCAGGAGTGGCACAATGAGCCTCGAATCAACAACCAAACCCATCAGTGCATCCCGCACGGTGCGCGTGATTAAAAATTTACGCTGGTGGATGCTGGGAATGTTCCTGCTGGGTGTAACCGTCAACTACATCACCCGCAACTCGCTCGGCATTCTGGCACCGGAACTTAAAAACAGTCTGCACATGACGACCGAACAGTACTCCTGGGTGGTGGCGGCGTTTCAGCTGGCCTATACCCTGTTTCAGCCAATCTGCGGCTGGCTGATCGATGTGATCGGACTGAAAATGGGCTTCCTGATCTGTGCGCTGATCTGGTCGGTGACCTGTCTGCTGCACGCCGGCGCGGGAAGCTGGCTGCATCTGGCATTGCTGCGCTTTGTCATGGGCGCCTCTGAGGCGGCGGCAACGCCCGCTAACGCCAAAGCGATCGGTGACTGGTTTCCGAAAAAGGAGCGCCCGGTCGCGGCGGGCTGGGCGGGCGTCGGCTTTTCGATTGGTGCCATGCTGGCACCACCGATTATTTATGTCGCGCACATAACGTTTGGCTGGCAGGGCGCCTTTCTGCTCACCGGCGGGCTGGGCCTGCTGTGGGTTGCACTCTGGTGGTGGGGCTATCACTCGCCTGAGAGTCATCCTCGTCTCTCTGATGAAGAGCGGGCCTTTATTAATCAGGACAACGAAGCGATCGGGGAAAAACTGCCGTTCTTCACCGCGCTGAAAGTGATTGGTAAAGAGAAGAAATTCTACGGCATCGCCATCCCGGCTTTTCTGGCCGAACCAGCCTGGGCGGTACTGAGCTTCTGGGTGCCGCTCTATCTGGCCAATGAGCGCGGCATGGATCTCAAGCAAATCGTGATGTTTGCCTGGCTGCCGTTTCTGGCCGCCGACCTCGGCAGCGTTGCCAGCGGCTATCTGACCAAAATCTATGTGCGCTGGTTTGGTCTCACCCGCGTCAATTCGATTGTCGCCAGTTCGGTGACCGGCGCACTGCTGATGGTCTCACTGGCGCTGATGACGCTGGTAAAAGATCCCTGGCTGGCGATCGCCCTGATCTCCGTCGGTGGCTTCGGCCATCAGGTGATCTCCTGCATGCTGAGCGCGCTGGTGGTGGAGCGTTTTGATCGCCGCCAGATGGCCACGGTCAACGGCATGCGCGGCTCCTGCGCCTGGATCGCCAGCTTTATCTTCTCGCTGATTATCGGTGTCACCGCCGATACCATCGGCTTCAATCCGCTGTTTGTGGCGATGGGCTTCTTTGACCTGATTGGTGCCGTTTTCCTGGTGATGCTGGTCGCCGAACGCCGCCAGCGCCCTGCTAACCCATAAGGATATCGCGATGAAAACCCTGAAGAACTGGACGCTGCATCAGCAGGCCGATCACTTTGTTGAACTCAAGGTCGAAGATCGTCACTTCCTGCGGCTTTACGTGCTGGAGGATAAGCTGATGCGCGTGCTGCTGAAGCGCGACGGTGAGCTGGCGCTGAACCGCACCTGGAGCATTGCGCCTGTCAGCGACGTGCCCTGGCAGGGGCGGGATCGTGAGGCGCTGGATGGCTTTACGCTGCCGGCATTTAAGGTTGAACACGATGCGCAGCAGTTGTGCATCAGCACGCAACGGCTGCGTGTCACGGTGCATCAGCCGCTCTGCCTGAGCTGGGAGCAGTTTGATGGTGAGAGCTGGCAGCCGCTGGCCGCCGACCGTCACACCGGTGCCTATCTGCTCAATGCACACGGCGACGGGGTCGAGCACTATCAGCGTCGCCAGCCGCAGGATCGGGTTTATGGCCTGGGCGAGAAGAGCGGCGACCTGAACCGCGTTAACCGCCGTTTTGAGATGCGTAATCTGGATGCCATGGGCTACAACGCCGCCAGCACCGATCCGCTCTATAAACATATTCCGTTTACCCTGACGCAGCGCGATGGCGTCAGTTTTGGCCTGTTCTATGACAACCTGAGCAGCAGCTGGCTCGATCTGGGGAATGAGCTGGATAACTACCATCTCCCTTATCGTCGCTACCGCGCCGAGGCGGGCGATCTCGATTACTACATGATGCTGGGCCCGACGCTGCTCGACGTCACCAAAGCCTTTGTGCGTCTGACCGGTCGCACCCTGTTTCAGCCGAAGTGGAGCCTGGGCTACAGCGGGTCCACCATGCACTATACCGACGCGCCCGACGCGCAACAGCAGCTGCAATCCTTTATCCGTCTGTGTCGCGAGCATGAAATTCCCTGCGACTCGTTCCAGCTCTCTTCGGGTTACACCTCGATTAACAACAAGCGCTACGTCTTCAACTGGAACTACGACAAAGTCCCGAATCCCAATGCGCTGAGCGACACGTTTCATACTGCCGGAATGAAGCTGGCGGCCAACATCAAACCCTGCCTGCTGCAGGATCATCCGCGCTATCAGGAAGTGGCTGCGCAGGGGCTGTTTATTCGTGACTCTGAGCAGGATCGTCCTGAGCGGTCGGTTTTCTGGGACGATGAAGGATCGCACCTCGACTTCACTCATCCGCAGGCGGTGCGCTGGTGGCAGGAGAATGTCACCCGGCAGCTGCTGGAAAAGGGCATCGATTCCACCTGGAATGACAACAACGAATATGAGGTGTGGGATGGCGAAGCGCGCTGTCACGGTTTTGGTCAGCCGATCGCCATCAAGCATATCCGGCCGGTAATGCCGTTGCTGATGATGCGCGCCTCAATGGAAGCCCAGCAGCAGTTTGCACCGGACAAACGCCCTTATCTGATCTCCCGTTCCGGCTGCGCCGGGATGCAGCGCTATGTACAGACCTGGAGCGGCGATAACCGCACCAGCTGGCAAACCCTGCGCTACAACATCCGCATGGGACTGGGGATGAGCCTCTCCGGGCTATTTAACGTCGGGCACGATGTCGGCGGCTTCTCGGGCGATAAGCCGGATGCCGAGCTGTTTGTGCGCTGGGTTCAGAATGGCGTTATGCACCCGCGCTTTACTATCCACTCCTGGAATGACGATCACACGGTAAACGAGCCCTGGATGTACCCGGAAGTCACACCGATGATCCGCGAGGCGATCCGGCTGCGCTATCGCCTGATGCCCTACCTCTATAACCTGGCGTGGCAGGCCAGCGTGGAAGATGAGCCGATGCTGCGCCCGACCTTCCTCGATCACGAGCAGGATCCGCTGACCTATCAGGAGTGTGATGACTTTATGCTGGGGCGCGATCTGCTGGTCGCCAGCGTAGTGGAGCAGGGCGCGCGCAGTCGTGAAGTCTATCTGCCCCGTAACCGCGGCGGCTGGTATGACTGGCACAGCGGCAAGGCGTTTGCGGGCGGCGAGACCATCACGCTGGATGCGCCGCTGGATCGGCTGCCGCTGCTGGTGCGGGCCGGTGCGGTGATCCCGCTGGGCGAGTGCGAAAGCACCACCGATGCGCGGCGTGATACGGTGCGGCAATGGCAGCTATGGCCTGCCCCCGAAGGCGTGCAGACTCAAGGCGAAATGTTTGATGACGATGGCGAGAGCCACGGCTGGCAACAGGGGAATGCGCTATGGCTTCGCTGGACGCTCTGCAGCAGCGCCACGCGTATCGACCTGACGGTGGAAAAACGTGGAGATTACCAGCCAGCCTGGCGGGAGATCGCGCTGTTACTGCCTGCGGGGGAAAGCCGTGAACTGTGGGTGAATGGCGGGAAAGCCGCGAGTTACCGGCTGGAATAGCGGTGCAGTGGTGTCAGCAAGACGGCAATAAGATCGGCCCCGAAAAGGGGCCGATAAACATTATTCTGCGTGGTTCTCGGTGCTCATGCGGCCCAGATCTTTATCGACCAGGAACAGACCGTTGCCGCTGTTGCTGACCAGCGCCAGTTTATCCAGCACGGTTTTGAACAGTTTCTCTTCTTCATGCTGCTCGGCGACATACCACTGCAGGAAGTTGAAGGTAGAGTAATCCTGTGAGGTCATGGCAGCATGGGCCAGTTCATTGATTTTGCTGGTGATCAGCTGCTCATGCTCCAGCGCCTGCTGCAGAATTTCATTCAGCGAGGTGAAAGAGACTGGCGGCGCAGCGATGGTACCCAGCACCGGCATGCCGCCGGTATCGCTCAGGTAATCAAAAAGACGCTGCATATGCTGCATCTCTTCGCGTGAATGCATCTTCAGGAAGGAAGCGGCACCCTCAAAGCCTTTGTCGCTGCACCAGGCGCTCATTTGCAGATAAAGATTGGCAGAGAAAAATTCCAGGTTCAGCTGGTCGTTTAAACGCCCAGTCATTTCAGCAGTCAGCATGGCCGAGTCCTTTTAAGAAGATGTTAAATAAACAGGTATAGTCGGTGAATTATGCATCAAATATGTTAGTAAAGCGAAGGCTTTTCCGCAAAAACAGCCAATTTATCTGATTGATTTAAATAGAATTATTTCGCAAATTGAATGCGAGCGATTCTCATTCTGCATCACTCCTTATCGGGCAACAAAATCAGGGTTTCAGCACCATGATAGTGCGCCCGGTCGCTATCCTGCTGGTGCAATCACCGCTGAAGCTGGAGAAATAGCGGTCATCTGATAACGCGCCGGAAATATCACGTTGCCGTCAGAAAAAGATATTTCGCAGAGCCATAACAGTCATGTCGTGGATTAAACGCCCGGTGGTGGCAGCAGGGCCATTAATC
This sequence comes from Curtobacterium sp. BNK-1, assembly GCF_048685235.1. Lineage (NCBI taxonomy): Bacteria > Bacillati > Actinomycetota > Actinomycetes > Micrococcales > Microbacteriaceae > Curtobacterium > Curtobacterium sp. BNK-1. The sequence goes on along the minus strand of NZ_JBLQTJ010000001.1, from coordinate 3,130,830 downwards.
ATCGCGCGCCGATCGGCTCTGGCATAAATCATGCTTAGAACTCAGTTCCATATATTGAAACTTGCCACGGCAGGGAACAGGCGGCAAGCCAGGTTATCAGGAGAAAATAATGTCAGATGAAAGTGTGGTAAGTCCGGTAAAAATGACGGCGACCAAAGGCAGTTATGTCGCGTTAATTTTTGCCATCCTGTTTTTCTCAGGGCTGTTTTATAACGTCGAGGGTCTTTCATGGCTGGGCGCCTTTGACTTCACCACGCTGGGCGGCAGCTTTGGCACCATGAAAGATCCCGCCAGCAACACCTTTCTTGGCGCAGGCGGACTCAGTGCCAAAGCGGGTTTCCTGTTTGCGCTGTCGCTGACGCCCACGGTGATGCTGGCGCTGGGCGTGCTGGAAATCTTCACCCACTACGGCGCGATTCGCGCGGCGCATCGGTTGCTGACGCCGCTGCTTAAGCCGCTGATGGGGCTGCCGGGCCATTGCGGTCTGGCGTTAATCACCGACCTGCAAAGTACCGACGCGGGCGCGGCATTAACCAAAGAGATGGCAGACCAGAAACAGATCGGTAAAAAAGAGGTGGTGGTGATGAGTGCCTGGCAATATTCCGGTGCCGGCTTAATCAATAATTACTTCGCCATCGGCTCCGCGCTATTCGCCTCAATGACGCTGCCGATTATTATTCCGCTGTTATTAATGTTCGTGCTGAAATTTGTCGGTGCGGCGATAACGCGCGCTGTGTTAAACAGTGTTTATAAGAAGGATTTCGCCGATGGAAAATAAAATCACGATCAGCAGTAATCCCTTTGATGTGTTTGTGACCGGCGCGCGTAAAGGCTTTCACATCGCCATTCACAACCTGATGCCAAATGTGGTGATGGCCTATGTGCTGGCAGAAGTGCTCAATCTGCTCGGCATCATGCAGTTTCTCGGGCACGTTTTTGCGCCAGTGATGGGGCTGTTCGGCCTGCCGGGTGAGGCAATTACGGTGCTGCTCACCGCCTGGCTCTCATCGTCTGCGGGTACCGGCGTAGCGGTGAGTCTGCTGACCAAAGGGCTGCTGACCGGCGCGGATATCACGATTCTGGCCCCGGCGATTTTCCTGATGGGATCGCAGCTGCAATATATGGGACGGCTGCTGGGCGTGGCCGATGTGCCAAAAAAATACTGGCCGCTGCTGATGCTGGTGAGCATCATCAACGCGCTGATCGCAATGTCTGTTATGCGTCTGTTTATTCAGGAGTAACGCTGTGTCTGAGGTATTAGAGCATTACCACTATTTGCACGAAATTCCGGAGCTGGGTTTTCAGGAGGTGAAAACCTCGGCCTACATCGCCGATCAGCTGGAGAAAGCGGGCCTGAAGGTGACGCGCAATATCAATAACACCACCGGCATTGTGGCCGAGATCGACAGCGGTGTACCGGGCCCGGTGCTGGCGCTGCGCGCGGATATGGATGCGCTGGGGCACATCATTGATGGCGTGCCGTGTGCGCGCCACACCTGCGGTCACGACGGTCACTCTTCGGTCGTGCTGACGGCGGCGACGGCTCTGCTGCAGGAGGGCGCGGTGAAACGTGGCCGGCTGAAGATCCTGTTCCAGCCCGCCGAGGAGCTGGGCGCCGGTGCGCTCTCAATGATCGAAGGTGGCGCACTGGATGATGTGGAGATGATTCTGGGGTTCCATCTGCGTCCGCTGGAGGAGTGCGTGGTCGGACAGGCGGTGCCTGCGGTGCTCTACTCAGCCTGCAGCACGCTGGAAGCGACCATCAAAGGCCAGCCCGCCCATGCGGCGCGTCCGCACCTGGGGGTGAATGCGCTGGATGCTGCCGTACAGGCGGTTCAGGCGGTCAACGCCATACACCTCTCGCCCGGCCTGACCTGGAGCGTCAAAGCGACCCGCTTCCTGTGCGATGCCGGTGTCACCAACTCGGTGCCGGATGAAGCCCGCGTAGTCTGGGATCTGCGTTCGCAGGAGAACGGGCCGATGACGCTGCTGAAAGAGCAGGTCACGCGCGCCATTACTCACAGCGTGGCGGCACTGGGTGCCAGCGCCGAGGTCCGCGTATTAAAAGAGATGCCCGCCGCCGAGATTGATGATGAGGCGACGGCGGTGATCCGCGCCGCGATCGTCGAGGTGCTGGGCGAAGAGGGCGCGCTGTCAACCCGGACCACGCCAGGCAGCGAGGACTTTTTCTACTATCCGGTGAAGCGTCCGGGTGTAAAAGCGGGCTTCTGGGGGCTGGGCACCAACCTGACGCCCGGATTGCATCATCCCGACATGCATTTTGATCTCGACTCGCTGGAGATTGGTGTGCAGATCTTCAAAGCCTGCGTCAGAAAGGTGCTGGGATAACGGAGGCGGGGCGGGTGCAGACCCGTCCCGCTTTGTTGTGGCATCCACCGTTCCCCGATTCCCCGCCCCTGAAATCCTGCCCCTCTCCCTGTAGGCCGCGCGCGCAAAATATTGTATGCTATGCCGCCTTAAAGCTGACCAGGTAACCGGAATTCACGCCAATGTAACTTCGCGCTGACCCGCCAACGATGAAAGATCGTTTTTGGCACCGTTTACCCGCCGGTAAGGTTCTGCCGGCCACCGTGATTTATCAGCAGCGCCAGTAAGTTGCGCTGCCTATTGAGAAGAATTCCATGTCTAATCCCTTTTTAGAAGAGGTGGCACGCCGCCGCACCTTCGCGATCATTTCGCACCCGGATGCCGGTAAAACCACCATTACCGAAAAAGTGTTGCTGTTCGGACAGGCTATCCAGACCGCCGGTACGGTAAAAGGCCGTGGCTCTAACCAGCACGCTAAGTCGGACTGGATGGAGATGGAGAAACAGCGTGGTATCTCCATTACCACCTCGGTGATGCAGTTCCCCTATCGCGATAGCCTGGTGAACCTGCTGGATACCCCGGGTCACGAAGATTTCTCGGAAGATACCTACCGTACGCTGACCGCGGTTGACTGCTGTCTGATGGTGATTGATGCCGCTAAAGGCGTCGAGGATCGTACCCGTAAGCTGATGGAAGTTACCCGTCTGCGCGATACGCCGATCCTGACCTTTATGAACAAACTTGACCGTGACATCCGCGACCCGATGGAAGTGCTGGATGAGGTGGAAAGCGAGCTGAAAATTGCCTGCGCACCGATCACCTGGCCTATCGGCTGCGGCAAGCTGTTCAAAGGGGTTTATCACCTCTACAAAGATGAGACCTATCTCTACCAGACCGGTAAAGGCCATACCATTCAGGATGTGCGCATCGTGAAGGGGCTGAACAACCCGGACCTCGACACCGCAGTCGGTGACGATCTGGCGGCACAGCTGCGTGAAGAGCTGGAGCTGGTACAGGGCGCATCGCACGAGTTTGAGCAGGAAGCCTTCCTGAGCGGCAAACTGTCGCCGGTCTTCTTCGGCACCGCGCTGGGTAACTTTGGCGTTGACCATATGCTGGATGGCCTGGTGGCATGGGCACCGCGTCCGATGCCGCGTGACACCGACACCCGCACGGTAGAAGCGAAAGAAGAGAAGTTCACCGGCTTCGTGTTTAAGATCCAGGCCAACATGGACCCGAAACACCGCGACCGCGTAGCCTTTATGCGTGTGGTGTCCGGTAAATATGAAAAAGGGATGAAGCTGCGTCAGGTGCGCACCGGCAAAGATGTGGTGATCTCCGACGCCCTGACCTTTATGGCGGGCGACCGTTCGCACGTTGAAGAAGCGTATCCCGGCGATATCATCGGCCTGCATAACCACGGCACTATTCAGATTGGCGACACCTTTACTCAGGGTGAAAACATGAAGTTCACCGGTATTCCGAACTTCGCGCCAGAGCTGTTCCGCCGTATTCGTCTGCGCGATCCGCTGAAGCAGAAACAGCTGCTGAAAGGGCTGGTTCAGCTGTCGGAAGAGGGTGCGGTACAGGTGTTCCGCCCGGTGCATAACAACGATCTGATCGTGGGCGCGGTCGGGGTGCTGCAGTTCGATGTGGTGGTTGCCCGTCTGAAAAGCGAATATAACGTCGAAGCGATCTACGAAGCGATCAACGTCTCTACGGCGCGCTGGGTTGAATGCAGCGACGCGAAAAAGTTTGAGGACTTCCAGCGTAAAAACGAAGTTAACCTGGCGCTCGATGGCGGCAATAATTTGACTTATATCGCGCCAACCATGGTTAATCTTAATATTACGCAGGAACGTTACCCCGACGTCCGTTTCCGCAAAACGCGCGAGCACTAATCGCCTGTTTCCGGGCCATTCCAGCTGGGAGTGGCCCTGTTTTCCTCCTTCCAGACTCCTCCTAAAAACCCCGTTTTTCTTCTGTTTTGACGTGTGATCAACCAGTTAGCCAGGCAAATTGCAAAATGCCGTCTATGATTACTCTATCGGACGGCGGAAGAGACTTCTCTTGTCCTTACGTCCTGTAACGCAGCGGCACCTGTGCCTCTGTTGCGCCCACAGTTTTTGGGTGAGTTAACTGATAGAAGGAAGATATCGATGAACAAGACTAAGATTGCTAAAACCCTGATGGCCGCCATGATTGGCTCAGCACTGATCAGCGGCAGCGCACTGGCTGACGAATCAATGTCGCAGAAAGCGTCACAGACAGCCGACAGCGCGGGTTCAAAAATCGATAGTTCTATGAAAAAAGTCGATGGTTATATGGATGACAGCGGCATCACCGCCAAAGCCAAAGCGGCACTGGTAGATGATGACGCAATTAAAAGCACGGATATCTCGGTAAAAACGCATAGCGGCGTCGTGACCTTAAGCGGTTTCGTCACCTCACAGGATCAGGCTGAGAAGGCTGTGGCTGTGGTGCAGAAAATCGAAGGTGTTAAATCCGTCAGCGACAAACTACACGTCAGAGACAGCAAAGCATCATCAATGAAAGGTTATGCGGGCGATACCGCCACGACCAGCGAAATTAAAGCTAAGCTATTAGCGGATGACATTGTTCCGTCGCGCAACGTAAAAGTTGAGACCACCGACGGCGTTGTTCAGCTTTCAGGGCAGGTTGCTAATCAGGCACAGTCAGATCGTGCAGAAAGCATTGCTAAAGCCATTGAAGGCGTGAAAAGCGTTAAGAATGACCTGACGGTTAAATCTTAAGCTTGCGTGCGGTCACTTCTGTGGCCGCACGAATAAAAGATACCCATCCGGGGATGAAATAAGCAGATCGATTTTTAAATATTCGATTTTTAAATAGGGTAAGGAGAGGCTTATGTTTCGTTGGGGCATTATTTTTCTGGTGATCGCACTGATCGCTGCAGCGTTAGGTTTTGGCGGTTTAGCGGGCACAGCAGCATGGGCAGCTAAAGTTGTCTTCGTCGTTGGTATTATCCTGTTCCTCATCAGCCTGTTTACCGGCCGTAAAAAGCTTTAGCCGATGAGTCCTGCAGTGTAATGCAACGCAAAGCATAGAGCGGAGACCAGTCATCTGTAGCGACTGACGTGAAGAGAGGGACACCTTCACATCGCTGCAAGGCAAGCCAGCCCTGCTGGCCTGCCGGTTAAAGGAACATATGACTGGTTCTCCGGAATGCTGCCGTCTTTAACGGATCGATCCTCCAGCAGACCCGGAACCCCTTTTTGAGGTTCGTACAGTGGGTATACGCATTCCTGTCACGCTCGGCGCCATTGAACCTCTGGCCCTGACTCCGTTTAAATCTCAGAAAATTGCACTGGTTTGTGAAGGCGGCGGTCAACGCGGCATTTTCACCGCAGGCGTGTTAGATGAATTTCAGCGTGCCCGATTCAACCCCTTTCAGCTGATGCTCGGCACCTCTGCCGGTGCACAAAATCTTTCTGCCTTTGTCTGTGGTCAGCCCGGCTATGCCCGGCGTGTGATTACCCGCTATACCACCAGTAAACTCTTTTTTGATCCGCTGCGCTTTGTGCGTGGTGGCAATCTGATCGACCTTGACTGGCTGATAGATATCACCCGCAGTGAATTTCCGCTGGCGATGAGCAGCGCGGAACAGCTGTTCTCCAGCGGCCGCGAGTTTTATATGTGCGCCTGCCGCAGTGACGACTACACGCCTGGCTACTTCAACCCGACCGCCGATAACTGGCTGGATCTGATCAAAGCCTCCAGTGCCATTCCCGGTTTTTACCGGCTGGGGGTCAGTCTGGAAGGGATCAGCTATCTCGATGGCGGCATCAGCGATGCGATTCCGGTGCGTGAAGCCGCCCGCCGTGGCGCTGATACCATTGTGGTAATCCGCACCGTGCCGTCGCAGATGTTCTATACCCCGAAATGGTTTAAGCGAATGGAACGCTGGCTCAGCACCGGCGCACTGCAGCCGATGATCAACGTGCTGAATAAGCATGAACAGAGCTATCGGGAAATTCAGCAGTTCATTGAGAATCCTCCCGATGATTTGCGCATTATCGAAATCTTTCCGCCGCATGCGCTGGCCAGCAGTGCGCTGGGGAGCCGCATCGCTTCACTGAATCAGGATTATCATCTGGGACGGCGTTGTGGTCGCTATTTTCTTGCCACGCTGGGCCAGTGGCTGAGCGATGCGGAACCGATGACCACGGCGCGTATCGTAACGCCGCCTGCTCCGGCAGCCAATGCACCCGATACCCGCCTCATCATCACACCGCCGCTGGCGGATAATGATGCTGATTACGACAAAGGATCGCTGGCATGAAGTTTATCGATACGCACTGCCACTTCGATTTCCCGCCGTTTGAAGGGGATATCTCTGGCAGCCTGGCACGTGCTGCAGAAGCTGGCGTGGAAAAGATTATCGTTCCGGCGATCGATGCCAGCCGCTTTGAGCGGGTCTGCGCGTTAGCCGCGGCGCAACCGGCGCTCTATGCCGCGCTGGGCCTGCATCCAATCGTCATCGAAAATCATCAGGAGGCCCATCTCGACCAGCTGGAAACCTTACTGCAACAGCGGCCGCGTAAGCTGGTGGCGATCGGCGAGATCGGGCTGGATCTCTATCGCGACGATCCGCAGTTTGATAAGCAGCAACGCTTTCTTGAGGCGCAGCTTAAGCTGGCGAAAGCGTATCAGCTGCCGGTGATCCTGCATTCGCGCCGCACTCATGACAAACTGGCGCAGATTCTGCGTCGTTACGATCTGCCGCGCCATGGCGTGGTGCATGGTTTCGCGGGCAGCCTGCAGCAGGCGCAGGCCTTTATTAAGCTGGGTTATGCGATTGGCATCGGCGGGACCATTACCTATGAACGCGCCAGCAAAACCCGCCAGACTGTGGCGCAGCTGCCGCTCTCTTCGCTGCTGCTGGAAACCGATGCACCCGATATGCCGCTGCAGGGCTTTCAGGGCCAGCCTAATCGTCCGGAGCGGGCGCGTCAGGTGTGGGAGGTGCTCTGCAGCCTGCGAGAAGAGTCACCGGAGGAGATTGCTGATGCGCTGTGGCACAACAGTCAGAAGCTATTTCAGCTCGATCCCGCTTTCCCGGCGCTGCGCAACTGACCGCCCGTGTCTCACCCGACCTGCAGCCTTCGCGCTTAAATGTGATAATAGTAACATTACACCCGCTGGCGTATAATGACCATCAGGTACCGCTATCTGTAACTTTAGTCACAGTAAACGTGGCAATGTTGCACTAATTTCTTATTTCTATGTGACTCCTGGCACATATCAGGCCGCACCAGAGTGTTATTATTATAACATTCCGCCGGCGAGCCGGTGGGTTGCACCCCGATCCTTTGGAGAGCCTCATGACCGATATCAAAGACCTTGCCCTGCGCGCCCTGAAACTGATGGATTTAACCACCCTGAATGACGACGACACCGACGCAAAAGTGATCGCCCTGTGTCATCAGGCCAAATCCCCGGCAGGCAACACCGCCGCAATCTGTATCTATCCGCGTTTTATTCCGATTGCCCGTAAAACGCTGCGCGAGCAGGGAACTCCGGAGATCCGCATCGCCACGGTGACTAACTTCCCGCACGGCAATGACGACATTGATATTGCGCTGGCAGAAACCCGCGCCGCTATCGCCTACGGTGCCGATGAAGTGGATGTGGTGTTCCCGTATCGTGCGCTGATCGCCGGTAACAGTCAGGTCGGTTTCGATCTGGTGAAAGCCTGTAAAACCGCCTGTGCCGAAGCAGATGTGCTGCTGAAAGTGATCATCGAAACCGGTGAACTGAAGCAGGAAGCGCTGATCCGTCAGGCCTCTGAGATTGCCATTGATGCCGGTGCCGATTTCATCAAAACCTCTACCGGTAAAGTGCCGGTTAACGCCACGCCTGAAGTGGCGCAGATCATGATGAACGTGATCCGCGATAAAGGCGTCAGCCAGCAGGTTGGCTTTAAGCCCGCTGGTGGCGTGCGCACCGCTGAAGATGCCGCGATCTATCTGAAAATGGCGGAAGAGACGCTGGGTGCCGACTGGGCCGATGCGCGTCATTTCCGCTTTGGTGCATCAAGCCTGCTGGCGAGCCTGCTCAACACCCTGGGTCATGACAGCGACACCAGCAAAGCGGGTTACTGATCCTTCAGGCGGTCGCTGACCGCCTGTTCCCCATCCTGATTTCCCTGAACCAGGGGGTTACCTTGTTCCTGCCACAAGAAATTATTCGCAAAAAACGTGACGGCCATGCGCTGACTGAAGAGGAGATTCGCTTCTTCATCAATGGCGTGCGTGATAACACCGTCTCGGAAGGTCAGATCGCCGCGCTGGCGATGACCATCTATTTCCACGATATGACGCTGCCTGAGCGGGTCGCGCTGACCATGGCGATGCGTGATTCCGGTACGGTACTTAACTGGAAATCACTTAACCTCAATGGGCCGGTGGTGGATAAGCACTCGACCGGCGGCGTCGGCGATGTGACGTCGCTGATGTTAGGGCCGATGGTCGCGGCCTGCGGCGGATATGTCCCGATGATCTCGGGTCGTGGCCTTGGCCATACCGGTGGCACGCTGGATAAACTGGAAGCGATCCCGGGCTTCGATATCTTCCCGAGCGATGATCGCTTCCGCGAGATCATCAAGCAGGTGGGTGTGGCGATTATCGGCCAGACCAGCTCGCTGGCACCGGCGGATAAGCGTTTCTACGCCACGCGTGACATCACCGCCACCGTCGATTCGATCCCGCTGATTACCGCCTCGATTCTGGCGAAGAAGCTGGCAGAAGGGCTGGATGCACTGGTGATGGATGTCAAAGTGGGTTCCGGTGCGTTTATGCCAACCTATGAGGCGTCAGAAAGTCTGGCGCAGTCAATTGTTGGCGTCGCTAATGGCGCAGGCTGCCAGACCACCGCACTGCTGACGGATATGAACCAGGTTCTCGCCTCCTCAGCCGGTAACGCGCTGGAAGTGCGTGAAGCGGTTCGCTTCCTGACGGGCGAAGAGCGGAATCCGCGCCTGCTGGAAGTGACGCTGGCGCTCTGCAGCGAAATGCTGGTCTCCGGCAAACTGGCCGCCAGCGACACCGAAGCGCGTCAGAAACTGATGACGGTGCTGGATAACGGCAAAGCAGCCGAGGTATTTGGTCGTATGGTCGCTGCCCAGCAGGGACCTGCCGATTTCGTGGAACGCTACGACGCTTATCTGCCCGCGCCAATGCTGAGCAAGCCGGTGTATGCCGACCAGCCAGGCATCGTCAGCAGCATGGATACCCGTGCGCTGGGTCTGGCGGTGGTGGCAATGGGGGGCGGACGTCAGCGTGCCAGCGATAGTATTGATTACAGCGTCGGCTTAAGCGACATGATCACCCTGGGCGAACGTGCCGATGCGCAGCGTCCACTGGCGATCATTCACGCCAGCAGCGAAGACAAATGGCAGCAGGCCGCCGCCGCGGTCAAAGCCGCGCTGGTGCTCGGTAATTCCGCCCCGGCTGAGACGCCGGTTGTCTATCGCCGTGTGAGCGATATCAGCTAACTGACCGGTAACCGGTGCCAGCCGCGATGCATTCGGGTATACTGATCTGATCGCTTTTTTTTGACTTGTCACGCGCCAATGCGCAGGAGACTTGCATGAAACGTGCTTTTATTATGGTTCTCGATTCCTTTGGAATTGGCTCCAGTAAAGATGCCGATAAATTCGGCGACGCAGGTTCGGATACTTTAGGTCACATCGCCGAAGCCTGTTTCAGGGGTGAAGCAGACAAGGGACGTAAAGGCCCGTTGCATCTGCCTAATCTTACCGCGCTGGGTCTGGGCAAAGCCGCAGAGCTGTCGACCGGCCGCTTCCCGGCAGGTCTGGATCCTGAGGCGAAAATCACCGGCGCGTACGCTTACGCCAGCGAGCTTTCGTCAGGTAAAGATACGCCGTCAGGCCACTGGGAGATCGCCGGTGTGCCGGTGCTGTTTGACTGGGGCTACTTCAGCGACAAAGAGAACAGCTTCCCACAGGAGTTGCTGGACAAACTGGTTGAGCGTGCAGATCTGCCGGGCTATCTCGGGAACTGCCACTCTTCAGGTACGGTGATCCTCGACCAACTGGGCGAAGAGCACATGAAAACCGGCAAGCCGATTTTCTATACCTCTGCGGACTCGGTGTTCCAGATCGCCTGTCACGAAGAGACCTTTGGTCTGGATCGACTCTATGCGCTGTGCGAAATCGCCCGTGAAGAGCTGACCGAGGGTGGCTACAACATCGGCCGGGTTATCGCCCGTCCGTTTGTGGGCGACAAAGTGGGTCAGTTTGAGCGCACCGGCAATCGTCACGACCTGGCAGTCGAGCCACCATCCGCCACCATGCTGAAAAAGCTGGTGGATGAGAAGGGCGGTCACGTGATCTCCGTGGGTAAAATCGCCGATATCTATGCTGAGCAGGGCATTACCAAAAAGGTCAAAGCGACCGGTCTGGATGCGCTGTTTGACGCGACGATTCAGGAGATGAAAACCGCGCCGGATCAGGCGATTGTTTTCACTAACTTCGTTGATTTCGACTCAACCTGGGGACATCGTCGTGATGTTGCCGGTTATGCGGGCGGGCTGGAGCTGTTTGACCGTCGTCTGCCTGAGCTGATGGAGTTAGTCGGAGAAGATGACATTCTGATCCTGACCGCTGACCACGGCTGTGACCCGACGTGGGAAGGTACTGAACACACGCGTGAGCACATTCCGATTCTTATCTACGGACCGAAAGTCGAGCCGGGTTCACTCGGTTACCGCGAAACTTTCGCCGATATTGGTCAGACAATTGCACACTATTTTGGCCTGTCCGAGATGGACTATGGCAAGAACATGCTGTAAATCAGCAATTTAATAAGGATTAAACAATGGCAACCCCTCATATTAATGCTGAAATGGGCGATTTCGCAGACGTCGTGCTGATGCCTGGCGATCCGCTGCGTGCAAAGCACATTGCTGAAACCTTCCTGGAAAATCCGGTAGAAGTGAACAACGTGCGCGGGATGCTGGGCTACACCGGCACCTATAAGGGCCGCAAAGTCTCTGTAATGGGCCATGGAATGGGTATTCCTTCCTGCTCCATCTACACCAAAGAGCTGATCACCGACTTCGGCGTGAAAAAGATCATCCGTGTGGGCTCCTGTGGTGCCGTGCGTGCCGATGTAAAACTGCGTGACATCGTGATTGGTATGGGTGCCTGCACCGATTCCAAAGTGAACCGTATGCGTTTCAAAGATCACGATTTTGCTGCGATTGCTGACTTCGACATGGTGCGTAACGCGGTTGATGCGGCGAAAAACCTGGGTGTTGAAGCGCGCGTAGGTAACATCTTCTCTGCCGATCTCTTCTACACCCCGGATCCGCAGATGTTCGACGTGATGGAAAAATATGGCATCCTCGGCGTTGAGATGGAAGCTGCAGGTATCTACGGTGTGGCCGCAGAGTTCGGTGCTAAAGCGCTGACCATCTGCACCGTATCAGACCACATCCGTACGCACGAGCAGACCACCGCTGCTGAGCGTCAGACCACCTTCAACGACATGATCAAGATTGCGCTGGAGTCTGTTCTGCTGGGTGATTAATCAGCGTGGCAGGCATTGACGCCTGCTGCCCGATCCCCTTGCGCAGATCCCCCTTAACCGGGGGATCTGCATTTTCCCGCCTCGCCGTCCCGGTAACATTCACATCAAATGACACACTTTTGGTCAGGCTTGTGCATCTTCGCGCTGGCACGCCCGCGATCGCGCTTTATCATGGTGCGCAATAACAGATAATAATTAATCGCCTGATAATGCCCCCTGATGAACTTTCGTAACTTCCAAGCTGAAGAGAAGCTGTTTGCCCGCCGCGCTGCAATAGCCTTTGCTCTGGTCTGTCTCTGTTTCACCATTCTTGGCGTAAACCTTTTTCGCTTACAGGTGCGTGATCATGGCTATTACCAGACGCGCTCTAACCAGAACGACATCAAAATGATCCCCATCGCCCCGACGCGCGGGCTGATTTATGACCGCAACGGCATTCCGCTGGTGCGAAACGTCAGCTGGTACGCCATTACGCTGACGCCTTACAAAATCAGCGACATGGACGCCACGCTGCGGGCACTCACGCCGATCGTTAATCTGACGCCGGACGAAATCGACACCTTCCGCCATGCGCTGAAGCAGACCAGCCGTTACAAGCCGGTGGTGCTGAAAGAGGAGCTGACTGAAGAGCAGGTCGCCCGCTTTGCGGTCAATCAGTTTCACTTCACCGGCGCCAGCATTGAGACCTACCAGGATCGTGAATATCCCTATGGCGCGGATCTGGCGCATGTGATCGGCTATGTGTCGAAAATCAACGATAACGACTATAAACGGCTAAATGCGGAAGGCATCGCCGAAAACTATGCGGCTGACCATAACATTGGTAAGCAGGGGATTGAGGGTTATTACGAAGCGCTGCTGCACGGTAAGCCGGGTTATCAGGAAGTGGAAGTGGATAATCATGGCCGCATTGTGCGGGTGCTGAAAGAGGTACCGCCGGTCGCGGGTAAAAACCTGACGCTGACGCTGGATCTGCACCTGCAACAGTATGTGGAAAGCCTGCTGGCGGGGCAGCGTGCGGCGCTGCTGATTGAAGATCCGCACGACGGCTCCGTGCTGGCGATGGTCTCCAGCCCCAGCTACGATCCCAATCCGTTTGTGAAAGGCATCAGCTATCAGGCCTATAAAAAGCTGCTACAGGATAAAGACCTGCCGTTGATTAACCGCGTCACGCAGGGACTCTATCCGCCCGCCTCCACGGTGAAGCCTTACATGGCGATGTCGGCGCTGCTGACTCATGTGATTACGCCGCAGTCGCAATTCTTTGGCGCACCCACCTGGACGCTACCAGGCACGGACCGGCGCTATCGCGACTGGAAAAAAACCGGACACGGCATGCTGGATGTGACGCGGGCAATCGAAGAGTCCGCCGACACCTTCTTCTACCAGGTGGCGTTTATGATGGGCATCGATCGCATTCACACCATGCTCAGCCAGTTTGGCTATGGTAAATCGACCGGTATCGACCTGAATGAGGAGTACAGCGGTTTACTGCCGAGCCGGGAGTGGAAGCAGAAGGTGCATAAAAAGGCCTGGTATCAGGGCGATACGGTTTCAGTCGGTATCGGACAGGGTTACTGGATTGCGACACCCATTCAGATGGTGAAAGCGATGGTGGCGCTGATTAATAACGGTCGGGTCATTGCCCCCCATCTGCTGGAGAAAACCCAGCGCGGCACGCTGGTGGAGAACTATCATCCGCAGCAGCATGAAGCGCAGATTGGCGATCCTCATTCACCTTACTGGTCGCTGGTACGCCACGCGATGTTTGGCATGGCTAACGCACCCAACGGCACCGGTTATAAATATTTCCACACGGCACCCTATGGCATCGCTGCGAAAAGCGGGACGTCGCAGGTGTTCAGCCTGCGCCAGAACCAGACCTATAACGCGAAAATGATACCGGTACGGCTGCGTGACCATATCTTCTACACCGCCTTTGCGCCCTTTAATGACCCGAAAGTGGCGGTAGCGTTAATTCTGGAGAATGGTGGCAACGAAGGGATTACTGCGGCACCCGTAATGCGGGCGATTCTGGATCATATCTTTATCCCGCCGGTGCCAGAAGCGCCGGTTCAGGCAACACCTTAAAAGGGGGCGGTTGCCCCCGCAGAGCGTCAGACTTTAAGCGTTTTGGTCACCTGACCGATGGCGCGTACTACATCGGTTGCGCCTTCACGGATTTCCGCAATCACGCCGCCCGCCTCCTGGGCCAGCTGTACGCCCTGATCGGCGCGCTTCAGGTTGGATTCAATTCCTTTCAGTGCCCGGCTTGCCAGCAGATGGTTTTGCTGTATCCGATTTTCGATGTCGGTGGTGGCGCGATTGATGTTTGCTGCCAGCGTGCGGACTTCATTAGCCACTACCGCAAAGCTGCGACCATGGGTTCCGGCCCGCGCCGCTTCAATAGCGGCATTCAACGCCAGCAGGTTAGTCTGATCGGCTATCCGGCGGATGCCCTCCACAATCGCGCCGATACGCTCTGAGGATTCACTCAGTCCGGTAATATCACCGGAGATCCCCTGCAGTTCACCCGCCAGGGCGTTCATGGTCTGCACGCTGCTGGCGATAACATCGGCACCCAGCTTTGTGCTTTCATCCGTTTGCAGCGCGGTGTGATAAGCCCGCTGTGCCGCATCATGTTCCTGCTGATTCTTTTCCACCTGCGCGGTCACATCAGTGGCGAATTTCACGATTTTGTAGAGCCTGCCCTGTTCGTCAAACACCGGATTGTAGGTGGCGCGCAGCCAGATAGTCTCACCCCGTTTATTGACCCGGGGAAACTGACCTGAGACAAATTCGCCGCGGTTCAGCTGCTGCCAGAACTCGCTATATTCGCGGCTGTCGCGCAGCGCCTGCGAGCAGAAGCGACGGTGGTGAACACCTTCTACCTCCTCACGACGATAACCCATGGTTTTCAGGAAGTTGTCATTGGCTTTCAGCACTTCACCTTTGAGGTTAAAAGCGATCACCGCCATCGACCGTTCTATGGCGGTGGTGATGGCGCGCTGCTCCTGCGCATCGTTGATATGATCGGTGATGTCGGTTGCCAGTTTGACGATTTTAATCACCCGGCCATGGCGGTTCTGCACCGGTACATAGTTGGCTTCGAGCCATACCGGTCGGCCGTTTTTCGCCACGCGCAGGAACTTATCGCTGAAGCTTTCGCCCCGGTTCAGTCGCAGCCAGAAATCCTGATAGTCCCGCGACTCAAGCTGCTCTGCGGTACAAAACAGGCTGTGGTGCTGGTCTTCGATCTCCGCCAGCGCGTAGCCCATGCGCGCCAGAAACAGCGCATTCGCGCTGAGAATGGAGCCATCGGGAGAGAATTCAATCATGGCGATGGAGCCATTGAGAGAGCTCAGCGTTGCCGCTGAGTGTGAACGCTTCTGCCAGCTGTGACGGGAAGCGATACCTGATGTAATGGTGGAAAACATGGCGATCCTTATTATTAGTGTTGGTCTCGCATGCTATATCGGCAATTTCGCGTCACAATGCAGACTCTGCCTGCTTTCTGACTAAAATATATCCGGCCAACAGAGAGGTTTATGGCGGCAGGTCAGACCCACTCTTTGGGTTGATGGAAAAGCGGTCAGTCGATTTGATTTTGGTGAAAAGCGTTTGACGCTGCCGGGCCGCTTTGGTTTAATGCGCCCCGTTGCCCGAATAGCTCAGTCGGTAGAGCAGGGGATTGAAAATCCCCGTGTCCCTGGTTCGATTCCGGGTTCGGGCACCATATTTAAAGAACCCGCCTATGGCGGGTTTTTGCATTCTGGAGCGAACCCGTTATCGAAGGTTCGATTCACTCGCCACATCCCTGTGGCTCGCCCTCTGGGTCGCGCTGGCACGCGATGCAAAAATGCTCCCGGCATTTTCGGGTTCGGGCACCATCTTTAAAGAACCCGCCTCTGGCGGGTTTTTGCTTTTTTAAGGCCACCCGATTCGCCATCTCCCCGAACATTCCGAATTTCGCCTCTCCCGCGCCCATTCCACTTCTCAACCCTGTCGCAACACAAACAGATTTCATGGCGAAACCAATTTGCCGCTTCGCCTCTGTGCTGCGTTGCCAGACTGGTACCGCCTGATATCCTGTCCAGCCTGCAATTGACCGCGGCTAATCGTGTTTTATAAGCCACCCTTTACAGAATCAGCCTGACAGGCACAATACCCCTTTTTCCTCCTCTTACACGGTTATGTCAGAAGAAGCGCTGCGTCTGCAGATACAGAACCTCAAAAAGCACAATGCGCGTCTGAAGCGTATAGCGCATGACGCCCGCACAAAACTCAATGCGGCGCTGGATGGTACCGGGCTGTTCCTGTGGCAGCTGGATATTCCCAGCGGCAAACTGGTGATTTTCAACCGGCGCTGGGGGGCGATGCTGGGCTTCCAGCCGAAAGAGACCGACGCCAACTTTGAATCCTGGAAAGAGAGCCTGCATCCCGATGATGCCGCCGACGTTCTACAGGCATTCAACGACCACATCGCCGGGAAAGCGCCTTATTACGAGGCTCTGCATCGCATGATCGCCAAAAATGGCAGCATTACGTGGGTGCTGGATAGGGGCCGGGTCAGCGAATGGAATGCGCACGGAGAGCCGGTTAAAGTGATCGGCACTCACATCGATATGACCAAAGAGAAGCAATATGAAGAGCAGCTTGCCCTGCTGGCGCTGCACGATCCCCTTACGCTGCTCAACAATCGCCATGCTCTGCAGAATTATTTCGGTGAAATGAAAGCTCAGGGACCGCTCTGCGTGGTCTTTATTGACCTGGATAACTTCAAACACGTCAACGACACCCTGGGGCACCGCAGCGGAGATGAAGTCCTCATCCAGTTAAGTCAGCGGTTTACGGAACTCTCTCCGGCAGAAGTGATCATTGGCCGACTGGGCGGCGACGAGTTTGTGTTGTTAATACCCTGGGCGCTGAACCATCCGCGGGTAAAGAAACTGGCGCACGCCTGTCTTGACGCGGTAATGGCACCTTTTGATATGGCAAACGGGCATGCCCTCATTGGGGCGTCTGTCGGTGTGTCTCAGGCGCAGGACAAAGATGACTTTGATACTGCACTGCAGCGTGCTGATGAAGCGATGTACCGTATCAAGAAAAATGGCAAGCGCGGTGTCGCTTTTGATTCCACTTTTCCCGACTCCCTCTGACTCTGCTGAACAGGGCATATGTTTTGCAAGTCAATAACGCACAATCTCCCTCATGGCTTTGCTCGATCTTACTCATAATGTTGAGTTCCCCTTTTGGCAGGCATGCAAAATTTATGCGTATGCCCGCAGAAAGGACTTTTTAGTACTATTCCGAAAACCCGCTTTTTGCCACCAAATACCTGAATCTTGCCGCTTCGGTTATATTCAGATATCAGTGCTAAATCTGACCTCTCTTTTTAATAAAAATTTTCATCTAACCAGCATAATTGATCGTTTATTGATCGATTCAGGCTATTTTTAACTGGTGCTATCAATGCGTCACGCTTCGCTTATTCTTAACGTAAAAGCAGGGTTTCAGATTTCTAATTAGCGCTTCGCTTGGGGAATTTGATCGTTTGTTGATCATCTTCACTACCTGATATTGATGAAATTATCTCTTTGCCGCTTCGCTTATATTTTTTCAATTGGACTTTTTTTGAAAATGATCGATTAATAGGGCGCGGCGATTTTCGTTATAAATATTTTTCATGCTGCGGCTCTTTTATGAATAGAAAAGAGCGATGGTTGAAATCCGTTATCAATCCGGTTGAGGGTAGGACGGCCAATAAACCTGAACTGTGACGGGTTTTTTATTTCTCTGACTTGATCGGTCCGATTTTCTGTCTACATTTATGTTGCTGAATCGGCCTGATGAAGCGTTAACTGTGCAAATTCCAATTTTTAAAATTCAAAGAGGACGCATATGACTCAATATCGCGGTGGGGCCGGGAATTTTGCGGCCGACAAAGAGCGTGCTGCTGAAGCAGGGCGCAAAGGAGGCCAGAAAAGCGGCGGTAACTTCAAAAACGATCCTGAACGTGCCATTGAAGCGGGGCGCAAGGGAGGTAAGGTTAGCCGCCGGAGCTGAACGTCTTTAACACTGCTGTAACGGCAGGGTTACTCTGTTAGCCGGGCATTTTGAATCTTTTTAGTTCCTCGTGAAGATAATTACACCCTGAATTATGTCATTGCTCCATCATTGGCAATGGCTGGAGTTGTGAATTGAACCGGAAGGGTTTTCCCTTCCGGTTTTTTATTTCCTATCGATTAAAGCTGTACCGTTAAATACAACTTTGTACAGATAAGTTTCGAGTGGTACTTTTTTATGCAGTTAATCTTAAAAAATGTATACAACGATTTATCACTTTGTACAAAATCCAGCACTGCTAGCGAAGCCGCAATCTTAAAAACAATTTTTAGCTAACGCGTTGCTGTAAAAAGGAAAGTGCATTTTACATGCCACTTTTGTCTTAAATTCATACTGATGCAGCGTGCGATATTAAGAATCTCCACTAGACTTTTCAGGTGTCAACGATATGACTGGCGCTGCGTTATTACAGACGCAGCTTTTTAATCAATGAGGCTATCTTATGACAGTGAAAACGTTAAACGACCTGTTCATCCATGACTTATCCGATGTATACAGCGCTGAGAAGCAGATAACCCGTGCATTGCCTAAAATGGCGCGTGCAGCCAGTGACGAAAATCTTATCGCTGCGTTTAATCAGCATCTGGAAGAGACCCGTGCTCAGATTGAACGACTCGACGAACTGGTGGAAGTGACACCTGAAGTCAAAATCAAACGAATGAAATGTCATGCGCTGGAAGGTCTGGTTGAAGAAGCGCAGGAAATTATCGACTCGGTCGAGAAGGGCGAGATTCGCGATCATGGACTGATCGGTGCGGCGCAGAAAGTTGAGCATTATGAGATTGCCACCTACGGTACCCTGCATGCGCTGGCACTGAAGCTGGGTTACACCAAAGCCGCACAGCTGCTGGAAGAAACCCTGAATGAAGAGAAGCAAACGGATGAGAAGCTCACCTCGGTAGCCGACTCTATTACCGTCTCTTAAGGAGTAATACATGACTGCGATTGAACATTATCACGACTGGCTGCGCGATGCGCATGCGATGGAAAAACAAGCAGAAAGCATGCTGAGCAAGATGTCAGGTCGTCTTGAACACTATCCGGCGCTGGAACAGCGTCTGGCGCAACATCTTGATGAAACAAAACACCAGCTGACTCTGCTGGAACAGCTGCTTGACAGCCACGGTATCGATCACTCTGTAATGAAAGATGCGATAGGCAAAATGGCAGCCACCGGCCAGGCCGTGGGCGGCATGTTTAACTCAGATGAAGTGGTGAAGGGCGCCATCAGTGGCTATGTATTCGAGAATGCCGAGATCGCCAGCTACACCAGCCTGATCGCTGCGGCTGAGCAGGTTGGTGATGCGCAGGGCGTACGCATACTGAATGAGATCCGCGATCAGGAAGTGGCGATGGCGGAGTGGCTGCTGCAGCACCTGCCTGAAGTGACACAGCAGTTCCTGCAACGTGCGTCACAACCAGGCACTGAAGCGAAGAAGTAGCGCTGAATAGCCTGCATGAAACATGAAAAAGCCGGGATAACCCGGCTTTTTGCGTTTTAAAGGTTTACCGGCTGCGATACTCAGTCAGCCATTAAATGCCCATACATCGTCATCAGCTTACGTGTAACGCCGTTAGTCCAGCCGAATCCATCCTGTAACGGATACTCACCACCGCCACCAGGACGGGCACGCTCGCCGCTGATGTCATACTTCTCTACCAGCTTATGGTGCAACTGATAGAAGTTGTTGACCGTGTTGAGCCAGTTCACTGCCACTTCAGTCGCCAGCGTCTCTTCACCGTAATTATTCAGGCCAACAACCGCCATCCACTGCATCGGTGCCCAGCCGTTGGGTCGATCCCACTGCTCACCGCTTTCCACCATTGAGGTCAGCAGGCCGCCGTTGCTCAATAGCAGATGCCGTAGCGAGATCGATTGCAGGTGCGCCTGATGCGGCGTTGCAAGACCGACAAACAGCGGAACCACGGAGGCGACGGTAAAGGCACCGAAACGCTCCCGACGCCAGTCGTAGTCACGGAACACACCGGCGGTGCTGTCCCAGAGATAACGGGTAATCGCACGTTTGCGCGCTTCCGCTTTTTTCTGCCAGGCCAGCGCGGTCAGCTCTTCGCCTTTCGCGTGCGACAGGGTGGCGATCATCAGCTCCAGCTTGTACAGGAACGAGTTCAGATCGATAGGAATAAACTGCGTGGTACGGATGCTCGACAGCCGTTTCGGGTTACGCAGCCAGCGCGAGGAGTAATCCCAGCCCGATTCCGCTCCGGCACGCAGGTCACGATACACTTCGCTGGCCGGACGTTTCGATTCGCGGGCGGTTTCCACATCTTCGATCCACGACTCATCACGCGGCGTATCGCGGTCATCCCAGTAGCGGTTCAGCAGTGAGCCGTTTGGCATCCGCACTACGTGACGATAAGCCTGGTTCGGCATCAGTGAACCAGCACCGTCCATCCAGAACTGATACTCCTTCATCAGTTGTTCCTGATAGCGCTTAGCACCGCGCACGCCATCTTCTTCGAACAGCTCAACCATCAGGGCAAACACCGGTGGCTGCGAGCGGCTGAGATAATAGGTACGGTTGCCGTTTGGCACATGACCGTAGTTATCGATCAACCAGGCAAAGTTATCCGCCATGTGACGCAGCAGATCGTCACGGCCCGATTCTGCCAGGCCGAGCATGGTGAAGTAAGAATCCCAGTAGTAGGTTTCGCCAAAACGTCCGCCCGGCACCACATAGGGTTTGGGTAATGGCAGCAGCGATGAGTGCGGCATATGCTGCTGCGGCATTTTGGTCAGAACCGGCCACAGGTCGTCGATATGCTCATTGAGCGTTTTATCCGGGTTGGAGACATAAAAGCTTTCGTTTACGCCAGGCAGATAAAAGTGATCGGCGACAAAACGCGACAGGTCAAAATCACTGCTGCGTTTCTGTCGACGATAGCGCATCAGCACATCCAACGGATCGTACTTGGGCGAACAGTCGGGGAAGGTTTTGCTGTCCTCGAAAATCCGCGACATCTGAACATGTTCAAACAGTTCCAGATAACGATCGGCAGGGGTCAGCGCATCCGGCGCCGGCAAGCCTTCAATCAGCTCCGGCTCCGGTTCAGAATCCTGCATGCGATCCAGCTTCAGTTCATGGGGATCGTATTGATACTCAACTTCCGCCCCGGCACGAACCTCTTCAAGTGCATTTTGTTGCTGGCGATGGGTATTAATAACGGCCTCCTGAGCGGTCGTGGTTGCACAAAGGACAAATTATAGACCTCTCCTCCCCCGGAACAACAATGCAGAATATCTATGAACGTAATAAATATTGTCGATTAATCGAGGTTTTTGGATAAATTCCAGACAATTCAACCAAATATAACGCTGTTCACAAAAAACGCATTTCAGATGAATCTCTTAGCGACCTGAATAAAAAAATTTAACCTGAAGAAAACTGGCGTTTATTCACATTTTGTAAAAGAAACAGCAGCCGCAAAGAGTGCAGAAAGTGGCATACCCAACGGGAATTCGGACAGGAGAGTGAGGTGAGCGGACCCGATTGTCCGCTCATGAACGACAGAATTAACGATTTGCCAGTGCCGCGCGAATGACTGCCTGCCAGGTGGTGGTGGGGCGACCGATGAGCTGGCTTAGCTGACGGGAGTCATCGAACAAACCGCCTTTCTCTGCACCGGCATCAGAATCCGCCAGCATTTCCGCCAGACCTTCTGGCAGGCCTGCGTTTTTCAGCGCCGCCGCAAACTCACTTTGAGAGAGATTGACGTAATCAACCTTTTCACCGCTCTGTGCGGCAATCTCCGTAGCAAACTGCGCCAGCGTGTAGCTGTCATCACCTGCCAGTTCATACACTTTGCCCGCCTGATCCTCACGGGTCATCACTTCTGCCGCCGCTTCGGCATAATCCTGACGCGCTGCCGAGGCGATACGACCTTCGCCTGCTGCGCCAATAAACGCATGATGCGCCAGCGCCGGTGGGATGCTCGCTGCGTAGTTCTCGCTGTACCAGCCGTTACGCAGCAGGGCGAACGGGATGCCAGAGGCTTTCAGCAGCGCTTCTGTTGCACGGTGTTCAACGCCAAGGCCCAGCGGCGAGGTATCTGCATGCAACAGGCTGGTGTAGGCGATAAAGCCCACGCCCGCCGCCCGAGCAGCCTCAATGACGGCTTTATGCTGCGCTTCACGCTGGCCCACTTCACTACCGGAGATCAGTAGCAGCTTATCCACGCCTGCAAAAGCGGCCTCCAGCGTCTCTGGCTGACCATAATCGGCCTGACGGACAATGACGCCCAGCGCTGCGAGATCGGCCGCTTTGGCAGGCGTACGGACGGCGGCAACAATTTCTCCCGCCGGGACTTTTTTCAGTAATGCATCAATCACGAAACGGCCCAGCTGGCCGGTGGCACCTGTAACTGCAATCATGTTAATACTCCTGTGGCTGTTGGTGAAATTCAGACTAGTGTATAAACTAATTTTTAGTAAGTACTTACAGAATTGTTAGTTTGAGGTGGATAAGTTAAATGTCTGAAAAAATGAGTGAAAAATTTATCCGCGGCGAATTGCTCAACGTCAACTGCCCGTCACGTGACGTGCTGAAACGCGTGACCAGCCGCTGGAGCGTATTAATTCTGCTGGCCCTGCAGGACCAGACGCTGCGCTTCAGCGCGTTGCGCCGGACGGTCGGTGGCGTCAGCGAGCGGATGCTGGCGCAGAATCTGCGCTATCTGGAAGAAGATGGCTTCGTGCAGCGTATCGCCTACGATGTGGTGCCACCGCACGTGGAATATCGCTTAACCCCGCTTGGACGCGAAGTCGGTGAACAGGTTGTGGGGCTGGCTGACTGGCTGGAGCTGAACCTGAGCCGGATTCTGGCACGGCGCGAAAAATCTGCGGCAGAGTAAAATCACCCTGTATCAGCCGTCATAACGTGACGGCATGGGTATACTCGCTGCAAATTTCTGACCCCATTTGTCTGTTATCTCACTTCCTGAAAGCGCGATAACGTAACGGCAGCCCAAATAATCCAGTCGGTCTTTTCGCACGGTTGCTGGTTATTAAATCGTTTTATGAACCTCAGGCCCGGAATAATCGACTGCCCGCAGCGCGCTGTTAATTCATACCTCCTTTTTGACTCATTTTATTAACATCTCTGATGGCGCTTAAAAGCGCCGTTCTGCGTATTTTCTGTCAGAAGTTATAGCTGCATTAGCCAGGAAAAAGCAAAAAAGCAAACAAAGCGGCAGAGGTAACTATTTACTCTTTTAACCTGTTAAAAAATAAGGGTATTTAATTTGGAGGCTCTAAAATTTGACCTTTACTCAATCAGGGTTTATAACAAAATAGTGCCTGAAAACAGCCTGTTGAAGGCATTTTTCAGGCAAGGTTCGCTTTAGCGCTATCGATTTTTAAAGTACAAATTACCGTAACATTAACGACACATAAACACGCTCTGATTAACCTTTAGGCCTTATTTTTAAATAAATAATTCCCGTCAAAAACAATGATCAGAATCAATAAAGACTGTTATAGTTTTCATTAACCCCACTGTTTCTATTTCCTCGCCGCGAATAGTTTTAAATTTGCGGCGGGAATTTCAATAAGCGCAGAGAACCAGGCGCATCAGGCTTAAGTTGTTAATTATAAGTAAATACATGGTGTTCTATGTGGCAAAGAGGTAAGCAATGTTCGGATTAGATGCCTTTCATCTGGCCAGGATTCAGTTCGCATTTACTGTTTCCTTCCATATTATCTTTCCCGCCATCACCATCGGTCTCGCCAGTTTTCTGGCCGTGCTCGAAGGTATGTGGCTCAAAACCCGCGATCACACCTATCGCGATCTCTACCATTTCTGGTCGAAAATCTTTGCCGTTAACTTCGGCATGGGTGTGGTATCAGGACTGGTCATGGCTTATCAGTTCGGGACGAACTGGAGCGGCTTCTCGGAGTTTGCTGGCAGTATCACCGGTCCGCTGCTGACCTATGAAGTACTGACGGCGTTCTTCCTGGAAGCGGGCTTCCTGGGCGTGATGCTGTTTGGCTGGAATCGCGTGGGTCCCGGGCTGCACTTCTTTGCCACCTGTATGGTCGCCCTCGGTACGCTGATTTCCACCTTCTGGATCCTGGCCTCTAACAGCTGGATGCATACGCCTCAGGGCTACATCATTCAGAATGGCATCGTGGTTCCGCAGGACTGGTTCAAAATCGTCTTTAACCCCTCATTCCCTTATCGCCTGTTCCATATGTCTGTAGCGGCGTTCCTGGCGAGTGCTTTCTTTGTGGGATCGTCGGCGGCCTGGCATCTGCTGAAGGGGAATAACAATCCCGCTATCCGCAAGATGTTCTCAATGGCGTTGTGGATGGCGCTGATTGTCGCGCCGATTCAGGCGATGATTGGTGATGCTCATGGTCTGAATACGCTGGAACACCAGCCTGCCAAAATCGCGGCGATTGAAGGGCACTGGGAAAACCCACCGGGGGAAGCCACACCGCTGATCCTGTTCGGGATCCCCGACATGGAGCAGGAACGTACCAAATATGCGCTGGAGGTGCCTTATCTTGGCAGCCTGATTCTGACGCATAGCCTGGACAAGCAGGTCCCGGCGCTGAAGTCCTTCCCGAAAGAGGACCGGCCTAATTCAACGGTCATCTTCTGGTCCTTCCGCGTGATGGTGGCGCTGGGCCTGCTGATGATTACGCTGGGCGTGGTCAGCCTGTGGCTGCGTTTCAAAGGGCGTCTCTATGAGTCGCGTCCTTTCCTGTGGTTTGCGCTGTTGATGGGGCCATCGGGTCTGATTGCGATTCTGGCAGGCTGGTTTACCACTGAAATCGGTCGTCAGCCGTGGGTGGTTTATGGCGTGCAGCGCACGATTGATGCGGTCTCGGCACATGGGGATATGCACATGAGCATCAGCCTGCTGGCCTTTATTCTGGTCTACAGCTCGGTGTTCGGCGTGGGGTATCACTACATGATGCGTCTGATTAAGCAGGGACCGGTTACCGGCGAAGGCCATATCACCGAAGAGGGTGGTCCTGGTCAGAAGAAAACCCCGGCGCGTCCGCTTTCCGCTGCCACCTTTAAGGATGGAGACCACTAAGATGATCGATTATTCCGTTATCTGGTTTGCGATTATCGTTTTCGCAACCCTGATGTATATCGTGATGGATGGCTTCGACCTGGGTATTGGTCTGCTGTTCCCGTTCAATAAAGATGCTGGCGAGCGCGACATGATGGTTAACACCGTCGCGCCGGTCTGGGACGGAAATGAAACCTGGCTGGTTCTGGGTGGTGCTGGCCTGTTCGGCGCGTTCCCGCTGGCCTATGCGGTAATTGCCGATGCGCTGTCGATTCCGCTGACCGCTATGCTGATTGGCCTGATTTTCCGTGGTGTCGCCTTTGAGTTCCGCTTCAAGGCCGTAGAAGGCCATCGGGCGTTCTGGGACAAGTCATTTATTGCCGGTTCAGTCATCGCCACCTTCAGTCAGGGTGTGGCCGTGGGTGCGTTGCTGGATGGTATTCCGGTTGAGGGACGCCGTTTTGCCGGTTCCGCAATGGACTGGCTGGCACCGTTCCCGCTGTTCTGCGGCGTGGGTCTGGTTGTTGCCTACGCGTTGCTGGGCTGCACCTGGCTTATCATGAAGACCGAGAACGAGCTGCACCGTAAAATGTCTGCGCTGGCTACGCCGCTGGTGATTGCGCTGTTAGTGATTATCGGCATCATCAGCCTGTGGACACCGTTTGCGCATGCGGATATCGCGCATCGCTGGTTCAGCAAACCCAACCTGTTCCTGTTCCTGCCGGTTCCGGTATTGGTGCTGCTCTGTTCCTGGGGCATTGTGCGCGCCATTAAGCGCGAGGCGCACTATTCACCGTTCCTGCTGACGCTGGCGCTGATCTTCCTGGGCTTCTCCGGGCTGGGCATCAGTATCTGGCCAAACATTATTCCGCCATCAGTGACCATCTGGGCTGCCGCCTCACCGCCGCAGAGCCAGGCCTTTATGCTGGTGGGTAGCCTGCTGATTATCCCGATGATCCTGGGCTACACCTTCTGGAGCTACTACGTGTTCCGTGGAAAAATCAAAGCAGACGCAGGATATCATTGATATGAAAAGCCTCAGCAGCATGAAAGACCACAATCACAATGAAGAAACGAAAGCGCCATGGTGGAAGCGTGTGATGTGGCTGGTGTTTATCTATGCCGCCAGCGTACTTGCGCTAGGCGTTGTCGCCTCGCTGTTCCGCATGATGATGACAGCGGCCGGAATGCGCAGTCATTAGTTGTCGCAGGCTCCGTCTTAAAGCTATCCGGCGCAGTTTTTATCAATAATCAGAAGGCTGACGACAGTCAGCCTTTTTTAGTTAGTAACCTAAGCAATTAATGCGGAAACGCCCTGAACGGGCGCGCAATGCTTACCCTTTCCTTACACCGATTTGCGATTTTTGTTATCCTTTTGTAACTGAAATCCCAGTCCTAACCCGCGTCGTAAATCGCCATCATGCTCAGTCAGGCCATTAAAAAACAGCACATCAACGATCTGGTCGAGTGGATTGAAGCCAATCTCACCGACGATCTTAATATCGATCAGATTACCCTCAAGTCAGGTTATTCCAAATGGCACATGCAGCGCATGTTTAAGGAGATGACCGGACAGACCCTGGCGGCTTATACCCGTAAACGGCGTCTGACGATGGCCGCTATGGCGCTGCGTCTGACCCGCATGACGCTGATCGATATCGCCGTACGTTTTGGTTTTGATAACCAGCAAAATTTTACCCGGGTATTCAAAGGTCACTTTTCGCTGACGCCTGGCGCGTTTCGCCGTATTCCCCATTTGCCGGTTAAAAACTTCCATGGCCGCATTCTGGTGCGATCGCTGGCAGAGCGTGCAACGCTGGTGGAGCGTGAGGAAGAGCTGCATCTGTGCGGAGAAACGCTGGAGTGGGAGTGTAAGTTTGGCGATTACATTGCCGATCGCGATCACCGGGTGGCTGAACAGGCGCGGCAACTGGTGGCGCTGGCGGGCGGCCGCGTGTCGCAGGGCTGGTTAGGCTTTCAGTATGGCCCCGGCCATAGCTCTGCTGATCAGCAAAATATCAGCCTGTTTCAGGCGCTGGAGCCGCAACATGCCGGGCTGCTGGGTGACAACACCGCCAGCTGGAGCGAGGTTCGTGGACTCTATGCGTCGATCCGCTGGAGCGGCAGCCCGGAGCAGCTGACACGCTTTATCGAGGATATTTACTATCAGCATCTGCCAGCACTGGGTGTGTCACGTCGTCCCGGTAAAGATCTGTTGCGTCTCGATTTTGCGCACTGTAAGCCCGACTGGCTGAGCGGCGTTTTTTCTATTCCGGTGATGCAGGCGTAGCCAGCAGGGCATAATGCCAGTCAGTTAAGCGACAGGTGATAACGCAGTCTGGTGCCGGGCAGGGGCTGGCGGTCCTCGCGCCGCTATGCGGTTCCTTCACGTCATTCCTCTGCCTGACGGACCGCCGGGGATGGCACATCCTGTGCCGCCCCGCCTTTCGCCCGCGTCCTGCGGGCTCTCCTGGCAGACTCATTCTGTTCAGCGCTGCGGATTGCCTGCTCCTGCCCGGCACCAGCCTGCTCTGGCCCGCACTGCGGCTCGCTCGCCCGGAAAAAAAGGCTGCCACGTTTGACCGTGATAGCTTTTATAAATCTAATCTTAACTGATCAGCATTACGCCAGCAGGGCAGGGCGAGTGACTCCCGACCCTGTTAATGCATAATTCGTGCGGTAAACCGTGACAAACCGCACGATTTTATAAAATAACTCGCCGTTCTGGCGTAAAATCCTCTCCCGAAACCCTGCCATGCCTGAATCATCGTGCATCTGTGCCAGGGCTGGAATATTTACCTGCATTTCAGGCCTTTTCTGGTCAAAAAAACAAACGAAGACAACTATGCGACGCTTAATGATTTCACTGATCCTGGCATTGCCTGTCATGGCGATGGCACAACAGGCTGAACCTTTTTCACCTCCTGCCGGACTGCATCCGCACTCTCAGGCCACCCAGCATGAAATTCTGGGTGATGGTGAGCTGCCGGAACACACCAGCAGCAATCCTTCCCTCTCAGGATTCAACGACACACTGTAAGTGGTCACGCGCTGCCAGAATGTGCGGCGCAACATCATGCCCGGCTCGTCAGGAGCCGGACAGTTTCCGCCTTCTCTGCCTGCCCCCGTAAACACGCCGCACCTGCTGCTTACCTCTCTCTGAATGCTCTTATCAGGGCCGCTCTTCGTCTGCACTACGCACACCCGTACCGGCATAAAATATATCTTAAGCCGCTGGATCGCATTTTTCGTTCTTGTAGTGAAGATATATCATAGCTAATCTTGGCACTTCAGATGAGAATGATTGTTATTCCATTATTATCAGCATGCCCTTGAGTCACGGGCATCCATCCCGTTTCAGGAGAGAAATTTTGCCTGTATCAGCCGATCAGCGTGTACCACAGCGCGTCCGTAATGAATTGCGTTTCCGTCATATTCAGGTCGCGAGTAAAACTAACATTGCCGGTAAATTCTGGCGTATCCGGTTCAGCGGCAGCGATCTGGCGGGCTTTACGTCGCCAGGCTTTGATGACCACATTAAGGTTTTCTTCCCTTCCGCTGAAGGAGCCACACTGGCTCTGCCACAAATCACCGATGCGGGGATTGTCTGGCCGGAAGGGGTGCGTCCGCAGGCGCGTGATTACACACCGCTGGAATTCGATGGTGAATCTTCACTGACCCTCGATTTCTATATTCATGAGCAGGGCGTAGCCAGTGACTGGGCAACTCAGGCGCAGCCTGGCGATCGGTTGATTGTCGGCGGGCCACGCGGCTCGCTGGTGGTGCCGACCGATTACGCATTCCAGCTCTATGTCTGTGATGAAACCGGGCTGCCGGCTTTTGCGCGCCGTCAGCGTGACGCCCGGGCGCAGGCGCTGCATCTCTATGCCTTTACCGATGAAGCGACGGGCCGCGACTATTTATCTGATACGGCTGATGTGACGACAAACTGGCTCGGCAGCGGCCAGATGCAGAAAGCGCAGCTCAGCCAGCTGATTGCCCGGCTGGATCAGATCACTATCCCGACGGAAGATTACTTTGTCTGGCTGACCGGCGAAGGTGAGTTTGTTAAAGCGCTGTGTGACTACTTCACGGTGCAGCGCGGCCTCAACAGTGACTTCGTACGGGCGGTGGCCTACTGGCACCAGAAGTAAGTCGCTAAGGCAATTGAGTTTTGCCAGGCGGCGCACTACCATCAATCCCACTTTTTCGCAGCAGGGCAGGCCATGAAACAGCATCCGACTTCCACTTCATCTGACGATCAAACTGCGCGCGCAGGCAGTTGCAGCGGACGGCGCAAGCGACGTGAAAAGATGCTGGAAGCGAGTGAGATTCGCCTGCTGATGCTCCATTTCCTGGCGCAGAATGCCGCGCACGGCTATGAGCTGATCAAGTCTGTTGAGGAGCTGTCAAAGGGAGAGTATTCGCCCAGTCCGGGGATCATTTACCCCAACCTGACGCTGCTGGAAGAGATGGAGGCGATTCAGGTGGTGGATGCGCAGGCAACGCGTAAAGCCTACCGCCTGACGGCAGCGGGAGAGGCGCATCTGGCAGAGAATCGTGAAACGGTCAGCAGCCTGATTACACGGCTCTCTACGCTGGCGATTCTGGTCAATAACCGCAGCATTCCTGCTGTTGAGCAGGCGATTCATGGGCTGAAGGTCGCGCTGAACCAGCGGCTTGCGCAGGAAGATATCTCAGAAGCCGCGCTGCAGACGCTGATTAAGGCGCTGCACGACGCGGCAGAAAAAATCACCCACAGCTAATAGCGGAATTAGCTGACTTCAGTTTTGTGTTTGTCGATGTGGCCCAGCGTACGATCCGGGAAGCAGATGTCCCGCACACGCTGTTTCAGCGTGGTCGCATCCGGGAAGCCACCATCCCGCTTACGTTCCCACAGCAGATGCTCATCCAGCGTAATCTCAAAGATACCGCCGGTGCCCGGTTTCAGCGTCACCTCCGCCAGATCCTCAGCGAACGTATGCAGAAGTTCCTGTGCCATCCACGCTGACCGCATCAGCCAGTTGCATTGCATACAGTAGTGAATAACAACCACAGGTTTTTGCGCCATAACTCTATTCCTTTACGTGTTGATAAATGCCAATGCATTCGGGTTAACAATTTGTGCGCTGTGGTTTATATCTAAATGTAAATAAGATTGATAATGATTATCAGTTGCATTAAATTCCGGGCGATAATTACTACACCAGCATGATGTTCTGACTTTTCACGGCTTTTATGCGGAGCCGTTTTACTGTTGCCAGCAAGCAAGTGAGCGAATACTAACAATTAATCAGGTAATTCGCGCCTATGTCACCACGTTTTCGGAGATTGACGCAACCGCGTCTGACTCAACTGGCGTTGCTCGCCACCTTCATCAATACCACCTGCACTTATGCTGCGGGCAGTGAATCTGCCACCCTAGCCCTTTCTGACCGCTATGGCAGCAGTGCCGAACCGGTAATGACGGTGACGGCACCGGAAATCAAAAAAACGGCAGGCAGTAAAACCTCGCTCTCTGCCAGCGATCTGCAACAGCGTGGTGCCACTGACTTCGGATCGATCATGCGCTATGAACCGCTGATCAGTGCTACCGGTACCCGTGGTGGTTCATCAGCCGGTAAGAGCGGTTTTGATCGGGCCGGTTATACCGGCTACAACATTCGTGGCCTCGAGAGCAACCGCGTCGGTCTGGATGTAGACGGCATTCCGTTGCCGCAGGCCACTGGCCGCAGCTATGTAGGACGCGCAGGTCTCGACAGCTTTGGCATTGGCCGCGATTACATCGATCCTTATATGTTTGGCCGTATTGAGATTGAGAAGGGCGCCACAGCAGTGGAACAGCCGAACACCTCGATTGGCGGCAACGTCTCGTTCCGTAATAAGTCTCCCGACGATTACCTGCATCCCGGAAAAGCAACCGCGTTCAGTTATCAGAGCGACTATGACTCATCCAGTCGCAGCTGGCATAACGGCATCACCGCCGCTGCCGGTGACGATGAGCTGCGCGGCATCTTTGTTTACAGCCGCCGTGACGGACAGCAGACCCGTAACAACAGCGATACGCTGGATGCGTATCCCGCTAACTGGCACTCCGACGCCTTTATGACCTCCGGCATCTGGCAGCCCAATGATGCTCACAAGCTCAGCGCGACGGTCGATTACTATCACAAAACCCACCACAGCCATTACGACAGCTGGAGCACTTCAGGCAATACAGTCTGGGGGACGGCACAGCAGCAGAGTGATACCCGCCGCTGGGGCATCAGCCTGGCGGATGAGTACACCCCTTACAATGACCTGGTCGACAGCCTGACGACCCGCATTTACTGGCAGCAGACCCAGGCGCATGACAACACCCGGATGCCGTCGAGTGCCACCGCCAGGCAAACCGTCTATTCCGATTACAACAGCGACAGCTTCGGTTTTGACACCCGCGCGCTTAAAAGCGTCGGGCGACATGAACTGAGCGCCGGGCTGAATGCGCGCCTGGTGGATACTGAACGACCTTTCCGTCAGTCACCGCCAGCCAGTACTTTTACTGCGATCATGCAGCCGCAGGCTAACAGTCGCAGCTACAGCGTGGGTGGTTATCTGCAGGATACCATCAGCTTCGATGCTGACGGACATCGGGCGGCCATCGTGCCAGGCGCGCGCGTGGCCTATCAGAACACCCGACCGCGTGATGTGGCAACGCTGACCACGAACAGTAGCGTGCTCGACGCCAGCGAAGTTTCAGCGCTCTATGGGTCGCCAAACAGCGACACCCAGATATTGCCCTCGATTGCCTTCCAGTACGATCTGACACCGAAGCTGATGACTTATCTGCAATATACCCGTGGCGCGCAGTTCCCCAACGATACGCAGCTTTATGGTTCATGGAACCTTGGCTCCAGCTATGCCGGCACCGCGCAGTATGCGCTGATTGGTAATGCAGATCTGAAAACCGAAACCAGCAACAACTACGAGTGGGGTGTAAAAGGAGAGGTGGCAAAAGGCGTCACGCTTAACGCTGCCGCTTTTTATAACGACTATAAAAACTTTATTGCCTTTACCCGCTACAGCCGGGCGGCTAATCCGGGTCAGTTCGTCAATGTGCCCGCCAACATTTACACCACCTATCAGGCGGAGAACCGCGATAAAGCCTACATCTACGGGGCTGAAATCAGCAGTAAAGTGAACTTCGGCAGCTGGTTCAGCGAGGTCGAAGGTCTGAGCGCCAATCTGGCGTTTGGTTACACGCAGGGCGCGGCAAAGTCGAGCTACCTTGGTGACCGCTACATCGACCTTGAGAGTGTTGCCCCGATGAAAGCGATCGTCGGACTCGCCTGGGATGATGAGGCGCGCGGCTACGGTGCCGCCGTTACCGCTACCTTTGTCAAAGGTAAGCAAGCCAGTGCGACTAACCGCGAAAGCTTCGCTAACAACGGCAGCAGCCTGGCCGACTCCAGCACCGATTACATGCGGGTGCCGGGTTATGGCATGGTAGATATGACCGCTTACTGGCGCGTCGCGCACAACGTCAGGCTGAGTGGCGGGCTTTACAACATAACCGATCGCAAATACCGGGATTACCTCAGCAGCCGTGAACTGACCAGCGCCACTCAGCAGGAGCGCAACGATCAGGCGCTGGCCGTGATGCCGGGCCGTACTTTCCAGTTAGGTGTTAACGTCGATTTTTGATAGCCGTCGCCCTGCGCTGATGCAGGGCACTACTAAGAGAGCCTGAGTCATGAACCCGATTTATCAGCACTATCTTGTCCTTAAAGGTGAACAACCGAAGAAATATGCCCGCGACCTGGCCGCGCTGATCGGCATCAGCGAAGCGGAATTGTGTGAAGCGCGCATCGGCGTTGATGCCGTGGCGCTGAAACGCGATTTTCCGGCGTTGCTGAAGGCACTGGGCGCAGTCGGCGAAACCAAAAACATTACCCGTAACGCTTATGCGGTACATGAACATCTGGGTGAATACCACAATGTGCAGATTGGCGCGCATGGTGGCCTGGTGCTTAATCCCCGTGCGCTCGATCTGCGCCTGTTCATCGGTCAGTGGTGCAGCGCCTTTGCTCTGCAGGAGCCGACCGGGCAGGGCGTTCGTCACAGCATTCAGATTTTTGATCGTCATGGCGATGCGGTACTGAAAGTTTACGCCACGGAGCAGACCAGCATGGCAGCGTGGCAGACGCTGATCGCCGACTTTACCGACGCCGCGGCGACGCCGCTCGTGGTTGAGCCGGTTGCCGCTGCTCCCCTGACGGAGGCGATTGATGCCACCGCCATCGACCGTGAATGGCGCGCCATGACCGATGTTCATCAGTTTTTCGCGTTGCTGAAGCGCCACCAGGTGTCACGGCCGCAGGCGTTTCGCGCGGTGGGTGAGGATCTCGCCTGGCAGACCGGCAACGACGCACTTGAGCGCCTGCTACAGATGGCACAGCAGGCGGGCAATGAAATTATGATTTTTGTCGGCAACCGTGGCTGTACTCAGATTTTCACCGGCAGGGTAGAGAAGCTGCAGCCAGTGGAAAACTGGCTCAACATCTTCAATCCGCAGTTCACGCTGCATCTGATGGCTGATCAGATTAGCGAAAGCTGGGTAACACGCAAGCCAACGGGCGATGGCTTTGTTACCAGCCTGGAACTGTTCGCCGCCGACGGCACGCAGATCGCCCAGCTCTACGGTCAGCGCACGGAAGGTACGCCAGAGCAGTCACGCTGGCGCGAGCAGATTGGCGCACTCCGCACGCCGGGAGCGGCGGCATGAAAAGAGCGATGCTGTTATGGCTGCTGATGACGCTGCCATCACTGGCGGCGGAGCGGGTGGTGTCGATTGGTGGTGACGTCACTCAGATTATCTATGCGCTGGATGCCCAGTCACAGCTGGTTGCGCGCGACAGCACCAGTCTGCGTCCGGCGCAGGCCGCCCGACTGCCGGACGTGGGTTATATGCGCCAGCTCAACGCCGAAGGCATTCTGGCACTGAAACCGACGCTGGTGATCGCCAGCGCGCAGGCGCAACCGTCGCTGGTGCTGCAACAGATTGCCCGCGCGGGCGTCAGGGTGGTCACGGTCAGCGGCGACAGCAGCCTGCAGGCGATTCCGCAGAAAATTATCACTGTGGGCCAGGCGCTGCAGCGTGAAAGCGAAGCTCAGGCACTGGCGCAGCAGATGACGCAGCAGATTCGCCAGTTGCCGCAGCAACCGCTGCCGGTAAAAGTGCTCTACATCATGGCGAACAGCGGCATGAAATCGATGGCGGCGGGAAATCAGACTGCGGCCGATGGCGCCATTCGCAGCGCCGGGCTGGAGAATGCTATGGGCTCGGTGCCGCACTATCAGGCACTGTCGCAGGAAGGGGTGATCGCCGCCGCGCCGGATCTGGTGGTAATAGGCGAGGATGGCCTGAAAACCCTGGGCGGCGAAGCGCAGCTGTGGCAGTTACCGGGTCTGGCGCTGACGCCTGCCGGGCAGCAGCATCGTCTGCTGGTGATCGACACCATGGCACTGCTGGGGTTTGGCCTTGATACGCCGCGGGCAATCGTGAAATTGCGTCAGGCGGCGGAATCGCTGAACCATGATTAAGGATAATGCGCTGCGTGGCCTGGTGCTGATGCTGATCTTCCTGCTGGTGGCGATGGTGCTGGCGGCAAATCTGGGGGCGATGTCGCTTTCAGTGCGGGCGCTGTGGCAGGCACCGCTCAGCGATCTTATCTGGCAGATCTGGCTGGATATCCGTCTGCCGCGCGTGCTGCTGGCGGTGGTGATGGGCATGGCGCTGGCAGTCTCTGGCGCAGTGATGCAGGGTGTTTTTCGTAACCCGCTGGCCGATCCCGGTTTGCTGGGGATCAGCAGCGGGGCGGGACTGGCGGTGGCGCTGGCAATCATTATTCCGCTGGCGTTGCCGGCACCGCTGGAATTGTGGCTACCGATGATCGCCGCGTTTATCGGCAGTCTGCTGGTTACACTGCTGATCTTCAGTTTCAGTCGGCTGGCGCGCGGCAATCTTTCGCGGCTGTTGCTGGTCGGCATTGCGATTAATGCGCTGTGCGGCGCGGCGGTAGGCGTGCTGTCATGGCTGAGCAACGACCAGCAGCTGCGCCAGCTGTCGTTATGGGGCATGGGAAGCCTCAGCCAGGCACAGTGGCCTGCACTGCTGATCTGCCTGCTGCTGATTCTGCCAGCCTTGCTGCTTTTACAGACTCGCGCCCGCCACCTTAACCTGCTGCAGGCGGGCGAAGAGGATGCGCACTACATGGGCGTTGATGTGAAGCGTACTCAGCATCAGCTGCTGATCCTCAGTGCGTTGCTGGTCGGTACGGCGGTCTCGGTCAGCGGCGTGATCGGCTTCGTCGGACTGGTGGTGCCACACGTGATGCGTTTTTGCCTTGGCGGCGATCACCGCTGGCTGCTGCCCGGCTCAGCGCTGGCGGGAGCGATTCTGCTGCTGCTGGCCGATACGCTGGCGCGCACTCTGGTGGTTCCGGCCGAGATGCCGGTAGGGCTGCTGACCAGCCTGATTGGTGGTCCGTGGTTTCTCTGGCTGATTCTGCGTCAACAGCGAGGGCTGGAGTGATGGAAATTTTACAGGCCAGGGGATTGTGTCTCGCGTACGGCGGCGAAACCGTTATCGATAACCTCGACGTCACGCTGTCAGGTGGCGAGCTGGTGGCACTGATTGGCCCCAACGGCGCAGGTAAGTCGACGCTACTGCGGATGCTGACGGGATTTCTGTCGCCCGATCGGGGCGAGTGCTGGCTGGGCGATCGACGGCTGACGGCATGGCCGCGTGAGCAGCTGGCACGACGCCGGGCAGTGATGCGCCAGCAGAACAACCTGACGTTTGCACAGTCTGCGCAGTCGGTCGTGGCGATGGGCCGTGCGCCCTGGCCGGAGGCGCAGACGTCGCAGATTGTGGCTGAGGTTATGCGGCTGACAGGTTGTGAAGGGCTGGCGCAGCGCGATTACCGCCAGCTCTCCGGCGGTGAACAACAACGGGTGCAGCTGGCGCGGGTGCTGGCACAGCTCTGGCATGAGGGAAGACCACGCGGCTGGCTGTTTCTGGATGAGCCGACTTCGGCGCTGGATCTCTTCTGGCAGCAGCAAACCCTGCGTTTATTACGCCAGCTGACGCGCGCCGGAGATCTCACCGTCTGTACCGTGTTACATGACCTTAATCAGGCCTCATTGTGGGCCGATCGCATACTGCTGCTGCACGCAGGCCGACTGGTGGCACAAGGCTCACCGCAGACGGTGATGACGGAATCGACGCTGACGCGCTGGTACCAGGCCGATCTGCAGGTAGTGGCGCATGCCGGGAGTGGACAGCCGCATATCCAGCTGCGCATTTAGACCGTTTCGCTTTAAAAACATCGCCTTGCGCGGTTTTATTCGCTGATTTTGCGCTATACCTGGAGTTCCGGACAGATTCAAGGAGACCATAATGGCAAAATCATTAGATCAGACCGCTGAGCAACTGGGTAATATTTTACTCTCTTCCGGACTTCATCTGGCGACCGCCGAATCCTGTACCGCCGGGCTGATCAGCATGACGCTGGCCGCGGTGGAAAACAGCGGAGACTTTTATACCAGCGGCTTTGTCACCTACAGCGAAAATGCCAAAATCCGTCTGCTGGGGGTGCGCCCTGACACGCTGAAACAGCATACGGCGGTGAGCGAACAGACGGCGCGGGAGATGGTGCAGGGCGCCTGCGCCCGCTCCGGCGAGCCGGTGGGATTATCCATTACCGGCTATGCCGGACCGGATGGCGGCGAAGATGGTACACCGGCGGGCACCATCTGGTTTGGCTGGGTATTGCCCGACGGCAGAGACGAAGCGGAGTGCCATCAGTTCAGCGGCGATCCGAAATCGGTGATGGAGCAGGGGACACAGTTCGCGCTGGAAGGACTCATAAAACGGCTGCAGCGAGCCGATCGTTAAAGGCGCGAAACGCGCCTTTAAACAGGTTTAGCGGCAGTCGACAATCAGACGTCCCTGCACTTTGCCATCCAGCAATGCCTGCGCACCTTCTCTGGCTTCACTTAGCGGGATCACCCGGCTCAGCTTACTGAGCCGTTCGCTATCCATCAGCTCACCGAGTCGTTGCCACGCCTGCT
The DNA here is from genome assembly GCF_048685235.1 of Curtobacterium sp. BNK-1. Lineage (NCBI taxonomy): Bacteria > Bacillati > Actinomycetota > Actinomycetes > Micrococcales > Microbacteriaceae > Curtobacterium > Curtobacterium sp. BNK-1. The sequence continues at coordinate 3,093,628 of NZ_JBLQTJ010000001.1, read as the reverse complement.
GACGAAGCGGCTTCGGACACATCACGCTATCGACACCGGCCAGCGTAACGCCACGCAAAATAAAGGGTGCGACGCTGGCTGGCAGGTCGAGTCCCTGCGCCATACCACAGGCGGCAACCGCGCCGTCCCGCTGGGTGGCGGCCAGCACATTCGCCAGGGTGTGACTGCCGACGCTGTCTATCGCGGCGGCCCAGCGCTCTTTTGCCAGTGGCTTGCCGGGTTGGGAGAGTTCTTCACGGTCAATGACCGATGCCGCGCCCAGCGTATCAATCAGATAGGCATGGTCGCTGGTGCGCCCGCTGGAAGCGATCACCTGATAACCCAGACGCGCCAGCAGGCTGACGCTATAGCTGCCGACGCCGCCACTGGCACCGGTTACCAGTACCGGCCCCTGTTCAGGTGTGATGCCCTGTTTTTCCAGCGCCATCACGCAGAGCATTGCGGTCAGTCCCGCCGTACCGATTGCCATGGTTTGCAGCGGACTCAGCGTGGCGGGCGGGCGCACCAGCCAGTCGCCACTGACGCTGGCTTTCTGTGCCAGGCCGCCCCACTGTTTTTCGCCCACGCCCCAGCCCGTCAGCAGCGCCACATCATCCTCTTTCCAGTCAGGATGGCGGCTGGCCGTCACCCGGCCAACAAAATCGATACCTGGCACCATCGGGAACTGGCGCACAATCGGGCCTTTGTTACAGATAGCCAGGGCATCTTTGTAGTTCAGGGATGAGTAGCTGACGTCGAGCGTGACATCGTGGTCAGGCAGTTGAGATTCGGGGAGATCTTTCAGCAGGGAACGGTAACCTTGTTCGTCATTTTCAATGACCAGTGCCTTGAACATGCAGCCTCCGGCAGAGTGGGAAAGAGAAGATCAGTTTACGCCTGGCAGATGCAATGCGGTAGGGCAATGGCCCCGTCTCCCGGCAATGAAGACGACACGAGCGGAAAAACAGGCTGACAGCGGCAGTGAGTTAAGTGCATAAATCTGCATATAATTCAGATAATTAGTCGTATTGTGAATTTTTTATGATAAATAGACTATAAAAATCATGTTGTTACATGCGAAGAGGGTGACTGAATAATTACCTGGTTCGGGTTGTCCATGCCTGAAAAAGATGACATTATGACCGCCACTTTTTGACCCTGCTTCTTTGCCACTGAGGACGTCGCCATGTCCGGTTCACCGCGCATCCGCCCGGATTACCGTTCGCTTTTTCCGGCGCTCACCGGGTTTTCCTCTTTTCCGATATCTCCGTTATTCACCATGCGGTGAGGCCAGCCGGGCAGCGGCTATGGATCTGCTCTCCACGGGCTGCGTAACGCCTTCTGACTGTTAAGTATTCGCCGGGGCACTGTCCCCATAATTGTGCCTCTGGCACTTCCTCCCTGACGTTAGGGATTCTGTTATGACTCCACTGAAAATTGCTGCCAGCGCCGCTGTGGCGCCCAGTCTGACCCTGAACACTGCGCGAGACGTGGTGACGCTGGATAACACCGACTTCACCGATGTGGCGGCAGTTGTCGTCTCGCTGGCGGATACCCGTAGCGGCGTGCTGGCGCTGCTGCGTCATACCGGCTTTAATCTGCCGGTGTTTGTCGCTAACGCGTTTGAAGAAGAGGTGATGCACCTGCCCGGCGTCAGCGGTGAGCTGAATGGCGATCCGCAGGAGTGGATCGCGCTGGAAGCGGCTGCGCAGGCGTATGAAGCGGCGCTGCTGCCCCCTTTCTTCGAGACGCTGACCCGCTATGTCGATATGCAGAACAGCACCTTTGCCTGTCCCGGACATCAGGGCGGTGCGTTCTTTAAAAAGCATCCGGCGGGCAAACAGTTTTATGACTTCTACGGCGAGAATGTTTTCCGCTCTGATATGTGCAATGCCGACGTCAAACTGGGCGATCTGCTGATCCACGAAGGCTCGGCCAAAGATGCGCAGAAGTATGCGGCAAAGGTGTTCAACGCCGATAAAACCTACTTTGTGCTCAACGGTACCTCAAGTGCCAACAAAGTGGTGACCAATGCGCTGCTGACGCGTGGCGATCTGGTGCTGTTCGACCGCAACAATCACAAGTCGAACCATCATGGTGCGCTGATTCAGGCGGGCGCGACCCCGGTTTATCTTGAAGCGACGCGCAATCCTTTCGGCTTTATTGGCGGCATTGACGCGCACTGTTTTGATGAGGCTTATCTGCGCGAGCAGATCGCGGCCGTGGCTCCGCAGCGCGCGGCTGAAGAGCGGCCTTTCCGTCTGGCGATCATCCAGCTGGGCACCTACGACGGCACGGTCTACAACGCGCGCCAGGTAGTGGATCGCATCGGCCATCTGTGTGATTACATCCTGTTTGATTCCGCGTGGCTCGGTTATGAGCAGTTCATTCCACTGATGGAAGGCTGTTCGCCGCTGACCCTGCAACTGAATGAGAACGATCCCGGCATTTTTGTCACGCAGTCAGTGCATAAGCAGCTGGCAGGTTTTTCGCAGACTTCGCAGATCCATAAAAAAGATAATCATATTCGCGGACAGCGCCGCTTCTGCCCGCATAAGCGACTGAATAACGCTTTTATGCTGCACGCATCCACCAGTCCGTTTTATCCGCTGTTTGCCGCGCTGGATATCAACGCCAGAATGCATCAGGGCGAAGCGGGGCGTCGCATGTGGGATGAGTGCGTCACGCTGGGTATTGAGGCGCGTAAAGCGATCCTGGATCGCTGTGAGATGATCCTGCCGTTTGTGCCGGAGACGGTAGATGGTCAGCGCTGGCAGGATGCGCCCACTGAGACGATCGCCCGCGATCTGCGCTACTTCAGCTTTGAACCGCAGGCGAAGTGGCACGGTTTCGCGGGCTATGCGCGCGATCAGTATCGGGTGGATCCCTGCAAGCTGCTGCTGACCACGCCGGGGATTGATGCGGCCAGCGGTGAGTATAGTAATTTCGGGATTCCGGCGACCATTCTGGCGAACTATCTGCGCGAAAACGGCATTGTGCCGGAGAAGTGCGATCTCAACTCAATCCTGTTCCTGATGACCCCGGCAGAGAGTCCGGAGAAGATGGCGAATCTGGTGGCGATGCTGGCGCAGTTCGAGCAGCACGTCAAAGAGGATGCGCCGCTGGCCGAAGTGCTGCCGACCATTTATCGCAAAAATGCCGAACGCTATGCCGGGTATACCCTGCGTCGCCTCTGTCAGGAGATGCACGACCTTTACGTCAGTCACAACGTCAAGGATCTGCAGCGCCTGATGTTCCGCGCCGCGGAGTTCCCGCCGGTCAGGGTGAATCCGCAGGATGCGCATCAGGCTTATATTCGCGGCGAAGTGGAGCTGGTGCCGATAGCCGAAGCGCAAGGCCGGGTTGCCGCGGAAGGTGCACTGCCTTATCCACCGGGTGTGCTGTGCGTCGTCCCGGGGGAAGTCTGGGGCGGCGCGGTGCAGCGTTACTTCCTGGCGCTGGAAGAGGGGCTTAATCTGCTGCCTGGCTTCTCACCAGAGCTGCAGGGCGTTTACACCGAAGAGGATGACCAGGGACGGAAGTATCTGGTGGCCAATATGATAGTGGGGCGCTGAACTGAGCGTGGGCAGAGGCGGGTAGCGGCCCGCCTGCCTTTTTGTTCGCTGCGCGAACGGGCTATGAGAAGGTTTCATTCGCTTAGCAGCGGGCTAATACTGAGCGGGTTCCGCCCGCCAGGCGATGGGGAGTTTCAGGTTGCCTGAGCAGGCGGACGCGTCAAGGGGCGGACGCCCGCCCCTTAACAATCCCGGCGTCCGGCTGCCTGCGCGCCCCGCTGTGCGGGGTGCCTTCGTCACGCCCTGCGGCCGACGGACCGTCCGGACTCGCCATCCCTGGCTCGTACCGTCCTTTCGCCGACGTCCTGTCGGCTCATCCTGGCCTGCGGTTGTTCCTCAGCGCTTCGGACGCCTCTGGGAAACCCCCGCCTGTTATTTCTTTATGTTTTCTTTGGTGCACAGTTTTCTGGTGGTCTGAAAGCCAGTCTCAATTCCTGAAGTTCACCGCAACAATCTTAGTTACCTGAAAACGAGATAACAGCGGGTAGGGTTGAATGCCATTCTGTGTGCTGAGCCAAAAGTCAGAGGCAATCCCAAAAAAATACAGCGATAAAGTACCCGACATAACAAGATGAGATAACAGCGGGTGGGTTGAATAACATTCGGTCTGCTGAGCCAAAAGTCAGAGGCAATCCCAAAAAAACTACAGCGAAAAAGCACTCAACATAAAAGCAGAAATAACAGCGGGCGAGTTGAATGCCATTCTGTTTGCTGAGCCGAAAGTCAGAGGCAATCCCAAACTCACAGCGACAGCGAACCCAACATAAAAAGAAGAGATAACAGCGAGGGGGTGGGGAGGCCGTCAGAGCCGCTGAGCGGATGAGGGATTTCAGGACGAGCGACAGGGATGTCGCGAAGAGGCGGGTTCGCGCCAGGGATGGCGCGTCCCGCCGTTCCGTGAGAAATCCTGAAGTAGCGAAGGAACCGCGAAGCGGCGGTGAAGCAGGCCGGAGCCCGGGGTCAAGGGGGCGCGGCGACTGGCGCCCCCTTGTCGGTCGCCTGCAGAGGCGAATCTGAAACTGCCCGGCTTACCAGGCGAACGAAACCTTCTCATAGCCTGTTCGCGCAGCGAGCAATCCCAGCTTCAGCGTTGCACTCCTGATCGCCTGGCGGGCGGAACCCGCTCAGTGCATACCCGCGGCTAAGCGAACGAAACCTTCTCATAGCCTGTTCGCGCAGCGAACAATCCCAGCTTCAGGCGCTTCACTCCTGATCGCCTGGCGGGCGGAACCCGCTCGGTGCATACCCGCTGCTAAGCGAACGAAACCTTCTCATAGCCTGTTCGCGCAGCGAACAATCCCAGCTTCAGGCGCTGCACCCAAGCCTGTTCGCGCAGCGAACACTCCCCCCGGCTTTAGCGCTGAGCCAATCAGAATCCCCGATAACTCTTCTGCGCGGTACTCACCTTATAAAGATAACGACGCGATTCCGCCGATGGATGCTGGTTCGCCAGGGTCGAATAAACCTTGCTCGGTGACATGCCGTTAATCATCGAAAACGCTCGGTCTTTATCGCTGGAGAAGACGCGCAGCACGCTGCCTGCGCCGCCGTTATAGGCGGTGATCACCGCATAACGGCGTGACACCGGATCCTGAATGCCGCCCAGATAGCTACGCTGCAACAGCGACAGATAAGCGGTACCCGCATCAATATTGTTCTCTGGATCCAGCAGGTAGCTGCGGCTCGGCTTGCCCCATTTACCCTTCATGCGGAACACGTCAACACCGGCAGTATGCTGCACCACCTGCATCAGACCCAGCGCATCAGAATGGCTCACGGCGTAGGGGTTAAAGCTCGACTCGGTCTGCATAATCGCCAGAATCAACGAGGCATCAACACCATACTGATCGGCGGCTTTACGCACCATCGGCAGGTATTTGTGCGCACGCTTATCCAGGTGGTTCGGCACCATCGGAATCGAAATGGTGTAAATCACATGCAGACCCGAGGTGCGGCGCTGCAATTTATTCTGAATCAGATAGTCAGCAAAGGCTTCCGCGCGACCCTGCCAGCGAATCGGCTGACCGGTATTATCCAGCACCTGCCCATACAGCAACGGCTCTTTACTGATTTCAATATCGTTGGCGTCAGAGTAGAGATCGACATTACCCGGATCTTCACCAATCAACAGGGTGGTCACGATCGCCTGACGCAGGCTGGCCATAGGATCGGTGCCAGAAATCGTCTCGATGGTCAGCTTACCGCTTTCAAAGTTAATGTGGCTGCGGGTGTAATAGTTGTCGCTATATTTGACGTAATCTTTGGGTCCGGCGATCAGGACCTCATTGATACCCCAGATATTCTCAATATTATGAGCAAACTGCCCCATCAGAATATCAAAGGCGTTGGTATCTTTTACCCACTCCTCGTGGGACTGCTGTTTCTTTGACCCGGAACAGGAAACCAAAAGTGGTGCTATCACCAGCAGGGCGATTAATTTTTTATTCATTGGGAATGCAAGCCTGACCTGGATAACCGGCCTCAGCGATGAGGCCCGGAATGTTTACGCTTCTGGCGGTGTATAGCCTTCGATATGAACGTCTTTACCTTCGAACAGGAAATTGATCATCTCCTTCTCCAGCACTTTACGATCTTCGGGATTCATCATGTTGAGCTTCTTCTCGTTGATCAACATGGTCTGTTTCGTCATCCACTTCTGCCAGGCTTCTTTAGAAATGTCGTTGTAAATGCGCTTACCCAGATCGCCCGGGTAGAGCTGAAAATCCTGTCCTTCCGCGTCGCGCTGTAAAAAAGTACAAAAAATAGTGCGGCTCATTATTCTTCCTCATTAATCTCACAACTGTTCAAAGCCAGTTGTCGGGGATGGCGCAGCTCGTGTAACAGGCGCTCAACGGGTGCGGCTAATCCCACAGATGGTGGCAGCGCTAAGTTATACCAGAGACCGCCTGCTTCATCCATCGCCGCCCCGACAGAAGGCCACGTCAGCCACATTGGCACGATATCGAGATGGAAATGGCTGAAGGTGTGACGAAACGCAGTAAGCTGCTGCGGTTTTGCATGGATGCCGCGGGCCGCCAGCCAGTCGGTCATCGCCGCTTCCGTTGTGAACTGCGGGAAGCAGAACAGGCCGCCCCACAAGCCCACAGGCGGGCGCTGCTCCAGCCAGACATCATCACCATCCTGCATCATCAGGAACCAGCCGCTGCGCTCTGGCAGCACCTGCTTAGGCTTCTTACCGGGATAGCTCGCCCAGCTGCTGCTGGCATACGCCTCACAACCGCTGTTCAGCGGGCAGATTTCGCACTTCGGCTTCGATCGGGTACAGACGATAGCACCCAGATCCATCATCGCCTGATTAAACTGGCTGACGCCCTCGGCGGGTGTGACCTCTTCGCTGATCTGCCAGAGCCGCTTTTCGACCTCTTTCTTACCCGGCCAGCCGCTGACGGCATAGCAACGGGCCAGCACGCGCTTGACGTTGCCATCCAGAATCGGGAAATGCTGCCCCAGTGACAGCGACAGGATCGCGCCCGCCGTGGAGCGGCCTACGCCGGGCAGGGCAGAGACATCATCGAAATTACGCGGGAACTCGCCCTGATGAACCTCGACAATCTGCTTCGCGGCTTTATGCAGATTACGCGCACGGGCGTAGTAGCCGAGGCCGGTCCAGAGATGTAACACCTCATCCAGCGGAGCCGCAGCCAGATCGATGACCGTGGGGAAGCGCGCCATAAAGCGTTCAAAATAGGGAATAACCGTGGCAACCTGGGTTTGCTGTAGCATCACTTCGGAGAGCCACACCTTGTAAGGCGTTTTCTCCAGCTGCCACGGCAGGGTTTTGCGACCAAAGCGCTGATACCAGTCCAGCACCTGTTGCGCGAACTGCGGCGCTTGCATCATAAGAAGGAAATTTTCCGTGTTTACTCTACACTCAGGCAGGAATTCCAGCACATGCGCACCTGGGTGTAAACCGGAAGATTGCAAAGGCTTGCTTCTGCTTATGAACTTTGCATAATGCCCGTTTCCCGGAACAGGCTAACCAGCAGGCTTTTACATGATTAATGACGTCATCACCCCAGAATTTGATGAGAACGGGCGGCCATTACGCCGGATCCGCAGCTTTGTGCGCCGCCAGGGCCGCTTAACCAAAGGCCAGCAGCAGGCGCTGGACACCCTGTGGCCGGTCATGGGGGTGGAATATCAGCCGGAGCCTGTCGATCTGCCCGCGCTGTTTGGCCGCGAAGCCCCGGTGACGCTGGAAATTGGCTTTGGCATGGGCGCTTCGCTGGTAACGATGGCGCAGAACACGCCGCATCAGAACTTCCTGGGTATTGAAGTGCATGCGCCGGGCGTGGGTGCCTGTCTGGCCGCCGCCAAAGAAGCCGATGTGCAGAACCTTCGGGTGATGTGCCATGACGCGGTGGAAGTGCTGGAGAAGATGATTCCGGATAACTCGCTGCGCATGGTTCAGCTCTTCTTCCCCGATCCGTGGCATAAAGCGCGTCACAATAAACGCCGTATTGTCCAGGTGCCTTTTGCCGAGCTGGTGATGCGTAAACTGAAGCTGGGCGGCGTTTTCCACATGGCGACCGACTGGGAAGCCTACGCGGAGCATATGCTGGAAGTGATGAACAGCATCGATGGTTACCGCAACCAGTCAGAACAACAGAATTATGTGCCGCGTCCTGAGACGCGTCCACTGACCAAGTTTGAGCAGCGCGGGCAGCGTTTAGGCCACGGCGTATGGGATTTAATGTTTGAGAGGGTGAAATAATGGCCACACAACGCAGCCGCCGTTTACGTAAAAAACTGCACATCGATGAGTTTCAGGAACTGGGCTTCTCGGTTGCCTGGCGCTTCCCGGAAGGCACCAGCGAAAGCGAAATTGATGAGACGCTGAACCAGTTCATCAATGAAGCGATCGACCCTAACGGCCTGGCCTTCGATGGCAGCGGTTACCTGGTGTGGGAAGGTCTGGTTTGCCTGCAGAAAACCGGCAAATGCACCGATGAGCATCGTGCTCTGGTTCGTAAATGGCTGGAAGATCGCAAGCTGCAGGACGTTCAGATGACTGAACTCTTTGACGTCTGGTGGGACTAAGTCGTCACACAGTGTCGGGCTGAGGCCCGATCAAAGGGTTTAAGACCCGATCTTAGGGAGTAGATATGATGCGTAAAGCGCTTCTTGCTGTGCTGCTGGTAGCAGCAACCCAGGCTCAGGCAGCCTATGAATGCAGCGTTAAGCCGCAGGACGATGTGGTGATTAAGCCGCAGAGCGTGCAGGTGGTCGGTGCCAACGGCAATATGGAAATCTCGCCGCAGGGCGACGTGCAGTTCAATGGACAGAAGGTCACGCTCGATACGGCCGGACGCCAGAAAGCGATCGACTATCAGAACGCGCTGCGTCGCGATCTGCCGTGGATCGACAGTGGGGCGACATCACGTCTGGAGAAAGGGCGTGCGGCACTGGATCAGGTCATCGTCGAAAAACTGGGCACCGACAGCAACGTGCGTAATCGCCTGACCACGCTGAATGGTCAGCTGAAACAGCAGATGAACCGCATCATTGAACACCGTGAAGATGGGCTGACGTTCCACCATCAGGCGATTGATCAGGTTCGCGCCGAAGGTGAAAGGCTGGTGCAGTCGACCCTTGGCGGCGTGATGCAGGATAGCCTGAACGAGATGGGCAGTAAGCAGGGCAGCGGCGGCAGTAATCCGCTGCAGGCGATTATGGGTAATCTGGGCGGGTTGCAGCAGTCGATTCAGGCTGAGTGGAGCAAGCAGGAGCAGGATTTCCAGAACTTCGGTCACGAGGTGTGTAATCGCGTTATTTCGCTGGAAGATCAGCGTAAACAGCTTACCGGCGCACTGAAAAAATAGGTCAACGCCTCAGCCTGTCGGGCTGAGGCGCTTTTGTTACTCTTCCGCTAAGAACAGCTCCAGCAGCGAATTCAGGAACAGTTTCCCTTTCTCCGTAATCTGCCACTGCTCCGCGGTTTCAGTCACGTAACCCGCGGCAATCGCGGCATCCATCTGCGGACGGATCACCTGCTCTGATAAACCGGTATAGCGGCTGAACTCGTCGCGCGGCGCGGCTTCCAGCAGGCGAAAGCGGTTCATGAAATATTCAAACGGCTTGTCGCTATCGGCAACGTCATACTGCTTTTCGCGGTAGTTCCCCTGCATAAATCCACGCGGATGACGGGTTTTCACCGTGCGGACTATGCGGCCATCCGGTTGCGTCAGCTTGCCGTGTGCGCCACACCCAATCCCCAGATAGTCGCCAAAGCGCCAGTAATTGAGGTTGTGCTCACAGCGATAACCCGGCTTCGCGTAGGCAGAGGTCTCATACTGCTGATAACCGGCAGCCTGCAGCAGCTGATCGCCCTGTTCGAAAATATCCCATAGCGCATCATCATCCGGCAGCACCGGCGGGCGTGAGCCAAAAAGGGTGTTGGGTTCAATCGTGAGCTGATACCAGGAGAGATGCGGTGGATTAAGCGCAATCGCCTGACGTAAATCATCGAGCGCCTCTTCCAGCGACTGATCGGGCAGGCCATGCATCAGGTCAAGGTTAAAACTGCGCAGCGAGAGCGACTCGGCCAGTTCAGCGGCGCGGACCGCCTCTTCCGGGCCGTGAATGCGGCCAAGGCGCTGCAGCTTTTGCGGACTGAAACTCTGTACGCCAATCGAAATACGGTTGATACCGGCGCGCTGATAGGCGCTGAACCGGTCCGCTTCCACGGTGCCCGGATTGGCTTCCATGGTCACTTCCGCATCGGGCGAGAGCGTCAGACGCTCCCGCACACCATCCATCAGCATCTGCATCGCGCTGCTGCTCAGCAGGCTGGGCGTGCCGCCACCGATGAAGATCGTGCGCACTTCCCGGCCATTGATCAGCGGTAAATCGATCTCCAGATCGCGCAGCAGGTGCTGCACGTATTCAACGTGCGGCACCTCATCTTTCAGCGCGTGGGAATTAAAATCACAGTAGGGACATTTCTGTACGCACCACGGAATGTGGATATAGAGACTTAACGGCGGCAGATTAGGCATTACGCATCGCTTCCAGCAACAGCGTCAATGCTTTACCCCGGTGAGAAACTGCACCTTTTTCCGCTTTACTCAGTTCGGCCGCGGTTTTACCCAGTGCCGGGACAAAGAAAATCGGGTCGTAACCAAAACCACCGGCACCAGCGGCGGCGCGGGTGATCTCACCCTGCCAGCTGCCATGGAACACCAGCGGGGTCGGATCTTCCGCATGACGCAGATAGACCAGCACGCAGTGAAATTGTGCCTGGCGCTGACCGTCCGGCACGTTTTCCAGCGCCTGCAGCAGCTTCTCCAGGTTCTGTTGATCGCTGGCCTCTTCACCGGCGTAGCGCGCCGAGTAGATGCCGGGCGCGCCGCCCAGCGCATCCACGGCCAGGCCGGAATCATCGGCAATGGCCGGTAATCCGGTGATCTGTGCCGCGTGACGCGCCTTGAGAATCGCGTTCTCAATAAAGGTCAGGCCGGTCTCTTCCGCCGATTCAACCCCAAGGTCGGTCTGTGCGACGATATCCAGACCAAAGGCGGAGAGTAACTCCGCCAGTTCACGCACTTTGCCGGGATTGCCGGTTGCGAGGACAACTTTTTGCATAACAGTTCCAGTTTGATTCATTTACAGCAGATACCAGAGACCCGGGAACAGGTCCATGCCGAGAAAGTTCAGGGCATACAGCACCAGGATGACGATCATCGCTGAGAAATCGATGCCGCCCATCGCAGGCAGAATACGGCGAACAGGTGCCATCATCGGCTCGGTTAACTGCACCAGCAGATAGTCGACAGGCCCCCGGCCCTGGCTGATCCAGCTCATCAGGGAGCGAATAATAATCACCCAGAAGACCAGATAGCCGGCGGATTTAACCAGCGACAGCAGGCCGACCAGCAGATTGGTTGGGTCGACCGAGAAGACGCCCACCTGAATCAGCAATAAAATCGGGTATTTCAGCGTAGTCAGCACAAATGCCAGCAGCAGCGAGGCGGTATCAATCGGTCCCAGTGCCGGCAGTATACGGCGCAGCGGCTTAACAATCGGCTGTGTCACTTTTACGACAAACTGCGCCACTGGATTGTAAAAATCGCAGCGGGACCACTGCATCCAGATGCGTAACAGCAGCACCATGACGTAGAGATCGATCAGCGTTTTTACTAAAAACGTCAGTGTTAACATGAAGTTCCTCTGTTATTGTTGTGAGTTGTGCGCATAATCTCGTGCGCCAAAAATGGCGGTGCCGATACGCACCATCGTACTGCCTGCGGCGATTGCCGCCTCCATGTCATCGCTCATTCCCAGCGAAAGCGTGTCTGCATGCGGATAGTGCTGTTGCAGCTGCCGGAAGGCTTCCGCCATCTGCTGACACACCGCCAGCTGCCGCGCGTAATCACTCTCTGCTGCCGGAATCGCCATTAATCCGCGCAGCCGCAGTTGCGGCAGGGCAGCGATCTGCTCCGCCAGCCCGGAAACGGCCTCCAGCATGATGCCAGATTTGCTGTTCTCGTCACTGATATTTACCTGAATTAACACATTCAGTGGTGGCAGCGAAGCAGGCCGCTGATCGTTGAGCCGCTGCGCGATGCGCTGACGGTCAATGGTGTGACACCAGGCGAAATGTTCTGCCACCAGACGGCTTTTATTGGACTGCAGCGGGCCGATGAAGTGCCACTCCAGCTCAGGATGTGCGGCCAGTGCCTGGACCTTTTCAACCCCTTCCTGAACGTAATTTTCACCAAAGGCAATCTGGCCAGCGGCAAAGGCTTCTTCGACCGCGCTCGCAGGTTTGGTTTTACTGACTGCAAGCAGGGTAATTTCTTCTGGTGCGCGGCCGCAACTCGCGGCAGCAGCAGCGATTCGCTGCCGCACTTGCTGTAGGTTCTGCTGGATTGAGGTCATAGTCAGGAGAAATTATGAATCTGGATGAAATGGTGGGGCTTAGTGTAAAGCATAATGCCGCCGATCTGCACCTTTGCAGCGGACATTTGCCCTACTGGCGGCGGCAGGGAAGGCTGGAGGCGATGCCGCAGCAGTGCCCGCTTTCTGGCGCATGGATGGCGCAGTTTATGGCCCGCTGGCTCAGTGACCCGCAGCGTCAGGAGCTGGAGCGCGCAGGGCAGCTCGATTTCGCCCTGAGCCTGGCCGATGGTCAGCGTCTGCGCGCCAATCTCTTTATGCAGCGCAACGGCCTGTCACTGGCACTGCGCATCATCGCCACGGCATGTCCGACGCTTGCGAGCCTGCAACTGCCCGCCATTGTCCCGACGCTGCTGGAGCAGCAGGATGGGCTGATTCTGGTGACGGGTGCGACCGGCAGCGGTAAATCAACCACGCTGGCGGCGCTGGTCGATGCGCTGAACCGCCAGCAGGCGCGGCATATCATCACGCTGGAAGATCCGATTGAATTTATCCATCACAGCCAGCAGTCGCTGATACAGCAGCGGGAAATCGGCCTGCACTGCGGTTCGTTCTCGCTGGGGGTAAAGGCAGCACTGCGTGAAGATCCCGACGTCATCCTGCTGGGCGAACTGCGCGACAGCGACACTATTCGTCAGGCACTGACGGCTGCGGAGACCGGCCATCTGGTGCTGGCGACGCTGCACACGCGTGGCGCAGCGCAGGCGGTGGATCGGCTGGTTGATGTCTTTCCGGCAGAGGAGAAACAGCTGGTGCGTACTCAGCTGGCGGGCAGCCTGAAAGCGGTAATTGCACAGCGGCTGGTGCCATCAGTTGCCGGTTCGCGCATCGGACTGTTTGAGGTACTGATCGCCACACCGGGCATCACCAATCTGATCAGAGAAGGCAAGATGCACCAGATCCCTGCGCTGTTACAAACCGGCGCACAGGCCGGTATGCAGACGTTTGAGCAGAGCAGGCTGGCGCGTCAGGCAGCCGGACTGATTGAGTGAGGATGTCAGTAATGGTTTTCGAACCAGTCCTGCAAAATGATGGCAGCAGACTGTGAGTCGACCGATCCTTTATTGAGCGCGCGATAGCCGCCGCGTTCAAACAGGCCAGCACGCGCTTCTACCGTGCTGAGTCGTTCATCCTGCAGCTCCACGCGGATGCCAAAGCGCCCGTGCAGGCGGTTGGCAAATTTACGTGCGCGATCGGTCAGCGGCTGCTCGGTGCCATCCATATTCAGCGGTAATCCCACCACCACAAAATCGGGCTGCCACTCTTTCAGCAGTTTTTCAATTACCAGCCAGTCCGGGATGCCATCCTGCGCTTTCAGGGCGGTCAGCGGACGGGCGCTGCCAGTGAGTTGCTGACCTACGGCGACACCAATACTTTTGGTGCCGAAGTCGAATCCTAACAGAGTTTGAGTTGACATCAGGCGTGTCCGGCGTCGCTGGCCATGTTGTGAATATCGACGCCAATACTGCGCGCCGCTTCGCGCCAGCGCTCTGAAATCGGCGTCTGGAACAGGATGTTGCTGTTAGCGGGCGTGGTCAGCCAGGCATTTTCCATCAGCTCATTCTCCAGCTGATCTTTTTCCCAGGCGCAGTAACCCAGAGCAACCAGCACGTTAGTGGGCTGAGACGCCGTACCGATCGACTCCAGCACGTCACGGGACGTGGTGATGATCGTGTTATCTGAAACACGAATACTGGAGGTAAAGGTGCGTTGCGCGGAGTGCAGGATAAAGCCACGATCTTCCGCCAGCGGGCCGCCGGTAAACACCGGTTTATCCAGCTTGATCGCCGGATCGCGATCGTCAGCAGAGATTTTGAGCTTCTTCAGAATGCCTTCAACCGTCAGGTTTTCCATGGGTTTATTGATGATCAGTCCCATTGCACCCTCTTCATTATGTTCGCAGAGATAGACCACGGAACGTTTGAAGAAAGGATCCTGCAATGAAGGCATGGCAATCAAAAAGTGATGTTGTAAATTCATTCTCACACGATGTACCAAAAAAATAACCGGCACGCGACGGCCGCACCGGTATTGGGTTGATCACGGAGCTTCGCCCCGGCGTCATGCTCAGCCCAGGCGCTTCTCAATGGCATCCATCAACATGCCGGTGATGGAGATCGGGAACGCAGCCTCAATTTCACGAATGCAGGTTGGGCTGGTCACGTTAACTTCAGTCAGTTTATCACCGATGATGTCCAGACCGACAAAAATCAGCCCTTTTGCTTTCAGCGTCGGGCCAACACGGCGCGCGATTTCCCAGTCGCTTTCGCTCAGCGGACGCGCTTCACCGCGACCACCGGCAGCGAGGTTACCACGCGTTTCACCGCCCTGCGGGATACGCGCCAGGCAGTAAGGCACCGGCTCGCCATCGACGACCAGCACGCGTTTGTCACCCTCGGTGATCGCCGCAATATAATTCTGCGCCATGCAGAAACGGCTCTCATGCTCGGTCAGGGTTTCGGTAATCACGCCAAAGTTAGGATCATCTTTCTTCACGCGGAAAATCGACGCACCACCCATGCCATCCAGCGGCTTCATGATGATGTCGCCATGCTCCTGCCAGAAAGCGCGCAGCTGCGCTTTGCTGCGGGTCACCAGGGTGTCAGGCGTAAACTCGGCAAACCAGGCGGTGTAGAGCTTTTCGTTACAGTCACGCAGGCTCTGCGGTTTGTTCACGATCAGCGTCCCCAGCTCTTCAGCGCGCTCCAGAATATAGGTCGCATAGATGAACTCGGTATCGAATGGCGGATCTTTGCGCATCAGCACCACATTCAGGTCAGCCAGCGGGATCACCTGCTCGCTACCGAACTGATACCAGTTCTCAGGATTCTGCTCAACGGTCAGCAGGCGGGTGCGGGCAGAGGCCACGCCACCGCGCAGGGAGAGATCGTGCATCTCCATGTAGTGAATTTCATAACCACGGCGCTGTGCTTCCAGCAGCATAGCGAAGCTGGAGTCTTTTTTAATATTGATGGACGAAATAGGGTCCATCACGATGCCA
The DNA here is from genome assembly GCF_048685235.1 of Curtobacterium sp. BNK-1. Taxonomy (NCBI): domain Bacteria; kingdom Bacillati; phylum Actinomycetota; class Actinomycetes; order Micrococcales; family Microbacteriaceae; genus Curtobacterium; species Curtobacterium sp. BNK-1. Next base: position 3,078,154 of record NZ_JBLQTJ010000001.1, on the reverse strand, counting down.
AGTTTAATCATTATTATCTCCTCGGTGAGGCGGTATTTACCGCCTCGTCTGGTTCGGTCTGCAGTGGGCCGATCGGTCAGGACATCATGCCTGCTCTCTTTCCGCTGAAAGTATCGCTTAACCCAGGTCGCCAAACCTCACCTGAAGTGCCGTAATGGCCGTCAGCGCGGTAGTTTCGGTACGCAATACCCGTGGGCCAAGCAGAATGTCAGTAAAATCGTGCTGCGCCGTCATCGCAATCTCGTCCGCAGACAAACCGCCTTCAGGGCCAATCAGCAACCTTACCCGCTCAACAGGCTGGGGCAGCGTGTTGATGCTGTGGCTGGCGCGCGGATGCAGATTAAGCTTCAGACCGCTATCTGCTTCTGCGCACCAGGCTTCCAGCGTCATCGCTTCACGAATCTCCGGCACGCGATTACGGCCGCACTGCTCGCAGGCGGCAATAGCAATTTTCTGCCACTGCTGGATCTTCTTCGCCAGACGCTCAGCATCAAGCTTTACGCCACAGCGCTCGGAAAACAAGGGTGTAATGACATTCACGCCCAGTTCGATCGATTTCTGGATAGTGAATTCCATTTTTTCACCGCGCGACATCACCTGACCTAAATGCAGATGTAACGGTGACTCGCGATCGTCCGGCTGGCTCTCTGTGACCGATACTTTTACACGCTTTTTATCAACATGCGTGATCTCTGCTGCAAAAGTCAGATTAGTGCCATCAAAGAGTTCCAGACGCTGACCTGCCGTCATCCGGAGCACCCGGCCCACATGATTGGATGCATCTTCATCCAGGGTAATTTCACTGCCGATGCTTAATGGCCCGGCGTGATAGATGCGAGGTATACGCATAAGGTTCCTGAGACCGGACGCCGCGCTGCAGCGGCGTCATTGGAAAAAGAGCTAGTGTAGGGCAGGGATTTTAGCGCTGGCAAGCCTGCTGCACATAAGGATTGTGATTGCCCTGAACCTTTGCAATGCGCTGGTCGCGTTCGCACTCCCAAATTGTCACGGGATAGAGCTTGTTCCAGGCGGTAAACAGCTGCGTCTGCTGGCGCGAAATACGCAGATGATACTGGTCGCGCATATAGAAATAGGTGCGGGCAATGGCACCACGCGCCCGCGCAGGTGGCTCCGCCTGTTTGAGTTTAAAGTCGATCTTCATCTCACACTGGCCGTACTGCTGCTCGCTGCCGTTCCATTGACTGTAGGCGAAGTTGCCACGGTCGCCATTCACTTCACCCACCGCAGGCTGCAGGTTGTGCAGGTCGGTTTCGATGCGGCGGTAGTCGGGATCTTTGCTGCAGTTTTTACGACCGCCATCCTGCCAGCACTGACGCTGATGGCCAAACTCCCAGGCGGGCATCACATGTTCCCACTCAATGCGTGCGGCGCGATTGGCGTTTTTGCGCACCTGATAGCCACAGCTGTTGAGATCGGGAATCCCCTTTTTTCCCTGCCACTGAATCTTACAGCCACAGTAAAAAGAACCCGGCGCATCGGCGTTGATCGCCGCCGCAAAGGTTTTGGCCTGCTGAAAGTTATTTTGATGATAGTTATTCAGGTTAAGGGCGTCAGAGGCGGGCGCAAACAGCAGCGCAACCGCCAGACTTAGTATGCGAGACATATTCCAGATTTCTACTCAGTACGAAAAAGGGCGGCAGGGTAACAGAATGTGGAATAGGGCGGAATGGGGATTCTTCTCAGGACGCGACAAATTCACCCGCGGTCAGCAGGCTGCCACAGTGCACGCAGCGATATTCACTCTCTTTGCGCAGTATTCGATTGTGGCGGCGCACGGTCAGCTGATGCTGCTGGCACTGACAGCGGTAGGCAAAGGTGTTGCTGCGCACGGATGCGATCTCAAACTGGTGAGTACGCCGTGCCGGAACGCCTAGCACCTGCTCCATCATCCACTTCCACTCTTTGCCGTGCGGCGCGACGCGACCAAATTGCTTCCAGACCAGCAGATGCGCCAGCTCATGCGGCACCACTTCATCGATAAATGCCTGCTGGTTTTCCAGCAGCAGCACCGGATTGATGCGAATTTCCCAGGACGTCAGCCAGGCGGTGCCCGCCGCCGTACCACGCTGCTGGTAGAGCAGCTTCGGTTCCGGATAACGGGTTTTCAGCGCCTGATTCGCACGTTCAAGCGACTGGCGCAGCGAGCGCATTACGGCCTGCTGCAGGGCAATGGGGAGACGAGGCGTTTTCATGGCGCTCAGAATAATCGCCGCCGCGCAGGAACTCAACGTCGCCAGCGACAAGTGTGGTTCTGGCTGGGGGAAAATTTCTGGTTTAAATATTGTTATGGGCTTTTTTAGAATATTCTATTAATGACATTCACCGCAGAGTGGATGGATGAAAAGCGAACGGCACAGGGCATGGATAAACCAATGAAAAATAATGATAACGTCAGGAAACAACGGATTGTGCTGGTGACGGATCTGATGGCCGGTCGTGGTGGGATGGAAAATGTGACCGGTCAGTTGATCACGGCCCTGAATGCGGAACCCGGTACCGAAGCAGGGCTGTTTATTATCAACAGCGGAGAGGAGAGCCACTCCCGCGCCTGGACCGCCAATGCTGTTCTGGCTGAGAGCGTCTGCACGCTGCGGAATAAGAAAATAAAAAATCTTATTCATACGCTGAGAATGGCCGCCTTCTTTCGTCGTTATCAGCCCGATCATGTCCTGACCCTCAACACCATTCCCTGCCTGATGACGCGCCGGGCAATCACGCTTTCAGGACGTAAAATCGTGTTGTCGAGCTGGATGCACCTGCCTCCGCGTGAACGTTATCGTCCCCATTATCTGCTGCGGGCCGATCACCATTTTGCGATCAGTAATCAGATTAAAGAGCAGCTGGTGGAACTGGGCGCACGCGCCACTGACGTTGACGTGATCTATAACCCGATCAAACGCAATGACACGGTAATCGGCAGACCCCAGGCGCTGAAGTTTCTCTATATTGGTCGCGTCCATTATCAGCGGCAAAAACAGCTTAAAGATCTGTTTGATGCCCTGCAGCAACTGGATGCGCCCTGGACGCTGGAGATAGTGGGTGACGGGGAAGATCTGACGCAATGTCAGCACTACGTGACGCAACTCGGCATTCAGGATCGCATCACCTGGCATGGCTGGCAGGAGAATGCCTGGGAGTATGTCATCCGCCATATCAGACAGGTCACCTGCCTGGTCATGACCTCTAACTTCGAAGGCTTCCCGCTGATCCTGCTGGAGGCGATGTCGCGCGGCGTCTACTGTGTTTCATCCGACTGTATCAGCGGCCCGGCGGAAATTATTCAGAACGGTATTAATGGTCAGCTCTATCCCACCCATGACAGCATGGCGCTGGCCGCGATTCTCAACGCCATGAGCGGGGATTTCTACTTCCCCGATCATCAGGCTATTAAAGCGAGCATCACCGGTTTTTATGAGGAAAATTATATGAAGCACCTGATGAGTGTGTTTAACCGCCTTACTGAGGTTAAGCATGACGAATAAAATCAGTCGCAATGGATTAACGTTAATGGTTAATTTTTCAGTTATTGCGCTCTGCCTGGCGCTGTCGCTGAATATGTTTGTTACCGGCCTGCCGCAAAAAATATTCTATCTGGTCTCTTATCTCTCTGTCGCGTCCGTGCTGTATGGCCTGGTGCGCAGGCGGGTGGAGTTTAAAGAGAACGGTTTTTATATCGCCCTGTTTGCTGTGCTGATTATCTTTGCCCTGATTCGGCTGTTCTGGGCGATTCACGTGAAGGGGATCGAAACCGCGCCCTCAGGCGATGCCATCACTAATATGGGCAACTATCTGCTGGGCGCGAAGCGGCTGTTGATGGGTGCCTTTGTGCTGCTCAGTCTGGCTGTTTATGGGGATCGTGTCTCCCTGACTACGCTACGCGTCGGAAAAGGGCTCATCCTTCTTGGCCTGCTGATTACGCTGGGCTTTGGTATCCACGAGCATCTCTACACTGAGAATATCCGCATCAAGCTCACCACCGAAGCCGCCTCCATGTCTTCTTACATGATTCTGTTTATCTATTGTGCCTGGCTGTGGCTAAGCCGCTATGAGACGCACGCTTACTGGAAGGTGGCAGATATCGCTGTGCTGGCAGTGACCTTTGCCTTGCTCTACCTGTGCGGCACCCGTGTGACCCTGATTGCGCTGATTGCCGTGGGGCTGCTGTTCCTGGTGCAGACCTACCGGCTGTCGCTGCTGACCAACTGGCGGATTAGCGCTCTGCTGGTGGGCGTAATGGCGGTGCTGATTCTGATGACCAGCAACCGCTGGGTAGAGGGAGTGCAGGATATTGAGAACTTTGGTTCAAACAGTTCGACCTCGCTGGGCGCACGTGTCGCCATCTGGGGCGGGGCGGTCAACTTTATTGAGCACCATGGCGGTTTTGCGACGCCGGATGCGCGCACCACTGAGGCGCGTCAGTTCATCACTGCGCACTATCCTCTCAATGTTGAAGGCTTCACCAACGTTAAATACAACATGCACAATGAGTTCCTCGAAGTGACGTCATTGCAGGGCTGGCTGGGTACGGCGTCGCTGGCGCTGCTCTATCTGACGGTGCTGGCGGGCTGGCTGAAGAAGTGTGATCTGCGGGGCGTGGCACTGCCGATGGTGGCGCTATTTACCACCGGACTGACCGATTCGGTGCTGCCCTATAATCAGACCGCGACCATTTTCATTATGGCGCTGGCGCTCTGCTGCATACGGCGGCCCCTGCCGGTAACGCGGGTAACCACAGCGTAGTGGGGCGTTGAACAAATAAAAACGGCGGGGTTTCCAGAGAAACCCCGCCGTTTTTTTTACCGCGTTTTTTACCGGGTAAAATTAATCGCGTGAACCGATGTCGCGCAGTTTTTTACCTGCCATCAGGTTACGTTCGATGTGTTCCAGCGAAACGTTTTTGGTCTCAGGGATCAGCATCACCGTCAGCAGAATGAAGAACAGGTTAAGCAGTGCGTAGACCCAGAAGGTGTTCGCATTGCCCAGCGTATTCAGCATCGTCAGGAAGGTCGCACCTACGATCATGTTCGCGATCCAGTTGGTGGTGGTGGAGACAGTGATACCGAAATCGCGGCCTTTCAGCGGCTGAATTTCGGAACAGAGTACCCAGATCAACGGACCGGCTGACATCGCAAAACCGATGATGAACATCAGCAGCATACCTACCGCAAAGTACTGTGCGCCCGGCGAGTGAATGCCGAAGTGCAGCATCGTACCCAGAACGCCCATACCGGCTGCCATCACCATAAAGCCCAGAATCAGGGTAGGTTTACGACCCCAGCGATCCACCAGGCCAATGGCAATAAAGGTCGCCAGTACGTTAACCAGACCCACAATCACCGTGCCCCACATCTGCTGGGTGGTGTTGGTAAAGCCCGCGATTTCAAAGATTTTTGGCGCGTAGTACATGATGACGTTCATGCCGGTAAACTGCTGCATCACCTGCAGCAGGATGCCGAGATAGACCGCACGACGGAAGTGGCTGCTGCTGGTGAACAGACCCCAGCCAGACTGTTTGATCTTCAGGCTTTCACGGATCTCTTCCAGCTCACGTTTTGCCTGCTCGCTGGTGTCACGCAGACGATCCAGTACGCGTTGTGCATCGCGGAAGTTGCCTCGCGCCGCCAGCCAGCGTGGGCTGTTTGGCAGGAAGAAAACGCCGACCAGCAGCAACAGTGCCGGAATAGTGATGATGCCCAGCATCCAGCGCCAGTTGCCGGTAAAGCTGAACGCCGTATCGGACAGGTAAGCACCAAGAATACCGATGGTGATCATCAGCTGATAAAGCGAAATCATACTGCCGCGAATTTTTTCCGGAGCGATCTCAGAAAGATAAAGCGGGGCGGTATAAGAGGCGATACCGACTGCCAGACCCAGCAGAACGCGGGCGCTGATCAGCATTTCCGGGTTTGGCGACATCGCCGACCAGAGTGAACCGATAACGAACAGAATCGCACCGGCCATCAGGCTTTTTTTACGGCCCAGGCGGGATGACATCCAGCCGCTGCCGATAGCACCGACCGCCGCACCAAACATCATGGAACTGACGATCCACTCCTGCTGATGAGGGGTGACGTTAAAGTCCTTTGCGATAAACGGCAGAGCACCGGCGATAACGCCGATATCCAGACCGAACAGCAGACCCGCAAGTGCCGCCAGAAAGCAGACAAATAAGGTCATCGCCTTATTTGAAGTTCTGCTTTTGTGTGTATTGCCAGGCATTTTAGCCTCCAGGTTTATCCATCATTGTTTTTATCAATGTTAAAAAACCTTTTGCGGGAAAAAAGTGAGCCTGATCACATCAGTGTAATCGCTTACACACGCTGAAACCCTGAAATTCAGCATATTTTTCCCGGAAAGATTAATTAACCAGTGAGGTATAGCACTCATTAAGTTTCTGACAATGCTCTATTTACTGGCTATCAGACGACGCTGAAAATAACGCATTTTCAGCAGAATAACTACGTGCGTTAATTCCTAAATATCGGATAAACAAAGCATTTCAATTTGTAATCGTTAACATTTAGTCGTCAGAAAAAGCGAAAAGAAGTGTAGCTGAGAACTGAAAATTTGCTGCAGAGAGAAGAAGATGTCGGGCAGATGCGTTTTTTTTGTCGTCACGCGCTCACCAGAAATTGCGCTGGCCTGTCGTTCAGAAGGGTAGCGGGAGCAAAATTGCTCCGGTTAGCAATGGGGCTGAAAAGGCAATAAAAAACCCTGCCGCAGTGGCAGGGTTTTTATCAGCAGCCGGTAACCTTACAGGCCAGCCGCTTCACGCAGCAGGGCAGCTTTGTCGGTTTTTTCCCATGGGAAATGTTCACGACCAAAGTGACCGTAAGCTGCGGTCTCTTTATAGATTGGGTGCAGCAGATCCAGCATCTGGATCAGACCATATGGACGCAGGTCGAAGAACTCGCGCACCAGCAGCGTCAGCTGTTCGGTAGAGATTTTCTCGGTGCCGAAGGTTTCCACCATGATAGAAGTGGGTTCAGCCACGCCGATAGCGTAGGAGACCTGGATTTCACAACGGTCAGCCAGGCCGGCCGCTACGATGTTTTTCGCCACGTAACGCGCCGCATAGGCTGCAGAGCGGTCAACTTTAGATGGATCTTTACCCGAGAACGCACCGCCACCATGACGCGCCATGCCGCCGTAGGTGTCTACGATGATTTTACGACCGGTCAGACCGCAATCGCCCATCGGGCCGCCGATCACAAAGCGACCGGTTGGGTTGATGTGATATTTGGTCGAGGCGCTCAGCCACTCTGCAGGCAGAACCGGCTTGATGATCTCTTCCATCACCGCTTCCTGCAGATCTTTCTGGCTGATGGATTCAGCGTGCTGGGTAGAGAGCACAACTGCATCGATGCCCACGATTTTGCCATCGTCATACTGGAAAGTGACCTGGCTCTTGGCATCCGGGCGCAGCCACGGCAGGGTGCCGTTTTTACGCACTTCAGCCTGACGCTGTACCAGACGGTGCGCATAGGTCACCGGCGCAGGCATCAGCACGTCTGTTTCGTTGGTGGCATAGCCGAACATCAGGCCCTGGTCGCCCGCGCCCTGTTCAAGCGGATCGGTACGGTCAACGCCCTGATTGATATCCTGAGACTGTTTACCAATCGCGCTTAATACCGCGCAGGAGTTGGCGTCAAAGCCCATATCGGAATGGACATAGCCGATTTCACGTACGGTTTTACGGGTGATCTCTTCGATATCAACCCAGGCGCTGGTGGTGATTTCACCGCCAACCAGCACCATACCGGTTTTAACGTAGGTTTCGCAGGCCACGCGCGCTTTAGGATCCTGTTCAAGGATCGCATCCAGCACAGCATCGGAGATCTGGTCGGCGATTTTATCGGGATGTCCTTCTGATACAGACTCGGACGTAAAAAGGTGTTTAGCCATTCTGTTCTTTACCTTAAATATGGTTTGAGTACGACTGCATAGCGCCAGTGAGGTGGTCTGACCTGACGCCCCTTCAGGCAAAGCCGCGAGCAGTGAGGTTGTGTCAGCACAGCAGGCCAACACCGCCTGGATAGTAACCTGTTTAGATGGAAAACCATCTGGACGGCTATTTTAGGATAGAGGGTAAACCAATTACCAGCCCTTTTTCTGTTTCAGCCTTTAACCTGTCTCTGTTATCGGCATAATTTGCTGACGCTACACGCAATTCCCCGATAATATTTTTGCATTTTACGGCTGTAAACTGTATAAAACGCCGCTGCTTTGATAGCAGCAGCAAGGATGACGCCACTGTTTGCGTCGCGCCTGTCAGACTCTGGTCTGGCTTTCACCCAGGTTGTTTTCCATGTGCCCCTGGCATATGCGGAGGTGATACAAGTAATGAACCACGCTTTTTCTTCTTCCGGTTCTCTGCGCTGCGGCGCTGCGCTGGCTCTCTCCTGCCTCCCATCTGTTTCTCTTTCCTGCCGACGCGATGTCCGATGCGGTAATTTTACCGACACAGGCGCAGGCTAATCTTTATCTCTGCTCGATCGGTTTTGTCTCTTCTCTGCGTTCGCGCAGCGGAACGACGCAGGTTATCCATGGTCAATACAGATCAGTTAAATGTTCTCTGTTTAAACGGAGATGGCCCGGGTGTTTTACACTTAACTCTCATGCGTGAATCGCGCTGACGGCAACGTCAGGTGAACAGGACATTGCGTTTAATGTGGCAACAGGTTTTCAGATTAGCGGCCATAAAGCCGGTTAACAGTTTCATCTTTCAACGGAAAATTGAGGTTCGCGATGTCTGACGACATGAAGAATATCAAAGGTTCGTCAGCTGGCGAACAGGGTACACTCCGCTCCATGCAGGAGGTTGCAATGAACGATCAGGATGCGAGCAAAATGTTGCGTACTTACAACATCGCCTGGTGGGGCAACAACTATTACGACGTTAACGAACTGGGCCACATCAGTGTGTGTCCCGATCCGGATCGTCCTGATGTGCGCGTCGATTTAGCTCGTCTGGTCAAAGAGCGCGAAGCGCAGGGCCAGCGTCTGCCCGCTTTATTCTGCTTCCCGCAGATCCTGCAACACCGTCTGCGTTCCATTAACGCCGCCTTTAAACGTGCGCGTGAATCCTACGGTTACAAAGGCGACTACTTCCTGGTTTACCCGATTAAAGTTAACCAGCATAAACGCGTGATTGAGTCACTGATCCACTCCGGCGAACCGCTGGGACTGGAAGCGGGCTCAAAAGCCGAGCTGATGGCGGTGCTGGCGCACGCCGGTCAGACCCGTTCGGTGATCGTCTGTAACGGCTATAAAGATCGCGAATATATTCGTCTGGCGCTGATCGGTGAGAAGATGGGCCATAAGGTCTATCTGGTGCTGGAGAAGATGACCGAAGTGCGGCTGGTGCTGGAAGAAGCAGAGCGTCTGAATGTGGTGCCGCGTCTTGGTATCCGTGCACGTCTGGCTTCGCAGGGCTCCGGTAAATGGCAGTCGAGCGGCGGCGAAAAGTCGAAGTTTGGCCTGTCAGCCACCCAGGTGCTGAAACTGGTTGAGATCATGCGCGAAGCGGGTCGCATCGACAGCCTGCAGCTGCTGCATTTCCATCTGGGCTCGCAGATGTCCAACATCCGCGACATCGCTACCGGCGTGCGTGAGTCGGCGCGCTTCTATGTCGAACTGGCCAGGCTGGGCGTCAACATCAAATGTTTCGACGTCGGCGGCGGTCTGGGCGTCGATTACGAAGGAACGCGCTCGCAGTCTGACTGCTCGGTCAACTACGGCCTGAATGAGTACGCCAACAACGTAATCTGGGCGATTGGTGCTGCCTGTGATGAGCACGGTCTGGAGCATCCGACGGTGATCACCGAGTCGGGCCGTGCCGTAACCGCGCACCACACGGTGCTGGTCTCCAACATCATTGGGGTGGAGCGCAACGAGTTCAGCGAACCTGAAACGCCGGATGCGGATGCGCCGCGCCCGATCCTCAGCATGTGGGAAACCTGGCAGGAGATGCACGAGCCAAGTACCCGCCGTTCGCTGCGTGAATGGCTGCATGACAGCCAGATGGATCTGTTTGATATCCATACCGGCTACTCGTCAGGCACCTACGATCTCAAGCAGCGTTCATGGGCTGAGCAGCTCTATCTGAGCATCTGCCACTATATTCAGCAGCATCTCGATCCGAGCAACCGTGCACACCGTCCAATCATCGACGAACTGCAGGAGCGGATGGCGGATAAGATTTACGTTAACTTCTCGCTGTTCCAGTCAATGCCGGATGCGTGGGGTATCGATCAGCTGTTCCCGGTACTGCCGCTGGAAGGGCTGAACAAGAAGCCGGAGCGCCGTGCCGTGCTGCTCGACATCACCTGTGACTCCGATGGCACCATCGATCACTACGTGGATGGCGACGGTATCGCGACGACCATGCCGATGCCGGAATATGACCTTGATAACCCGCCAATGCTAGGCTTCTTTATGGTGGGCGCTTATCAGGAAATTCTGGGCAACATGCATAACCTGTTTGGTGACACCGAAGCGGTGGATGTCTACGCACGCGAAAATGGCGATGTGGAAGTGCAGCTCTCCGATGAAGGCGACACCGTGGCGGACATGCTGCGTTACGTGCAGCTTGATCCCAACGAGCTGATGGCGCTGTTCCGCAATCAGGTTCAGGCATCCGATCTCGACGAAGAGCTGCGCGCGCAGTTCCTGGAAGAGTTCGAGAGCGGCCTCTACGGCTATACCTATTTAGAAGATGAATAATCGATCCTGGCGACCGGTAATCGCATATTGCAGTTGCCGTTAACTATGTCGATAATCTGACTCACTCAATCCCTTCCTCGTCGGGCCTAACGACGCGGAGGGGATTTTTTTCATCTCAACCTTAATGGTTTGCGGGCTGGCCCGACTTACGCACATAGAGAGAGCAATTATGTATAACACGCTTGGCAATCAGTACGACAACTCCCTGGTTTCTAACGCCTTTGGTTTCATGCGTTTTCCGCTGAATTTTCAGCCTTACGACAGCGACGCCGAGTGGGTTATCACCGGCGTGCCGTTTGATGCCGCGACCTCGGGTCGTCCGGGCAGCCGCCTGGGTCCGGGCGCGATTCGCCAGATCTCCACCAATCTGGCCTGGGAAGGCTGCCGCTGGCCGTGGGATTTCGACCTGCGTCAGCGTCTGAACGTCGTCGATTGCGGCGATCTGGTTTACGCCTTCGGTGATTCGCAGGATCTCTCCGACAAATTGCAGGCCCATGCTGAAAAACTGCTGGCCAATGGCAAGCGCATGATGACCTTTGGCGGCGACCACTACGTCACACTGCCACTGCTGCGCGCCCATGCAAAACACTTCGGCAAGATGGCGCTGGTGCACTTTGATGCGCATACCGACACCTACTCCAACGGCCCGACCTTCGACCACGGCACCATGTTCTTTACCGCGCCGAAAGAGGGTCTGATCGATCCGCAGCACTCAGTGCAGATTGGTATCCGTACCGAATTCGACAAGAGCCTGGGCTTCAACGTGCTGGATGCGGCGCAGGTCAATGACCGCAGCGTTGACGATATCCTCGCCGAAGTGAAACGCACCGTCGGCGATCTGCCGGTCTATCTGACCTTCGATATCGACTGTCTGGATCCGGCGCATGCACCTGGCACCGGCACGCCGGTGATTGGCGGGCTGACCACCGATAAAGCGACCAAGCTGATCCGTGGCCTGCAGGGCATGAACATTGTCGGCATGGATCTGGTGGAAGTCGCACCGGGTTACGATCATGCTGATCTGACGGCACTGGCAGCGGCTACGCTGGCGCTGGATATGCTGCATGTTCAGGCTGTAAACAAAGGCTGATGCCTGCTGCCTGTCGGCTTCAGTCCGGCAGGCGCTGAACGCGGCGTCCTGTCCATCGGGCAGACGCCGCTGCTGTGATCTTCCTCTCTTTGCCGGATCCGATCGATTCCCTTCTGACCCCGACGGGTAACCGTCAGGCGCGAACCCCTATCTGCAACTAAACTTACAGCGTAAAAATGGCGTAGTGGAGATAATCATGGGCTTTCTTGATGAACTGGCTGGCGCACTGGATGGCAACCAGAGTGAAGGGCATCCGCCGGGACAGTTACAGGCTGTCTGGCATTGGGTGCAGGAGCAGGGCGGTATTGAAGTGCTGCTGCAAAAATTCCAGCAGGGCGGGCTGGGTGAGGTGTTTGGTTCCTGGATCGGCACCGGCGATAACCATCCGGTTGGCCACAGTGAGATTCAGTCTGCTTTTGGTCAGGATGAACTGCAGTCACTGGCCGACAAACTCGGCACCGATGTGAAAGGGGCATCGGGTACGCTGGCCGCGCTATTGCCGCAGCTGATTGATAAAATGTCGCCGCAGGGACACATGGATGAACAGGCGCTGCATGACAATAAGCTGGATCTGGGCTCGATGGTGGATCAGATATTTAAGCGCTAGCGGACTTCGCACGGCTAAGCGCGCACGCCGGATGCATGCGCGCTCAGAGGCGGAATTACTTGCTGTCGGCAGCAATTCGCTCACGAATATGCGCGGCGCGCGCTTCAGAGGCGGGATGCGAGTCAAACATCGAACTCTGACGTCCCTGTTCCATCTTCGCCAGCTTTTCAAAGCTGGTGGCCAGGCCCATTGGATCGATATTGCGCTTCTTCATCAGGTCGTAGGAGTAGTCATCCGCCTGTGATTCCTGCGTCTGGGAGAATTGCGCATTCACCAGTTTTTCACCCATTTCACCCAGCTGCGACTGCGACAGTGAACCAATCACGCCGCCAACCGAGGCGGCTGCGGTGCGGGCCGCAGTTGTGGCATATGCCAGCTGCATCGCCTTGCGCGTATGACCTAACGCGACGTGGCCCATCTCATGACCCAGTACGCCTTCCACTTCATTGTCAGTCATCATATCCATCAGACCGCTGTAAACACGAATACAGCCGTTTGCCATCGCCCAGGCGTTCACATCTTTGGTCTGATAAACCTTGTAGTTAGCCGGTACGCCGTTGATGTTATCGCCCAGCGCCGCCGCGATCTTGTTCAGACGCTGCTGATAATCACTGTTAGCAGGCGCAATCTGATTATCTTTGTCCATCTGCTCACAGGATTTATCGCTCAGCTGTTTTACCTGATCGTCGCTGAGGGTATAAGCCTGATACGCCTGCGCGCCCGACTGCATCAGCGCATTATTGTCTAAACCCTGACAGCCACTCAGCAGCGTCGTCAGTCCAAGCGCTAACACCATTTTTTTGATTTTCATGCTGTATCCCATTCATAACAAGGTAAGAAAAACAAACACCTGAAACTCAGACAGGTGAATAAACGATTTGGTTATAGCGTGCCAGTCTGCACTTTGCTAGCAGATATGGCTGGAAAAGCCATACGAAGCGGCTGCATTTAGCGTTTTACAGCATGTACTTTTGCCCCGTTTCTCATGTACATTGATGGGCAACTTTTTCCTTGTTTTGCCCGGTAACTCATTAATAACAATAAGTTAAGGTGCGAAGCATTAATCCGACCTGGAGTAGAAAATGCCCTCTCGTAAAGAGCTTGCCAACGCCATTCGTGCGTTAAGTATGGATGCAGTACAGAAAGCGAAATCGGGACATCCGGGTGCCCCAATGGGCATGGCGGACATCGCTGAAGTACTCTGGCGCGGCTACCTGAACCACAACCCAACCAACCCGCTGTGGGCTGACCGCGACCGTTTCGTGCTCTCTAACGGTCACGGCTCAATGCTGATCTATAGCCTGTTGCACCTGACCGGCTACGATCTGCCCCTGAGCGAACTGGAAAACTTCCGTCAGCTGCACTCAAAAACTCCAGGTCACCCGGAATATGGCTACACCGTGGGCGTTGAAACCACTACCGGTCCGCTGGGGCAGGGCATCGCTAACGCAGTAGGTTTTGCCATTGCTGAGCGCACGCTGGCAGCACAGTTCAACCGTCCGGGTCATGACATCGTAGACCACAACACCTATGTCTTCATGGGTGATGGCTGCATGATGGAAGGTATCTCGCACGAAGTCTGCTCACTGGCCGGTACGCTGAAGCTGGGCAAACTGGTGGCGTTTTATGATGACAACGGTATCTCTATCGACGGTCACATTGATGGCTGGTTCACCGACGACACCGCTAAGCGCTTTGAAGCTTATGGCTGGCACGTGGTGCGCGGCGTCGATGGTCACGATGCGGATGCGATTGCGAAAGCGATCGAAGAAGCGAAAAGCGTCAGCGACAAGCCTTCACTGCTGATGTGCAAAACCGTTATCGGTTTTGGTTCACCGAACAAAGCCGGTACCCATGATTCACACGGCGCACCGCTGGGTGATGATGAAGTGGCACTGACCCGCAAGCAGCTGGGCTGGAACCACGCGCCGTTCGTTATTCCTTCTGATATCTACGCTGAGTGGGACGCGAAAGAAGCGGGCCAGGCGAAAGAGTCTGCATGGAATGAGAAATTCGCCGCTTACGCACAGGCTCATCCTGAACTGGCTGCCGAGTTTAAACGCCGCGTCAGCAACGAACTGCCAGCTAACTGGCAGGAAGAGTCGCAGAAGTTCGTTGAGCAGCTGCAGGCGAACCCGGCGAAGATCGCCAGCCGTAAAGCCTCACAGAATGCTATTGAAGCTTTCGGTAAAATTCTGCCGGAATACCTGGGCGGCTCAGCCGATCTGGCACCCAGCAACCTGACAATCTGGTCTGGCTCTAAGCCGATTAACGAAGATGCTGCGGGTAACTACATCCACTACGGCGTGCGTGAGTTCGGTATGACCGCAATCGCCAATGGCCTGGCGCTGCATGGCGGCTTCCTGCCTTACACCGCGACCTTCCTGATGTTTGTTGAATATGCGCGTAACGCAGCGCGTATGGCGGCACTGATGAAGATCCGTCAGATCATGGTCTACACCCACGACTCTATCGGTCTGGGCGAAGATGGCCCGACGCACCAGCCGGTTGAACAGATGGCGAGCCTGCGCACCACGCCAAACATGAGCCTGTGGCGTCCATGTGACCAGGTTGAATCCGCGGTGGCGTGGAAATATGCCATTGAGCGTAAAGATGGCCCGACTGCGCTGATCTTCTCCCGTCAGAACCTGGCGCAGCAGGATCGTGACACGGCACAGCTGGCTAACGTAGCGCGCGGCGGTTACGTGCTGAAAGATTGCGATGGCACGCCTGAGCTGATCCTGATCGCCACCGGTTCCGAAGTTGAACTGGCTGTCGGTGCCTGGGACAAACTCACCAGCGAAGGCCGCAAAGTGCGCGTGGTCTCTATGCCATCAACGGATGCCTTCGACAAGCAGAGTGATGATTACCGTGAATCCGTGCTGCCAAAAGCGGTCAGCGCACGCGTCGCAATCGAAGCGGGCATCGCTGATTACTGGTTCAAATACACCGGCCTGAACGGCGCTATCGTGGGCATGACCAGCTTCGGCGAATCTGCACCTGCCGATCAGCTGTTCGAACTGTTTGGCTTTACCGTCGACAACGTTGTCGCGAAAGCGAAAGCGCTGCTGGCGTAAAACCGGTCAGGCGGGCCTGTTCCCGCCCGGCTGTAAAAACAGAGGGACGAAATTTTCGTCCCTTTTACTTTTTTATTCCTGCAGTAATAACCGCCTTTTGCTTTAATTTGTGACGCAGATCCAAATTTAAGCAGTCAGATTGATCACAATCATTCCTGTTATTCCTTCCTTCTATTATTGTAGCTGAACCGTTTCAGTCGCCAGGCAAATCGCCCTGGTTTCGGACAATGCCGGGTAAGAATCTCCTGTACAAAATGCAGTGAAACGCTCAGGCTAACGGCACGTTTTTTTCAGTCTGACGTGGCAGGAGAGAAATGACGGTACGGGTAGCGATAAATGGTTTTGGCCGGATTGGACGCAACGTCCTGCGCGCGCTGTATGAAACGGGCCGACGTGCAGAGATCACCGTGGTCGCGATTAACGAGCTGGCAGAAGCCACCGGTATGGCGCATCTGCTGAAATACGATACCAGCCATGGCCGTTTTGCTTTCGATGTCCGCCAGGAGCGCGATGTAATGTGGGTGGGTGGCGATACCCTGCGCATTTTGCACCGTGCAGCCATTGCCGATCTGCCGTGGCGTGAACTCGACGTGGATGTGGTGCTGGACTGCACCGGCGTCTATGGCTCACGCGCTGATGGCGAAGCGCATCTTCAGGCTGGCGCCAAAAAAGTGCTGTTCTCTCATCCCGGCGGAAACGATCTCGACGCCACAGTGGTGTATGGCGTTAACCAGCAGTTACTCACCGCCAGTGACCGCATCGTCTCCAACGCTTCCTGTACCACTAACTGCATTATCCCGGTGATTAAACTGCTGGATGATGCGTTTGGTATCGAATCCGGCACCGTCACCACGATCCACTCGGCGATGCACGATCAGCAGGTGATCGACGCCTATCACAGCGATCTGCGCCGTACGCGTGCAGCCAGTCAGTCGATCATCCCGGTGGACACTCGCCTGGCGGCAGGCATTACCCGTATTTTTCCGAAATTCAACGATCGCTTCGAGGCGATAGCCGTTCGCGTTCCGACGATTAACGTGACGGCCATTGATCTCAGCGTTTCTGTGCATCAGGCGGTGACGGCGTGTGAAGTTAACACCCTGTTGCGAAGCGCGGCAGAAGGGACATTTCGTGGTATAGTTGACTATACGGAATTACCGTTAGTCTCAGTAGATTTTAACCATGATCCGCACAGTGCCATTGTGGACGGAACACAAACGCGGGTCAGCGGTCAACACCTTATCAAGACCCTGGTCTGGTGTGACAACGAATGGGGCTTTGCTAACCGAATGCTCGACACGACGTTAGCGATGGCCGCAAGCGGTTTCAGGTAAGACGCGGTATGCGTCTGGCAAAACTTATGAGAATCAACGAGAGGATTCACCATGTCTGTAATTAAGATGACCGATCTGGATCTGGCTGGTAAACGCGTTCTGATCCGTGCCGATCTGAACGTACCGGTTAAAGAAGGTAAAGTGACGTCTGATGCACGTATCCGTGCTTCTCTGCCAACCATTGAAGCGGCGTTGAAACAGGGCGCGAAAGTAATGGTTACCTCTCACCTGGGTCGTCCGACCGAAGGTGAATACAATGAAGAGTTCTCGCTGCTGCCGGTAGTTAACTACCTGAAAGACAAGCTTAGCGGCACCACCGTGACCCTGGCAAAAGATTACCTCGATGGCGTTGAAGTCGGCGCTGGCGAACTGGTTGTGCTGGAAAACGTTCGCTTTAACAAAGGCGAAAAGAAAGATGACGAAGCGCTGTCTAAAAAATATGCTGCTCTGTGCGACGTATTTGTGATGGACGCCTTTGGTACCGCGCACCGCGCGCAGGCTTCTACCCACGGCGTCGGCAAATTTGCCCCTATCGCCTGTGCTGGCCCGCTGCTCTCTGCAGAACTGGAAGCGCTGGGTAAAGTCATGAGCAACCCGGAGCGTCCGCTGGTGGCTGTGGTAGGGGGCTCTAAAGTCTCTACCAAATTTGACGTGCTGCAATCTCTGGTCAAAATCGCGGACACCGTGATTGTGGGCGGCGGCATTGCCAACACCTTCGTCGCTATCGACAACAACGTCGGCAAATCTCTGTATGAGCCAGACTTCGTTGAAGCGGCTAAAGGCCTGCGCGATCAGCACGGTATTCCGGTTCCAACTGACTCACGTGTCGGCACAGAATTCTCTGAAACTGCGACCGCTACCGTGAAAAAGGTTTCTGAAGTTGCGGATAACGAAGAGATTATGGACTTTGGTGATGAAACCGCACAGGCGATGGCTGCCATCCTGAAGGATGCTAAAACCATCCTGTGGAACGGCCCGGTGGGCGTGTTTGAGTTCCCTAATTTCCGTAAAGGCACCGAGATCGTGGCTAACGCCATTGCAGACAGCGATGCCTTCTCTGTTGCAGGCGGCGGCGATACCTTAGCGGCTATCGACCTGTTCGGCATCGAAGACAAAATTTCCTACATCTCTACCGGCGGCGGCGCGTTCCTTGAGTTCGTGGAAGGCAAAAAACTGCCTGCAGTTGCCATGCTGGAAGAGCGTGCGAAGCAGTAATCCTTTGGGGGCGATGCCTGGCGGCATCGCCTGAAGTCTTGCCCGTCTGGGCGTTTAAATCGACGTTCCTCAAGGGGAACAACGGTCACGAAACAGGACACAATCATGTCTAAAATTTTTGATTTCGTAAAACCCGGCGTTGTCACTGGTGATGACGTACAGAAGATCTTCAAAGTTGCGAAAGAGAACAAATTCGCACTGCCAGCCGTAAACTGCGTCGGCACCGACTCCATCAATGCGGCACTGGAAGCAGCGGCGAAAGTTAAAGCGCCAATCATCATCCAGTTCTCTAACGGCGGTGCTGCATTTATCGCGGGTAAAGGCTTCAAGACGGACAAACCACAGGGCGCGGCAATTTTCGGCGCTATCGCGGGTGCACACCATGTTCACCTGATGGCTGAGCAGTATGGCGTGCCGGTTATCCTGCACACTGACCACTGTGCCAAGAAACTGCTGCCATGGATCGACGGTCTGCTGGACGCAGGTGAAGAGTACTTCCAGAAAAACGGTAAGCCACTCTTCTCTTCTCACATGATCGACCTGTCAGAAGAGTCACTGGAAGAGAACATCGAGATCAGCAGCAAATATCTGGCGCGCATGGCGAAACTCGACATGACGCTGGAAATCGAACTGGGCTGCACCGGTGGTGAAGAAGATGGCGTTGATAACAGCCACATGGACGCATCTGCACTGTACACCCAGCCAGAAGATGTGAACTACGCGTACGAAAAACTGAATGCTATCAGCCCGCGCTTCACCATTGCGGCTTCATTCGGTAACGTACATGGCGTTTACAAGCCAGGTAACGTGAAACTGACTCCGACCATTCTGCGCGATTCGCAGAAATATGTGTGTGAAAAACATGGCCTGCCGCACAACGCGCTGGACTTCGTTTTCCACGGCGGTTCAGGTTCTTCTGCTGCAGAAATCGAAGAGTCTATCAGCTACGGCGTGATCAAGATGAACATCGATACCGATACCCAATGGGCAACCTGGGACGGCATCCTCCAGTACTACAAAAAGAACGAAGGCTATCTGCAGTCGCAGCTGGGTAACCCGGAAGGCGCTGACAAGCCAAACAAAAAATACTACGACCCACGCGTCTGGCTGCGTTCAGCCCAGGCCTCTATGGTAGTGCGTCTGGAGCAGGCTTTCAAAGAGCTTAACGCTGTCGACGTGCTGTAACTGAAGAGTCGTTACCGTACAAAAAAGGCCCGAAAGGGCCTTTTTTTATGCACAATTTCTGGAAAAACAGGGTTAAACGCCGGTCGGTTTGGCGCTTAAGGAGATAATTGATTACCCTTGATGGCAGGGTGTCGGATGTCATCTGGCAGTTTTTTCATTCCCGGTGGGAATCTAACAACAGGGCTTATTAATGGAAGAGTTACACGTCGTCGACGGCTTAAACAACGCAGGTAACTGGCTGGTTCGCAATCAGGCGCTGATCATCAGCTATGCCGTAAATATCGTTGCAGCTATTGCCATCATTATTATCGGGATGATTATCGCCCGTATCATTTCTAATGCCGTAAATCGCCTGCTGCGCGCCCGTCACATAGACGCTACCGTGGCGGACTTCCTCTCCGCACTGGTGCGCTATGGGGTTATCGCCTTCACCGTTATCGCAGCGCTGGGACGCATCGGTGTGCAGACCGCCTCGGTGATTGCCGTGCTGGGTGCTGCGGGTCTGGCCGTGGGTCTGGCGCTGCAGGGGTCACTCTCTAACCTTGCTGCAGGCGTTCTGCTGGTCACTTTCCGTCCGTTTCGCACCGGCGAGTTCGTCGATCTGGGCGGCGTTATGGGAACCGTGCTGCATGTGCAGATTTTCTCCACCACGCTGAGAACGGCAGACGGCAAAATCGTGGTGGTGCCAAACGGCAAGATCATCAGCGGGAACATCGTCAACTTCTCGCGTGAACCGGTTCGCCGTAATGAATTTATCATTGGCGTGGCTTACGAGGCGGATGTGGATGAAGTGATCGCCTTACTGCAACAGGTTGTAGAAGCGGATAGCCGCGTGCTGAAAGATAAAGGTATTCAGATCGGTCTTAACGAATTGGCAGCCTCCTCTATGAACTTTGTGGTGCGTTGCTGGAGCAACAGCGGCGACCTGCAGGACGTTTACTGGGATCTGCTGAAGAACTTTAAGCGTGCGCTGGATGGAAAAGGGATTGGTATTCCTTATCCGCAGATGGATGTGCATCTGCATCAGAAGCCGGCGCCTGAAGCAGAAGCAACCCAGGTTCAGCCACAGTAATCTTTCAGTGGGCGGCGTCTGTCGCCCATTCATTTTGCTAATCGCAGATTAATTCTTTCAATTTCCGCTAATCATCCTCTCTCTTTATACTTCTCCTCCTCTAACGATGTGAGGAAATAATCCTGTGTTATCTCTCTATTTTCAGGGGCTTGCCCTGGGCGCCGCGCTGATTCTGCCGCTGGGACCGCAGAACGCTTTTGTCATGAATCAGGGCGTAAAGCGTCAGTATCATCTGATGACGGCGGCCCTCTGCTCGCTGAGTGATATTCTGCTGATCTGCGGTGGGATCTTTGGCGGCAGTGCCTTGCTGAGCCAGTCTCCACTGCTGCTGATGGTGATCACCTGGGCGGGCGTAGCCTTTCTGTTGTGGTATGGCTGGGGCGCACTGCGTAGCGCTTTTCGCGGCGACGCCGATCTGGCGGATGGTGAGCCATTAAAGCAGAGCAGGGGACGCATTATCGCGACGCTGCTGGCAGTGACCTGGCTCAATCCGCACGTCTATCTCGATACCTTTGTGGTGCTGGGCAGTCTTGGCGGTCAGTTGCCGACCACCACCGCGCGTCAGTGGTTTGCGCTGGGCACCATCAGTGCGTCGATCCTGTGGTTCTTTGGTCTGGCGCTGCTGGCCGCCTGGCTGTCACCACGCCTGCGCACCGCCAAAGCCCAGCGCATCATTAACCTGCTGGTAGGCGCGGTGATGTGGTTTATCGCCCTGCAACTGGCGCGCCAGGGCATTGCCGGATTTTGATCCCAACGTCGATCCGGTGCGGTTATTGCCGCGCGGAGGCCGAACTTTTGCCATAATGACCACTCAAAGCATGGCGCATACCGATGCGCTGTTGGGCTTCGCCGGTTGGAAGCCGTCATAGTACCTTTTCAAGGAGGACTTTCATGAAACTGAAAGCATTGGCTCTGGCCGCAATCATGAGCGCCGGGGCATTGCCTGGCGTACACGCTGATGAGTTACCGAACGGGCCACACGTGGTGACCTCAGGCAAGGCAACGGTCGATGCCCGTCCCGATATCGCCACGCTCTCTATCGTGGTGAACGTGTCGTCAAAAGATGCCGCAGATGCGAAAAAGCAGGCGGATAGCCGGGTTGCACAATATTTCGATTTTCTGCAAAAAAACGGCATTGAGAAGAAAGATATTGATGCGGCAAACCTGAGCACCCAGCCTGAGTACGATTACACCAAAGAGGGTAAATCAGTCCTGAAAGGCTACCGTGCGGTGCGTCAGGTGCAGGTAACCCTGCGTCAGCTGGACAAGCTGAATGATCTGCTGGACGGGGCGCTGAAGTCCGGTCTGAATGAGGTGCGTAGCGTCGAGTTAGGCGTGGCAAATCCGGAGAGCTACAAAGAGCAGGCGCGTAAAGCAGCGATTAAAAATGCGACTCAGCAGGCATCACAGCTGGCTGAAGGCTTTAACGCGAAGCTGGGATCGATCTACAGCATTCGTTATCAGGTCGCTAACTATCAGCCGATGCCGATGAACCGTATGTATAAAGCGGCTGCAGCGGCAGATACCTCGGCGCAGGAGACCTACGATCAGCAGAGCATCAACTTTGACGATCAGGTTGATGTGGTGTTTGAGATCAAGCCCAATACGCCATAGTGCAAAATGGGGCTGATGCCCCGTTAAGACTGCCGATGAATCTCAGGATCTGACCGCAATGAATAAATTCAAAGCGAAGGGAACATGGTCAGAGGAGGAAAGCGTCCCGCGCCATGGACGGCGCGGGCCGAGCGGCCAGGGATTGGCTTAAGCGCCTTTCCGATCTGACCTTGTTCCCTGAGCCAATCCATCCTTACAGCCGTTCGGGGCATAATTTGTCAGCAGTAAAAACGGGGCTTTCGCCCCGTTTTTGTTTTCAGGCTGCGACGTCATCCTGACGCAGTACCCGATGTCCATGCGCAATCAGCGCATCGGTCACCCGACGCATTAACCGGCTTTCCGGCGCAAAACGATGCCAGTAGAGCATCCGGCGCTGACACAAGCCTGGCGTCAGATCTATTAACTCACCGCTCGCCAGCTCACGCTCAATCTGCAGATGCGGGATCATACAGCAGGTCGAACCCTGTCGCGCCATCTGCACAAAGGCTTCAGAGGAGTTCACGATGTGGCAGGGCACACTGCCCGGTGAGAGATCAAAGTTCTGTTGCAGGAAGGCCTGATGCATATCATCAAGATGGTCAAACGCCACCGCAGGCGCTTTCAGCAGGGCAGAGCGGGTGACGCCGTTGGGGAAGAAGCGATCGGCAAAGTCGCGCGATGCCACAAACAGGTAGTCGAGCGCACCGAGCTGATCCACCAGGCAACTGGGCAGCGGCTGCGGCTGAATACTCACCGCACCCACCACTTCACCACGACGCAGACGCTCCTGGGTGCGGGTTTCATCTTCGACCTGCAGATTCAGGCGTACGGGTGAATCTGCCAGCACATCCTTCAGCGCAGGCAGCAGCCAGGTCGCCAGACTGTCGGCATTGACCGCCAGCGACAGCAGCAGTGGCGTGGTGCCACTGTTCTCATCGCCCAGCCACTCCTCTTCCAGCAGTTCCACCTGGTGCAGCAACGCCAGCAGTTTCTGACCCTGTTCGGTCGGACGTGGTGGCACGGTTCGCACCAGCAGCGGCTGACCAAACAGATTCTCCAGCTGCTTGATACGCTGTGAAACCGCTGACTGGGTGATACATAATTTTTGAGCGGCACGCTCAAATCCGCGTTCGCGGATCACTGAATCCAGCGCCTGAAGCGTTCGATAATCCGGGCGTTTCATTATTCTTCTCTCTCCTTCAGGATGGATGTCACTATGCCACAAAAGTATCACCTGTGATGGCTCTCTTGTTTTTTGTGGGCTGGCTTCCAAAGCGATAAATCCACGTCGGTCAGCCGAGCATTTTCAGCAAGCCTTGTTTTATACTACGCGCACTTCGTTGTCGCACAGGTTTTAAACATACCATGACCCAGGATGAACTGAAAAAAGCCGTTGGCTGGGCTGCACTTGAGTACGTGCAGCCGGGCACCGTTGTTGGTGTGGGCACCGGATCCACCGCTGCCCACTTTATCGATGCGCTTGCCACGGTCAGGCATCAGATTGAAGGTGCCGTCTCCAGCTCGGATGCCTCAACCCAGAAGCTGAAGAGCCTGGGTATTCAGGTGTTCGACCTGAACGAGATTGACCTGCTGTCGGTGTACGTAGATGGCGCGGATGAGATCAACCCACAGATGCAGATGATCAAAGGCGGCGGCGCGGCGCTGACGCGCGAAAAGATCGTGGCCGCCGTGGCTGAAACCTTTATCTGTATCGCTGACGCTTCAAAAGAGGTCGATGTGCTGGGCCGTTTCCCGCTGCCGGTCGAGGTGATCCCGATGGCGCGCAGTTATGTGGCGCGTCAGCTGGTGAAAATGGGCGGTTTGCCTGAGTATCGTCAGAACGTGGTCACCGATAACGGCAACATTATTCTCGATGTGCATAATCTGCGCATTCTCGATCCCATTGAGCTGGAAAAAACCATCAACGCCTTGCCTGGCGTCGTTACCGTGGGCCTTTTTGCCGCGCGTGGTGCCGATATTGCACTGATTGGCGGGCCTGATGGCGTGAAAACCATCAAAAAATGATCTGTCCGGCGTCGATGCGGCGTCGGTTATTTCTGCCTGCAAATCATCTTTTCTCGCTGCGGTGAAATTTGGTGACTTATGTCACATAACCGTCATCGGCAGCGGGTTCGTTCTCTCTTCCAGTCCGACCTCCTTATTTTGTCCGGCAATGTGCTGCCGTCAGCCGCTGCCGTGCTGGCGGCCGGGCAATCGTTTGTATTGCCCGACGCGATTTTTTTGATATTTTGACAGAAGGCTGGCTTATGGTAGTCCTCATTGAATGCTGAATAGGATCGGGAAATGGCAAAGGTATCACTGGAAAAAGATAAGATTAAGTTCCTGCTGGTGGAAGGTGTCCATCAGAGCGCGCTGGAGAACCTGCGGGCTGCAGGCTATACCAACATCGAATTCCATAAGGGCGCACTGGATTCCGACGCGTTAAAAGCATCGATCCGTGATGCACACTTTATTGGTATCCGTTCCCGCTCCCAGCTCACTGAAGAGATTTTTGCGGCGGCTGAAAAGCTGGTCGCCGTTGGCTGTTTCTGTATCGGCACCAACCAGGTTGATCTGCAGGCGGCTGCCAGCCGGGGTATTCCCGTGTTCAATGCGCCGTTCTCAAATACCCGCTCGGTTGCGGAGCTGGTGATTGGTGAGATGCTGCTGATGCTGCGTGGCATCCCGGAAGCGAATGCGAAAGCACACCGTGGCATCTGGAATAAGATTGCCAAAGGCTCATTTGAAGCGCGTGGCAAAAAACTGGGTATTATCGGTTACGGCCACATCGGAATGCAGCTGGGCGTGCTGGCAGAAAGCCTGGGTATGCATGTTTTCTTCTACGACATTGAAAACAAGCTGCCGCTGGGTAATGCCACGCAGGTACGCCATCTGGCCGATCTCCTCAACATGAGCGATGTGGTCAGCCTGCACGTGCCGGAAACCGTCTCTACACAGGATATGATTGGTGCAGAGCAGCTGGCGCAGATGAAGCCTGGCGCGCTGCTGATTAACGCCTCACGCGGCACGGTGGTGGATATCCCGGCGCTGTGCGATGCGCTGGCCAGCAAGCATGTGGGTGGCGCAGCCATCGACGTCTTCCCGAGCGAGCCAGCTACCAACAGCGAGCCGTTTATCTCTCCACTGAGTGAGTTCGACAACGTGATTCTGACGCCGCACATTGGCGGCTCGACGGAAGAAGCGCAGGAGAACATCGGCATTGAAGTGGCGGGCAAGCTGGCGAAATACTCCGATAACGGCTCGACTCTCTCGGCTGTTAACTTCCCCGAAGTGTCACTGCCGATTCACGGTATCAGCGCCAGTCGTCTGCTGCATATCCATGAGAACCGCCCTGGCGTGCTGACGGCCATCAACCAGATTTTTGCCGAGCAGGGCATCAACATCGCCGCCCAGTATCTGCAAACCTCGCCGTTTATGGGCTATGTGGTGATCGACATTGATGCAGAGCCGGAAGTGGCTGAGAACGCGCTGCAACTGATGAAGGCGATTCCGGGTACTATCCGCGCCCGTCTGCTTTACTAAGCGCTACCAACCTGAACAGGCGCTTAGTCGCGTCTCTTCAGGTAGTTAATACAGGCTGTCCCGATTTGCTGTAAGACCGAGACTGCGAAGAGAACACGGTCAGATCGGAAAGATGCAAAAGCCGCCATCCATGGCATGCCCGTCCCGCGCGATTACGCACCTCATCCCTGAGGTGCGCCCGTAACCGGGCCAACGCGTTGCGTTGTTTAAAAACGCTCCCGGCGTTTTTATCCGGGCGGCGGGACGCTTTCCTCTTCTGACCATGTTCCCTGCGCGTTAAGCTATTTCATTGCTGCCAGATGCGCCCAGGTATGGGTTTTCACTTGTCTGCAAAAGCGACTCTTCTACTCCCACTGCCAGAGTTTTGATGGCGTCATTACCGCCGGCAAAGGCACATCCCATTCTGCCACCGGCAGGCTATCGACCTGCTGACAATCGTGTGCCAGGCCCACCGGCAAAAAACCGTGCTGCCGCCAGTTCTGCAGGGTGCGATCATAAAAGCCGCCGCCCATCCCCAGACGCTGTCCATGCTGATCAAACGCCACCAGCGGCACCATCATCAGATCCAGTTGATCAAGGGTAATCACCTGCCGGATATCCAGCGGCGGTTCAGGAATGCGCAGCTTATTTTTGAGCAATGGAGTATCGGGCGAGTAGCGCAGAAACAACAAATTACCGGGGGAGAAGGGGTGTAAAACCGGCAGACAGACCGTTTTCTTCAGATGCCAGAGGCGGGCAATCAGCGGGCGGGTATTCAGTTCGCCATCCACCGACAGAAACAGGGCGATATTGCGCGCTTCAGTCACCGGGGCGTAGTTGAGCGCATGTTCAGCGAGCTGCTCAGCGGCCTGCGTTTGCTGCTCATCGGTAAGTGCCCGTCGCAGATGTCGCACATGCTGGCGAATCGCCTGACGCTGGGTCATTGAAGGTTCAGACATGGAAGGTTCAGACATGATTTCCCCGCCGGATAAGTCGCTGTTGAGCGACTATAACATGTCAGTCAGGGGAAAAAAGCAGGACTACAGGAAGAGAGATCTCCGAGATGCCGCCGTAGGCTGTAACCCTTGAACCCTTGGTTCAAGGTGAACATGCCGTCATAACCATCAGGCTTCTCGGACGAACCGAGCATGCACACAGGTTACGAGCGTCACATTCTGTTTTTTCGAAATATCGGCTCAGGGGACTGGCCCACATGCAAACATCTCAGAGAAAATTTACCTCACCGTTACTTAAGTATAGCAACCATGAAGTTTTATTCGAACTTCGCACCCTCACGCTCAGAGATGCGACCCTGCTCAACTAATGCCTGTTCAATCGTCTGCTGCAACATACGGATACGCTGTTCCATATTAGCAGCATAATCGCGCGTTTTCACTTTCTCTTGCGCCAGCTCGTGGCAGACGTTTAACGCGGCGATGAACACCAGTTGTTCTGTATTGGTGACTCTAGTGCGAACTTTTAGATCTTGCAACCGTTGATTGAGATCTTCAGCCGCGCTATTGAGCGCATCTTGCTGCTCTGGCGGACAATTTACTCTCAACGAACGACCAAAAATTTGTAAATCTACCGGTTGTGCAGACATGCCACCTTCCTGACTGATTACTTCGCTCGCAACTCCCTTAGCAGTCAATGGCTTGGGAGGCGGGCAACTATATAGACCCACGAAATAAGATACAACCCCTTTTCTGGAAACCTTGAGGCAGCTAGTGGTAGCATAACACGAACTTATTCTGCCAACGACGATGAAAACTTATGTCCTTACAGAACGCAACCCCCGATTACAACGCGCTCGCGGCGGTGCTCTCACAGCAGGGCGTTGGAATGACGCCCGCGGAAATGCATGGCCTGCTGAGCGGCATCCTCTGCGGTGGTAACCAGGACACCAGCTGGAAGACGCTGGTACACGATCTGGCTAACGAAGGCATGGCGTTTTCACACACTCTTGCCGTGCCGCTGGCGGAACTACACGAGCATACGGCGACCACGCTGGAAGATGAAGGCTTCCTGTTTCAGCTGCTGCTGCCTGCTGACGACGACATCACTGTATTTGATCGTGCCGACGCGCTGGCGGGCTGGGTTAACCATTTTCTGCTCGGCCTGGGCGTAACACAGCCTAAACTGGATAAAGTCACCGGCGAAACCGGCGAAGCAATCGATGATCTGCGCACCATCGCACAGCTCGGTTACGAAGAAGATGAAGACCAGGAGGAGCTGGAGCAGTCGCTGGAGGAGGTGATTGAGTATGTACGTGTCGCCGCGCTGCTGTGCCACGATACGTTCACCCGCCCGCAGCCAACCGCGCCAGAAGTGCAAAAACCGACGCTACACTAATTTCAGGTCAACGAGTTTAACCGGTCAGTTTACAGGGAGTGCAGAGATGATTTCACTGGAACGATTCCTGCAGCGTCGTCAGGCGCTGCTGGCGAAGATGGTGCCTGGCAGCGCAGCGTTAATCTTTGCTGCGCCAGAAGTGATGCGCAGTAATGACACCGAATATCCGTTCCGCCAGAGCAGCGACTTCTGGTATTTCACCGGTTTTAACGAGCCGCAGGCGTTGCTGGTGCTGATCAAAAGCGATGAGAATCATAACCACAGCGTGTTGTTTAACCGCGTGCGCGATCCTGCGGCGGAAACCTGGTCTGGCCGTCGCCTGGGTCAGGAGGCCGCACCCGACAAACTGGGCGTCGATCGCGCTTTACCCTGGAATGATATTGGTGACCAGCTGCACCTGCTGCTGAATGGCCTGGATGTGGTTTACCATGCGCAGGGCGAATATGCCCACGCGGACACACTGGTGTTCAGCGCGCTGGATAAGCTGCGTCGCGGCTTCCGCCAGCATCTCAGTGCGCCCGATACCCTCACTGACTGGCGTCCCTGGGTGCATGAGATGCGCCTGTTTAAAGATGCGGATGAGATTGAACTGTTACGTCGCGCCGGGAAAATCAGTGCACTGGCGCATACCCGCGCCATGCAAGCCTGTCGGCCAGGCCTGTTCGAGTATCAGCTCGAAGGGGAAATTCAGCACGAATTTAACCGTCACGGCGCGCGTTTTCCCTCCTATAACACCATTGTGGGTGCCGGAGTTAACGGCTGCATTCTGCACTACACCGAAAACGAAAGCGAAATGCGCGACGGCGATCTGGTGCTGATCGATGCAGGCTGTGAGTTCCACGGCTATGCAGGCGATATCACCCGCACCTTCCCGGTTAACGGCAAATTCAGCCCGGCGCAGCGCGCGATTTATGACATCGTGCTGGCTTGCCTCAACCGCTCGCTTGAACTGTTCCGGCCAGGCATCAGCATTCGTGAAGTGAATGATGAAGTGGTGCGCATCATGGTCACCGGGCTGGTGGAGCTGGGCATCCTGGAGGGCGACGTCGATACATTGATCGCCGAGGAAGTCCATCGTCAGTTCTATATGCATGGCCTGGGCCACTGGCTGGGGCTGGATGTGCATGATGTCGGCCACTACGGCACCCCGAGCCGCGACCGCGTACTGGAGCCTGGCATGGTGTTAACCGTCGAGCCGGGTCTTTATATCGCACCGGATGCCGACGTGCCCGCGCAGTATCGCGGCATTGGTATCCGAATCGAAGATGACATTGTGATCACTGAAGATGGCATTGAAAATCTCACCGACAGCGTCGTGAAAGAGGCGGATGAGATTGAAGCATTGATGGCGGCGGCAAAACAGGCATGACGATTCTGATTGCCGGTGGCGGCATGACCGGGGCGACGCTGGCGCTGGCGATCTCCCATCTGACCCAGGGCACACTGCCGGTAACGCTGATAGAGAGCAGCGAGCCTGGCAGCCGGGCGCATCCCGGTTTCGATGGCCGCGCTATTGCGCTCTCTGCCGGTACCTGCCAGCAGCTTGCGGACATCAATCTGTGGCAGCACATCGCCCGTTGTGCCACGCCGATTACCGACATTCATGTCTCCGATCGCGGTCACGCCGGTTTTGTGTCGCTGGCGGCGGCTGACTACGCTATTCCGGCGCTGGGACAGGTTGTCGAGCTGTTTGACGTCGGTCAGCGTCTGTTTGCGGAACTGAAAAAAGCACCCGGCGTAACGCTGCGCTGTCCGGCTCGTGTCATCCAGGCTAACCGCCATGAGCAGCAGGTTGAGGTGACGCTGGACAGTGGCGAACCACTCAGCGGCAAACTGCTGGTGGCGGCGGATGGCACGCGCTCTGCACTGGCGGCTTCGTGCGGCATTCAGTGGCAAAGAGACGACTATGAACAGCTTGCCGTGATTGCCAATGTCTCCACCGCGCTGCCTCATCAGGGCATGGCATTTGAACGTTTTACCGAACATGGCCCACTGGCGCTGTTGCCGATGTCCGGCAATCGCCTGTCGCTGGTCTGGTGTCATCCGGTTTCGCAGCGTGAACGCATTGAGCAGTGGAGCGATGCCGAATTCCTCCGCCAGCTGCAGCGTGCCTTTGGCTGGCGGCTGGGTAAATTTACCCACACCGGCCAGCGTGAGTATTACCCGCTGGCGCTGCACCGGGCGATGTCGCCAGTGACGCATCGCGTGGCGGTGGTGGGCAATGCGGCGCAGACGCTGCATCCGATTGCCGGGCAGGGCTTCAACCTGGGCCTGCGAGATGTGATGTCGCTGGCTGAAACGCTGGCAGCCGCCCATCGGCAGCAGCAGGACCCCGGCAGCTATGCGGTGCTGCATCATTACCAGCAGCGTCGTCAGCCCGACCGCGCCGCCACCATCGGTATCACCGACGGACTGGTTCGCGTCTTTGCGAATCGCTATGGCCCGCTGGTGGCAGGACGTAACCTGGGCCTGCTGGCGATGGATCATCTGCCGTGGTTAAGAAATCAACTGGCTGAGCGCACGCTTGGCTGGGTTAAGCGTTAATAAAGAGGCTCAGATGCAAACTTTTGATGTGGTGATTGCCGGTGGCGGTATGGTGGGACTGGCGGTGGCCTGCGGCTTGCAGGGCAGCGGACTGCGCATCGCCGTACTGGAAAAATCACCGGAGCCACCGCTGGCGCTGAGTGCGTCACCGTCAGTTCGCGTGTCGGCAATCAATGCCGCCAGCGAACGGCTGCTGCAGAAGCTGGATGTCTGGTCGACCATTCTCTCGCTGCGCGCCAGCGCTTATCACGGTATGGAAGTGTGGGATAAGGACAGTTTCGGCTCCATCGCCTTTGATGATGAGCAGCAGGGCCTGTCGCATCTGGGACATATCATCGAAAACCCGGTGATCCACAATGCGCTCTGGCAACGTGCCAGCGCCTGCAGCGACGTGACGATAATGGCACCTTCGCAGTTACAGCAGGTCGCGTTTGGTGACAACGAAGCCTTTGTTACCCTGCAGGATGGCAGCATGTTAAGTGCGCGATTAATGATTGCCGCTGACGGCGCTAACTCCTGGCTGCGCAACAAAGCCGATATTCCGCTGACCTTCTGGGATTACGATCACCATGCGTTAGTGGCTAATGTCCGCACTGAGAAGCCGCACGACGCAGTAGCGCGCCAGGTGTTCCACGGCGACGGCATTCTGGCTTTCCTGCCGATGCAGGATCCGCATCTCAGTTCCATCGTCTGGTCGCTCTCGCCGCAGGAAGCGAGCCGTCTGGAAACCATGCCGGAAGCGCTGTTCAATCAGCAGCTCTCGGTGGCGTTTGATATGCGGCTCGGCCTGTGCCAGCTGGAAAGCGAGCGCAAATCGTTTCCGCTGGTGGCGCGCTATGCCCGCAACTTCGCGGCACACCGTCTGGCGCTGGTGGGCGATGCGGCTCACACCATTCATCCGCTGGCGGGTCAGGGCGTTAACCTTGGGTTTATGGATGCCGCCGAGCTGATCGGTGAGATTCGCCGCCTGCATCAGCAGGGCAAAGATATTGGTCAGCACCTCTATCTGCGACGCTATGAGCGCAGCCGTAAGCACAGCGCCGCAATGATGCTGGCGGGAATGCAGGGCTTCCGTGAAATGTTCGCAGGCAATAACCCGGCGAAAAAATTGCTGCGCGACGTGGGTCTGAAACTGGCTGACCGTCTGCCGGGTGTCAAACCCATGATGCTGAAGCAGGCGATGGGCCTGAATGATCTGCCCGCCTGGCTACGCTAAATCCGCCCTTCTGATAAGCCAGCTTCTGCTGGCTTTTTTTATGCCTGACACCGCTCTGCACCACAAAAAGGCAACGCTGCACCAGCACAGGTCTTCGTTTGATTTATTCTAATTTTGCGGGCTAATTTGCATTACTTTTTCTCATTCTTCTGTCCGCTGGGCGCGGGATTTTTTTAACATCCTGAACGCCATCCCGCATAAATTTGCTGCGTATATTTAAAATCCCTGCATTTATTGCGCGATTAATCACAAAATTG
This sequence comes from Curtobacterium sp. BNK-1, assembly GCF_048685235.1. Classification (NCBI taxonomy): domain Bacteria; kingdom Bacillati; phylum Actinomycetota; class Actinomycetes; order Micrococcales; family Microbacteriaceae; genus Curtobacterium; species Curtobacterium sp. BNK-1. The sequence continues at coordinate 3,046,344 of NZ_JBLQTJ010000001.1, read as the reverse complement.
CAGTTTTATATCCTGTTGGCAGCCGTTCCTGGTTAGGCTGTGCCTCTGCTTTCGACCCCGGTTTGCTTATGGTTAATCGTCAGATTCGGTGGTAACGTCAGCCATAAGAGAACGTTTGCGTCGGCACTGAATTCCGGCGCACTTTTGCACTTACTCGCTTCTGCACAGGATGGTTATGACTCAGCAAACACCTCTGTTTGAACAGCATCAGGCCTGCGGTGCCCGCATGGTGGATTTTCATGGCTGGATGATGCCGCTGCACTATGGCTCCCAGATGGATGAACATCATGTGGTGCGCACCGACGCCGGTATGTTTGATGTCTCTCACATGACCATCGTCGACCTGACAGGCCCGCGTACCCGTGAATTCCTGCGCTACCTGCTGGCAAATGATGTGGCAAAACTGACCCAGCCAGGCAAAGCGCTCTACACCGGGATGCTGAATGCCTCGGGTGGCGTCATTGACGATTTGATTGTTTACTTTATGAGCGAAGAGTTCTTCCGGCTGGTGGTGAACTCTGCCACCCGTGAAAACGATCTCGCCTGGATCACGCAACACGCGCAGGGCTATGGCATTACGCTGACGGAGCGCGACGACCTGGCGCTGATTGCCGTGCAGGGTCCGCAGGTGCAGCAGAAGGCTCAGACGCTGTTCAGCGAGGAGCAGCGTCAGGCTGTTGCCGGCATGAAGCCATTTTTCGGCGTGCAGTCAGGCGACCTGTTTATCGCCACCACCGGCTATACCGGCGAAGCGGGATATGAGATTGCTATGCCCGCAGAGGAGGCGGCCGATTTCTGGCAGCGTCTGCTGGCCGCTGGCGTAAAACCTGCCGGACTGGGCGCACGTGACACTCTGCGTCTGGAAGCGGGTATGAATCTGTATGGTCAGGAGATGGATGAAGGCGTTTCACCGCTGGCTGCCAACATGGGCTGGACGGTCTGCTGGGAACCTGCTGACCGCGATTTCATCGGCCGGGAAGCGCTGGAACTGCAGCGTGAACGCGGTACCGAAAAGCTGGTAGGACTCATCCTCACAGAAAAAGGGGTGCTGCGTAACGGCTTGCCGGTGCGTTTCACCGATGACCAGGGGCAGCCGCAGGAGGGGATCATCACCAGTGGCTCTTTCTCTCCGACGCTGGGTTGCAGCATCGCCCTGGCGCGCGTACCGGCCTCAGTCGGCAGCACCGCCATCGTTGAGATCCGTAACCGCCAGATGCCGGTCCAGGTTACCCGTCCCGTTTTTGTCCGCGCCGGTAAACCGGTCGCTCAGTAAATTTTATTCAGGAGAAATGGCCAATGAGCAATGTGCCGAATACGTTGAAGTACCGCGACAGCCACGAGTGGGTGCGCAAAGAAGAAGATGGCAGCTACACCGTGGGTATCACTGAACACGCGCAGGAGTTACTGGGCGACATGGTGTTTGTCGATCTGCCGGAAGTGGGCGCGACGTTTGCCGCCGGTGAAGAGTGCGCGGTCGCGGAATCCGTTAAAGCGGCTTCAGATATCTATGCGCCGATCAGCGGTGAGATTGTGGCGGTCAACGAAGCACTGACTGACTCACCGGAGCAGGTCAACAGCGAGCCTTATGAAGGCGGCTGGTTATTCAAAATCAAAGCCAGCAACGCGTCTGAAATCGACACGCTGCTGGATGCGGATGCTTACAAAGCCTCCATCGACGAGTAGTCGTCAGGCGGCCTCACAAAGAGGCCGCAGATTTATGTTTGCTCTCCGGTTCCCCCAGCCCGATTCAGGATTTACTGCTAATGACTCAGACTCTCAGCCAGCTTGAACACAACGGTGCATTCATTGAGCGCCATATCGGTCCTTCACCTGAGCAGCAGGCGCAGATGCTTGACGCTATTGGTGCCCGTTCGCTGGAAGCGTTAATCAGCACGATTGTGCCGGCAGACATTCAGCTGCCTGGCCCGCCAGCGGTTGGCGAAGCCGCCACTGAACAGCAGGCTCTGGCCGAACTGAAAGCGATTGCCAGCCAGAATCTGCGTTACAAATCCTGGATCGGTATGGGATACAGCGCGGTGATCACCCCGCCGGTCATCCTGCGTAATATGCTGGAGAATCCGGGCTGGTACACCGCCTATACCCCGTATCAGCCTGAGGTCTCCCAGGGCCGTCTGGAAGCGCTGTTGAACTTCCAGCAGCTGACGCTGGATCTTACCGGCATGGATATCGCGTCCGCCTCACTGCTGGACGAAGCAACTGCTGCCGCTGAAGCGATGGCGATGGCAAAACGCGTCAGTAAACTCAAAAATGCCAATAAATTCTTCATTGCCGATGATATCCATCCGCAGACGCTGGATGTGGTCCGCACCCGTGCGGAGACGTTCGGTTTCGAACTGATTATTGATAGCGCGGACAAAGCACCCGATCATGACGACCTGTTTGGTGTGCTGCTGCAACAGGTGGGCACCACCGGCGAAGCGCACGATTACAGCGCGCTGATTGCCGGACTGAAAGCCCGCAAAGTGGTGGTCAGCGTGGCGGCGGACTTTATGTCGCTGGTGTTACTGGAAGCGCCAGGCAAACAGGGTGCAGACATTGTCTTTGGTTCAGCTCAGCGCTTCGGCGTGCCAATGGGCTACGGCGGCCCTCACGCGGCATTCTTCGCCAGCCGCGACGAGCATAAACGCTCTATGCCAGGCCGTATCATTGGTGTTTCACGTGATGCGGCGGGCAACACAGCGCTGCGTATGGCGATGCAGACCCGTGAACAACATATCCGGCGTGAAAAGGCCAACTCCAACATCTGTACGTCGCAGGTGCTGCTGGCAAACATCGCCGGTCTCTATGCGGTATTCCACGGCCCGGCGGGCCTGAAGCGCATTGCCTCACGCATTCATCGCTTCACCAACATTCTGGCGGCGGGACTGCAACAGGGCGGCCTGAAGCTGCGCCATCAGCACTGGTTCGATACGCTGACGGTGGAAGTGGCGGATAAAGCCGCCGTGCTGAACCGCGCCCTGAGCTTTGGCGTTAACCTGCGTAGCGACATCCATAATGCCGTGGGTATCACGCTGGATGAAACCACCTGCCGCGAAGATATTCTGGCGTTGTTCGCCATTCTGCTGGGTGATGAACACGGCCAGGACCTGGAAAAGCTCGACAGCGAAGTGGCCAGCGAAAGCCATGCAATTCCTGCTGGCCTGCAACGCCACAGCGAGATCCTGACCCATCCGGTGTTCAACCGTCATCACAGCGAAACCGAGATGATGCGCTACATGCACAGCCTGGAGAAAAAGGATCTGGCGCTGAATCAGGCGATGATCCCGCTGGGCTCCTGCACCATGAAGCTCAATGCCGCGGCAGAAATGATCCCGATCACCTGGCCGGAATTTGCGGAGCTGCATCCATTCTGCCCGGCTGAACAGGCTTCCGGCTATCTGCAGATGATTGGCCAGCTTTCGCAGTGGCTGGTGCAGCTCACCGGCTATGATGCACTCTGTATGCAGCCAAACTCCGGCGCGCAGGGTGAATATGCCGGACTGCTGGCGATCCGCCGCTATCACGAAAGCCGTGGCGAGGGCGATCGTCATCTCTGCCTGATCCCGAGCTCGGCGCACGGTACTAACCCGGCCTCAGCCCAGATGGCGGGCATGGACGTGGTAGTAGTGGCCTGCGATAAACAGGGCAACATCGACCTTGGCGATCTGCGCGAGAAAGCGGCTCAGGCGGGCGACAGGCTCTCCTGCATCATGGTGACTTACCCGTCAACTCATGGCGTTTATGAAGAGACCATCCGCGAAGTGTGCCAGATCGTGCATCAGTATGGCGGTCAGGTCTATCTGGATGGCGCGAACATGAATGCGCAGGTCGGCATCACCACGCCTGGCTATATCGGCGCGGATGTCTCGCACCTGAATCTGCATAAAACCTTCTGCATTCCGCACGGCGGCGGCGGTCCGGGTATGGGACCGATTGGCGTCAAAGCGCACCTGGCCCCGTTTGTGCCGGGACACAGCGTGGTGCAGATTGACGGTGTGCTGACGCAGCAGGGCGCCGTATCCGCAGCGCCGTTTGGCAGTGCATCCATTCTGCCAATCAGCTGGATGTACATTCGCATGATGGGCGCGGAAGGGCTGAAACAGGCCAGCTCGGTCGCGATTCTGAATGCCAACTACATTGCCCGCCGGCTGCAGTCTGCCTATCCGGTGCTCTACACCGGCCGTGACGGTCGTGTGGCGCACGAATGTATTCTCGACATCCGTCCGCTGAAAGAGCAGACCGGCATCAGTGAGCTGGATATTGCTAAGCGCCTGATCGATTACGGATTCCACGCACCAACGATGTCCTTCCCGGTGGCGGGCACCCTGATGGTGGAGCCGACCGAATCGGAGAGCAAAATCGAACTGGATCGCTTTATCGACGCGATGCTGGCGATCCGCATGGAGATTGATCGGGTGACGTCAGGTGAATGGCCGCTGGATGACAATCCACTGGTTAATGCGCCGCATACTCAGCTGGAAATCGTCAGTGAGTGGTCACATCCTTATAGCCGCGAACTTGCAGTCTTCCCGGCGGGCAGCCACAACAAATACTGGCCGACGGTAAAACGTCTGGATGATGTGTTTGGCGACCGTAATCTCTTCTGCTCCTGCGTGCCGATGAGCGACTATCAGTAATTTTCCCGCAGGCAAACGTTAATCATAAAGGGCCGATTCGTCGGCCCTTTGTACTGGAGAATCAGCATGAAACTGGCACTGGTTACGGGTGGCAGCCGCGGTATCGGGCGGGCCACAGCGCTGTTACTGGCCGCCCGGGGTTATCGGGTTGCGGTGAACTACCGTCAGCGCGAAGCGGAAGCTCAACAGGTGGTGGCGCAGATCCGGCAGCAGGGCGGTGAAGCCTTTGCTGTTCAGGCGGATATCAGTGATGAAGCCCAGGTGATGGCGATGTTTGCGCAGCTCGATCAGCAGTCCGAACCGCTGACGTTGCTGGTGAACAACGCCGGGATTTTGTTTCAGCAGTGTCGCACCGAGCAGCTGGATGCGGCACGCCTGCACAAGGTCTTTGCCACCAACGTGATTGGGTCTTTTCTCTGCTGTCGTGAGGCGGTTAAGCGGATGGGCACACATCACGGCGGTCAGGGCGGCTCCATCGTCAACGTCTCATCAGCAGCGTCGCGTACCGGTGCGCCTGGCGAATATGTCGATTACGCCGCTTCAAAAGGGGCGATGGACACGCTGACCAGAGGATTGTCGCTGGAAGTGGCGCAGCAGGGGATTCGGGTCAACGGCGTGCGTCCGGGATTTATCTATACAGAGATGCATGCCGATGGCGGAGAGCCAGGCAGAGTAGACAGGCTTGCCAGCGTGATCCCGATGGGACGCGGCGGTGAAGCAGAAGAGGTGGCGGAAGCGATCGTCTGGCTGGCCAGCGACGCGGCCTCTTATGTCACCGGCAGCATCATTGACGCTGCCGGTGGGCGTTAACTCACTTCACCACTGATGCGGCGTGATGACTTAAAGGTTTTCGCCGTTACTGGCGATAACCTGCTGATACCAGCTGAAACTCTTCTTCTTCCCACGAGAAAAATCGCCGCTGCCATCATCGTTTTTATTCACATGAATAAAACCGTAACGTTTATCGTACTGGCCGGTGGTAAACGAGACGCAATCGAGGCAGCCCCACGGCGTATAGCCCATTAATTCAACACCATCGTACGCCACAGCTTTCTTCATCTCTTCGATATGCGCACGCAGATAGTCGATGCGGTAATCATCTTCAATCACGCCATTGGCGTTTGGCTTATCGATAGCACCAAAGCCGTTTTCAACAATAAACAGCGGCTTCTGGTAACGCTCATACAGCTCGTTCATCGCATAGCGCAGGCCAACCGGATCGATCTGCCAGCCCCAGTCTGACGCTTTCACATGCGGGTTTTTCACCACACCTTCAAAGCCGGTGATCGGATCGTCAACGCCGCTGGCATCGGTCTTCACTGCGTTGCTCATGTAGTAGCTGAAACCCACATAGTCTGCACAGCCCTGGCGCAGCGTCTCGGCATCATCCGCTTCCATCTGAATGTCGTAACCCTTGCGCGCCCACTCTTTCAGGGTGTAGGCCGGATAGTAGCCGCGCATCTGCACGTCACTGAACACATAGCGCTGATGCATCGATTCCTGCGCCAGCACCACATCGTCCGGGTGGCAGGAGAAGGGATAGACCGGCACCATGGCGATCATGCAGCCAATCTGAAAGTCAGGATTGATGTCGTGGCCGAGTTTCACCACTTTTGCACTGGCAACAAACTGGTGGTGCATCACCTGATACATCGCCTGTTCAGGTTTCTCATGTTCGGTAAAGATCACGCCTGAACAGCAGTAACCAAACAGCGGATACTGCCAGTTACGCTGGTTGTTGATCTCATTGAAGGTCATCCAGTATTTCACTTTGCTTTTATAACGGTTCAGCACCACTTCGCTGAAGCGCACAAAGAAGTCGACCACTTTGCGGTTGTGCCAGCCGCCATACTCTTTGACCAGGTGATAAGGCATTTCGAAGTGCGAAAGGGTGATGACCGGTTCAATGCCATACTTCAGCAGTTCATCAAACAGGTCGTCATAGAATTGCAGGCCCGCTTCGTTGGGCTGTTGCTCGTCACCGTTAGGGAAGATACGGGTCCAGGCAATCGAGGTTCGGAAACATTTGAAGCCCATCTCGGCAAACAGCGCGACATCCTGTTTGTAGTGGGAGTAAAACTCCACACCCTTGTGGTTCGGGTAGAAATGACCCGGCTGCACGCCGTCGGTGATCACCCGGTCAACGCCGTGTGAACCGCCAGTCATCACGTCAGCAATGCTGACGCCTTTGCCGCCCTGATCCCAGCCGCCTTCAACCTGATGCGCTGCCACCGCTCCGCCCCAAAGAAAGCCTTTTGGTAACTGCAATTCTGCACTCATGCTTCACCCCATTACGGATATTGAAATTGAGCTGAGTGTAGCAAGGCAATAATGAAAGTCACGATATAACAGCGCGGCAATAATTACGTTTGTTACATCCAAAAAACAGGCTGTTTTATTTCCCCAGCTGGCGGCCGATTGCTTCAATAATATAGGTCACTGGCACCTGAGTCGTAATGTCGGAATTGTCCGCCATACGGATGATGGGCACATGGTAGCAGAGGTTGAAATCACCGATCTTCGCCAGCGAGCAGCTTTCCGTGTTGGTTATCGCAATGATTTTGCACTTATTCAGGCTGAACTGGCTGGCAATGCGCAGGATCTCTTCCGTTTCGCCGGAGACCGATAAAATAATGGCAATGGCGTTTTCATAGAGATCGGGACTGACCGGATAATAGGGATCGTCAATCGCGTGGCTGAATTTACCGAGGTTAGAGAAAAAGCGTGCGCCATATTTTGCCAGGCTGCCGGAGGTGCCGACGCCAATAAAGAAGACCCGCTCAGCCTGATTAATCTTCTGCGCGGCCTCAGCGATGAGCTGTTCAAACTCCGGATTATTGATGCTCTTAAAAAAGCTCAGCATTTCACTGACGCCCGCCGTGTTGAGCATTGGCGCACTCTGCTGTTCGTTTAAACGCAGGCGGATGCGGAATTCCGACCAGCCTTCACAGCCCATCTTGCGACAGAAACGCAGCACGGTGGTGGTGGAGACACCAGCCTGCTCAGCCAGCTCGCGGATCGTCATGTAGCTGACGCCTTCGCGGTGCTTAATGATGAACTGATAGACCTGCATTTCCAGATCGTTAAGGCGGGCGAGATCGCTATGCGAAAACATGAATGACTCATTGAACAGTTGACTGGCGGCCAGTTTACCAGATTCATCACCCGGTTTAAGGGATAGTGAATTTCACCAGGATAATTTTAGCGTACAAGTGTACACTGAAAAAATTGTTGGCTACGCTGGATAACGATATCACTGCTATGGAGCTGATCAGGAATCTGTTATGACTCCCACACTCTCTCACAAACATCAACACGCTGCGGGCTATTCGTTTGTCGAGGAAATTGCCAACAGTATCAGTCACGGTCTTGGCTGCCTGTTCGGCATCGTCGGACTGATACTGATGCTCAATCAGGCAACGGAGAGGCAGGCCGACACCATCACTTTTATCAGTTACAGCCTCTATGGTGGCAGCATGATCCTGCTGTTTCTGGCCTCGACGCTCTATCACGCTATTCCGGCTGGCCCGGCCAGACCCTGGCTGAAAAAGTTCGATCATTGCGCCATCTATCTGCTGATTGCCGGCACCTATACGCCGTTTCTGCTGGTCGCGCTGAGGACGCCGCTGGCGTATGGACTGATGGCGGTGATCTGGGGGCTGGCGCTGGCCGGTATCCTGTTCAAGCTCACGATTGCGCATCGCTTTAAAGCGCTGTCGCTGGTGACTTATCTCTGTATGGGGTGGCTGTCGCTGATTGTGGTTTATCAGCTGGCGATGATCCTGCCGCCGGGCTGCATCTGGCTGCTTGCCGCAGGCGGGATTATCTATTCGCTGGGGGTGATTTTCTATGTGGCGCGCCGTATTCCGTTTAACCACGCCATCTGGCATCTGTTCGTGCTGGGTGGGAGTCTCTGCCACTTCTGCGCTATCTACTTTTATGTGCGCTAAATTGAGCCTGCTCTGAATTGTGGCACTGGCCCTTCCCTTAGCGGAAGGGCCATACGCTCAATCAGCTTTCATCCAGCGAGTAGGGCAGTGGCTGAATGGTCAGATGTCCGCCTTCATCGCCTTCCACCCGCAGCACGCTGTCCGGCTCCAGATCGTTATTCATCACGACCTGAATCCAGCTAATCCCGTCATCTAACTGCACCGCAGCCAGCACGCTGCCGGTTCGACGCCAGCGTTCACCCATCTGCAACTCCAGCGGGGCATTGGCTTCGGGCAGATGACTTGCCTGACCCGCCAGCCAGTAGAGCGCGCGTTTATTGGCGCCGCGATATTTCGCCCGTGCCACCATCTCCTGACCGGCATAACACCCTTTTTTAAAACTGATAGCATCCAGCGCCTGCAGGTTGGTGGCCTGCGGAATAAACTGCACGCTGGTGGCGGGATCAATCACCGGAATGCCCGCTTCAATATCCAGCGCCAGCCACTGCTGACTGTCATTAAACTGTGCATCGTCATTGAGCTTCTGCTTCAGCGCTTCTGCCTGGGCCAGCGAAGTGACAATCAGAAAACGTTCGGCCGGATGGGCAAACCACAGCAGCGTGGTTTCTCCCTGCTGCACCACCGGTTTTTCGCTGTCGGGCAGGCTATCAAACAGATTTGCCAGCGCGGCGCGCGCCTGAAAACCGGCCACGCCCAGCAATACTGACTCATCATCAGCCACCATCGACACTTTCGAAAACACGGCGTATTTCTTTAACTCGGGCAACTGGGTGTCGCGCAGCTCACGACGGATCAGATAAGCATAGCCTTCACCGCGATGGAACAGGCGCATATTGCTCCACATTTTGCCTTTAGCATCGCAGTGTGCGGCGAGCGAATGGTGGTCGGCATCCAGCGCGGCGACATCCAGCGTTAACTGACCCTGCAGGTAAGAGGTGCTGTCGGCACCAGTAATGGAAACCAGCGCCCAGCTATCCAGTGACATCAGGGTTAACGGCAGACGAGACGACGCGGCAGGCTGGCGCGGCGGTAAAGTAAATGTGGGCATGGAGATATCCTGTATAAGAAGGTTCATCCGGAATAATATCTTCAATGTTAAAAGAGCCGACTGGCAATGCAACCTGTTTACGGAAAACGGCGCACAAAAGGCGTGATAACCCTGAAAAGATCCAGCCTGAAATGTGGCAGGTTGCACAGCATGCGACGCTGCGCCTGCGAGCCGCATTAAACCAGGTTACACTAGGCGCCACGTTGTGGATTGTGGAAATTGATGCATGGATATTAATGATAAATCACGCATTCAGTGGGCCTGCCGTCGCGGCATGCTGGAACTGGATGTGGCTATTATGCCGTTCTTCAAATTTGAGTATGAGACGCTGAGCGACACCGATAAGCAGGTCTTTGTGGATTTGCTAAAGAGTGACGATCCCGATCTGTTTAACTGGCTGATGAATCACGGTGAGCCAAAGGATCCGGAGCTTAAGCGGATGGTGAACCTGATCCAGCAGCGTAACCATGCTCGCGGCCCGGTGGCAATGTAAGCTGCGGCCCTCTCGTCTGGCGTGCGGGTTAGTCTGCGCCTGGCTGATAGCAGCCGTGACTGGCGTGGTGCTGATGACGCTGCCTGCAGGCGGCTGGCTGGTTAAAGCGCCGATTATTCTGCTGTTGCTGGCTGAGGGCTGGCGCAGCGTTTGGCGATTGATTCAACGGCACGGTACGTTACAGCGGGAAAGCGTCCATTGCTGGATCTGGCAGGGAAAACGCTGGCGGCCAACTCAGCCACTACGCTGGTTACCCGTTGGCGTGCTGCTGGTGGCGAAGAGCGAACAGGGTGCCACGCTGCGCTGGTGGCTGATGCAGGACAATATGCAGCCTGGCGAATGGCGGGCGTTACGCGCCTGCTGCTTCAGCCCGGCGCGGCATTAATGGCAGCAGTGCAGGCAAGAGCGTCTGAAGCCGTTCATCTGCCTGCACTGCGGTTCAATAATGACAGGCAAGAGCGATTAAAGCCGCTCACCTGTTCAGGCTACGGTTCGACACCGGCAGAAGGGCCGTCAGAGCAGTCCGGCGGTTTCGGTTAACACCTGCTCGCACCACTGCTCAACGCGCTCATCGGTGACCTCAAACTGATTCACATCATCAAGCGCCAGACCCACAAACTGTGAGCCATCGGCACTCAGCGGTTTCGGGCTGGTGAACTCATAGCCTTCAAGCGGCCAGTAGCCAACAAAACGTACTCCCATCGGCTGCAACAAATCGTGCAGCATGCCGAGCGCATCTAAAAACCACTCGCCATAGCCAATCTGATCGCCCATGCCATACAGTGCGACAATCTTGTTTTGCAGATTCAGCGCGGGCAACTGCGGCCATATCGCCTCCCAGTCCTCCTGCAACTCACCGAAATCCCAGGTCGGGATGCCCATGATCAGCAAGTCGTACTGCTCCATCAGGCGTGGGTCGTCATCTTTCACGTTATGCAGCGTCACTAACTCTTCGCCAATAAAATCGCGAATTTTCTCCGCTACGATTTCGGTGTAACAGGTACTGGAACCGTAAAAAAGACCGATTTTCATGCAGATAACACTCTGTAAATACTGACTTTGGCGCAATTGTACCAGAAGCGCTGCTGAATCAGGCATAATGAGCATGATTTTACACCAGACGGCGGAGATAACGTGCAGGACAGCGATCTGACAGAACAGTTTCTTGATGCGCTCTGGATTGAACGCAATCTGGCGCAGAACACTCTCTCCTCTTATCGCCAGGACCTCCAGACGCTGACCGGATGGCTGGCGCATCATCAGCTGACGCTGCTTAGCGTGGCGCCGCTGGATCTGCAGCAGTTTCTGGCTGAACGGCTGGAGGGAGGCTACAAGGCGACCAGCTCAGCGCGGCTGCTCAGCGCCATGCGTCGCCTGTTCCAGTATCTTTACCGCGAAAAGCTGCGCCCGGACGATCCCAGCGCGCTGCTGTCAGCACCAAAACTGCCGCAGCGTTTACCGAAAGATCTCAGTGAGGCGCAGGTCGAGCGACTGTTGCAGGCGCCGAATATCGATATCCCGCTGGAGCTGCGCGACAAAGCGATGCTGGAGCTGCTCTACGCCACGGGCCTGCGCGTCTCCGAACTGATTGGCCTGACGCTCAGCGACATCAGCCTGCGCCAGGGCGTTGTCCGGGTTATCGGTAAAGGGGATAAAGAGCGGCTGGTGCCTTTAGGTGAAGAAGCGGTTTACTGGCTGGAGCAATATATGGAACATGGTCGTCCGTGGCTGCTCAACGGTCAGACGCTGGACGTGATGTTTCCCAGTAATCGGGCGCAGCAGATGACGCGCCAGACCTTCTGGCATCGCATCAAGCATTACGCCACGCTGGCGGGGATTGACAGCGAAAAGTTATCACCGCATGTGATGCGCCATGCCTTTGCGACCCATCTGCTGAACCACGGTGCCGATCTGCGTGTCGTACAGATGCTGCTGGGACACAGCGATCTCTCCACCACCCAAATTTATACGCACGTCGCCACTGAGCGCCTGCGTCAGTTGCATCAACAACACCATCCGCGGGCCTGAACCGCGGCGATAAGGACAAAAATGAACAAGCATTTTGCCATGCTGGCTCTTTTAGCCAGCGCCTTTTCCGGTCTCGCACAGGCCGATGACAGCGCCATTCAGCAATCACTTAAAAAGCTCGGTCTGAACCAGACGGAGATCAGCCCGTCACCGCTGCCGGGTTTTAAAACCGTGCTGTCAGAAAGCGGCGTGCTCTACGTGACCGACGACGGGAAACATATGATCCAGGGTCCGCTCTATGACGTCAGCGGCAAACAGCCGGTCAACGTCACCAACCAGCTGCTGGACAAAAAAGTCGAGGCGCTGGTGCCGGAGATGATCGTCTACAAAGCGCCTAAAGAGCAGCACGTGATCACGGTCTTCACCGACATCACCTGTGGCTACTGTCACAAGCTGCACGAGCAGATGGCGGACTACAATGCGCTGGGCATTACCGTGCGTTACCTGGCGTTTCCGCGTGAAGGGCTGAACGGTCAGATTGAACCAGCGATGAAAGCGATCTGGTGCAGCGCTGACCGCAATAAAGCGTTTGATGAGGCGATGAAAGGCAATGCGCCGAAAATGGCCGCACCAGACAGCTGCAAAATCGATATCGCCCAGCACTATAAACTTGGCGTGCTGTTCGGCATTCAGGGCACGCCCGCGATGCTGACTGACAGCGGCATGATGATCCCAGGTTATCAGTCGCCGCAGGAGCTGAAGCAGGTGCTGGACAATCAGAAGCGTGGTGGTTAATCGGTGGTAAAACAGGATGTGGAACTCCGTCGCCGTGAGGTGACGGTTGACGATGCGCTTCCGGCGACGCTGCCGCCGCTGCTGAAACGACTCTATCTGCAACGCGGCGTGCGCGACGCGGCAGAGCTGGAGCGCGGGGCGAAAAACCTGCTGCCGTACCAGTCCTTAAGCGGGATTGAGAGCGCAGTGGAACTGCTGCATCAGGCGCTGCTGGATGGGCGTCGCATTATGGTGGTGGGCGACTTTGATGCCGATGGCGCGACCAGTACCGCGCTGACGGTCATGGCGCTGCGCAGCATGGGCGGCGGCAACGTGCAGTATCTGGTGCCTAACCGCTTTGAAGATGGTTATGGCCTCAGCCCTGAAGTGGTTGAGCAGGCGCGGGCGCGCGGCGCGGCGATGATCCTGACCGTCGACAATGGCATCTCCTCCCACGCTGGCGTTGAATGTGCCCATCAGCACGGGATTCCGGTGCTGATTACCGACCACCACCTGCCGGGCGAGACCTTACCAGCCGCTGAGGCGATCGTTAATCCCAATCTGCCGGACTGCAACTTTCCCTCACGTGCACTGGCGGGCGTGGGCGTTGCGTTCTATCTGATGCTGGCGCTGCGCGCCCATCTGCGCACCCAGGGCTGGTTTGGTGCCACTCGCACCGAACCCAATCTGGCGGAGATGCTGGATCTGGTGGCGCTCGGCACGGTTGCCGACGTGGTGCCGCTCGACGTCAACAACCGCATTCTGGTGTGGCAGGGACTCAGCCGCATTCGGGCCGGAAAATGCCGGCCAGGCATCCGGGCGCTGCTGGAGATTGCTAATCGCGATGCGCGTCAGATGGCGGCCAGCGATCTCGGCTTTGCGCTGGGGCCACGGCTCAATGCCGCAGGCCGGCTCGACGATATGTCGGTGGGCGTGGCGCTGTTAATGACTGAGGATCTCAGTCAGGCACGGATGTTAGCCAGTGAGCTGGACGCGCTGAACCAGACGCGCAAAGAGATAGAGCAGGGCATGCAGAGCGAAGCGCTGGCGCTGTGTCAGGCGCTGGAGCGTGAGCAGCGCGATCTGCCGCTGGGGCTGGCCTTTTATCATCCCGAATGGCATCAGGGGGTGGTGGGGATCCTCGCCTCCCGTCTGAAAGAGCGTTTCCATCGTCCGGTGATTGCCTTTGCTCCGGCGGGCGACGGTACGCTGAAAGGCTCTGGCCGCTCAATTGCCGGTCTGCATCTGCGCGACGCACTGGAGCGTCTGGATACGTTGAATCCCGGCCTGATGCTGAAGTTCGGCGGTCATGCCATGGCGGCAGGCTTATCACTGGAAACCGCACGCTACGAGGAGTTTCGTCAGCGCTTTGCCGATCTGGTCGGTGAGTGGCTGGATGGCGAATCTCTGCAGGGCATCATCTGGTCAGATGGCGCGTTGCAGCCGCAGGAGTTTTCGCTGCAGACCGCTGAGATGCTGCGCGAAGCGGGGCCCTGGGGCCAGGCGTTCCCGGAACCCGCCTTTGACGGCAAATTTAAGCTGCTGCAACAGCGGCTGGTGGGCGAGCGACATCTGAAAGTGATGGTCGAACCGCTGGACGGCGGTCCGCTGATCGACGGTATCGCCTTTAATGTCGATACCACCCTGTGGCCCGACAGCAGCATTCGTCAGGTCGAGCTGGCCTATAAGCTGGATATCAATGAGTATCGCGGTAACCGCTCGGTACAGCTAATCATTGACCATATCTGGCCGCTTTGATTTTTCTAAGGCGCGCGCGTCTCCGGTCACGGCAGAGGCGCGTCAGCCTGTTTTTCCCCTGCGTTAACCTGCTGTGCGAGCGGTTGTCGTCGCAGCCCGATAAGCAAATGCAACGCGTCACGCCGCTCCGGCATCAGCCCGCTGTCTCAGCGCTACAAACTGCCGCCAGTTTCGGGTAAACTTGTGCGTTAAATTTCCTGTCCCATCGAACATAAGAAAGACGCTAAAGCCATGTTTGAAATCAACCCGGTCAAAAACCGTATTCAGGACCTCAGTGAGCGCAGCGACGTTCTTCGGGGGTATCTTTGACTACGATGCCAAGAAAGAACGCCTCGAAGAAGTAAACGCCGAGCTGGAACAGCCCGATGTCTGGAACGAACCTGAGCGTGCTCAGGCGCTGGGCAAAGAGCGCTCCTCGCTGGAAGCGATCGTGCAGACGCTGGATCAGATGTCGCAGGGCCTGGAAGATGTGCAGGGTCTGCTTGAACTGGCGGTAGAAGCGGAAGACGAAGAGACTTTCGACGAAGCGGTTGCCGAGCTGGATGTCCTTGAGGGCAAGCTGGGCGAGCTGGAATTCCGCCGCATGTTCTCTGGCGAGTATGACAGCGCCGACTGCTACATCGATTTGCAGGCGGGTTCCGGCGGCACCGAAGCGCAGGACTGGGCCAGCATGCTGATGCGTATGTATCTGCGTTGGGCTGAAGCCAAAGGCTTCAAAACCGAAATTATCGAAGAGTCTGAAGGTGAAGTTGCAGGCATTAAATCTGTGACCATTCGCGTGTCAGGCGACTACGCCTTTGGCTGGTTGCGCACCGAAACGGGCGTGCATCGCCTGGTGCGTAAGAGCCCGTTTGACTCCGGCGGCCGTCGTCACACCTCCTTCAGCTCCGCCTTTATCTATCCGGAAGTGGATGACGATATTGATATCGACATCAACCCAGCCGATCTGCGCATTGACGTCTATCGTGCGTCAGGGGCGGGCGGCCAGCACGTTAACCGGACGGAATCTGCGGTACGTATTACCCATATTCCAACCGGTACCGTCACCCAGTGTCAGAATGACCGTTCTCAGCACAAGAACAAAGATCAGGCGATGAAGCAGATGAAAGCGAAGCTGTACGAGCTTGAGATGCAGAAGAAAAACGCTGAGAAACAGGCGCTGGAGGACAACAAGTCCGACATCGGCTGGGGAAGTCAGATCCGTTCTTACGTTCTCGATGATGCACGCATCAAAGATCTGCGCACCGGCGTAGAGACGCGTAACACCCAGGCGGTGCTGGACGGCGACCTGGATCGATTCATTGAAGCTAGTTTAAAAGCAGGGTTATAAGGAACCGACATGTCTGAACAACAACCGCAGAGCGCTGATGCCGCCGTTGAGTTAAATAACGAACTGAAAGCGCGTCGCGAAAAGCTGAGCGTGCTGCGTGCAAATGGCGTGGCGTTTCCTAACGATTTTCGTCGTGACAGTCTCTCAAACCAGCTGCATGAGAGCTATGGCGAGAAGAGCAACGAAGAGCTTGAAGATCTCGGCATCGAAGTCAGCGTTGCCGGACGTATGATGACCCGTCGTATCATGGGTAAAGCCTCTTTCGTGACCCTGCAGGATGTGGGTGGCCGGATTCAGCTTTACGTCTCGCGTGACGATCTGGCTGAAGGCATCTACAACGAGCAGTTCAAAAAGTGGGATCTCGGCGATATTCTGGGCGCGCGCGGCAAACTGTTCAAAACCAAAACCGGCGAACTGTCGATTCACTGTTCTGAACTGCGCCTGCTGACCAAAGCACTGCGTCCGCTGCCGGACAAGTTCCACGGCCTGGCCGATCAGGAAACGCGCTACCGTCAGCGTTACCTTGATCTCATCGCCAACGAGGAATCGCGCAACACCTTCAGAATTCGTTCGCAGATCATGGCCGGTATTCGCCAGTTCATGGTGGGCCGCGACTTTATGGAAGTGGAAACCCCGATGATGCAGGTGATCCCTGGCGGCGCGTCTGCGCGTCCGTTCATCACCCATCACAATGCGCTGGATATCGACATGTATCTGCGTATCGCTCCAGAGCTTTATCTGAAGCGTCTGGTGGTGGGCGGATTCGATCGCGTGTTCGAGATCAACCGTAACTTCCGCAACGAAGGTATTTCGCCACGTCATAACCCAGAGTTCACCATGATGGAACTCTATATGGCTTATGCGGATTACAAAGATCTGATCGAGCTGACCGAAAGCCTGTTCCGTACGCTGGCGCAGGATGTGCTGGGCAGCACCGTGGTGCCTTACGGCGAGCAGGAGTTTGATTTCGGTAAGCCGTTTGAAAAACTGACCATGCGTGAAGCGATCAAGAAATACCGTCCGGAAACGGATCTGGCCGATCTGGAAGACTTTGATAAAGCGGTGGCGATTGCTCAATCACTGCACATCAAGGTTGAGAAAAGCTGGGGTCTGGGCCGCGTCGTAACCGAAATCTTTGAAGAGACCGCAGAAGCGCATCTGATTCAGCCGACCTTCATCACTGAATATCCGGCTGAAGTCTCTCCGCTGGCCCGTCGTAACGACGAGAACCCGGAAATCACCGATCGCTTTGAGTTCTTCATTGGCGGTCGTGAAATCGGTAACGGCTTCTCCGAGCTGAACGATGCGGAAGATCAGGCTGAGCGTTTCCTGCAGCAGGTGAATGCCAAAGATGCTGGCGACGACGAAGCGATGTTCTACGACGAAGACTATGTCACCGCACTGGAGCACGGTCTGCCGCCAACAGCCGGTCTGGGTATCGGTATTGACCGTATGGTGATGCTGTTTACCAACAGCCACACTATCCGCGATGTGATTCTGTTCCCGGCACTGCGCCCAGGCAGCAAGTAATCGTTATGAGTCGCTGTCAGGCCTGATCTTCAGGCCTGACAGCGTGATGACAAAGCCGAATCAGAGTGAATTTGGCAGCAACTGATAAACTCACGGCACAGGGAACACGGTCAGAAGAGGAAAGCGTCCCGCGCCATGGATGGCGTGGGCCGAGCGGTCATGGATGACAGTTTTTGCGTCTTTCCGATCTGACCGTGTTACCTGTGCAGGCTCGGTCTTACAGCGAATCAGGCCCGACCTTGTCACCAAGCTTAAGGCCGGAAATTCCGGCCTTTTTTACATCTGTTCGTTCAGCAGATATCAGGATTTAATCGCCTGATCCAGCCATGTCTGAAATCGCGAGTAAGGCACATAGAGCGCAACGTTCTTATAGAGTGTCTTACCGCTGACATTGTCGTTGATGTTATTGCTGTAGCCAATAATCACGCCCGCCAGCGTATCGTCAGAGGCGTTATAGACTGCGCCGCCCGACATCCCTTTAACCACCCCCGCATTCGCCGCCACCACGACGCAGTCTGATTTGTTCCAGCTGTTCGCCAGCGTGGTATTAATCAGGTTCTGCCCGCTGGAACTGACCGGCATGGCCGAAATAAAACTGTAGCCGTAGAGATTGACCTGATCGCCGATGTGGCTGTTACGAAAGTTGGGTGGCAGGTTCATTTCGCTGTTTTTGTGGTAGACCACGGCCAGATCGCATTGCGGATGCCAGGCTTTGACCCGGTAAAGCGAAAACTTTGCCACATGTGCGGCGGTCAGGCTGTACTCCGGCGTCAGTGGGATGGTGGTACCGAGCGTGCCTAAACCCAGCACGGTGGGAATGCCGGTCACGGTCATATCCACCCGTTTTTCAGCTTCTTTACTGTACTCATAATGACCCACCGAGCAGCCGGTTAAGCCAAACACCATTAAGGCTATGAGTCGTTGCATTCTCTCTCCCTGCGTCAGAAGTTGATCACATCACCTGGCAATTGATTAGGGATATATCGGCAACGTTAAGGATTTATTAATTAAATACGCACTAAAAAGCGTAACGGGTTCGCGGGAAATGACAACCTGACCCTGGGTCATGCGCGCTTTAACGGGCTTTGCCAGCAGGCTGACAAAGCCATTTGTTCTGGCAAAGCGGCAGATTATTGCGCCCCCGGCAATAATCCTTTGCTGCGCGCAGGCTATGTCGCGCATCAGCACTGTGCTGTAATGCTCACCGTGACGCAGATCAAATTTTAATAAGCGTCGAGGGGCTGCACGTCTGTGCAGTTCACCTGCAAATGATATTGGGAGAGTGTTATGCCTGTAGCATTAATGGCGCTGGCGTTGAGTGCGTTCGCCATCGGGACCACCGAGTTTGTCATTATGGGATTGCTGCCGGAGGTGGCGCGTGACCTTCAGGTGTCGATTCCGTCGGCGGGCTGGCTGATCAGCGGTTACGCGCTGGGCGTGGCGATAGGTGCGCCGATTATGGCGCTGCTTACCGCCAGGCTGCCGCGTAAAAAAACGCTGATTCTGCTGATGGTGATATTTATTGTCGGCAACCTGCTGTGTGCGCTGGCTTACAACTATAACCTGCTGATGCTGGCACGCATCGTCACCGCGCTTTGTCACGGTGCCTTCTTCGGTATTGGCGCGGTGGTCGCCGCCAGTCTGGTGCCAGCCGGTCGCCAGGCTTCCGCTGTCGCACTGATGTTCACCGGACTGACCTTAGCCAACGTGCTGGGCGTTCCGCTGGGAACCAGTTTCGGACAGATGTTTGGCTGGCGAGCCACCTTCTGGGGCGTGGCAGTGATTGGCGTGCTGGCGTTTATCGCCCTGATCGTGAGTCTGCCCAACAATAAACAGGAAAAGCCGGTTCACCTGGCGAGTGAAATTGGGGCACTGGCCAACGGGAAACTGTGGCTGTCGCTGCTGATGACGGTGTTCTTTGCCGCGGCGATGTTTGCGCTGTTCAGCTACATTGCGCCGCTGCTGCTAGAGGTGACGGGCATCAGCGATCGCGGCGTCAGCTGGACGCTGTTCCTGATTGGCGCAGGCCTGACGGTCGGTAACATTCTTGGCGGCAAACTGGCCGACTGGAAAGTCTCCTTTAGCCTGATCCTCAGCTTCTCCCTGATCGCCATCTTCTCGCTGCTGTTCAGCTGGACCAGCCATGCGCTGTGGCTGGCGGAGATCACCCTGTTCCTGTGGGCGATGGCGACCTTTGCGACGGTGCCGGGTCTGCAGATCAACGTGGTACGTCACGGAAAAGAGGCGCCTAACCTGGTCTCAACCCTGAACATTTCGGCGTTTAACGTGGGCAATGCGCTGGGTGCCTGGGTCGGCGGTGCGGTGATTGGCCGTGGATATGGCCTGACGGCGGTGCCGGTTGCTGCCGCTGCGCTGGCGGCAATCGGCCTGCTGATCTGTCTGATCACCTTCCGCAAATCGGGCCGCGCAGCCGCCAGGGTTCGCGCTTAAGCCAGGCGGGCGGCGATGCGTGTCGGAAAGTCAGCCACCTGCCGTTGCAGATGGCTGACAAAGGCATCGACCAGCGCCGATGCAGGGCGGTGCTGCGGCCTCACCAGGCTGACGGTAAACGGAACCGCCACGCTGAACTTACGCATCACCACACCGCTGTCGGCGTAATCCAGCGCCGTCAGCGGATTCACAATTGAAATGCCCACGCCCGCTCTGACCATGGCGCACACCGAAGCGGCACTGTGCGTCTCCATCACCAGCCGCCGCTCGACGCCCTGCTCATGAAACAGCGCATCCAGCAACTGACGATAGCTGTCACTGCGCGACAGGCTCACATACTGTTCGCCCGCAAAATCGTGCGGCGTCAGCTCTGAACGCTGACTCAGAGGGTGATTCTGAGGCAATACGCACACTTCATCGCAGGTCAGCAGGGCGAGACGGTCAGTGCCGGCCGGAGCGTGCTGGGTTTCGGTTAAGCCGATATCGTAGCGCTGTGCTGACAGCCACTCCTCCAGCAGCGGCGACTCCTGCGGAATCACATTCAGGCTCACATCCGGGTAGCGCTGTAAAAAGGGCTGACACAGTGGTGGCAGCAGCGACTGCGAAAAAACGGGCAGGCAGGCGATCGACAGCTCACCCTGACGGAACTGGCGCAGCCCTTCAGCCGCTTCCATGATGCGATCCAGTCCGTACCAGGATCGCTGCACCTCTTCGAAAAGACGCAATCCCTGCACCGTCGGTTGCAGGCGACCACGAACCCGTCCGAACAACTCTAATCCCAGCTGCTGCTCCAGGCGTGCCAGCTCCCGGCTCACCGTCGGCTGTGAGGTGTGCAGCAGTGTCGCGGCCTGAGTCAGATTGCCGCTGGTCATCACCGCATGAAAAATCTCGATATGCCGCCAGTTAATGTTCGCCACGCACCCTTCCTATATCCATTCTGCATAGATGCTATTAAAACAGATATTTTTCGCTATGACACGATTCTGGCTTAATGCAGCTATTGCCACAGGAGAATTGCCATGCCACGTTCCTTACAGAGTACCGAAACCGCACTCAGCGCCGCTAACCTGCTGCCGCTGGCACGCCGCTACGCCGGGCCATTCTGGGCTTATGATGCGCAGATTATTCAGGCGCGTATTGCCCAGCTGCAGGCATTTGATGTGGTGCGCTTTGCGCAGAAGGCCTGCTCGAATACGCATATCCTGCGCCTGATGCGCGCAGCAGGCGTGAAAGTGGACTCGGTATCGCTGGGTGAGATCGAACGTGCGCTGGCCGCGGGTTACCAGCCCGGCGGTGATGAGATCGTCTTTACCGCGGATCTGTTCGATCAGCCGACGCTGGAGCGGGTGACCGCGTTAAAGGTGCCGGTTAATGCCGGATCGATCGATATGCTGCATCAGCTCGGCGCGGTCTCACCGGGACATGCGGTGTGGCTGCGGGTCAATCCTGGTTTTGGTCACGGCCACAGTCAGAAAACCAATACCGGTGGCGAAAACAGCAAGCACGGTATCTGGCATGCCGATTTAGCCGAGGCGCTGGCGGCGATTAAGCAGCACGGCTTGCAGCTGGTGGGCATTCATATGCATATCGGCTCAGGCGTCGATTATGCGCATCTGCAGCAGGTCTGTGATGCGATGGTTGAACTGGTGATGGCGTCGGGTCAGGATCTGACCGCGATCTCTGCGGGCGGCGGCCTCTCTGTGCCTTATCGCTATGGCGAAGAGGCGATCGATACCGATCACTATTTCGGCCTGTGGGATGCAGCGCGGCAGCGTATCGCTCAGCATCTGGGTCACGCGATAAAGCTGGAGATCGAACCGGGCCGTTTCCTGGTGGCCGAGGCCGGTGTGCTGGTCTCTCAGGTTCGGGCGGTTAAGTCGATGGGCAGCCGTCACTTCGTGCTGGTCGATGCCGGTTTCAGTGACCTGATGCGTCCCTCCATGTATGGCAGCTATCACCATATCTCGCTGATGGCGGGCGATGAGCGGGCCATTGATGAGCAGCAGACTATCGACACCGTGGTCGCTGGCCCGCTGTGCGAATCGGGTGATGTCTTTACCCAGCTGGAGGGCGGCATGGTCGAACCACGCGCGATTCCGGCGGCAAAGGTTGGCGATTACCTGGTGTTCCACGACACCGGTGCTTACGGTGCATCCATGTCCTCTAACTACAACAGCCGTCCGCTGATCCCGGAAGTCCTGTTTGAGCAGGGCCAGCCGCGCGAAATCCGCCGCGCGCAGACTATTGAGTCGCTACTGGCACTGGAAATCAGCTAATCACCTTGCTCAGGCGGCCGGCGCGCCGCCTGTCAGCCATAGATCTCTTTGCGCAGCATGACCAGCTCCTCTGCCAGCTCGCGGCACAGCATGGCATTCATCAGATGATCCTGCGCATGCACCAGAATCAGCGTGACCGGCAATTTTCCGCTTCCCTCGTCTGCACCAATCAACGCGGTCTGAATTTTATGTGCCGCTTTTGCCGCGGTATCTGAAGCTGCCAGCGCCGCGTCAGCCCCGGTCCAGTCGCGTTTGCGCGCACACTGAATCGCCATCATCGCCGACGAACGGGCTTCCCCTGCATTGATCAGCAATTCCATCATGGTCTGTTCGTAATCCATAACGCCTCCGCTATTGGTATGCCAAATTGGCCGTTTTAATCATACTGGAATGCCAATAAGCGTTTCCGGGAGGCTCGTCACAGAAAAAACCGAGGAGATTCGTCATTTTGGTATGCCACTAACAGGGAAGACCACGACGATTACAGGAATACCGATCTTACATCTCTGAGGGTTGATCATGTCTCTACAGGACCGCCTTATCGATTCCCTGGGCAGCTTTGCCACCCGCTTTAACAGTTATCGCTACATCATGGCGATTAAAGCCTCGTTCATTACCCTGATGCCGGTGATCATTGTTGGCGCCTTCTCGGTATTGATCTCTAACATGGTGCTGGACAGCAAAAATGGCCTTGCCAGCTTTGCCGCCCTGGCTTTTTTAGCTGACCTCAAGCCCATCACCAGCAGTATCAATTACGCCACGCTCAGCTTTCTCAACATTGGTGCGGTGTTCCTGATTGGTATTGAGCTTGGGCGCATCAACGGTATAAAAACGCTGTTTCCCGGCCTGCTGGCGATCATCTGCTTTGTATCCGTAACGCCGACCACCTTACAGATGATGGTCGATGGGCAGATGCACCTGGTCACCGACGTGCTGGCCAAACAATTCTCCGATACCAAAAGCCTGTTTCTCGGCATGTTTATCGCCATTCTGTCGGTAGAGATCTACTGCCGCCTCGAACAGGTTGAACGGCTGAAAATCAAAATGCCCGACACCGTGCCGCCCAACGTGGCCGCCTCTTTTTCCGCGCTCATCCCCTCAATCATCACCGTGACGCTGATAGCGACTTTTGGCTTTATCTTCCATCGCGTCACCGGCATGTACCTTTACGACGCGGTATACCAGGTGGTGCAGCAGCCGCTGGAGTCGGTGGTGCAGAGCCTGTGGGGCATTCTGATTCTGATGTTCGTCGCCCAGCTGTTTTGGGTGATTGGTATTCACGGCAACCAGATGGTGAAGCCGATCCGTGAGCCGCTGTTGCTGGGCGCGATTATGGTCAACATGACCGCTTTTGAGCAGGGGAAAGAGGCACCGAACATCATCACCATGCCGTTCTGGGATGTTTATATGAGCATCGGCGGCTCCGGCCTGACCATCGGGCTGCTCACCGCCGTGATGCTGGCAACGCGACGCAAAGAGATGCGTGAAATCGCCAAACTGTCGTTCGGGCCAGGCATTTTCAATATCAACGAGCCGGTTATATTTGGTATGCCGATTATGCTTAACCCGATACTGGCTATCCCTTTCATCATTACACCGCTAGTGACAGGTTCTATCGGCTACTTCGCTACGGTGATGGGATTTGCCGGGAAAGCCGTGGTGATGGTGCCATGGACCACGCCTCCGATTATCAATGCCTGGCTGTCAACGGCCGGATCGATGGGTGCGGTGGTGACGCAGATCGTCTGCATTCTGGTGTCAGTACTTATCTATCTGCCATTTGTGAAAGTCGCAGCCCGCCGCGCGGATTCAGCAGAAGCAGCGGAAGCAAAGAGCCTGCAACCTGAGCTGAACCCTAACCGAACGGAGGTGTTATGAGTCGTCAGACTGTCCACATACCTGAGAATTTCATTCTGGGAGCTGCTGCCTCCGCCTGGCAGACGGAAGGCTGGAGCGGAAAAAAAGCGGGGCAGGACTCCTGGCCTGACGCCTGGTATCAGCAGGATCGTCACGTCTGGCACAACGGCTACGGCCCGGCGGTTGCCACCGACTTTATCAACCGCTTTAGTGAGGATGTGGCGCTAATGAAGGCCAGCGGGCTGACCCACTACCGCACTTCAATCAACTGGTCGCGTTTCCTGATCGATTACGAAACCGCTACGGTCGATGAGGAATACGCGGCTTACTATGACCGGCTGATTGATGAAATGCAGCGCCAGGGCATTGAACTGATGCTCTGTCTGGAGCATTACGAGCTGCCCGCCACGCTGCTGGAGCAGTATGGCGGCTGGCAGTCAAAGCATGTCGTTGAACTCTTTATCCGTTATGTCGAACAGGTGTTTAAACGCTATGCCGGTCGGGTCACGCGCTGGTTTGTGTTTAACGAGCCGATTGTGGTGCAGACCCGCGTCTATCTCGACGCGCTGCGCTGGCCTTATGAGCAGAACACCCATAAATGGATGCAGTGGAACCACCACAAGAATCTTGCTACCGCCCGGGTAGTGAAGCTGTTCCGCGCGGCAGGCTATGCCGGTCGCATTGGTACCATACTCAATCCGGAAGTCACCTATCCGCGATCGTCAGCCCCGCACGACCAGAAGGCGGCGCATATTTATGACCTGTTCTACAACCGGGTGTTTCTCGATCCCGCCATTAAAGGCGAGTATCCGGCGGAGCTGCTGGCGCTGCTTGATAAGCATCAGATTGAGTGGGAAACCACCCCGGAAGAGCTGGCGATTATTGCCGCCAATACCGTCGATGAAGTCGGGCTTAATCTCTACTATCCGCATCGCGTGAAGGCACCGTCCCGCGCCTGGCATCCCGAGACACCCTTTCATCCCGCCTGGTATTACGAACACTTTGAACTGCCGGGGCGACGGATGAACCCTTCACGCGGCTGGGAAATTCAGCCTGAAATTATCTGGGATATGGCGCAGCGGATGCGCGATGAGTACGGCAATATCCCGTGGTTTGTGGCGGAAAGCGGTATGGGAATAGAGAACGAAGCGCAGTTCAAAAATGCCGACGGGGAGATTCAGGACGATTACCGCATCGCGTTTATCAGCGAGCACCTGCATCAGGCGATACGCGCCAGTCAGGCGGGGATTAACTGTCAGGGCTACATGCTGTGGGCGTTTACCGACAATGTCTCGCCAATGAATGCCTTTAAAAATCGCTATGGTCTTATCGAAATCGACTTAGATAAGCAGCGTCAGCGCCGTATGAAGAAATCTGCCCACTGGTTCCGTACGCTGCGCGACACGCAGCAATTTACCCTGTGGCTTGATGATGAGCCGAAATAACGCGAGGAAACGAGCATGAAACGAATTGTTCTGGCCTGTGCTGCGGGCATGTCGACCTCAATGGTGGTGACGCGGATGGAAAAGGAGGCTGCCGCGCGCGGTCTGGCATTTCAGATCTACGCCATTCCGGAGCAAAACCTGCGTGAAGAGCTGCAAAACTACGGCAACGAGGTGGTGGTCGTGCTGCTGGGGCCACAGGTGCGCTTCAAACTGGAGGAGAACAGAAAACTCACCGACAGCTATCAGTTGCCCATCGCGGTGATCGATACGGTTGCTTACGGCACGCTGAATGGTGCAAAGGTACTCGATCAGGCGCTGGCTTTGATACACTGAGCCCCAGTTTGCGAGCCAGCCTCTCCGGTTCGCGGGCATTGTCGCGCAGGGAACCGCGGCAATGCCGTTAGCGCATTGATTGCAAAGGGTGACAGTGTGGACAAAGCCGAAGCGCCGCAAGAAAAAAAGCAGTATCAGGAAATTGGTCAGCACCTGCGTCAGCAGATCTGTGACGGGCACTATCCGGTGGGATCGCGCCTGCCGCCTGAACGTCAGCTGGCTGAAACCTGGGGCGTCAGCCGGACCATCGTGCGCGAGGCATTATTGATGCTGGAGCTGGAAGGTACGGTGGATATCCGCCAGAGCTCCGGCGTCTATGTGATGCGTATTCCTTCCGCCAGTGATGATGAAGAAGAGGCCTTCTTCCGCAGCGACGTTGGCCCGTTTGAAATGCTACAGGCACGTCAGTTGCTGGAGAGCAATATTGCAGCCTTTGCCGCAAAAATGGCGACCAAAGCGGACATTGAAAATCTGCGCCGAACGCTGGAACAGGAGCAGCGTGCTATCGCCGCCAACGACAGCAGTCAGGACAACGACAAGTTGTTTCATCTGCTGCTGGCGGGTGCCAGTCAGAACCAGATGCTGCTCGATACCGTCACCAGTATCTGGCGACATCATGACAGCAGCCCGCTCTGGCAGCAGCTGCGCCCGCAGTTTGAAACCCGCGCCTATCGCCTGAAGTGGCTTGGCGATCACCAGACTATCCTGGCTGCTCTGCGTCGGCGTGATGTGATGGGGGCCTGGCAATCTACCTGGCAGCACCTTGAGAACGTCAAGAATACGCTGCTGGAGCTTTCCGACGCCGATGCGCCTGACTTTGATGGCTACCTGTTTGATTCAGTCCCGATCTTTCAGGGGAAACTGATGTGATTGAGATTGTATCGCTCAGCGATGCCCCCCAATTTGCCGATCAGATCATCGACTGGCAGTGGCGCGCATTTGGTGAAGCCACCAGCCGGGCGTTCTTTGCCAGTGTGGTGAACAGCAGCCTTATCGGTGCTGATTTTCCGGTGACTTTCGTTGCCGTGGAGGCGCGCAGGGCAGTCGGCACGGTGGGATTCTGGCGCTGCGACCTGATCAGCCGTCAGGATCTTTTCCCCTGGCTGGCGGCGCTCTATGTTGATGAGTCGGTGCGCGGCAAAGGTGTCAGTGAGGCGCTGCAGCAGCATGTCATCGCCTATGCGCAGGCACAAGGCTATCCACGGTTATGGTTATGGTCAACGTTTGGGGGCTACTACGAACGTTATGGCTGGCTGCCACAGGGCGAAGCGCTGGAGTATCCCGCTAAGCCGGTAAAACTCTATTATCGCGACCTGTAAGTGATGCCAGCCGCCATCGCGGCAGCTGGCAACAGAACGCTCAGGGAGCCGGATAAGTATAACGACGGTGGATCGCCTCAATGCCTTCCAGGATCTCTGCATTTAAGGTCAGATTGAAGCTGTCGATATTGATCTGCAACTGTTCAGGCGTAGTGGCGCCCAGCAGCGTGCTGGCCACAAACGGCTGCTGACGCACATAGGCCAGGGCCATCTGCGACGGGTCGATCTGATGCTGCTGAGCCAGTGCCACATATTCGGCAATCGCCTTTTGTGACTGCTCGCCGCTGTAGCGGGTAAAGCGGCTGAACAACGTGTTGCGTGCGCCCGCAGGCTGCGCGCCATTCAGGTATTTGCCGCTCAGCGTTCCAAACGCCAGGCTGGAATACGCCAGCAGCTCTACGCCTTCATGCTGGCTGATTTCGGCCAGACCCACTTCAAAGCTGCGGTTCAGCAGGCTGTAGGGATTCTGAATGCTGATAATGCGCGGCAGCTCATGCTTCTCCGCCAGCTGCAGATAGCGCATCACGCCCCACGCGGTTTCGTTCGACACCCCGATATAGCGGATCTTACCAGCGCGAACCTGTTCGGTCAGCGCTTCCAGCGTCTCCAGCAGCGTCACCTGAGCAGTGGTTTCGCTGTACTGATAGCCGAGCTTGCCAAAATAGTTGGTCTGACGCTGTGGCCAGTGCAGCTGGTAGAGGTCAAGGTAGTCAGTATTCAGGCGTTTCAGACTGGCATCGAGTGCTGCGCGGATGTTTTTACGGTCCAGCGCCATATCCGGGCGAATCGACGCATCATTGCCACGTGAAGGCCCGGCCACTTTACTGGCAAGAATGATTTTGTCGCGGCTGCCGCGCTGTTTAAGCCAGCTGCCAATATATTGTTCGGTCAGACCCTGGGTTTCCGGACGCGGGGGCACCGGATACATCTCGGCAGTATCAATAAAGTTGATGCCGGAACGGATAGCTAAATCCAGTTGAGCATGGGCGTCGGCTTCGCTGTTCTGTTCGCCAAACGTCATGGTGCCCAACCCCAGCTGACTCACTTCCAGCGTGCTGTGGGGAATACGATGATAGTGCATTGCCAGCTTCCTTTTCTTTATGGAATGGAATGTTGTGTCCTCAGGGACTATAGCGCGAGCAATGGCGGGGAAGGAAGGGGGAAAAGTCGGGGAAATCACCTGCCAGTCGGGAATCGGTGGCAGGTGATTAAATCGGGCACTTAACGTTCAATGATCGTAGAAACCTCATCGCTGTTAATCTGCACCATATGACCCGTCTGGTCAGTGTACTCCACCAGGCCGGTCTCTTTATCAATGCTCGGCTTGCCTTCGGTCATGATCATCCGGCCATCTTTGGTCGCCATGACATAATCAGAACTGCATCCACTTAAGAATGCGGCGGTTACCATCACCAGTGCTACTCCTGCCAACCCTTTCATCACGCCTAATCCTCACAAATGGTCAAGTGCAAACAGTGTAGTAATAAATGGTTTTGCCGGCAGGGTTAATCGTATGAATCTGAAAATAACCGGGCGAGCAGGCTCGCCCTTGACTTTATCAGGCGTGCTTTTTCTTACTGCGCATCAGGTTAAGACACTCAACCGCCATTGAGAAGAACATAGCGAAATAAATGTAACCTTTTGGTACGTGGACCGCAAAACTCTCCAGGATCAGGGTGAAACCGACCAGAATCAGGAAAGAGAGAGCCAGCATTTTCACTGACGGATGGCGGTCAACAAACTCACCGATCGCGCGCGCAGCGAACATCATCATCAGCACGGCAATAACCACCGCCGCCATCATAATGAACAGATGATCGGAGAGGCCGATGGCCGTGATCACCGAGTCGAGGCTGAAAATAATGTCGAGCATCATGATCTGCACAATCGCACCCAGGAAGGAATGGACGCGGGTGTTGTGTTCGCCTTCGCTGCCTTCGATCGTTTCATGGATCTCCATGCTCGATTTCCACAGCAGGAACAGTCCGCCGAACAGCAGAATCAGATCGCGCGCCGAGAACGCATGATCCATCAGCGTAAAGAGCGGGTTAGTCAGACGGGCTACCCACGCGATAGAAGCCAGCAGGCCAAGACGCATCAGCATCGCGCCCATCAGACCAATGCGACGTGCGCTGGCTTGCTGGTGTTTTGGCAGTTTAGCAACCACCAGCGACAGGAAAATGATGTTATCAATACCCAGCACCACCTCAAGGATGGTCAGGGTGCCCAGCGCCAGCCAGGCGTTGGGATCGGAAATCCACTCAAACATACCGACATTTAATCCTAAACGAAAAGTAAACGGCGATTATACGCATTCAATTCGCCGATCTCCCACAAAATTGCGACACATCAACGCGGGTGGCGACGTTCAGAGGAGAAAATGACGCGCCAGCAGGGGCCCGGTGAAGCTTTTCTTCAGGTAGAAACCGCGCGGCAGCGTCATGATTGGCTGGCCCTGATCGCCGATTCCTTCTGTCAGCGCTTTGCTATTGGCGGCTTTGGGCCGGATTTGCAGCCAGGCACCATGTCGCGCGGTAATCTGCTCTACGCGACCCAGCACAATCATATCCATCAGCTCTTCCCAGTCCTGTCGCAGCATCTCATCTTCTTCCGCATCGGGGCTCCATAACAGCGGCGCGCCGACACGGCGTTCCCGCAGCGGAATCTCACGCCCGCCTTCAACCGGGATCCACAATACCCGCGCCAGCTTGTGGCGCACATGGCTGGTGAGCCAGGTCACGCCGCTGTTGCCGGTCAGAGGTGCCACGCAGACAAAGGTGGTTTCCAGCGGTTTACCCTGCGCATCAATCGGGATGGTTTTCAGTTCGATACCCAGATGGGCAAAGTCCTGCTCCGCTTTGCTGCCTGCGCTGGCACCAAGATGCCACTCCAGCAGCATGCCGACCCAGCCCTTGTCGCGTTTGAGATCAGCAGGCATGGGCAGACCGGCGCGCGCGGCCAGGGTTTCCAGGGTCAAACCGGCTAAATCCTGCGCGCGTGCCAGCAGGCTGGCTTCATCTTCAGGTGGTCCTGGCTGGTAACTCATGGTGAACACTCGCAATGATTAAAATTTGTACAACAGCAGGTGAGTCACGTTTCTCACATAAATAATCCGCGTCAGGGATCGATAATAACATGATAGATCGTGCTTTTTTTAGCGGATTGCACGCTCGCCGCCCCAGGTGCTTCAGGGTTATCCCAGCTTACCCGCAACAATGAACAGGATCTCCAGCCCGGTTATCCACAGAAAAATGGGATAACCACCGTCTGAGTGCGGTACTGGTTCCATTTACAGCCTTGACTTTTCACGATCTGGCCATAATTTCGTCGCTCTGGCCTAACCCTGAGCGATTATCTGTGGATAAAAAGCAGTGTGCTTATATTTTAAGCAATTGTCAGTTACCATGAAAATATTCACTGTTTATAAAAGATTTACCGGTAAGATTTTCGATTTAATGTCATTAAAAATCATACTGATGTGTTGTTGGTTCTTTTTGGCTCTTCAGCGCGCACGGAAAAGGTTATTCAGATAACTCCCGCGTTCTGCACAAAGCTATCCACAGAAAAGGTGAATAAGATCGATCTTTTGCACGGTCATTGTTTATAACTTTGCCATTTTCTGTGAGTTATCCCGGCGCTGGTGGCTTAACCCCCCATGAATCCAGTGGTTTACCGCCTGTAAGGAGTGTGAAACAATCAGCTCATTCAAATTTTGCTTTGAGGTAGTCCGGTGATCGATGATGATGGCTACCGCCCGAATGTTGGTATCGTAATCTGTAACCGGCAGGGACAAGTGTTATGGGCCAGGCGCTTTGGACAGCACTCCTGGCAATTTCCTCAGGGAGGCATCAATCCCGGTGAAACCGCAGAACAGGCGATGTATCGCGAACTGTTCGAAGAAGTCGGATTACACCGGAAAGATGTTCGAATACTTGCTTCTACCCGTAACTGGTTACGTTACAAGTTGCCAAAACGTTTGGTGCGTTGGGACACAAAGCCGGTATGTATCGGCCAGAAACAAAAGTGGTTTCTTCTGCAGTTAATGTGTAATGACGCGGATATCAATGTGCAGCACAGCAGCACGCCCGAGTTCGATGGCTGGCGCTGGGTCAGTTTCTGGTATCCGGTGCGTCAGGTTGTCTCCTTTAAGCGCGACGTTTATCGTCGGGTGATGAAGGAATTCGCTGGCGTGGTGATGTCTATGCAGGAGAGTGCGGGGCAGCGAAATAATCCTGCCCATCGACGTAAGAGAGGATAGGCCACGCCCTTTATGCTCACTCAGTTGCGCGAAATTGTAGAAAAAGTGGCGAGTGCGCCGCGTCTCAATGAAGCACTCGACATCCTGGTTAATGAGATCTGTCTGGCGATGGATACGGAAGTCTGTTCCGTTTACCTCGCCGACCACGATCGTCACTGCTACTACCTGATGGCGACGCGCGGACTTAAAAAACCGCGTGGCCGCACCGTGACCCTGGCGTTTGACGAGGGGATCGTCGGTTTAGTGGGC
The DNA here is from genome assembly GCF_048685235.1 of Curtobacterium sp. BNK-1. Lineage (NCBI taxonomy): Bacteria > Bacillati > Actinomycetota > Actinomycetes > Micrococcales > Microbacteriaceae > Curtobacterium > Curtobacterium sp. BNK-1. The sequence continues at coordinate 3,014,668 of NZ_JBLQTJ010000001.1, read as the reverse complement.
CGTCTGGCCGAACCGATTAACCTTGCTGACGCCCAGAGTCATCCCAGCTTTAAATATATCCCCGCAGTGAAAGAGGAGCGCTACCGCTCCTTCCTCGGCGTGCCGATTATCAGCCGTCGCCAGTTACTGGGCGTGCTGGTGGTACAGCAGCGCGAGCACCGTCAGTTTGATGAAAGCGAAGAGTCGTTTCTGGTCACCCTTGCCACCCAGATGGCGGCATTGCTGTCGCAGTCGCAGATGGCTCAACTATTTGGTCAGTTCCGGCAGACGCGGGTGCGCGCAATTGCAGCTGCGCCTGGCGTGGCGGTGGCACCGGGCTGGGTGGATGAGACGCAGCCACTGCTCGATCAGGTTTCGGCTGCCTCAACGCTGGATGTTCATCGCGAACGTGAGCGTCTGTCGCTCGCCATGAGCGAAGCCACCAGTGAATTTCGTCGCTTCAGTAAACGCTTCAGCGCCAGCGCTCAGAAAGAGAGTGCGGCCATTTTCGACCTTTACTCTCACCTGTTAACCGATGCCCGACTGAAAAAAGATCTGTTCGACGAGATCGAACGCGGATCGGTCGCCGAATGGGCAGTGAAACAGGTGATCGAGAAGTTTGCTGAACAGTTTGCCAGCCTGACGGACACCTACCTGCGTGAACGCGCAGGCGATCTGCGGGTGCTGGGTCAGCGCCTGCTGTTTCACCTTGACGATACGCTGGTCGGGACCAATGCCTGGCCGGAACGCTTTGTGCTGGTGGCCGATGAGCTGACCGCCACCACTTTAGCTGAGCTGCCGCATGAGCGGCTGGCGGGCGTGGTGGTGCGTGACGGCGCAGCCAACTCCCATGCGGCGATTCTGACGCGCGCGATGGGGATCCCGACGGTCATGGGCGCTGACATCCAGCCTCATCAGCTCAACAAACGTTTGCTTATCGTCGATGGGTATCGCGGTGAGCTGTTGATCGATCCCGAGCCGGTGCTGGTGCAGGAGTACCAGCGTTTGATCAGCGAAGAGAATGCGCTGAGCAAAATGGCGGAAGGCGTGGTCGATCAGCCCGGTGAGCTGAAAAGTGGCGAGCGCGTGCAGGTGATGCTGAATGCCGGCTTAAGCCCGGAGCATGAGCAGACGCTGGGCAACTGGGTGGATGGCATCGGTCTCTACCGCACCGAAATCCCGTTTATGCTGCAGAACGGCTTCCCGTCGGAAGAGGAGCAGGTGGCACAGTATCAGGGCATGTTACAGCTGTTTCACAACAAGCCTGTGACGCTGCGTACCCTGGATGTAGGAGCAGATAAACAGCTACCCTACATGCCTATCAGTGAAGAGAATCCCTGTCTGGGCTGGCGCGGCATCCGCCTGACGCTTGACCAGCCGGAAATTTTCCTGGTGCAGGTGCGCGCGATGCTGCGTGCTAACGCCGCATCCGGCAACCTCAGTATTCTGCTGCCGATGATCAGCCATATCGATGAGATCGACGAAGCGAAAAAGCTGATCGATCGCGCAGGACGCGAAGTCGAAGAGATGCTGGGCTATACGATCCCCGCGCCGCGCATCGGCATCATGATTGAAGTGCCGTCGATGCTGTTTATGATCCCGCATCTGGCGTCACGGGTCGATTTTGTCTCGGTTGGCACCAACGATCTGACCCAGTATCTGCTGGCGGTGGATCGCAACAACACCCGCGTGGCCAATCTCTACGACTCGCTGCATCCGGCGATGCTGCGTGCACTGAATACGATTGCGCAGGAAGCCCGTCTGGCCAATCTGGAATTGTGCCTGTGTGGTGAAATGGCCGGCGATCCAATGTGCGTGGCGCTGCTGGTCGGGCTGGGGTATCACCATCTCAGCATGAACGGCAAAAACGTACCACGGGTGAAATACCTGCTGCGCCATCTGGATCACGAAGAAGCGCAGCAGCTCAGTGAGCAGGGGATGAATGCTCATACCGCCACTGAGGTTCGTCATCTGGTCTCGACCTTTATGGAGCGTCGCGGGCTGGGTGGATTAATCCGCGGCGGTCGCTAAGCGCTACTTCAGGCTATTTTATTTGCCATTCTGGCCCCGGGCAGTGCTCACACAGGCTGCTTTAGCAACCTGAACGCCCGTCAGGGCGGCCCTGAAGGGGCGAGCACAGCGAGTAATCCTCACGTACTACGTGTACGCTCCGGTTGTTGCGCGCTGTCCGTGACCAGTCTGGCTGCAACAATGTACGCCTGACGAGTCAGACTCTGGGCGTTATCCGCGTTTACATTTGCGGGACAATTCACAAAACCGGCTGTGCTATGATGCGCAGCCTTAATTTATGTGCCTGACAACACCCCCTTTTCAGGGTTGAAAAATAGACGGTGAATGATGAATAACGGCTATATTGCATTTCCGCAGTTCGATCCGGTGATCTTCTCGATTGGACCGGTTTCGCTTCACTGGTACGGTCTGATGTATCTGGTGGGCTTTGTTTTCGCCATGTGGCTGGCTGTCCGCCGCGCCAATCAGCCGGGCAGCGGCTGGAAAAAAGAGGAAGTGGAGAACCTGCTTTATGCCGGTTTCCTGGGGGTCTTCCTGGGTGGACGCATCGGCTATGTGCTGTTCTACAACTTACCGCTGTTCCTGGAAAATCCACTCTATCTGTTCAAAGTCTGGGATGGCGGCATGTCGTTCCACGGTGGCCTCATCGGGGTGATTGTCGTCATGCTGGTCTTTGCCCGCCGCACCCGACGTAATTTCTTCCAGGTGGCTGATTTCATCGCGCCGCTGATCCCGTTCGGTCTGGGTGCCGGTCGTCTCGGCAACTTCATTAACGGTGAGCTCTGGGGCCGTGTCGATCCGGGCTTCCGCTATGCCATGCTGTTCCCTGGCTCCCGCAGCGAAGATGTCGCGCTGGCCGCCACCAATCCGCAATACCAGGCGCTGCTCAACACCTACGGCGTGCTGCCGCGTCATGCTTCGCAGCTCTATGAACTGGTGCTGGAAGGGATAGTGCTGTTTATCATCCTGAATCTGTTTATTCGTAAGCCACGCCCGATGGGCAGCGTCTCTGGCCTGTTCCTGATTGGCTATGGCGCCTTCCGTATTATCGTTGAGTTTTTCCGCCAGCCGGATGCCCAGCTTGGCCTGTTTGAAGGCGGAATCAGTATGGGACAGATCCTCTCTGTGCCAATGATTATTGCCGGTATTATTATGATGATCTGGGCGTATCGTCGTCGCCCGCAGCCACAATTTCGCGAGGAAAAATGAAACAGTATCTGGATTTAATGCAACATGTGCTGCACGAAGGCACGCCAAAAGCTGACCGTACCGGCACCGGTACGCTTTCAATTTTTGGTCACCAGATGCGTTTCAACCTGCAGGATGGTTTTCCGCTGGTCACCACCAAGAAATGTCATATCCGCTCGATTATTCATGAGCTGCTGTGGTTTCTGAAAGGTGATACCAACATCGGTTATCTCAAAGATAACAACGTCTCCATCTGGGATGAGTGGGCGGATGAGAATGGCGATCTCGGCCCGGTGTATGGCAAACAGTGGCGCAGCTGGGGAACGGCCAGCGGCCAGGAGATTGACCAGCTAAGCCAGGTGATGGAGCAGCTGAAGCGCGATCCCGACTCACGCCGGATTATCGTTTCTGCCTGGAACGTCGGCGAGCTGAGCGAGATGGCGCTGGCTCCTTGCCACGCGTTCTTCCAGTTCTACGTGGCGGACGGCAAACTCTCCTGCCAGCTCTATCAGCGCTCGTGCGACATCTTCCTGGGCCTGCCGTTTAACATCGCCAGCTATGCGTTGCTGGTACATATGGTGGCGCAGCAGTGCGATCTGCAGGTGGGCGACTTCGTCTGGACCGGCGGTGATACCCACCTCTACAGTAACCATCTGGAGCAGGCGCGCCTGCAGCTGACCCGCGAACCGCGTCCGCTGCCATCACTTGTTATCAAACGCAAACCGGCGTCGCTGTTTGACTATCAGTTCGAAGATTTTGAGATTGAAGGCTACGATCCGCATCCCGCGATCAAAGCCCCTGTCGCCATCTGATTCGCGATAAAAAATAACGCCCTGGCACTTCGCCGGGGCTTTTTTTTGCCCGCAAACCGGTAAATCTGCGGCAACGCTCGCACGCTTCTGCCAATTCATGCTATTGGGGAAGATTCTCTGCGACGTGCTTTCCAGCCTGCCAAACCGCACCTTGTTTCATCTGTTCATCACCCGCACTCTGACACCATGAAAACAGCACACTTACGCGGCTTTACCCTACCGGAACTGCTGCTGGTGATGGTGATTGCCGGCATGCTGAGCGTTGCCGCGCTGCATGGCTGGCAGCGCTGGCAACAGCGGCAGCAACTGCGCGACAGCGCTCAGCAACTGCAGGGATTCCTGCTTCGGCTGCGTGCCCAGGCCAACCGGCAAAATAGCGATCTGGTTTTATGGTCACGGCCTGGCGATCCCTGGTGCATCGGTGCCGGAAGCCGCCCCGTTGCAGGCTGTGATAGCCGAAAACGGCTGCAATTCGTAGCGCCGCACGCTGGCGTTGCGCTCTATGACATCCGGGGTGAACCGGGCTTCTATGGCCGACGTAATGTGGCCCGGGCGGGCAGCATTGAGTTGGGTAACAGCACCGGACGAATGCGGCTGATTATCTCGGCAAGAGCCCGTATTCGCCTCTGCATGACGGATGAGGAGACGTGCCGTTGAAAATGGCCGGATTCAGCCTGCTGGAGATGCTGATCGCCTTAGCAATCAGCGCCGTCGTGATGTTAAGTGCTGGCCGTTTTCTGCCGCTGCTGCTGGCAGAGAACGCCGGCGTGATGCAACGGGCGCAGCTGCGTCAGGAGTTACAGCAGATGATGGCGACACTGGAAAAAGCGGTGCGGCGTGCCGGTTATTGTCACGGTGAGTGTGGCAGTGGGGCGCTGCAAATCAGAGAGAACTGCCTGCTGCTGCGCTGGGATGAGAACAGCAACGGTAAATGGGAAGGGGTGAGCCATGCAGAGAGTGACTATTACGGTTATCGCCTGCGACAACAGCAGCTTGAGATGCAGCGAGGTGTTGACCAGTGTCAGTCAGCGGGCTGGGAGCGGCTCTCCGACCCCGCGTTTATGACGCTGGAGCAGTTCAGCGTCAGCCAGCAGGGCACGCAGGTCAGATTAGTGCTGCAGGGACGGGCCGGACGCTGGCTTGAAACGATGGAGAGCTGGATTGAGGCAGAGAACCTGTGAAGCAGCGAGGCAGCAGCGCTCTGGGCATGGTGTTGATGATTATGGTCATTGGCAGCTTTACGCTGCATGCCAGCCGTAAGATGTCTGAGCAGGGAATGCGACTGCTGGCGGATGAGCAGCAGTTTATTCAGGATTTCTGGCGGGCGCAGTCTGCGCTGCAATGGGGCTTCTCCCTGAGCTGGTCAGCCAGTGAGGCGACCAGCTGTCAGCAGGATGATCGCCAGGGCTGGCGCAGCTGTTTACAACGAGGTGAAAAGGATGAAGGTCTGCTTAAAGGGGAGGCCAGCGGCAGTGGCATGGCAGTCTGGCAGTGGGTGCGGTTACGGGGCAATCAGATTACCGCGTTGCCGCACGGCTGGATCGATTACTGCCCGCTCACGCCCCCGGCCACCTGCCAGTAAGCGCGGTGGATTCAGCCTGCCGGAAGTGTTGTTTGCTCTTCTGTTAATGGCATTAAGCAGCAGCACGCTGTTGCACTATCATCGCGCACTGGCACTGGGATTCAGCCAGCAGTGGTATCAGCGTGAAGCATGGCGGGTGGCTGAGCAGCAACTGATGGGACATGAGAGTCCCGGCTGGACTTCAATACTGCAACAGCAGAGCGGTCCTTCAGGCTGCACCCTGGATCGGGCTGACGTGACGGGACCTTATCAGCGCCGTGCCACCCTGACGCGGCTGCGATGTTAACTCTTCCCGGTCGCCCTTTTGATGGGTTTCAACCGCGATACGCGGTAAAGTGACAGAGCCGCAATACCGCAGTCACGTTCTGAGTTATCACAGGAGTTTTCATGTTTCACGTTTATCACTCAAATCAGCTTGATGTGCTGAAGATTCTGGCTGCTGCGGTGATTAAACATGACCCTCTTGATGATCCTTTCGCCTCAGAAATGGTGCTGGTGCAGAGTCCGGGTATGGCGCAGTGGCTGCAGATGGAGCTGGCGCAAACCTTTGGTATTGCTGCCAATATCGAATTCCCGCTGCCTGCCAGTTTTATCTGGGAGATGTTCGTCCGCGTACTGCCCGATATCCCGGTAGAAAGTGCTTTCAGTAAGGCCAGCATGGGCTGGAAGCTGATGCACCGGCTGCCGGAGATGCTGAAGCATGAAGAGTTTACCTCTTTACGCCACTATCTCCATGACGACGGCGACAAGCGTAAACTGTTTCAGCTCAGCTCACGTGTGGCCGATCTGTTCGACCAGTATCTGGTCTATCGTGCCGACTGGCTCAACAGCTGGGAGCGCGGCGAAACCATTGAGGGGCTGGGCGAGGCGCAGCGCTGGCAGGCTGCCCTGTGGCGTGATCTGGTGAGTTATACCCAAGCCCTGCGCCAGCCTGAATGGCACCGCGCCAACCTCTATGCGCGATTTATCCAGACGCTGGATCAGGCGAAAAGCACGCCGGAAAATCTGCCCAAACGGGTCTTTATCTGTGGCATCTCTGCGCTGCCGCCGGTCTATCTGCAGGCGTTGCAGGCGCTGGGACGTCACATCGACATCCATCTGCTGTTCACCAATCCCTGCCGCGATTACTGGGGCGATATTCAGGATTATGCGTTTCTGGCGAAACTGCAAAGTCGTCAGCGCCGACGCCATGGTGCTGATGAATCACGCGGACTCTTCCGGGATGCAGAGCAGGCACCGGCGCTGTTTAACGACGCTGGTGAACAGCAACTGACCAACCCTTTGCTCGCCTCCTGGGGCAAGCTGGGGCGTGACAACCTGTTTCTGCTCAGTCAGATGGAGTCAAACGACGACATCGATGCTTTTGTCGATGTGGAGCCGGACAACCTGCTGCACTGTATGCAGCACGATCTTCTCAATCTGCAGGATAACGCCATCATCGGACTGAATGCGGCGGAACTGGCACACAGCGATCAGAAGCGCTGCCTGGATCCGGAGGATCGGTCAATTGCGGTGCAGGTCTGCCACAGTGCCCAGCGCGAAGTTGAAGTGTTGCAGGATCATCTGCTGGCAATGATGGAGGCCGATCCGACGCTGAAAGCACGTGACATCATCGTCATGGTGGCGGATATCGACGCCTACGCCCCTTTTATTCAGGCGGTTTTCGCCAATGCACCTGCCGATCGCTATCTGCCGTTTGCGATTTCAGATCGCCGTGCCAGTCAGGCTCATCCGGCCATTGTGGCGTTTTTGCATCTGCTGGCACTGCCGGACAGCCGTTTTGTCTCGGAGGATGTGCTGGCGCTGCTCGATGTCCCGGCGCTGGCTTCCCACTTCGCCATTGATGAAAGCGGCCTGCGTTTACTGCGGCGCTGGGTCAGCGAATCGGGGGTACGCTGGGGGCTGGATGATGCCAGCGTAGAAGCCCTGTCACTTCCGGTTACCGGCCAGCACACCTGGCGCTTTGGCCTGCAGCGTATGCTGTTGGGTTATGCGATGGAGAGCCACAACGGTGACTGGGAAGGAATTCTGCCTTATGACGAGTCGGGTGGTCTGGTGGGGGAGCTGGCGGGACATCTGGCTGAGCTGCTCTCCCGGCTTAATCACTGGCGGCAGCTGCTTGCCGAACCCCGGCAACTGGCGGCCTGGCTGCCCATGTGCCGGGAACTGCTCAATGCCTTTTTCAGCCCCGATGCAGAAACCGAGGCCGCCTTGCTGCTGGTGGAAGAGCAGTGGCAGCAATTGATTGAATATGGCATGGATGCGCGGTTTGAAGAGGCGATTCCGGTGGCGCTGTTGCGTGATGATCTGCGTAGCCGGCTTGATCAACAGCGCATCAGTCAGCGTTTCCTGGCGGGGCAGATTAACTTCTGTACCCTGATGCCGATGCGCTCCATTCCTTTTCAGCTGGTCTGTTTGCTGGGCATGAACGACGGCGTCTATCCACGGACCTTAGCGCCGTTAGGTTTTGATCTGATGCAGCAGCAGTCCCGCAAAGGCGACCGCAGTCGCCGCGATGATGACCGCTATCTCTTCCTGGAGGCGATGATCTCGGCGCAGCAGCAGCTCTACATCAGTTATATCGGCCGGGCGATTCAGGATAATACGGAACGCTACCCCTCGGTGCTGGTCACAGAACTGCTGGATTACATTGGACAGAGTTTTTATCTGGACGGTGATGGCCATCTTGAACTGGATGAGAGTGCCGAACGGGTGCGGATGCACCTGCAGCACCTGCACAGCCGGATGCCGTTTGCTGCCGAAAACTTCCAGCCTGCTGCCAGACTGCAAAGTTTCGCCCGTGAGTGGTTGCCTGCCGCGCGGGGTGCGGGGCAGCCCCAGCCCGATTTTGTGCAGCCGCTGGAGGCGCCGTTAATTGATGCGCTCACGCTGGAGGCGTTCCTGCGCTTCTGGCGACATCCGGTCCGTGCCTGGTTCCACCAGCGGCTTGGCGTGAGTTTCTGGCTGGAGGAGAACGAACTGCCCGACAGCGAGCCGTTTGCGCTCGACAACCTTGAGCGTTATCAGATCAACGCGCAGTTGCTGAATGCGCTGGTCGAAGGCGAGGATACTCAGCGGCTTTATGCGCACCATCGTGCGGCCGGTAATCTGCCTTATGGCGCGTTCGGTGAGCTGTTCTGGCAGGCGCAGCGCGATGAGATGCAGGAAGTGGCGGCAGAAGTGGTCACCCAGCGCAGCGACGGCGAGAGCTGGGAAGTGAATCTGCAACTGGAGCAGGTCAGCTTAACCGGGTGGCTGACGCAGGTTCAGAGTGATGGATTGCTGCGCTGGCGGCCTGGCGTACTCAACATGAACGACGGACTGCTACTCTGGCTGGAACATCTGGTCTACTGCGCGCTGGGCGGCACCGGCAGCAGCCGGATGTTTGGCCGGCAGCAGAGCCGCTGGTGCTTCCTTGCCGTGCCGCAGGCAGAGGCGATTGCTGCGCTGAATGAGTATGTCACGGGGTATCTCGCGGGTATGCGTCAGCCGCTGATGCTGCTTAACAAAAGTGGCGGCGCATGGCTGACCGCCAGCTACGACAAAAAAAGTCAGCAGTTACTGACCGATGAGGCAACCCAGCTTAAGGCGCGTAATCGCCTGCTGACGGCCTGGTCAGGCAGCTATCAGGTTGAGGGTGAAGGCAGCGATCCCTATCTGCAACGTCTTTGCCGGGTGCTGGATGAGCCACAACTACAGCAGATAACTGAGGCGGCACAGCGCTGGTATTTACCGGTGCTGGCTGCACATCAGGATGATGAATAGCCGATCAGAAGGCGTTTTTGCTGACTGACTCATTACACAAAAATTTTGCTCTGCTTTGAGCCGCCGCGTCCGACATTGGCGGTTTATCGGGAAACGAGAGGGGTTTACATGCGGGTACACGCACGCTGGATAGCGGCGCTAATGTTAAGCCTGATGGCTTGCACAGCGCAGGCGCAGGAGCAGGCATCATCAGGCTGGCAGCCGGTTAACGACACCATTCGCAAAAGTGAACAGGATCCCCGCCACTATCAGGCTATCCGGCTCGATAATGGGATGACGGTGTTACTGGTTTCCGATCCTGTGGCACCGAAATCGCTGGCGGCGCTGACGCTGCCGATAGGATCGCTGGACGATCCCGATCAGCAGGCGGGACTGGCGCACTACCTTGAGCATATGGTGCTGATGGGTTCAAAGCACTACCCGCAGCCCGATAACCTGGCCGAATTCCTGAAAAAGCATGGCGGCAGCCACAACGCCAGCACAGCCTCTTACCGCACCGCCTTTTATCTGGAAGTGGAAAATGACGCGCTGGAACCGGCGGTTGATCGCCTGGCGGATGCGGTGGCTGAGCCGCTGCTGGATCCGGTTAACGCTGACCGCGAGCGCCACGCCGTGAATGCCGAGCTGACCATGGCGCGCTCGCGCGATGGCCTGCGTATGGCCCAGGTCGGCGCAGAAACCCTGAACCCGGCGCATCCGGCGTCACGTTTTTCGGGCGGCAATCTTGAGACCCTGAAAGATAAGCCAGGCAGCAAACTGCACCAGGCGCTGCAGGACTTTTATCATACGCATTACTCCGCCAATCTGATGAAAGCGGTGATCTACAGCAACAAACCGCTGCCGGAGATGGCGTCGATTGCGGCTAAAACCTTTGGCCGGGTGCAAAATCATGACGCCAGCGTGCCGGAGATTACGGTGCCGGTGGTGACCGATGCGCAGCAGGGCATCATCATCCATTACGTTCCGGCCCAGCCGCGCAAGCAGCTCAAAATTGAATTCCGCATTGCCAACAACAGCGATCGGTTCCGCAGTAAAACCGACACGCTGATCAGCTATTTAATCAGTAACCGCAGCAAAAACACGCTGACTGACTGGTTGCAAAAACAGGGGCTGGCCGACGGGGTGAATGCGGGCGCTGACCCGATGACCGAGCGTAACAGCGGCGTGTTTGCGATTACCGCGTCACTGACTGATAAAGGTCTGGCGCAGCGCGACCAGGTCGTGGCGGCGATATTCAGCTACATCAATCTTCTGCGTCAGCAGGGGGATGATAAGCGCTATTTCGATGAAGTTTCGCATGTGCTGGCGCTCGACTTCCGCTATCCCTCAATTACCCGCGATATGGATTACATTGAATGGCTGGCCGACACCATGCTGCGCGTACCGGTTGAACATACGCTGGATGCACCTTATCTGGCGGATCAGTACGATGCCGCCGCGATTAATGCCCGGCTGAAAGAGATGACCCCGCAGCATGCGCGTATCTGGTACATCAGTCCGCAGGAGCCGCACAACAAAAAAGCCTATTTTGTGGATGCGCCTTATCAGGTTGAGAAGATCACTCCACAAACCTTTGCAGACTGGCAGCAGCGCGCCAGCCAGATTACGCTGGCGATGCCCGTGCTAAACCCCTATATCCCGGACGACTTCACCCTGTTACCGTCAGACGGCAAAACGTATCAGCATCCGGTGAGACTGGATAACCAGGATGATATGCGTATTTACTGGATGCCCAGTCGTTATTACGCCAGCGAGCCAAAAGCGGCGATCACCCTGGCGTTACGCAATAAGCACACCATCAGTGATGCCCGTCAGCAGGTGCTGTTTGGCCTGAATGACTACCTTTCCAGCCTGGCGCTGGACGAGCTTAATTCACAGGCTTCAGTGGGCGGCATCAGCTTCTCAACGGGTGAAGATGAAGGGCTGGTATTCAGCGCCAACGGCTTCACTCAGCGTCTGCCGACCCTGCTGAAGAAACTGGTGGAAGGTTACGCCACTTTCCAGCCGACAGAACAGCAGCTGGAGCAGGCGAAATCCTGGTATCTGGAGCGGCTGGACGCGGCGGAAAAGGGCAAAGCGTTTGAACAGGCGATTCAGCCAATGCAACTGCTGTCGCAGCTGCCATATACCCAGCGCGAGGCTCGCCGCAAGCTGGTAAGCACACTCTCACTTAAGGATGTCACTGACTATCGCGATACGCTGTTCCGCGACGCGACGCCGGAGATGCTGGTAGTGGGCAACCTCAGTGCTGACAGCGTGACGCAGCTGGGGCATGAGCTCAAACAGCAGATGCAGAGTCATTCGACCCGCGACTGGCATAGTCAGTATGTCTCGATTAAAAAACCGCTGAAAGCCAACCTGCAACAAAAAGGCAGCAGCACCGACTCCGCCCTTGCCGCGCTCTATGTTCCACTGGGATACAGTGAATATCAGAGCATGGCGCACAGCTCCATGCTGAGCCAGATTGTGCAGCCGTGGTTCTACAATCAGCTGCGGACCAAAGAGCAGCTCGGCTACGCGGTTTTTGCCTTCCAGATGCCTGTGGGTCGCCAGTGGGGGATCGGCTTCCTGCTGCAAAGTAACAGCAAACAACCGGGCTGGCTGTTGCAGCGCTATCAGGCCTTCTACCCGCAGGCGGAAAAACGTCTGCGCAGTATGAGCCAGGCAGACTTTGCCCAGTATCAGCAGGCGATGATCAATGATTTGCAGCAGCGTCCTCAGACGCTCTTTGAGGAAGCGGATCGCTTTAGCCGCGACTTTGATCGGCAGAATGATCAATTTGATACCCGGCAAAAAATGACAGAGCAGGTTCAGCGGTTAACCCCGGCGAGCCTGGCAGACTTTTTCCGGCAGGCCGTGATCGAACATAAGGGCATGGTGATGACCTCGCAGATTGCAGGCACCGGCAATGGCAAAGTTGAGTTTGCCCGTCAGCCTAGCTGGAAAACCTGGAGTGAAGTGGCACAACTGCAGCAGTCGCTGCCGGTAAAGAGTGAGACCCAATGACGCAGTTACCTCCCGTATCGCTGAATCCTTTAACGCTGCCGCTCAGAGGCGAGCGGCTGATTGAGGCGTCAGCGGGCACCGGAAAAACCTTTACCATTGGTCTGCTCTATCTGCGCCTGCTGCTGGGGCTGGGCGGTGAAAACGCCTACAGCCGGCCGCTCTCTGTCGAAGAAATTTTAGTCGTGACCTTTACCGAGGCCGCGACCGCCGAATTGCGCGGGCGCATCCGCGAGAATATTCATCAGCTACGTCTGGCCTGTATCCGCGGCAAAAGCAGCAATCCGATGCACCAGTTACTGCTGGAGCAGATGCCTGATCTGGCTCAGGCCGCCGCGCAGCTGCTGGCTGCCGAGCGGCAGATGGATGAAGCCGCCATTTTTACCATTCACGGCTTCTGTCAGCGGATGCTGAATCTCAATGCCTTTGAGTCGGGCATGCTGTTCGAGCAGGAGTTGATTGAAGATGAGCAGGCGCTGCTGAAGCAGTCGGCCGCCGATTTCTGGCGTCGTCAGTGCTATCCACTGAGTCTGGATGTGGCACGGATCATCGCCGCAGAGTGGAGCGGGCCGGACAGCCTGCTGACCACGCTGCGCCCCTGGCTGCAGGGGGAGTCGCCGGGGCTGAAACGTCCGCCTGCCGCCGATGAGACGCTGGCATCACGGCACGCACGCAATCTGGCGCGCATCGAGGCCATCAAGCAGCAGTGGCAGGCGCTCAGCGCCGATGTTGAGGGCATTATCACTGCATCTGGCGTTGATAAGCGCAGCTACAGCAGTAAACATCTGCCCAACTGGGTCGCCCGCGTCACGCAGTGGGCCAGCAGCGACACGCTGGATTATCAGCTGCCCAAAGAGCTGGAGCGCTTTGGACAGCAGGTGCTGGAGGAGAAAACTAAAAAGGGTGAAGCGCCGCGTCATTCGCTTTTTGAGGCGATCGATCAGTTTCTGGCAGAACCGCTGTCGCTGCGGGATGTCATCATTGCGCAGGCGCTGACCGATGTGCGCGCCACGGTGCAGCGCGAGAAACGGTTACGTGCACTGTTAGGCTTCGACGATCTGCTCAGTAAACTGGATGAAGCGCTGCAGCAGCCAGGTGGCGTTTTGCTGGCAGAAACCATCCGGGCGCGTTACCCGGTGGCCCTTATTGATGAATTCCAGGATACCGATCCGCAGCAGTACCGCATCTTCCGCACGCTCTATATTAATCAGCCTGAACAGGCACTGTTTCTGATCGGCGATCCTAAGCAGGCGATCTATGCGTTTCGCGGTGCGGATATTTTTACCTATCTGCGGGCCAGAAACGAAGTCAGCGCTCACTACACGCTCGATACCAACTGGCGTTCATCACCTGAGATGGTCGGGAGCGTCAACCGCCTCTTTTCTCAGCTCGATTCGCCTTTTTTGTTCTCGGCGATCCCCTTTCAGCCAGTTAAGCCTGCTGCGCCCAATCAGTCGCTGAAACTGATTTTTGACGAGCAGCAGCAACCGGCGTTACGGTTCTGGCTGCAGCCTGGCGAGGGCGTGGGTAACAGCGATTACCAGCAGTTTATGGCACAGCAGTGTGCGGCCGATATCAGCTGCTGGCTGGTGGCCGGACAGCAGGGGCGCGCCCGCCTGGGCAAAGGCGAGGCGCTGCAGCCGGTGCGGGCTTCCGATATCACCGTGCTGGTGCGCAGTCGTAATGAGGCCGGTTTAATCCGCGACGCGCTGAATGCGCTGTCGATTCCTTCGGTCTATCTCTCCAGCCGGGACAGCGTCTACACCACGCCGGAAGCGCGCGAACTGCTCTGGTTACTGCAGGCGATACAGGCACCTGAGCAGGAACGTCTGCTGCGCAGCGCGCTGGCGACCTCAATCTTTGCTATTGATGCAGCAACGCTCGACGCGCTGACACAGAATGAACGCGAGTGGGATGCGCTGGTGGAGCAGTTTGCCGTCTGGCAGCAGCTGTGGCATCAGCGCGGCGTGTTACCGATGCTGCGTGATGTGATGATCAGGCGGCAACTGGCGGAGAATATGCTGGCCTCGGAGAACGGTGAACGTCGCCTGACTGACCTGATGCATCTGGGTGAACTGCTGCAGGAGGCTTCGGTGCAGCTGGAGAGTCCGCACGCCCTGGTGCGCTTCCTGGCGCAGCAGATTGCCCGGCCAAACAGCCAGGCCTCCAGCCAGCAGCTGCGTCTGGAAAGCGACCGCCATCTGGTGCAGATCATCACCATCCATAAATCGAAAGGACTGCAATATCCGCTGGTCTGGCTGCCATTTGCTGCCGGGTTCCGCGAGGCGGCCAGCGCGCTTTATCACGATCGCGACACCTTCACGGCACTGCTGGATGTGCAGGGTGATGCACAAAGTCTGGCGCTGGCCGAAGAGGAGCGCCTGGCGGAGGATCTGCGTCTGCTCTACGTGGCGCTGACCCGTTCGGTCTATCACTGCAGCGTCGGCATTGCGCCACTGATCAAAGGCACCCGCAAAAAAGAGGGCGAAAGCGATCTGCACAAGAGCGCGCTGGGCTACCTGGTGCAGCAGGGTGAGGCGGCGGATGCGCAGCAGCTCAGTCAGCGATTGAATGCGTTAACCGGTGAAGGGATTGCGCTGGTTGAAGAGGCTCTGCTGCCGGGAGAAATGTGGCAGGATGCGCAGCAGGGCGATGAGGTTTTAAGCAGTCGCGACATTACGCGCGCGCTGGCTGACGTCTGGCGGGTAACCAGTTATTCAGGCCTGCAACAGCATCACAGCTCGCCGCTGCTGGATGCGATGCCCAATTTTGATATTGATGCAGCGGGCGAAGAAGAGAAGGGTGAAGAGGCTGCATTGACACCCCACCACTTTCCGCGCGGAGCGGCACCCGGTACGTTTTTGCACGGTCTGTTTGAGTCGATCGACTTTACCGAACCGCCGGACAGCGTCTGGCTGGAAGATCAGCTGCAGCATAATGGCTATCCGCTGACCTGGTTGCCGGTTCTGGAACAGTGGATTGACCGGGTCTTACATACGCCGCTCAATGCTGAGGGGCTGAGGCTGTCGGCGATAAAAAGCAGCGAACGCCTGATCGAGATGGAGTTCTATCTGCCGATCAACAATCTGCTGACCGCGGCGGATCTTGACGCTCTGCTGCGCCGGCACGACAGTCTCTCTCAGCAGGCCGCCCCCCTGGATTTTCGTCAGGTGCGGGGCATGCTGAAGGGCTTTATCGATCTGGTCTTCCGCTGGCAGGGAAAATATTATCTGCTCGATTACAAATCGAACTGGCTGGGGGATAGCCACGCCGCTTACACGCCAGAGGCGATGGCGCAGGCGATGATCGGCCACCGCTACGATCTGCAGTATCAGCTCTATACGCTGGCGCTGCATCGCTATCTGCAGCATCGTTTGCCGGACTACGACTATCAGCGTCACTTTGGTGGGGTGTTTTATCTGTTTTTGCGCGGGATGGATGGCAGCTCGCCGGACAACGGCATTTTCGCCACCCGACCTGCTGAAGCCTTTGTGGAAGAAATTGATGCACTGTTTGGTGAAACCGGGGAGATGTTATGAGTGACATGCTGAGTCTGCTGCTGCAGGCGGTAGAGAAGCGTCTCCTGCGACCGCTGGATATACAGTTTGCCCAACTGGTGGCCCCGGAATCACAGCCTGGGCTGCTGCTCGCTGCTGCCTGCGTCAGCGCTGACGCGGGTGAGGGGCACGTCTGTTTACCGCTGAGCAACCTCTGCGAAGCGAATCTGTTCGCTGGTCGCCAGCCTGCGCTGGCTCAGGCGATCTGGCACGCTGCTGGTGCGCCGCAAGACTGGACAGCACGCTTTGCTGACTGGTCGGCTGTCAGTGATGGCAGCCTGGTTACGCCGCTGGTGCTGAGCAACCAGCGTTTATATCTGCATCGGCTGTGGCAAAGCGAAGGCCGGGTCGCCGACTTCTTCGCTGCGCAGGAAGTAAAAACTGCGTTTGATATGCATGCTGCAGGCGACGTGCTGAACAGCCTGTTTGACGACCAGCCGGAGAACTGGCAGAAAATTGCGGCGGCCGTGGCGCTGACCCGCAAGACTGCGGTTATTTCCGGCGGGCCGGGTACCGGTAAAACCACCACAGTGGCGAAACTCCTCGCTGCCCTGATTCGCCTGAATCCCGGTGCACTGCGGATTCAGCTGGCGGCACCGACCGGCAAAGCCGCCGCGCGACTGACCGAGTCACTGGGCAGTGCACTGCAGGAACTGGCGGTCAGCGACGAAGAACGCCGGCGTTTTCCTGCCGAAGCCACCACGCTGCATCGCCTGCTGGGCGCACAGCCCGACACTCAGCGGCTGCGCTACCATGCCGGTAACCCACTGCACCTTGATGTGCTGGTGGTTGATGAAGCGTCGATGGTCGATCTCTCAATGATGGCAAAACTGATCGCCGCGCTGCCTGCCCATGCCCGCGTCGTGTTTCTGGGCGATCGCGATCAGCTGGCCTCGGTCGAAGCCGGTGCGGTGCTGGGCGACATCTGCCGCTGCACCGAAAGCGGCTACAGCCTGGCGCGGGCTGAACAGCTCGCGCTGCTGACCGGCTGCACACTGCAGGGCAGTGACGATGTGCAGGCACCCGCAGTCCGCGACAGTATCTGTCTGCTGCAGAAGAGTTATCGTTTTGATGACTCATCAGGCATCGGCCAGCTGGCAAAAGCGATCAATCGTGGCGATGCAGAGCAGGTCAGGGCGGTGTTTGCTGCGGCTTATGAGGATATTAGTTACCAGCCGCTGAACAGCGCTGACGCTTATCAGGCGATGCTGGATGAGGTAGCCCAGGGTTATCAGCCCTTCCTGCAGTTGATCAGACAGCAGTCGTCGCCCGCAGAAGTGATTGCCGCTTTTGGCCGTTATCAGCTGCTGTGTGCATTACGTGACGGGCCATTTGGCGTGCAGGGTCTGAACCAGCGTATTGAGCAGCGACTGATGCAGCTGCAGCGCATCCGTCGTCCTGGCATGGGCAGCCGCTGGTATGAAGGGCGTCCGGTGATGATCACCCGAAATGACAGCGCGCTCGGCCTGTTTAATGGCGATATCGGCATGACGATGCGCGATGAAGAGGGCAACCTGAAGGTCTTTTTCCCGCTGCCGGATGGATCGATCAAGGCGATTCAGCCGAGCCGGTTACCCTCACATGAAACGGCCTGGGCGATGACGGTGCACAAATCACAGGGCTCGGAGTTTGATCATACCGCGCTGGTGATGCCCACGCAGTTTCTGCCGGTGCTGACCCGTGAACTGGTCTATACCGCGATTACACGTGCACGGCGGCAACTGACCATCTACAGCGAACCCGGCGTATTTCAGCGTGCCGTGCAGCTGCAAACGCAGCGACGCAGCGGTCTGGTGGAGCGACTGGGAGAAACCGGCTGAGAAGAGAGGGGACAGCCCACGCGGGGGGGCTTGTCCCTTACGGATTGAATCAGGTGAGATCGGCCATCAACACTTTTGAACGGCGCTGATAGTTATACATCTCTTTTTTACTCTCGGGCAGCGACTCAATATCTACCGGCGTAAAGCCGCGTTCCTGGAACCAGTGGATGCTGCGGGTGGTTAACACAAACAGTTTTTCCAGCCCCATCTGGCGTGCCTGAAGTGCCACGCGCTGCAGCAACATCTCACCGCGTGAAGAGCTGCGATAGTCAGGATGAACCGCCACACAGGCCATTTCGCCAATCTTCTCATCCATAAATGGATAGAGTGCTGCACAGGCGATGGTCAGATTATCGCGCTGAATGATGGTGAACTTATCAATTTCCATTTCCAGCTGCTCGCGCGAGCGACGCACCAGAATACCCTGCTGCTCCAGCGGACGGATCAGTTCGAGGATGCCGCCGATATCATTGATATTGGCGCGACGGATCTGCTCTGCCGACTCCATAACGATCTGGGTACCGATACCGTCGCGTGAGAAGAGCTCCTGCAACAGCGCGCCATCTTCCTGATAACTGATTAAATGGCTGCGGCGTACACCACTGCGGCAGGCTTTCACCGCCCCACGCAGGAAGCGAACGGTCCCGGAAAGATAATCGCCTTCCTTTTCAATCTCATCGATACGGGCCTGCGCATCATTCGGGAAAAGCTCGGAGATGATTTCACCTTCGCTGTTCAGCACGCCCTGCTCAGAGCAGAAGCCGATCATTTTTTCCGCTTTGAGTTTAATCGCCAGCTGGGTAGCCACTTCTTCCGAAGTCAGGTTAAAGCTTTCGCCGGTAACAGAAACCGCAACCGGGCCCATCAGCACAATCGCATCGTTATCCAGCTGACGATGAATGGCCTCTTCATCAATACGACGGATACGGCCGCTGTGACAGTAATCCACGCCATCATCCACGCCCAGCGGCTGTGAAATAATGAAGTTGCCGCTGACCACGTTGATATGCGCGCCCTGCAGCGGCGTGTTGTTGAGACTCATTGAGAGGCGGGCCGTGATATCTAACTGCAGTCGGCCGGCGGCCTGCTTCACTAACTCCAGCGATTGCGCGTCGGTGACCCGGGTAAACTTATGGTAAACCGGCTCCAGCTGCTGCTGAGCCAGGCTGGCATCAATCTGCGGTCGTGCGCCATACACCACGACGAGGCGAATGCCCAGGCTGTGCAGCAGGCCGATATCATTAACGATGCCAGAGAAGTTCTCATGCTCAATCGCTTCGCCACCCAGCATGATGACAAAGGTTTTACCCCGGTGGGCATTGATATAGGGAACGGTATGGCGAAAACCCTGAACCAGTTCGGTACTACGTTCCTTCACGGCCAACCCTCAGTGAATGTTTATTCGTATTTTTTGTATTTTTATGCTTTTACGCCCGGTTTTGCAAGTCTTAATCCTGACGAAAATTTACGTTTTTCTGGGTGTCAAAGCCGCTAACAGCCTGCATTATTTAGGGTTTCCGGGGTGACATCATGCTGCGGATTGGATAAAGTTTTCGCCGCCATTTTAGTAACTGGCGCTTTTTTAGACATTACACAGCAGCTGGAGCGGCATGTCAGACGTTAATTCCCATTTTTCACGCAGACGATTTTTACAGGGGACGGGCGCCTTACTGCTGTTAAGCGTCAGCCGGACAGGGTTGGCGGCGAAGAACCACATTGTGGCGGTGCGTATCTGGCCCTCATCGACCTACTCGCGGATGACGCTGGAGTCCAATGTCGCGCTGAAGTACAAGCAGTTTGCGCTGAGCAATCCCGAACGCCTGGTGATTGATATTCAGGGGCTGCATCTCAATCCGGTTCTGAAAGGGGTAGATAAGCAGGTTCGGGTCGACGATCCCTTTATTAAAAATGCCCGTGTCGGTCAGTTCGACAGCAACACGGTGCGCGTGGTACTGGAATTAAAGCGCAACGTCGCGCCGAAGATCTTTAATCTCTCGCCGGTCGCCGGGATCAATCACCGGCTGGTGGTCGATCTCTATCCGAGCCAGAACCAGGTTGAGGACGATCCTCTGCTGGCCCTGCTGAAAGATTACAACCAGGGCGATCTGGAGAAAGATGAAGGGGTGCAGGCGCCCTTACCCGGCAAAGCGGGGCGCGATCGGCCGATCATTATCATGATCGATCCCGGTCACGGCGGGGAAGATCCGGGCGCGCACGGCAAATATAAGACCCGCGAGAAAGATATTGTGCTGAAGATTGGACGGCGACTCAAAGCGCTGATCGATAAAGAGTCCAATATGAAAGCCTATATGACGCGCAATGAAGATGTCTTTATTCCGCTGCGCGTCAGGGTTGCCAAAGCCCGTAAACAGCGTGCCGACCTCTTTGTGTCGATCCATGCGGATGCCTTTACCAGTCGCGCGGCACGCGGCTCTTCAGTGTTTGCCTTATCAACCAGCGGTGCCACTTCGGCGGCGGCTCGTTTCCTGGCTCAGACTCAGAATGAATCAGACCTGATTGGCGGCGTCAGCAAAAGCGGTGACCGCTATCTCGATCACACCATGTTCGATATGGTGCAGCGTCAGACGATTCATGACAGCCTTAAATTCGGCAAAGAGGTGCTGCATCGCATGGGGCGCATCAACCATCTGCACAAACGCACCGTGGATCAGGCCGGATTTGCGGTGCTGAAAGCCCCTGATATCCCGTCAATTCTGGTCGAGACGGCGTTTATCAGTAATGTGGAGGAGGAGCGCAAGTTGCGAACCACCCGTTACCAGCATCAGGTGGCAGAGGCGATTCTGAACGGCATCAAAGCGTATGTAGAGAGTGGGGCGGCGCTGGCCCATCGGTAAAGGAGTGCGGGTAGCCGGGCTATCCGCGCGCTTTTCAGGGCAGAAAGAGGCTGAAGCGGCTTTTGGGAACGTCAGAAACAAAAAAACACCCTTTCAGGTGTTTAAATGATTGGTTGCGGGGGCCGGATTTGAACCGACGACCTTCGGGTTATGAGCCCGACGAGCTACCAGGCTGCTCCACCCCGCGTCCGTATCATACTTTTTTCACATTGTGACTTCTGTAAAACAACTGCAGAAGTATTGGTTGCGGGGGCCGGATTTGAACCGACGACCTTCGGGTTATGAGCCCGACGAGCTACCAGGCTGCTCCACCCCGCGTCCGTATTGCTTCTATTACTTTTACTTCTCACATTGTGACTTCTGCAAAAACTGCTGCAGAAGTATTGGTTGCGGGGGCCGGATTTGAACCGACGACCTTCGGGTTATGAGCCCGACGAGCTACCAGGCTGCTCCACCCCGCGTCCGTGGAAGCGCACTATACTCTCCGCGCTAATTCATGCAACCCCTTTTTGCAGATAAAAGCCAAATTAACAGCCAGTTGCTGAAGGATTCAACCATCTGGTTAATTATTAAACTGATATGCGTGACGTCTGAGCGGATGCATTTCATTCTGTCGGGGGCTTTGCTATCGTCGCGGGGCGAACAGTTATAAAAAGAGAAGATAATGAAATCACATTGGGTGAAGTATGCACTCACTGGCGCGTTAATAACGCTGCTGGCGGCCTGTAGCTCCAAACCGACCGATCGCGGTCAGCAATATAAAGATGGCAAACTGGAACAACCGCTGGCGCTGGTGAATCAGCCCAATGCCAAAGGCGCACCGGTTAATGGCAGAGACTTTGGCGAGCAGGTTCGTCAGATTCAGTCCGCCTCATCCGCCCTGTATAGCCGTCAGAACGGCACCTATAGTGCGATTGAGAGCTGGCTGATGGCGGGTGCCGATACCCGACAGCTTCGTCAGTATGGGCTTAACGCCTGGCAGATGGAGGGAACGGATAACTACGGTAACGTGCAGTTCACCGGTTACTACACGCCGGTAGTGGAAGCGCGTTATACCCGTCAGGGTGAATTCCAGTATCCCATCTACCGCATGCCACCGCGCAAACGCGGAGAAAAATTACCGAGCCGCGCCTCTATCTATAGTGGCGGACTCGATGACCGCTACATCATCGCCTACAGCAATTCCCTGATTGATAACTTCATGATGGATGTGCAGGGCAGTGGTTATGTCGACTTTGGCGATGGCCGCCCGATGACCTTCTTTGGTTACGCCGGTAAAAATGGCTGGGGTTATCACAGCATTGGCAAAGAGCTGATCGATCGCGGTGAAGTGAAGCGCGAAGATATGTCGATGCAGGCGATTCGTCAGTGGGCGCAGGAGCACTCACCGCAGGAGGTCCGTGCGCTGCTGGAAACCAACCCATCATTTGTCTTCTTTAAGGCTGAGCCGTTTACGCCGGTGCGCGGTGCCAGCGCAGTTCCGCTGGTGGCGAAAGCCTCCGTTGCGTCTGACCGCTCAATTATTCCGGCGGGCACCGTACTGCTGGCTGAAGTGCCGCAGTTAAATGAGAAGGGCAAATTCAACGGCAAATATGAGATGCGCCTGATGGTGGCACTCGACGTGGGTGGCGCGATTAAAGGCCAGCACTTTGATATCTATCAGGGTATCGGCCCCGACGCTGCGCATCTGGCGGGCTTCTATAATCACTACGGACGCGTCTGGGTAATTAAAGCCGCGCCGGGTGCCGGACAACCGCTGTTCTCCAGCCCGCAAAACGGTAATAATGGTTCACTGCTTCTCGGCGCTAACTAACTTCTTCTCTGCGGGCCTTCGGGCCCGCACGACGTAACAGGTTCAACTATGAAAGTGTTAAATGACGCCTGGCATCAGCGCTTTGGCGGCACGGCGCGTCTCTATGGCCAGGATGCGCTGCAACGTTTTGCTGACGCACACTTCTGCGTCATCGGTATTGGCGGTGTCGGATCCTGGGCGGCGGAAGCGCTGGTGCGCACCGGAATTGGTAAAATCACCCTGATTGATATGGATGATGTCTGTATTACCAACACTAACCGGCAGCTTCATGCGCTGCAGGGCAACGTCGGCAAAGCCAAAACAGAAGTGATGGCAGAACGGCTGCGTGCGATTAATCCTGACTGCGAAGTGATCTGCATTGATGACTTTATTACGCCAGAGAACACCGCCGAACTGATGGCAGCCGGTTTCGACTATGTGATCGACGCTATCGACAGCGTGCGACCGAAAGCGGCGCTGATTGCCTGGTGCCGCCGGAATAAGATCCCGCTGATCACCACCGGTGGCGCGGGTGGGCAGATCGATCCGACTCAGATCCAGGTCGCCGATCTGGCGAAAACC
The DNA here is from genome assembly GCF_048685235.1 of Curtobacterium sp. BNK-1. Lineage (NCBI taxonomy): Bacteria > Bacillati > Actinomycetota > Actinomycetes > Micrococcales > Microbacteriaceae > Curtobacterium > Curtobacterium sp. BNK-1. The sequence continues at coordinate 2,991,702 of NZ_JBLQTJ010000001.1, read as the reverse complement.
ATCCAGGATCCGCTGGCAGCGAAGCTGCGCGAACGACTGAAAAGCCTGGGCGTGGTGAAAAACAGCAAGGGCAAACTTGGCATCGACTGCGTATTTTCTACCGAAGCGCTGGTCTATCCGCAGGCTGATGGCAGCGTCTGTGCTTCACGCAGCACAGCGGAGGGGCCGAAGAGAATGGATTGCACATCCGGCTTTGGCGCGGCCACCATGGTAACCGCCACCTTCGGCTTTGTTGCCGTCTCGCATGCGCTGAAGAAGTTTCTGGCGCGTGCTGCCCGTCAGGACGCCGTCAGCGCCTGACGCGCGGCGTGCTCCACTGCGGCGGCCAGCGCCTGCAGGCCGCTGCTGCGGGAGGCACTGAGCTGGGCGCGCAGGCCCAGTTCATCAAACAGTTTTAAGGGATCCATCGCCAGCAGCTGTTGCGGCGTCTGGCCCTCAACGGCGGTCAGCAGCACGGCCAGCAGGCCGCGCACAATACGTCCTTCACTGTCACCATAGAAATGCAGCGTGCCATCTTCACGTAACTGGCTGCCCAGCCAGACCCGATTTTCACAACCGCTCAGTTCAATTTCCGCTGTTTTCAGTTCCCCGGGTAAGGCAGGCAACTGGCGGCTCAGCTGGATCAGCTGACGATAACGATCTTCCCACTGATGAAAGCGGCCAAAGCTCTCTTTCAGGCTGGCAACGGTAATCTCTTCGCCAAACGGGTGCGGCGCTAACGGCGATGAATGCATAATCAAAACTCCGATAACAGCGAGATGGCGCTCTTCATGGCGCGCACCAGCGCATCAACATCCTGCAGATTATTATAGGGTGCAAAAGAGGCCCGCAGCGTGCCGCTGACGCCCAGCGCCGCCAGCAACGGCTGCGCGCAGTGCTGGCCAGCGCGCAGGGCGATTCCCTGCTCAGCCAGCAGCGTCACCAGATCGCTGTGATGCAGGCCAGCGAATTCAAATGCCAGCAGGCTGGCATTTGAACAGCGGAAGCTGCGGAAACCGGGTAATTCCGCCAGCTGCTCTTCCGCTAGCGTCGCAAGATGCTGACTCCAGCGCTCCGCTTCGGGCAGATCGTACTGCGCCAGCCAGCTCAGTGCTGCACTCAGGCCCACCACGCCCGCCACATTCGGGGTGCCAGCCTCAAAACGCCACGGCACCGGCTGCGGCGTAAATCCGTTGAAATCGACATCCGTTATCATTTTACCGCCGCCCTGCCAGGGATCCATCGCCTCCAGCAGTTCCGCTTTGCCATATAACGCGCCAATGCCCATCGGGCCGTAAATCTTATGTCCGGAAAAGGCGTAAAAGTCGATATCCAGCGCCTGTACGTCAGGCGGGCAATGCACCACGCCCTGTGCGCCATCGACCATCACTTTCGCGCCCACGGCGTGAGCGAGCGGTATCGCCTGAGCGAGTGCGGGACATCCGCCGGTGACGTTCGACATCTGTCCGATCGCCAGCAGGCGGGTACGGCTGTTGAGCAGGGCGGGCAGCAGGCTGATATCCGGCAGGCGATCCGCGCCTAACGGCCATTTTACGACGCGGGCACCGCACGCCTGCGCAGCCATCAGCCAGGGCACCAGGTTAGCGTGGTGTTCTGCCTCGCTGACCACAATCTCATCACCAGGCTGTAAGCGCGGACGCAGCCAGCTGTTTGCCACCAGGTTTATCGCTTCGGTGGTGCCGCGCGTCCAGACAATCTCACGATCGCAAGCGGCGTTAAGCCAGCGGGCAACCTGGTTGCGCGCCTGCTCATAGCGATGGGTTAAGGCCTGGGCGGCGGCAAACTGGCTGCGGTGGACTGTACCCGCGCTGAGGCTGTAAAACTGCTGCGTGCTGTCAATGACAGCCTGCGGCTTCAGCGTGGTCGCTGCGCTGTCGAGATAAACGCCTGCGTCGGCGAGTGCGGGAAACTGCTGGCGAAATGCGGTGGGATTGAATGCGGTCATGCCTGGTCCATGATAAGAAAAATTAGGACCACACTGAAAGAATGGTCTGCGTCTGGCAAAGCTGGAAAAGCGCGTTATGCTGAATATTGCAAGGTTTGAACCAAACCCGCATAACGATCGGACGTTTACTAGTCGATCTCACTTATCGGCTGCCTCTGGTTAGCGTAACGCGGGTGGTTTGATGCAATCAATCTACAAGGAGATAGCAGATGAAAAAATTAACCGCAGTACTGGCCGTGTGTACCCTGGCTTTTACCCTGAGTGCCTGTTCAAGCAATTACGTGATGCATACCAATGATGGTCGCACCATTGTGGCTGCCGGCAAGCCTAAAGTCGATAACGATACCGGCATGATCAGCTATAAAGATGCGAATGGCAACGAGCAGCAAATCAACCGCTCTGATGTCAAAGAGATGGTAGAGTCTGGCAACTAAGCAGCAAAAAAAAGCACCGCAATTTGCGGTGCTATTTAAAAATCACTATGGACAGACAGGGTAAATCTACAGGAATTAAGAGTTCGATCCGCAATCGTCGGATCAAAAATTGCAAACACAACATCACGACCACAAGCCAAAAGCTTTCAGAAAATCTGCGAACTCACTCACAAATCTAAAAACTTTTCGTTCCGGCTCAGGAAGTGCGGCAACTATAGGTATTTGCTGGAGGTTCCTCAACGGACAAATTATAATGCCTCGGATTAAAAATTCTAATACGTAAACGCTTTGTATAAGCCAGCGTATTTTTTGCCGATCCGGATACGGAAAACCATGTCGAAACGCCTTCCTCCTCTCAACGCACTGCGTGTTTTTGATGCAGCTGCACGCCATTTAAGCTTTACCAAAGCCGCAGAAGAGCTGTTTGTCACCCAGGCTGCTGTAAGCCATCAGATTAAATCTCTGGAAGATTTTCTGGGGTTAAAGCTATTTCGCCGGAGGAATCGTTCGCTATTGCTGACCGAAGAAGGACAAAGCTACTATCTCGACATCAAAGAGATTTTCTCGGCAATCAACGAAGCGACCCGCAAACTGCAGGCGCGCAGTGCCAAGGGTGCGCTGACCGTTAGTTTACTGCCGAGCTTTGCCATTCAGTGGCTGGTTCCCCGCCTCTCCAGCTTTAATATGGCTTATCCGGGAATCGATGTGCGTATCCAGGCGGTTGACCGCGACGAAGAGAAACTGGCCGACGATGTCGACGTGGCGATTTTTTACGGTCGGGGTAACTGGCCCGGCCTGCGGGTTGAAAAACTTTATGCCGAATATTTGCTGCCGGTCTGTTCACCGTCGCTGATGACCGGGGATAATCCGCTGAAAACGCCGATGGATCTGTCGCGTTTTACTCTGCTGCATGATGCCTCCCGCCGGGATTGGCAATCTTATATCCGGCAACTGGGCCTGCAGCATATCAATGTGCAGCAGGGGCCAATCTTCAGCCACAGCGCCATGGTATTGCAGGCGGCGATTCATGGTCAGGGCGTGGCGCTGGCGAATAACGTCATGGCGCAGAGCGAAATAGAAGCCGGGCGATTAATCTGCCCGTTCAATGATGTATTAGTCAGTAAAAACGCTTTTTATCTGGTTTGTCATGACAGTCAGGCAGAACTGGGTAAAATAGCCGCCTTCCGGCAGTGGATCCTGGAAAAAGCTGCAACCGAACAAGAAAAATTCCGCTTTCGCTATCAACAATAACGTATTGATTTATTTGCATTCAGATGCAAAAGGACTCTGAGGATCGGTTAATGTCCAGTCGTGCCATGTTTGTTTTTTCGGCTATCAGCGGATTTCTGCTGGTGGCTTTTGGCGCATTTGGTGCCCACGTTTTGAGTCAGTCGCTTGGTGCGGCTGAAATGGCCTGGATTCATACCGGGCTGGAATATCAGGCTTATCACACCTTAGCGGTGATGGGGCTGGGTGCTGCGATGTTACGCCGCGCCAATATCTGGTTTTACTGGAGCAGTGCGCTGATGGCGCTCGGCACCGTGCTGTTTAGTGGCAGCCTCTATTGTCTGGCGCTGTCACATCTGAAGTTTTGGGTTTTTATCACCCCCGTGGGCGGGGTCTGTTTCCTCGCCGGTTGGGTATTGATGTTGATTGGCGCGCTGCGTCTTAAACGAAAGGCAGAACGCCATGAATAAAGTTTTACTCTATTGTCGTCCCGGTTTTGAAAAAGAGTGTGCGGCGGAAATCAGCGCCAAAGCGGCTGAACGTGAAATCTACGGCTTTCCACGGGTTAAAGATGACTCTGGCTACGTGCTGTTTGAGTGCTATCAGTTTGAAGATGCCGAGCGGCTGGCACGTGAGTTGCCATTTGACGAGCTGATTTTTGCCCGTCAGATGCTGGTCGTCGGCGAAATGCTGCGTGACCTGCCGCAGGAAGATCGCATTACCCCGATTGTCGGCATGCTGACCGGCGTAGTGGAAAAGGGCGGCGAACTGCGTGTTGAAGTGCCAGACACCAACGAAGCCAAAGAGCTGACTAAGTTCTGCCGCAAGTTCACCGTGCCGCTGCGCTCGGCACTGCGTGAAAGCAAAATCCTGTTGAATTATGAGAGCCCGAAACGCCCGGTCGTGCATGTGTTTTTCATCGCGCCGGGCACCTGCTACGTCGGCTACTCCATCCGGGAAAACAGCTCGCCGTTTTACATGGGTATTCCACGCCTTAAGTTCCCCTCCGATGCGCCAAGCCGTTCCACCCTTAAGCTGGAGGAGGCGTTTCACGTCTTTATCCCTGCGGATGAGTGGGATGAGCGTTTAGCCAGCGGCATGTACGCCGTGGATCTCGGTGCCTGTCCGGGCGGCTGGACTTATCAGCTGGTGCAGCGCAGCATGATGGTATATGCGGTGGACAACGGACCGATGGCACCGAGCCTGATGGATACGGGCCAGGTGATGCACGAGAAAGCGGATGGCTTTAAATTCCGTCCGCCACGCACCAACATCAGCTGGCTGGTGTGTGACATGGTGGAGAAGCCGGTGCGCGTGGCTAACCTGATGACCGACTGGCTGGTCAACGGCTGGTGCCGTGAAGCGATCTTCAACCTTAAGTTGCCCATGAAAAAGCGCTATGAAGAGGTGACGCAGAATCTGGCCATGATGCAGGAACGATTTGATGATAATGGTATTAACGTGCAGATTCGCGCTCGTCAGCTTTACCATGACCGCGAAGAGGTGACCGTACATGTGCGCCGAATCTGGGCGGCTGCCGGTGGTCGTCGCGACGAACGTTAATCGCCGGGCTGAGTGCAAGGGCACTCAGCCGGTATAACGCAGCGTATTCAGATTGCCCTGCAGCACCAGATCCCGCTTCAGGGTTGCGACCTGACGGCTGATCTCTGCCATCTGCCGACCCTCAGCGAGCTTCTCCCGCCATCTGGCTGGCACCTGATCCAGTTGCTGATAGATTCCCTCAAGCGTGTGAAACTCTGTCAGCAGCTGTTTCGCGCTTTTCGGACCGATGCCGGTGATGCCCGGAATTTTACTGCTGCTGATGCCGCACAACCCCCAGTAGTCGGGTAACCGCTGTGGCGCCACACCAAATTCAGCCTCAATAAAAGGCAGATCAAGCCAGCGTTTCTGGAAGTAGTCGCGGATGCGGATCTCGGGTGCCAGCAGCTGACAGTAGCCTTTGTCGGTTGAAACAATGGTGGCCTGATGTCCGGCCTGAGCCATTTTCACCGCCAGCGTCGCCGCTAAATCGTCCGCTTCATCCTCGCCCGCTATCCAGCAGCTTACGCCTGCGGCGCGAAAGGCCTCCTGTAACGCCGGCATCTCTGCCTGTAAATCGTCTGGCATCGGCGGGCGACCGCTTTTGTAATCGGGTAGCAGCTGATGACGCCAGCCCTGATGACGCGCTTCGCCATCAAATACCGCCACCGCATGAGTCGGATGGGCGTGACCCAGTATCTGGCGCAGCGCGGCCAGGCAGCCTTCGACACAGGGTGAGCCCTGTACCGCATGCAGACGGCGAATCAGATTCAACGCGTCAACAATAACAAGATGAAGAGCCATGAGAGTATGGGCAGCCCGGGGGCTGCCTCCTGGTTTATTTGATAATTTCGTAGCAGGGAATGTAGGCGGTGCCTGGCAGTTTCATGCGTTGCTGTGCAACGAATCCCTGAAGCAGCTCATCCATGCGGTGCATGATGTCGGGGTCGCCATGGAGTTTGTAGCGTCCCTTCTCACGGATTTCGCGGATGCCCATCTCTTTGACGTTACCGGCTACGATACCTGAGAAGGCACGGCGCAGGTCAGCAGCCAGCTTTTCGGGTGGCTGATTGGTGTAGAGATTGAGATTCGCCATATTTTCATGGGTTGGCAGGAACGGCACCTGCAGATCGGGTTCAATGCGAATCGACCAGTTAAAGCTGTAAGCATCGCCGGTTTCGCGACGATTCTCTTTTACCTGCGGCATCGCTTTCTTCATCAGACGCGCCACTTCGGCTGCATCGTTGATGATGATCTGATAATGCTTACGCGCCTGTTCGCCCAGGGTGTTAACGATGAAATCATCCAGCACGCGGAAGTAGTCGGCGCTCTCTTCCGGCCCGGTCAGGATCAGCGGTAATACCTGATCGCTGTTCTGCGGATTCATCAGGATGCCCAGCAGATAGAGCAACTCTTCTGCGGTCCCTACGCCGCCCGGGAAAATGATGATGCCATGGGCGATGCGCACAAAAGCTTCCAGACGTTTTTCGATGTCCGGCATGATGATCAACTCATTCACCAGCGGATTCGGCGGTTCTGCCGCAATGATGGAGGGTTCGGTCAGGCCGATAAAGCGGCTGTCACGATAGCGCTGCTGAGCATGGCCTACGGCGGCCCCTTTCATTGGCGCTTCCATCACGCCCGGCCCGCAGCCGGTACAGATGTTCAGTTCACGCAGTCCAAGCTGAGTTCCGACATTGCGGCAATACTGGTACTCAACGGCGTTGATCGAGTGACCGCCCCAGCAGACCACGGTGTTGGGATACTCGCCGATGTGCAGCGCCCGCGCGTTACGCAGAATGGAAAACACGGTGTTGGTGATAGTGGCGGAGTCATTTTCTTCAGCCGCAGTGAACCGACCCGGCATGTTGAGCTGGCCGCTGACAAACAGGATGTCACGCAGCACCGCAAACAGGTTAGCCTGCAGTGAACGGATGATGCGGCCATCCACAAACGCCTCTTCCGGTGGATTGATCAGCTCCAGTTTGACGCCGCGCTCACGGCGCAACACATTGATGTCGAAATTTTCAAAGCGGGAGAGCAGCTCCTGGCTGCTGTCAGTCTGGCTGCCGGAGTTAAGCACGGCAAGAGAGCAGTTGCGAAACAGCTGGTAGAGGTCGCTGCTGGCTGTGCGCTTGAGCATATCGACTTCCAGCTGTGAAAGCAGATCCATCGAGCCAAGAGGGCTGATATGGGTAATCAAATGAACTCCTTTACACCCGCCTGGGTGCGTGTTGGCACTGCAACGGCAGTGACGAAAATCCCTGGTCGGCCACCCGCAGGTAGCCGCCATCACCAGAGTAGCCTTGTCGGCCCGCACAGCTCAAGCGGAACTGCGCTTAGTGCATGCAGCCTGCGAGAAGTCTCGCAAACTACTGACGGACCAGCCGCGAAAAACCGGGCGAGAAGGGCACATTAGTGCGCCATGGATTGATATCCAGTCCGCCACGACGGGTGTAGCGTGCATACACCGTCAGCGCTTCCGGATGGCAGAAACGCATCAGATCATTAAAAATGCGTTCGACACACTGCTCGTGAAATTCGTTGTGCTGGCGGAATGAGACCAGATAGCGCAGCAGCGCTTCACGGTCGATACGCGGGCCTTTATAACGAATCATCACGGAGCCCCAGTCGGGCTGATTGGTAATCAGACAGTTTGACTTGAGCAGGTGGCTGACCAGCGTCTCTTCAACGATTTCGCTGCCCGCAGCATCGGCCAGATAGTCAGCATTGAAGCGGTAATCCTCTATGGCGATATCCTGCTCATCAATACAAACCCCCTCAAAATGGCCGATGGGCTGACCTTCCACTTCATTGAGACGGAACAGCGCGACCCGCGCTTCACCTTCAGCACAGGCACTCAGGTCCCGCTCCAGCGTCTGACGAACCTCGCCCCAGTCGGCAAAGCGGGTCTGGTTGAAACTGTTAAGGTAGAGCTTGAAGCTTTTTGACTCGATAAGGTTGCGGCTCTGCGCATCGAGCACCACTTCGCCAACGGCAACCTGTGGCAGACCTTTGCTGTTGAGCCACGAGAGTTCATACAGGGTCCAGATATCACTGCCGGTAAAGGGCAGACTGTCGGGAAACAGGCCAAGGGGTTCACGATTCAGGCTGCGCGGCACCGCCTGCAGTAAGCTGTTGTCATAATGATCGTGATAGGCTGTGGGTTTGCCCAGCGTCAGGTTGCTGAGTGCCTGATCCTGTTCGTGAGTAGTCATTGCGGTTACCACCAAAATTAATCAAAGTGGCTAAGTGTAACCCATCAGAAGTGAGAATATGAATGATGCAGCAAACTGCCGCCGCGTTGCGCGACTTTACCACCCGATACTGCCAGCACTGGCTTCAGCAGGCCGGGCATGCGCCGGCCAGCAGCGATCTCTTTGGTGTACCTTCGCCCTGTGCCCTGGAGGATCGCGATCAGCGGGTCGTCTGGCAGCCGCAGCCTTTTACTCTGCCACAGACGCTGGATGCGGTTGAGCGGGCGATCGACATCCAGCTCCAGCCGCAGATCACGGCTTTCTATACCACGCAGTTTGCCGGCGATATGCAGGCCAGTTTTGGTGAGAATCAGCTGACACTCTTACAGGTCTGGAGTGAGGATGATTTCCTGCGGTTACAGGAGAATCTGATCGGGCATCTGGTGATGCAGCGCCGCCTTAAACAGTCGCCTACGCTGTTTATCGCCACCACCGAGTCAGAACAGGAGATCATCTCGCTTTCTAATCTCAGCGGCGAAGTGATTCTGGAGCAGCCCGGCGGTAAACAGCGTGTGAAATTAGCGGAAACGCTTGAGATATTTCTTAAGTCATTACAACCGGTTATCATCTGAGTTGCAGTGATTTGCCTCTGACCTTGTGAGACATCTCTTACATGTGCTGTGAGAGATCGCTATATAACAGGTGAGACTTCCGGAAGGCTGAGATGTAAAAATATTGTGAATCATCAACTTAATGGCGTTTATCTGAATTTACGCCGCACATTTCGTAAAGTTCTGCTGTGAGTACCTTGTGCGCGTAACGAGTTCTGTCAAAATGTTTCGCACTGCAGGAGGCTCAGGAAAAAGATATCGTCAGGATGATGATAAGCCATGAGGCAGGAACGTAACGGAGCTTACGGCACACGGAAGGTTTCAGGACGAAACAGGATCGCTCAGGATTGAGCAAGGGACACCTCCAGGATGGAGAATGAGAACCCCCTCAGAAGAGGTGGTGGGCCAGGATGCTAAGGATACATCAGGACGATGCGCGACAGGAGTTCGCACTGGACAAGTTGTCATGGAAGAGCAGGGAGCATTAACGTGGCGGGATGGCTGCAAACGAACCGGGAGCACTGTTTATACAGTGCTCCCTTTTTTTGTGCCTGTGCCAACAAGTGATATGCTTGCCGCCCATTTTTGACTGCTCGCGGAGGTGGCGCATGGCGCATGAACAATTGATTACGCAACGGCTGGAACAACTGGAAGCGGTGATGCGTGAGCATCATCTCTGGCAGAGTACCCCGCCGGCCGAGGGGGCGCTCGAGAGCCGCGAACCCTTTTGCCTGGATACGCTGGAGCCGCTGCAGTGGCTCCAGTGGGTGTTAGTCCCGCGGATGCATGCCCTGATTGCGGCCCGACATCCGTTACCACAAAATTTTGCCGTGGCTCCCTATTATGAGGTGGCTCTGGTGCCTGACCAGCCGGGTATTGCGCCGCTGTTGCTGATCCTGCGTCAACTTGATGCGTTAATCACGGATGCTGCCCACTGATGCTGGAGATACTCTATCAGGATGAGTGGCTGGTTGCCGTCAACAAGCCCAGCGGCTGGCTGGTTCATCGCAGCTGGCTGGATCGCCATGAAACGGTGTTTGTGATGCAGACCGTTCGTGATCAGATTGGACAGCATGTGTTTACGGCGCATCGTCTCGACAAGCCCACGTCAGGGGTACTGCTGATGGGGCTCTCCAGTGAAGTCGGACGTCTGCTTTCCCTGCAGTTTGAACAGCACCAGATGCAGAAAACCTACCACGCTGTGGTTCGCGGCTGGCTGGAGAGCAGCGGGACGCTCGATTATCCGCTGGTGGAAGAGCTGGATAAAATTGCCGATAAACACGCCACGGAAGCGCGCACCGCACAGCCCGCGGTCACCGATTATCAGTCACTGGCAACGGTCGAGATGCCGGTCGGCATTGGCCGTTATCCCACTTCGCGTTATAGCCTGGTTGAACTGGCTCCTAAAACCGGTCGCAAGCATCAGCTGCGTCGTCATATGTCACATCTGCGTCATCCGATTATTGGCGATTCGGCGCACGGCGATCTGCGTCAGAACCGGGGTGCTGCCGAACATTTTGGCGCTAACCGCCTGATGCTGCACGCCAGCAGCCTGGCATTAACTCATCCGGTAACCGGTGAACCGTTGCTGCTTCGCGCCGGACTGGAAGGCGTCTGGCAGAACCTGATGAACCAGTTTGGCTGGCAGGATCGCATTCCTGAGGTGCCGCGGGTTGAGTTTGACGCAGCGCCAGGACAGGATAACGTTTCAGAATAAGGGAGAAAGCAGATGGCAAAGATTGGCATTTTTGTAGGTACGGTATATGGCAATGCGCTACTGGTCGCGGAAGAAGCAGAGCCCATTCTGCAGCAGCAGGGGCACAGCGTAACGGTGTTTGACGATCCGACGCTGGCTGACTGGCAAAACTATGCCAGCGACGTGGCGTTAATTGTCACTTCTACTACCGGGCATGGCGATTTTCCCGACACGATTTCAGGTCTGTTCCATGCGATTAAAGATCAGCTCGGTCATCAGCCCGCGCTGCGCTATGGCGTGATTGCGCTGGGTGACAGCAGCTATGACCATTTCTGTGGCGCGGGTAAAACCTTTGACGCGCTGCTGCAGGAGCAGGGCGCTCAGCGGGTTGGTGAGGTGTTACTGGTTGATGCCACTGAAAATCCGGAACCGGAGGCGGTTACCTCGCCGTGGGTTGAAGCCTGGGGCGCGCAGCTCTGATTGCAAGGCCAGGCTTATCTCTGCCTTAACAGAGATAAGCCTGTAGTGTGCGCACGGCGATATCCGTTGAGTGCACTGTCAGGTGACAGGCGCCGGGTTAAACACCGCCAGCTGATTACGAATGCCCCAGCGATCGGACCAGGTCTGCTTCCTGCCACTGGCGATATCCAGAATCAATTCAAACAGTCGCCAGCCCACCTGCTCAATACTCTCTTCACCGGTAGCAATCGTCCCGGCATTGATGTCCATCAGATCGTGCCAGCGCTCTGCCAGCGCATTACGCGTCGCCATCTTGATCACCGGAATCGCGGCCAGACCGTAAGGCGTACCGCGACCAGTAGTAAACACCTGCAGGGTGATACCGGATGCCAGCTGCTGTGTACCGCAGACAAAATCGCTGGCGGGCGTGGCCGCGTAGATCAATCCGCGTCGCGTGGGCCGCTGGCCGGGCGAGAGCACTTCAACAATGGCGCTGCGTCCCGATTTTGCGATCGAGCCAAGCGCTTTTTCCACCACGTTCGCCAGCCCGCCTTTCTTATTGCCCGGCGACGGGTTAGCGCTGCGATCGGTCTGGCCCTGGTCGAGGTAATTATCATACCAGGCCATCTCCTCCAGTAAGCGCTTACCGACTTCCTGATTAATCACCCGCGGCGTCAGCAGGTGAATCGCATCACGCACTTCAGTGACTTCGGAGAACATCACGGTGGCACCGCAACGCACCAGCAGATCAGAGGCAAAGCCCACTGCAGGATTTGCCGTCACGCCCGAAAACGCATCGCTGCCACCACACTGCATGCCGACAATCAGTTCTGCTGCAGAGCAGGTTTCGCGCTGGCGCTGATTCAGCCGCTGGAGATGACGCTCCGCCACCTGCAGAATCTCATTGACCATCGCGCCAAAGCCCACCAGCTTTTCATCCTGCAGACGCACGATGTCATGTTCGTCCAGCGAAATCGCCTGCACGTCGGGGGTGCCAGTCAGCAGACGCTCTGGCTGTAACTTTTCACAGCCGAGGCTGACGATCATCACTTCGCCGCCGAAATTCGCATTCAGCGCCAGGTTATGAATGGTGCGAATCGGCACGACCGCCGCCGGTGCGTTGATCGCCACACCACAGCCATAAAGGTGGTTCAGGGCAACCACACCATCCACGTTCGGATAGCGCGGCAGTAAATCCCGTTCAATGATCTGTACGACATGATCCACCACACCGGCCACGCAGTGGACGCTGGTGGTGATGCCGAGCAGGTTACGCGTGCCTACGCTGCCATCCGCATTGCGGTAACCTTCAAAGGTATAGCCCTCCAGCGGCGGCAAATCAGGTGGAACCTGAGTAGCTAACGGCAGACTCTCCAGCGGAGGGGCTTCCGGCAGCGCGACCAGTGACTCATCAATCCAGCTGCCCTGGGCAATATCCCGCAATGCATAGCCAATGACTTCGCCATAACGCACGATCTCTGCACCCTGATTAATCGCGCTCAGCGCCACTTTGTGGCCCTGCGGCACATGCTCTGTGAGGGTCAGGCCATCCGCAAACTGCGTACCGGCTGGCAGACCGAGGCTGTTAACCACAATCGCCACATTGTCGTGCTCATGGACTTTGATATAGAGCGGTTGTTCATCTGTTTTTGGGTTCATCGCTCACCTTCCCGTCTGTCGTACCGTACTTGTGCGGCACGCTGTAATGATCTGACCTGTCACGCCCTTGTTTGCCAGCTTCAGTATAGGGAGGCGGGGCGGGTCGCGCATTGTGCAAATGACCACCATTAAGGCAATTCGTCTCGCTGTTTTGGGTCGATTATCCAAAAGCAAGTGAAGACCCTCACAAACAGCGGGGGAAAGCGTTATCCGGGGCGGATTTTGCACGGGTATTTGCCACTTTCGTGAGCTATACCGCAGGCTTTTGTGCATCCGCAAGACAATCACTTCAATAAGGCGATTATTCCAGGGCGATGCGCCAATGTGATCGCCTCAGGCTGTTCTTATACTGAGTTCCGTTAGCCAAAGTCAGGTTATCTGTCACGACGTATTATTCATCCGAAAGAGGTTGCCTGGAGTTATTAACCGCCGCGGCTGCCAGACACCGGATGGATAAATAAAGTTTGCCAAAACAAAAAGATCGCCGTGTTTAACCCAACTTCTCTCTGATACCCAACGCGATGTGTATGCAGTCAGAGCGAATGTAGCTCACGCTATATTTCAGGAGTGCATCATGAATAGTTTCAGCCAGACCGCGGAAACGGTGCAGAAACGCACCAATGCCCGTTACTGGATTGTGGTGATGTTATTTATCGTCACCTCATTCAACTACGGTGACCGCGCAACGATTTCGATTGCCGGTTCGGCGATGTCAAAAGATATTGGCCTCGATTCGGTCGGACTCGGCTATATCTTCTCAGCCTTCTCATGGGCGTATGTTATTGGTCAGATTCCGGGCGGCTGGCTGCTTGACCGCTTCGGCTCAAAACGCGTCTATTTCTGGAGCATCTTTACCTGGTCGCTCTTTACCTTTTTGCAAGGGTTCGTCGATCTGTTCAGCGGCTTCGGCATCATCATGTCGCTGTTTATTCTGCGCTTCCTGGTGGGACTGGCCGAAGCGCCCTCTTTCCCTGGCAACAGCCGCATCGTCGCGGCCTGGTTTCCGGCGCAGGAGCGCGGCACGGCCGTGGCGATCTTCAACTCGGCCCAATACTTCGCCACCGTTATCTTCGCGCCCATCATGGGCTGGCTGGTCTCTTCCGTGGGCTGGGCGCACGTGTTCTGGTTTATGGGCGGCCTGGGCATCATCCTCAGCTTCATCTGGCTGAAAGTGATCCACGATCCCACCGATCACCCTGGCGTGAATAAAGCCGAACTGGAGTACATGGAGCAGGGCGGTGCGCTGATCAACATGGATGTCAAAAAGGATAGCCGCAAAGTGAGCTGGAGCGAGAAGTGGTTCCAGATCAAACAGCTGCTGACGTCACGCATGATGCTGGGTATCTACCTCGGTCAGTACTGCGTTAACGCCTTAACCTACTTTTTTATCACCTGGTTCCCGGTCTATCTGGTACAGGCGCGCGGCATGTCGATTCTCAAAGCGGGCTTTATTGCCTCGATTCCGGCGGTGTGCGGCTTCCTCGGCGGCGTACTGGGTGGGGTGATCTCCGACTGGCTGATGCGTAAAACCGGCTCGCTGAATATCGCGCGTAAAACACCGATCGTGCTCGGCATGCTGCTCTCTATTTCGATGGTGATGTGTAACTACACCGATACCGAATGGGTGGTGGTGTTCTTCATGGCACTGGCGTTCTTTGGTAAAGGCATCGGTGCGCTGGGCTGGGCGGTGATGGCAGATACCGCGCCGAAAGAGATCAGTGGCCTGAGCGGCGGTCTGTTCAACATGTTCGGTAACTTCTCTGGCATCGTGACGCCTATCGCCATCGGTTACATCATCGCCACCAGCGGCTCCTTTGAAGGCGCGCTGATCTATGTCGGTATTCACGCCTTTGTCGCCGCATTCAGCTTCCTGGTGATCGCGGGCGATATCAAACGTGTCGAACTGAAAACCTGGCCCGGTAAGGATGCATTATGAATACGCAAAGTTCGCCGGTGATTACTGAGATGCAGGTTATCCCGGTCGCCGGCTATGACAGCATGCTGCTCAATATTGGCGGTGCGCACAACGCCTGTTTTACCCGCAATATTGTGGTTCTCACCGACAGCGCCGGTCACACCGGCGTCGGTGAAGCCCCCGGCGGCGACACCATCTATCAGACGCTGGTAGAGGCGATTCCGCAGGTGAAAGGCCAGCAGATTGCGCGAATGAACCGTCTGGTGCAGCAGGTGCACAAAGGCAATCAGTCGGCTGACTTCACCACCTTCGGCAACGGTGCCTGGACTTTTGAGTTGCGGGTCAACGCGGTAGCGGCGCTGGAAGCGGCGCTGCTCGATCTGCTGGGACAGTGTCTGGGCGTACCGGTGGCTGAACTGCTGGGGCCAGGTAAACAGCGTGATGAAGTGACGGTGCTGGGCTATCTGTTCTATCTCGGCGACCGCCGCAAGACCGATCTGCCCTATCTGAGTGGTGAGCAGGCCAGCCACGACTGGTATCACCTGCGTCATCAGGAAGCGCTGACCAGCGATGCCGTGGTGCGGCTGGCTGAGGCGGCGCAGGATAAATATGGCTTCAAAGATTTTAAGCTCAAAGGCGGCGTGTTGCCGGGCGAGCAGGAGATTGCCACCGCGGCGGCGCTGAAGCAGCGCTTTCCCGACGCCCGCATTACGGTCGACCCGAACGGCGCCTGGCTGCTGGACGAGGCGATAGCGCTGTGTAAAGGGATGCAGGATGTGCTGAGCTACGCCGAAGATCCGTGCGGCGCGGAGCAGGGCTATTCGGGACGTGAAGTGATGGCCGAGTTCCGGCGCGCAACCGGCTTACCGGTGGCCACCAATATGATCGCCACCAACTGGCGAGAGATGAATCACGCGGTGATGCTCAATGCGGTCGATATTCCGCTGGCGGATCCTCACTTCTGGACGCTGAGCGGCGCCGTGCGGGTCGCGCAGCTCTGCGATGAGTGGGGCCTCACCTGGGGCTGCCACTCCAATAACCACTTCGATATTTCGCTGGCGATGTTCACCCATGTGGGTGCGGCGGCGCCAGGTAATCCTACCGCGATTGATACCCACTGGATCTGGCAGGAGGGCGATCAGCGCCTGACGAAAAATCCGCTGCAAATCCGCAACGGGAAAATTGCCGTACCGGATGCGCCGGGTCTGGGCATTGAGCTCGACTGGGAGCAGGTAAACAAAGCCAATCAGCTTTATCAGTCACTGCCCGCCGGTGCGCGTAACGACGCTACGGCGATGCAATATCTGGTCCCCGGCTGGACATTTGATCGCAAACGCCCGGCATTTGGCCGTGCAACAGCATAAGGAGCAGGAGATGAGTTCAACACCGAAAGTCACCGCCATGCAGGTTATTCCGGTCGCAGGCTACGACAGCATGCTGCTGAACCTCAGCGGCGCTCACTCGCCATTCTTTACCCGCAACATTGTGATTATCAAAGATAACGCCGGACACACCGGCGTCGGCGAAATCCCGGGCGGCGAAAAAATCCGCCAGACGCTGGAAGATGCAGCGTCGCTGGTGATTGGCAAAACCGTGGGCGAATACAAAAACATTCTCAGCCTGGTGCGCAGCACCTTCGCCGACCGCGATGCCAGCGGGCGCGGCACCCAGACCTTCGATCTGCGCACCACTATTCATGTGGTGACCGGCATTGAAGCGGCGCTGCTCGACCTGCTGGGTCAGCATCTGGAGGTTAATGTGGCCTCGCTGCTGGGCGACGGACAGCAGCGCGACCGCGTTGAGATGCTCGGTTATCTCTTCTACATCGGCGACCGCCGCAAAACGTCCCTCTCTTACCAGAGCCAGGAGAGCGATCCCTGCGACTGGTATCGCCTGCGCCACGAAGAAGCGCTAACCCCGGAGACGGTGGTGCGGCTGGCGGAAGCGGCGTATGAGAAATATGGTTTCAACGATTTCAAACTCAAAGGCGGCGTACTGCGCGGCGGCGAAGAGGCCGAAGCGGTCACAGCGCTGGCTAAGCGTTTTCCTGAAGCCCGTATCACCCTTGATCCCAACGGGGCCTGGTCGCTCAACGAGGCGATCATGCTCGGCAAACATCTCAAAGATGTGCTCGCCTACGCAGAAGATCCCTGTGGCGCGGAGCAGGGTTACTCCGGCCGTGAAGTGATGGCGGAGTTCCGCCGCGCCACCGGCATGCCAACCGCCACCAATATGATCGCCACCGACTGGCGTCAGATGGGCCATACCCTGTCGCTGCAGTCGGTGGACATTCCGCTGGCGGATCCGCACTTCTGGACCATGCAGGGTTCGGTGCGGGTAGCACAGATGTGTCACGACTTCGGCCTGACATGGGGCTCGCACTCCAATAACCACTTCGACATTTCGCTGGCGATGTTCACCCACGTCGCCGCTGCCGCGCCGGGCGCGATCACCGCCATTGATACCCACTGGATCTGGCAGGAGGGCAATCAGCGCCTGACCAAAGAGCCATTCCAGATCAAAGGCGGCATGGTGCAGGTACCGCAGAAGCCCGGTCTCGGCGTCGAGCTGGATATGGATCAGGTGATGCAGGCCAACGCGCTCTATCAGAAGCAGGGGCTGGGCGCGCGTGACGATGCCGAAGCGATGCAATTTTTAGTACCGGGATGGACCTACGACAACAAACGTCCCTGCCTGGTACGTTAACCTTTTCGGCTTCCCACGGGGAGCCATCGTCACAGGAGTTTAACCATGAGTAATGCAGCCTGGCCAAATGGATTTCGTCGTCGTTTGTTAGCGGGTGAAACCCTGATCGGCAGCTGGTGTGCGCTTGC
Source organism: Curtobacterium sp. BNK-1 (assembly GCF_048685235.1). NCBI lineage: Bacteria > Bacillati > Actinomycetota > Actinomycetes > Micrococcales > Microbacteriaceae > Curtobacterium > Curtobacterium sp. BNK-1. The sequence continues at coordinate 2,974,186 of NZ_JBLQTJ010000001.1, read as the reverse complement.
CAGCCCGATCTCAACCGAGATTTTAGGGCTGGCCGGTTTTGACTGGCTGGTCCTGGATGGCGAACACGCGCCCAACGATATCACCACGTTTGTGCCGCAACTGATGGCGCTTAAAGGCAGCCACAGTGCGCCCGTGGTGCGTCCGCCCTGCAACGAGCCGGTGATCATTAAGCGTCTGCTGGATATCGGGTTTAACAACTTCCTGGTGCCATTTGTCGAGACCGAAGAGGAAGCAGTGCGTGCCGTCGCTTCAACGCGCTATCCGCCAGCCGGCATTCGCGGTGTCTCAGTTTCGCATCGCAGCAACATGTACGGCACCCTGCCGGATTACAACAGCACCATCAATGACAACGTCACGGTGCTGGTGCAGATCGAAACCCAGCAGGCGGTCGACAACATTGACGCCATCGCGGCGGTTGACGGTGTCGACGGTATTTTTGTCGGGCCGGGCGATCTCTCTGCTGCGCTGGGCTATCTCGGTCAGCCTGCGCATCCTGAAGTGCTGAAAGTGATTAAACACCTTTTTGAACGCGCCAAAGCCGCCGGTAAGCCGAGCGGCATTCTGGCACCGGTGGAAGCGGACGCGCGTCGTTATCTGGAGTGGGGTGCCACTTTTGTCGCCGTCGGCAGCGATGTCGGTATGTTCCGCAACGCCTCTCAGGCGTTATGCGACAAATTTAAGCGCTAATCAATCAAGGGGAAACGCAATGAAAATTGGATTTATCGGCCTGGGTATTATGGGCAAACCAATGAGTAAAAATCTGGTGAAAGCCGGTTATTCGCTGGTGGTGCGCGATCATAACGCTGACAACGAAGCGGAACTGACTGAACTGGGCGCGACCGTGGCGAAATCGCCAAAAGAGGTGGCTGAGCAGTGCGATGTGGTGATTACCATGGTGCCCAACTCGCCGCAGGTCATCGAAGTCTGCCTGGGTAAAAATGGCATTATCGAAGGGGCGAAGCCAGGCCTGGTGGTCATCGACATGAGCTCAATTGCGCCGCTGGCGAGCCGTGAAGTCCACGATGCGCTGGCAGAAAAAGGGATCAAAATGCTGGATGCGCCGGTCAGTGGCGGTGAACCTAAAGCGATCGAAGGCACGCTCTCTGTGATGGTCGGCGGTGATAAAGCGGTGTTCGATACCTGCTACGACATCATGAAATCGATGGCGGGATCGGTGGTGCATACCGGCGACATCGGTGCGGGTAACGTGACTAAGCTGGCCAACCAGGTGATTGTGGCGCTGAATATTGCGGCGATGTCCGAGGCGTTATCACTGGCGACCAAAGCGGGTGTGAATCCGGATCTGGTCTATCAGGCGATTCGTGGCGGCCTGGCCGGCAGTACGGTACTGGATGCCAAAGCGCCCATGGTGATGGATCGCAACTTCAAACCCGGCTTCCGCATTGACCTGCATATCAAAGATCTGGCGAACGCGCTGGATACCTCGCACAGCATCGGCGCGCATCTGCCGCTGACGGCGGCGGTGATGGAGATGATGCAGGCGCTGCGTAACGACGGGCAGGGTAGCGCCGACCACAGCGCGCTGGCCTGCTATTATGAGAAGTTAGCGAAGGTTGAAATCGCCCGCTAAAACCCGGTGTCGGTCTCTGCGGAAACCGGACTGGTTCAGAGCCGTTTCAATTACTCAACTGCGCTCGGATTGCCTATGAAAATCGTAATCGCACCGGATTCATATAAAGAGAGTTTATCCGCCCTGGATGTGGCATCGGCGATTGAAGCGGGTTTCCGTGACATCTTTCCCGATGCGCATTACGTGAAAATACCGGTCGCCGACGGCGGTGAAGGAACGGTAGAAGCGATGGTGGCGGCGACGAAGGGAAAAATCGTCAGGCTGAAGGTGACGGGGCCGCTGGGTACAGAGGTCGACGCCTTCTATGGCCTGTCCGGCGATGAGTCCACCGCCTATATCGAAATGGCAGCGGCCAGTGGACTGGAGCGGGTGCCTGCATCGCAGCGTGACCCGCTGATAACGACCTCATTTGGCACCGGCGAGTTGATCAGACATGCGCTGGATAAGGGGGTCGGCCACATCATCATTGGTATCGGCGGCAGCGCCACCAATGATGGCGGAGCCGGCATGATGCAGGCGCTGGGCGCCCGGCTGCTGGACGACCAGGGCTGCGAGATCGGTCACGGTGGCGGTGCACTCGCCGATCTTGCCAGCATCGATATTGACGCGCTGGACACCCGCATTCATCAGTGCCGCATTGAAGTGGCCTGTGACGTCACGAATCCGCTGACGGGCAAAGAGGGTGCATCGGCCATTTTCGGCCCGCAGAAAGGGGCGACACCGGCGCTGGTGCAGCAGCTCGATCAGGCGCTGGCCCATTACGCCGCGATTATTCACCGCGATCTCGATATTGATGTGCTGCATATTCCGGGCGGCGGCGCAGCGGGCGGTATGGGGGCGGCGCTGCACGCCTTTTGTCAGGCGGAGCTGCGACGCGGCATTGAGATTGTTACTGAAGCGCTGGGGCTGGCTGAAGAGGTAAAAGATGCTGACCTGGTAATTACCGGTGAAGGGCGTATCGACAGCCAGAGTATTAATGGCAAGGTGCCGATCGGGGTCGCCAGCGTGGCAAAGCGCTTTAATAAGCCGGTGATTGGCATCGCCGGAAGTCTGACGGCCGATGTCGGCGTGGTGCATCAGCACGGGATCGATGCGGTATTCAGCGTGCTCTACAGCATCTGTACGCTGGATGAGGCTCTCGCCAGCGCCGGAAAGAATGTTGAGATGACGGCGCGTAATGTGGCAGCCACGTTAAAGCTGGCCGGGTTTAACTAACCACCAGCATTACCCGGCCACTCCACATCGGCCGGGTTTAATTCACCGCCAGCCTTATCCAATCCCTAACAGCTGGCGGGCTTCTCGGGCGACGTTCTCCATCTCATCCTGCAGCTCCAGCAGTTCCGGCTCCAGCGCAGCGATATCGCTGGCCTCCAGCAGCTCTCTTTCCAGCTGATGGCAGAGTTGCTTCATGCGCGGCACGCCGCTGTAGCTGGCACTGCCGTGCAACTTGTGAATAATCTCACGCAAGGCGTTGACCTCATTGGTCGACATAAACTGCGCCATCTTCGCATGCACTTCCGGTAAAAATTCCAGCAGCATCCGCAGCAGATCGCGCGCGAGATCGGCTTTGTTCGCCGCCTGTCGCAGCGCCAGTTGCCAGTCCAGCGTGGGTAATATTGGCAGCAGTTCCGGCACGGTGACCACCGGTGGTGGCGTATAGCGCGCCAGCAACTGTCTTAACTTGCTCTCATCAATCGGTTTGGCAAGATAGTCATTCATGCCCGCCTTGATCAATTGCTCACGCTCGCCATCAATTGCATGGGCGGTGACCGCCACAATCGGTGTACTGGCATGATGCGGCATGCTGCGGATAATTTCGCTGGCGCGAATGCCATCGATGTCCGGCATCTGAATATCCATCAGAATCACATCCAGCGACTGCTGACGTGCTTCGCGGATGGCGTGTTCGGCGCTGCTGCACAGCAGGATGTTCTGCACCTGCTCCTCCAGCAGCGCGCCAATCAGCTTGAGGTTGGCGGGATTATCATCCACCGCCATCACCGTCAGCGGCAGCCGGGGTGAAAGCGGCAGTTCACTGATCTGACGGGTATGCAGATCCAGTAACATCGGCAGGAGTCGCGTCAGGGAGATCGGTTTAGCGATGCAACCGTCGATGCCGCGTACCTTCAGTTCATCCGCCAGCAACATCATCGGGCTGGGGAGCGCCATCAGCACGTTGTCGGCCCGATCCAGCAGCGCATTAATCATGCGTTCATTGAGCAGCTCGGGCTGACTGATGTCGACCGGCATCGCCATCAGCAGCAGCGGATAGTGAGACGCTTTTAAACCCTCCAGCGTTTCGCTGTAATCGATCTGCAATGGTGTGGCGCTTAACATCTCCAGTGCTGCGCTGGCAACGTTAGCATCCGCTTCAACATAGGCAATGCGCGCATGTGACAGCGCATCCAGCACGCGTGGCATGCCGGGCGCATTGGGATTGAGATCCAGCTGCACGCGAATCACAAAGGTGGAGCCCTTGTCCGGCTGACTGCTGAAGGTGATTTCGCCGCCCATCTCCCGCACCAGTTTCTGGGTGATCACCAGCCCCAGCCCGGTGCCGCCATGACGGCGCGAAATGCTGGCGTCAGCCTGACGGAACGCCTGGAACAGCTGTGTCTGTTGCTGCTCAGAGATGCCGATGCCGCTATCTTCAACCTGAATCTCCAGCTCGACGCGCGACTGCGTAATCACCCGCTGTCCGACACGCAGGCCGATATACCCTTTCTCGGTAAACTTGATGGCGTTACCGATCAGGTTAATCAGAATCTGTTGCAGGCGCAGCGCATCGCCAATCACGTTGTCCGGCACGCTGCTGTCACACACCACCGTCAGCTCCAGCCCTTTGTCATGCGCCGACGGGGCCAGCAGCACCAGCGTTTCATCCAGTGTGGCACGCAGCGGGAAGGGGATCGCCTCCAGCATCAGTTTGCCCGCTTCCAGCTTCGAGAAATCGAGCACGTCATTGATAATACTGAGCAGGTTATTGGCTGAACGTTCAATGGTCTGCATATAGTCGCGCTGGGTGGTGCGCAGCTGGGTTTTCAGCATCTGCCGGGTAAAGCCCAGCACGCCATTTAGCGGCGTCCGCAGCTCATGCGACATATTGGCCAGAAACTCAGATTTGATACGCGCCGCTTCCTGGGCGCGTTTCTTCGCCAGATCCAGCTCAACGTTCTGAATCTCCAGCTGTTCCAGCGTCTCTCGCAGATCGTAGGTCGCCTGATCGATATTGTGCTGCATCTCTTCGTGATAGGCGGTCAGCGACATCGCCATCGCATTAATCCCGTTTTTCAGAATGCTGAGTTCACCCAGCATGTATCCCTCAACGCGGCTGTCGAGCTGGCCGCGACGGATGCGGTCAACGGTGGTGACCATATTGCGGATCGGGCCGGTGACATCACGCATCAGACGATAGGCAAACAGCATGGCCAGGCAGAGGCAGAAGAGCAGCATCAGCGTGGCGACAAACACCTCTTTATACTGCTGCAGGCGCACCGACTGCAGATCCAGTTCTATCGCCACGTAGCCCAGCGGATTTCCCGACGGCTTGGCATCTTCGTCCGGCAATTCATCCACATCGTAACGCTCGGTGGTGATCGGTGTGCGCAGAATCAATACGTTGCCGTGACGTTCCATGGAGACATCGTCGGGCAGGGCGCGGATATCATCCTGTTGCAGCAGGCTGAGGTTCTGCTTGTGATTGGAGGTGACGTAGAGCTGGTTGTGATTATCAAACACCGAGATCGCCCGGACGATGCCGGAATGGCGGCGGTGCAGCAGGCTGACCAGTTCACGCATGGCGTCACGATTGTGCCAGGTCATGCTGTATTCGCTGGAGATCGCCAGCGGTTCAATGATATTGGCTCCGGCATCGATAACCTGGCGCTGCAGTTCATTGTAGCGGTGCACCACAAAAAATGAGCTGAGCAGCAGGCCAACCATCAGCGTGGGTGCCAGAATTAAAATCATCATTCGCGCCCGCAGGCTGTATTTGGTCATAATAGTCGCCTGGCTACTCCGGCATTAACGTCCCTGTGCATGCTGTCGACAAAAACAATGCAGGTCGTTTTCGATAAAGAGAATTAATAACACTATGGCGCAATTTTACGTTGCAAAACAGCGCGTGACGACGCAACAACGGATCACCGTCACCATTGAGGCGCTCGATCCGTTCGGACAAGGGGTGGCGCGTCACAAGGGCAAAACCCTTTTTGTCGCCGGTGCCCTGCCTGGGGAACAGGCGGAGGTCATGCTGACAGAGGATAAACGTCAATTTGCCCGGGCGAAAGTGACACGACTGATTAGCCGCAGTCCGGCGCGCGTCACGCCGCGCTGCCCACATTATGAACGCTGCGGCGGCTGCCAGCAGCAGCATGCCGATGTGGCGCTGCAACAGCAGAGCAAAGCCCAGGCGCTGAGCCGGATGCTGCGCCAGGCCGCCGCACAAGACGTGGCGGTGGATGAGGTAATCGCCGTTCAGCCCTGGGGCTATCGTCGTCGCGCCCGTCTGGGGCTGCAATGGCAAAATAAGGCGCAGCGGTTGCAGATGGGCTTCCGTCAGGAAGCCAGCAACGATCTGGTTGATATTCAGCAATGCCCCATTTTAGTGCCCGAACTTGAGGCTTTACTGGTTCCATTGCATCAGTGTCTCAGTGACTTACGCGCCGTCAGGCGTCTCGGGCATGTGGAACTGGTGCTGGCAGACAACGGGCCGCTGATGATTCTGCGCCATCTTGATGCGCTGCATGCGGATGACCGTGAAAAACTGGAACAGTTTTCGCATAAGCATCAGCTGATGCTGTTCCTGGATGCGGGCGAGGAAGAGTTGAGTGCGTTAAATGAGTCGACGCCGTTTTATCAATCTCACCAGCTTAAGCTAACCTTCAGCCCACAGGATTTTATTCAGGTTAACGATGGTGTTAATCAGCAGATGGTCGCGAAGGCAATTGCCTGGCTCGATCTGCAGCCGGAAGACCGGGTGCTGGATCTGTTTTGCGGCATGGGAAACTTCACACTTCCTATAGGAATCTTCGTACATAATGTGGTTGGTGTGGAGGGGATTGCAGCATTAGTGCGGCAGGCAGCGTATAATGCTGATTTGAATAATCTTAAAAATGTCAGTTTCTTTCAGCATAATCTGGAAGAAGAAGTGTCGCGCCAGCCGTGGGCGGCACAGGGATTTAACAAGGTATTACTCGATCCGGCACGCGCCGGGGCTGCGGGCGTAATGGCGCATGTGGTTAAACTTGCACCAGATCGCGTGGTCTATGTTTCGTGTAATCCCACCACACTCGCCCGCGACAGCCAGACATTGCTGTCGGCAGGCTACCAATTGGAAAGGGTCGCGATGCTGGATATGTTCCCACATACCCGTCATCTCGAATCCATGGTGCTGTTCAGAAAAACATAAGCGATGTATGTCGTTGTGCAGGAGAGGTTATGGTTGCGGTCAGAAGTGCGCATTTAAATACTGAGGGGGATTTCGCCCTCGACCAGTGGATCGCCAGTCTCGGTATTGCCAACCCGCAATCATGTCAACGTGTGGCCGAGACCTGGCGCTACTGTGAAGCGCAGACGCAGGGCCATCCTGATCAGTCGCTGCTGCTGTGGCGCGGTATTGAGATGGTTGAAATCCTCTCAATGCTCAGCATGGATATCGAAAGCCTGTGTGCGGCACTGATTTTCCCGCTGGCTAACGATGAAGTGGTGAGTGAAGAGGAGCTGGAAACCGCCGTCGGCAAAGGCATTGTTTCGCTGGTACACGGCGTGCGCGATATGGACGCCATCCGCCAGCTGAAAGCGATCCACAACGACTCCATGGCCTCTGAACAGGTGGATAACGTTCGCCGCATGCTGCTGGCGATGGTGGAAGATTTCCGCTGCGTAGTGCTGAAGCTGGCTGAACGCATCATGAACCTGCGCGAAATGAAAGATGCGCCGGAAGATGAGCGGGTACTGGCCGCCAAAGAGAGCACCAATATCTATGCGCCACTGGCCAACCGTCTCGGTATTGGTCAGCTCAAATGGGAGCTGGAAGATTACTGCTTCCGCTACCTGCATCCCGACGAATATAAGCGCATCGCCAAATTACTGCATGAGCGGCGTATTGACCGTGAGCAGTACATCGAAAACTTCGTCAGCAATCTGCGCAAAGAGATGGTCAAAGAGGGCGTGCGCGCCGAAGTCTATGGCCGTCCGAAACATATCTACAGCATCTGGCGCAAGATGCAGAAAAAATCGCTGGCCTTTGATGAGCTGTTTGACGTGCGGGCGGTGCGCATCGTCGCCGATCGCCTGCAGGATTGCTACGGTGCGCTGGGTACGGTGCATACGCTCTATCGCCATCTGCCCAGCGAGTTTGATGACTACGTCGCTAACCCCAAACCCAACGGCTACCAGTCGATTCATACGGTGGTGTTAGGGCCGCAGGGCAAAACGGTGGAGATCCAGATCCGTACCCGCCAGATGCATGAAGATGCCGAGCTGGGCGTGGCGGCGCACTGGAAATATAAAGAGGGGCCAACTTCCAGCAGCGCGCGTGGCGCGGCCGGTCATGAAGAGCGGATCGCCTGGCTGCGTAAGCTTATCAGCTGGCAGGAAGAGATGGCGGACTCCGGCGAACTGCTGGAAGAGGTCCGCAGCCAGGTGTTCGATGACCGGGTCTACGTCTTTACCCCGAAAGGCGACGTGGTGGATCTGCCCGCTGGATCGACGCCGCTCGACTTTGCCTATCATATTCACAGCGACATCGGTCACCGCTGCATCGGCGCGAAAATCGGTGGCCGTATCGTGCCGTTCACCTACCAGCTGCAGATGGGCGATCAGGTTGAAGTGATCACCCAGAAGCAGCCGAACCCGAGCCGCGACTGGCTCAATCCGAATCTGGGCTACATCACCACCAACCGTGGGCGCTCGAAGATCCACAACTGGTTCCGCAAGCAGGATCGCGACAAGAATATTATCGCCGGACGGCAGATTCTGGATAACGAACTGAATCAGCTGGATATCAGCCTGCGCGAAGCCGAAAAATTGCTGCTGCCGCGCTATAACGTGACCTCGCTTGAAGAGCTGCTCGCGGCGATTGGCGGCGGCGATATCCGTCTTAACCAGATGGTTAACTTCCTGCAGGCGAAGCTGAACAAGCCGAGCGCCGAAGAGGAAGATCGCGAAGCGCTGCGTCAGCTCACCCAGAAGTCGTACACTCCCTCTTCACGCAAAGAGAGCGGACGCGTCGTCGTGGAAGGCGTGGGCAACCTGATGCACCACATTGCCCGCTGCTGCCAGCCGATTCCGGGGGATGATATTGTCGGCTTCATCACCCAGGGGCGCGGCATCTCTATTCATCGCGCCGACTGCGACCAGCTGGCTGAACTCATTTCGCATGCGCCGGAACGTATCGTCGATGCGGTGTGGGGCGAAAGCTACTCCAGCGGCTATTCGCTGGTGGTGCGCGTGACCGCCAACGATCGCAGCGGCTTACTGCGTGACATCACCACCATTCTCGCCAACGAGAAAGTGAATGTCCTGGGCGTCTCAAGCCGCAGCGACACCAAAAAACAGCTGGCGACCATCGACATGGATATTGAGATCTACAACCATCAGGTACTGGGACGTGTCCTGGCGCGTCTGAACCAGGTCTCTGATATCATTGACGCCCGTCGCCTGCACTGATATTCAGGCAGGCACTGAGGCAACCGGCAGCTGGAGGTTGCGCAGGCGTTTTCTGCACCACCAGACACGGCCGGACGCGGTGAATAGCGTCCTGCCGTGTTGTACGCTTTGCCTCTTCGCCCGTTGCCTGTCATCTCACTAATCAAGGATCCTCCTGAATGAACGCTATTGAGCGCCTGCTTGGCATAATGAAAACCCTGCGCGATCCACAACATGGCTGTCCGTGGGATCGTGAACAGACCTTCGCCACCATCGCGCCCTATACGCTGGAAGAGACCTACGAAGTGCTGGACGCTATCCAGCGCGAAGATTTTGACGATCTGCGCGGTGAGCTGGGCGATCTGCTGTTTCAGGTGGTGTTCTATGCGCAGATGGCCAGCGAACAGGATCGCTTTAATTTTGAGGATGTCTGCCACGCAATCAGCGACAAGCTGGAGCGCCGTCATCCACACATTTTTGGCGATGCCACAGCAGAAACCAGCAGCGAAGTGCTGAAAAACTGGGAAGCGATAAAAACCGCTGAGCGGGCTGACAAAGCCCAGCATTCGGCGCTGGATGATATCCCTAAGGCACTGCCCGCACTGATGCGCGCCCACAAGATTCAGAAGCGTTGTCACAATGTCGGATTCGACTGGACCACGCTGGGGCCGGTGGTGGCTAAAGTGCATGAAGAGATTGATGAAGTGATGCACGAGGCGCAGCAGAGCGTGGTGGATGGTGAGAAGCTGGAAGAGGAGATTGGCGATCTGCTGTTCGCCACGGTTAACCTGTCGCGCCATCTGGGCAGCAAAGCGGAAACTGCGCTGCAAAAGGCCAACGACAAGTTTGAGCGCCGCTTCCGCGAAGTCGAAGCGATCATCGCTGCACAGGGGTTAAGTATGCCGGGTGCCACGCTGGAGCAGATGGAAGCCGCCTGGCAGCAGGTGAAACGGGGCGAGAAGCGCTGATTATTCCAGCGCTGTGCATAAAGTCACCGCTTTCGCTTACTCGATTCAGCCTGACGGCAACTTTGTGACGCACGTCAACATTTCATTGGCGGCTATCGGCTATGTTAGCCGCAGCAATGCGTTGGAGGATGGCGGTGATTCATCAATTGTGGCTGATAGCGGTTTCCAGTATACTGTTTTCCCGTCCTGGTTATTCCACCGTCTTTAAACCTAAACTCTCAGGTTCAGCATGACAACGAATTATATTTTTGTGACCGGCGGGGTCGTTTCCTCTCTGGGTAAAGGCATTGCCGCAGCCTCCCTCGCAGCCATTCTCGAAGCCCGTGGTCTGAACGTGACCATCATGAAGCTGGACCCGTATATCAACGTGGATCCAGGCACCATGAGCCCGACGCAGCACGGTGAAGTTTTCGTCACTGATGACGGCGCTGAAACCGATCTGGATTTGGGTCACTACGAGCGCTTCATCCGTACCAAAATGTCGCGTCGTAACAACTTCACCACTGGCCGTATCTACTCAGAAGTCCTGCGCAAAGAGCGCCGTGGCGACTATCTGGGCGCAACCATTCAGGTTATTCCGCACATCACCAACGCCATCAAAGAACGCATTATTGAAGGCGGTGAAGGTCATGATGTGGTACTGGTCGAAATCGGCGGCACGGTCGGGGATATCGAATCACTGCCGTTCCTGGAAGCGATTCGCCAGATGGCCGTTGATGTGGGCCGCGAACACACCATGTATATGCACCTGACGCTGGTGCCGTATATGGCGGCTGCCGGTGAAGTGAAAACCAAACCGACCCAGCACTCGGTGAAAGAGCTGCTGTCGATTGGTATTCAGCCAGACGTGCTGATTTGCCGTTCTGACCGTGCCGTACCGGCCAACGAACGCGCTAAAATCGCCCTGTTCTGTAACGTCCCTGAAAAAGCGGTTATCTCGCTGAAAGACGTTGATTCCATCTACAAGATTCCTGGCATGCTGAAATCGCAGGGCCTGGATGACTATATCTGCAAGCGCTTCAACCTGAATGCACCGGAAGCCAACCTGGCCGAATGGGAGCAGGTGATCTACGAAGAAGCCAATCCAGGTGGTGAAGTTACCATCGGTATGGTGGGCAAGTATGTGGAATTGCCGGATGCCTACAAGTCGGTCATCGAAGCGCTGAAACATGGCGGCCTGAAAAATCGCGTCACCGTGAACATCAAACTGATCGATTCGCAGGATGTTGAATCACGCGGTGTCGAATTACTGAAAGATCTGGATGCGATTCTGATCCCGGGTGGCTTCGGTTACCGTGGCGTGGAAGGCAAGCTGATGACCGCGCAGTATGCACGTGAAAACAACGTGCCGTACCTGGGCATCTGCCTGGGCATGCAGGTTGCGCTGATGGAGTTCGCCCGTAATGTCGCCGGGATGCCGGGCGCCAACTCCACGGAATTTGTGCCAGACTGTAAATATCCGGTGGTGGCATTAATCACCGAATGGCGTGACGAAGATGGCAACGTCGAAGTCCGCAGCGAGCAGAGCGATCTGGGCGGCACCATGCGTCTGGGCAGCCAGCAGTGTCAGTTAACGCCGGGCAGCCAGGTTCGCCAGCTCTACGGCTCTGACACTATCGTTGAGCGCCATCGCCACCGCTATGAAGTGAACAATATGCTGTTAAAGCAGATTGAAGCAGCCGGTCTGCGCGTAGCAGGTCGCTCTGGTGATGATCAACTGGTTGAGATTATCGAGATCCCGAACCATCCGTGGTTTGTGGCCTGCCAGTTCCATCCTGAGTTTACCTCGACCCCACGCGACGGCCATCCGTTGTTTGCCGGCTTTGTTAAAGCCGCACATGAGCATCAGAAGCGTTTAGCGAAGTAAGTTTCACAGGCAGCGCGCGAACTTTTCGCGCGTTGCTTGTCTTAGGATTGACTAACTTGTACTGAGGAAAATCGTAATGTCCAAAATCGTAAAAGTCATCGGTCGCGAAATTATCGACTCACGTGGTAACCCGACTGTTGAAGCTGAAGTGCATCTGGAAGGCGGTTTCGTAGGCCTGGCAGCTGCACCATCAGGTGCCTCTACCGGTTCACGCGAAGCGCTGGAACTGCGTGACGGTGACAAATCACGTTATCTGGGCAAAGGCGTAACCAAAGCCGTTGCTGCAGTAAACGGTCCGATTGCTGAAGCGGTAAAAGGCAAAGACGCGAAAGATCAGGCGAACATCGATAAGATCATGATCGACCTGGACGGTACTGAGAACAAATCTAACTTCGGTGCTAACGCCATTCTGGCTGTTTCACTGGCAGCTGCTAAAGCCGCTGCAGCCTCTAAAGGTCAGCCGCTGTATGAGCACATCGCTGAACTGAACGGCACCCCAGGCAAATACTCTATGCCACTGCCAATGATGAACATCATCAACGGCGGCGAACATGCCGACAACAACGTCGACATCCAGGAATTCATGATCCAGCCGGTTGGCGCTCCGAACCTGAAAGAAGCCATCCGTATGGGTTCTGAAGTGTTCCACAGCCTGGCAAAAGTGCTGAAAAGCAAAGGCATGAGCACTGCAGTGGGTGACGAAGGCGGCTACGCGCCTAACCTGGGTTCCAACGCCGAAGCGCTGGCTGTTATCGCTGAAGCGGTAAAAGCAGCAGGCTACGAGCTGGGCAAAGACATCACTCTGGCGATGGACTGTGCGGCATCTGAGTTCTACAAAGATGGCAAATACGTTCTGGCCGGTGAAGGCGGTAAATCGTTTACCTCTGAAGAGTTCACCCACTTCCTGGAAGATCTGACTAAACAGTATCCGATCGTTTCTATCGAAGATGGCCTGGACGAATCTGACTGGGACGGCTTCGCTTACCAGACCAAAGTACTGGGCGACAAAATCCAGCTGGTGGGTGATGACCTGTTCGTTACCAACACCAAAATCCTGAAAGAAGGTATCGATAAAGGTATCGCTAACTCCATTCTGATCAAATTCAACCAGATCGGTTCTCTGACCGAAACTCTGGCTGCGATCAAAATGGCGAAAGACGCGGGCTACACTGCCGTGATCTCTCACCGTTCAGGCGAAACCGAAGATGCGACCATCGCTGACTTGGCGGTAGGTACTGCAGCGGGCCAGATCAAAACCGGTTCAATGAGCCGTTCTGACCGTGTTGCTAAGTACAACCAGCTGATCCGTATTGAAGAAGCGCTGGGTTCTAAAGCGCCATTCAACGGTCTGAAAGAAGTTAAAGGTCAGTAATGACTGTGCGTTGATGTCGCGCTAAGTGACATCATCGGCCTCTGAAGCCCCGCCTTGTGCGGGGCTTTTTGTTGGTGGCGGTGCGCAGACGCAGATGGAAAGGCCCGATCGCCAAAGCGGCATCTCTGCCGGCCGGGTCCGCGCGATTACGCACCTCATCCCTGAGGTACGCCCGTTACCGGGACAACGTTTTGCGTTGTTCAAAAACGCTTCCGGCGTTTTTGTCCTGAGCGCGGGACGCTTTGCTCTTCGGTCCTGGCCATCCACGTTCTGAGCCTGTCAGCCGTCTGAAGCCCCTCATTTGTGTTTTGTCCGGCGCGGAGAAAAGGCACAACGCGTGGTTGAGCTGCGCGGCAAATCTGCCATAATCAGCGCCCTGTTTTTTTCAAGCGAGTCCGTAATGCAATACCCGATTAACGAAATGTTCCAGACACTGCAGGGCGAAGGTTATTACACCGGCGTGCCTGCCATTTTCATTCGTTTGCAGGGATGCCCGGTGGGCTGTAGCTGGTGCGATACCAAACACACCTGGGAAAAGCGGACAGATCGGGAAACGTCGCTGGGCGATATTTTGATCAAGACGGTGGAAAGCGACGCCTGGGGTGATGCCGACGCGGCGACCCTGGTGAGTGCCATTGCGCAGCAGGGCTGGACGGCGCGTCATGTGGTCATCACCGGTGGTGAACCGGCGATTTACGATCTGCGTCCGTTAACCACTGCGCTGGAGCAGCACGGTTTCCAGTGCCAGATTGAGACCAGCGGAACCCACGAGATTCACTGTTCTGAACGGACCTGGGTGACCGTCTCGCCGAAGGTCAACATGCGCGGCGGCTACGATGTGCTGCCCCAGGCGCTGAGCCGGGCCGATGAAATCAAGCATCCGGTGGCGCGCGAGCGTGATGTGGAAGCGCTGGATCGGCTGCTGGCAGGCATTGATGACACCAAAGCGCGTATCATCGCCCTGCAGCCAATCAGCCGCAAAGATGATGCAACCCGGCTCTGTATTGAGACCTGCATTGCCCGTAACTGGCGTCTGTCGATGCAGACCCATAAATATCTCAATATCGCCTGATCCTGATAAAGCGGCACGCAATGAGCCGTTAACCACAGGGAAGTGTTGAGCGTCAGAGGCAGGACGGAGAGAAGAGCCGCGTCGGATCGAAGGGTTCGATCCGACAGGGTTAGCCGCGGTAAACGCAGCCTGCGGTGCAGGTTTCTTTGATCATCACCGCGCTAAGCAGCGGCAGTTGCGGCTTCATCTGATCCCAGATCCATTTCGCCAGCACTTCGCTGGTGGGATTTTCCAGGCCGGGAATATTATTCAGATAGTAGTGGTCCAGCCGATTGTAGACAGGCTTAAACGCCGCCTTCAGCTCAGCAAAATCCATAACCCAGCCGGTATGCGCATCCACTTCGCCGGTAATCTCCAGACGAACCAGGAACGAATGACCGTGCAGACGGCCACATTTGTGTCCGGCCGGCACATTCGGTAGATGATGCGCGGCTTCGAACTGGAACTCTTTAAACAAGGTGGTAGACATAATGGTTCTCAGACATTAAAAAACCGCTGAATTCTACCTGATTACCGCTTTTTTCGCACCCGAACCGCACAAACCGATACTTTTCCTGCGCGTTTATACAGTGTCGTCCAGCTAATTAACTGATATATCACCGCTTTGCTTACCACTTTTAACGATTATTCCTACCTGGAAAACCATTTAGTCATTTTGGTTATTTGATATGTCGAAGGTGTATTTAATCGTTAATATACGGACCGGTAACCTACGCACTCTTCCGCCATTTTACGGTCCGGACTTCTGATACTGGAATTTTTAACGCGATGACGACTCAGGCACCTGGTTCAATGCTTCCGCTCTCCCCGGAACAACTCGCTCGCTTACAGGCGGCGACGACAGATTATTCCCCGACTCAACTGGCGTGGCTGTCAGGCTATTTCTGGGGCAGGGTGGAACAGACCCCGGGTAGCGCCGTCGCCAGCACTGCATCTGCTCCGGCTCCGGCCGAAGCGCCCGCCATTACGCTGCTTTCCGCTTCCCAGACCGGCAACGCACGTCGTCTGGCTGAGCAGTTGCGTGATGACCTGCTGGCCGCAAAGCTGAACGTAAACCTGGTGAATGCCGGTGATTACAAGTTCAAACAAATTGGCCAGGAAAAAATGCTGGTGGTTGTAACCTCCACCCAGGGCGAAGGCGAACCGCCAGAAGAGGCGGTGGCGCTGCATAAATTCCTGATGTCGAAAAAGGCACCGAAAATGGAGGGTGCCGCCTTCGCAGTGTTTGGCCTGGGCGACACCTCTTATGAATTCTTCAGTCAGGCGGGTAAAGATTTTGACAGCCGACTGGCGGAGCTGGGCGGCGAGCGTCTGCTGGATCGCGTCGATGCAGATGTTGAGTATGCGGAGCAGGCCGCCGCCTGGCGCAATGCACTGACGGAAATTCTCAAGAAACGCGTTCCCACTGAATCCCCGGCGCAGGCTGCGGCGACAGCAGCCGGCAGCGTCAACGAAGTCACCACCAGCCCCTATACTAAAGAGTCGCCGCTCAGCGCGAGTCTGGCGGTGAATCAGAAAATTACCGGACGGGACTCAGATAAAGATGTGCGCCATATCGAAATCGATCTGGGCGATTCCGGTCTGCGCTACCAGCCTGGCGATGCGCTGGGCGTCTGGTATGAGAACGACGCGGCGCTGGTCAGCGAACTGCTGGAGCTGGTCTGGCTGAAAGGCGATGAGCCGGTAGAGGTTCAGGGGAAAACCCTGCCGCTGGCGGAGGCGCTGCAGAAGCATTTCGAGCTGACGGTTAACACCGCGCAGATCGTGGCGCAGTATGCCCAGCTGTCACGCAACGCGGAGTTGCTGTCACTGGTGGATGATAAAGCCAGGCTGCAGCACTATGCGCAGCACTATCCGATTGTGGATATGGTGCGCCTGGCACCGTCCGAACTCAGCGCTGAACAGCTGACCGGACTGCTGCGACCGCTGACGCCGCGCCTCTACTCTATCGCCTCTTCGCAGGCTGAAACCGATACCGAAGTGCATATCACCGTCGGTGCCGTTCGCTTTGATATTGAAGGTCGCCAGCGCGGCGGCGGTGCATCGACCTGGCTGGCCGATCGCATCGAAGAAGAGGGCGAAGTCCGGGTCTTCATCGAACACAACGACAACTTCCGCCTGCCGGCTAATCCGGATGCGCCAGTGATCATGATTGGCCCGGGCACCGGCATCGCGCCGTTCCGCGCCTTTATGCAGCAGCGCGACAACGACGGTGCCGGCGGCAAAAACTGGCTATTCTTTGGTAATCCGCACTTCACCGACGATTTCCTCTATCAGGTGGAGTGGCAGAAATATGTGAAAGATGGTCTGCTGACTCATATCGACCTCGCCTGGTCACGCGATCAGGCAGAGAAGATTTACGTACAGGATAAGATCCGCGCGAAAGGGGCCGAAGTGTGGCGCTGGATCGAAGAGGGCGCGCATCTTTATGTCTGTGGCGACGCGAATCGTATGGCAAAAGACGTCGAGCAGGCATTGCTGGATGTGGTGGTCGAACACGGCGGAATGGATCGTGAAACGGCCGACGAATTTTTAAGTGAGCTGCGCATTGAGCGCCGTTATCAGCGAGACGTTTACTAATGAGCGATAAACACCCTGGACCGCTGGTTGTAGAAGGCAAATTAGCAGACGCTGAGCGTCTGAAGAAGCAGAGCAACTATCTGCGCGGCACCATTAAAGAAGATCTGGAAGAGGGTCTGACCGGCGGTTTTACCGGCGACAACTTCCTGCTGATTCGTTTTCACGGCATGTACCAGCAGGACGATCGCGATATTCGTGCCGAACGTGCGGAGCAGAAGCTGGAGCCGCGCCACGCCATGATGCTGCGTTGCCGGTTACCGGGCGGCATCATTACGCCGACTCAGTGGCTGGCCATCGACAAATTTGCCACCGATAAAACCATCTATGGCAGCATCCGTCTGACTAACCGTCAGACCTTCCAGTTTCACGGCATTCTGAAGAAGAACGTCAAGCCGACGCATCAGATGCTGCATGAGGTGGGGCTGGATGCGCTGGCGACCGCCAACGACGTTAACCGTAACGTGCTCTGTACGTCGAACCCGGTTGAGTCGGAGCTGCATCAGGAAGCGTATGAGTGGGCGAAGAAACTCTCTGAGCATCTGCTGCCACGCACCCGAGCCTATGCGGAGATCTGGTGGGATAAAGAAAAAGTCGCCACCACCGACGAAGAGCCGATCCTCGGTGAAACGTATCTGCCGCGTAAATTCAAAACCACCGTGGTGATCCCGCCGCATAACGACGTGGATCTGCACGCCAACGATCTGAACTTTGTCGCTGTCGCCGAGCACGGCAAGCTGGTGGGCTTTAACCTGCTGGTGGGTGGCGGGCTGTCGATTGAGCACGGTAACAAAGCGACCTATGCGCGCACCGCCAGCGAGTTTGGCTATTTCCCGGTGGAGAAGATCCTCGACGTTGCCGAGGCGGTGGTCACGACGCAGCGCGACTGGGGTAACCGTACCGACCGTAAAAACGCCAAAACCAAGTACACCCTGGAACGCGTTGGCGTCGAGACCTTTAAAGCAGAAGTTGAAAAACGGGCAGGCGTGACGTTTGAGCCGATCCGTCCTTATGAGTTCACCACCCGTGGCGATCGCATTGGCTGGATTAAAGGCATCGACAACAAATGGCACCTGACGCTGTTTATCGAAAATGGTCGCCTGCTCGACTATCCGGGCCGACCGCTGAAAAGCGGCATCGCTGAAATTGCGAAAATCCATCAGGGCGATTTCCGCCTGACCGCTAACCAGAACCTGATTGTGGCCGGCGTGCCGGAAAGCGAAAAAGCGCAGATCGAAGCAATCGCGCGCGAACATGGTCTGATGGATCACGTTACGGCACAGCGCGAAAACTCGATGGCCTGCGTGGCGTTCCCGACCTGTCCGCTGGCGATGGCAGAAGCCGAGCGCTTCCTGCCTGCCTTCGTGACCAAAGTGGAAGGGATCATGCATGCGCATGGCGTTGGCGATGAGCACATAGTGTTACGCGTTACCGGTTGTCCCAACGGCTGTGGCCGTGCCATGCTGGCTGAGCTGGGGCTGGTGGGTAAAGCGCCAGGTCGCTACAACCTGCATCTGGGTGGAAACCGCAGCGGAACGCGTATTCCCCGCATGTACCGTGAAAACATTAACGAAAGCGAAATTCTCGCCACCATTGATGAGCTGGTGGGACGCTGGGCCACTGAGCGCCAGGCCGCTGAAGGCTTTGGTGACTTCACCATCCGCGCGGGCATTGTTGCGCCGGTGCTGGACCCGGCACGCGATTTTTGGGAGGAAGCAAAATGAGTCACCCCGACCTCGCAGCACTGAATGAGATGTCCAAAGTCCAGCGTGCTATGGCGCTGGCCGCGACCAATGCGCAGCTGGAGAAGTCATCAGCGGAAGAGCGGGTCAGCTGGGCACTGGAGAATCTGCCGGGTGCCTACGTGCTCTCCTCCAGTTTCGGTATTCAGGCCGCGGTGTCGCTGCATCTGGTGACGCGTCAGCAGCCCGATATTCCGGTGATCCTGACCGACACCGGCTATCTGTTCCCGGAGACCTATCGTTTTATTGATGAGCTGGCGGACCAGCTCAATCTCAACCTTAAAGTGTTCCGCGCCGAAACCTCACCGGCCTGGCAGGAAGCGCGCTACGGCAAACTGTGGGAGCAGGGCGTCGAGGGGATTGAGAAATATAACGAGATCAACAAAGTTGAGCCGATGAATCGCGCCATTGAAACCCTGGGCGCGCAGACCTGGTTTGCCGGATTGCGGCGCGACCAGTCGGGCAGTCGGGCGAATCTGCCGGTGCTGGGCGTCCAGCGTGGCGTCTTTAAGCTGCTGCCGATTATCGACTGGGATAACCGCCAGATTCATCAGTATCTGGAACAGCATAAGCTGAAGTACCATCCGCTGTGGGATGAAGGCTATCTTTCCGTGGGCGATACCCATACCACCCGCAAGTGGGAGCCGGGTATGGCAGAAGAAGAGACGCGCTTCTTCGGCCTCAAGCGCGAGTGTGGTCTGCACGAAGGCTGACGCAGGACTTCTCTCCCCGCACACAGGGAGAGAAGTTTTTGGCTGCAGTCAGGCGGAAAGCTAAGCGCCTTTTAATCCGGCAAACGCCTCTGCTGCACGGGTCACATTCACTTTCGTCACCTCATACTCTGCCACCGTGACAAACGGATCTTCCGCTAAAATTGCATCCAGCTCTTCTCGTTCCATCTCCCTGACCAGTAACATGCCGCCCGTGCGCGGATCTTTACGTCCCGCTGCAATAAAAAAGCCCGCGTCAAAATAGCGATCCAGCCATTCGATATGGGCTGCCAGCAGCGCTTCAACTTCTTCTACCGGACGAACGTAATTCAGAAAGACCACGTACATGTCAGATCCTTACACTTTGGGGTTGGTCAGTTCACTGAGCAGCGGCAGCAGCACGCGAACGCTGTCGCGGGTTCGCAAGGTTATCTGCCCCGGCAGCCAGCGGTCGAGATAGCTCAGATTATCCAGGTCAGTCTGATGGCGGGTAACGCCATCAGGAAAGTGGGGACTACGATGACGCTGCAGCGCACCATCTTTATTACCCAGCGTCCAGTTGCTGGCGGTCACATCCAGCAGCGGAAAGCCCGCCTTGTCGAAGGCATTAAGAGCGTCAAAATCTTTACGGTTCAGCTGATGACTGGCGGCGGGAATGCCCTGCTGGCGTGCCAGTAACAGGGCTCGTTCGCTGGTCTGCTTGCGCACCGCCCGGGGCGTATTCATGCCGCTGTTAAAATAGAGATGATCGCCGGTGATCAGGCTATTCAGATCGATGACCAGCAGGGTATTCTTCTTCTCACGCGTGCTCATCCGCTCAACATAATCATCCATGCCGTGCAGATCTGCCTCTCCGGCGCTCAGCGCCACAAAGCGTATGCCGTAGTGCAGCGGTTTGCGGCTCAGCTGCTGCGCCAGCTCCAGCATCACGCCAAGACCCGATGCATTATCATCGACGCCCTGCAGGCGTAAGCCGCCCAGGTTGTGCTGGGCCTGGCTGCTATTTTGCGGCGTCCAGGTATCCAGATGTGCCACGATCAGAATCTCCTGCGGCACGCTGCCTGCACGCGCGGCAATCACCGAGGTTGCTGTGAGCTTATGCCAGCGCTGCGTGCCGTCCTCTTCCTGCCACTTATAGCCGGTCCTGAACTGGCGGGTATTGGTCTTATAACCCAGCGCGGTAAATTGCTGTTGCAGGTAGTCGGCTGCCATCAGCTCAGCCGGGCTGCCGCTCATCCGGCCAGGAAACAAGGTGGCGATGTGCCGGACCTGCTGTTCGGCAAACTGACCAGGCGGAGTGGCCAGAGCCAGCGGGGAAATGAGTGCGCCAAATAAAATTGTCGCTACCCTCAAGCGGAGGGAATAAAACATAGTGCATCCTTTTTCATTATTCGGGAGCCGTTCCGCATGGGGACCAGGGCCAGCCATGCCGCGCGCATTATATCCTTTTTGTCCCGTGACTTTGTTAGTGGAATCGGGCGCTGTCACTACCGAAAGGCGTAACGGACCATTATCGCTGGCACTTATCTGCTTTTGCTGCCGCAGGTGTGGCTTTCAATATGTGAGCCTGTTCACGAAAAAGCCATTAAATTTCATCTGTTAAGACCAAATTGTTCTGTGCTTTGCGGCGTCGTTATTCCATTCGGTAACTACTCATTCCAATTCGTAATTTCATCTGGATAAACTCAGCGACGTATAGTCGCGTTAATACAAAGTTAAAACATCAGGGTTAACGTGGACTATTTGCCTCTTTTTGCCGATCTTTCTGGCCGCCCGGTTCTGGTTGTCGGCGGGGGAGATATTGCGGCGCGAAAAATTGAACTGCTGCGCCGTGCACGCGCGCGCGTTCTGATCGCATCTCGTGAACTCTGCCCTGAACTGCAGGCACTGCTGGATAAGCAGGAGCTGGAGTGGCTGGCGACCGAATTTGACCCGGCCCAGCTGGATGGCGTTTTCCTGGTGATTGCCGCCACCGACGACAACCATCTCAACAGCCAGGTGTTTGAAGCCGCCAACGCGCGGCATAAGCTGGTTAACGTGGTGGATGACCAGCCAAAATGCACCTTTATCTTCCCCTCGATTGTTGACCGCTCACCGCTGGTGGTGGCGATCTCCTCCAGCGGCACCGCACCGGTGCTGGCACGCATGCTGCGCGAAAAAATCGAAACGCTGCTGCCTGCCAGTCTGGGTCAGATGGCTGAAGTGGCCGGACTCTGGCGCGATAAAGTCAAACAGCGCTTCAGCCGCATGTCTGACCGTCGGCGCTTCTGGGAACGCGCTTTCGACGGCCGGTTCGCCAGTGAGATGTCTGCCGGTAACGTCGAAGAGGCGAAACGCACGCTGGACCGCGAACTGCAGGAAGAGCCGACCCGTCAGGGCGAGATCTTTCTGGTGGGCGCCGGGCCGGGCGACAGCGGTCTGCTGACGCTGCGTGGCCTGCAGGTGATGCAGTTAGCCGATGTGGTGCTCTACGACCATCTGGTCAGCGAAGAGGTGCTGGATCTGGTGCGCCGCGATGCCGATCGCATCTGCGTCGGCAAACGGGCCAGCGCGCACACGTTGCCGCAGGAAGAGATCAATCAGATGCTGGTTTCACTGGCGCTGAAAGGCAAGCGCGTCGTGCGCCTCAAGGGCGGCGATCCCTTTATCTTTGGCCGCGGCGGCGAAGAGCTGCAGGCGGCTCAGCAGGCGGGTGTGCCGTTCCAGGTGGTGCCGGGCGTCACCGCGGCTGCCGGTGCGACGGCCTATGCCGGTATTCCGCTGACCCACCGCGACTACGCGCAGAGCGTGATGTTTATTACCGGTCACTGCCGTCCCGATGGGGATGACATTGACTGGCCATCGCTGGCGCGTGCGCGTCAGACGCTGGCAATCTACATGGGAACCGTTAAAGCCGCTGCCATCAGCGAGGCGCTGATTCAGCACGGTCGCGCGGCATCAACGCCGGTGGCGGTGATCAGTCGCGGCACCCGTCCGGATCAACAGGTGCTGACCGGTACCTTAGAACAACTTGAGGCGCTGGCCGCCTCGGCACCCACTCCGGCGCTGCTGGTGATCGGAGAGGTGGTTAATCTGCACGGGCAACTCGCCTGGTTTAAACATTCAGCACAGCAGGGGGCTCGCGAGTCCGCCGTTGTCAATCTGGCTTGAGGGAAAATCATGGACCAAAAACGACTCACTCATCTGCGTCAGCTGGAGGCGGAGAGTATCCACATCATTCGCGAAGTGGCGGCGGAGTTCAGCAATCCGGTGATGATGTACTCCATCGGCAAAGACTCCTCGGTCATGCTCCATCTGGCGCGTAAAGCCTTCTACCCAGGCACGCTGCCGTTCCCGTTGCTGCATGTGGATACCGGCTGGAAATTCCGTGAAATGTACGAATTTCGCGATCGCACCGTGAAAGCGATGGGCGCAGAGTTGCTGGTTCACCGCAACCCGGAAGGCGTGGCGATGGGCATCAACCCCTTTGTTCACGGCAGTGCCAAACACACTGACATCATGAAAACCGAAGGGCTGAAGCAGGCGCTGAACAAATATGGTTTTGATGCAGCCTTTGGCGGCGCACGTCGTGATGAAGAGAAGTCACGCGCCAAAGAGCGTATCTACTCATTCCGTGACCGCTTCCATCGCTGGGATCCGAAAAACCAGCGCCCTGAGCTGTGGCACAACTACAACGGTCAGATCAACAAGGGTGAAAGCATCCGCGTCTTCCCGCTGTCGAACTGGACCGAACTGGATATCTGGCAGTACATCTTCCTGGAAAACATCGAGATCGTGCCGCTCTATCTCGCCGCACCGCGTCCGGTGCTGGAGCGTGATGGCATGCTGATGATGATCGATGACGATCGCATCAACCTGCAGCCGGGTGAAGAGATCACCGAACGGATGGTCCGTTTCCGTACGCTCGGCTGCTGGCCGCTGACCGGCGCGGTAGAGTCTGAAGCGCAGACGCTGCCGGAGATCATCGAAGAGATGCTGGTTTCCACCACCAGCGAGCGTCAGGGCCGCATGATCGATCGCGATCAGTCCGGTTCGATGGAACTGAAAAAACGTCAGGGTTATTTCTAAGGAGACGCCAGATGAATACCGTAATTGCACAACAGATTGCCGACCAGGGCGGCGTTGAAGCCTGGCTGACCACGCAACAACACAAGAGCCTGCTGCGTTTTCTGACCTGCGGCAGCGTTGATGACGGAAAAAGTACCCTGATTGGACGTCTGCTACACGACACCCGTCAGATCTATGAAGATCAGCTCTCGTCGCTGCACAACGATAGCAAACGTCACGGCACCCAGGGCGAGAAGCTCGATCTGGCGCTGCTGGTGGATGGTCTGCAGGCTGAGCGTGAGCAGGGCATTACCATTGATGTGGCCTACCGCTACTTCTCGACCGAAAAGCGTAAATTTATTATCGCCGACACGCCGGGACATGAGCAGTACACCCGTAACATGGCGACCGGCGCGTCAACCTGCGATCTGGCGATCCTGCTGATCGATGCGCGTAAAGGCGTACTGGATCAGACCCGCCGCCACAGCTTTATCTCGACGCTGCTGGGGATCAAACACCTGGTGGTGGCGATCAATAAGATGGATCTGGTGGAGTACAACCAGGAGCGCTTCGAGCAGATCAAACAGGATTACCTCGACTTTGCTGCGCAGCTGCCGGAAGACCTCGATATCCGCTTTGTGCCGATGTCGGCGCTGGAAGGGGATAACGTCGCTTCTGCCAGTCAGACCATGCCGTGGTATAGCGGCCCGACGCTGCTGGATGTGCTGGAGACCGTGGAGCTGAAGCGCGTCGTCGATCATCAGCCGATGCGTTTCCCGGTGCAGTATGTCAACCGTCCGAACCTCGATTTTCGTGGCTATGCCGGCACCCTGGCGTCGGGCAGCGTGCAGGTAGGCCAGCGCGTTAAAGTGCTGCCTTCTGGCGTGGAGTCGGCCATTGCCCGCATTGTGACCTTCGATGGCGATCTGCAGGAAGCGGGTGCAGGCGAAGCGATTACCCTGGTGCTGCAGGATGAGATTGATATCAGCCGTGGCGATCTGCTGGTGGATGCCAGTGAAGAGCTGGCAGCGGTTCAGTCTGCCAGCGTTGACGTGGTCTGGATGGCAGAGCAGCCGCTGCAGGCCGGTCAGAGCTATGACCTGAAAATCGCCGGTAAGAAAACCCGTGGCCGGGTAGAGAAGGTGCTGCATCAGGTCGAGATCAACTCGCTGGAGACGCGTCAGGTCGATACGCTGCCGCTGAACGGTATCGGTCGCATTGAGATCACCTTTGACGAACCGATGGTGCTCGACAGCTATCAGCAGAACCCGGTAACCGGCGGCATGATCTTTATCGATCGCCTGAGCAACGTCACCGTGGGTGCCGGCATGATCCATCAGCCAAACCATGATGCCCCGGTTAATACCGGCGAGTTCAGCGCGTTTGAGCTGGAACTGAATGCGCTGGTGCGCCGCCACTTCCCACACTGGAATGCGCGCGACCTGCTGGGCGGTCAGTAATGGCTCAGCACGACGATAACGTGGTGTGGCATGATCATCCGGTGACACGCGCCTCTCGCGAACAGCAGCATGGCCATCAGGGCGTGGTGCTGTGGTTCACCGGGCTTTCGGGCTCGGGGAAATCCACCGTTGCCGGTGCGCTGGAGCAGGCGCTGCACCGCATCGGCGTCAGCACCTATCTGCTGGATGGTGACAATGTGCGTCACGGCCTCTGTCGTGACCTCGGTTTCAGCGATGATGACCGTAAAGAGAATATCCGTCGCGTCGGTGAAGTGGCGAAACTGATGGTGGATGCCGGACTCGTGGTGCTCACTGCCTTTATTTCGCCGCATCGCGCTGAGCGTCAGATGGTGCGCGATCTGCTGGAGCCGGGACAGTTTATCGAGGTATTTGTCGATACGCCGTTAGCCGTGTGTGAAGCGCGTGATCCGAAAGGGTTGTATCGCAAAGCGCGCGCCGGTGAACTGCGTAATTTCACCGGCATCGACAGCGTCTATGAGGCGCCCGATAGCCCGGAAATCCAGCTGGATGGCGAACAATTGGTTACAAAACTGGCCGCCCAATTGTTAGACCTGCTGCGTGACCGCGATATCATCAGATCCTGAAGAGACAGCGGCAAATCGTTTCTGATTTGCCGCCCTCGCGCCAACAGGATGCCTATGCAGAACATTACCCCAATGCTCGCTCGAAAAGATGACTCCTCCCCGGATGAGCCGCGCTCATTGTTGCCGGGCGGCGTTATCGGCTTTCTCGCTTACTGGTGCGCGCTGGCGATTCCTTTCCTGCTGTTCGGCTCTAACACGCTGTTCTTCTTTCTTTATACCTGGCCATTCTTTCTTGCGCTGCTGCCGGTTGCGGTGGTCACGGGTATCGCGCTGAATACGCTGCTGAGTGGACAGTGGCTGTGGGCCGCGCTCGCCACGGTGATCATGGTGGTCACGCTCTTCTGGTTAATGTTCTCTTTTCTCTCTGGCTGGTAAGCCCTCAGTGCGCCCGCGCTGATGTGCAAACGCATCGGCAGGTTACAAATCTTTTCCCGTCTGAATCGGTACTGATTCATATTTTGCGCAGACGCGCAGCAAAGCACGCCATTTTCTCCGCTGGTGTGGAGTCCTGTGCAAAGTTATGGGATGATTGGGCCGTTTTTAGGGGGCGGGATGGGAAAACTGACGTTACTGTTATTGGTGCTGCTTGGCTGGCTGCAATATTCGTTGTGGCTGGGGAAAAATGGCATCCATGACTATACGCGCGTCAATGATGATGTCGCGGTGCAACAGGCAAACAATGCCAAACTGAAATCGCGAAACGATCAGCTGTTTGCCGAAATTGACGATCTCAATGGCGGCTCGGAAGCGATCGAGGAGCGTGCACGCAATGAACTGGGCATGATTAAGCCCGGTGAGACTTTCTATCGTCTGGTGCCTGACCAGAACAAACGCAACGCGCAACAAGCAGCGCTTAACCAACAACGATAAAACATGAACACTCTGGCCTCCCTTGCGGATGTGATTGCCGTGGTGCCCGCTGCCGGGATCGGCAGCCGCATGCAGGCAACCTGTCCGAAGCAGTATCTGACGATTGGTCAGCACACCCTTCTGGAACACAGCATTGCGCGTCTGTTTTCCCATCCCGCTATCAAACAGGTGATTGTCGCCCTCAGTCCTGATGACCAGCACTTCGCTTCACTGCCGCTGGCACGCGATCCGCGCGTGCTCAGGGTGACAGGCGGAGAGACCCGCGCCGAATCGGTGCTGGCCGGATTGCAGGCCGCACAGGGTTCCGCCTGGGTGCTGGTCCATGACGCCGCGCGTCCCTGTCTGCATCCCGACGATCTCCAGCAACTGCTCAACGTGCGTGAACAGAGCCACGTTGGCGGGATTCTGGCCGCGCCAGTGCGTGACACCATGAAACGGGGCGAGCCGGGCAAAGCCGCTGTGGCCCATACCGTAGAGCGCGACGATCTCTGGCACGCCTTAACGCCGCAATTTTTCCCTCATGCGCTGCTCACCGCCTGCCTGACGCGGGCGCTGGCAGAAGGCGCGACCATCACCGATGAAGCCTCGGCGCTGGAGTATTGCGGCTACCACCCGCTGTTAGTCAGCGGACGCAGTGATAACATCAAAGTCACCCGGCCAGAAGATCTGGCGCTGGCGGCTTTTTATCTGAGTCAGATTCAATTAAAGGAGAGCGCATGATGCGTATCGGTCACGGTTTTGACGTTCACGCCTTTGGCGGAGAGGGTCCGTTAGTGATTGGCGGTGTGCGGATCCCGTTTGAGCAGGGTTTTATCGCCCATTCGGATGGCGATGTGGCGCTGCACGCGCTGACTGACGCGCTGCTGGGCGCAGTGGCGATGGGCGATATCGGCAAGCTTTTTCCTGACACCGATCCGGCCTTTAAAGGGGCGGACAGCCGCGGCTTGCTGCGTGAGGCCTGGCGCCGTATCGAAGCCAAAGGCTATCGCATCGGTAATGTCGACGTCACGATTATTGCTCAGGCACCGAAAATGCTGCCGCACGTGCCACAGATGCGGATCAATATTGCAGAAGATCTGGGCTGCCATATGGATGCGGTCAACGTCAAAGCGACCACCACCGAGAAGCTGGGCTTTACCGGGCGCGGCGAAGGCATCGCCTGTGAAGCGGTGGCGTTAGTCCTGAAAGCTGACAGCCAATGATGCTGAATTACCTGCACGGCACACCCGTGGCCTCCGGCGTGATCAAAGCCAATCCGGAAGATTTCGTGGTGGTTGAGGATCTCGGTTATGGCGCGGATGGTGAAGGTGAGCACCTGCTGGTGCGCATCCGTAAAGTGGGGGCCAATACCCGCTTTGTGGCTGAGGCACTGGCGAAGTATCTCGGTATTCATCAGCGCGACATGAGTTATGCCGGAATGAAAGATCGCCATGCGGTGACGGAACAGACTCTCTGTTTTCGCCTGCCGGGTAATGCTATGCCCGATCTGCGCGGTTTTGAACTGGAAGGGGTCGAGATTCTGCAGGCGGTGCGCCACAAACGTAAGCTGCGCATCGGCGCACTGGCGGGGAACGCGTTCCGGCTGATCATCCGCCAGATCAGTGACCGTGATGCAGTTGAAACGCGTCTGGCGCAGATTCGCGATGCGGGCGTGCCGAACTATTTTGGTGAACAGCGTTTTGGTCGCGGCGGCAATAACCTGGTGATGGCAGAAAAGTGGGCGCGCAATGAGATCATTATTCGCGACCGCAACAAGCGCAGCCTGATGCTCTCTGCCGCGCGCAGTGCGCTGTTTAATCAGGTGACCAGTGCGCGTCTGCAACAGCAGGGTAGGCTGACTCAGGTGCTCAACGGCGACGCGTTGCAGCTGACCGGACGAGGCAGCTGGTTTGTCGCGCAGCCTGATGAACTGGCAGAGTCACAGCGCCGGGTTGAGCAGCATGAGCTGCGCATCACCGCGCCGCTGCCGGGACGGGGCGAGCCTGGCCCGCAGGCTGACGCGCTGGCCTTTGAACAGCAGGCGCTGGCTGATGAGACGCTGCTGCTGGGACTGATTGAACGTGAAAAGGTCGATGCTGCACGCCGTGCCATGTTGATGGTGCCGCGCGATATGCAGTGGAGCTGGTGGGATGATGTTACGCTGGAACTGGCATTCTGGCTGCCAGCGGGCAGCTTTGCCACCAGCGTGGTCCGGGAGCTGCTGACCCACGCGGACTCGCCCGATCAGATTGATGAGTAATCTTCGCCGCAACCTGACCCGCAGTGTGGGTAATGTTGCGGCAAACCCCCACCGTCGTGTGATTTACGCCTACCACTTCCTTGCGCGCCTCGCTAGAATGCAAAAATCGCCGTCTATTCCTCACCTGTTGCCATGCCGTTAAAACAGGTTCCGTCACGGCGACCAGTCGAATAAAAAAAGGTCAGAACGAAATGCGGATATTGCTCAGTAACGATGACGGCATTCATGCGCCAGGCATTCAGACTCTGGCGAAAGCCCTGCGGCAGATTGCTGACGTGCAGGTTGTTGCCCCCGATCGTAACCGAAGCGGTGCCTCGAACTCATTAACGCTGGAAACGCCTCTGCGCACCTTCACCCATGAAAACGGCGATATCGCCGTCCAGATGGGGACGCCGACCGACTGCGTCTATCTGGGGGTGAATGCGCTGATGCAGCCGCGTCCCGACATTGTGGTGTCGGGCATCAATGCCGGCCCCAATCTGGGCGATGATGTGATCTACTCCGGCACGGTGGCGGCAGCGATGGAAGGGCGACATCTTGGCTTACCGGCTATCGCGGTTTCGCTCAATGGCCATCAGCACTACGCCACCGCGGCGGCCGTGACCTGCGCGCTCCTCAGGGCGCTGACGCATGAACCGCTGCGCACCGGCCGCATTCTCAACATCAACGTTCCCGATCTGCCGTTATCTGAACTCAAAGGCATCCGCGTGACGCGCTGTGGCAGCCGCCATCCGGCGGATCAGGTGATTGCGCAGCAGGATCCGCGTGGCAATACACTCTACTGGATTGGTCCGCCAGGCGAAAAACTGGATGCGGGCCCGGATACAGACTTCGCCGCCGTGGATCAGGGCTACGTCTCTGTCACGGCACTGCATGTCGATTTAACGGCGCACAGCGCGCAGAACGTGCTCAGTGACTGGCTGGCTAAAGCTGAGGTGAACCTGGCATGGTGAATCGGCGTATTGAGACGTTGCTGTCACAACTGCGTCAGCAGGGCATCGATGATGAAAACCTGCTGAAAGCCATCAGCGAGGTGCCGCGCGAACGTTTTATCGACGAAGCGTTCGAGCATAAAGCCTGGGACAATGTTGCCTTGCCCATCGGCTCCGGTCAGACGATATCACAGCCCTACATGGTTGCGCGGATGACCGCGCTGCTCGGACTTAATCCGCATTCGCGTGTGCTGGAGATTGGTACGGGTTCAGGTTATCAGACGGCGATTCTTGCCCATCTGGTGGACCATGTTTATTCAGTGGAACGCATCAAAGGGCTGCAGTGGCAGGCCAAGCGCCGTCTGAAACAGCTGGATCTGCATAATGTCTCAACCCGTCATGGTGATGGCTGGCAGGGCTGGCCTTCACGTGGCCCCTTCGATGCCATCATCGTCACGGCTGCACCGCCTGAAATTCCGATTGCGCTGATAGCACAACTGGCAGAAGGCGGCATCATGGTGCTGCCGGTTGGCGAAGATCAGCAGGTACTGAAGCGCCTGCGTCGTCAGGGTGAAGAGGTGATGGAAGAGACCATCGAACCAGTGCGTTTTGTCCCGCTGGTGCAGGGCGATCTGGCCTGACCCTCTTCGTATTTCTTCACAACTGTTTCATAGCACCACGTACCTGATGTTGTTACTATCCAGTTTATTCATCGAAAACGCAGATTTTATCGCGCCGCGCAGAGTATCCTGCTGGCAGATACAGTGAAACAGTTAGATCAGAGTTGCCATCACGGGGGATTAATGAGCACGGGAAGCACACTTTTTCAGTTACGCCGTCTGGCGGCGCTTTCACTGGTAGGTTTTTGGCTGGCAGGCTGCAGCTCCAGCGACAACTCACAGGCACCCATCAGTCGCGTTGGCGACAATGGTGGCATGAACACTAACCAGTCTGGAGCAGACACGAGTTCAGGCGGCGTTCCTGCCACGCCAGCCCAGGGACAAATGTTAAGCAAAAATTCAGCATCTACCCCCGCTAGTGGTGGAATGATTAGTACCAACAGCAATGTTGAGACGCAGAATGGCCGGATTGTTTACAATCGCAGTTATCAGAACATTCCTAAGGGTAGCTACTCCGGTGAAACTTATACCGTTAAGCGTGGCGACACATTGTTTTACATCGCCTGGATTACCGGCAACGATTTCCGTGATTTAGCCCAGCGCAACAATGTTCCGGCGCCATATGGCCTGAATGTCGGACAAACTTTGCAGATTGGCAATGGGTCGGGTCAGCCGATTACCGGCGGCAATCCCATTACCGTTGCTGATGCAACGCAGGGCGGCGTTCCGGCTGCGCCACAAATTAAATCGCCTGCTGTTGCACAGCAACCTGTTATTACGTATTCTGATGATTCAGGTAATTCGGGTGGCAGCAAAATGTTGCCTTCGAATGGAGCAAATGTTGCAACGACAACAGCTCCAGTCGTTACCGCACCCCCAACGGTTAGCAGTACAACCAACAGTTCAACGCCGGTCGGAAGCTGGCGCTGGCCGACTGACGGGAAGATCATCGATAACTTCTCTGCCGCCGAAGGTGGCAATAAAGGTATCGATATCGCCGGGACGCGCGGACAATCTGTGGTCGCCACTGCTTCAGGACGAGTGGTTTACGCAGGTAACGCACTCCGGGGTTACGGTAATTTAATCATCATTAAACACAACGATGATTACCTGAGCGCCTACGCCCACAACGATACAATGCTGGTCCGGGAACAACAGGAAGTTAAGGCGGGGCAAAAGATCGCTACCATGGGTAGCACCGGAACCAGTTCAGTCAGATTACACTTTGAAATTCGTTACAAGGGGAAATCCGTAAACCCGTTGCGTTATTTACCGCAGCGATAATCCGGCAGAACAAAACAGGTTTATGTTCTGCCCTGGAATCACGGGTAGGAGCCGCTTATGAGCCAGAATACGCTGAAAGTAAACGAGTTACATGAGAACGCGGAATTCGATGAGAACGGAGCTGAAATTTTTGACGAGAAGGCACTCGTTGAAAATGAAGCCAGTGATAGCGACGTAGCGGAAGAAGAGTTGCTATCACAGGGTGCGACGCAACGTGTGTTAGATGCGACGCAGCTCTATCTCGGGGAGATTGGCTATTCTCCGTTGTTAACGGCAGAGGAAGAAGTCTTCTTCGCGCGCCGTGCATTGCGGGGTGATATCCCTTCCCGTCGCCGTATGATCGAAAGTAACTTACGCCTGGTGGTGAAAATCGCTCGTCGTTACAGCAATCGTGGTTTAGCTCTGCTGGACCTGATTGAAGAAGGTAACCTCGGCCTGATTCGCGCCGTAGAGAAATTTGACCCGGAGCGCGGGTTCCGTTTCTCAACGTACGCCACCTGGTGGATTCGTCAGACCATTGAACGGGCGATCATGAATCAAACCCGTACCATCCGTCTGCCGATTCACATTGTGAAAGAACTGAATGTTTATCTGCGTACTGCGCGTGAACTTTCCCACAAGCTCGACCATGAGCCGAGTGCGGAAGAGAGCGCAGAGCAGCTTGATAAACCGGTTGATGACGTAAGCCGCATGTTACGTCTCAACGAACGCATTACCTCGGTTGATACGCCATTAGGCGGTGATTCTGAAAAAGCGCTGCTGGATATTCTGGCCGATGAGAAAGACAACGGACCGGAAGACACCACGCAGGACGATGATATGAAACAAAGCATCGTTAAATGGCTGTTCGAACTGAACGCCAAGCAGCGTGAAGTGCTGGCACGTCGTTTCGGCCTGTTGGGCTATGAAGCGGCAACACTTGAGGATGTGGGTCGTGAAATCGGCTTAACCCGCGAGCGTGTACGCCAGATTCAGGTTGAAGGTTTACGCCGTCTGCGTGAAATCCTGCAGGCGCAGGGCCTCAGCATTGAAGCACTGTTTCGTGAATAATCGTTAACAGTAAATCTGAGTTTGAATGCGAAAAGCGATGGTGAAAACCATCGCTTTTTTTATGTCTGCAGAAAAGTGATTTGCGGGCGAGCGAGCATAGCACCGCGCATTAACGCGGTGCGATGTACGGGATGTAATGTCAGACCAGCGATTTAAGACGATAAATCCAGTCGAGTGCCTGACGCGGTGTCAGCGTATCGGGATCCAGCGCCTCAAGCGCCTCCATGGCAGGCGAGGTCTCTTCAACCAGCAGCGGCAGCTGAGAGCCATCGACCGTCGATGACGCGGAGTGGTTTGAAACGGTCTCAAGTTCCTTCAGCTTATTGCGTGCCCGCTTAATCACCTCTTTGGGTACGCCGGCCAGCGCCGCCACCGCCAGACCATAGCTCTTACTTGCCGCACCCTCCTGGACGCTGTGCATAAAGGCGATCGTGTCGCCATGCTCAACGGCATCCAGATGGACGTTGACCACGCCTTCCATTTTTTCCGGCAGGGTTGTCAGCTCGAAGTAATGGGTGGCAAACAGCGTCATCGCCTTGATACGGTTCGCCAGGTTTTCGGCGCAGGCCCAGGCGAGCGATAAACCGTCGTAGGTGGATGTTCCGCGTCCAATCTCATCCATCAGCACCAGGCTGTTTTCGGTGGCGTTGTGCAGGATGTTAGCGGTTTCGGTCATCTCAACCATAAAGGTCGAGCGCCCGGAGGCGAGATCGTCAGCGGCACCGACACGGGTAAAGATGCGATCCAGCGGGCCAATCAGCGTCTCATCGGCAGGAACAAAACTGCCAATCCATGCCATCAGCGCAATCAGCGCCGCCTGACGCATATAGGTACTTTTACCGCCCATGTTGGGGCCGGTAATAATCAGCATTCTGCGCTGGGGTGCCAGTGACAGTGGGTTGGCAATAAACGGCTCTTTCAGAACCTGTTCCACCACCGGATGGCGTCCGCCGCTGATTTTAATCCCGGCTTTATCCTGCAATACCGGGCGGCAATAGTTCAGGGACCAGGCACGTTCTGCCAGGTTGCTTAACACATCCAGCTCTGCCAGCGCGGCGGCACTCAGCTGCAGCGCTTCAAGATGCGGCAGCAACTGATCGAACAGCGCCTCATACAGGCTTTTTTCCAGCGACAGCGCTTTACCCTTGGAGGTGAGTACTTTGTCTTCGTACTCTTTCAGCTCCGGAATGATATAGCGTTCAGCATTTTTCAGGGTCTGACGACGGACATAGTGCATCGGTACCTGATGGCTCTGTCCGCGGCTCACCTGAATGTAATAACCATGCACGCCGTTAAAGCCGACCTTCAGGGTATCCAGTCCCAGCTTCTCGCGTTCGCGGATCTCCAGCCGGTCAAGATAGTCGGTTGCGCCATCTGCCAGTGCGCGCCACTCATCCAGCTCCGCGTTGTAGCCGGGCGCAATCACTCCGCCATCGCGGATCAGCACCGGCGGTGACTCAATCACCGCCTGTTCCAGCAGCTCACGTAACGCAGTGAACTCGCCCATCTGCGTGCGCAGCTTCTGCAACTGGGGCGCCTCAACATCGGCCAGCAGCTGGTTAAGTTCCGGCAGTTGCTGAAACGCATGACGCATGCGAGCCAGATCGCGCGGACGTGCGGTGCGCAGGGCCAGGCGAGCCAGGATTCGCTCCAGATCGCCGACCTGACGCAGCACCGGTTGCAGCACGTCGCTGAGATTTTGTAGCTCAGCAATCGACTCCTGACGCTGGTTAATGATGCGCGCATCGCGCAGCGGCATATGCAGCCAGCGTTTCAGCATCCGGCTACCCATCGGGGTGACCGTTTTATCCAGCACCGCCGCTAAGGTGTTGTCGGTGCCGCCAGCCAGGTTCTGGGTGATCTCCAGATTACGGCGGGTGGCCGCATCCATGATGATGCTGTCCTGCTGCCGCTCCATGCTCAGCGAGCGGATGTGAGGCAGCGTGGTGCGCTGGGTATCTTTAACATACTGCAGCAGGCAGCCCGCCGCGCTCAGTCCGAGGTGCGCATTCTCCACGCCGAAGCCATTGAGATCGCGGGTGCCGAACTGCAGGTTCAGCTGCTGGCGTGCGGTGTCGATCTCAAACTCCCACAGCGGACGGCGTCGCAGGCCGCGTCGCTGATCGATTAGCGACATCGCCTGAAAATCTTCGGGGTAGAGCAGCTCCGCCGGATTGGTGCGCTGCAGCTCTGCCGCCATGGTTTCAGCATCGGCAGGTTCGCTGAGGCGAAAACGGCCTGAGCTGATATCCAGCGTGGCGTAGCCAAAACCGCGCGGGCTCTGCACAATCGCCGCCAGCAGATTGTCGTGTCGCTCCTGCAACAGCGCCTCATCACTGATGGTACCCGGGGTAACGATGCGCACCACTTTGCGTTCGACCGGGCCTTTGCTCAGCGCCGGATCGCCTATCTGCTCGCAGATGGCAACGGATTCGCCCAGCTGCACCAGTTTAGCCAGGTAACCTTCAACCGCATGATAGGGCACACCCGCCATCGGGATCGGTTCGCCCGCTGACGCACCGCGCTTGGTGAGTGAAATCTCCAGCAGCTGCGAGGCACGTTTTGCGTCGTCATAAAACAGCTCGTAGAAGTCACCCATACGGTAAAATAGCAGAATGTCAGGATGCTCCGCCTTGAGACGCAGGTACTGCTGCATCATCGGCGTGTGGGAAGGAAAGTCCTTTTCGGTTGGCTCTTGCATAAGGTTTTAGCTCATTTTTAATGCGGTAAATTTCTGGCGGTCAACGCCCATGAAACCGAAAGGGATTCCAGGCGCGCAGGATAATCAGATGATAACGAATAGGGCAGGGCATATGCCAGCATGATGCACAGCCGCGATCCTGACCGGGTGTAACCTGACAGGCATCCTGGCAAATGTGGCGGCGGCTGGCGACAAAAAAGTGCCTGTTCTCATGACGCTGATGCGGGGCTGCGAGGCGGCTCGCGATTTCTGCGGCAGTTTATGGCCGGCAGGACGGCACTGCGCCGCATCGGGAAGGGGGAAAAGTCAGTGCAGCCCGTTCTGCAGCGCCCAGACGGCGGCTTCAAGTCGGGATTTAAGGTTCATCTTCTTCAGCAGATATTTAACGTGAACCTTAACCGTGCTTTCACTGATGGCCAGCTTGCGGGCAATCGCTTTATTGGTCATCCCGTCGCTGATCAGTTGCAGAATATCGCGTTCGCGCCGGGTCAGCTGATTAATGTCGCGCGTCTGAGCAGGCTGCGCTTCACGCAACCGGGCGACCAGAATCGGAGTTAACGCCTCGCTCAGCACGATCTGACCGGCAGCAGCCTGATGCAGCGCTTTCAGTAAGGCTTCCGGTTCCATATCTTTCAGCAGATAACCATCAGCGCCGCGCTTCAGCGCGCTGACCACATCCTCTTCATTATCTGAAACGCTGAACACCACTACCCGGCCAGAAAGGGCTATCTCACGCAGCTGGGTCAGGGTATCCAGTCCGTTCAGACCTGGCATATTAAGATCAAGCAGGATCAGGTCGGGATCATGCTGCTGTGCCAGCGCCAGGCCATCAATGCCATTACCCGCTTCGGCAACCACCTGCAGTCTTTCATCCAGCGCAATCAGCTGCTTCAGGCCATTGCGCAGCATGGGATGGTCGTCGATCAATAAAAGCGTAAATTTCTCTGCCGTCACAATGGCTCCTGTTCCTGTCACATACGCCAGCCCTGAGCGGGCGGAGAGCCTATCTTACCGGTGAAGCGGGGTCGCTATATACCCCCAATGGACTACTCCTTTATTTCCAGTCGGACACCCTTTTACAGAAGGCATGGGCGGCCGTGTTTAAACCCTATGATTTATAAGGGTTATCTGAATTCAGTCAACTACTTAACCGGGGTGAAGAGAGGGCGCTGCACCTCTGTAACCTGCATTGCCGTTGATTTGTATCAAGCCCGACACCACGGCGGATGCGCAGGATACGCACAATTATTATTCTGCTGATGAGAGATTTATGACCCAATCCACCTCTTTGCAAACCCCGACGCGCGGCGCGTTAATTCAGGACTGGCAACCGGAAAACGATGCGTTCTGGCAGGCGCGTGGTAAACGTATCGCCAGCCGTAACCTGTGGATTTCTGTCTTCTGTCTGCTGCTGGCCTTCTGCGTCTGGATGCTGTTCAGCACCGTTGCGGTTAACCTGAATAAAGTTGGCTTTACCTTCAGCACTGAGCAGCTCTTTTTACTGACCGCACTGCCGTCGGTTTCTGGCGCGTTGTTGCGTGTGCCTTACTCTTTTGTTATTCCCATCTTTGGGGGACGTCGCTGGACCGCCTTCAGCACCGGCATCCTGATCATTCCCTGCCTGTGGCTCGGCTTTGCCGTACAGGACAGCCAGACCTCATTCACCACTTTTATGGTGATTTCCCTGCTGTGCGGTTTTGGTGGCGCTAACTTCGCGTCGAGCATGGGCAATATCAGCTTCTTCTTTCCCAAAGCCCGTCAGGGCGGCGCGCTGGGTATCAACGGCGGCCTCGGTAATCTTGGCGTCAGCGTAATGCAGTTTGTCGCCCCGCTGGCGATCTCCTGTGCCATTTTTGGTTTTGCCGATGTGGGTCAGACCACCGTCACCGGCGACAGCATCTGGCTGGAAAATGCCGCCTGGATCTGGGTGCCGTTCCTGGCGATCGGCACGCTGGCGGCCTGGTTCGGCATGAACGACCTGGCGGCGGCGAAATCCTCGCTGCGTGAGCAGTTGCCGGTGCTGAAACGTCCACACCTGTGGGTTATGGCACTGCTCTATCTGGCCACCTTTGGCTCATTTATCGGTTTCTCTGCCGGTTTTGCCATGCTGACGAAGACGCAATTTCCTGATGTCGTGATCATGCATTACGCCTTTTTCGGCCCCTTTATTGGCGCGCTGGCCCGTTCAGCAGGCGGCATCATTTCTGACCGCTTCGGCGGTACCCGCGTCACGCTGATCAACTACGTGCTGATGGCGCTGTTTGCTGCGCTGCTGTTCCTTACCCTGCCGGGTGCCGGACATGATGGCTCGTTCGTGGCCTTCTTCGCCGTGTTTATGGGCCTGTTCCTGACGTCCGGGCTGGGCAGCGGCTCCACCTACCAGATGATTGCGGTGATCTTCCGTAAGCTGACGCTGGAACGTATCAAAGCTGAGGGCGGCGACGATGCGCTGGCACAGCGCGAAGCGGCAACAGAAACCTCTGCTGCGCTCGGCTTTATCTCCGCCATTGGCGCGCTGGGCGGTTTCTTTATTCCGCAGACTTTTGGCCTGTCGCTCGCCATGACCGGTTCACCCGCCGGCGCGATGAAAATCTTCCTGGTCTTTTATCTCTGCTGCATCGCGGTGACCTGGCTGGTTTACGGCCGAAAATCACGCGCCTGATAACGACAAAGCCGGTGTGGCGCACCGGCACAATTTCACTTTCTGTGTCGGGACAGATGCAGAGTCAGCAATGTCACATTAAGCCTTCAGGAGTATTCCGGATGAGCAAGTTTCTTGATCGGTTTCGCTATTTCAAACAGCTGGCCGAACCCTTTTCCGGCCAGCATGGCCAGACGTTAAACAGCAACCGCGACTGGGAAGATGGCTATCGCAGTCGCTGGCAGCACGATAAAATCGTGCGCTCCACGCACGGTGTTAACTGTACCGGCTCATGCAGCTGGAAAATCTACGTTAAAAATGGACTGGTCACCTGGGAGACCCAGCAGACCGACTATCCGCGTACCCGTCCCGATCTGCCAAACCATGAGCCGCGTGGCTGCCCACGCGGTGCCAGCTACTCGTGGTATCTCTACAGCGCTAACCGCCTGAAATATCCGTTGATGCGCAAGAAGCTGATTCAGCTCTGGCGCGACGCGAAAGCGCAGCACAGCGACCCGGTGGACGCCTGGGCATCCATCATCAGTAATCCTGAAAAGGCCAGAAGCTACAAACAGGCGCGTGGACGCGGCGGCTTTGTCCGCTCCAGCTGGCAGGAAGTCAACGAGATGATCGCCGCCGCGAACATCTGCACCGCGAAGACCTACGGCCCTGACCGCATTATGGGATTCTCACCGATTCCGGCGATGTCGATGGTCTCTTACGCTGCGGGCGCACGTTACCTGTCACTGATTGGCGGAACCTGTCTGAGCTTCTACGACTGGTACTGCGATCTGCCGCCGGCCTCACCGATGACCTGGGGCGAGCAGACCGACGTGCCGGAATCGGCTGACTGGTACAACTCCTCCTACATTATTGCCTGGGGCTCTAACGTGCCGCAGACCCGTACCCCGGATGCGCACTTCTTTACGGAAGTCCGCTATAGAGGGACGAAAACCGTGGCGATCACGCCGGACTATGCTGAGGTCGCGAAGCTGTGTGACCAGTGGCTGAGTCCGAAGCAGGGCACCGACAGCGCGATGGCGCTGGCGATGGGCCACGTGATGCTGAAAGAGTTTCATCTTGATCGCGAAGTTGGCTATTTCCGCGACTATGTGCGCCGTTACACCGATATGCCGATGCTGGTACTGCTGGAACCCCGTGAGGGCGGTTTTTACGCCGCCGGCCGTCAGCTGCGCGCCAGCGATCTGGTGGATGGGCTCGGTCAGGAGAATAACCCGGAGTGGAAAACCGTCGCGATCAACGAGGCGACCGGGGAACTGACCGCGCCGCAGGGATCTATCGGCTTCCGCTGGGGCGAAAAAGGCAAATGGAACCTCGAGCAGCGTGATGGGGCGTCACATCAGGAAGTTGAACTGCAGCTCAGCCTGCTCGGCAGCCACGATGAGGTGGTCGAGGTCGGTTTCCCTTACTTCGGTGGCATTACCAGCGAGCATTTCAACAGCGTTGCGCTGGACGAAATCCTGCTGCATAAGCTGCCGGTGAAACGCCTGCAACTGGCGGATGGCAGTGAAGCACTGGTCACCAGCGTCTACGATCTGACGCTGGCGAATTATGGTCTGGATCGCGGTCTGGATGATGCCAACTGCGCGCAAACCTACGACGACATCAAAGCGTACAGCCCGGCCTGGGCGGAGCAGATTACGGGTGTCTCCCGTCAGAACATCATTCGCATTGCCCGTGAATTTGCCGAAAACGCCGAGAAGACCCGCGGTCGTTCGATGATCATCGTCGGTGCCGGTATGAACCACTGGTATCACATGGACATGAACTATCGTGGCCTGATGAACATGCTGATTTTCTGCGGCTGCGTCGGTCAGAGCGGCGGTGGCTGGGCGCACTATGTCGGCCAGGAGAAACTCCGTCCGCAGACCGGCTGGACCCCGCTGGCCTTTGGCCTGGACTGGCAGCGTCCGCCACGCCAGATGAACAGCACCTCCTTCTTCTACAACCACTCCAGTCAGTGGCGCTATGAAACCCTGGCCACCAGCGAATTGCTCTCCCCGCTGGCGGATAAAAGTCGCTACAGCGGCAGCCTGATCGACCTTAACGTCCGTTCCGAACGTATGGGCTGGCTGCCTTCAGCGCCGCAGCTTAACGTCAACCCGCTGCACATCGCGGCGCAGGCGAAAGCCGCCGGTCAGTCGCCGCTGGATTACACCGTGGAAAGCCTGAAGCAGGGCACCATGCGGTTTGCCGCTGAACAGCCGGACGATCCGCAGAACTTCCCGCGTAACCTGTTTGTCTGGCGCTCCAATCTGCTCGGCTCATCCGGTAAAGGGCATGAGTACATGCTGAAGTATCTGCTGGGCACGGAAAACGGCATTCAGGGCAAAGATTTAGGCCAGCAGGGCCGCGTGAAGCCGGAAGAGGTGGAGTGGCTGGATCAGGGTGCCGAAGGCAAACTGGATCTGGTGGTCACACTCGACTTCCGCATGTCGAGCACCTGTCTCTACTCCGATGTCGTGCTGCCAACGGCGACCTGGTATGAAAAAGACGATATGAATACCTCGGATATGCATCCGTTTATTCATCCGCTTTCGGCGGCCGTCGATCCTGCCTGGGACTCAAAAAGTGACTGGGAGATCTACAAAGGCATCGCCAAAGCCTTCTCCGATCTCTGCCCGGGTCATTTAGGCGTTGAAACGGACGTCGTTACTCTGCCGGTGTTGCATGACTCACCCGCGGAACTGGCGCAGCCTTTTGAGGCGAAAGACTGGAAAAAAGGCGAATGCGATCTGATTCCGGGTAAAACCGCGCCACACATTATGGTGGTGGAGCGCGACTATCCGGCGACCTGGGAGCGCTTTACCTCGCTGGGACCGTTGCTGGAGACCCTGGGTAACGGCGGCAAAGGTATCAGCTGGAACACCAGCAAAGAGGTCGATTTCCTCAAGCAACTGAACTACGTCAAAGCGGATGGCCCGGCAGCGGGGCGGCCGAATATCGACACGGCGATCGATGCGGCAGAAGTGATCCTGGCGCTGGCACCGGAAACCAATGGTCAGGTGGCGGTGAAAGCCTGGCAGGCACTGGGCGTGATTACTGGTCGTGACCACACCCACCTGGCGCTCAATAAAGAAGATGAGAAGATTCGCTTCCGCGATATCCAGGCGCAGCCGCGCAAAATTATCTCTAGTCCGACCTGGTCAGGGCTGGAAGATGAACATGTCTCTTACAACGCCTGCTACACCAACGTTCATGAGCTGATCCCGTGGCGAACCCTGAGCGGCCGTCAGCAGCTCTATCAGGATCATGAGTGGATGCGCGCCTTCGGTGAGAGCCTGATGGTCTATCGTCCGCCAATCGATACCCGCGCGGCGAAGCCGTTGCTGAACAGCAAACCCAACGGTAACCCGGAGAAGGCGCTGAACTTCCTGACGCCACACCAGAAGTGGGGCATTCACTCCACCTACAGCGACAACCTGCTGATGCTGACACTGTCGCGCGGCGGACCGATTGTCTGGATGAGTGAAGATGACGCTCGTGAGCTGGGTATCGTGGATAACGACTGGATCGAGGCGTTCAATGCCAACGGTGCGCTGACCGCACGTGCAGTAGTGAGCCAGCGCATCCCGGCCGGTATGACCATGATGTACCACGCGCAGGAACGTATCGTGAATATCCCTGGCTCGGAGATCACCAGCCAGCGCGGCGGGATCCATAACTCGGTGACGCGGACCTGCCCGAAACCGACCCATATGATCGGCGGTTATGCGCAGCTCTCCTGGGGCTTTAACTACTACGGCACCGTCGGCTCGAACCGCGATGAGTTCGTGGTAGTGAGAAAAATGAACAACGTTAACTGGTTAGATGGGGAAGGCAACGATGCCTGCCAGGGCAGCCAGCAGGAGGTAAAACCATGAAAATTCGTTCACAGGTCGGCATGGTGCTGAACCTCGACAAATGTATCGGCTGCCACACCTGCTCGGTGACCTGTAAAAACGTCTGGACCAGCCGCGAGGGCATGGAGTACGCCTGGTTTAACAATGTCGAAAGCAAGCCTGGCGTCGGCTATCCGCACGCCTGGGAAGATCAGCAGAAGTGGAAGGGCGGCTGGATCCGTAAGATCAACGGTAAGCTGGAGCCGCGCATGGGCAGTCGCATCGGTCTGCTGTCGAAGATCTTCGCCAACCCGGATGTGCCCGCGCTGGATGATTACTACGAACCGTTCGATTTTGATTATCAGCATCTGCACAATGCGCCCGCCGGTAAGCATCAGCCGATTGCGCGTCCGCGCTCGCTGATCACCGGTCAGCGGATGAAAAAGATCGAAAACGGCCCGAACTGGGAAGAGATCCTCGGCGGCGAGTTTGCCAAACGTTCGCAGGATAAGAACTTCGATAACATCCAGAAGGAGATTTACGGTCAGTTTGAGCACACCTTCATGATGTACCTGCCGCGCCTGTGTGAGCACTGCCTCAACCCGGCGTGTGTGGCGACCTGCCCAAGCGGCGCGATCTACAAACGCGGCGAAGATGGCATCGTACTGATCGACCAGGATAAATGTCGCGGCTGGCGGATGTGCCTCACCGGCTGTCCGTACAAGAAGATCTACTTCAACTGGAAAAGCGGCAAATCAGAAAAATGCATTTTCTGTTATCCGCGCATTGAAGCGGGCCAGCCCACCGTCTGTTCAGAAACCTGTGTCGGCCGTATCCGCTATCTCGGCGTGTTGCTCTATGACGCTGACCGCATTGAACAGGCGGCCGCAGCGGAAAACGAGAAAGATCTCTATCAGAGCCAGCTGGATATCTTCCTTGATCCCAACGATCCGGCGGTGATTGCGCAGGCGCTGAAAGATGGCGTTGCGCAGAGTGTAATCGACGCAGCACAGCGTTCACCGGTCTATAAAATGGCGATGGAGTGGAAGCTGGCGCTGCCACTTCACCCTGAATACCGCACGCTGCCGATGGTCTGGTATGTGCCACCACTGTCACCGATTCAGTCGGCGGTGGATGGCGGGGCGCTGGCGCACACCGGCGTGCTGCCGGATGTGGAAAGCCTGCGCATTCCGGTTGAGTATCTGGCGAACCTGCTGACCGCAGGCGACACCGCACCGGTGCTGCTGGCACTGAAGCGGATGCTGGCAATGCGTCATTACAAACGCGCAGAAAGCGTGGACGGTGAGCATGATATCCGGGCGCTGGAGCAGGTCGGCCTGACCGAAGCGCAGGCGCAGGAGATGTACCGCTATCTGGCGATCGCGAACTATGAAGATCGCTTTGTGGTGCCCTCCAGCCATCGCGAACTGGCGCGTGAAGCCTTCCCGGAAAGCAAAGGCTGCGGCTTTAGCTTTGGCGATGGCTGTCACGGCAGCGACAGCAAATTCAACCTGTTCAACAGCCGCCGTATTGATGCCATCGACATCAGTAAGAAAACCATTCGTCCGGAGGATGCCTCATGATGACGTTACGGATTCTTTCGCGGCTGCTGGACTACCCGGACGAGGCGCTGTTTACCCACTCTTCCGACCTGATCGCGGCGCTGGATGACGCCACTGAACTCAACCTGCAGCAGAGCGCACGGCTGGTGCGGTTTATCAATCAGCTCTGTGCCCGGCCACTGCTCGACGTGCAGGCTGACTACTGCGAACTGTTTGATCGTGGCCGCGCCACCTCGCTGCTGCTGTTTGAACACGTGCACGGTGAGTCACGCGATCGCGGTCAGGCGATGGTTGATCTGCTGGAACAGTATCGTGCCGATGGTCTGGAGCTGGACAGCAAAGAGCTGCCCGATTTCCTGCCGCTCTACCTGGAGTATCTCGCCTGTAAAAGCGATGAGGCCGCGCGTCAGGGACTGGACGACATCGTGCCTATCCTGGCCTTGCTGGCGGCGCGGCTTGAAGAGCGTCAGAGCCCCTACGCCGATCTCTTCACAGTGTTACTGACGCTGTCCGGTAGCGCGGTTGATCCTGCGGCCCTCAAGCCACAGGTGGCGCAGGAAGCGCGCGACGATACGC
The DNA here is from genome assembly GCF_048685235.1 of Curtobacterium sp. BNK-1. Classification (NCBI taxonomy): domain Bacteria; kingdom Bacillati; phylum Actinomycetota; class Actinomycetes; order Micrococcales; family Microbacteriaceae; genus Curtobacterium; species Curtobacterium sp. BNK-1. Next base: position 2,930,207 of record NZ_JBLQTJ010000001.1, on the reverse strand, counting down.
CGGCAGCACTGGATGCTGTCTGGGAAGAGGAGCAGATTAAATTTCTCGGCGAACAGGGCTGCGCCTCGGCGCAGCAGGCGATGCATCAGCGTCGCTTCGCCGATGCGGTCGCGCCGCAGTATCTGGACATCGCCGCGGCGACGGCGCGTACCACAGGAGAATCAGCATGAATTTTATTAACACTTTCTTCTTCGATATTTACCCCTACCTCGCCGGAACGGTCTTCCTGGTGGGAAGCTGGCTGCGCTATGACTACGGGCAGTACAGCTGGCGTGCCGGTTCCAGTCAGATGCTGGACAAAAAAGGGATGCGTCTCGCCTCCAACCTGTTTCACATCGGCATCATCGGTATTTTCTTCGGTCACATCGTCGGGATGCTGACGCCGCACTGGATGTATGAATCCTTCCTGCCGATCGACGTGAAGCAGAAACTGGCGATGATTGCCGGTGGCCTATTCGGGGCGATGACACTGCTGGGCGGTGGACTGCTGCTGAAGCGCCGTCTGACCAATCCACGGGTGCGGGCGACCAGTAGCGTCGGTGATATTCTGATCATGACCCTGCTGGTGGCTCAGGCGACGCTGGGCCTGCTGACCATTCCCTTCTCCGCCCAGCATATGGACGGCAGTGAAATGATGAAGCTGGTGGGCTGGGCGCAGGCGGTGGTGACCTTCCACGGTGGCGCTTCGCAGCATCTCGACGGCGTGGCGTTTATCTACCGCGTGCACATGGTGCTGGGAATGACGCTGTTCCTGCTGTTCCCGTTCTGCCGGCTGGTGCACATCTGGAGCGCGCCGGTTGAGTATCTGACCCGTCGCTATCAGCTGGTGAGAAACCGCCGCTAAGCGCATGATGGCTGCGGGGCAGAGAGAGCCCCGCAGCCATTTTAGCCCATGGCTGCCCTGACGTTTTTTTAAGATTTTGCCCTGTATGTCATTGCGCTGAACGTCTACTATTACCGCATCTGAAATTACCCCTCGTTTATGGATAACCGATGCGCCTCAAGTTAGCCTTCCTTGCGTTCATTCCGCTTCTGGCCTCCTGCAGCAGCAAACCTGAAGTCCCGTCCCAGCAGAAGATGCTGGCTGCGCCACAGGGCGGTTTTTTACTGCAGCCGTCGCACAGCGGACAGGCGATGTTTGGCGACTTTGCCGGTAACCCGGCAGCAGAGCAATTTATCGATAAGATGGTGGAGAAGCATGACTTTGACCGTCAGCAACTGCACAACATCATCGGTCAGGCCAAACGACTGGATTATGTGCTGCGACTGATGGATCGTCAGGCACCAAGCTATACGCCAGCGCCAGGACCTAATGGCGCCTGGATCCGCTATCGCAACAAGTTCATTACGCCCGATAACGTGCAAAATGGGGTGGCGTTCTGGAATCAGTATCAGGATGCCCTGCAACGCGCGCAGCAGGTTTATGGCGTGCCGCCAGAAATTATTGTGGGCATCATTGGCGTGGAAACCCGCTGGGGTCGCGTGATGGGGAAAACGCGGATTCTGGATGCGCTTGCGACCTTATCCTTTAACTATCCGCGCCGCGCAGAGTACTTCAGCAGCGAGCTGGAAACCTTTCTGTTGATGTCGCGCAAAGAGCAGGATGACCCGCTGGCGCTGAAAGGCTCCTTTGCCGGGGCGATGGGCTATGGTCAGTTTATGCCCTCCTCTTACAATGATTATGCGGTTGATTTCAACGGAGACGGTCATGCAAACCTGTGGGATCCGGTGGATGCTATCGGCAGCGTGGCGCACTATTTTCAGAAGCATGGCTGGCGCAGCGGCGAAAATGTGGCGGTACCGGCCAGCGGTCAGGCACCGATGCTGGAAGATGGCTTCAAAACCCGTTACAGCGTGAGCATGCTGGCGGCGTCAGGATTGTCACCACAGGGCTCGCTGAACGGTAACGATCAGGTCAGTCTGCTACGCCTGGATTTGGGCACCAGCTACCAGTACTGGTACGGCTTACCCAATTTCTATGTCATTACCCGCTACAACCATAGTACCCATTATGCGATGGCGGTGTGGCAGCTGGGTGAGGCGGTGAGCAAGGCACGCCAGGGCGGCCTGTTATAAAGGCTGTCCTTGTTAACTGTAAGGTTATATGATGACGCCCTTTTTCAGGCCACACAGCCACTGATATTTCTGGAGTCACTATGTCTTTACCTGCCTGCCCGGCTTGTCACGCCGATTACACCTGGCAAGATGGCGATAACCTTAACTGCCCCTCCTGCGGTCACATCTGGACCGAGGGAGAAGGTGACAGCAGCAACGCAACACTGGAAGTGCGTGATGCCAACGGCAATCTGCTGGCAGATGGCGACAGCGTCACGGTGATCAAAGATCTCAAGGTGAAGGGCAGTTCTTCATCGCTGAAGATCGGCACTAAAGTGAAAAGCATTCGTCTGGTTGAAGGGGACCACAACATCGATTGTAAAATCGACGGTTTTGGCCCGATGAAATTAAAATCTGAGTTTGTGAAAAAGAACTGAGATCGGGGGCGCAGAGATGCGCCCGCTTTCCTGCTTAGCTGAACAGCTTATCAATTGCGGCACACTGTTCCGCATTCAGCGTGCCACCGTAGTTTCGTGAGCCGCTGCTCATCGAGTCATAGCGCCGTGCCACGGCCGTTTTAATTGTCGTTACGAAATCATCTCCAATACTGTAAATCGCCATCAGACGGCCGATCTGCTGCTGCAGGTGCGTCAGCTCCGGCAGATTGCCACTTCGCCACGCCGTCATCATCTGCGCAAAGTACTCCGGCACAATATTATTCAGTCCTGAAATGACACCGGCACCGCCCGCCAGCAGGTTCGGGAGCAGGTACTCGTCATACCCCGACAGTACGGCGAAATCGCTACGCACCTTGCGGGTCTCTTCAATCATCATCCGGTTATGCGACAGGCAATCCACCGTATCTTTAATGCCGGCGAAGTTGGGCAGCTTTGCCGCCAGGGCGGCAATCAGCGCGGGCGTCAGATCGCAGCCGGTGCGGGCTGGAAAGTTGTAGGCAAACCATTTACCACCCAGCTGCGCGTCCAGTGCTTCGAAGTAGTGCATCAGCTGGTTTTGCGTCTGGCCATAATAGTAGGGTGGCAGCACCATCACCGCGTCAAAGTCATTTTTCCAGGCGGCTTCAGCCAGCTCCAGCATGTCAGGAATGCAGGTTGCCGAGACGTTCGCGACCATCTTCAGCGATGACAAGGGTCTGGTTTCCTGAATCAGTTGTAAGCGTTCCTGCTGCGTCAGTGAGGCGAACTCGCCAATGCTGCCCATCACCAGTAAGGTATCGATACCGGAGTCATTGAGGCGGGAGAAATGTCGCCCGAGCGCATCAATATCGACCGCACCCTGCGCATTGAACGGGGTGACTGAAGGGCACCAGACACCGGCAAAGGGCGATTTTTCACTCATAAATGACTCCTGAATCGGATGTTAAAAAAATGAAACAGTGTTTTAACTTAATGACTCCGGCCGGTCTCTGCCAGCGCATGATTCAAAAATGAGCAACGGGTCGCACTTTTTCCTCTTTCATCCGTCTCAGTAAGCGGATGCATCTGATAACTGAGCGAGAGGTCATGATGAAAGAGTGGGATCCTGTGCTGTACCGTAAGTTTGAAGCAGAACGAACCCGTCCAGCCCGCGAACTTCTGGCGCGCCTCAGCCTGGAACAGGTTGAGCAGGTGACCGATCTGGGATGCGGGCCCGGTAACAGCACCGAGCTGCTCGCTGATGCCTGGCCACTGGCGCAGATTACCGGGCTGGACAGTTCCGCCACGATGTTAACTCAGGCCGCTGAACGCCTGCCGCACTGTCGTTTTATCCAGGCGGACATCCGCAACTGGCAGGCCGATGTGCCGCAGCAGGTGGTCTACGCCAACGCGTCTCTGCAATGGCTGGATAATCACGCAACGCTGTTTCCCCATCTGGTCAGCCAGCTGGCGCCCGGTGGCGTGCTGGCGATCCAGATGCCTGATAACCTCAATGAGCCGTCGCACCGGCTGATGCGCGAGGTGGCGGCAACGGATCGCTGGCGTTCACGCATCAATGCCGATGCCGCTGAACGTACACAGCTGCTTTCCACGGGCGAGTATTACGATCTGCTGACGCAGGCCGGCTGTGAGGTGGATATCTGGCGTACCACCTATTATCACGTGATGGCCGATGCGCAGGCGATTATCAGCTGGCTGCAGGCGACCGGTTTACGGCCTTTCCTGGCAACGCTGGATGAGACCGAACAGACGGCGTTTCTGACCGATTATCATCAGCGTTTGCTCGCGGCTTATCCGGCTCAGGCCGATGGTCAGGTGTTGCTCGCCTTCCCGCGTCTTTTTATGGTTGCGGTGAAAAACCGGTAAGCGCAGTGGAAAGCTGGCCGCAAAAACAGCGTAATAATGGTGAGTGACCTTGAAAAAGCGGTTTTTCTGCACCACCTTCAACCCACAGCCAAAGGGAGAGTCGCAATGGATGATCAGCAATTGCAGGCGCTTAGTGCGCAGATAGGTGAGAAGCTGAAGCAGCGCAATGCCACCGTAACCTGTGCGGAATCCTGCACGGGGGGATGGATTGCCAAAGTCTTTACCGATATCAGCGGCAGCTCCGCCTGGTTCGAGCGGGGTTTTGTGACCTACAGTAACCAGGCCAAACAGCAGATGGTCAGTGTTCAGGCTGCTTCGCTGTTGCAGTATGGTGCGGTAAGTGATGTGGTGGTGCGGGAGATGGCGCTGGGTGCCCGCAGGGCGGCCCATGCTGACTACGCGATCTCCGTCAGCGGTATTGCCGGTCCGGATGGCGGCAGTGAAGAAAAACCGGTGGGTACGGTATGGTTTGGCTTTGCCGGGCCGCAGGATAACGTATTGACTTTTCAGCAGCATTTTAGCGGCGATCGTGATGCCGTACGCCGCCAGTCGGTGGCATGGGCCCTGCAGAAACTGTATGGCGAATTTCTGACAAATTAAACTTGATACTGTATGACTATACAGTATAATTGTCGGCAACAGAAAGAGTACAGGCACCCTGAGTGCGTGTTTACCCGGCTTGATTAGGAGTTGAAATGGCGATTGATGAAAACAAACAGAAGGCTTTAGCTGCCGCGCTTGGCCAGATTGAGAAGCAATTTGGTAAAGGCTCCATCATGCGCTTGGGTGAAGACCGCTCAATGGATGTGGAAACTATCTCTACCGGCTCGCTGTCGCTGGATATCGCATTAGGCGCAGGCGGTCTGCCAATGGGCCGTATCGTTGAGATCTACGGACCTGAGTCTTCAGGTAAAACCACGCTGACTCTGCAGGTTATCGCATCTGCACAGCGTAAAGGTAAAACCTGTGCCTTTATCGATGCCGAGCATGCGCTTGATCCGGTTTACGCCAAGAAACTCGGCGTAGACATTGATAACCTGCTCTGCTCTCAGCCAGACACTGGTGAGCAGGCGCTGGAAATCTGTGATGCGCTGGCGCGCTCTGGTGCCGTTGACGTGATCATCGTCGACTCCGTCGCGGCGCTGACGCCTAAAGCGGAAATCGAAGGTGAAATCGGTGACTCACACATGGGCCTCGCGGCACGTATGATGAGCCAGGCGATGCGTAAACTGGCCGGTAACCTGAAGCAGTCCAATACCCTGCTGATTTTCATCAACCAGATCCGTATGAAAATTGGTGTGATGTTTGGTAACCCGGAAACCACCACTGGTGGTAACGCGCTGAAGTTCTACGCCTCTGTCCGTCTTGATATCCGCCGTATCGGTGCAATCAAAGAGGGCGATAACGTGGTCGGCAGTGAGACCCGCGTTAAAGTGGTGAAAAACAAAATCGCCGCGCCATTCAAACAGGCTGAGTTCCAGATCATGTACGGCGAAGGTATCAATACCTTTGGTGAGCTGGTCGACCTGGGCGTGAAGCACAAGCTGATTGAAAAAGCGGGTGCATGGTACAGCTACAATGGCGACAAGATTGGTCAGGGTAAATCGAATGCCGGCAACTTCCTGAAAGAGAATGCTGCTGTGGCAAACGAGATTGATCTGAAGTTACGTGAGATGTTGCTCAACGGCGCGGATGAAAAACTCGCAGCAGCCGACAAGGCTGCTGAGAAAGAAGACGCGGCTGAAGCGAACGAAGACTTCTAATCTCTGATGCGGGAGGGGCGAAAGCCTCTCCCGTAGTTTTTATCCCCCTCTATTGCCTTTCTTGCCTTCCCTCTGTCCTGTTCTGTCGCCATAATCTCCCTCTGTTTGTACAAGGTGCGCAGTATGACTGAACCCTCTCAGCCCCAACCTAATGTCGTCTCTTACTCTCGTCTGCTTGACCGTGCGATGCGTATTCTGGGTCAGCGCGACCACAGCCGTGCAGAGTTAGCGCGTAAACTGCAACAATCAGCGCAGCGTGCTGCGTGGGCGCAGAAAAAAGAGCCCGAAACTGTTACCGAAGCGTTGCTGGAACAGGTTCTTAACTGGTGTCAGGAAAGCGGCTGGTTAAACGACGAGCGTTTCACCGAACGATTTATTCAGAGCCGGAGCCGTAAGGGCTTTGGATCGCAGCGCGTGCGCCTTGAACTGGGCCAGAAAGGCATCGACCGTGAAGCCATTGATCTTGCAATGGAAGAGACAGAGGTAGACTGGGCGGCGTGCGCGGCTCAGCTGGCTGAACGAAAATTCGGACACCCGCTGCCCACAGAGTGGAAAGAGAAAGCGAAAGTACTACGCTATCTGCAGTCAAAGGGTTTTATGAGCGAAGATATCCAGTCCATTTTCAGAAATTTTGATGACTAAAAGCCGATGTAATTTTACTTCCCACTGAAGAAAATTTATCTTATTCCCACTTTTTGTTCCGCTAATCAGGCACCACCAGAATGTGGTCGCGCCGATCAGAGGGAACGTTCGTTAGCGTGATTCCAGGATATATATGAGCAAGAGCACTGCTGAGATCCGTCAAGCGTTTCTCGACTTTTTTCATAGCAAGGGACATGAGGTTGTAACCAGCAGCTCCCTCGTACCGAATAACGATCCAACGTTGTTGTTTACTAACGCCGGGATGAACCAGTTTAAAGATGTGTTCCTCGGTCAGGACAAACGTGACTACACACGTGCGACCACGTCACAGCGCTGCGTACGCGCAGGCGGCAAACACAACGATCTTGAAAACGTCGGTTACACCGCACGTCACCACACCTTCTTTGAAATGCTGGGTAACTTCAGCTTTGGTGACTACTTCAAGAGAGAGGCGATTGGTTTTGCCTGGGAACTGCTGACGAGCGAGCAGTGGTTCAGCCTGCCAAAAGAGCGTCTGTGGGTGACAATCTATGAAACCGACGATGAAGCCTTTGATATCTGGGCGAACGAAATCGGTGTGCCACGTGAACGCATTATTCGCATCGGCGACAACAAGGGCAGCGCGTATGCGTCAGATAACTTCTGGCAGATGGGCGATACCGGTCCTTGTGGTCCGTGCAGCGAGATTTTCTACGATCATGGCGATCACATCTGGGGTGGCCCGCCGGGCAGCCCGGAAGAAGATGGTGACCGTTACATTGAGATCTGGAACATCGTCTTTATGCAGTTCAACCGTCAGGCTGATGGCACCATGCTGCCGCTGCCAAAACCGTCGGTTGATACCGGAATGGGCCTTGAGCGTATTTCTGCCGTTCTGCAACACGTCAACTCCAACTATGAAATCGACCTGTTCCAGAAACTGATTGAGGCCGTGGCACAGGTTACCGGTGCCACTGACCTCAGTAACAAATCGCTGCGTGTCATTGCCGACCACATTCGCTCCTGTGCTTTCCTGATTGCCGATGGCGTCATCCCGTCTAATGAGAACCGTGGCTACGTGCTGCGTCGTATCATTCGTCGTGCCGTACGTCATGGCAACATGCTGGGCGCCAAAGAGGCCTTCTTCTATAAGCTTGTTGCGCCACTGGTTGAGGTCATGGGTGCCGCAGGCGAAGAGTTACAGCGCCAGCAGGCTCAGGTTGAGCAGGTGCTGAAAAGCGAAGAAGATCAGTTTGCCAGAACCCTGGAGCGCGGACTGGCGCTGCTGGACGAAGAGCTGGAAAAACTGCAGGGCGACACGCTGGATGGTGAAATCGTCTTCCGTCTCTACGATACCTTTGGTTTCCCGGCTGATTTAACGGCTGACGTCTGTCGCGAACGCAATCTGAAGATCGACGAAGCCGGCTTTGAGCGGGCGATGGAGCAGCAGCGTCAGCGCGCACGTGAAGCGAGTGGCTTCGGCGCTGACTACAGCAACGTTATTCGTATTGATGCCGCCTCATCCTTCAAAGGCTACGACCAGCTCGATTTAGCTGCCACGGTGAAAGCGCTCTATGTTGCAGGCGAGGCGGTTGATGAAGTGACCGCGGGTCAGGATGCCGTGGTCGTGCTGGATGAAACGCCATTCTATGGCGAATCAGGTGGCCAGGTAGGCGATACCGGTCTGCTGAAAGGGAAGAATGCTGAATTTAGCGTCCAGGATACACAAAAATATGGTCAGGCAATCGGTCATGTCGGTAAGCTGACCGCAGGGCAGTTGCGTATCGGTGATCGCCTTGAGGCGCAGGTTGATGCGGCACGCCGTGCGCGCATCCGTCTTAACCACTCTGCTACTCACTTACTGCATGCCGCCTTGCGTCAGGTTTTAGGTGAGCATGTGGCGCAGAAAGGCTCGCTGGTTAACGACAAGTACCTGCGTTTCGATTTCTCGCATTTCGAAGCGATGAAACCTCAGGAGATTCGTCAGGTCGAAGATATCGTCAATGCGCAAATTCGTCGCAACCTGCCGGTTGAAACCGAAGTGATGGATCTGGATGCGGCGAAGTCTAAAGGGGCAATGGCACTGTTTGGCGAGAAATATGATCAGCGCGTGCGCGTTCTGACCATGGGTGATTTCTCTGTTGAGCTGTGTGGTGGTACCCATGCTGCGCGCACGGGTGACATCGGGCTGTTCCGTATTCAGGCGGAGTCAGGTACCGCAGCCGGTATTCGTCGTATCGAAGCGATTACGGGTGAAGGCGCGCTGGCGCAGGTCAATGCGCAGAGCAGCCAGCTGCAGGATCTTGCGCAGCTGGTAAAAGCGAACAGCAGCAACCTGAATGAGAAAGTACGTGGTCTGGTCGATCATGTACGGGCTCTGGAGAAAGAGTTGCAGCAACTGCGCGATCAGCAAGCCGCGCAGGAGAGCGCTTCACTGAGCAGCAATGCTATCGACATTAAGGGAGTGAAACTGCTGGTCAGTGAGCTCAACAATGTTGAACCTAAAATGTTGCGTACCATGGTTGATGATCTTAAGAATCAGCTGGGTTCGGCGATTATTGTGCTGGCAACGGTTACTGAAGGTAAGGTGTCGCTGATTGCGGGTGTGACCAAAGATCTGACTGACCGTGTTAAAGCGGGTGAGTTGATTGCCGGTCTGGCTCAGCAGGTTGGCGGGAAGGGCGGTGGCCGTCCTGATATGGCACAAGCTGGTGGTAACGATGCGGGTGCTCTGAAAGGCGCATTAGCAGGGGTTGAGGACTGGGTCAGCAGCCGTCTGTAAGTGAATTAAAACAAGGCATCGTAAAAAGCGTCAGAACGGTTGTTCCGGCGCTTTTTAATACGATGCTAAAGCAGCAAGTGACAAAGTCAGGTTGATGTAGTGTATTTCGGCTAAACTAACTATCAGCAGAATGTATTGGCGCATCGATGTGCATTGGTGTATTTCTCATACACATTGTGCAGCGTTAAATGATGGATAATGCCGGGAGCCTGTACAAGCCCGACTCTTTTAATCTTTCAAGGAGCAAAGAATGCTTATTCTAACTCGTCGAGTTGGTGAAACCCTCATGATCGGTGATGAGGTAACTGTAACGGTGCTGGGTGTTAAGGGTAACCAGGTTCGTATCGGTGTTAACGCGCCGAAAGAAGTGTCTGTGCATCGCGAAGAGATCTATCAACGCATCCAGGCTGAAAAAACGCAACAAACCAGCGTTTAACGGATTCAGCGTCTCGCACCTGTGCGAGGCGCTACCGCTTTCTGTAAAAATCCTGCCTTTTCTTTCTACCTGTTCCTCCTCTGTTTTGTTAACGCCATCATCTTTCATTGTTGATAATTCACTCTTTTTGTCGCCATTTTGTCCCAATTGTGTGTGATTTGCTCAATCAAACAAAGTTTCGGAAAAATTGTTTGACTTAAAAGTCCGGGAAAGTAATATGTGCGCCACGCAGTGCCGATGAGCAGAAACAACGTTCAGACGCACAGTTCGAAAGAAAGCGTAAGGTGAGGTGGCCGAGAGGCTGAAGGCGCTCCCCTGCTAAGGGAGTATACGGTCAAAAGCTGTATCGAGGGTTCGAATCCCTCCCTCACCGCCATTTTCGATGCATCCATAGCTCAGCTGGATAGAGTACTCGGCTACGAACCGAGCGGTCGGAGGTTCGAATCCTCCTGGATGCACCATATTTTCGAATATGGAGAAGTGCCTCGGTGTGACATGACGCATTCGCGTACAGGCCGCACTAAGGAGGATAACGTTGCATCAGCAACGGCCCACAGGGCGAAGCGCAAGCTGAGTAATCCTCCTGGATGCACCATCGAAACAAAGCGAATTAGCAATTCCTTTCATGGTGAGTAGTTAGCACCCTGCGTTGTACAAGAATTTGTTTTATGCATCCATAGCTCAGCTGGATAGAGTACTCGGCTACGAACCGAGCGGTCGGAGGTTCGAATCCTCCTGGATGCACCATATTCTTCCCGAATATGGACAGTGCCTAAGTGTGTCATGACGTGATTATCGTTCAGGCCGCACTAAGGAGGATAACGTTGCATCAGCAACGGCCCATAGGGCGAAGCGCAAGCTGAGTAATCCTCCTGGATGCACCATTCTTTGTAACATCCTCAGGTTGGTTTCTGTAAGTCCATAAAAAGTTGTACCTCAAAAGATAGACCCCAAAAGATAGACCCCAATGCATCCATAGCTCAGCTGGATAGAGTACTCGGCTACGAACCGAGCGGTCGGAGGTTCGAATCCTCCTGGATGCACCATATTCTTCCCGAATATGGACAGTGCCTAAGTGTGTCATGACGTGATTATCGTTCAGGCCGCACTAAGGAGGATAACGTTGCATCAGCAACGGCCCATAGGGCGAAGCGCAAGCTGAGTAATCCTCCTGGATGCACCATCTTCTTCTTTAGCCTCAAAATCCCTCAAAGTATCATGGCGCGATGATCGCTAAGACCTCACTAAACACGATAGCGTTACTTCCGTAACCGCCCGTACAGCAAACGCTGAGTGAGTATCCTGAAAAACCTCTGCAGTTTCCCTCTGGCTTCACACGCACTCTTTTCCTGTTTAATCTGCCCCATTGATTCATCATCCTGACTTAAGCGATCCGAAACGCCTGTTTCCCGCATCAACGCCTTCTGTTTTGCTGCCCATGCCCGTCCGCCGCCGCTTGTCTGCCAGAAGAATGTTAAAAAAACGCTGGAATTTCGTACGTTTATCGCTGGTCGTGCACGATCACCTTTATCTGAAAACAAAAATTGTTAATGCTTTCAAAGCATTTGCTGTTCATCCCCCCTGGCGACAACCTGTCCACATTAGGCTAAAGTAATGTCTCATTTGATGAATGTCCGGAGTGACAATGTACGATCAATATGACGCCCTGATTTTCGATATGGACGGCACGATTCTTGATACTGAGCCGACACATCGAAAAGCGTGGCGTCAGGTTCTCCAGCGTTATGGATTAACGCTGGATGAAGCACGTATTATCGACTTCAATGGCGCACCAACCTGGCGGCTGTCGCAGTTCATCATTGAATCCAATCAGTCGTCACTCGACCCTCATCTTCTTGCCGCAGAAAAAACCGCTGCCGTGAAAGCGATGCTGCTGGAAAACGTGAAGCCACTGCCTTTAATGGAGGTGGTGAAAGCGTATCACGGGCGTCGTCCGATGGCGGTCGGTACCGGAAGCGAACACAGCATGGCAGAGGCGTTACTGACGCAGCTGGGCGTACGTGAGCTCTTTTCGGCCGTCGTCGGTGCTGACGACGTACAGCGTCATAAACCTGAGCCAGAAACCTTCTTACGCTGCGCTGAGCTGATGGGTGTGACGCCGGCACGTTGTGTGGTGTTTGAGGATGCGGACTTTGGTATTCAGGCAGCGAAGGCGGCAGGTATGGCTGTGGTGGATGTCCGCTTACTGTGAGTGACGTTCTTACCTATGCCTCGATGTTCGGCAGCAGCTTTTTAAGTGCAACGCTCCTGCCGGGAAGTTCTGAAGCACTGCTGATAGCACTATTGATAGCAAAAAAGACATCAGTTTACGGGTTGCTTTTGGCCGCATCACTGGGAAACACCTTGGGCGGCTTAACCAACATTCTTATTGGTCGCTTGCTGCCGTTAAAACGTCAGGGGCGATGGCATGACACAGCAATGACGTGGTTGCACCGACTGGGACCTGCAGCACTGTTATTCAGCTGGCTGCCAGTGATAGGTGATCTGCTCTGCGTTCTGGCAGGCTGGTTACGTTTCGCCTGGCTACCCGCGATGCTGTTTCTCGCTGTCGGCAAAACACTGCGTTATATCGTTATCGCGACTGCCACATTACAGGGTATGCAATGGTGGCATTGATTCGCACAGATTCGAGGCTACGGTTAACATTATGCTGAACAAAAATAAATTATTATCACAGCGGGGGGGTAATGTGATCCCGGACGTATCTAAAGCGCTCTCCTGGCTGGAAGCGCATCCCAATGCCCTTAAAGGTATTGGCCGTGGCATCGAGCGTGAAACGCTGCGTGTACAGGCAAATGGCGAGCTGGCAAAAAGCGGCCACCCGGAATCTCTGGGGTCGGCGCTGAAACATGACTGGATCACCACTGACTTTGCCGAAACGTTGCTGGAATTTATTACGCCAGTGGATCACAGCATTGATCATATGCTGGCATTCCTGCGCGATATCCATCGTCACGTTGCCCGTGAACTGGGTGATGAACGCATGTGGCCATTTAGTATGCCGTGCGTGATTGACGATGCGGACAATATTGAGCTGGCGCAATATGGCACGTCCAATATTGGTCAGATGAAGACGCTCTACCGCGAAGGGCTGAAAAACCGCTACGGCGCGTTGATGCAGACCATCTCCGGCATTCACTATAACTTCTCACTGCCACTCTCATTCTGGCAGGAGTGGGCTGACGTGAAAGATAAGGAAAGCGGAAAAGAGACCATCTCGGCGGGCTATCTGCGGCTGATCCGCAACTATTATCGCTTCGGCTGGGTCATCCCCTATCTGTTTGGCGCATCGCCTGCTATCAGCTCCAGCTTCCTGCAGGGCCGTGAGAGCGCGCTGCCGTTCGAAACCAACGACAAAGACACGATGTGGCTGCCGTACGCCACCTCACTGCGTCTGAGCGATTTAGGCTACACCAATAAATCGCAGAGCTCTCTGGGCATCACGTTTAACTCACTGGAAGGCTATGTCACTGCGCTGAAGAAAGCGATCAAGACACCGTCAGAAGAGTATGCAGCGATGGGCACTAAAGATGCCGACGGTAACTGGCTGCAGCTCAACACCAACGTGCTGCAGATTGAAAACGAGCTCTATGCGCCAATCCGGCCTAAGCGTGTGACACGCTCGGGTGAAGCGCCTTCTGATGCGCTGCTGCGTGGTGGTATTGAGTACATTGAAGTGCGTTCGCTGGATATCAATCCGTTCTCTGCAATCGGCGTAGATGAGAATCAGGTTCGCTTCCTCGACCTGTTCCTGATCTGGTGTACCCTGGCCGATGCGCCGGAAATGAGTGCAGATGAGTTGCAATGCACCCGTATAAACTGGAACCGGGTTGTGCTGGAAGGGCGTAAACCGGACCAGAAAATTGCCGTAGGCTGCGGAGAAGAGGAACATTCGCTGGTTGAAGTGGGCAAAACCCTGTTTGCCGATCTGCGTCGGGTTGCTGAAGTGTTAGACAGTCATAATCAGGACAGCACGGAATATCAGCAGGTTTGCGATCAACTGGTAGCATCGTTCGACGATCCTGAGCTAACCTACTCGGCGCGCATCCTTCAGGCAATGAAGGACAATGGTGTAACCGGAACCGGCGTGGCGCTGGCTGAACAGTATCGCCATCTGCTCTGCGAAGAGCCGCTGGAAGTGCTGACAGAAGAAGATTTCACGCGTCAGGCGCAGGCGTCTGTTGCTGCACAGCAGCAGCTGGAAGCGAATGATAAGCTGGATTTTGAAGCGTATCTGGCGAGCCGGGAAGGGTAGAAAAGAAAAAGGCCACATCAATGTGGCCAAATTAACATCTCTGTTGTCAGGGATGATGATAACAAATGCGCGTCTTTCATATATTCAGACGTTGGGCGAACAGAAAAGTTTCATCGTTTTAAAAAAAATTCTCAGAACAGGAGGTGACGTATGCCACTACTGGACAGTTTTACCGTTGATCACACCATCATGGGCGCACCGGCAGTTCGCGTGGCGAAAACCATGAAGACTCCGCATGGCGATACGATTACCGTTTTTGACCTGCGTTTTTGCCGCCCGAACATTGATATTCTCACTGAGCGTGGCATTCATACGCTGGAGCATCTCTTTGCCGGATTCATGCGTGATCACCTGAATGGTGATGGTGTGGAAATCGTCGATATCTCGCCAATGGGTTGCCGCACCGGCTTCTACATGAGCCTGATTGGTACACCAGACGAGCAGCGCGTTGCCAAAGCGTGGAAAGGGGCGATGGAAGATGTTCTGAAAGTGAAAGATCAGAACCAGATCCCTGAGCTGAATGAATACCAGTGCGGCAGCTACAAGCTGCACTCACTGGATGAAGCGCAGCAGATCGCCCGCAATGTGCTGGCGCATGAGATCGGCGTTAACCGCAACGAAGATCTGAAACTGCCTGCTGAAAAGCTGAAAGAACTGCACATCTAGTCAGGGCTTTGCTGCTAAAAAAAACGCCGCATCATGTCGATTGCGGCGTTTTTTTATCGCTTCAGGAACCTACCGATTTTTTCAGTGGCGTCTTCGGCGTGATGCGCACCTGTTTAATCATGTTGTCCTGCACGTCCAGAATATCGACGTTATAGTGGCCGATCTGAACACGGGTGGCGATGGCAGGGATCTCTTCCAGCGCTTCCAGCAGCATGCCGTTGATGGTGCGCGCTTCCTGCTCTGGCAGCTGCCAGTTAAACGCCTTGTTAATTTCACGCACACTGGCGCTGCCTTCAATCAGCACGGACCCATCATTCTGCGGCATCACTTCTTCTGCCAGTGACGGTGACATGGAGGTGGTGAAGTCACCCACGATCTCCTCCAGAATGTCCTCTATCGTCACCAGCCCTTTGATGTCGCCATACTCATCCACCACCACGCCCGCTTTCTCTTTGTTGCGCTGGAACTTCACCAGTTGGGTGTTCAGCGGTGTCCCTTCCGGGATGTAGTAGATCTCATCGGCGGCGCGCAGCAGCGTCTCTTTGGTGAACTCTTTTTTCTCCGTCATCATGCGCCAGGCTTCGCGCACCCGCAGCATGCCGACGCAGTCATCCAGCGAGTCCCGGAACAGCACAATGCGGCCGTGTGGCGAGTGGCTCAACTGGCGCACCACCGACTTCCAGTCATCGTTGATATTAATGCCGACGATCTCGTTACGCGGAACCATGATGTCATCAACGCTGACTTTCTCCAGGTCGAGCACGGAGAGCAGCATGTCCTGATTACGGCGTGACATCAGGCTACGCGACTCATAGACGATGGTACGCAACTCCTCTTTGCTCAGCGCGGAGTTAATGGCACCGTCAGCGCGGATACCCGCCATCCTCATCAGCAGACGGGTAATGGTGTTCAGTAGCCAGACCAGCGGCAGCATGATGTATTGCAGCGGGACCAGCAGCAGGCTGCTGGGAAAGGCGACGCGTTCGGGATAGAGGGCCGCCACTGTTTTCGGCAGCACTTCAGCAAATACCAGCACCACAAAGGTCAGGATACCGGTTGCGATCGCAACCCCTTCGTCACCGTGAATACGCATGCCAACAATGGTGGCAAGTGCGGAAGCCAGAATATTCACCAGGTTATTGCCGATTAATACCAGGCTCAGCAACCGGTCGGGGCGACGCAGTAACTTCTCCACCCGGCGTGCGGGGCGACTGCCGTTTTTGGCCTGATGGCGCAGCTTATAGCGGTTAAGCGTCATCATTCCGGTTTCCGAGCCGGCAAACCAGGCGGAAACCAGTACCATGACGCAGAGAATAATAATCAGCGTGGTGGTTGAAACATTCTCCAACGCAGAACTTCCTTTTTAACGAGAGGTGGGGACAAGCAGATGCTGCAGGATGCGACTGCCGAAGTAAGCCATGGTTAACAGTACCGCACCGCTGCAGTTAAACCAGACGACGCGGCGACCACGCCAGCCTTCATGATAGTGCCCCCAGAGCAAAACGATATAAACAAACCACGCGATGATGGAGAGCACGGCTTTATCGACGTTTTCTGCGCTGAAGAGATCCTGCATATAAAACAGACCGGTGCAGAGCACCAGCGTCAACAGGACGACGCCCACCTGGGTGATGTGAAACATTTTACGTTCAATGGTCAGCAGCGGCGGCATATCCTGTGTGAACGCCAGGCGCTTGTTTTTTAACTGGTAATCGATCCACGCCAGCTGCAGTGCATAGAGCGCGGCAATAATCAGCGTCGCGTAGGCGAACAGCGACAGGCCGATATGAATCATCATGCCTGGCGTGGTTTCCAGATGGGTGATAAACGCATTGGGCACAAAAGTGGCGAAGGCCAGATTGATCAGCGCGAAGCTGTAAACAATCGGCAGCAGCAGCCAGCCACGGTTGCGTGACGCCACAATGGTCATGATGGCGCAAATCAACAGGCTGACCAGCGAGCCTATGTTGAGCAGGCTTAAATTCTGTCCGCTATCAACAGCAAATATGCGTTGCTGCAAGGCCACCGCGTGTGTCACCAGCGCCACACAGGCAGAGAGCATCGCCATTCGCCGCCAGCCGCCGTTACGTTTCAACAGGCTGGGAATGATCAGGGCAAGACTTAAGGAGTAGGCGAATAGCGCCACTATCGCGAAAACGAACATAGATCCTTTCAGGTTCAGTCAGATAAGGAAAAAGGCAGTATAGCGCCAGCCGAAGCAGGCTCCAAACGATCTGAGGGGCAATTGCAGAGATCGCTGAGGCTTCGTGTTATAATCCGCCGCATTCTGCCGATCAGGCGCCTCGCGATCTTTTTTTTAGTGAGAGACCATGTTTGATAATTTAACCGATCGTTTGTCGCAAACCCTGCGAAACATCAGCGGCCGCGGAAGGCTGACTGAAGAGAACATCAAAGAGACCCTGCGTGAAGTGCGCATGGCACTGCTTGAGGCTGACGTTGCGCTGCCGGTGGTGCGTGACTTCATCAACCGTGTGAAAGAGAGCGCGGTCGGCCATGATGTGAATAAAAGTCTGACTCCAGGTCAGGAGTTTATCAAAATCGTTCGTAACGAGCTGGTTACGGCGATGGGTGCAGAGAACAATGCACTCGACCTGGCTGCTCAGCCGCCAGCCGTGGTGCTGATGGCGGGTCTGCAGGGTGCCGGTAAAACGACCAGCGTCGCTAAGCTGGGTAAGTTCCTGCGTGAGAAGCACAAAAAGAAAGTCTTAGTGGTTTCTGCCGACGTCTATCGTCCGGCGGCAATCAAACAGCTGGAAACGCTGGCACAGCAGGTGGGCGTGGATTTCTGCCCATCCGATCTCAGCCAGAAGCCGGTCGATATCGTTAACAATGCGCTGCGTGAAGCTCGCCTGAAGTTCTACGATGTACTGCTGGTGGATACCGCCGGTCGTCTGCACGTTGACGAAGCGATGATGGACGAAATCAAACAGGTTCATGCTGCGATCAATCCGGTAGAAACGCTGTTTGTGGTCGATGCCATGACCGGTCAGGATGCGGCAAACACGGCTAAAGCTTTTAATGAAGCACTACCGCTGACCGGTGTTATCCTGACCAAAGTCGATGGTGATGCACGAGGCGGTGCGGCGCTGTCGATTCGTCATATCACCGGTAAGCCGATTAAATTTATGGGTGTCGGTGAAAAAACCGATGCACTTGAGCCGTTCTATCCGGAGCGTATTGCTTCGCGTATCCTCGGCATGGGTGACGTGCTGTCACTGATCGAAGATATCGAAAGCAAGGTTGACCGCGATCAGGCTGAGAAACTGGCTAAGAAGCTGAAAACCGGCGACGGTTTTGATCTCAACGATTTCCTTGAGCAGCTGAAGCAGATGCGCAACATGGGCGGCATGGCCAGCCTGATGGGCAAACTGCCCGGTATGGGTCAGCTGCCTGACAATGTGAAGTCACAGATGGATGACAAAGTGCTGGTGCGCATGGAAGCGATCATCAACTCGATGACACGCAAAGAGCGTGAAAAACCAGAGATCATCAAAGGCTCACGCAAGCGCCGCATTGCGACCGGCTCCGGTATGCAGGTGCAGGACGTTAACCGCTTATTGAAGCAGTTTGACGACATGCAGCGTATGATGAAGAAAATGAAGAAGGGCGGTATGGCGAAAATGATGCGCGGCATGAAGGGTATGATGCCGCCAGGTTTTCCTGGCCGCTAAAGCGTTCCACAAAAAAGCCCGAAATGGCACGGTTTAGGTTGCTTTTTTCGCCAAAATGAGTAAAATTTTCGGGCTTTTTATACAGCACCCGGACCCCGTTCCTCGATGGGGGCCGGGTGTTTTATTAACTGAAGAGGATGTTATGGTAACAATTCGTTTGGCACGTCACGGCGCTAAAAAGCGTCCGTTCTATCAGGTCGTCGTCACTGACAGCCGCAATGCACGCAACGGTCGTTTTATCGAGCGCGTTGGTTTCTTCAACCCGATCGCATCTGGTCAGGCTGAAGGTCTGCGTCTTGATCTGGATCGTATCGAGCACTGGGTTGGCCAGGGCGCAACGCTTTCTGATCGCGTTAACGCGCTGGTCAAAGAAGCTAAGAAAGCAGCTTAATCTGTCACGGTGGTGAGCATGAGCAGACAAATTGCCGCACAGCCTCCTGTTAACCCGATTGTATTGGGTAAGATGGGAGCCGCCTACGGTATTCGCGGCTGGCTCAAAGTGTTTTCCTCCACTGAAGACGCTGAAAGCATCTTCAACTACCAACCCTGGTTCATCCAGCGCGCCGGTAAATGGCAGCAGGTCGAACTGGACGGTTGGAAGCACCACAATCAGGACCTGATCATCAAAGTCAAAGGCATTGAAGATCGGGATGCGGCGGCTCAGTTAACCAATTGCGAAATTCAGGTTGACTCGACGCAGTTGCCATCGCTGGAAGAGGGCGACTACTACTGGAAAGACCTTATGGGCTGCCAGGTGGTTAACCTTGAAGGCTACGAGATGGGTAAAGTCATCGATATGATGGAAACCGGCTCGAACGACGTTCTCGTCGTTAAGGCAAACCTGAAGGATGCATTCGGTGCTCAGGAGCGGTTAATTCCGTTTCTTGATGAACAGGTTATCAGGAAAGTCGATCTCTCTACTGGCATCATTGAGGTAGATTGGGATCCTGGTTTTTGATCTCCGAATCGAACGGTAACGTAACGGCGAATACAATGTGGATTGGTGTTATTAGCCTGTTTCCAGAAATGTTTCGCGCTATTACCGATTACGGGGTAACTGGCCGGGCTGTAAAAAACGGTCTGCTCAGCATTCAGAGCTGGAGTCCTCGTGACTTCACGCACGACCGGCACCGTACCGTGGATGATCGTCCTTACGGCGGCGGACCGGGAATGCTGATGATGGTACAACCCTTACGGGATGCCATCTCCGCAGCGAAAGCAGCGGCAGGTGATGGGGCCAGGGTGATATATCTTTCACCTCAGGGTCGCAAACTGGACCAACAGGGCGTTTGCGAACTGGCGGCACGGGACAAGTTAATTCTGGTCTGTGGCCGTTATGAAGGGATTGATGAGCGCGTAATCCAGACCGAAATTGATGAAGAATGGTCAATCGGTGATTACGTTCTCAGCGGCGGGGAACTGCCAGCGATGACGATGATTGACGCAGTCGCCCGGTTTATTCCTGGCGTGCTCGGCAAGCAGGCGTCAGCCGATGAGGATTCGTTCTCGGAAGGTTTGCTGGATTGTCCTCACTATACCCGACCTGAAGTGTTAGACGGCGTGGAGGTCCCGGCAGTATTACTGTCAGGCAACCATGCTGATATTCGCCGCTGGCGTCTGAAGCAGTCGCTAGGCCGTACCTGGCTGAGAAGACCTGAACTTCTGGAAAACCTGGCTCTGACTGAAGAGCAAGCAAGGTTGCTGAATGAGTTCCAGCGGGAATCTCAGCAGCAACAAAACGATGATGTGGAAGAGTAAGCTCTTCCCCGACTATCAGTTTACCCAGGATATGAGATTTAATTATGAGCAACATTATCAAGCAAATTGAACAAGAGCAGATGAAACAGGACGTACCTTCCTTCCGCCCGGGTGATTCCGTGGAAGTGAAAGTATGGGTCGTTGAAGGTTCTAAAAAACGTCTGCAGGCATTCGAGGGCGTGGTTATCGCTATCCGTAACCGCGGTCTGCACTCTGCATTCACTGTTCGCAAAATTTCTAACGGCGAAGGCGTTGAGCGTGTATTCCAGACTCATTCACCTGTAATTGACAGCATCGCTGTTAAACGTCGTGGCGCTGTGCGTAAAGCCAAACTGTACTACCTGCGTGAGCGTACTGGTAAGTCTGCTCGTATTAAAGAGCGTCTTAACTAAGGTATCGCTAACGCGACATCTAAAAGTTAATAGCAAACAAGGGGTTAGCATGATGCTAACCCCTTTTTTTTGGGCCTTGTCCACGGATTGGCTACGCAGAATTATTTTGTAGTCAAATGTAGGCATTAAAAAACCCGCCGAAGCGGGTTAGAGCCAGAGTTGGCCTTGGGACGTTTTGGGGCCTCCACGGGCAGGGTGGGGCGGTACAGGATTTACTCTACCTGGGCACATGATTATATCGGTTACAGTTTCTAAGGATTTGAAGGTGCAGCCGCAGTTGATGTTCTGACACTGGTTGTAACGTTCTTTTGTGTTCTCAGAGAGCACAACACTGCTGCGAGTGTGTGCAGCGTGAGAGCACTTTGGACAATTCATCATTTAGGATTCGCCCTGTTGAATATTTAACTTGATCATACCTATTGGCTATCCAAAAGGATAATTTATTTTACTATTGCAGGGTTGAGTCCTCAATTTTAACTTCAAGTTCGATACTGGTCGTATATCCGCTGTCAGCGCTCAGGCTATGCGTCAGCGTTGTGATGATCCATTCCCCCGCATCAATCTGCTGCTTGAACCCGTTTACCTTCACCGGCATTTCCGTGTAAAGCTCTGCGCGCCCCTTCGCCAGCTGTATTGAGAATGTTGCAACACCACGCTGCAGGCGTTCCCACTGCATTTTTGCTGCCCGTTCGGCGTTGCCCCGGTTCGCGTAAGTGCGGCTCAGTACGAGCACGTTCTCGTCCGTGCCGATAAGGTAATCCCCTTGCTTCGCCTCCGGTTCCTTCTTTTTCTTCACCGGGGTTTTACGTCGCCTGCGCTTCACCTTCGCCACTGGCTTCTTTGCCGGTTCACGGGTGTGCAGCCAGCTGGCAATCACGCCGGTGTAGGCGTCCCGGTCCGCCAGGGTGAAGCGGTGGCCGTCCCCGTCCCTGCGCTGAAGGGTGATAACCGGCAGCGCTCTGCCGCTTGCCGTTTTCCCCTGCCCCTGGCGGATAAACAGCAGATTACCGCCCTTGACGCAGGCCACCGCACCGCACTGTTTAGCCAAGCGCATCAGAAAGCTGGCGTCTGATTCGTTGGTCTGATCAAGATGGTCAATTTCTGTCGCGGCCATATCCTCACCCATCGCCGCCTTCAGTTTGTGCCGCCCGGCGATATCCCTGACAATTTCGCCCGCAGTGGTTTTGTGCCAGGACTTCTCCCGCTTCGTGTTCAGTGTCTGCCGGAAGTCCGCGCTGCGCGCCCGCAGCGTCAGGCGGTCAGGTGTGCCGCTGTGCTCGATCTCGTCAACCGTATAGCTGCCTTTCGGAAACAGTGCCTCACCCTGCCAGCCCAGCGATAGTGACAGCACGACGCCCCGGCGCGGCAGCTGCAGCTGGCCGTCCGCGTCGTCCAGCTCGATGTCCAGCTGATCCGCCTCAAAGCCCCGGTTGTCAGTGAGCGTCAGGCTCAGCAGGCGCTTTTCCAGCTTCTGCGTGATGTCTGCGCCGTCCATCATCAGCCGGAACGCCGGTGAGTTCTGCTGGCCGTTAATCCACGGGCTGGTCATCATGAAAATAATCCTCCCGCTGCGGCGCTCACCTTACCGGCGGCGGTGGCGGCTGCGCCCTGCATGGCAGAAAGCTGATCGCTGAGGCTGCCGAACATCTCGCCCAGCGATTCATCGGTGCGCTTCAGCGTCAGCGTGAATTCAATGCGGCGGCACACGCCGCTGCTGAAGAACTCCGCTTTGGTCTGGCTCAGGCTTTCAATCACGAACATGCCGTAAATCGTCCCGCTGCCCTCGATAAGCGGCCACGCGCGGCCCAGCTCTGCAATCTGCTCCAGCGCGAACAGCGACAGCCTGCCGCCGGTAATCTCCGGCAGCAGCACCCCGGAAAGCGTCAGCGTGTCGTTGTCCGGGCCTAAAAACTGCAGCGACGGCCTCACGCCCACGCGACTGTTTGACGGGAAACGCCAGCTGCGCTGATACTGCAGTTCCTGATAGGGCACCGTCTTCAGCATGAAAACAAATAAGCCCAGCGTCATCATCATTCCTCAAATCCTCCCCTGTCCCGGTAACTGCTGCGGGCGCGGGCCTGCGCCTGCCGCTCTTTTGCCTCCAGCCTGCGCATCACCTCATCAACCAGATCCTGCTGGCTCTGCCCCGGCTGCTGCACAATGGTGAAGGAGGCGTGAATCTGCGGCGCAGCTGCCTGTGCAGCACTGCCACTCATGCGCGGTGCTTCCTGCCGGTACGCCTGAAATGGCAGGCTCAGCGGGTGCAGGGGCTTTGTCTCCGCCGTCGCTGCGCCGCCCAGCGTAAGCGCCGCCAGTGCCGCCAGCCGTGCGGTGCTCCGGCGGCTGGTCACGTTCGCCGGACCGCTGACCAGCTCCGGTCCGTTCTCACCGGCCACACCAAACTGCCCGGACGGGATAAAGCCGCCGCTGTCGTACATGCCCGCAAATCCGGGGAACCCGCCCGGCGGCAGAGATACACCGCCGCCCGTTTTTACTGTTGCCGGTCGCGGCAGCTGCGGCCCGCCAGACTTATCGCCGCCCGGCTTCAGAAAGTCCGGCAGGTAGTCGGTCAGTGACGACAGCTTGTTTTTAATCGCATCCCACTTCTGACTGATGCCCGCCATCAGGCCGTCAATCATCTGTGAACCGGCCTCCTGAAACCGCGCGGGCAGCGCTTTCGCGTCGGCGACAATCTCGCCCCACTTTGTGCTGATGTAGGTGCGGATCGCGGTCCAGACGCTGCTGACCTTTGTGCTGATGCCGTCCCACAGCGCGGCAAGTTTCGGCCCCAGCGTGTCCCAGTTCTGCCAGATAAGCAGCGCCCCGGCGGCAATCAGCCCGATAACGGCCAGAATCGGGTTCGCAAACATCAGCCGCCCCAGCCACAGCACGCCATTCCCCACGATGCCGATGGCGCTTTTAATCAGCCCGAAGGCGCTGAATGCTTTGATACCTAACACGCTGAAGCTCAGCCGCAGCAGCGCAAGCGGCCCCAGAACAGCCGCCAGGCCGATCATAAACGTGCCCAGCACCAGTACCACCGCCGATATGATCGCCGCTGCTTTCATCAGCGTGCCCGCCAGCTCCTTGTTGTTTTCCACCCAGCGGCGGGTTGCACCGGTGACTTTTTTCACCATGTTCATGATGTCCATCAGCGGCGTGCGCAGCGAATCGCCCAGGCCGCTGATGGTGTTGGAAACGCCGGTTTTAGTCAGCATCCACTGTGCCGAAAGCGAGTCCTTATTGATGTCTGACTCTTTCTGCATGGAGCCTTTTGCAGCATCCCCCTGTGTCAGTGCCAGCTGCCTGCGCAGCTCCGGCATGTTATTGACAAGCTTTGCCGCTGCAGGGCCGAACTCCTTGCCAAAGAGCATCGTCAGCGCGGGCACTCTCTTGCTGTCCGGCAGTTTTTTAACCTTTTCCAGCACGCGCATGATGGTGCCCATCGCATCCGTGGTCATCTGCTTTTCAATCTTTGCCGGGTCCAGTTTCAGCAGGTCCATGCCGTCCATAAACCGGTTACTCTGCATCGTGGCTATAGACAGCTCGCGCACCATGGCATTAGCGGAACTGGCCGCAATCTCAGAGGTGGCACCCAGCGTCAGGAATGTTGAACCCAGCGCCGCCACCTGTCGGAAGTTCATCCTGTCGGCCACGCCACCCATACGCTGTAGCACATCAATGATGTCCGCCCCTTTGGACATGGCGTTATCGTCCAGGTAGTTCAGCGCGTCGCCCAGCTGCTCGATGTTGCGCGTGGGGATTTTGTAAAGCTGCGCAATCTTGCCCAGCCCTTCGGCCAGCTCACCGGCGGGCAGCTCAAACGCGGTGGACGCCTTCGCCGCCGTGGTGGCAAAAGCCATCAGGTCGCGTTTCTGGTCCTCATAGGAATCGTTCTGGTTAGTCACGCCCATGCGCGCGCCACCTTCAACTAGCGCGGCGTAGTCAATCGCGCCGTTTTCCATTGGCAGTTGCTCACTGGCGGCCTTGATGGCGGCCTGCATGTCATAGAACTGCTTTGTGCGGTTGCCGCTGTCGTCGCGCAGCCCGTTGACCTGCTTTGCCACACCCTTCATGGCGTCTTCCATTGCCGCTGAAGATTGCACGGAGGCCAGCACCGGCGCGCCCATTGCCAGCCCGGCGGCGGACGTTGCCGCACCGGCACCGGCCACGCGGTCGCGCACCTCAAGCGATCGGGAATATCGCTCACGTACCGCGCGCATTTTTGCCTGCCGTTCTCCCAGCTTTTTAAGCGACTGCTGCTGCCGGTCAATGGCGGCGCGCGCCTCGTCCGACTGACTTTTCAGCTCGCGCTGTGCCTGGCTCAGTTTCTTCGTATCGACACCGGCAGCGCCCAGCGCCTCACGCTGGCGCTGCACCGACAGGCGCAGCCCGTTGTAAGTCTGCTGCAGCTGGCTGGCGCGGTTCTTTGCCTGCTCCAGCACGCGGGCCTGCGCGGCGGTAGGCTTGTTTGTTTCCGTAAACTGCACGGCCAGCCGCGCGGCTTCTTCGCGGGCGGCTTTGAGGTTATGGGCGGTCACGGCAAGCTGTGAGCGGGTTTTACGGAAGCCGTCAATGCGTCCGGCCTGAGCGTCCAGCGCCTTGAGGGTGTTGCGCGTGTCGCGCAGTGTGCCTGCCAGCTCGCGCGTGCTGTCGCGGGCGCTGCGGAAGGGGCGCGTCAGCTTATCGACCGCGCCCAGCACGACCTGTAAACGCAGATTTTTATCACTCATCGCTGGCCCTGTGTCGCAGGATTGCTTTGTGCCGCCACTCCAGAACTTCGATCAGCGTCATGGACTCGGTAACGGAGGGCGGCCAGTGAAAGACGGTGGCGATGTCCGCCACCAGATCGTCTACCGTCAGGCCGTCGCTAAATCCGACAGAACCGACTTCTTCAGCAAAAAAGTGACCACCTCTACCGACAGGCTCACCAGATCGGCAGGGTCCATTTCGTTAATTTCCGCCGTGGTCAGTGCCGGGGTGGTGATACGCGGCAGCACGGTGATCAGTGCGTTCACGTCCATGTCCAGCAGCGCCTGCAGGCGGGTGCCGCGCAGCGCACCGGACTGCGGCTTGCGCACGGTGACGGAGGTGATTTCGGTTTTGCCGCGCAGGATCGGGGTGTCCAGCTCAACGACTTTTTCATTTGGCGTGGTTTTGTCAGTCATGATTTGATTCCGTTAAAAAGAGAGATAAGCGGCAGGCGCAGCGCCTGCCGGGATGATTACAGGCCCAGCGCGTTGCGGTGAGCTTCCATCAGGTCGGTGCCGCCCACGATTTCGATCATGTTCACCAGATCGCACTCATAGAGCACTTCGCCGTTGATGGTCAGCTTTGCGTAACTGTTGGTGCCGGACACTTTGGTGGTGCTGGATTCGCCGGTTTTCCATTCGCCGGAGTCCAGCTCCTTATAGCGTCCGCGCGTGACCAGCTCGACCGCCTGCACTTCGCCGGTGTCGTCGCGCTGAATGGAGCCGGTAAAGCGCAGCTGAATGCCGTCCACGGTGGTGGTGCCCATCTGCTTAATCAGCAGCGCTTCAGTGCCGCCAATGGTGAATTCCGTATCCAGCGCGCCATCGTCCAGGCCCATGTCAATGTCCACAGCACCGGCCATGCCACCGCCGCGATACTTCTCAAACTTGCGGGTGAATTTCGGCAGCGTCACGGACTCAACCAGCCCCTGCCAGTTGTTGCCTGCGTTGAACAGGTTCAGATGCTTGAGTTTGCGGGGTAATGCCATCTTTCCGTCTCCTTATGCGCTGACGCGGCTGCTGAAATCGAGCAGGTACTGGTCTGTGATGCGCTGGCGCAGCAGCAGGTTTTCCAGCGGCGGCACCGGCGTGTAGTCGTAATCGATCAGCAGCTTGCCCGCCTTGAGCGTGTCTTTATCGTTAACGCTCTCATCCAGCCAGCAGTCCGCACCAATCAGATAGCCCTGAGTCACCAGACTGCGCAGCTTCGCGCGAATGCTCTCGATGATGTCGCGGGCCAGCGACGGGTTCAGCGCACCGTCAACGGACCACATCTGCCCTTCAGCCATCGTGTCCATCAGCACCTGCGCGGTGCGGGTGTAACACTCAAACTGAAACAGCGGATCGTCGCTGAGGCAGCGGGAACCCCAGAAGCGGAAGCCGTCTTTACGGATAAGCGTGGTGACGTCGTTCTGGTTCAGCAGGCCCGCATCAGTGGCCGGATCCTGCAGGTCCCAGAAGACGTCTTTTGAAATGCCGGTGACGCCGTTCACGCCAACGTTTGACAGGGACTTGTGCCAGCCGGTCTGCTCGTCAATTTTGGCGCGCAGGCCCAGCGCGCGGGCGGTGGCGTAAGCCGTCGCGTCTGCCTTCAGCACGGTGTCAAAGTTGATGAAGTCAGGCCAGATCAGCATCCCTTCGCGCTGGCTGAAATTGCTGCGGTAGGCAATCGCCTCTTCAACACTCTTGCAGCCGTAGGCGGACAGGTAGGCGAAGCCGCGCAGACTCTGCGCCACGCCCAGCAGCTCGGTGGCGACGGCTTTGGTGTCGTGGCCCGGCACGCCGAGAATGCGGGGTTTTACGCCGCAGACGGACTGCGCGGCCAGCAGCGCCTTCATGCCGGTGCGCTGGCCGTCGGTCACGCCGCCGATGATGTTGGCGGTGGTTTCCGCTTCGGTTTCGCCCTGCGGCACGCGCACGACGACGGTGACGGGTTTGGACTGATCAGCGATGGCGTCCAGTGAGCGCGCCAGCGTGCCGGACTCTCCGGCCTTGCCGCTGGCTGTGAGTACGTCGGTTAACAGCACCGGGCGGTTTAGCGGAAAGGTGGCCGCGTCGGCGTCGTCGCCGGTACAGACCAGTCCGACAATCGCGGTGCTGACGGTGGTGATAGTTCGCGTGCCTTCGTTGATTTCCTCAACGCGCACGCCGTGGTGATAATCCTGTGCCATAGGGCGGTTCTCCTGTAAAGGGGTTCCGCTATGGTGAGAGGTGTCGGGCGCGGGCGCACCCGGCGGGCATTGTGTGGAGAATCACACAAGGTAAGGCCGTAAAAAAGCGCCCCTTCGGGCGCTGTCGCTGTCAGCCTGGCGGCTGTGGCCACTCCTCCGGCGACTGTGTATCTGCATCTGTCCGGTTCAGCAGTACGCGGTATTTTTTCCACGCAGTCAGCTGCGTCTTTTCCTCATCCGTTGCCATATCCAGGTCAACCGCATCCTGCAGCATCTGCACTTTTTGCGTAGCCTCGCGAAGACGGGCGGCAAGGATGGCCTGCTTCGCCTGCGTGCTGAGTTCAGCAACCATTGGCGAGCCTTTCACAATCTCGCCGCTGATAAGCTGACAATCCTGCCCGACAGATTCAAACTGCGCCTGCGTCAGCTCTGCCAGCTCCATGGCAGAATAGTTCTCTGCATCGGCCTGGCTGAAGGCAATCATCATGGCGTCGATATAGTGCCCGGCATTAACCGACACAAAGTAACGATTCTCAAAAGGTTGAACCTGGTCCGCCTCGCTCTGCTCAGCTGCAAAATTTTCCTGTGTGCTCATGTTCATCACCAGATTGCCAGAAGGTTAACGTTAAGGGCCGAATCATTGTTGTTATAGATACCGGCGTTACCTGCACCGACGCCAGTTGACCATACCGCCGGATCGCCGTTGATGCCGGTTATGAATATGGCCGGCGGAGCCGTAAAGCCTGCCGGATATGTCCAGATGACATTAGTTTTTGCCGGGATACTCAGGTTCTGACGGC
The DNA here is from genome assembly GCF_048685235.1 of Curtobacterium sp. BNK-1. NCBI lineage: Bacteria > Bacillati > Actinomycetota > Actinomycetes > Micrococcales > Microbacteriaceae > Curtobacterium > Curtobacterium sp. BNK-1. The sequence continues at coordinate 2,901,741 of NZ_JBLQTJ010000001.1, read as the reverse complement.
ACCACTGCGCGCCGTTCGGTAGCTTCGTCCAGGCACCGTTTCCGTTAGTGCCAGCCTGAAATTGCCCGTAAGCGACGGCGCTGTTAGCACCTGTACCGCCCGCCACGACAAAGCCCTGGCCAGCATCACCGCCCTTAAAGGCATAACCTCCCAGCACGTAATTCAGGCGAGCATTGCTTACAGCGGCGTTTGTTTCGCCGCTATTGCGTACATAAAAATCCGTCTGGTCATTGCCATTTACGTTGGCTTTTTTACTCAGTCCGTCATTCAGCAGCGAAACCGGCACGGCGGCGCTGCCATCCGTGGGCGCACTCATCACCAGGAACTTCTGGGACGGCGAGCCGCCCAGCAGGGCGCGCAAAGCCAGCGCAGTGTTCATTTGCCCGCGATTAACTGCATGTCCATCTGCGGAGGCGTCTTTGACAGAAAACTGCTGATTAACGTTACCCGCAAGCAGCGCGCGCGCCGCAAGCTGATTGGTCATTGTGGTGGCAAAGTTCGGATCGTTACCCAGCGCCGCCGCCAGTTCGTTCAGCGTGTCCAGCGCCTCCGGGGAAGACGCTACCAGCTGCGCAATAGCGGCCTGCACAAAAGCCGTTGTGGCAAGCAGCGTTGAACTGTTACCCGCTGAAGGCGTCGGGGCTTTTGGCGCTCCGGTGAATAACGGGCTTTCTTTAGGCGCGTACTGCTTATGCGGGTCAGCAGCGGCGATGTGCTTAGCCATCAGGTCATCCGCGTACTGCCTGACCTCAATCACGGCCTGACTCACCTTGCTGTCAACATACTGCCTCGTTGCCAGCACTACGGAAGGGTCAATTTTCAGGGTGATAGCGTCAGTGCTGTTAACGATCAGGATCATGCGCACGGTCTGCGTGCGGCCGCTGCCCTCCTGCAGCGCGGGCTTGTAGGTTTCCGGCGTGTTACACACCGCAATCAGCGTCCCGTCCGCATCAAACAGCCCCATTTCCCGGATCCAGAATCCGCCCTCCGCTTCAGGGATCACCTGCTCAGCAATCACCTGGCTGGCATTGGCCGCATCATTGCTCAGCGAATTGATAGCGGCGCGGCGCACCTCGTTAACCAGCTTTGTCTGGCTGGCGTTCGGCGTCGGCAGCGTGCCGCCGCCGTCGCCCACGGCCATCTGTGTGATGTTCAGTTTTGTGCCGAGCGCGGCGGCGTTGGCAATCTTCGCCGCGCCCAGGTTGGTTACGATCGCATAGTATTTTTGTGTCATGGTCCAACTTCCATCAGGTCAATAACGTGTACCGCCGCGCCGCCATAAGCCGCGCCGCTGACGGAGATAATTTCCGGGGTGTACGGGTAAACGGTCAGGTCATCACCGTCATAGCTGGCTGCTGCCATGCGTGTTTCACCGCTGACCTGCAGGTTGATGGACATTCCAAGCAGGTGACGGCTGCAGGGTTTTGCATCGCTGATCAGCCGCTCAAGCTCCTGATAGGTTTCTTCAGTAATGCCCTGGTCCTGCACGCCAATGTCCAGCCGGAACGTGCCGGGCGGCTCACTGGTTTTCCACCACTCAATAACCCGGATCAGGAAGCCGAACGGCTCCACCACGCGGCGGATGGCGCTGATGGTGCCTTTGTGCTGATGAATATAAAACGCATCGCTCACCACCTGCCGTTTGACGCTCTCAGCCCAGCTTTCGTCCCAGCGGTCAACTGAAAAGGCCCAGGCCAGATAGGGCAGAAAGCTCACCGGGCAGGTGGCCGGGTTCCACAGGTCGCGCAGCGGCACGTTCAGCCCGGAAATCCCGCTGCACGCCTGCGCCAGGCGGCGCTCCAGCGCAGACGAACCGGGCGGCATCAGGCTGCTGTTGCTCATGTCGCCCCCTGATCGCCCGCCACGGAAATGTCCGTGCCGGTGCAGTAGCCCGCCTGCGTGCGGTCCATGATGATGTCCTGCGCCGGTTCGGTGATTTCCACCCAGTCCACACCGGCCACGCGCATCACCGCCCCGTAGGACTCACGCCGCACGCTGCGGCCCAGCTTTTTCTGCTCGGTCAGGTAAGCGGCCAGCTTCGCATTTGCCGCCTCAAGGCAGGGACCGGCGGCCACGCCGTCGAACAGGTGCAGGTTGGCCTTCACGCTGTAGCTGCGGATGGTCGCCCCCTGAACCGTCACGCGGTCGGCCACCGGGCGCACGCTGTCTGCGTTCAGCGCGGCGTCCACTGTAGTCAGCAAATCCGCTGCCGCCGTGCCGTCGCCCTCACGGCTCAGGACGGTGATCAGCACCGTCGCAGGTGACGGACTGATGGCGGATACGTCCTGCACCCGGCCATCGGCGCTTTTAGCGTGAAACTCATACGCGCCCGTCGGTCCGGCCACGCTCAGCCCCTCAAACGCCTCCGGCACGCGCACGCGCAGTGCGTCGTCCGATTCCATCACCGCATCCACCGGCGGCACCGCGTCGGGATTCGCAGGCGTAATGGTCAGGCGCTTCACGTTATTACGGGCGGCCTGTTGGTCCAGATCGCTGCCGATTGCGTAGGCCACCATCACAGCCTGCGCCGCCTCATTGATGCGCTGGCGCAACAGGATTTCGCGGTAGGTGTTTTCCTGCAGACTTTTCACAATCGGGTCAGACTCCAGAGCCAGCACGCGGCGCATGGCAGCCTGTTCATCCGCTGGATAAAGCGCAATCAGCGCCTCTTTACGCTCTGCGAGCAGCGTTTCAAAGTCCGGCACCTCAATAATCTGCGGTGCGGGCAGCTGGGAAAGATCAATTACCGCCACTTTTCACCCCCGTAGAGACAGACATGGCAACCGGTGAGCCGTCGGCGCGCTGGCCGGTCAGATCAACCTGCATAGAGCCGTCAAAGTCGCTGGTAAGGTTTACAGTACTCAGCCTCACGCGAGGTTCCCAGCGGCTGATGGCGACATACACTGCAGCCATTATCTGCAGGTGGAGCACGTCGTTCTGTGGCTGGTCAATCAGCACCGACAGCAGCGAGCCGTAATCACGCCGTGCGATGCGGCTGCCTTCCGGGGTAATCAGGATGTCGCGCATGCTTTGCCGGATGTGATCGATATCGGTAATAGCTTTGCCGTTATCGCGGTTCATGCCGAGGTACATCATTGCGGGCCTCCTGACATATCGGTGCCGGCCTTCACTTTGTTGTGTAAGTGCTTATCAGCAATCACGCCGTTAGAACTCATTGAACCGCCGCCGTGGGTCACATCACCGTTCATCGTGGTGTCACCGTTAATCCGTGTCTGGCTTGCCTCTATCCCCAGCGCATCGGTGATCAGCTGAATGCCGTCTGCCGCTTCAATGCGCACACTTTTGATGTTCTTAATCAGCAACTGGCCCGTTTCCGGCTCGTACTGAAACCAGCCACCGTCCTTAAACACGGTGGTGGTGCCGTCTTCTGAATAGTCGGGCGGCGGGAAGGCTTCGGAATAAATGGCAGGCAGCGCAAAGGCGGTTTCAAGATTGCCGCCCAGGCTCAGCAGCACAACCTGCTCCCCGACGGTGGGTTTCCACCATGTGCGGGTGCTACCGGCGCGCAGGGTGAGCCAGTTAATCCAGTTGGTTTCAAGGTCGCCCGTTTTCACCCGGCACAGCCAGTTCACCGGATCAACCTCGGACACGGTGCCGGTGCGGATCAGGTTGGTGATAAGGCGCATGATTTCGGTGAGTTGTGTATTCATAGCTCTATGATCTATTAGAACTACGAAACATTCCCTTTCTAATGATTGTGTGATAAACAATACAAAAAAGAGAGGGTATAAATGAAAAAACAAGTCCACGAAGTTTTTGGAATATCTCCTACAATACTTGCTGATTCGTATGTAGATAGAGGTAATTTAGATAAAGAGATTGCCAAAAAATTACTCAGGCCGATTCATCTTGCTTTAAGAGGAGAATCAAAGTGTGGTAAGTCTTGGTTGAGACAAAAAAACATTCCTGACGCTATCGTTGTTCAATGTAGATTAAAAACGACAGTTCTCGATATTTACATGGATATTCTTTCTCAACTTGACATTAGCTTGATTTTAGAGCGGACAGAAAAAGACTCAATAAAAGGCAAGATGGAAAGTTCGGGTGAAGGCGGTATCGGTTTAATTGCAAAGCTAAAAGTCAAACTTGGATTTGAAACATCTGAAGAAGAAATAATTAAAAAGGGAAAGGTCGGACAGGATATTAACGACTTGCGGTTTATTGCTGCAATAATAAATGAGTCTGGAAGGAAAGTAGTTGTAGAAGACTTTCATTACTTAAATACAAATGAAAGAGAGATATTCGCTTACGATTTAAAAGCCTTGTGGGACTATAAATGTTTTTTTGTCATTATTGGTGTTTGGACAAAGACGAATTTGTTGATATTTTTAAACCCGGATCTTGCAACTCGCATCGAAGAAATCCCAATTTCGTGGAGCAGATCTGATTTAGATAGGGTCATTGTTAGCGGTTCAAACACATTAAATGTCAAATTATCTGATCACTTAAAAAAATGTATGCTTGACGACTGCTACGGAAATGTAGGCATACTACAACAACTCTCCTTAAATATTCTGGATGAAGCAGACATTGAGGAAGAGTGCTCCTCGCTTACAAAGATAGATGATCATGCTAAGTTCGTAGATGCAGCTATGAAGTATGCCGATCAACTCAACTCAAGATATCAAAAGTTCGCTAAAGATATTTCTTCAGGTATACGTCGAAGAACAGAAACAACTGGTATTTATGCACATGCTATGGCTGTCATAATGGACTCTAGTGACGCTGAGCTAATTAATGGGTTAGAACTTAATTCAATATTCAAAGTCGCATCAAAAAGACAACCTCGGATTTTGAAAGGCAACCTTAGAACTGTCCTTCAGAAAATAGAGGAATTACAGGTTGACAATAATGATAGAGGATTGGTTCTTTCATATAACGATGCAACTGATGAGGTAACTGCTATCGATCGAACAATCCTAATATATAGAAAGTATGTAACAATACAATGGCCTTGGGAGGATTTAATAAATGAAGCCAAAGATTCCTTTGGAACTGAAGGAAGTATAATAGTTTAAAAAATATTTATTTTTTATTTTAAAAAACCTCACAAGCCTAATAGTGGTTATTAATTAGGCTTTTTTTAAAGTTTCTTCAGGTTTTATAAAAAACAAATGTGTTTAAATTTTTAGTAAAGACGTTAGCAAATTTAATACAATAACCTCTACTTCTTGGTTTAAACCTATCAAAGAACGCTGCGCATATTTTACTTCGATGCCCCTGCGACATACCCTATCCCGCAGCCCGTAGTGATGAACTCGAGCAATCTGCTGAGTCCGCCCCGTAAACCCTATTTCAGCCTCATTAGCGCTGGCTTTAGTCCTCAAAAACTTAGATGTTTTAAGCTTGGTGAACATTTTTCGCTTTATGCGTCCCTGTTTTGTGCGGGCACTAACGCGGCGCGGCTCCCATGCGGTGCCGTCCGGGGAACGTTGTGCAGTGATGTTTGCCTGCTGAATGCGGCGCACGTCGCGTGCCACCTCGCGCAGCATCTTTTTCCGGGCTGCCGGTTCCAGCTGTGAGAGAAGCGCAGACAGCCAGGCATCCATTTCATGCAGTTCAGCCATGCTTCACCGTCCAGAATTCCTCCGGTACTTCAGGTTCCGGCACCGCCTCAATGTGCGCCTTCCCGTCCTCCACGGTCGCTATCACGCGCTCGGTCAGCTTCAGGTCCATGCTGATGTCGCAGCGGTCATTAGCAAGAATATCGACCTCAAACGAAAACACGTTTTCGCGCGCGTCGCTGTTCTGCAGCGCATCGGGCTGGTTTTCCCGCAGCCACAACAGCACCGGGGCCATCAGTAGATTCTGGTCGCCGGTGAAGTCGGTGATCACCACGTTCAGCGTATAGCGATACTCCCACGACAGGGACGCGGCGGACGTGGCGACCAGCTGGCCGCTGTCCACGAACAGGTGCAGGCGGTCCGGGTTTTCGGCAACGTAGGGGACCGACTTATTCAGTGCGCTGCGTAAGGACTGCGGCTTGTTCATCGTCTTTTTCCTGACAGCTGATGATGGTATCCACCTTACCGGCACATGCCGCCCAGGCGGCCTCGGTTTCGTCCAGCAGGGCCAGAAGATCGCCGTTAGTGCGCGGCGCTGCCGGGTCCAGCTGGCAGCGGGTGATTTTCGGACAGCCACTCACGGTAAGATTCACCTCCTGAGAGGGCCGGTCGCTGGCGCAGCCGGACAACAGGATCAGGCAGAGTGGTATCACTCCAGCGGCGCAGGTCTTCATTTTCACGTTTCAGCTCCTCAATCTTTCGCTGCCGGTCGCGCAGCAGCTGGCCGTTGCGTTCGGCGGCGGCGTAAAGCTGCGTCTGTGCCTGGCTGCTGGTCTGCGTCAGAATGTTCAGGGCAATCAGCTGGCTGTTTTTCTGGCTCAGCTTTCTGGCCTGGTCCGCAATCGCGGTCTGCTGCGCGTTAATTCTGGCTATGGCGCTGCTCAGCCGGTAACACTGCGCGCCTGCATAAACCATCAGGCTCAACACGATGGCCGCCAGTGCGCGAATCATGCTGCCACCCGCTCAAGCTCGAGCCTGATCATCAGGCAATAAAATGCCGCAAGCAGCCCGATAAACGCCGTCAGCTTCCAGCCCGCCGCGCACATTACTCCCGCAATAAATATGCGGTGATACCACCTGATCGGAATGCGGTCAGACAGCTGCGCAAACTTCAGCAGCCAGACAAACACCCGCTTACGATCTCCGCCGGTAAGGCTGCAGGCGTACAGGCCGGTAAAGCCTGCAACAACCCACGCGAAGAAGTCAGCCCACAGCAGGGCCGCCAGCGGATAGCCCGCAAAGCTGCCGTGACTGATGCTGACCAGCGTCAGCAGGACGGTGAGTAACGCCGTAAACCACCATTTTTTAACCATCTGCATTTCAGACTCCTTTTAGGCACCAGGCCATCTCTCGCCCGCGCCGGTTATCCAGCCCCTGATTGAATACGCCTTTCACGTACACCCAGCGCGGCAGCTGATAACACGCCTCGCGCCACTGGCCCTTTTTCAGCAGCGCCACCATCGTAGAGCCGCAGACGTTGCCGGTGCCGACGTTGAACGCCAGCGACACCAGCGCGTCATAAACCTGCTGCGGCATGGAGACCGCCACGCAGCGCGCCAGTGCCGCCTCGGTGCGTAACACGTTGGTGATGAAATTCCCCGCCGCCTGCCGTTCCGTAATGGACCTGCCCGGCACCACGCCGGAGGTGTTGCCGATCCCGTCGGTCCACTTCCCCGCGCTGCACTGGTACGGCTGCAGGCGGCAGCCCTCATAATCGGCAATGAGCCGCAGCCCCTCCACGGAGGTGTGCAGCTGCTGAAAACCGGGCAGCGTGGCGGCCAGTGCCAGCACCACGCCCACGGCGCAGCGCTTAACGATCTGCAGATTCATAATCACCCCGCGTGATGCGCCCGCTCAGCAGCAGCTGATAGGTTTTGTGTTTGTAGTACCAGCTGATAAGCGCCATCAGCAGGCCGATGAATACCCCGGCCACGGTGGACATGTCCTTCAGGTCCATGCCGCCCAGCCACGCCATCACTACCGCCATGCACCAGGTGATAAAGGTGCTGATTTTTTCCCACATGATTCAGTCCCAAAGCTGGACGGCCTGCACGGTGGCCGTCGTTGTCACGTCCGGCAACTCCACCTCCAGCCCGTGCGGTAAGAGGGGGCCGTGCTCCGCCAGCCCCGGATTTGCCTGCAGTACCTGTTCCGTCATCCCCTGCGTGCGCCCGTAGTGACGCCAGCAGAGTGCGTCCACCGTGTCATACTGCTGCGCACGCACTTTCATCAGATAAGCTCCACGGTGCAGTGCGGCATGTCCTGCACGCGGCTGATGGCCCAGCGCGCATCGCGCCACAGGTCGCCGCTGGCATCATTCAGTTCTTCGCCGCGCTTAACTGCTGTTGCGGTGGCGTCAAAGTCCTGATAGCGCTCGTTCAGTACCGCACGCGTCCAGCACCACACCGCATTCATGTAGTGATGCAGGCGCACGCTCTCACCGGCCAGCTTCTCAGCCGGAACGTCGGCCAGGCCGTTATGACCGGCCAGCTCCTGCCGCTCACGCCACGGGTAAAGCTCCGCGTTAACCTCCGCCATCGCGGTCAGCACCACCTGACGCAGACGCTCCGGCGTCACGGTGCCGTCAACGCGCATGACGCTGCGGAACTTCGCCAGATCAACGTCCGGCCAGAATGAGTTATTGGGGATGATGTCCGGCGCTGCCGTCGCCTTCTGTGGCGCGATAAATTCCATTGCTCTGTTACTCCTGAATAGGTGGGCGGTGGACGGGGTTTTGATGCGGCGCTGCCTGTCGCCACCCCGTGCCGCCCCGCGCGTGGGCACGTCCGGTTATCAGCTGGCGTTACGGATTTTCCGCTCCAACTGCTCAATGTCTTTTTTAACGCCGCATTTCTCGTCCAGCTGCAGGGCGCGCTTCAGATGGTTCAGCGCTGACGCCGGGCTGCTTTCCGTCAGCACCCAGCCGATGGACTTGTGCAGACGGGCGCGCGACTGATCGGGCATGTCGTGTGCGTCCACCACCTCCAGCGCCTCCAGCAGCAGGGCCGGATCAAAAGGCGTCTTTGCCAGGATGGCGGCCTTTGCCGCGTCGGCAATTTCTTCGGCCAGCACCGTCGCCGTGGTGCGGCTTCCCAGCGGCATCACCCAGCCGTGTTTCAGCGCGTGGCGGCCAATTGCGAGCGCACCGGTATAGTCACCGGCGTCAATGCGCCACAGCATCACGTACATCAGCACGTCGTCCTGCTGCGCGCCGTCCGCGCTCAGCACGCCTTCAGCCCAGGCGGCGTACTTCGGCAGCACCTCCACCTTGATTTCGGCCTTTCGGACGTTGGACTGAATACCCTTGAGGCGGCGGCGGTCTTCGTTCAGCTGCAGCAGCATCAGGTCATAGCCCTTTGTGCTGCGGCCACTGCCGCCCGACCGGGCGGCCTCCTGTGCCTGAATAAAGCGCGTATGCGCGCGGAAAGGATTGCTCACGGGTTACGCTCCGGCGTTCTGGTCAGCGCCAGCGCTGCCGGTTGAGTCACCCGCGCCGCTCATGGACTTCACCACGCTGGCCGCCACGGCGGCGATGCGTGCGATTTCCGCTTCGCTCATTTCGCCCGGCTCTTTCTCCGGCTCCGGCTCCAGCAGCTCGATGTTTTCCACCAGGCAGGTGCAGTCGTAGTCCTCAACCACGTAAGCCTCGTTAACCGACTCAAGGTTTTCGATGCGGTCACGTTTCGGGTTGTCGATGATCGAGCGGCGGCGGGTTTCTTCCTGCCAGTAGATGGACAGGTTATCCAGGCGGGTGATCAGCAGCGCATTCGCCGGGAAGTACGGAGCGCGGACCGCCTGCAGGCCGCCGATGCGCTTCTGGCTGATGATCAGATCAGCGGCCAGTGCTTCGGTGTTGGGCTGGCTCTGGTTGACCAGCGGGAAATACTTATCAGCCAGCAACTGGCGTCCGCAGATCACCACCAGTTCGGTGTCGTCCTGATACTGCACGCCGATTTTTTCCGACACCGCGCCCATCACAACCGCGTCCAGGTTACGGAACAGGCCGTTTTTACCCACGGTGATTTTGTCCGACACCACCTTGCCGTCGTCACCGATGTGCTGACCCAGCACCTGCGCCGGTTTTTCCTGGCGGATTTTTTCCAGCCAGCCAATATTCACGTCCTGCAGCAGCGGGTTCTGCACGCGGTTGGAGGTCTTCTCACGCTTCAGGCCGTTGAAGCCGATCATGATGCGGTCCAGCGCCTGACGCTTCACGATGGCGTCACGGATGCGCACCTGGAAATCGCTGAACTTCGCCCACATGTCCAGCTTTGAATAAGGCAGCGCCGTGTCAAAGTTGGTCTGCGTGCATTTGTAGCCATCGCCGTCAATGTAGGTCGGATCGGTCGGCTCGCGCTCTTTCTGGGTGGTATCGGTGGTGCCTGCAATGGTGGTGCCGATCCCCAGCCCCAGCCGTTCGCCGCTCTGCTCACTGACCGGCATGATGTTGATGGCCTGCAGGAACGCGGACGACTCCTGAATTTTGCTTTCCAGCGTCTGCGACACGGACGGCTCGATGGTGAATTTGCTGTTCAGCGCGGACAGATCAATCTTGTTGATTTCTGCCAGCACCGACATGTAAGCATTCAGCTTAAAACGGGTAGTATTTTTCATCGCTTCGCTTTCTCTGTTCGTTAAAAAGGTTTGCCGCCGCTGTATCAGCAGTCGGTGCGCACTTCGCCGCCGCTGCCGTTACCCTGCGTGCGCGGGCGGACCTGCTGGCGGCCATCTTCCCGGCTCAGCTGCTGCTGCAGTTCGGTAAAGTCCGCCTGCAGCTTTTCGCGCTTCAGCACTTCCTCACCCAGCGCACTGCTGAAATGCGATTTCAGGCTGTCGGCCTGTTCGCTCAGCGCCGTTTCAATGCGCGCGCTCAGGTCCTGCTGCTCGGTGGCAATCAGCTCAACGGCCTGATGCACGTCGCTGAAGCGCGCCGCGTCGGTCTGCTGCTGTCTGCTGAACATCGCTTTGATGCGGGTAAACAGGGCGGGCTTTTCGTCGGCCACGTTCTCAAACTCGATCAGGGTTTCTTCAGCGGCAGAGAAAACGTTGTCAGGATGCTGCTTGCGGTTTGCCAGCGGGTTCGCCCCGGCGCTGGCGCTGAACTGCAGCATTTCCGTGCCGAGGCTGGCCGGATCGTCGGTAACGGCCAGGCCAATCAGATAGGCCGCGCCGGTGTCCGCGAATTCCGGGCGGATTTCCATAGAGGTAAAGATTTTCTGCATGGTGCCAGTCAGCGTGACCAGCTCGTCAGTCGGGTTGATCAGGGCATACAGCCCCAGCTTGCCCTTCAGCGGGCCGTCGCTGATTTCTTCAGCGTCCAGCGCTTCCACTACGCCGAAGCGACGAAACGGACTGTCTGGTGTGTAGCCCTTGATGTGCTCCATGTTGATCACGGCGGTATACAGCTCAGGGCTGTAATTTGCCGCCATCTGCTCAAGCCAGCTGCGCTCGATAGTGCGCCCGTCCGTGGTGGCACCTTCCACCCCGATACGAAAACGCTTTGCTTTCTTTGCCATTGTCCAGGCTCCGGTCAGTAAAACTCTGTGAGGCTCTATGGTTGTGGCGGCAGGGGTATCGAAACAACGCGCGGACGTTGTGCGGGAAACCACACAATGAGGGATGGCGGAAAAGGAAGCGGCGGGGCCGTATTTTGGCTGCATGAACATGACACCCGCCCCCGACGACCTCGATCCCCGCAGGCAGGCTTTACTGCTGTACTTTCAGGGATACCGTATCGCCCGCATTGCTGAAATGCTGGGAGAGAAACCCGCAACCGTTCACAGCTGGAAAAAGCGCGATAAGTGGGGCGACTATGGCCCGCTGGATCGGATGCAGCTGACCACAGCCGCACGCTACTGCCAGCTCATCATGAAGGAGCAGAAGGAAGGGAAGGATTTTAAGGAAATCGACCTGCTGGCGCGCCAGTCAGAGCGCCACGCCCGGATCGGTAAATTCAGCAACGGCGGCAATGAAGCGGACCTCAACCCGAACGTTGAGAACCGGAACAAAGGCCCGCGTAAGCCCCCGGAAAAGAACCTGTTCAGCGACGAACAGATTGAGAAGCTGCAGGAGGTTTTCCACAGCTCGATGTTCGGCTATCAGCGCCAGTGGTGGGAAGCCGGAAATAAATATTCGGTACGCAATCTGCTGAAGTCGCGCCAGATTGGTGCGACCTTCTTTTTTGCCCGCGAGGCGCTGATCGATGCGCTGACCACCGGGCGCAATCAGATATTCCTGTCAGCCAGTAAGGCGCAGGCGCACGTCTTTAAGCAGTACATTATCGAGTTTGCCCGCGAGGTGGACGTAGACCTGAAGGGCGACCCGATGACGCTCAGTAACGGCGCGTGCCTGTACTTTTTAGGCACCAACGCCCGTACCGCGCAGAGCTATCACGGCAACCTGTACCTGGATGAATATTTCTGGATCCCGAAGTTTCAGGAACTGCAGAAAGTGGCGTCCGGCATGGCGCTGCACAAGAAGTGGCGCGAAACCTACTTTTCCACCCCGTCCAGCCTGACGCACAGCGCCTATCCGTTCTGGTCTGGTTCGCAGTTCAACAAGGGCCGGGCCAAAGCGGACAGGGTTGATATCGATCTCAGCCATCAGTCACTGGCCGCCGGTCGCCTCTGCGAAGACGGACAGTTTCGCCAGATCGTCACGGTTGAAGATGCAGTGCGCGGCGGCTGTGACCTGTTTGACCTGGAGCAGTTGCGCACGCGCTACAGCCCGGAGGACTACCAGAACCTGCTGATGTGCGTCTTCATGGACGATCTGGCGTCGGTGTTCCAGCTGGCCATGCTGCAGAAGTGCATGGTAGACAGCTGGGAAGTCTGGAGCGACTTTGAGGCGCTGGCGCTGCGCCCGTTCGGCTGGAAAGAAGTGTGGATCGGCTATGACCCGGCGAAGGGAACGCAGAACGGCGACAGCGCCGGATGCGTGGTCATGGCACCGCCCGCCGTGCCGGGCGGTAAGTTCCGTATCCTTGAGCGCCACCAGTGGCGCGGGATGGACTTCCGTGCGCAGGCTGACGCCATCAGAACGCTGACGCAGCAGTATAACGTGACCTATATCGGAATCGACTCCACCGGCGTCGGGCTGGGCGTGTATGAGAACGTCAAAGCCTTCTTCCCGCAGGTGAAAGAATTTGTCTATAACCCGAACGTGAAAAACGCCCTGGTGCTGAAGGCTTACGACACCATCGCCAGCGGGCGGCTGGAGTTTGACGCCAGCCACCTCGACATCGCGCAGTCATTCATGTCTATCCGCAAGGCCACCACGGCCAGCGGCAACCGTCCGACCTATGAAACCAGCCGCAGCGAAGAAGTCAGCCACGGCGATTTAGCCTGGGCGACCATGCACGCGCTGGCAAACGAGCCGCTGCAGGGACAGGCGGCACACACGCAGAACATTGTGGAGATTTACTGATGAGCAAACGCAGGAACCGCACCCGCACGCAGCCCGTGCCGCAGCCAGATAACATGACCAGCAGGGCAGCGTCGGAGGCGTTTACCTTTGGCGACCCGATCCCGGTGCTGGACCGCCGCGAACTGCTGGACTACGTGGAGTGCGTTATCAATGATCGCTGGTATGAACCACCCGTGAGCGTTGACGGGCTGGCGCGCACCTTCCGCGCCGCCGTGCATCACAGCTCACCTATCAGCGTAAAGTGCAATATTCTGGCGAGTACCTTTATCCCGCATCGCCTGCTGAGTCAGCAGGCGTTCAGCCGCTTTGCGCTGGATTACCTGATTTTCGGTAATGCCTACCTGGAGAAGCGGACCAGCCGCCTCGGTAACGCGCTGAAGCTGGAGCCATCGCTGGCGAAGTTCACCCGGCGCGGCCTTGACCTGGATACGTATTGGTATGCGCACTATGGCATTAACACGGAGCCGTATGAGTTTGCGAAGGGTAGTGTGTTTCACCTGATGGAGCCGGACATCAATCAGGAGATTTACGGCCTGCCGGGCTACCTGTCGGCTATCCCGTCGGCGCTGCTGAATGAGTCGGCTACGCTGTTCCGTCGCAAGTATTACCTTAACGGCAGTCATGCGGGTTTCATCATGTACATGACCGACCCGGCGCAGAGCCAGCAGGACGTGGACAATATCCGCGGTGCCATGAAAAGCGCAAAGGGCCCTGGCAACTTCCGCAACCTGTTTATGTACAGCCCGAACGGGAAAAAGGACGGCATCCAGATCATCCCGCTGTCAGAGGTGGCGGCAAAGGATGAGTTTCTGAACATCAAGAACGTGAGCCGCGACGACATGCTGGCCGTTCACCGCGTGCCGCCCCAGCTAATGGGGATCATCCCGAACAACACCGGCGGATTTGGTGATATTGAAAAGGCCAGCAAGGTGTTTGTGCGCAATGAACTCATGCCATTGCAAAAGCGTTTTGAAGAACTTAACGTTTGGCTTGGAGAAGAGGTAGTAAAATTTAGTCGTTATGAATTAGAGTCTGAATAATATAAGGATTGGAGCATAATTTATATGCTCCAATACATTTACCAACTAAACAATGATTTTGCGCGGATTGCAGGAACATCTACAGAGTTTCTTTTAGCTGCAGGTTCCATGGCTTTTCTTTTGTCAAAAGCCTGATCTATGTAAAATTCTGGGTTTTTTATAAAATCAGAGTATTTTACTAGTGAGCAAAAAACATCCGTATCGTTGTAATGCGGGACCGTTGTTTGGTAAACATGATTTTCTTTTATTAAATAAGGCAAGTAATAGTCATATCCCCACCCGACCTTTCTAAGGTTGAGCCCACACCCACAACCTCCATCTGCACATGTTGCTGGAGTAAAAACATAATCATAAATTTCGTCTCTAATGACACCAATCAATCCATTATAGTTGTCACCCCAAAGCGAAGCTTGTATTTCAGAATTAACAAACGGCCTATTTTTCGTTTCACTCCCAATTAACACTATAGTGACCGTCGTATCAGCTAGATAGTCTTCGCGAATCTTTCTCATAATGGACTCTTCGCTTATTGTCGTACTTATATCCCCATCACTAACGGATTTATCTATGAAATTAGCACCCCCAAACTTTTCTATTAGTTCATCTTTTAAATCTTGTTCATTTGCGTGATGGTAGCTCAAAAAAGTTTTATGCATTACTAACTCCATTTCTTTAAGTTAACATTAAATTTAGTAGCAAATTCACCACTAAAAAATTTATTCACATCAGAGAATCCATCTAATATTTTATTAAAATGATAATAATGGATTTGCACTGTGCCTATAGGTGTTAAGTGGTAGGGCAATGAAATGAAATCCCCATTATTATTTTTATCCTGAGTAAGAACACTATCCTTCTCTGACACATATTTATGCCAGCGCCTGTAGTTATTTTGATGTTCAGTCAGAAAAATATTCAGCACCTTCAAAGCTTCATTTGCAATATTGTATAGCTCTCTATCTCGTTGCCTTTTCAAATTTAGGATTCTTATTTCTGTCCTAATGAAATTATAGCATTCAAAATATGAGTTAAGCACTTCATCAAATGCATCATGATGAGCATCTAACTTGAATAAGCTCCTCTTGGTATCAAGGTAATTCTTAATTGTTTTTTTGAACAGAATGTCAGAGTTATCAAAAAGAACATTTACTCCTCCAAAATTTAATTGCTCAATTCTGAATGAGTAACGTTTATAAGCAGCACCAATGATTAACAAGTAAGCAACCAAGCATAAAATTAGAACCGATAAAAATGCCTTTATGATTCCGACATTGGACATAAAGTTCGCAGTAAACCACCATTTTTCAAATGGTGAAAAGGGTATAGACCCCATGAAAACCATGAGTAGTGCAAACAAACTCCCCCAGGCAAGCCAGTATTTTAACATAGGATTAATCCGTAAAATTTTCTTACGAATTTACAACAAAATTTTGTGTTTTAAAAGCTCTTGCGCGCGCTCGTAGCCCCGCCACGCCTGCCCACTTTATGCAGTGGTTTTCATGCAGGTGCATGACATAAACAAAAGCCCGCCAGTACTGGCGGGCCGAAGGGTAAACGATCCTTTTGGGATCTTGCGGATTCATGCAGCATAGACATGCACTCACGCGCACAGTGTCAGAACAGAGATAGATTGTTATCTGGCGGGGTAGATTTCGTTTCAACCAGGATAGAATTTTTAATCGCCTGCAGATAAAAAAGACCCTGCGAAAGAGAGACAGGGGCAGAAATCTCAAGCCAGAAAACATAATCATAAGTCCGGCCTAACCAGAAGCCGCCGCCGTTCTCTTTTGGCCGCTGAAAGAAAACCAATCCGCCAGGCGCATAATCAGTCAGGTTTTCGCCCCGGTAAATTACCTGGTAATTCGAATCGCTTCCGGCCATCGCCTAACGCCTCGTGGTACTCGTTGTTCAACCTTGCCAGTGCCAAAAATAAATTTTGTCACCAGCAACGTTATCAATATGCCTGGCTGCGAACTCACGCTACTCCGCAGCGTAAAAAATCTCATCGTCGGAGACTTTTTCGCAGCTCGAATGCGCTAACTCAGCGATGATACTCATCGCCAGTTTCATGTCAGATTGCTTGCAATTTGCTATGAGCGACACCTCAGCAATGAACTGAACGCAAGCCATCTTACGGTTTATCGGTGCCAAATCTTGAGTGTCCATCTAACCCTCCCTTTACTCTAAAGACTGTATAACCATACAGTATTAGATGCGTTACGAAATGTGAAATGTTTTTTCATTCAATCGGACCTAATCTGAAAATGAAATGTAAGTCTTTCAGTGGTTACAACCTGTTATTTTGATTAGATAAAGCCTTGCTTTCTCCTGACTAACGGCTTCGCTTATGGCAGCTGTGTTAGTTCAGATCCATTGACGCCATTTATCATCTTCCTGCAACCGCCCGTTCTTATAGAAAATGCGCATCCCAGCGCCTGAATTGAGACTGCCACCGCATAAAAGCAGATTTATTTCATTTTCTTCACCTGTAAAGCCCCTCGTTTTCAGCTCTGCAACAAGAGCAGCCCGCTGGACATCGTCAATTACCTGCTTATAACTCTGCTTCTGGCGCGGCTTCACCACCCGAAGACGCGCCAGCAGATCCCGGCGCTGTTTTCTGGTCATATTGTCAAAGCCTGCCGGGCCATACAGAGGCGTTTCACCTGGTTCAATAGGTTCAACAGATACCGGATTGCCCCCTGAAATGTTCAGTTTTTCATCAGGGGGACAGTTATTGCCACGAGTCCAAGGGGCGCTAGCGCCCTGGTCGGCTGTCGCCTCCTGAACGTCAACGGCCTTACGGACCATCTTCCACTTTGTTGCGTGCGTGCAGATACGGCCCGCCACTAACGGGGACCAGATGCCATAAATGCGGGTGCCGTGATCGCCGTAAGGGGTTGGCTCGTCGTTAAGCTCGTAAGCAGTTCTGACGATGTGATGTTTACGTGGAACCAGCACGCCGCCCTGCTTCATGATGTAGGTGGCAAAGCAGCCCACATCTGCAGCGGCCAGCACGGCGTCCAGCTGAGCGTTTTCAAGCACCGGCGCACCGGCTTTTTTATCGCTCTGATTTCTCAACGCCTGACCGGCAAGCAGCCGCAGCTCCCGGTAAGCCTGACGGCCCGGAATGCCAAAGAAGCGGAACTGCTGAACGCGATGAAGTGACGCCCACGCCCCGACGTTCTCCGCGCTGTCACGCAGTGATTTACCTGTTTCTGCACTGATTTCATCAGACAGGCCACGGCCATCAATATTTTTACTGACGTATTTAGCGATATAACTGGTCGGTGAACCTTTGCGCGGGTTAATCAGCTCAGCTTTAAAGCGTGGCCCGGTATTGCTGCCAAGCTCTTCGCGATCTTCGCGAATGGCGAATTTGCGCAGCAGTGCGGTGACTGAACGGCGCTCTTTTTTGCGCATGAAGCACAGCAGGTGCCAGTGTACGGTGCCGTCGTGATGCGGCTCTGCAACCCGCACGCCATACCAGCGCATACCGGTTTTGTGCATAGCCTTACGGAAGGCGGCAAAGGTATCCACCAGATAATCACTGCTCTGGCGTACCGTGGCCGTGGTCCACTTCGGATTGGGCCTGCCGTTGTTAAGGGTGGCGTGGAAGCGCGACGGGCAAGTGATGGTGTAAAACATGGCGCAGTCGCCGCGCATTTCCGCGATAAGCTCCAGCCCTTTAACGCAGGCCATCATTTCATTGCGGCGGTGTGCCGGATTGCTGTTGCTGGCATTTACCACATCTTCCATATCCAGCGTATCACCTTGATCGCTGACCATCTCATGTGAACGGAAGAACTCCAGAGACTTACGGCGCTGCTCACGCTTATGGATCACCGCTTCAAAGCTGACGTATGGAGACGCTTTTTTGTTGACCAGGCAGACAGCGCGCAGCTGCTCTTCACGCCATTCACAGCGCAGCTGCCACAGCTTACGATACCACCAGTCCGCGCAAAGCATACGGGCCAGCGAGGGTGGGATCAGATCATAGGGCACGGGCTTGCGGCGGCGCTTTTTGCCGCGCAGCTGCTCAAAAGCCGGGGGGGTTACGTCCAGGCGCATCGCTTCTGCTGCAACAATCTCCCATGCCTGGCGGACCTGCTCCGGCGTCACGTCATCACTGACAAACAGATGGCCGCTGGCCTTATCAAGACACATGCTCATGTGCGCAGCGACCAGCGTAGATAAACGCTTGACCTGATTCTGATTCATTTCAGGCAACGCCAGCAGGCCGTCAAGCCCGTCATGACCGGCCATAAAACGGAATGAGACTGAAATCTGGCTTTCGCGCACGCGGGCTAGTCTTTCAAGGCAGGGGCGGATGGTTTCGCGCAGGTAACGGGAATAAGCCTGTGGCCTGCCGAGATTGTGGAAAAACTTAATGCGCTCCATGAGAGGCTTACTGATGTGCGAAGGCTGGGCGCTTACATCGGCCACGATAACCAGATCGGGATTGTGTTGCTGCTGTTCGCGGGCCATCTTTGCCCGGCTGACAATTCTGTCCTGCACAATTTCGCGCTGGACAGGATCTCGGGACTCGTTGAAAAAGTAGCGGTCCCAAACCTCATCACTCATTGCCTCACGGCGCAGCTGCTCCTGCTCGTTATCTGCAGCATAAAGACTGATCAGGTTTGAAAGCGCGGACACCGGCGCAACTTCCGCCGGGTCCAGCTGTGGATTGATTGCCTTTTTAGGTGCATTCCAGGGATATGCGAAGACCTGAGTCATTACACCACCAAACTCATGTGACGCACTGCGATGATTTCGGATGCGCGCTTACTTTCACCGGCGGCCACGCCAACAGAGCGAGCAGCAGTGACTTTTGTCAGGTCAAATTCGCGGAAGATACTGCGGGTAAACATTGTGTCGCTGTTTGAAACGATGACCGGGTTACGTTCAGAGATACCCAGCAGGATGCAGGCCAGCGAGTGCTGATCATCTTCGCTGAACCCTTCTGTGTGATAAGCGGTAAACGTGCCGTGATATGGCGGATCGCAGTAAACGACATCACCGGCACGGACCATGTTCAGGGTTTCGCTGTACCCCAGACATTCAAACGTCGCGCGCTGAGCCTTCGCGGCAAACGCTTCGATTTCGACCAGCGGGAAATATGGCTCTTTATAATTGCCGTAGGGATTATTGAATTCACCGCGTTTGTTATAACGGCAAAGGCCACGGTAGCCGTGGCGGTTCAGGTAGAGGAATTGCGCAGCGCGTTCCAGCAGTGGCAGTGCCGCGTTGAAGTTAAAGTCTTCGCGGACCTGATAATAACTCTCTTCCGTTTTGTTCTGATTAAAGAGCGATAACGCCACGACAATAAACGGGCGCGTATGCTCTTTAACCTGACGATAGAGGTTGATGAGATCGGGATTAACATCCGCCACCAGATAGGCCGGGTAATCCGTATTCATCATGACCGCACATGAACCGGCAAACGGCTCAACCAGACGATCACCGGAGGGCAGGTGCTTAATCAGTTCAGACATCAGGCCGGACTTGCTGCCAGCCCATTTAAGGATGGTTTTCATAATGCCGCACCTTTGTAATGCGCACTTTTAAGCTCACTGACTTCTTTGCAGGTTACGCAGAGGGAAACGCCCGGCAGTGCGCGGCGGCGCTTCTCCGGGATTTCTTCGCCGCACGACAGGCAGAAAAACTCACTCGCCCCTGCCGGGCGGTGAGTAGCGTTAGCCAGATTGCGCGCCAGCTCTTCCTGCACGCGCTGCTGTACCAGATCCATTGAGTCAGCCATCAGTGCAGCTCCTGCGCCTGGTTCTCAAAGCGTTCCGCCTCTTTGTCCAGCAACTCGATGATTTCCGCTGCGGACATTTCATTTTTACGGGCATGAATTGCCAGTGCGGCCAGGCGGATAGAAACGGACAGCGCATCATCACTACGCTGTTCGGTTTTGGCCTTACTCAGCAGGACGGCCAGCGCGTCCTCATCAGCTTTAAAATTACGGGTCTGGATATTTCGCATTTCTCTTTCTCCTAAATTCGGGCAAAAGATTGCCCGGCGGGTTTACGCCATTTAATTTCGTTGGGTTAATTAATTAGGTAACGTCAGATTCTTTGGAAATAAACTCACGACTGCACGAAAGTGGTTCATTGCACTAATCAGCGCCGTTACTTCGTCACTCGTCAGTTCACTGAAATCAACGTTGTGACGTTCTTTGCTGATATTCGCCAAAAAGAAAATAGCGCTCAGTGCGCGGCCATTCTGCTCAGCCTTTTCATCACACTTATTACGCATATCTGCGATAAAGCGTTTGAGTTCGTGGCTGCAATCGCCGTACATCATGGTACGAAGCGCAGAGATATGATTAAGCGCACTTGCACGCTGCCCCGCGTTCATCTGAACAGTGATACTCTCAGCTTTGTAACCCATATTTCTTTCCTCTTAGCGGTTAATCCTGCCAGCAGTTCGGCCTGTGAAATTGCCGGATGCCAGCGCCTGCCCTTATCTGCCGCAATCCAGCCGTGGCCGTATGCGTGGGACGGGCTTTGCCGCTTCAGAAGCGGAGCTACTGAAAAGGCCATATTTCACACCATCCCGATAGATGCACCGATACCACTTAACACATCAGCAGTACCCGACAGCGCAGGGTTAGAGTGGACGCGATTCTGGACAGCGAGCGCCGCCAGCATCATGCAGCGAATGCCGGTATTAGCAGCTTCAACAATCCCGCGACGGCATGAGGTGGTAATGCTGGCGTGATTAGCAGCACTGGCAGCAAGCGTCCCGACCTGGGCGGAAGCATTGAGCACGTAAGCCGGAAATTTTTCAGCGGCATGTTCATTGACAGGAACACATGGCAGACAGTGCAGCTGCGCCAGCATCCCATCCATCAGCGTTGCGTCTTCGGTCAGATCAGTAAGCAACAGCACTTCTGGAACGGTCAGCTGATGCACCTGATCAGGATTCAGTTTGTTACGAAGAGTCTGCACTTTCATGTCAGCTTGCTGGGCCAGCTTCACCATATTGTGGGACAGCGCAAACTTGCGGCAGGCGTCGTCATAGTGGCTATGGGTGGAAGTTTTAAAATCAAACATGGTCATTCCTTTGCTCAACTTAAATAATTAAGTTGTTACGCAGCGACGTAGCGGCAATTGACACCTTGAGCGAGCAAACGCGCGCGGAAGGCAACCATGTTGATGCGTGCGGCACCACCAACTTTTTTACGTGGCATAACAAGCAGATCACCGTCTTCAACCATCTGCTTCACGGTGCGAAGGCTGTAGCCATAAGCCTGTGCGAACTGTTCATAGGTCATCAGATCGGGGCCGCTAGGTATTGTAATTTGATTGGTCATCGGGGATTATCTCCAGTTGGTAGCTTTTGTAGTGCATTGGCGTGCATTTTGGCTTGCGGGGTGGATGATATGATCCAATTGAGTGATTGTAAAGTAACCCCTATGGAATATTTGAGGGAATCATGTCTAACGCTTTAGGTGATGCAAAAGAGATTTTAGAAAGAATCCTTAGTTCTTATGGTGTTAGATCAAGACCTGAGCTTGCTGATCTTTTGCAGATCCCCTTACCAACTATCAATAATTGGGTTGCAAGAAGCAGCTTGCCCGGTGACTACATTATCCAGTGCGCTATAGATACTGGTGCGGACTTGAAGTGGCTAATTTCAGGCGAACTTGAAAATGTAAGATTAAAGGCAGCTCCGCATGATTTTACTAAAGGGAAAGAATTGTACGAGCAGCTTTTAGCTAATGGCGGAAAGCAAGTGGTTCAGAGGATTCTGCATGCTTACGGGTTTACCATGCAGAAAGAACTTGGAGACTTGTTAGGGATTCCCTCCGGCACAATGAGTGCGTGGGTTCGTCGCGACTATTTCCCAGGCGACGTTGTCATAACCTGTGCGTTGGATACTGGCGTTTCTCTAAGATGGCTTGCTACTGGCATTGGTGAAATGATTGCGCGGAACAATTGTGAACAAATGTCATCCAGTGAAATTGTAACGATTGAAAAATATTCCCTCTTTAACGGTGAGCTAAACAAGACAGGCTTATGGGTATGCGACCCTAGTCTGATTGCAGAAACGGTGAATAACCCAGCGTTAGTGGAAAAGGGGAGTAATAAATGGATTGTAGATCTAGAAGTGAAAGCTATAGGTAATGGATTATGGTTAATAAATATTGATGGAGTGAATGATGTTTATACAGTATCCCGAATTCCAGGAAACAAGATAAATATTAAAAATTCATCATCTAATTTTGATTGTAAGATAGAAGATGTTGAATGCGTCGGAATGGTTTATCTCACACTGATGGAAAATAACTAGGTCATTATGAAAATTAAAATAGCTCTCACAATTTGCTGTTTTGCTGCCTTTGCTCACTCTGCTTGGGCTGCTCCTGAGATGTTCAAAGATTCGAAAGCCATGATGGAAGATCACAATGACTATCCACCAGAGAACGGCTCTTATAAGGTTCTGAGTAAAAAACCTTTGCATGTACAAATTTTACCTACCATTTTCAAAGGTGACGTTGAAAGAAATATTAAGTATGAGGCTAATAAAGCAGCTGTCTACGCTGCTTACCGAGTGTTGTTTCAGACTCCAGCTAATACGATCAAAGTAACTGTGCTACCTAGAGAATTAGATGTTCAAACCCATAAATATACACCTGCTCCTAAATACGCATTCACTTTTTCTCTTAGCAGAGAAAAAGCTTTAAAACTTTCAAGCCAATATGCTGGCATTGACAATTCAGATGATTTATTCCAGAACGATGGTTATCAGTGGGCTGAGTCATTCCGCGCTTGTTGCTATTCCGACAGAGGAAATCCAGGTTTAGCCGCATTTGTTCAAGAATTGAAAAACAGCAGGTGATTTGGTGGCAATAAAGAAACTTGTTTCTGGTGAATGGATAGCTGATTTTTATTTAGATGGGCGCGGCAGTCGACGTGTCAGGAAAAGCTTTGCGACAAAAGGTGAAGCGGTAGCTTTTGAAGATTACACGCGCGCTGAGGCCGGAAACAAACCGTGGATAAAAGAGAAGGAGGATCGCCGCAAGCTTAGTGAGCTGATAAATCTCTGGGATTCTCTGCATGGGCAGTCACTCAAGGCCGTCAAATCTCGTAAGGCTAAATTAGATATTGTGTGTGCCGGACTAGGTGATCCGATAGCTTCTCAATTGACGGCAAAAGATTGGGCGCATTATCGTGACCAGCGCTTGAAGGGTAAAATTTCTAATGGCTATCACGACGATGAAACAAAGTGGAAAGTAAAGCCTATTACTGTCAACAGAGAACAAAACTATCTTGCCGCTGTTTTCAATGAACTGAAGCGATTAGGGGAATGGTCTTTACCTAACCCACTGGAAGGTGTCAGGACATTCCGGGAAGACGAAAAGGAAATGTCCTGGCTTACCTTAAGGCAGATCACAGAACTTCTGAATGGCTGCGAGCTTTACGGAAAGCCAGATTTAAAGATGATATGCAAAGTTTGCCTGGCTACTGGTGCGCGCTGGACTGAAGCGGAAACCTTGACCCGTTCACAGCTATCACCTAATAAACTTTCATTCTTTAAAACTAAAGGCGGTAAAAACAGAACGGTTCCTATCCAGGCATGGCTTTATGACGAGCTAAAGGAAAGGCAGGGCAGGATGTTTAAGCCATGCTATCAGGACTTCAAGAAGATGCTGGCTACTACTACGATCCAGCTTATAGAAGGTCAGAAGACCCATGTGCTACGGCACACTTTTGCCAGCCATTTTATGATGAACGGTGGCAACATTCTGGTGCTTCAAAGAATACTCGGTCACGCTAACATCCGTGAAACCATGAAGTATGCTCATTTTGCTCCAGACCATTTAGAAGAAGCGGCGGCGCTTAATCCTCTGACAAGTTTGATGTCCACAAATTGACTACCCAGCTTGTACGTGTTCGCATTTGGTTGCACCAGACATAGAGTTAACCAACTGTTTTATAAATAAAAAGCTTATTTAACAATGGTGTCTTGAAAAAGCGTCTTAACTAAGGTATCGCTAACGCGACATCTAAAAGTTAATAGCAAACAAGGGGTTGGCATCTGCCAGCCCCTTTTTTATGTCACAGTCAACCTTACTGCCTGCAGTTAACCGTCGTCCGGCCGCTGAAAATGATAAATCGCGGTATTAACCGGCCCTTCCTCTAATACGATCAGGCCATAGCGACAGCCAATGAACTGACCACCGCACTTCTCAGCCACGCCCCGACTGGCCAGGTTATCCTCTGCTGCCAGAATCTCAATCACCCGGGTCTCTGGGCGTGAAAACCCCAGCGGCAGCAACGCGGCCACCGCGCGGCTGGCGATGCCCTGACGCTGTGCATCACTGCGAACCCAGTAGCCAATTGCGCTGGTGTCACCCGGATGACGGGCAAAGCGTATTCCTGCGCCCCCCAGCAGCTGGTCATGCTGATCAACGATGGCAAACTCTTCCGCTTCCTCTTTCATCCGTTGCCAGTGGGTAAAGCGGATCCAGCTTTCTGCTTCATGAGGCTGATAATCGTGATGCGCCCAGACCATCCATGGGATAAGGCTATCCAGCGAGGCATTAACCGCAGTGGTAAACGCAGATACGTCGCTGAGCTCAAAAGGTCGCAGATAAATATTTTGTGGTGATGGGTACATAACTCTCTCAGCGCGAACAGAATGATTCTTTTATTCTGCCTGTGGGTAGAAGAAAGGCAATAACCTTAACTGTAAACTTATTTGTACAATTGTCTTTGGTTTTTTGTGATTGAGGTTTTTATTATATGTATGATTTTATTTTTTATTTTAAGTATATTTCGCACCCTTCTTCATCCGTGGTAATAAAACTGTACATATAATATTGCGCTATGTATTGCCTGTGATACAGTATTTGCATTCCTCAGTGAGGAGTCCATGACTGCCAATACGAGCCAAAGGATCGCCATCATGCAAAAAGACGCGCTGAACAATGTGCATATCGCCGGTGAACAGGTATTAATCACGCCTGAAGAGCTGAAAGCGAAGTTTCCACTGACCACTGAACAGCAGGATCAGGTCGCGGCGTCGCGCCAGACCATCTCTGACATTATTGCCGGCCGCGATCCGCGTCTGCTGGTAGTGTGCGGACCCTGCTCAATTCACGATACCGAAGTGGCACTGGACTATGCTCGTCGTCTGCAAACCCTTTCTGAACAGCTGAAAGATCAGCTCTTTATCGTGATGCGCGTCTATTTTGAAAAACCTCGTACCACCGTCGGCTGGAAAGGGCTGATCAACGATCCTTTCATGGATAACTCGTTTGATATGGAAGCGGGTCTGCACATTGCGCGCCAGCTGCTGGTGAACCTGGTTGAAATGGGTTTGCCTCTGGCCACTGAAGCGCTGGATCCCAATAGTCCGCAATATCTGGGCGACCTGTTCAGCTGGTCTGCCATTGGCGCACGTACCACTGAATCTCAGACGCACCGTGAAATGGCATCGGGCCTGTCGATGCCGGTAGGCTTTAAAAATGGCACCGATGGCAGCCTGGGAACGGCAATCAACGCCATGCGTGCTGCCGCAATGCCACACCGTTTTGTCGGGATTAATCAGGCCGGTCAGGTCTGCCTGCTGCAGACTCAGGGCAATCCGGATGGTCACGTGATCCTGCGTGGCGGCAAAGCGCCGAACTACGGTCCTGAAGATGTCGCGCAGTGTGAAAAAGAGATGCTCAAGGCGGGACTGCGTCCGGCCTTAATGATAGATTGCAGCCATGGTAATTCGAATAAAGACTACAGCCGTCAGCCTGGCGTAGCGGAATCCGCTATTGCGCAGATCAAAGACGGGAACCGTTCAATCATTGGTTTGATGCTGGAAAGCCATATCAATGAAGGTAACCAGTCTTCTGAGCAGCCACGCAGCGAAATGAAGTATGGTGTTTCCGTAACCGATGCATGCATCAACTGGGAAGTGACCGAAACGTTGCTGCGTGAAATGCATCAGGATCTGCAGGGAGTGCTGTCGGCGCGTCTGTCACAAGAGGTGTAAGAGCAATGGTGGCTGAACTGACCGCGTTACGCGATCAAATTGACAGTGTTGATAAAGCGCTGCTGGATCTGCTGGCTAAGCGACTGGAACTGGTGGCC
Organism: Curtobacterium sp. BNK-1; assembly: GCF_048685235.1. NCBI lineage: Bacteria > Bacillati > Actinomycetota > Actinomycetes > Micrococcales > Microbacteriaceae > Curtobacterium > Curtobacterium sp. BNK-1. The sequence continues at coordinate 2,875,596 of NZ_JBLQTJ010000001.1, read as the reverse complement.
GAGGTAGGTGAGGTGAAGAGCCGTTACGGCCTGCCTATCTATGTGCCTGAGCGTGAAGCGACGATGCTGGCTTCCCGTCGTAAAGAGGCCGAAGCGCTCGGCGTCCCACCGGATCTGATTGAGGATGTGCTGCGTCGCGTGATGCGGGAATCTTATACCAGCGAGAATGATAAAGGCTTTAAAACCCTCTGTCCTGAACTGCGCCCGGTGGTGATTGTCGGTGGTAAGGGCCAGATGGGCCGGCTGTTTGAAAAAATGCTCGGGCTATCAGGCTACACGGTTAAAACGCTGGATAAAGAGGACTGGCCTCAGGCTGAGACTCTGCTCAGCGATGCCGGAATGGTGATCATTAGCGTGCCGATTCACCTGACCGAGCAGGTGATTGCCCAACTGCCACCACTGCCGGAAGATTGTATTCTGGTCGATCTGGCGTCGGTCAAAAACCGGCCTCTGCAGGCAATGCTGGCTGCCCATAACGGGCCTGTGCTGGGTCTGCATCCGATGTTTGGCCCGGACAGCGGCAGCCTGGCAAAACAGGTGGTGGTCTGGTGTGATGGAAGACAACCGGAAGCGTATCAGTGGTTCCTGGAGCAGATTCAGGTCTGGGGTGCGCGTCTGCATCGTATCAGCGCTGTTGAGCATGACCAGAACATGGCATTCATTCAGGCGCTGCGTCACTTTGCTACCTTCGCTTATGGTCTGCATTTAGCCGAAGAGAACGTCAATCTGGATCAGCTGCTGGCGCTCTCGTCGCCCATTTACCGGCTTGAACTGGCGATGGTGGGGCGGTTGTTCGCTCAGGATCCGCAACTCTATGCGGATATCATCATGTCTTCAGAGAGTAATCTGGCGCTGATAAAACGCTATTACCAGCGGTTTGGTGAAGCGATTGCGCTGCTGGAGCAGGGCGACAAGCAGGCGTTTATCGGCAGCTTTAACCGGGTTGAACAGTGGTTTGGCGATCACGCAAAACGCTTCCTGGTCGAAAGCCGAAGCCTGTTGCGATCGGCCAATGACAGCCGCCCATAAATGACAGCCATCCATCAATGAAAAAGGCATCCAGTTGGATGCCTTTTTTCTTCTTTTTATTCGCCAGGTTCAGCGGGCACCACATTTTCGCTGGGGTAACAGCCCAGTACCTTCAGAGAGCGGGTCATGGTCTGTAATTCCTGCAGCGCCTGCTGCATCCGCTCTGATTGCAGGTTGCCCTGCACATCTATGTAAAACATCTCTTCCCACGGATTACCATTAATCGGGCGGGACTCCAGCTTGCTCATAATCAGGTTGTGCTGACGCAGCACCAGCAGCGCGTCGACCAGCGCACCCGCCTGCTGGCCGGTTGCCATAATCAGCGTGGTTTTCGCTGGCACCTGGTCGGAAACCTCGATTGCTTTGCGGGCCAGCACGATAAAGCGGGTGTGATTCTGCTGCTGATTCGCCAGATTACGTTCCAGCACCTGCAGCTGATACAGTTCGCCGCCGGCCTCACTGCCCAGCGCCGCCACCTTAGGTGAGTTGAGCGCAGCCACTTTCTCCATCGCTGCCGCGGTACTCTCGGTGTATTCGATTTTCCAGTGCGGGAAACGATTAATAAACTGGCTGCACTGCTGGAACGGTTGAGGATGGCTGTAAACCGTCTCAATCTGCTGAAGATCGGTGGGGCCATTCACCAGCACGCAGTGGTCGATAGGCAATGTCAGCTCGCCCACGATTGAGAGGCTGGTCTGTTGCAGCAGATCGTAGACATCGTTGATCGAGCCTGAACTGGTATTCTCAATCGGCATCACGGCGTAATCAGCTACGCCATTTTCGACCTGTTTGATGATGTCGTGAAACTTCAGGCAGCCACATTCCACCATGCTATCGAAATGGCGCGACGCGTAGTTGCGTGCTGCAAGATGCGAGTAAGAGCCTTTCGGGCCCAGGAAGGCGATACGGGCGGCATGCGCATGGGGATGGTTGAGGTTTTTTTGCAGCAGCGCTTGCTGAGTCAGCACGGAATCTTCAATTACCAGCTGGAACAGACGGGTGATGTAGTGCGCATCCAGGTTGTGTGCCTTACCCAGTACGATGAGATTCTCCAGTAGCGCGCGTTCGCGCTCCACATCCCGAATCGGGCGATGCGTCGCCAGTTTCGCTTGTGCAACTTCCACTGCCAGCAAACGACGCTCGGCCAGCAGCGTCAGAAGTTTTTTATCCACGGCGCTGATTTTATCGCGTAGCGCCAGCAATGGATTATCGGGATTCATAGGGCTCACCTGTATGCTATCCAAAAAAAAAGCCTCCCGGTTGGGAGGCTTCTGTGTTCGTCTTCGCTTTCATTTTCACACGACGAATGGCCTCCCGTTCAGGGGAAGGTAAAAAAGAAAGCGAAGAAAAACAGATCAGGTTTCATTGTTATGTCCGAAAAGAGAGTGACCTGAGAGTAACCGTACTGCTTAAAAGCTGTCAATAAAAAACGCGCCCGCAGGCGCGTTAAGAAACAGCGTTAAGAAAATCAGGACTCTTCGTCGGCGGGAATGATGTCTTTCACGCTGGCACTGGCGCGGCGTGCTTCAGACTTGTGCTGAACTTTATTCAGCTGACGCTCGAGCTTGGCAATCAAATCGTTGATAGCGGTATACATATCATCGTGCTTGGCGCTGGCCACCAGAGTCCCGTTAGGTGTGTTAATAGTGGCGTCAGCCACGAATTCTTTGGGCTCTTTGGAAAGGACAATATGTGGATTAATCAGGTCGGTTTGCCATTTTTCGAGCTTGGCGAGACGGTCTTCAACATGGCTTCGGATTGCCGGAGTGATGTCCATTTGTTTACTGGTAATGTTCAGAATCATCGTTCTTACCTCTCTGTCATTTCCGTCTTGGTCTTCTCAGCATAGCGCGAAAAAGCGTTCAATGTGGGATTTCGATCACGAAAAAATGTCACTTTTTGTCAGTCACAACATTCTGTGAGAAAGGCAGAGAAACTGGCCGAAATGGCTTGAAGCGAAACGATTAACACGGCATGCTTGATGAGTTAGCTCGCTGAGAACAGATCCAAATCTGACTGTTCTGTGAGCAAAAAAAAGCAGCCCTGAGAGGCTGCTTTTTTTATGGCTGAAAATCCTTCGAACGATCAGCTTTTGTTAGCTGCAATGATTTTCGCCACTTTATCGGCTTCAGCGTTCAGCTGCAGATTGCGGTAAGCATTCTCCATCAGCGGCAGGGCATCGTGTGTTGCCTGCGTATCCGGATAATCGCGCATCATACCTTCGACACGGTTAACAACCGCGACATAAGCCTCACGCTTAGTATAGAATTGCGCCACTGACAGCTCATATTTAGCCAGACGGTCTTTCAGATAGACCAGGCGTTTCTGAGCATCAGCCGCATACTGGCTGTTCGGGTAACTCCGCAGCAGCTGGGAAAAGTCGCGGAAAGCATCACGAGCGTGCGTCGGATCGCGGTCAGAACGATCAATACCAAAGAAGCCCTGCAGCGCGGAGTCATCCAGCGCCATGTCCGTCAGACCTTTCATATAGATGACATAATCAATGTTCGGATGCGTGGGGTTCAGACGCATAAAGCGAGCAATGGCAGCCTGCGCCAGGGGCAGATCGGCATTTTTATAGTACGCGTAGATTAAATCCAGCTGCACCTGCTGCGAATAAGGACCGAACGGATAACGATTATCCAGCGCTTCCAGTTGCTTAATCGCAGCTTTAAAGTTACCGTCCTGCAGCTTTTGCTGCGCTGTAGCATAGATTTCAGAAGGCGGGCTGTCCGGTACCGCGTCATTTGAGCCGGAACAACCAACAAGTGCCAGGCTCAGTGTGGCAGCAGCCACCAGATGTTTCATACGCGTCATGACGAAGTGATTATCCTCAAATGTTATGGCGGAAGCTGTCCGTATAGCTCCCGGTAATGACCAGGTACGATAGCACATTATATTAAACGGCATCGCCGTGAAAACCCAACGTTAACGAAGAAGCTGTATATGGCACAACAAGTTCAACTCACCGCAACGGTATCCGAATCACAACTCGGACAACGCTTAGATCAGACTTTGGCGGAATTGTTCCCTGATTATTCACGTTCTCGCATAAAAGAGTGGATCCTCGATCGTCGCGTTACTGTAAACGGCGTCATGGTCGATACACCCAAAGAAAAAGTGCTGGGCGGCGAGCTGGTCGCGATTGACGCTGAGATCGAGGAGGCGCAGCGCTGGGAACCGCAGAATCTGTCACTCGACATCGTTTATGAAGATGAAGACATTATTGTCATCAACAAACCACGCGACTTCGTGGTTCACCCTGGCGCCGGTAATCCGGATGGCACGGTGTTAAACGCCTTACTTCATCACTATCCGGCGATTATGGATGTGCCGCGCGCGGGCATCGTACACCGGCTGGATAAAGACACCACCGGCTTAATGGTGGTCGCGAAAACCGTTCCGGCTCAGACGCATCTGGTGGACTCGCTGCAGCGTCGCGAAATCACCCGTGAATATGAAGCGGTTGCGATTGGCAATATGACTGCGGGCGGCACCGTTGAGCAGCCTATCAGCCGTCACTCAACCAAACGCACCCACATGGCGGTACACCCAATGGGTAAACCGGCGGTCACTCATTACCGCATCATGGAGCACTTCCGGGCCCATACCCGTCTGCGCCTGCGTCTGGAAACCGGTCGTACTCACCAGATCCGTGTGCATATGTCTCACATCAGCCATCCGCTGGTGGGCGATCCACTTTACGGTGGCCGTCCGCGTCCGCCAAAAGGCGCGTCAGAGGCATTTATTACTACGCTGCGCGGTTTCGATCGTCAGGCACTGCACGCCACTATGTTGCGCCTCTATCACCCCATCAGTGGTATTGAAATGGAATTCCATGCTGCGCTTCCGCAGGACATGGTTGATCTCATCGCGGCGTTAAAAGCAGACACTGAAGAATTTAAAGACCAGTTGAATTGGTGATGAATCTGATTACTCCTCAATGGCCCGCTCCGTCACGCGTTCGGGCCTGCTCGACGCAGCGACAGGGCGGCATCAGCACATCGCCCTGGGATGCACTGAATCTCGGCGGGCATGTGGGGGATAATCCGGATGCGGTGGCGCGTAACCGGCAGTTGCTGTTGGAAGAGGCAGGTTTACCTGCCATGCCGCAGTGGCTGGATCAGGTTCATGGCACTGAGGTTGTGCGTCTGACTGCAGGGGGAAGTACGCCATTACGTGCTGATGCCTGTATTACCGATCAGCCCGGTGTCGTCTGTGCCATCATGACCGCTGACTGTCTGCCGGTCCTGTTCTGTTCGCAGGATGGCACGGAAGTGGCGGCGGCACATGCAGGCTGGCGCGGACTTTGTGCGGGTGTACTGGAAAATACGCTGGCGCAGTTTCGTTCGCCGCCTGATCAGATTCATGCCTGGCTTGGACCGGCAATCGGACCTGATGCGTTTGAGGTCGGCGAAGAAGTCCGTCAGGCCTTTATGGCTCAGGATCCCCGGGCTGTGCAGGCTTTCCGTCCATCAGGTGACCGCTTTTACGCCGACATCGGCCTGCTGGCGCAGATGCGACTACAGGCAGCGGGCGTGAATTCAGTCAGCGCCAGCAGCCTTTGTACCTTTACGCAGCGCGACGATTTCTTCTCTTTCCGCCGCGATGGGATCACCGGGCGTATGGCAACTTTGATCTGGCTGTTATAACCTTACGCCATAAGACGGTCCAGTTAGCGTATTTTTTACTCAAATCTCAGGTCATTAACCTTGAAATTTTGAGGGATGACCTCATTTAATCTCCAGTAGCATTTTGACCTGTAATGGGAGGAATTATGCGTCTGGATCGTCTTACTAATAAATTTCAGCTGGCTCTCGCCGACGCGCAGTCCCTCGCTCTGGGACACGACAATCAATTCATCGAACCTCTGCATCTGATGAGCGCATTGCTCAAACAGGAAGGCGGATCGGTTTCACCTTTACTGACTTCGGCCGGTGTCGACGTTACGCCATTTCGCGCTCAGGTTGAGCAGGCTATTGATCGCCTGCCACAAGTTGAAGGCAGCGAAGGCGATGTACAACCCTCATCTGACCTCGTCCGGGTATTAAACCTGTGCGACAAGCTGGCACAGAAGCGCAACGATAACTTTATTTCATCCGAATTATTTGTTCTGGCCGCCCTGGAATCGCGGGGCTCACTGGCCGATCTGCTCAAAGCAGCGGGCGCAACGCGTGAAAAAATCACCAGTGCGATTGAACAGATGCGGGGAGGAGACAACGTGAACGATCAGGGGGCTGAAGATCAGCGCCAGGCTTTAAAAAAATACACTATCGACCTGACCGAGCGGGCAGAGAAGGGCAAACTCGACCCGGTCATCGGTCGTGACGAAGAGATTCGCCGCACCATCCAGGTTCTGCAGCGCCGTACCAAAAACAACCCGGTACTGATTGGTGAACCTGGCGTGGGTAAAACCGCGATTGTCGAAGGGCTGGCGCAGCGCATCATCAATGGTGAAGTGCCTGAGGGTCTGAAAGGACGTCGGGTACTGGCACTGGATATGGGTGCGCTGGTGGCCGGGGCGAAATATCGCGGTGAATTCGAAGAGCGTCTGAAAGGCGTACTGAGTGACCTGTCGAAACAGGAAGGCAACGTCATTCTGTTTATCGACGAGCTGCACACCATGGTGGGAGCCGGTAAAGCGGACGGTGCGATGGACGCCGGCAATATGCTTAAACCTGCGCTGGCGCGTGGTGAACTGCACTGTGTGGGTGCCACTACGCTTGATGAGTATCGCCAGTACATTGAAAAAGATGCCGCGCTGGAGCGTCGTTTCCAGAAAGTCTTTGTGGCTGAGCCGAGTGTGGAAGATACCATCGCCATTCTGCGTGGTCTGAAAGAGCGTTATGAACTGCATCACCATGTGCAAATCACTGACCCGGCGATTGTCGCGGCGGCGACCCTGTCTCATCGTTATATTGCTGACCGGCAGCTGCCGGATAAAGCGATTGACCTGATCGATGAGGCAGCTTCCAGCATTCGTATGCAGATGGACTCGAAGCCGGAATCACTGGATCGCCTGGAGCGCCGTATCATTCAGCTGAAGCTGGAGCAGCAGGCGCTGAAGAAAGAGGCGGACGATGCCAGCATCAAGCGTCTTGAAATGCTGGAAACCGAGCTCAACCAGAAAGAGCGCGAATACGCCGAGCTGGAAGATGAGTGGAAGACAGAGAAAGCCTCGCTGTCCGGCACGCAGAACATTAAAGCTGAACTTGAGCAGGCGCGTCTGAATTTAGAGCAGGCACGTCGCCAGGGTGACCTCGCTCAGATGTCAGAGCTGCAGTACGGTAAAATTCCGGCACTGGAAAAACAGCTAGCCGCAGCGACTCAGGCGGAAGGCAAGACCATGAAGTTACTGCGTAACCGGGTAACCGATGTGGAGATTGCCGATGTGCTGGCACGCTGGACCGGTATTCCGGTCGCACGAATGATGGAAGGTGAGCGCGATAAGTTACTGCGCATGGAGCAGGACTTACATGGCCGGGTCATCGGACAGGATGAAGCGGTTGAGGCGGTATCAAATGCTATTCGCCGTAGTCGCGCAGGCCTTTCTGATCCAAACCGGCCTATCGGTTCCTTCCTGTTCCTGGGGCCAACCGGGGTCGGTAAGACGGAGTTGTGTAAAGCGCTGGCTAACTTCCTGTTCGACAGTGACGATGCGATGGTTCGTATCGACATGTCTGAATTTATGGAAAAACACTCAGTATCACGGCTGGTGGGTGCACCTCCGGGTTATGTCGGCTATGAAGAGGGCGGTTATCTGACCGAAGCTGTGCGCCGTCGGCCTTATTCGGTCATCCTGCTGGATGAAGTAGAGAAAGCGCATCCTGATGTCTTTAACATTCTGCTGCAGGTGCTGGATGATGGGCGTCTGACGGATGGGCAGGGCCGGACGGTCGATTTCCGTAACAGCGTGGTGATTATGACCTCTAACCTGGGATCAGATTTAATCCAGGAGCGGTTCGGCAATCTCAGTTACCCGGAAATGAAAGATATCGTGATGGGTGTGGTCGGACAGCATTTCCGTCCTGAGTTCGTCAACCGTATTGATGAGGTGGTGGTGTTCCATCCGCTGGCTGAGAAACATATTGCGTCCATTGCGCAGATTCAGCTGCAGCGGCTGTACAAACGTCTGGATGAACGGGGTTATCAGCTGCACATCTCTGATGATGCGATCAAACTGCTGGCGGAGAACGGGTATGATCCGGTCTACGGTGCACGTCCGCTGAAACGTGCGATACAGCAGCAGATCGAGAACCCGCTGGCTCAGCAGATCCTTGCCGGTTCGCTGGTGCCAGGCAAAACCATCGAAATGGATGTGGAGAACAACATCATTACTGCACATCAGTAAGGGTGTGGAATGAAAAACGGGCCTCTGGCCCGTTTTTTTTGCCCTTTTGAGGGGTTTTTGCTTATTTAATACTCCTTTTGAGTGCAAAATGAACGGTCAGTAAAAAAGTCTCAATTTGCACTTGCGCTATCTGAGCCGTTCCCTATAATGCGCCTCCACTGACACGGCAAACCGGAAACGGAAAACGGGTCAGAAGGCACAGGAGACTGCGCCGCCGGAGAAAAACTTCTGAAATAGAGGTTGACTCTGCAGGAGGAAAGCGTAATATACGCCACCTCGCGACAGGACGCTAACGCACTGTTCGCACTGCTCTTTAACAATTTATCAGACAATCTGTGTGGGCACTCGCAGGATTGATATCAGCGTCTCCGGACGTAAAAAAATATCAAGTCTCACGAGTGAACACATAATGAAATTCATTATGACGTTTTACAGATGAGCACCGCTTAACTTGTTTAAGCAAATCAAACTTAAATTGAAGAGTTTGATCATGGCTCAGATTGAACGCTGGCGGCAGGCCTAACACATGCAAGTCGGACGGTAGCACAGAGAGCTTGCTCTCGGGTGACGAGTGGCGGACGGGTGAGTAATGTCTGGGGATCTGCCCGATAGAGGGGGATAACCACTGGAAACGGTGGCTAATACCGCATAACGTCGCAAGACCAAAGAGGGGGACCTTCGGGCCTCTCACTATCGGATGAACCCAGATGGGATTAGCTAGTAGGCGGGGTAATGGCCCACCTAGGCGACGATCCCTAGCTGGTCTGAGAGGATGACCAGCCACACTGGAACTGAGACACGGTCCAGACTCCTACGGGAGGCAGCAGTGGGGAATATTGCACAATGGGCGCAAGCCTGATGCAGCCATGCCGCGTGTATGAAGAAGGCCTTCGGGTTGTAAAGTACTTTCAGCGGGGAGGAAGGCGATGGGGTTAATAACCCTGTCGATTGACGTTACCCGCAGAAGAAGCACCGGCTAACTCCGTGCCAGCAGCCGCGGTAATACGGAGGGTGCAAGCGTTAATCGGAATTACTGGGCGTAAAGCGCACGCAGGCGGTCTGTTAAGTCAGATGTGAAATCCCCGGGCTTAACCTGGGAACTGCATTTGAAACTGGCAGGCTTGAGTCTTGTAGAGGGGGGTAGAATTCCAGGTGTAGCGGTGAAATGCGTAGAGATCTGGAGGAATACCGGTGGCGAAGGCGGCCCCCTGGACAAAGACTGACGCTCAGGTGCGAAAGCGTGGGGAGCAAACAGGATTAGATACCCTGGTAGTCCACGCCGTAAACGATGTCGACTTGGAGGTTGTTCCCTTGAGGAGTGGCTTCCGGAGCTAACGCGTTAAGTCGACCGCCTGGGGAGTACGGCCGCAAGGTTAAAACTCAAATGAATTGACGGGGGCCCGCACAAGCGGTGGAGCATGTGGTTTAATTCGATGCAACGCGAAGAACCTTACCTACTCTTGACATCCAGCGAACTTAGCAGAGATGCTTTGGTGCCTTCGGGAACGCTGAGACAGGTGCTGCATGGCTGTCGTCAGCTCGTGTTGTGAAATGTTGGGTTAAGTCCCGCAACGAGCGCAACCCTTATCCTTTGTTGCCAGCGATTCGGTCGGGAACTCAAAGGAGACTGCCGGTGATAAACCGGAGGAAGGTGGGGATGACGTCAAGTCATCATGGCCCTTACGAGTAGGGCTACACACGTGCTACAATGGCGCATACAAAGAGAAGCGACCTCGCGAGAGCAAGCGGACCTCACAAAGTGCGTCGTAGTCCGGATCGGAGTCTGCAACTCGACTCCGTGAAGTCGGAATCGCTAGTAATCGTGGATCAGAATGCCACGGTGAATACGTTCCCGGGCCTTGTACACACCGCCCGTCACACCATGGGAGTGGGTTGCAAAAGAAGTAGGTAGCTTAACCTTCGGGAGGGCGCTTACCACTTTGTGATTCATGACTGGGGTGAAGTCGTAACAAGGTAACCGTAGGGGAACCTGCGGTTGGATCACCTCCTTACCTGAAGATACCTTCCCGCGCAGTGTCCACACAGATTGTCTGATAAAAAAGTAACGAGCAGAAAAAACCTCTACAGGCTTGTAGCTCAGGTGGTTAGAGCGCACCCCTGATAAGGGTGAGGTCGGTGGTTCAAGTCCACTCAGGCCTACCAAATTCGCACTCACGCTGCGTTATGTCTCCGGCTCGCATAGTTCACTATGCTTCGCGGAAACATGCCTTGCCTGAGCACGAATTACATTTCTCACGAAGTGTACTCGGTTGAGTGGTAGTAGTGGTCTCTGCAGTAACTGTATGGGGCTATAGCTCAGCTGGGAGAGCGCCTGCCTTGCACGCAGGAGGTCAGCGGTTCGATCCCGCTTAGCTCCACCATACCGTTTATCTGTTTTTTTCTGAAATACCTCAGAGCATACCGGCGACGGTGTGCTGCGACGTATTATGCTCTTTAACAATCCGGAACAAGCTGAAAATTGAAACGACGCAGCGCGTCATTCCTCCGTAATAAGGGATGACAATGCGATGCGTTCGAGTCTCTCAAATGCTTGCAATTCGCAGCGTTGTAAAACGCCTGTGGGTTGTGAGGTTAAGCGACTAAGCGTACACGGTGGATGCCCAGGCAGTCAGAGGCGATGAAGGACGTGCTAATCTGCGTAAAGCGACGGTAAGGTGATATGAACCGCTACAGCCGTCGATGTCCGAATGGGGAAACCCGGTGCACTCTGTGCATCATTGCAGCATGAATACATAGTGCTGCAAGGCGAACCGGGGGAACTGAAACATCTAAGTACCCCGAGGAAAAGAAATCAACCGAGATTCCCCCAGTAGCGGCGAGCGAACGGGGAGCAGCCCAGAGCCTGAATCAGTTTGTGTGTTAGTGGAAGCGTCTGGAAAGTCGCAGGGTACAGGGTGATACTCCCGTACACAAAAGCACACAAGCTGTGAGCTCGATGAGTAAGGCGGGACACGTGGTATCCTGTCTGAATATGGGGGGACCATCCTCCAAGGCTAAATACTCCTGACTGACCGATAGTGAACCAGTACCGTGAGGGAAAGGCGAAAAGAACCCCGGCGAGGGGAGTGAAACAGAACCTGAAACCGTGTACGTACAAGCAGTGGGAGCCTTCTTTATGGGGGTGACTGCGTACCTTTTGTATAATGGGTCAGCGACTTATATTCTGTAGCAAGGTTAACCGTATAGGGGAGCCGCAGGGAAACCGAGTCTTAACTGGGCGTTAAGTTGCAGGGTATAGACCCGAAACCCGGTGATCTAGCCATGGGCAGGTTGAAGGTTGGGTAACACTAACTGGAGGACCGAACCGACTAATGTTGAAAAATTAGCGGATGACCTGTGGCTGGGGGTGAAAGGCCAATCAAACCGGGAGATAGCTGGTTCTCCCCGAAAGCTATTTAGGTAGCGCCTCGTGAACTCATCTTCGGGGGTAGAGCACTGTTTCGGCTAGGGGGCCATCCCGGCTTACCAACCCGATGCAAACTGCGAATACCGAAGAATGTTATCACGGGAGACACACGGCGGGTGCTAACGTCCGTCGTGAAGAGGGAAACAACCCAGACCGCCAGCTAAGGTCCCAAAGTCATGGTTAAGTGGGAAACGATGTGGGAAGGCACAGACAGCCAGGATGTTGGCTTAGAAGCAGCCATCATTTAAAGAAAGCGTAATAGCTCACTGGTCGAGTCGGCCTGCGCGGAAGATGTAACGGGGCTAAACCATGCACCGAAGCTGCGGCAGCGACGCTTAGGCGTTGTTGGGTAGGGGAGCGTTCTGTAAGCCGTCGAAGGTGTGCTGTGAGGCATGCTGGAGGTATCAGAAGTGCGAATGCTGACATAAGTAACGATAAAGCGGGTGAAAAGCCCGCTCGCCGGAAGACCAAGGGTTCCTGTTCAACGTTAATCGGAGCAGGGTGAGTCGACCCCTAAGGCGAGGCCGAAAGGCGTAGTCGATGGGAAACAGGTTAATATTCCTGTACTCGGTGTTACTGCGAAGGGGGGACGGAGAAGGCTATATCGGCCGGGCGACGGTTGTCCCGGTTTAAGCGTGTAGGCGGAGGGTCCAGGTAAATCCGGTCCCTTATTAACGCTGAGGCGTGACGACGAGGCACTACGGTGCTGAAGTGATAAATGCCCAGCTTCCAGGAAAAGCCTCTAAGCATCAGGTAACACAGAATCGTACCCCAAACCGACACAGGTGGTCAGGTAGAGAATACCAAGGCGCTTGAGAGAACTCGGGTGAAGGAACTAGGCAAAATGGTGCCGTAACTTCGGGAGAAGGCACGCTGGCGCGTAGGTGGAGGGACCTGCTCCCCGAGCCGAAGCCAGTCGAAGATACCAGCTGGCTGCAACTGTTTATTAAAAACACAGCACTGTGCAAACACGAAAGTGGACGTATACGGTGTGACGCCTGCCCGGTGCCGGAAGGTTAATTGATGGGGTTATCCGCAAGGAGAAGCTCTTGATCGAAGCCCCGGTAAACGGCGGCCGTAACTATAACGGTCCTAAGGTAGCGAAATTCCTTGTCGGGTAAGTTCCGACCTGCACGAATGGCGTAATGATGGCCAGGCTGTCTCCACCCGAGACTCAGTGAAATTGAACTCGCTGTGAAGATGCAGTGTACCCGCGGCAAGACGGAAAGACCCCGTGAACCTTTACTACAGCTTGACACTGAACATTGAGCCTTGATGTGTAGGATAGGTGGGAGGCTTTGAAGCGCGGACGCCAGTCTGCGTGGAGCCAACCTTGAAATACCACCCTTTAATGTTTGATGTTCTAACGTAGGCCCGTAATCCGGGCTGCGGACAGTGTCTGGTGGGTAGTTTGACTGGGGCGGTCTCCTCCTAAAGAGTAACGGAGGAGCACGAAGGTCAGCTAATCACGGTCGGACATCGTGAGGTTAGTGCAATGGCATAAGCTGGCTTGACTGCGAGAGTGACGGCTCGAGCAGGTGCGAAAGCAGGTCATAGTGATCCGGTGGTTCTGAATGGAAGGGCCATCGCTCAACGGATAAAAGGTACTCCGGGGATAACAGGCTGATACCGCCCAAGAGTTCATATCGACGGCGGTGTTTGGCACCTCGATGTCGGCTCATCACATCCTGGGGCTGAAGTAGGTCCCAAGGGTACGGCTGTTCGCCGTTTAAAGTGGTACGCGAGCTGGGTTTAGAACGTCGTGAGACAGTTCGGTCCCTATCTGCCGTGGGCGCTGGAGAATTGAGGGGGGTTGCTCCTAGTACGAGAGGACCGGAGTGAACGCACCACTGGTGTTCGGGTTGTCATGCCAATGGCATTGCCCGGTAGCTAAGTGCGGAAAAGATAAGTGCTGAAAGCATCTAAGCACGAAACTTGCCCCGAGATGAGTTCTCCCTGACTCCTTGAGAGTCCTGAAGGGACGTTGAAGACTACGACGTTGATAGGCCGGGTGTGTAAGCGCAGCGATGCGTTGAGCTAACCGGTACTAATGACCCGTGAGGCTTAACCTTACAACGCCAGAGGCGTTTTTGAGAGACACGATTTTCAGCCTGTACCGGATAAAAATTAGCGGAAACGAAAGATTTTGCGGCGTGACGAGGCGCAGAGCGAGGACGTCAGCGGGAGCATACTGAAGTATGTGACCGGTGTGGCCGAGCGATGGCAACGCGGTCATGGCGTGAAAGATTCGTTTCGTGCACCAAGATTTGCCTGGCGGCTTTAGCGCGGTGGTCCCACCTGACCCCATGCCGAACTCAGAAGTGAAACGCCGTAGCGCCGATGGTAGTGTGGGGTCTCCCCATGCGAGAGTAGGGAACTGCCAGGCATTAAATAAGTGAAGAAGCCCCGCACGGAAGTGCGGGGCTTTTTTACGTCTGCACTTTGCCACGTTAAGCTGAATACATGATCTGCAGGCACGCGGTATGTCACTCTTAACTCCCCATTCTCCACTTCTGAATGACCAGCAACCCGCTGATTTTTCGATAATTAGCGACATGGCTCACAATAATAATCTCGGATTACGCCGCCTTTACCTTCAGTAGACTTAAATGCTTTACTCACTCCTTTAAACGCTGTTGATCAGCAAGGAACAGAGGTAAGGCATGGCACCCACAAATAATAAAACTCAGACGGATGATACAAGGAAACGCATCTGGGCTATCGTCGGCGCGTCATCGGGTAACCTGGTTGAGTGGTTCGACTTCTACGTTTACTCCTTCTTCTCACTCTATTTTGCCCACATTTTCTTTCCGCAGGGCGATACCACGACTCAGTTGTTACAGACAGCGGGCGTTTTTGCGGCAGGATTTTTAATGCGTCCGATTGGCGGCTGGCTGTTTGGCTATATCGGCGACAAACATGGCCGAAAAAATTCGATGCTGGTTTCGGTCTGCATGATGTGTTTTGGTTCGCTGGTGATCGCCTGCTTACCCGGTTACGCAACGATCGGCGTGGCTGCGCCCGTCATTCTGCTGCTGGCGCGTATGTTTCAGGGATTATCGGTGGGCGGAGAATATGGGACCAGCGCAACCTACATGAGCGAAGTGGCTCTGGAAGGACGTAAAGGATTCTACGCCTCATTCCAGTATGTCACGCTGATTGGTGGCCAGTTAGCGGCGGTACTCACCGTCGTGGTCCTGCAATTTCTGCTGACGGATGCAGAACTGCGAAGCTGGGGCTGGCGTATTCCGTTCTTCCTCGGCGCACTCCTCGCCGTTGTCGCATTATGGTTAAGACGCTCACTGGAGGAGACCTCAGATAAGACGAGCCGCGAACATCGCGATGCGGGTAGCGTAATCGGGTTACTGCGTAATCATACTCGTCCCTTCCTGATGGTGCTGGGTTTCACCGCAGGCGGCTCCCTGAGTTTTTACACCTTCACCACCTACATGCAGAAGTATCTGGTTAATACGTCAGGTATGGATCCTAAAACCGCCAGCGGCCTGATGACCGGTGCGCTGCTGGTCTTTATGCTGATTCAGCCGATTATCGGTGCCCTGTCAGATAAAATCGGTCGTCGCACCTCAATGATGATTTTTGGCGCGGGCGCGGCCATCTGTACGGTCCCCATTCTGACGCTGTTGCAAAACGTGCAAAGTCCCGGTGTGGCTTTCCTGTTAATCATGCTGGCGCTGCTGATTACCAGCTTCTACACCGCCATCAGTGGCATTCTTAAAGCAGAAATGTTTCCGCCACAGGTGCGCGCACTGGGTGTAGGGCTATCTTACGCAGTAGCGAATGCGATCTTTGGTGGGTCGGCAGAGTATGTTGCGTTGCTGATGAAGCAGCAGGGGATTGAGACGACTTTCTTCTGGTATGTTTCAGCGATGGGCGCGGTGGCATTTCTGGTGTCGCTGTTGCTGCACAAGCGCGGTAAGGGGATTAAGCTTTAACAGAGAAAGCTACTGACTCAGATTCCACAGGGCAATGCCGCTGGCAGCACCGGCGGCATCCGAGGCGAAATCTTTCCAGCTCCAGCCGCTGCCATTCGGGCGGCTGTCATACCACTCTTTTCCCGCCCCAGCGTTAATGAAAACAGTCTGGCTTTGCCGGTCAGAATGGTGCTGACGCTGCCCATATTCACTACCGGCAGCGGCCAGAACGGCAGAGGCGACAAAATGCTCCGCTTTATCTCGTCCGGTCCACTGATCTTCCGCCATATGGGCGCATCCACTACACAACAGCCCAGCAAGCAGCACACTTCGCATAGCAGATGCCTTATTGACCGTAGTGATTAAAGAATCCGGCTGATCAGGCGATCGATACGTATCCGGCGCAGACGACGAATCAGCTTGCGTACCTTGGCCGGGTAATCAGCAATACTCTCAAGCTCACGGAAATGCGTCACTACCGTCGTGTTCTGCCGGATTAACGTCAGTTCCTTCTCACGCTGAGCCGCTAACTCCTGATGAGGATCGTGGATCAGCACCGCATTTTCCAGATCGAGCCGCCAGGCACGTGGATTGAGGTTATTACCGGTAATCAGCTGCCATTCGTCATCAACCCACATTCCTTTAAGGTGATAACTGTTCTCGCCATCCTTCCATAGTCTCACGACCAGCTGATCGGTCGTAACGTAGTAGTGCAAACGACTCATAAAGCGACGCAGATTGATTTCATACAGGTAAGGCAGCGCACCGATGATTTTGAACGGCTGATCGGGCGCAATATAAAAGTCATTGGCTGTTTTATCGCCGACAATGATCTCAACCTGTTTTCCCTGACGCAGAAGATGAATGATATTACGTACCAGCAAGGCGGGCATGTTGAAGTAGGGGGTACAGATGATCAGCTTCTGTTCCGCACAGGGCATCAGGTGGAAAATGGTTTTATTGAGCAGGCTATGCTTACCCAGACCGACCAGCGGCGTGACCGTCAGTTCATCGTTGCCGGCATTCCCTTCAAACTGATAATTGAAACCGCGCAGGTCCTGACGGAACTGGCGTGTCTCATTTTTAATTTCAGGACTTGAGGGGCGCTCAGCAAAATCGAGTCGGTTTACCGCTTCCGCTGACTTCAGATTGAGCGTAATCCAGTCATACATAGTATTGGTCAGCTGGGAATTACGGATAACCTGATAACGGTCATAGCGATACTTATCATGCTGATGCAGGTAGACATCATTGATGCTGGCGCCGCTGTAGAGCAGCATATCATCAATAATGAACCCTTTAAGGTGGAGCACGCCCAGCGCTTCACGGGTATTGACCGGGATACCATAAACCGGGATGGCAATATCCGGATAACGTGTCGCCATTTCGCAATACCAGTCGGCATTGGTTACGCCTCGCGCTGCGCCAATTCGCCCACGCTGCGCACGGTGCCAGTCAACCAGAATCGAGATATCCAGCTCCGGCCGCGCCTGCTTCGCACTATAAAGCGCATCCATGACGGCACGTCCGGCGTCATCATTTTCCAGATAGAGCGCAACAATACAGATGCGAGTCTGCGCTGCCGCAATTTTCTCCAGCAACGTCTGGCGAAATTCGGCAGGTGAGTAAAGTGTCGACACATCCGCAACGGATTGTGACAGTTTCGGCAGCTGTGCGAGGTGTTGTTGGTGTTTGTTACGTTTAAATTTAGACAACATCGCAGTGCACTTCTTCTCTGTTCATTGCATGGCCTTTTGCCATCAAATCAGGGTTATAACCACAAATAATAACATCAACTTCGCCGATTCGAACGTTTTTTACCTTTCTCTACAAGGTTAGTTGATCTCATTCTGTAAAGACAATTTCAGGCTGACAATACCGTCATCCAGTTGAATATCAACATGAAAGTTGAGCTTTCGTGCCAGCGTAATCATGCCGCGGTTATGGGGCATGGTGATACCGTTCAATTGTTGCAAGCCGTGATGCCGGGTATAGCGGATCATCTTTTCCAGCAGACGACGGCCCATGCCTAAGCCTTTCAGGTCGGAACGGACCAGCACCGAAAACTCCGCATCGATGTTATCTGCATCAGAGATAGCGCGGGTGACGCCGATGATCTCGGGGCGTCCCTGATGCTGACGTACCGCCACAATCGCCATCTCGCGGTCATAATCGATCTGGGTCATGTTGGCGAGATCATCATGAGTAAACTCACTGATTTCACTGAAGTAGCGGTAGTAGAGATCTTCTTTGGTGACCTGACTGATGAAATCGCGCAGCAGGGGCTCATCCTCTGGCAGAATGGGCCGGAACAGGCAGAATTGCCCATCCTTTAACTCCACCTGCTCTTCCAGATGCTGAGGATAAGGACGTATTGCCAGCCGTGCTTCGTTATCGCCGTGGAACGGAGCCAGCGTCAGGGTGACATCCAGCAGGGTAAAATCATTGCCCGCCGCCAGCAGCGGATGAATATCCAGTCGCTGGATCTCCGGGCAATCCACCACCAGGTTAGAGACCTGCACCAGCAGCTGGCTTAAACCGGGGATATCCAGCGGATTCAGCGCGCTGCGGCTGCGGATCTTTCCGCTCTTGATCGCCTGAATCACCAGATAGCGTGCCAGCGTCATATTCAGCGGGGGAAGGGCAACGGCAGCCTGTTTATCGGCCTGCCATTCAACGCCGCCTTCCCCCAGCATAATGATCGGGCCAAACAGGGCATCCTGTTCGACCACGACCCGCAGCTCCTGTGCGCCTGCACGACTCGCCATGCTCTGAACCAGCAGCCCTTCGATACGTGCCTGCGGCAGCGTCTGTTTTACCCGATCAAAAATGGCCTCAGCGGCATGCTCCACTTCGCTGGCATTACGCAGGTAGAGCATCACGCCCTGCACCTCCGATTTATGCGCGATATCGGGTGAACGCAGTTTCAGCGCCACCGGATAGCCAATCTGATCGGCAATCGCCACTGCCGCCTTACTGTCGCTGGCGATCCAGGTCGGCAGCGTGGCCAGGCCGTAAGCCTGCAACACCGGCTGCACTTCGTGGGTATCCAGCGCGGTAACACCGCGCTCCAGCGCCTGTGACAGCAGCTGGTGTGCATGGGCGCTGTCCAGGTTCAGGGTGGCGGGCAGGGCAGGGGTTTCGCGCAGCTGCTTCTGGTTACGGCGGTACTCAACCTGATGCATAAAGGCGGTCACCGTTCCCTCTGGCGTGCGCCAGGTCGGTATCCCCGCCTGCGTAAAGGCTCGGCGCGCGGCTTGTGAAGAGAACTCGCCGCTCCAGTTGGTCAGCAGCGTCACCAGCTTACCGCGCGGGTGACGGGCGATGGTGTCGATCAGATGTCCGGCCGTTTCAGTCGCGGGCGCGACCGCGCTTGGCGCATGAATAATCATCAATGCATCAAGTTCATGGCTGTCGAGCAGGATCTCTGTGCAGGCGGCATAACGTTCTGCTGTGGCGTCATCTTTTAAATCCAGCGGGTTGCCGCGGCCTGCGCCAGCGGGCAACAGCGCCTCGAGCTGCTGAATCGTCTGCTCGCTGAGCTGCGCCAGTTTCCCGTTGCGGGCATAGAGCTCATCCAGCGCCAGCGCGGCGGGGGCGGCACCATTACTGATGATCATCAGCCTGTCGCCACGCAGCGGCCGCATATGACTCAGCGACTCAACGGCGGAGAAGAGCTCATGGGTATCCTGCACCCGCAGTAACCCGGCACGCTGAATGGCTGCATCCCAGGCGGCGTCCAGACCGCTGTGGGTGCCCAGCAGCGCCTGTGCTTCCCGGCTGCGACCACTCTTGATCACCAGAATCGGTTTATTACGGGAGGCGCTGCGTGAGGCAGAAACAAAACGACGCGCATCGCTGAGGTGCTCAAGATAGAGCAGGATAGCGCTGGTTTTACCGTCGCGAGCCAGGAAGTCGAGCAGATCATCGACATCGGTATCCAGACTGTCACCCAGCGCGATAAACCAGGAGAATCCGAGATTACGCTGCTGCGCCCAGTCGAGAATGGTGTTGGATACGGCGGCGGACTGGGAGATAAATGCGATACGGCCTTTCTCTATCGGCACTGGCGAGAAGCTGGCATTCAATCCCTGCCAGGGGGCCAGCAGGCCAAGACTGTTCGGTCCCAGCAGACGTATCTGCCACTGACTGGCGCAGGCTTTGAGTTCGGCAGACTGGCTGGCGGGTGCAGAGAGAATAATGCAGGCCTTGCAGCCTTTCTCCCCGAGCTGTTGCAGCAGTTCGAGGTTACGTTTTGAATGGGTGCAGATCACTGCCAGGTCTGGCGCGAAAGGTAAGCTGTCGATAGTGGGCCAGGCCAGTACGCCGCTGACCGCTTTATATTTCGGCGTCACCGGCAACACCGGGCCGCTAAAACCGCCCGCCAGCAGGTTACGCATCATAAAGTATCCGGCGCGCCCTGGCGTGACCGAGGCACCAATCACCGCAATTGATTTAGGTCGTAACAGCGCTTCCAGTCCGCGTTGGCTCATCTCGCTCTCCAGAGTTCGGGATTTGCGTGATTGTAAACGCTTTTTGCTGGCAGTGCTTCCGGGCAGATCGCAGGCTGCGCATTCCGATTTTAATCTCTGTCACCGCAGGGACGCTCCCGCCAGGAGGTGACTGGGCGATTAAACCTGTCCGGCGTGGTGCGGTTTCCCTGCCAGGTAGGCCGCGCGGAACTGATCAAAATGGTGAGATAACGCCTCAGCCGCCAGCCGATCGCCCGCCTGCGCCAGCAGCGCCGCGGCCACTTCAGCAGTGCAGTGCTGACCTGCGCCGTGGGCTTCACGCAGCGTATAGCGTGACGGGGTGCTGACATCCAGCGACATCACCGGCAGGGCGTCGAGCCAGGGGCTTTTACGGAACATTTTGCGGGCTTCGGTCCAGGTGCCGTCCAGCATAATAAACAGCGGCGGCTTGCCACTGACGGGCGGCGTTGTCAGCACTTCGCGACCGGGGTCGGCATAAGCGGCCGGGAAAACCACCAGCGGCTGATAATCGGGATTGCGCACCGCCGCCAGCAGCAGCGGATCCGGCTCGGTGCGTGACCAGCCAAAAGCCTGGGTATCCGGCAGAATATCGGCAATCAGCCGGCCGGTGTTGCTCGGCTTCATCGGCTCGGTATCGAACATCACCAGGCAGAAGCGGCTACGGGCGGACTGCGGTACGATCTGACTGCAGAGACAGTTGACTTCTGGCAGCAGGCAGCCCTGACAGCGGATGACCCGATTCCCGCGCGCGAGGAAAGGACGGGTGGATCGGGCCAGGCGTTGGGTGCGCAAGCGCAAAACAGCATTATCAGACATGAGTATTCAGGGCAGGAAAAACGTCAGTGTAATCGAAGCGCAGGCGAAAAGGAAAAGGCCAGCCAGGCTGGCCTCTGAAGATTAAAGTGACTCATCCAGCCATTCATTGAAAGGCGCTTTAGGCATCGCGCCATTCAGCATGTCGACCCGCTCGCCGTTCTTAAACAGCATGATGGTCGGGATGCTGCGAATGTTGAAACGGGCGCTCAGGGCCGGCTCCGCTTCGGTGTTCACTTTAATAAAGCGGACTTTACCGCTGCGTTCACTGGCGACATCTTTAAACACCGGCGCAAAATTGACACAGGGACCACACCAGGGCGCCCAGAAATCGATCACCACCGGCAGATCGTCCTGCAGATATTTGTCAAAGTTAGCGCTGGTGGCATTCACCACTTCGCCATCAAATAACGCATTTCCACAGCGACCACATTTCGCCACGTCGGCAAGGCGTTCTTCAGGAACGCGATTGGTTGCCTGACAGGAAGCGCATACCGTATTCATAGGAACCTCTGATGTTGAAAAGTGTCAGTCTGATAAATATTGTTCATTATGAAAGGGGACGGATTCCCTCTCAATCTGGATTGCTCTATAGGTTCAATAGTTGATAGCTAAGCGCCAGCACATCAGGTAATCTGCGCGCTCTCAATGCAGGAGGAAGACATGAACGACGAATTTAAAGGCAAGAGCGGTAAGGTTAAGGTGATGTACGTGCGTGGCGAGGACGATAAAAGCGCGCGCGCGCCTAATCCTCGTACAGGCAAAGGTGGTCACGCTGCTGCCCGTTCGGATGATAATCGTCGTTCGTCTGGCCCCCGTACTGAACGCAGTCAGGAAGGTGGTCGCTCCGCTGGCCGTCGCAGCGACGACACCGGTCGCAGCAGTTCACCGCGTCGTGATGAAGGCGGACGTGGCGCTCCACGCCGTTCAGACGATGGCGCAGGCCGCCGCAACGATCGTGGCGATGATAATCGCGGCGCCTATGGCAGCAGCGATTCCCCGTGGCGCACCGTGTCACGCGCGCCATCAGCAGATCGTCCGGCAACCGAAAGCGATAAGCCGGATCACGGCGGCATCAGCGGCAAGAGCTTCGTCGATCCCGAGCAGATCCGTCGTCAGCGTAACGAAGAGACGCGCGTCTATGGTGAGAACGCCTGTCAGGCGCTGTTCCAGAGCCGTCCTGAAGCGATTGTTCGCGCCTGGTTCGTGCAGGAAGTGACACCGCGTTTCCGCGAAGCGCTGCGCTGGCTGGCGGCTAACCGCAAAGCCTATCACGTCGTGGAAGATGCAGAGATTACCAAAGCGTCAGGCACTGAGCATCATGGTGGCGTCTGCTTCCTGATCAAAAAGCGCATGGGTATGGCGGTTTCTGAATGGCTGAGCCAGGCGAATACCAAAGATTGCGTGCTGGCACTGGAAGATGTCAGCAACCCGCATAACCTCGGCGCGATTATGCGCAGCTGCGCGCACTTTGGCGTAAAAGGTTTGCTGGTGAACGACGCCTCACTGCTGGAGTCCGGCGCAGCGGTACGTACCGCAGAAGGCGGTGCTGAGCATGTGCAGGCCATCAGCGGCGCAACCTTCAGTGAAGGTCTGGAAGCGTTCCGTAAAGCGGGTTACACCATCGTCACCACCTCCAGCCATCAGGGCACGCCGCTGGCGCAGGCTCAGCTGCCCGAGAAAATGGTGCTGGTGTTAGGGCAGGAGCGTGAAGGTCTCTCTGATACCGCGTTCAAACAGGGTGACATGAGCCTGTCGATTGGCGGCACCGGCAACGTAGAAAGCCTTAACGTCTCGGTCGCAACCGGCGTACTGCTCGCCGAATGGTGGCGTCAGAACGCATAAAAAAACGGGCCGAAAGGCCCGTTTTGCTTTGTCACATCAGTGCGCACCACCGCCACCGCCGCCTGCGCTAAACGGCGGACGGGCAAACCAGATCAGCACCAGCAGAATCAAAAAGACCCCCGCCGACGCCCAGAAAATTTCATTCGCTGAAATAATCAGTCCCTGGTTAGTAATCTGCTGCGCGATCCAGGCCGACGCCTGCTGCTGCGTCATCCCCATGCTCTCCAGCTGGCTATACATCTGCTGCGAATTGACGTTGTAAGGGGTAATCGACTCCGTCAGGTAGCTATGATGCATCGACTCGCGGTTACTCCACATAGTGGTGGTAATCGACGTTCCCACCGAGCCTGCAAAGGTACGCATAAAGTTCGACAGGCTGGAGGCTGCGGCCATGCGCTCCGGCGGCAATCCCGACAGCGTAATGGTGGTCAGCGGCATAAAGAAGCAGGCCACGGCAAAGCCCTGAATAAACTGCGGCCAGGCTGAGGCACCAAAGTCCATTCCCGGTTCAAACGTATACGCGCGCCAGTAGAAGCAGACGGCATACATAATGAAGCTGAACGTGACCAGCCGTCGCATGTCGAGCTTATGGGCAAAGCGTCCGATGATCGGCGACAGGATCACCGGCAAAATGCCCACCGGCGCAGACGCCAGACCGGCCCAGGTTGCGGTGTAGCCGTAGACCTCCTGCAGCAGCTGCGGCAACAGAACAATCGAGCCGAAGTAGAGCATATAAGCCAGACTGATCGACAGGCAGCCAATGGTGAAGTTGCGCGACTTAAACAGCGACAGGTCAATGATCGGGTGATCGTCAGTCAGCTCCCATACCAGCAGGACTGACAGCGCAATCACGGCCACTACCCCGAGCACGATGATCTCGGACGAGTTAAACCAGTCGAGCTCCTTTCCGCGATCCAGCATCACCTGCAAACAGCCGATCCCCACCACCAGCAGCACCAGCCCGACCATATCGATCCGCCGGATTTCGGTTTTGGTTTCCCGGCCACGCAGGGTTTGCAGCGTCAGTATCACCACCGCCACACCAATGGGCACGTTGATAAAGAAGATCCAGCCCCAGTGATAGTTATCGCTGATCCAGCCGCCCAGTATCGGACCACAGATCGGTGCGACGATCACCGTCATCGCCCACAGCGACAGCGCAACACTGCGCTTGGCGGGCGGATAGTTGTTGAGCAGCAGACTTTGCGACAGCGGGATCAAGGGACCCGCGACGATCCCCTGAATGACGCGGAAGAATATCAGCATCTCCAGGCTGTCTGACATGCCGCACGCCCAGGAGGCGATAGCAAAAAGAATGGTCGACCAGGTAAAGAGCTTCACTTCACCGATGCGTTTTGCCAGCCAGCCGGTCAGCGGGATCGAGATCGCATTAGCCACACCAAACGAGGTGATCACCCAGGTTCCCTGGGAGTTCGACGCCCCCAGATTACCGGCAATCGTGGGGATAGCCACGTTGGCGATGGTCGAGTCCAGAACCTGCATGAACGTCGCCAGCGATAGCGCAATGGTCATCAGGACCAGCGGCATTCCTTCAAGCGGTTTTTGTGCCATTACAGCCTCCGCGTCATCATCCGGCGTTGGCGCGGACGATATCGGTGATCAGCTGATTGACCGGCGCAAGGTCAATCGCCAGTGCGTTGCTGCTGTAAGCGGCTTGCTGACGGGCGCTGGTGGCCAGCGCGCTGCCCTCTTTGCTGGTGGTATCGATTTTAACCAGCGTTGAGAGGCCAATACGCAGCGGATGTCTGGCGATATCTTCCTGATTCAGTTCGATACGAACTGGCAGGCGCTGAACCACTTTGATCCAGTTACCGGTGGCATTCTGTGCCGGCAACAGTGAGAAGGCGCTGCCGGTGCCCATATCCAGTCCTGCAACTTTGCCCTGATAAACCACTTCGTCACCGTAGATGTCGGCAACCACGGTGACAGGCTGACCAATACGAACGCCAGCCAGCTGGGTCTCTTTAAAGTTGGCATCGACCCACAGATTCGTTGCAGGCACGACGGCGAGCAGCGGGGTGCTGGTGGAGATTTGCGAACCGACCTGCACGCTGCGACGGGAGACAAAACCATCCATCGGGCTACGGATTTCGGTGCGCTGCAGCGCCAGCCAGGCGTCACGCAGCTCAGCCGCGCTCTGTTGCACGGCAGGCTGATTTTCCAGTGAGGTGTTGAGGATCATCGCCTGATTCGCATTGTATTGCTGAATCGCCACGTCCAGTTGTGCTTTGGCCGTCGCGACGGCATCGCGGGCGTGCTGCAACTCTTCACGGCCAATCAGATTAGCCGCGCCTAACGGCTCACGGCGTTTCAGGTCGGCCTGTGCCTGCGCCAGAGCGGTCTGTTGCAATGTAATGCTGGCCTGATACTGTTTGCCATTAATCATCAGCTGATGCGTCTGACGCACGCTGGTGGCGAGTGCCGTCTGCGCTTTTTCAAACGCCTGCTCCGCATCCGTCTTATCCAGTGAAACCAGCACATCGCCTTTTTTGACGAAATCGGTATCTTCAAACCAGACTTTATTCACGCTACCGGAGACCTGTGCCATCACCTGCACCTGGTTACCCGCAACGTAGGCGTCATCCGTTTCCTGAAAATGGCGCAGGACCAGGAACCAGTAAACTCCCCAGGCAATACCAATCAGCACAAAGATCAACGCCAGCACGATGAGCACACTTTTGCGCTTCTTCTTTTTGTTGGCTGACGGTTGCGGGCTTTGTGCTTCTGCCGTTGCACTCATGTCTTTCTCCACGTTTTCCATTTAGTCGGGCGGCAGAAATTCCTTTTCGCCAGCGCCCGAGTCGAAAAAGCCAGCGACTGAGCGCTGGCCAGATAAAAAAGGAAATTAAAATAACGATTTCGACAGGTGATTGTGTCGCACTTATTGCTATTAGCGGGACAGTGAGGCGATCAGCTGATCTTCATCCATTTTATCAAGACGATTAAGTAGCTTACGGGTGATGCCTTCCAGCTGTGACTTCTCATCGACGGAGAGCGAAGACCAGAGGTATTGCAGGCTCTGATGCTGAGGTGGCAGCAACTGACGCAGGAACTCCATCCCTTTATCGGTCAGATGCAGGTGCAGGCAGCGACGGTCGTGATCGCTTTCGCGACGCTCAATCCAGCCGCGCTTTTCCAGCTCATCAGCAATGCGCGTGGCATTGGTGCGTGAAGAGCCAAGGGCAGAGCTGAGCTCAGAGGGCTGAATACTATGGTTTTCCTGTGCATCCAGCGTAATCAACGCCATGAACAGGGTTTCATTAATACCCTGTGCTTTCAGCATCTTATTGCGGTTGTCCAGCAGTTTACCCTGCATATGCATACAGAGACGCGTCAGAATAATTTCCTGTAACGGAAAATCCTTATGGCGATTGGCACGGATGTTTAGCATCTGCTCAATGGGAGTAAACGAACTTTCCATTAAAAAAAACCTCACTAATTGCAACTTGTATAATAACTATGGTGACAGGATAAGCGTAGTCACTTTTTGGCAGGTGATCGCTGACAGAATCACTATTCACCATCAAAGGTATTCCAGGCCATTCCCTGGCCCTGGGTCAAAAACCCGTACGTCCGGCGGCAGCCGCTGTGCCGGAACGTGATCAAAAAGGGGGCAAATTTAATAATATCGCGGGGAAAAATAACTGAAGTGAATAGGTTTGCTACTAACCATAACAAACCTAACCATTTGTGACCAGACGCAATGCGCTGTCCGGCCAGGCTTCAGTTGATTTTTTCCGGCTCAAAGCGCGATCCGGCTGCCCAAATCAGCAGATTAACCACAGTCAGCAGCGCGCCAGCGCCACAGACGCCATACCAGCCCCAAAGATGGTAAGCGGTCGCGGAGAGCAGTGAGCCGGCCGCGCCACCCATAAAGTAGCTGGTCATGTAACCGGCATTAAGACGGTTCCGCGCCTCCGGCATCTGCGCGTAGATCACGCTTTGATTGGTGATATGGACGGCCTGTACCGCCAGATCCAGCAGCAGGATGCCGACGATCAGCGGCGCAAGCTGCTCCGCGCCCCACGCAATGGCAGCCCACGACAGCAGCATAAGCAGCAGGCCCAGTTGGGTGGTCAGCTTCGCTTTACCCTTGTCAGCCAGCGCGCCCGCCTGACGTGCGGCCAGCGCACCCGCGGCACCGACCAGCCCCAGCAAGCCAATCTCGCCCTCTGAGAAGTGATAGGGCGCCCCGGCGAGCAGAAAGGCCATTGAGGTCCACAGCAGGCTGAAATTGGCAAAGGAGAGGCAGCCGGTCCAGGCGCGGGTGCGGAGCACCCGATTACCGGCATACAGGCGAAAGATGGAGGCCAGCAGTTGCGGATAGCTCATGGGCACGGACTGTTTTACGCGCGGCAGCGATCGCCACAGCGCCAGGGCCATCACCACCATCAGCAGGCTGGCAGTCCAGTAGACGGTACGCCAGCCGCCAAGCTGCGCCAGGCCGCCTGCCACGGTGCGCGCCAGCAGAATCCCCAGCAGCAAACCGCTCATTACCGTCCCCACTATTTTGCCGCGCCGCTCCGGCTCTGCCAGCGTGGCGGCCAGCGGCACCAGGATTTGTGCGGCGACCGAGAACAGGCCGGTCATCACCGTGCCCAGCAGTAAAAAGAGAAAGGAGTGCGAAAGGGCGATAATCACCATGCCCGCAGCAGCCAGCAGGATCATCGTAACAATCAGGCTGCGTCGTTCAAACCGATCGCCAAGCGGCACCAGCAGCAGCAGACCGCAGGCGTAGCCCAGCTGCGCCGTGGTGACAATAAATCCGGCGAGGCTGACAGAGAGATCAAACTGTTGGGCGATGGTATTCAGTAGTGGCTGAACGTAGTAATTACTGGCTACGCAGAGGCCGGTTGCTACTGACATCAGCATTACTAAAGCAGGCGTCAGACCCTGGCGAGTCGCATTCATAAACAGCATCGGTCGCTAATAATCATTTGAGGTTAATAGTAACTCAAAAAACTATTTCACACGCATGTTTATTAACAGGCCATACCAGTCGGGAAAGCAGCCATAAAAAAAAGGGCAGAAAAATTTCTGCCCTCAGATAACTGCCCGACTAAAAGCGTATGCTCACTGAGCCAGCACTTTTATCAACCGCCCTGGGGCGGAAATGTTTTCAGGTTATTGCGCGGCGGCCTGCGCCTCGCTGATCCATTTATCGAACTCAGCCTGATGCGCCTTAATCCAGCCATCCACATGACGGTTAATCGCCTCTTCTGAGTTTTGTCCGGCATGCATTGCTGAGTTTTCAGCATTGATATCGGTAATGGGTAGCTTCATGACCGCAAACAGACGGGCAGCCGCCGGGTTTTTCGCCGCCCAGGCTTTGTTGGCGACGATGTGCATGGTGTTAACCGGGAAACCGTAGTTCGCACCGTTTGGCAGCTTAGTATCCACATCCTTCTGTTCGCCAGGCAGCGAAGAGAACGGCACCTGCAGCCAGACCACATCGCGGCCCGGCTTCAGCACATCGCTCAGCCAGTAGGGCGTCCAGGTGTAATAAAGGATCGGTTTACCCTGTTTGTAGCGCGCCAGCGTATCCGCCACCATCGCCGAATAGTTACCCATATTGGCGGTCACGGTATCACTGAGACCGAAGGCGCTGTTCTGATGATTAATCACCGCTTCACAGCCCCAGCCTGGCGTACAGCCGGTCATATCCGCTTTGCCATCGCCGTTGGCGTCAAACAGGCTGGCGATCTTAGGATCTTTCAGCTGTTCGATATTGGTGATGTGATATTTCTCGGCGGTCTTCTTATCAATCAGATAACCCTGGGCGGCACCGGTAACGTAGGTGCCCTGACGATAGAGCTTCTGATCGCCACCGGCGGCTTTGTACATGTCGTCATGCAGCGGCTGCCAGTTCACCGCGGTAAAGGTGGCGTCGCCAGCGGCGATAGAGGTGTAGCCAACGTTGTAATCCACTTCACTTGGCTTGCTGACCTGATAGCCGAGTTTTTCCAGCGCGCGGCTGACAATCAGGGTCTGAAAAGTCTCTTCAGCGATAGTGCTCTGTATGGGTTGTACCGTAATACCTTTGCCCGGCAGATCGGCAGCGGAGACGTGTGAAACGGCCAGCGTGGTTACCACGGCGGCGAGCAGAGAGGCTCTGTTGCGCATAGTCATTCCTTATTTCAGATGTCGCGTCAGGATGGGCGGCGCGCAGGCACCGCCCGACAGATTATTTTTTACGCGAAGGAGAGAAGATCAGGCCCAGCGGGCCGGTGTGATACCAGTGACGATTACCGCGGCTGCGGCTATCGCGACCAAACGATTGGGTCAGACGGTCAAGGATAATGGCAAGGATCACAATCCCCACACCACCCACCGTAGCCAGCCCCATGTCGAGACGGCCAATACCGCGCAGCACCATCTGACCGAGTCCGCCCACGGCGATCATCGAGGCGATCACCACCATCGACAGCGCCAGCATCAGGGTCTGATTGACGCCCGCCATAATGGTGGGCATCGCCAGCGGCAACTGCACTTTGAATAGCAGCTGACGCGGACTGGCACCAAAGGATTCGCTCGCTTCGATCAGATCGGCGGGCACCTGCTTAATGCCGAGAATAGTCAGACGCACAATCGGTGGCAGGGCGAAGATAATCGTGACCACCACGCCTGGCACGTTGCCGATACCAAACAGCATCACAATCGGCACCAGATAGACAAAGGCGGGTGTCGTCTGCATCGCATCCAGCAAGGGGCGTACGATACGCGCTGCCCGTTCACTACGGGCCAGCCAGATCCCCAGCGGCAGGCCGATGAGAATGCAGAACATCAGCGCGGTAAGCACCAGCGCCAGCGTGACCATCGCCTGCGACCAGGCGCCAATTGCGCCAATCAAGATCAGCGATACCAGCGTGGCGATGCCCATGGCGGGCGTCGCGATCTGCCAGGCGATTAGCGCAAACACCAGAATCGCTACCGGCGCGGGCATTCCCAGCAACAGCTGCTGAAAGGCGCTGAGAATATAGTCAACCGGTACCCGGATACCCTGAAACAGCGGGCGGAAATGGTTGACCACCCAGTCGATGCCGGTAGTCACCCAGTGATCAAGCGGGATCCAGGTTTTGTGGAACGGATCCATGATATTGAAATGTTCCGGCGCGGGCGCAGGGGCGCTGTTGAGCCAGTCACTGCTGCTGGCTGCATCGGGTGTCGCGCTGCCATCGGGCGTGCCCCAGGCATCGGCACCGCCGCTGCTGGTGGGCGCAGCCTGACTGCTGGCGGCAGTGCCGCTATCCCACGGATTGGTGGTTTCCTGACTCATGGCTGGGCTCCTTCACGATCTAACGCGCGCAATAGCGTGCTTTTGGAAATGATACCGACATACTGATTCTCCTCGCCGACCACTGGCACCGCACAGGGCGCCTGAGCGACGTGCGAGAGCAGATCGCTCAGTGAGGTATCGGCGGGCACCGCGGCTGGCGAGTCGAGGAGGGCGCTATCGAGTCCCAGACCTGCTGCCAGCGCGGCTTTCAGCGAGTCGGTGGAGACCACGCCAAGAAACTTCTGTTTTTCCAGCACGTAACCGTAGTCGCGGTCTTCATCCTGCAGCAGCTTAATGGCGGAGCGCGGGCCGAAACCTGGCGCTTTGCGGATCAACGCTCCCGCGCTACGACGGGCGATATCTTTGGCGCTGAATACGTGACTGATATCGACGCCACGGAAAAAGGTGCGGACATAGTCATTGGCCGGGTTATTCAGGATCTCATCCGGCGTACCAACCTGTATCACTTCGCCGCCCTGCATAATGGCAATACGGTCGCCAATACGCATCGCTTCATCAAGATCGTGGGAAATAAAGACGATGGTGCGCTGATGCCTGGCTTGTAAATTAACCAGCTCATCCTGCATTTCAGTACGAATCAACGGATCCAGAGCGGAGAAGGCCTCATCCATTAATAAGATGTCGGGATTGATGGCCAGTGCACGGGCTAATCCGACGCGCTGCCGCATCCCTCCGGAAAGTTCATCCGGGTAAGCGTGCGCATAATTCTCCAGCCCGACCTGACGTAACGCTTCAAGTGCTTTTTCCTGGCGTTCAGCCAGTGCGACTCCCGCTAATTCCATACCAAATGCCGTATTATTTAATACATTCATGTGCGGCATCAAAGCAAATGACTGGAATACCATGCTGATTTTATTTCTGCGCACGTCACGCAGTTCGCTGGCTGATATTTTGGCAATATCGACACCGTCAATAATCACCTGGCCGCGCGTCGGCTCTATCAGACGATTGAGAAGGCGAACCATGGTCGATTTTCCTGAACCGGATAACCCCATGATGACGAATATCTCGCCTTCTTCAATGGCCAGACTGGCGTTCTTTACACCAAGAGAGAGCCCTGTCTTCTCAAGAATGACATCTTTGGTCGCACCCTTTTCAATATATTTAAAGGCGCGATCCGGATTGTCGCCAAATATCTTATAGAGATTTTTTACTTCGAGCTTAATAGCCATGCAGTCATTAAATCCTGGTTGAAATATCTAATATTATCCTGTCGTTCCCGCTGAAATTTAAGCAGGCCATACCGTAGCACACTGACGTTATCTGACAACCCTGAAGTGGAATATTGGCCGGCCGCGGGACATTCAGATGCCGATTATCTTCAGTGCTCACAAGGGATAAGCGTGGATTAATTTTTTGTGAAATCATTGGCGGGTTTTTGGCATTTCAGCCTATTTGCCGCGTGAAAGGGAGAAAAACAAGTGTCACCGACGTGAAATATTACGGAAATAATGAATTCCGATGCAGGGAAATAATCACGCCTGAAACGATCATATTGAGTGGAATAATCGGCCGTAAAAAAAGGAAATGCGGGATGGGTGAAAATCAATAAACGGTGAAATAG
This sequence comes from Curtobacterium sp. BNK-1, assembly GCF_048685235.1. Taxonomy (NCBI): domain Bacteria; kingdom Bacillati; phylum Actinomycetota; class Actinomycetes; order Micrococcales; family Microbacteriaceae; genus Curtobacterium; species Curtobacterium sp. BNK-1. The sequence goes on along the minus strand of NZ_JBLQTJ010000001.1, from coordinate 2,843,824 downwards.
TCAGGCTGTGTTGCAGTGATAATTTTTTCTTATGATTAGTCGGGGTGGCGCGGCTGGCGCGGCACTGCCAGTGAAAACCGGATGCTGAAAAAACAGCACCCGGTAACCCTCAGAAATTCCAGTCTTCGTCTTCGGTTTCGACCGCTTTTCCCATCACATAAGAGGAGCCTGAACCGGAGAAGAAGTCGTGGTTTTCGTCGGCGTTGGGCGACAGAGCCGACAGAATGGCCGGATTCACCGCTGTCAGCTCCGCCGGGAACAGCGCCTCATAGCCCAGATTCATCAACGCTTTGTTGGCGTTGTAGTGCAGGAAGGTTTTCACCTCCTCTACCCAGCCAACATCGGCATAGAGCGCCTCGGTATAAGCCACTTCGTTCTCATACAGCGCCAGCAGCAGATCATAGGCGAACTGCTGCAGCTCTTCGCGGCGCAGATCGTCAGCGGCAGCCAGCGCCTGCTGATATTTGTAACCGATGTAGTAACCGTGCACCGCCTCATCGCGAATAATCAGGCGAATCAGGTCAGCGGTGTTGGTCAGCTTGCCACGGCTCGACCAGTACATCGGCAGCCAGAAGCCGGAATAGAACAAAAACGACTCCAGGAAAACGCTGGCGATCTTCTTCTTCAGCGGATCATCGGCCTGGTAGTGTTCCAGGATGATGCGCGCCTTGTTCTGCAGCGGCGCATTCTCTTCGCTCCACTGATAAGCGGCATCAACATCCTGGGTGTTACACAGGGTTGAGAAGATCGAACTGTAGGAGCGGGCATGCACCGCTTCCATAAAGCTGATATTCGACAGCACCGCCTCTTCGTGCGGGGTAATGGCATCTTCCATCAGCCCCGGCGCGCCGATCACGTTCTGGATAGTGTCGAGCAGCGTCAGGCCGGTGAACACCCGGATGGTCAGCTGCTGCTGTTGTTTATCCAGCGTCTGCCAGCCGGGCAGATCGTTGGAGAGAGGCACTTTCTCGGGCAGCCAGAAGTTGCTGGTGAGACGATTCCACACCTCAAGATCTTTGTCATCCTGAATGCGGTTCCAGTTAATTGCCTGAATCTGTTTTAATTTCATCGTTTTCATCACAGGGAGCATGAGACGCAACCCTGAACCTCCGTGCCCTGAAGCGCCATCTGGCGCAGTCGAATGTAATAGAGCGTTTTGATGCCTTTTTTCCACGCGTAAATCTGCGCTTTGTTGATGTCACGGGTTGAGACGTCATCGCGGAAGAACAGCGTCAGCGACAGGCCCTGATCGACATGCTGCGTCGCTTCTGCGTAGGTATCAATAATCGCTTCCGGCCCAATCTGATACGCATCCTGATAGAGATGGAGATTCTCATTGGTCATAAACGGCGCGGGATAGTAGACGCGGCCGGTTTTGCCCTCTTTGCGGATCTCGATAGGGGAGACAATCGGATGGATGCTGGAGGTGGCATGGTTGATGTAAGAGATTGAACCGGTTGGCGGGATCGCCTGCAGGTTCTGATTAAACAGCCCGTGCTGCATCACCGCGTCGCGCAGCGCCTGCCAGTCCGCCTGTGTCGGCAGCGTCAGTCCGGCGTCGGCAAACAGCGTCGCTACCCGTTCCGTGCGCGGCAGCCATTCGCGCTGCAGATACTTATCGAAGTATGCGCCGCTGGCGTACTGCGATTCCGCAAAGCCATCGAAGGTCTGCTGACGCTCCTGTGCCAGCTGATTAGAGGTGCGCAGCGCATAATAGGTGATGCAGTAGAAGTAGAGATTAGTGAAATCCAGCGCTTCCGGTGAACCGTAGGCGATGCCTTCCCGCGCCAGATAGCCGTGCAGGTTCATCTGACCCAGGCCAATGGCGTGCGAACGGCGATTGCCTTCGGCGACCGAGGGCACCGAGCCAATTTCGCTCATCATCGACACCGAGGTCAGAGCGCGGATCGCCACATCCACGGTACGCGACAGATCGCGTGAATCCATCGCGTGCGCAATGTTCAGTGAGCCGAGATTACAGGAGATATCTTTGCCGATCCGGCGATAGCTGAGATCGTCATTGTACTCGCTGGCGCTGTTCACCTGCAGGATCTCAGAGCAGAGGTTGCTCATGTTAATGCGACCGGCAATCGGATTACTGCGGTTCACGCTGTCCTCATACATGATGTAGGGATAGCCCGACTCAAACTGAATCTCGGCCAGCGTCTGGAAGAAGTCGCGTGGCTGAATATAGGTTTTACGGATGCGGTCGTCGGCCAGCATCTCGTCATATTTCTCGCTGATGCTGATATCGCCAAAGGCCTGACCGTAGATCCGTTCAACGTCGTAGGGCGAGAACAGCGCCATCGGTTTGTTCTCTTTTGCCAGCTGGAAGGTGATATCGGGGATCACCACGCCCAGCGACAGGGTTTTGATGCGGATCTTCTCATCGGCGTTTTCGCGCTTGGTATCAAGGAAGCGGAAAATATCGGGATGGTGCGCATTGAGCCACACCGCGCCAGCGCCCTGACGCGCGCCGAGCTGATTCGCATAAGAGAAGGCATCCTCCAGCATTTTCATCACCGGGATAACGCCCGACGACTGATTTTCAATACGTTTGATTGGCGCACCGGACTCACGCAGGTTCGACAGCAAAAAGGCGACGCCGCCGCCGCGCTTTGAGAGCTGCAGTGCCGAATTCACGGCGCGACCAATTGACTCCATATTGTCTTCGATGCGCAGCAGGAAGCAGGAGACCAGCTCACCGCGTTGCTGTTTGCCGCAGTTCAGGAAGGTTGGCGTGGCGGGCTGGAAACGGCCGCTGAGGATCTCCTCCAGCAGGGCCCGCGCAAGCTTTTCATCGCCCTGAGCCAGCGTCAGCGCCACCATGCAGGCGCGCTGTTCGAAGGTTTCCAGATAGCGTTTGCCGTCGAAGGTCTTCAGGGTGTAGCTGGTGTAGTACTTCCAGGCACCGAGAAAGGTTTTGAACTCAAATCCCCAGTTCTCCGCCACCTCATGCAGCGCAAGCAGGAACGAAAAATCGTACTGGTTCAGCACTTCCGCTTCGTAATAGCTCTCTGCTACCAGATAGCGTAAACGCTCAGCGCAGCTATTGAAGGGGACGGTATTGGGTTGCACATGCTGCAGATAAAACTGACGTGTCGCTTCGCGATCCTTGTCGAACTGGATGCGGCCCTCGGCGTCGTAGAGATTGAGCATGGCATTAAGGGCGTGATAATCGAGCGTCACGCCGTTGAGGGTGTCTGTTGTTGCCAAAATTGGGTTACTCCCGCTTTAACTTTCGCGATATCGTCAGGCGTTCCCATCAGCTCGAAGCGGTAGAGGCAGGGAACCTGACATTTTTTTGCAATGATGCTGCCCGCCAGGCAGTAACCGGCACCGAAGTTACGGTTGCCTGCTGCGATTACGCCACGAATACCGCGTCGGTTCGCCTCATCATTAAGAAACTGAATCACCTGACCGGGCACCGCACCGCGACTGCTGCCACCGCCATAGCTGGGCACCACCAGAATATAGGGCTGGTCGATATGCAGTTGTTGCCGGGCATCAAGCGGGATGCGCCGGGCGGGCAGGCCGAGGCGCGTCACAAACCGGTGGGTGTTTTCCGACTGGCTGGAAAAATAGACCAGCGGGAACATGTGTTTATCCTCCGACAGCAGAAAGCGTGCGCAGCGTGGCGATTTTGTCCGGGCGGAAACCGCTCCAGTGATCGTTATCTGCCATCACAACCGGTACCTGGCGGTAACCCAGTGATTTCAGGTTGTCGATCGCCTCGGGCTGGCTGTCGAGATTGATAAGCTGATAGGCGAGACCCTGACGGTCCATCGCATTTTTGGTTGCCGTGCACTGGACACAGTTATCTTTAGTGTAAATAATAATGCGCATGATTCGTATTTCCCTCTATATGCGGTTCTGATGCCCGAAAACAAAGCAGACGCGGCAAGTTGCGGGCCTCATTCTGCCGGACATCTGGTGTCGTGCTGATGAGATAAATACTAGATGTAGTGGTTTTGTGGGTCAAGCCCACCAGATATAGGGTTTTATGATTTGCATTTGCGCAACAGCGGCAAAGCCAGCAGGGATGCGCCCTGCAGCCTGGAAAAATCTTTTGTAAATGTCATCGGCCAGAAAAAGGGCATAAAAAAGCCCCGCACAGGGCAGGGCTCAGGAGATTTTTTAGAGTTGAGCTTAGCGGCGTGAAGCCAGCAGCACACCCACTACGATACCGAAAGCGGCACCGATACCAACACCGTGCCATGGCTTGTCATGGACATAGGTGTCAACCTGTGCACTGGCATCACGGGCAACCTGTGAGACACGGTTACTGCCGCCGTTCAGTCTGGAGCGGGTCTGTTTCAGCAGCTTTTCTGCCTGACTGCGTGCAGAATCCACTTCGTCTTTGGCGTCACTGCCGTAAGATTTCAGCAGCGCTTCCAGTGAATCGGCCAGTTCGTTAACATCCTGATTAATATCAATGTCATCGTTTTTTACAGTGCGATTAAACATTTTTTAGCTCCCTTTGATTTAAAAACGTAATACTAGTGTAGACGACCTTGAGATAAACGAGACGCGGGAGTGTTCTTTAGGGAAAATTCCGAATGCCCACTCTGTCATGCTGTTGTAAGGTTGCGAAGCTTTTGAAAGAGGAGAGGATCGAGCATGTATTTACGACCAGATGAGGTAGCGCGCGTACTGGAAAAAGCGGGTTTCGAAGTCGATGAAATTACCCCACGGGCCTATGGTTATCGCCGTGGAGAGAACTATGTTTATGTGAATCGCGAAGCGCGCATGGGGCGCATGGCACTCGTCATTCACCCGACACTGAAAGAGAAGAGCCAGCCGTTCGCTGAACCTGCTTCAGAAATGAAGACCTGCGATCACTACACCCAATTCCCTCTCTACCTGGCGGGTGATTCACAGGAACACTACGGCATCCCGCACGGATTTAGTTCCCGCATGGCGCTGGAACGTTATATTCAGAGCGTTTTCGGCTAACGCATCAGGCCCCGCCGCGACGGGGCACTGAACTGCCTTTACCTCCTCCCTGTTTCCCTGCCGTTGCAATTACCGGCTGTGACGCGTATAAAACTGTCCATTATAGATGTTTAGACGTCCATACGGATAAAAGTGATGAGCGAACAGCCAACTCCCTCGCAGGAACAATTTAAACGCACCATGAAAGTGCGCCATCTGGTGATGTTATCGCTGGGCGGCGTAATCGGCACCGGCCTGTTTTTTAACACCGGCTACATCATTTCAACCACCGGGGCGGCGGGGACGCTGCTCGCCTATCTGATTGGCGCGCTGGTGGTCTGGCTGGTGATGGTCTGTCTGGGCGAACTCTCCGTGGCGATGCCGGAAACCGGCGCGTTCCACGTCTATGCCGCACGCTATCTCAGCCCGGCAACCGGCTACACCGTGGCCTGGCTCTACTGGCTCACCTGGACCGTCGCCCTTGGCTCCAGCCTGACGGCGGCGGGCTTCTGTATGCAGTACTGGTTCCCGCAGATCCCGGTGTGGATCTGGTGCCTGGTCTTCTGCTGCGCCATCTATCTGCTGAACGTCATCTCAACCCGCTTCTTCGCCGAAGGGGAGTTCTGGTTCTCGCTGATTAAGGTGGTAACGATCGTCGCCTTTATCGTGCTCGGGGGTGCGGCGATGTTTGGGTTTATCCCGATGAAGGATGGCACGCCCGCACCGGGCCTGAGCAATCTGACGGCGCACGGCTGGCTGCCCAACGGCGTACTGCCGATTCTGATGACCATGGTGGCAGTCAACTTCGCCTTTTCCGGCACCGAGCTGATCGGTATTGCGGCCGGTGAAACCCAGCAGCCGGAGAAAGTGCTGCCGCTGGCGATCCGTACTACCGTGGCCCGGCTGATTATCTTCTTCATCGGCACGGTATTTGTGCTGGCGGCGCTGATTCCTATGGATCAGGCGGGTATCGTGAAAAGCCCGTTCGTGCTGGTCTTCGAAAAGATCGGCATCCCGTGGGCGGCTGACATTATTAACTTTGTGATTCTGACCGCTATCCTGTCTGCGGCCAACTCCGGACTCTATGCCTCCGGGCGGATGCTCTGGTCGCTGGCCAATGAAAATACGCTGCCGCGCGCCTTTGCCCGGGTGAACAAGCGCGGCGTGCCGATGCTGGCGATCACCGTCAGCATGGTGGGTGGTCTGCTGGCACTGGTCTCCAGCGTGGTCGCGCCCGACACGGTGTTTGTGGCGCTGTCGGCCATCTCCGGCTTTGCGGTGGTAGCCGTCTGGCTCAGCATCTGCGCTTCGCATTTTGTTTTCCGTCGTCGTCATCTTCAGCAGGGCAAATCGCTGGCCGATCTGGCCTACCGTGCGCCGCTCTATCCGCTGACGCCGGTGCTGGGTTTCCTGCTCTGCCTGCTGGCCTGTGTCGGTCTGGCGTTTGATCCGACTCAGCGTATCGCGCTGTGGTGTGGCATCCCGTTTGTGCTGTTCTGCTATGCCGCTTACCATCTGACCCACAAATCATCCCCGAAGCCTGAGGAGGCCAATGATGTCGTATAACCCTGTCGCGCAGGCTTTAACGGAGTCGCCACTGCTGATTCTGGATGGTGCCCTGGCCACCGAGCTGGAAGCCCGCGGCTGTCATCTGGCCGATGCGTTATGGTCAGCTAAGGTGCTGATGGAAAATCCTGAGCTGATCTATCAGGTGCACTACGACTATTTTGTCGCTGGCGCGCGCTGTGCCATTACCGCCAGCTACCAGGCCACGCCGCAGGGCTTTGCCACACGTGGCCTTGATGAGGCGGAGTCACTGGCGTTGATCGCTCAGAGCGTCGAGCTGGCGCGACGCGCCCGTCACGATTATCTGGCGGTCCGGCCCGACGCAAAAACGCTGCTGGTAGCGGGATCGGTCGGTCCCTATGGCGCCTTCCTGGCGGATGGTTCGGAATATCGCGGCGACTATGCGTTGCCGGAAGCGGAGATGATGGCGTTTCATCGCCCACGCGTACAGGCGCTGCTGGCGGCGGGTGCCGATCTGCTGGCCTGCGAAACCCTGCCTTCGTTTGCCGAAGCGCAGGCGCTGGTGAAGCTACTGGCTGAATTTCCTGAAGGCCGCGCCTGGTTCTCGTTTACCCTGCGTGACGCCGGACACATCAGCGACGGCACGCCGCTGTCAGACGTCGTGAGCTGGCTGAATCAGCAGCCACAGGTGGTAGCGGTGGGAATCAACTGTGTGGCACTTGAGAGCGTGACGCCTGCGCTGCAGCAGTTGCAGAAGCTGACCGACAAGCCGCTGGTGGTCTATCCCAACTCTGGCGAGCAGTATGATGCCAGCAGCAAAACCTGGCACTCAGCGCCATCAGGCTGCACGTTGCATGACAAACTGGCAGAGTGGCAGCAGGCGGGCGCGAAGCTGATTGGCGGCTGCTGTCGCACCTCACCCAACGACATCGCGGCTATCGCCCGCGCTTGTCAACCGCAATAAGCTGGCTGAATCGGGCGATGATAGCCCGATTGAGGCGGAGAGGGCGGTCTACACTCTGATCACTGATCACTCTGTGGACCCCTTCATGAAACAGCGAATTCTGGCCCTGGCCGCCGCGCTGCTGCTTAGCGGCTGTGCCACCATTGTCGGCAATGAAACCCAACTGGTGCGCATCGACTCCTTGCCGCAGGGCGCGCGCTTTACCGTGCAGGATGAGCGTGGCTATGCGGTTGCGCAGGGTTTCACGCCGCAGACCGTTGAACTGGAAAAATCTACCGGCCGCTACTTCGGCAAAAAGCACTATCTGCTGATGCTGGAAAGCCCGGGCTACGTGCCGGTCACGGTGCCTATCGAGGCTCGCGCTAACCTGTGGTATCTGCTGGGCAATATCCCGCTGGGTGGATTCCCCGGCTGGCTGCTGGTCGATCCCTTCTATGGCGGCATGTACGACCTTAAGCCTGAACACCCGCGTCCCTTTATGAACCCGGTTGGCGCGCGCGGCTGATTACTGCGCGGTCGGCTTCACCATTCCGCCTGGCGTTTTATGGCGTTCCAGATACTGATGCTGGAAAATGCACATGCGGATGGTGTTGCGGTACTCCCCGTTGATGAAAAACTCATGTTTAAGCACGCCTTCGATCTCAAAGCCGAGCTTGGTGTAGATGTGGATCGCTTTTTCGTTCTCCTGATCGACAATCAGGTAGAGCTTGTAGAGATTCAGCACCGAAAAGCCGTAATCCATCGCCAGTTTTGCCGCCTGGGTTGCCAGTCCTTTGCCCTGATGGGCCGGATCGATAATGATCTGAAACTCGGCTCGGCGGTGCACATGGTTGATTTCCACCAGTTCCACTAATCCCGCTTTCTGCCCGCTGTGCTCCACCACAAAGCGACGTTCGGTCTGATCGTGAATGTGCTTGTTGTAGAGATCGGACAGCTCCACAAACGCCTCATACGGCTCCTCAAACCAGTAACGCATCACGCTGGCGTTGTTATCCAGCTGATGGACAAAGTGCAGATCTTCCCGTTCCAGCGGACGCAGTTTTACCGTCATTGCCTTTTCCTCTCATGAAATAATGGTCGCGAGTATACCGCATCAGCCAGCCGCTGCGTTTTGCGCTGTCGCATTCGCGTGCCTGCTTCAGTCTGTAAAGGTTTACAGCGTTGCGTGGCAATCAAATGTCTCAGAGGAAGAGAACAGCGCGCCGTTCTGGCAATAGAGAGGATGAGACTGAAGGTGGAAGAAGGGGATGTTACAGAAAGGCGAGGCGGATGCAGCAGCGCCGGACGGCAGGTGAACGCCGTCCGGCCTGATTTCAGGCAGAGATCTGTTCGATGATGCGACCCTGCGACATGTGCACGGCGCGATCGCACATGTGATCGATCACGTCGGGATCGTGGCTCACCAGCACCATGGTCAGGCCATCCTGCTGTTTCAGATCGTTGAGCAGATTGAGGATCTCCGCCTGCACTGACATATCCAGCGCCGACGTCGGCTCATCCAGCAGCAGGATCTTCGGCTGCAGCAGCAGGGCGCGCACGATGGCGACGCGCTGACGCTGACCGCCGGAGAGCTGATGCGGATAGCGATCCGCCAGGGCGGGATCGAGTCCGACATGACGGAAGCCCTGATCGATACGATCGTTGATATTGTCGCGTTTCAGCAGCTTCAGCGGCTCCGCCAGCGTGCGACGCAGCCGGTGACGCGGATGCAGCGAGGCATAGGGATCCTGAAACACCATCTGCACTTCCTGACGCAGCGCGCCGGTGAAAGCTTTACCCGGCTGAACTTCGTGACCGGCAAGCTGCATCTGACCCTGCCAGTGTGGGTTCAGACCTGCCAGCACCCACAGCAGCGACGACTTGCCGCAGCCTGACGGACCCACCAGACCAAAACACTCGCCAGCGTTAACCTCCAGGTTAACCTCATGCACCACGGTGCGCAGCTCGTAACCCTGTTTGTGGGCGACGCTTAGATTCTGCAGCTTAATCATCATTCGCCTCCAGCGCAGCGCGGTCCAGCACCGGTAAAGTCTGTCCGTGGGTCGCTTTACCCGGACGGCAGGCCCACAGCGTTCGGGTGTAGGGATGGGTAGCGTGCGGCAGATCGGCGGCGGGCAGCGTATCCAGCAACCGGCCTTTATACATCACCATCACCCGCTCGCAATGTTCTGAAACCTGCTGCAAATCATGGCTGATCAGCAGCAGGCCCATGTTGCGCGCCTCCACCAGACCGCGGATCAGCGCCAGCACCTGATCGCGCATGGCATGATCCAGCGCGGAGGTCGGTTCATCGGCGATCAGGAAGTCCGGATCGGTAATCAGGGCGATCGCCAGCATCACGCGCTGGCCCATGCCGCCAGAGAGCTGATGCGGATACTGCTGCATCAGACGACGCGGATCGGGCAGGCCGACCGCATCCAGCATTTCACACACTTTCTCTTTGCGCTCGGCACGGCTCAGGCGGCGATGCAGGATCAGCGGCTCTTCCACCTGCCAGCCAATGGTGCGCGTCGGGTTAAGGGCATACTTCGGGTCCTGCATCACCATCGCCACGCGGTTACCACGCAGCTGGTTCCAGTGACGCTCGCTTAGCGTCAGCGCATTTTCACCGGCCACCTGGAGCTGGCTGGCCTGCAGATGCAGCGCGGGCGAGAGTAAGCCCATCAGGCTGCGGGCGGTCAGTGACTTGCCGGAACCGGACTCACCGACCAGCGCCACGCGCTCGCGACCCACGGAAAAACTGATGTTGTCGACCAGCAGCGCATCGTCGCTGCGAATGGTCAGCCCCTCGGCATGGAGCAGATTATTTTGCATGACGGGTATCCAGTCGGTCGCGCAGGCCATCGCCTGTCAGGTTAAAGGCCAGGCTGGCAAACAGAATCGCCGCGCCCGGTGCAGCAGCAACCCACCACTGATCAAAAATGACTTTACTGCCTTCGGCCACCATCGAACCCCATTCCGCCGTCGGCGGCTGAACGCCCATACCGAGGAAACCGAGTCCGGCCGCAGCCAGGATAATCCCGCCCAGGCTCAGGGCGGCGCGGACTACCGCCGTCGGCATGCAGAGCGGCAGGATATGACCGAACATCAGGCGAAAGCCCGTAATCCCCTGCATCCGCGCGGCGGCAAGGTAGTCGCTGCGGCGCAGTGCCAGGGTTTCAGCGCGTGCCTGACGGGCAAACGGCGGCCAGCTGGTCAGTGCCAGTGCCAGCGCGCCGTTCATCAGGCCAGGGCCGAGAATCGCCACCAGCGCCAGCGCGATTACCAGGTTGGGCAGTGACAGAAAGATATCGGTAATGCGCATCAGCAGGCGTTCGGTCCAGCCGCCCAAGTAACCGGCGGTGATGCCGATCAGCAGCCCGGCCGGAATAGTCAGCACCAGAATCAGCGACACCAGCAGCAGGGTCGGACGCGCACCGTAAATCACGCGCGACAGCAGATCGCGGCCAAAGCCGTCGGTGCCGAACCAGTGCTGTGCCGACGGCGCCAGCAGACGGCTCGACATGGTCTGCACGTTCGGATCGAACGGCGCAATCAGCGGCGCCAGCAGTGCCATCAGGATAAGAATCGCCACCAGCGTCAGCCCAACGGTTAACGAGGTAACGCGTTGACGGCGACGGCGTGGTCGCAGCGTTTCGAGTTCAGAGAGTTGTTGCGTCATCGGGTTCTCGGATCGGTTAACCAGGTTAAAACATCCGCCAGGGTGTTAATCAGGATAAAGCAGCTGCCGATTAACAGGGTTGAGCCCAGAATCGCCGGCACATCGCCGGAGAACAGCGCATTGGTCATATAGCGACCCACACCTGGCCAGGCGAAGACGGTTTCAGTCAGCACCGAGCCTTCCAGCAGCGTAGCGTAGGAGAGGGCGATCACCGTGACCAGCGTGCCCAGCACGTTGGGGAAGATATGGCGCAGCAGGATGCGCACCCGACCCGCGCCTTTAGCACGCGCCAGCACCACATACTCTTTGCTGCTCTCTTCCAGCAGCGCAGCACGCAGCAGGCGGGTAATGCCCGCCATCGCCAGCAGGCCGAGGATCACCACCGGCAGCCAGAGGTGCGCAATTGCATTGCGGAACATCTCTGGTTCACCCGACAGCCAGCTGTCGATCAGCACAAAGCCCGTCTTCGGCTCCAGGGTGTAGACCCAGATATCATCCAGCCGTCCCGGTCCGGCGGACCAGTGCAGCACCGCATAGAAGAGCAGCAGGCCCAGCAGGCCGAGCCAGAACACCGGCACCGAGTAGCCCAGCAGCGAGACAAAGCGGGCGAGATTATCGATCCAGCTGCCCGGTTTCCAGGCAGCCAGCAGCGCCAGCGTCACGCCGAACACCACTGCGAAGATCATCGCGCAGGTCGCCAGCTCGATGGTGGCGGGGAAGGTGGTCATCAGGTCACCGCTCACCGACTGATTAGTGAGGCGGGAGACACCCAGATCGCCCTGCGCCAGATGTTCGACGTAGCGCCAGAACTGCATCAGCACCGGCTGGTCGAGACCCAGGTCATGACGCACCTGCTCATAGGTCGCTTCACTGGCGTGATCGCCGGCGATCTGCTGCACCGGATCGATCGGCGAGAGATGCGACAGCATAAAGGTGAAGGCGAGCAGGCCAAGCAGCGTGACCAGCAGCGACAGTACGCTACCGATCAGGCGCCCGCCACGCTGCCAAAAAAGCCGGGCGAACCCGGCTGAAGGAACAGACTGTGCCATTACTTAGTGACCTGCGAGTAATACACCATGTCAGGGTTAATGCCCTGCACATAGCCTTTCAGGTTGTCGCGCAGGGCGATCAGGTTCTTCGCCTGCATCCCAATCACATACGGTGAGTTCTTCATTACTTCACGCTGCATCGCTTCATACAGCGCCACGCGTTTCTTCGGATCGCTCTCGGCGGTCGCCGCAATCACCTGCTTGTTCAGCTCAGGAATGTGCCAGTCTGAACGGAAGGCGATGGTTTTGCTGCCATCTTCCGGGTTGTAAGCAAACGAGGCGGCATTGGTGTTGGGATCGAAGTAGTCGGAGCCCCAGGCGTTCAGCGTCGCTTCATATTTATGCGCTTTCACGTTGGTCGACACTTCGGAGCTCAGACCCGGCACCACTTCCACTTTCACGCCCGCTTTGGCGAAGCTGCCCTGCAGCGCCTGTGCGATATCCAGATAAGGCGGCTGGTTGCTGGTGGAGAGCTTGAAGGTGACGTTGTTCAGGCCCGCTTTCTTCAGAATCGCTTTGGCTTTTTCCGGATCGTAGCTGTATGGCGTGTCGTTGATCGCGCCCAGGAAGCCCTTAGGCAGGAAGCTCTGATGCACGTCGAACTGGCCTTTCAGCAGCTCACTGGCGATGCCTTTGTAATCCCACAGGTAGCGTGCTGCTTCCCAGAAGGCCGGGTTCTTCATCGTCTCGTTCGCGCCGATGTTGAACTGGATGTAGTAGAGCGACGCCATTGGAATCGCTTCCGTCTTCACGCCCGGTTTGCCGTTCAGCGCAGCAATCTGATCGGCACCCAGGTTACGGGCGATATCGGCATCACCCTGTTCCAGCAGCAGACGACGCGCCGCCGGTTCAGGCACGTTCTTGATCAGGATGTTCTTCATTTTTGGCGCGCCCGCTGGTGAGGTCGGGTTAGCGCTGAGCAGTACCACCTGATGCATCACCACTTTGCGGATCTGATACGGGCCGCTGCCCGCCGAGTGGGTAGCCAGCCAGGCGTTACCGAAATCGCCGTTCTTCTGATTCGCCATCGCGGTTTTTTCATCAATGATCGATGAAACCGGGGCAGAGAGCAGGCTCAGGACGTAGGTCGGGCTGACGTTGGCGGTCCAGCTGATCTGCACATGATTGTCGTCGACTTTTTTCAGGAAGCCATCGACGTTATCTTTGGTCCAGCCCAGCTGCGTCAGGATGAAAGAGGGATCGAGGTTCAGTTTCACCACGCGGCCCAGTGAGAAGATCACATCTTCCGGACGCAGCGGGTTGCCGGTAGAGAATTTCGCATCTTTGCGCAGTTCAAAGGTCAGGCTGCGGTTGTCGCTGCCTGGCTGCCACGAAGTGGCCAGCGTAGGTTTCAGATCCACCGGATTCTGCGGGTCAGACTGTACCAGGCGCTGATAGATGTTCGTAAAAGCCTGAACGCTGGTCAGTTCAAACCCTTTGGCCGGATCGAAGCTGTCTGCGTCGTCAGTTGATTGTGCAATCACCAGCGTATCTTTTGGTGTTGCGGCCTGGGCTGTGAAGGCGGCAGCCAGCGTCAGCGCCAGCAGTGATGGAATTATAGTTTTCATGAAATTTCCTTGCCTCTAAAAAGTTACGCGAGTTTACGAAAGGGCCGATGCGAAGAATAGTCGAATATGGGCTAATCATATGCCAAAAGGTTATAAGCATTACCTGGAGGTTATAAGAAGATCGCCACGCTGTTACCGAAGCGGCAACCTGAGCAGAAACAAATCCTCAACGAAACCGTTATTCAATACGTTATTGCTTTACCGACGCCGGCCTCTCTTTATAATGGCGGCAGATAACTTCAGGAGAATTCAGTTGGACAGTCACCCGAGATTAACCTTTATTCTGGCAAGCTGAGTTTCCTCTGCTGCTTGCCAACCGGCGAGCAGCGATCCCCGCTTTAATTAACGATCGCGCTCCTTATTTTTAATCCTGCTATCACCAGGAGTGCGCGTTATGCTGCTGTTTATATTCGCTCTTTTTCCTCCGCCCCGTCTGGCGTAGCCCAGGCTGCGCCCAATCGCTGATATCAGACTTTTAAAACGCCGCGTATAACCGGCGTCAGGTAACCCTGTGCGCGTCATTATTTTGTGTGCAGGCGGAATAACCTGACAGTTTCTGAAAGTCACCCCATTAAATAACCCGGCCACGCCAGGTTTTATCCATGCACGTTATTTCCCGTGCAGGACAACTATTGCTTTAAATCAGGGAGATGTCGAAATGAGCGACATGAAACTGGAACAGGTTGCGATCACTTCATCCGGCAACCGTAATGATAAAAAAAGTAAAAAAATGTTTGCTGTGGCGCAGCAGGCAGACCAGCACATTGATATGACGCTGGCGAACCTGCGCAGTCAGCGTCAGGGTCTGACTGAGGCTGAGGCGGCGAAACGACTGGCTTTGTATGGCCGTAATGAAGTGGCGCATGAGAAAGCGCCACCCGCGCTGATTCAGCTGCTGATGGCGTTTAATAACCCGTTTATCTACGTATTACTGGTCCTGGCGCTGGTGAGCCTGTTTACCGACTATATTCTGCCGCTGCGCGCCGGTCAGGAGACCGATCTCTCCGGCGTCATCATCATCTTCACCATGGTGATGCTGAGCGGGCTGCTGCGCTTCTGGCAGGAGTTTCGCACCAACCGTGCGGCGCAGGCACTAAAGTCACTGGTGCGCAGCCAGGTCACCGTGCTGCGCCGTGAGCCGGGCAGCGAAACCGCACAGCGCCAGGATGTGGATATGAGTGAACTGGTGCCAGGCGATATCATTCTGCTCAGCACCGGTGATCAGGTGCCTGCCGATGTCCGCCTGCTGAGTTCACGTAATCTGTTTATCAGTGAAGCAGTACTGACCGGCGAGTCGCTGCCGGTTGAGAAGCAGAGCAGCGATGCGGGTATCGATGCCGAAGGTCAGACCGCCCAGGAGCGGCTGGCATCACCGAATATCTGCCTGATGGGCACCAGCGTGGCCAGCGGCACAGCCAGCGCAGTCGTGGTAGCGACGGGCGGCGAAACCTGGTTCGGCTCCCTGGCCTCATCGCTGACCGGAAGCCGTCCGCAGACCGCCTTTGACCGCGGGGTGAACAGCGTCAGCAAGCTGCTGATCCGCTTTATGCTGGTGATGGTTCCGGTGGTGCTGCTGATTAACGGCTTCACCAAAGGCGACTGGATGGATGCCACGCTGTTTGCACTGGCCGTCGCGGTCGGACTGACCCCGGAAATGCTGCCGATGATTGTCAGCGCCAACCTGGCTAAGGGCGCGATTGCGATGTCACGCCGCAAAGTGATCGTTAAAAAGCTCAACGCCATTCAGAACCTCGGCGCGATGGATGTGCTCTGCACTGATAAAACCGGCACGCTGACCCAGGACACCATCCTGCTGGCGCATCATCTGGATGCGCGGGGCAACGAAGATGCACAGGTGCTGCTGCTGGCATGGATCAACAGCGGCAGCCAGAGTGGCGCGAAAAACCTGATGGATCGCGCCTTACTCTGCGCGGGCGACAAGGTCATTTCACAGTCTCAGCGCAGCCAGTTCCAGCTGATCGATGAGCTGCCGTTTGATTTTACCCGCCGTCGGGTGTCGGTGCTGGTGGAGGATCTGACTCAGCATCGTTCACAACTGATCTGTAAAGGCGCAGTGGAAGAGATGCTGGCAGTGAGCATTGCCGTGCGGCAGGGTGACACGGTGGTCGCACTGGATGCAGCACAGCGCGCGGCGCTGCTGGCGCAGACCGAACACTATCATCAGCAGGGCTATCGCGTGCTGCTGGTGGCAACCCGTGATGGCGAGCTAGACGCGCCGCTCAGCGACAGTGATGAGCGCGATCTGATTATCCAGGGAATGCTGACCTTCCGCGATCCACCTAAAGCCAGCGCGGGCAAAGCGATTAAAGCCCTGCGCGACAGCGGTGTGACGGTGAAAGTGCTGACCGGTGACAATCCGCTGGTGACGCTGCGGGTCTGTGCCGATGTCGGGCTGACCGATCCGGCGATGCTGACCGGCGATCAGATTGAGGCGATGAACGATGATGAGCTGGCGCAGGAAGCCGAGCGCTGCACCCTGTTTGCTCAGCTGACGCCGCTGCAGAAATCCCGTCTGGTGCGGCTGATGCAGCAGAACGGTCACACCGTCGGGTTCCTGGGCGATGGCATTAACGATGCGCCTGCGCTGCGGGCAGCCGACACCGGGATTTCCGTGGACAGCGCGGCGGATGTGGCGAAAGCCTCATCGGACATCATCCTGCTGGAGAAAGATTTACAGGTGCTGAATGAGGGTGTACTCAAAGGACGCGAGACCTTTGGCAACATCATCAAGTATCTCAACATGACCGCCAGCTCCAACTTCGGCAACGTTTTCTCGCTGCTGGTGGCCAGTGCCTTTATTCCGTTTCTGCCGATGCTGTCGATTCATCTGCTGATTCAGAACCTGATGTATGACGTTTCCCAGCTGGCGCTGCCGTGGGACAAGGTTGACCGTGAGTTTCTGAATAAGCCGCGTAAATGGGATGCCGGCAACATCAAGCGTTTCATGCTGTGGATGGGCCCGACCTCGTCAATTTTTGACGTCACCACCTTTGCGCTGATGTGGTTTGTTTTCGGCGCTAACCATGCAGGCGTGCAGTCGCTGTTCCAGTCCGGCTGGTTTATTGAGG
The DNA here is from genome assembly GCF_048685235.1 of Curtobacterium sp. BNK-1. Classification (NCBI taxonomy): domain Bacteria; kingdom Bacillati; phylum Actinomycetota; class Actinomycetes; order Micrococcales; family Microbacteriaceae; genus Curtobacterium; species Curtobacterium sp. BNK-1. The sequence goes on along the minus strand of NZ_JBLQTJ010000001.1, from coordinate 2,827,031 downwards.
GGCTGCTGTCACAGACGCTGGTAGTGCATATGCTGCGTACCCGGAAGATTCCGTTTATCCAGAGTCGCGCCACCTTACCGGTGATGCTGACTACGCTGGCGGTGATGGCGCTGGGCATCCTGATCCCGTTCTCACCGCTGGGTGCGATGGTCGGTCTGGTGCCACTGCCATGGCAATATTTCCCGTGGCTGGTGCTGACGCTGTTCAGCTACTGCCTGGTGGCGCAGGGCATGAAACGATTCTATATCCGTCGCTTTGGTCAGTGGTTCTAGGGAGGAGAAGATGAAAAAAGGCAGGCTCGATAAGGTCTTTGTCGGCGTGATGATCATCGGCTTAACTCTGATTGCGCTGACGGTCATCGTGCGGTGATGGCGTTGTGATAGTGCGGTAAGTGAGAGGCAGCGAGGCGACTCGCTGCCTTTTTTTATTGATGCAGTTACTCTTCGTCGCGCTCACGGCTGGCGCGCTGGCGCTCGTAATATTCATCTTCTGCGGTGATGATCTCATCCATCAGAGAATCCATATCGACTACGCGCTCCTCTTCCACAAACTTCCCGGTAAGCGGTGTTTCCGGGGTGAGTTTACCATCTTCATAGAGCAGCCAGATCTCTTTGGCGTAGCGCGTCTTCAACAGCTGCGGAGCGAACTGACCGTAGTAGGAGGTGATGTTGTCCACGTCACGTTCGAACATCGACTCGGCATGGTTATTGGCCGCCGCATCGACCGCCTGTGGCAGGTCGATAATCACCGGCCCCTGGTCATCCAGCAGCACGTTGAACTCGGATAAGTCACCGTGAACGATACCGGCACAGAGCATACGAACGATGTTGCGGATCATGGTGTGGAAATCCGTCACCGCCTGCTCTTCAGACAGAGAGACATCGCTGAGACGTGGCGCGACCGAGCCATTGGCATCGGTCACCAGCTCCATCAGTAACACACCGTCGATGCAGAGATAAGGCTGTGGCACGCGAACACCGGCGTTCGCCAGGCGGAACAGGGCATCTACCTCAGCGGTCTGCCAGGACTCTTCCTGCTGCTTACGGCCGAACTTTGTGCCTTTCTGCATGGCGCGGGCGTTACGGCTGTTACGGGTTTTACGACCTTCCTGATACTGCACGGCCTGCTTGAAGCTACGCTGGGTCGCTTCTTTATAGACTTTGGCGCACTGCACCTTGCCGCCGCATAGCACGGTATAGACGTCTGCTTCTTTGCCGCTTTTCAGCCGCTGCAGGACATCGTCAATCAGGCCGTCATCGACCAGGGGCTGGATTCTGTTTGGGATTTTCATGCGGCTTTATACCTTATTTCACCCGCTTTTCGTATCACTTTGCGATGATGGAAAACATTGGCAATGACTGAACAAAGTTTCTAATTCTACCCTGGAAAGTCGCTTTGTGGGGATGAACCTTGATGAGCTGCGCTTTTGACCTTTGTTTTATCATAAACAATGGATTAGAGGGGAGTGCAGTGCGGTTTTATCCGCCAGAGGAGCGCTTTGTTATGTATCAGCCCTGTGGGCGGGGATTTCGTGTCAGAAAAATGTGCCTGAATAGCAGGCTGGCAGGAGGCTGAAGGCCGAAATCCTGCCAACAGAATTTCGGCCCGCCTGCGGGATTACTTCAGACCATTAAGCACTTTAACCGTGCTTTCAATGTCGATCTCATCTTCAGAGAAGATCAGTGTCGTACCCTGGAAGGTGGTGACCGCCAGCTTTTTCAGCGAGCGCATCTCATTGGCGTTCGGGTCAGTTTTCGGCCGGATATTATTCAGCAACAGGCCCACTGACAACACCGCGTTCTCTTTATCGACACCGGCATCGACCGGCACTTCTTCGTTGTAGACCAGATAAGACTTAATCGAGGTGATCTTCAGCCGCTCGCCTGCGATATAGATGTGTTTGCTTGTCGGCGCGACCTTCACCGCATAGGCGGATAAGCCCTTGTTGTTGGTGGTGGGTTCAAACGTCACCGCCGCATCTTTCTTGATCAGATCAGGATTGGCGACCTTAATCACATGAAAATAGCGGTTATCACCGTTTTCATCTTTGATAAAGCCAAAACCTTTATCTTCAAACCAGGTTGTGATCGTTCCGTTCATCGCCATTTTTGCCTGCTTAATCTACTCAGTTTTTTACAGCGCGCAGTGTAAAACACAATGCCTGCGCAGACTATATAAGTCTGGATGATAATTTTCAGGTGCGCCAGAGGGTGAGCGGCGGAAGGGGGCTTTGTGGCGGATGAAGGCGAGTGTGATGGAGTGTGTGTAGCGGCAGATAAAAACGAAGATGGGTCGGCAGGAAGGGAACGGATATCAGCCACGTGATACACGTGGCTGTCAGCACTGGGCGTTATTGTGGGGATACCGGCGCTGTGTCGAATCAGGTTGTTGAGTCAGGCAGATTAACCGGCGAACTGCGCAAAGCTCGACTGCCGGTGAGCGTCTGTTACTCGTTGCCCCAGCGGTTCAGGAACTCGGCAATCTCATCAATACGCTGCTCATCGATACCCGCTTCACGCGCCATATCCTGCTGCGACTCTTCACTGATCTCTTCGTTGTTCATCAGACGGGTGATCAGCAGCTGGAAGTAATGCGCCAGTGGGGTACGTTCAGTTTCGCTCACCGGCTTAGCGGACTCCGTCGCGTACTCATCTGCGACATCATAGTATTTGAGAGAGATTTCGTTATTCATAAATTGTCCGCAGAGTTGAGTTTGAGTTTAAGCGTTGGCAGGGCGTTGTGGCCCGGCGTAGAGGGGTATTATTTCGTGTTTGGGTTGGGGCTGTAAAGGGGGAGTGGGGAGGCGGAAGTATAGTAATGACGTTGCAGAAAATGTTGATATACATGCCTGAAGCGCATTCGCACGGAAGGCCGCAGGGCTGCACAGACACAAAAAGCCCGCAGCATGTTTATCTCGCGGGCTCTGAGGAGTTCGACAAAGTTCTGGTAACCCTCCATCGAACAGCGATGCTCGTTTATAAGGGATTGCCATGGTCACTATGCTTGTTGATGCTTTCGAGTATTCTCAGAAGCAACCCTTTACCATCTTCCGGTGCAAAGGCGTTAATATACCTGTCTCTGAACTCTGATTTTATCATTTCATCGTCATATGTCAGAAAGTTCATCACTTCTTTTTTTAGATCTTCACGATCCTGGAGTGTTAATTCAGCTGTGTAAATATCAATAGCTTCATCAATGGTGTCAGCACCTGTAATAAAGTCAAAGTCCTGATTTAATGTCCCTTCAATCAGAATATCTATATTAGTAGTGAGTAGCATAATTTACACCTCCGGGAATGCAGTCAGAATATAGTAAGGCTTGCCGTTGTACAATTCATATTTAAGAACAACTTTGACTTTCGTTGCCGGAGTCAGTTTTTGACTACCCCTGAACAGGGAGTAACCAATGGCTTTCCCGGTGTCATATTTGATATTTAAATTATGTCCTGGTCTGTTTGCCGCCCAAATCTTTATCCACTCTTTATTTACTTTTATGGCATCGGATACTGACTTTTCGGCCAGATCTATATTGGTGAAAGAGCTAATGGCATTTGGCGGGCGAGCCATATTTTCTGTGCTTTTTAACCGGGCTGCTAATTCATGCTGTGTTTTACCAATATGCTTTAAAATTGCATGGCCTCCGGGCGTGTTACCAGTTACTGATTCATGTTGAATAAGTTTGATGCGTCCTGTCCGAATGGCTGCAACTCTAACTGCTCCAGCCCCCAGAGAAAGAGCAACAGGTACAGCAACATCGAAGGTCAAACCCACCAATCAGTTCACGAATGGGCGCGCACGCAACATCATCTTTCATCGTATCTTTTGATGCTTTCAAGGAAATAGAGCAAAAAACTGCTGGCGTAATCAGGTGAAATATCTTGCCAGCGCTGAGAAAACTCTTCCTTTATCTCTTCTTCTGACAGCTTGAGAAAGTCAGTAATTTCTTTACGTAAATCACATCTTTCTTCTGGAGAAGCTTCGTCAACGACTACATCAATGGCACCATCCATCGTATCAGCGCCAGTGATAACGTCGAAGTCCTGATTCAGTGTTCCAACAATGCATAAATCTAAGTTTGGAGCAAGAGGTGCGCGGCTCATGATCAACTCACTTATCTGGAAAAGAAGTGATTATATAATAAGGTTTGTTATTGTAAGTCTGATACTTCAGCGCAACTCTGATTTTAGTTGCTTTATACGCAGTGTTGCTCCCTTTCTGAACAACATAACCAACGGTTTTATCCACATCGTAACTTATCGTCATGTTATGTCGTGGTTTACTTGCAGCCCATAGTTTTATCCATTCACGATTATTATGAAGTGCCTTTGATATGGCTGCTTCGGCAATCTCCAGCGACGAGAACGAACCAGATAGATCCAATACCCCATTGGATTGGATAATTCTTTCATGAAGTTCCTGGGGTGATTTTCCAATATGCTTTAAAAGCGTATGCCCGCCCGGTTTTAATCCAGAGACAGAATTAACTATACAATCTAATTTTAAGGTTAACCATAAAATATGGTATAGAAAATTATCTATCTGAATGTTTTATTAACATGATCAAATTATTTGAGCTTTGATCAGTAGTGCAATAATGGAAAGTGAAAAGCAACAGAAAAACCCTAATAAAAATGTATAATATAATGGTTTTAAGTTGTTTATTTTTTTTAGATTTTGACCTTCATGTGCAAATCTATAAGCATTGTCGTTCCTGTTTAAAAAGAAAATTTTTTTATTTTTTTTTAATCGCATAAAAAAATAGGTCATTAGAGGTGAACCTATATACCCCATATTGCAGTGCAACAAGTAAGGAGTGGGCAGTGTATGCTGTTGTTGGAAGTCTGAGATCAATTCCTTGTAGCGAGACCTGTTCATTAGATACAAAAAAACACTTACCACTAAGCAAACCAACGGAAGCATGATTAAAACCATTATGGCCGATTTCATTCTTCAAATTCCCATGTATTCATAGATTGTATCCATTGCAGATTCACTAGCTTTGGCTCCAGCATATCCCGCAGCTATTGAGCCAACAGCAGCACAGACTACCGCACCGGTTCCTGCCGTGGCGATCCCTATTGCTGCGCATATACCTACGCCTGCTAAAGAACCGGCTGCACCAGCTCCAACACCCGTTAAGGTCGAAGCCCCAAACTTACCATACTCTTTGAATGCGGTTCTTTTACATTCGCTCTCACGTCCTTTAACGCAGGCATTGACTACGTCATTGGTGGTTCCAGCAAAGGCAAACCCCATTCCTATGTAACCACCTGATTTCAAGAACTTTGCCGCTTTCGCTGCATTGCCTACATAACTTGAATAACCTGGGATCCCTGCCAGTCCCACTGTAGACCATTCATGTACTATGGAGCGGCTGGATAAATTTAGTGCTCTTCGCATGTCTTCGTAAGGTTTTAACTTAACTGCATAACGTATCAATGATTTAAGTAGTGGTTTGTTCACAAGTTCTTTTAGCTGATTAAAGAGTTGGTTACGCTCTGCGTAGAATTGCTGACTAATCAGTGTTCCCTGAGTACGGAACTGGTTTTGGTAACTGACTTCTATTTTTTTGAGGGTATTCTCGATCTCTGAAAAGTATCTCTCACCAACGTCACCAATAGTGCCAAAGACTTTATCTCCCGCAGTAGTCAGTGCAGCGATCAAACCGTAATGCTGCTGCATGAAACTCGCTTCGTCAGGAGTTACTCCAACAAACGCCATATTGGTTTTCTGTTTGGCCTGCCTTAATGTGCTCAACATTTGCGTAGTTTGTGAAGAAGCAGGGTCAGCCACTATAACTATCTGACCCGGACTCAACCAGGGAGTGTCGGCATTGGTCTGCATAAAGAGACGTGCTGCTTCAGAGTTACTGTCATTGAAAAGCATTCTTGCCTGGAATCCGAGGTTGCCAGGTTGTTGAACTACACAGTAAGCGGGGGCCAGATTGCGCGGCATGTGATTTCCTCCACTGAAACAGTTGCTTAGTTAAAAAATTTAAGCCTGTTTCTTCCATAGATACTTTAATCAATCATGCAGGATATTCTAAATACTTCTAATGATTTAGGCAAACTATTGGTTTACATGACAAATCTATATGACATTAAAAAGCGCTAACACTTCATTGTTAGCTATATGGGGAGAGGGGGAATAAAAGCATTAAAAGCCCGCAAGGCTTTCAACTTGCGGGCTCTCAGGACTTCGATGATGGTTCTGGTAACCATCAACCAAGAATTTGGTGGGTGGCGGAATCTGAATAAATCTCTTAATGCCATGAAATTGTTTATTTTTATCTAATTCATATTTCATGGGTATACCTAAACGTATACCAATGTCAAAAAACGATAGTGGATTACGTTTCGTATTTGGTCTCATTACCCCATCAAAGAAATCGCTGTTTTGATGTATTCCTGTTGAGGTTTGAATCGCGACATATGCCGAATACAGACTACCGGTATGCTTCGATCTTTGAATCTGGCGAGAAAGGCGAAAGTGGTGTAATAACCCTTTGGGTGAGAATATTTGAGCGTATTTTTGTCGCCAAAATGTTTCAGTAAAAGGCTTGCTGCGGACAGGGAAGACAGACCGTTGCTGTGAGCAATAATCATATCTGGATTGCTCAAAGGGAGCGTCACATCCTCAAAAAAGCCCATCGAATTTTTTATCAGACCCTCAAGCGTTTGATTAATTTTGAGGGCCTCATTTTTTAGTGAAGCAGCGTTTACAGAGCACATCATTAGAGCGTTTGTATAAATGACATCTTGCCAGTTATAACCCAACTCAGCTGGAATCTGTTGTAACCGTTTCGCCAAATGAGTGATTCCCCATTCACCTTCGGTTCCTTTCTGAATATTTGATATGTAAGGCGACTCAAAATCCTTAATGATGGATAGAGAGTTAGTCATGTGTGCATCCACTGACGAGCCATTGAACCCCATCATAATGAGGCGCTTTCGGGCAGGCGGCGAAGCCAGAAGTTCAAACGCACTGTCGTAAGGTCTTCCTGGTAAGTCACTCAGTCCAAAATTTGCGAGTCCGTCCAGAATAAAATTTTTGGTAGTGTCCACTGATATTCCTAATGTTAAAAAATCATATTTCCCATATTACCGAAAAAAACTTTTTTTTGGATTTATCCTTCACACTGTTCACCTTTTGTTTTTGTATAATAAAAACAATAAGATATTGGGTGGAGGGCAGGTGAAGGGTGAAGGATATCATTCATCACCGGTGAAGTTCAGGCGTAAAAAAACCGGCTTTCGCCGGTTCAGGTCAGTCAGGTCGCTGTGGGATCGTCGCATTTGGGCAGCCAATCGCTGCTGCTTTCTTTCGTCAGGTCAAGGTTGGTTTGCATGCCTAGCTTCGTGCGTCGCTTCCGGTTGTGATGCCCGTACTCCCGCATGATGCTCTCAAGCGACAAACCAAACATCTTGATATTAATCGGACTCTTATAGCCGTTGGCCTCCATGTAGGCCAGATATGTCTGGTAGAGGTAGCGCTTAGGCTGGAGTTGCCTAATGAATCGCCACGAGTAATCCAGACACTTCCGAGTCGTGGATAGGGGGCACTACAGCTTCCAAGGCAAGATCATGGGTGCCTTTTGTGCCTAACCTGCTAATTGCTAGGGCCAGGAGCGCACATTGCTTTCAGCTTAGCACCATAGTTTTAGGGGATCAGATCATACATACTTCAGCTGAACATTAGGTTTATACAGCAGGTGTTTCTGATGCCAATATTGGCTCCATGCCTTCATTTAGTTTATTCAGGACGTTGCGCGATTATTTTATAACCAAACGTTTCAAATTTTGTAATCAGTCGTTGTATAGAGCCGATACTCCATTGGTTGGTAATCAGCACCGTCTCACCGGAGGCGAGCTCAACAGACGCCTCATGAAAACGCTTTCGCCGTGACTGAGTTACGTCGGGTTCCGATTTTATAAGACTGCGATGAATATCCTTTCCAAAGATCGATACAACAGAAGTTATATTCTCAGGCTCATTCTCCGATATCCAGTCGCTCATTAGCTCAAAAGCCAGGTTACGCTTATTATATATAGCGCCTTTAAAGACAAATTTAGAGTAATCTTTCTCCGATTTTTCATTTGCCTTCATGGCTTCTATTTCTTTGCGCTTTTGTCGGACAAGGAAATCTTTTGCCTCTGGCAACGGGATTATTTGTTCGAAATTCACCAGCAGCTTGTTTAGATGAAGATATGGACTTAGCCTGAAACAGCTGATATTAAGGCCATTGTTGTTAAGCCACAGGACTGTGTTCGTGATCTCTTTAGAGAAATCAGCTGATATTAATACAATCCGTACTTGGGTATTAAAGTCAGCGATTTCGTTTTCTTCTCTCTCACAGAAATTGAGGATTTCATTCTCTGCATTTTTCTCGACATCTTCTTTCTCGAGATATTTTTGGTAGCACTCAGCAGCTTCATGAAAAGTCATTTGCGAAACCATAGCAGCATACCTTACTGCCTGAAGCTCCATATGGGCGCCCTGTTCATCACGTTTGAGCTCAACAACGACCAGATTGAAATTTTTATCGATGCAGAGCAAATCGATCCTGCGCTGACTGTCCTCCCAGTTATTAAACTCTTCCTGAATGACCATGCAGTCAGGAACAAAATGGCTGATCTTTCTGGCTAAGGCCGACTGGATATCTCTGCGTTCAAGAATTGATTCGCGCACAAACGTCGTTTTCGAAACTGCCCGAAATTCCTGCTCTTCTAAGGTGAACAACCCCATACATTCTCCATGTAAGAAATATAAAACTTAAAGAAATAAGCCCTGCGCCATCTTCAAAGCATCATTTGAAAACGTATCCGGGCAAGGCACGTTATAGTCCTCCGTGCCCCATCCAGTAATGCTACGTCAGTAAAATCACAAAGCAAATTGATGAGCGTTGAGCCGGTGCCACACTGTTATTCATCCGATGCCTATTAAACCCTGACGAAAAATAGGCCGGGGTTTCCTCAGGCCCACAGGGGTCAGCGGTGCTCACGCTCAAAGTTATCCAGTAACGTCATCCGCTTTGCCAGATCCGAAAGCAACTCAGATTTAGGTGTTTCCTGCGAGGCATGGCAGGAAAAGAAACCCAAAATTCTTCCGTTAGCTTCTTCCTCATACTCTTCCTCACTCCCCTCGACGTTGAGCATCGCGATCGCCCTTTCACGCATCGGCTCATTTTCAAGATCGCAGGCGTAAGTGATCACTTCAAACCACTCATCCACCGTTCCGTTCAGATACAGAACCACATCCGATGGTGACAGCCAGTGGGAACATTTAAAGCGCAACACCGGAAAGCCGTACCAGTTAGTCAGACGGACTTTAATCTCATAGCCCTGATCGCTGAAGTGCTCAGTGAGATAACGCTGACATTCTCCGGACAACGTTTTAATGACAGTTTTCTTGAGCTCTTCCATTTCTGCAATGCGCTGGAGATTCGTCAGAACAAATGCTTCGGTTTCAGATGTAACAGCAGGGTGGCTCACAAGTAACTCCAGATGCAGGACATACTCGCGCAGTATGACCAGCCATTTATTTAATGATGAAGCCATGTAGGCTTCCCCGATCCGCGATGACAAGGCACCGGTAAGCTGACGATAACTTACCCCAACCCATCCTTCAGGCGCAGAACCGTTGGGTGATAACACTACGCAAAGGGGCGTTTTGCCCTGATACGCCTCCTGTTGCAGGCACGTGAGGTAATCGTCGAAGGGGTTATTCTGCAGATGCCAGACCTTGTTTTCGATGACCATCACCCATTCATCACCCTCAAGCAGAATATCGATCCGGTTCCCTTTTTCAGTGCTGACCTCACGCTGAGGAGGTGCGGACAATTCGGTGTTGAACGTGTCTGCCATCCCCAGGCAGCTGAACAGCGCCTCTGCCGCCAGCAGCCCCAGCCCATGACCACCGTCAGGATCGAGAAAGAAGGCCAGTACATCGCTAACCGGATTTTCATAGTGCCCGCGGGCACCTGATGAAAAAATATTCGCTTCCGTTTTACGTGGCTGTGGAAGACTTTTCATCTGATTCAGAAACGCTTCCAGCGCTAAAACGTCCATTCGTTCTCCCGGGACTTAATCGTTCACGTGCTTGTATTCCGCGTCAATCGCTTCCGCATCCGCACGCCAGCGGGCAAAGAGTGACTGCTGTTCTTGAATCGCATGCATCGCGCTTTCGAGGCTTGTCATTTCATCCTGCATCAGTGCGAAACCGGTAAAATATTCACGTGCGAATTCACTTCCTCCCAGCGTGCTTATCAACCCCTCGCGTTGTAGATTAAAATTCGAAATCATGGAGTCGATCATTTTTTTGAACTCCGCCTCGCGCTTTGCCTGGTTGTAGGTATCCCACAGTTCCAGCGCCACGCCGGCAAACACCAGTGCGCCGTTAAGTCCTTTCGCAAATTTAATGGCCCCCCAGGGCTTAAACTTCAGCAGTTTTCCCAGCTCTAGCCCGGCTATTTTGCCTACGGACACCACCCCATCACGTGCAGCAATCACGGTTGCGCTGTTAATGAAGTTGCTCTTAACGACATAATTCAGCCCCTGCTTGCCCATGGCCGCCATATTGCCGTTGTAGTGATTGATTTCCGCACTGTAGCCCAGATGCATCTTCTGGATGGCATTGTTCACGGACTGCACGCGGCGGGAGAACTCGTTTTCAAGACGGGTATCAATGATGATGCCTTTCTCACCAATTTCATTCTCGAAAAACTCCATGTAGGTTTCGAGACTGAGGCCTCTGGCGCGAAGTATCAGATCTTTAAAGTAGTCGCTTACAAAGTTATTGAGACTGATGCGCGCTTCCGCGATATCGCGCTGCATGGTTAGCAGCTCTTTGCTGAGCCGGACATGAATGGATGAGAGGTCTTCAACTTCTTGTCGGATACGCTCATCATTCGCGATGGCTTCCGGCAGCTTCCGAGTCAGGATATCCCTGATAACACTCTTTTTCGTTTCTTCACTCAGCACCAGTGCTCCCCCGCTTTGTTCTATCTTGTCGCTCGTCGCGTCCTGCAGTTCACTGATATGAGACAGCGAACGAAATTTTTCCGGGTTACCTAGCCAGTATTCTGTCCCCATATCAAAAGGGTTGGCCGCAACGGCGACAATATTTAATGCATCATGCTCCGGCTGGGTCAGCACGATCATGTCGTTCAAACGCGCGCGTACGTTCTGGCGCTTCACCTGTACGTTAGCGACGTAATCCTCCTCATCCTCCACGTCCGCGACTTCATCGAAGCGGCTGAGAACGAACACCGTACGGTCAAGCAGGTTCAGGGTGCGGAACAGCCATTCGAGGTCGGCCTTATGGCTCTCTTTAATCGGGTTGGTGGAGTTCATGACATAGAGGATCAAATGCGCCTCACTGATATACTTTTTTGTCATGTCCTTGTATTTTTCGACAGCCTTGGTGTCTTCGTTGAACTGCTCTTTGAAGCCAAACAACCCGGGCGTGTCAATCAGGACAAAGTCTGATCCCACGTCGTACACTTTGACTTCGTTGGAGGATTCCTGATGGCTGATATTCATGCTGGCTTTATCGAGGCGTCCCATCCAAGCGGCAGCTATTGAGGTTTTCCCTTCGGAGAATCCCCCGATCAGCGCGATTTTTAATTTCCCCTTCGCGGCATTCTTTTTGGCCGACTCAATTTTATTGATCAGCTGCACATCGACCGGGACACCGACCTTTTCTCCCTGCTCAAGAAAGGCGGTAAGTTCATCCAGAATGTGAACATTGCGGGACTGCTGCGCTTTAAAAACATCCAGCGTTTTTTCCATTATTTCGCTCCAGAAAAATCAATCTCAGTGGATAAAAGGCGTAATCCGGCCGCGGCCTGGATTAGGATCTCATTGATGCCCGAAACCTGTTTCACAGGTTCCTCCAGCATGTTTTTAATCTCAGCGATTTTCTCCTGCAGCTCCGGGAAGGCTTTCTGAATGCCTTCGACAATGGTGCCATTCATGTGGGCTGCCACGTTGCTGAGATTTTTGTCAGCGGACTGCTTCTGCTGCGACATTTTGTAACTGGAGCTGATCATGCTGCGCAGGGCCTTGTAGGCAGCAAATGCCAGGTTTGCCAGCGCCGGACCGAGAACAAGCCACCCGGCGGGGTTCCAGAAAAGCAGCGCGCCGCCCGCGAGTGTCGCCAAAAGTCCCGTGACGTTGATGCCGTTATCGATATCAATCGTGAGGGGAATATTGCTGCTGAATTTATGCGTCTGAAGGCGTGAGAAGGTATTGAGGATCCCGCGAGCGTGCTGCTGAAATTGCGCGATAATGTCACTAGTCTCTGACTGAAAGCGCTCAAGTTCGGCTTTCAGTATCTTTGGAAGGGATTTTTCAAGCGAACCGTGCTCCATGCTGATCGCGGCCTCCAGCTCACTTTTAAAGCGATCGTTACTGATATCACCATCAATCACTTTATAGATACGCTCCCGCGCCTGACTGCGGAACCGGCTAACGCTCTCCTCCGCGCGGTCAATCAGACGCTGGCGCAGTGATTTCAGTGCGTGATCAAGCTGCTTGTGTGCACTGTTTTTGTCCTCATTAAGCTGCCGGACAAGTTTTGCGTAGGTGTCCGCCTGCAGCGCGCTCACCTGCGCGGCAATATCATCCAGCACAACGCGAGTTTTCTGTGTGTTTGAGCGGGTAATTTTTGCCTTGCTGTCGGCGACAAGCTGTTGTGTCAGAACGCGCGCAAGCTCTGAAACGCCCGTTTTTTCAAGCAGGTCTTCCGGGGTGAAGGTTTTCAAAAATTTTTCGCGACTCTTCGCATTGGGCCCGCCGGGGACCAGATGTTCGGCCAGACTGAGAAACGCAGGCATGGCGCTGACAACCAGCGTATTACGATAGTTGTCACCCAACTGCTCGCGCATTTTATCGTTCAGATCCTGAATGCTGTGCGCTTCATCCTCGTTAACCAGGGATCTTCCAAGACCCATAGCATTCGTTACACGCTTATTGAACAACGTCCAGACTTCAGTCTGCGCATTGAGATGTGACCTGATTTTCTCAAGTGTACCGGGATTGTCTTCATCGCCTTTCTGCGGCGCCGTGGCTTTACTGGTGACGTAAAAAACGGCGTGCGCTTTCTCGACTGCGCGCTGTATCTGCTCGCGCACCTTGCTCTCCTTACCTTCAATACCGGGTACGTCCAGCAGGGCAAAGCGTTGACCGCACGACTCAAAAGGATAGAGAGTGGCGTCTAGGGTGAAATCGGACATACCGGTGCCGATTATTTCACCGTCCGCCAGCGCGTTCATTTCGGCAAACTTTTCATCAATCTGAGAACGCATTATCAGCATCGTCTGGCGTTGTGCATCACAGTCCGCTTGCTGCACGGCAAGCGATTGTGTCTCCTGACGAATTTCTGCCTCTAATGCCTGCTGCTGTTTCTTCACCTGTAGCTGCTGCTTTTGCTCTGGTGATGATATCCACAGAGCCAGCAGCCGGCGTATCGCGGACCAGCGCTTCTTCTGATCCTCAATCAACGCACTCAGCTGCGACAACTCTTTCCCGAGTTCAGCTTCGCGATCTAAATATCGCCCTTGCACCTCCGCCAGAGTCTGACTGAGAGAGATTGCCAATGCTTCGTTTTCTTTTAAAGCCCGGTCAGCATTTTCAAGCGCCTCAGGTGAGAGATCGTGTTGCTGCTGAAACTGACGAAAAGCTGCCTGCCTGGCGAGTTTTGTTTCCTCTTTAAGCAGGATGCGCAGCGCCTCGATGACCGTTGATTTCCCCGCATTTGTTTCCCCGTAAAAGGCGATGGTGAACGTCTCCCACTCGGCATTAGAACGCAGGCTGTCAATTGCCTCGTCCAGCCGCGTCTGGAAACACTCAAGTTGAAGGCGGGCATTGCTATTGGCTTTCTGTAGGGAAGGGTCGTTTACAGGCCGGGTCAGGTTGTCGAGAATTCGTTCTACTTCCTGCGAGATTTTTTTATAGACCTGTGCGGAGGTCTCACTGGCAACAGACATGCAGCATCCTTTTTAAATTAATCCGTCTGGCGCGGCTGGAACATACGGCGTGGGCGGTTACCGCTCAGGTATACCTTTTGACCACTGGCCTCCGCGCCTTCCGGCGCCCACCGTTGTTAACTGGATCAGGCGCACCGATTATGTACACAGCACTCATCCATCGTTGGATCGGCAGAATGAGCAATACCTTTAATGAAATGCATGCAAAAAAGTGATTCAATCAGGCAGGATAGATAATCCAACGCGCCCATGAGTCATCGTCTGAGATAACTAGTCAAGGGAGTTACTCACGGTAAATCCGTCAACAAAGTCAGTTTCAAATAGAGGCGGTAAAAGGTGTTAAATCATAGAATATGAAGTGGCCTGCTCCCTGTTAACAAATCCGCGGCTTCATTAGCTAATTCTCCATCTGCTATAGAATTACTGCGAACGGTCGCTGTTCGCTCATAGCTGGCCTGACTCGCGCGTCCGCTTCGTGCCAACAGCGGACATTGCTGGCACATGGTATGTTAGTTTAAGGGGGCAGGTCATGCCCTGTATTCCGCCGTGGTACAATAGTTGCGCAATTCATATAAGGAGGCATTACATCGTGAAAATTGTTTTCGAGGTTAATGGAAAGAAAGTCCCGCTAAAATCTTTAAAATACATAAGCAAAAAAGATCAACTCGAAGTAATGAAAAACTGGTTCTTTGAAAACTTTGAAGATCCGGCAAATGCTTGTCCGTATGAAAGTAGAGAAGGTGGCTATGCTTACATATATGGCGGGCCGTATGATGCTAGCGAAGAACTACAAGCCATCTTCGATCAATATGTCAAGGCTGAGTATATCGAGGAATTAGTAGATGACTTACAAACACAATGTTTTGACTGGTCTGGAAACTCAAGTAATGTAGATGATTGGTACAATGATGATATCTACGATGCTGTAACTTCTTCCGATAATCCGCATTTAAAATTCATTGACAACATCGAAAAAATAAAAAAACTTGCAAAAGATAAAACTGAACAACAGCAAAAAGACCACTTACTTAGTTTGCTCTACACGAATGTTATTACAGCTTTGGAAACGCTTTATGTTGAACTATTCATTAACTCTATAGAGAAAGATGATGTTTACATAGCAAATTGTATAGAAAAAGGTAAGACTGAATTTAAAGTAAGCAAAGAGATTGCTGCGTTGCCTTTCAAGGGTGAACCCATCGAGAAAATTAGGGGAGAGCTAATCAGGTCAATCAAGGAACACTTGATCAGTGCAAGCTGGCATAGCACTAAAAAGGTAATCGACCGCTATGAAGCTACATTCGATATAAAAGTACAAAAAGACTGTCCGATAGAGGCTATTGAATTGGCAACCCTCAATCGAAATCACTTAGTGCATCGTAGTGGAAAGGATAAAGAAGGAAACCTCGTAGTGATTACGGACCAGACTCTTGAAACGCTGATTGATAATGCGTCGAACCTGGCAATTGCGCTCTACAACAGTTTAAATGTAGCAACGAATAAAACTACCATGTTACAACCAGATGACAAACCGTTCATTCATGAATTTTAATAGTGCAGGTCATACATGGATATTCGAACACGAAAGAAAAATTTTTTAGAGTCGTTAGATTCAACTGAAGTGATACGCAAAGCAGTAAGTCTCGCTATAGATTGCATGATTGATAATCATAATAGTAATGAGGATATCCCCTTAGTTATTACCAGCTATGATGACTTCTGTAGGCGCCAGGTACTAGATTATATAAAGGAATTTTGCGAAGCTGCGTTCCCCGACACGGGTAAATATTACTTTAATCCTAACATACTTCACATTAACGGCAGGACTAGTGAACAAGCCTGTATTAACTTAATTAAACTCTTAAGAAGTACAAAAGGCATACTATTCTGGTCAGATGCCCCATCGTGGTTCGCTAGTCTCCCCGACGGATTATTCCATGTTGTTAACATTGGTCATAAAACCGTTACTCGCGGCCTTAATAAAAAAAACTCTAAGCCGACAATAATCAATAAAGAGTATAGCGTAGATACACTACTATCAGAGCTATTTTTGAATGGCGCGCACATGGAGCAAACCAACACAAACAACGTTTCTGAGGCAGACATGAAGTTCTATGATGAATGCCATGCTGGATTAATCAGACCAATACCCGCTCCAGTAGGCGCGTCATATGATGAAGAGATCACAATTAATTCTCCAGATTGGCAGAAACTCGCGTGTGTAGCTTTACGCCGCTATCAGTCAAAGGAATGTCATGACGGAATGCAATGGGATACAACCGATCATGGTTGGATTGATGTAATCGCGCATCCGTTCATCGAAGAAATACAATCAATGGATAATAGTGGTTATCGACAATGTTTAGTTGGGCTAGTCACAATAAAAAATTCAAATGCAAATTCCCCATACCTATCTACCGTTTGGATACATCCATTTTATCGCAGGGGAGGGTTATTAAGTAAGTTATGGCCAAAATTACAAGAGCAATATGGAAGTAACTTCGAAATTGAGCAACCTAATGAAAATATGAAAGCATTTTTGAAAAGTGTGAAACACGCAGATTACTAATTTATGAATCAGCCTGTGGAGTTAGGGTTGGTGTGATCAAGTGGGGTAACAGCCTCAACGTGATGCTATGCAGATTTATAATATGCTAAACATCTCAAAAGAACCCCATTCGTTACCTTGACCTGCTCCCTGATAATTCACACAGAAGGCTGTTAGCAATGTCCGTTGATCGCTCACAGCGGACATGACAGCCCGCAGGGCGGTTCAATAAGTGTGTTGCATCCATCGGTTGAACTCATAGCCAAAAACGGGCAAAGTATACGCTAAAGTAAAAACAGGAGTTAATACCTGTGAGCGGCTAAACACCCATCGAGTAACAAGAGGGATTTAGAATTATAAGAAATTATCTTTATACTGAGTAAGGAGTCATTTAATATGTTTAGGAGATTAAATTTTGAAGTAAGCAATATATATTATATGACTAAGCAGCTTATGTTAATGGAACTAAAAAATTAATACTTCAATGAGTTAATCGGTGGGTCACACAAATATATCTCTCCTAGACTTCAGAAAGAGAAGGCTAATGATTTTAAAAAATGGATTTTTGAATAATTAGAGAAGTCGTGGGAGTTAACTAATACATCAAGATGTATTTGAAACGAATAACATATAAACTAACAATCAAAGGTAGATGGAAAATGTTAGACTTAGAATATGCTGTAACTGAACCTTTTTTAAATTACCATTTGTTCCATGAGGGTTTGAATACGAAGGTTAAAGTTTTAACCTCATCACTTAATCATGTGATTGAATATTTATTGACGCCCGGCAATGAAAATAAGATGAATGAACTTATTAAGAAAACTGATAAGTCCTGGCAATTCCCTCCGAGTTTTTCACTTCCAAGCCCTCCAGTCGATGAATCAAAATTAAAAAAGAAAACGTCATCAAAAAGACAAGATAAGGAAGATGATAGCACTGAACTGCATTATCAATTAAAAAAAGAATCAGCGCAAAAGATGCTGTATTGGTATGTAAGTGAAATGGCTATATTTGGCAGTTTTTCGGCATTGGATGATTGTATTGTTGATATTGATTCTTGGTTTTCAAGTTGGGCAATGTTTAATAAAACTCAAGATAAAAAATCGGATTCAACCAGTAGTAATAAAATCATAAGATTATATGATTCGCACGGATGGGATATGAAAAAAATAAACACATATCTTCCGATTCATGAGTATTTTTCAGCAGTTAGAAATTCAATAGCTCACAGGCAATCCAAAGCATCCCATAAGTTATCAGAAATATCAAAATCCCAAGAATTAAAAGAGTCAGTGGAAATAAACTTCCCAAGAGGCAAACCATTAAGTGAATTCGAATATAATGAGAATATATTCATTTCTCCAAAAACGTCGCTGCTATGCTCTCACATAATAAGATTAATTTTCGAAGACATTAATAAATACATCATAAAAAGAATGGGTATTGAAGGTATTATCTACATGTCATGCAAACTTGCATTTGAACCATCATCGTATAATGAAAGCAAAGTTGTTAACTTAGCAAAAAATAGATTAAACGAAATCGTTAGTGGTCGATATCATGTTGTTATAAAAGGTGAGGATGAAGCCGTTAAGGTTGCTGAGTCACTAGGCATTTGGCGTGATTGCGCTAAATTTCATGCGAACAATATGAGGAAATTAGATCCTAAATTCTAACCTTATCACGTCACGAAATAATTTATGTTTGGCCTATGCCGCGCAGATTAACACAGGGCGATGTTAAAAGCCGCCCTTTGTAGTCATAATAGTCTAGTACTTCCGTTTTTCGCTCATAGCGGACATTGGGCTGGCGTTGTTCACTTTGTGCCAGAAGCGGACGCTGCAGGTTTCTGTCCGTGTTAATCAACAGGGAGTAGGTCACCATAATAGACCCCATGTCTTTCTATTCTGCTATTTGCCGTAAGAGGCAAACGCTGTAAATGGCACTCAGCATCGATTATTGAGCGATATTTAAATAGCCAATTGTATAAGTCTATGCTTTTTAGGCTAGTAAATGATGTGAAAAATAATCATTTAAATATAAGGAAATTTTGGGATTATCGTTACCTAACAAACGGAAGTACATAATCAAAATACTCTGATCGAGCAGTCCGAAAAACTTTCCAGTGCATAGCATTAGCAGGTTCATCACGCTTGTTAGTGTGAGTTAAAATAAGGCGTCTCTTTGCTCGCGAAACACCGACAAAAAACGCGCAGCGATTTTCTTCTTCTTTACCAAAGAAAGTCTCATTTTCTACAGCCATGATGATAACCGAATCAAACTCTAATCCTTTACTTTTGTGAATGGTCAAAATGCGTACAGCCTGATCATCAGCAAATCGTTTCAATGCGAGGGGTAAATCAGATTCGATCTCAAGTAAGTATTTGATACGTGCTCTGGCATCGCGAATAACCTGTTTCAAACGTTCATGGGACTCATAATCAGGAGATAATGCAACAAGCGTCTGTAAACCTATGTGCTTTAAGAGAGTTCTTCCAAATTTCCACCATTCAGAAAATGGTGTGTCCGTTTTTTTTGCACCAGAAACTTCCTTACGATGCTTTCTTATAAGTTGATCAAGACCTTTTCGTACGCTGGTCTGAATTTCTTCATCAGCAAAGGGAACCAGCTGATTCATCAGGCGAATCCAGGCTTTAGGTTCCCGCTGTCCATAAAGACAGGACAGGTAGTCAACGATTAAACGAGCCACGGGTTCAACAGTGATGTCCTGCATTTGCTGCTCATTACGATAAGGAATTCCACGCTGCTCTAATTCTTTGAAGAGGTGATCAGCATACAAATCTGGTTGCTTTGAAACCAGGACTGCAATTTCAGCTGGAGGTAGCTGCTCTTTATTTATCCATCCATCAATTAGGTCAGCCAGATAGATAGCTTCAGTTTGACTGTTTTCAAATTCCCAGGCAAAAACCTCCCCTTCCTCTCCTTCCAGTTGATCATCACGCATTACGGAGTCAGGATCTAACTTACGAATAATTTCGTTCTGAACACGCTGCAATGTTGGTTTTGAGCGGAAATTGCGATACATGTTGAGCGGCACTGCATTAAAGTCCTTTGTGAAGGACTGGAAAATACCGTCCAGAGCACCTGCCCAGGCCATAATTTTCTGTTTTGTGTCTCCGACTGCAGTTATTCGAATTTTGGTTCCCTGAAAAGCGAGCTTTACCAAGTCATATTGTAAATGTGTGCAGTCCTGAAATTCATCAAGGAAAATGTCACTATAAGTTTGACGGATTGCATTTCGGGCTATTTTTGACGTTTGCAATATCTTAATTGCATAGGGAACCAGTTCGCCGAACGCTATTTCGTGACGAGACGCCCGGTTTTTCTTGTCCACAATAGTGTAACCAGCTTCTAAGGCATATTCTCCCGTGAGTACCGTTCTGAATCGATCTATTATGCGCTTAGCAAATGCGTGGAAGGTAAAACTGTCAAAGCGAGCAGCAAGATCCCGTCCACACCTGCGTTCAACGCGTTCCGTAAGGTTTCGGCTGGCATCAACCTTAAATGATATCGCTAAAATCCTTTTGGGGTATCGACACGTTCCTGTTCGTAAAAGAAAGTCAGCACGTTGTGCGAGCATTTCCGTCTTACCCGCGCCTGGTCCGGCAGTTAATGCCAGGCAACGTTTGCGCGTTTTTGCTGCTCGTTTTGCATTAGGTTCCAGCGTCAATCCATCCGCGGGCTGCCATTCATCCACTTTAATCATTCTGGCAGCTCCGTGAGTTTATCAATAACCGCATCAGCCAGCCTGTCCAGTGAATCCGGCATGCTTGCAAGCAAATCAGCATCGTCTAAATTAGTTAACGCCTCGATGTGTGCTGCGGGTTTACTGCCAAGTTTGAAGCGCTGATGGTAGGTGTTAAAAAGCGCTAATTCATCTTCGTTGTACTGAGTCGGATCGTAATGACTTTTTCCAAGAACAGCTTTAATGGTTGCCTCGTCGGGTTCATCTTCATCAACGTCATAGGCTTCCGGATACGCAAGTAACATTGAGAAATCTAAATCCATCGGATAGGAGAAAAACACACCGCGCTCTTCAAGTATGTTGAGATAGTTTTCGAAGTCGCGAACTTTATACTTTTCAGCATTCCATTTTGGAATTTTGTACTTTTCAGGAAGTTTATTATGCGGTTGATGTATCGCAAACTGTTCGTTTACGTACTTAAACCGCCCCCATCCTGCCGCATATCGTGCAACATCAAGATCAAGCAGTGTAAAATAGGGGATCTTTAATGCTGCAAGCAAACGCCAGAAATGGTTTACATGCCGCCCACCCAAAGGCGCTATTGTAATGGCGGACTCATCAACGGGTGCCCCCTTGGCCTGAAGCAAGCGTGGCAACACAATTTCTTCGCTGTCACCTTCACCAAGCACGACCAGCCGTGAAAAATAGATCTCCGGAAATGCCTGCACGGCTTCCCGCACAAATTTATGTGCATCATCAGTTTCATCAGGCAATTTGATACAAGTTACACACGTCTCTCGTGACTTATCCAGACGAAGATAACGTATAAGCTCAGGTGGTACCCGGCGCAGCATTGTGGGTGCATGTGTCGCAATGAGAGCTTGTGCATCCATGTTTTTTGTCATGACATTCAGGGAGCTTACAATGCGCCCCAGATAATATGGTGAAAGGCTGTTTTCTGGCTCCTCTAGTGCTACCAGCGTGAAGACCGGGGGACGTAATTTATCGGGATCAAACGATGCATCTTCTTCCGCAAGAACAGACCTGCCAATAGCTTGTGACGATAAGACAAGAGAAAGGTAAAGCATGGACTTTTGGCCATCGCTCAGCCTGGAGAAATCCACAAGTGAGCCGTCGTGACCGGGTGTAAATGAAACCGAAATATGCCTTAACAGCGATTCAATTTCTGATGCGACAAAGGTAATTCTAGGATCGGTAAAAAATTTCCCTTTATGCAGTGTTGCCCATGTTGCCTTTAAACTCTTACTGAAAGCATTCACTGAGGGGTTTGCCGCAAGGCTATCACTTATTTGATCGGTCAGCCCTTTAATCGTTTCGCGCTCAGCGTCCCAACGCACAGCCCGAAGTAACCGCCCGAGTAATGCGTTTGCACCGTAAGCAATATGGTCAGCGGGGTCGCGTCTGGCTGGCAGGTAGTGTACCTGGATATGATTACGTTCAGCCCGTGGGACCTGAGCGAAACTCAGGGGCGAATCATCTTCATTAACATCCAGGACATATACCAGAGTGTCTTCAATATCGCCATCCAGCCCCATAGTCGCATTAAGGCGAAAACGTACGCGCGGAATCCCATCCGGCTCGTCCAGTCGCATATGACTAAAATGGGGAGCTACGGTACTGTTGTCCTCGTCCTCTTCCAGTTCAGGAAACAGAAAATCAGCTTCTATCCACAGCTGGCGCTCAAGCGGGACCTCCTCCTCATCAAAGGGGACATGGAAGTCTGAACGCTGGATCCGCTTTAATGCGGGGTCGAATGCAAAGAGTCGACACAAAGCTTGGAGAACTGCAGTTTTACCTGAACCATTAGGACCAATGATATATGTTATATCTTCAAGGCTTAGTTCGGTTGATTCATGTCCAAACGACTGAAAACCAGATAAACGAATCGCTTCAAGCTTCATGCGCATCCCTACTAAGGTTAATTAAAATCTTTAAATCAGATATTTAAGTGACTTCTTATCTAACAGCGACATTCTGTTAAACTCATACTCAGATACGGTAAATACAGAAACTTCTTATTACTTTTGCTTAATAAATTTCAATATCAGTTTTTATGAAAACATTAAAGTCATTTTTGTTAATCCAGTCATTCGGTAATCTCGATTCCCGACAGCAGAACTGATACTTGGGGTTAGGGCTGAACGCTAATAGGTAAGTGAGTGACAAAGCGACTCTTGCATAAGGTCGCCCAGATGGCAGATTTCTTCACAGCTCAAGTACCGGGAAGCGAAGCAGTATGCGGAGATATGAACCGTGCAAAGCCCCGGATCGCGTCAGTGTGTTGTTCTAAAACTTAGTGGCCACTAAATTCGCTATTAGGAAGTTAGCTGCATGCGTCTTATTTACCATTAGACGCAAGCCACTAGGCCCGAAATGCTGCCTCTAGTGTTCCAGCTGACCTGCTCCCAAATGATTTACAAATATTCATACTAGTAAATCGCAAAGCTGCCAATCATGAAGGTTCGCTCTTCGCTCATAGCAGACGTTATGTTCCTTAGGCTTGGTCGCTTCGTGCAGAAGCAGAAGTAGCACATGCACTGTTATGGTAAATTTGAACGTCCGGCATGCTCACTTGAGGATAAGCATAATGCTTCAGGAAAAGCTCAGATTGCTTGAGTGCAGCCTTCACGGCAACAGGCGCAACGATCGGGAGTGGCTTGAGCTGATTCATCATCCTGGATGCCGGGAAATCACCCGGTCAGGCGTGATGGTGACCGTTCAGAGACCATTATGTCGCTGTTAAGCGAGAGGACTGCATCGTATATTCTCAGTAGCGATTTCCGACTCACCGAAATGGGGTGCGGCTGCGCCATACTTCATTACCGGACGTTTTACGCTGATGGCAGCTGCCCTGCATTGCGTTCCTCTCACTGGCTGTGTTCGGATAAAGGTCAGTGGACTCTGGTTTTTCACCAGGGAACGCCAGCAGCAGGCACTGCGTAGGTTTGCGGCTGAGCTCTTAAGTTAAATACTCAGGGCAGGGAGGATATATTTATGCGGAAAGTTATTGTTGTGCCTTACGATGATAAATGGCCTGAGATGTTTTGAAGATGAAAATTTACTGATAAAAACACTGCTCGATGGAGTGGCTAAAGATGTCCATCACATTGGCAGCACGTCAGTGCAGGTCTCTCAGCAAAGCCCGTAATTGACATTCTGCTCGAAGTCTCCGACATCAATGAACTTGATACATACAACTCTGCAATGGCTCGCATCGGATGTGTCGCTCGCGGTGAGAACGGGATTCCGGGGCGTAGATATTTCATCAAGGGTTGTAATCAGCGTAGTCATTAAGTGCATGCGTTTGCTATGGGAGATATGCAGGTATTAAAACATCTTGCTTTCCGTAATTTTCTTCGAAAAAACAGAGACATTGCAGGAAAGTATGCTGAGATAAAACACTCAGCAGCATTACTCGGTAGGAATGATGTTCATCGCTACAGCGCGCTTAAAGCGAACTTCATAGAGCATCATCTACGACTGGCGCTGGCTGTCTAAGAACGATAGAGATTGAGTTCATTGCCGGGGTGGTATGTTTAATGTGACAGAACTACCCTGTCATAATGATTTTGATGACTACTGTTCGCTCATGGCAGGCTAAACTCATTTAAAATATGGCAAGCTACATTTTCTTATAAAACAGAGAATGTATTGTTATAGGCAGCTGGATGAATTTAGCGCCACTGAAGATCGAAAAAAACCGGCTTTAGCCGGTTCTTATTATTTATGAAGTTAAGGCGGCATCGCACTTTGGCAGCCAGTCGCTGCTGCTTTCCTCAGTCAGATCGAGATTGGTCTGCATCCCCAGCTTCGTGCGCCGCTTCATGTAGTGCTGTCCTTACCCCCGCATGATGCTTTCCAGCGACAGGCCGAACATCTTCATGCTGAGCGGATTCTTGAAACCGTTGGCCTCCATGTAAGCAAGATAAGCGTGATAGAGATAACGTCTGGGCTGAAGCGGCCTGATGCTGGCGTTCCCCATATAAAGCGCGTTTGGCTCCGGCGTGGTAAACAGGTAGCCGCAGAAGTCCACCATCGGATCCGCGTCGCGCTTGATGCGCATCGCCTCGTCGGAGTTCTGCTGCGACTGAAGCAGCGACCGGGCCTGCTGTGGCTGGCTGAACTGCTGCATCAGCTGGCGCACGATAACGGCCAGCTCACCGCTGATTTTTTCCTTCAGCTGTGGGTCGCGCTCGTCTGCCGGGATAATTTCCGGGAAGTGCAGTATCACCCGGCGGCGCGACACGCCCCCGCTGCGGTCGGTGAAGCGCATCGGGTTGTTGTTCACCGCCAGAATCACCGCCGGAATGTGCGTTGAGTAGGCGTCGCGGTACTTCGGGTCCACGGAAACCGCATCACCGCCGGTTATGGCCTTGATGCCCGCGCCATCACCGCTCCACTTTTCCTGGTCGGGCAGGATAATCAGCGAATAGCCAATCACCGCCGCGCGTTCGCGCGACGACTCCAGCGTTTCGATGGTGGCGGAGGTGGTGTTGTCCGTTCCGGCCAGCATGGTGGCGATTTCCGCCATGATGCTTTTACCACTGCCGCCGGGGCCGGTAACTTCCAGAAACAGCTGCCAGTCGTAGCGGTTTGCCAGCACCATAAACAACGCGGCCAGAATGATGTCGCGTTTGGCAGGGTCACGTCCGGCGGCGCGGTCGAGCCACTGCCAGAAGTGCGGCGCGTGGTCCGCCAGCGTTTCGCCCTTAACAGGCTTTGTATAATCCACCTCGCTGACCGTGCGCAGCCAGAAGTTTTTACTGTGCGGGCTGAAGCCGCCGGTGCGGGTATCCAGTACGCCGTTACGGAATCCAATCAGGCGGCGTGCCGGGTCAGCCTGCTGCGGCAGCATCAGCTTCAGCGTGTCCACCACCCCCGAAATCTTACCCGCCGAAAACGGCGCGCGCAGGCGCTGGAACAGCTTCGCCACGTCACGCTCGAACTGCTTCCCGGAAATTACCTTCCACGCGCCGGAGCGGTAACGGGACAAAATTTTCCCGCTGGCGTCCATGGCCAGAGCGCTGTGGTACTGCTCCGCCACGTGCTCTGCCTTCTCACTGGCGCTCATGGCCGAAAATTCCGCCTCGCTCATCACGTCGAACGGACTGGCGGCGGGCGGCGTGGCAGCTTCGGCCAGCGCCCGTCGGGTTGTTTCCTCACCGTGCTGCATAAAGGCGTCATTCCAGTCACCGAACACCGGCGGCAGGGCCACGGCTGCGCGGCTGGCTTCGGCGGCCTGCTTCGCCTTCACCTGACCGTCACCATTCAGGTCGCGGTCAGCGGCAATCAGCAGCGGCAGCGTGGCGTGCTTTTCACGGGCAAGGCCAGCCAGAGAAAGGAGGTTAACGGACGACAGTGCTATCCACACCTCGTCACCGGTCAGATTATGCACGGTCAGGCCGGTGTCCTCTGAGTGGCGGCTGCGTATCGAAGACCTCAATACAAAGATGCTGCCTGGCTGGAGGCAAGACAGACCGAAAACGCCGCCACTGAAAATCTCAGCGAGCTGCGCCAGCGTAAGGCCGAGATGGAGCAGGCAAGCCGGGAAAACCGGGCACGCTTCCGTGAACTGCTGGGACAGAATGGCGGCAATGTCACGCCGGAGATGAAGACGCTGCGCGTGGAGTATCTGGAGCAGTAGGAAACGGCATCAGATCTTGCCGGGCTGATTGCCGAAAAGGAAAAGCAGCTGCCCGTGCTGGCAGACGTGACCGGGCGCAAGGCTAACGCTTACGTGTTCAGTCATGAGGGCATCACGGATGAACGCATTGATACACTTATTGATGACTTCTTTATCATTCATGGCGCCGAGCTGGGAAGCCTGCTCAGAATGAAGTACAGCCAGTTTGAACGGAATGGCTCAACGCATGTACCGGGCGTTATCGAAGGCGCGAACGATGCCGACACTTTGTACCGTGGATATGTCCAGAACCTTATCAAACGATGGACGAGCGTAAACCAGCCGCTGATGTTCCGTGATGACGTGCTAAGCGTGAGCGGTGCGCATCCTTTCCGAGGAGCCAGAAACGACCGCCGAAAGCGTAAACTTTTCTGACCCGCAGACTCAGAAATTCACCGAAGCCCGCCCCGTGCCGGGCTTTTTTACGTCCGCTACGTGAGTGCATGTCTATGCTGCATGAAAACGCATGAGTCTCCTGTATCCGGGAACGGCAGGAAAGGCCAGCGGCGGCGCGGCTCAGAACTAATCATGCAGGTGCATGAAAACCGCTGCATAAAGCGGGCAGGCGTGGCGGGGCTACGAGCGCGCGCAATGATTAAAACTTGAGAAGCTCTTGAATGAGCTTTCCAATACTATGTAATGTGGTCATATAGCTTTTCTTAGAGGGCAGATCGTTGGTTGCATGAGGATGTGAAAAATTTTACTACCATATGGCACAATCACATACTGCTCATGCCCTGCTAATCGCTGCTTCATTTAAAGGGATATTGGGAAATGAATAAACTAATAACAATTAACAAGTCATGGTGGGAATACTTACTGCCTAAGTAGCTTATTTCCCGCCGACGAGAAGTTGAAGAACTTATTAATGAATTTATTCGCGCACATCCATATGGCAGAGAATGGTTAGGAGTAGCACAAAATCCTAACGGTGTTTTTCGGGTTAAACTTGGTGATCTCATTCCAATTGTGCATTTAGTATTCATCAGCAAAAAGGTCGGTTTCATAGCCCCATTCGGAAGGGTTAAGGAAGGTCATAGAACTGTCGGAAGAGCATCTCAATTTTTATCTGGAAAAAAACTGGAAAATAATGAACTAGTAATCGTTCCAATTATTTCTGTGGAAATAGTCACCGACCCGCTGTTCATTTCTGCTTCTGCCCAAGGTATCACCAGACTAGATGAACGTATGATTACACAACCGAGTCAGATCTTCTCCATTCCAGCTCATTATCTCTTAGCTCCTCAGCTTTCACCTTCTGTTGCGTATGTACTTTACCAGCATATTTTCGGCCACGGTGCATCTTACCCTATAGATGGTTACTTTTACGTTGGAGTCACTAAACGCAGCTGGCAAAAGCGGTGGGCAGAACATAAACGTGCCATTAAAAATGATAGTCCGTTGCTATTTCACAAGAAATTTCGGGAAGAACTGCTCAATGGACGTGTTACATACTTACATCACAAAGTCATGGAGATCACTGATGATCTAGAGCAATTATATAAGGCCGAGGAATTTTTGGTTGAAGGGCACTGGGAAGATGAGCGTCGCCTTAATATGATTCCTGGGGGGAAATCAGGCTTACGTTATATGCGAGAGAACGGAATGCTTAAAGAGTCTGTTGTACCCCTGTCAGATGAACGAGATGGCATTGTAAGCTCATGGCTAAAGAAACACCCACGTAAAGGCCTCCCAGCTCCATGGGTCGCTGAAAAATGGAAAGATAATAATTGGGCTATAGCTCAAATTTGTGGGCGAAATGACCGATTATCAGCGGATCAGGTACGAGCGATTCGTAAATTGGCTAAGAACTTTACACCAGAAGAGATTTATACTCGGATAGGTGCAAAGGATGTGAATCAGGTTAATCGGGTTATTGATGGTAAAACATATTCTCGTGTCGATTGATTACATTAAATCATTAAATCGCCAACATATAAGAATGAGAGTCCAATGAAAAATGCTATTGCGATAAGATTTGATTATAGTAACGAAAGGAAAAGTCCTGAAGATATTTTAATGATATTAAGTGGCTATGTTAAGTTTTATAAAATGATAGGGGTCATATCCCTTTCATCAATAGATGAGAAAGATAGCGCCCAATTTAATCTTGTAAGCTTGCAAGATGGTTCTGCTGTAGCTTGGATAAAATGCAAGTTCGCAGAATGGGAAAATTTCATATTCAAATCAGCTGAAGATCTCGCAGATTACCTAGATGATAATCCTGAGATAGCAAGTGGTGAGGATCTTGAGGCGGCATCAAAGTTCTTGTCCACTTCAATTTCAGAAAATTTGGACCAGCAATTATTGATTGAACCACATATTGATATGGAACAATTGGGTAAAGCGTTGTCTGACTACTCAATCTTAAGTTCTAAGCTTTATACTGATGAGTCTGCTTCAATAGGCATTGGACAGCCAGGAACATCCGAATTTAATGATTTTAAAACCCTGACAAAAAAATTTGTTTTTACAGGCAATGTTGTTGATATGTTTTCCAGTGAAGTAAAACATTATAAAAGAAGTTCGAAATTTTATGTTCATGTTCTCGTAAATAAGGGGAATAATGTATGGCGTTTAGAAGAGTTATCTACCGAGAATCATTTTGCAGCAAGGGTCGTTAATAGTGATTGGTTAGAAAGTTATCAATCAGGATTTATAGACCCAATTGGTCCAAAAGATCTGATTGAGGCTGTTATTGAATATGATGAGGTAGTAACAAAAATAACCAATAAAAAATCTCGAAAGCAAATAAGAAATGCTAAGATTATAGAAGTTATCGACATAAAGAGAAGTCGAGGTGAGCAAGATGACCTCTTTTAAAAGAAATTCTTCTGAGAAAAAATCAATGTTAGCCGACATTTATGGTGAGGCTATTTTTTTGATGATTCCCTTTATGGGGTTAATTTTTGTCAATCTTTTTAAGAATACTTCGTCGTTTTCATCTATTCTCTTATCTTTGGTTTCTACAACAGACTGGTCTATTATGTCTGCTGTTGTTTTCGGACAGTGCGCATATAAAATTTCGAGAGTTATTCCTTTGATGGGATCTAAGGTGGATGGTCGAAGATTTACGTTTTATCTCTCCAAAAGAATACTCATGATAGTTATTTCATTATTTGTATATGCCGCTATGGTGTTTAAACCTAATATTTACATTGGTATTTCTCAAATAATATTGTTTTTACTGTCAGTTTTTTCTTTTTTAAAGATAGCCTTGCATCATATATTCTGCACTTCAGGAATAATGAAGATCGCAAATGAGGTTGCACATTCTTTAAATCACAGTGTGGTTGTATGACAGATTTAATACCTTCACTAGCCTCCAATTTTGGAAAAACTGTCCGTCAGGTCAATGTTAATAAAAATAATATTTTTAGGGTTGGGTAAATATTCTCAACCTCTCATTTCATGTACCGTAACTCCCCACCAATTCATAAGTACCACTCTTTTTTCAAGATATGTTGAGCGATTATAAGCGCGGCGTACTTCATTTTTATCACTATGTGCTAGAGCAGCCTCAATTACATCAGGATTGAATTCTGCCTCATTCATAGCCGTACTCGCTATTGAGCGCAATCCATGTGCGACTAATTTCCCACCATAACCAATACGCTTTAATGCAGCGTTAGCTGTCTGACTATTCATAGATTTTTTGGGATCATTTCGACTTGGAAAGACATGATCGCGATGGGAGCTAATTGGTTTCATTACTTCAAGAATATATAACGCCTGAGGTGACAAAGGAACAATGTGCTCCCGCTTTGCCTTCATTCGCTCTGCTGGAATTGTCCAAAGCTTTTTAGCTAAATCAATTTCTGCCCATAGAATACCAGAAGCCTCAGAGGGACGCACAAGCGTCAGGAGTTGCCATTCAATCAGACAACGCGTTGTCACAGAAAGATTCGACATATCCAAAGAGCGCAAAAATTTCGGCAATTCTTCTGGTCTTAGAGTCGGCATATTTTGCTTTTTGGGCTTTTCAAAAGCCATACTGATCCCAGAAGCAGGATTTGCATCAATCAATCCCGTGTTTACAGCATAAATCATAATCTCGTTAATACGCTGTACTAAGCGGCGTACTGTTTCAAGAGCACCACGGGCCTTAATCGGCTCAAGTGCTTCTACAAGCTTACGTGCTTTTATTTCCTGTACAGGAATCTCGCCAATGGCAGGGAAAACATCTTTCTCAAGGGAACGCCAGATATCCTTCGCGTAATCCGGGGTAACGCTAGCTTGCTTCAATGTAAACCAGTTAGCGGCCACGGTTGAGAAGATGCTGTCTAAGGCGTTCTGCTTCTGTTCTGTGAGCTGTTCGGCTTGCGTCTGTGGGTCAATTCCATTAGCGAGTAAGGAGAGGTAATCAGCGCGCAAGCGTCTGGCATCGGCTAACGATAGGGCAGGGAAGGCACCGAGGCCCATCATAGTGCGCTGCCTTGTTACTGGCCGCTGGTAACGAAAACGCCAAAGCTTCTTGCCGGTAGTCTTTACCACCATAAAAAGCCCATCGCCATCATGCAGCGTTAAATCCTTATCGATGGCTTTTGCGCGAAGTACTTCAGTGTTGGTTAAGGGGCGGGTTGTCCTTGCCATATGGGGCATTCCTGCGTGAATTGGTATACGTTTTTAGGATACATCTTACCGTATACCAATGCGTATACCAATAATCACCGGATTTGGTTGGATCACTTCGGAAGGTTACAGACACAAAAAAGCCCGCAGGGCTTACGCCATGCGGGCTTTCAGGACTTCTGCGGATGGCACTGGAACCATCTTTGAAGAATTTTGGTGGAGCTGGCGGGAGTTGAACCCGCGTCCGAAATTACTACACCGTCGGCACTACATGCTTAGTCAGTTTTTACATTCGCCGGTTAGCTGCGAACAGACACGCCACTAACAGACTAGCCTGATTGGATTTAACGCTTCAACCCCAGGCAAGGCATCCACGCGATCTCTTTTGGGTTTGACTTCTCTTGATCCCCGTCTTAAGAGCGGAAGCTAGGGAGAGAAGGCTCTAAGCAGGTTATTAAGCTGCTAGTGCGTAGTTTTCGTCGTTTGCGACTATTTTTTTGCGGCTTTTTACGAGGCAAACCGCCCCTCGGCATGCTCCTAAGGCTTCACAATCCCGTCGAGTCCAGAATCAGCCCCAGAACTTCAAATACTAACAACAAAACAACTCAAAATCCAGTGCTTAACGCTTTGAATTCTTCATGATACGTGCTTTGTCTAATTGCCATTCGCGGTCTTTAATATCATCGCGCTTGTCGTGCTCTTTTTTACCGCGTGCAACACCAATCTTCAGTTTGCACCAGGCGTTCTTCCAGTACAACGACAGTGCCACGATGGTGTAGCCTTCGCGGTTGACGCGGCCATACAGGGAGTCGAGTTCACGTTGCTTCAGCAGCAGCTTACGGCTGCGCGTTGGGTCACAGACCACGTGACTGGAGGCAACGGCTAAGGGTTGAAAGGTTGAACCGAACAGAAAGGCTTCGCCATCGCGCAGCAGAATATAGCTGTCGCTGATGTTGGCTTTACCAGCACGAAGTGACTTAACTTCCCATCCTTGTAACGACAATCCCGCTTCGTACTCCTCTTCAATGAAGTACTCGTGACGGGCGCGTTTGTTCATGGCAACAGTGGCAGAACCGGGTTTGTGTGCTTTTTTCTTTGTCATAGTGCGGCGTATTTTACATCACTTAGTCGGTTATCGCATCCCCAGTCCAGCGGGGCGGCAGGAAACGGGATATTCTAGCACACCCTCACTCGGGGACATTTTTGTTTAATCGCTGAAAATGCTATTATTCAGCGGTTTCGTGATGAACAGGAACCATTATGGCTCAGATTAGTCGTTCGGCGCTGGTCCCGTTTAGTGCCGGGCAGATGTACAAACTTGTAAATGATGTGGATGCCTACCCGCAATTCCTGCCGGGTTGCACCGGAAGCCGCGTGCTGGATGCGTCAGATAATCAGATGACTGCGTCCGTGGATGTGTCGAAAGCGGGCATCAGCAAGACATTTACCACCCGCAATACCCTGACAGATAACCAGAGCATCCATATGCAACTGGTTGATGGACCGTTCCGCAAGCTCACCGGCGGCTGGAAGTTCGTCTCGCTGGGCGATGACGCCTGCAAGGTTGAACTTAGCCTGGAGTTTGAATTCACCAACATGCTGGTAGAGATGGCCTTTGGACGTATCTTCAAAGAGCTTGCCAACAGCATGGTGCAGGCTTTCACTCAGCGTGCCAAAGAGGTCTACAGTGCCTGAGATCTCCGTTGAGGTGGTCTACGCCTTACCTGAAAAACAGTATCAGCTTTACGTGAAAGTGGAGCAGGGCAGCACGGTAGAGCAGGTCATCCAAAAGTCAGGGCTACTGGAACTGCGTCGGGAGATTGACCTCACCAGCAACAAAGTCGGCATCTACAGTCGGCCAGTGAAGCTGGGTGATGAGGTTAATGAGGGCGATCGTATTGAGATCTATCGTCCGCTGATTGCCGATCCCAAAGAGCTGCGCCGTCAGCGCGCAGAGCGAGCGGCAGAAAGCAAAAAATAAGTCGCTATCCTGTCAGGCTCAGTGGATAGCGGGCATAAAAAAAGGCGCTCAGTGCGCCTTTTTGCTGTCTGTTGTTTAAACGGTCTTACGTTCAATCAGTCGCTGTTTCTGGCCAGATTCTGCTTATTGTCGATGTTAGTCAGAACACCGTTACCATCAAAGTTCAGTGTCAGCGTCTGCTGCTTCACGCGCTCATGACCTGGCTCCTGACGGAACACGTAATACCATACGTTGCTGCCAAACGGGTCTTTCATCATCGGCGTACCGAGGGTGTAAGCCACCTGTTGCTGTGTCATACCGGTATGGATCTTGGCTACGTCGTTAGCTACCAGATAGTTACCCTGGTTGATATCAGGACGATAGACCACGCGCTCTAAGGTGGAACATCCGGCGGTCATCATCAACATTACTACTGCCGCGGCAGTCAGCGTTTTACAGCGCATCTATACATTCCTTTTCCGGGGCCAAACGCCTTTTACAGGCGGTTTTCTTGCCATCAAAATCTGAACTCTGCCTGCGGCAGGCTTTATTACTTTGGCGACATAAGTGCCGATGATAATAAACCTTTTCGCTATTGGAAACCTCTACAGAGCAAGCTTATGACCCCAGCCGGTTAAAAAAGTGCGCTGCTATGCGGCTAAAAGTTCTTTTGCGTTGGCCAGGGTGTTGCGTGTGACCTCGCTGCCACCCAGCAGTCGTGCCAGTTCCTGCAGACGTGCACGCTTGTCCAGCGGCTGCATACGGGTCTCGGTCATCGCACCATCAGTCTCTTTGCTGACATAAAAATGCTGATGACCACAACCGGCAACCTGCGGCAGGTGGGTTACGCACATCACCTGGGTCGATTCGCCCAACTGACGCAACAGTTTACCCACCACAGCGGCGGTCGGGCCGCTGATGCCGACATCCACTTCATCGAAAATCATCGCCGGTGTTTCCATTTTCTTCGCGGTGATGACCTGAATCGCCAGGGCGATACGTGACAGTTCACCGCCCGAAGCGACTTTGCCCAGCGGCTGCAGTGGCTGACCTGGGTTAGTGGTTACCTGGAAATCTACGCGGCTCGCACCGTCTGCGGTCAGCTGATCCGGATTAAAGGTCAGCGCGATTTTAAACTGGCCATGCGGCATTGAGAGCAGATGCATACTCTGGGTAATCAGCAGCTGCAACTCATCGGCATAGTGGCTGCGCTGCTGGTGCAGCTGCTCTGCGCTTTGCAACGCTGCCTGATAGTGTTCACCCACCAGTGATTGCAGGCTCTCCTGATCGCTCTCATGCTGAGACAGCAGTTCCGCTTCTGCCAGCAGTTGCTGATGCAGTTCAGGCAGCCCTTCAGGAGTAACGTGATGCTTACGGGCTAAGGCGATCTGGCGCGAAATACGCTGTTCCAGTTCGTACAGGCGGTTAGGGTCCAGATCGAGGCTGTCGCAGTAGTGGCGCAGCTCATCGCTGGCTTCGCTCAGCTGAATCGCCGCCTCTTCCAGCAGGTTGTGAACGCCATTCAGCTTCTCATCCAGTGAGGTCAATTCTGAAATCATCTCACGTGCGCTGTAGAGCAGGCTGTTGAGATTATTGTCATCGCTGTCTGCTAACAGTTGCAGTGCCTGCTGGCTGGTCGACAGCAGCTGTCCGCTGTTGGCCAGACGCTTGTACTCTTCGTCGATCTGCTCATATTCACCCTGCTGCGGAGCGAAGTCGTTCAGCTCTTTCAACTGATACTGCAACAGCTCGCGGCGGGATTCGCGCTCCTGCGCCTGCTGCTGATGCAGCGCCAGGGTGCGGCAGCTCTGATGCCAGGTCTGATAGCTGGCGCGCATTTGCTGCAGCAGATCGTCGTGATCGGCATAGGCATCCAGCAGATGTTTCTGATGGTCTGGTTTGAGCAGAAGCTGATGGGCATGCTGGCCGTGGATCTGAATCAGTAACTGGCCGAGATCGCGCAGCTGAGAGAGCGGCACCGCCGTGCCATTGATAAAGCCACGGGAACGTCCGTCAGCGCTGATAACCCGGCGCAGCAGACATTCGTTGCCATCGTCCAGATGATTATCAATCAGCCAGCGCTGAGCAGAAGGGGAGGACTTAAGCTGGAAGCGGGCGCAAAGGTCGGCCCGGCTGGCACCCTGACGCACCATGTCGGCATCAGCACGACCACCCAGACATAATCCCAGCGCATCAATCGCGATAGACTTACCGGCACCGGTCTCACCAGTGATTGCTGTCATGCCGCGTTGAAAATCAATGTCGAGCTCACGAACGATAGCGAAATTACTGATGGTCAGTTGGGCCAGCATAGGTTCACCTGTATGAATAAACACATATGGTTTTTCATACAGTATAAACTGGTTTTTTATCCAGTAAAGAGGGGAGGCCGCATTTCAGAACAATTTTTTTGACCAGCCCAGTTTTGAACTCAGCGTATTGAAATAGCTGTAGTTTTTGGGGTGAATCAGGTTCAGGTGGTTGCTGCTGCGTCGAATCAGTACATCCTCGCCTTCCTGAATCGGCAGCGCAATCTGGCTGTCACAGCTGATTTCCAGATCGCTGCGGCGCGAGGAAAAGCGCAAACGGATGGTACTGCTGCTGTTGATGACCAGTGGCCGCGCTGACAGCGTATGCGGGAACATCGGCACCAGCACTATCGCTTCGAGTGACGGCGTCAGAATCGGGCCGCCCGCAGAGAGTGAATAGGCGGTCGAGCCGGTGGGTGTCGAAATAATCAGCCCATCCGATCGCTGGGAGAAGGCGAACACTTCATCGATATAGACTTCAAATTCGATCATGTGCGCGACTTTGCCGGGATGCAGCACCACTTCATTGATAGCGGAGCCAATGCGCGGCGAGCAGTCAGATTTGCACACCTGCGCTTCCAGCAGAAAGCGGCTCTCGACGAAATAGTTGCCCTGCAGCACCTCATCCAGCTGCTGCTGCGCATTGTCCGGATCAAGGTCGGTGAGAAAGCCGAGATTACCGCGGTTAATCCCAATCACTTTAATATCGTAGCGCGCCAGCACCCGCGCTGCGCCCAGCATATTGCCATCACCGCCCACCACGACCGCTAAATCGGCCTGCTGACCAATCTCCGCCAGCGTGCCCGTCTGCACGTCGTGAAGCGACAGCTCCTGCGCAATTTGCTTCTCAACGATCACTTGATAACCTTTGGCTGTCAGCCAGCGCCAGAGCATCTCATGCGTGGTTAACGCGGTGGGATGGCGCGGATGACCCACAATACCAATGCAGTTAAAGTGTTTGTTCATCTGGTCGGTGTTCCTTATAAGCCAAAACGGTAAGGCAATGTGATAGGTTCCCTTGAATCCGTCATACCAATCCCCATAATAAGCCAACCAGCGAAATGAATGTGCAAAACGCGGAGAAATTCATGAGTAGTAAAGAACAGAACACCCCAAACGAGCAAGTCTCAGACGAAATTCAGCAGGATCAGCAGCAACCTCAGGAAGCGGAGACAGCGGCAGAGGTGGATCCGCGTGATGAGCGTATTGCTCAGCTCGAAGCTGAATTAGCGCAGTCGCAGACCGGTGTGCGCGATGCCCAGCTGCGTGCGCAGGCAGAGATTGAGAACATTCGTCGTCGTGCCGAGATGGACGTTGAGAAGGCGCACAAATTTGCGCTTGAGAAGTTTGCCAACGAACTGCTGCCGGTCATCGACAGTCTCGAACGTGCGCTGGAAGTGGCGAACAAAGAGGACCCACAGCTGGCTTCGATGATTGAAGGGATTGAACTGACCCTGAAAGGCCTGCTGGGCGCCGTGCGTAAATTCGGTGTTGAAGTGGTCGGCGAAACCGGCGTGCCGTTTAACCCGGAAGTGCATCAGGCGATGTCGATGATGGAGTCTGAAGAGTTTGAGCCTAACCATGTCATGCTGGTGATGCAGCGAGGCTATACGCTGAATGGTCGCCTGCTGCGCCCGGCGATGGTTGCGGTTTCCAAAGCTAAAAGCTGATTCAACGCCTGAATCCCGTTACACGGCCGCGCACTGACGCGGCCGTGTGCTTTCTGGCATTAGTTCGGTAAAACCGGCGTCCAGTCCACCGGCTTTTTACCGGCAGCGCTCAGCAGCTCATTGGTTGTTGAAAAGTGTTTGCAGCCGAAAAAGCCACGGTGCGCGGAGAGCGGCGAGGGATGCGGAGCCTGCAACACGTGATGGCGCTGGCGATCGATAATGCTGCCTTTCTTCTGCGCATGTGAACCCCACAGCAGAAAAATCACCCCTTCACAGTGCTGGTTAATCGCCGCAATCACATTATCCGTAAAGGTCTCCCAGCCAAATCGCGCATGGGAATGCGCTTTGCCCGCCTCAACCGTCAACACGGTGTTCAGCAACATCACGCCTTGTTTTGCCCAGCTCTCAAGAAAGCCGTGATTGGGCTTCTGAAAGCCTGGAATATCCTGCATCAGCTCTTTGTAGATATTTTGCAGCGAGGGCGGCACCTGGACGCCGGGCAGTACCGAGAAG
Organism: Curtobacterium sp. BNK-1; assembly: GCF_048685235.1. Classification (NCBI taxonomy): domain Bacteria; kingdom Bacillati; phylum Actinomycetota; class Actinomycetes; order Micrococcales; family Microbacteriaceae; genus Curtobacterium; species Curtobacterium sp. BNK-1. Next base: position 2,790,060 of record NZ_JBLQTJ010000001.1, on the reverse strand, counting down.
GCCAGGCCGTGCGCCTGATGAGGCCCGTGATAGGGATCCTGACCGAGTATCACGACGTTGACGTCGCCCAGCTCCGTCAGGCGAAACGCGTTGAACACATCTTTCTGCGGCGGATAGACCGTGACACCTGCGGCGCGTTGATCGGCGACCTGCTTCAGCGTCTCGATAAAATAGGGTTTCTCTTTCTCTTCAGCCAGCACATCGTGCCAGGTCAGCTTTTCAGCCATGTTTAACTCCCTTAACGTTAGTGCCATAAGCTTAGCGGTTCCTGCCGCTGACCTGAAGGCAAAAATAATTTGAATAATACAAATTAAGTTTAGGTGGCAGGGGTATTGAGATCAACGGGTTAGCTTAAAAGCGGCCGGAATGCCTGATTAATATTGATACAGGTCAAAACTGTCCGAGATCAAAGGTGATATACCGGGGCCTCAAATTTGATTTATCCACGTATTACCCGGGAGACGCAATCATGATCACTGGTATCCAGATCACTCAATCAAACAATTCACAACTACTGAACTCCTTCTGGCTGCTGGACGAAGAGAAAGCCGAAGCGCGTTGCCTGTGTGCAAAAGCGGGCTACGAAGAAGATCAGGTTGTCGCCATCAGCGAACTGGGCGAATTCGCTTTCCGCGAGGTGCCGGTTGAAATCAAACCTCAGGTACGTGTTGAAGGTGGACAGCATCTGAACGTCAACGTTCTGCGTCGCGAAACGCTGGAAGATGCAGTTAAACATCCTGAAAACTATCCGCAACTCACCATCCGCGTTTCAGGCTATGCCGTGCGTTTTAACTCACTGACGCCTGAGCAGCAGCGCGACGTGATTACCCGTACCTTTACTGAAAGTCTTTGAGCAGCCTGAGTTAGCGGCTGCTGAAAATTAGCGCAAAGCTCACACAGCAATTTTTATTAATATTATGAATAAGATAAACAGTTAACTTCCCGGCACGCTGATGCCAGTGTCATGAAGAAAGCGCTCTGGCAGATAAAAGATTGTGAAAGGGCTGTTACTGATTATCAGATAAAAAAAATCGCCTCCTGTGAGGCGATTTTTTTATGCTTGCGATGATTTATTCCGCATTCTCGTTAGCTGGCGTACTGCCGCTTGCCTTGCGGCGTTTGCCGACATTTTTGGCATCACGATGGCGTTTTTTCACACGTGGTTTTTCTGTTTCACTGGCTTTCTGCTCTGCACGCTTCGCCAGAACCTTTTTCGACGGTTTGCCGGTCGTTTTGGCACTTGGCGCCCGCGTCTCAGGACGCAGCTCATCAATCACGCGCGCTTTGATCGGCTCGTTCACATAGCGGGTGATTTTGCCCAGCAGCACGAAATCGTGCGCTTCAACCAGTGAGATGGCGATGCCTTTACGGCCCGCACGACCGGTACGCCCGATGCGGTGCAGATAGGTATCAGCGGTGCGCGTCATGTCATAGTTGAAGACGTGACTGACATCTTCAACGTCAATGCCGCGCGCGGCGATATCCGTCGCAACCAGCACGTTAACGCGGCCTTCACTCAGACGTTTAATCGCTTCGTTACGCTTTGCCTGCACCATTTCGCCTTCAAGATAGCTGCTACGAATCCCCGCTTCGTGCAGCCAGCTCACCAGCTCATGCAGACGTTCACGCTTACGCACGAACACGATGCTGCGCGTCACATCCGGCTGTTTCAGCAGATGGATCAGTAATTTGGTTTTGTGCTGCAGATCGTCAGCGCGGTAGTACCACTGCTGGATCTTTTTGCGCTCACGGCGGCTTGGGTCCGCTTCCAGCTCAACCGGATCGTTCAGCAGACGCTCGGCGAAGTCACGGATATTGTCGCCTTCCAGCGTGGCAGAGAACAGCAGGGTTTGCTTGCGCCAGCGCGTTTCAGCCGCGATGGTTTCGATATCCTGGGCAAAGCCCATATCGAGCATGCGGTCCGCTTCATCCAGCACCAGGGTTTCTACTGCGCGGCAGTCAAAGTTCTCTTCTTTGATGTACTGCAGCAGACGGCCGGTGGTGGCGACCACGATGTCCTGGTTTTCGCTGAACACTTCGGCATGGTTCATATAAGCCACGCCGCCAGTGATGGTGGCGATGTCCAGATGGGTATGTTTCGCCAGCTCACGCGCATGATCGGCGACCTGCATCGCCAGCTCGCGGGTCGGGGTCACAATCAGGATGCGTGGCGGGCCAGATTTCTTACGCGGAAAATCAAGGAGGTGCTGCAACGCCGGTAACAGATACGCGGCGGTTTTCCCGGTCCCTGTAGGTGCCGAACCCAGAACGTCACGGCCCTCCAGCGCGGGCGGAATTGCAGCAGCCTGGATCACTGTTGGGCGCGTAAAGCCTTTTTCCTGCAACGCTTGTAGCAGGCTTTCGTCGAGTTCGAGTTCGGAAAATGTGGTTACTGTCATGGTCTACCTCAGTTTGGGGCGCTGATTATAGACAGATCAGACTGAATCTTCATCTGTTAATCCGTTTCGGCTGCGCCTGGGGTTGTCTGCCGCGTGAATTCCCTCTGTCGTCACGTTACACTCATGCGCTGCCGTACGGCAGGAAAAAAACGATGGTAGTGACGAATGATGCAGGATAAGCCGCGTGAACGGCCACAGTTAAACAAGAACGGTTTTACCTTTAAACAATTTTTTGTCGCGCACGATCGCTGTGCGATGAAAGTGGGCACCGATGCCATTCTGCTTGGGGCCTGGGCGCCGGTTGCCGAAGTAAAACGTATTCTGGATATTGGCAGCGGCAGCGGGCTTATCGCGCTGATGCTGGCGCAGCGTACGCCGTCGCCGGTCAACATCGATGCGGTTGAGTTAGAACCGGAAGCCGCGCTTCAGGCGCAGGAGAATGTGCAGCAGTCGCCGTGGCCTGAACGTATTCAGATTCATCAGCGTGATATCGCCGACTGGGCTGAACAGTGCGATAAACGTTACTCGCTAATCGTCAGCAATCCGCCTTATTTTGCACCTGGCGTGGCCTGTTCTACTGCGGCACGGGACAGCGCCCGTGCGACTGCCTCGCTCGATCATCAGACACTGTTGCGCAGTGCTGCATTACTGATTGAAGAAGAGGGGATGTTCTGCGTGGTGCTGCCCACCGCGACCGGCCAGGAATTCATCGCCCTGGCGCAGGCGGATGGCTGGCATCTGCGTTTCCGGCTGGACGTGGCGGAATATGCCCATCGTCCGCCGCACCGCGTCCTGCTGGGGCTGTCGCCGCAGGCCGGGGAAACCCTGCTGGAGCGCCTTGCTATCCGTACGCCGGACACCCGCTATTCTGATGAGTGGTGTAGTCTGACGCGGGAATTCTACCTTTTTATGTAGTCCGGCGGCGTCAGGATGGTTGGCCGCGCCTCGGGCAGTAAATCCGGGTAGTCGCGGATATAGTGCAGGCCGCGACTCTCTTTTCGTTCCAGCGCACAGCGCACCATCAGGTCAGCGACCTGCACCAGATTCCGTAGCTCCAGCAGGTTATTGGAGAGGCGGAAATGACGATAATATTCATCGATCTCCTGCTGAAGCAGGTTGATGCGACGCAGCGCCCGCTCCAGCCGCCGGGTCGTGCGGACGATTCCCATGTAATCCCACATGAATAATCGCAGCTCGTGCCAGTTATGCTGGATCACCACGCGTTCATCGGCGTCATCAACCTGACTTTCATCCCATGCGGGTAGCGCAGTAACGGCTTCAATTGCGGGCAGGGTGCGAATCAGCTCCTCTGCGGCGGACCAGCCATAAACCAGACACTCCAGCAACGAATTGGATGCCATGCGGTTAGCGCCGTGCAGGCCGGTATAACTCACCTCACCGATGGCATAGAGGCCACTGACGTCGGTCTGGCCATGCTGATCGACGACCACGCCGCCACAGGTATAGTGCGCGGCAGGCACAATCGGGATGGGTTCTTTGGTGAGGTCAAAGCCAAAGGTCAGCAACTTCTCATAGATCATCGGGAAGTGCGCGCGAACAAACTCCTCAGGCTGGTGGCTGATGTCGAGATACATACAGTCAACGCCCAGCCGCTTCATCTCATGATCGATGGCCCGGGCGACGATATCGCGCGGGGCGAGTTCGGCACGCTCATCGAAATCGGGCATGAAACGGCTGCCATCGGGACGCAACAGCCAGGCACCTTCTCCGCGTAACGCTTCGGTTAACAGGAAATTCTGCGCCTGCGGATGAAACAGGCAGGTCGGGTGGAACTGGTTAAATTCCAGATTGGCAACCCGGCAGCCGGCACGCCAGGCCATCGCGATGCCGTCACCGGAGGCGATGTCGGGGTTAGTCGTATATTGATAAACCTTGGCGGCACCGCCAGTTGCAACCACCACGGCCCGTGCCCGACAGGTTTCCACCTGTTCGCGATTACGGTTCCAGATCCATGCTCCCACCACGCGGCGTGGGCCTGGCAGGCCGATTTTATCTGAAAGAATCAGATCGACTGCGTTGGTGCGTTCCAGAATCCGGATATTGGGATGGCTCAACGCCTGGCTAACCAGCGTCGTTTCAACCGCGTGGCCGGTGGCGTCAGCGCTGTGCAGGATACGGCGATGACTGTGGCCGCCTTCCCGCGTCAGGTGATAACGCATGTCGCCGGCCGCCTGCGGATCGAGATCAAAGGCGACACCGTTGTCGATCAGCCACTGCACGCAATGCCGGGCATTACTGGCGATAAACGAGACGGCTTCACGGTCGCATAATCCGGCACCGGCAATCAGCGTATCCTCGATGTGCGACTCGATACTGTCAGTCTCATCAAATACCGCAGCAATACCGCCCTGGGCGTAAAGGGTTGACCCCTCATTGACCTGCGCTTTACTGAGAACTGTCACCTGATACTGTTTTGCCAGCCGCAACGCCAGCGACAGGCCAGCAGCACCGCTGCCCACAATGAGTACATCACACTGATAATCCGGGTTCTCATTCATCATAATGTTTAATTTACTAAACAAGAATAGGGCTGAGCATAAGCGCAATGGGGGTTGCTGTGAAGTATTTTAAACATCTGGCGCAGGTTTTTGTCTGATGATTTCCCAAAGTTACTTAATATCAGTGAGTTAAAACCGGGCTGCTTTTGGCGCGGTTTTTTATAGCAAACTTATTAAACCTAAAGGATTTAATGATGAAAAAGCTGTTGTCATAGGTTACTCTGCCTGCGATTTACGCTCCTTACACTGAACGAAAACGAAGAACCTGTGTAATGTCCATCGGAGCGGTAAATATCAGGGCGAGAAGTGAACTTCGCACCACATCACAACTCTAAGCGCATGCTTGCTCAGAACCATGAGATGTGCTGGCAGTTACTTTATGCGTATGAAAAATTTGGGGAGACATTACCTCGGATGAGCGAGCAGTTGACGGACCAGGTCCTTGTCGAGCGCGTACAGAAGGGAGATCAAAAAGCTTTCAACTTACTGGTGATTCGTTACCAGCATAAAGTGGCGAGCCTGGTTTCACGCTATGTTCCCTCGGGCGACGTACCTGATGTAGTACAGGAATCGTTTATTAAAGCGTATCGCGCACTGGATTCATTCCGGGGCGATAGCGCGTTTTATACCTGGCTGTACCGCATTGCGGTAAATACAGCGAAAAATTACCTGGTTGCTCAGGGGCGTCGTCCGCCATCCAGCGATGTGGATGCTATTGACGCAGAAAATTTCGAAAGTGCGGGTGCATTAAAAGAAATTTCGAACCCTGAGAACTTAATGTTGTCAGAAGAATTGAAACAAATTGTCTTTCGTACCATCGAGGCGCTACCCGAGGACTTGCGTATGGCAATCACCCTCAGGGAACTGGACGGTCTGAGTTATGAAGAGATCGCCGTCATTATGGATTGCCCGGTAGGCACTGTTCGATCACGTATCTTTCGTGCGCGAGAGGCCATTGATAACAAAGTTCAACCGCTTATCCAACGTCAGTGATAACGGCTACTGGAAGGGTACATAGGCATGCAGAAAGAAAAACTTTCCGCTTTAATGGATGGTGAGACCTTAGATAACGAGCTGTTTTCCGCCTTGTCTAAGGACGCAGAATTACAGAAAAGCTGGGCAAGCTATCATCTCATTCGCGATACCATGCGCGGTGATGTGGGCGATGTCCTGCATTTTGATATTTCTGCGCGCGTCGCTGCTGCCATCGAAAAAGAACCGTTGCGTACGGTTACAACGCTGATCCCTGAAGCTCAGCCAGAACCTTCCCGCTGGGAAAAAATGCCGTTCTGGAAAAAAGCGCGCCCGTGGGCTGCGCAACTGACCCAGGTCGGTGTCGCTGCCTGTGTTTCACTGGCCGTGATCGTAGGCGTTCAGCACTATAACCAGCCAGAGGGCAGCGCCACGCAGACCTCTGACTCTCCGGTGTTCAATACGATGCCGATGATGGGCAAAGCGTCTCCGGTGAGCCTGGGCGTGCCGTCTGATGCATTTGACACCAACAGTTCTAACCAGCAGGTTCAGGACCAGCGTCGTCGCGTAAATGCCATGCTGCAGGATTACGAACTGCAACGTCGCCTGCACGCTGACCAGCTGCAGTTTGAAACCACTGCGCCAAAACAGGCGCAGGTTGATGTTCCCGGAAATCAATCATTAGGACAGCAACAGCAGTAATGAAGCCGCTTTGGTATGCTGTTAGCCTGCTGACAGGCAGCCTGTTGTGGTCATCTGCCGCCCCGGCGCAACCTTCTGCGTCCGGGGCGCTATTGCAGCAGATGGAGCAGGCAAGTCAGAACCTCAACTACGAATTCGCCTATATCAACGTCTCCCGCATCGGCATCGAATCGCTGCGTTATCGTCATGCTGTAATCGATAACCGGATATTCGCGCAGCTGTTGCAGATGGACGGGCCACGTCGGGAAGTGATCCAGCGTGGCAACGATATTAGTTACTTCGAACCCGGCCTCGATCCCTTTTCGCTCCCCGGCAATCACATTATCGATGCTTTGCCGTCGGTGATTTTTGCTGACTTCACCAAGCTCGCCACAGCCTATGATTTTATTACCGTGGGCCGCTCGCGCATTGCCGATCAGATGTGTGATGTGTTGCGCATCGTTTCACGCGATGGCACCCGTTACAGCTATGTGGTCTGGCTGGATGTGGACACCAAGCTGCCGCTGCGCATCGACCTGCTCGATCGTGATGGCGAAACGCTGGAGCAGTTCCGCGTCATCAGCTTTGCGGTGGACGAAGGAGTGCGCAATCTGATGCAGGGGCTGGAGAAAGCCAATCTGCCTCCGTCGCTTTCGGTGCCGAAAGGGGATGCGGTCACGCTCACCTGGCAGCCAGGCTGGATACCTGCCGGTATGTCGCTGGTGTCGCAGAATCGCCGCACGCTACCCGGTCTGAATAAAAATATGGAATCGAAGCTCTACAGTGATGGCCTGTTTAGTTTCGCTATCAACGTGACGCCGGCCGATAAAACCAGCACAACGCAGACATTGCGCACTGGGCGTCGTACGGTCCAGACCGTTGTGCGCAATAATAACGAAATAGCGGTGATCGGCGAATTACCGCCCTCGACCGCAAAACGTATTGCGGACAGCATCGACCTGGGGTCACAAAAATGATGAGAGAATGGGCCACCGTGGTGGCATGGCAGGATGGCATCGCCACGCTGCACACCGAAGCTAAAACCTCCTGTAACAGCTGCCAGGCACGTAAAGGTTGTGGCAGCCATATGCTGAATAAGCTCGGTCCGAAGAATGCCCACGTGATGCAAATCGCCAGCAGCAAGCCGCTGCAGCCGGGGCAGCGGATCGAACTTGGTATCAAAGAGAGCAGCCTGCTGGGTTCAGCGTTGCTGGTCTACATGACGCCGCTGTTTGGCCTGTTCCTGGTTTCCGGGCTGTTTCAGGCGCTGTTCAGCAGCGATCTGGCCGCCGCCTGCGGTGCGCTGCTGGGCGGCATCGGGGGTTTTATTGTCGCCAAAGGCGTTTCAATGAAATTCGGCGATCGAGAAGCCTTTCAGCCGTTCATTCTGAACATCGCCTTGCCTCCCGATGCGCTGCGTGTTGAAAGCGAAGCGTAACGCACGTCCAGGCCGCGCATCCCGCGGCCTTTGTCTTTTCTGCCTCGCGCAGATATCTGTTTCGCTTCCACCACGTTCCATTCTTTTATGCGCGGCGTTAACAGTGTAATATGCGTCGTCATTAATGAGGCTGACAGGATTGTGGGTAAAGAGCGATCTTCCTGAATGTGTCTGTGCTCAGGTTTTCAACTGAATTTTAAGCGAAGATATCCCAATAAATGAAGCACATAAGAAATTTCTCCATCATCGCTCATATCGACCATGGCAAATCTACGCTCTCTGACCGCCTGATTCAGATTTGCGGCGGCCTCACCGCTCGTGAAATGGCTGCGCAGGTTCTTGACTCTATGGATCTGGAGCGCGAGCGTGGCATCACCATCAAAGCACAGAGCGTCACACTCGATTATCACGCGAAAGACGGCCAAACTTACCAGCTCAATTTCATCGATACCCCAGGCCACGTAGACTTCTCCTATGAAGTTTCCCGCTCACTGGCCGCCTGCGAAGGCGCGCTGCTGGTGGTGGATGCCGGTCAGGGTGTTGAAGCGCAGACACTGGCGAACTGCTACACCGCGATGGAGATGGATCTGGAAGTGGTGCCGGTTCTGAACAAAATTGACCTGCCCGCTGCCGATCCCGATCGCGCCGCGCAGGAAATTGAAGATATCGTCGGCATTGATGCAACTGATGCAGTGCGCTGCTCAGCCAAAACCGGCGTCGGCGTTCCGGAAGTGCTGGAACGCTTAGTGCGCGACATTCCGCCGCCAGAAGGCGATCCGGAAGCGCCGCTGCAGGCACTGATTATCGACTCCTGGTTCGATAACTACCTGGGTGTTGTTTCCCTGGTGCGCGTGAAAAACGGCACCATGCGCAAAGGCGACAAGATCAAAGTCCTGAGCACCGGCCAGGTTTATAACGCTGACCGCCTGGGTATCTTCACCCCGAAACGGGTTGATCGTAATGAGCTGAACTGCGGTGAAGTAGGCTGGCTGGTCTGCGCCATTAAAGATATCCTCGGCGCACCCGTGGGCGATACGCTGACTACCGCACGTAACCCGGCAGACAAAGCGCTGCCAGGCTTTAAAAAAGTGAAGCCACAGGTTTACGCCGGTCTGTTCCCAATCAGCTCTGACGACTATGAAGCGTTCCGTGATGCGCTCGGTAAGCTTAGCCTGAACGACGCCTCGCTGTTCTATGAGCCAGAAAGCTCAACGGCGCTGGGCTTTGGTTTCCGTTGCGGCTTCCTCGGTCTGCTGCACATGGAGATCATCCAGGAGCGTCTGGAGCGCGAATACGATCTCGATCTGATCACTACCGCACCGACGGTGGTGTATGAAGTCGTGACCACCAGCGGCGAAATCGTTCATGTCGACAGCCCATCCAAGCTGCCGGCACTGAACAATATCGAAGAGCTGCGTGAACCGATTGCCGAATGTCACATGCTGCTGCCGCAGGAGTATCTGGGCAACGTCATCACGCTCTGTATTGAGAAGCGTGGCGTGCAGACCAACATGGTTTACCACGGCAATCAGGTGGCACTGACTTACGAAATTCCGATGGCTGAAGTGGTACTCGACTTCTTTGACCGTCTGAAATCAACCTCGCGCGGTTATGCCTCTCTGGATTACAACTTTAAACGTTTCCAGCCTTCAGACATGGTACGTGTTGACGTACTGATTAACTCTGAGCGTGTGGATGCGCTGGCGCTGATTACCCACCGTGACAACGCGCCTTATCGCGGACGCGATCTGGTTGAGAAAATGAAAGAGCTCATCCCGCGTCAGCAGTTTGATATTGCGATTCAGGCTGCCATCGGCAACCACATTATCGCGCGTTCAACGGTGAAACAGCTGCGTAAAAACGTTCTCGCCAAGTGTTATGGCGGTGACGTCAGCCGTAAGAAGAAACTGTTGCAGAAGCAGAAAGATGGTAAGAAGCGAATGAAGCAGGTTGGTAACGTTGAGCTGCCACAGGAAGCGTTCCTCGCCATTCTGCATGTCGGTAAGGACAGCAAATAAGGATTTCCAATGGCTAATATGTTCGCCCTGATTCTGGCGATAGCGACGCTGATTACTGGCATCGTATGGGTAATTGATCGTTTTAAATGGGCACCCGCGCGTCGCGCGAAACAGGCTGAGGCTCAGGCCCAGACCGGTAACGCGCTCGACAGCAAAACGCTGGCGAAGGTCGCTGCAAAGCCAGGCTGGGTTGAAACGACCGCATCCGTGTTCCCGGTGCTGGCCGTGGTTTTCATCGTGCGTTCGTTTATCTACGAACCGTTCCAGATTCCCTCTGGCTCGATGATGCCGACGCTGCTGATTGGTGATTTTATCCTGGTGGAGAAGTTTGCTTACGGCATCAAGGATCCGATCACCCAGACGACGCTGATCCCAACCGGTCAGCCGAAGCGCGGCGATATCGCGGTATTTAAATACCCGAAAGATCCGAGCCTGGATTACATTAAGCGCGTTATCGGCCTGCCGGGCGACAAAGTCATTTATGATCCTTACAGCAAAACGCTGACGGTGAAACCGACCTGCTCCGATGATAAAGCCTGTGACACAGCGTTAGCGGTAACTTACACCGACGTTGAGCCAAGCAACTTTGTTCAGACCTTTAGCGGCTTTGATGGCAACGAAACCGGCAACGGTTTTTATCAGGTGCCGCAGGGCGATACCCTGCGCGGTGGTTTGCGCCTGGGAACCCGCAAAGAGACAATCGGTAACGTGACGCATGACATTCTGCTGGTAAACGAAGCGCAGAGTCAGGCAGGCATGTATTATCAGCAGCCGGGTCAGCCGCAGGCGAGCTGGGTCGTGCCGAAAGGGCAATACTTCATGATGGGCGACAACCGTGATAACAGCGCCGACAGCCGCTACTGGGGCTTTGTCCCGGAGCGTAATCTGGTCGGTAAAGCGGTCGCTATCTGGATGAGCTTTGAGAAACAAGAAGGCCAGTGGCCAACCGGCGTGCGATTCAGTCGCATCGGTGGTATCCACTAACATTATTGTCTGATTAACAGGCAAATCGGGTGGCCTCCTCAGGGAGGCCACTGCACACCAAACGGAACGTGTTGGATTACCAGCCCCGTTTGGTATGCAGAGTCACAGACGCAACAAAGAACTGGAATCGCATGAACCCCATCCTGATTAACAAGCTTCAGCGCAAACTGGGCTACACTTTTACTCATTCGGAACTGTTACAGCAGGCCCTGACTCACCGCAGCGCCAGCAGTAAGCACAACGAACGCCTGGAATTTCTTGGCGATTCTATTCTTAGCTATGTGATTGCTAATGCCCTTTATCACCGCTTCCCGCGGGTTGATGAAGGTGACATGAGCCGCATGCGCGCCACGCTGGTGCGGGGCAACACGCTGGCTGAAATGGCACGCGAATTTGATCTTGGCGAGTGCCTGCGCCTGGGACCCGGTGAGCTGAAAAGCGGCGGTTTCCGTCGTGAATCGATCCTGGCGGATACGGTGGAAGCGCTGATTGGCGGTATCTTCCTCGACAGCAGTATCGAGCGGGTAGAGCAGCTGATCCTCGACTGGTATCAGACCCGCCTCGACGAAATCAGTCCTGGCGACAAACAAAAAGATCCGAAAACGCGCCTGCAGGAGTATCTGCAGGGACGTCATCTGCCGCTGCCAAGTTATCTGGTAGTACAGGTACGTGGCGAGGCCCACGATCAGGAATTCACCATTCACTGTCAGGTGAGTGGCATGGCCGAGCCGGTTGTCGGCGTCGGCTCCAGCCGTCGTAAAGCCGAGCAGGCAGCGGCTGAACAGGCACTGATAAAATTAGGTCTTGAATAGATCTGTCGGGGTGACAGTGCCGGAACCGGCACTGAACCATTAACCTGACACTCTATCCCGGCGTCAGAAGACGCTGAATGACACATGACTCAAATAGCACTCTTTCGGCGCCGCATCAGGCGCTGAACAATTCAGGACTCGAATGAGCGAAAACGTTACTTATTGCGGCTTTGTCGCGATTGTTGGCCGACCAAACGTCGGTAAATCCACCTTACTGAACCAGTTGCTGGGGCAGAAGGTGTCGATCACCTCGCGTAAGCCGCAAACCACGCGCCACCGCATCATGGGCATTCATACCGAAGGCGAATATCAGGCGATCTACGTCGATACCCCAGGTCTGCACATGGAAGAGAAGCGCGCCATTAACCGTCTGATGAACCGCGCAGCCAGCAGTTCTATTGGCGACGTTGAACTGGTGATTTTCGTGGTTGAAGGCACCCGCTGGACGCCCGATGATGAGATGGTATTGGGCAAACTGCGCGACAATAAAGTGCCGGTGGTGCTGGCGATCAATAAGGTCGATAACATCCAGGATAAAAGCATTCTGCTGCCGCATCTGCAGTTCCTGAGCCAGCAGATGAACTTCCTCGATATCGTGCCTATTTCTGCTGAGAGCGGCAAAAACGTCGATACCATTGCGGCGATTACCCGCAAGCATCTGCCGCAGGCCGATCATCACTTCCCGGAAGATTACATCACCGACCGCTCACAGCGTTTCATGGCGTCAGAGATGATCCGTGAAAAACTGATGCGCTTCCTGGGGGCTGAACTGCCTTACTCCGTTACGGTTGAGATTGAGCGCTTCGTGACTAACGAACGTGGCGGTTATGACATTCACGGTCTGATTCTGGTTGAGCGCGAAGGGCAGAAGAAGATGGTGATTGGCAACAAAGGCGCCAAAATCAAAGTCATCGGAACAGAAGCGCGCAGAGACATGGAAGAGATGTTCGAAGCGAAAGTGCATCTCGAACTGTGGGTGAAAGTGAAATCCGGCTGGGCAGATGACGAACGTGCGCTGCGCAGCCTGGGTTATACAGACGATCTCTGATTCAATGGAAGGCTGGCAACGCGCCTTTGTGCTGCATAGTCGCCCCTTCAGCGAAACCAGTCTGCTGCTCGACCTGTTCAGCGAAAGTGAAGGGCGGGTGCGGGTTCTGGCCAAGGGCGCACGTTCGCGGCGCTCGCAGCTGAAGGGGGCGTTACAGCCTTTTACCCCGCTGCTGGTTCGCTGGAGCGGGCGCGGGGAAGTCAAAACCCTGCGCAATGCCGAAGCGGTGTCGCTGGCTTTACCGCTCAGCGGCATTACGCTCTACTGCGGTCTCTACGTCAATGAGCTGGTCTCTCGCGTATTGCAGCAGGAATTCCCCTTCTCAGAACTCTTCTTCGACTATCTCAACTGCCTTCAGGCATTAGCCTCAACGCACGGCAAGCCCGAACCGGCACTGCGACGTTTTGAACTGGCGCTGCTCGGTCACCTGGGTTATGGCGTCGATTTCCTGCACTGCGCCGGCAGCGGCGAGCCGGTCAGCGACAACATGACGTACAGCTACCGCGAAGAGCGCGGCTTTATTGCCAGCCTGGTGGTCAATCAGCGTAGCTTTACCGGCCGCGAATTGCGCGCCCTGTGCGAGCGAGAGTTTCCCGATGCCGACACCCTGCGCGCCGCGAAGCGGTTTACCCGCATCGCCCTGAAGCCCTATCTTGGTGGCAAGCCGCTGAAGAGTCAGGAGCTGTTCCGCCAGTTTATTCCGAAGAAAAAGCCTGAACAGGCAGAAGAATAGCGCTGGTCGTACCGCCTGTTTCACTTTGCGCGGTACACTCAACATCACGATGAAAAACAAGTGAGGACGGTCATGGCTGAGTTGCTGTTAGGCGTCAATATCGATCACATTGCTACGGTGCGTAACGCCCGTGGGACAAACTATCCCGATCCGGTGCAGGCGGCGTTTATCGCCGAGCAGGCGGGCGCAGACGGCATTACCGTGCACCTGCGCGAAGATCGCCGTCACATCACTGATCGCGACGTGCGTATCCTGCGTGACACTATCCAGACGCGGATGAATCTGGAGATGGCGGTCACCGATGAGATGATCGGCATCGCCTGTGATATCCAGCCCCATTTCTGCTGCCTGGTGCCGGAAAAGCGTCAGGAAGTGACCACTGAAGGCGGGCTGGATGTGGCGGGGCAGCAGGAGAAGATGAACGCGGCCGTACGACTGCTGAGTGACGCAGGCATTCTGGTTTCGCTGTTTATCGATGCCGATCACCGTCAGATTGAAGCGGCCGTGGCCAGCGGCGCGCCTTACATCGAAATTCATACCGGCGCTTACGCCGAAGCACCAGAGGGACTGGCGCGTGACGCTGAGCTGGCGCGTATCCGCCACGCCGCGACCTTTGCCGCCAGCCTGGGACTGAAGGTCAATGCCGGTCACGGTCTGACCTACCACAACGTGCTGCCGATTGCGGCGCTGCCGGAAATGCATGAGCTGAATATCGGCCATGCGATTATTGGTCGTGCGGTGATGAGTGGCCTGCCGGATGCGGTGAAAGAGATGAAGCAACTGCTGCGTGAAGCCCGTCGCTGATGGCTATTCTGGGACTGGGTACGGACATCGTTGAGATTGAACGTATCGCCGGGGTGATTGAACGCTCCGGCGACCGGCTGGCACGGCGGGTGCTGAGCGAAGCCGAATGGCAGCAATATCAGGCGCACAAGCAGCCGGTGCGCTTTCTCTCTAAACGCTTTGCGGTAAAAGAGGCGGCGGCAAAAGCCTTTGGCACCGGTATTCGCGGTGGTCTGGCGTTTAATCAGTTTGAAGTTTACAACGATGCGCTGGGAAAACCGGGATTACGCTTCTTTCAGCATGCCGCTGAAGTGGCAGAGAGGCTGGGCGTTAAACACGTTCACGTGACGCTGGCCGATGAGCGTCACTACGCCTGCGCCACGGTGATCATTGAAAGCTAGCCGTGCAGCAGCACGAACTTCTCCCACAGCGCATCGCGTGATTCGGTGTGCTGTGGGTCAATGATGATGGTGTTGTCGATGGGGCATACCTGCTGACAGGTTGGCGTCTCATAATGCCCGACGCATTCCGTGCAGCGGCTGACATCAATCTCATAGATCGCAACGCCCAGTGAAATGGCCTGGTTCGGGCACTCCGGTTCACACATATCGCAGTTAATGCATCTGGCCGTAATCAACAGCGCCATTTTACCCACCTGATAACAACAGAAAAAGCGCGGGTATTATACGCGCTGCCGCTGATCAGACCAGCTTTTTCACCAGCGCTTCGCTGTGGCGAATATGACTGGACGCGCGTTCCGGATCGTTTTGCACCAGCGCCATAAACAGCAGATCGGTCAGGGCCAGTTGCGCCGTGGTCGAGGAGATGGCCGCGCTGCGGGTACTCTGCTCCTCCGCCACCGTATAGAGACAGTAACTGGCGCTCTGCTGCAGCGTATTCGGCGTAAAGCCGGTAAAGGCCACCACATCGGCGCCCACCTGAACCGCTTCCTGCGCGGCCAGATTGATCTCCCGCCGTTCACCGGTGTAAGAGATGGCGAGCAGCACATCGCCGGGCCCCATCGCCTGCACGCTGGCCAGCAGGGCGTGCATATCCTGCTCCGCCACCGCATTGATGCCGATCTTCATCAGCTTCCAGGAGAAGTCCTTCGCCACCAGACCCGAAGCGCCAATGCCTACCAGTAAAATACGCCGGGCATTTTTCAGCAGCTGTAACACATCGTTGAGCTTCTCTTCGCTGTTGATGTCAAGCGTGGCGCGGATCGCCGAGAGTTTCTCCGTCAGCAGCTTCTCACCCACCATTTTAAGGGGATCGTCGCTGAGGATATGGTTATGTACGGTAATGGCATCTTTGTCCGCCAGTGACTCACTCAGGGCCAGCTTAAGCGCCGGAAAACCTTTGTATCCCAGTTTCTGAGCAAACTTCACCACGCTCGACTGGCTGACGCCAGACTCTTCCGCCAGCTTTTGCGAACTCAGGTGGCGCGCCCGATCGGGTTGCGACAGTAAAAAATCAGCCAGCCGACGCTCGTTCAATGCCAGACGTGGATAAAGCTGGCGAATGCGCAGCAATGAACTCATGCCCAATCCTCGTAATTCAGGGATAATCTGTGAAGAATAAACTATTCATCAGGCATTGTAGTCATCGGAATTAAAAATGACAGTCATCGCCGTAGCGCCTGATGATGGCTACACTACTCTTTATCATTCCAGAATCAGCCTGAAGGAGAGTTGTTTGACCAGGGGAACACAACGTCGCGTCGTATTTTTTGACCTGGATGGCACTTTGCACCAGCAGGACATGTTCGGCACTTTTATGCGCTATCTGCTGCGTCGCCGACCGCTTAATCTGCTGCTGGTGGTGCCGTTATTGCCGGTAGTGGGTATCGGCTTGCTGTTTAAAGGCCGGGCGGCACGCTGGCCCATGAGCCTGCTGCTCTGGTCTATTACTTTTGGCCGTTCTGAGCGGACGCTGCTGCAACTCGAAGCCGAATTTGCGCAGTGGTTCCGCCTGCGCGTCAAAGCCTTTCCGGTGGTTCAGCAGCGCCTGACCGATTATCTCGGCAGTGATGATGCTGACGTCTGGCTCATCACCGGATCGCCACAGTCTCTGGTGGAGCAGGTCTATTACGACTCCGCGTTTCTGCCACGCGTGAAGCTGATTGCCAGTCAGATGCAGCGCGGCTGGGGCGGGCGGGTACTGGCAATGCGCTGCCTCGGCCATGAGAAAGTGGCACAGCTGGAAGAGAAAATCGGCACGCCGCTACAGCTCTACAGCGGTTATAGCGACAGCAAACAGGACAACCCGCTGCTGTTTTTCTGTCAGCATCGCTGGCGCGTAACACCCGCAGGTGAGCTGCAACAGCTGGAATAAGTTTCTAAAGGATCGGTGAGACCGCTATAATGCGCCGCTTTTCTGTCGCCCGGAGTGGTCAGCATGAAACAACAAGATGAATACTGGATGCGCCATGCGCTTGACCTGGCGCGCCGGGCGTGGGAGCAGGGCGAAGTGCCGGTGGGTGCGGTGCTGGTTCAGAATGACCGGGTTATCGGTGAAGGCTGGAACCGGCCCATCGGCCAGCACGATCCGACGGCGCATGCGGAGATTATGGCGTTGCGGCAGGGCGGTAAAGTACTGGAAAATTATCGTCTGCTGGACACCACGCTCTACGTGACGCTGGAGCCGTGCGTGATGTGCGCCGGCGCTATGGTTCACAGCCGCATCAGCCGGCTGGTCTACGGTGCGCACGACATCAAAAGTGGGGCGGCAGGATCGCTGCTCGATGTGCTGGGACACCCCGGCATGAATCATCAGGTTGAATTACAGAGCGGCGTGCTGGCTGAAGAGTGTGCCGCTATGCTGAGCGACTTCTTCCGTATGCGTCGCGAGCAGAAAAAAGCGCTGCGGCAGGCGCAACGCCAGGATTAGTTCATGGCGATCTTCGGTTCGACCGCCGGATAGCCTTTGGCCAGTTCGGCCTGTGCTTCTTGTGCTTCAGCCTGCTGCGCCAGGCGCTTTTCCTGCTCCTGCAGATAACCCACCAGGCTTAACTGATATTTGCGGATGTTCTCCACATAGTTATAGGCTTCATGCCCACGGGCATAGCCATAAGCCGTCTGGGTGTAGTAACGCTTCTGACTCAGCATGGGCAGACGCAGCTTCACATCCGCCCAGCTATCCGGATTACCCCCCTGGCGGGCAGTGAGTTTACGGACATCCAGCATATGGGCATAGCCCATGTTATAGGCCGCCAGCGCAAACCAGATGCGCTCATCTTCCGGGATGGTCTGCGGCACCTTCGCCATCATATCCTGCAGATACTGACTGCCGCCGCGAATGCTCTGTTCGGGATCGGTCCGGTCGCCCACATCCAGGCTCTCAGCGGTGTTACGGGTCAGCATCATCATGCCGCGCACGCCGGTAGGGGAGGTGGCCTGCGGGTTCCAGTGCGACTCCTGATAGGAGATTGCCGCCAGCAGTCGCCAGTCAATGCTGGTGGCGTACTTCTCAAACAGCGGTTTGATGTCAGGCAGCGTGTTGTCGATGGCGCGCAGGAAAGTGCGGGTATCGACATAATCAAAGGTGCCGACGTGGCCGAGATATTTCTCCTCCAGCCGCGCCATCGCCCCTTCTTCACCCATACCGTTAAAGAAGTCGAGCATCGCGGCATTCAGGCTGTCGTCATCGCTATGCCGCACATACCAGGTGACCGGCTCTTCATCAGTGACGTCAAACGCCACCGCCAGCTGCGGATAGATGCGCTGCAGCAGAGCGATGGTCACGGAGTCGCCAATCGTATAGTCGAGCTTGCCGTCTGCCACCGCTTCCAGCAGGGCTTTAGGACTTTGATCGGTGGAGATCGCCCAGTCCAGATCGGGGTACTGATTTGACCGCGCGCTCTTCAGCGTTGACAGATACGCCGATCCTGACGCAACAGTCAGCCGCCCCTTTAAGTCACCGAGGTTTTTAGGGCGCGGCTTATCCACGCGATAGACCAGCTGCTGCGAAACGTTGTAGTAGCCTGGCCCGGTCTGATAGCGGGTCAGGCGTTCGCTGTTGTAGTTCAGACCCGCGGCCAGCAAATCGGCTTTGCCATCATCTAAATCGTCAAACAGATCGCTCAGGTTGGGACGTACTGTCACCTTGAGTTTGACGCCCAGATAATCGGCGAAGCGTTTTGCCAGCTCATAATCCATACCGGCCGGAGATTGGTTCACTGTGTAGTAAGTCAACGGGGAATTGATGGTACTGACACGCAGTACTCCCCGTGATTTAATCTGTGAAATCTGGTCCTGCCCACCCCCATACCAGGGAATGGATGGCCATAGCGCCAACGCTAACAGCACGGCAACCAGACCGATAAACAGATAATTAAATTTTAGGCGTTTCAAATAGTTATCTCTCGCTGGCTCTAAGGCCTCTGTCTTTTAAAGGCAGTATTTGTCTTCTTTGAACTCCCAGAGCGAGGGGCATTTTGCGCAACAAAATCACGCTGAGCAACTTTTATAGCAGCTTTTGCGCAAAATTCAGGCAAATCCGGGTCGCCAAAAATTGTGCGCAAACGGTTTCGTCGCGAGGTCGCTTTCTCTATAATACGCCCCGTTTTCCCTGTTGCGCCCAATGAAGCGTCGCCCGGCGCCCTGACGAGAGATTTATTAATGGAAATTCTGCGTGGTTCGCCCGCCCTGTCGGCATTTCGTGTAAACAAACTGCTGACCCGCTTTCAGGACGCTCATCTGCCGGTGAGTGATATTTACGCTGAGTACATCCATTTTGCTGATGTCAGCACGCCCTTAAGCGCTGACGAACAGAGCCGTCTGCAGCGCCTGCTGAAATATGGTCCCTCTCTCGCTGAACATGCCCCACAGGGTCGTCTGCTGCTGGTGACGCCTCGTCCCGGCACCATTTCGCCCTGGTCATCCAAAGCCACTGACATTGCCCACAACTGCGGCCTGCCGCAGGTACGTCGTCTGGAGCGCGGCCTGGCCTTTTATGTACAGGCCCCGCAACTGACGGAAGCGCAGTGGCAAACGCTGGGCACACTGCTGCACGATCGGATGATGGAAACGGTCTTCGGCGATCTGACGCAGGCTGAACAGCTGTTCGCGCACCACACGCCACAGCCGGTGAAAAGTGTCGATCTGCTGGGTGAGGGCCGTCAGGCGCTGGTTCAGGCGAATATCTCACTGGGTCTGGCGCTGGCCGACGATGAAATCGACTACCTGGTGGCGGCGTTTACCGCACTGGGCCGCAATCCCAATGACATTGAACTCTATATGTTTGCGCAGGCGAACTCTGAGCACTGTCGTCACAAGATCTTCAACGCCGACTGGATTATCGACGGCGAGAAACAGCCAAAGTCGCTGTTTAAGATGATCAAAAACACCATGGAGCAGACGCCGGACTACGTTCTCTCTGCTTACAAAGATAACGCCGCCGTGATGGAAGGCTCAGAGGTTGGCCGCTTCTTTGCTGACGCCGGAGAGAGCGAATACCGCTGGCATCAGGAAGCCGCACACATCCTGATGAAGGTGGAAACTCATAACCACCCAACGGCCATCTCGCCCTGGCCTGGTGCTGCGACCGGTTCCGGTGGTGAAATCCGTGATGAAGGCGCAACCGGAAGGGGTTCGAAGCCAAAAGCGGGCCTCGTCGGTTTTTCCGTATCGAACCTGCGTATCCCAGGCTTTGAACAGCCGTGGGAAGAGGACTTCGGCAAACCGGCCCGCATCGTCAGCGCGCTGGAAATCATGACCGATGGCCCGCTGGGCGGCGCTGCATTTAACAATGAATTTGGCCGTCCGGCTCTGAATGGTTACTTCCGTACCTATGAAGAGCAGGTCACCAGCCACAACGGCACTGAGCTGCGTGGCTACCATAAGCCGATTATGCTGGCGGGCGGCATCGGGAATATCCGTGCCGATCACGTGCAGAAAGGTGAAATCACCGTAGGCGCGAAGCTGGTGGTGCTGGGCGGTCCGGCAATGAACATCGGCCTGGGCGGCGGCGCGGCGTCATCGATGGCCTCGGGTCAGTCTGATGCCGATCTCGACTTTGCCTCGGTACAGCGTGATAACCCGGAGATGGAGCGCCGTTGTCAGGAAGTGATCGACCGCTGCTGGCAACTGGGTGATGAGAACCCGATTCTGTTTATCCACGACGTGGGCGCTGGCGGTCTCTCCAATGCGATGCCGGAGCTGGTCAGCGATGGCGGTCGTGGCGGCCGGTTTAACCTGCGTGACATCCTGAGTGATGAGCCAGGCATGAGTCCGCTGGAGGTCTGGTGTAACGAATCACAGGAACGTTATGTGATGGCAGTGGCACCCGATCAGCTGGCGCAGTTTGAGGCAATTTGCCAGCGTGAACGCGCACCGTTCGCGGTCATTGGTGAAGCCACCGAAGAGCTGCACCTGAGCCTGGAAGATAGTCATTTCGGTAACAAGCCGATCGACATGCCGCTTGATGTCCTGCTGGGCAAAACGCCGAAGATGACGCGGGATGTGGTGACGCAGCAGACACAGGGTACTGCCCTGCAGCGTGACGGCATTACGCTGGTCGATGCGGTAAACCGCGTGCTGCATCTGCCTGCCGTGGCGGAAAAAACCTTCCTGATCACCATCGGTGACCGCAGCGTGACCGGCATGGTTGCGCGCGACCAGATGGTGGGACCGTGGCAGATCCCGGTTGCCAACTGTGCGGTGACTACCGCCAGCCTCGACAGCTATCACGGCGAAGCGTTTGCCCTGGGCGAACGTTCACCGGTTGCGCTGCTGGACTTCGCGGCATCGGGTCGTCTGGCCGTCGGTGAAGCACTGACCAACCTGGCGGCTACCCATATTGGTTCGCTGAAGCGTGTGAAGCTTTCCGCAAACTGGATGTCCGCAGCCGGTCATCCGGGTGAAGATGCCGGTTTATATGCGGCGGTGAAGGCAGTCGGCGAGGAGCTTTGCCCGGCGCTGGGGATCACTATCCCGGTCGGTAAAGATTCGATGTCGATGAAAACACGCTGGCAGGAAGGCAGCGAACAGCGCGAAATGACCTCACCGCTGTCGCTGGTGATTACCGCTTTTGCCCGCGTCGAAGATGTCCGTCGCACCGTCACGCCACAGCTGCAGGCCGATCAGGATAATCTGCTGCTGCTGATCGATCTGGGCAACGGCGCGAATACGCTGGGCGCAACCGCGCTGTCGCAGGTTTACCGTCAGCTTGGCGACAAACCTGCCGACGTGCGCGATGCCGCTCAGCTGGCGGGCTTCTTCAATGCCATCCAGGCGCTGGTGGCTGAGCAGAAACTGCTGGCTTATCACGATCGCTCCGACGGTGGTCTGCTGGTGACGCTGGCCGAGATGGCGTTTGCTGGTCACTGCGGCATCGACGTTGACATCGCCTCGCTGGGTAACGATGCGCTGGCTGCCCTGTTTACCGAGGAGCTGGGCGCGGTGATTCAGATCAACGCCGCCGATCGCGCCGTGGTTGAGCAGATCCTGGCGGATCACGGCCTTGCCGACTCGACGCATCTGCTGGGCAGCGCGCAGCCGGGCGATCGCTTTGTGATCCGTTCTGGTGACAGCGCGGTCTACAGTGAAAGCCGCAACACATTGCGTACCTGGTGGGCGGAAACCACCTGGCAGATGCAGCGTCTGCGCGACAACCCGGCGTGTGCCGATCAGGAACATGAAGCGAAGAAAAACGACAGCGATCCTGGCCTGAACGTTAATCTGACCTTTAATCCGCAGGAAGATGTTGCTGCCCCGATGATCGCCACTGGCGCACGTCCAAGGGTCGCGGTGCTGCGTGAGCAGGGCGTGAACTCCCATGTAGAGATGGCCGCCGCCTTTGATCGGGCAGGTTTCACCGCCATTGACGTTCACATGAGCGATCTGCTGGCCGGACGTCGCGGTCTGGAAGAGTTCCAGGCGCTGGTCGCCTGTGGCGGCTTCTCCTACGGCGATGTGCTGGGTGCCGGTGAGGGCTGGGCGAAATCGATTCTGTTTAATCCGCGCGTGCGTGACGAGTTCGAAACCTTCTTCCACCGTCCGCAAACCCTGGCGCTGGGCGTCTGCAACGGCTGCCAGATGATGTCTAATCTGCGTGAACTGATCCCAGGCAGCGATCTCTGGCCGCGCTTTGTGCGTAACCAGTCTGAGCGCTTTGAAGCGCGTTTCAGTCTGGTAGAAATGGCCGCCAGTCCATCGCTGTTGCTGGACGGCATGGCCGGTTCGCATATGCCCATCGCCGTTTCGCACGGTGAAGGCTTTGTTGAAGTGCGTGATGCTTCGCATCTGGCGGCGCTGGAGTCGAAAGGGCTGGTGGCACTGCGCTTTGTCGATAACTTCGGCAAGGTAACAGAAACCTATCCGGCTAACCCGAATGGCTCACCAAACGGCATCACTGCCGTGACTAATGAAAGTGGTCGCGTCACTATCATGATGCCGCATCCGGAGCGGGTGTTCCGCACCGTCAGCAACTCCTGGCATCCGGCAGAGTGGGGCGAAGACAGCCCGTGGATGCGTATTTTCCGCAATGCGCGCAAACAGCTGGGTTAATGTAATCCGCTGAAAAGAGCAGGAGGCCAGTGTGCCTCCTGCTCTTTTTTGTGGCTCTGTTGGCAAATGGCGACAATGAGCATGTCGCACTGTCTCTTTTTGGCGACATCTATCTCGTTGATTTTTAATGAACGCTCATCCGGCGCGATTTCATGTCGCTCAGCGGAGACAGTTTTCCCTTACTGTAATCAGATTTTGCGCAGCAGTTGTCCGACAAGCTTATTCAATCTGCTGAAAAATATAATGATTTATTTTCTGGCATGGAACTTGCTATACTCATGCAGCTGCTCATTCACCTGTTTATGATTGCCCCGCTTAGCGGAGAAGAGCTCATAAAGCCCGAATGACGCACCAAACGGAGCCTGCCGTCCAACTGACCGATAATCGCTTGCGTTATCAAACACCGGACGTAACGTTGAGTAAGGCTCCACCCATTTTTACGCGATGCATCACGCGTCGTGCCAGCGGCAGGCCATCGAGCCTGCCGTTTTCTTTTCTTCCCCTTTCTTCCGCCGACACCTTTCTTCCGCTGACAGAGTCCGTTAGCATCCAGACAGCAAATCTTAAGGAAGCGGCTGCGTGAAAAAATGGCGTTTATTTCCCCGTTCTCTGCGTCAGCTGGTGCTGATGGCGTTTGTACTGGTGCTGCTGCCGTTGCTGGTGCTGGCCTGGCAGGCGTGGGAAAGTCTCTCTGCGTTAAGCGAACAGGCAGCGGATACCAACCGCAATACTTTCACCGACGTTCGCAGAAGTGAGGCGATGGCGCGAACGGCAGTGGAGCTGGAGCGCAGCTATCGCCAGTACTGCGTGCTGGATGATGCCTCGCTGGCGCGCCTTTATCAGACCCAGCACACCCGCTACAGCCAGATGCTGAGTTCGCACAGCGCCAGCCTGCCCGAGCTGCCCGCATTCCAGACTTTACAGGCGACGTTGCCGCTGCTGACACCGTTAAAGTGCGATAACGGCAATCCGGTTACGCCTGCCGCAGAGGCGCTGGATCGTTTTTCTGCCACCAATGCGCAGATGGTGCAGGACACGCGCGAAGTGGTGTTTTCGCGCGGCCTTCAGCTGCAGCGCGAAATTGCCGATCGCGGCCAGTTTTTTGGCTGGCAGGCGCTGATTCTGTTTATCATCAGTCTGGCGTTGATGACGCTGTTTACCGGCATGATTATCGGGCCGGTCAAGCGTATTGAGCGGATGATCAACCGGCTTGGCGAAGGCCGGGAACTGGGTAACAGCGTGACATTTCGCGGCCCGCGCGAGTTACGCTCGCTGGGACAGCGCATCGTCTGGCTCAGCGAACGGCTTCAGTGGCTGGAATCGCAGCGCCATGAATTCCTGCGCCATCTTTCTCACGAACTGAAAACGCCGCTGGCCAGCCTGCGTGAAGGCACCGAACTGCTGGCGGACGAGGTAGCCGGGTCGCTGAACGCCGATCAAAAAGAGGTGGTCACTATCCTCGACGGCAGCAGCCGTCATCTGCAGCGGCTGATTGAACAGCTGCTTGATTACAACCGTAAACTGGCAGATGGCCCGATCCAGCTGGAACCGGTCAGCGTGGCGGAAATTGTGGAGGGGGTGGTGAATGCACATGCACTCTCGGCGCGCGCCAAACTCATGCAGACGGTTGTCGATCTGGAGGTCAGTCACTGCCTTGCCGAACCGATGTTACTGATGCGGGTCATCGATAATCTCTATTCGAACGCCGTGAACTACGGCAGCGAATCCGGTACCATCTGGCTGCGCAGTCAGCAGCAGGGCGATCGGGTCTGGATTGATGTCGCGAACAGCGGCACGCCGATCCCGCCGGAAGAGCAGGCAATGATTTTCGAACCTTTTTTCCAGGGTAGCCAGCAGCGCAAAGGGCCGGTAAAAGGCAGCGGGCTGGGATTGAGTATTGCCAAAGATTGCCTGCGCCGGATGCATGGCGACCTGACGCTGGTCTCCTGCGAGCAGGCTGACGTCTGTTTTCGAATTGAACTGAACACCACAGCCGGGAATGTCTGACTGATGAAATATTTACCCGCTTTGCTGCTGAGCACACTGACCACGCTGCTGCTCAGCGGATGTACGACCTCCCCGGCCACCTCATCCCTGCCGTCAGGCCATCAGGTAGCGGAACCCGAGGTCAGCGTGGCTGATTACCTGGCGACCCGCTGCAGTGACCTGTGGACGATAGAGAATAGTGCGGCACTGAGTAATCCCCTCTACTGGATGCGGGCGATCGATTGTGCTGAACGCCTTTCCCCCGCCGAGGCCCGAGCCGAAGCTCACCGCTGGCCGGTTGAGAGCTGGTCGCGCGCCTTCAAGCAGGGCGTGCTGATGTCGAACGGCAACGTGACGCCAGTGGAGCGTCGTCGCTATGTTGAAACCCTGGATCGCTACAGCAGCGATTTCCCGCAGTCTGTGCGTCCGCTGCTCCAGTTGTGGCGCAGTAATCAGGCCGCGCAGCTCGACCTGAGTGAAGCGCGCACCCGTTATGTTCATCTGCAACAGAGCAGCGATACCCAGCTGGAGGCGATACGCCAGCAGATGGTTAAACAGCAGCAGCAGCTCAGCGACACGCAGCATAAGCTGGAGCGGCTTACTGATATTGAGCGCCAGCTTTCATCGCGGAAAGCCCCGGATGTTTCTGACAGCAGCCATGGCACTGCGCTGCCGCAGGATGAGGAGCAATAATGGTCAGACAAGCGGCAAAACTGCTGCTGGTGGATGACGATCCCAGCCTGCTAAAGCTGCTGGGCATGCGTCTTCGCAGCGAAGGTTATCAGGTCACCACCGCGGCCAGCGGACCCGAAGCGTTGCGTCTGCTGCAGAAAGAAAAAATCGAGCTGGTGATCAGCGATCTGCGGATGGATGAGATGGATGGTCTGGCGCTGTTTGGCGAGATCCAGAAACGCCACACCGGTCTGCCAGTGATTATCCTGACGGCACACGGTTCTATCCCGGACGCAGTTTCCGCCACGCAGCAGGGCGTCTTCAGCTTCCTGACTAAACCGGTGGATAAAGATGCGCTTTACAAAGCGATCGATGAAGCACTGGCTCAGCAGGCGCCGGTCAGCGATGACCGCTGGCGGGAAGCGATCGTCACCCGCAGCCCGCTGATGTTACGGCTGCTGGAGCAGGCGCATATGGTGGCGCAGTCGGACGTCAGCGTGCTGATTAACGGGCAGAGCGGTACCGGTAAAGAGATGCTGGCACAGGCGATTCACGCCGCCAGCCCGCGAAACGGCAAGCCCTTTGTCGCCATTAACTGCGGCGCACTGCCGGAGCAGTTACTGGAGTCAGAGCTGTTCGGGCATGCCAAAGGGGCCTTTACCGGCGCAGTCAGTGCCCGTGATGGTCTGTTTAAAACTGCAGGTGGCGGCACGCTGTTCCTGGATGAGATTGGCGATATGCCGCAACCGCTACAGGTTAAGTTGCTGCGGGTGTTGCAGGAGCGTAAGGTCAGGCCGCTGGGCAGCGATCATGATATTGAGATCGACGTGCGCATTATTTCAGCCACGCATCGAGATCTGCCGAAGGCGATGGAGAAAAAGGAGTTTCGTGAGGATCTCTTCTATCGTCTTAATGTGGTGAACCTGAAGATTCCGGCGCTGCATCAGCGCACTGAAGATATTCCGCTGCTGGCTAATCATCTGTTGCGTCAGGCGGCGGAACGGCATAAACCGCAGATCCGCAGTTTTTCCGTTGATGCGATGAAGCGGTTGATGGCGGCCAGCTGGCCGGGCAATGTGCGTCAGCTGGTTAACGTGATTGAGCAGTGTGTGGCGCTGAGTTCATCGCCGGTGATCAGCGATGCGCTGGTGGAGCAGGCGTTAAGCGGTGAGAACAGCGCTTTGCCGACCTTTGCTGAGGCGCGCAATCAGTTTGAGCTGAACTATCTGCGTAAGCTGTTGCAGATGACCAAAGGCAATGTGACCAATGCCGCACGTCTGGCTGGACGCAACCGCACGGAGTTCTATAAGCTGCTGTCTCGTCATGAGCTGGATGCCAGTGATTTCAAAGAGTAGCGGAGGCTGCGGAGTGATACCGGCAGGTTGCCTGCTCAGGCCCGAATCAGAATGGGTGCGGTCAGCATAATCTGGCAGCGCTTGCGGCAACCTGAAGAATCCCGGATATTACCGCCCGACAGCGCCAGCAACATTTATACTTGATAAACCCTCTGACCATGGAGGGAGTGAAAAAGGGTCTGACATGAAAAAGATTGATGCGATTATCAAACCATTCAAACTCGATGATGTCCGTGAAGCCTTAGCGGAAGTCGGCATCACCGGGATGACCGTGAGTGAAGTAAAGGGTTTTGGCCGCCAGAAAGGGCACACCGAGCTTTACCGCGGCGCAGAGTATATGGTCGACTTTTTACCTAAAGTTAAAATCGAGATGGTGGTGGGCGACGATATCGTTGATACCTGCGTCGAGACCATTATGCGTACTGCGCAGACCGGCAAAATCGGTGATGGTAAAATCTTTGTCTTCGACGTGGCGCGCGTGGTGCGCATCCGTACTGGCGAAGAGGATGAAGAGGCGATCTGATTATATCTTTATCAGCTCTTTATCAGCATAAAGAAGCCCGCGCTGCGGGCTTTTTTATGCCTGAGGAACCTGATACGGATGATTGTGCGATCGTGCCTGCTCAGGGAACACGGTCAGATCGGAAAGACGCAAAACCCGCCATCCATGGCACGCTCGGCCCGCGCCGTCCTGGCGCGGGACGCTTTCCTCTTCTGCCCGTGTTCCCTTCGCTTTAGGCTAATTCGTTGCTGCCAGATTTACATCCCTTTGTGCGGTCCAAAAAGTTCGTAATGAATGCGTGTATCTGCCACGCTGACATCACGCAGTTGCGCCACCACATGCTGCATAAAGGGCAGCGGACCGCAGAGGTAGAAGTGGGTGTCGGGTGAGGCGAGACGTGCGGAGATCGCGGTGATATCCATCAGACCCTGCGCGTCATAGCGACCGGCATCTTCAGCGGCGGGATCGCGATACCAGACCTGACTGACGAAATCGGTGAGCTGCGCGCCCGTAGCTATCACTTCCGGGCCAAATGCATGCTGTTTGCCGTTCTCTGCTGCGTGCAGCCAGCTGACCGGCGCGCGGTGCTGGCGGGCCGCCAGGGCATGCAGCATGGCCAGCATCGGCGTCTGACCCACGCCCGCGGATATCAGCGCCACCGGGGTTGCAGCATCGACCTCAAGGAAGAAGTCGCCATGCGGTGCGGCCAGCATCAGCTCATCACCCACTTTGCCATTCTGATGCAGCCAGCCGGAGACGGTGCCCTGCGCTTCACGTTTCACCGCAATCCGGTAATCTTTGCCATTACTGAGGTGAGTAAGCGAGTACTGGCGAATCTGGTGATGTTCGAAACTGGCGGGCTGCAGATGCACCGTCAGATACTGACCCGGTTTAAAGGCCGCTACCGGGCCGCCATCTACCGGACTGAAGGTAAAGCTTTTAATCACCTCGCTCTGCTGCTCAATAGCACTGATGCGAAACGCACGAGTGCCGCGCCAGCCACCGGTTTGCTGCTCCGTCGCCTGATAAATTTCCTCTTCGCGATTAATGAACACATCCGCCAGTACGCCATAGGCCCGGCCCCAGGCTGCCAGCGCCTCTTCACCCGGATTCAGCAGCTCTTTAATGGTTGCCAGCAGATTTTCACCGACGATGGCGTATTGCGCAGGCTGAATATTCAGGCTGGTATGTTTCTGTGCAATCTTTTCCACTGCGGGCAGCAGCACGGCCAGGTTCTCCAGATTCGCGCCATAGGCGCAAATGGCGTTGAACAGCGCTTCACGCTGATCGCCATTGCGCTGGTTGTTCATATTGAAAACATTTTTGAGTTCCGGATGGTGCGACAGCATGCGGTCATAGAAGTGTGCGGTAAGCGCAGGACCACAGGCGGCGATGGCAGGCAGGGTCGATTTAACCGTGGCGATAGTGTGTGCATCAAGCATAAAAACGGCCTCTCATTTAAAGATGTATTTTAAATGCATCTTATAGCCGTCTCGCCTGTGGTGTAAATAACCCGATAAATTTCCCGGTTGTCAAAGTGGCAACTTTTTGGTGCATCCTGAGAAGCCGCCGTCACATCCTGAAGAAAAATCGTGGCGTCTGAACAGGGTGAAAAGGTGTAAAAAAGCCCTGCCAGTAGCCAGCCAATCGTTTGCGTAAAAAGAGGAGGTTCACCCTACCTTCACCTCTTAAAACGGTTTACACTGTGGGCCTTCGCCCCTGAAGGGGGGTAAATACCGTCAGAAAGTTAGCTGAGTCAGGAGATCCGGATGTTAAAGCGTGATATGAACATTGCCGATTACGATGCCGAGTTGTGGCAGGCGATGGAGCAGGAGACAGTGCGTCAGGAAGAGCACATTGAACTGATTGCTTCTGAAAACTACACCAGCCCGCGTGTTATGCAGGCACAAGGTTCTCAGCTCACCAATAAATACGCTGAAGGCTATCCGGGCAAACGCTACTACGGCGGCTGTGAGTACGTTGATATCGTTGAGCAACTGGCAATTGATCGCGCAAAAGAACTGTTTGGTGCCGATTACGCTAACGTTCAGCCACACTCAGGTTCACAGGCTAACTTTGCGGTTTACACCGCGCTGCTGCAGCCGGGCGATACTATTCTGGGGATGAACCTGGCGCACGGTGGGCACCTGACTCACGGCTCACCGGTTAACCTGTCGGGCAAACTCTATAACGTTGTGGCTTACGGTATCGATGAGACCGGTAAAATTGACTACGACGAACTGGCTGAACTGGCGAAAACCCACAAGCCAAAAATGATCGTTGGCGGATTCTCAGCTTACTCCGGCGTTTGCGACTGGGCGAAAATGCGCGAAATCGCGGATAGCGTAGGTGCATGGCTGTTTGTGGACATGGCACACGTTGCCGGCCTGATTGCTGCAGACGTTTACCCGAGTCCGATCCCGCATGCGCACATCGTGACCTCTACCACTCACAAAACGCTGGCGGGTCCGCGCGGTGGTATCATTCTGGCGAAAAACGGCGACGAAGATTTCTATAAGAAACTGAACTCTGCTGTCTTCCCTGGCGGTCAGGGCGGTCCTCTGATGCACGTTATCGCTGGTAAAGCGGTTGCGTTCAAAGAGGCGATGGAGCCGGAATTCAAAACCTACCAGCAGCAGGTGGCAAAAAATGCCAAAGCGATGGTTGAGGTGCTGATTGAGCGTGGCTATGACATCGTTTCTGGCGGCACGTATAACCATCTGTTCCTGATCGATCTGGTGAGCAAAAACCTGACCGGTAAAGAAGCGGATGCGGCATTGGGCCGTGCCAACATCACGGTTAACAAAAACAGCGTGCCTAACGATCCGAAAAGCCCGTTTGTGACTTCTGGTATCCGTATCGGTACGCCAGCTGTTACCCGTCGTGGCTTCAATGAAGCGGACGTGCGTGAGCTGGCTGGCTGGATCGCGGATGTGCTGGATAACGTCAATGACGAAGCGACCATTGAGCGCACCAAAAAGAAAGTACTGGAAATCTGCAGCCGTCTGCCGGTCTACGCTTAATCGTTAACCTGTTGTGAGACAGCATACAAAGGATGGCATCAGCCATCCTTTTTTATTGCCTGTCCTGCGGCGCTCTGCCAGAGTAGCGCCCACTCATGCTGCCAGGCAGCACTCTTGCTGGAGGGAATATGGCAATCGGCTCCGCCAGATGGCTCGGATTGGGCTACTTCACTTACTTCTTCTGTTACGGCATCTATCTGCCATTCTGGGGCGTGTGGCTGAAAGGCACCGGTCTTGATGCTGAAAAGATTGGCCTGCTGCTCGGCTGTGGCATGGTGGCACGCTTTGTCGGCAGTCTGCTTATCGCTTCTCAGGTCAAAAATCCTTCACGGTTGATTACGGCGCTGCGTCTGCTGGCGCTGATGACCTGCCTGTTCGCTGCTGGTTTCTGGGTGGGTGAGCAGTGGATGTGGCTGCTGACGGTCATGATCGGCTTTAACCTCTTTTTCTCGCCGCTGGTCCCGCTTAGCGATGCGCTGGCCGCCACCTGGACACAGCAGATAGGACTGGCGTATGGGCCGGTCAGGCTGTGGGGTTCGCTGGCCTTTGTGATCAGCTCGGCATTAACCGGCGTGCTGGTCAGTGCTTACTCTTCAAACGCCATTCTGCTGCTGCTTTCCGTCGGCGTCATCTCTATGCTGGCAGGCATGATGCTGTCACCCGCCACCCAGCCACAGGGTAATGAACGGCAGGGCGCGGCGGGCGGCGGCTGGCAGGTGTGGCATGAATTGCTGCGTGAGAATGCGGTATGGCGATTTATGCTCTGCGTAACGCTGCTGCAGGGTGCGCACGCCGCCTATTACGGCTTCAGTGCTATCTGGTGGCAGGAGAGTGGCTACTCCGCCTCCACGGTGGGTTATCTCTGGTCGCTGGGCGTGGTGGCCGAAATCGTCGTGTTTGCCCTGAGCAACCGGTTGTTCCGCCGCTGGAGCGCGCGCGATCTGCTGCTGCTTTCGGGCATTTGTGCGTTGATCCGCTGGAGTCTGATGGGCGCCACTACCGCGCTGCCGCTGCTGATTGTGGCGCAAATCCTCCACTGTGGCAGCTTCACCGTCTGTCATCTGGCGGCGATGCGTTTTATTGCGGCGCGTCAGGGAGCGGAAGTGATCCGTCTGCAGTCGCTCTATTCCGCGCTGGCGATGGGGGGTGGCATTGCGATAATGACCATGATCTGCGGCGTGCTGTTCGCTCATCTGCAGGGACATCTGTTCTGGGTGATGGCACTGGTGGCGCTGCCCGCGCTATTTCTGCGTCCCGGCTACGACTCCAGTAAATAACGAATCCGCTGCTGATGGTGTAACGTCAGCGGCAGTTCCGCATGCACCAGCGGCGGAGAGAAGAGTGGCAGCGAGGTGGGGTAGGGCGAAATGATGATGTCCACATCCCGCGGTGCGCCATCCCGCTGAAACTGTTTCACGTCCTGATAGGTAATATTGATCGGCAGCAGCGTGATCTCCCGGATCTGCTGCTCCACATCCTGCTCCAGATCGGTATCGTCACCCGTCAGAATCAGCACCTGCTTCTCCTGCAACGCATTCTCCTGCATCAGCCAGGCACCAAAAATAACGGTAATTAAGCTCACCTCTTCCGGGCTGAACGCAATCCCGTATTGCTGCTCAAACGCATGCAGCGCCTGCTGAGTGGTACGCAACAGGCGGGGATAGAGGCGGCTGACATCCAGCGCCACGCTGTTGTCGATGCCGATAGTGAAGTGGGTGCGATCCAGCGCCTGTGCCAGATGAGGATAGAGCTGGTTAAGCAACTCGTCGCGATCAGCAAAAGTGATGTCGGCACACCGTTCAAAGTCATTAATTAACTGCTGGGTCGCAGCCATTAACTGCTGCTCAGCAGGATGGGCAATCGCATCCACGACAGGCGTATGTATCTGGCTGAACAGCAGTGTCCAGAAGTCGGTTTCACTGACGGGCGGCGCAAGGTGGCAGCGTTTGCGCCAGTGGTGAATCACATCCTCGGCAGCCTGCCGCTCAGCCTTCTGCTGCAGCCAGTGACACTGCGCCTCACTGAACAGCACCGGCTGGCGCTGGCACAATCCATACTTCATGAAAATCTGCAGAAAAAGCCGGTCGCGTTCGCTGAAATCGCGCTTCAGACGCAGGCTACAGTGCTGGATCAGCGCCTGTAAATTGGTCTCATCCCACAGCGCCTTCTCAATCTTCATCACCTTCAGGCGCTGACGCAGGGGGGCTGCAAAATGATCGCAGACGAAATCCTGCGATAAACGCAAACTGCGTCGCAGGTTGTGCAGCAGACAGAGGCGCCGATCCAACTCTGTGCCATGAAGACGAAAGCTGCCATCCACCATCTGATGCAATTCCAGCTGGTGATATCGCTGTATCTCAAGGCCCACATCCGCGATATCCTGTCGGGCAACGGCAGGATCGACGCCATTCAGCTGGCAGACTTTTTCAAGCGTAAGCACGGGTGTCGGCAGAAACAGCAGCAATAAAAGATGGCACTGACGCTGTGAGCGGGTGAAGAGTGGTGCCAAAGGGGTAGCAGAACTCATCAATCAGGTTTCCAGCAGGCTATTTTGAGCTAAGAATAGTCAACCCCGTCAGCGCCTGCGCGGTTTACGCGGTTTATTTGCCGGAGGTTTAAGGCGGGTCACAAAATTTTGTTACTTATAGATTCTTTTCATCGGGAACGTTACTTTATAACATTATGAAACGCACACTCTTTGCCCTCTTGATGGTCTTAAGTCCGGCTGTAATGGCACATCCTCACAGCTTCATCGATATGAAAACCGAACTGGTGGCGCAGGATGACACCTTTACCGGATTAAAGATGACCTGGACCATGGATGAGATTACCTCCGCCGATCTGCTTTACGACGCGGGCGAGGCGAAACCAGGCAGCGTGGTGTGGAAGAAGCTGGCGGCAGGCGTGATGGCGAACGTGCTGGGCCAGCACTACTTTTCTGAAATCTGGCACAACCAACAGCGGGTAAAGTTTTTGAATCTGCCAACCGAATACAACCTGTCACGTAACGGCCATAAAGCGGTGCTGGAATTTATTCTGCCGCTGGCGGAACCCCCGAAGCTGACCGGGCAGCGCTTTGAGATCCTGACTTTTGATCCCACCTATTTCGTCGATATGTTCTATGACAATCCCGGTGCATTAACGCTGCCGCCGGCGCTGCAGGCGCGCTGCAAGTTCGCGCTGAACACGCCAAAGCCCAATGATTCACTGAAGCAGTATGCGCTGTCGCTGGATAAAGCCGACGCGCCTGCAGAGGAGATGGATTTAGGCCGCCAGTTTGCCCAGACGGTGATACTGACATGTCAGTAATCTCCACACCGTTACGGGCTTCCCGCCTCTGGCCGCTGTGGCTGATGGCGGGCGTGCTGCTGAGCAGCGCGTTGCTGGTCTGGCTCTACTGGCCGCAGATTCTGATGCAGAGCGTACTGTGGCAAAAAGATCTGCATCGGCAGATGACTCAGCTGCTACAGCAGGTAGCGGAGCAGCCCCACCAGGCAGGCATTTCGCTGGTGATATTCAGCCTGCTGTATGGCGTACTGCACGCGCTGGGGCCGGGCCATGGCAAAGTGGTGATCGCGACCTTTCTGGCAACCCATCCCACCAGAGTGAAAACCAGTATCAGGCTGACGCTGCTCGCCTCACTGCTGCAGGGTTCGGTGGCGATTGCCCTGGTGACGGTGATGCTGGTACTACTGAAAACGTCATCTCGCCAGCTGCATCTCAGCAGTTTCTGGCTGGAGAAGGGCAGTTATCTGTTGGTGATCGGGCTGGGCGTGATGATCGGTTATCGGGCGCTGCGTTCGTTGTGGCGGGCATTGCGTCCACGTCCGGCCCCGGTATTTCGCGCCTTTAAACCTCACCATCAGCATGACGATCAGTGCGGATGTGGACACGCGCATCTTCCGACACCGCAGCAGATGAGCGGCAATCTCAGCGTGAAAACCCAGCTGCTGGTGGTGGTGTCGATGGGATTACGTCCCTGTTCCGGCGCGATTATGATGCTGCTGTTTGCCAAAGTGATTGGTGTCTATGGCTGGGGGGTTATCTCTGCTGCAGTGATGGCGCTGGGCACGGCACTGACCATTTCGGCGATTGGCCTGCTGGTTCAGCAGGCGCGCACGGTGGCGCAACGGCTGGCACAGCCTGGCGTTACCGCAGGCATGACGCGACTGCTGATCCCCGCGCTGGCCTTAACCGGCAGCCTGATTTTAATCGTAGCGGGTATCGCGCTATGGCAGTCAGCGCAGATGACGCTGGGTGGCGGAATTCGACCTTTCTGAATAAAAGCGCAGCGGAAATAAAATTGCCGCTGCGCTCTTCTCTTCGTTAATTATCTCTGAATTCATCTCTTTATTTTTTTCTCTGGCTGGTTTAGTGGTGAAATGACTATTCCCTGTCTACGCTGATAATACCAAAACGGCATTCCGCCGTCGGGATGATAAAAGATCAAGACCGCTTTCTGTTTATTGCGAGGAGTATATTTCATGGCTGATACCCGTATTAATAATGGCTACACCGAAACGCTGGCGACCGGGCCTGCTGGATTGCCGTTAAAACGTATTTCCTGGAGCGCCGTCTTTGCCGGTGTCATTTGTGCGTTGATCGTTCACATTATTCTGACGCTGCTGGGAACCGCCATTGGTGCAACAACCATTGATCCGATGAAAGAACAGAATCCACTCGACGGCCTGGGCACAGGCGCGCTGGTCTGGACTGCCATTGAAATGCTGGTCGCGATGGCTGCAGGTAGTTATGTTGCAGGCCGACTGGCTCAGCGCGAAGGCGCACTGCACGGTTTACTGATGTTTGGCCTTAGCACAATTTTCACTATTTACCTGGCTATTGCGCTGGCGACCAGTGTATTAGGCGGCGCGATGAATATTGTGGGCTCAGGCTTCCAGGCGCTGGGTAGTGGTATTTCCGCCGCTGCGCCATCCGTTACCCAAATGGCAAAAGACAAACTGCAGGAGAGTAATATTAATTTAGATAACCTGCAGAACGAACTGGAAACGACTTTACGCCAGACCGGGAAACCGGAATTACAGCCAGAGAATTTAAAGCAGGATGCAAATAAAGAAGCGCAGAATGCTGAAAACCAGGCTAACAACACCGCAAACCATCCACAGACAGCGGATACTGATCTGGCTAACTGGTTAAAAGGGGTGATGGATCGTCATTCCGATACCCTGCAGGCAGCCGATCGTGATGCGCTGAAAAATATTATCAAAGCGCGCACCGGCAAAAGCGATCAGGAAGTGGATCAGATCGTGGCCAAAACTGAACAGAGCTATCAGCAGGCCGTTCAGAAGTATCAGGAACTGAAACAGCAGGCTGAACAGAAAGCGCGTGAAGCCGGTGAAAAAGCCGCTGCCGCGACTGCGAAAGCGAGCTGGTATGCCCTGATTCTGCTGATCATCGAAGCGGTGCTGGCAGGTGTGATGGGTATGGTAGGTCGTCGTACTCAGCCTCGTCAGGTGCTGTCACACGAACGTCGTTAATCATCACTGAGTAACAGGCAATAAAAAAGGCGGCTGAGAAGCCGCCTTTTTCTGTACTGAGACTTAGCGTTTTAACGCTTCGCTCAGCTCATCACGCATGTTCGACAGCATCGATTTCACCACACGTGGGTTACCCGCGACCAGGTTACCTGACAGCAGATAGCCGTGGTTGCCGGTGAAGTCGGTCACCAGACCGCCCGCTTCACGGACCAGCAGTTCACCCGCCGCAAAATCCCACGGCTTCAGGCCAATCTCAAAATAGCCATCTACGCGACCGGCAGCCACATAGGCCAGATCCAGCGCAGCAGAACCGGTGCGGCGGAAGTCAGCACACTGGGTAAAGAGTTTGGTCATGATATTCATGTAAGCCGGCGCGTGCTGCTTCATTTTGAACGGGAAGCCGGTCGCCAGAACGGTGCCATCCAGATCGCGGGCCGTGCTGCCACGCAGACGATAGCCATTCAGCTGAGCGCCCTGACCGCGTGAAGAGGTGAAGAGTTCATTGCGCATTGGATCGTAAACGACGGCGACTTCGGTGCGGCCTTTAATGCGCACAGCGATAGAAACAGCAAAGTGGGGTAAACGTTTGATGAAGTTTGATGTGCCATCCAGCGGATCGATAACCCATTGAACATCCTGATCTTCGCCCGCCAGTTCACCGCTTTCTTCAGTGATGATGGTATGTTTCGGGTAAGATTTACGAATAATTTCGATAATCAGGCGT
The DNA here is from genome assembly GCF_048685235.1 of Curtobacterium sp. BNK-1. Classification (NCBI taxonomy): domain Bacteria; kingdom Bacillati; phylum Actinomycetota; class Actinomycetes; order Micrococcales; family Microbacteriaceae; genus Curtobacterium; species Curtobacterium sp. BNK-1. The sequence goes on along the minus strand of NZ_JBLQTJ010000001.1, from coordinate 2,753,406 downwards.
TCTGCTTCGCGGTCAACATTCGTTACGAAGTCGTTGCTGCCTTTCTGGCTGGCTTCGACGGCGTCCGGGGTTTCATAATATTTGGCAATTAAATTTCCGGCCTTGCGCGCTGCGCGCACGGCAATGTTGAGCATTGGATGCATCGGTATCTCTCGCTGGATGTTAAAGAACGGGGAAAACGGCGCGGAGTATAGCAGCGTGTTCGGTAAATGTCCTGCTTTATGTTAATATTCTCTCTACTGATTTTACTGACCCGTTTCTGAGTATCCCTAATCATGTTGCAAAATATTCGTATCGTGCTGGTCGAGACTTCTCACACCGGTAACATGGGCTCCGTTGCGCGCGCCATGAAAACCATGGGCTTAACCAACCTCTATCTGGTTAATCCGCTGGTCAAGCCTGACTCACAGGCTATCTCACTCGCGGCCGGTGCCAGCGACGTTATCGGCGACGCCAAAATTGTCGACTCGCTGGATGAGGCCATTGCCGGATGCAGTCTGGTGGTCGGCACCAGCGCACGTTCCCGCTCGCTGCCCTGGCCGATGCTGGATGCGCGCGAATGTGGCGTGAAAAGCGTGGAAGAGGGCCAGCAGGCACCGGTTGCGCTGGTATTTGGTCGTGAACGTGTCGGCCTGACCAATGACGAGTTGCAGAAGTGCCACTATCACGTCGCGATTCAGGCAAACCCGGAATACAGCTCGCTGAACCTGGCGATGGCCGTACAGATTATTGCCTATGAAGTGCGCATGGCATGGTTACAGGCGCAGGAGCAGGCCAGCCCGCCGCCGCAGTATGAAGAGTCACCTTATCCGCTGGTGGATGATCTCGAGCGCTTCTATCAGCATATGGAACAGATGATGCTGAACAGTGGCTTTATCCGTGAAGCCAATCCTGGCCAGGTGATGAGCAAACTGCGTCGTCTTTACACCCGCGCCCGCCCGGAACGTGACGAACTGAACATCCTGCGCGGCATGCTTTCGTCGTTCGAAAAGCGAAAAAACGATAAAAAAGAAGCGGATAATAGTTGAGTGAATTACCAGGTTAAATACCTGACTAATTTACCAGGTTAAATAGTTGACCAATTTACTCGGGAATGGCAGACTTCAGAGCATCTGTTGCTAATCCTCCGATAACCGGACGCTATTGAGGTCGTACGCTATGAGACTGACATCCAAAGGACGTTATGCCGTTACTGCAATGCTGGACGTTGCCCTTCACTCCCATGAAGGTCCGGTCCCGCTGGCTGATATTTCAGAGCGTCAGGGCATTTCGCTCTCCTATCTGGAGCAGTTATTCTCCCGATTGCGTAAAAATGAGCTGGTGTCCAGCGTACGTGGTCCGGGCGGCGGTTATCTGTTGGGCAAAGCGTCTAATACCATCTCTGTCGGTGAAGTGATCACCGCCGTTGATGAGTCTGTTGATGCCACCAAATGTCAGGGTAAAGAAGGCTGCCAGGGCGGCGAGCGTTGCCTGACTCACGTGCTGTGGCGCGATCTGAGCGTGCGTATCAGTGACTTCCTGAACAATATTACACTGGCTGAGCTGGTGAATAATCAGGAGATCCTGGATGTAGCCGATCGTCAGAATGCGATTGATAATCGTCGCTTCCAGAGCCCGCGCACGCAGGAAATTAACGTCAACCAACGCGCCTCGTAATCCCCGCTGTTGCGGCCCTTACTGCTAACGCGGTCAGGGCCGAATCTGCTATAAAGACGTATGATTTTTTATACGGAGCTGTAGCGCAATGAAATTACCGATTTACCTGGATTACGCCGCCACCACGCCGGCCGATCCGCGTGTGGCCAGCAAAATGATGCAGTTTCTGACGCTGGATGGCACCTTCGGTAATCCGGCCTCGCGATCGCACCGTTTTGGCTGGCAGTCTGAAGAAGCGGTTGATGTTGCGCGTAATCAGATCGCCGAACTGGTCAATGCCGATCCGCGTGAAATCATCTTTACCTCTGGCGCCACTGAATCCGATAACCTCGCGATTAAAGGTGCAGCTCACGCCCATCAGGCGCGCGGCAAACATATCATCACCAGCCAGACAGAACATAAAGCGGTGCTTGATAGCTGCCAGCAGCTTGAGCGTGAAGGCTTTGCTGTCACTTATCTCACCCCGGCGGCTAACGGCATTATCTCGCCTGACCAGCTGCGTGCGGCGCTGCGCGACGACACGATTTTAGTCACCCTGATGCACGTTAATAATGAAACCGGAGTGATTCAGGATATCGCCGCCTTTGGCGAACTTTGCCGCGAACGTGAGATTCTGTTTCATGTGGATGCGACCCAGAGCGTCGGCAAGCTGCCTATCGATCTCAGCCAGTTACCGGTTGATTTGATGTCCTTTTCTGCCCACAAACTCTATGGCCCGAAAGGCATCGGCGCACTTTATGTCCGGCGTAAACCGCGTGTGCAGATTGCTGCGCAGATCCACGGCGGCGGACATGAACGCGGTATGCGATCCGGGACATTGCCGGTTCATCAGATTGTCGGCATGGGCGAGGCGTATCGTATCGCAGCAGAAGAGCGCGAAACCGAGATGTCGCGCCTGCAGACTCTGCGCGATCGCCTGTGGCAGGGCATCAGCACACTGCCCGACGTCACCCTCAATGGCGATCTGCAGCAGAGCGCACCGAACATTCTTAACCTCAGTTTCGCTGACGTTGAGGGTGAATCACTGATCATGGCGCTGAAAGATCTGGCGCTCTCTTCCGGCTCGGCCTGTACCTCCGCCAGCCTGGAGCCTTCCTATGTATTGCGGGCGCTGGGCCTGAGTGAAGAGCTGGCGCACAGTTCGCTGCGCTTCTCGCTGGGACGCTTCACTACCGAGGAAGAGATCGACTACGCCATTGCCCTGGTGCAGAAATCAGTGACCCGTCTGCGGGCCTTAATGAAATCCTGATATCCGGTCATAGTCCGGAAATTGCGCCTATATTTGCACTTCGCTGGCAACACCTGACGGAATCTGTTATCAGGTCTCTCTGCGAATTATATTTAACATCTTATTAAAGCCGTTATAACAATCAGGCTGGATGAAACAGATAACGATTATGGAGCTTTTCGATGACCACACAACCCATGAATATTACGCTTAGCAGCCAGCCCGCCGATGCGCGCTGGGGCGAAAAAGCGATTCTCAGCAGCAACGACAGCGGCATGACACTGCATCTGACCGGCGCGGATGCGCTGAATATCATTCAGCGTGCGGCTCACAAAATCGACAGCCAGGGGATCCGCCATGTGGCGCTGACCGGCGAAGGCTGGCACCTTGAGCAGTGCTGGGCATTCTGGCAGGGCTTCCGTGGTCCGAAAGGTCAGCGTCAGGTTGAGTGGCCGGCGCTGGGCGAACATGAGCAGGCGGAGTTTGATCGCCGTCTGAAAATTATCGACTGGGTTCGCAACGTTATTAACCTGCCTGCGGAAGATCTTGGGCCAGAACAGCTGGCACACAATGCAGTCGATCTGATCAGTGAAGTGGGCGGCAGTGCCGTCAGCTATCGCATCACCAAAGGCGACGATCTGAGGGTACAGGGGTATATGGGCCTGCACACCGTTGGACGCGGTTCAAATCGTCCGCCGGTATTTCTGGCGCTCGATTACAACCCGACCGGCGACGACGATGCCCCGGTCTACGCCTGTCTGGTCGGTAAAGGCATCACCTTTGATACCGGTGGCTACAGCCTGAAGCAGAGCAGCTTCATGGACTCAATGAAATCTGACATGGGCGGCGCGGCGACCGTCACCGGCGCGCTGGCCATGGCGATTTCGCGCGGTCTTAACAAGCGCGTCAAACTCTACCTCTGCTGTGCCGATAATATGGTCAGCAGCAACGCCTTTAAACTGGGCGACATCATTCGCTATCGCAACGGTAAATCGGTGGAAGTGATGAACACCGATGCGGAAGGGCGTCTGGTCCTGGCCGACGGTTTAATCGACGCCAGCGAGCAGAACCCGACGATGATCATCGATGCTGCGACGCTGACCGGTGCGGCTAAGACGGCGCTGGGCAACGATTACCATGCGCTGTTTACCTTTGATGATGTGATGGCACAGTCGCTGATGGGCAGCGCGGTGAGTGAGAACGAACCTTTCTGGCGTCTGCCGCTGGCCGAATTCCATCGCAGCCATCTGCCGTCTAACTTCGCCGATCTCAATAATATCGCCAGCCCGTCACATGCGGCGGGTGCCAGTAGCGCGGCAGCGTTCCTGTCACACTTCGTCAGTAACTATCAGCAGGGCTGGCTGCACATCGACTGCTCCGCGACCTATCGCAAAGGCGCAGTTGACCAGTGGGCGGCGGGTGCAACAGGTCTTGGCGTGCGTACCCTCGCCAATCTGTTACTGAAATAAGCCGATCTCAGCGGTGGCTGATGCTGCCGCTGTTCAGAGGGAAACTATGAATCGTCTTGAAGAGGTGCTGAAGCTGGCGGCCACTGAGCCTGCCCATCGGCCCGAATTTTTTCAGCTGCTGCTGGAATCTGATGCCTGGGTGCCAGGTGAAAGCACCACGCAACAGCTTGATGCCAGCACGCCCGTTGATCTGCAGCACTGGGAAAAAGAGGATGGCAGCAGCATCATTCCTTTTTTCACGTCAGAAGAGGCGATGAGTGAAGCGGTGAGCGGTGAGCAGTCCTGGCTGCGTCTGCCGGTACGAACGCTGTTTGAGATTACGCGCGGCGAGACGCTGTTTCTCAATCCCAAACTGCCTTCCGGTAAAGAGTTTACTGCGGCCGAGATCACCCATCTGCTGGCTGAAGAGGGCAGTGCACTAAGCCAGCAAACCGTGCTGGAAGGCGGACAGTCACTCTTGCTGTCTGAGGTGGCTGAACCCCCTGCGCAGATGATCGACTCACTGACTCAGCTCTTCAGTAAGCATAAGCAGGTGCGTCGCGCGTTTATCGCCAGTATCCGTGAGCGGGCTGACGAAGCGCCCAATCTGCTGATTGGCATTGAAGCGGACAGCAACATTGAGACGATCATTCAGGCGGCGGGCAGCGTGGCAACCGATACGCTGCCGGACGATGCGCCGGTTGATATCTGTGAGGTGACGCTAAACGATCGCGGCATCAGCCACTTCTTTACCGCCCACATCACGCCATTCTATGAGCGTCGCTGGGGCAGTTTCCTGCGCGACTTCAAGGGCAGTGAGCGGATTATCTGAGACAACAAAGTAAACAGGCGGCTCATGGGCCGCCTGTTTTTTATTTCGCGATAGGTAAGTCGTCGCGACTGCCCCATTCGCCCCAGGATCCGTCATACAGCGTGACATCCCGTGCGCCCAGCGCCGTCAGCGCCAGAATCACCACCACCGCCGTCACGCCTGAGCCACAGCTGGCGACCACCGGTTGGGTAATATCGACGCCCGCATCGGCAAACAGCGTCTGAAGTTCCGCCTCCGGCTTGAGTTTTCCCTGTTCAACCAGGCTGTTCCACGGCACGTTCAGGCTGTTGGGAATGTGTCCGCGATGCAATCCGGGACGCGGCTCATCCACTTCGGCGTTAAAGCGATTGGCAGGACGCGCATCAATAATCTGTGCGCCGCCTTCATGGCTGATCAGCAGTACGTCCGTCAGGCGTTTCACCCGGCTTTCATCTGCGTGGGCCTCAAACTCACCTTCCGGCAGATTCACTTCGCCGGTTGCCAGCGCAAAACCAGCTTCTTTCCAGCCCTGCAAGCCCCCGGCCAGAATCGACACCTGAGCCACACCAAAGGTTTTCAGCATCCACCAGGCGCGTGGCGCAGAAAAGAGATTACCCTCGTCATACACCACCAGGTGCTTATCACTGCTGACACCCAGTTCACGCATCGCGACGGCAAAACTTTCGGCGCGGGGCAGCATATGGGGGTAAGGGCTGGTGTGATCGGAAAGCGCTTCAATATCGAAGTAAGGGGCGTCGGGTAAATGACCCGCCAGATATTCGGCCTGGATATCGCGAACCGCTTCCATACCGGGTGGCAACAACCGTGCATCCAGCACCTGAAGCCGCTCATCGTTGTAGTGCTCTTGTAACCAGTCGGCGGACACAAACAGTGGCGTCGTCATAACAACCTCATCTCAGCAATCTGTCATACCAGTGTCAGGGAATGTGCGCACCATCTCAAGAGAAGCGTTGATTAAATGCGAGCATTGATATGAAATTGCGCTGCGTAATCAAACGACACTCCCTGCGTCCCGGTGAAGGAACTACCATGAAGAAACGCAATACCCGGCTGCTGCTCAGCATGCTGATCGGTGGCTCGCTGCTGTCAGCGACCCTGTTACCTGTTTTGCCTCTCCAGGCGGCAGAAGCACCCGCAACCTCCCAGGTCAGCAAACCGCTGACGATTATCGATCTCTCGGAACTGCAGATCGATAATGCCGCTGCGCTGGTCTTAACCTTCAGTCAGCCGCTTGATGATAAACAGGATATCGCGCAAAAAGTCAGGCTGACCGACGATAAACAGGGCCGGGTGGATGGCGGCTGGGAGCTTTCTGCTAACCGCAAAACGTTGCGCTTCCGCCATCCCGAGCCGTCGCGTCACTTCACCGTCACGGTGGATGCGGGACTGCGCGCGGCCAGCGGAGAGACGCTTGCCGCCGATTACAGTCAGAAAATCGCCACCCGTGATATCCAGCCGATGGTGGGCTTTGCCAGTCGCGGTTCACTGCTGCCGCTGCGTATCACCCAGGGACTGCCGGTGCTGGCGCTGAATGTTGACCAGGTCGATGTCGATTTCTTCCGGATAAAGAATGCCGGCCTGGCGGAATTTCTCTCGCAGTGGAATTACGGCAACAACCTCTCAAGCTGGCAGTCGCAGGAGCTGCTGAAAAGCAGCCAGCTGGTTTATAGCGGACGCTTTGAGCTCAACCCGGCGCGTAACACGCGTGAAAAATTGCAGCTGCCGATGCGTGACATTACCGCACTTCAGCAGCCGGGCGTCTATCTGGCGGTGATGAAGCAGGCCGGTACTTATCGCTACAGCCAGCCCGCCACGCTTTTCACCCTCAGCGATATTGGCCTGTCACTGCATCGCTTCCCGACCCGGTTCGAACTGTTCGCCCAGAGTCTGGCAGACGGTCAGCCGCTTTCCGGGGTCAGCGTCAGGTTACTGGATGAGAAGGGGCAGGTGCTGCAAAGCGGTACCAGTGACAGCACCGGTCATCTGAGCCTCAAGGCGGATGAAAAAGGCAAGCTCCTGCTGGCAATTCAGGGAGAACAGACCTCAATGATCGACCTGGCGCGTCCGGCGCTGGATCTCGCTGAATTCCCGGTCGCGGGGCCGCAGGGCTATGACAAACAGCTGTTTGTTTTTAGTCCGCGCGATATCTATCGTCCTGGCGAAACGGTCATCGTGAATGCGCTGCTTCGCGATGCCGACGGACACCCCTTGCCCGCGCAGCCGATCAAAGCGGAGCTGGTGCAGCCCGATGGCCAGGTGATGCGGACTTTTGTCTGGCAGCCTGAAGCGGGATTCTACCAGCAGCGACTGGCGCTGTCCGCGTCGGCCATGACCGGCGACTGGATGTTGCGACTGAATACCGGCGATAACCTCAAGCGAGAGTGGAAGTTTCACGTCGAAGATTTTCTGCCAGAGCGTATGGCGTTAACCCTGAAAAATGACCCTCAGCCACAGGCCGCTGATGCCAGTGTTGAGTTCGGTATTGAGGGGCGCTATCTCTATGGCGCCCCAGCAGCAGGTAACACGCTACAGGGGCAACTCTATCTGCGACCGGCACGCGAGGCGGTGACTGCACTGCCAGGCTACCAGTTTGGTGACATCACCGAAGAGGGGTTAAAGCGGACGCTGGATGAGGTGGATCTCAAGCTCGATGCCAGCGGTAAAGCACAACTCACGGTAGAAAATCAGTGGGATCAGCTCCACTCTCCGCTCAATCTGATCCTGCAGGCCAGCCTGCTGGAAACCGGCGGACGTCCGGTCACCCGTCGTGCCACCCAGGCCATCTGGCCCGCTGAAGCGCTGCCAGGTATCCGGCCGCTGTTTGGTAACAAGGCGGTTTATGACTACCGCAGTGACAGCTATCACGATGAGCCGACTGTGCCGGAACAGAGCCTGGCCGAATTCGACATTGTCTATGCCAACAGTCAGGGCAAAAAACTGGCGGCAGAGAAGCTGGATGTTCGCCTGATCCGTGAACGCCATGATTACTACTGGAGCTTCTCTGACAGCGAAGGCTGGCAGTCGCAGTATAGCGACAAGGATCTGCAGGAAGATGAACGCGCCATCTCTGTCCCGGCTGATGGCAGCACCAAAGTCAGCTTCCCGGTCGAGTGGGGCCACTACCGGCTGGAAGTGCAGGCGGGCGAGAAGATCGTCAGCAGCGTCCGGTTCCAGGCGGGTTATGACTGGCAGGATAACACCAACGGCACGGGTGCATTGCGCCCGGATCAGGTCAGACTGAAGCTGGATAAAGCGGCTTACCAGCCGGGCGATACCGTGCATCTGCAGGTTGAGTCACCGGCGGCCGGTAAAGGTTACCTGATGGTGGAGTCGAGCAGCGGCACGCTCTGGTGGCAGCCACTGACCGTACCTAAGGGCGGCACAACGGTGGATGTCCCTGTTGCTGAGAGCTGGCAGCGTCACGATCTCTACTTCAGCGCCATCGTGGTGCGAGACGGCGATAAGGTCAGTGGCGCAACGCCAAAACGCGCGGTGGGGCTGTTGCATCTGCCGATGGCGACGGAGGCGCGCCGCTTAAATCTGACGCTGGATGCGCCCGATAAAATCCGTCCTGAGCAACGCCTGACGGTAAAAGTCCACGCCAGTCGTGACGGCGGCCCGCTGCCTGAAAAAGTGAATGTACTGCTGTCAGCAGTGGACAGCGGCGTTCTGAGCGTCACGGATTATAAAACCCCCGATCCGTGGCAGGCGTTTTTTGGCCGTAAACGCTATAACGTCGATCAGTACGACGTCTTTGGCCAGCTGATCGAAGGCGGTGGCCGGCTCGCGGCGCTGCGTTTTGGTGGTGATGGCGAAGATGAATCGATGACGCGCGGCGGCAAAAAGCCGGTGACGCACGTCAATATCGTGGCGCAGCAGTTACAGGCAGTCACGCTGGATAAAGAGGGCAACGGGTCGATTACGCTGCCGATCCCGACCTTTAACGGTGAACTGCGGCTGATGACCCAGGCATGGAGCGACGACAGCTTCGGCGCGGCCGAACGTAAACTGGTGGTCGCGGCGCCGCTGATCAGCGAACTGGCCACCCCGCGCTTCCTTGCCAGCGGCGATACAGCCTCACTGGCGCTGGATCTCACTAACCTGACCGATCTGCCGCAAACTCTGAAGGTGGATCTGAGCAGCAGTGGCTTAGTGGATCTGGCCGGGGCTGCCAGCCAGAGTGTGACGCTGGCCAAAGGCGCGCGTACCACACTTCAGATTCCGGTCATGGCGAAAACCGGCTTTGGTGATGGTGAGGTCGCCGTGCAGATTTCCGGTCTGAACCTGCCGGGCGAGCAGGTGAAGCCCAGCAAACAGCAGTGGAAAATCGGCGTCAGACCACCTTATCCGGCCCGGACGCTGAATTTCGATGCCGTCATCAATTCCGATCAGCCCTGGCAGGTCGCGGCAACCGCGTTTACCGGCCTTGATGCTCAGACCCTGAGTGGACAGCTGACGCTGAGCAATCGTCCGCCGCTCAATATCGCCAGTTATATCAGTGCGCTTTACGCCTATCCCTACGGCTGTCTGGAACAGACCACCAGCGGCCTCTGGCCGTCGCTCTACACCAGCCATGCCGAGCTGACCGCGATGGGGATAAAAACCAGCAGTGATGAGGCGCGCCGGGCCGCCGTCGACACCGGCGTTGCCCGTCTGGCAGGCATGCAGCGGGCCAACGGTAGCTTCGGGCTGTGGGACAAACAGAGTGAGGAGGAGTTCTGGCTGACGCCTTACGTGACCGATTTCCTGCTTCGCGCCAGCGAGGCGGGCTATGCGCTGCCGGATAATGTAGTTGATCGCGCTAACGCACGGCTGCTGCGCTATCTGCAGGATCCCGCGCAGATCAGCGGCGGCGGCAGTGATAACAACGCCGCGCTGCAGTTCAGCGTGCAGGCTTACGCCGGACTGGTGCTGGCGCGTCAGCAGCGTGCGCCGCTGGGTGCGCTGCGCGCATTGTATGAAAAGCGTGAGAAGGCCCGCTCCGGCCTGGCGCTGATGCAGCTTGGCGTGGCGCTGAAGCTGATGGGTGACGGGCAGCGCGCATCGCTTGCGATCATGCAGGGTGCCAGTCTGACGCGCTCAGATAAAGAGTGGTATGGCGACTATGGCAGCACGGTGCGCGATGAGGGGATGATGATATCCCTGTTAGCAGAGAATAAGCTGCAGCCCGATCTACAGAATAGTCTGCTGCTGTCGCTGTCAAAAGAGGTCAACGGCAAGCGCTGGTTCTCGACTCAGGAGAATAACGCGCTCTATTTAGCGGCGCATACGCTGCAGCGTGCGCAGGGCGGAAGCTGGCAGGCGCAACTGTCGGGCAATGCACAGCCTCTGCAGGGCGATGCGCCACTGAATAAAGGGCTGGGGGCTGAACGACTGTTGCAGGGCTTAGCCATCAGTAATCCGGGCAGTGCGCCGCTGTATGGTCGTCTGGATGTCACCGGTTATCCGCTGGCCGCGCCACAGCCGGAGAGCAATGTGCTCGGGATAAAACGTGAATACTTTACGCTGGATGGCAAAGCCGCCGATCTCAGCAATCTGCGCAGCGGCGAGTTGCTGGTGGTGCGTCTGACCGTTTCGTCGAAGCGCAGCATCACCGATGCGCTGGTGGTGGATCTGCTGCCTGCCGGTCTGGAGCTGGAAAACCAGAACCTGGCTGACAGCAGCGCCAGCCTCGGCGACAGTGCGGATGCGCTGAAGGAGAGCATGGGTGACATGCAGCAGGCTGACATCAGACACATTGAGTTCCGTGACGATCGCTTTGTGGCGGCACTGGCGGTGGATACTTATCGTCCCGCGACGCTGGTCTACCTGGCGCGGGCGGTCACACCGGGTCGCTATCTGATGCCACCACCGCAGGTCGAGTCGATGTATGTGCCGGAGTGGCGCGCCACCGGCAGCACGCCGTCACAGCTGCATATTCAGTAAGTGACGCGACGCGTGGTAAACGTCAGCAGCATCAAAAAGTGGTGGCTCGCGCTGCCGCTTTTTTTCTGGCGCTGTGGCTGGCGATATGGGGGCTGGATCGGCTTTTCCCGTTGCCGCTTAAACAGGTGCAGCCTGCGCGGATGGTTGTTGCCAGCGACGGTACACCATTGTGGCGCTTTGCTGACAGCAAGGGGATCTGGCGCTATCCGGTCACGCCAGAGGAGGTGGCTCCGGCCTATCTGCAGGCGCTGCTGACCTATGAAGATCGCTGGTTCTGGTATCATCCCGGCATCAATCCCCTGGCTCTGCTGCGTGCCGCCTGGCAGGATCTGCGCCATCAGAGCGTGATTTCCGGAGGCAGCACGCTGACCATGCAGGTGGCACGCCTTATCGACCCGCAACCCCGAACGCTGCGCGGCAAGCTGATTCAGGCGTGGCGGGCGCTGCAGCTGGAGTGGCATCTTTCCAAACGAGACATCCTGACGCTCTACCTTAACCGTGCGCCCTTTGGCGGCACGCTGGAAGGGGTGGGCGCGGCAAGCTGGAGCTGGCTGGGAAAAGCCCCGTCACAGCTGACGCCGGGCGAGGCGGCGCTGCTGGCCGTTTTGCCGCAGGCACCCAGCCGTCTGCGGCCCGATCGCTGGCCTGAGCGGGCAGAAGCCGCACGCAACAAAGTGCTGGATCGGCTGGCGGAATACCGCATCTGGTCTGCTGAACAGGTGGCGGAAATCCGTCAGGAGCCGGTGTGGCTGCCGCCGCGCCAGATGCCACAGATGGCGCCGCTGCTGGCCCGGCGACTGCTGTCGATCAGCCACAGCGATAAGATTGTCTCTACGCTTGACCCCTCACTGCAGCGCGAACTGGAAAGTCTGGCGCTGAATGTTAAAAATCAGCTTCCTCCACGCACTTCGCTGGCGATGCTGGTGGTGGATCACACCACCATGGCGGTTCGCGGCTACGTCGGCTCGGCTGATTTTACCGATGACAGCCGTTTTGGCCATGTGGATATGATCGCCAGCGTGCGTTCGCCAGGCTCAGTGTTAAAACCCTTTATTTACGGCATGGCGCTGGATGAGGGGCTGATTCATGCTGAATCACTGCTGCAGGATGTGCCGCGTCGCTTTGGTGATTACCGGCCAGGCAACTTCGATACCGGATTTCACGGGCCGGTCAGCGCCAGTGACGCACTGGTGCGGTCGCTGAATCTGCCTGCGGTGCAGCTTCTGGAGGCGCTGGGACCGAAAAACGTTGCAGCGCGCCTGCGCAATGTCGGTCTGAACTTACGTTTTCCCCCCGGCGCTGAACCTAATCTTTCCCTGATTCTCGGCGGCACCGGAGCGCGCATGGATGAGATCGTGGCTGCCTACAGCGCCTTTGCCCGCCACGGCAACGCCGGCCAGCTGCGCTGGATGCCCGATCAACCTTTACAGCAGCGGCCGCTGCTTTCGCCTGAGTCGGCGTGGATCATCCGGCGTATCCTGGCCGGGGAAGCGCAGCCCGCGGGCAATGGCAGCGTACCCGATGTGGTGCCACTGGCCTGGAAAACCGGCACCAGTTATGGCTACCGCGACGCCTGGTCGGTGGGGATCAATCCCCGTTATCTGATTGGCGTCTGGGTCGGAAGACCGGATGCGACGCCGGTTGCCGGGCAGTTTGGTTTTGCCTCTGCCGTGCCCGTCATGAATCAGATCAACAGCCTGCTGATGAGTCGCCTTGGCAGACGTGATGTTCCGGGCGATCCGCGGCCGGCCTCGGTGACGGTGGCGAGCATTTGCTGGCCTGGCGGTCAGCCGTTGCCCGCCGGAGACGAAAACTGTCGCCAGCGGCGGCAAAGCTGGGTCGCCGCCGACACGCTGCCGCCTACACTGCTGGCACCCGGCCAGGAGAGCCTCAGCGGATTACGCCTGGGCTACTGGCAGAATGCGCAGGGACTGCGCGTCGCAGCAGACTGCCCCGGCGCCACCCGCCATGAACGGCTGGTCTGGCCGCTGCCGCTGGAGGCCTGGCTGCCGCCTCAGGAGCGGCGGGCGCAACGTCTGCCCCCTGTCGATGCCCGGTGTCCGCCGTTACAGCAGGGCAGCAGCGCTCCGCTGATCGTTACCGGCGTGATTGAGGGGCAAATTGTCAGACCGCTGCCGGGCAGGAGCGCGCTGACAATGCCGGTCGCGGTGCAGGGAGGGCAGGGCGCGCAGCGCTGGTGGTTCCTGAATGGTGAGCCTCTGATGACGCAGAACGCCGCAGACAGCCTGTCTCTGCAGCTCGATCATCCGGGCGAGTATCAGCTGGTGGTGATGGATGAAGAGGGGCAACTTGTCTCGGTCACCTTCAGCCGGGGCTGACGCTTTTTTGCGCTAAATCATAACTATGGCGCGTCTGCTTCGACTCAGATCAAGATTTTTCATCAAATTAGGGATCTCTGATAGGCAATGCCGGACTCAGCCCCTATAATCGGCGCCGTTTCTTAACCGGGGCGGACGCCACCGGTTTCTTCAGAACGTCAAGACAGAGGTCATCATGGCAATCGAACGTACTTTTTCTATCATCAAGCCAAACGCCGTCGCTAAAAATGTGATTGGTGCTATCTACAACCGTTTTGAAAGCGCTGGCTTCAAAATCGTTGGCGCAAAAATGCTGCAGCTGAGCAAAGAGCAGGCTGAAGGTTTTTACGCTGAGCACCAGGGCAAGCCATTCTTCGATGGTCTGGTTGAATTCATGACCTCTGGCCCGGTTGTTGTTTCCGTGCTGGAAGGTGAAAATGCCGTTCAGCGTCACCGTGACCTGATGGGTGCCACTAACCCGGCAAACGCACTGGCTGGCACACTGCGTGCTGACTACGCTGACAGCTTCACCGAAAACGCCACGCACGGTTCAGATTCTGCTGAATCCGCTGCCCGCGAAATCGCTTATTTCTTTGGCGAAAACGAAATCTGCCCACGTACCCGTTAATCGCCTGGCGATAAACGTTACGTCGGCTTTACAAAAATCTGCGTAGGGGAGGTCACTCCCGCCTGTTATCAGGCTGCAGATGTTGTACAATATTGCGCCTTCATTGACTCAGCTTAATGAAGGCGCAATTTTTTTCACCTATCCCTGAACAGCGCCATAACGTGTAACAACGAGGCCAGAGAATATTATGTCCGAACAGATTGTGACGTCCGCGTCCGCATCCCCTATTGTCGTCTCCCCCAAAAGCCAGAAAATAAACCTGCTGGATCTCAACCGTCAGCAGATGCGCGAATTCTTCCTGTCGCTGGGCGAAAAGCCTTTCCGCGCCGATCAGGTCATGAAGTGGATTTATCACTACTGCTGCGATGACTTCGAGCAGATGACCGACATCAACAAAAAGCTGCGTAACCGGCTGATGGAGCTGACGGAGATCCGTGCGCCAGAAGTGGCAGAAGAGATGCGCTCTACCGACGGCACCATCAAATGGGCCATTCGCGTGGGCGACCAACTGGTGGAAACGGTCTATATCCCGGAAGGGGACCGCGCCACGCTCTGTGTCTCTTCACAGGTGGGTTGTGCGCTGGAGTGTAAATTCTGTTCGACCGCACAGCAGGGCTTTAACCGTAACCTGCGGGTGTCAGAAATTATTGGTCAGGTGTGGCGCGCGGCGAAAATTGTCGGCGCAGCCAAAATCACCGGCCAGCGTCCTATCACCAACGTGGTGATGATGGGCATGGGCGAGCCGCTGCTCAACCTCAATAACGTGGTCCCGGCGATGGAGATCATGCTGGATGACTTCGGTTTTGGTCTGTCGAAGCGTCGCGTGACCCTCTCTACCTCGGGTGTGGTGCCTGCGCTGGATAAACTGGGCGATATGATCGACGTCGCGCTGGCGATTTCCCTGCACGCGCCTAACGATAAGCTGCGTGATGATATTGTCCCGATCAACAAAAAGTACAATATCGAAACCTTCCTGGCGGCGGTGAAACGCTACATTGGCAAATCCAACGCCAATCAGGGACGCGTGACCATCGAGTACGTGTTGCTGGATCACGTCAATGACAGCACAGATGATGCGCATGAACTCGCCGCATTACTGAAAGAAACACCGTGTAAAATCAACCTGATCCCCTGGAACCCCTTCCCGGGCGCGCCTTATGGCCGTAGCTCCAACAGCCGCATCGATCGTTTCTCCAAAGTCCTGATGGACTATGGTTTTACGACCATCGTGCGTAAAACCCGTGGCGACGATATCGATGCCGCCTGTGGTCAGTTAGCCGGTGAGGTGATCGACCGTACCAAGCGTACGATGCGTAAAAAAATGGCGGGTGAAGCCATCTCTGTGAAGGCTCTCTAGAAGAGTGACTCAGAGCGTTTCCTGAAGTGATGACGCGTGGCAGGCTGCAGCCTGTCAACGTCAACCGGATGGAAACGATTATGCGTAACGGATTACCTGCAGTTTTACTGGCGCTGTTTGTTGTAAGCGGGTGTGTCAGCCAGCATCACGAACCCGGAGCAGAAGAGGTGCGTCTGCAGTTAGGGATGCACTATCTGGCGGGTGGCGACTATGCCGCAGCTGAGCGAAACTTTCTGCGGGCACAGGCCGCCGCGCCAGAGGATTACCGGGTCTCGCTTGCGCTGGCTCGACTGGCGCAGAAGCAGGGTAATCAGACAGCGGCGCAGGCACGGTTTATACTGGCACAGCAGCAGGCCCCGGATAATGGTTTTGTTGCTAACAATTACGGTGCGTTTCTCTGCGCTTTAAGGCAGTATGGCGAAGCGCATCAACAGTTTAGTCGGGCAAGCGCAGCACCGCAGTTTGATGCACGCAATGACGCGCTTGAACTGGCAGGGTTTTGTTATCTGCAGGCTGGCGATATTGCCGCTGCCCGCAGGACACTACGCCAGGCCATTGAGGCTGACAGACGCAAAGCTGATTCGCTGCTGTCGGAAGCTGAAAAGCAGATGGCAGATAACCATCTGGCGAAGGTGCAGGTTTTGCTTGATGTTTACCAGCAACAGCTGCCCGCAACGGCACGAAGTCTGGCGTTACACTTACGTTTCGCCGCGCTACAGGGAGATGCCGCTGACGTTTCACGTTATGGCGACCAGTTAGCGCGACGTTTTCCGCAATCGATACAGTACCAGCGTTATTTAGCTAATGAATACTGAAGCCACTCAAGAAAACTCTGCATTACATTCAACAGGTGAACGCCTGCGTCTGGCCCGTGAGCAGATGGGGCTGACGCAGCAGAACGTCGCTGAACGCCTGTGCCTGAAACTTTCTACCGTGCGTGATATCGAGGAAGACAAATCGCCTGCCGATCTGGCCTCCACGTTCCTGCGCGGATACATTCGCTCCTACGCGCGTCTGGTGCACATTCCTGAAGAGGAACTGCTGCCGATGATGGCGAAACAGACACCGATTCGGGCTTCAAAGATCGAGCCGATGCAAAGTTACTCGCTGGGCAAACGCCGCAAGAAACGCGACGGCTGGTTGATGATTTTCACCTGGCTGGTGGTGTTTGTGGTGGTGGGCCTGACCGGTGCCTGGTGGTGGCAGAATCATAAAGAGTCGCAGGATGATCTGGTGCCGATGACCGATCAGAACAGCAGCAGCGGTGATAGCGGCCAGTCCATTCCGCTGGGTGAATCCAGCGGTGACAGCGCGGCACCTGCCGCACCTGACGAAAGCAATACCACCAGTGACAACAGCGCAGCCAGTGCGCCAGCGAGTGCGGCTCCGGCCGCCACTGGCAGCAATAGCGCGACCACCGCACAGCCGGATACCACCAGCAATGCCGTGGTTTCACCGAGCCAGGTGCCCGTGGACAACTCAGCGGCTGCACCTGCGGCCGCTAACACGAATACCAATAACAGCACGGCACCTCAGATGCCAGTAGGTGCAGCGGCGGTCAGTGAACCGGCTGCTGACCCTAATGCGGTGGTGATGACCTTTAACGCCGACTGCTGGCTGGAAGTGAGCGATGCCACCGGCAAAAAACTGTTCAGCGGCATTCAGCGCAGTGGTGGTAAACTCAGCCTCGCAGGAACGCCTCCGTATCGTCTGAAAATTGGCGCGCCTTCCGCTGTTCAGGTGCAATATCAGAATCAGCCCGTTGATTTAAGTCGTTTTATCCGTAATAACCAGGTTGCTCGCCTGACGTTGGGTGCGCAATAACAGCGTATCGCGTACCGGGCAATTGTGGAGAAGAAATATGCATAACGAAGCACCCATTATCCGTCGTAAATCCAAACGCATTTACGTCGGCAAGGTGCCGGTCGGTGACGGCGCACCCATCGCTGTCCAGTCGATGACCAACACCCGCACCACTGACGTGGAGGCGACGGTAAATCAGATCAAAGCCCTTGAGCGAGTCGGTGTCGATATCGTTCGTATCTCGGTGCCTACCATGGATGCCGCAGAAGCATTCAGACTGATCAAACAGCAGGTAAACGTCCCGCTGGTTGCAGATATTCATTTTGACTACCGCATCGCCCTGAAAGTCGCCGAGTATGGCGTCGACTGCCTGCGCATCAATCCCGGTAATATCGGGAACAATGAGCGCATCCGTATGGTGGTCGACTGCGCGCGCGACAACAATATTCCGATTCGAATTGGCGTGAACGCCGGTTCGCTGGAGAAAGATCTGCAGGAAAAGTATGGCGAGCCGACGCCGAAGGCGTTGCTGGAATCTGCCATGCGCCATGTCGATCATCTCGACCGTCTTAACTTCGATCAATTCAAAGTCAGCGTTAAAGCCTCTGACGTTTTCCTCGCGGTTGAATCTTATCGTCTGCTGGCGAAACAGATTGAACAGCCACTGCATCTCGGTATCACCGAAGCGGGCGGCGCGCGGGCTGGCGCAGTGAAATCGGCGATTGGACTGGGTCTGCTGCTGTCAGAAGGGATCGGCGATACGCTGCGTATCTCGCTGGCCGCCGATCCGGTAGAAGAAGTCAAAGTCGGTTTCGATATCCTCAAGTCACTGCGCATCCGTTCTCGTGGCATCAACTTCATCGCCTGTCCGACCTGCTCACGTCAGGAGTTCGACGTTATCGGCACGGTCAACGCGCTGGAGCAGCGTCTGGAAGACCTCATCACCCCGATGGATGTCTCCATTATCGGCTGCGTGGTCAACGGACCCGGCGAGGCGACTCTCTCTACGCTGGGCGTGACCGGCGGCAGCAAGAAGAGTGGTTTCTACGAAGATGGTGTGCGTCAGCGCGATCGTCTCGACAACAATGACATGATCGATCAGCTGGAAGCGCGCATTCGTGCTAAAGCGTCGATGCTGGATGCCAGTCGCCGTATTGATGTGCAGCATCTGGAAAAATAATGGCGTACGCGGTTTGCGTGCGTGACTTTTTTGACTGAACCTGTGCGGTTTCATCCTCATAAGGTATGATGCCGGACAGGTTTTTTTGCATTAAGAGATTCTAACGTGGCGAAGAATATTCAGGCGATTCGCGGGATGAACGACTACCTGCCTGCGGATACCGCCCTCTGGCAACGGATTGAAGGCGTTCTCAAGCAGACGCTGGCGAGCTACGGTTACAGCGAAATTCGCTTACCGCTGGTGGAGCAAACCCCACTGTTTAAACGCGCCATCGGTGAAGTCACCGACGTGGTTGAAAAAGAGATGTATACCTTCGAAGACCGCAACGGTGAAAGCCTGACGCTGCGTCCGGAAGGCACTGCAGGTTGCGTGCGAGCCGGTATTGAACACGGTTTACTCTACAACCAGGAGCAGCGCCTGTGGTATATGGGCCCGATGTTCCGCTATGAGCGTCCGCAGAAAGGCCGCTATCGTCAGTTCTACC
Source organism: Curtobacterium sp. BNK-1 (assembly GCF_048685235.1). Classification (NCBI taxonomy): domain Bacteria; kingdom Bacillati; phylum Actinomycetota; class Actinomycetes; order Micrococcales; family Microbacteriaceae; genus Curtobacterium; species Curtobacterium sp. BNK-1. The sequence goes on along the minus strand of NZ_JBLQTJ010000001.1, from coordinate 2,734,547 downwards.
AGATTGGCGTGGAAGTGTTTGGTCTGCAGGGACCGGACATCGATGCTGAACTGATCATGCTGAACGCCCGCTGGTGGAAAGCCCTGGGTATCTCTGAGCACGTTCGTCTGGAACTCAACTCTATCGGTTCGCTGGAAGCACGCGCGCATTACCGCGACGCGCTGGTCGCCTTCCTTGAACAGCATAAAGAGGTGCTGGATGAGGATTGTAAACGCCGCATGTACACCAATCCGATGCGCGTTCTCGACACTAAAAATCCCGATATTCAGCAGCTACTGAATGATGCGCCACAGCTTGGCGACTATCTTGATGACGAATCACGCGAACATTTCAGCGGCCTGTGTGCCCTGCTGGATGACGCCGGGATCAGCTACACCGTCAATCAGCGTCTGGTACGCGGTCTTGATTATTACAATCGCACCGTGATTGAGTGGGTCACCGATAGCCTGGGTTCACAGGGCACGGTATGTGGTGGCGGTCGCTATGATGGCCTGGTTGAGCAGCTCGGTGGGCGCGCAACACCTGCCGTTGGCTTTGCCATGGGCATGGAGCGTCTGGTGCTGCTGGTTCAGGCGGTTAATCCTGAATTTGAACCGACGAGCAATGTGGATGTCTATGTTATCGCTTCAGGTCAGGGCGTGCAGTCTGCAGCAATGCAGCTGGCTGAGAAATTGCGTGATGAAGCGCCAGAACTGAGGCTGATGACCAACTTTGGCGGCGGCAACTTCAAGAAACAGTTTGCCCGTGCTGACAAGTGGGGCGCTCGCGTCGCACTGGTGTTAGGCGAGGACGAGGTCAAAGCCGGTCAGGTCGTGATTAAAGATCTGCGCCGTGGCGAGCAGCAAACGCTGGATCAGGCAGAGGCTGCTGCTGTCTTGCGCTCGCTGTTACAGTAAGCGTGACACAGCACCAACCATAGAAAGGAGAGGGATTGCGTGGAAGTGTATAGCAATGAGAACGAGCAGACCGACGCGCTGCGCAACTTTTTTGCCAACAATGGCAAAGCGTTAGCTATTGGCGTGGTGATCGGCATTGCTGCGCTGGGCGGCTGGCGTTACTGGAGCAGTCATCAGGACGATACGGCGAAGACAGTATCAGCGCAGTATCAGCAGCTCACCAGCGCCATGCAGGCGGGCAAACCGGAGACGCTGGAAGCGGTAAACCGTTTTGCCAGTGAAAACAGCAACACCTACGGTGCGCTGGCTGCGATGGATCTGGCGAAGCAGTATGTTGACGCCGGTCAGCTTGATAAAGCCGCGACGCTGCTGCAAAACGGACTGAAAGATACCAAAGATGCCAATCTGCAGGCGGTGATTAACCTGCGCCTGGCACGCATTCAACTGCAACAGAATCAAGCGGATGCGGCGCTTAAAACCCTTGACGGTGTGAAGGGTGATGGCTGGACAGCCATTGTGGCCGATATTCGCGGCGAAGCGCTGCTGACCAAAGGCGACAAGCAGGGCGCGCGCGATGCCTGGAGTAAAGGGGTTGAATCTGACGCCTCTCCGGCATTGAAGCAAATGATGCAGATGAAGATGAATAACTTAAGCTAAGCCAGTCAAGAGAGAGCGCATGGAATTACGTAAATACCTGCTGCCGGGACTGATTTCAGTCACTTTGCTCAGCGGTTGTTCGCTGTTTAGCGGCGAAGAAGATGTAGTAAAAATGGCCCCGTTACCGAAGGTGGAAAATCAGTTCACGCCACAGAAAGTGTGGAGCACCTCGGTAGGCGATGGTGTCGGTGATTTCTACTCAAATCTGCATCCTGCCTGGCAGGATAATACGGTTTATGCTGCCGACCGCTTTGGTATCGTCAAAGCGCTCGATGCCGCAGACGGTAAAGAAAAATGGAAAGTCGATCTCTCTGAGAAAACCGGCTTCTTCTCTAAAAATCGCTCAGCCATGTTATCAGGTGGCCTGACGGCTGATGGCGATCGGGTCTATGTTGGCAGCGAGCGCGGCCAGGTTTATGCCCTCAACAGCAGTGATGGTAGCCTGGCGTGGCAGACGAAAGTCGCCGGTGAAGCCCTGTCACGTCCGGTAGTCAGCGATGGTCTGGTGCTGGTTCATACCAGCAACGGCATGTTGCAGGGCCTGGATCAGAGCAGCGGTGCCGTGAAGTGGAGCGTTAACCTGGATATGCCAGCGTTGTCTCTGCGCGGTGAATCTGCTCCGGCTGTCGCTTTTGGTGGCGCGATTGTCGGTGGCGACAATGGTCGTGTCAGTGCCGTGGTGCTGAACCAGGGACAACTGGTCTGGCAGCAGCGTATTTCCCAGGTCAGCGGTGCCACTGAGATCGATCGTCTTAACGATGTCGATACCACACCGGTTATCGTCAATGGCGTGGTTTACGCGCTGGCGTATAACGGCAATCTGACAGCACTGGATCTGCGTTCCGGCCAGATTTTGTGGAAACGCGAAATTGGCGGTGTGAAAGATCTGATTGTAGATGCCGGCCGCATTTATCTGGTCGATCAGGACGATCGTGTGATTGCGCTCAACGCTGACGGCGGTGTCGCCATCTGGCGTCAAAGCGATCTGCTGCATCGCAACCTGACTTCGCCGGTGCTCTACAACGGCTATCTGGTTGTCGGCGACAGCGAAGGTTATCTGCACTGGCTGAACACCACGGATGGTCGTTTTGTTGCGCAGCAGAAACTGGATAGCTCAGGCTTCCAGACCGAGCCGGTGGTCGCCAGCGATAAGCTGCTGATCCAGTCGAAAGATGGTGAGGTTTATGCGATTACCCGTTAACGGGTACACGTCTGGCAGGTGAAATCCTCCGTTCCGACGGCTCCTGATTTAATCAGGGGCCGTTTCGTTTTTAGTCAGGCATGGTATTCTTTGCGCCTTAAGCCTGAACTTGACGGCCAGAGCCGTTATAATCACGCCATTCGGGCGATTAATTATTTATTGAGGCATTTTGTTATGGTACCTGTGGTCGCGCTGGTTGGGCGTCCCAATGTGGGAAAATCTACGCTATTTAACCGCTTAACCCGCACACGTGATGCGCTGGTAGCGGATTTTCCTGGACTGACTCGCGATCGCAAATATGGTCGCGCCGAAGTGGAAGGGCGCGAATTTATTGTTATTGATACCGGTGGTATCGACGGCACCGAAGAGGGTGTTGAAACGCGGATGGCCGAGCAGTCACTGCTGGCGATTGAAGAAGCGGATGTCGTGCTGTTTATGGTCGATGCGCGTGCGGGCATGATGGCCGCCGATCAGCAAATCGCTAAGCATCTCCGTTCCCGCCAGAAAGCGACTTTCCTGGTGGCCAACAAAACTGACGGGATGGATCCTGATCAGGCGGTTGTGGACTTCTATTCACTGGGCCTGGGCGAGATCCACGCCATTGCGGCATCGCATGGTCGTGGTGTGAGCAGCCTGATAGAAGAGGCACTGCTGCCATGGATGGACAAAGTTGAGACGGTCGAGCTCACGGAAGAAGAAGAGAACCAGGCGTACTGGGCTGCGCTTGAAGCTGACGAGATTGCTGAGCAGGAAGCCGCCGAGGAAGAAGAAAACTTCGACCCGACGGGCCTGCCGATCAAACTGGCGATTGTTGGCCGTCCTAACGTAGGTAAGTCAACGCTTACCAACCGTATTCTCGGTGAAGACCGCGTAGTGGTCTACGATATGCCGGGTACCACCCGCGACAGCATCTATATTCCGATGGAGCGTGATGGACGTGAATACGTTCTGATCGACACGGCGGGCGTGCGTAAGCGTGCCAAAATCTCTGACACTGTAGAGAAATTCTCGGTGATCAAGACGCTGCAGGCGATTGAAGATGCCAACGTGGTGATGCTGGTGATTGATGCCCATGCCGGTATTTCCGATCAGGATCTGTCGCTGCTTGGCTTCATTCTCAACAGTGGTCGTTCGCTGGTGATTGTGGTCAACAAATGGGATGGCCTGTCGCAGGAAGTGCGTGATGAAGTGAAAGAGACACTGGACTACCGTCTGGGCTTTATCGACTTCGCCCGCATCCACTTTATCTCTGCGCTGCACGGCAGCGGCGTCGGCAATCTGTTTGAGTCGATCACTGAAGCCTATGACTGTTCGACGAAGCGTGTAAACACCTCGCTGCTGACCCGTATCATGAACATGGCGGCAGACGATCACCAGCCACCGCTGGTACGCAGTCGTCGCGTTAAGCTCAAATACGCGCACGCGGGGGGCTATAACCCGCCTATCGTGGTAATCCACGGTAATCAGGTTAAGGATCTGCCCGATTCTTACAAACGCTACCTGATGAACTATTTCCGTAAATCACTCAACGTGATGGGAACGCCAATTCGTATTCAGTTCAAAGAGGGTGATAACCCTTATGAAGGCAAACGTAACCTGCTGACACCAACGCAGCAGCGTAAACGTAAGCGTCTGCTGGCGCATATGAAAAAGAACAAGCGTTAAGAATAGAGGGCCATCTGGCCCTCTTTTTTTTGCCCTGAATAAACCGGAGCAGGGAGAAAATAGTGACTATTATTTGCGAAAAATGTCAGCAACCGCTATCGCTCAGCGACGGTGAATTTATCTGTAATACCTGCGGTACGCATTACCCCGCACAACCCTGCTGTCCGGCGTGTCATCAGCCGCTTGAGGTGCTCAAAGCCTGCGGCGCGGTGGACTATTTTTGCCGGAACGGACATGGCCTTATCTCCCGCAAGCGCGTCCTTTTCCAGCCGCCAGGTCACTGACGCCGCTTTCAGCTACGCTTAAAACGTCTGAGAATTCAGAGCGACGACTGGCTCATTTTGTAGCAAAAATGCTATTGCGCCGTAACAAATGAGTTGTAGATGTTCACTCTGTAATGTACCAGGTGGTACAATCCTGCCGCGTCGTGGGAGGGGCAAGCCACATCCGTGTTCTTCCGGCCCCTCGATCTCACGGACGCGGGTCTGTTTATATTCGATTTGAAACCGAGCGGTGCCTGGCGCGGACTGCCTTATCGCGCCGGCGTCCGGAAGGCCATCTGTCCGGGCGCTCTGTTTATTCAGGAGAGTAAGTATTATGGCTGAAACATCCTCCCGCTCCGGAAAGGGGCTGGGAATAGCATCCGTGCTGCTCGGACTGGTGCTGCTTGCCACCGGTCTGTTTTTTGCAATTGGCGGCGGCAAACTGGTTGCACTTGGTGGCAGCGGGTACTTTTTAATTGCGGGTATCGTCACTGTACTCTCCGCAATTCAGTTCTTCCGTCGCAAATCCTCGGCAGTGATTCTGTTCCTGCTGGTCTTTGTCGGCACCCTGATCTGGTCGCTGTTCGACGCGGGCCTGGAGTTCTGGCCGCTGGTATCACGCCTGATGGTGCCTGCCGGACTGATGCTGCTTGCCTTCCTGATCTGGCCTTCACTGCGTAAGCATGAAGGTAAGCACTCACTGGCAAAACCCTCTTATGCGTTCTCTGCGCTGCTGGCGGCAGGCATGGTTGTTACGCTGGTGCAGATGTTCCAGCCACATCCTACCGTTGCAGGCACGGGCGAAGAGCTGCCGCTGATCCCGGTAGATAAAGCGAAACAGCAGAAAGACTGGGATAACTACGGTAATACTCCGCAGGGCAGCCGCTTTGTGGCGCTGGATCAAATCACCCGCGACAACGTGAAAGATCTGCAGGTGGCCTGGACTTTCCGCACCGGTGATACCCCTGTCAGCCCGACCGGCAACGGCGCAGAAGATCAGCAGACACCGTTGCAGATTGGCAACACCCTTTATCTCTGCACACCGCACAACAACGTCATCGCCGTTGAAGCCAACAGCGGTAAGCAGATCTGGAAACGTGAAATCAATGCCAAAGCGGAAGTCTGGCCGCGCTGTCGTGGTCTGGCTTACTTTGACGCCACAAAACCGCTGCAGCAGCCAGATAAGCCGGGGTCTTCACCTGTGACTGCCGCAGTGTTGCCAGCCGGTGACAGCTGTCAGCGTCGTATTCTGATGAACACCATCGACGCGCGTCTGATTGCGATCAATGCTGACAACGGTGAGTTCTGTGAAAACTTTGGCGATCACGGCATCGTTGATCTCAAAGCGGGCATGGGCAAGGCACCGGATCCGCAATATCAGCTGACCTCAGCGCCAACCCTGGCTGGCACCACTGTGGTGGTCGGCGGTCGCGTAGCGGATAACGTGCAGACGGATATGCCGGGTGGCGTGTTGCGTGGCTTTGACGTTATCACCGGCCAGATGCGCTGGGCGTTTGACCCAGGCAATGTTGACCCGAATGCGATATTGATGCCGGGTAAAGATTATACCCGCAGTACGCCGAACTCATGGGCGCCGATGTCTTACGACCCGGCAATGAACACCGTGTTCATTCCAATGGGCAGTTCGTCGGTTGACCTCTGGGGTGCGAACCGTACTGAACTGGATCACAAATATGGCGCATCGGTTCTGGCGCTGGATGCCACGACCGGTAAAGAGAAGTGGGTCTATCAGACCGTGCATAACGATCTGTGGGACTTTGACCTGCCGATGCAGCCAAGCCTGATCGACTTCCCGCAAAAAGATGGCACTACCACACCTGCGGTAGTGATTGGCGGCAAAACCGGCATGATCTTCGTACTTGACCGTATGACCGGCACGCCGCTGACCAAAGTCGAAGAACTGCCGATGCCGCAGGGTCATATCCCGAACGAGCAGTACACCAAAACGCAGCCACACTCGACCGGGATGCCGCAGATTGGCAACCAGACGCTGAAAGAGTCTGACATGTGGGGTGCCACGCCGTTTGATCAGCTGGCCTGCCGCATCGGCTTCAAATCCATGCGCTATGATGGCCTGTTCACCGTGCCGGACACCGACAAGTCTCTGAGCTTCCCGGGTTCGCTGGGCGGTATGAACTGGGGCAGCATGTCGGTCGATCCGAACAACCACCTGTTGTTCGTCAATGATATGCGTCTGGGTCTGTGGGTTCAGATGATCCCGGCTGATACCAGCAATATTGCGCGTGGCAGCAACGGCGGCGAAGCGATCAACACCGGTATGGGTGCCGTTCCGCTGAAAGGCACGCCATATGCTGTGAATAAAAATCGCTTTATGTCACCGCTGGGTATCCCATGTCAGAAACCGCCATTTGGTACGCTGTCGGCGATTGACATGAAAACGCAGAAAATCGTCTGGCAGGTGCCGGTCGGCACGGTGCAGGATACCGGACCATTCGGTATCAAGATGCGCGTGAAAATGCCGGTTGGCATGCCAACGCTGGGCGGTACGCTGGCCACGCAGGGCGGCCTGGTGTTCATCGCGGGTACGCAGGATTACTATCTGCGCGCCTTTGACTCTTCAACCGGGAAAGAGGTGTGGAAAGCACGTCTGCCGGTAGGCAGTCAGGGTGGCCCGATGAGCTACGTCTCACCGAAAGATGGTAAGCAGTACATCCTGATCTCGGCAGGTGGCGCACGTCAGTCACCGGACCGTGGTGATTATGTAATTGCTTACGCGCTGCCAGACAGCAAGTAACAACACTTAATGAAAAGGGCCGACATTGTCGGCCCTTTTTTACGGAAAAGTCTTGCCTGGTTCGCTGTAAGACCGAGCATGCTCAGGGAACACGGTCAGATCGGAAAGTCGCAAAATCGTCATCCATGACTGCTCGGCCCGCGCCGTCCATGGCGCGGGACGCTTTCCTCCTCTGAACGTGTTACCTTCGCTTTAAGCTCATTTGTCGCTAACAGATGCACATCGGATTATCAGCAGTCTGCGGGCCGACATTGTCGGCCCTTTTTTTTGCTTATTTGCCGTCGCGCCACAGCGCCTGCAACTCAGGCGGCGCCACCTGTTCCGGAATCAACAGCACTATCGTCCCGACCTCGCGGTGGGTTGCATACTGAATCTGGATGCGAAAATAGCGTTGATCGCCACTGCCCACCTGCGCGGCTTTCTCCTCCGGTTCGCCCAGCGGCATCGCCTGCTGCAGCGCATGGCAGACGCGCTCTCTTTCTGGCGGCGGCAGATCGCCCAGCATAAAGCGTCGTTCGGCGCGTAGCCCCGGAATAAAGGCCATGCCGCCTTCACGCGCGACGATGATGGTGGCGTCATCAGTGAGTTCGGGCAGGTCACTCATAGCACGCCAACCTCCTTCCACGCCTGTTCAATGGCACTGCCGACCGATTCGTTGAACCGTTTTTTACCATGCTGAACGGTGAAGCGGGCAAAGGTCTTAAAGTCAGCATCCTGTGGCAGTACGTCGTCACACACCGTATCGTACCAGGCATATCCCGCCTGTTCCCACGCATAACCACCCAGCGCTGTTGCTGCCAGATAAAAAGCCCGGTTAGGGATGCCGGAGTTGATATGAACCCCGCCATTATCTTCACGTGTCTTCACGTAGTGATCCATGTGTGCCGGTTGCGGATCTTTGCCCAGCATCGGGTCATCATAGGCCGAGCCAGGTTCAGACATCGATCGCAGACCACGCCCATTGATGCCGCTTGCCAGCAGGCCTTCGCCGATAATCCAGTCCGCCTCATCGGCGCGCTGTTTTTTACTGAACTGTTTCACCAGCGAGCCAAACACATCTGACAGCGACTCGTTCAGTGCACCAGCCTGCTCGAAGTAGATCAAGCCGGCTTCATTTTCCGTCACGCCATGCGCCAGTTCATGCGCCACAACGTCAATCGCAATGGTGAAGCGATTAAAGATTTCGCCGTCACCATCACCAAATACCATTTGCTGACCGTTCCAGAAGGCGTTCTGGTATTTGTCACCGTAGTGCACGGTACCGAGCAATTTCAGCCCCTGATTATCCAGCGAATTACGCTGATAAGCCTGCCAGAAGAAGTCATAGGTTACGCCAAGATAGTCCCATGCTTCCTCAGCCGCCACGTCGTCATTGCCGGGCTGGCCCTCCTGACGAATCAACTTACCTGGCAGGGTCTGCTGACTTTGCGCATCATAAATTTCACGATCCACGTGGCCGCCTGCCGCGGATTTTGCCACCGGCTGCTTTTGCCAGTGTTCCGCCATCAGGTGCTGGACGTGTGTCAGGGTGCGACGCGCCTGCTCCTGCTGGTGGCCGGAACCGTGCGCGATGATTTTGCGAAGGATATAGGGAGGAATAACGCAATAAGCCATCTGAAACTCCTTGGCGACAGGGAATGTGCCAGAAAGTATAGACCCGTCAGGCTGGTTAGACCTCATTAGTGAGGCCAGCGTTAAGTGTTAAAGTGTGAGCTGACGGGCAGAGTCAGGAGGCAGTTTTGCAGCGGCGCTTTTCTGAGGCAACAACGTTGGCAAGCCATCTGAAACGCCCTGGCGACAGGGAATGTGCCAGAAAGTATAGACCCGTCAGGCGGGTTAGACCTCATTAGTAAGGCCAGCGTTAAGTGTAAAAGTGTGAGCTGACGGGCAGAGTCAGGAGGCAGTTTTGCGGCGGCGCTTTTCTGAGGCAACAACGTTGGCAAGCCATCTGAAACGCCCTGGCGACAGGGAATGTGCCAGAAAGTATAGACCCTTCAGGCTGGTTAAACCTCATTAGTCAGGCCAGCGTTAAGTGTAAAAGTGTGAGCTGACGGGCAGAGTCAGGAGGCGGTTTTGCGGCGGCGCTTTTTCTCAGGCAGTAACTGCGTCACCTGGCTTTCAACCCAGCCATCATCAAGACGGGTACGGAGCAGGTCGCCGCTCTGGAGCTGTGCGGTTTTCTTCACCACCTGTCCGGCAGTGTCGGTGGTCACGCTAAAACCGCGCGCCAGCGTCGCCAGCGGGCTGACGCCTTCCAGCTGCGCCACCAACTGACCAAAGTGCTGTTTGCTGGTGCTCAGCTGTTTTGTCATGCTCTGCTGCAGGCGGTAGTGCCAGCTTTGCAGCTGTTTTTGCGCATCGAACAGCCGCTGCTGAGGCTGCTGGGCATTGAGTCGATGCGACAGGCGATCCTGCTGACGCGTGGCCTGACGCAGGCGGTTTTCCATCGCTTCTCCCAGTCGCTGCTGCAGGCGGAACAGGGCGGTCTGCTGACGGGCCAGACGCAGCTGCGGATGCTGCTGTTGCAGACGATGTTCAAGGCGGGAGTAAAGCCGCTGCTGACGTGCCAGGTAGTAATCCATCGCCATCTCCAGCCGCTGTTGCTGTGACTGCAACTGACGCAGTAACTCCAGCTGGTTACGGCTGACAATTTCAGCCGCGGCGGAAGGGGTGGGTGCACGTAAATCGGCAACGAAGTCGGCAATGGTGACATCGGTTTCATGACCCACCGCGCTGACGATGGGAATGCGGCTGGCAAAAATGGCGCGCGCCACGCGTTCATCGTTAAAGCCCCACAAATCTTCCAGCGAACCGCCGCCGCGTCCGACAATTAAGACGTCGCACTCGTTGCGCAGGTTGGCGATTTCTATTGCGCGGACGATAGCCGCTGGCGCATCGACGCCCTGAACTACGGTCGGGTAGATGACCACGGGCAGGGAGGGATCACGGCGATGCAGCACGCGTAACACATCGTGCAGCGCCGCGCCGGTGGAAGAGGTGATTACCCCGACCTGACGCGCCGGTTCCGGCAGCGGTTGCTTATGCTGCGGATCAAACAGTCCTTCGGTGGCCAGTTTTGCTTTCAGCAGTTCAAACTGCTGCTGCAGCAAGCCTTCACCCGCCGGATGCATACTTTCGGCAATCAGCTGATAGTCACCGCGTGGCTCATAGAGAGTGATGTTGGCGCGAACCAGCACCTGCTGACCATGCTGCGGACGAAAGGTAACGCGTCGGTTACTGTTGCGGAACATAGCACAGCGAACCTGAGCGCCATCATCTTTCAGCGTGAAGTACCAGTGACCGGATGCCGGTTGCGTGAAGTTGGAGATCTCGGCGCTGATCCAGACCAGGCCCATCTCTTTCTCCAGCAGCTGACGCACTGTCGTATTGAGACGGCTGACGGTAAAAATATTGGCGATGGGTGGCAGCGACATGTGACGAAGATCAAATTCCAAATCAGCAGGTTAATTCATCGATACTACAGGGCTGTCAGTTCGGATCAAGAGTTTTTCGTAAATAATGCTGGAGGCAATCGATTACGGCCTGTATAATGCCGCGGCAATATTTTATCTATTCTCAATCACCCGAGGTGGAGTATTGCCATGTTAAGAATCGCTAAAGAAGCACTCACTTTTGACGACGTTCTGCTCGTCCCTGCACACTCCACCGTCCTGCCGAATACGGCCGATCTCAGCACTCAGCTGACCAAAAATATCCGTTTAAATATTCCTATGCTCTCCGCTGCCATGGACACCGTGACCGAGTCGGGTCTGGCGATTGCGCTGGCACAGGAAGGCGGCCTTGGCTTCATCCATAAAAATATGTCAATCGAACGCCAGGCGGACGAAGTGCGCAAGGTGAAGAAACATGAAAGCGGCGTGGTGACTGAACCACAGACCGTCCTGCCAACCACCCCACTGGCTGACGTTAAAGCGCTGACCGAGCGCAACGGCTTTGCGGGTTATCCGGTGGTTAACCGCGACAACGAACTGGTGGGTATCATCACCGGTCGTGACGTGCGCTTTGTCACTGACCTTTCACAGCCTGTCTCTGCAGTCATGACCCCGAAAGATCGTCTGGTGACGGTGAAAGAGGGCGAAGCGCGCGATGTGGTGCTGCACAGGATGCATGAAAAGCGCGTTGAGAAAGCGCTGGTGGTGGATGACAGCTTCCATCTGCTGGGCATGATCACCGTTAAAGATTTCCAGAAAGCCGAACGTAAACCTAACGCCTGTAAAGATGAGCAGGGCCGTCTGCGTGTCGGTGCGGCAGTTGGCGCAGGTGCAGGTAACGAAGAGCGTATCGATGCGCTGGTTGCAGCGGGCGTTGACGTGCTGCTGATTGACTCTTCACACGGCCATTCTGAAGGCGTGCTGTCACGTATCCGTGAAACCCGTGCCAAATACCCGGACCTTGAAATCGTCGGCGGCAACGTAGCCACCGGTGCCGGCGCACTGGCGCTGGTTGCGGCAGGCGTCAGCGCCGTTAAAGTGGGTATCGGCCCGGGCTCTATCTGTACTACCCGTATCGTAACCGGCGTGGGCGTTCCGCAGATCACTGCTGTCTCTGACGCAGTCACTGCGCTGGAAGGCACCGGTATTCCGGTGATTGCCGATGGCGGTATCCGTTTCTCCGGCGACATCGCGAAAGCGATCGCCGCCGGTGCGTCCTGTGTCATGGTCGGTTCGATGCTGGCGGGGACCGAAGAGTCACCGGGCGAGATCGAACTCTATCAGGGCCGTTCGTTCAAATCCTATCGCGGTATGGGTTCACTGGGCGCGATGTCTAAAGGCTCTTCTGACCGCTACTTCCAGACCGATAACGCCGCTGACAAACTGGTGCCGGAAGGTATCGAAGGTCGCGTGGCCTATAAAGGCCGTCTGAAAGAGATCGTGCATCAGCAGATGGGCGGACTGCGCTCGTGCATGGGCCTGACCGGTTGCCCGACCATTGATGACCTGCGCACTAAGGCGGAGTTTGTCCGCATCAGCGGCGCCGGCATCAATGAGAGCCACGTGCATGATGTGACCATCACCAAAGAGTCACCGAACTACCGCATGGGTTCATAATCCCGATTTCCCGCCCGGCTTCAGCCGGGCGCTTTTATTGATTAAGTCACCGTTCTGGAAAACCCTCAATGACGACGGAAAATATCCATAAGCATCGCATTCTGATTCTCGATTTCGGCTCACAATATACTCAGCTGGTTGCACGTCGCGTGCGCGAGCTGGGCGTTTACTGTGAACTCTGGGCATGGGATGTCACCGAAGAGCAGATTCGCCAGTTCAATCCAAGCGGCATCATCCTTTCCGGTGGCCCGGAGAGCACCACCGAACTGAACAGCCCGCGTGCGCCTGAATATGTCTTCAGCGCTGGCGTGCCGGTGCTGGGTGTCTGCTACGGTATGCAGACGATGGCGATGCAGCTGGGCGGCACCGTTGCTGGCTCAACCGAGCGCGAGTTTGGTTATGCGCAGGTTGAAGTGACGACGCCAAGCGCCCTGGTTCGCGATATTGAAGATGCGATCAGCGCCGCTGGCAAACCGCTGCTGGATGTCTGGATGAGCCACGGCGACAAAGTCACGGCGATCCCGGCTGACTTCGTGACCGTTGCCAGCACAGAAACCTGTCCGTTCGCCATCATGGCTAACGAAGAGAAGCGTTTCTACGGCGTGCAGTTCCACCCGGAAGTGACCCATACCCGCCAGGGGCTGCGGATGCTTGAGCGCTTCGTTATCGACATCTGTGAATGTGAAGCCCTGTGGACGCCAGCCAAAATCATTGAAGATGCGGTTGAACGCCTGCGTGTGCAGGTCGGCAACGACAAAGTGATCCTCGGCCTGTCTGGTGGTGTTGACTCCTCCGTGACGGCAATGCTGCTGCATCGCGCCATTGGCGACCGTCTGACCTGCGTGTTCGTGGATAACGGCCTGCTGCGCCTGAACGAAGCACAACAGGTTATGGATATGTTTGGCGACCACTTCGGCCTCAACATTATTCACGTTGAAGGCGAAGCGCGCTTCCTCGACGCGCTGGCAGGTGAGAATGAGCCGGAAGCGAAACGTAAAATTATCGGTCGCGTCTTTGTGGAAGTCTTCGACGAAGAAGCGCTGAAGCTGCAGGACGTTAAGTGGCTGGCACAGGGCACCATCTATCCGGATGTGATTGAGTCTGCGGCCTCTGCAACCGGTAAGGCGCACGTCATCAAATCGCATCACAACGTCGGCGGCCTGCCGAAAGAGATGAAGATGGGCCTGGTTGAGCCGCTGCGTGAGCTGTTCAAAGATGAAGTGCGTAAGATTGGTCTGGAGCTGGGCCTGCCTTACGACATGCTCTACCGCCATCCGTTCCCGGGTCCAGGTCTGGGCGTGCGCGTGCTGGGCGAAGTGAAGAAAGAGTATTGCGACCTGCTGCGCCGTGCCGATGCCATCTTCATTGAAGAGCTGCATAAAGCGGATCTCTATAACAAAGTCAGCCAGGCGTTCACCGTCTTCCTGCCGGTACGTTCAGTCGGCGTGATGGGCGATGGCCGTAAATATGACTGGGTTGTCTCGCTGCGTGCGGTGGAAACCATCGACTTTATGACCGCACACTGGGCACACCTGCCGTATGAGTTCCTGGGCCGTGTCTCTAACCGCATCATCAATGAAGTCGACGGCATCTCCCGCGTGGTGTATGACATCAGCGGTAAGCCACCAGCGACAATAGAGTGGGAATAACCTGGCCTCAGCCAGTTAATCCCTGATAAGTCTGCAGCCCGCTCCTCAGCGGGTTTTTTTTATTGCTCTGACCGTGCGCAGACTCGCTGTTTTAACCTTTCAGCACATCCAGGTCCGTCGCTGGTGTTTTCCTGTTCACTTTGCCGGAAATTACGCTATCCTCCATGCAGTAAAAGCCCGCAACTGACGTCAGTTGTGTCCCGCTCTTAACCGCCGCTTTCACCGATCGTCCGTATCCCAAAGCCGCCGCTTACTGAAACCGCCTGCTGAACAGGCGATTCGCGATTCTTACGTCACCAGGAATGTTGTCATGCTCTCACTTAAAGTGTTCAGCCTGTTTTTTGTTGCCGTACTGCTGCTATCGCTGGGAGCCAGCATTGCGCAGGCGACGCGTCACAGCGAAACCGCAGAGCCGGGCGGCTGGGCGACCGCCCGACGTGATTCGTCCGGGATAGCACCCGACCCGCGCGCTTTATATAGCCTGGCTATTGTACAGGTCTATGCTGCGCCGACCTATGGCTGGAAAGGGGCGGTGGCGGTGCATCCGTGGATCATCTTCAAGCGCGCAGGTGAAACTCGATTCACTCGCTACGAAGTGATTAGCTGGGGCAGCGGCGATAAAGTCCGGCGCAACACCAACCTGCCTGATGGCTACTGGTATGGCGCAAAACCGCGGCTGCTGGTGGAACATCGCGGACCGGAAGCAGAAGCGATGATCCCGCAGATTGAAGCCGCCATTAAATCCTATCCGTGGCCGACAACCTATCGCGCCTGGCCTGGACCAAACAGCAACACCTTCCTGGCGCATATTGGCCGCGAAGTACCCGCTTTAAGGCTTGATCTGCCCGCTAACGCGCTGGGTAAAGATTACCGGCCACTGTGGCGTCCGGTCGGGCTGCCGCCATCCGGGCGCGGCCTGCAGGTGTCGATTCTGGGCGTGGCGGGAGTGACGCTGGGTGCAGAAGAGGGACTTGAAGTCAATCTGCTGGGTCTGAACATGGGAGTCGATTTCACACCGTTCCGGCTGCGTCTGCCGTTTATTGGCGGTCTGGGAAATGACAACCTTCAGCAGGATAAGCCCTGACAGTCTGGCCCCGTCAGGGGCCGTTTCACCTCAGCACACGCCAAAGTCACCCTCTTCGTGATAGAGATTGACGCTCTCTGCTTTCACTTCGAGCTCTTTTTTCGCCGCATCATCAACGCGTGCACACCATAAGGTGTCGCCTTCTACGCGCAGCACCTGCATTTTCGGGCCGCCGGTTTTCGACTGAACAAAATCCTCTGCTTTAAACATATTGCCTCCGTTGATTATCGCTTCTGCTGCCAGATGACTTCTGGCGCTGATCGTTTTTTGTGTGACGTTTTCCAGTTTATACCCTGACTGTTTTACTGCGAGAAAAAGTCTGCGCATGCTGAGCCGCACTAAGATAATTTCATCAGGTTGTCAGTTGACAACTTATCAATTCGGCGTCAGGATAGGGAAAAACATGGCAAGGAAGCGGCATCCCAACAAAGAGATCGAAACGGCGTTACGTTACGCCGAATCCCATGGCTGGCTGGTCGTCACGGGAGGCCATCACGCCTGGGGCAAAATGTACTGTCCGAAAAATCTGTTGATGTGCCGATGTGGGGAGTTTTGTCTGACCTGTATCTGGAGCACACCAAAAAACGCACATCAGCATGCCCGCGCGCTGCGACGCGTGGTCGACAACTGTCACTATCTGAAGTCCTGATGCAGCACAAGGAGAAGCATATGGAATATTGTTTCACATTACGGTTCAGCCTGCCGGAAGGGCATGCGCCGGTGGATGAACTGCTGGAAACGCTGGCAGCGGCAGGCTGTGATGATGCGCTAATCGGCCTGGGCATGCCGGGCAGAATTGCACTGGAGTTCACCCGGGAGTCCGACTCTGCAACGGATGTATTAAAGCAGGCAGAAGAGGATGTGCTGCGTGCGATACCGGGGGCCACGCTGGTGGAAGCCGCACCCGATTTTGTGGGATTGACGGATGTGGCGGAGATCATCGGCATGACGCGTCAGAATATGCGTAAGCTGATGCTCAGCCACCGCCCGCCGTTTCCGCTGCCGGTGCATGACGGTAAAACCGCCATCTGGCACTTAGCGGATGTGCTGGAGTGGCTGAGTCAGCGAGGTAACTATACGCTGCCTGCGGCGACCCGAGAGCTGGCACAGGTAACGCGGCAGCGCAATCTTAACGGGTCGCTGCAACGTTACGGCCTGCAAGCCTGACGATCAGTGCGGCAGCAGGAAAATCGTCGCCAGCCCCAGGAAAATAAAGAAGCCGCCGGTGTCGGTAAGGGCGGTGATCAATACGCTGGAGCCGACGGCGGGATCGCGATTCATTTTAGTCATGACCAGCGGCACCAGCACGCCCATCAGCGCGGCCAGCAGCAGATTAAGCGCCATGGCCAGCATCATAACGCCGCCCAGCGCCATATTGTCATACATCAGCCAGGTGATGCCGCCCATGATGCCGCCCCAGAACAGGCCGTTGATCAGCGCCACGCCAAGCTCGCGGACGATCAAAAACGAAAAGTTGCCCGGTTCAACCTGATGTAAGGCCAGCGCCCGCACAATCATGGTGATGGTCTGATTACCGGTATTGCCGCCGATACCCGCGACGATCGGCATCAGCGTGGCCAGCGCCACGATTTGCGAAATCGTCCCTTCAAACAGCCCGATAACCCGGGAGGCGACAAAGGCAGTGCAGAGATTAATCGCCAGCCAGGCCCAGCGTTTACGTACCGATTTACGCACCGGCGCGAACACATCCTCTTCCTGACTGATACCCCCCATTTTACGAATGTTGCTTTCGTTTTCGGCATTCACCAGGTCGATGATGTCTTCAATGGTCACGCGGCCAATCAGCTTGCCCCTGGCGTCGGTAACGGCGGCTGAAATGAGGTTATAACGTTCAAAGGCGCTGGCAGCGTCTTCGGCCTTATCATTGAGCTGGAAGGTGGTAGGGCGGGCGTTCATCACGTCGCTCACCAGGGTTTTGGGTTTGTTAAGCAGGATGTCCGTCAGCAGCAGTTCGCCCAGCAGCTGATTATCTTTATTGGTGATAAAGAGTTTATCGGTACCGCCCGGCATGCTTTTGCGCTTGCGCAGAAAGCGTTGCACCGTTGCAAGCGTGACATCTTCACGCACCGTCAGGATATTGAAATCCATCACCCGGCCTACGCGGTCACGGTCAAGCTGCACCATATCGAGCATGCGGGCGCGCAGGGCGGGCTCCACCGTTGCCAGCAGGCGTCCGGTCAGGTCACGTGGCAGATAACGCGCCAGCCAGACCTGATCGTCGATATCCAGCGGCTGGATAGCGCGCAGGATATCGCGGTCGCTCATCTCTTCGGTGAGGCTGGCCCAGACCGTTTCAGACGCTTCAACCAGCACATGGCCGCGCCGCTCGTTCGGCACCAGCCGCCACAGCGCCTGACGTTCTTCTTCGGGCAGGGCTTCGAGAATATCCGCAAGGTCAGCGGCATGCAGTTGCAGAATGTCCTGCTCCAGCGCGTCACGCTGGGCCGCATTTTCACGTTGCTGTTCAGGATTGAGATCGCCCGATTTCTCCAGCAGGGCATCAACCAGATCGTGCTCGCTGAGCAGCAGCGTCAGAATGCGATGACGTATTTCACTTAAACGTTGAGAGTGAGAGGCAGACACATTGGATCCCTTAAGTCTGAAAGCACCAGCACGAAGTGTAGCGTTTCGCCTGAAAAAGGGATGCAAAAAAGAGTCCAGTTAGCTGGATAACATTTACGTATCAGGTGCGTTTCAGGCGAAAGGTCGTTATTCGTTATTCGTTATCGCGTATCGCCTGATGTTATGGCAACCGGTTCAGGAATAGCTTTCTGTTTCTGATGATGCTCGAAGGCAGCAGGCAGGATAAAAATCAGGCGACTAAAAAGAATGATAAAACTAATCAGCAGCACAATGCGGGTCATGGTGCCGGTTTTTTGACGTCTTCGGGGAGAAATAGCGCTGTTCACGCGGGGTGGTTCCTGTAATGACCCCATCTGGGGCGACTGCAATATTTAGTCACAGTCGCCTGATGAAATCAATCGCTGTTGAAAAAAACAGCAGATAAAAATCAGTAACTCGCTTTTTGCGCCAGCAGCGTCGCAAAACGACAGGTGATGCGGTTGCCATTTTCATCTGTGCGATGCAACTGACCGGGGTGCTCGTTGTACTTCACGATGTGCCAGTTGCGGTAGTAGTGGCTGAGCTCGCCTGATTTAAACGCAAAGGAGAAATCAGCCGGGCAGGGCATATCGTCCGTGTTCATCGCCGCCACGATCAGGTTAAAACCGTCTCTGACCGTACAGGCCTGCATGTCGGCAATCAGCTGCGGAATAGTCTGCGGCTGAAGGAACATCATCACCACGGTCGACAGCACAAAGTTGAAGCCGCCATTAAAGCGCGTGTTGTTCAGGTCGCGCTGCTCGGTATGAATGCCGCTGAGATTTTCCTGCGCAATAATCTCCTGCAGGCGCGCCAGGCTTTGCGGATTATGATCCCACGCCGTGACGTCAAAACCGTGCTGATTCAGAAACAGCGTATTGCGTCCCACGCCACAGCCAAGGTCAAGCGCCTTGCCGACGTTGAGCTGGGGCAGCGCCGCAACCACTTCGGAGTGGGGCGGCGTTAAACCATAGGTTTCGGCAAAATAGTTTTCGCCTGAAAGTGGTGCGGTTGGTTGTGTCATATTCATCATTTCAGTTAAACGGGCGCCAGGCGCCCGTGTTGTCAGACTTCTTCTTCGAGGATCAGTTTCCATCCCGTGACGTCATTCCAGTAAACCTGCTCCCGTTCAAGATCGAGCTGAACCAGGTTGTTCTGCGTGAAGTAGCCCGCCGGGAAGGTCAGCGTCCAGTGGCCATCATCGCATTTCAGGGTTAACGCCTCCGGACGCGTGGTGGCCTGTCGCTGATTATTCAACAGGGTACCCAGGCGCAGCAGGAAGATCAGCGGTACAAACTGCTTTTTCTTGAACAGCGTCACGCGCGGCAGCTCATCAAGCTTTATCGCTTTACGATGGAATCTGACCAGCGCCGCCAGCAGCATCTGCTGATCCTGATTGAAGCCCGGCAGGTTGGTGTTTTGAAGAATATAGGCTGAATGGCGTTGCAGGCCGCTGTGATTAATGGTCAGGCCCACTTCGTGCAGCATCGCCGCCCATTTCAGCAGTGCGGCCAGTTGTGGATTCGCCAGTTTCTGATTCTGCTCGCGCCACTGCAGATAAAGCTGCTCGGTAGTGTCGAGCACGCGTCGTGCCTGGTCGCTGTCGATAGCGTAATGGTTCGCCAGACTCTGTGCCGTACGGCTGCGAATATCCTGATGGCGGAAACGGCCCTCCATCTCATAGAGCACGCCTTCACGCAGCGCACCGTCGGAGAGGCGCAATTCGCGAATGGCCAGCGCATCAAATACGCCGCAAAGAATCGCCAGCCCGGGTACAAACACGCCTTTACGCTCTTCCGACAGACCCGGCAGGCTGAGTGCAGCAAAGGATTTGTGTTTCATCACCTCGTCATAGAGCTTTTCGAGGCGCTCAGGCGTAATCAGCTTCTCTTTTTCATCCATCGCCAGCAGCACTTCGCAGGCGGCTTTGATGGTGCCGGACGCGCCCAGCGCATATTGCCAGCCATGCAGACGATATTGCCACGCCAGCGTTTCCAGCTTCTGCGCGGCCGCTAAACGGGCGCGACGGAAGTTTTCACGGCTGATTTCACCTTTCGGGAAATAGAGCTGGGCGAAACTGACGCAACCCATGCGTCGGCTCTCAACCAGTTGCGGTTCAAAATCCTCGCCAATGACCAGCTCAGTTGATCCGCCGCCGATATCGATCACCAGCTTGCGGCCTTTCTCCGGCTGGGTATGTTCAACGCCCATAAAGATCAGGCGAGCCTCTTCATGGCCCGAAATCACCTCGATCGGATAGGGGATCACCTCGGCCGCACGTTGCAGGAAGGTTTCGGCGTTGACCGCCTCGCGCAGCGTATGGGTACCGACAATCGTCACGTTGCTTGGACTGAACCCCTGCAGGCGCTCGGCGAACAGGGCCAGGCAGGCTAACCCTCGCTCCATCGCTTCCTCGCTGAGGTTGTGCCGGGCATCCAGTCCGTCAGCCAGATGGACGCGCTGCTTAAGGCGGCCCAGTACCTGCATCGCACCATCGACAACCCGCGCAATCACCATATGGAAACTGTTCGAGCCCAGGTCAATCGCCGCAAACTCCTGGGGTTTTGGCGTACTTTTATGAGAAATTGGCATAGGATTTATTCAGGTTGTTCCAGTTTCTTGATGTAATCATAAATGGCCAGCTGCGATCGCACTTTACGACGATTGCCGCGCTGGACGTAATGGTTACTCAACTCTTTATCGACGATGCGGGCTTTCACCGTATCACTCAACTGAATAGCAATAATGTCGAGTATGCGCTGCCGGATGTGGGGATCGAGAATCGCCACTGCCACTTCGATACGGTAATCAATGTTACGTGTCATCCAGTCAGCGGAGGAGAGGAACACCTTCTTATCGCCGCCATTCTCAAAAATATAGACGCGATCGTGTTCCAGATAACGGTCAACAATACTGATGACACGAATATTTTCACTGATCCCGGGCAAGTCAGGGATTAATGAGCACATTCCGCGCACCAGAAGATTGACCTTCACCCCTACGCTGGAGGCTGTATAAAGCCGATCAACCAGACCTTTGTCCACCAGATTGTTGATTTTCAGAGTAATGCCGCAGGGCTTATTCTGCTGCGCATTAGCAATTTCGGTGTCGATTAGCTCATACAGCATCCGGCGCGAGTTCTGCGGCGAGACCATCAGATGATCGAACGTCACGGGCCGGTAGGGATTCTCAATAAAGTTGAACACCCGACGTACTTCATTGGTGATGCGCGCATCCGCGGTCAGCAACGAGTAATCCGTATAGAGACGCGCGGTTTTCTCGTTAAAGTTGCCGGTACCGATATGCGCGTAGCGCACAATTTCTTCGCCTTCGCGGCGTGAAATCAGGAACAGCTTGGCGTGGATCTTCAGGCCTGGTGCGGAGAAAATGACATGCACGCCCGCTTCAGTCAGGCGTTTCGCCCAGTAAATATTGGCTTCTTCATCAAAGCGCGCCTGCAGCTCCACCACCACCGTGACTTTTTTACCGTTATAGGCGGCATGGATCATCGCATCCATGATGCGGGAATGCTTAGCAACGCGGTAGATGTTGATTTTTATCGCCAGCACGCTGGGGTCGAACGACGCCTGACGCAGCAGCTCCAGCACATGCTCAAAGGTGTGGTACGGGTAGTAGAGCAGCACGTCGCGATTGCGAATCGCATCAAAGCCGTTGCGGAAGCCATCAAAGCCGATGTGGCGAATCTGCGGCAGCGGGCGGTTCACCAGGTTATTTTTGCCGACGTTAGGGAAGCCGATAAAGTCTTTGAAGTTGTGGTAGCGGCCGCCTGGCAGGATGGAGTCCAGGTTTGAGATGGAAAGCTTGTGGCACAGCAGCGACACCATCGTGTCTGGCATATCGCGCTGGTAGACGAAACGCACCGGTTCCGCCGTCAGTCGCTGCTTCAGGCTGGAGGACATCAGCTCCAGCAGGCTGGACTCCATCTCCGTGACCAGGTCGTACTCGGCGTCACGCGTCATTTTCATTGAATAGGCGTTGAGCGCGTCGTAGTCGTAGAAACCTTTAAAAATGTCATCCAGGCAGTAGCGCAGAATGTTATCCAGCAGGATCATTGGCTTACGGCGGCGCGGTGGCTCAGCCGGTAAATTGATGAAACGCGGGACTTTGTCGGACGGAATTTCCAGCAGCGCATACTGAATATTGTCACCGCGAATGATCTCTACCGCCAGATAGGTGTAGTCATCTTTAAGGAATTCGGTCAGATCCGTTTCATGGGTGATCAGAATCGGCGAGATATGCTGACGCAGTTCGTGCTTGAAGTAGTGGCGCAGCCACGCCTGCTGATTGGATGAGAGCTGACGTTCGTTGATCAGGAAGATCTGGTTACGTGCCATCTCCAGCAGCAGATCGTTATATAACGCATCAAACTCCTGATCGGACTTCATTACCCGCTGCTGAATTTTCTTAAACAGATGGCGTGGCGTACTGGCGGAACCCTGCTCTTCACCAATCAGAATGCGGCGTTTGAGGTCGGCGAAACGCACTTTATAGAATTCGTCGAGATTGTTGGAGTAGATACCCAGAAAGCGCATCCGCTCAATCAGTGGATTGCTTTTGTCTGCTGCTTCCTGCAAAACCCGTTCATTAAAGGATAACCAGCTTAATTCTTTTTCAATATAAAGCTTTACCTGACCCATTCTCACTCCATTTAGCGGTTGCAGGACTGAAGATCCAGTATCCACCAACATTATGGCGAGAGTATGGCAGCGTTGTCCAACGCCAGGAGTTGTCTTATCAATCGGCTACGGGCAACATAGCGGCTTATTTTGGCCTGCTAGCGGAACCGCATGAGCGCAAACCACATTCCTGTCCAATTCAGCGATCGTAAGCGTCGTGCCGTTGACCGTCTGACACGGCGACTGGTCACCTGCTGTGGCGTGGCGATCCTGCTATTGATGCTGCTGCTCTTCTGCTGGCTGATTGGCGTGGTATTACCGCTGTTTAATGCGCCGGGCCTGCAGATTGCGGCCAGCCAGCAACTCTGGGATCGTGCGCCAGCCTTAGCGATTGGCAATCAGGGGAAGGTCGGCTGGCGCATCAGCGAGCGCGGTGCGGCGCGTTTTATTCCGCTGGATGGTCAGCCTGCGGAACCGGCACTGGCCCTGACCCCGCCGCCCGGGGAGATAGTGCGGAGTGCCGATGAGCAGACGTTACTGCTGAATATGCAGGGTGCGCTGACTCTGATTCAGCCAACCGCCGACCAGCAGTGGCGTTTTCCGCTGGGCGATAAACCGTTTCATCTGCCCGATGGCGCAGTGACGAAGATGGCGCTGGCGACGCGCCATGCGGGTCAGTGGCGTATAGCCGCACTCACTGAGGCCGGACTCCGGGTGCTGACGCTCGGCACCGATCGCCAGGCCTCGGTTATCCCGCTGCCGCAACGCCAGCTGGATCTGCTGGCGCTCTCGCCGTCCGGCGATCTGCTCTACACCACCGAAGGCAATCTGCTGCGGGTCTGGCAACTTGACGATGACCGTGCACTATTGCGCGAAACGCACGCCCTGCCGCAGCGGCCAAAAAGTCTGCATCTGCTGGTGGGCGGCACAAGCCTGCTGATCCAGGATGGCAGCGGCGTCACGCAGTGGTTTGCTATCGCCAGCGAACAGGGGCCGCGCCTGCAGCGCATTCGTACTTTTGCCAGCAGCGACGGTGAGACCATTCTGGTGACGGAATCACAACGCCGCGTGTTTGCGACGCTCAGTAAACAGGGGATGCTGCGGCTGTTTGCCAGCAAGCAGAATGGCCCGATACTGCAGCGTCAGCTGGAACCTGGCATTGTGCTGGCGCAGTTTTCGCCACGTGGCGACAGTCTGCTGATTGAACGGGCGGGAAGCTGGCAGACTCTGCGGCTTGATAATCCGTGGCCGGACGTCACCTGGCGCAATTTCTGGCAAAAAATCTGGTATGAAAATTACCCCGGACCGGACTGGATCTGGCAATCGACCGCGGCGGGTGACAGTTATCAGGCCAAGTTCAGCCTGATGCCGATGGTGATGGGTACGCTGAAAGCGGCGAGTTTAGCGCTGCTGTTTGCCACACCGCTGGCGCTGGCGGCGGCGATGTACACCGCCTGGTTTATGGCGCCAGGCCTGCGACGCTGGGTCAAACCGGCCATTGAGATGATGGGTGCGCTGCCAAGCGTGGTCGTGGGGCTGATTGCCGGGATCTGGCTCGCGCCGCATATTGGTCAGGCGCTGGTAGGTGTGCTGCTGCTGCCGCTGACGCTGGCGGGCACGCTGCTGCTGTGCGGCGTATTCATCGCGCGTTTACCGCCGCGCTGGCGTCAGCCGGGTCGTGAAGTGCTGATTCTGCTGCCGCTGTTGCTGCTGGTCACGCTGCTGACGCTGTGGCTGCCCACGCTGTTGATACCGGATGCGGGCGACTGGCTGCCGCATTACGAACAGCGCAATCTGCTGGTGGCCGCGCTGGCGATGGGCTTTGCGCTGGTACCGCTGATCTTTACCCTCTCTGAGGATGCGCTGTTCAGCGTGCCCGCAGCGTTAGGGCAGGGCTCGCTGGCACTGGGCGCGACGCCGTGGCAAACCCTGACCCGCGTCGTGCTGCCGGGTGCTTCCGCCGGTATTTTTGCCGCCCTGATGATTGGTCTGGGGCGTGCCGTAGGAGAAACCATGATTTTGCTGATGGCGACCGGCAACACGCCGCAAAGTGAAGGTGGCCTGTTCAGCGGCCTGCGCGCGCTGTCCGCCAATATCGCCATTGAGATGCCGGAAGCGGCGGCGGGGAGTGCCCATTATCGCGTGCTGTTTCTTAGCGCCCTGATGCTGCTGCTGTTTACGCTGGTGATCAACACGGTTGCCGAGCTGATCCGTCAGCGGCTGCGCCAGCGCTACAGCCAGCACGAGGAGCAGGCATGAAAGCGATGCGACAGAACGATCGCTGGCGCTGGCTAACCGCCGGTGCCGTAGCCGTCTGCCTGCTGGCCTTTACGCTGCTGATTGGGTTACTGGCCTGGCAGGGCGTGCGCGCTTTCTGGCCGCAGCGCGTCGATCTCTACACGTTTAGCCAGCCTGAAGGGGGCGAGACGCGGCTGCTGGGTGAAACCCTGGAACATCAGTGGCGCTTTCCGGCCCCGGCAGATGAGCAGGGCAACAGCGGCGGACAGGTTAATCGCTATCTGATTAAAACCGGTAACCGTGACTGGGACGCACCCGATTTCCGGGTGGTTTACAGTCGCACGGCGGCGCAGGTCAGCCAGCCAGCGGACATCATGGTGCTGCAGCGCCGCAGCCACGGTCAGGCATACGGCTGGTTTGTCGGCCTGCGTGAGGATAATGAAGAGCTGACTGCGCAGGATCCCGATGCACTGCTGCATCAGCGGCTCGGACAGGTGCAGATGCTGGTGCGGCAGGCTAATCAGATTCGCCGGGTCGATATGGCGCGCCTCAACAGCCAGCGTGAGCAGCTTGATGAGCAGGCGGCCACAAACCGTGCTGCCGGGCGCTTTGATCTGCAGGCCGAGTCAGAATATCAGGCCAATCAGGCCGCTTTGCAGCGCCGGTTTAATCAGCTGAGCGAGACACTGGCTTCGCTGCAACAGCAGAGTCAGCGCGATCTGTTAATCCTGCGGGATGTGCATGGCACCGAACATGCGATCCCGCTGACCGAAATCGTTGACAGCTGGAAGCCGAACGCGATGACGCTGACCGGCAAAACGCTGCATTTTCTGCATCAACTGTGGCGTTTCGTCAGTGATTCACCCGCTGAAGGCGAGAGTGAATCCGGGGCGTTCCCGGCGATCTTTGGCACCGTGCTGATGGTGCTGCTGATGTCGGTGGTCGTGATGCCGCTGGGTGTCATCGCCGCCATCTGGCTGCATGAATATGCCGGGCGCAATGCGCTGACCAGACTGGTACGCATTGCGGTGGTCAATCTGGCAGGTGTTCCTTCAATCGTCTATGGCGTATTTGGTCTGGGCTTCTTTGTCTGGCTGGTGGGCGGCACGATAGACCAGCTCTTCTTCGCCAGCGCGCTGCCCAATCCCACCTTCGGGACACCTGGTTTGCTGTGGGCGTCGCTGACTCTGGCGTTACTAACGCTGCCGGTGGTGATTGTGGCGACCGAAGAGGGACTATCCCGCATTCCCAACAGCCTGCGGCAGGGGTCGCTGGCGCTGGGCGCGACTCAGGCGGAAACCCTGTGGAACGTGGTGCTGCCGATGGCGGTGCCTGCCATGCTGACCGGCCTGATTCTGGCGGTGGCGCGTGCCGCTGGTGAAACCGCGCCGCTGATGCTGGTTGGCGTGGTAAAAATGGTGCCGGAACTGCCCGTCGACGCGGTGTTTCCTTATCTGCATCTGGATCGCAAATTTATGCATCTGGGCTTCCAGATTTACGATCTGGCGTTTCAGAGTCCGAATATTGAAGCTGACCGGCCGCTGGTGTTCGCCACCGCGCTCCTGCTGGTGCTGATTATTCTGTCGCTTAATCTGCTGGCGATGGGCCTGCGTCACCGTCTGCGTGAACGCTATCGCCTTATGACTCAATAACAGGCTATGACTATGACGTCCGACACGGATATCGCGCTGACCGTTAACCAGCTGTCGCTGTGGTATGGCGAGCGCCAGGCGCTGCAGGCTATTTCGCTGCAGGTGCCGAAAAACAAGATTACCGCACTGATTGGTCCCTCCGGCTGTGGCAAATCGACGCTGCTGCGCTGCTTTAATCGCATGAATGATGTGATTGATCATTGCCGGGTCGAGGGTGAGGTATTGCTGGGATCGCAGCCGATCCTGCGACCCGAGCAGGATCTCTCGGCGCTGCGTCGTCGGGTCGGCATGGTGTTTCAGCGGCCCAATCCTTTTCCAAAATCGATCTATGAAAATGTGGTCTACGGGCTGCGTTTACAGGGTGTACGCGACCGGCGGGTGCTGAACGAAGCCTGTGAACGTGCGCTGCGCGCGGCGGCGCTGTGGAGTGAGGTCAAAGATCAGCTGTCACAGAATGCGCTGACGCTCTCTACCGGACAGCAGCAGCGGCTGGTGATTGCCCGCGCCATTGCGATTGAACCGGAAGTTCTGCTGCTGGATGAGCCGACCTCCGCGCTCGATCCCATCTCCACGCTGGTGATTGAAGAGCTGATGACCACGCTCAAGCAGCATTTCACGCTGGTGCTGGTGACGCACAACATGCAGCAGGCTTCTCGCGTGTCAGATTACACCGCGTTTATGCATCAGGGCGCGTTAGTGGAGTTTGATGAGACTGACCGTATCTTTACCGCGCCAAAACAGCGACGGACCGAAGATTATATTACGGGGCGCTACGGTTAAGTCAGTAACGGGAGCAGAGCAGGTTGTTATGTCAGACGGCTCAATGGTTCCCTGAGCCTTTACCCCGACCGCCAGCACTTCAGGGGAAGCCCCGGCTTCCCCTGTCGGGTCAGTCGTTAGCATAACCCCGCGGCGGCAGCGGTTCGCCATCCAGCCAGGCCTTGCC
Source organism: Curtobacterium sp. BNK-1 (assembly GCF_048685235.1). NCBI lineage: Bacteria > Bacillati > Actinomycetota > Actinomycetes > Micrococcales > Microbacteriaceae > Curtobacterium > Curtobacterium sp. BNK-1. The sequence continues at coordinate 2,707,192 of NZ_JBLQTJ010000001.1, read as the reverse complement.
GTCACGCATCGCCAGACGACCCTCAACAAACCAGCCGATTACCATCGGATAGATGGCATGCTCCTGATGCTGCACCCGCTCCGTAATCTCCGCTTCGCTGTCGCCGGGAAAAACCGGGACTTTGGCCTGCAGGATCACCGGACCCCCATCCAGCTCATCAGTGACGAAATGCACGGAGGTGCCATGTTCGCTATCGCCATTTTCCAGCGCCTGACGATGCGTATGCAGACCCGGATATTTCGGCAACAGGGAAGGGTGGATATTCAGCAGGCGATCGTGAAAATGGGCTACGAACGCGCTGCTGAGAATGCGCATATATCCTGCCAGCACAATCAGGTCTGGACTGTAGGCTTCGATTTCAGCGATGAGCTGGCGATCGAAGGCTTCGCGGTCAGTGAAGTCGCTGGCGGCAAGCGAGTGGGCAGGAATGCCTGCTTCCTGCGCCCGCGTCAGGCCATAAGCGGCGGCGCGGTTGCTGAACACGGCAGCCACGCTGCCGTGAATCCGCCCGCTTGCACAGGCGTCAAGGATGGACTGAAGGTTACTTCCGTTGCCGGAAATCAGTACAACCAGCTTTTTCATCCGTTAATGACCACACGCTCTTCGGCATCAGACGCTTTAATTACGCCGAGCTTCCAGGCTTTCTCGCCCGCAGCCTGCATCAGCGCAATCGCGTTGTCCGCGTCTGCCGGACTCAGGGCGATGATCATGCCGACGCCGCAGTTAAAGGTGCGGTACATCTCGAAACGGCTGACGTTGCCTGCCTGCTGTAACCAGCTGAAGACGGCCGGCCATTGCCAGCTCTTCTCGTCGATGACGGCCTGAGTGTTGTCGGGCAGCACGCGCGGAATATTCTCCCAGAAGCCGCCGCCGGTCAGGTGTGCGATAGCGTGCACATCGACCTGCTCAATCAGGCTCAGGATATTTTTCACGTAGATGCGGGTCGGTTCCAGCAGATGATCGGCCAGCGGTTTGCCTTCCAGCTGTTCAGCCAGCGGATCGGTGTTGCTGACTTCCAGAATCTTACGCACCAGCGAATAGCCGTTGGAGTGCGGGCCGCTGGAGCCGAGAGCGATAAGTACATCGCCATCCTGCACCTTGCTGCCATCAATGATCTCTGACTTTTCCACCACGCCAACACAGAAACCGGCCACATCGTAATCTTCACCGTGATACATGCCTGGCATCTCAGCGGTTTCACCGCCCACCAGCGCACAACCCGACTGCAGACAACCTTCGGCGATGCCGGTGATCACCGCAGAGGCGGTATCCACATCCAGTTTGCCGGTAGCGTAGTAGTCGAGGAAGAAGAGGGGCTCGGCGCCCTGTACTACCAGGTCGTTGACGCACATCGCCACCAGGTCAACACCAATGGCATCGTGACGTTTGAGATCCATCGCCAGACGCAGCTTGGTGCCAACGCCATCGGTGCCGGAGACCAGCACCGGTTCACGGTATTTTTGCGGCAGCGCGCAAAGCGCACCAAAACCGCCCAGTCCACCCATCACTTCCGGGCGACGCGTCTTTTTCACTACGCCTTTAATACGGTCAACCAGAGCGTTACCAGCATCAATATCAACACCGGCGTCTTTGTAACTGAGAGAGGTTTTGTCGGTCACTGCGAGGTCCCCACGCGAGTTGCGGTTGGTGGTTTAAAATAAAGCGCGGCAATTCTATCAGTGCAGGCAAACGTTTGCGAGTCCGGGATTGCGCATCGGGCGATTTTCATTAATCCTCTATTTGTCCCGGTAAAACCCGCGGCTTTGCGCAAGAGCAGGTGGCGCGGAGCGTAAAAGGCGGTATAATCCCGCGATTTTTTTTTAGCTCAACTCATTCCGGGAGAACACCAATGAAGATCGTGGAAGTCAGACACCCGCTGGTCAAACATAAACTGGGCTTGATGCGTGAGCATGATATCAGTACAAAGCGTTTTCGCGAGCTGGCGTCTGAAGTGGGCAGCCTGCTGACCTACGAAGCGACCGCCGATCTGGAAACAGAGCGCGTAACCATTGAGGGCTGGAATGGCCCGGTAGAGATCGATCAGATCAAAGGCAAAAAAATCACGGTGGTGCCGATTCTGCGTGCCGGTCTTGGCATGATGGAAGGGGTGCTGGAGCACGTTCCCAGCGCCCGTATCAGCGTGGTAGGTGTTTACCGTGATGAAGAGACACTGGAGCCGGTTCCCTATTTCCAGAAGCTGGTCTCTAACATCGAAGAGCGCCTGGCGCTGGTCGTCGATCCTATGCTGGCGACTGGCGGTTCCATGATTGCCACCATCGACCTGCTGAAGAAAGCGGGCTGCACCAGCATTAAAGTGCTGGTACTGGTTGCCGCACCAGAAGGGATTGCCGCGCTGGAGAAAGCGCATCCTGACGTTGAGCTTTACACCGCGTCAGTGGATCAGGGACTGAATGAGAAGGGTTACATCATTCCCGGGCTCGGCGATGCCGGGGACAAGATTTTCGGAACCAAATAAATCGCATAGCCGACCAGAGAGTCGGCTTTTTTTTGGCAAAAAAAAGATCCCCGAACGGGTTTGGTGTGGCTGCGAGGCTCACCGGCGTGCCTGCTGCTGTGCCAGAGGCGCGCGCCATGGGGGATAAATAACACAAGGGGATAAATGATGACTCGTCGCGCCATTGGCGTCAGTGAACGACCGCCGTTACTGCAAACCATTCCACTCAGCCTGCAACACCTGTTCGCCATGTTTGGTGCCACGGTACTGGTACCGATTCTGTTCCACATCAACCCGGCGACGGTGCTGTTATTTAACGGCGTAGGGACGCTGATCTACCTCTTTATCTGTAAAGGCAAAATTCCCGCTTACCTCGGTTCCAGTTTTGCCTTTATCTCGCCAGTACTGCTATTGCTGCCGCTGGGGTATGAGGTCGCGCTGGGCGGATTTATCCTGTGCGGCGTGCTGTTCTGTCTGGTGGCGCTGATTGTCAAACGCGCGGGCACCGGCTGGCTCGATGTGATGTTTCCCCCGGCGGCGATGGGCGCGATTGTCGCCGTCATCGGTCTGGAGCTGGCGGGTGTTGCCGCAAATATGGCAGGTCTGCTGCCCGCGGAAGGCAGTGCGCCCGACAGTACAACCGTGCTGATTTCGCTGGTCACGCTGGCAGTGACGGTATTCGGTTCCGTGCTGTTTCGTGGCTTCCTGGCGATCATCCCGATTCTGGTCGGGGTGGTAGCGGGTTATCTGCTCTCTGCATTTATGGGCATCGTTGACTGGAGCGGCGTGGTTAAAGCACCCTGGTTTGCGCTGCCAACTTTCTATACCCCGCGCTTTGAGTGGGTGGCGATGCTGACGATCCTGCCTGCGGCGCTGGTGGTGATTGCCGAGCATATCGGTCATCTGGTGGTCACCGCCAACATCGTAAAGAAAGATCTGATTCGCGACCCTGGCCTGCATCGTTCGATGTTCGCCAACGGCTTATCAACGGTCATCTCCGGCTTCTTTGGTTCAACGCCTAACACCACCTACGGCGAAAACATCGGGGTGATGGCAATTACCCGCGTCTACAGTACCTGGGTGATTGGCGGCGCGGCGATTCTGGCGATCCTGCTCTCCTGTGTCGGCAAACTGGCGGCGGTGATCCAGGCGATCCCGGTACCGGTAATGGGCGGCGTGTCGCTGCTGCTGTATGGCGTGATCGGCGCATCCGGTATCCGGGTGTTGATCGAATCCAAAGTCGATTACAACAAAGCGCAAAATCTGATCCTGACCTCGGTGATCCTGATCATCGGCGTCAGCGGTGCGAAGGTGCATATCGGTGCTGCAGAGCTGAAAGGCATGGCGCTGGCGACAATCGTAGGGGTTGGATTAGCGTTGATCTTCCGTATGATCTCACTGCTGCGCCCGGAAGAAGTGGTGCTGGAGGCTGAAGAATCGCGCGAGCCGTGATCGCAGCAAGCCTGACAGGATCGGGGCAGGGACGCCCCATTCATCTCTTTCTGAAAACTGTGTTAGACTTCCCCCGATTTTTTGCTTGTTCTCTTGCTGAGGTGCTTCTGAACACGCCGGCACAATTGTCATTGCCACTCTATTTACCTGACGATGAAACCTTCTCCAGCTTCTGGCCGGGGGAAAACCCGTCGCTGATTGCCGCGCTGAAAGGCGCTCTCAACCAACAACATGGCAGCTATCTCTACTTCTGGTCACGCGAAGGCGGAGGGCGGAGCCATTTGCTGCACGCCGCGTGCGCCGAGATGTCAGCGCGCAGCGAAGCGGTCGGTTACGTTCCGCTGGATAAACGCACCTGGTTTGTACCGGAAGTACTGGAAGGGATGGAGCAGCTGTCACTGGTCTGCATCGATAACATCGAGTGCATTGCAGGCGAGCCTGAATGGGAAATGGCGATCTTCGATCTCTATAACCGTATTCTGGAAACCGGCAATACGCGCCTGTTTATTACCGGCGATCGTCCGCCACGCCAGCTTAATCTGCAACTGCCCGATCTCGCCTCGCGGCTGGACTGGGGGCAGATCTATCGCCTGCAGCCTCTCTCCGACGAAGATAAATTACAGGCGCTGCAACTGCGCGCCGGGTTACGCGGATTTGAGCTGCCGGAAGATGTGGGGCGCTTCCTGCTGAAGCGACTGGATCGTGAAATGCGCACCCTGTTTGATACGCTGGATCGGCTTGATCGCGCCTCGATCAGCGCCCAGCGTAAACTCACCATTCCGTTTGTGAAAGAGACACTCGGCCTTTAAAACAGGTCGAGCACCGCTTCGGGCGGACGCCCGATCCGCGCCTTGTCGCCATTGATCACTATCGGCCTTTCAATCAGCACCGGATGTTCCACCAGCGCATCCAGCAGCGCACTTTCGCTTTTGTCGCTGAGTGCCAGTTCGCTATAGATCGCCTCTTTAGTCCGTATCAACTGCTGTGCGCTCTGCATTCCCAGTTTCTGTAACAGGATTTGCAGCGTCTCGCGATCGGGCGGCGCTTGCAGATAGAGCACCACGTCCGGCTCTATCCCGCGGGCGTTCAGCAGCGCCAGCGTCTCGCGGCTCTTGCTGCAGCGCGGGTTGTGGTAAATCGTCACCATCTCAGACTCTCCTTTATTCGCAGCGTGAATGCTCAACCTTTCTGATATTGCTTAAAGCGCTGTTGTAACTGGCGCAGCTGATCGATACGGGCATCGTAGCGCGCCTGTTTCAGGCTGCCGAGCGGCACCTGTGCGCTGGCGCTGCCAAGCGCGGTGATCGCCTGATCGAGCTGGCCATTCAGCGCCAGACTCTCTGCCCGCGCCGATAACTCTTCATCATTCAGTCCCTGCTGTGCAGACGCCTGGGCCAGCAAATCCCAGCCGTTGGGATCATCTTTATTAGCCCAGGTGTAGCGATTCAGAATACGGCTGGCGTTGGCATACTGTTTCGCTTCAACGTAGGCGTTGGCCAGGTTGAGCTGCACCACCGGGCTGTTTTTTGCACTGGTGGCGGCGCTGAGCAGGGCGATCGCCTGTTGTGGCTGATTCAGGCCGATATCGATGTCTGACATAAGATCCAGGAACCAGACGTTATTCGGCTGTTTCGCCAGCAGCGGCGTCATAATCCGCTTCGCATCGGCAAAGCTTTTCGCCTGCAAAAACTGTATGGCTTTGCCATATTGTGACGCCAGCTGCTCACGAGAATTGCCGCTGGCATACTGGCTCAGCAGTTCGTCGGTGAGCTGATTACGCCCGGTGGAGTACATGCCCAGTGAACGCACCTTTGCCAGATAGAAATCTTCTGTAGATTGCACCACCACCGGCCGCATCTGGTTAGCGCGGTTGCGGGCATCCGCCAGACGGCTGTCAGGCAGGGGATGCGTCAGCAGAATTTCAGGAGGCTTCGAAGAGAAGCGGCTCTGATCGGCCAGCTTCTGTAAAAAGTTCGGCATCGCCTGAGGATCAAACCCGGCGCGCTGCAGTACCTGAATTCCGATGCGGTCAGCTTCCTGCTCATTACCCTGGGTAAAACTGATAATCCCCTGCTGAGTTCCCGCCAGAGTGCCGGTCAGTGCTGCCATGCCCGCCTGCGGATTGGCCATCGCCAGCAGAATAGAGCCCAGCGCACCGACCCATGTCAGTGGCGCATTGCGCTTCTGATCTTCCATTGCGCGCGCCAGATGGCGCTGGGTAACGTGTGAGATCTCATGCGCCATTACTGACGCCAGCTGGCTTTCATTTTCGGTATAGCGGAACAGCGCTGAGTGCAGCACCACGTTGCCACCAAAAAAGGCAAAGGCGTTGAGCTCATCGTTCTGAATCAGAAAGAAGTGGAACGGGGTTTTCACTGAGTCGGCGTGCGATACCAGTCGCTGACCCAGCTGATTAATATACTGATTAAGCAGCGGATCGTTGATCAGCGGCGCACTGGCACGCAGCTGGCGTACATAAAAGTCGCCCATCTGCAGTTCCTGATTAATCGACAGCGTCGAACCGGCCGTAGTGCCAATATCGGGAAGTGAATCACTGACATCGGCGTAAGCAGGTGACAGAGTAGTGAAAATGAGCGTCGGAAGGAGCGCGGCGATCAGCGTTTTCTTTAACCGGTTCAACATGCCTTAATCCTGTAGAGAGGCCCTGAAAATGGACAGGTGCGCAGCGGGAATGTTCCATTTTTCGCAGATAACGACGGTTCGTGACTATCTTAACCAGAGCATCAAAAGAATGAAATGTCGTTTTCTGGCAAGCGACCGACGTAATTTGTGCAAGATCGCCCATTTTGACGAAAAAAACTGAACATCCTGCCAACTTAAACCGCGCTTAAACGAATAAAAACCGGCGGAGTATCGCCGGGTTTGTGAGCGGTTAAGTAACGCCTTATTCATTTATTCCCAATGCGCTTCGGCAGAATAAAGCAGAATCTGCTGCCGCGCAGATTTAGCCTGTGAGCGGATTTTTTTAAAGTTATGTAAATTCACTCAAAAAAACTGACTATGGCATGAGTTTTTCCAGGTCTACTCTGAAAAAATAGCCCTCTCTGAGCCGTGAATCTCCTCTTCGCCATTGATAAATTAAATCGTAGCTCCCGCCTTTATCCTGCTTATTCCAGCTACGCCTGGCTGTTATTTATTGCTGTTAATGTCACAGGAAGTGAAAAGAGCACAAAGAGTCAGGTCCATTCTGATTAAGACCTTTTTTTCCTCATAATGAAACTTTTCGATTAATACGGAAGGTGAATAATTTCAGCAGTTATCAGCCGCGCGCTGACCTGAATTTACGCAGGCGAGAATTATGCCTGCGCTGTGATATAGATAGCCGACCTGATTCAGTCCTGAATCTGCCAGACATTATTTGCCGGAGAGAAGTGTTATGCGTTCAGTTGTTTCATACGCGTTAATCGCCATTATTGGCGGAGTCGTTGGCGCGGCTGTCACACAGAGTGGCGAGATTTATGACAAAGTGACACGCCATTTTGCAACCGAGCCACAGGAAGCCCCGGGATTCTGGAGCACACCAGCGATTGAAGGTTACGGCAAAATTCATTATGAGCCCGACGCCGCGTTTAAACCGGTGGCGGGCCTGAGCAATAAAATTGTTTTCCAGATTACCCGAAGCGATGGCGCGATGACCGCGCCCAATCTGGGACTGGAGCGTGTGGCGCGCGTGGTGAATTTATATATCGCCTCCGGCATTCCGGCCGATCAGCTGAAGTTTGTCGTTTCGGTCACCGGCGATGCGACGCCCGCCATGCTGGATAACGCCCATTTTAAAAAGTTTTATGGCATCGAAAATCCAAACCTGAAGCTGATTAATGAGCTGAATCAGGCGGGAGTGAAAGTCTCGGTCTGCGATCAGTCCGTGGCATTCCATCACTATCCTAATAACTGGATTGATAAATCTGTAGTCCATGCGCTTTCCAGTCCGACCACCGTATCAACCCTGCAAAACCAGGGATACGCGTGGCTGGCAATGTAATTAATGTTTTAAACGATCGGGAGAAGAGTTAATGCGTCCAGCAGCTTTAGTGGTGATGGCAGCCGTAGCGGGATTTATCGGAGGCAATGTTTTACAGTTGCCGGAATTATTCGATAAGGTCAGCGGAAAAATGGCGGATAATAAATCCGAACCTGCTGATTTCTGGAGTACGCCAGCGATTGAAGGCTACGGCAAAATACATTATGTCGATACGCCTGCATTTAAACCCGGCACGACAGCGGGCCTGAGTAATAAAATAGTATTTCAGATCAACCGCAGTGAAGGGGATATTCGTAAGCCGAATCTCGGTCTGGAGCGCGTAGCGCGCGTCACCAACCTCTATTATGCGGCAGGTGTGCCACTCGACCAGCTGAAATTTGTGGTATCAATTAACGGCGACGCGGTTTCATCAGCGCTGAATAATGACCAGTTCAGCAAAGCCTACGGCGTCGATAACCCGAACCTGAAGCTGATCAGCGAACTGAAAAAAGCGGGCGTTCAGGTCACTATCTGCGATCAGTCAGTGGCGTTTCATCAGCTTGAGCGCAACTGGATCGACCCGATGGTCACTCATACCATCTCCAGCGGCACCACCGTTGCGACCCTGGAAAACAGCGGTTACGCCTTCCTGATGCTTTAATTCCCCCACAGCGGCGTCACTGCCGCTGTCACCTTCCCGTCAAATTGCTGTGATGTCCCTGTCATAGAACGCCGCTAGTGTTGTCGCAATGAGATCGATCTCATCGACAATAAACGAGGCAGTCATGACCGATTTAATCAGCGTAGCCAGACTGGCAGGGGTCTCCCGCGCAACCGCTGCGCGCGCCTTTTCTGACCCTCATCTGCTAAAACCGGGCACGCTGCAAAAGGTGCTTGCCGCCTCGGAACAGATCGGTTTCCGTCCGAATCATATTGCCCGTCAGCTCCGCACCCAGCACTCCACCACGCTTGGCGTCCTGTTGCCTTCACTGCTCAATCCGGTTTTTGCCATGCAGTTACAGGCGATGGAGCAGCAGGCTTGTCTGGCGGGATATGGGCTGCTGGTAGCAACCAGTGATTATCAGGCTGAGCGGGAAGCGGCCATTGTCGAACATATGCTGCACCAGCGTGTCGCCGGTCTGGTACTGACGGTGGCAGATGCCGACAGCAGTGCGCTGCTGCCGACACTGGCAGCGGCGAAGATGCCCTTCGTGCTGACCCACAACGTTCCGCAACAGCACGAATGGCCCGCGCTGTGCGTAGATAACCGCAAAGCCATTGCCGAAGCGACCGCCCATCTGGTGTCACTGGGCCACCGCCACATCGTGATGGCTGCGGGTCCTATGCAGCAATCTGACCGCGCCCGTCTGCGCTATCTCGGCTACTGCGATGCCATGCAGCAGGCCGGTCTGACGCCGCAGGCGATGATTGAGATGCCCAGCCATATCCAGTCCGATTTCCATCCGCTGCTGCCGCTGATTAATTCACCTTCGCCGCTGACGGCGGTGATTTGCAGTAACGATCTGCTGGCTATCAGCCTGCTGGGCGCCGCTGCGCGTGCCGGCGTCAGCGTTCCGAATCAGCTCTCCGTGGTCGGCTTCGATGGCATTGAGCTGGGCGAACAGCTTTCACCTTCACTGGCCAGCGTGGTGCAGCCGATTGCGCTAATGGGCGCGCGCGCCATTGACCTGCTTCTGAATCCCGTCGGCGGTAAAACCCATCTGCTGGCTCATCATTTACGTTTCGGGGAGAGTGTCGCCCCGGCATTTCATGGCTCTTTTTCAGGGGAACATCATGTCACTCACCGTTAACTTCAAACCTATCGCCAGCGCTGCGCTGCTGGCCGGATGCACGCTTGCCTCATCGTGGGCGCAGGCGGCTGAAAATGCTATCTGCTACAACTGCCCGCCAGAGTGGGCCGACTGGGCGACACAGCTCCAGGCGATCGAAAAAACGACGGGCATTCATGTGCCGCAGGATAATAAAAATTCGGGTCAGGCGCTGGCGCAGCTGGTCGCCGAGAAAAGCAATCCGGTCGCCGACGTGGTCTATTACGGCGTCAGCTTCGGCATTCAGGCAGTCAGTGCAGACGTGGTCAGCGCTTACAAACCGGCAAACTGGGATCAGATCCCGGCAGGCATGAAAGATCCTGCTGGCAAGTGGGTAGCGCTGCACTCCGGTACCATGGGTTTTATGGTCAATGTTGATGCGCTGGGTGGCGCGCCGGTGCCGCGTTCCTGGGATGATCTGCTGAAGCCGGAATATAAAGGCATGGTGGGTTATCTTGATCCGGCCAGCGCCTTTGTGGGCTACGTTGCAGCCGTCGCGGTGAACCAGGCGAAAGGCGGCAGTCTTCATGACTTCACCCCGGCCATCAACTGGTTCAAAGCACTGCAACGCAACCAGCCGATTGTGCCTAAGCAGACCGCCTATGCCCGGCTGATTTCAGGCGAAATCCCGATTCTGATCGACTACGACTTCAATGCCTATCGCGCCCGCTACAAAGATCACGCCAATGTGGAATTTGTGATCCCCAGCGAGGGGACGGTCACGGTGCCTTACGTCATCAGCCTGGTGAAAAATGCGCCGCATCCGGCCAACGGTAAGAAAGTGATCGATTTCGTGCTGTCAGATGCCGGTCAGGCGATCTGGGCTAATGCCTGGCTGCGTCCGGTCCGGGCGGGGGCGATGTCACCCGAAGCGAAGAAATATTTTCTGCCTGACAGCGACTATGCGCGCGCTCACACGGTGGATTATCAGCAGATGGCCGACGCGCAGAAGAGCTTCTCCGCCCGTTATCTGAGCGAGATCCGCTGATGTCACTCTCAGAGATCAATCCGTTTGCTGCTGGCGACTCAGTTCGCCACCGCCTTCGGCCGCTGGGGGCAAACTGGCCGTGGATGCTGCTGCCTGCGCTGCTGTTCTTTGCTGCCTTCTGGCTGTTGCCGTTTGCTCGTCTGTTGCAGATCGGTATGACGGAAGATCGTACAACTCACCACAGCGGCTACTGGACGGTAATCAGCCAGCCGCAATATCTGCAAAGCCTGCTGAATACCGTGCTGCTCTCGGCGGCGGTCACGCTGGTGACGCTGCTGATTGCTGCGGTGGTCGGCTGCTTTCTGGCACGGCAGCGCTTTACCGGGCGAGGCACGCTGCTGGCGCTGCTGACCTTTCCGCTGGCCTTTCCGGGCGTGGTGGTGGGATTTCTGATGGTCATGCTGGCGGGGCGTCAGGGTGTTCTGGCGCAACTCAGTCTCAGTCTGTTTCATGAGCGCTGGGTCCTTGCTTATTCGCTCAGCGGTTTATTTATTGGCTATCTCTATTTTTCGCTGCCGCGCGCCATCGTGACGCTGGTGGCGGCCAGTGAAAAGCTGGACCGTTCGCTGGAAGAGGCCGCCCGATCGCTGGGTGCCAGCCAGTGGCGCATCATCAATGACGTCATCATTCCTGGCCTGAAACCGGCGCTGCTCTCCTGCGGCGCGCTCTGTTTCGCCACCAGCATGGGCGCCTTTGGCACCGCATTTACCCTTGGCACAGAGCTCGCGGTGCTGCCGCTGACCATTTATGGTGAGTTCACTAATTACGCCAACTTTGCCACCGCAGCGGCGCTTTCGGTGGTGATGGGGGCGGTGGCCTGGCTGGCGCTGATGCTGGCGAACGGACTGGCTGCCCGCCGTAAGGAGAAGACATGAAACGCCGGGGGCTGTTCTGGCTGCAGGTGGTGATCACCAGCCTCACCGCGCTGTTTATGATTGTGCCGGTTGTGCTCTCGATGCTGGCGGGCGTCACGCAGAACTATTTCACTGGCCTGCGCAGCGGCCTGACGCTGAAGTGGGTGGAACAGGTGTGGCAGATGTATGCCGACACCTTCTGGCTGTCGCTGCTGATCGCTCTGAGTTGTCTGGCGGTGACGGTTATCGCTGGCGTGCCGGCCGCCTGGGGCTTACTGAAATCACCGTCACGCTGGGCCAGCCGCATTGAGGAGTGCCTGATGCTGCCAGTCGCATTGCCGGGCCTGGCCACCGCACTGGGCATCATTCTGCTCTATGGTCAGTTCAGCGCGTTGCGCGACAGCTGGCTCTTCATCCTGATCGGCCATGTGCTCTTTACCTTGCCCTTTATGATCCGACCGGTGCTGTCGGTGATGCAGGCGATTGATCTGCCGCGCCTTGAAGAAGCCGCCGCCAGCCTGGGGGCGGGCTTCTGGCGCCGCTTCTTTACCGTGGTCGTCCCGAACTGCCGCAACGGCATTCTGGCGGGCGCATTTATGGTGATCACCCTGTCGGTGGGGGAGTTCAACATTACCTGGATGCTGCACACGCCACTGACCAAAACCCTGCCGGTCGGTCTGGCCGACAGCTACACCTCGATGCGGCTGGAAGTCGGGTCCGCCTATACCCTGATCTTTATTATGATGATTTTACCGCTGCTGCTGTTGCTCAACGCCTGTAATCACTGGCTGGAACGGCAATCTTCGCGGCAGCAGAGAGAGGAAACCGTATGAATGAGGCCGTCAACGTGACGCTGAGCCACTGCTCGCGTCGCTTTAATCAGCAGGTCGCGCTGCATCCGCTCGACCTGCGGGTTCACGCCGGTGAAACACTGGTATTGCTGGGGCCGTCAGGCTGTGGCAAAACCACGCTGCTGCGTATTATCAGCGGTCTGGATAGCAGCGATCCCCCGGGAGAGATCTGGTTTGACAAGCGTAACGTCACCGCGCTGCCGATTGAGAAACGCAATGTTGGCATGGTGTTTCAGAACTACGCGCTGTTCCCGACGCTCAACGTGGCGCAGAACGTCGCCTATGGTCTGAAGGTGCAGGGCGTGCCACGTGCCGAGCGTGATGCGCGGGTCGCGGAGATGCTGGCACTGGTTGACCTGACACATCTGTCCCACCGGGCGATTGATAAATTGTCCGGCGGGCAGAAGCAGCGGGTGGCGCTGGCACGTGCGCTGGCCGCCCGGCCTAAAGTCCTGTTGTTCGATGAGCCGCTGGCGGCGCTTGACGCCAGGCTGCGCGATCGACTACGGCTGGAGATCGGCGCGCTGCTCAAGCGGCTGGCGATCACCGCGGTTTACGTCACCCACGATCAGCAGGAGGCGATGGCGCTGGGCGATCGCATCGCGGTGATGGAGCAGGGCCGTCTGGTGCAGCTCGATACTCCGCAGGGAATTTATCAGCGCCCGGCCTCCCGCTTTGTAGCGGATTTTGTGGGCGCCATAAACTGCATTGCGCACGATCCCGACGGTCATCCCCTGCGTTTTTGCCGCCCGGAAGATGTGCTGCTGGCCGACGACACCCGCTATGCCCAGCGCGGTGTGGTGGTGGGCAGTACATTTCTTGGCGCCTCGCAGCGCTTACTGATCGATATCGGGCTGGATAACCCCATTCAGGTCGAGCGTCATGCCCGCGAAATCTGGCAGGCGGGACAGCGCATCAGCTGGTCGCTGACCCGCCAGGCCGCGCTGGAATTTAGTTGCTAAGGAGTCTGTTGTGTCTGTTCAACCCACGGTCATCGCGCAAATCAGCGATCTGCATATCAAGGCTTTTGGTCGTCTCTCTTATAAACAGGTCGATACCCATGCCGCTTTACTGCAGGTTATCGATACCCTTAACGCGCTGCAGCCGCGCCCCGATGTGGTGGTGATTACCGGCGACCTGGTCGATTTTGGCAGGCCGGAAGAGTATCAGACGCTGCGCGAAGCCCTGCAGCGCCTCCAGTTGCCCTTTTATCTGATGGCGGGCAATCACGACGATCGCGAGGCACTGCGTGCTGCCTTCCCGGATCACACCTACCTGCAAGCGGGGCCGACCCTGAACTGGCAGCTTAGCGTGGGCGGCGTCAGGCTGCTGGCCCTGGACTCCAGCGTACCGCAACAGCCGTGGGGGGAGGTGGATGAGCAGCAGTTGCAATGGCTGGATCAGGCACTGCGCGAGGCCGCGGATCAGCCCACGCTGGTGATGCTGCATCATCCCCCTTTTGCCTGTGGCATTGCGCATATGGATCGGCAACGGTTACGCCATCCTGAGGCACTTGAGGCGATCATTGTCCGCCATCCGCAGGTTGAGCGGGTGCTTTGTGGTCATCTGCATCGCAGCCTGCAGACCCGCTTTGCCGGAACCCTGGCCTGTGTCGCACCCGGCGTGTCGCATCAGGTGGCTCTGGATCTGCATCCGGAGGGGCCGGCTCACTTTATTCTGGAGCCGCCCGGCTTTTTGCTCCATTGCTGGCAGCCAGTGCAGGGAATGGTCACGCATCAGTGCGCGATTGGCCACTTTTCGGGACCCTGGCCATTTTACGATAGTCAGGGGTTAATCGATTAGTGCCAGCTAAATCTGTATTAAGCGGGGTGATATTTGTCTTAATGCTGCTCAAAAATGCCGACACAGTGTAGACTTAAGCCCGGCTATCAGGGCTTCTGGCACACATTAAAAAAATAATCAGGCATTCACGACATGACACTCTTCTCCGGGGCGGCGACGCCATGTTAAAGCTCTTTCGGCCCAAGGCCGACTTGCGCAATCTGATCGCCCTGCTGGTGATTGTCAGCATTGTTATCACGCTCGCGAATACGCTCTACGCCACCTGGCGGGTGCAGCGCCAGGTGCTGATTGACACCACGCTTGAGGCTAACCGGGCCTATGCCGCCAAGCTGGCTTCAACCAGTGAAATCTTTTTTCAGCTGGCGCAGTCACAGTTGCACTACAGCGCCAATCAGCTAAGCCGTGACTTTAATAATGAAGGACTGCTGAATAGCGAAGTCAATCGTCTGCGTGAGCAGACCACCAGTTTCAACTCGGTAGCCGTGGTGGATGAGCAGGGCGCGATCAAAGCGATCTCGCCTGAATCCCTGACGCTGAAAGGGATGCGTGTCACCAGCGACGCCTCCCGCGAAGCGCTGACGCTGCGGCAGCCGATCATCAGTAAACCGACCCTTTCTGCAGCCAATAATCTGCTGGTATTTGTCTCCTGGCCAATCTGGAGTCCCGATGGCGACTATCTGGGCTACATCGGCGGCACGATCTATCTGAAGAAAAAAAGCATTCTGAATGCGCTACTGGGTGAACAATTCTACCGCGATGGCACCACGGTCTATGTGCTCGACAGTAATAATGAGGTGTTGTATCACCAGAATCGTCAGCTGATTGGTAAAGTTCTGCCCGCCATCGTCAGTCCGCGTGACGAGCAGACCAATGGCTCGCTGATGCTTGCGGGTGCAGGTGAGTCGACGCAGCTGGCGGGCTATGCCGTCGTCCCGACCACCGGCTGGACGGTGGTGGCGCTGAAGCCGATTAACGTCACGCTGAACCCGCTTTCAGGCCTGTTAATGAAAGTCCTGAAGAACTCGGTGCCGTTCGCACTGCTGACCCTGCTGGTTGCGTTAGGGCTGGCACGGCTGATTGCCCGACCACTGTTCCAGCTGGCCCGCAAAGCCAGCCGGATGGATGCGCAGGGCGTATCAAAAGAGATTGGCGGCATCAGTGCCTGGTATTTTGAGGCGGCGCAGGTCAAGCGCGCGCTGCTCACCGGCATCGGACTGGTGCAGGACAAAATCGGTCGTCTGAGTTCGGAAGCCCAGACCGACCCCCTGACTCAGTTGCTGAATCGCCGTGGTCTTAATGCGGTACTGGAGTACTACCGCACGCTACGCCAGCCTTTCTCGGTGCTGGCGCTGGATATCGATCACTTTAAAAACGTCAACGATAGCTGGGGCCACGATGTGGGCGACCGGGTGATTCAGCAGGTGGCGAGCACGCTGCGTGCCAGCGCCCGTCAGTCTGATGTGGTGTGCCGCAACGGCGGAGAGGAGTTTCTGATGCTGCTGCCGGGAACGGCGCTGGATGAGGCGCAGATTATCGCCGAGCGCGTGCGACTGGGTATTGCAGAAGCCTGGCTCACCGACGTGGGACGCATTACCTTGTCTATCGGCGTCGCGGCCTGGAATGGTTCGCAGGATGTCGGGCTGGAAGGCAGTTTAAAACAGGCGGATGCGGCACTCTATGAGGCGAAAAATGCCGGGCGCAACTGCGTTATCGTGGCCGCCGCGTAATCGCGTTAACTCACAGTGTTTCGCAACGGCAGGATAAAAATGGGTGGGGAAGGGGAAGTTAAGCAGGGCGCGGCGTTAAGGCTACCGCGCCCCTCAACATCAGGCTGACTTGACGTAATCCAGCACCATGTCGTGGTGATTCGAGGTCTTGAAGTTATCAAACACTTTTTCGATCCTGCCCTCAGCATCTATCAGGAAGCTGATGCGATGAATGCCGTCATAGGTTTTCCCCATAAACGTTTTTTCACCCCAGACGCCAAACGCCTGGCAGACTTCATGGTTTTCATCGGAGAGCAGGGTAAAGTTCAGCAGCTCTTTTTCGACAAACTTTGACAGTTTTTCCGGTTTGTCGGTGCTGATGCCCAGCACTTCCACGCCCGCTTTTTTCAACTCATCCATGTTGTCACGCAGACCGCACGCCTGCACGGTGCAGCCTGGTGTCATCGCTTTCGGGTAAAAGTACACCAGAACGCGCTGTCCCTGGAAGTCGGTCAGATTCACGTGTTCGCCGTCCTGATCGGGCAGGCTAAATGCGGGTGCAGTATCTCCGGCTTTCAGTGGATTCATTACATCTCTCCATTTTCTTATTCAGGCTGTGGGTAATACACCATCCGGTCAGAAACGGCCAGAGGGAAAATTACCATCAGGGGGTATTTCACCACATAGCCGGTCACCTTTCAGTGGCAGTAATGTGGAGAAATAACTCCGGTTAATTGACCAAAGCTTAGCGTACCGCGCTGACAGATTCGCTGCTGTCGGCATCTGACACACTGTAAAGGCGCAGCGTTCCCTGAGCATTCAGCTCCTGACACAGGGTATTAAACGCCTGCTCAAACGGGGTGCCACTGGTTCGCGTCGGACTGTGAGCGGTCATTTGAATATAGAGCGTAGGGGGCAAATTGTGTTGCGCTGGTGTAATGCGCGACACCAGTTCGGCCACATTCATCTGATGCTTATCGATAAGATCGGTAAAGCGTTCAATAATATGCGGCGAATCAGCCACCTCAACCTGAATGAACGCGGTGTCGGGCATCGGCGGACGGAGCCGGGCATTGGTGCGCTTCATGACGATCAGCAGTTCCAGCTCTGCCCCTTTCAGTGGCAGGGTCGATTCAATCAGTGTGATCGCGTTCCAGCTGCCCGACAGCAGCATGATAAAGGTGAACTCATCCCCAAGCATGGCAAGACGGCTATCTTCAATATTGCAACCGCAGCTGCTGACGTGTCGGGTAATGGTGTTGACGATACCCGGACGGTCAACACCGAGCGCGGTGATCACCAGATGATGGGGCTGAGATTGCGGCAAAATGGCTTTTCCTCTGCTTTCGCTAATAACCATAAGGTAAACATAAAAAAAACTGCTGACAAGCGCGGGAATGGCGTGGCTGGCTTGCTTTTCCCTAAGTGTAAAACGTACCATGAAGCACTTGTTTGTCGAGGGGATCGCCAATGTTTACGGGAAGTATTGTTGCACTCGTTACGCCAATGGATGACAGCGGTAATGTCTGCCGGTCGAGTCTGAAAAAACTGATTGATTATCACGTCGCCAGCGGCACCGCGGCGATCGTTTCCGTCGGCACCACAGGCGAATCTGCTACCCTGAGCCATGAAGAACATGGTGATGTGGTGATGCTGACCCTGGAGCTGGCCGATGGCCGTATTCCGGTGATTGCCGGAACCGGGGCAAACGCCACCGCTGAAGGCATCTCTCTGACTAAGCGTTTTGAAAATTCCGGCGTTGTGGGTTGCCTGACCGTGACCCCATATTACAACCGTCCGACGCAGGAAGGGCTGTTCCAGCACTTTAAAGCGATTGCGAATAGCACCAGCCTGCCACAGATGCTGTATAACGTTCCCTCGCGTACCGGTTGTGACATGCTGCCGGAAACCGTTGCCCGCCTGGCCGAAATCAAAAATATTATCGGAATCAAAGAGGCAACCGGGAACTTATCGCGGGTTAGTCAGATCCAAGAGCTGGTTAATGAAGATTTCATTCTGGTGAGTGGCGATGACGCGACTGCGCTGGACTTTATGCAACTGGGCGGCAAAGGCGTTATTTCGGTGACGGCCAACGTGGCTGCGCGCGAAATGGTCGAACTGTGTCAACTCGCACAGCAGGGCAATTTCGTCGAGGCACGCCGCCTGAATCAGCGTCTGATGCATCTGCACCAGACGCTTTTCTGTGAACCCAATCCTATCCCGGTGAAATGGGCTGCGAAACAGCTAGGATTAATCGCTAACGACACGCTGCGTCTGCCAATGACGCCACTGACTGCAGCCGGCCAGCCGAAAGTGGAGCAGGCGCTGGTGAAAGCGGGTTTGCGATAATTTAGGGAGTTTGAATGAATTACTCAGTAAAGCGGTCAACAGTAGCCACAGTGGTGGGGCTTTCTACCCTGATGCTGTTGTCGGCCTGTTCAAGCGATCAGCGTTATAAGCGCCAGGTCAGCGGTGACGAATCTTATCTTGAAGCCAGTCAGTTAAATGAACTGAAAGCGCCTGCCGGAATGATCCTGCCGGTGCAGCGTGGTGATTTCGACGTGCCGCGCACGACCAGTCAGGCACCCACCGGCAAGCAGCTCGACATCCGTCCGCCAGCCCAGCCGCTGGCGCTGATGAACGGCACCCGCGCACAGTTCAGCAACAATACCGGCGCGCTGATGATTGATAACAGCCGCGGCTCAGTCTGGTCGCAGGTCGTCAACGTGGTGCAGTCTTACAAATTCCCGATTGCTTCCCGTAATGACGCAGGCCAGCAGCTGACGACGGACTGGGTGCAGTGGAACCGTGCTGATGAAGATCAGCAGTATCGTGGCCGCTACCAGATCAGCGTGCAGTCGCAGAGCTATCAGCAGCAGTTAACCGTTCGTCTGCTGGAGCTGCAGCAGGATGGTAAAACCATTACCTCACCTGTGCAGATCCAGCGTTACACCGCGCAGATGCTGAATGACATCAGCACCGGTATGGACAAGATTGATACGGCGAGTGAAAACGCGGCCTCTGGTCGGGTGAATGGGGCCATTGATGTGCAGAGCGGTGCAGATGATACCGGCCTGCCACTGCTGATCCTGCGTACGCCATACAACGTGGCATGGCAGCGTCTGCCTGATGCAATGAAACGCGTCGGGATGGAAGTGACCGACACGACCCGCTCAACCGGCAGCATGAAGGTGACCTACAAGTCACTGAGCAGCAGCGACTGGGATTCAGTCGGTGCGAAAGATCCGGAATTACCAAACGGTGATTACAAAGTGCAGGTCGGCGATCTCGACAACCGCACCAGTCTGCAATTCATCGACCCGAAAGGGCATGTGCTGACCCAGTCGCAGAACGATGCGCTGGTGGCCGTGTTCCAGGCGGCGCTGAACAAATAAAGTTGCCCCAGGCCGGAGATTCTCCGGCCTTTTTATTTTGTTTTTGGCATAATAGCGCGCGGCGAAGTAAACGATTGCGTCAAGGCAATCGCCGCAGCGGCACTGGCCGCTGAACACCCGTTATTTCAAGTCTGGAGTGAACAAGATGCAAAAGCGAGCTGAGTTGTATCGCGGTAAAGCGAAAACCGTATACAGCACCGATAACCCGGATCTGCTGATACTCGAATTCCGCAACGATACGTCAGCAGGTGATGGCGCCCGAATCGAGCAATTTGATCGCAAGGGAATGGTTAACAACAAGTTTAACCATTTTATCATGACTAAGTTGCAGGAAGCGGGTATCCCGACCCAGATGGAAGCGCTGCTGTCAGATACTGAAGCGCTGGTGAAGAAGCTGGAGATGGTGCCGGTAGAGTGCGTGGTACGTAACCGCGCCGCAGGCTCGCTGGTAAAACGTCTGGGCGTGGAAGAGGGCATTGTGCTCAATCCGCCGCTGTTTGATCTTTTCCTGAAAGATGATGCAAAGCATGACCCGATGGTCAATGAATCCTACTGCGAAACCTTTGGCTGGGTCAGCAAACAGAACCTGGCGCGGATGCAGGAGCTGACCTTTAAAGCCAACGAGGTGCTGAGCAAACTGTTCGACGATGCGGGCCTGATTCTGGTCGACTTCAAACTGGAGTTTGGTCTGTTTAACGGCGAAGTGACGCTGGGCGATGAGTTTTCGCCAGACGGTGCGCGCCTGTGGGATAAAGAGACGCTGGATAAAATGGATAAAGACCGTTTCCGCCAGAGTCTGGGCGGCGTGGTGGAAGCCTATGAAGCGGTTGCACAGCGGCTGGGCGTGAAGCTCGACTGAGTTTGCCTGCCGCGCAGAAAGAAAAAGGAGAGCCCCGGCTCTCCTTTTTTCATTTCAGGGTAAAGCTGGTGATTGCTGCCTCACACAACTAAAATCATGCCATCTGAAAAAATGACTGAGGGAATACAGCATGCGCTGGCAAGGGCGTCGCGAAAGCGACAATGTAGAGGACCGTCGCGATCAGTCGTCCGGTTCATTAGGCGGCGGAGGCCGCCAGATTCGTCTGCCGCGCGGTAAAGGCGGTATTGTGCTGCTGATTGTCGTGGCCATCGCGGGTTATTATGGTTACGACCTGACCGCACTGCTGACAGGCGGCGAAGTTGCACCGACCAGCCAGCAGCAACAGCGCAGCGTCAGCGCCAATGATGATGAGGCTGCGAAATTTACGAAGGTGATCCTGGCCACCACGGAAGACACCTGGGGCAAACTGTTCCAGCAGATGAACAAACAGTATGTGGCACCGAAGCTGGTGATGTATCGCGGCGCAACCCGCACTGGCTGTGGTACCGGACAGTCAGTCATGGGGCCGTTCTACTGTCCTGCCGATCAGACCGTCTACATCGACCTCTCTTTTTATGACGAGATGAAAACCAAACTTGGCGCGGACGGTGACTTCGCCCAGGGCTACGTCGTCGCGCATGAAGTTGGCCACCATGTCCAGAAACTACTGGGTATTGAACCGAAAGTGCGTGAAATGCAGCAGGGTGCCAGCCAGACGCAGGTTAATCAGCTCTCCGTCAAAATGGAACTGCAGGCGGACTGTTTTGCCGGTGTCTGGGGACACTATATGCAGCAGGAAAATATCCTTGAAGCGGGCGATCTGCAGGAAGCGCTGAATGCCGCCGAGGCAATTGGCGATGACCGCCTGCAGCAGAAAGGTCAGGGCCGCGTAGTGCCGGACAGCTTCACCCACGGCACGTCTGAGCAGCGCTACACCTGGTTCAAGCGCGGGTTTGATGGTGGCAATCCAGGACAGTGCAACACCTTCGCCAGCAACTGATGAGTCTGCAGCCTCTTACGCAGCTTATGCAGCAGGCCGGTGTGCGTCGTCTGGCGGTGATCAGCGGCGACCCGGCCTGGTGTTTACTACGGGCTGCGGCGTGGCGTGAAACGCTGACCGGCGACTGGCTGGCGTTGAGCCCGGAACCGCTGTTCTCTGCTTCGGATAAAGGGCCGGGTCAGTATAAAACGCCGGTCCTGCACAAACAGCCTGCTGCGGTGCGCACGCTGCTTGGCCGTGAATTTCGTCATGCTCTGTTTGACGCTCGTCAGGGCTTTCATGCCGACGCTTTCGCTGCGCTGGCTGGCACGCTCACCGCCGGTAGCTGGCTGTTACTGCTGGTGCCGCCCTGGGAACAGTGGGCGCAGCAGCCTGACAGCGACAGCCTGCGCTGGGCCGATGTCGCTGAACCCATCGCCACCCCTTATTTTGTTCACCACCTGCAACAGCTGATATTAGCGGATGACCAGGTGCTGCTGGAGCGGCAGCATCAGCCATGCCGGTTTCCGGCGCAGCCGGACTGGCCGCAGTGGCACTGTCAGGCACCGCAGCAGCAGCAGGCGATACTCGATCAGCTGATGAGGCTGCCATCGGGGGTTGCCGTGCTGACCGCGCCCCGCGGACGCGGTAAATCGGCGCTGGCGGGTATGCTGGCGCGATTGAACGGACATTGTCTGGTGACGGCTCCGGCCAAAGCCTCAACGGAGGTGCTGAGCACCTTCGCCGCTGACGCTTTTCACTTTATGGCACCCGATGCGCTGCTGGCGCTGGAGACGCTGCCGCAGGCGGAATGGCTGATTGTGGATGAAGCGGCGGCGATCCCGGCACCGCTGCTGCAGGCGCTGGTCAGTCGATATCCCCGCGTATTGCTCACCACCACCGTACAGGGCTACGAAGGAAGCGGGCGCGGGTTTATCCTTAAATTCTGCGCCGGGCTTCCTGATGCACACTATTTTACGCTCGATGAGCCGCTGCGCTGGTCGCGTTTCGATCCGCTGGAGCAGTGGCTGAACCGGGCGCTGCTGTTTGAAGATACCGCCGCAACCGCACCCGATTCTCCTGTAACGCCTCATCGTGTTGAGCGCCACGATTTCAGCGCGCTGGAGGCCGCGTATCGTCTGCTGACGAGTGCACACTATCGTACCTCACCGCTTGATCTGCGCCGCCTGCTGGATGCCCCGGGCATGCAGCTGTGGCGGGCCGGCGACGCGTCGGCGTTACAGGGCGCGCTCTGGCTGGTGGAAGAGGGCGGTCTTGAACCTGCACTGGCACAGGCGGTCTGGGCGGGCACCCGGCGACCCCGCGGGAATCTGGTGGCTCAGTCGCTGGCAGCCCACGCTGGTCTGGCTGAGGCGGCGACATTGCGCTCGCTGCGCATCAGCCGTATTGCCGTGGCGGCGGAGCGGCGTCGTCTGGGAACCGGACAGCAGCTGGTTGCGGCAGCGGCCAGTGCGGCCGTCGGATATGACTACCTCTCCGTCAGCTTCGGCTACACTGAATCTCTCTGGGCCTTCTGGCGCGCCTGTGGCTTTAGCCTGGTGCGGATTGGCAGTCAGCGCGAAGCCAGCAGCGGCTGCTACGCGGCGATGGCCATGTTGCCCTGTTCTGCTGCGGGTGAGGCATTGCAGCACCGCGCGGCAGAACAGCTGGCGCGAGACTGGCCGCTGTTGCGCCAGCATATCGCACTGGAACTGCAGTTTGATCAGGTAACTGACGACGGATTGACCGCGCAGGATATTCGTCTGGCGGCGGGTTTTGCCTGGGCGCAGCGGCCACTGGAAGCGAGCCTGCCGGTGTTGCAGCGTCTGGTGCAGGCCAGTTCAGCCTCTTTACCGCTGCTGGCTGCGGCGGTTGCCACACCCACAGCCCTGGGCGAACTGGCCCAGCAGGCGGGAGTGAGTGGGCGCAAAGCGCTAGTCGCAGCGCTGCGTCAGCAGGCGGCAGCGGCCCTCCAGACACTGGGCGTTGATGCAGCCTTGCTGCACCTGCCGTTGAAATAATTCGACCAGCTGGTTCAAATTATCCTCATATGATTTTATGCCAGGCGGCGTAGAGTGAACACAGGAGGTCAACATGACACTGAAATATGTAATCGTTCAACAGCCTGCCACCACAGCACAGCTGTTTCTGCTCTACCATGGCGTTGGCGATAACCCGGATTCAATGGGCGAGATTGGCAACTGGTTTGCCCGAACGTTTCCCGACGCGCTGGTGGTGTCCGTCGGCTCGCCTGGTGCGAGTCGTCAGTGGTTCGGCGAAACCGACCTGCACGATCAGACCGTCCAGCAGCGGGTTGATGCGGCCATGCCGCAGTTTGTTGGGTCTGTGCGTCACTGGCAAAAAAAGAGCAGCGTGCGGCCGGAAGCGACAGCCTTAATCGGCTTTTCGCAGGGCGGCAGTATGGTGCTGGAAGGGGTTAAGGCGCATCCGGATCTGGCGGGCCGCGCGGTGGTGTTTAATGGCCGGTTTATTACCCTGCCGGAGAAGGCCAGTACCCGCACCACCATCCACCTGATCCACGGTGATTATGATGAGCAGGTCCCGCTGCACCATGCGCAGCAGGCGGAGCATCGGCTGACCGCCTGCGGTGGCGATGTTACCCTGGATATCGTTGACGATCTGGCGCACGCCATCGATCACCGCAGCATGGAGCTGGCGCTGAATCATCTGCGTTATACGGTGCCAAAACGCTACTTTGATGAGGCGTTAAGCGGCGCAAAACCGGGTGACGATGATGTTATCGTGATGATGTAAAAAGCCCCTGCGCAAGCTCGATCTTAACGCTGATGAGAGCTGATTTTGTGAAGAACCATAAAAAAGCCCCTGCATAGCAGGGGCTTTTTCGTTTACTTCTTCTTCGGCCAGTTGTCGTCGTCATCCCATTTATCGTTGAAATCACGATGCGGCGGCAGGTCAGGTTTGTTATCCATAAATTTTTTATGATCGATGCGTTTCAGATCTTTATAAACGTTCATCAGCACGCCAACCATCAGCAGGATCACCAGGATCCACCAGTAATCTTTAATAAATTCCATTTGCTGCTCCTTAGAACCGCCGTCAGGCGATCAGTTGTTCCATGATGCGTTGGTACATCCGGCTCAGCATCTGCAGGTCGGAGGCTTTCACACACTCATTGATTTTATGAATGGTGGCATTCACTGGCCCCAGTTCCACCACCTGTGCACCCATCCGGGCAATAAAGCGGCCATCGGAGGTTCCGCCCGTGGTCAGCAGCTGCGGCTTAATTTCATTATAGTGCGCTACAGCTTTCACGACGGCATCAACCAGCTTACCGCGCGTGGTCAGGAAGGGCTGGCCAGAGAGTTTCCACTCAATGGTGTAACGCAACTGGTGACGATCCAGCAGCTCTGCGACCCGCTGACGAATCATCTCATCGGTGAGTTCGGTGCTGAAGCGGAAGTTAAACTGCACAAACAGCTCGCCGGGGATCACATTGTTACTGCCGGTGCCCGCCTGGACGTTGGCAATCTGCATGCTGGTCGCCGGAAAGAACTCATTCCCCTGATCCCACTCGGTCGCGACCAGCTCGTTCAGCGCGGGCATCGCCCGGTGAACCGGGTTATCCGCCAGATGCGGATAGGCGACGTGGCCCTGCACGCCATGCACCATCAGGTTAGCGGTGATTGAGCCGCGACGGCCATTTTTCACCACATCACCTACCACTTCCGTGCTGGAGGGCTCGCCGACCAGGCAATAGTCGAGCCGTTCGCGGCGCGCCATCAGCCGCTCAACCACTTTAACCGTGCCGTTGGCCCCGCTGGCCTCTTCATCAGAGGTAATCATAAAGGCGAGTCGCCCTCGGTGATTGGGACGCACTGCAACAAAACGTTCGGCAGCCACCACCATTGCCGCCAGCGATCCTTTCATGTCGGCCGCGCCGCGACCGAACAGCATGCCGTCGCGGATGGTGGGTTCAAACGGCGGATTAATCCAGCGGCTGGCATCGCCAGGCGGCACCACATCGGTGTGACCGGCAAACGCCAGCGTTTCACCTTCGCCACGGGTGGCCCAGAAATTCAGGGTGTCGTCGATGTTCATCGTTTCAATCTTAAAGCCAATGGCTTCAAGACGGGCGATCAGCAGAGCCTGACATCCGGCATCATCGGGGCTGAGAGAGGGGCGACGAATAAGCTGCTGCGTCAGCTCAATGACCGGGCAAAACATATTATGACTTCTCCTGGATAGCATTCTGATAGGTGGCTTCGCTGAAACCGGCGAGCAGGGCGCCATCCGGGGCGCGCAACAGCGGACGCTTAATCATGGCGGGATGCGCCAGCATCAGCGCTTTGGCGCTGCTGGCATCGGTAACCGCGTCGCGATCACTCTCAGGCAATTTACGCCAGGTGGTGCCCCGGGTGTTAAGCAGAGCCTGATAACCCAGTGCATCGATAAACTCCTGCAGCAGGACATCGTTCAGGCCATCCGCACGGTAGTCGTGGAAGTGATAGTCAACGCCTGCGTCTGTTAAAAAGCGCCGGGCTTTTTTTATGGTGTCGCAATTTTTAATCCCGAACATCACCCACTGCGTGCTCATTGCCCGATCCTTATTGTCCTGTAAGAAGTGAAAGCTGAAAAAAGCAGCCAAAGTGCGAGTTTACCATAGTGTGATCCGTTGCGGCATCTGCACAGGCGCGGGAATCGGGCCACAGAGCACGGCAACAAGGTCATCGTCCGGCATCGGGTAAACGCTATCAATTTCGCAGCTAACCATTACCCTGCTTATCAATAAGAGCTTAGGAATTTCGCCATGTTGATAAAATAGTCTACCGCTGGGTTTAAAATAAATTATTTTCAACGGGGTTAAGGAGTTGCTGAAGTGTGCGTCAGCTTGCAAAACCATCAACATTCATGTTTTTATGGCGTATGCCGATAGATATAACAGGTGTAAACGTATTCACCTGTATAAAAAAAGAGCGTAACATTGCCAGCACAATAAGAGAGGGCATTATGATTGACACCGAAATGGGAACCTGGAAAGAATTTATCGAAGCGATGTTACGCAACAAGTAACGCGCGAAGAAAAAGCAGGTTAATCCCGCTTGCTGGAATTCTTACCACACACAGAAATAAGGCGGCCACTGATATCAGTGACCGCTTTTTATTTGCGCCTCTACTTAGTCGAGCGGCTTCTCTTTGAGCGGGAAGCGGCGGCGTACCAGCACAAAGAACAGCGGCACAAAAAAGATCGCCAGCAGTGTGGCAGAGATCATTCCGCCCATCACACCGGTTCCTACGGCATGCTGGCTGCCGGAGCCCGCTCCGCTGCTGATCGCCATGGGCAGTACACCAAAGATAAAGGCCAGCGAGGTCATCAGAATCGGCCGCAGGCGCTGACGCGATGCCTCCAGCGTAGATTCCACCAGCTCGCGTCCACGGCTGTTGATCTCATTAGCAAATTCTACAATCAGGATGGCGTTTTTGGCGGATAACCCCACTACCGTCAGCAGGCCAACCTGGAAATAGACGTCATTTTCCAGCCCACGCATCCAGGTGGCGATCAGCGCCCCGACCACGCCCAGCGGCACTACCAGCATCACCGAGAACGGGATCGACCAGCTTTCATACAGCGCGGCCAGGCAGAGAAAGACCACCAGCAGCGAAATCGCATAAAGTGCCGGTGCCTGCGAACCGGAGAGCCGCTCCTGATAAGAGGCACCGGTCCACTGGAACCCGACGCCCAGGGGCAGGGCATTAACCAGTTTTTCCATCTCATTCATCGCCGTGCCACTGCTGACGCCACTGGCCGCTTCGCCGACAATCTCCAGCGACGAATAGCCATTGTAGCGTTCAAGACGTGGGGAACCGGTCTCCCAGCGGCTGGTGGCAAACGCGGAGAAGGGCACCATTTTGCCGCTGCTATTGCGCACGTACCATTTGTTGATGTCGTCTGGCAGCATGCGGAATTCAGCGGCAGCCTGCACATAGACCTTCTTCACCCGGCCACGATCCAGGAAGTCATTCACGTAGCTGGAACCCCACGCGGTGGTCAGGGTGTCGTTGATGGTATCCAGCGACACGCCCAGCGCCTGCGCTTTACGTGCATCAACATCGATCTGCAGCTGCGGGCTGTCATCCAGTCCATTGTGCCGTACCCGCGACAGCGCGTTGTCATTGCCCGCCATCTCCAGCAGTTTGTCACGCATCGCCATCAGTTGGGTATGACCGACGCCCGCGTGATCCTGCAGTTGCAGGTCAAAGCCGGAGCTGCTGCCCATGCCGGTGATGGCTGGCGGGCTGCTGGCAATCACCCGGCCCTCTTTGATCTTCTGGAATGCCTTCGTCGCGCGCTCGATAATCGCGAACGAGGTGCGATCGGCACCGGGCCGCGCTTCCCAGTCTTTAAGCCGCACAAACAGACGCGCCACGTTTTGTCCATTGCCGCCCGGACCTGCGCCGATGGTGGAGAAGACCGACAGCACATTGGCTTTCTCCTCGGTGAGATAATAGTTTTCAACTTTGGCGACGACGCTGGCAGTTTGCTCAAGCGTCGCGCCTGCCGGAAGCTGAACCTGCGTCAGGAATACGCCGCGATCTTCCAGCGGCAGAAACGACGTCGGCAGACGCAGAAACAGAAAGGCCATCAGGCCGATGATGCCGAGATAGAGCAGCAGCCAGCGACCGCCCTTGCGCAGGATACCCGCGACCCCGCGCTCGTAGCGTTCAGCATTGCGATTAAAGTGACGATTGAACCAGCCGAAGAAGCCGCGACGCTCAGGCTGCTCGCCCTGTGAAACGGGTTTGAGCAGCGTGGCACAGAGCGCCGGTGTCAGGATCATCGCCACCAGCACCGACAGCACCATCGCCGACACAATGGTAATTGAGAACTGACGGTAGATGGCGCCGACGGTGCCGCCGAAAAACGCCATCGGCACAAACACCGCAGAGAGCACCAGCGCGATACCCACCAGCGCGCCCTGAATCTGGCCCATCGATTTTCGGGTGGCGGCACGCGGCGAGAGTCCCTCTTCATGCATGATACGTTCAACGTTTTCCACCACCACGATGGCATCATCCACCAGCAGCCCGATTGCCAGCACCATGGCAAACATGGTCAGGGTATTGATGCTGAACCCGCAGGCATAGAGCACGCTGAAGGTGCCGAACAGTACCACCGGCACTGCAATAGTAGGAATTAAGGTGGCGCGGAAGTTCTGCATAAACAGGTACATCACGCCAAATACCAGCACAATCGCCTCCAGCAGCGTCTTCACCACATCGGTGATTGACGCTTTAACGAAAGGGGAGGTTTCATAGGCGATTTTTGCTTCCAGACCGTGCGGGAAGTAGTGGGACAGCTCCTCAATGCGCGCCCGCACCAGCTTATCGGTGTTCATCTCGTTGGCACCGGACGCCAGCTTCACCCCCAGGCCTGACGCGGGCTGGCCGTTGTAACGACTCAGATAATCATACTTCTCAGCGCCCAGCGCCACGCTGGCGACATCGCCCAGCGTCACCACCGAACCATCGGGATTGTTCTTCAGGGTAATCGCCCGGAACTGCTCAGGGGTCTGCAGCATCGACTGGGCGTTGACCGTAGCGTTAAGCGCCTGTTTCTCTACCGACGGCAGGCCACCCACCTGTCCCACGGCAACCTGGGTGTTCTGCGACTGGATCGCACTGACCACATCTTCCGTGGTCAGCGAATAGGCGATCAGTTTATTGGGATCGAGCCAGATACGCATCGCATATTGCGAGCCGTAAGCGTCAACCTGGCCGACGCCATCAATACGGCTTAGCGGATCCTGAATATTACTGGCGACATAGTCTGAAATATCCTGCTTATCCATGCTGCCGTCGGTTGAAACGAATGCCACCATCAGAATATTACTGTCACCGGTTTTATTGACGGTCACACCCTGCGACTGCACCGCCTGTGGCAATTTGCGCAGTGCGGATTGCAGCTGGTTCTGTACCTGCTGACGGGCTTCATCGGGATTGGTCCCGGCGGTAAAGGTGAGGGTGATCTGTGCCTGGCCGGTGTTGCTGCTGTTAGAGGACATGTACATCAGATTATCGATGCCGGTCATGTTCTGCTCGATCACCTGGGTAACGGTGTTTTCCAGCGTCTGGGCGGATGCGCCCGGATAGTTAGCGGTGATGCGCACGTTGGGCGGTGCCAGATCGGGGTACTGTTCAATAGGCAGCGAAATAATCGAAAGCGTGCCACACAGGCACAGCAGAATCGCCAGAACCCAGGCAAAGATAGGGCGGTCGATAAAGAAATTCGACATTAAATCGACACTCCTCACTACTTTTATCGTTGGTCAGGCCCACCAGCAACGGGCGCTCTGGCAGGAAACTCGGCGGGTCTTTGCCATGATTCTCCGCCGCCGTTTACTCTACGTGCGGCAGCGGGGGAAATCGTGGAGAAATTGAGGAGAAAATGTAAATTCGTTGGCTATTTGCGGCTTTCAAGCCACATCACCGTGGCGGCGACGCGTGAGCGGACATCCAGTTTCCGCAGCAGGTTACGAATGTGCACTTTTACCGTCTCTTCAGAGATATGCAGAATAGCGGCAACCTCTTTATTCGACAGGCCACGCGCCACCTCCTGCAGCACATCCCGTTCGCGCTCGGTGAGCTGACGCAGAGGATCGGCACTGTGCTGGCGATTAGCCAGATAGCGGGTGACGCCCTCGCTGAAGACCTTTTCGCCCCGTGATGCCTGCAGGATATGCGCCAGCAGGACCTCCGGCTCGCTGTCCTTGAGCAGATAGCCGTCAGCACCGGCATCCACCATGGCAAAAATATCGCTGCGGGCGTCAGAAACGGTCAGCACCAGAATGCGCGAACTGATCCCTTCATGGCGCAGCGCCTTCAGCGTATCCAGTCCGGACATGCCTTTCATATTCAGGTCCAGCAGAATGATGTCCGGTTCCTGATGGCGGGCCTCCGCCAGCGCTTCAGTGCCGTTGCTGGCTTCGGCGATCACCTCCAGCCGGGGATCCAGCGCCAGCAGCTGACGGACACCGCGGCGCATCAGCGGGTGGTCATCCACAATCATCAATGTTAATGCGGGCTGTTGCATATTTTCTCCGTTTCATAGGTTTCAGACTGCGGCAGATCAGACGGTATTGTTCAGGGACAACACCCTGTTCTGTATCGAATAGCCCGCGGTCGCAAACCGATAGATTATTTTAATGAATTAAGATTAGGTCTGGCCTGCTATTCCAGCGGGCGCGCCGGTTGCGGTGGAAAGCGCAACTCCACCCTGGTACCCCGTGGCTGTGCGTGGAGGGTCAGATGGCCGCTCAGGCGCTGAGCGCGCTCCGCCATAATAGTCAGGCCGTAATGGCCCGGCGGTTCTTCAGTGCTGTTCATCCCCACGCCATCATCGGTAATTGTCAGTAAGTGCTCACATTTTTCACTGTGCTGATAATCCACCCGGATAACCTGCGCACTGGCGTGACGAATCGCATTCAGCAGCGCCTCACGGACGATCTGCAACACGTGCACCTGCTGTTGTGCTTCCAGACTCTGCAGGCCGGTCTGATAGTTAAAGTGTATCTCTGCGCTGCTCTTCTCCTGCAGCGAGGCGATCATCGCCTGCATGGCCGCCACCAGATCCGCCTGCTCAATGGTCAGACGGAAGGTGGTCAGCAGCTCACGCAGCTGACGATAGGCCTCGGCCAGCGCCTGATCGAAGTCCGCGATAATGGTATGGGCGGCGCTATCGTCTTTATCAACGGCGCGGCGCAGCAGGGTCAGCTGAATGCGTAAAAAAGAGAGCGACTGCGCCAGCGAGTCATGTAATTCCCGGGCAATGGTCGTGCGCTCTTCAATCAGCAGCATCTGCTGATACTGCTGCTGTGCCTGCCAGATCCAGATAGCCCGTCCCAGCATCGCCGCCAGGCTGCGCATCAGTTCATCCGGAGGCGAGGCACCAGCTGTCTGCCAGCGCAGCTCGCCAATCTGCTGCTCGTCCTGCTGTAACGGCAGACGTTGCCACTGACCGGCTGCCTGATCATCACCGGCACGAAACTGAAACTGGTCGCTGTCGAGCCGGATCGCCGTCAGTTTCTCGCGCGTCAGTACATTGGTTAACACGGCTTCAAACAGTGCCGGATGCAGCGGGCTGGCGGTCAGCATTTGTGAGCTGTCATAGAGTAGCGACAGCGTGCGATTCGCCTGGGTTAAATCTTCTGTTTTGGCGCGCACCGTGCTTTCCAGCAGCTGGTAGTGCGAATGCAGCCGTGCCGCCATGCCGCTGAAGGCATGCGACAGCACCCGCAGTTCATTCTGCTGCTCAACGTGCAGCGGCGGAAAAGCAAAGTTGCCGCTCTCAACATAGCGACTGGCGGTGACCAGCGCATTAAGCGGGCGCACCACCTGCAGTCGGGTAAAGCGAATCGTCATCAGTGCCAGCGCCACAATCGCAATGACCCCCACCAGGCTGCTGGCGGCCACCAGATGCATTTTCAACTCGGTATAGCGTTGCAGACCCAGCACAAAGCGATCGATTTCACCGACGTAGATCGGCACCTGCTGCTGATAAGCCACGGTATCGCCCTGTTGCAACTGTTGCTGCAGCGAGGGCCAGGCGGCACGCAGCCGTTGATAGCGAATACTTACTTCACGGGGTACCCAGGGCCGATCAAGTTTTTGCAGCACCGGGGCATCCAGCGTTTGCTGATAGCGCGCCAGATGATGAGCCAGATTTTGCGGCTGACGGCTGGCATCCCAGGCCATGCGATAGCTCTGCATGCGCAGTGAACCCGCCAGATTGATCGCCTCCGCGTCGCGCTGGCTGCTCAGGAGCGTGACTAATGCCAGACCGGTGGTGAGCAGCGACAGCAGGACAATGGCGCTGAGCGCCTGAGCGATGCTTTGAGTTACGGAACGTTTAACAATCACATGAATGGCCCTGTTGAGAGTGCGGGAATTATAAGAGCGCATTAACGTAACGCAAATGATCCATTCCCTGTTTATCGCACAGGACGTTACACATAGCACATAAAATGACCGCAACTGACAGTTCCCAGGACGTGCTGCTGTTCAACGCTTAAAAAAGGAACAGGTTTACATCGTCCCGATGTTGCTTTTCATTGCAGCGCTAATAATTCATCCAGTCATCAACTCAACCCCGATCACAGATTAAGGAGCATCCAATGAAAAAGCTGAATGCTGTCCTGGCGGGCGCATTACTGGCTACCGCCTCATTTGCCACTTTCGCCGCCGCGCCGGTCGATCAGTCGCAGGCGCAGAGTATGCAGAGCATCGGTAGCGTTTCGGTCTCCGGCGTTCGCGGCTCGCTGGACGATGCGAATCGCCAGCTGTCGCAAAAAGCGGAAGAGATGGGCGCCAGCCATTACCGCGTTATCGGTGTCGATAACCCAGGCGACTCCAGCCTGTGGAGCGGCACCGCAGAGATTTATCGCTAACCCAACCCTCCTGTTTCCATCCCTGTAGCTTTTACCGGCCTGAAAATGGCCGGTTTTTTTGTTTTTGTGCATCAGGATGGATTCTTACAAATCAGCCTGTGCATCTGCCCGGTATATTTTGCTTCGTTCTTGCAGAACGGGTAGGATTCATCGCCGTAAATTCCCGCGCTGCCTGGCACTCACTCACAGGCAAACGCACAGAGGAAAATACCCCATTTCACAGGGCATTACGCCTGAAATGGGGGCGACGACTGATAGTCAGGACAAACAGGAATGCTATGAAATCTAAAAACAAAACCCCAGGCGAGATGCGCGCTGCGAAACGACGCTGGCTCAACTCTCATGACGCCGGCTACCAGAAGGCGATGGGTAACCGTCACGTACAGATGATTGCGATCGGCGGTGCCATCGGTACCGGTTTGTTCCTGGGCGCAGGTGGCCGTTTGCAAGCTGCTGGCCCCGCCTTAGCCATCATCTATCTGGTGTGTGGCATCTTCTCCTTCTTTATTCTGCGTGCGCTGGGCGAACTGGTGTTACACCGTCCCAGCAGCGGCAGCTTCGTCTCCTACGCCCGTGAATTCCTGGGTGAGAAAGCCTCCTACGTGGCGGGCTGGATGTACTTCGTCAACTGGGCAATGACCGGCATCGTCGATATCACCGCCGTCGCGCTCTACATGCACTACTGGGGCGCATTTGGTGATGTGCCACAGTGGGTGTTCGCCCTGGGCGCGCTGGCGATTGTCGGCACCATGAACATGATCGGCGTAAAGTGGTTTGCCGAGATGGAGTTCTGGTTCGCGCTGGTGAAAGTGCTGGCAATTGTGATCTTCCTGGTGGTGGGCGTGGTGTTCCTTGGCACCGGCAAACCGCTGGATGGCAACAGCACCGGCTTCCATCTGATCACCGATAACGGTGGCATGTTCCCGCACGGCTTACTGCCTGCGCTGGTGCTGATTCAGGGTGTGGTGTTCGCCTTTGCCTCTATCGAACTGGTAGGTACGGCGGCGGGAGAATGTAAAGACCCGAAAACCATGCTGCCGAAAGCGATCAACAGCGTGATCTGGCGTATCGGCCTGTTCTACGTTGGCTCCGTGGTCCTGCTGGTGCTGCTGCTGCCGTGGAACGCCTATCAGGCGGGTCAGAGTCCGTTTGTTACCTTCTTCTCGAAGCTGGGCGTGCCTTACGTTGGCAGCATCATGAATATCGTGGTGCTGAGTGCGGCGCTCTCCAGCCTGAACTCGGGCCTCTACTCAACCGGGCGTATTCTGCGCTCCATGTCGATGGGTGGCTCTGCACCGAAATTCATGTCTAAGATGAACGGTCAGCAGGTGCCTTATGCCGGTATTCTGGTGACCATCGCCGTCTATGTGATTGGTGTGGTGCTTAACTACTATGTGCCTTCTCAGGTGTTTGAGATCGTCCTGAACGTCGCCTCGCTGGGGATTATCTCCTCCTGGGCCTTTATCGTGGTTTGTCAGCTGCGTCTGCGCAAAGCGATTAAAGAGGGCAAGGCGGATGATGTCAGCTTCAAGCTGCCAGGCGCGCCGTTTACCTCATGGCTGACGCTGCTGTTCCTGTTCAGCGTGCTGGTGCTGATGGCGTTTGACTACCCGAACGGGACTTACACCATCGCCTCCATTCCGCTGATCGCGGTATTGCTGGTGCTGGGATGGTTTGGCGTGCGTAAGCGTGTTCACGCCATAGCTGAGACCGAACAGGATCATCACGAAGAGGAGCCTCAGCCGACCCGACTGGCTGACGACACCTCGCGCTGATAAGCGCTGCAGCAATCAGGCCAGCCTTCGGGCTGGTTTTTTTTTGGCGTAAACCGCCTCATTCACCGCGAGAATTAAGATAGTTTTCCCGCAAGCTTGCCCCTATGATGAAAGGCTCCCTTTATGCGGTAGCGGAGTCCTCATGTCGTTTAAGATCAACATCATCAAAGATAAGCTCCTGTCCGAAAACTGGTTTGTGCTGCGTAACTACACCTATGAGATCACCGATCGTCGTGGCGAGGTTATCCGCCATAAACGTGAAGTCTACGATCGCGGAAACGGGGCGACCATCCTGCTCTATAACCGTGAAAAGAACAGCGTGGTCCTGACGCGCCAGTTCCGTATCGCCACTTACGTCAACGGTAACGAGGGCGGCATGTTGATTGAAGCCTGTGCCGGCTTGCTGGACGACGACTCTCCGGAAGATTGCATTCGCAAAGAGGCGATTGAAGAGACCGGTTATGCGGTGGGCGAGGTGGAGAAACTCTATGCCTGCTATATGTCGCCGGGCGGCGTCACTGAATTGATCCACTTTTTCGCAGCGGAATATAATGAATCGCTGCGCGACAATGCGGGCGGCGGCGTTGAAGATGAGTCGATCGACGTACTGGAACTGCCTTTCCCTGATGCGCTGGCGATGGTCGCCGATGGCCGCATTCGCGACGGCAAAACCGTCATGCTGTTGCAGCATGCGCAGATTGCTGGCTTGCTGATACCATAAAAAATCATGCAGTTAGCCTGTTGCAGCGTGACGGCGTTGAGCGTAGAAAGTGAAGCATAATCCACTTTTCATGCACGCTTTTTAAGCAGTTAACTGCGCTTTTTGCACAGGTTCA
Organism: Curtobacterium sp. BNK-1; assembly: GCF_048685235.1. NCBI lineage: Bacteria > Bacillati > Actinomycetota > Actinomycetes > Micrococcales > Microbacteriaceae > Curtobacterium > Curtobacterium sp. BNK-1. The sequence continues at coordinate 2,672,005 of NZ_JBLQTJ010000001.1, read as the reverse complement.
CAGAATGGGAACCCTGGCAGGCCCTTTGATGCGCTATCCTCTCCACTCTGGGTATTCGGGGATCGATTTTCTTAATGTCGTATTGGATGAAATCGCTGTGGCTGTTGCCGTCTCTGTGGGTTGCCTGTGTTCAGGCGGAACCGTTGCAAAAGTCATTCAACGACTGGCAAATCACCTGCAACAATGAAGCCTTTTGCGTGGCGCGCAATATTCCGGGCGACAAAGGGTTAGTGATGACGATTTCGCGGCATGCGGGCGTCAACGATCGCCCCTTGCTGCGAATCGACTACGGCAGTGCCTACAGTGGCGCGCTGCCTGGCGGTTCGCTTCAGGACAACTTGCTACTGGATCAGCGCCGTCTGAAACCCGACCTCAAACACTGGACGGTTGAACCGCATCATCTCGCCACCAGCAATGCCATCGCAATTGATGAGTTTCTTGATCTGGTGATGGAGGCGAAAACCCTTCAGCTCACTTTCGATCCCAATGCGCTGATCTCCCTGCGCGGCATGAAGGCCGCGCTGTTGCTGATGGATGACACCCAGGGGCGGGTCAACAGCATGAGCGCATGGGTCAAACGTGGCGATCGCGCCAGCTGGGATGTCCCACCACCGCCTGCGCTGCCGCCCTTGCCGCCTGCTGTCGAGCCACCCGCGGCATTGACGCGCGACGAGACCAGCGGATTGATTGATTACGGCACCTGGCGGGTCAATACCGACTCCTGCTCACTCGATCCACTGCGCCGTGAAGTCAGCGTGGCGCCACTCACCGATCAGCGCGCGCTGCTGCTGGTGAGTTGTGAAATGGGTGCTTATAACGTGATCGATCTGGCGTTTGAAGTGACGCGCAGCCAGCCGTATGTCGCGCGCGGCATCACCTTAACTCTGCCGTTTACCCCACCAGGTGCCAGTGATCGACAGCTTGAGCTGATTAACGCCGAATATGATGCGGCCAGCGGCCAGCTCTACACCTTTGGTAAAGGACGTGGATTGGGTGACTGCGGCAGTGCCACACGCTGGCAGTTTGATGGCACGCGTTTTGTGTTAGCGGAGTATGCGGAGGAGTCGACCTGTGATGCCTGGCACAGCAGTGATGACTGGCCAACCCTGTGGGTCAGCCAGTCTGACGGTGGCGTACAGCAGCGTTAACGAATCGCCTGCACCATCATCGGTGAGCCAAGCTGATTACCGACCAGTTCGGCCAGCATATTATTCACGCCGTCGCTCATTGGCGTAAAGCGGGTCAGCGGCGAGCGTGTCACCACCACAAATACCCCTACGTTATGCTGCGGCACCATCGCCATATAGGTGATGAAACCGCCGCCGCCGCCGGTTTTCTGAATAATGCCAGGGCGACCATTTTTCGGCCCCATAAAGACCCAGCCCATCCCCAGCGCATCCGCTTTACCCGGCACATCCATGCCTTCTACTTTGCTCAGCTGATCGCGACGATAGATCAGCGTCTGCAGTCGATCGATCTGCGGCGTGCGGTGGTTAACCGAAGAGTTAAGGAACTGCTGCATCCAGCGGCCCATATCATCCGGCGTGGAGTAAACACCGCCGCTGCCAATCGCCGCCAGGGTGTTATTGCACGGACTGGCCCCTTTTTCCGCCACCATCAGGCGTCCGCACTGCTCTGGCGAAGGCGTAAACGTCGTGTCCTTCATGCCGAGCGGGCGGGTAATCAGCTGCTGAAACAGCGCCGGATAGGGTTTGCCGGTGGCGCGCGACAGTGCATCACCCAGCAGATCGTAGCCCAGGTTGGAGTAGGCGGCACTGCTGCCTGGCGCCGCTTTGAGGTTAGCGCGCGACAGCCACGCCCAGCGTTCACCACGGGTCGGCCAGACAAATACCGGACGCTGCGCTTTGCCGCCTGGCTGTTCGCGCGGCAGTCCGCTGGTGTGGGTCGAGAGATTGATCAGGCGAATGGGCTGACCATTGTAGGTGGGCACGCGTGAACCCGGCGGCGCATATTTACTCAGGGGATCGTCGAGGCGGATCTGTCCGCGCTCAGCCAGCTTCACCATCACTTCACTGGTCATCAGCTTACTCAGCGAGGCGATGCGAATCAGCGAATCTTTCTGCGGACGGACATTGTTGCCGGGACGAGTTTCACCAAAGCTGGCGAACACCCGCTGATTGCCATCAATCGCCACCAGTGCCATGCCGGTTGCACCGCTGCCGTAAAAGATATGTTCCGCATAGCGATCAACAATCTGAGAGGCCAGCAGCGGATCGGGCGCGACCTGCGCCATGCTTTTTAATGGAAGCAGTGAAACCATCAGGGCCAGTAAATAGGGTGTGCGCATGTTCAACGGAAGTGGCTTCGCTATAAAATCGGAGGAAATCTGCCTTCACTCATCGGGATGCATCAGGACAGAACCGCGTTATCCCGGCAGAACGACAGCGGGAACAGACGGACAGCCAGCGCACAGGCAGCATTAAGTATGACGGCTCTATAGTAATGAGTTTGCGCAGGGCGGGAAGAGGGGAATAGAGTTTTTTTTATGTATCAGGCTATAAGTGGAAATGGCCCTTCCCGGTGAGCCGGGAAGGGCATAAGCATTAAACTGGCTTGAGTAATGCTTCAGCGTGGCTGACGATATTCTCAACCGTGAAGCCAAACTCCGGGAACAGCTGACTGGCCGGGGCGGATTCACCAAAGGTGGTCATACCGACAATCGCACCGTCCAGACCGACATACTTGAACCAGTAGTCAGCAATACCCGCTTCTACCGCCACACGCGCTTTCACGCCGCTTGGCAGTACGGATTCGCGGTAAGCGGCATCCTGCGCATCAAACAGGTCAGTAGAAGGCAGTGAAACCACCCGCACCTTGTGACCGCCTGAAGTGAGCTTATCCGCTGCACCCAGGGTGATCTCAATCTCTGAACCGGTCGCGATCAGAATCACTTCTGGTGTGCCGTCGCAATCCTTCAGCACGTAGCCGCCGCGTTTGATGTTTTCGATCTGCTCCGGGGTACGTTCCGGCTGCAGCAGATTCTGACGCGAAAGGATCAGCGCAGTCGGGCCGTGATGACGTTCGACGGCGGCTTTCCACGCTACGGCCGTTTCGACCTGATCGCACGGACGCCATACGCTCATATTTGGCGTCAGACGCAGGCTGGCGATCTGCTCTACCGGCTGGTGCGTCGGGCCATCTTCGCCCAGACCGATGGAGTCATGGGTGTAGACCAGAATCTGTCGTGCCTTCATCAGCGCAGCCATACGCGCGGCGTTTCGCGCATATTCGACAAACATCAGGAAGGTTGCGGTGTAGGGAACGAAACCGCCATGGTGCGCGATACCGTTACCAATCGCCGTCATACCAAATTCACGCACGCCGTAGTGAATATAGTTACCGGCCGGATCCTCTTTGATCGATTTAGAACCTGACCAGATGGTGAGGTTACTCGGTGCCAGGTCAGCAGAACCGCCGAGGAACTCCGGCAGCATTTTGCCGTAGGCTTCCAGCGAGTTTTGTGACGCTTTACGGCTGGCGATTTTCTGCGGGTTAGCCTGCAACTCCTGAATGAACCGGGTCGCTTCGGTTTCCCAGTTGGCGGGCATTTCGCCATTCATCCGGCGCTCATACTCTTTCGCCAGCTCTGGATGGGCTTCTTTGTAAGCCGCAAATTTTGCATCCCAGGCTTTTTCACGTTCAGCACCCGCCGCTTTGGCATCCCACTGCTGGTAGATTTCAGCCGGGATCTCAAACGCCGGATAGTTCCAGCCAAGCTGTTTGCGGGTCAGGGCAACTTCTGCCTCACCCAGCGCCGCGCCGTGCGACTCCTCTTTACCGGCTTTGTTCGGCGAACCGAAACCGATAATGGTGCGGCAGATAATCAGTGAAGGCTTATCGGTGACACTCTGCGCTTCTTTGATCGCCTCACGAATGGCATCAGCGTCATGGCCGTCGATATCGCCAATCACATGCCAGTTGTAGGACTCAAAACGTTTATGGGTGTCGTCAGTAAACCAGCCTTCGGTCTCGCCATCGATCGAGATACCGTTATGGTCATAGAAGCCGATCAGTTTGCCGAGACCCAGGGTCCCCGCCAGTGAACAGACTTCGTGCGAGATGCCTTCCATCAGACAGCCATCGCCCATAAACACATAGGTGTGGTGATCGACAATCTCATGATCCGGACGGTTAAACTGCGCGGCCAGTGTGCGTTCTGCAATCGCTAAGCCCACGGCGTTAGCCAGTCCCTGACCCAGCGGGCCGGTGGTGGTTTCAACGCCTGGGGTGTAGCCGATTTCCGGGTGACCTGGCGTTTTAGAGTGCAGCTGACGGAAATTTTTCAGCTCTTCAATCGGCAGGTCATAACCGCTCAGGTGCAGCAGGCTATAAAGCAGCATCGAGCCGTGGCCGTTGGAGAGGATAAAGCGGTCGCGATCAAGCCAGGCGGGATTGGTCGGATTATGCTGGAGGAAGTCGCGCCACAACACTTCGGCGATATCGGCCATTCCCATTGGCGCTCCGGGGTGGCCTGAATTTGCCTTCTGTACCGCATCCATGCTCAGTGCACGAATCGCGTTTGCCAACTCTCTGCGTGAGGACATAAAGTTCTCCCTTGTTATGCATCAGGGCGGGAAAGTCCCGCCCGACTAAAATAAAGACTACAGGCGTGCGGCGAGCACATCTTCCAGCTTCTGCTGGTCAACCGCGAACTGGCGGATGCCGTCAGAGAGTTTTTCAACTGCCATCGGATCCTGATTATGTTCCCAACGGAACTCCGCTTCGGAGAGCGGCGACGGCTGGTGGAAACCTTCAGTTGAAGGCTCCAGTTTGCGCTCAAGCGGCGCATCACTGTTCTGCAACTCTTCCAGCAGGTTAGGTGACAGGGTCAGGCGGTCACAGCCTGCCAGCGCGATAATCTGCTCCACTTTACGGAAGCTGGCGCCCATGATGATGGTGCTGTAACGATGCTTCTTGTAGTAATCGTAGATGCGACGCACGGATTTCACGCCCGGATCTTCATCTGCCACGTAGGGGTCCATGGGTTTGCGCGAGTTATACCAGTCGTAGATGCGGCCAACGAACGGGGAGATCAGGAACACGCCCGCTTCGGCACAGGCACGCGCCTGAGCAAAGGAGAAGAGCAGTGTCAGGTTGCACTGGATGCCGTTTTTCTCCAGCTCTTCCGCAGCGCGGATGCCTTCCCAGGTCGAGGCCAGCTTAATCAGTACGCGTGAGCGATCGATACCGTGCTCTTCATACATCCGAATCAGTTTTTCTGCTTTGGTCACACACATGCCACGATCGAAGGAGAGGCGCGCATCCACTTCGGTCGAAACACGGCCCGGTATGCTTTTCAGGATTTCCATACCAAGGTTGATCGCCACTTTGTCGCTGGCGTTGATAATCTGCGTCTCTTTGCTGCCGCCCTGTTTTTTGGCGTACTCAATCGCGTCATCCATCAGGTGCTTATACCCTTCGAGACCGGACGCTTTCAGAATGAGTGAGGGGTTGGTGGTGGCGTCTTCCGGATGGTAATTACGAATCGATTCGATATCACCACTGTCCGCCACCACGGTGGTGAACTGTTTTAGGGCTTCTAGCTGGTTCATCTCTAAACTCCTTGAAAAGAAAAATGAAAGCGAACAGGGGGCACCTCAGGCCTCGCAGCCGGTCTGTGGCATGTTCTGCTACCGGGAACGCGAACCCATAACATTGCAACAGAGAGTTTCTGATGAACATGCGGTTTCTCTGATTGTTGCGCTGCGAGGCGGTGCGAAGGAGCCGTCATGCGGTGTTAACCGTGGGGTGCGCCATATTCCACCCATAAGCATAGCAGTCAGGAGGAATGACGCAGGCCACACTGTAGCAATCTGTGCCCTGTAAAAAAGAAGAGGCCGATCAGGCGAGAGGTAAGCGCAGCGCGGGTTGAGACCCGCGCTGCAGCGGCAGAAACGATCAGACTGGCAGGTTCAGCCAGTTCTTCACCGGCAGGAAATCGCGATAGAGGGCGGCTTCAGGTGAGTCGGCATCGGGCTGATAATCATATTCCCAGCGCACCAGCGGGGGCATCGACATCAGGATCGATTCAGTGCGACCGCCGGTCTGCAGACCAAACAGCGTGCCGCGGTCCCACACCAGATTAAACTCCACATAGCGACCACGGCGGTAGAGCTGGAACTGACGCTCACGATCGCCCCACGGGTGATCTTTACGGCGCGCCACAATCGGTCGATAGGCATCCATAAAGCCGCGGCCTACCGCCTGCATAAAGCTGAAGCTCTGCTCAAAGTCGGGCGTGTTGAGATCGTCAAAAAACAGGCCGCCAATGCCGCGCTGCTCATCACGATGCTTCAGATAGAAATAGTCATCACACCACTTTTTATAGCGCGGATAGACATCCTCGCCAAAAGGCTGGCAGAGGTCAGCGGCGGTCTGGTGCCAGTGCAGCGCATCTTCTTCGAAGCCATAAAAAGGGGTCAGGTCAAATCCGCCACCAAACCACCAGACGGGATCGGCACCCGGTTTCTCCGCGATAAAAAAGCGCACGTTGGCGTGGCTGGTAGGTACATAAGGGTTGTTCGGGTGGATCACCAGCGACACGCCCATCGCTTCAAAGCTGCGACCCGCCAGCTCCGGCCGGTGTGCAGTGGCGGATGCCGGCATCTGATCGCCATGCACGTGCGAAAAGTTGACGCCCGCCTGCTCAAACACCGCGCCGTTGCGCAGGACGCGGCTCTGACCGCCGCCGCCGCCAGGGCGCTGCCAGCTATCTTCAGCAAACGCTGCGCCGCCATCTTCAGCCGCCAGCTGGTTACAAATCTCATCCTGCAATGCGAGCAGGAACGCTTTTACGCGGGAAATATCAGCCATTTTTTCGCTTATGGTTTGTCAAAGTCTGACGCGATTATACGCAAAACCGCGCCGCTTGCATGAGTGCGGCGAGTCGCACGGCCTGAACCGACGACATGCATCAGGCGTTGCGGCGATCAAACTCATCAAAGTAATTGACGATGCCGCTGGCAATAGCCGAGGCGATTTTCTGACGAAACGCGGTGGTGCCGAGCAGCTGCTCTTCACGCGGATTAGTAATAAAGGAGGTTTCGACCAGCACCGAGGGGATCGACGGTGACTTGAGTACTGCGAAGGCCGCCTGCTCGGTGTGCTGGCTGTGAAGATGATGAACCGGGCGGATCTGATCCAGTACATGCTTGCCCAGCGTCAGGCTGTTTTTGATGGTGTCCGTCTGCACCAGATCGAACAGAATCTGCTGCAGATAGTGATCCTGCTGCTGCGCTTTCACGCCACCCAGCTTGTCCGCATCGTTCTCCCGCTGTGACAGATAGCGCGCCATCGAGCTGCTGGCACCGCGATTAGAGAGCGCAAACACCGAGGCACCGCTGGCATCGGGACTGGTAAAACCGTCGGCATGAATCGACATAAAGAGATCGGCGCCGTGCTGGTGGGCAATCTCCACCCGCTGATAGAGCGGAATAAAGTGGTCGCTGTCGCGGGTCAGACGCACTTCTATGCGCGGATGGCTCTGTAACTGACGCTGCACGTTGCCGGCAATCTCCAGCACGATGTGTTTCTCTTCGGAACCCTCTTCGCCAACGGCACCAGAGTCGATGCCGCCGTGACCGGGGTCGATCATCACGATACGTTTACCGTTCTTTGCGGGCGGGGCAGGGCGCGAGTGACGATTGGCACCAGTAAGGGCTTGTTCTTTAGCCTGAACCGCGCGCGGCGATAAAATGGCCAGAGCCAGCCCGGAAAGCAGTAACTGACGGCGATGAATCAAACGTTTAAGCAGGTGCATGTGCGGGTCCGGTAACAGGAATCTTGCCGGTGTTATAGCCTAAGGGGCTGCTGCCTGCGATCACAGAACCATTTCAGGGCATTACTTTGTATTGCAGGTCGCGAACAGTAAATTTGCGCTTTTTTATTTGTCGCCCGTCATGGAGGGTTGCGTGCGGCAGAGAATGCGTGATAATCAGCAAATTGTGCTTATTTGCAGGTAAAGAAGATGGAAATCCGCGCCTTCCGCCAGGAAGATTTTGAAGAAGTGATCACCTTATGGGAACGTTGCGATTTGTTACGGCCATGGAACGATCCGGAGCTGGATATCGAACGCAAAATGAATCACGACCCCGATCTCTTTCTGGTCGCTGAAGTGGGCGGCGTGGTCGTGGGCACACTGATGGGCGGCTATGATGGCCATCGCGGCGCGGCTTACTATCTGGCCGTGCATCCCGACTATCAGGGACGCGGCTTTGCGAATGCGCTGATGAACCGTCTGGAGAAGAAGCTTATCGCGCGCGGCTGTCCGAAACTGCATCTGATGATCCGCGAAGAGAATGATCAGGTAGTGGCGTTCTATGAGAAGCTCGATTATGAGCCGGTCGATGCGCTGCTGTTTGGTAAACGTCTGATCGAAGATCGTGAATACTAAGCCGTCACCGGGCTATCTGCCGGACGAGTATGACGCCAGAGGGCAGCTGCGGCTGCCGTTTCTTTTTTGGCTGATCCTGTTACTCCAGGCGCGGACCTGGCTGCTGCTGGTGATGGCCGGTGCGTCACGGCAGCAGGGCAACGATCTGCTGGCGCTGTTCTATCCGGATCGTCAGGCGTTCTGGATCGGTCTTGCGCTGGGTTTACCGGCGCTGGCGGGCCTGCTGCTGACCGGGTATCGCACCCGCCTGCCGCGACTCTGGCAGCACTGGCGCAGCGTGCTGGCGCTGTCGCTGCTGGTGAATCTGCTCTGGCAGGGAATGCAGTTTGTGCAGGGCGATCTGCTCACCTCACCGCTGCCATTGCTGCTGACGCTCTTTGACCTGCTGGCGTTGATCTGGCTGCAATCCAGCCGCCGCTGTCGCGACTGCTTTCTGCCCGAACATCATCTTCACTAAACTTTTTGTCGCTTTGCGACTCCAATCAGTTCCGCCTTTCCGGCATCGCATTTACAGGAGTTCTCATGAAAGCTGTTCGTTCCACGCTACTGATCGCCGCGGTTGTACTGAGCGGCTGTGCCAGTTCGGGTTCCGGCGCTGACAGCAGCCAGCAGGCAAGCTGGTGGAATCCGCTGACGTATCACTGGTCTTCGGCGCTGCCGTGGAACTGGTTCGGTTCCTCGCTGACCGCGACAGAACAGGGTGTGGGTGGGTTAACTGCCTCGACCGCCATGAAAGAGGACGCGATTAATGCCGGACTGAACGGTGATTATAGCCTGCGTCAGGGCATGCGCAGCCAGAATGGTCAGGTGGTCTCTTTCTGGCAGGCGCTGGATGATGGCAACGTTAAGCTGGTGATTTACGGGCAGTCGCAGGTCGAACGTATTGAGGTCATGGACAGCGCAATCGCCAGCAGCGATGGCAGCAAAGTGGGTGATCTCTTCAGTAATAAGTTCAGCAAAGCCTTCGACAACTGCACCTTAGCCAGCGGCACCGATGCACGTGACGTGGCATGCCGTGCGCCTGGCAGTCAGCATCTGACCTATGTTTATCAGGGTGACTGGCATGGACCGGAGGGATTAATGCCCTCGGACGATACGCTGAAAAGCTGGAAAATCAGCAAGATTGTCTGGCAGCGTTAATTCCTCGTCTTCAGCGCGCCGCCCGTCAGGCGGCCGCTGAGCCTCTCAAAACCCTTGCCGCTGCCCGCGGCACGGGGTTCCTCCTCCCCATCGGCTTTTGCTGATTTCTGCATAAACAGTGCCGTCGTCTTATGCTTTTTTCGACTTTGAAATCATCAAACGATATATAAAACCGTTACTGGTTTTCACTGAGTTATAAATAAACTGGTGCCTCAGCGGGTGAGATCCGCATCAAACTTTTTCAGGGTGCCAAATGACATTACAAGCGATGAAAAAAATCGTGAGCGGTATCGCGTTGTCGCTGAGCCTGGCCGGCGCAGCCAATGCCACTGAACTTCTTAATAGCTCTTACGATGTTTCGCGGGAGCTGTTTGTCGCCCTGAATGCTCCCTTCGTTAAACAGTGGGATGCCAGCCATCCCGGCGATCCACTGACCATTAAGATGTCGCACGCCGGTTCATCGAAGCAGGCGCTGGCTATCCTGCAGGGACTGCGCGCGGATGTCGTCACGTACAATCAGGTTACGGATGTGCAGGTGCTGCACGATAAAGGCAACCTGATTGCCGCAGACTGGAAAAGCCGTCTGCCGAATAACAGCTCGCCTTTCTACTCCACCATGGCGTTTCTGGTGCGCAAAGGAAATCCAAAACAGATTCACGACTGGTCAGATTTGACCCGAAGTGATGTGAAGCTGATTTTCCCGAATCCGAAAACCTCCGGGAATGGCCGCTACACCTATCTGGCCGCCTGGGGCGCAGCGGAGAAAGCGGACGGGGGCGATCAGGCCAAAACCCGTGCCTTTATGACGCAATTCCTGAAAAACGTTGAAGTGTTCGACACCGGCGGTCGCGGTGCGACCACGACCTTTGCTGAGCGTGGCCTGGGCGACGTATTAATTAGCTTTGAGTCCGAAGTGAATAACATTCGCAACCAGTACGGCAAAGATGAGTATGAAGTGGTGGTGCCGAAAACCAACATTCTGGCGGAGTTTCCGGTGGCATGGGTGGATAAAAACGTCACCACCAATAAAACCGCTGATGCGGCCAGCGCTTATCTGAACTATCTCTATACACCTGAAGCGCAGAATATTATTACTCACTACTACTATCGCGTGAACAATGCACAGCTGATGGCGGAGCAGAAAGATCGCTTCCCGCAGACCAGCCTGTTCCGGGTGGAAGAGGCGTTTGGCGGCTGGGATAAGGTGATGAAGACGCACTTCGTCAGCGGCGGTGAGCTTGATAAGTTGTTAGCGGCGGGGCGCGGATAATGTTTGCAGCCAGCCAGAAACGCGTGTTGCCCGGCTTTGGTCTCAGCCTCGGCACCAGTCTGCTCTTTACCTGTCTGATTCTGCTGCTGCCTATCAGCGCGGTGATCATGCAGCTGTCGCAGATGACGCTGCAACAGTACTGGGATGTGGTGACCAATCCGCAGCTGATTGCCGCCTATAAAGTAACGCTGCTCTCTGCAGGCGTCGCCTCACTGTTTAATGCGGTGTTCGGCATGCTGATGGCATGGATCCTGACCCGTTACCGTTTTCCGGGCCGGACGCTGCTGGATGGCCTGATGGATCTGCCGTTTGCACTGCCTACGGCGGTGGCGGGTCTGACCCTGGCCGGACTCTTTTCGGTCAACGGCTGGTATGGACAGTGGTTCGCTCAGTTCGACATCAAAATCTCTTACACCTGGATTGGTATCGCCATCGCCATGGCCTTTACCAGCATTCCGTTTGTGGTGCGTACCGTACAGCCGGTGCTGGAAGAGTTAGGCCCGGAGTATGAAGAGGCGGCCGAAACGCTGGGTGCCACGCCATGGCAGAGCTTCCGCCGCGTCGTGTTGCCGGAAGTGGCTCCGGCGCTGCTGGCCGGGACTGCGCTCTCCTTTACCCGCAGCCTGGGTGAATTTGGTGCGGTGATCTTTATTGCCGGTAACATCGCCTGGAAAACGGAAGTCACCTCACTGATGATTTTTGTCCGGCTGCAGGAGTTCGACTATCCGGCGGCCAGCGCCATCGCCTCGGTGATCCTGGCGGCATCGCTGATTCTGTTATTTGCGATTAACACATTACAGAGCCGCTTTGGCCGTCGTCTGGGAGGTCACTAATGGCTGAGGTTTCACAGATTAATCACGCTGCACGTCAGCCAGTGAACTGGGGCAAGTGGCTGCTGATTAGTATCGGCGCGCTGATCTCGATTCTGCTGCTGGTGGTGCCGATGGCCTCCATCTTCTGGGAAGCGCTGAATCAGGGGCTCATTGTCGCTCTCAGCAATCTGGCGGATCCGGACATGCTGCACGCCATCTGGCTGACCGTAATGGTGGCGCTGATCACCGTACCGGTTAACCTGGTGTTCGGCACGCTGCTCGCCTGGCTGGTGACGCGCTTTACCTTTCCGGGGCGTCAGTTGCTGCTGACCCTGTTCGATATTCCTTTTGCCGTGTCGCCGGTCGTGGCCGGTCTGATGTATCTGCTGTTCTGGGGCGTTAATGGCCCGGCAGGCGGCTGGCTGGATGCGCATAACATCCAGATTATGTTTGCCTGGCCTGGCATGGTGCTGGCGACGGTGTTTGTGACCTGTCCGTTTGTGGTGCGCGAACTGGTCCCGGTGATGCTGAGTCAGGGCAGTCATGAAGATGAAGCGGCGGTGCTGCTGGGCGCCTCTGGCTGGCAGATGTTCCGCCGCGTAACGCTGCCGAACATTCGCTGGGCGCTGCTGTATGGCATCGTGCTGACTAACGCCCGTGCGATTGGTGAATTTGGTGCGGTCTCGGTGGTATCGGGATCGATTCGCGGTGAGACCTACACATTACCGCTTCAGGTTGAATTATTGCATCAGGACTACAACACCGTTGGCGCATTCACCGCGGCCGCCCTGTTAACCCTGATGGCAATTGTGACGCTGTTTCTGAAAAGCATTGTGCAGTGGCGTTTAGAGCAACAGCACAAACGCCTGCAACAGGAGGGAAATCATGAGCATTGAGATTAACAAGATCAACAAATCCTTTGGTCGCACATCGGTGCTGAACGATATCTCTCTGGATATTGCCTCGGGTGAAATGGTGGCGCTGCTTGGCCCATCAGGCTCGGGTAAAACCACGCTGCTGCGCATTATTGCCGGGCTGGAGCATCAGAACAGCGGTCATATCCGTTTTCATGGCAACGATGTCAGCCGCCTGCATGCGCGCGATCGTCAGGTCGGTTTTGTCTTCCAGCACTACGCGCTGTTCCGTCATATGACGGTATTCGACAACATCGCCTTTGGCCTGACCGTGCTGCCGCGTCGTGAGCGTCCTTCAACGGCGGAGATCAAACAGCGTGTTACCCGTCTGCTGGAGATGGTGCAGCTGGCTCATCTGGCGAATCGCTTCCCGGCACAGCTGTCGGGCGGCCAGAAACAGCGTGTGGCGCTGGCGCGTGCGTTAGCGGTTGAACCGCAGATTCTGCTGCTGGATGAACCCTTTGGCGCGCTGGATGCTCAGGTGCGTAAAGAGCTGCGCCGCTGGCTGCGTCAGCTGCATGAAGAGCTGAAATTCACCAGCGTGTTTGTCACCCACGACCAGGAAGAGGCGATGGAAGTCGCGGATCGCGTGGTGGTGATGAGTCAGGGCAATATTGAACAGGTCGGCACGCCAGATGATGTGTGGCGCGATCCGGCGACCCGTTTTGTGCTGGAATTCCTGGGTGAAGTGAACCGCTTTGATGGCGAGATTCAGGGATCACAGTTCCACGTCGGCGCGCACCACTGGCCGCTGGGCTATACCTCGGCCCACCAGGGCGCGGTTGAGCTGTTCCTGCGTCCGTGGGAAATCGACGTGTCACGCCGCAGCAGTCTGGAAACTCCGCTGCCGGTACAGGTACTGGAAGTGAGCCCGCGTGGACACTTCTGGCAGCTGGTCGTCCAGCCTGCCGGCTGGCAGAGCGAGCCGGTTTCGGTGGTGTTTGAAGGTGAGCAGACAGCGCCGATTCGCGGCGAGCGTCTGTTTGTTGGCTTACAGCAGGCGCGTCTCTATAAGGGCGATACGCCACTGCGCGCAGTTGCCTTTGCACAAAGCGCCTGATATTTTCTCATCAACACCGGGCGGGAGTGTCACTCCCGCCTTTTTTTCGCATCTGGTTTGTAAGATGCCAGGAACCGCACCGTGACGACTCTCGAAAATACCATCGGCAATACCCCGCTGATCAAGTTGCAGCGCCTGACGCCCGCCAACGGCAGCGAGGTCTGGCTCAAGCTGGAAGGCAATAATCCGGCAGGTTCGGTAAAAGATCGCGCGGCCTGGTCGATGATCAATCAGGCGGAGCTGCGTGGTGATATTTCACACGGCGATCAGCTGATTGAAGCTACCAGCGGCAACACCGGGATTGCGCTGGCGATGATCGCGGCGATGAAAGGCTACCGACTTCGCCTGCTGATGCCCGACAACATGAGTCAGGAGCGGCAGGACGCGATGCGCGCCTATGGCGCAGAGTTAATCCTGGTGCCCCGTGAACAGGGCATGGAGGGCGCACGCGATCTGGCCCAGGCGATGGCGGCGCGCGGTGAAGGCCGGGTGCTGGACCAGTTTAATAATCCCGATAATCCGCTGGGTCACTATCAGACCACTGGCCCGGAATTGTGGCAGCAGTCGAACCAGCGCATGACTCATTTTGTCTCCAGCATGGGCACCACCGGCACCATTACCGGCGTGGGGCGTTATCTGAAAGAGCTTAATACGGGCGTGCAGGTGATCGGTTTGCAGCCCAGCGAAGGCAGCAGTATTCCAGGCATTCGTCGCTGGCCGCTGGCCTATCTGCCGGGGATCTACCGTCCCGATCTGGTGGATGATGTGATGGATATGACGCAAAAGGAAGCGGAAGAGACGATGCGCGCGCTGGCACGCCGTGAAGGCATTTTCTGTGGCGTCAGTTCAGGCGGCGCGGTGGCGGGTGCGCTGCGCATTGCGCAGGCCAATCCTGGCAGCGTGGTGGTGGCGATCGCCTGCGATCGCGGTGACCGTTATCTCTCTACCGGACTCTATCATCAGTAACCTCTGCCAATACGGAATCAGGCCTGTGCGCGCATTAACTGCCCACAGGCCTTTTTTAACCCCAATTTTCGGCGCCAGACAGACTGAATCTGTAAGGATCGCGTAAATCAGGCTGCGCGAATGTTCAGCACAGGACAAAATAGCGGCAATTCTCCAGAGAGATAACCATGAAAATTTTGCTTGTTGATGATGATGCTGAATTAGGCACGATGTTAAGCCAGTACCTGATCGGGGAAGGGTTTGATGCCCAGCTGGTTCTGACCGGCAGCGCCGGCGTGCAGGGCGCGTTATCGGGAGAGTTCACCGCCATGATTCTGGACATTATGCTGCCCGACATGAGCGGCATTGATGTGTTGCGTCAGGTGCGCCAGAACAGCCGGATACCGGTGATTATGCTGACCGCCAAAGGCGATAATATTGATCGCGTGATAGGTCTGGAGATGGGCGCGGATGACTATATGCCCAAGCCCTGCTATCCCCGTGAACTGGTGGCGCGTCTGCGCGCCGTATTACGCCGTTTCGAAGAGCAGGCGCCACAGCCAGACGCCAGAGAGCCGCTGCGCTGGGGAGAGCTGATGCTTAATCCCGCCACCCGCATAAGCGAATGGCAGGGTAAAACCTTTGATCTGACGGCGTCGGAATTTAATCTGCTGGATCTGCTGCTGCGTGCGCCGGACAGAGTGGTGTCAAAAGATGAGCTCTCCGAAAAGGGACTCGGTCGTCCGCGTGAAGCCTATGATCGCAGCGTCGATGTGCATATCAGTAACATTCGTCAGAAGCTCAGTGCATTAACCGCTGACAGCATCAACATCGAAACCGTTCGCAGCATCGGCTACCGTATTCGATGAAGCAGAGTTACCGTGGACGCATGTTCTGGAAGATCTTTATCGGCTTCTGGATCGTTTTCGTCATTATGAGCCAGCTTATCTGGCTCGGCTTTACGCTCTCCGGTAAACGGCATGAACCGCCTGAACTCGTGGCTATCCGTCGTATTGTGGATCTGCAGATGACCTCCGCCGCGTCAGTGCTGGAGCGGGGCGGGCCTGATGCGCTGAATGCGATGCTGTCGGACTGGGATAACAGCGACCGGCAGTTCTTCCACGTCACCCAACAGACAAAACCGTCACAATCAGAAAACAGCGGCAACCTGGATATCAGAGGGCGCTTTCCTGAAGAGGTGGTGCGCTGGGTTCGCGGCGCGGATGGCAAAGCCTATCAGCTGCGCTACGACCTGGATGGCATGCGTAAAGACAGCACGCTGAACATGATGCCGCGCAAATTTCTGAATATTCCTGAGCCGATGTTTGTCTTCGCCGGCTCGGTGGGATTGCTGTTCAGTCTGCTGCTGGCCTGGAATCTGACGCGACCTATGCGTCAGCTGCGGGAAGGATTTTCCCGCGTGGCTGAGGGCGATTTAAGCGTGCGGCTGTTTCCGATCATGCGTAAGCGCCACGACGAGATCTCAAACGTCGCTGAAGCCTTTGACGCTATGGTCGAGCGGCTCGATACCCTGGTGCGCGCCCGTGAAGAACTGTTGCATGATATCTCACATGAGCTTCGTTCACCGCTGGCGCGACTGCAGCTGGCGACCGGGCTGGCCAGACAGACGCCAGAAAGTGTGAACAGTTCGCTTGATCGCATTGATGAAGAGGCGCGTCGGCTGGACAAGATGATCGGTGAACTGCTGACACTGTCGCGGGCTGAGCATGAAAGCATCCCGGATGAGCAATATTTTGATCTGACCGGCTTGCTGCAGGCGGTTATTACCGATGTCCGTTATGAAGCGCAGATCCCAGGCGTGCAGGTAGAGTTGCAGGTCGACGATCGGGCTGATTACACCGTGCGGGGCAATGCAGAGCTGATACGGCGCGGAGCAGAGAATGTATTACGCAATGCGCTGCGCTTCTCTCTGCCAGGGCAGCGGATTGATGTTCATCTGCGCGCAGAACAGCAGTGGCTGGTGATTCAGGTGCGCGATCAGGGGCCGGGTGTCGATGAGGATAAACTCTCCAGCATCTTTGACCCGTTTGTGCGGGTGAATTCGCCGCTGATGGGCAAAGGTTATGGGCTGGGACTGGCTATCGTGCGCAAGGTGGTACTGGCGCATCATGGTGAGGTCGAGGCAAGAAACCGGCCAGAAGGCGGACTGGAACTGACGCTGCGTCTGCCGCACTGGCAGCCCTGAACAGGCATACAGCAGAAACGATAACGGCACCCGCGGGTGCCGTTATGTTATGAACGAATGCTTACTTTCTGATGCGAATCACCGGCGTTTCGCCGACGGTGACCTGGCCAGTCAGCTTAATCAATTCCTTGATTTCATCCATGTTGGAGATGACAACCGGTGTCAGGGTTGATTTCGCTTTCTCTTCCAGCAACGGCAGGTCAAACTCGATAACCACGTCGCCTTTTTTGACCTTCTGGCCTTCTTCAGCGATGCGTTTGAAGCCTTCACCTTTCAGTTCTACCGTATCGATACCGAAGTGGACGAACAGCTCAATGCCATTGTCTGATTCGATCGAAAAAGCGTGATTGGTTTCAAAAATCTTACCGATAGTGCCATCAACAGGAGCAACCATTTTGTTGCCGCTGGGCTTGATCGCAATACCGTCGCCCACGATTTTTTCTGCAAACACCACATCTGGTACGTCTTCAATGTTCACGATTTCGCCTGACAGAGGCGCTACGATGTCAATTGTCCCAGCGCTATCCGTTTTTTCGCCAAAAAGTTTAGAAAACAAACCCATGATCTTCTCCTAAGCAGTAATTTGGGGCCAGCATCATGCGGATTAGCAGAGCGTTTTTTCCTTAATGAACTTGTTTACCAGGTTCATTAAATCTTCCGCTGTCGGTTGAGCCAGTGCCTGCTCCGCCAATGCCTTCGCATCTTCAAAATTAGTATTACGAATGATTTTCTTGATGCCAGGGATAGAAATGGCACTCATGCTGAACTCGTCCAGCCCCATTCCCAGTAACAGTAGTGTAGCACGTTCATCACCTGCCAGCTCACCACACATGCCGGTCCATTTACCTTCAGCGTGAGATGCATCAATGACTTGCTTGATTAAGTTAAGCACAGACGGCGCCATTGGGTTGTACAGGTGCGAGATCAAATCATTACCACGATCGACCGCCAGAGTATACTGCGTCAGATCGTTTGTCCCAATACTGAAGAAGTCGACTTCCTTCGCCAGATGATGAGCAATCACGGCTGAAGCCGGGGTTTCCACCATGATGCCGACTTCGATGCTCTCATCAAAGGCTTTACCTTCTTCACGCAACTGCGCTTTCAGCAGTTCCAGCTCCGCTTTCAGGCTGCGTACTTCTTCAACCGAAATAATCATCGGGAACATGATGCGCAGTTTACCGAAAGAGGAGGCGCGCAGAATGGCACGCAGCTGCGCATGCAGAATCTCTTTGCGGTCCATGGCGATACGGATAGCGCGCCAGCCGAGGAACGGGTTCTCTTCTTTTGGCAGGTTCATGTAAGGCAGATCTTTGTCGCCGCCGATGTCCATGGTACGCACGATAACGGCCTGTGAACCCATGGCTTCAGCGACGGCTTTGTACGCCTGGAACTGCTCTTCTTCGCTTGGCAGTGAGTCACGATCCATAAACAGGAATTCGGTGCGGTAGAGACCCACGCCTTCAGCGCCGTTACGTTCAGCACCGGCGATATCGCGCACAGTACCGATGTTGGCGCAGACTTCAACCTGATGACCATCCAGCGTAACGGCTGGCAGATCTTTCAGCTTAGCTAATTCATGTTTTTCCGACAGATACTGGTTCTGTACGGCTTTCAGCTCTTCCTGAATCGCTTCTGAAGGATTGACGTGAATCGCATTGTTAACGCCATCCAGAATCAGGAAATCGCCATTTTTAACCGTGACGGTCACATTGCCGGTACCGACAATGGCTGGGATCTCCAGCGAGCGCGCCATGATTGAGGTATGTGAGGTACGGCCACCCAGATCGGTGATAAAGCCCAGCACCTTCTTCAGGTTCAGCTGTGCGGTTTCTGACGGCGTTAAATCTTTTGCCACCAGAATGGATTCGTCCGGAATAGCGCTCAGGTCAACGATATGCAGACCGAGGATGTTTTGCAGCAGACGCTTACCGATGTCACGTACGTCAGCCGCACGCTCTTTCAGATATTCGTCATCTAACTCCTCCAGTGCTTTCGCCTGGCCATCGATGACCGAGTAAGCAGCAGCATCGGCAGAAGCGTGATCTTTTTTGATCAGGTCGATGATTTCCTGCTCCAGCTCTTCATCTTCCAGCAACATAATGTGGCCTTCGAAGATTGCTGCTTTCTCTTCACCGAGGGTTTCACCCGCTTTGACGCGAATCGCTTCCAGTTGTAATGCCGCTTTGCTGCGGCCATCGAGGAAGCGCTGAACTTCCTGCTCAACCTGGTCATCAGAAATTTTCTTGCGGTTGATGACGATCTCGTCTTCTTTCAGCAGCAGTGCTTTGCCGAAAGCGATACCTGGTGATGCTAAAATGCCTGAAATCATAACGCTACCTTTTAATCACGATGGCTGATGGGACTCTGTGCGGTGCCATTGTCGCGGGACACGTACTCTACGAAAGCAATAACGCGGACAGGTTGTCCGCGATCAAGATGTTTGCACTCAATGGCGCAGAGGAGTCGATTTGCTGGAGAGCTGAGCGGAGATTACTCCAGTTCAGCCATCAGTTTGACCAGATGCTCAACTGCTTTCTGCTCGTCTTCACCTTCCGCGGAAAGGGTCACAACCGTTCCCTGGGTTAAACCCAGTGTCTGCAGCTTGAACAGGCTCTTCGCGCTCGCTGATTTACCGTTAGAGGTCACGGTAATTTCTGACTGGAAAGCTTTGGCTTCTTTAACGAATTGCGCAGCTGGGCGAGTGTGCAGACCGTTTGGTGCAGTAATGGTAACTTCTTGCTGGAACATTCTATTTCCCCAACGTTATCAGGATGAGTGTTATGGATCTAAAGTCTAGCCTGGAGCCTTTACTTTAGCCTGTGTAGGTGCGCGGGTATAGCTTCATGCTGACCAAAGACGCGCATGCGTCAAATCTACAGTCCGTTGCGTCTCAAAACCGATTCTACACGTCACCGGTTAATTATGCCGTGATTCGCCGTTTCACTGAATCCGTAAATCGATTCAGCTTGATCCACTTCAAACGCGGATTAATTTCAGGCATCGAAATAATTGGCAGTCTAAATACCAGAGCGGCGTCACTGAAATCAATCTGCCGGGTGATGAAAGTGAGATCTGCACCACAAAAAAGCACCCGATTGGGTGCTTTTTTCTCCATTTTCGGACTATCGGCCTCTGCTACTGAAGCTCTTTTTCAGTGAAGAGATCGGCAAACAAGGCGGTACTCAGATAGCGTTCACCGGAGGAGGGGAGGATCACCACAATATTTTTGTTGGCGAAGGCTTCATCTTCCTGCAGCTTCAGCGCCGCGGCAACGGCAGCACCGGATGAGATACCGGCCAGAATACCTTCCTCTTCCATCAGCCGACGCGCCGTACTGATCGCCTCTTCATTGGTGATGGCCACGACGCGGTCCACCAGATTCAGCTCAAGGTTGCCCGGGATAAAGCCTGCGCCGATACCCTGAATTTTGTGTGGGCCAGGTTTGATCTCATCGCCCGCCAGCGCCTGAGCAATCACCGGGGAATCGGTCGGCTCAACCGCGACGGTAATCAGATCTTTTTTGCCTTTGGTGTTTTTAATGTAGCGGCTCACGCCGGTCAGCGTACCGCCAGTGCCGACACCGGCAATAAAGACATCCACTTCGCCGTCCGTGTCTTCCCAGATTTCCGGGCCGGTGGTCTTTTCATGGATTTCCGGGTTGGCCGGGTTGCTGAACTGCTGCAGCAGCACATATTTATCCGGATTACTGGCAACAACCTCTTCAGCTTTGCTGATGGCACCTTTCATGCCTTTGGTGCCTTCGGTCAGTATCAGCGTCGCGCCCAGCGCCTTCAGCAACTTACGGCGCTCAACTGACATGGTTTCTGGCATCGTCAGCGTTAATTTATAACCGCGCGCTGCGGCGACATAGGCCAGAGCAATACCGGTGTTGCCGCTGGTCGGTTCAACCAGTTCAACACCCGGTTTCAGAATACCGCGTTTTTCTGCGTCCCAAATCATATTGGCACCGATACGGCATTTTACGCTGAAGCTCGGGTTACGGGATTCAACTTTCGCAAGGATGCGGCCGTTACCGATGCGGTTCAGTCGAACCAATGGCGTATGACCAATTGTCAAAGAGTTGTCTTCATAGATCTTACTCATAGCCTGTCCTTAACTGTATGAATTATTGGGAACCCTATGAGCATACCTTTTCTGCCTGGTGGCGGAAGGAAAGAAATCGTATATCTATATGTCGCCCGGCAATAAGCCCTGCTAAAAAGAGCATAAGGCGCGCTGATGAATTTAACGCAACTCATGACGTGCCAGCGTTGACCGGTAGCGATCGACCCACATGGCGGTGGCACCGCAGACGGCAACCGGCATGATCACCAGGTTCAGAACCGGGATCATGGTGAACAGACTGATTAGCGCGCCAAACTGCATATTGGCCGTTTTGTGCTGACGCAGGGCGTTGCGCATCTGCTGAAACGGCACTTTATGGTTATCAAACGGATAGTCGCAATACTGGATGGACAACATCCAGGCGCTGAACAGGAACCACAGCACCGGCGCAACGGTCTGGCCAAAGCCAGGAATAAAGTAGAGCAGCAGCAGTCCCAGCGCGCGGGGCAGGTAATAACCCAGTTTTTGCAGCTCGCGCTTCATAATGCGCGGCACATCCTTAATCATTCCAGCCCAGCCGCAGTCCGGCAGGGGCTTGCCTGTCAGGCGGCCTTCCAGTTGCTCGGCCAGCAGGCCGCAAAACGGAGCGGCAATTAAGTTTGCCAGGGTCGAAAAGAAGTAGCTAAACACCAGCACAATCGCAATCACCGACAGCGGCCATAACAGATAGCTCAGCCACTGCAGCCAGTCCGGAATATGGGCCATCAGACGCGGGATCCAGTCACCGAGGCGATAGAAAAGCCAGATGAAAGCGCCACCCAGCATCACGATATTGATCAGCAACGGCATCACCACAAAGCGGCGAATGCCAGGCAGACGTACCAGTTTCCAGCCCTGGCTAAAGTAGTGCATGCCGTTAAAATTTGAGACGGAATTCTCAATGGCCATAAAGCCAGTTCTCCTGAAGATGTTAAGGCGCGCCCACTATAACCTGGCTTTTTCGCCAGGCCAGGTGCCGTTTGGGTAAAAAAACAGCGAAAAAGCGTGGGTTGCCTATCTTATTTGTCAGAAAATAGTGCACAGACTTGCACTTGTGTAGCAGGGCAAATACAGTTAGAGGATAAAGTTTGCCGCGGTGGCAAGGTATTGGAACAACAGAGAATACAATGATGCAGGATTTGCGTCTGATATTAATCGTTGTTGGCGCGATCGCCATTATAGCGCTCCTTCTTCACGGGCTGTGGACCAGCCGTAAAGAGCGTTCGTCAGTGTTCCGCGATCGCCCGCACAAACGTCTAAAACAACGTGATGAAAATGATGAGCAGGACCTGATTGACGACGAGGATGATGGCGTCGGCGAGGTTCGCGTTCGTTCTGATCGCAACGTACATCAGGAACCGCGTTTCGATGAGATTCGCGAGCCACAGCCAGAAGCGCCGCGTAAGCCTGCGCCCGCTGAGCCTGTGCGTCAGCCTGCGCCACGACCCGCACCGCAACCCGAACCTGAAAGCGACCCGCTTTTTAACACGGCACCGCAGCCTGCTCCGCAGTCGCGCCCTGAACCGGTTCGTCAGCAGCCCGCACCCACTTTTGTCGCGCCGCCCGTTCAGGCCGACCCGCTGCTGGATCTCGATCCGCTGGAATCTGTACAGCCAGCACCACAGTACCAGGCAGAACCTGAGCCGCAGCCTGAAGTGACACCGGCGCCCGCGCCAGCACAGCCTGCTGCTAAAGCGCCAGCGGAAAAACCGAAAGAAGCGGTACTGGTGCTGCATGTTGCCGCACACTCGGGCGGTGAACTGAACGGTGAGGCACTACTGCAGGGTATTCTTCAGGCGGGCTTCCAGTTTGGTGAAATGAACATTTTCCATCGTCATCTCAGTCCGGCTGGCAGCGGCCCGGTATTGTTCAGTCTGGCCAATATGGTTAAGCCGGGCTCGTTCAATCCTGACCTGATGACCGATTTCAGCACGCCTGGCATCTCTATCTTTATGATGGTGCCTTCTTACGGCGATGCGAATCAGAACTTCAAGCTGATGCTGCAGTCGGCTCAGCGTATCGCTGATGATGTAGGTGGCGTGGTGCTGGATGATGAGCGTCGCATGATGACACCACAGAAGCTGGAAACTTACAAAGCGCGTATCCGCGATGTGGTTGGCGTCTGAGACCTGCGCTAAACGCTATCTGAATTGTTAAAAACAAACCCCCGCCTGTCGGGGGTTTTTTATCTGATGGGGCTTTATGAAATCCGTCCAGGATCACATCACCGAACTGCGCACCACGTTGCGCCATCATGAATATCTCTATCACGTTATGGATGCGCCGGAAGTGCCGGATGCTGAATACGATCGTCTGATGCGCGAACTGCGTCAGCTGGAAGAGGAACACCCGGATCTGATTACGCCGGACTCGCCGACACAACGCGTGGGTGCCGCGCCGCTGACGGTCTTCGAGCAGGTGCGCCATGAAGTCCCGATGCTGTCGCTGGATAACGCCTTTGATGAAGCCACGTTTATGGCTTTCAACAAGCGGGTGCAGGATCGGCTGAAAAGCAGTGACGACATAACCTACTGCTGTGAACTCAAGCTCGATGGCGCTGCGGTCAGCCTGATGTATGAAAATGGTCTGCTGGTCCAGGCCGCAACGCGCGGTGACGGCACTACCGGCGAGAACATTACCGCCAATGTCCGCACCATTCGCGCTATCCCGCTGCGGCTTAAAGGCGACAACATTCCGGCACGGCTGGAAGTGCGTGGCGAAATATTTATGACGCAGCGCGGCTTTGAAAAGCTTAATGAGGAAGCACGCCGGACTGATGGCAAAGTCTTTGCTAATCCGCGCAATGCAGCAGCCGGTTCTCTGCGTCAGCTGGATCCGCGCATTACCGCCAAACGTCCGCTGACCTTCTTCTGCTACGGTTTTGGCCTGCTGGAAGGCGGTGAGATGCCGCACAGTCACATGGGGCGTCTGCAACAGTTTAAAGCCTGGGGCCTGCCTGTCAGCGACCGCATTAAGCTGGTGCACAACGCAGAAGAAGCCCTGGCCTTCTATCGTGATATTGAGCAACAGCGTCCGAATCTGGGTTTTGATATTGATGGCGTCGTGATCAAAGTCGATTCACAGGAACTGCAGGAAAAGCTGGGCTTTGTGGCGCGCGCGCCGCGCTGGGCGATTGCCTTTAAATTCCCGGCACAGGAACAACTGACCTGGGTGCGGGACGTCGAATTTCAGGTTGGCCGCACCGGGGCTATCACACCGGTGGCTCGCCTTGAGCCGGTGCAGGTCGCGGGCGTGATCGTCAGCAATGCCACGCTGCATAATGCGGATGAAATCGAGCGGCTGGGATTACGCATCGGCGATCGGGTGGTCATTCGCCGCGCCGGTGATGTGATCCCGCAGGTGGTCAACGTGGTGATGGCCGAGCGACCTGAACAGACGCGTGAAGTCCTGTTCCCGGCACACTGTCCGGTCTGTGGTTCCGAGGTTGAACGGGTCGAAGGGGAATCGGTCACGCGCTGCACGGGCGGTTTAATCTGCGGTGCTCAGCGCAAAGAGGCACTGAAGCATTTTGTCTCGCGCCGGGCGCTGGATGTTGATGGCATGGGCGATAAGATTATCGACCAGCTGGTGGAGAAAGAGTACGTCAACACACCAGCGGATCTGTTCCGTCTCACGGCGGGCAAACTGACCGGACTGGATCGCATGGGGCCGAAATCGGCGCAAAACGTTGTCGACGCGCTGGAGAAAGCGAAATCGACTACGCTGGCGCGTTTCCTCTATGCACTGGGCATTCGTGAAGTGGGTGAAGCCACCGCTGCCAATCTGGCTAACCATTTTGGTGAGTTGCAGAAGGTCATGGATGCCGATCTTGAGGCGCTGATTGCGGTGCCGGATGTCGGCAAAGTCGTTGCGGCACACGTGCGCAACTTCATGGAAGAGGAAAGCAACCGTGAGGTTATCCGCCAGCTGGTCGAGGATATCGGTATTCACTGGCCGCAGGTGGTGGTGGTGAGAGCCGAAGAGATCGACAGTCCGTTCGCGGGTAAAACGGTGGTGCTGACTGGCTCACTGTCGCAGATGAACCGCGATGATGCCAAAGCGCAGCTGATCGCGCTGGGCGCAAAAGTCAGCGGCAGTGTCTCAAAGAAAACTGATTTGCTGATTGCCGGTGAAGCGGCTGGTTCAAAGCTGGCGAAAGCAGCGGAGCTTGGCATTGAAGTGATTGATGAAGCGGAAATGATCCGCCTGCTGGGAGCCTCAGATGGATGAACATCAGCTGGTGGCGATAGCCAATACGCCTATGCCGTTTGGCAAATATAAGGGGCGGATGCTGATCGATCTGCCTGAGCCTTATCTGCTGTGGTTTGCCCGCAGTGGGGACTTTCCGTCTGGTCTGCTGGGTGATCTCATGCAACTCACCCTGACAATAAAAATTGAGGGTCTGGAAGGGTTAGTTAAACCGCTTCAGACCCGCAAGTAACGCTGCCCGCACTGGCGGGCAGCCGATCTATTTCTGAGACTCCATCACCGAATCTTTGACCTGCACAGCCTGCTGCTTCTCATTGGTCTTCTTATAACGTCCGGCAATAAATGAGCAGACCATCAGCTGTACCTGATGGAAAATCATCAGCGGCAGCACAATAATCCCCACGGTACTGGCCGGGAACAGGATATTCGCCATCGGCACGCCATTCGCCAGACTCTTCTTCGAACCACAAAACAGCACCACAATCTCATCGGCGCGTTTAAAGCGGAACAGACGCGAGGCCAGCAGGTTGATAATCAGCACGGCGGTCAGCAGAATGATTGAGCCTGCCACAATCCACAGCAGCGTAATCAACCCAACGCGATGCCAGATGCCATTAACCACCGCTTCACTGAAGGCGGAGTAGACCACCAGCAGAATCGAGGTCTGGTCGGTTTTGCCAATCAGGCTGCGGTGCTTCTCAACCCAGCCACCGATCCAGCGCCGTGAGAGGTGTCCCAGTACGAAAGGCACCATCAGTTGCAGCATAATCTTCCCGATCTGCTCCAGTCCATCGCTGGGCGCGCTGCTGTGAATATCCATCACCAGGTTCACCAGCAACGGCGAAATAAACACACCCAGCAGGCTTGATGCAGAGGCGCTGCATACCGCTGCCGCAACGTTACCGCCCGCCATGGAGGTAAACGCGATAGCGGATTGCACGGTCGCAGGCAGGATACAGAGGTAGATAAAGCCGGTATAAATTTCCGGGCCGACATTAACCGGATGCCACCAGACCAGCAACAGACCCAGCACCGGAAACAGCACAAAGGTGCTGAACATAATCCACAGATGCAACCGCCAGTGACTGCTGCCTGAGATGATCTTTTCACGCGACAGCTTGGCACCATGCATAAAGAACAGCAGTGCTATCGCTGCCGTCGCGAGATAGCTGAATATATCAACGTAGATCCCTCTGGCTGGCAGGAAAGAGGCCAGCAGCACGGTGATGATGAGTTTAACCATCATCGGATCGAGTTTTAAAAATCCCATTGTTAAATTCCGGTAAATTTTTCAATAGCGCGATTGTGCGTGAAACCTGTTTAGAAATAAAATTGATTTATTGAATTAATCTATGAGAAGAATCGATGAATTACACCCTGCGTCAGCTACGAACCTTTATTGCGGTGGCTCACTATGGCGGATTCAGCCAGGCGGGGCAGGCGATAGGTCTGAGTCAGTCGGCGGTCAGCCACAGTATTAAAGAGCTGGAAGCGGAAACCGGTGTGCGATTGCTGGATCGAACCACCCGGGAGGTGATGCTGACTGAAGCGGGAAAACAGCTGGCGTCACGCATGGAGCGCCTGCTGGAGGAGATTCATACCACGCTGCTGGATATCCGCAGTTTTGGCGAACAGCGCAGTGGTACCGTCAGGGTGGCAGCCAGCCAGACCATTTCCGCTCATCTGATGCCGCAATGTCTGGCCGCCAGCCAGCAACACTTTCCTGACATCAAAGTGATACTGCACGATCGCGCCCAGCAGTGGGTGCTGCAAAGTGTGCGTAACGCCGAAGTCGATTTCGGGATTGTGATTGGGCCACTCAGCGACAGCGATTTTGACAGCATCGCGATTCTGGATGAGCCTTTCCTGCTGCTATGCCGTGATGATGATCCGCTGGCGCAGGTGGAAAGGGCAGAATGGTCAATGCTGGATGGCCGCACCATGGTGCTTCAGGACTACGCTTCGGGCAGTCGGGTCCTCATTGATGCGGCGATGCAGCAGCAGAATATCAGGGCTGAAGTCGTTCAGGAGATTGGTCATCCCGCTACGCTGTTTCCGATGGTACAGGTGGGGATCGGCATCAGTATTCTGCCCGCGCTGGCGTTACCGTTACCGGCGGATCGCGCATTAACGGTGCGGCGTCTATATCCTGAAATCAATCGCAGCCTTACGCTGATCAAGCGTAAAAACCGCTCGCTGACGCCTGCTGCCGAAGCGATCTGGCAGGAGGTGCGCCAGCAGGCGACGCTGCTGGCGCAACAACGCGAGGCCAGGCCCGCATTTTAGATGTAGACATCAATTTTGTTGGTGTCGGTAGGGCGGTTAATCCCGTCTGCTTTGCTCTCACTGACGGACGAGCTGTCACTCTTTGGCTGATCCTGCTCGGCCTGCTTCTGTTCCAGCTGAGCAATCTGCGCCTGCAGCATGGTGATTTGTGACTGATACATCTGCTGCATTTCAGACTTCTGTTCGTCAGTCAGTTCTTTGTTGTCGGCCAGCTCTTTGACTTGCGTTAAGACGTTCTGAATCTGTTTATTCAGCGCCGCGACCTGCGAGGCAACACTACCGCCACCGCTGTCACCGCCACTGACTGCACTGCTTAGAATTCCGGAAATTGAAGACATCATTTTTCTCCCTGTAAGTTGTCAGATACGTTATCGGCACGCTGTGAAACGACTTGAGAGCTGAAATTGTTAAGGTTGCGAAAAGGCGAGAGCTTATCTGTTAAGCCAATGTCAGTGCTCCCTGATCCAGCACGCTTTTTAAAGCCTGAAGTCGCAGAAAAGGGCAGTTCAGATTTAAGTCATGCTTAAGTCAGTGCAGCAGAAACGAAAAAAGCGCCTTAAAGGCGCTTTATTCTGAATTGGTGGGTCGTGCAGGATAGCCTCGGCCCGTCGTGGGCCTCGCCCTGCGGGTGATGCTGTCGCATCAGCCTGAATCGCTCCCGGCGATTCAGTCGAACCTGCGGCAGGTTCTCATCCTGCACGGTAAAGTCCGTGCCCCGGAAACGAAAAAAGCGCCTTAAAGGCGCTTTATTCTGAATTGGTGGGTCGTGCAGGATTCGAACCTGCGACCAATTGATTAAAAGTCAACTGCTCTACCAACTGAGCTAACGACCCGAAGTGGTGGGTGATGACGGGTTCGAACCGCCGACCCCCTCCTTGTAAGGGAGATGCTCTACCAACTGAGCTAATCACCCACTTCGTACTTCAGTACTACTAACAGGCAAGATATGGTGGGTGATGACGGGTTCGAACCGCCGACCCCCTCCTTGTAAGGGAGATGCTCTACCAACTGAGCTAATCACCCATATCTTCATACCTGTTCACTGCGGGCCACGCTGTTAAGAGTGGTGGGTGATGACGGGTTCGAACCGCCGACCCCCTCCTTGTAAGGGAGATGCTCTACCAACTGAGCTAATCACCCCCGCTGTGTGGAGTCGCATTATAGGGATAGTTGATTTTGAGTCAACGCTTTTTAAAACATAAATGTGCGTTCGGTTTATTTTTAAACACCCTGTCGCGCTTTTAGCCAATGTGCTGGTTTTACTGGCAGAAAAGCCCCTTTTCCCGGGCGGCAACCGGCGGGCATGCATTGAGGATTCACCGTCAGATGCTAGAATGTGCCCACTGTTTTTTCGCGTCTAACCTGTTTTTTGTCATCCAGACAGAGAACCCGCGCATCTAAGGCAATACTCAATGAAAATCAAAACACGCTTCGCGCCCAGCCCGACTGGCTATCTGCATGTAGGTGGCGCCCGTACCGCACTTTACTCCTGGCTCTTTGCCCGTCACAACCAGGGCGAGTTCGTGCTGCGCATTGAAGACACCGATCTGGAGCGCTCCACGCCGGAAGCTATCGAAGCCATCATGGATGGCATGAACTGGCTGAGCCTCGACTGGAATGAAGGCCCTTACTACCAGACAAAACGTTTTGATCGTTACAACGCGGTCATTGATGAAATGCTGGAAGCGGGTACAGCCTATAAATGCTACTGCTCTAAAGAACGTCTGGAAGCGCTGCGTGAAGAGCAGATGGCCAACAACGAAAAGCCGCGTTACGACGGCCGCTGCCGTGACAGCCATGAACATCATGCAGATGATGAGCCGTGCGTTGTGCGTTTCCGCAATCCGCAGGAAGGTTCGGTCATCTTTGACGACCAGATCCGTGGCCCGATTGAGTTCAGCAACCAGGAGCTGGATGATCTGATCATCCGCCGCACCGATGGTTCGCCAACCTACAACTTCTGCGTCGTCGTGGATGACTGGGATATGGGCATCACCCATGTGATTCGCGGTGAAGACCACATTAACAACACGCCACGTCAGATCAACATTCTCAAAGCAATTGGCGCGCAGGTTCCGGTCTATGCCCACGTCTCAATGATCCTTGGCGATGACGGCAAAAAGCTCTCCAAGCGTCATGGCGCGGTAGGGGTGATGCAGTATCGTGATGATGGCTACCTGCCAGAAGCGCTGCTCAACTACCTGGTTCGTCTGGGCTGGTCACATGGCGATCAGGAAATCTTCAGCGTGGCCGAAATGGCTGAGCTCTTTACCCTGGATGCAGTCAGTAAGTCTGCCAGTGCGTTCAACACTGAGAAACTGCAGTGGCTGAACCATCACTACATCAATACGCTGCCGCCAGAATATGTGGCGACACATCTGCAGTGGCATATTGAAGAGCAGAAAATTGATACCCGCACGGGTCCGGAACTGGCGAAGCTGGTTGGTCTGTTAGGCGAGCGCTGCAAAACATTGAAAGAGATGGCTGCATCCTGCCGCTACTTCTATGAAGACTTTGCAGAATTTGATGCCGATGCCGCGAAGAAACATCTTCGTCCGGTAGCGCGTCAGCCGCTGGAAGTGGTACGCGATAAGCTGGCCGCGATCGAAGAGTGGACGGCTGAAAACGTACATCAGGCTATTCAGAGCACCGCAGATGAGCTGGAAGTCGGGATGGGGAAAGTGGGCATGCCGCTGCGCGTGGCCGTAACCGGTGCCGGTCAGTCACCCGGACTGGATGTGACCGTGGAAGCGATAGGCCGCAGCCGCAGCGTTGCACGTATTGAGCAGGCGCTGGCCTTTATCAGTGAGCGGGAAGCGCAGGCTTAATAAACAGAACCGGAAGCTACGCGCTTCCGGTTTTTACTCTTCAGTGATATCCAGACGCTGCAACATGCCTTTAATTCCTATCCGTAATATCAGCGCTGACAGCTGCTCCTGTTCAGCCTGACTCATTTGCGGAACCGCATTCACCAACAGTGCCGTCAGTGAATCTGCCGGAACCCTATACATTGCGGCGGGTTCGTGCAGGCTACGCGTCGAATGGATAAATTTTTCTACGCGATCATCCACATGAATCAATCGCGCCTTGCCGCCCTGAATGCCGGGTCTGGGCAGGGTGGTCCAGTTTTCGCGCTTAATCCATTTGTTCACTGTCTGTCGGCTCAGGCCCGTCTCTGAGGCAAGTTCTTCGGGTGTTAACCATTCCTTTTTCATCATACCTTCCCTGATAAATACACCTTACTCTTCGCTGATTCCCAGTCGCTGCAAAACGCCCTTGATACCTTCGCGTAAGATTAGTGCAGTGAATTGATCCTGCTCGTCCTGAGTCATTTGCTGGACGGAACTTATTAATAACGCAGGTAATGAATTGGATGGAGTGCCATAAGTTGCCGTCGGCTCGTTAAGGTTACGGGTCGACTGAATAAAACTTTTCACGCGCTCATCAATGTGAATCAATCGGGCTTTACCGCCTTGCACACCGGGCTTCGGCGTGGTCGTCCAGTTTTCCCGCTTGATCCATTTATTCACCGTTTGCCGACTGTAACCCGTCTCTGCAGCCAGCTCTTCGGGGGTAAGCCATTCCTTTTTCACGATGCAGTCCCTGATTAATACATTAGCAGGACATATTACAGCAAAACGTAACGGGTGAAAGTAACTGAAGCTGAAATTGCCTTTTGTCTCTCGACAAAAGGCAAAACCTCATTACTGAGGATTACTGGCGGGTTCAGCGGCAGGGCGGAATGCAAGGAAATAGGCCAGACCAACGAACACGGCACCACCCACGGCATTGCCTGAGAAGACGGCAATAAAATTAGGGAAGTACTCTGCCCAGCTCATCTGACCGGCAAAAATGGCGGCCGGAATAATAAACATGTTAGCGACAACGTGCTGGAAGCCAATGGCCACAAATGCCATCACCGGGAACCACATGCCGAAGATCTTGCCGACCACATCTTTACTGGCAAAAGCCAGCCATACCGCCAGGCAAACCAGCCAGTTACAGCCGATGCCGGAAATAAAGGCGTGCAGGAAATCAGCGTGGACTTTTGCAGAAGCGATAGCAACGGTCTTCTTCAGGTAATCGCCCTCGGTCATACCTAGCATGTGACCAAAGAACCAGGCGACAGCCACGCTGCCGAGAAAGTTAGCCAGGGTAACCCAGAACCAGTTGCGCGCCACGCTCATAAAGCTGATGCGACGGGCGAACCAGGCCACCGGTAATGTCATCATATTACCGGTCAGCAGTTCACCACCCGCCAGCACGGTCATGATGATCCCCACCGGGAAGACCGCGGCACCTAACAGGCCACCAAAAGAGCCCCATTCAGCGGGAAGGGTGTTGATCACGTGAAGATCCAGCAGGAAGCCGGTCGCAATAAATGCGCCCGCCATAAAGCCGAGAATCAGAAGGATGCTGACAGGTGCACGGCTTTTAGCCACGCCTGACTGGATCGCCAGTTGTGCGATTTCTTTAGGTGTATGCAGCGACATAGTATCTCAGTAGTTTTTTTATGATTAATGGGACGATAACGCCTGGTGGACGCGTGGTGCGCGGGAGAGGGTCCCGGGTACCACTAAATTAGCGGGCTAAGTTTTGCATGCGAAAAAGCCGAAGACAAGAAAATTCCTATAACATATTTAACCGTGAATTAACCTGACGGCAGACTGAATAACAGTTAAAAAACGGTCCTGTGTGAACAGACACGATTTTCCCCTGCAGCATGCTGCTGAAACTTCGCAGGTTGCCGCCTTTTTCAGCGATCAAACAGAGAATGTCATTTTGCCGTTGACACCCCGGAGGGGGTTTCATATTATGCCGTCCGTCGCTTAACGCGACAGTTTTTCGGTTCGGGGCTATAGCTCAGCTGGGAGAGCGCCTGCATGGCATGCAGGAGGTCAGCGGTTCGATCCCGCTTAGCTCCACCAAACTTCTTCCCAAAAGTTTGGCACTGAAAAACAATTCCAGATGTGGGGGTATAGCTCAGCTGGGAGAGCGCTTGCATGGCATGCAAGAGGTCAGCGGTTCGATCCCGCTTATCTCCACCATTTTCTGACACGCCGTTGTCAAAATCCTTTCTGATTAATCTCTTATTCGCCAGTTGCTGCGGATCCCAACGCTATTGCTTTGCCATTCACGCTGCTGCGCACGCTTAATTGCGTTATTAACCGGCATAACCTGCTATGACATCCGATGCTGTTTGCGGGACGCTGTGCCGCCTGTTGTGCACTATCTGAATGCAGATGTGACATGTGCAATGAAAGAGTTAACGCAGGAAAGTGGAATCAGCGGGAAGCAGAGCAAGGATAGAGCAGAAAGAGAAGGGCGAGACCTGCTCGCCCTTTGATGCTTAGAGTAGTGCGCAGAACCGTGCTTAGAACGCCAGAACCAGACCGGCGATAGCGGCGGAAAGCACGCTGAC
Source organism: Curtobacterium sp. BNK-1 (assembly GCF_048685235.1). Lineage (NCBI taxonomy): Bacteria > Bacillati > Actinomycetota > Actinomycetes > Micrococcales > Microbacteriaceae > Curtobacterium > Curtobacterium sp. BNK-1. The sequence continues at coordinate 2,639,221 of NZ_JBLQTJ010000001.1, read as the reverse complement.
CAGCGTAGAGCCGTACAGCAGCTTCAGACCAAAGCGGGAAACCACGTTGCCCTGTTCTTCGTTCAGACCTTTAATCGCACCGGCCACGATGCCGATAGAAGAGAAGTTAGCGAACGAGACCAGGAACACAGAAAGAATACCTTCTGAATGTGGCGACAGCTGACCCGCGATTTTCTGCAGATCCATCATGGCAACAAACTCATTCGACACCAGCTTGGTCGCCATAATACTGCCGACCTGCAACGCTTCGCCAGCAGGCACGCCCATCACCCAGGCAAACGGATAGAAGACAAAGCCGAGAACGCCCTGGAAGGAGATGCCGAAGATCAGATCAAACAGCGCATTCAGACCTGAAATCAGCGCGATAAAACCAATCAGCATGGCGGCAACGATAATCGCGACACGGAAACCGGCCAGGATATACTCGCCCAGCATCTCAAAGAAGCTCTGGCCTTTGTGCAGATCCTGCAACTGCAGATCTTCTTCGTTTTCTACACGATAAGGGTTGATCAGCGACAGCACGATAAAGGTGCTGAACATGTTGAGCACCAGCGCGGCGACTACATACTTCGGCTGCAGCATGGTCATGTAGGCGCCGACAATCGACATCGATACGGTCGACATCGCGGTCGCGGCCATGGTGTACATGCGGCGCTGTGACATTTGGCCCAGGATATCTTTATAGGCGATGAAGTTTTCTGATTGTCCCAGTATCAGAGAACTCACGGCGTTGAAAGATTCCAGTTTTCCCATGCCATTCACTTTCGACAGTACGGTACCAATACCGCGAATCACCCATGGCAGGATACGGAAATGCTGCAGAATACCGATCAGCGCAGAGATAAAGACGATAGGGCACAATACGTTAAGGAAGAAGAAGGCCAGGCCTTTGTCGCTCATGTTGCCGAAGACGAAGTTGGTACCCTCAGCGGCATACTTCAGCAGATGGTCAAAGAAGCCCGCGAATCCTTTGACGAAACCGAGTCCCGCTTCTGAGTTCAGGAAGAACCAGGCGAGCACAATTTCAATCACCAGTAGCTGTATAATGTAGCGAATGCGAATGCTTTTACGATCGTGACTAACCAGCAAGGCGAGTATCCCGACCACCACCAGTGCTAAAAGAAATTGCAAAATATGGGACATGGTTGCTCCAAATTTGAGGAGGGTTGTATTTTGTTGCGTATTCTATGTAACGCGTTACTTAAAAACGAGATCTGAACCACAATATAAGTATTCGCTATCGTTATATTTTCCAGAAAAGTTCCAGAGATCACGTCCTGTTTACAAATACTTCACTTCAGATAACCACATAATTATTGTCTGAATTTTACACCGGGCGTAAAGTGACACTATTGCTCACATTTTTAGCAATCACATCCTTTACTGTAATGTATAGCAATGGCTATACTTTATAGCAGCATCTATTACACCGATAACAACAAACGAATTTCACTTGCACCTGCTAACCCCTAAGCTGCCGGGGCAGGCAAATGTTCAGACAGGGTACCGGATATGTTTGAAAGTCGTACCGCCGAGCGCGCCGCTCGCGGAGTCAGAAAAGTCAAACTCGCACTACTGGGGCCCGCTTTTATCGCCGCTATCGGCTATATCGATCCGGGCAACTTTGCGACCAACATTCAGGCGGGCGCTGCTTACGGCTACAAATTGCTGTGGGTGGTGGTATGGGCCAACATCATGGCCATGCTTATTCAGCTGATGTCAGCCAAGCTGGGTATCGCTACCGGCAAAAACCTCGCTGAACACATCCGCGATCGTTTTCCCCGGCCTGCCGTCTGGTTTTACTGGGTGCAGGCGGAAATTATCGCCATGGCCACTGACCTGGCGGAATTTATCGGTGCCGCGCTGGGGTTCAAACTGCTGCTCGGCATTTCTTTGATGCAGGGCGCGGTGCTGACAGGCATCGCCACGTTCCTGATATTGATGTTACAGAGCCGTGGGCAAAAGCCGCTGGAGCTGGTGATTGGCGGACTGCTGCTGTTTGTGGCGGCGGCCTATATCGTCGAACTCTTCTTCTCTCAGCCCAGTGTCAAAGAGCTGGTGATCGGTATGGCGCTGCCCGCGTTACCAACGTCGGATGCCGTATTCCTGGCGGCGGGTGTGCTGGGTGCGACCATTATGCCGCACGTGATTTACCTGCACTCCGCGCTGACGCAGGGCAAAAGTGAGGACAGCAAAGGTCAGCGGTACTCCTCAACTAAACTGGATGTGGCGATTGCCATGACCATCGCCGGATTTGTTAACCTGGCAATGATGGCGACTGCCGCAGCGGCGTTTCACTTCAGCGGGCACAGTAAAATCGCTGAACTCGATCAGGCCTATCTGACGTTGCAACCGCTGTTAGGTCAGGCGGCGGCGACGGTGTTTGGTCTGAGCCTGGTGGCCGCCGGATTATCTTCAACGGTGGTCGGTACGCTGGCGGGGCAGGTGGTGATGCAGGGCTTTATCCACTTCCATATTCCCCTGTGGGTGCGCCGAACCGTCACCATGCTGCCCTCTTTTATTGTCATCTGGGCCGGCTGGGACCCGACAAGGGTTCTGGTAATGAGTCAGGTGCTGCTGAGTTTTGGTATTGCGCTGGCGTTGATTCCGCTGCTCTCCTTTACCGGCAACCGCGAGCTGATGGGCGATGATATGGTTAACTCGCGTCTGATGCAGAACACCGGGCGACTGATCGTGCTGCTGGTGATTACGCTAAATCTTTACCTGCTGGTGGGTGAAGCGCTGGGGCTGTAGCGGTTATGGTAAACAAGAAAACGCCCGGCTATGCCGGGCATTTTCTTGTTGGCAACGTCTGGCCAGGTTCGCAGTGATACCGAGCCAGCGCAGGAAACACGGTCAGATCGGAAAGACGCAAAATCCGTCATCCATGACATGCTCGGCCCGCGCGATTACGCACCTCATCCCTGAGGTGCGCCCGTAGCCGGGCCAACGCGTTGCGTTGTTCAAAAACGCTCCCGGCGTTTTTGTCCATGGCGCGGGACGCTTTCCTCTTCTGACCGTGTTCCCTGCGCGTTGAGTTTATGCGTTGCGGCCAGAATCACACTGATTGAAGTCTTTGTGTTGTCTGAAACGCCCGGTTCTGCCGGGCGTTTTTATTAATGGCGATCGTGTCCGTGATGGTCAGGCCCACGACGGTCATGATGATCCCAGCCACGATCACGATCGCGGCGATACTGATGTTCCCAGCGACGCTCACGGTCGCGCTCATGCCAGCGGCGTTCGCGCTCCCACTGCTGCTGACGACGCCACTCTTCGTGTCGCCACCAGCGGCGTTCGTTGTAAGAATAGCGGTCGTTCCACCAGCGCGGTTCACGCCAGCGACCACCATCCCAGTAATAGCCACGGCGATCGCGATCGCCAAGATTCAGGGTGACGCCGGGGGCCAGAGTAATAGAGGCACTGGAGGCCCGGGCTGTGTGGTGTGCCAGCGGCGACAACAGGGCCAGCAGGGCAGCAAAAATAAGGGCTCTTTTCATTTTCTTCTCCTCATCAACAGTCTGACGCTGTTGCGGCGCAGCGATTATGCCTGCGTATTGCTGTTGTTACCGCATCATTGTGTCGGAAGATTGTGAGGAAATTGGGGAGAGAAAGGGGTTTGAGACTATTCTGGCGCAGAAAACGCCCGGCCTCAGCCGGGCGCTAAAACCGTTACAGCAGCGCCGCGTCAATCGCAGCTAACTCGCTGTCGCTGAACTGACGGCGAGCGAGCATCGCCACCGCGTCATCGATCTGGGCTGTTTTGCTGGCTCCGATCAGTACTGAAGTCACACGCTCATCGCGCAGCACCCACGCCAGCGCCATCTGCGCCAGCTTCTGTTCGCGCTGCTGCGCAATAGCATTAAGCTTGCGGACTTTCTCCATCTTCTCATCCGTCAGCTGGTTCTCATTCAGGAACTTGCTGCCGCTGGCCGCGCGCGAATCTTCCGGAATGCCCTGCAGATAGCGATCGGTGAGCACGCCGCCTGCCAGCGGAGAGAAGGCGATACAGCCGACGCCCGCATCGCCCAGCGTCTGAATCAATCCCTGCTCAGGTGTGCGTTCAAACATCGAATAGCGCGGCTGGTGAATCAGACAAGGGGTGCCGAGATCGCGCAGGATAGCTATCGCTTCGGCGGCGAGATCGGCCGGATAGTTAGAAAGGGCAGCGTAAAGCGCTTTGCCCTGGCGCACCACATGATCCAGCGCGCGCATCGTCTCTTCCAGCGGGGTTTCCGGATCGGGACGGTGATGATAGAAAATATCCACATACTCCAGCCCCATTCGCTTCAGGCTCTGATCCAGACTGGCGACCAGATATTTACGCGAACCCCAATCCCCATAAGGCCCCTGCCACATGGTATAGCCCGCTTTAGTGGAGATGATCAGCTCATCACGATGGGCACGAAAATCTTCCCGCAGAATACGCCCGAAGTTCTCTTCGGCTGAGCCAGGGGGTGGACCGTAATTGTTGGCTAAGTCGAAGTGCGTGATGCCAAGGTCAAACGCATGACGCAGCAGCTCACGGCTGTTATCGACCCGGGTACTGTCACCAAAGTTATGCCACAGTCCCAGCGAAATGGCGGGCAGTTTGATTCCGCTGCGGCCGCTGCGGCGATATTCCATCTGTTGATAGCGATCGGGATGAGGGAAAAGGGACATTCAGCGCTCCTGGGTAAAAACGGGGATATGTGCCAAAAGTCTATCAGTGTATACGGTTACACTCAGTGACAGCGCGCTGCAATTCGCATTTTTACAGAATATTCCGCCAGCGTAACGTCGCCTTTCCAGCCATTGCGGCTGGCTAAAATAGCGGCACGCCTCGCTAATTTCATCCTGTGTCAGATACTTAACCCGACTCTTCCCTGAAAGGAATGCGCAATGTCCACGTTCACTGTTGGAGATTACCTGCTGACCCGTCTGCAGGAGATTGGTGTAAAGCATCTGTTTGGCGTGCCGGGCGACTATAACCTGCAATTTCTTGACCACGTCATCGCCCATCCGGCCATCAGCTGGGTAGGCTGCGCTAATGAGCTTAACGCAGCCTATGCGGCAGACGGTTATGCACGCTGCAACGGCGCGGGAGCGCTTTTGACCACCTTTGGTGTGGGCGAGCTCAGCGCGATTAATGGCATTGCGGGCAGTTATGCCGAGTATCTGCCGGTGATCCATATCGTTGGCGCGCCTGCGACGCAGGCCCAGTTGCAGGGGGATTGTGTTCATCATTCGCTGGGCGATGGCGATTTCCAGCATTTTATTCGCATGGCCACAGAAGTCAGTGCGGCAACGGCACAGCTTACCGCCGACAACGCCACGGCTGAGATTGATCGGGTGATCGTCAGTGCGCTGCAGGCCCGTCGTCCCGGCTATTTGTCGCTGGCCGTCGACGTGGCGGCCATGGAGGTGCAGCCACCCGCGCAGCCCCTGAACAGTCATCAATCCTCTTCGCCCGCTGCGCGTCGCGCTTTCAGCGATGCGGCGGAACGTTTGCTGGCACCGGCGCAGCGGGTTTCACTGCTGGCCGATTTTCTTGCGCTGCGCTGGCAGCAGCAGTCCGCACTGGCCGCGCTGCGTGAACAGTGTGCGATTCCCTGTGCCAGCCTGCTGATGGGCAAGGGGGTTCTGGATGAACAGCAGCCGGGTTACGTCGGTACCTATGCCGGTGAGGCCAGCGCAGGTCAGGTGTGCGAACAGATCGAGCAGGTGGATGTGGCGATCTGCGTCGGGGTGCGATTTACCGACACCATTACTGCAGGCTTCACGCAGCAGTTTAACCCTGAGCGACTGATTGATCTGCAGCCCTTCAGCGCCAGCGTGGGCGGTGAAAATTTTGCGCCGCTGTCGATGGCGGATGCGCTGAGCGAGCTGCTGCCGCTGTTTGAACGCTATGGCCAGCAGTGGCAACCCGGCGCCACGCCGCCCGCCGCGCAGCCTGCAGAACCGGCGGCAGCGATCAGCCAGCAGGCGTTCTGGCAGGCGATGCAGGCATTCCTGCAACCCGGCGACCTTATTCTGGCCGAGCAGGGGACAGCCGCCTTTGGGGCCGCCGCGTTAAGATTGCCCTCGCAGGCGCAGCTGGTGGTTCAGCCATTATGGGGATCAATCGGCTATACTCTTCCGGCAGCATTTGGCGCGCAGACTGCCGATCCTGATCGCCGGGTTATCCTGATCATCGGAGACGGTTCGGCGCAGCTGACAATTCAGGAACTGGGTTCGATGCTGCGCGACCAGCAGCGGCTGATACTCTTTTTGCTGAATAATGAAGGCTATACCGTTGAACGGGCGATTCATGGCGCAACACAACGTTACAATGATATTGCCCAATGGAACTGGACGGCCTTACCGCACGCCCTTAGCCTGCAGGGCCAGGCGCAGAGCTGGCGTATCAGTGAAACGGTGCAGTTAGAGGAAGTGATGGCGCGACTCTCAGAGCCGAAGTGGCTCTCTCTGGTTGAAGTCGTCATGCAGAAAGAGGATTTGCCGCCACTGCTACGAAAAGTCACCGCCTGCCTGAATCAACGCAACGGCGGCTAAGATTCAGATAGTTGCCGCTGTGCAGGGTGGACTATCGCGGTTAGGCTGTAGCACACCTGAGTAAGACGCTCACCAATCGCACCGGTGAGCGTTGTTGTTTTATGGGCAGAATTTTATAGTGTCCTCCAACTCTTAAGACCCCAAGCGGAGCAACAGAAGAATGACAACCTATGCCTTGGTCGGCGATGTCGGCGGTACTAACGCACGCCTCGCCCTGTGTGAGGTGGAAAGCGGCAGCATCACCCAGGCCAAAACATTCTCAACATCAGAATACGACAGCCTCGAAGCCGTCATCCGCCACTATCTTGATGAACAACAGCAGGACGTTAAAGATGGCTGTATTGCCATTGCCTGCCCGATTACCGATGACTGGGTTGAAATGACCAACCATGACTGGGCGTTTTCCACGCGCAAGCTCAAAGAGAACATCGGTTTTGAACACCTGGAAATCATTAACGACTTCACTGCGGTATCCATGGCGATCCCGATGCTGACCGCCGAAAACGTGATTCAGTTTGGCGGTACAGAGCCAGTCAAAGATAAACCTATCGCGATTTATGGTGCCGGCACCGGATTAGGCGTCAGCCATCTGGTGCATGTGGACAAGCGCTGGGTCAGCCTGCCAGGTGAGGGCGGTCATGTCGACTTCGCTGCCAACAGCGAAGAAGAAGATCAGATCCTGGAAGTGCTGCGCGAAGAGCTGGGCCATGTTTCAGCGGAACGTGTGCTGTCAGGTGCCGGTCTGGTTAACCTCTATCGTGCGATTGTTAAAGTGGATAATCGCGTGCCGGAAAAACTGAAGCCGAAAGATGTCAGCCAGCGTGCGCTGGATGACAGCTGCACCGACTGCCGTCGCGCGCTGTCAATGTTCTGCGTCATCATGGGCCGTTTCGGCGGCAACCTGGCGCTGAATCTTGGCACCTTTGGTGGTGTCTATATTGCCGGTGGCATCGTGCCACGCTTCCTGGAGTTCTTTAAGTCGTCGGGTTTCCGTGCGGCGTTTGAAGATAAAGGCCGCTTCCGCGACTATGTTGCCAGCATCCCGGTTTATATGATTACGCACGACCAGCCTGGCCTGCTGGGCGCGGGCGCGCATCTGCGCCAGACGCTGGGTCGCGAAATCTGATTCTGCTTTACCTCGCGCGCGTACTGCCATTCTGCGCGCGAGCGATTTTCCCGATCGGCCTGCTTCAGCGGGGCAGGATCGGGAAAACCCCCCGGATTTTTTGCTGCTGCTCTCCTGCTTCGCCCCCCCCTTTCTGAACAGGCCTTTAACCCTCCTGCGCTACAGGCGCATCAGCTGTCGAAACTGCTTCACCTTACTGCGGCTGACCGGCACCTGAAACTCCAGATCGCGCAGCTTCAGCAGATAGGTATTGTTAAACCACGGCTCGATTTCACGAATCTTGCTGAGGCTGACGCAGTAAGAGCGGTGGCAGCGGAAAAATTGCTGTTCCGGCAGGCGTGAACAGAACTCGGTAATATTCATCGACATCACGTAGGATTCGCGCCGGGTATAAACAAACGTCAGCTTCTCATGCGCCTCAACGTAGTAAATATCATTCACGTCAGTGACGATAATGCGCTCATCTTTGATCAGGTTGACCGTCTGCGGCGCGGGCGTGGCGCTGAGATGGCTGACCGCCTGCTGCGCCTGCGCTGTGGCTTCGAGCTTGTTCAGCATGGTAACAATCCGCGACTCCTGGTAGGGCTTGAGAATGTAGTCAAACGCCTCCAGCTCAAACGCTTCTACCGCATGCTCTTTCCACGCGGTAATAAAGACAATCAGTGGCTTGTGGGCAAACTGATGGATATTCTGTGCCAGCAGCATGCCATCCAGTGAGGGGATGTTGATATCGAGGAAAATCACATCAACCCGATGCTGTTGCAGGTACTTCAGCACGTCCAGACCATCGTCAAAACAGGCTTCAATCTCGATTTTGCTGTGATGCTGAATCATCCAGCTCAGCTCCTGCTGCGCCAGGAATTCATCTTCCACAATAATGGCTTTCATAACAGATTCTCCGCCAGGCGCTGGCCATTCTTACTCAGCGTAAAGGAAATCTCGGTGCCCGGCTGATGCCGCACGATATTCAATCCCTGACCCGACAAAAGTTTTACCCGATGATGCACATTGAGCAGGCCGATTTTATTACCGGGCATTTCGTTACGCGCCACCCGTGCTATCACTTCGTCACTGATGCCCTGACCGGTGTCCCGCACCGAGATCCGTACCTGATCGCCCAGATCACGGACGCTCAGCGTCACCACGCCTTTGCCTTTACAGGGCTGGATGCCATGGACAATGGCATTCTCCACCAGAGGCTGGATCAGCAGACTCGGCAGCAGAAAATGGAGATCCTCATCGACGTCATAGATCATCGTCAGCTTATCGCCAAACCGGGCCTGCTCGATGGCGATGTAATCTTTCACCTGCCACAGCTCTTTACGGATGTCGATTAGCTCATCGTCGTTCAGTTCCAGGTTGTAGCGCAGATAGCGTGACAGATTTATCACCAGCTGACGGGCGGTATCGGGATTGAGCCGGATAGAAGAGGAGATAGCATTCAGGGCGTTGAACAGGAAATGAGGATTTATTTTACTTTGCAGCGCACGCAGTTCCGCTTTATTAGCCATCTCGCGTAACTGCTCGGCACGCGATACTTCAAGCTGGGTTGAGATGATTTGTGACAGGCCGATCGCCATCTCCTTCAGCGAGCCGGTAATACGGTGTGCGCGGCGATAGTAGATTTTCAGCGTGCCGGTGACTTTGCCTTTCTCCCACAGCGGGATCACGATCATGGAGTGAATATCTTTGGTGCGATGCGCTTCATCGTTGTTCTTAATGATAATTTTACCGCTGGCGATCGACTGCGCCGTGGTGGGGCTGATGCCATCATCCCCATGTTTATAATTATGTTCGCCATAGCCGACGTAGGCCAGAATCTGTTTTTTATCGGTCATCGCCACCGCATCGGCTTTGATCTCCCGTCGGATAATGTCACAGATGTTGCGCAGCGAGTCGCTGTTCACCTGACGGAACAGCGGCAGGGTTTTATTGGCGATCTCCAGCGCCAGCTTGGCCTGGCGGGCGGCAATCGCCTCTTTTTCCCCCTCGACGCTCTGCACCAGCAGCACAATGATGCCGATACTGGAGGCACCGAGGATCATCGGCAGAGCAATTTCTGACACAATCGCCAGCCCGAGTGAGGTGGGGTGCGCCCACACAACAATCAACAACATCGTCAGGGCTTCACAGAGCATGCCGCCGACGATACCGGCACGCCAGCGGTGCTCTTTCAGTACCCGGCGATTAATACCGCCCGCAACGATACCGGCAATGATGCTGGTAATCAGGCAGGGCACGGAGGTTACGCCGTGAATATCGATCAGAAAACGGTGCAGACCGGCAATAACCCCGGTGGCGATCCCGACCCAGGGACCAAACAGAATGCCACCCGCCATCACGGCGATGACCCGCACATTCAGCAGTGAACCATCGACATCGACACCCGACCAGGTACTGAACAGCGCAAACAGGGAAAAGATGGCAGTAACCGCCACTTTCTCCGCACGGGTGTGTTCATCTTTTTGCAGCAGCTGACGAAACGGGCGGGTGCGTGTCAGGAAGAACAGGCAGATCAGCATCAGGGCGGCGCGGTCAAATACTGCCAGTAACATCGTGAAGTGGGAGGACACAGGCGACTCGTCGGCAATGGAAAGTGCCTCTATGATAAAAAATGTGATCGCGAACCGCTAGCGTCCCGATCAATCACGGTGGGAGTTAGTGCTTCAGATCAATTTTTACGGCATATGGGCAAAAAGAGGAAAGGTTGAGTGCATTAAAGGGGAACAGTTTTTCGCCCTGCAGAGGCTGGTCGCTAAGGTGCCGTTTTGCTATGTTGCGCGATGAGGTGCGCCAGTGACCGCTGGAAAACCGCGCCCATCGGGAGCAGCAGATGCAACTAGTCACCGCCAGATTAACCCTGAGTAAATTACAGCCAGAAGACTGGCAACTGTTTCGTGCCGTCCATGAAGATCGCGACACCATGACCTGGGTGAGCGAAATCCCCGATGAAGCGGATATCCGCCAGCGCTTCACCGAGCGTCTGGCCCCCTGGCAGGCGAGCAGTTTTCATATGCTCTGCCTGGTTGCGCGACGTCGTGACAACGGTGAGCCGATTGGCCTGTTTGGCTGCAGCCCCGAATGGGAGCCATACCGTCAGGCGGAGGTGGGCTATATGCTGCTGCATCGTCACTGCGGTCAGGGGTATGGCAGCGAAGCCCTGGCGGCGCTGTGTCAGTTTTTGCTTGAAGCCGATTTCCACAAACTCAAAGCGATGGTGATTGAAGGGAACTGGGCGTCACGCCGTATTCTGGAGAAAAACGGCTTTCAGCTGGAGGGCACGCTACGGGATAATTATCTGCTGAACGGCTGCTGGGTGAACGATTGGCTGCTGGGGCGGCTGAATCCGCAAAAATAAAAATATTTTCCGCCACTCTCGACAAAATGATCCTCGCCACGTTATGTTCGTAACGGGTCACCACAGTGACCCGCGTCGCTCGGACGGTCCGGGCGCTTACGTAATCCAGAGGACATCATGGCTGATAACAGCACACCCCGTCGTTTCTCGCGTATCGAACGTTTACCCCCTTACGTTTTCAACATCACCGCTGAACTGAAGATGGCTGCGCGTCGGCGCGGCGAAGATATCATCGACTTTTCAATGGGCAACCCGGATGGTCCGACTCCGCCACACATCGTCGAAAAGTTATGCCAGGTGGCGCAGCGTGACGATACCCACGGTTATTCCACTTCTCGCGGTATTCCGCGCCTGCGCCGGGCGATCTCGCGCTGGTACGCCGATCGCTATCAGGTTGAGATCAATCCTGAATCAGAGGCGATTGTCACCATCGGTTCCAAAGAGGGGCTGGCGCACCTGATGCTGGCGACGCTGGATCACGGTGATACCGTGCTGGTGCCCAATCCCAGCTATCCGATCCATATCTACGGTGCGGTGATTGCCGGGGCGCAGGTACGCTCGGTGCCGCTGGTGGCGGGTGTCGACTTCTTCAATGAGCTGGAACGCGCCATTCGCGAGAGCTATCCCAAGCCAAAAATGATGATCCTCGGCTTCCCGTCCAACCCCACCGCACAGTGTGTGGAGCTCGACTTTTTCGAACGGGTGATTGCGCTGGCGAAGCAGTACAACGTGCTGGTGATCCACGATCTGGCCTATGCCGACATCGTCTACGATGGCTGGAAAGCGCCATCGATTATGCAGGTGCCGGGCGCGCGTGATGTCGCCGTCGAATTCTTTACCCTGTCAAAAAGCTACAACATGGCGGGCTGGCGTATCGGTTTCATGGTGGGCAACAAAGAGCTGGTCGCCGCGCTGGCGCGAATCAAAAGTTATCATGACTACGGCACCTTTACGCCACTGCAGGTGGCGGCGATTGCGGCGCTGGAAGGGGATCAACAGTGCGTGCGCGACATCGCAGAGCAGTACAAACGCCGCCGTGATGTGCTGGTCAAAGGATTGCATGAAGCGGGCTGGATGGTGGATAACCCGAAAGCCTCAATGTACGTCTGGGCAAAAATACCGGATCATTACGCACATCTTGGGTCGCTGGAGTTCGCTAAGCAACTGCTGCAGGAGGCGAAAGTCTGTGTCTCGCCCGGTATCGGGTTTGGCGACTATGGCGACACGCACGTGCGTTTTGCGCTGATAGAGAACAGCGATCGTATTCGTCAGGCGGTACGGGGAATTAAAGCGATGTTTCGTGCCGATGGCATATTGCCAGGCAGCATAAAAATGGAAGAAGAACGCTGACAGCCAGCAGGGGCGACTCAAGGGTCGCCCCGTGGCGGCACTGTCACGCCATTACTTCAGCAGCAGAACAAAGGTTCCGAACCAAAGTAACGCGAAAAAAGATATTCCCATCAAGGCATATTTCACAAAGCAACTCCTCTGAGCGGTTACGATGATGGCGATCCCAAACCAGTGCAACGCGAACAGATGTGGAAAAGAGATCGCCATTTACAGTCATGGTCTGCTCTTTTCCGGGTTGATCTGAATAACTCAGAACAGGATCGAGCGCTAATTTACGCGTAATCCTCCCCAAATGAAATAGGTCCGTTCTGAGATATTGCTCACAATTTTACGGCACTTCGATTTCAGGGATCGCCGACATGCCTACACGTAACTGAGCCAGATGCTGTTGGTCGCCATCCAGCACAATTTTCACCGGCAGACGTTGAACGACTTTAGTGTAGTTGCCGGTGGCGTTATCGGGAGAGATCGCCGAAAAAGTTGCGCCGGTGGCCGGTGCGATGCTGTCCACATGACCGGTAAAGGTCTCGCCCGGCAGGGCGTCCACCCGGATCCGCACCCGCTGGCCGGGACGCACATCGCTTAACTGCGTCTCAAGATAGTTAGCGGTAATGTAGGTTTGCTGCAGTGGCACCACCGCCAGCAGACGGGTGCCGGCTGATACGTACGCGCCGGTCCGCACCGAGCGCTGACCTACCATGCCGTCAACGGGCGCAGTAATGCGCGTGTAGGAGAGATTCAGCCTGGCCTGATCGACGCTGGCCTTCGCCGCTGCAACATCCGCTTCCGCAGAACGCACCGCCGCCTGTAACACCCCCACCTGTTTTACTGCCGACGCCAGCGCGGCCTGACTCTGATGCACGGCTGCCAGCGCCGAGCGCTGGTTTGAGCTGGCTTTCTGCTGATCGTCGGCTGCCACGGTACCGCTTTTATAGAGGCGGTTATAACGATCGGCGCTCTGACCGGCATACTGCGCAGAGGCTTCGCTGGCCGCGACGCTGGCTTTCTGTTGATCAATCACCGACTGCTGCTGCTCCAGCTGTGCCTGACTGCTCAGCAGTTTCGCCTGGCTCACCTGCAGGTCAGCCTCCGCACTTTCCAGCGCCACACGATAGTCACGATCGTCCAGCGTCGCCAGCAGCTGACCCGCTTTGACCTGCTGATTATCCTGCACCTGCACGTGGCTGATGTAGCCCGAGACTTTCGGTGCCACCAGGGTGTAGTCCGCATTGACGTAAGCGTCGTTGGTGCGGTGATCGTTGCCGGTCATCAGTGACCAGACCACAAAAGCGATGGCCAGTAACACCAGCAGCAACAGACTCAGCAGCAGGGTTCTTTTCATTTCGAAAGCACGCATATTCAGTTATTCCGGGAAGGGTTTTGAATCAAAGTTTGAGGCGGCCACACCCGTTTTGGCAGGATGGCGGTAAGCAATAACAGGCAGGCGGCAAAGCCGGTCAGCATCAGCCAGCTGTCGCTCAGACCAAGGATCGTGGCCTGATGCCTGACCAGGGAAGCGAATCCGCTGAGATTATCGGCGGCGCTGATGCTGCCATCCGGCAACAGCGGCAAGCTGCTGCTGGCCTGACTGGCCGTCGGCGCTGTCATCAGCCAGCTGCGACTGGCCGCCTGATTAATCAGCACACTGGAGTGAAACTGCTCACGATGCGAAAGGAAAACCTCAACCAGCGTAGAGGCAGCGATGCTGGAAAAGCCGCGCACCGTATTAAACATTGCCGAGGCAAACGGGCCTTCTGGCGGGGCCACAACGCTGGTGGCGCTCATCAGTATCGGCAAAATGATCATCGGTTGTCCGAACGCCTGCAGGATCTGCAGCAGCCAGAAATTCTGTCTTGCCCAGTCACTGGTGATCTGTGTGCCCAGCAGACAGGAGGTCACCAGCAAGCCGACGCCCGCCGTCAGCATCCAGCGGCAGTCGATCCAGCGGATATTCAGCAGGGCTGCAATCAGCGGTGCGATCAGCAGTTGCGGCAGACCCACCGCCAGCGCCAGCGGGGCAAACTCAAGGGTGCGAAAGCCGCTGACCTGAGCAAAATAGGCCGAAGGCAGCGCGGAGCCAGAAAGCCCAAGGATGAGCACGCAGGCCAGGCCCAGCAAGCCATGCGCCAGATTTGGCCGTCGGAGCATCTGCAATTTAAACAGCGGCAGCGGGTGAAACCACTCATTAATCAGGAAAACCAGCAGCAGCGGCAGCGCGGTGAGCAACATACCGGTAATCAGTGGCGAGTTCAGCCAGTCGAGGCGCTCACCCTGGGTCAGCACCAGAATCAGCAGCGCAACACCACTGCAGCCGGTCACCATGCCGAACAGATCGATCTGCTGAAAGCGTTCCGGTCGCAGCGGATCCTGGGGCAATCCCCATCCTGTCAGCAGCATAGCGATCAGCATCAACGGCACGACCTGCCAGAACACCATCATCCAGTTGACGTGATCGGTCCACAACGAGGCCAGCGAGGCCGCCATATTGGGACCAAACGTCGCAGTCAGGGCATAGCCCGCCAGGCCAAAAAGTTTAAAGGGCGGCGGCAGAAAGCGCAGGGCGACCGTCATCAGCATTGGCGGTAAGGCGCCGCCAAACAGGCCCTGCAATACGCGCAGGCTGATAAACAGCGTCGGATCCCGCACCAGCGGCAGCAGAATGCCGGTCAGCATAAATCCCGCCGACACGCCTAACGTAAAACGCCGCAGCGACAGGGTGACGGCAAACCAGGGCGCAATCATCATGGCGGCCACTTCTGCCGCCTGATAGCCAGAGATAATCCAGCTACCCTGATCGTAACTGATGCCGATCGCGGCACGGATATCGGCCAGCGCGATATCACTGACGCGATCGTTCAGCCCGGAGGTCAGGGCGGCGATGAGCACGCCGACTAATCCCAGTGCCAGTTGCAGTGTAAAAGGATGAGGGGCCGGCGCGGCGGCAGGCTTAGCGTTCATTGCAGGCGATCTCGTTATTATGATGCAGTGTACTGCGATGTGATACAGGTCGTAATATTACATCCCGGTATACTGTATTGCAATGTGGTACAGGCTGTAAAAAGTGCGGCATTCGCGCTACAGTAAGGCAGCTCAAACAGGACGACGCTATGGCACATCAACCCTCCAGCCGCGAGGATGAAAAAACGGGCGGTATACAGGTCATCGCCCGTGCGGCAAAAATTCTTAATGCGCTTGGCGAACAGCCCGGCGGCATGAGCCTCGGTGAGATCGCTCAGGCGGTCGAACTGCCGCGCTCAACGGTGCAGCGTATTGTTGCCGCGCTCGACAGCGCAGAGCTGGTGCGCAGCAGCGGGGCGGGCGGATTGCGTCTGGGGCCGGCGCTGTTAAAACTGATCTCCAGCGTACATACCGATGTGGTTGATCTGGTCAGTCCGCTGCTGGAAAAACTCTCTTCCGACACCAATGAAACCGTCTCGCTGGCGCGCGCCAGCGGCAGTCAGCTGGCGATTATTCACCACGTGGTGGCGTCGCGTGAGCTTCGGGTGGTTCCGCATATGGGACTCAATCTGCCGCTCTACAGCACCTCCGGTGGACGGGCGTTGCTGGCGCTGGAGTGTGAAAAAGATGTACGGACGATTGTTGGCGACGCCTGGCAGGAGTTAACCGATATGACGGTGAAAACGCTGCCTCAGTTGCTGCAACTTATCAGGGAAGTGCGCGAAACCGGTATCGCCGTGGATCGCGGTGAAACGCTGGAAGGTATCTCTACCATGGCGTTTGCGCTGGATACGCTGTTTGGTCGTTTTTCTGTCTCTTTGCTGGTGCCTTCTGCACGTTTTCTGCGACACGAAGCCCGTTTTCGTGACGAGATGCTGAAGTGTAAAGAGGCACTGGTGCGTGAAATCGGCAAAGTCGCCGCGATAGAAGGATAAGCATTCGATGAAAACCCTGCTGATGGCCATTGATCACTCTCCGGTAGCGGAAAAAGTGGTCGCCTTAACCATTGAAGAAGCGCTGGCGCATCGCGCCGAGGTGGTCGTGCTGTGCTGCGTCGATCCCGCTTACTCCTCCTGTAATCAGCCAATGGAAATTGATGCGGGTGAAGATCCGGCCGATTTTGTGGCTGCGCAGGATGAGCAGAATACGGCAGAAATGGTGGTGCGCCATGCACTGGCTCCGTTACTGCGTGCGGGCATTAATGCGCGGGGCATGATTCTGGCGGGTGACGCGGCAGATACTATCGTTGCCCAGTCGCAACAGCTTAAGGCCAGCATGATTATCATGGGACGTCGCCATCTCTCCTCTTTGAATCGGCTGTTAAAAGGCTCAGTCAGCGCATCGGTTATTGAGCGCGCTCACTGTCCTGTGCTGATCGATGTGCGTAAGGATTAATCCCGCCGCATGAATGCTCTGCTTTTTATTACGCTGGCCGCGTTTGCGCTGCTGGCGCTGATTGTAATTGTGCTGATCAAAACCACCCGGCTGCGTTTGTGGCAGGGGCTGATCATCTTTCTGCTGCCCCTGATACTGGCGAATCTGCTCTGGTTCAGCTGGGTTGCGCCGCATCAGTTGCAGGCCAGTCAGCGTGAGCAGGCGGTAAATCAACTGGCAAAGATGCCGGGTTATCGGGTGCTGCAGACTCAGGAACCGGCGTTATGGCTGTTGCTGACCCAGGAGTTGACCCGGCGCATCCGGGCGGGGGAACCAGCTGAGAAGGCGACGGGCGAGCTACGTGGCTGGCTGATTGAGGTGATTAATCAGCGTCTGATGCGCGGAACTGATGCGGCGGTCGTCAACTATATCAGCGTCTCGGTTGAAGAGATGCGGGCGCTGAACCAAATCGATCCGGGCCTCTGCTTCCGTTATCTCTATCCGCAGGTGAGTGGCGGCATCAATCTGCTGACCACACTGCCGCCGTCGCTGAATCGCAAAGAGGCGGATGCCATGGAGCAGCTGCTGCTGAACAGTCCATTGCCCGATCAGCCACTGGATAAGGCGCTGGCGCAGGATGATCTGCAAAAAATTGTCGCCCGGCTCTATCAGCAGTGGGGGGATAAGCTGCAGCAGCTGAATATGCCTGCCGACACGGCGGTTGATCGCTCATCGCTGTGTGCCATGTCGATTGATCTCTACAGCGCGATTCTGGCATTACCTGACAAGCGCGCCGCTAACCTGTTACGTAGAATGATTGCACTGACTGGCCAGTAAGCGGCAGCGGAGCAGCGGAATGGCGGGCGAAAAAAAGCCCGCTAAGCGCGGGCAGGGAAGAGAGGAACAGATTTTTATTTTTGGCATTTCCTGGTGTGGTGCAGTCTTCGTTTTGTCTGAATGCATCTTGTCACGCCGTGCATGATAGTGATAGCCGTTTAATCGTATTACATTAATCGGTAAAAGCTTCTCAAGTTTTGAACTTTCGCGCATTAATCCTATGGATGCGCGGCATGCTGCGTCATAAACTGCGCGGCAACGTGAGGATAACTAAATGAAAAAACTAATAACCGGCGCACTGGCGCTGATTTTGCTGAGTGGATGTACTGCCAGCAAACCCGGGGCATTTGAACGTGTAGATGAAGATCCAGGCTCAAATACCGTGCAGTACCGTTTTGACCCGGTAAAGGTCAATCGTGATGCAATGAATATTGATCTGGCGAATTACTGCAGTAATAAAGGCTTTGATAAAGTCGAGGCGTTACCTGCGCAGGAGAGTCATATTCCGGGACTGCAGAAAGCGTGGTTCCAGTGTAATTATGCTGTGAAAAGCTAAATAAAACGGGCGGGATAATTATCCCGCCCTTAAAGTTTAATGCTTTTATTTTATGCTGTGTGACATCTTTGCCCGTTAGCGGCGATGGTGACCGCCATGATACCCACCGTGATAACCTCCATAGTAGCCTCCATGATATCCGCCGCCACCCCCGCGGTGCCAGCCATTGTCGTGTCTGGGGCTGATGATACAACCACTTAATAAGGTCATCAGCGCAACCACCGAAGCGACTTTAATTAATCTCTTCATCGGAAGCTTCTCCTCTTTTCCAATGACTATGACACTACGCTGGAAAAGTGGAGTGAAGATGCAGGCTTTGTAGAGTTATTTAAGAAGGTATGACGGAATATTTCAGAGTGCTGTCGTTTACAGCGGAGAATAATAAAGAAATAAGAATGAACTGAATAGTAAATACTATCAAAGAGAATAGTCTCAAAATCAAGCGAAAATAATTCTCATTTGAAAGTTTTTACAACTACATTATTAGCATGTCAGTTCAACGGGAGAGAAACATGGTGCATGACGTTAAAAATATTCTGGCTTTACAGGCTGAACTGGGCGAATGCCCGCTCTGGTCAGTGGAAGAACAGGTGCTGTACTGTGTCGATATTCTGGCACCCGCCATTCACCGTTTTGATCCGGTCAGCGGTGAACTGCAAACCTTCCCGCAGGCGGAAGAGGTGGGATGCATCGGTCTGCGTGAGCAGGGCGGTCTGATAGCAGCATTACGTGGCGGTGTCTGGCTGCTGGATGCGCAGGGTAAGCAAGAGAGAAAGATCGCAGAGAATCCCGGTGTGGCTGCGCAAAGTCGCTTTAATGATGGCCGCGTTGATCCCTGGGGGAATTTCTGGTGCGGCAGCCTGTGGGAACCGCAGGACAAAAATGGCGGGCTGCTGTGCCGCGTGACGCCTGACATGAAGCTGGAGGTCAAGGCGCGTGACATTAAAATTTCCAACGGACTGGCCTTCTCTCCCGACCGGCGCTGGATGTATCACAGTGACACGCCGAATGAAGCGCTCTATCGCTATCCATTAAACGCGCAGGGCGAACCGGGCGAACGCACCCTGTTCCGCCGTTTCGACGCGAAAGGTGGATTGCCGGATGGTGCCGCAGTGGATAGCGAAGGATTTTACTGGTCCGCACAGTTTGATGGCGGTCGCGTAGTACGCATCGATCCCCAGAGCAGCGAAATCGTCGATGAGATCCTGCTGCCGGTGAAGTGGCCAACCATGGTGGCCTTTGGTGGCGCCGATCTTAAAACGCTGTTTATTACCAGTTCACGGGAAGATCGCACCGAAGAGGAGCTGGCGCGCTATCCGCAGTCAGGCGATATCTTTGCGGTGGACGTCTCTGTGGCGGGCATGGCAGAGCCACGATTCCGCGGCTAAACGTGAACGGGCCGCTCTGGCGCGGCCCGTCGTGATGGTTAATGACGTTGCAATACAGGTGTTGCTGTAACAGAACTCTGTGGTAAGCGGATGGTGAGTGACAGGAACAGGGAGATGACCAGCAGCGTCATAATCAGGCTGAAGGTGACGGTGAACCCGCCAAACAGCGAGGCGACCAGTGAGCCCAGCACGCTTCCGATACCAAATCCGAGATAGAGCAGACCATAGTTTTTTGTCAGGTTGTTAAGGCCGAAAAAGTCACTGACCAGCGACGGGAATACCGTGATGGTACCGCCAAAGCTGAAGGCTACACAGGCGAGTGACAGGAAGAAGGTGATCTCATTCATTCGGGTAAACAGCAGCACGCTCATCCCGATCAGCGACACGATTTGCGCCAGTGAAATAACCCGAATGCGCATCATTTTGTCAGACAGTATGCCCAGCACCAGACGGCCACTCAGGTTGGCAATCGCAATCACCGTTACCGCACTGGCAGCGGTCTGCGTAGTCAGATGCACCAGCCCTTCGCCGATATCTTTGGCCACGCCTATCACATAGAGACCGCTCATGCAGGCTGTCAGGAACATCAGCGCCAGCATCCAGTACTGAGGCAGACGCACCGACTGTGCCAGCGTGTAATCCCGCGCATGTTGCTGACCATTCGTGCTGCTCCCGGTATCCTGAAGGGGGGCATCACGCATCAGCAGTGCACCGAGGATAATCATCGACATCGCGAGCACGCCCCAGATCATAAAGGTCTGCTCCAGACCCACCGTTGCCAGCAGCGCCCCGCAGATAAATTTGAATCCCAGACTACCCAGACCGTAAGCGCCAATCGCACAGGCAGAGATCATCCCTTTGCGCTCCGGAAACCACTTCACGCAGTTTGAGAGCGTCATCAGGTAACCTGCGCCATCCGCCAGACCCACCAGCAGCCCGGCGCTTAAATAGAGCATCATCAGGTTATTAGCATGCGCGGTAAGCCAGAAACCCAGCGCCATCAGCACACCCGCCCCGATAGTGACGCGGCGTACGCCAAAACGTTCCTGTAATTTACCGGCCAGCGAGGAGGCAATAGCCAGCCCCAGACTCAGCAGACCAAACGAAAAAGCAACCTGACTGACCGTCGCATCCAGCTTCTGTGACAGCTGGCCGTTGAACAAACTCCATGTGTAGACTGACCCCAGTGCGAACTGAGTGATTACCGTTCCGAACAATGTAAGCCAGCGAGCACGCTGGTAAGAAGCCTGTTGAGTCTGGTTCATAATTTTTCTCTCCCATCCGGGAATCTGGAAACTGCGGTCAGAATAAAGCAGTGATTCGCGCGCGTGAGCAGTAAAGGCATGAACGGAACGGATCGGGGAATGAAATGCCATTCAGGCGGTATGAATGGCATCGGGAGAGGTTAGCGACGTCGCGTCAAAAGTAAGCAAAGCGGCAACTTAATAATTAAGCGTAATTAGCCGTAAGATAATGTTTCAATCAGATGATTCTGTGAGCAGGTTTACAGATTATTTGCCAGGCTAAGAGTTCACTTATCAGGAGGAAATATGAAAGACCGGACATATGAATCCAGCACCAGTGAGGATGAAGTTTGCTGCATCATCGGTCAGGCGGTGATTGAACTCAGTACAGAACAACAGCCTGTGACCAAATCGACGCTGGCATTAAAACTGCTGTCGATGGCCGATCGTGATAGTGACGATGAGCGTGTTCTGCTCTACTGGATTGCGCGTAAAGCGATCAATAAACCACAGAAACTCCTTCAGCAGCAGTGGGCATAACGCCCATCCGGACGCGGGCTTCAGCCCGCCTCCGCGTCAGATGATTATCCGGCGGTGACTTGCCGGCCAACGGGCAAACATCACGACATTGCCCAGTAAAATCATGACAAGGCCAGGGATGGCGCTGGCATGCCACTCATATCCTTCATAACGGGTAGAGAGTGCCAGCGCCACCAGCGGAAACAGCACCGTTGTATAGGCAGCCCGACTGGCTCCGATACGTCCCACCAGCGTAAAATAGGCCCCGAATCCCATCACCGATCCCACGATAGCCAGATAGATCAATGCCCCAAACCACTGTGTATTCCATGTCGGCTGCAGCGAAACACCCTGCAGCAGCGTGACCAGTGCCATGATCAGCGCACCGTATAACATGCCGTAACTGTTGGTTGTCAGCACGTCACGTTGCAGACGCTGATGCCGCTGACTGATCATATTGCCGAATGAAAATCCCAGGGTGCCCAGCGCACTTAACCCAATGCCCCACATCAAGCCGGCCGAGGCCTGAGTGCTGCGCAGATCGTGCCAGAACAACGCAACAATACCCGCCATGCCGAGCACTATCGCCGGAATCAGACGTGCTGAAGGGCGCTGACGGAAAAATATCCAGCTGTTAATGGCGTTATACATCACAGCCATAGAGAAAATGACCGACTCCAGTCCGCTGCTGATATAGCCAGAGGCGTAATAGAAGCAGACAAAGTTAAAGCCAAAAACGCAACAGCCCTGCAGCACACAGAAAAGGTGATCCTGCAGCGTCAGCCTGTGCAGACGCTTTATCAGCTTTAGCAGCAATAACATGACCAGTGAGGCCAGCAAAAAACGCCAGAAGACAGCGACAGTTACGGCGCTGATGCCTGCAGACTGTTGCGCATAAATCGCAATCCAGGTCGTGCCCCAGATCAGCACGACTGAGAGATACAAAAACAGGTTCATTACCAGATTCTCCACCGCAAAACGCCGAGTCTGCACCCGCAACGCTCTTTGGTCTTGCAGCGGATTGCGCAGGGTTTGCAAAATCTTGCGCATTTTTACTCTCTGTCCCGATGTGCTCTGTTTTCTGTCCCACGCAATCCGTAAACTGGCACTCTGTTTATCTGAACTGATACCCCGATGAGTCGCTTCCAGACCTTTGACATGCTGCAACGACACAAAGCACAACTGCGCGATCAGGTGCAGCTTCACAGCGGCATTCAGCTGGCAGCCTGGTTTAATAGTGGCGATCGCGTGACAAACCTCAGCGACCATCACACGCTGAGCCTTTACGTGGCGGGCGGCTACGATACCTGGCATAAAACCCCGAATGGCTGGCGTAACGGTGGCGCACCGGACCGCTTCTGTCTGATGCCGGCAGGCACGGAATCAACCTGGGATCTGCGTGCCGATCTCGCCTTTGTTCATCTCTATTGCAGCGAGAACCAGCTGCGGCAACTGGCCGAACGGGTCTGGGACCGCAGTCCGGCGCAGTTAAACCTGCATGAGAAAATCTTCTCTGTTGATGACCGCATTACCCAGCTCTATCGACACTTTCTGCTGAGCAGCGACTGGCAACAGCCCGCCAGCCAGCTGACGCTGAGCAGCGTATCAACACTCTTGCTGACCCATCTGCTGCAGCACTACAGCGAAGTTAAGTGGCAACTGCCCCAGGTACGGGGTGGACTGGCTCCCGCTGTATTACGGCGGGTTCTGGAATTTATTGAAACCCATCTCGATCAGCCTTTAACCCTGTCTGTGCTGGCGCAGGAAGCGGCATTGAGTGAGTTTCACTTTGCCCGCATGTTCCGTCACACCACTGGCGAGGCACCACACCAGTTCGTGATGCGCCGTCGTATGGATCGTGCAAGGATATTGCTTGAGCGGCCCGATCTTACGCTGACCGATATTGCCCTTCAGTGTGGTTACCACTCTTCAGCCCACTTCAGCCATCGTTTCCGGCAGGTTTATGGTATGACGCCCTCGGCGTGTCGTCGGGAAAGTCGCTGAAATTTCTGAAATTGCCTCTATAAATACTGGTATTAAGCCACATTGAGGATCTATCTTTGGATTACCGTTTAACTATTCTGCAGGTTTCTTTTTCTGATGAACATAATTTATGCGAATTCTGGCTTAATATGTGAGTCGTTATTTATCTTAATGCTTCATAAGTGTGTTTAAGATTGTATCATTGGATTAATTATCATAATTTGAGAGACATAATTACGGCTTAATAAAATAAGAAGGTGTCAGTTCTAATAGACACCTTAAATAAATAACAAGCTTCAGAACGTGCTAAAACATTCAGTGTTCGTGAGACATTACTGTTCTTTATTACCTTTAATATCCCACCCTGACTGAGTTTCCGCACCTTTGCCGCCACTCGCTGACTGTTCCCAATACTGTGTTTTAACTTTTGATGCCTGGAACTGATATGAGACTCCAATCAGATCACGATTTGTAGTGCCATTGAAAACCACATTGGTGATAAGAACGTCTTCAAGCGTAATGCGGCAATACTCGATTTGGCTCCCTCCTGCCTTACATACCGAAAGCTCCACCTTGCCAATATGCTTGCCGTTGGAGACGTAACGCATTATTGCTGGAGTAGCTTTGTCTATAAGCGCCTGAACAGTGAGATCACGATACTGAACTTTTCCTGCGCCACCGCCCCCACCAACCGTCATGTTACCAGGCTGGCTTGCACCCCAGGTGAATGATTCAATGCTGATGCAGCCTTTATGATTACTGTCCTGAGATTCGCCTGTAATGCCATCGATTTTTAAGAAGAGATCTGTACTCATAGCTGGTCCTTTTGCTTTCCCTGAGAAGAGGAATCTGATTAAATAACCTTAATGATACGTATAGTGACATAAAGGTACAGTCATGGACTACTGGAAACCAGACCGATTTAAGGATTACTTTCTGACAATGGCTAATGCTGAGGCTAATCAGCTACTTAGTACGTCAGGCCACCTCTCTTTAATTCACTTGTATGATGGCTACAACAGGGTTCAGTTTCAGGACGAAGTGAAGATTTTCATTAACGCTCAAATGGATACTATTCGATCAGGTGCCAGCGATGATGAATGCCAGCGATGTATACAAAATCTGAAAGAAGAACATCGTAATCTCATGAAACAAGATCAACTTCTGCGGACAGGTCAGGCGACATTGCATGCTTCAGTACAGTTTGTTCAGCAAGGTGATATTTGGGGATATGTTATCAATGGTGTAGGTGTAGTTCTGAGTGGATTACAGGTAGTGGCTGGGTTTGGAGTCATGGCCGCTTCAGCTGCAACCGGAAATATAATAGGGGTTGGGTTTGGTGCAATGCTCACACTTCATGGTGTGAATGGGGTCCAGGAGAGCGTGATGAATGTTATTACAGGAAAAAATGACGCCCAGGGTTTCTTAAAGGACGGCTATATTGGAGCAGCTAAGTTTTTAGGGTTCGATCAAAAAACAGGTGAAATTGCTTACAGCAGTATGGATCTTGCTCTCTCTGCTTACGGCATGTTTAGGCTGATTAGAAAACCCGAAACTTTTCGTCTTTTTTACTACATAAACTCCGATTTTGTTCGGGGTATTAAAGATATGAGCCGTTTTGAATTAGGGGTTGAAATATATAACGACTATTCCGCTCTTAAATCGATATACGATAATAAAAAATAAGTCAGTTTTTTCTTGTATATCGGAATGATTTGTAGCCTAACTTCATCGGTGTAAAAATGTAAAAAATTGGAGCTATGATTAGCATTGTGATTGAGTATGAGGTAATAGCGAGGCTATCCTTATATATAAACGTGTATATCCAAACCACAGCAAGAATGATTACAAGGAGCATTGAAGCAATAAAGCGTAGGCTAAGCTCTTTAAGTAAAGCTGGGTAAGTTGTTCCACTTTTTTCGGCTTGCATTCTTAAAGCAGCAATATCTTTCGCATTGAAACCGCTTTCAGCAAGTCTTCTTTCAATTTCAAAAACGTTCATATGGTCACCAGAGCTGTAAGTTTAGACCGATCATAACTCATGTGGACTGGTGGTTGCCAGAGAAAATTACATTATCTTTCAATAAGCTAGATATGAATTTTAGAGTATTCGGTATTGGTTTTTTCATTAGCCTATATTTCAATCCCCCATGGTTTAATTCAGTTTTCAGGCGTTTTTTTAAATGAAAAACCTGGTTTTAATTTTCTCATACAACAGGAGTCTGACTTATTCGTTTGTAAGATCATTGCCTCTAACACGGATTTAAGAATATAGAATAATTGAGGTTCACCGCCACAGTCTATAAGTAATTCTGCTAAAGACAAAAACTGAATAGTTATTATTCAAATCATACTGCTTTTGATCTGAAGTAGTGAGCTGTGACTAAATGACTTGCCCGGTTTGCCTGGCAAACGCAACGATACGCAAAACCAACAGAAAGCATCCTCAGCTGTCGGATGTTTATTGCAAGTGCACCTATCTGGAATGTAGGCACACCTTTGTAATGAAGATCTCGTTTTTACATACTATTACTCCCAGTTCGTTAGCTGGAGATGGAATGGTAGGGAGCTGCTAAACGCGCTTGGGCAGGATGAGCGTAAACAGGTGATTGAGTTACTTAGATAGGAAGAGATTAAGGGTTAACTACTATGTCGGGCAGAACGTGAGCATTCGGCTTACTTTTTGGATGAAAAAATTTCAATAGTCTTTCTGATAAAGTCATTAAATATCAATGGATTATATTTCAATAATTTTGACTGAGATTGATTTCTTTGGTCACGTAAAAATAGAATTACATTAAGTATCAATAAGTTGAATGAAAGTTTGATGACTTTAAGGTGTAGCGAAACTGAAAAAGAGTGAAATTCCTTTCAATGACTTCAGTTAGGGGTCTGAGTAGTAAACCCTCTGCTGCTGCGGGCGGAGATGGTGTTTTGTAGAAAAGCGAAACTGAAATAATTTCATGATACGGAAACCGCAGGCGGGTGCGCTTGCGCTGTAGCGCCGTTTTGGTGGGTTCTAGGATTATATTAGCTTCAGAGCTTGTACTATAAAAATGATTTGATATCATGCTGGTACTCTTTACGCGAAGGATACCAAACGGTTTATCCTTGTCGGGCGTTTCGCCAGACTCTAACTTATTGCGTGTGATTGGGTTGCGCTAAATACTTTTGGCACGATCCTGCGCAAGCTTAGGAGCGCACCAAAAGCATTTAGCGCATCCTCTAGGTAAAGAGAAAACAAGGTGGCTTAGCCGCCTTGTTTTTTTACATGGAGTGTTTTCATTGAGTGACTCTTCTTACGATTCAGGTTATTTAGATACCCTCTTAGCCGAGTGGGGTGAATTATCTATTGCCAATTTTACGGTTCAGTATATCCCACCAGTCGTATTTGTTTGCGGAGGGCCTACTGTACAGATAGGAGCAAGTTTAAGAGAAAGAGTATTTAGGTATTTTGCAGAACATAATCCTAAAATATCAAAATCATTAGTTATGGCGGAAGCTTTTAAGGACTATTTCAAAAGCGGAGCTTATTCTGATTTGATGCAGTTTGAGGAGGATATTGCAAATATATCCACCTTGATTGTTATCTTTCTTGAAAGTGCTGGATCTTTAGTTGAATTGGGTATGTTTGTCAATAAATCATCTATAGCTCATAGATTGCTGGTTTTTGTACCTGCGGAAGAATTATCTGGGGATGAAGAAAAAGAAATTCCGCCAAGATCCTCATTTATTTATTTAGGTCCCTTAGAAAGCCTCAGGCGAGCTTCTGCTGATTCTGTTAGTGTATATCCTTGGCCAGATAGTCAAAGTCTAAGATATTCAGAAATAGAACATGTCGCTAGCGATGTGATAACTAAACTTGAAGCTGTGCAAAAAACAGAAAAATTCTCGAAAACTAATTCAGGCCATATTGCTGCTCTAATATTAGAAGTGATACTTCTTTCTGAGCCAATTAAAATAACCGAAATAGAATGGGTTTTATCTTGTTTGGAAATTGATGAGTCACTGCCTAAAATATCAAAGTCTCTTTATTTACTTGAGGTTTTAAAATTAATAGATTCAATAGAGTATAGTGGATCTAGATATTACTTTGTGATTGATAGCAAGCTTAGTAAAATTCGATTTGGGCGTACTAAACAGGGGAGGATTAAAGATTCACCTAATATGAGAATGTCAATAATACAGTCTTATATAAAATTTGGTGATGAGTCTATGGATGAAACTGCAAAGAAACGCCGAAATGTTTTGACGCAAATAAGTAAGCGAAGAGGAGGTTAATATGGATATAGTAGAATATTTAGCACAGGGTGTTTTCTTGTCTGAGAAGGATTTCCTTAGTTATGTGAATACCATGCCTCGACGTTATAAACAATTCACCGTTAAAAAAAGAAATGGCGAAGATAGACTTATTGCTCAACCAGCGAGAACAGTTAAAACATTACAGATGGTTGTAGTGAGTCTACTTAAAAATCATTTGAATATTCATGAGGCTGCGATGGCCTATGTAAAGGGCAAGAGTATAAAAGATAATGCTAATGCTCATGTTCAAAATAAATTTATTTTAAAAATGGACTTTAGAAATTTCTTTTTATCCATAAAGCCTGATATTTTCTTGGCCTGCATTGAAAAACAAGGATTGATATTAAGCGATCAGGATAAGATGGTTTTGTCCAATCTATTCTTTTGGAAGTTAAGAAGGAACAGCTCTTTGCGTCTGAGTATAGGTGCACCCTCTTCGCCATTTGTATCAAATGTAACAATGTTTTTCTTTGATGAGCTTATTTCTAAAATATGCAAAGATAAAGGAATTGTATATACGCGTTATGCTGACGATCTTTCCTTCAGCACAAATCAGAAAGATATATTATTTTCAGTTCCTGCTCTAGTCAAAGAGTCTTTAAAAGTTGTTGGGCTGAAAAATATAAAAGTTAACAATGCAAAAACCGTTTTTTCATCCAAAAAGTTCAACCGTCATGTGACCGGTATAACGTTAAGTAATGAAGGAGTAGTGTCATTAGGACGTGAAAGAAAAAGAAGTATTAGCGCTATGGTACATCATTTTACTCTTGGTTTATTAGATAAAGAAAGTATATATAAGTTGAAGGGGTATTTAGGTTTTGCAAAATACATTGAGCCATCTTTTGTTTTGAGATTAAAAATTAAATATGGAGATGAAGTTGTCCTCAAAATACAGAAGTTTAATGATTAATAAATAATGAGTTTGCGTACAATTGCATCATTTTTTCTCTATCAACGATATATTGTGCATGGTTATAAATCCCACGTATCGTTTTTTTATCAACATGCGCAAGCTGAATTTCAATCGATGCGCTTTCAAAGCCATGTTCATGCAAGACCGTGCTCATCATATGGCGGAAACCGTGCCCCGTTAGCCGCCCATGATAGCCAAGCATCTTTATCACTTTATTAATACTGGCATCGCTCATCGGCTTTCTAACATCGTTTCTGCCCGGTAACACTAGCTGATATTTACCTGATATCACCTTCAGTTTATTTAAATTCTCAATTGCTTGAGACGATAGCGGCACCAAATGAGAGCGGCGCTTTTTCATTCATTCTTTCGGTGTTTCCCACAGAGCATTCTCGAGATCAAACTCACTCCATGAAACCTCACGGAGTCCAACGGTGCGGACACCAGTAAGCATGAGTAACGGAGTGGCGTATTTAGACAGTAAGCTACCCTGATACCTTTCAAGCGCTTCAACAAAAGCTGGAATCTCTTTCTCTGTCAGGAACGGGAAGTGATTCTGTTTAGGCTTGTTCAATGCGATAGCTAAATCGGGAGCAAAATTGTATTTTGCTCGGCCTGTTACCACAGCAAAACGGAGGACTTCACCACAGCGGCGTCGGATCTTGCTAGTCTGCTCTAACGTGCCACGCTTCTCTATTTTTTGCAGGACGGCCAATAGTTCAAGTGGCTTTATTTGCTCAATGGGGCGGTGATCAACGTAATGGAAAATATCACGCTCAAGGCACCCTAGAACTTCTTAAGCAAATCCATTCGACCAGGTTGACTTCGTACTGGCGTGCCATTATCTGGCAATGGCTTCAAATCTATTCTCATGAGAGAAACGCAGCGCTATTTTATCGGCTTTACGTGCGTCACTGAGGTTGATCCTCTTAGCGAGCAACACACGCGCCTCCTCACGTTTGCGGCGAGCCTCTGCAAGCGAAACTTCCCCGTTAATGCCAATGAAATCATTTAGGGTTTGCCAGCAAAGCGATAGCGGAAGAACCAGCCCTTAACACCATTGACATCAACCAACAGAGATAGCCCTGCGCCATCGTTGAGCGTATAAGGCTTGTCTTGCGTATAGTACGTTTAATTTGAATATCAGATAGAAGTACGTGTATAGAGAAAAGATCGAACTAAGATATACGCAATTTTATACACATCAGTGTATAGATTCCATTGTACTTTACAGGACAGTGCAGGACATGAATTATGATTTATATTCATGTTTTGTAAGGGTTTTTAGACTTTTTTAGACAAGTTCAGACTTGCAAAAATTGTCCCCTGCAGGAATCGAACCTGCAACTAGCCCTTAGGAGGGGCTCGTTATATCCATTTAACTAAGAGGACAGCGGCGCGCAGTATAGCGCAAACAGGCAGTGAGATTCACTACTTCGCCGTCCGTTTGCTCATTCCGCCAGCAATTCCGGTTTTCTGCACGCGCTAACGTTACGTGCAGAAAGCGGAAACAGCTGTACTGAAGTCCGGGATGTCATCCAGACTGAAGCGGCACCCCGACTCTTAAAGCTTCACTCCCTCTTTACAGCAGCCACTTCCAGTAAACGTTTTTCAGACGCCCGCCTGGCAAATCGCCTTCAGCAAACAGACCTGAAAAGCAGACAGAGCGGTTCAATCTGCTCGGTCTGCCCTGGATTTACTCAGCCTTTTCCTGCTCTTCACGCTGGCGACGTTTCTCCTGCTTCTTCTTCTCAGCCTTCGCTTTAGCCACAGCAGCTTCACTCATGTCGTTGCGGATCTGCGCGTGGCTGATCAGGGCAAAAATCAGCGTGCCGCCGGTAATGTTGCCGAGCAGCGTCGGCAGGGCAAACGGCCAGAAGAATTCATACCAGCTGATGCTGCCATTAAAGACCAGATAGAGCACTTCCACCGATCCCACCACGATATGCGCCAGATCACCCAGCGCAACCAGCCAGGTCATCATCACAATCACCAGCAGTTTGGCGCCGCCCGCCGAGGGGAACATCCAGACCATGGTGGCGATAATCCAGCCGGAGATCACTGCATTGGCAAACATCTCGCCGGGCGTATTTTCCATCACCTTCATACTGATGTTGGTAAACGCCTGACGGGTAGCTTCGTCAAATATCGGCATCTCATTAAACGCCAGCGCACCCAGCGCCGTCCCGATCAGGTTACCCAGCAAGACGATGCCCCATAAACGTAATAGCAGAGCGCCATTACTCCAGGTCGGTTTGTGCATAACCGGCAGGACTGCCGTGACGGTATTTTCGGTAAACAGCTGCTGACGCGCCATGATGACGATAACAAAACCAAAGGTATAACCCAGGTTTTCAAGCAGGAATGCCCCTGGTACGCCATCCAGATGCACCTGAAATATCCCCTTCGCCATCAGCGAGGCGCCCATGGATAAGCCCGCCGCAATGGCTGACCAGAGCAGCGCCATACCGTCGCGCTCCAGCTCCTTCTCCCCATCCTGGCGGATCTCTTCATGGATGGCGGCGGCGCGGGAGGGTAAAGCCTCCTCATCGACTTCGATGTCAGTGCCCTTATCCTTCTCTTCACTCTCGACGTCGTTAGGACCCTGTTCATTACCTGATGAAGGCTTCATATTTTCTCCTGGTGATAGTGCTGTCGCGTAATAAGCGTAGCCGTTTTTTATTTGCCGATAATGTAACGATCGATGCGAATAAGCGTAACAACGTTTTTCGGAACTGCATTTTTATTCAGACTGCGGGTGATACCGCACGAATAAACCCATGGCATCGAAACTGAGCGGTGGCTCACACTTCGGCCCACAGTAACATTGTGGTAATATCCCGGCCACTTTTAGCTGGTGCGATTCCCCCCTCGATGTTGGAAATCATTACGCTCACTTGTGCATACGACGAACGTGCGCTGTTCCGGCAGCTCTCATTTCGCGTCTCTGCAGGCGACATTGTGCAGATTGAAGGTCCCAATGGTGCCGGTAAGACCTCACTCTTGCGCCTGCTGGCTGGCCTGAGCCGTCCTGAACAGGGTGAAATACGCTGGCAGCAGCGGCCAATCCTGCGGCAGCGCGAAGCCTGGCATCAGGCGATGCTCTATCTGGGCCATCATCCCGGTGTCAAAGGCGTGCTTACACCGCTGGAAAATCTGCGTTTCTACCATCCTGATTGCAGTGATGCGCAGATCTTTGCTGCGCTGGAAAGCGTCGATCTCACGGGCGACGAAGAGGTGCCGGTTAGCCGGTTATCGGCGGGCCAGCAGCGGCGGGTAGCGCTGGCGCGTCTGTGGCTCAGCCAGGCCCGCATATGGATTCTCGACGAGCCGCTGACCGCCATCGACAAAGCGGGTGTTAAAAAATTAATGGCGAAATTCGCCCGGCATGCCGATAACGGTGGCGCAGTGATCCTGACAACCCATCAGGATTTGCCCGCGGATGCTGCGCGGGTGCGCAAAATTCGCCTCGGCGACGGGGAGGCAGGCTGATGCTGTTTCGCCTCATCCAGCGTGAATTACGCATCGCTTTTCGCGGCGGGGCTGATGTGGTCAATCCGCTCTGGTTTTTCCTGATTGTTATTACCCTGTTTCCGCTGGGCATCGGACCTGACCCGCAACAGCTGGCGCGCATTGCACCGGGCGTAGCCTGGGTTGCCGCGCTGCTGGCGTCGCTGCTGGCGCTGGAGCGGCTGTTTCGCGATGACTTCAGCGACGGTTCGCTGGAGCAACTGGTACTGCTGCCGACGCCGCTCCCGGTAACGGTTATCGGCAAAGTGGTGGCGCACTGGCTGGTCACAGGCGTGCCGCTGATTATCCTGTCGCCGCTGGCTGCGCTGCTGCTGTCGCTGGATTTTAATGGCTGGCGGGCGATGGCCCTGACGCTGCTGCTCGGCACGCCAACCCTGAGTTTTCTCGGTGCCATTGGTGTAGGTCTCACGGTGGGTTTACGGCGTGGTGGCGTACTGCTTAGCCTGCTGGTGCTGCCGCTGGCTATTCCGGTCTTGATCTTCGCCAGTGCGGCGATGGAGGCGGCTAGTCAGGGGTTGCCGATTAATGGCTATCTGGCGATTCTCGGCGCGATGCTGCTGGGCAGCGCCACGCTCTCCCCGTTTGCCACGGCGGCAGCGCTAAGAATTACTTTGCAATAACAGCCGTTGAAATAACCGCGCGTAAAAGACGCGGCAACACTCTTTTATCGTTAATGTGAGCATTTGATATGTGGAAAGCGTTACATCAGCTGGCCAGGCCCGAACGGCTCTATCAGTTTTCGGGGCGACTGGTGCCGTGGTTCGCCATCTCAGGGCTGGCGGCGTTGCTGCTGGGCTGGGCCTGGGGCTTTGGATTTGCTCCCGCTGACTATCAGCAGGGCGACAGTTTCCGCATCATGTACATTCATGTGCCCGCAGCGATGTGGTCGATGGGCATTTATGCCTCGATGGCCATCGCCGCCTTTATCGGTCTGGTGTGGCAGATGAAAATGGCCGATCTGGTTTCCGCCGCCATGGCACCGGTGGGCGCGGTCTTTACCTTTATTGCGCTGGTCACCGGATCCGCATGGGGCAAGCCGATGTGGGGGACTTGGTGGATCTGGGATGCACGCCTCACTTCGGAGCTGGTGCTGCTGTTCCTCTATATGGGCGTGATTGCGCTCTGGCACGCTTTTGATGACCGCCGCACCGCAGGGCGGGCCGCGGGTGTTCTCATCCTGGTCGGCGTAGTTAATCTGCCGATCATTCACTTCTCAGTGCAGTGGTGGAATACCCTGCATCAGGGCTCGTCGGGCATTCTCCAGCAGGCGATTGCGCCAGTGATGCGAACGCCGCTGCGCTGGGCAATCATCGGTTATCTGCTGGTGTTTATCACGCTGACCCTGATGCGGCTGCGCAACCTGATTCTGTTAACCGAACGTCATCGTCCCTGGGCGATTGATGTGGCGAAGCGGGGAGAGCAGGCATGACACCCGCCTTTTCCTCCTGGCACGCCTTCTTTGAGATGGGGGGCTACGCCTTCTATGTCTGGCTGGCAGTTGCCTGCACGCTGATTCCGCTTGTCGGGCTGACGCTGCATACCCTGTTGCTGCGCCGCCGCCTGCTGGCTGAGATCCGCCAGCGCGACGCGCGGGAACGCCGCATCCGGGCAGCGAAATCTAAAAAAGCCGCGGCTGAAGCGGCAGGAGAGACATTGTGAATACCCGTCGACGCAACCGCCTCTATGCGGCAGTGGCGATTCTGCTCGGCCTCGGCCTGGCCACCGCGCTGGTGATGTATGCGCTGCGCTCAAACATCGATCTGTTCTATACCCCAGGTGAAATCCTTTACGGCAAAGGCGAAGCGCACGAGAAGCCCGAAGCGGGTCAGCGGCTGCGCGTCGGCGGCATGGTGATGCCCGGCAGCGTCCGGCGCGATCCGAATACGCTTGCCGTGTCGTTCAAACTTTATGATGCCCGCGGCGTGGTCAGCGTCAGTTTTGAAGGCATCCTGCCGGATCTGTTCCGTGAAGGGCAGGGCGTCGTCGCGCAGGGCGTGCTGGCGGCGGGCAACCAGGTGATCGCCAAAGAAGTCCTGGCGAAACATGATGAGAAATATACGCCGCCGGAGATTGAAGACGCGATGAAGAGTAATCACACCGGCCCGCAGTCGCTGTATCAGGCGGGAAATAAATCATCATGATGCCCGAGATTGGTACTTTTCTGCTCTGCCTGGCGCTGGGGCTCTCCCTGCTGCTGAGCAGCTATCCACTGTGGGGCGCAGTGCGCCAGGATGCCCGCCTGATGGCGATGGCGCGTCCGCTGGCCTGCGGTCTGTTTATCTGCATCGCGGCGGCTTTTGCGCTGCTGGTCTGGGCCTTTATCAGCAACGATTTCACCGTTGCCTATGTCGTTACAAACTCCAACAGCCTGCTGCCGGTTTACTATCGCATTGCTGCCACCTGGGGCGCGCATGAAGGATCGCTGCTGCTGTGGGTGTTGCTGCTCAGCACCTGGACATTAGCGGTGGCGATATTCAGTCGCGGAATGCCGCAGGATGCGCTGGCACGCGTGCTGGCGGTCATGGGTATGATCAATCTCGGCTTCCTGCTGTTTATCCTGCTGACCTCGAATCCATTTGGCCGCACGCTGCCGGACTTCCCGATAGACGGGCATGACCTGAATCCGATGCTGCAGGATATCGGCCTGATCTTCCATCCGCCGCTGCTCTATATGGGCTATGTCGGCTTTTCGGTGGCGTTTGCCTTTGCTATCGCCTCGCTGATGGCCGGACGGCTGGATACGGCCTGGGCGCGCTGGTCGCGTCCCTGGACCACGGCGGCCTGGGTCTTTCTGACGATTGGTATTGTCCTTGGCTCGGCCTGGGCCTATTACGAGCTGGGCTGGGGCGGCTGGTGGTTCTGGGACCCGGTTGAAAATGCGTCGTTTATGCCGTGGCTGGCAGGTACCGCCCTGATGCACTCGCTGGCGGTCACGGAAAAGCGAGGCACCTTTAAGGCCTGGACCGTGCTGCTGGCGATTACCGCGTTTTCGCTGAGCCTGCTGGGGACGTTCCTGGTGCGATCCGGGGTGCTGGTGTCGGTGCATTCCTTCGCCTCGGATCCGGCACGCGGGATGTTTATCCTCGCGTTTCTGGTGATTGTTATCGGCAGTTCGCTCCTGCTCTACGCTATTAAAGGCGGGCAGGTACGTGGCCGGGTGCAGAATGAAACCTGGTCGCGCGAATCGTTTTTGCTGAGTAATAACGTGCTGCTGATTGCCGCGATGCTGGTGGTTCTGCTCGGCACGTTGTTGCCGCTGGTGCACAAGCAACTGGGCCTGGGCAGCATTTCGGTCGGTGAGCCGTTCTTCAACACCATGTTCAGCTGGCTGATGGCGCCGTTTGCGCTGCTGATGGGGATCGGGCCACTGGTGCGCTGGCGTCGCGATGAGCCGCAGAAGCTGGCAAAGCGGCTGGCGCTGGCGCTGATCGTGACCCTGGCCTGTTCCGTCATCATTCCCTGGTGGCTGCAGGATCGCATTGAGGCGATGACCGTGGTTGGCCTGCTGATGTCACTCTGGATTATCGTGCTGACGCTGCTGGAACTGCATGAGCGCGCCACTCACCGTCATCCGTTCTTTGCCGGTTTACGTCACCTGTCGCGCAGTCACTGGGGCATGGTACTGGGCCATCTTGGGGTAGGGGTGACGGTGATCGGTATTGCATTCAGCACCCAGTACAGCGTGGAACGCGATGTGCGGATGAAGGCGGGTGATAGCATCGATATTCATCACTATCACTTTGTCTTCCGCGGCGTGCAGAATCTGCAGGGGCCTAACTACAGCGGCGGCATGGGCATCATCGATGTCACGCGCAACGGCAAACATGAAGCGACGCTGCAGGCAGAGAAACGCTTTTATACGGCCGCCCGCACCATGATGACCGAAGCGGCGATTGATGGGGGTTTCAGCCGCGATCTCTATGCGGCGCTGGGCGAAGAGCTGGAGGATGGCGGCTGGGCCGTGCGCATCTATTACAAACCCTTTGTCCGCTGGATCTGGTTCGGTGGCGCGCTGATGGCGCTGGGTGGGCTGTTCTGCCTGTTTGATCCCCGTTATCGTTCGCGCAAAAAAGCGGGAATTGAGGAGCGGACATGAACAAGAAAATCCTGTTTATTCCCCTGATGCTGTTTCTGTTGCTGGCGGCGGCGCTGCTGTGGCAGCTGACACGTAATGCCGATGGCGACGATCCGACCCGTCTCGAATCCGCTCTGATCGGCAAGCCGGTGCCGCTGTTCCGGCTGGAAGCACTCGATCAGCCAGGCAAAACCTACGACCAGCGCGTGCTGACAGATGGTAAACCGATATTGCTGAACGTCTGGGCGACCTGGTGTCCGACCTGTCGCGCCGAGCATCAGTATCTGAATACGCTGGCGGAGCAGGGCATTCGCGTCGTCGGGCTGAACTACAAAGACGATCGTCACAAGGCGGTTAACTGGCTGAATACGCTGGGCAACCCCTACGCGCTGAGCCTCTATGATGGCAACGGCATGCTGGGACTGGATCTCGGCGTCTATGGCGCGCCGGAAACCTTTCTGATCGACGGTAAGGGGATCATCCGTTATCGCCACGCGGGCGATCTCAATGCGCGCGTCTGGGATCAGGAAGTGAAACCCTTGTGGGTGAAATACAGTGCGGAGGCGGGATCATGAGAACGCTGTTACTGCTCTGCGGCCTGCTGTTCAGCATCAACCTGTGGGCAGGCATCGACACGCTGCAATTTGACTCGGTGGCCCAGGAAGAACAATACCGCGACCTGACCGCTTCACTGCGCTGTCCGAAATGTCAGAACAACAGCATCGCCGACTCAAACGCCATGATTGCCGCCGATATGCGGCTGAAAGTCTATCAGCTGATGAAGCAGGGCCAGAGTCGCCAGCAGATCATCGACTACATGGTGGCGCGCTATGGCAACTTCGTCAGCTATTCGCCACCGGTCACGCCCTCAACCCTGGTTTTGTGGGCTGGTCCGGCGCTGTTTGCGCTACTGGGCGGTGCGGTGATTATCCTGCGCAGCCGTCAGCGAAAAACCCGCAGTGAGCTGGATGAAGATGAGCAACAGCGTCTTAATGCGCTACTGAAGTCAGACAGGAAGCCGTAATGAGTGCATTTTGGATCACCCTTTTTCTGTTACTGCTGGCGGCCTGTACGCTGTTTATGGCGGCGGGCTGGCGGCAACGTCAGGCCAGCACAGGCGATCGCGATCGCCTTAATCAGCGCTTCTACCACCAGCGGATAGATGAGCTGGCGCAGGATGAAGATCAGGGCGTCGTCGCTGAGCGTCCGCTGATGGAGCGGGAGTTACAGCAGACACTGCTGGCGGATATTCCGCCGGCACAGACGATGAAGTCACACAGCAGCAGCCGCTGGATTTTGCTGCCAGGCCTGATCGTGCTGATTGGGGTATCGCTGGGGACTTACCTGAAAACCGGTGGCCTGGCACAGCTCACGGGCTGGAAGCAGGTGCAGCAGGCGTATCCTGAGCTGCGTGCCCGACTGATGGACCCTGGCGCTAAACCGCTGAGCATGGAGGAGCTGGCGCGTTTACAGCTCGGATTGCGTACCGCGTTGCAAACGGAACCGGATAATCTGGCTGACTGGGCGATGCTGGGACGGCTCGGCATGGTGCTGAATAATGCCGACATCGCCAGCCAGGCATTTGAGCATGCGCTACAGCTTGCTCCCAACGATCTGGCGCTAAAACAGGATTATGCCGAAGTCCTGACGCGATCCCCCGACCCGCAGGATAACCGTCAGGCGTCACTGCTGCTGCAGGCATTGCTTAAAGCGGATCCGCAAAACCTGCGTACGCTGAGCCTGCTGGCATTTAATGCTTACGGACAGCAGCAATATGATCAGGCTATCGACGCATGGCAGACCCTGCTGGGTCTGTTGCCGGCCGGTGATTCGCGACAGGCGATGATCG
This sequence comes from Curtobacterium sp. BNK-1, assembly GCF_048685235.1. Classification (NCBI taxonomy): domain Bacteria; kingdom Bacillati; phylum Actinomycetota; class Actinomycetes; order Micrococcales; family Microbacteriaceae; genus Curtobacterium; species Curtobacterium sp. BNK-1. The sequence goes on along the minus strand of NZ_JBLQTJ010000001.1, from coordinate 2,601,327 downwards.
CCCGCAGCATCGAAAAGGCCAGAAGTGCCGCCGGGCAACAGAGTCGTCAACTGGCACTGACCGTGACGCTGGCACCTAAGGCAGAAAAAATGTTACCGCAGGACGGAGTGTTGTATATTTCGGTTTCTGACGGTGCTTCACCGGTGCCGGTGGCTGTTAAGCGGATGCCGCTCAGTCACTTCCCGCTGTCGCTGACGCTGGATGACAGCAACGCCATGATGCCGGATCGCCTGCTTTCGGCGCAGCATCAGGTCGAGGTCCGGGTGCGTATCTCCCGTGACCCAGCCAATCCCCGGCCGGGTGACTGGCTGGGCCTGAGCGCAGTGACGCCCTGGGATGGGCATCAGCCGATCGCGGTAGAGATTAATCAGCAGCTTCCCTGAACGCATCAACTGACCGCGTTCAGGATGATGCGTGCCATTGCCTGCTGCCTCTGGCACAAAGTCAGCTATGCTCATCGGGTAAGTCGATTCGATACCGGGCTGTGACCTGAACGATGGGTAGACCTTTTTCATCCGCACAGGGAGATTGGAATGAATTATCGCCTGACCAGCCTGGCTGTCGCCAGCGTCCTTCTGGTAGGTTGTGCCAGTTCAAAGCCGGCGAATAGCGATCCTGCTCAGCGCAGCGATCCGTTCGAAGGCTTTAACCGCACGATGTTTAACTTTAACTACAACGTGCTGGATCCGTATGTATTGCGTCCGGTCGCTGTGGCCTGGCGTGATTATGTGCCGGTGCCGGCACGTACCGGCCTGAGCAACTTCCTCGGCAACCTGGAAGAACCTGCCAGCATGGTTAACGCCATCCTGGTCGGTAACGGGCGTGATGCGGGTGTGCACTTTACCCGTTTCTTCCTGAACAGCGTGCTGGGACTGGGCGGCTTCATTGACGTTGCCGGTAAAGCGAATCCGGAACTGGCGCGTGAAGAGCCGCATCGTTTCGGTACTACGCTCGGTCACTATGGCGTCGGCTACGGGCCTTATGTTGAGTTGCCTGCTTACGGCAGCTTCACGGTGCGTCAGGATGGCGGCGACTACGTTGATACGCTTTATCCGATCCTTGGCTGGCTGACCTGGCCAATGTCGATTGGTAAATGGACGCTTGAAGGGATTGAGACCCGCGCGCAGCTGCTGGACTCTGATGCAATCCTGAAACAGCAGAGCGATCCGTACGCCTTCATCCGTAACGCTTACTTCCAGCGTCACGACTTCCTGGCGCGCGGCGGCAAGCTCAAGCCGGAAGATAATCCTAACGCAGCCGCGATTCAGGATGACCTTAAGGATATTGACGCCGAGTAATCGCCTGCGCTGAGCCGCCAGGGATGGCTGTTTTTGCCTCTTTGCGCAGGGCGTATGCTCCCTGAGCCATTAAGCGATCCACGTCCACAAAAAAGGGCGACTCACCAGAGTCGCCCTTTTTGATCGTGCTATCCAATCAGAACTTGTAGTTAAAGTTCGCGCCGTAGAGCCAGGCCTTGCCTTCAGAGGTAAAGGTATAAGGACCTTCTTTCACCGTCACTTTCTGTCCGTGCATATAAGAGATGCCTAAATCCACCGAGGCATCATCGTTAAAGGCGTAAGAAGTACCGGCACTCAGCCATAAACGATCCTGGTCCGGGATGGAGATAGAGCGCTTATCGGCCGGAACCGGACTGTCATCAAACGCAATACCGGTACGGAACGTCCAGTTCTTGTCGTAGGAATAGGTCGTACCCAGTGCAATGCGGTAGGCATCGTGGAAGCTTTCATCTTTATAGAACAGTGTCTGGCCGTTAGAGCCAGTGGCTTTCAGCTCCTGGAACTGGCTCCAGCTGGTGTAAGCCATGCTGTAGTGAACCGCCCACTGCGGTGCCACTTTATGCCAGCCCGACACTTCCCACATCTCTGGCAGATTCAGCGTTAACGCGCCTGGAACGGTGGTGCCGTTGGTGCCAAAAGGTACGCCTGACACTTCCGGATTATTCACCGCATTCAGCCGGGATGAGAGATTACTTTTGTAATCGCCATCAAAATCAACTTTCACTTCTGAACGATAGGTAAAGCCGAAGCGGTTATTTTCATCCACTTCATACAGGATGCCAGCATTCCAGCCGTAGCCCCACTCATCGCCTTTCAGATGGGCAACCTGCGTATCAGCCGGAACCCCCAGACGCGCGCCTGACTCACCGGCATAACGCTCAATTTTGGCTTTAGCGTAAACCGCATCAAAACCGATGCCTGCACTAAAATGTTCATTAAACCGATAAGCGGTGCTGAGATTTAAATTGCCGGTCATCAGGTCAGTTTTACCGCCGTAACCGCCAGCGGTGTAGCCATTATTAAACTCTGTTGCTAAGCCGTAGTTTGAGGTTGCAGATGCGCCAATCCACCACTGATCGTTGATGGGCTGGACATAATGAATATTGGGTACCCACTGATTAGGGGCAATATTATTCGCATCCAGGCTGCGGCCACTGGGACTGCGACCACTGATATTTACATCCGGCGCAATATAGACAGCCCCGATAGAAAATTCCGGGCGATCCATTAACGCCATTGTCGCCGGGTTACGGCTGGCAGACGCCGCGGTATCACCCATTGCCCCTTCGCCTGAATATGCGCGACCTAAACCAATCGAAGAGAATTCATTTAACTGAAACCCAGCAGCGTAAACGTGGGAAGAGACAAGCGCCACTGCAGCCGCCACGGCTGACTTTGCAAACAGGTTTTTATGGTTCATGACCACAACCTCATGTGAATTATTATTTAACGCTATAACGTCGCGTAACAAAGGACGGCGGATTGTAGGGACTGATGTAAAGCGCACATATCAGACCAGTGCGGAGAGTATAGGTCCGACCTGTGTGCATGTTGCAATATTGTTTTTAAAATATTTCAGGTTTGATCGCTTAAAATTCGATCTGCATAACAAAAAGCCCCTGATCCTGGACAGCATAACCATTCCAGTTTGTTCTGGATCAATTTTTATTGTGATATTCGTCACTTAGCAACAGGTGCGTGGCGCATCTTTCAGCGAGCAGGTAAGATTTCGTCCATAAAATCGCTCAACCTATGCAATTGCTGGTCTGGAGAATGAAATGACTGATGCCATTAAAAAATGCAGTGCGACCGAAACCGCAGCCTGTTGTTGTGTTGATGTCGGCACGGTAATGGATAACACCGATTGCACCGCCAGCTGGTCAGAATGGTTTGCTCAGCGTGCCGATGCGGAAGCGAAATTAGCGCAACTGACCGAACGTGCCCGCGAGGTTGAATCAGAACCCTGTCTGATTGAATCGCGCTTCAGCGAAGTGGATCAGGGAGTGCAGCTGGATATCGATTTCACCTTCAGCTGCCAGGCTGAAACCATGATTTTTCAGCTCGGTTTGCGTTAAGTCCCATTACGCCGCGTCACTGCGGCGTTTTTCATTTTCGTGTTTCCCTTCGCACTTTTTCCCTTCCGATATTGGCGGCTCACCCGCTTGTGGTTAACACTGATCAGGTCAGACCTCTTCAGGCAATGATGCCACAGTCCCAGCCACAGGTGAGAACAATGAGCAAAGCGCAGCCGCTGCTGACGCGTGATGGTGAACGCATCGCAATAACCCACGGATTACGCACCCCTTTCTTACGCCAGGCGACCGGCTTCCATGGCATTCCCGCCATTGAGCTGGGACGTATGGTGGTCAGCGAATTAATGGCGCGCAGTGAACTGCCGGCTGAGGTGATCGAGCAACTGGTCTTTGGGCAGGTGGTGCAGATGCCGGAAGCGCCGAACATTGCGCGTGAAATTGTATTAAGCAGCGGGTTGAGTGTGCATACCGATGCCTACAGCGTCAGCCGTGCCTGCGCCACCAGCTTTCAGGCGGTAGCGAATGTGGCAGAAAGTCTGCTGGCGGGCACCATCTCTGCCGGTATTGCCGGTGGCGCAGACTCTTCGTCGGTGTTGCCGATTGGGGTCAGTAAAACGCTGGCCCGCGCGTTGGTGGATCTCAATAAAGCCCGCAGCTTCGGTCAAAAACTGCACATCCTGCGCCGTCTGCGTCCGCGTGATCTGCTGCCGGTCCCGCCCGCAGTGGCGGAGTATTCGACCGGCCTGCGCATGGGCGACACTGCGGAGCAGATGGCTAAGAGTCACGGCATCACGCGCGAAGCACAGGATGCGCTGGCGCTGCGATCCCATCAGCATGCCGCAAGGGCCTGGCAATCCGGGGTACTGAATCAGGAAGTCATGGCAGCCTTTGTGCCGCCGTGGAAAAGCGCCATCGATCAGGACAATAACGTGCGGATGAACGCCAAAGCGGAGGATTACGCCCGACTGCGTCCGGCATTTGATCGCCAGCACGGCAGCGTCACCGCGGCCAACAGCACGCCTCTCACCGACGGCGCGGCGGCAGTGATTCTGATGCGCGAGGGCCGCGCCCGTGAACTGGGCATCAGGCCGCTGGGCTATCTGCGCAGCTACGCCTTTACCGCCATTGGTGTGCAGCAGGATATGCTGCTGGGCCCGGCTTACGCTTCACCACTGGCACTGGATCGCGCCGGCATAACCCTGGCCGATCTGACGCTGATCGATATGCATGAAGCTTTTGCTGCCCAGACGCTGAGCAACCTGCACATGTTTCGCGACGAGCGCTTTGCCCGTGAGGTGCTGAATCGGCCACACGCGCTGGGCGAAGTGAATGAAGAGCACTTTAACGTGCTGGGCGGATCGATCGCCTATGGTCATCCTTTTGCCGCCACGGGCGCGCGCATGATCACCCAGACGCTGAATGAATTACGCCGTCGCGGTGGCGGGTTAGGACTGGTAACAGCCTGCGCGGCAGGCGGCCTGGGTGCGGCAATGATTCTGGAGGCCGAATAATGGAGCAGAATGCGTTTCATCTGAAGATGCGACTGGATCACGTCGGCATTATTACGATCGATGTCCCTGGTGAGAAGATGAACACCCTGAAAGCGGAATTTGCCGGGCAGATCACCGCCATCATTGCGGAAGCGCGACGCGATCCGCAACTGGCTGGCCTGGTGCTGATTTCCGGTAAAGCGGACAACTTCATCGCGGGCGCAGACATCAGCATGATTGACCGCTGTAAGAGCGCGCAGGAAGCCGAAGCGCTGGCAAAACAGGGCCAGGAAGTGATGGCTGCGCTCGACGCGCTGCCGTTCCCGGTGGTCGCGGCAATCCACGGCGCCTGCCTGGGTGGCGGGCTGGAACTGGCGCTGGCCTGTGATGCCCGTATCTGCTCGCTGGATGATAAAACCCGCCTCGGTTTGCCGGAGGTGCAACTCGGCTTACTGCCAGGCTCTGGCGGCACTCAGCGGCTGCCACGCTTAATCGGCGTGCAGCAGGCACTGCCACTGATTCTGACCGGCAAAGCCCTGCGGGCGAAACAGGCCCGTAAGCTGGGCGTGGTCGATGACGCGGTGCCGCAGGCGATTCTGCTGGAGACCGCCATTGCCCGGGTGAAAAAGGGCAAGGTTAGTGGACGAACGCTGACGCTGCGCGATCGTCTGCTGCAGGGTCCGGTTGGCCGTCAGGCGCTGTTTGCGCTGGCGACCCGACAGACCGCAGCCAAAACGCAGGGTAACTATCCGGCAGCAAAACGCATTATTGAGGTGGTGCGCATCGGGCTGGAGCAGGGCAGTCGGGCCGGACATGAGGCTGAAGCACGCGCTTTTGGTGAGCTGGCGATGACGCCAGAATCTGTTGCGCTGCGCGGGATCTTTTTCGCGACTACGGCTATGAAAAAGGAGCGGGGCGGTGAAGCGGAACCCGGCACCGTTAAGCGTGTTGGTATCCTCGGCGGCGGCCTGATGGGCGGCGGCATCGCCAGCGTCACTGCAATTAACGCCGGGTTGCCGGTACGCATTAAAGATATCAGCCTGGAAGGGGTGAACCATGCGCTGAAAACCAGCTGGGAGCTGCTGAGCAAAAAGGTTAAACGGCGCCAGTTCACTCCGGCACAGCGTCATCAGCAGATGGCACGTATCACGGGCGGCATCGATTATCAGGGCTTCTCACAGCGCGACGTGGTAATTGAAGCCGTATTCGAAGATTTAGCCCTGAAGCAGCAGATGGTCAGCGAAGTGGAGGCACACTGTCAGCCGCATACGCTGTTTGCCTCAAATACCTCTTCGCTGCCGATTGAGGCGATCGCCGCCGGCGCCCAGCATCCTGAGAACGTCATCGGGCTGCACTATTTCAGTCCGGTAGAGAAAATGCCGCTGGTGGAGGTGATTCCTCATCTGAATACCTCTACCGCGACGCTGGTGACGATTGTGGCGCTGGCGCGCAGCCAGGGTAAAACTCCGATTGTGGTGGCGGACAAGCCTGGCTTCTATGTTAACCGCATCCTGACGCCCTATATAAATGAAGCGATGCGCTGCCTGCTGGAGGGCGAACCGATTGACCATATTGATCGGGCGCTGGTGAAGTTTGGTTTCCCGGTCGGCCCGATTCAGCTGCTGGATGAGGTCGGTATCGACGTTGGCAGCAAAATCAGTCCCATCCTGTATCAGGCTTATGGTGAACGCTTTGCCGCGCCAGCCGCTTTTGATGCGGTGCTGAAAGATGGCCGCAAGGGACGTAAAAACAGCAAAGGCTTTTATCGCTATGACCAGCCGCGCTGGCAGCGTAAAAAACCGGACGCTTCGCTGTATACGTTGCTGAAAGTCTCGCCGCAGGCCAGGCAGAGTGAAGCGCAGATTGCTGAACGCTGCGTGATGATGATGTTGAACGAAGCGGCACGCTGTCTTGATGAGCAGGTGGTTCGCTGCGCCCGCGATGGGGATATCGGTGCGGTGTTTGGCATCGGCTTTCCGCCTTTCTTAGGCGGCCCGTTCCACTACATGGACAAACTGGGCGCGGCGGAAGTGGTCAACAGATTAACCCGGCTTGCGCAGCAGCATGGCGAACGATTCACACCCTGTGAGGCGCTGATTCAGGCGGCTGCAAAATAGACGAAATTTTACATTTCTGCTGAAAATGGAATAACCAATCCGATTCAGCGGCTTAGAAAAGCGCCGCCAGAGTGTGCGGCGCAGCATGATTCTGAGAAGTGCTTATTTAATAAACAACCGGTTGACTATACTAAAGCCATTAGGGTAAAACACAGCGTTCATTCGCAGAGTGAAGAGTCAGGCGCTACGCGTCGGGCGATGTCGACAAACAACAGCGGTGCTTTATGCAAGTTTTTATCATGCGTCACGGCGATGCGGCTCTGGAAGCAGCCAGTGATTCAGTCAGGCCTTTAACCTTATGTGGCTGCAATGAATCACGTCAGATGGCCAACTGGCTTAACAGCCAGACGCCGGACATTGAGCGTGTCCTGGTGAGTCCCTATTTACGCGCGCAGCAAACGCTCGCGACCGTGCGTGAAGCCTTTCCCCTGCCGGAAAGCCAGGACGTTCTGCCGGAATTAACGCCGGGCGGCGATCCGGAGATGGTCGGGTGTTATCTGCAGGCCCTGGCGAATGAAGGCGTGAAATCGGCTCTGGTGATCTCACATTTACCGTTGGTGGGGTATTTAGTCTCTGAACTGTGCCCGCAGGAAGCACCGCCAATGTTTGCCACTTCCGCTATTGCCTGCGTGGAATTTGATCCCGCAGCGAGTGCCGGTAAACTGCTGTGGCAGGTCAGTCCCAAAAAGCTGGCTAAAGCAATCTGACGTCTGTGGGCCGATCATTCCGGCCCCTCTCAGGGCAATTCAGGCGGTTGCCACTCCTCAATCTCAATCAAAACCAGCAGCGCGGCGTCACCGCCGAACGTTTTGGGTGCCTGATGAAAAGCCATCACCCACGGATGCTGGGCCAGCCACAGCGGCGTCTGCTGCTTCAGAATATGCTTTCCATGACCGGTCATGACGCTGGCGCAGAACAGATGTTCACGGCGGCAGGCGGCGATCAGTGCCCCCAGCTCCTGCTTGGCCTGCTGCTGCGTTAAGCCGTGCAGATCGAGGAAAATCTCTGGCGTATAGTCGCCACGACGTAATTTTTTCAGCTCAAAATGGCTGACATCGGCGCGCACGTAACGGGTGGCACCTTCCGTTGAGAGCAGTGGCTGAAACTCATCCGAAAAGTAATGACTGTTGTCCGCCTGCTCTGAAAGCAGACGTTTTACCGGGATGTGGCGGGTTTTAACCGGCGCTTTGTGGACAAACGTGTCCTGTTTTAACTGGCGTGTACCCGTCATCAACTGGCGAAACAGCGCCTGGTCATCCGGGCTTAGTGGTGTTTTTTTACTCATGGCAGGTCAGTCATATCAGAAAAGGCTGTCACACAGCAGAGCCGATACCTTACCGTTAAGCGTCATTAAATGTCAGCTTTTTCACCTCGCTGCGCTGAATTCTCCCCGGCTTCATGGCACACTACTGGCCGATTTAGCAAAAGGCCTGCGGAGGGCTACGTGGACAAAATTTTCGTCGATGAGGCAGTGAACGAACTGCACACCATTCAGGACATGCTGCGCTGGGCGGTCAGCCGCTTTTCCGCTGCCGGAATCTGGTACGGACATGGCACAGACAATCCCTGGGACGAAGCCGTTCAACTGGTCCTGCCGTCACTCTGGCTGCCGCTGGATATTCCTGAAGATATGCGCAATGCGCGTCTGACCGCCAGCGAACGTCTTCTGATCGTTGAGCGCGTCATTCGACGCGTTAACGAGCGCATTCCGGTCGCCTATCTGACCAATAAAGCCTGGTTCTGCGGCCACGAGTTCTTTGTTGATGAGCGCGTGCTGGTGCCGCGTTCACCGATTGGCGAACTGATTGAGAACCGCTTTGCCGGTCTGGTCAGCACGCCACCTCATCATATTCTGGATATGTGTACCGGCAGCGGCTGCATCGCGATTGCCTGCGCCTATGCCTTCCCGGAAGCGGAAGTGGACGCGGTGGATATCTCCACCGGTGCGCTGGCGGTTGCCGAGCAGAACATTGAAGAACATGGCCTGATTCATCAGGTTACGCCGATTCGCGCTGACCTGTTCCGCGAATTGCCACCGCTGAAATATGATCTGATCGTCACCAATCCGCCGTATGTTGATGCGGAAGATATGGATGATCTGCCGAACGAATATCGCCACGAACCGGAGCTGGGGCTGGCGGCAGGCAGCGACGGCCTGAAGCTGGTACGCCGCATTCTGGCCTGTGCACCAGATTATCTCAGCGAGCAGGGCGTCCTGGTCTGCGAAGTGGGCAACAGCATGGTGCACATGATCGAACAGTATCCCGACGTGCCCTTTACCTGGCTGGAATTCGACAACGGCGGCGATGGCGTCTTTACGCTGACGCGCCAGCAGATTGTCGACGCAAAACACCATTTCTCTTTTTACAAAGACTAAAAGTGGGGCGAAGCATCGCCCGCCGAACCCTGAGAAGGAAACAGCATGGCCGGAAACAGCATCGGGCAATTTTTTCGAGTAACTACCTTTGGCGAGTCCCATGGGCTTGCGCTGGGCTGTATCGTTGATGGTGTGCCGCCAGGTATTCCGCTGACCGAAGCGGATATTCAGCATGATCTTGATCGCCGCCGTCCTGGCACATCGCGCTATACCACGCAGCGCCGCGAGCCGGATCAGGTGAAAATTTTGTCCGGCGTCTTTGAGGGTGTGACTACCGGTACTTCGATTGGCCTGCTGATTGAAAATACCGATCAGCGTTCGCAGGATTACGGCGCTATCAAAGATCTCTTCCGTCCGGGCCATGCTGATTACACCTACGAGCAGAAATATGGTCAGCGCGACTACCGTGGCGGTGGACGCTCGTCGGCGCGCGAAACCGCGATGCGCGTGGCGGCCGGTGCGATTGCCAAGAAATACCTGCAGATGAAACACGGTGTCGTGGTGCGCGGCTATCTGTCACAGATTGGTGACATCGCCTGTGAGCTGAAAGACTGGAGCATCGTGGAAGAGAATCCATTCTTCTGCCCGGATGCGGACAAGCTGGAGGCGCTGGATGAACTGATGCGCGGCCTGAAAAAAGAGGGCGACTCCATTGGCGCTAAAGTCACGGTCATGGCAGATCACGTGCCGCCAGGCCTGGGCGAGCCGGTATTTGACCGGCTGGATGCCGATCTGGCACATGCGCTGATGAGCATCAATGCCGTTAAAGGCGTTGAAATCGGCGACGGCTTTGCGGTGGTTAACCAGCGCGGCAGCCAGCATCGCGACGAGATCCGCCACGATGGTTTCCAGAGCAACCACGCCGGGGGGATTCTGGGCGGCATCAGCAGCGGCCAGACCATCAGCGCCAATCTGGCGATGAAACCAACCTCCAGCATCACCGTGCCGGGTAAAACTATTACCCGCGACGGCGAAGAAGTGGAGATGATCACCAAAGGCCGCCACGATCCCTGCGTCGGGATCCGCGCAGTGCCGATCGCCGAGGCGATGATGGCGATCGTCCTGATGGATCATCTGCTGCGCCAGCGGGCGCAGAACGGTGACGTTAACAGCTCCGTACCGCGCTGGTGATGCCATGAAGGCTCTTCTGCTTACCCTGAGTGCGCTGTTGATCAGCGCCTCCAGCCTGGCGGCGACGCCGTGGCAACGCATCCAGCAGCCGATCACCGGCGCACCGCAGTCAATCGGCGGCTTTGCCAACGGCTGTATTGTTGGCGCCGAGGCGCTGCCGCTGAATTCACCGCACTATCAGGTAATGCGTCAGGATCAGCGGCGCTACTTTGGTCATCCCGATCTGATTCAGTTTATTCAGCGGCTCAGTACGCAGGTGCATAACCTGCAACTGGGCAACGTGCTGATTGGTGACATGGGCATGGCAGCAGGCGGACGTTTCAGCAGCGGTCACGCCAGCCATCAGACCGGGCTGGATGTCGATATCTGGCTGCAACTGCCGAAAACCCGCTGGAGCGCCCAGCAACTGCTGAAGCCGCAGCCGCTCGATCTGGTCGGGCCGGGTGACAAAAATGTGATTGCGCGTCACTGGCAGCCAGAAATTGATAGCCTGATTAAACTGGCCGCCAAAGATGATGATGTGACACGGATCTTCGTCAATCCGGCGATTAAAAAGCAGCTTTGTGCCGATGCAGGTAACGATCGTGACTGGCTGCGTAAAGTGCGCCCGTGGTTTGCTCACCGTGCCCATATGCATGTGCGCCTGCGCTGCCCGGCGGGCAGTATTGGCTGTGAAGATCAGCCTGCACCGCCTGCTGGTGATGGCTGTGGCGCAGAGCTGCAGAGCTGGTTCCTGCCGAAACAGCCTGGTTCGGGCGCACCGGTGAAACGTGAGCCGCCGCCATTACCGCCTGCCTGTCAGGCCCTGCTGGATAAACATCTACTGTAAGGGATTCCATGGATTGGTTTGTGGTCAGCCCGCTGCTCGTCGGGCTGCTGTTTTTAATCGCCATGCTCGCCGGTTTTATTGATTCAATCGCGGGTGGCGGGGGATTACTTACGGTACCTTCGTTGCTGGCGGCGGGCCTCTCTCCGGCCCAGGCGCTGGCGACCAATAAACTGCAATCGGTCGGCGGATCGTTTTCCGCCAGTCTCTACTTTATCCGGCGTGGTGCGGTCAATCTGAATGAACAGTGGCTGAACATTGCCATGACGCTGCTGGGTTCCGTGCTGGGCGCGATACTGATTCAGCGCTTGCAGGCAGACTTCCTGCGCCAGATGTTGCCGCTGTTTTTAATCGCTATCGGTCTGTGGTTCCTGCTGATGCCGCGACTCGGCGAAGTGGATCAGGCGCGTCGTCTGCATGGTCTGGCCTATGCGCTGATCGGCGGCGGGGCTGTGGGATTCTATGACGGATTTTTCGGACCGGGCGCAGGATCTTTTTATGCGCTGGCTTTCGTCACGCTCTGCGGCTACAACCTTGCCAAAGCGACCGCCCATGCCAAGGTCCTCAACTTCACCTCGAACCTCGGCAGCCTGCTGTTCTTTATGTTCGGCGGCAAAGTGGTGTGGGGAACCGGCCTGATCATGATGCTCGGCGCTTTCTGCGGCGCGCGTCTGGGCGCAAGACTGGTGCTGAGCCGCGGACAGAAGCTGATCCGCCCGATGGTGGTGATTGTGTCTGCCGTCATGAGCATTAAATTACTGTGGGACAGCCATGGCAGCGCCGTTATGGCCTGGCTTGCCACGCTGCAATCGTAACCTAAAACCTGATACCGTCATGAACCCGACTCATCATTATGAACAGCTGATCACGCTGTTTGATCGCTGTTTCAGCGATGAATTTCAGACCCGTCTAATTAAAGGCGATGATGAACCGATCTATCTTCCTGCTGATGCTGAATCGCCGTGGAATCGTGTGGTCTTTGCTCACGGCTTCTACGCCAGCGCCCTGCATGAGATCTCTCACTGGTGCATCGCCGGTGAAGCGCGCCGCAAACTGGTCGATTTTGGCTACTGGTACTGTCCGGATGGCCGCGATGCGCTGACCCAGAGTCAGTTTGAAGCGGTGGAAGTGAAGCCACAGGCGCTGGAGTGGATGTTTTGTACGGCGGCAGGCTTTCCCTTCAACGTGAGTTGTGACAATCTCGACGGGGATTGTGAGCCGGATCGCATTGCGTTCCAGCGTAAAGTGCATGCTCAGGTCATGAGCTATCTGACGTCGGGCATTCCCGACCGTCCCGCGCGTTTTATTACCGCCCTGGCGGAATTTTATGGCAGGCCTTCATTAACAGCATCGCAGTTTCCCTGGCCGGACGATCTGTGATGCAGAAAGGCATTATTAAAAGAGGAATTGAGATGATCGCAGAATTTGAAGCGCGTATTCTGGCCCTGATTGACGACATGGTCGAGCATGCCAGTGACGATGAGCTGTTCGCCAGCGGTTATCTGCGCGGGCATCTGACACTGGCCGTCGCTGAAGTGGAGCAACTGGGCGAACATACGCCAGAAGCGCTGCAGATTCAGGTGACCCGCAGTCTGCAAAATGCCATTGCTGCCGGAGAACTCTCGCCGCGCGATCAGGCATTAGTGGTCGGGATGTGGGATAACCTGTTTGTTCAGGCACGCCAGCTCTCCGCGTAATGGTGCAGGGCGGCATGCCGCCCTTAGCGTCCGCTAAACGGCTTTTCCCTTCAGTAATTTCCTCACCCAGTAACGATTCGGATTGAGTGCTGCCAGGGTACTGGCATCCAGAGGCTGCGGCTCGCCCGCCAGCTGAGCTGCCAGCACTTCGGCCGCCAGCGGCGCACTGCACAGGCCGCGCGATCCCAGCGCCCCAAACAGATACAAGCCCGCAAGATCGGGTGCGTCAGCGATATCGCTGCCTGCCGCCTGCTGTGCCGGTAAATCAGCATACTGCGCCAGCGTAGCAGCATAATCCGGCACGCCGCCCACCATCGGCAGGTGATCCCGGGTGGCGCAGCGCACCCCCATTCTTGCCTCTCCGTCACTGACATCCACCGTTTCGGCCCAGCTGCTGTCAGGCAGGCAATGCAGCAGGCGGCTGCGGTTCTCCTGCTGATCCTCTTCCCGATACGCGGTTGCGGTATCGCCACGGTGATAGCTGGCCCCGATACAGTGCGTACCAAACTGCGGGCTGACAGGCGTCAGATAGCCGTCGTAACAGAGCACCGTTTGCAGCGCGTTGAGGCCCGGCGTGGAGGGAACATGGCTTACCTGACCGGCCACCGGATAGGTCGGCAGCGGGGCGCTTTGCGCAAAGTCGGCAATCGCATGACCGTTTGCCAGTACGACGGTCGGATGACGTACCGCCGGACGATCGCTGAACGTCAGCGTCCAGTGATCATCCTCCCGGGAAAGCGCGCTCACCCGGTGCAGCCAGTGAATGCGCAATCCCTGGGTCTCGCCATGCGCCAGCATCGCGGTGGTCAGCTCTGCCGGTGAGAGCCAGCCGCCTTGCGGATAGAAAATGCCGCCACAGCCATGTTCAACATTTGCCCGTTTTTCAGCTTCTGCCACATCGACGCCACAGGCGATGATTTCAGGCAGGTCCATCGCCAGCATCTGATCGATCTTCTTACGGCTTTTCTCATCCCAGCCCAGCTGCAGCACACCGCTCCAGTGATGCTCATAGGTGACGGTTAATTGATCATAGAGCCGCCGGGCAAAGCTGAAGGCCGAGGGGAAAAAAGTGGCAAGTGCCGGGTCGTGCTGATTTAGCAGCGGATAGAGCGCTCCCTGACGGTTGCCGGATGCGCCCAGCGCGGGCGCCTCATCGGCGCAATAAAGCGTTACCCGCCAGCCGCGACGCAGCAGCGCCAGCGCCAGGGTGGCACTGGCGACGCCGCCGCCAATCAGGGCTACATCACGCTGCTCCGCAGCCTGACGATGATACCAGGGCTGTGCGGCGGGCAGCGGAGGCGCATCCTGCAACGGCCCGCATAGCATTTCGCGCTTCGGACCAAATCCTTTGCGGCGGATTACCGCAAAGCCCGCCTGCTGCAGACCGCGCCGGACAATGCCTGCGGCGGTAAAGGTCGCGAAGGTCCCCTGCGGCCGCGCCAGTTTTGCCATCATGCCGAACAGCTCCGGCGTCCACATATCCGGGTTCTTTGAGGGCGCGAACCCATCCAGGAACCAGGCATCTACCTGACGATTCAGGCTCTCATCCAGCTGGCCCATCAGCAGGTTAATATCGCCCAGCCACAGGTCGAGCGTGATGCGGCCGCCATCAAACAGCAGACGCTGACAGCCGGGCAGGGCAGCGGGCCACTGCGCCTGCAGCGCCTCCGCCCAGGGGGCCAGTTCGGGCCAGTGCTGCTGCGCCGCAGTTAAATCTTCACGGGTTAACGGAAATTTCTCAAAGCTGATGAAATGCAGACGTTTTAAAGTGGCGTCGGGCTGTTCGCGCTGAAACGCATCGAACGCCTGCCACAGCGTCAGGAAATTAAGACCGGTGCCAAAACCGCTCTCCGCCACGATCAGCAGATCGCGCGGATGCTCAGTAAAACGCTGGGGAAAACCGTTGCCGCCAAGGAAGACATAGCGTGTCTCTTCCAGACCGTTGTCATTAGAGAAATAGACATCGCCAAACGCTCGGGAAACAGGTGTACCCTGTTCATTCCAGTTTAGCTTTGCATGTTCAACCGGGGTCAATTTCACGGTAAAGGCTCGTTTTTCAGGCAGTGGCGCGATTCTAGCGACCCGCGTGACATGACGCAAATTTACAAAAGGAAATAGCTGATCGGACTTGTTCGGCGTACAAGTGTACGCTAGAGTGCATGCCAATTAAGAAGAAGTGGATGAGGAAGATTGAATGAAACGTGCTGTGATTACTGGCTTAGGGATCGTTTCCAGTATTGGTAATAACCAGCAGGAGGTGCTGTCATCTCTGCGTGAAGGACGCTCTGGCATCACCTTTTCTGAAGAGATGAAAGATTCCGGCATGCGTAGTCACGTCTGGGGTAACGTTAAATTAGATACCACCGGCCTCATCGATCGCAAAGTTGTGCGCTTTATGAGTGATGCGTCCATCTATGCTTATCTTTCCATGGAAGAAGCGATTAAAGATTCTGGCCTTAGCGCTGAAGCGTATCAGAGCAACCCACGTGTGGGTCTGATTGCGGGTTCAGGCGGCGGCTCCCCACGTTTCCAGGTATTTGGTGCTGACGCAATGCGCAGCCCACGCGGCCTGAAAGCGGTTGGCCCTTATGTTGTCACCAAAGCGATGGCCTCTGGCGTCTCTGCCTGCCTCGCAACGCCATTCAAAATTCATGGCGTAAACTACTCGATTAGCTCCGCCTGTGCCACCTCTGCGCACTGTATCGGTAACGCCGTTGAGCAGATCCAGCTTGGCAAACAGGATATCGTTTTTGCGGGCGGCGGCGAAGAGCTGTGCTGGGAAATGGCCTGTGAGTTCGACGCCATGGGCGCGCTCTCTACCCGTTACAACGACACGCCAGAAAAAGCGTCACGCACTTATGACAATGAGCGCGACGGCTTTGTTATCGCCGGTGGCGGTGGCATGGTCGTCGTTGAAGAACTGGAGCATGCGCTGGCACGTGGTGCGCATATCTATGCCGAAATCGTCGGTTATGGTGCCACTTCAGACGGTGCAGACATGGTTGCTCCATCAGGTGAAGGCGCAGTGCGCTGCATGAAGATGGCGATGCACGGTGTCGATACCCCGATTGACTATCTGAACAGCCACGGAACCTCTACCCCGGTGGGTGATGTGAAAGAGCTGGGTGCGATTCGTGAAGTGTTTGGCGATAACACGCCATACATCTCAGCAACGAAAGCGATGACCGGCCACTCTCTGGGTGCGGCTGGCGTGCAGGAAGCGATCTACTCGCTGCTGATGCTGGAGCATGGCTTTATCGCGCCAAGCATCAACATCACCTCGCTTGATGCGGCAGCAACCGGTATGAACATCGTCACTGAGCCGATGGAAAAAGAGCTGACTACCGTGATGTCTAACAGCTTTGGTTTTGGCGGTACCAACGCCACATTGACCATGCGTAAATATCAGGCGTAATTATTACGTCAGCACTCTGAAGGGCCGGCTTGCCGGCCCTTTTTGTTTTACAGCCCATCCGCTTTACCTCGTTCAACCCTCCGTTTTAGCCCTCCCGCTGCAGCAGCCGCAGCAATGTATCGCATCCCGCCACAATCTCGTCAGGCGTCAGTGCGGCAAAGCCCAGCATCCAGCCTTGCTGAGACGAAGGCCCGGCATAGAGCGGACTCAGACGCGGCAGCAGCAAACCCTGTTGAGCCGCCAATGCGCTTAATCGCGCTTCATCCTGTTGCAGTCTGACAGTTACCTGTAATCCGCCGCTGCTGACAATCGGCGTGATCCACGGCGACAGTTGCTGAGCGATTAGCGTCAGCAGCAGATCGCGACGGCTGTGATAGAGCTGACGCATCAGCCGCAGATGGCTGGCGAAATGTCCCTGTTGCAGAAAGGCGGCGGTGACAGCCTGCGGCAGCAGGGCGCTGTGTCCATCCAGCACGCTGCGTGCCTGGCCTATGGGGGTAATCAGCGCAGGCGGGACCACCATCCAGGCCAGCCGCAGGGAGGGAAACAGCGACTTCGAGAAGGTGCCCAGCGTAATCACCCGCTGATGGCGATCCAGTCCCTGTAGCGCAGGGACAGGACGTTCGTCGTAGTGAAATTCGCTGTCATAATCGTCTTCGATCAGCCAGCACCGGTTGCGCTGCGCCCAGTCCAGCCACGCCAGGCGTCGCGTCAGGCTCAGCGTCACGCCGGTAGGATAATGATGCGATGGCGTCAGATACATCAGTTTTGCACTGCCGCTGGCGGGGATGGCACCTTCGGCATCGACCTCAATCCCGCGCACCTGTGCGCCGGCAGCCAGAAAGGCGTTACGCGCACCAGGATAGCCCGGCTCCTCCATCCATACCTCATCACCGGGATCGACGAACATCATTGCCAGTAACTGCAGTGCCTGTTGTGAACTGGTCAGAATGATCACCTGTTCCGGCTGGCATGCCACGCCCCGGGAAAGTGCCAGATAATCCGCGAGTGCGCTGCGTAACGGCAGGTAGCCGCAGGGATCGCCGTATCCCATTGCGGCACTGCCCAGTGAACGCTGCACGCTGCTGCCGAGGCGTCGCCACGTGTCATGGGGAAAAGCGCGTAACTCCGGTGAACCGGCGGCGAATGCATGGGGAAAAGGGGGATCCTGACAGCCACCGGTTGCCAGTACCTGCTGGCCCCGCGCCGAGAAACGGACGGGCTGAGGCCGGGCTGGAAATGATGATGAGTGGGTGGGGATGATGATGGCAACAAAAGTACCGCGACCGGTCTCGCGTCGCAGATAGCCTTCACTTTCCAGCTGTCCGTAGGCCGCTTCCACCGTCACACGTGACAGACGCAGATCCTGCGCCAGCTGACGACTGGACGGCAACTGCTGACCAGCATGCAGATGGTGCCGGTTGATCGCCAGTCGCAGGGTAGAGCAGAGCCGCTCGCGCACGCCGCCACTGGTCTGATGCTGAAAAAGTTGTAATAACGGTGAAGACATATGGGTCTTATACCTGATGGGGAATGGGTATCAGTAAGCAGTCCACTTTGCCGTAAACTGCAGACTCACCACAACAGGAGAATCGCTATGTCATCGGTTTTACGAATTCCGGCCGCCACCCCGCAGCAAAGCCTCGACTATCTGCAGGCAAAACTCGCTTTTTACACCGACGCCTGGGATCTGGCGGAAGATCTGGAACGGCAAATCCCGGATATCGTGGTAATCGATGCTCGCGCGCCGGAGGCTTATCGCGCCGGGCATATTTGCGGCGCGATCAACTTTCCGCATCGCGAGATGGATACCACTACGACGGCCCGGCTTGATCGCAGTAAAGTTT
Organism: Curtobacterium sp. BNK-1; assembly: GCF_048685235.1. Classification (NCBI taxonomy): domain Bacteria; kingdom Bacillati; phylum Actinomycetota; class Actinomycetes; order Micrococcales; family Microbacteriaceae; genus Curtobacterium; species Curtobacterium sp. BNK-1. The sequence goes on along the minus strand of NZ_JBLQTJ010000001.1, from coordinate 2,583,096 downwards.
ATGTCACGTATTGTGACGGCATTGGCTGTAACGGCTCGACGAAAGCGGCCTGGAAACTGGCCTCGCTGGGATTTCAGGTGAAGGAGTTGATTGGCGGGCTGGATTTCTGGAAACGTGACGGTCATCCGCTGACCTGGGGTGATGCACCGGGCGAATGGCCAGTCGCCGCGCCCAAAGCATTCTGTGGCTGTTAACTCAGAGGACCAGCCAGAGTAAAAGGGTGATGACAACCAGAGCGACAAAGAAGCCCAGCAGGGGGCGCTCTGCCAGAGGCTGAATCGCGGGCGGCAGCGACGCAACAAAGGGCGACCAGATCGGCTGGGGTTTAATCTCGCTGGCTGCCAGAGGCTGTTCGAGAAGTTTTTCTGCCCGGTCGGCGCGACGGCTGAACAGGAAGTTCAGCAGATCCTGGGTCTGCGTTACGGTGAGCACCGTCTGCGGTGTCGCCTGGAAACGCTGCTGGCTGTAATCCTCCAGTTGCTGCCGCTCCTGCTGATCAAGCGGCTGTTTCAGGGACGCTTCCAGCAATTGCAGCGTCGGTGCGCTGTGCTGACTCAGCGTCTGGCGCACCTGCAGATACTGGGTCAGCAGCGGGAAGTGGCGCGACGGGATGGGATCACCGCTGGTCAGATTCACCAGTTTCAGCGCAGCCGTCCACAGCTTACCGGTGGATTCGCCCGTGGCAGCGGCCAGGCGTACCACCTGCTGATTCAGCGTATGGTGCTCGGCAGGCAGCAGCGTGCGATCGCTGACGCGGATCTGCTGCGGCTGAGGAATCGTCATCTGCCCGTTCTGCAGCATCGTCAGCACCTGGCGCAGCTGATCCTGGCTCAGCGCGCTCAGTACGGTCTGACCAAATTGCTGACGGATAAAGTCGCTGACGGCCTGACGGTTATTCCCTTTCGGCAGCAGATCGGTGAGCTGGGTCATCAGCTGGCGTGTGGCATGCCCATTTTGCGTCTGCGTAAGGCGGCCATTAAGGTACTGTTCCGCTGCCGGAAAATGACGCGACTGTAATTCCGCTTCACTCTTTACGCCCACTTCATGGCGTACGCCCGCCCACAGTTCAGGCGCTTTAAGATTACTGAGCGATGAGATACGCACGATCAGGCGTTCTAACGTTGTGCGCTGCGCAGGGGAGAGGGGCTGTTCACCGGCCACTGAACCGTGACGCGTTACGCCAGTTTGCGGATTGACAGATGAACGATCGCCGACCGGCACACCGGGGCCGCTGAGTGGTTGCATGGCGGATTCCTTGGGAAAACAGAACAGCGTGGGGTGCGCCGGAAAATGAATAGGCCATGATAGCAAAAGCCCCCGGGAAATCCCACGGGGGACATGCGTTTCGGCGCGAGATTTACGCTTCAGCTGTAGCCTTTCTTCACTGCCATCCTCAACAGCACCCTCACTCGCCACTGCCGCGCTATTCAGGCCTGTGGGTGGCTCACCGGTTTACGGCGGGATAAGGGGGTACGCAGCCGCTGCGCCAGTATCACACCGCCAAGCGTCAGACCGCCGCCAATCCAGTGGTAACTGTGTAGTTGCTCATGCAGAAAAATCACCGCGATCACCGCGGTAAATACCGGGATCAGATTCATAAAGATACTGGTGGTGCTGGCACCCAGACGCTGCACACCGTGGATCCACAGGAACGGCGCGATGATCGAAGCAAACAGACCGGCAAAGGCCACCAGCGGCAGGTTGTGCCGGTTAAGCGCCACCTCGGGGGCCAGCAGAAAACCAGGCAGCAGCAGAACGACGCCAAATAAAATCTGCACATACAGGCTTTGCCAGATCGGCAGCGGCAGTGCCCAGCGGCGTGTCAGCACGCCATACAGCGCATAGGCGGCAGAGGCGGCCAGCATCAGCAGTTCACCTTTGCCCAGACCGTGATTCAGCAGCTGCATCACGTTGCCCTCACTGACCAGCCACACCAGACCGGTAAAGGAGATGATGCTGCCAAGCAGGATGCCCAGCGTCGGCGCAATCCGCAGGATCACCACGCTCAGCAGTACGGTGAGCAGGGGGATGAGGGCGCCGATAATGCCCATAAAGAGTGCGCTGACACTTTGTGCTGCGTAGTAGGCGAGACTCTGATAGAGCACCATGCCGAGCAGGCCAAGGATCGCCAGCCGCCAGAGGTGCGGTTTAATGACCTGACGCGTGCGCCACACGCCGGGCAGCACAAAGGGCGTCAGCACCAGTAGCGCCAGTAACCAGCGGTAGAATGAGATCGCCGCCGGATCGATCGCATCCGCCGAGAGTTTGCTGACAATTGAGTTGATCGACCAGATTATTACCGCAAAGAGCGGGTACAGGAAAAACATGCTGACTCTCCACACGCCATAATGAGGCGCAGTGTACGCTTGTCCGGATTTATTCAGATAGTTAATATCGGACAAAATTAGTTGTGGAGCGGACAGAATGACCCTGAAAGTGATCTACCAGCCGCCCCTTGACGCGCCGCAACTGCGCTACTTTATGCGTTATGAGCAGGCCAATGCCCGCACCGAATATCTGCCGCATGCGCATGCCTGGGGTCAGCTCATTATGGTGAAAAGCCACGTACTGGAGATGCAGGTCGAGGGTGAGCGATTGCTGACACCGGCAGATATTCCGGTCTGGATCCCACCGGGTCAGCTTCATAGTAGCTATAACCATCGTCAGGCACAGTTCCGTACCTTTAATCTGGCGGCCCCGTTATGCGCCGATCTGCCCCGGCGCGCCTGCCTGCTGCTGGTCGATCCCATTGCACATGCCATTATGGATGAGTTTGCTGAGCAGCAAATCGAGCAACCCGAAACGGATGCGCAGTGGCGGCTGTGCGAGGTGCTGCGCGATCGCCTGCAGCTGGCGCAGGTACAGGAGAGTTATCTGCCCACCTCTGACGATAAATTTCTGGCGCCGGTGTTACATGCGCTGGAAGCGCATCCGGGCGATAACACCACGCTGGCAGGCTGGGCGGCGCGGGTCTTTACCACCGAACGGACGCTGGCGCGGCGCTGCCAGCAGCAGCTTCATATGACCTTTGGCGAGTGGCGGCAGCGGCTGCGGTTTCTGCGCGCCATTGTGCTGCTGGAGCAGGGGGAAAGCGTGCAGAGCATCGCCCATGGGCTGGGGTACAGTTCAGCTTCGGCGCTGATTGTGATGTTCCAGCAACAGGCGGGAACCACGCCCGAACGCTACCGTGCGCGGTTAGGCTAACGCGTCGCTTTGTGCCAGAATAATTGCCTGATATGTAACTGACAGGAAAGCCGTGGTGAAAATTCTGGTCGATGAAAATATGCCTTATGCCCGTGAGCTATTCAGCCGTACCGGCGACGTGGTCGCGGTGCCGGGGCGTCCGCTGCCGGTGGCTGAACTGGCCGATGCCGATGGCCTGATGGTGCGCTCAGTCACCCAGGTTAATGAGGCCCTGCTGGCAGGAAAGCCGGTGAAATTTGTCGGAACCGCCACGGCGGGCACCGATCATATCGACGAGAACTGGCTGCAGCAGGCGGGCATTGCGTTCTCTGCCGCACCCGGCTGTAACGCCATTGCGGTGGTGGAGTATGTTTTTTCTGCGCTGTTGCTGCTGGCGGAACGCGATGGTTTCCAGCTGCGTGACCGCACTGTCGGCATCGTTGGCGTCGGTAACGTCGGTGGGCGACTGCAAAAGCGTCTTGAGGCCTGGGGCATCAAAACCCTGCTGTGCGATCCGCCGCGCGCCGATCGCGGTGACGAGGGGGATTTCCTGTCGCTGGAGGCTGTGACAGAGCAGGCTGATATTCTGACGTTCCATACGCCGCTGTTTAAAGAGGGCCCGTATAAAAGCTGGCATCTGGCGGATGCGGCGCTGCTGATGGCGCTAAAGCCTAATACTATTCTGATCAACGCCTGTCGCGGCCCGGTGGTGGACAACAGCGCGCTGCTGGAGGTGCTGAAAATGCGGCACGATCTTAGCGTCGTGCTGGATGTCTGGGAGCCGGAGCCGGATCTGTCGCTGGCGCTGCTGGATAAGGTCGATATCGCCACGCCGCACATCGCGGGCTACACGCTGGAAGGCAAAGCGCGCGGCACCACCCAGGTGTTTGAAGCCTGGTGCGACTTTATTGGTCAGCCGCAGCAGGTGCCGCTCAGCACCTTACTGCCGGTGCCGGAATTCAGTGAAATCACCCTGAATGGCCCGCTGGATCAGCCAACGCTGAAACGCCTGGCGCATCTGGTGTATGATGTGCGCCGCGATGATGCCCCCCTGCGTAAAGTGGCGGCGAAACCCGGCGAGTTTGATCGCCTGCGCAAGCAGTATCAGGAGCGCCGCGAGTGGTCATCGCTGCAGGTGAACTGCGATGACGCCACAACCGCTGAGCTGCTGAACCAGCTGGGCTTTAACGCAATCATCTCCCCGGAATAGCGGGCGCTGCAGGTCAGGCGCCCTGGCGCGGTTTCCGCACTGAATTAATCAGTGAACGGAAGGCGGGCGCTGCTGGCATGTCTGCATGACGGCGGGTTCTGGGGGGATATACCCAATGGATTTCGGGTTGCATTGAGGCGGCAAGAGAACGAATCCCGATGCGCTTACTCAGGTAAGTGATTCGGGTGAGTGAACGCAGCCAACAAAGATGCAACGTGAAAGACGACGGGGATAAATCTGAATCCCTGGGCGGTGAATATCACCGCCTTCTGTTTTTATGTCATTGTCTGGAGTAAACCAACATGTCTGACGGCTGGAATATTGCGCTACTTGGCGCGACAGGCGCAGTAGGGAACGCTGTACTGGAACTGCTGGCGGAACGCCAGTTCCCGGTTGGTGAATTATATTTGCTGGCCAGCGAAAACAGCGCGGGCGAAATCAAACGTTTCGAAGGCCGCTCGGTGCGGGTCGAAAATGCGGAGACGTTCGACTGGTCACAGGCGCAGCTGGCCTTTTTCGTGGCGGGACGTGACGCCTCGGCGCGCTTTGCCGATGAAGCGGCCAATGCCGGTTGTCTGGTGATCGACAGCAGCGAGCTGTTTGCGCTGGAACCCGATGTGCCGCTGGTGGTGCCAGATGTGAATCCGCAGGTGCTGGCAGATTATCGCAATCGCAACATCATCAGCGTGGCGGACAACCTGGTAAGCCAGCTGCTGACCGCAATTAAACCGCTGGTGGATGCGGCCGGATTGAGTCGTTTACAGGTGACTAACCTGATCTCAGTCTCCAGCTACGGCAAAGTGGCTGTCGATGCGCTGGCCGGGGAAAGTGCCCGCCTGCTGAACGGTATTCCGGCCGATGAACACCATTTTGGTCGTCAGCTGGCGTTTAACCTGATGCCACAACAGGCCGACGCAGAAGGCAGCGTGGAGAGTGAGCGTCGCCTGATTGATCAGGTGCGTAAGGTATTGCAGGACGAAGGCTTACCGATTGCGGTCAGCAGCGTACAGGCTCCGGTGTTCTACGGTAATGCGCAGATTGTGCATATCGAAAACCTGCGCCCGCTCTCTGCGGAAGAAGCGCGTGCCGAACTGGCGCTGGCGTCAGATATTCGTCTGAGCGAAGAGGATGAAGTGCCGACGCCGGTCACGGATGCCTCAGGCAACGGCGAACTGAGCATCGGCGCTGTGCGCAACGACTACGGTATCCCGGAGCTGCTGCAGTTCTGGTCAGTAGCGGACAACATTCGTTTTGGCGGCGCGCTGATGGCGGTGAAAACCGCTGAGAAACTGGTTCAGGAGTATCTGTAACCATGTCCGATGGTCAGACGCAAAAACTGGCGCTCGGCATCGAGTATGACGGTAGCCGTTACTACGGCTGGCAGCGTCAGAATGAAGTCCGCAGCGTGCAGGAGAAGGTAGAACGCGCGCTGTCGAAAGTCGCCGATCATCCGGTCAGCATTTTTTGTGCTGGCCGCACCGATGCAGGCGTACACGGGACGGGGCAGGTGGTCCATTTCGAGACCACCTCGCAGCGGCCTGATGGCGCCTGGACGCTGGGCGTCAACGCTAATCTGCCGCCGGATATTGCGGTGCGCTGGGTGAAAGCGGTGCCGGATGAATTTCATGCCCGCTTCAGCGCCACGGCCCGACGCTATCGCTACCTGATCTACAATCAGCGTCTGCGTCCGGCGGTGCTGGCGCAGGGCGTGACGCACTTTTACCATCCTCTGGATGCAGAGAAAATGCAGCGCGCCGGGCAATGTTTGTTAGGCGAGAATGATTTCACCTCATTCCGCGCGGTGCAGTGCCAGTCGCGTACCCCGTGGCGCAACGTGATTCACCTCAACGTGACGCGTCAGGGTCCCTACGTGATTGTGGATATCAAAGCCAATGCCTTTGTGCATCACATGGTGCGCAATATCGTGGGCAGCCTGATGGAGATAGGCTGCGGCAATAAGCCGGAGTCATGGATGGCAACGCTGCTGGCGGCGAAGGATCGGACATTAGCCGCAGCCACAGCCCGGGCAGAGGGGTTGTATCTGGTGGCGGTGGATTACCCATCCCACTTTGCGTTACCACAGCCGTCGATGGGACCGTTGTTCCTCGCGGATTAATTCACTTTCAGGACTTAAAAGGGCGCGCCATGGAGTTTCTCCATTTTCTGGTTGATTTTATTCTGCACATTGATGTGCATCTTGCCGAACTGGTTGCACAGTACGGTATCTGGATTTACGCTATTTTGTTCCTGATTTTGTTCTGCGAAACCGGTCTGGTGGTGACGCCCTTCCTGCCGGGTGACTCGTTGCTGTTTGTGGCGGGCGCACTGGCGGCGTTGCCGGGTAACGATCTTAATGTGCATGTGATGGTGGCATTATTAGTGGTGGCCGCGGTTCTGGGCGACGCAGTGAACTACACCATTGGCCGCCTGTTTGGCGAAAGGTTGTTCAGTAACCCGAACTCGAAGATTTTCCGTCGCAGCCATCTGGATAAAACCCATGCGTTTTATGCCCGTCATGGTGGAAAAACCATTATCCTGGCGCGCTTCGTGCCGATCGTGCGAACCTTTGCGCCGTTTGTTGCCGGTATGGGCCATATGTCCTATCGCCACTTCGCGCTGTTCAACGTAACGGGTGCGCTGCTCTGGGTGCTGCTGTTCTCCTATGCCGGCTACCTGTTTGGCGATCTGCCGGTGGTGCAGGAAAACCTGAAGCTGCTGATTGTGGGCATTATCCTGGTCTCGATTCTGCCAGGTGTGATTGAAGTCTGGCGTCATCGCCGTCAGGCTAAGCAGCAGAAGCAGCCGTAAGGCTGCGCTCAGGGGTAAGACCAGATTTTTATCCACAGTCTGAACAGGTTGTGGTTTAATGAGCGACATTTACCGTCTGCTGAAGCGGTTTTCAGCAGTATCAAGACGACTGGACCAGGTCAGTTTTAAACAGAAAGGTCATCAATGAGCTGGATTGAACGCATTCTTAATAAAAGCACCGGAACGCCTGTGCGCAAAGCCAGTATCCCGGAAGGGGTCTGGACCAAGTGTGACAGCTGTGGTCAGGTGCTCTACCGCGCCGAGCTGGAGCGTAATCTTGAGGTCTGCCCGAAGTGTGACCATCACATGCGGATGCACGCCCGTGAGCGCCTCGGCAGTGTCCTCGATCAGGGCACGATGGTTGAGCTGGGTAGTGAACTTGAACCTAAAGATCTGCTCAAGTTCCGTGACTCCAAAAAGTACAAAGATCGTCTGATCGCGGCCCAGAAAGACACCGGTGAGAAAGATGCGCTGGTGGTCATGAAAGGTCAGCTGCACAGCATGCCGGTTGTTGCGGCGGCCTTTGAATTTGCCTTTATGGGCGGTTCAATGGGCTCTGTGGTCGGTGCGCGTTTTGTACGTGCGGTTGAGCAGGCGTTAGAAGATAACTGCCCGCTGATCTGCTTCTCCGCCAGCGGCGGGGCGCGTATGCAGGAAGCGCTGCAGTCGCTGATGCAGATGGCGAAAACCAGTGCGGCACTGGCAAAAATGCGTGAGCGCGGTCTGCCTTATATTTCCGTGCTGACTGACCCGACTATGGGTGGTGTTTCGGCCAGTTTTGCCATGCTGGGCGACCTCAATATCGCGGAACCTAAAGCACTGATCGGCTTTGCCGGCCCACGCGTTATTGAGCAGACCGTGCGTGAAAAACTGCCGCCGGGCTTCCAGCGCAGTGAGTTCCTGATTGAAAAGGGCGCGATTGATATGATCATTCGCCGTCCGGAAATGCGCTACAAACTGGCAAGCCTGCTGGCAAAAATGATGAACCTGCCGGCACCGCTGCTTGACGGTGAACAGTCCGCTCCGGCGACGACTGAATCGGAAAGCAACGAGGCCTGACAGGAGATAGAGAGGTGCGTCCAAAGCACCTCTTACCAATGCACCGTATACCGCAGCAGCAGCCTGCCAGGTATAAATAAGCAAAACGGGACATATGGACAATCTTCACCTTCCCCAAGCCACGTCGCCTTTGGCCACGTGGCTTTATTATCTTGAGCACCTGCATACTCAGGCCATTGAACTGGGTCTGGACCGTATTCGTCAGGTAGCGCTTCGTCTCGACCTGCTGAAACCCGCTCCTTTTGTCTTTACCGTGGCCGGTACCAATGGCAAAGGCACCACCTGTCGCACCCTGGAAACGCTGCTGATCGCCGCGGGCTACCGCGTTGGCGTGTACAGCTCACCGCATCTGGTGCGCTATACCGAGCGCGTGCGGGTTCAGGGAGAGGAGCTGAGTGAAGCGCAGCACTGCGCCAGTTTTGCGGAGATTGAAGCCGGACGTGCAGATATTTCGCTGACCTATTTTGAATTTGGCACGCTCTCTGCGTTGAATCTGTTCCGCCAGGCGCAGCTGGATGTCGTGATCCTCGAAGTCGGCCTAGGCGGACGGCTGGATGCGACAAACATTGTGGATGCCGATGTCGCGGTGGTCACCAGCATTGCACTCGATCACACCGACTGGCTTGGCCCGGATCGCGAAAGCATTGGGCGTGAAAAAGCCGGTGTGTTCCGGGCGGGGAAACCTGCGGTAGTGGGTGAACCGGATATGCCGCAGAGTATTGCCGTGGTCGCACAGGAAAAAGGTGCGCAGCTGTTGCAGCGCAACCGTGACTGGTCGTGGCATGCGCAGGCAGAAAGCTGGTCACTGCGTGATGCGACGGGTGAGCTGAACGATCTGCCGCTGCCGCAGGTGCCGCTGCCTAACGCGGCGACCGCGCTGGTGGCGCTGCGGGTCTCCGGGCTTGAGGTCAGTGAGGCGCAGATTCGCGCCAGCCTGCCGCTGGCGATGCTGCCAGGCCGTTTTCAGACCCTCAGCGAATCACCGCGCGTTATTCTGGATGTCGCCCATAATCCGCATGCGGCAGCGTATCTGGCGTCGCGGCTGGCGGCACTGCCGAAACGCGGCAAAGTGCATGCCGTGGTGGGCATGCTGCATGATAAAGATATCGCCGGAACGCTGGCGGCGCTGGCACCGGTGGTCGATGCCTGGTACTGCGCGCCCCTTGAGGGTCCGCGCGGCGCCAGTGCTGAGCAACTGCTGAACAACCTGCCGCAGGGCGAGGCTTTTAGTTCGGTTGAGCTCGCCTGGCAGCAGGCACGCCAGCGGGCAGCGCCGCAGGACATTGTGCTGGTCTGTGGTTCATTCCACACCGTTGCACAGGTCATGGAATCGATTGAAACGGAGAAAGGACGTGGCAAGTAAGTTTCAGAACCGTTTAGTCGGCACCGTTATTCTGGTCGCCGTTGGCGTGATTGTGCTGCCAGGGCTGCTGGATGGTCAGAAAAAGCATTACAAAGAGGAGTTCGCCGCCATTCCGCTGGTGCCGAAACCTGACGATCAGCAGGACAGCGAAATGGTGCCGCCGGTAACCCAGTCGCTGCCGGCACAGCCGCCGGAAGGCGCGGGCAATGCGGTCAGCAGCAGCAATGGCAATGGCAACGGTAAAACCAACGCTACGGCAGAGCAGGGTCGGACTCAACCGGAAGACGAGAGCGATCCGGTAGTGGTCTCGCCGCCGCCGGTTCATCAGTCTGTGCCCGCACAGACGGTGACGAAGCCGAAGGTCGTTGAGCAGCAGAAACCGAAAGTAACAGAGCAGCCTAAGCAGAAGCCGGTCGAACAGCAGAAGCCAAAAGCCGTGGAGCAGCCTAAACCTAAACCGGTTGAACAGCCTAAAGTGGTCGAACAGCCGAAGCAGGAAGAGCCGCCGAAAACGGCAGAGACGACAGCGCCGGCAGGGCAGGCTTATGTGGTGCAGTTAGGTGCGCTGAAAAACGCCAGCAAAGTGAATGAGATTGTCGCGCAGCTGCGGCTGTCGGGCTATCGCGCCTTTACCGTGCCTTCAACGCCGGTACAGGGTCAGATCACCCGCATTTACGTTGGGCCTGATGCGTCGAAAGCCAAAATGCAGAGTGCGGTTGGCGAGCTGAAAAGTATCTCAGGACTGGGCGGTGTCGTGAAACCCTACAGCGCCCGCTAAAACGGGCGATTGGCGCTGCCGATAGCAGTAACAGGCAGCGTCTTTTACCCCTCAGACAGCGCGTTTAATGCGCGCTGCCGCGAAAAAAATTGACGATTTTCAACGGCCTGTCCGGCCGAGAATCACCCGGGCGATAGCGTTTTTTTTCATCGCCTTTTTTATGGATGCAGAAAAAGAAAACCGCTACGCAAACGTTTTCTTTTTCTGTTAGAATGCGCCCCGAACTGTATGCAGGGGTGCAATTGCACTGGCGCTGGAAGAGTTCATGATCTGGATTGATTACGTCATTATTGCGGTAGTTGGTTTTTCGGCTCTGGTCAGCCTGGTCCGTGGGTTTGTCCGTGAAGCCTTATCTCTTGTTACCTGGGGATGCGCGTTTTTTGTCGCCAGTCATTACTACGCCTACCTTGCAGTCTGGTTTACAGGTTTTGACGACGAACTGGTTCGTAACGGTATCGCTATCGGTGTGCTGTTTGTGGCGACCCTGATTGTGGGGGCCATTGTGAACTACGTTATCGGCACGCTGGTGGAAAAAACCGGCCTGTCGGGAACCGACCGGGTGTTGGGCGTCTGTTTCGGGGCATTGCGTGGTGTGCTGATCGTAGCCGCTTTGCTGTTCTTCCTCGATACATTCACTGGGTTTTCCAAAAGTCCGGACTGGCAACAGTCTCAACTCATTCCCGAGTTCAGTTATATAATCAGGTGGTTTTTTGATTACCTGAAAAGCACGTCGAGTTTTTTACCCCGGTGATGTGACCGGGAGTGCGGCTTAATGAGGAAATGACAACATGTGCGGTATTGTCGGTATCACCGGTTTCATGCCGGTCAACCAGTCGATCTATGACGCGTTAACGGTGCTCCAGCACCGCGGGCAGGATGCCGCAGGCATTTGTACTATCGATGCGCTGAAATGTTTTCGCCTGCGAAAGGCAAACGGCCTGGTCAGCGACGTTTTCGAAGCACGCCACATGCAGCGTCTGCAGGGCAATATGGGGATCGGTCACGCGCGTTATCCAACCGCGGGAAGCTCCAGTGCCTCTGAAGCGCAGCCATTCTATGTAAACTCCCCGTATGGCATCACCCTGGCGCACAACGGTAACCTGACCAACGCCCATGTGCTGCGTAAGCACCTGTTTGAAAAGGGCCGCCGTCACGTTAATACCACCTCAGATTCTGAAATCCTGCTGAACATCTTTGCGCAGGAGTTAGATCGTTTCCAAAACGATCCGCTGACAGCCGACAACATCTTTGCTGCGGTTGCTGCCGTGCATCAGCAGGTGCGCGGAGCCTATGCGGTAGTGTCGATGATTATCGGCCACGGCATGGTCGCCTTCCGTGATCCTAACGGTATCCGTCCGCTGGTGCTGGGCAAGCGCGTTATCGCTGATGGCCGCACCGAATATATGGTCGCCTCCGAGAGCGTGGCGCTGGATACGCTGGGCTTTGAGTTCATCCGTGACGTTGCACCGGGTGAAGCGGTTTATGTGACTGAGGCGGGCCAGCTGTCTACCCGCCAGTGCGCTGAAAATCCGAAAAGCAATCCGTGCCTGTTCGAGTATGTCTATTTTGCACGTCCCGACTCCTTCCTCGACAAAATCTCGGTCTACAGCGCCCGTGTCCGTATGGGCACCAAGCTGGGTGAGAAAATTGCGCGCGAGTGGGAAGATCTCGATATCGACGTTGTGATTCCGATTCCTGAAACCTCCACCGATATCGCGCTGGAAATTGCACGTATTCTCGACAAACCCTATCGTCAGGGCTTCGTGAAGAACCGGTACGTTGGACGTACTTTTATCATGCCGGGCCAGCAGTTACGTCGCAGCGCGGTGCGCCGCAAGCTCAACGCTAACCGCGCCGAATTCCGTGATAAAAATGTGCTGCTGGTGGATGACTCTATTGTTCGCGGTACCACCTCAGAGCAGATCATTGAGATGGCGCGTGAAGCGGGCGCAAAAAGGGTTTATCTGGCGTCAGCGGCGCCGGAAATTCGTTTCCCGAACGTCTACGGTATCGATATGCCCAGCGCCACGGAACTGATTGCGCATGGCCGTGAAGTGGAAGAGATTCGCCAGCTGATTAAAGCCGATGCGCTGATCTTCCAGGATCTTGACGATCTGATCGAAGCGGTTCGCGAAGAGAATCCGGACATTGCACAATTTGAGTGCTCGGTGTTCAACGGCATTTACGTGACGAAAGATGTCGATCAGCAATATCTGGAGTATCTCGAGTCGCTGCGTAATGATGATGCCAAAGCGCTTCAGCGGCAGAACGAAGTCGAAAACCTCGAGCTGCACAACGAAGGCTGATACCTTCAGCAGGCGGGCAGCATAAAACAGGGCGGGAGCAATCCCGCCCTGTTTGTTTTCAGAAACCCGCAGGCCGCGTATGATGGCCCATTGGCTGAAATAAGGTTGGAATATGAAACGACTCATCATTGGCATCTCTGGCGCAAGCGGGGTGATCTATGGCGTGCGCATGCTGCAGGTGTTGCAGCAGGTGGAAGAAGTAGAAACGCATCTGGTCATGAGTCAGGCGGCGCGTCAGACGCTGGGACTGGAGAGCGATTATTCGCTGCGTGACGTGCAGGCGCTGGCCGATGTGGTGCATGACGTGCGCGATATTGCAGCAAATATCTCATCTGGATCGTTTAAAACGCTGGGCATGGCGATTTTACCCTGCTCAATGAAAACGCTCTCTGGCATCGTCCACAGTTACAGTGACTCGTTGCTGACCCGTGCGGCTGACGTGGTGTTAAAAGAGCAGCGTAAGCTGGTGCTGTGCGTGCGCGAAACCCCGCTGCATGTTGGCCATCTGCGAATGATGACCACCGCCGCAGAGCTGGGTGCCATTATCATGCCACCCGTGCCGGCATTTTATCATCGGCCTGAAACGATCGATCAGCTGATCGATCAGACCGTTAACCGAGTTATCGACCAGTTTGATATCGAATTATCGGAAGATCTCTTCACGCGCTGGCAGGGTGCATAAAGTTCCGCTGGCGCACTTATTTAGTGCATAAGCGCGCCTCGGATCACTCTTCGTGCATTTGACGCACCAAAAGTTAACAACGTCGCTTTTTCTCTTTTACTTCACTGCTATATTCCCCTCACAAACACAGCGTTTTCGCCTGTCTCACATCACGCTAACAGCGTGGTTAACTTGCAGAACTGGCATGAAACATGCAAATTACTTTGCGCAAACACATCACGAACCACATAACAAAAAGCACTTCACTTGAGGGTAATCTATGAAAAAGCGTGTTCTGGCTCTTTCCCTGATGCTGGGCTTATCCAGTGCTGCCAGCGTTTTCGCGGCGGTTCCGGGTTCAATCCGTATCGGCACAGATCCAACTTACCCACCGTTTGAGTCGAAAAACGCGCAAGGCAAGTTAGTGGGCTTCGATATCGACCTCGCTAACGAAATCTGTAAACGTATTCATACCCAATGTACCTATGTTGAGAGCGACTTTGATGCGCTGATCCCTTCGCTGAAAGCGAAGAAAATTGATGCCATCATCTCCTCACTTTCCATCACAGCGAAACGTCAGGAAGAGATCGCCTTCTCGGAAAAACTCTACGCCGCGAACGCGCGTTTAGTCGCGCCGAAGGGATCGAAAATTGAGCCGACCATTGAGTCCCTGAAAGGCAAAAACATCGGTCTGCTGCAGGGCACCACCCAGGAAACTTACGCCAATCAGAACTGGCGGCCAAAAGGGGTGAACGTCACACCTTATGCAAACCAGGATCTGGTCTATCAGGATCTGAATGCCGGTCGTATTGATGCTGCCTTCCAGGATGAAGTGCAGGCCAGCGAAGGGTTCCTGAAGCAGCCGGTCGGTAAAAATTACGCCTTCGCCGGTCCGGCCGTGAAAGATGACAAGATTTTTGGCGTCGGTACCGGCATGGGACTGCGTAAAGATGACAGCGAACTGAAAGCCGCCATCGACAAAGCCTTTGCTGACATGCGTAAAGATGGCACCTACGACAAGATTGCGAAGAAATACTTCGATTTCAACGTGTACGGCGACTAACCATCCTGTCGCTTTACCCTCTGTGTCCGTTTTGCCGGGTCTGAGCCGGTTCTGCCAGGTGCAGAATCGGGTTCTTTTCCGCTAATAGCGGATGGCATCTGCAACAGAGAGGTAAAGCTAAACTGCCCGTCTCGCTTGCGGGCAGCGTTTCGTTTTCACCCCACGACAGGACCCTCTCGATGCTGTATGGCTATTCTGATGTAATTCTTCGGGGCACGCTGGTGACGCTGGAACTGGCGCTCACTTCCGTCGTGCTGGCAGTGCTGCTGGGCCTGATTGGCGCAGGCGCGAAACTGTCGCGCAGCCGGCCACTGGCGATGATTTTTGAAGGCTACACCACGCTGATTCGTGGCGTGCCAGACCTTGTACTGATGCTGCTGATCTTCTACGGTCTGCAGATTGTCCTCAACCAGATAACCGATGCGCTGGGCATGGCGCAGTTTGATATCGACCCGATGGTCGCCGGTATCATCACGCTCGGCTTTATCTATGGTGCCTACTTCACCGAAACGTTCCGCGGCGCCTTTATGGCCGTGCCTCAGGGGCAGATTGAAGCAGCAACCGCGTTTGGCTTTACCGGCGCGCAGGTGTTCCGCCGCATTCTGTTTCCGGCCATGATGCGCTACGCGCTGCCAGGCATCGGCAACAACTGGCAGGTGATTCTGAAAGCCACCGCGCTGGTCTCGCTGCTGGGGCTGGAAGATGTGGTGAAGGCGACGCAGCTGGCAGGAAAAAGTACCTGGCAGCCGTTCTACTTCGCCATTGTGGCCGGTGTGATTTATCTGGTATTCACCACGCTGTCAAACGGTGTGCTGTGGTGGCTGAACCGGCGCTATACGGTGGGTGTGAAGAGGGCGAGTTATGATTGATATTATTCAGGAATACTGGAAATCGCTGCTCTGGACTGACGGTTATCGTTTTACCGGTGTAGCTATCACCCTGTGGCTGCTGATCCTCTCGGTCACCATTGGCGGATGTCTGGCAATCCTGCTGGCGATAGCGCGGGTTTCCCCTAACCGGTTTATCAGCTTTCCGGTCTGGCTCTTCACCTACGTCTTTCGCGGCACGCCGCTCTATGTGCAGCTGCTGGTGTTCTACTCCGGCATGTACACGCTGGAGATTGTGAAAGGCACTGAACTGCTGAATGCCTTTTTCCGCAGTGGTCTGAACTGTACGCTGCTCGCCTTTACCCTCAACACCTGCGCCTACACCACGGAAATTTTTGCCGGTGCGATTCGCTCGGTGCCACACGGTGAAATTGAGGCGGCACGGGCGTACGGCTTCTCTACTTTTAAACTTTATCGCTGCATTATCCTGCCATCGGCGCTGCGTACGGCACTGCCGGCCTACAGCAACGAAGTGATTCTGATGCTGCACTCCACGGCGCTGGCCTTCACCGCCACCGTGCCGGATCTGCTGAAAATCGCGCGGGATATTAACTCGGCGACCTATCAGCCGTTTACCGCCTTTGGTCTGGCGGCTGTGTTGTACCTGATTATCTCTTACGTGTTGATCAGCCTGTTCCGCCTGGCGGAACGTCGCTGGCTGGCCCACGTGAAACCCTCTTCATCGCATTGAGTAGAACTATGGCTGACAATAAATTAAGCGTCACCGAATTGCATAAGCGTTACGGTGAACATGAAGTGCTGAAAGGGGTCTCGTTAACTGCTAAAGCGGGCGATGTGATCAGTATTATTGGATCGTCCGGCTCAGGGAAAAGTACCTTTTTACGCTGCATCAACTTCCTCGAAAAACCGAGTGAAGGCAGCATCATGGTGAATAACCAACAAATCACCTTAGTCCGTGACAAAGATGGTCAGCTCAAAGTGGCTGACAAAGAGCAGCTGCGCGCGTTACGTACCAGCCTGACCATGGTGTTCCAGCACTTTAATCTGTGGAGTCACATGACCGTGCTGGAAAACGTGATGGAAGCGCCGATTCAGGTGCTGGGGCTGAGTAAAGCGGCGGCGCGTGAGCGTGCCATCAAATACCTCGATAAAGTCGGAATTGATGCGCGGGCGCAGGCAAAATATCCGGTTCACCTCTCCGGCGGTCAGCAGCAGCGTGTGTCGATTGCGCGCGCGCTGGCAATGGAGCCAGAAGTGTTGCTGTTTGACGAACCCACTTCGGCGCTTGATCCGGAGCTGGTCGGGGAAGTACTGCGCATCATGCAGAAGCTGGCGGAGGAGGGCAAAACCATGGTGGTCGTGACTCACGAGATGGAGTTTGCCCGTCACGTCTCCAGTCATGTCATTTTCCTGCATCAGGGTAAAATCGAAGAGCAGGGGCCGCCTGCGGAACTGTTCGGCAGCCCGAAAAGCCCACGTTTACAGCAGTTCCTCAAGGGATCGCTGAAGTAACGGTTAGATGTTAGTTAAGGTGAGGGAATCAGGGCACCGGCGTAACGTGCCCTGCGCAGAATAAGTGCGAGCCGCGTTTGAGATTTTGCGTCATCTCTGCGTTCTGCCCTCGCACTCTGCATCCATGCTGAGATATCACTTTTGCAGTAGCTTCAGCGCCGTATCCTCATCGGTCACCAGTCCCGATACCCAGCCGCCCTGTAATGCGGCACGGATTGCTGGATACTTGCGCTCGCTACCCGCAAAGCCAATAATTTTACGCTGAGTCCGGCTTTCCAGTCGCACGCTGGTCAGTAGCTCATCCGTTTCGCCCCATACCCGCTCACCCTGCTGATTGAAAAAGTGACCGAGCATTTCGCCCACCACGCCGCGCCCATTTAGCGCCTCGACCTGCGCATCTGTGATGAATCCCTCGGCATTCAAAGGACAGCCCGGCATCACTTCGCCAATACCCACAAAAGCCACGTCCGCCTGTAATGCGCGATCAATGACGCGCTGGTAAACCTTATGCTGAACCCACATCGCTTTATCCTCTGGGGTGTCGGCGTATAAGGGCGCAGGGATAAAGAAATACTTACCTTGCATCTTTTCGGCCATCTTCAACGGTACGTCATAGCGTGTACCGGAATCATCCCGCGCGATTGCACCAATCATGGAAACGCAATGATGCTGCGGGCGATCAACCCAGGGTAGCGCATCGATCATTGAGCGCAGGGTTTTACCGGAACCAATACCGAACACCTGAGGCGTTTCCTCATTGATGAATTGTGTCATCACCGCCGCGCCTTCAACTGCCAGCATTTGTTGAATAGCCTCATCATTCAGACTGGCAGATGGCACAACGCGGCACAAATCCAGACCAAACTTCGCCTGTACCTCACGCGCCAGCTGCAGACAGTGTGTGACGGGATGATCAATTTTTACGTTCACCATGCCCATTTCACGTGCACTGGATACCAGCCGCTGCGCTACCTGTCGTGACAATCCCAATGCCTGCGCAATCTCCTGCTGTGTCACGCCTGCGACGTAATACATCCATGCGGCACGTGCGGCCAGCTCCTGCTTTTTTTCTTCTCTGCTCATCACGATGTTCCGTCGAATTTGAGGGGACATCTTAACGCCGTGCGGGTCGAAAAGCACTAACTGAGCAAAAGCCCAGGATGGGAGCAAAAGTATTATTTGTGACTCGGCTCGCAGAAGGATCTTAGTAATAGGCACTATGCTACAGTTCATCGGGCAAATGCCCTTAGGTGTGGCAAATGTTTAAATTGAGGCGATTATGAACAACCAATCAGTGTGGATGCACATCGGCGCGGGATCTTTTCATCGGGCACATCAGGCGTGGTATCTGCATAAACTGCGTGAGCAGGGTGATGAAAGCTGGAGCATCGCGCTCGGCAATATACGTAATGACGCAGTGCCGCTGCTCAATCAGCTCGCGGCGCAGCAGGGAGAATATGTGCTGGAAACCGTGACGCCTGCAGGTAAGCGCGACTACGAAACCATCACTTCGCTGCGCAAAATTTTGCCCTGGGACAGTGATATCAGTGCGTTGATCGAGCAGGGGGCCAGCGCGGAAACACGTGTGATTAGCTTTACCGTGACCGAAGCGGGTTACTACCTGACGCCCGCGTTTACCCTGGATCTCAATCAGGCAGATGTGAAAGCCGATCTGGGTGGAGATATCCGCACCCTCTACGGCGCACTCAGCCATATTCTGACACAGCGTGTTGCGCAAGGCGGTCCGCCTGTTACGCTGTTGAACTGCGACAATCTGCGGCACAATGGTGAGCGTTTCCGTGACGCCTTCCTGGCGTTTCTTACGGCCAAAGGCGATACCGCGCTGGCCGACTGGGTGCGCACGCAAACCCGTTCACCGAATACCATGGTTGATCGCATTACACCCCGTCCTACTCCGGAGGTGGCAGAACGCGTGCAGGCGGCGACCGGCAAACAGGATGGCGCAGCAGTAATGGCCGAATCTTTTATTCAGTGGGTCATTGAGGATGATTTTATTGCCGGGCGCCCGGCGCTGGAAAAGGTCGGTGTTGAACTGGTGGAATCGGTACTGCCGTGGGAAGAGGCAAAAATTCGCATCCTCAATGCGACACATGCTGCGATTGCCTGGGCGGGCACACTGATTGGTCTGAACTATATCGATGAGAGCACCAGCCATCCGGCGATTTATCAACTGGCTCACGACTATGTGACCCAGGATGTCATTCCTTCTCTGTCTCCCAGCCCGCTTGATTTAGCGGATTATCGTGACGTGGTGCTGGCCCGCTTCAGTAATCCTTACATTAAAGATACCAATCAGCGCGTCGGTGCCGATGGTTTATCCAAAATTCCCGGCATGGTGACGCCAACCCTGCAACAGTGCTACCAGCGCGGTGCGCAGCCCACCGCAACGGCGGTGATTCCGGCACTGTTCTTCCTGTTTATGCAGCGATGGGCCGATGACAATTTACCCTATTGCTATCAGGACGGTGCGCTACAGGTCGATACGCTACGTAAGCAGTTCGCCAGCGCCGATCCGCTCCATGCATACCTGAGTGATAGCGCGCTGTTTGCGGAACTGGCATCTGATAAGGCGTTTCATGAGTTAGTCACCCGCCGTGTTGCGAGTTTGCAGCAGTGGCTGAAACAGCCTGAACTGGCGGCGGTGTAATTATGTATCTCGGCATTGATATTGGTACCTCAGAGCTTAAAGCGCTGATCATTAATACGCACGGTGAGATTGTGGCGGCTCAGCACGACACGCTGAGCGTGCAGCGTCCCCATCCCCACTGGGCTGAACAGGATCCTGAATGCTGGTGGCAAGCCTGCAGCGAGGTTCTGGCGGGATTACGTCATCAGTTTCCTCTGGCATGGGCCGCGATTCGCGCTATTGGATTATCGGGACAGATGCACGGGGCCGTGTTGCTGGATGCCGGGGGGAAGGTGCTGCGTCCGTGTATCCTCTGGAACGACACGCGCAGTGCACCGCAGTGTGAAAGGCTACGGAAGAGCAATCCCCGGATAATGGAAATTAGCGGCAATATGATTATGCCCGGCTTCACTTTGCCGAAACTGCACTGGGTCGCGGAAAATGAGCCAGAAATTTTCAGCCGCATCGATAAGATCCTGCTGCCGAAAGATTACCTGCGCTGGCGTCTTACCGGGCGCTTTGTCAGTGAGCCTTCGGATGCTGCCGGAACGCTGTGGCTCGATGTCTCCCGGCGTGACTGGTCGGAAGAACTGCTGGCCATCACCGGACTGAAGCGTGCCCAAATGCCTGAACTGGTAGAAGGCAGTGCCATAAGTGGACGCCTGCAGCCGACGCTGGCGAGCGAGTGGGGTTTATCTACTGCGGTTACTGTCGCGGGAGGCGGCGGTGACAATGCCGCATCGGCAGTCGGTGTGGGGGCGGTGAATCCCGGTGATGCGTTTATCTCATTGGGTACCTCCGGTGTGATTTTTGTCGTAAACGACCGCTTACGGGCTGACCCTCAATGCGGGGTGCACGCCTTTTGCCATGCGTTACCGGGCCGCTGGCACCAGATGAGTGTGATGCTTAGCGCCGCCAGTTGTCTGCGCTGGTTGTGCAATCTGCTGTCGGTCAGTGAAAGCCAGCTGATGGAGGAGATGGTCCAGCTCAGTGATGAGCAAGTGCGTAGCGCCCCGGTTTTCCTGCCCTATCTGTCTGGTGAACGCACACCACATAACGATCCTGACGCATCCGGTTCTTTCTTCAATCTGCGCCATGAAACCCCGCGCGCCTTGCTGGGCTATGCGGTGGTTGAAGGCGTGGCATTTGGGCTGGCTGATGGGTTGAGTGTGCTCGGCGATGCCAGGCATCACATTCAGCAGTGCAGCCTGACCGGTGGTGGCGCACGTAGCACATTGTGGGCTCAATTGATTGCCGATGTGCTGCAACTGCCCATTGTTACCCATCCCGCCAGCGCATCTGGCGCGCTGGGTGCGGCACGTTTAGCGTGGCTGGCTGATGGCGGCCTTGAGCATGAGGTGTGTCTGAAGCCGGCTGTGCAGGCACGCTACCAACCGGACGAGACGCGCGGTGCCGTGCTGCAAAAGCGGCTATGTCTGTTCCGGGAACTCTACATCCAGCAACAACAGGTGCGCAGTTTGCTGCCTGCATAACGACTAACCAGACAGAAGGTAATTGTGATGCAATCGAACGAATACTGGTTTGGCTTACCGAAAAAGATGTTCTGGGGTTTCCTCGCTATCGCAATCTTTATGGCGGGTGATGGCTTTGAAATGGCGTTTCTGTCGCGCCATATCACCGATATGGGCTTTACGCCCGCGCAGTCTGCAGT
This sequence comes from Curtobacterium sp. BNK-1, assembly GCF_048685235.1. Classification (NCBI taxonomy): domain Bacteria; kingdom Bacillati; phylum Actinomycetota; class Actinomycetes; order Micrococcales; family Microbacteriaceae; genus Curtobacterium; species Curtobacterium sp. BNK-1. The sequence continues at coordinate 2,561,986 of NZ_JBLQTJ010000001.1, read as the reverse complement.
CGTATTCACCTTCTATGGCTTAGCGGCAGCCCTGGCGGCCTGGGCATCTGGCGTGGTAGCCGAGTTGATCACACCGCAGCGCGCGATGATGATTGGCTTTGTGTTATGGATCGTGATGCATACGCTGTTTATGTCGCTGGGGCTTGGCCTGCGCAACTATCCGCTGATGGTGCTGTTCTACGGCATTCGCGGGCTGGCTTATCCGCTGTTTATCTACTCTTTCATGATGATGCTGGTGCAGGTCTTACCGCGCGAAAAACTGCCGGCGGCGACCGGCTGGTTCTGGGCGATGTATTCTGTCGGCATCGGGGTGATTGGCAGCTATCTGCCAAGTCTCACCATTCCGATGCTGGGGGAAACGGGGACGCTGTGGCTGGCTATTATCTGGGTGGCCTGTGGTGGGATCCTCGCATACTTCAGCCTGCGCAAGGTACCGGTGGATCGCTCTCGTGTGAATTTGCCGATGCGTGACAAGATGACAGAGATGGCGCGTGCCGTGACCATCCTGTTCACCAATCAGAATGTGTTTTATGCCTGCCTGATTCGCATCATCAACACGCTGTCGCTGTTTGGTTTCGCCATTATCATGCCACTGCTGTTTGTCGATCGTCTCGGCTTTACCATCTCTGAATGGCTACAAATCTGGGCGGTGTTCTTCTTTGTCACTATATTTACGAATATCTTCTGGGGCCTCACGGGAGAGAAGCTGGGCTGGATCCGTCAGGTGCGCTGGTTTGGTTGCCTGGGGATGGCCATCTCCAGCCTGACCTTTTATTATCTGCCGCTGTATGCGGGTCATAACTTCTGGGTCGCATTAATCCCTGCGGTAATGCTGGGAATTTTTGTCGCGGCGTTTGTACCGATGACCGCTGTATTTCCCACGCTGGAACCGCATCATAAAGGCGCTGCGGTCTCTATTTACAACCTCTCCGCTGGACTCAGTAACTTTGTGGCACCGGCTATCGCCTCAGTCATGCTGCCGTTCTTCGACATTGTCGGTGTGGTATGGGCCTATACCGGGCTATACGTGTTCGCTGGCGTGCTGACCTTTATTATTCGTGTGCCACAACCGGGGCATACGCGTGAAGAGAAGGTAGTGAAGTCGCGTGTAGCAGAGCAGCGTAACTAACGAAACATACGGCGGCCCAGGGCCGCCGTATGTTTATCCTGCGACATCCTGCAACGCTTCCTGCAAATCGTACCAGCGGAAGCCAAAGCCTGAGGCTTCCAGCCGTTTTGGCAGCACATGCTGTCCTCCCAGCACCAGTACCGACGATTCGCCCATCATCAGTTTAATGGCGCTGGCAGGCGTGCGCATAAAGGCCGGACGATGCATCACCCGGCCCAGCGTGGCGGCAAACTGCTCGTTACGCACCGCGTAGGGAGCGACCATATTGAACGGACCCCGCAGATCATCATGCTCCAGCAGCCAGATAATGGCGTTTAGCATGTCATCAATGTGAATCCACGGCATGTACTGTTTACCACTGCCAATCGGCCCGCCGATGCCGAGTTTAAAGGGCAGCTTCATTTTGCTGAGTGCGCCGCCCTCAGACGCCAGCACCACGCCGGTTCGCAGCAGGCAGACGCGGGTGCGTTCGCTTTCAGCCGCGAGCGCCAGCTGCTCCCAGCGGGCGCAGAGCTGATGAGTAAACTCATCCTGACCCTGATCCTCTTCAGTCAGTACCAGATCGCCGGTGTTACCATAAAAGCCGGTTGCCGAACCTGAGATCAACACGGACGGTGGTGTGGCGCTGGCGTTGATCAGTGAGACGATCTGCTCGGTTATCTGCCAGCGGCTTTCACACAGCTGCTGTTTATGCGGCTCCGTCCAGCGTTTGTCGGCAATAGGTTCTCCCGCCAGATTAATGACCGCATCGATCGTATCCAGGTTCGACTGTTGCGCCAGCCCTGACCAGAGCGCGACCTCTTCGCCCAGTTTTTCACGTGCGCTGACCACGTCACGCGTCACCACACTGATCTGATGCCCCAGCTGTTGCAGGCGCGGAATCAGGTGACGGCCAATCAGTCCCGTGCCACCGGTAATAAGAATGTGCATGTTGCGGCTCCCTTGATTTTTTTGTTATTTGCATCTTTCAGCATAGAAGAGTCGAGCCACTCTATCGTGAGTCGCGTCGCGCTTTCTTATTCCGGAGGCAGAGATCGGATCAGCTCAGCGTTGCCTTCCCAAATAAAAATCGGTAAACATGATGCAACCCTGACAGCCAATTGAGGTAACCGATGAATTATCCGTCCATCACCCTGTGGTCAGATTCATCATTTTTCAGTCCTTACGCCATGTCGGCCTATGTTGCTCTTACCGAAAAAGGGATCCCTTTCCAGCTGAAGCGCGTCGATTTGTCGCAGAATCAGCAATACGCCGCGGCTTACCGCGAGCTGTCGCTGACCTGCCGGGTCCCGACCCTGCAGATTGATGCGTTCCTGTTAAGCGAATCCTCGGCGATTACCGAATATCTTGAAGAGCGCTTTCCGGCGCCCGAATTTGAGCGCCTCTATCCCCGCGACCGCGAGAAGCGTGCCCGCGCCAGAGAGATCCAGGCCTGGCTGCGCAGTGACTTCCTGTGGATACGCCAGGAGCGTCCCACAGAAGTGCTGTTTGCCGGTGAGCGCTTTGCGCCGCTGACCGCATCAGCGCAGCAGGCGGTGGATAAACTGGTTATGGCCGTCGATCGCCTGCTGCCGGACGGGCAACAGAACCTGTTTGGCGAGTGGTCAATTGCGGATACCGATCTGGCGGTGATGCTTAACCGGCTGGTATTGCATGGCGATCCTTTGCCCGCGCGTCTGCGGGATTATGCTGAGTTTCAGTGGCAGCGAGCCTCAGTACAGCTGTGGTTAGCAGAAAGTGGTAAAAATCGGTAACAGCCAGGGCTTGCTCAGGCTGCCGGAAGTGATTACCTTACGCCACATAAAAATAAAGACGTGGCAAACTGCGTACCCAAGTGTACGCCAAACAGGAAAGGGTTACGGATGGTGGATCAAACTGCGGGTGACGGCATCGAGTGGGTCGATATCGTAAACGAAGAGAATGAAGTTGTTGCTCAGGCAACACGTGCGCAGATGCGCGCTGAGTGCCTGCGTCACCGCGCTACCTATATTGTGGTTCATGACGGTATGGGCAAGATTCTGGTGCAGCGTCGCACAGAGATAAAAGATTTTATGCCGGGCAAACTGGACGCAACCGCAGGCGGCGTGGTGCAGAGCGGTGAAGATATGCTGGAGTCTGCGCGACGTGAAGCGGAAGAGGAGTTAGGGATTGCCGCGGTGCCGTTTGCTGAGCATGGCAAATTCTACTTCGAAGATCAGCACTGTCGCGTCTGGGGCGGTCTGTTCAGTTGTGTGTCACATGGGCCATTCGCCATGCAGGAATCGGAAGTCGATGAGATTATCTGGATGACGCCCGATGAGATCACCGCACGTTGTGATGAGTTCACTGACGATTCGCTTAAAGCGCTCTCTCTGTGGATGAGCCGCAACGGCGATAACCGGGCCTGAACCTGAAAACGGGCGCTTTAACGCGTCTCAGCGATCCGCATTAAAGCCTCCGGCTCTGTTACCGGCAAAAAAAAGGCATGCCCTGGGGCATGCCTTTTGCGTTCTTACCTGACGCTTAGCCTTGTTCAGCCTGCTGAGACTGAATAGCGGTTAAGGCGATGGTATAGACGATGTCATCAACCAGCGCACCGCGCGACAGGTCGTTAACCGGCTTACGCATACCCTGCAGCATCGGCCCGATTGAGATCAGATCGGCTGAACGCTGTACCGCTTTATACGTGGTGTTACCGGTGTTCAGATCCGGGAAGATAAAGACGGTGGCGCGACCGGCAACCTGTGAATCTGGCGCTTTCGACTTCGCCACATCTTCCATGATCGCGGCGTCATACTGCAGCGGACCATCAATGACCAGATCAGGACGTTTTTCCTGCGCGATACGCGTTGCTTCACGCACTTTTTCAACGTCGCTGCCTGCACCTGACGTGCCGGTAGAGTAGGAGATCATCGCAACACGTGGATCGATACCAAAGGCTTTAGCAGAGTCGGCTGACTGAATAGCGATCTCAGCCAGCTGCTCAGCGGTGGGATCCGGGTTAATCGCGCAGTCACCGTAAACCAGCACCTGCTCCGGCAGCAGCATAAAGAACACCGATGAAACCAGTGAGCTGTTAGGCGCAGTTTTGATCAGCTGCAGAGGCGGACGAATGGTGTTGGCGGTGGTGTGAACCGCACCTGAAACCAGGCCATCCACTTCGCCACTTTCCAGCATCATGGTGCCCAGCACCACGTTATCTTCCAGTTGTTCCTGGGCGACCACTTCGGTCATCCCTTTGCTCTTACGCAGCTCAACCAGACGCGGCACGTAGTTTTCACGCACCTGTTCCGGATCAACAATCTCAACCCCTTTGCCCAGTTCGACACCCTGAGCCGCAGCAACACGCTGAATCTCATCCGGGTTGCCTAACAGTACGCAGGTGGCGATACCGCGTTCAGCACAGATAGCAGCCGCTTTAACCGTACGCGGCTCGTCACCCTCTGGCAGCACGACGCGTTTGCCCGCTTTACGCGCCAGCTCAGTCAGCTGATAGCGGAAGGCCGGTGGCGACAGGCGACGGCTGCGCTCTGACGTGGCGGTCAGTGACTCAATCCAGTCGGCATTAATGTAGCTGGCAACATATTCCTGCACTTTCTCGATGCGCTGCGTATCGTCAGCGGGCACTTCAAGATTAAAGCTCTGCAGGCTCAGAGAGGTCTGCCAGGTATTGGTTTTCACCATGAACACCGGCAGGCCGGTCTGGAAGGCACGGTCACAGAGGCGCGCGATGCGATCGTCAATCTCGTAGTTACCGGTCAGCAGGATAGCGCCAATCTCAATGCCGTTCATGGCGGCCAGACAGGCGGCGACCAGTACATCCGGGCGGTCTGCGGAAGTCACCAGCAGTGAGCCTGGACGGAAATGCTCCAGCATGTGCGGGATACTACGGGCGCAGAAGGTGACCGATTTAACCCGGCGGGTCTGAATCTCACCTTCGTTGATGATGCGCGCATCCAGGTGGCGGCACATATCGATTGCGCGGGTGGCGATCAGATCAAAGCTCCACGGCACGCAGCCCAGCACCGGCAGCGGGCTGTCTGAGAACAGCTGCTTAGGATCGATATTGGCGATGCTGGCTTTTGACGAGTCATCAAAAATTTCTGACAGATCAGGGCGGGTACGCCCCTGATCATCGACCGGCGCGTTGAGTTTATTGATGATCACGCCAGTGATATTTTTATTCTTCTGACCGCCGAAGCTGCTTTGCGTCAGTTCAATGCGCTCTTTCAGCTGTGCCGGAGAGTCATTGCCCAGCGCCATCACGAAGACGATTTCCGCATTCAGGGTTTTCGCGATTTCATAGTTCAGCGCGTTGGCGAACTGATGCTTACGGGTAGGGACCAGACCTTCAACCAGCACTACTTCCGCATTCTGCGTGTTGGCATGGTAACGGGAGATGATCTCTTCCATCAGCACATCCTGCTGGTTCGATCCCAGCAGTGATTCAACACGTGACATCTGCAGCGGTTCAGCGGCAGGAATCGAAGAGTTCTTACGGATAATAGTGGTGGTTTGATCCGGCGTATCGCCGCCGGTACGCGGCTGAGCAATCGGCTTAAAGACGCTAAGTCGAACGCCTTTGCGCTCCATGGCGCGGATAACGCCGAGGCTGACGCTGGTCAGGCCGACGCTGGTGCCGGTCGGAATGAGCATAATTGTACGTGACACGTTTGAACCTCTCAGTAATGGCAGGGTGTCAAAAACAACTCCGTCAGCCTGAGCTGACGGAGAGAAGTGTTTACGCAGTCAGACGCGCGGCGTCCTGGGCGATGACCAGCTCTTCGTTGGTCGGGATCACCAGCGCCGGGCGGGTGCCTTCTTTATTGATATAACCAGACTTGCCGAAACGGGCCGCCAGGTTGCGATCGTGATCGACGTCAAAGCCCAGCAGTGCCAGTTTTTTCAGTGAGAGTTCACGAACCATCGCGGCGTTTTCACCGATGCCGCCAGTAAATACCACGGCGTCCAGGCGGCCATCCATCAGCGCAGTGTAGCTGCCGATATATTTCGCCAGGCGATGACAGAAGACATCCATTGCGCGCTTCGCATCTTCTTTGGTGGTGTAGTTATCTTCCACGTAGCGGCAGTCGCTGGTGACTTCAGTCAGACCTAACAGGCCAGACTCTTTGGTCAGCAGTTTATTGATGGCATCGACGCTCATACCCAGCGTATCGTGCAGGAAGAAGATAATTGCCGGGTCGATGTCGCCACTGCGGGTACCCATCACCAGGCCTTCCAGTGGGGTCAGGCCCATTGAGGTGTCCACACACTCGCCGTTGCGAATGGCAGAGACAGAACCGCCGTTACCGAGGTGGCAGGTAATAATATTCAGTGACTCAAGCGGCTTGTTGAGCATTTTGGCCGCTTCATGGGTCACATAGAAGTGGCTGGTACCATGCGCGCCATAGCGACGAACGCCATGCTCTTTATACAATTTGTACGGCAGCGCATAGAGATAAGACTCTTCCGGCATTGTCTGATGGAAAGCGGTGTCAAATACCGCGACATTCTTATCTGACAGGTGCGGGAAGTTTTTCATCGCTTCATCAATACCGATCAGATGAGCCGGATTGTGCAGCGGTGCAAAAGAAGAGGCGTCTTTGATGCCCTGTACCACTTCTTCAGTGATGATGACTGACTGAGTCAGCTTCTCGCCGCCATGAACGATACGATGGCCGATTGCAGCAATTTGTGCCGAAAGCTCAGGTTTTTGTGCCAGAATGGTTTTAACGATAAAGTTCAGCGCTTCACTATGCGCTGCGCCAGCACCCAGAGGCGCTTCCTGTTTTTCGCCTTCCAGCTTCCATTTGATGCGGGCTTCAGGAAGGTGGAAACATTCCGCCAGGCCAGACAGGAATTCTTCACCGCTGGCAGGGTTGAGGATGGCAAACTTAAGGGAAGAGCTGCCACAGTTCAGAACCAGAACTAACTTACTCGACATGGAAGTACCTATTTTTTGAGAGTGGCTAAATAAAACGCAATCAGACTAACAGCGTAGCCCATGAAAGCTGGTAGATTAATGACAAACATCATGCGGTAGACAGAATTCTGCATTTCCGCAAAAAATTTCGGCAATCTTACGCGAAAATTTGAAGATTGCCTCGTCTGAACCTGGCTCAGGCCTCTTCCCAAAAGCGCAATCCGCTTCCGGAAAGGGGGTAAAACGGCGTCAGAATAGCTGGAGTCACCTTTAAAGACAAAAATAATTGAAGGATGTCACGTAAAGTTGTGTAGTTATAACTATTTTTTAATTTTTACAGTATTAGTTGAGGTGAGCCATGGCGAATGAATCTGGCAGTACCAATTGGTTTCGGATGTTTCAGCGCGGCCAACACTATATGAAGACCTGGCCGGCTGATAAGCGCCTGGCACCTATGTTCCCGGAAAACCGTGTTTCATCGGCAACGCGTTTTGCTATTCGCTTTATGCCCCCTTTGGCGATTTTTACGCTGACCTGGCAGATCGCGATGGGCGGTCAGTTAGGCCCGGCCGTGGCGACCGCGCTGTTTGCCTGTACCCTGCCGATGCAGGGATTATGGTGGCTGGGAAAGCGTTCTGTGACGCCGCTGCCGCCGACGCTGCTTAACTGGTTTCATGAAGTTCGTGCCCGGCTGGAAGAAGCGGGGCAGGCGATAGCGCCAGTAGAAGGCAAGCCGACCTATCAGGCGCTGGCCGATCTGCTAAAGCGGGCGTTCAAACAACTCGACCGCACTTTCCTCGACGATCTCTGACCTATCCCGGGCTGGCGGTAAAATATTTACCGCTAACCTGCGGCCAAATCAAAGAATGGTGATACGGCGATTTCCGTGTCGCTAACGCTGTGCAATGATTTCTCCATTGTCGATTAACTGAGCGGTCTCTGACCGGGAGTAAATGATGGAAATGACCCATGCGCAGCGTTTGATTCTCACTAATCAGTACAAAATGATGGCCATGCTTGAGCCGGAAAATGCGGAGCGTTTTCGCCGTTACCAGACCATCATCGAGCGCGGTTATGCGCTGCAGATGCGGGAGCTGGACAAAGAGTTTGGCGAACTCAGCGAAGCGATCTGCCGGACGGTGATCGATATTATGGAAATGCATCACGCTCTCCACGTCTCCTGGTCGAACCTTAAAGAGAAAGGTGAGCTTGAAGAGCGGCGTCTGGCCTTTCTGGGCTTCGATGCGGCAACGGAAGCGCGCCTGCTGGGTTATGTCCGTTTTATGGTCAATACAGAAGGGCGTTATACCCACTTCGATTCCGGCACCCATGGTTTTAATGCGCAGACCCCAATGTGGGAAAAGTATCAACGGATGTTAGCTTTGTGGCAGACTTGTCCGCGCCAGTACCATTTAAGTGCAAACGAAATTGCGCAAGTGATTAATGCCTGATGAGGAGGAGCGCGTGACCTACAGAGGTTTTCTATTTGATTTAGACGGCACGCTGGTGGATTCACTGCCAGCGGTTGAACGAGCCTGGAGCCAGTGGGGTGCCCGTCATGGCATCGCGGCTGATGAGATTCTGGATTTCATTCATGGCAAACAGGCGATCACCTCTCTGCGTCATTTCATGTCAGGCCAGTCGGAAGAGGCTATTCAGGCAGAGTTTGTTGCGCTGGAGCAGGCTGAAGCGGCGGACACCGACGGTGTGCAGGCGCTGCCAGGGGCCAACGCGTTGCTGAACCGGCTGAACGAACTGCAGATTCCCTGGGCGATTGTCACTTCCGGTTCAGTGCCGGTCGCACATGCACGTCATAAAGCCGCAGGCTTACCGAAGCCTGCCGTGTTTATTACCGCTGAACAGGTGGCTAAGGGCAAACCGGAGCCCGATCCCTACCTGCTTGGCGCGGAGAAGCTGGGATTAGCGGCGACATCGTGCGTGGTTGCAGAAGATGCACCTGCCGGAATCTTATCCGGCCTGAATGCTGGCTGTGCGGTGATTGCCATCAATGCGCCGGCGGAGACACCCCGGCTGGATGAGGTAGCGCTTCAGCTCGACTCACTGGCGTCACTGGTGATAACCCGCGAGTCTGACGGCAGCTTTACCTTCCGTCAGCAGGCTTAAGGGCTGGCCCGGCGGCCAGACCGCCGGGCTTAGAGTGGCGTATCCTGCGAGATTTCATCCAGTGACAGGCTGAAGCTCGGAATAAACACCTCAACGAAGTAATCCATCTCCGGTGAACGCCGAAGTGCCAGGGTCTTTTCCAGCCGCGCTTTGGCCAGTAAAAATTCGTTGTTCCCGGCAGACAACTCCTCAAGACATTTTACATATGCACAGAGCGCATCCGCCTGTTTCACAACAGCCTGCTCCTCTTCGCTGTGCAGATGCTCATCGATCAGCGGGCGATAGATCGCCTGAAACTCTTCAGGCAGCATCTCAATCAGCTTCTGCTGAGCAATCTTCTCGATTTTCTTATATTCGTGGGCGATCTGCGCGTTGTAATACTTTACCGGAGTCGGTAAATCGCCGGTGAGCACTTCACTGGCATCGTGGTAAAGCGCCAGCATGGCAATGTGATCGGCATTAAGCGACCCGTTGAATTTAAGGTTTTTGATCACGGCCAGGGCATGCGCCACCATGGCGACCTGCAGACTGTGTTCGGAGACATTTTCGGTGCGCACATTGCGCATCAGCGGCCAGCGGTTGATCAGCTTAAGACGGGAGAGATGAGCAAAGAAGTGACTTTGTGTCATGAGCGTTCCTGTTGGCTGGCGGGGGAGAGACAGGTTCTGGCTCTCCCCAAATAGCGTCAGTATACGCGGGCCTGATTATTGACGATAGCCTTGCAGGAAGCGGCCAAACTTATTGATCGCCATCTCAAGATCATCCACACGAGGCAGCGTAACAATGCGCAGGTGATCGGGCCATGGCCAGTTAAAGGCACTGCCCTGAACCAGTAGCACCTTCTCCTGTAACAGAAAATCCAGCACCATCTTCTGATCGTCGAAAATGTTGAATTTTTTGGCATCGATTTTCGGGAACATATAAAGCGCGCCCTGCGGCTTCACACAGCTGACGCCTGGAATATCGTTGATCAACTCCCAGGCGCGCTGCCGCTGCTCGTAGAGACGACCACCCGGCATGATAAATTCGCTAATGCTCTGGTAGCCGCCCAGCGCCGTCTGAATCGCATGCTGCGCCGGTACGTTGGCACACAGGCGCATCGAGGCGAGCATCTCCAGTCCTTCTATATAGCCTTTAGCATGTTTCTTCGGCCCGTTCAGTACCATCCAGCCCTGACGGAAACCGGCAACGCGATAGGTTTTAGAAAGGCCATTAAAGGTAACAGTCAGCAGATCGGGTGCCAGCGCTGCGATGCAGTGATGCTGTGCATCGTCATAGAGGATCTTGTCGTAGATCTCATCGGCGAAAATAATCAGGTTATGCTGACGCGCAATTTCAACCACCTCTAACAGCAGCTCTTTGCTGTAGACCGCGCCAGTGGGGTTATTCGGGTTGATAATCACGATGCCGCGGGTACGAGGCGTTATCTTGCTGCGGATATCATCGAGGTCAGGGAACCAGCCTGCTGATTCGTCACAGAGATAGTGCACTGCTTTACCGCTGGAGAGGGAAACCGCAGCCGTCCATAACGGATAGTCGGGGGCCGGCACCAGCATTTCGTCGCCGCTGTTCAGTAACGCCTGCATCGCCTGCACGATGAGTTCTGAAACACCGTTGCCAATGTAGATATCTTCTACGGTGACATCGCGCATGTCGCGCGCCTGGTAGTGCTGCATGATCGCTTTACGGGCGGAATAGAGCCCCTTGGAGTCACAATAGCCCTGAGAGCTGGGAAGGTTACGAATAACATCGACCAGTATCTCATCCGGTGCTTCAAAACCAAACGGCGCCGGGTTGCCAATGTTCAGCTTCAGAACTTTGTTACCTTCTTCTTCGAGGCGCTTAGCCTCTTTCAGTACCGGGCCACGGATGTCATAGCAGACGTTATCGAGTTTTCCGGATTTATCAATTTGAAAAGTCATTGTTACCGCCTTAATGGGCAGAATCCTTTTGGCTGCCACAGAAATCCAACCAGCACAATGTACTCTCCTGACAGTCACAAAAGAAGGGTGCCGCCCCGTTTTGGCGGGTTCAACAACTTTTTGCCCGGTGCGCAGCGTAAAAAATATTTGTTGTCGCGTAAACTGGTTAATAAAACCATAAATTTGCATTAATGCAGGATTTTAACTTGTCCAAAGCGCTGCTGAACCGACATATGGCTTTAGCATCATGAACGCTATCTGGAAGTTATTGAAATGGAACTTTTCTTTGCACCTGAAATATACACTTAGAGAAATAGTTAAAGGATATTTTATAAATGTTCAAATTATGGACGATTTTATAACGTGCCTGAAGATTACGCCTTAACGCTGCTTAAGAGTGGCGTGTTTAAGGCCTTGTGTTCGCCGGAAAAGTGCCAAAAGCAGAGCTTCATATGGCACCTTTATTGCAGGATTGTGAGCCGTACTTAACACTTCCTCACTAAATTTCAGAACGCTGAAGGCTTAAAAAGTGATCAATAATGTGGCATAAGGGTCTGGAAATGCCTTTAGCACAAAATTTACAGCGCTTTTCACAAAATCATTTCCATTTTGAAGTCAAAAATGATTAAGTATAATTTATTATTTAGTGCACTTTGCCGCTTCGCTTTGATAGCCAGTAAAGTGCGCTTTCTATCCCACACGATTCTTTCTGATGGGAATAAGACAACTACGCAGCTTCCTGCATTTGCGCACCCAGCGCCATCGGTTCAGAAGTTGTATCTGTCTTGAATAGCACTATGACCCTTCAGAGGACTCAACAGTGCAGGATCCACATAAACTTTTTTTGTGTCAGTCTTCACACAGGACTGTCATTGAGCACCATTACTGCTTATCACTTTGATAAGCTTGTGATAACACCAGGGTAGTAGTTCGTAAAAATCTTATAAGTGAAGAAAAAACATGACTAATGCAAATCGTCCGATACTGAATCTCGACCTCGATCTGCTGAGAACCTTCGTTGCCGTTGCGGATTTGAATACCTTTGCAGCTGCTGCTGCAGCGGTCTGCAGAACCCAGTCAGCAGTCAGTCAGCAGATGCAGCGTCTGGAACAATTGGTAGGTAAAGAGCTGTTTGCCAGACATGGACGTAATAAGCTTCTGACAGAGCACGGTATCCAGCTTTTAGGCTATGCGAGAAAAATTCTTCGTTTTAACGACGAAGCCTGCACATCTCTGATGTACAGCAACATTCAGGGCGTGCTGACTATTGGCGCCTCTGATGACACCTCTGACACTATTCTGCCGTTCCTGCTAAACCGGGTGACCTCGGTGTATCCGAAACTGGCAATCGATGTGCGGGTTAAACGTAATCCGTTTATGATGGAAATGCTCAATCAGGGTGAAGTGGACCTGGTTGTGACGACTTCCAGCCCGGGCAATTTTACCTATCAGGTACTGCGTACTTCACCTACCTTGTGGTACTGCGCAGCGGATTATATCTTCCAGCGTGGCGAAGCCATTCCACTGGTATTGCTGGATGAGCCAAGTCCTTATCGTGATATGGCTATCGATCATCTCAACGAAGCGGGCATCCCGTGGCGTATCTCTTATGTCGCTTCCACACTGGCTGCAGTACGCGCAGCGGTGAAAGCGGGACTGGGCGTGACGGCACGTCCGGTCGAGATGATGAGCCCGGAACTGCGTGTTATGGGTGCAGCTGAAGGACTGCCGGTACTGCCGGATACGCAATATCTGCTGTGCCGTAATCCAGACAGCGATAATGAACTGGCGCTGGCTATCTTCAATGCCATGCAGTCCACCAATGATCCTTATAACCTGAGCAATAATCCCGACGGTTCACTGTTGCTGGATGACGAAGAGTAATTTCGCTAACGTGTTGTACTCAATACCTGCGTGATTGCCTTAATAAACGCTTATAAATAAGCCTCTCCTTCCCTGAAAAGAACGAGAGGCTTTTTTGTGCCTGACCCTCGTCCGATGTTCCTTACTGCTCATCTGCCTCTCCTGACCCGACTAAAAAAGTTTCACCACCTGCTTAATTGAAACATCCAGACCAAAAAACCGAACGCTTTGTTCCGAATTACCGTTTCAGGTGGGGAAAATTAACGCATAAAGGGCAAAAGTGTGTTCTGGATCAAAAAAATAGCCCTGGAAAGGGGAGGGAAAATTCAGTGATACCTGTCAAAATATGTTTGTTAAATGCACGATCCATGCATGTGAATACCCGCTACACTAAAATTAACCCTACAGACTGAAGCGATTTAGCTGGAAAGCGGGGCATCATTTGTTAATAATATGATGCAGGTGTGAAATAATGTTTGGATACTTTTGTCAAAGTTGACAAAAGGTTATAGAAAGGAGTAAAAAACCCCATAAAATAGCTGCTTATTACGTAATAACAGCGACATTTGAAAGGTTTTTATCCTTCCCTTGAATCGATGTGGTCAGTTTGCTGCGGGAAACGCGTGCAGGATGCCAGCGCCACTTTTGATGAGTAAGCAATGAGTATGTCAACTACCACCGAAATCATCGCTCAGCACTGGGCGTTTATCGTATTTATCGTTATTGCCTTTGGCCTGTGTGCTTTCATGCTGACCGGAGGATGGCTGCTTGGCGGCAGAGCGCGCGCCCGCTACAAAGACACGCCATTCGAATCGGGCATTGAATCCGTTGGTGATACCCATATCCGCCTGTCGGCGAAATTTTATCTGGTTGCGATGTTTTTCGTCATCTTCGACGTCGAAGCCCTCTTTTTATACGCATGGGCGACTTCAATCCGTGAAAGCGGTTGGATCGGCTTTGTGGAAGCCGCAATTTTCATTTTGGTGCTCCTGGCGGGTCTGGTCTATCTGGTACGCATTGGCGCACTGGACTGGGCTCCAGCTCGCCGTCGCGTGGTGGTCAAAACCACTACGGTCAGCCACACCAATCCTCATAAGCAGTAAAAGAGAGGCAATAAGATGGACTATACGCTCACCCGCATAGACCCGAACGGTGGTGAGAACGACCGTTATCCTCTGCAAAAGCAGGAAATCGTCAGCGATCCGCTGGAGCAGCACGTTCATCGCAGCGTTTATATGGGCAAACTCGAAAATGCCCTGCATGACATGGTGAACTGGGGGCGTAAAAACTCCCTCTGGCCTTATAACTTTGGCCTGTCCTGTTGTTACGTTGAGATGACAACATCGTTCACCGCGGTCCACGACGTGGCACGTTTTGGCGCCGAAGTTATGCGCGCTTCGCCACGTCAGGCCGATTTCATGGTCATTGCCGGTACGCCGTTCACCAAAATGGCCCCGGTTATTCAGCGTTTGTACGATCAGATGCTGGAACCAAAATGGGTGATCTCCATGGGTGCCTGCGCTAACTCTGGCGGCATGTATGACATCTATTCCGTGGTGCAGGGTGTCGATAAATTCCTGCCGGTCGATGTTTATATTCCTGGCTGTCCGCCACGTCCTGAAGCGTATATGCAGGCACTGCTGCTATTGCAGGAGTCGATCGGCAAAGAGCGCCGTCCGCTCTCATGGGTGGTTGGCGATCAGGGCGTTTATCGCGCCAACATGCCATCTGAGCGTGAAAGAAAACGCGGCGAGCGCATCGCAGTCACAAACCTGCGCAGCCCGGACGAAGTTTAAAACCGTATGGATGGAAAACAGCGCCTGCAGCAGAACATCACAATTTAATGCATGGCCCCATCCTGACGCCTTCATTTGAGTGCCTGAGACCAGGCCGGAATGGTGAGTAACGTATGACAGATTTGACCACGCAAGATCTCGCTCAGCCTTCATGGCAAACCCGTGATCACCTTGATGACCCGGTGATCGGCGAGTTGCGTAACCGTTTTGGGCCGGATGCCTTCACTGTTCAGCCAACCCGTACCGGTATTCCGGTGGTGTGGGTGAAGCGTGAACAGATACTGGAAATTATCGAGTTCCTGCGTAAATTACCCAAGCCTTACGTCATGCTGTATGACCTGCATGGCGTGGATGAGCGTTTACGTACCCACCGTGCAGGCCTGCCTGCGGCGGATTTTTCCGTTTTCTACCACCTGCTGTCGATTGAACGCAACCGCGACATCATGCTCAAGGTGGCACTCTCTGAAAACGATATGCATCTGCCGACCATCACCCGCCTTTTCCCGAATGCCAACTGGTATGAGCGTGAAACCTGGGAGATGTTTGGTATCACCTTTGATGGTCACCCGCATCTGACGCGCATCATGATGCCGTCGACCTGGGAAGGCCATCCGCTGCGTAAAGATTACCCGGCGCGCGCCACCGAATTCGATCCGTTTACGCTGACCAAACAGAAAGAAGATCTGGAGATGGAAGCGCTGACCTTTAAGCCTGAAGACTGGGGCATGAAGCGCAGCACCACCAACGAAGACTTCATGTTCCTGAACCTCGGGCCTAACCACCCGTCGGCGCACGGGGCATTCCGCATCATTCTGCAGCTGGATGGTGAAGAGATTGTCGACTGCGTGCCTGACATCGGCTATCACCACCGTGGTGCCGAAAAGATGGGCGAGCGTCAGTCGTGGCACAGCTACATTCCTTACACTGACCGCATCGAATACCTCGGCGGCTGCGTAAACGAAATGCCGTACGTACTGGCGGTGGAGAAACTGGCCGGTATCGTGGTGCCCGATCGCGTTAATGTGATCCGCGTGATGCTCTCTGAGCTGTTCCGCATCAACAGCCACCTGCTTTATATCTCCACCTTTATTCAGGACGTCGGGGCCATGACGCCGGTGTTCTTTGCCTTTACCGACCGTCAGAAAATCTATGACGTGGTTGAGGCGATTACCGGTTTCCGTATGCACCCGGCGTGGTTCCGCATCGGTGGTGTCGCGCATGACCTGCCGCGAGGCTGGGAACGTCTGCTGCGTGACTTCCTCGACTGGATGCCAAAACGTCTTAAAGAGTATGACAAAGCGGCACTGCGCAACAGCGTACTGATTGGCCGTTCCAAAGGCGTTGCCGCTTACAATATGGAAGAGGCGCTGGCATGGGGCACTACCGGTGCTGGTCTGCGTGCTACCGGTCTCGACTTTGACGTACGTAAATGGCGTCCCTACTCCGGCTACGAAAACTTCGATTTTGAAATCCCGGTCGGCGACGGCATCAGCGATGCATACAGCCGCGTCATGCTGAAAATGGAAGAGATGTGGCAGTCGCTGCGCATTCTTGAGCAGTGTCTCAACAACATGCCAGAGGGTCCGTTTAAAGCGGATCATCCGCTGACAACGCCGCCACCGAAAGAGCGCACGTTGCAGCACATTGAAACGCTGATTACGCACTTCCTGCAGGTTTCGTGGGGGCCGGTGATGCCAGCCAATGAGTCGTTCCAGATGATTGAAGCGACGAAAGGGATCAACAGCTACTACCTGACCAGCGATGGCAGCACCATGAGCTACCGCACCCGCGTGCGTACGCCGAGCTTCCCGCATCTGCAGCAGATTCCTTCAGTAATCCGTGGCAGCCTGGTATCCGACCTGATCGTATATCTGGGTAGTATCGATTTTGTTATGTCAGACGTGGACCGCTAATTATGCACGATCAACACATTGCCATTAAAACGATCGACCCTAACGAGGTCTTCGTGCTGAGCGCGGAAGAGCATCACGCCATTGAGCACGAAAAACACCACTATGAAGATGCGCGTGCAGCCTCGATTGAAGCGCTGAAGATCGTGCAGAAACAGCGCGGATGGGTGCCGGACGGCGCCATCAATGCGATTGCCGAGGTACTGGGTATCCCGGCGAGTGATGTTGAAGGTGTGGCGACATTTTACAGCCAGATCTTCCGTCAGCCGGTTGGCCGTCATGTGATCCGTTACTGTGACAGCGTGGTCTGTCATATCACCGGTTATCAGGGCATCCAGTCAGCACTGGAACAGCAACTGAATATCAAACCGGGTCAGACCACTGCCGATGGCCGCTTTACACTGCTGCCAACCTGCTGTCTGGGTAACTGCGATAAGGGGCCAACGATGATGGTGGATGAAGACACGCATGTGCATCTGACGCCGGAAGGCATCCCTGGTTTGCTGGAGCAGTATCAATGACAATTAAACAGATCATTCGCACTGCAGAAACCCATCCGCTGACCTGGCGGATGCGTGACGACAAGCAACCTGTCTGGCTTGACGAATATCGCAGTAAAAACGGCTATGCCGGTGCGGAAAAAGCGCTGAAAAGCATGTCGCAGGATGAAATCGTTGCGGCAGTCAAAGATTCAGGCCTGAAAGGGCGCGGCGGTGCGGGCTTCTCCACCGGGCTGAAGTGGAGCCTGATGCCGAAAGATGAGTCGATGAATATCCGTTACCTGCTGTGTAACGCCGATGAGATGGAGCCGGGCACCTATAAAGACCGCCTGCTGATGGAGCAGATGCCTCACCAGCTGGTGGAAGGAATGCTGATCAGCGCCTTTGCGCTGAAGGCTTACCGTGGCTATATCTTCTTACGTGGCGAATACATTGAAGCCGCGGTGCATCTGCGTCGTGCGATTGCTGAAGCGACGGAAGCGGGCTATATCGGTAAAAATATTCTCGGTACCGGCTTCGACTTTGAGTTGATCGTCCACACCGGCGCAGGTCGTTATATCTGCGGCGAAGAGACGGCACTGATTAACTCACTGGAAGGCCGTCGTGCAAATCCGCGTTCGAAACCGCCATTCCCGGCGAGTGCGGGCGCGTGGGGCAAACCGACCTGCGTGAACAACGTGGAAACCCTCTCCAACGTTCCGGCGATTCTGGCCAACGGCGTGGAGTGGTACAAAAACATCTCTAAAAGCGAAGATGCCGGTACCAAAATGATGGGCTTCTCCGGACGGGTTAAAAATCCCGGCGTCTGGGAGCTGCCATTCGGTATCACCGCACGTGAAATTCTTGAAGATTATGCGGGCGGTATGCGTGACGGACTGAAGTTCAAAGCCTGGCAGCCCGGCGGGGCAGGGACTGACTTCCTGACCGACCAGCACCTGGATCTGCCCATGGAGTTTGCCAGCATCGGCAAAGCGGGCAGTCGTCTGGGTACGGCGCTGGCGATGGCGGTCGATCACGAGATCAACATGGTCTCGCTGGTGCGTAACCTGGAAGAGTTCTTTGCCCGCGAGTCGTGCGGCTGGTGTACACCGTGTCGCGATGGCCTGCCGTGGAGCGTCAAAATTCTGCGCGCGCTGGAGCAGAAGCAGGGTCAGCCAGGCGATATCGAAACCTTACTGCAACTCTGCCGTCAGCTTGGCCCGGGTAAAACCTTCTGTGCGCACGCGCCGGGTGCGGTTGAGCCCCTGCAGAGTGCGATTAAATATTTCCGTGAAGAGTTTGAAGCCGGCATGGCACCGCAGGTGTTTGGCAATACCCGCGCCATTGGCGGGATCCAGCCAAACCTGCTGAAAGCGCGCTGGTAATTCGCCGAAGAACACGGAACAGGCCTGGTGCCGCCGCCCCGACAATGTCGTGCGTCGGGGCAAGAATATGATTAACGCTCGTCTCTGACGAGCCTTACGGAAGCATGTCACTATGGCTACAATTCATGTAGACGGTAAAGAGTATGATGTGAACGGAGCGGACAACCTGCTACAGGCATGTCTCTCTCTGGGCCTTGATATTCCTTACTTTTGCTGGCATCCGGCGCTGGGAAGCGTTGGGGCCTGCCGCCAGTGTGCGGTAAAGCAATTCCAGAATGCCGAAGATACCCGCGGCCGTCTTGTCATGTCCTGCATGACGCCGGCCTCTGACGGCACATTCATCTCCATCGATGATGGCGAAGCGAAAGAGTTCCGCGAAAGCGTGGTGGAGTGGCTGATGACCAACCACCCGCACGACTGTCCGGTGTGTGAAGAGGGCGGTAACTGTCACCTGCAGGATATGACAGTAATGACCGGCCACAGCTTCCGCCGCTATCGCTTCACCAAACGTACCCACCGTAATCAGGATCTCGGCCCGTTCATCTCCCATGAGATGAACCGCTGTATCGCCTGTTACCGCTGCGTGCGTTACTACAAAGATTATGCCGATGGCAAGGATCTGGGTGTCTACGGCGCACACGACAACGTCTACTTCGGTCGTCCGGAAGATGGCACGCTGGAGAGCGAATTCTCCGGTAACCTGGTTGAAATCTGCCCGACCGGCGTCTTCACCGATAAAACGCACTCCGAACGCTATAACCGTAAATGGGATATGCAGTTTGCGCCGAGCATCTGCCAGCAGTGCAGTGTGGGCTGTAACACCAGCCCGGGTGAGCGTTATGGTGAGTTACGCCGTATCGAAAACCGTTATAACGGCACCGTAAACCACTATTTCCTGTGTGACCGTGGCCGCTTTGGCTATGGCTACGTGAACCGTAAAGATCGCCCACGCCAGCCGATGCTGCTGCGCGGCAACGACTGGGTGACGCTGAACGCAGAGCAGGCGGTCAATGCCGGTGCAGATTTGCTGCGTCAGGCGAAAAAAGTGATCGGTATCGGCTCGCCGCGCGCCAGCATCGAAAGTAACTTTGCGCTGCGTGAACTGGTCGGTGCAGAGAACTTCTCTACCGGCATGCCAGCGGGCGAGCAGGCCCGGCTTGAACTGATGCTGAAAATTCTGCGTGAGGGCGGTATCTATACGCCATCGCTGCGTGAAATTGAAAGCTACGATGCGGTGCTGGTGCTGGGCGAAGATCTGACCCAGGTTGGCGCACGCGTGGCGCTGTCAGTGCGTCAGGCCGTGAAAGGCAAAGCGCGCGACATGGCTGCCGCTCAGAAAGTAGCAGACTGGCAGATCGCCGCGATCCTGAACATCGGACAGAATGCGAAACATCCGCTGTTTATCACCAACGTCGATGAAACCCGTCTGGATGATATCGCGGCATGGAGCTATCGCGCACCGGTTGAAGATCAGGCGCGTCTCGGTTTCGCTATCGCCAGTGCGCTGGATGAAACCGCTCCGGCGGTGACCGATTTCGACAGCAAACTGAACGGCAAAATGGATGTCATCGTGCAGGCGCTGGCCGGCGCGAAAAAACCGTTAATTATTTCCGGGACCCATTCCGGCAGCAGCGCGATGATCGAAGCGGCTGCCAACGTGGCCAAAGCGCTCAAAGCGCGCGGTGCCGACGTCGGGATTACGCTGCTGGCGGGACACGCCAACAGCGTGGGTCTTGGCCTGATGGGCGGCAATCCTCTGGAGAGCGCGCTGGAGCAACTGAGCAACGGTGAAGCCGATGCGCTGGTGGTACTGGAAAATGACCTCTATCGCCATGCACCGAAAGCGCTTGTTGATGCGGCGCTGGCCCAGACCACTAACGTGATTGTGGTTGATCATCAGCGCACCGCGACGCTGGAGAAAGCGGGTCTGGTGTTATCAACCGCCAGCTTCGCCGAAAGTGATGGCACCTCGATCAACCATGAAGGCCGCGCACAGCGTTTCTTCCAGGTTTACGATCCTTCCTATTATGACAACAACGTAGTGATGCTGGAGAGCTGGCGCTGGCTGCATTCGCTGCACAGCACGCTGGAAAGCCGTCACGTCGACTGGACGCAGCTGGACCACGTGATCGATGCGGTGGTCAGTCATCTGCCACAGCTGGCCGGAATCAAGGATGCGGCACCGGATGCCAGCTTCCGTATTCGTGGACAGAAACTGTCGCGTTCACCGCACCGTGCCAGTGGCCGTACCGCGGCGCGCGCCAATATCAGCGTGCACGAACCGCGTCAGCCGCAGGATCAGGACACGATGTTCGCCTTCTCAATGGAAGGGAACAACCAGCCAGGCGCACCGCGTTCGCAGATTCCGTTTGCCTGGGCACCGGGCTGGAACTCACCGCAGGCGTGGAACAAGTTCCAGGTTGAAGTGGGCGGCAAACTGCGTAATGGCGATCCGGGTGTACGGCTGTTTGAAGCCAGCGCAGCCAGTCTGCCCTGGTTCAGCAACGTTCCGGCGGCATTCGTCAGTGAAGCGCAGTGGCGCGTGGCCCCTCTCTACCAGCTGTTTGGTAGTGAAGAGATGTCACAGCGTTCACCGGTCTTCCAGCAGCGTATGGCACCGCCTGCACTGGTGATTAACCCGGAAGATGCAGCGAAGCTGGGCGTCAACAATGGCGCGGCGGTTGAGTTCATCTGTGCCGGTGAGACAGTGCGTCTGCCGGTCCGTTTCTCGGCGTCACTGCAGGCGGGACAGATTGGTCTGCCGCTGGGCATGCCGGGCGTTCCGCCATTCCTGGCGAACGGTAAAATCGACACTCTGCAGGAGGCGGCGCAATGAGCTGGTTAACACCGGACGTTATCGACATTCTGCTGGCCATTGTTAAAGCCATCGTGATTCTGCTGGTGGTTGTGGCCTGCGGCGCGTTCATGAGCTTCGCCGAGCGTCGTCTGCTCGGCCTGTTCCAGAACCGTTACGGACCAAACCGCGTAGGCTGGGGCGGCTCGCTCCAGCTGGTAGCGGACATGATCAAAATGTTCTTTAAAGAGGACTGGGTTCCGCCGTTTACCGACCGCTTTATCTTTACTCTTGCGCCGGTTATCGCCTTTGTTTCACTGCTGCTGGCCTTTGCTATCGTGCCGGTTTCGCCAACCTGGATGGTGACAGACCTGAATATCGGTCTGCTGTTCTTCCTGATGATGGCGGGCCTTGCGGTCTACGCGGTGCTGTTTGCCGGCTGGTCGAGTAATAACAAATACTCGCTGCTGGGTGCGATGCGCGCCTCGGCGCAGACCCTGAGCTACGAAGTGTTCCTGGGTCTGTCGCTGATGGGCGTGGTAGCGCAGGCGGGCTCGTTCAATATGAACGATATCGTCAACAGCCAGACGCACCTGTGGAACATCATTCCGCAGTTCTTTGGTTTCGTGACCTTCTGTATTGCTGGCGTGGCGGTGTGTCACCGTCATCCGTTTGACCAGCCAGAAGCGGAGCAGGAACTGGCGGACGGTTATCACATCGAATATGCCGGTATGAAGTTCGGCCTGTTCTTTGTCGGCGAATATGTGGCGATCACCACCGTTTCAGCGCTGATCGTAACGCTGTTCTTTGGTGGCTGGCACGGCCCATTCCTGCCGCCGTTCATCTGGTTCGCCCTGAAAACGGCGTTCTTTATGATGATGTTCATCCTGATTCGTGCTGCGCTTCCGCGTCCGCGCTACGACCAGGTGCTGTCATTCGGCTGGAAAGTGTGTCTGCCGTTGACGCTGTTGAACCTGCTGGCGACTGCCGCAGTGATTCTCTACACAGCGCCGTAAGGGGTTAACAAATGACTTTGAAAGATATTGTCGTAGGCTTTGGCACGACAGTTCGCAGTATCTGGCTGATCGGGCTGCACGCCTTTGCCAAACGTGAAACTCAGATGTATCCGGAAGAGCCGGTTTATCTGCCACCACGCTATCGTGGCCGTATCGTGTTAACCCGCGATCCGGATGGTCAGGAGCGTTGCGTCGCCTGTAACCTGTGTGCGGTTGCCTGTCCGGTTGGCTGTATCTCGCTGCAGAAAGCTGAAACCAAAGATGGCCGCTGGTATCCGGAGTTCTTCCGCATCAACTTCTCACGCTGCATCTTCTGCGGCATGTGTGAGGAAGCCTGTCCAACCACGGCGATTCAGCTGACCCCCGATTTCGAACTGGGTGAGTTTAAGCGTCAGGATCTGGTGTATGAGAAGGACGATCTGCTGATTTCGGGGCCGGGTAAATATCCGGAGTACAACTTCTACCGCATGGCAGGTATGGCGATTGACGGTAAAGATAAGGGCGAAGCAGAAAACGAAGCGAAGCCTATCGACGTCAAAGGCTTATTACCTTAAGGAGCAAGGCATGGAATTTGCGTTTTATCTTTGCGGGCTGGTGGCGGTGCTGACGACGTTGCGCGTCATTACCCACACTAATCCGGTACATGCGTTGCTGTACCTGATCGTTTCGCTGTTATCGATCGCGGGCGTCTTCTTCTCTATGGGAGCCTATTTTGCCGGTGCGCTGGAGATCATCGTCTACGCCGGTGCCATCATGGTGCTGTTCGTCTTCGTGGTCATGATGCTGAACCTGGGCAAACAGACCGAGAAGCAGGAGCGTGAGTGGCTCAGCCCGTCACTGTGGATTGGTCCGGGTATCGTCTCGTTGCTGCTGCTGGTCGTAATGGTCTACGCCATCCTGACCGCCAACGATCAGGGCATCGATGGCACCATCATCGACGCCAAAGCGGTCGGCATCAGCCTGTTTGGTCCTTACGTACTGGCGGTTGAACTGGCCTCAATGCTGCTGCTGGCGGGTCTGGTCGTGGCGTTCCATATCGGTCGCGAAGAGCGTCAGGGCGAAGTCCTGAGTAACCGTAATGCTGACGCCGCTCAGGTGAAAAAGGAGAACGCATGATCCCGTTACAACATGGATTGATTCTTGCTGCCGTGCTGTTTGTCCTTGGACTGACGTCGCTGGTAATACGCCGCAATCTGCTGTTTATGCTGATCGGCCTTGAAATCATGATCAACGCCGCCGCCTTAGCCCTGGTGGTTGCCGGGAGCTATTGGGGTCAGGCCGATGGACAGGTGATGTATATCCTGGCGATCAGCCTGGCGGCAGCGGAAGCCAGTATTGGTCTGGCACTGCTGCTTCAGCTCTATCGTCGTCGTCAGACGCTGAACATTGATACTGTGAGCGAGATGCGCGGATGAATCTTCTCTATTTAACTGTCTTGTTTCCGCTGATCGGCTTTCTGCTGTTAGCGTTTTCGCGCGGTCGCTGGTCAGAGAACCTGTCGGCCACGATTGGTATGGGATCCGTGGGTCTGGCGGCCCTGACCACGGCGATGGTCGGTTTTGACTTCTTCGCCAACGGTCAGCAAGCCTACACGCAGGCGCTCTGGACCTGGATGCATGTCGGCAACTTCGACATGAAGGTGAACCTGACGCTGGATGGCCTGTCGCTGACCATGCTGTCTGTCGTGACCGGTGTCGGTTTCTTCATTCACATGTTCGCCTCCTGGTACATGCGTGGAGAAGAGGGCTACTCCCGCTTCTTCGCCTACACCAACCTGTTTATCGCCAGCATGGTTGTTCTGGTGCTGGCCGATAACCTGATGCTGATGTATCTGGGCTGGGAAGGGGTAGGCCTCTGCTCTTATCTGCTGATCGGTTTCTACTACAGCAATCCGGAAAACGGCAAAGCGGCGATGAAAGCGTTCATCATTACCCGCGTGGGCGACGTCTTCCTGGCATTTGGTCTGTTCATCCTCTACAACGAGCTGGGCACGCTGAACTTCCGCGAGATGATGGAGCTGGCACCTGCGCACTTTGCCGCAGATAACCATATGCTGCAGTGGGCAACGCTGATGCTGCTGGGTGGCGCGGTCGGTAAATCGGCTCAGCTGCCGTTACAGACCTGGCTGGCAGATGCGATGGCTGGTCCGACACCGGTTTCGGCACTGATCCACGCCGCGACCATGGTGACAGCAGGTGTCTACCTGATTGCCCGTAGCCACGGTCTCTTCCTGCTGACGCCGGAAGTGCTGCATCTGGTCGGGATTATCGGGGCGATTACCCTGGTGCTGGCAGGCTTTGCCGCGCTGGTACAGACCGATATTAAACGTGTTCTCGCTTAC
Organism: Curtobacterium sp. BNK-1; assembly: GCF_048685235.1. Classification (NCBI taxonomy): domain Bacteria; kingdom Bacillati; phylum Actinomycetota; class Actinomycetes; order Micrococcales; family Microbacteriaceae; genus Curtobacterium; species Curtobacterium sp. BNK-1. The sequence goes on along the minus strand of NZ_JBLQTJ010000001.1, from coordinate 2,537,325 downwards.
TCCACCATGAGCCAGATTGGCTACATGTTCCTGGCGCTGGGTGTTCAGGCGTGGGATGCAGCGATTTTCCATCTGATGACGCACGCCTTCTTTAAAGCGTTGCTGTTCCTCTCTTCGGGTTCAGTGATTCTGGCCTGCCATCACGAGCAGAACATTTTCAAAATGGGTGGCCTGCGTAAGAGCATTCCGCTGGTCTACACCTGCTTCCTGGTGGGCGGCGCGGCGCTGGCGGCACTGCCGCTGATTACGGCGGGCTTCTACAGTAAAGATGAGATCCTGTTTGGCGCACTGGCTAACGGTCACATCAACCTGATGGTTGCGGGTCTGGTGGGGGCGTTCCTGACCTCTATCTATACCTTCCGTATGATCTTCATCGTGTTCCACGGCGAAGAGAAAATTCATGCGCACGCCGGTAAGGGTATTACCCATCATCTGCCGCTGATTGTGCTGCTGCTGCTCTCCACCTTTATTGGTGCGCTGATCACGCCGCCGCTGGCAGGTGTACTGCCAGCCAATGAGTTCGGTGAAGCGGGCAAAGTGGGACTTGAAATCACCTCGGGCGTTGTAGCGATTGTCGGCATTCTGATCGCTGCCGCGCTGTGGCTGGGCAAACGTGAGCTGGTTACCCGTATCGCAAACAGTGCACCAGGCCGTTTCTTCGGCACATGGTGGTTTGCGGCCTGGGGCTTCGACTGGCTCTACGATAAAGTGTTCGTCAAACCTTATCTGGGTATTGCGTGGCTGCTGAAGCGCGACCCACTGAATGGCCTGATGAACCTGCCTGCGCTGCTGTCACGTATTGCCAACAAAGGCCTGGTAGTCAGTGAGAATGGCTACCTGCGCTGGTACGTTGCGTCAATGAGCGTGGGCGCCGTGCTGGTGCTGGCTCTGCTGCTGGTGATTTAAAGATTGATGAGCGGGGCAGGTTAGCTAATCTGCCCATTGAGAATGTCAAAAATTGTCCTGAGCAAGGGCGTTATCGTCGCGGCCAGTTTGGTTACCGCCAGCGCACAGCAACCGGAGCATACCGAGGTATGTGAGGATTGCGAGCACTGCCGGGAGCCAAAATGGCAAGTAAGATAGCCCGAACTAAGACAAAGAAAAGGGAAGTGTGCCGTGTTATTACCTTGGCTAATTATCATACCCTTCGTCGGTGGTCTGATCTGCTGGCTCACTGAGCGCCTCGGCGCGAAGGTGCCACGCTGGATCGCACTGATCACTATGGGGCTGACGTTGGCGCTTTCACTGCAACTCTGGTTGCAGGGAGGCTATTCACTGACGCAGGCAGCGGGCATTCCGCAGTGGCAGTCAAGTTTCTCCGTTCCGTGGATCCCACGCTTCGGCATCAGCTTCCATTTAGCCATTGATGGCCTGTCGCTGCTGATGGTGGTGCTGACCGGCCTGCTCGGTCTGATGGCGGTGCTCTGTTCCTGGAATGAGATTTCAAAGTATCAGGGCTTCTTCCACCTGAACCTGATGTGGATCCTGGGCGGCGTAATCGGTGTGTTCCTCTCCATCGACCTGTTCCTGTTCTTCTTCTTCTGGGAAATGATGCTGGTGCCGATGTACTTCCTCATCGCGCTCTGGGGTCATAAAGCATCGGACGGCAAAACCCGTATTTCCGCCGCGACCAAATTCTTCATCTACACCCAGGCTTCAGGTCTGGTGATGCTGATTGCGATTCTGGGCCTGGTGTTTGTCCACTACAACGCGACTGGCGTCTGGACATTCAACTACGAACAGCTGCTGCAGACCCCAATGTCGAGCGGTGTTGAATATCTGCTGATGCTGGGCTTCTTTATCGCCTTTGCGGTGAAGATGCCGGTGGTACCGTTGCACGGCTGGCTGCCGGATGCGCACAGTCAGGCGCCAACGGCCGGTTCTGTTGATCTGGCGGGTATCCTGCTGAAAACCGCAGCTTACGGTTTACTGCGTTTCAGTCTGCCGCTGTTCCCGAATGCGTCAGCCGAGTTTGCGCCAATCGCCATGTGGTTGGGCATCATCGGTATCTTCTACGGTGCCTGGATGGCCTTCTCGCAGACTGATATCAAACGTCTGATTGCTTACACCTCGATTTCGCACATGGGCTTTGTGCTGATTGCCATCTACACCGGCAGCCAGCTGGCGCTGCAGGGCGCGGTGATTCAGATGATTGCGCACGGTCTCTCCGCTGCAGCACTCTTCATTCTGTGTGGTCAGCTGTATGAGCGTCTGCATACTCGTGATATGCGTCAGATGGGTGGCCTGTGGTCGCGCATCAAATGGATTCCGGGTCTGTCGCTGTTCTTTGCCGTTGCCAACCTCGGTATGCCAGGCACCGGTAACTTCGTCGGCGAATTTATGATTCTGACCGGCAGCTTCCAGGTGGTGCCGATGATTATCATCATCGCGACCTTTGGTCTGGTGTTTGCCTCGATTTACTCGCTGGTGATGATGCAGCGCGCTTATTACGGCGAAGCGAAATCGAAAGATCCGCTGCCAGGCATGTCACCGCGTGAGTTTATGACCATCGGTGTTCTGGTGGTGCTGCTGGTGCTGCTGGGCGTCTATCCACAGCCGATTCTGGATACTTCGCACGCTGCCATGAGCAATATTCAGCAGTGGTTTACCGCTTCAATTTCAACTACAAGGCCGTAATTCGCCATGACAATAACTCCTCACCAATTGATTGCGTTGCTACCGCTGTTAATCGTCGGATTGACGGTGGTGGTTGTGATGCTGTCCATTGCCTGGCGACGCAACCACTTCGTTAACGCCACGCTAACGGTAGTTGGCCTGAACCTGGCGCTGCTCTCGCTGTACTTTGTCGGTCAGGTCGGAGCGATGGATGTCACGCCGCTGCTGCGCGTCGATGGCTATTCGATGTTCTATACCGCGCTGGTCATGCTGGCGAGTCTGGCGACCTGTACCTTTGCCTATCCATGGCTGGCAGGCTTCCCGGACAACAAAGATGAGTTCTACCTGCTGGTGCTGATTGCGGCACTTGGTGGCATCGTGCTGGCCAGTGCTAACCATCTGGCTTCGCTGTTCATCGGCATTGAGCTACTTTCGCTGCCGCTGTTTGGTCTGATTGGTTACGCCTTCCGCCAGAAACGTTCACTGGAAGCCGCACTGAAGTACACCATTCTTTCGGCGGCGGCCTCGTCGTTCCTGCTGTTTGGTATTGCGCTGATCTACGCCGACTCCGGTAACCTGAGCTTTGTGGCGCTGGGCCAGAGCCTGACTGACAGCATGATCCACGAGCCGTTGCTGCTGGTGGGTCTGGGTATGATGATTATCGGTCTGGGCTTTAAGCTCTCACTGGTTCCGTTCCACCTCTGGACCCCCGATGTTTATCAGGGTGCGCCTGCGCCGGTTTCAACCTTCCTGGCCACCGCCAGCAAGATTGCTATCTTCGGTGTCATCATGCGTCTGTTTATGTATGCGCCGGTGACCGACAGCGAAGCGGTGCGCACAGTGCTGGCCATGATCGCCTTCGTGTCGATTCTGTTCGGTAACCTGATGGCGATTTCGCAGAGCAACATCAAGCGTCTGCTGGGTTATTCCTCTATCGCCCACCTCGGTTATCTGCTGGTGGCACTGATTGCGGTGAAAGATCATCAGCTGTCGCTGGAAACGTCGGGCGTTTACCTGGCCGGTTATCTGTTCAGCAGCCTGGGCGCGTTTGGTGTGGTGAGTCTGATGTCCAGCCCGTATCGTGGCCCGGATGCTGACTCGCTCTACTCCTATCGCGGTCTGTTCTGGCATCGTCCTATTCTGTCAGCGGTGATGACGGTGATGATGCTGTCACTGGCGGGTATCCCGATGACGCTGGGCTTTATCGGTAAATTTTACGTTATCGCTTCAGGCGTCAGTGCGCACCTGTGGTGGCTGACCGGTGCTGTAGTCGCGGGTAGTGCGATTGGCCTCTACTACTATCTGCGCGTGACGGTGAGTCTCTACCTCAGCCCGCCGGAACTGCATACCCGTGATACCCCGGCTAACTGGGCATTTACGGCCGGTGGTGTGGTGGTACTGATCTCTGCCATTCTGGTGCTGCTGTTAGGTGTTTACCCGCAGCCGCTGATCAGACTGGTGCAGATGGCTCAGCCGCTGATGTAAGCGCGTTGCTGCGACTGACGAATCAGGCCTCCGGGCCTGATTTTTTTTTGCCTGTAAGAGAGTGTCACCAGCAGGTGCTGGCGACACCGCGCTGATGTAGAGTGTGTGGTTTAAAGGAGAGACCATGGACATTAACTGGCAGGATAAACACCATAGCGAACTGACCCTCTCACAGCTCTATGCAATGCTGGCGTTGCGCAGTGCCGTGTTTGTGGTGGAACAGCAGTGCGCTTACCTTGATGTGGATGGCAAAGATTTGCAGGCGGAAAACCGGCATCTGCTGGGAATGGCGGATGACCAGCTGGTGGCCTATGCGCGACTGCTCTCCCCGGAGGATGAGACCAGCCCGGTGAAAATCGGACGGGTGATTGTTTCAGATCGGGTTCGTGGTGCGCGGCTGGGGAATCGTCTGATGGAGCAGGCAATCAACAGTTGTCAGCAGCACTGGCCGGGCCGCGATCTGTTTCTCTCCGCGCAGGCGCATCTGGAAAGTTTCTATGGGCAGCATGGCTTTGTCGCGGTGGGGGAGAACTACCTGGAAGATGGGATCCCTCACGTTGATATGCTGAAGAACGCGCCATAAAAAAGGCGAGGCCTGAGCCTCGCCTTTTTTACATCAACCCACCGTCATCTGGCGGTCGTCGACATATTTACGCTGATCCGGCGCAGGCGGGAAATATTGATAGAGCCAGGTTTCACTCAGCGTCTCATCTTTGCTGCGCAGGAACAGACGCATCTCTACCGGCTCGGTGGAATCGCTATTTGGATACCAGTCAAACAGGATGCGATAGCCCTTAAGCGGATCGACATACAGAATCTCAACCTGCTTCACGCTACCGGATGAAACGGTAATCACCGGCTCAATACCTTTCGGCGCAGCCGCCTGCAGATCGCCACCAATAAAATCAATGGCGAAGCGGCGGCACCAGGTTTCCGGGAAGTGTTCGCCAGGCGCCCAGCCTTCCGGGAAACCACCGATACCGGTACGGGTTGCATCCACGCGCGCCAGACCGCTACGCACCGGCGGCAAACCACTCCAGTAAAGCTTGTAGGAGAAGTTCAGCTCGCTGCCCGCTTTGACCGGCTCAGCCGGTTGCCAGAAGCAGACCACGTTATCCAGCGTTTCACCCGTGGTCGGGATCTCCATCAGGTTGATCGCGCCTTTGCCCCACTTACCGACCGGCTCAACCCACAGGCTGGGACGTTTGTCATACCAGCCAATCACATCCTGATAATCTTTGAAGTCGTGATTAAGCTGCAACAGGCCAAACCCACGCGGATTCTCATCTTCATAGGCGTTGAACTGCAGACGCTGAGGATTATTCAGCGGGCGGGCAATCCATTCGCCTTTACCGGTCCACATCGCCAGGCGATCGGAGTCATGGATCTGCGGATGGTAAGTGTTGCACATGCGGCGTTCGTTGGTGCCGCAGCTGAACATACTGGTCATTGGCGAGATGCCAATCTGACGGATCTCTTTACGGGCAAACAGGTGGTTTTCCACCTCCATCACCACGCGTTTCTCTTCGCAGTGGATGATGAATTTATAAGCACCGGTGACGCTGGCACCATCCAGCAGGGCGTAGCAGGTAAAGGTGGTATCTTCCGCTTTTGGCGTTTCAAACCAGAAGGCGGTGAAATCGGGAAACTCCTCCTGGCCATTGCTGAAGGTGTTGATCGCTACGCCACGCGCCGAGAGGCCGTACTGGAAAGTATCGTCAACGGCACGGAAGTAGCTTGCGCCAAGGAAGGAGACGATGTCGCGACGGGCCAGTTCCGGTTTTTTAAAGGCGCGGAACCCGGCGAAGCCGAGGTCAGTTTTGCCCTCCAGCTGCTTCGTATCGACCCTGGCGTCGTTGTAGTTGAACAATTCGGGACGGAAGTGAATTTCGCGTGCTTCGCGACTCTCACCGTCAACAGAGAACATGCGGATGCGCCGCTTGAAGCCCATACCGACATGGAAGAACTGAACGTCCAGTTGACGATCGGGCAGGTTGTTCCAGAGTGAGTGGTTGGCGTCGTACTGTATTTCGTTGTACGCCTGCGGGGTCAATGTGGCCAGCGTCTCCGGCAGCGCGCCCGGTGCTCCGCCCCAGGGTTTTTTCGCCAGTGCAGCCGCGTTTTTCTTCAATACGTCGAAATCGAAGCGTACGGCGGTTCCGTCAGCAATGCCATCTTCTGCCCATGCGGATTGCGCAAACAGCGTTGACAGGCCGGTCATGCCGCTGACGGCGGAGAAGGCCATTGACGCTTTCATAAACATTCTTCGATTCATGCCAGAGATTATTCCTTAGCTGTTCGAGGGTGTCGTGACTGTCGTGCAAAATGCACTTTCATGGCCCGATAATCACAGGCAACAGAGGGGTACGACAGTAGGGTTACTGGAAAATTCAGTCACAACAAAATTTATCAGATTAATCAAAGAAGCGAAGCGAAATTCCGCGGTTGCCGCTGCGTCTTACACTTCTTTGCGTAGCGAAACGGCGCACAGCCTGCACTGAGCAAGATTAACAGATGAAAAATCAGGTGATTCCTGGAGCAGGAAATCAGCAGAGCGCCAGATTATGACTATAGTTAATGAACTGCTTTGCAATTCACACGGAGGAAACGATGGTAAATCAGACAAATCAATTCGAAACGGGCCTCGATGACGATATTGCGTTACTGACTGAAACGCTGGAAGAAGTTCTTAAGGCATCAGGTGATCCGGCCGATCAGAAGTACATTGAGCTTAAGAGCAAAGCCGAACAGGCGCTGAACGATGTGAAATCCCGTGTCAGCCAGGCGTCCGATAGCTACTACTATCGCGCTAAACAAGCGGCTTACCGTGCAGACGACTACGTGCACGAAAAACCGTGGCAGGGTGTCGGTATCGGTGCAACAGCCGGTCTGGTACTTGGTCTGCTGCTGGCGCGTCGTTAATCGCGATTCGCTGACTTAGTTGTAGCAGACAACTGTAGTAAAAAAGCGGCGGGGTAATCCCGCCGTTTTTATTGGTTTTTAACTCCCTGAACACCTTCACCTCCCTTGTTCCTGCTTCACCCTCGCTATCTTTATGCGCAACGTGCCTGAGACGCAATGGTCACAATCCCTGGTGATGCCGATTGTGTCTGGCGGGAGGAGTTCGTACAGTAAAGCAAACGTGAAAAGGAGAACTCAACGTGATTAGAGTAGAGATGCTGTCGACCGGGGATGAGGTGCTGCATGGCCAAATCGTCGATACCAACGCAGCCTGGCTGGCGGATATGCTGTTCCAGCAAGGGTTGCCTATGACCAGCCGTACCACGGTAGGAGATTCACTCGAATCGCTAATCGCCACGCTACAGGCGCGCAGCCATGAGGCAGACGTGCTGATTGTGAATGGCGGTCTGGGGCCGACCAGTGACGATCTCAGTGCGCTGGCAGCCGCCAGAGCCTGTGGCGTTGAGCTTGAGGTGCAGCAGGAGTGGCTGGAACAGATGGAAGCCTGGTTCGCCAGCCGGGGACGCGTGATGGCGGCCAGCAATCGCAAGCAGGCGGAAATCCCGGCCAATGCGGAACTGATTGATAATCCGGTCGGTACCGCCTGTGGCTTTGCCCTGCAACTCAATCGCTGCTGGATGTTCTTCACGCCTGGTGTGCCGTCTGAATTTAAAGTGATGGTAGAGCAGCAGATCATCCCCCGTCTGAAAGCGAAATTTTCGCCGCCCGAGCCACCGATTTGTCTGCGGCTGACCACCTTTGGTCGTGGTGAAAGCGATATTGCCGCTGAACTGGAGCCGCTGGCGCTGCCGGAAGGCGTGGTCATGGGATATCGCTCGTCCATGCCGATCATCGAGATCAAACTCACCGGCCCAGCCAGTCAGCGGGTGGCGATGGAGCAGGTGTGGCAGCAGGTGCGCCTGCAACTGGCGGAGTGCACCATTTTTGAAGGCACCGAAGGCTTACCGGCGCTGCTGGCACGTGAGCTGGAGCAGCGCGGTGAGCAGCTGGCAGTCAGTGAGCAATACACTGCCGGACTGCTTTACTGGCAGTTGGCTGGCGCCAGCGTGCCGCTGCGTGGGGCTGACATCCTGCCATCCCGGCAGGAGACGCTTGAGCAGCAGGTGATCCGCACCCGCGAACTTGCTGCACTGCAGCAGGCCGCGCTGGCGCTCTCTGTTGGCAGCCTGGAGCAGGAAGAGATTTCGGTGGCGCTGCATACGCCGGATGGCAGCTTTGGTCAGCGCGTGAAGTTCAGTACCGGTCGCCATAATCTGGAGACGCGGCAGAAGGTGGTGGCGATGATGGCGATGAACATGCTGCGCCGCTGGTTACACGGCAGCGAAGTGAGCACCGGTCACGGCTGGATTGATGTGGTTGAAACTGTCAGACAGTAATATCAGTGAAAATAAAACGGGCGCCTGAGGCGCCCGTTTCGTTTCAGAATGCTGACCAACTTAGCCTTGGTGGATTTTAGATCGAGCCTGCGAAGGGAACACGGTCAGATCGGAAAGACGCAAAAGCGTCATCCCTGACTGCTCGGCCCGCGCGATTACGCACCTCATCCCTGAGGTGCGCCCGTAGCCGGGCCAACGCTTTGCGTTGTTCAAAAACGCTCCCGGCGTTTTTATCCGGGCGGCGGGACGCTTTCCTATTCTGACCGTGTTCCCTGCGCTTCTGGCTGATCAATTGCTGTCAGGTTTACCCGTATTTAACTTGGGCAGCAATCTGACAAACGCCACCTCAATTATAACTCAAGCTCAATCTCGCCTTTGGCTTTGCAGCAGCAGGGCAGGATCTCATCCTGCTGCACAAAGGCCAGCGGCCGCTGTGGGTAATGCACTTCGCCTTTCAGCAGCCGCATCCGGCAAGAGCCGCAGTAACCTTCGCGGCACTGAAACTCCACGCAGAGATTGTTGGCTTCCAGCAGCGTCAGCAGATTGGTATGCTCGTCTGTGCATTCCAGCCGGGTGCCGGAACTGCGCAGAATAACAACGTCGCGGCTCATCATTAAAGCTGGAAGTCGTCGAAGTCGTTAGCGCCTACTTCAGAATCGATCTGACCCACCAGATAGGAGCTCACTTCCACTTCCTGCGGCGCAACCTGAACGTTGTCAGAGACCAGCCAGGAGTTAATCCATGGGATTGGGTTTGAGCGCGTCTGGAACGGCAAATCAAGGCCGACAGCCTGCATACGGATATTGGTGATGTACTCAATGTACTGGCAGAGAATATCTTTGTTCAGGCCGATCATTGAGCCGCCGCTGAACAGATATTCTGCCCACTCTTTCTCCTGCAGCGCTGCTTTCTTAAACAGCTCGAAGCACTCTTCACGGCACTCTGCCGCAATCTCTTTCATCTCCGGATCGTCTTCACCGCTGCGCAGCAGGTTCAGCATGTGCTGGGTGCCGGTCAGGTGCAGCGCTTCATCGCGGGCAATCAGCTTGATGATTTTGGCATTGCCTTCCATCAGCTCACGCTCAGCGAACGCGAAGGAACAGGCGAAGCTGACATAGAAACGGATCGCTTCCAGCGCATTGACGCTCATCAGGCAGATATAGAGCTGCTTCTTCAGGGCGCGCAGGCTGACGACAACCGGTTTGCCGTTGACCTGATGCGTGCCTTCACCCAGCTGATGCCAGTAGTTGGTCATCTCAATCAGATCGTCGTAATAGCGTGAGATATCCTGAGCACGCGCCAGAATCTGCTCATTGGTAACGATATCGTCAAAAACTACCGCCGGATCGTTAACAATGTTACGGATGATGTGGGTGTAAGAACGGGAGTGAATCGTCTCTGAGAACGCCCAGGTTTCAATCCAGGTTTCCAGTTCAGGAATCGAGATCAGCGGCAGCAGCGCGACGTTCGGGCTGCGGCCCTGAATCGAATCCAGCAGCGTCTGATACTTCAGGTTGCTGATAAAGATATGTTTTTCATGATCCGGCAGCGCCTGGTAATCGATGCGATCGCGTGAAACGTCGACCTCTTCCGGACGCCAGAAGAAGGAGAGCTGCTTTTCGATCAGCTTTTCAAAGATGTCATATTTTTGCTGGTCGAAGCGCGCCACGTTTACGGACTGACCGAAAAACATCGGCTCTTTCAGCTGATCATTTTTGTTCTGTGAGAAAGTGGAGTAAGCCATAAAAGTTGTCCAAAAGTAGACGAAGCCAGGCCTCGTGAAATGAATGAGGCGGGAGATTCTCCCGCCTGACCATTAGATCTTACAGGCGCCGCTCTCGCAGCCATCATCCTGGATGGAAGGTGCCAGGTCATCCTGCGCATCTTCAGCACCGTCACGGGTGTTTTGATAGTAGAGCGTTTTCACGCCGAACTTATACGCCGTCAGCAGATCTTTCAGCAGCTGTTTCATCGGCACTTTACCGTTGGTGAAGCGCGACGGATCGTAGTTGGTGTTGGACGAAATCGCCTGGTCGATGAATTTCTGCATCAGACCCACCAGTTGCAGGTAGCCATCGTTGTTCGGCATTTCCCACAGCAGTTCGTACTGATCTTTCAGACGCTCATACTCCGGTACGACCTGACGCAGGATGCCATCTTTCGACGCTTTGATGCTGATGTGACCGCGCGGAGGCTCAATACCGTTGGTGGCATTGGAGATCTGCGACGAGGTTTCAGACGGCATCAGCGCAGACAGAGTCGAGTTGCGCAGGCCGTGCGTTTTAATCTCTTCACGCAGGCTTTCCCAGTCGAGATGCAGCGGTTCGTTGCTGATCGCGTCCAGATCTTTCTTGTAGGTGTCGATAGGCAGAATGCCCTGCGCATAGGTGGTTTCATTGAACCACGGGCAGGCACCTTGCTCTTTCGCCAGCTCATTTGAGGCTTTCAGCAGGTAATACTGAATCGCTTCAAAGGTTTTGTGCGTCAGGCCATTGGCGCTGCCATCGGAGTAGCGCACACCATGCTTCGCCAGATAGTAGGCGTAGTTGATGACGCCGATACCCAGAGTACGACGACCCATCGCGCCACGCTGGGCAGCCGGGATCGGGTAGTCCTGATAGTCGAGCAGCGCATCAAGCGCGCGTACTGCCAGGGTAGCCAGCTCTTCCAGATCGTCGAGGCTTTCGATGGCGCCGAGGTTGAACGCAGAGAGCGTACACAGGGCAATCTCACCGTTTTCGTCGTTAACATCTTCCAGCGGTTTGGTCGGCAGGGCGATTTCCAGGCAGAGGTTAGACTGGCGAACCGGCGCGATGCTCGGGTCAAACGGGCTGTGGGTGTTGCAGTGATCGACGTTCTGAATGTAGATACGGCCGGTAGAGGCGCGTTCCTGCATCATCAGTGAGAAGAGATCGACCGCTTTAACACGCTGCTTACGGATGCTCTGATCCTGCTCATATTTGGTATAGAGGCGCTCAAACTCATCCTGATTGGCGAAGAATGCGTCATACAGGCCAGGCACGTCAGACGGGCTGAACAGGGTGATATCTTCGCCTTTCAGCAGGCGCTGATACATCAGCTTGTTGAGCTGTACACCATAGTCCATGTGACGCACGCGGTTGCCTTCAACACCACGGTTGTTCTTCAGCACCAGCAGGCTTTCGATTTCCAGATGCCACATCGGGTAGAACAGCGTGGCTGCGCCGCCACGAACGCCGCCCTGAGAACAGGACTTCACAGCGGTCTGGAAATGCTTGTAGAACGGGATACAGCCGGTATGGAACGCTTCACCGCCGCGAATCGGGCTGCCCAGCGCACGGATACGACCGGCGTTGATACCGATGCCGGCACGCTGAGAGACATATTTCACAATCGCGCTGGAGGTGGCGTTGATGGAGTCCAGGCTGTCGCCGCACTCGATCAGCACACAGGAGCTGAACTGACGCGTCGGGGTGCGTACGCCAGACATGATTGGCGTCGGCAGGGAGATTTTAAACGTCGAGATCGCATCATAGAAACGCTTAATGTAATCCATACGCGTGTCGCGCGGGTAGCCGGAGAAGAGGCAGGCGGCGACCAGAATGTAGAGGAACTGCGCGCTTTCGTAGATTTCACCCGAAACGCGGTTCTGCACCAGATATTTGCCTTCCAGCTGCTTCACAGCGGCATAGGAGAAGTTCATGTCACGCCAGTGGTCGAGGAACTCGTCCATCTGCGCAAACTCTTCCTGGCTGTAATCTTCCAGCAGGTGCCGATCATATTTGCCCATGTCGACCATTTTAACGACCTGGTCATAGAGCTTTGGCGGCTCAAACTGACCATACGCTTTTTTGCGCAGGTGGAAGATCGCCAGGCGGGCAGCCAGGTACTGATAGTCAGGGGCATCGCGGGAGATGAGGTCTGCTGCGGCCTTGATGATGGTCTCATGAATGTCAGAGGTTCTGATGCCATCATAGAACTGAATGTGAGAGCGCAGCTCAACCTGTGAAACTGAGACGTTGTTCAGCCCTTCAGCTGCCCAGTCCAGCACACGGTGAATTTTGTCGAGATCAATGCGCTCCTGGCGGCCATCGCGTTTAGTAACGAGCAGACTCTGGTTCATGTCGCGTTTTTACCTTTGCGTGAGTATCCAAAAATTAAAAGAAATCCCGGTTTATACACAGCCTATTCATTGTGAATAATGTGTGGATAAACACTACATCTAGGGGGTGATGGGAAAAGCCATAACTACATGGGGGCATATTTTAGTATTTTACGGCCGCTTAACAAGAGCAAAAAATGATGGCTGGAGGGGTTGTAATTCTTGCGAAATTTCTTAGCCCACGCCTTGTAAGGCCTGGCATCATGTCAACCAGATCACACTTTTTTTTCTTATTATGATCGGGCGCGTGTTTCTTATTCAATCCTCAGGATTCAGCAGGAAAAGGGATGAAAAATGGCTAAAAGCCGCTAGCGGGTTGCTGGTCAGCAGAGAATCGGATGCGGTAACGCTGAAGAGGATGGAGCCGGGATGATGTAACCTATTGGCAGACATCAGAATGCCTCTGGCGCGGTGAGTGCTGTGACCGGCACAGGGAGAACGGGCGCAGAAGAGGAGATGCCCGCCCTGATTCAGGCGGGCGGGTCACTCAGACGGCGCGGTGGGTGTGCACCATATAATTCACGTCAGTACCGGGAGCCAGTTTGAAGCGGTTGGTCACCGGGTTGTAATGCAGGCCAATGATGTGGCGTTCACGCAGGGCCGTTTCATCGACCCAGCCCAGCAGTTCGGAAGGACGGATAAATTTCTTCACGTCGTGGGTGCCGCGCGGCAGCATGCGCAACACATATTCCGCACCAAATATCGCCAGCAGCCAGGCTTTTGGATTGCGGTTCAGCGTAGAGAAAAAGACTTCGCCGCCGGGTTTGACCAGCTTCGCACAGGCGTGAACCACTGAGCGCGGATCCGGCACGTGCTCCAGCATCTCCATGCAGGTCACCACATCATATTTTCCGGCGTGCTGCTCCGCATGCTCTTCAACGGTCTGCTGCACGTAGTCCAGCGTCACTCCGCTCTCCAGGGCATGCAGGCGCGCCACGGCCAGCGGTTCCGCGCCCATGTCCAGACCCGTGACCACGGCGCCTTCGCGCGCCATGCTTTCGGCTAAGATGCCGCCGCCGCATCCGACGTCGAGCACGGTTTTACCGAACAAGCCGTTGCTATGCTGCGCGATATAGCCCAGGCGCAGCGGGTTAATGCGGTGCAACGGTTTAAATTCACCCTCCAGATCCCACCAGCGCGAGGCAACGGCCTCAAACTTGGCAATTTCCTGCGCATCGACGTTCTGCTGATGATTCTGCGGTTGTGCATTCATTGAATCGTAACTCCTGACAAAATGTGCCCACAGTATAAACGCTTAACCGCAGATGGCACACCTTTCAGGCGCAAGGAAAAGCGGGTGAAATCGGTGGTTAGCGTTCACCAGAGCATTGCAGTGTGATATACTTTCGCACCTTTAAAATCCGGGATTAAGTAGAGGGATAGCGGCTCCATGAGCGACCTTGCGAGAGAAATTACACCGGTCAATATCGAAGAAGAATTAAAAAATTCTTACCTCGGTTACGCCATGTCGGTCATCGTTGGCCGAGCTTTACCCGATGTGCGTGATGGCCTGAAGCCGGTTCATCGTCGCGTACTTTTTGCGATGAGCGTACTGGGTAACGACTGGAACAAACCCTATAAAAAATCTGCCCGCGTCGTCGGTGACGTTATCGGTAAATATCACCCGCATGGTGATTTCGCCGTTTACGACACCATTGTACGTATGGCCCAGCCTTTCTCCCTGCGTTACATGCTGGTGGACGGACAAGGCAACTTCGGTTCCATCGACGGCGACTCCGCCGCGGCGATGCGTTATACCGAAATTCGCATGTCGAAGATCGCCCACGACCTGTTAGCTGACCTGGAAAAAGAGACCGTCGATTTCGTACCGAACTACGACGGCACTGAGCAGATCCCTGAAGTTCTGCCGACCAAAATTCCTAACCTGCTGGTGAACGGCTCTTCCGGTATCGCCGTGGGTATGGCAACCAACATTCCGCCGCATAACCTGCGTGAAGTGATTAACGGCTGTCTGGCTTACATTGAAAATGAAGACATCAGCATTGAAGAGCTGATGGAGCACATTCCGGGGCCTGATTTCCCGACCGCCGCTATTATCAATGGTCGCCGTGGCATCGAAGAAGCGTACCGCACCGGACGCGGTAAAATTTATATTCGTGCGCGTGGCGAAGTGGAAGCCGATGCTAAAACGGGCCGCGAGACCATCATCATTCATGAGCTGCCGTATCAGGTTAACAAGGCACGCCTGATTGAGAAGATTGCGGAGCTGGTGAAAGAGAAGCGTGTCGAAGGCATCAGCGCACTACGCGATGAGTCTGATAAAGACGGCATGCGTATCGTGATTGAGATCAAGCGCGATGCGGTCGGCGAAGTCGTGCTGAATAATCTCTATTCACTGACCCAGTTGCAGACCTCGTTTGGTATCAACATGGTCGCCCTGCATCAGGGTCAGCCGAAGATCATGGCGCTGAAGGAGATTCTGGACGCCTTTGTTCGCCATCGTCGTGAAGTTGTGACGCGTCGTACTATCTTTGAACTGCGTAAAGCGCGCGATCGTGCGCATATCCTGGAAGGTCTGGCGATTGCGCTGGCGAATATCGATCCTATCATCGAGCTGATTCGTCGTGCACCAAACCCGGCAGAAGCGAAAGCGGGTCTGATTGCACAGTCGTGGGATCTCGGTAACGTGTCAGCGATGCTGGAACGTGCCGGTGATGACGCCGCGCGTCCGGAGTGGCTGGATCCACAATACGGCATCCGTGATGGTCAATACTATCTGACCGAGCAGCAGGCTCAGGCGATTCTGGATCTGCGTCTGCAGAAACTGACCGGCCTTGAGCACGAGAAGCTGCTGGATGAGTATAAAGCGCTGCTGGAGCAGATCGCTGAGCTGCTGCGCATTCTGTCGAACGCGGACCGTCTGATGGAAGTGATCCGCGAAGAGCTGGAGCTGATGCGTGATCAGTTCGGTGATGAGCGTCGCACAGAGATTACTGCCAACACGGCTGACATTAATATCGAAGACCTGATCAATCAGGAAGATGTTGTGGTGACATTGTCGCATCAGGGCTATGTGAAGTATCAGCCGCTGACCGACTATGAAGCGCAGCGTCGTGGTGGTAAGGGCAAGTCAGCCGCACGTATCAAAGAAGAGGACTTCATTGATCGTCTGCTGGTCGCCAATACGCATGACACGATTCTTTGCTTCTCCAGCCGTGGCCGTCTCTACTGGATGAAGGTTTACCAGCTGCCGGAAGCAAGCCGTGGCGCACGTGGACGTCCCATCGTCAACCTGCTGCCGCTGGAAGCCAACGAGCGTATTACGGCGATTCTGCCGGTACGTGAGTATACCGAAGGCTTTAATATCTTTATGGCGACCGCGCTCGGTACCGTGAAGAAGACCGCACTGAAAGAGTTCAGCCGTCCACGCAGCGCGGGCATTATTGCCGTGAATCTGCGTGACGACGATGAGCTGATCGGTGTGGCGCTGACCAACGGTAACGATGAGGCGATGCTGTTCTCAGCGGCCGGTAAAGTGGTGCGCTTTGCAGAAACCGCAGTCCGTGCGATGGGTCGTACCGCCTCTGGCGTACGCGGCATCAGGCTGGCTGAAGGCGATCGCGTTGTGTCATTGATTGTGCCGCGTGAAGAGGGTGCAATTATGACCGTGACGCAGAATGGTTACGGCAAGCGTACGGCCAACAGCGAATACCCGACCAAGTCGCGTGCGACTCAGGGTGTTATTTCAATCAAAGTGACCGAACGTAATGGTCCGGTGATTGGCGCCGTTCAGGTCGTTGATGGCGATCAGATTATGATGATCACCGATGCCGGTACGCTGGTGCGTACCCGCGTTTCAGAAGTGAGCGTCGTGGGTCGTAATACCCAGGGTGTGATTCTGATTCGTACCGCAGAGGATGAGAACGTCGTGGGTCTGCAGCGTGTTGCCGAGCCGGTTGAAGAAGAAGAGCTGGATTCAATCGACGGTAGCGTGGCGGAAGGCGAGGAAGATATCGCGCCGGAAGCAGAGAACGACGATGAAGAGATTGCGCCGGAAGCGGATGCAGAAGACGAAGACGACGCGGCTGAAGACGAAGAGTAATTTGTCTGGCGTGAGCTGAGGTTCGTTGCAGAAACGGCAGGTCAGGGGAAACCCGGCCTGCCGTTTTTTTTGTGTGATGGGGAGGGAGCAGGGAGCTTAGGGCTGGAGGCTGGTTGCTGGTTGCTGGTGGCTGTGAGTTGGGAGCCGCCGAAAGGCCCACTATGCCCGATCGCAAAGGATTCCCGCATCCATGCGGATCGGCCACGCCATCGCGGGCCAGACGCTTTGCTCTTCGGGCATAGCAGGCCTTTCTTGTTGGGGTTGTGATGTCGCTTTGATGGGATGGGCGTGTTGTTTGAGGTCTTAGAGGCGGGTCGGGAAAATGGCTGATGGCTGTGAGTCGGGAGCTGCCGAAAGGCCTGCTGTGCCCGATCGCAAAGGATTCCCGCATCCATGCGGATCGTCCACGCCATCCCTGGCGTGGACGCTTTGCTCTTCGGGCATAGCAGGCCTTTCTTGGTGGGATTTGGGTGTCGCTTTGAGGGGATGGGCGTGTTGTTTGAGGTCTTAGAGGCGGGGCGGGAAAATGGCTGGCTGATGGCTGTCAGATGGGAGCCGTCGCAAGGCCTGCTGTGCCCGATCGCAAAGGGTTCCCGCATCCATGCGGATCGGCCACGCCATCGCGGGCCAGACGCTTTGCTCTTCGGGCATAGCAGGCCTTTCTTGTTGGGGTTGTGGTGTCGCTTTAAGGAGATGTGTGCGTGCATTTGTTTGAGGGGGAGAGGCGGCGACTTCTTCCTAAGATAAAGATGTTGCTTTGGCTGTCTTAAAAGATTCCCAAACCGCCCGCTAAGCCTGCGGCTGGCTGGCTTTTTACGCCCGATAAAGCTAGTGTATGGGCATTAAAAATCGATGATGCGACTAACCTTGCCAACTGCGAGTTACCTTTGAAATATCCTGTCTCTTTCCGCACTACGCTTCGCATCTCGCGCTATCTTTTCCGCGCGCTGGCGCTGCTAATCTGGACGCTGGGCGCCGTTCTTACTGCGTTTTACATTATCAGCGTGCTGCACAATAAAGAGACGCAGGTTCGGCAGGAGTTTGCCAGCAACTACGGCACCATACAGTGGTATGTGCGTCATTCGGCGGACATGATGCGTGAGCTGAAATATATCACCGAAAACCGCTTAACCAACGCCAGCAGCGGTCTGGATGTGCTGACCGGCATGATGCCAGGTAAAACATCTCAGCCGCAGTTTACGCCCCTGTTTTCGGATGGCGACTGTACCTCGATGAGCAATACCTGGCGCAACTCGCTCGATTCACTCAGTTATTACATCAATTACTGGAAAAGTAACTTCGCTTCATCGTATGAGCTGAATCGGGTGTTCTTTATCGGTGGCGAGAGTCAGTGTCTGGCCGACTTCACGATTGGCAGCAGCAATGCTGACCGGGAACGCAGCCTGAAATCGCTGCGTGAGAATGTGCTGCGCTATCGCAACAGCAGCGAAGAAGATCGCCGCAATCCGATGTACTGGATTAACAGCAGTGCTCAGCCAGGCGTCGGAACCTTCTTTATGGTGGTGCCCGTCTACGTTGCTAATAAGTTACAGGCGCTGCTTGGCGTCGAACAGAATATCCGTCTGGATGAGTTTATTCAGCCGGGCAGCCTGCCGATTATCGCGTCCATTACCGATGAAAATTATCGTCCACTGCTAAATTCGCGGCGCGGCGGGCTGGGCTTCTCGCTCGATAGTCTTCCTGATGATAAAACCTGGTTCGGATACCTGAATGGTTATCGTCAGCTGGTTCTGAAAAAGCCGCTGCCGCCTTCCGATCTTAACGTGGTGTGGTCGATATCTACCGACGTGATGGTGGATCAGCTCAAGCTGATGATCATTAATGCGCTGCTGCTCAATATTTTCAGCGCCGTTATACTGTTTACCCTCGCCTGGCTGTTTGAGCGCCGGATGTTCCTGCCGGCGGAGGAGAACGCGCACCGGCTGGAAGAGCATGAGCAGTTTAACCGTAAGATTGTCGCCTCTGCGCCGGTCGGGATCTGTATTTTACGCACCAGCGACGGCACCAATATTCTGAGTAACGAGCTGGCGCACAATTATCTGACGTTGCTGACGCAGGAAGATCGCCTGCGGCTGAATGAGATTATTGGCGGGCAGCAGGTCAACTTTGTCGATGTGCTCACCGGCAGTAATACCAATTTGCAAATCAGCTTCGTGCATTCGCGCTATCGTAATGAGAACGTGGCGATTTGCGTGCTGGTCGATGTCTCGGCGCGCGTGCGGATGGAGCAGTCGCTGCAGGAGATGGCCCACGCGGCAGAGCAGGCGAGCCAGTCAAAATCGATGTTCCTTGCCACGGTCAGTCACGAACTGCGCACGCCGCTTTATGGCATTATCGGTAATCTCGATCTGCTGCAGACCAAAGAGCTGCCCAGCGGTATCGACTCGCTGGTGACGGCGATGAACAACTCCTCCAGCCTGCTGCTGAAAATCATCAGCGATATTCTCGACTTCTCAAAAATCGAATCAGAGCAGCTGAAAATTGAGCCGCGTCCGTTTGCACCTCGTGAAATCGTGACCCACATCGTCGGCAACTATCTGTCGCTGGTGGTGAAGAAGCGGCTTACGCTCTACTGCTTTATTGAACATGACGTTCCGCAGGTGCTGGACGGCGATCCGCTGCGTCTGCAGCAGGTGATCTCTAACCTGCTGAATAACGCGATTAAGTTCACGCATACGGGCTGTATTATCCTCCACGCTTACGTTGCGCAGGGCTATCTGGCATTCCGCGTCCGTGATACTGGCGTTGGCATTCCGGCTAAAGAGCTGCCACGCCTGTTTGATCCTTTCTTCCAGGTGGGAAATGGCGTGCAGCGTAATTTCCAGGGCACCGGGCTGGGACTGGCGATCTGTGAAAAGCTGATCAATATGATGGATGGCGACATTGAGGTCGACTCAGAGCCAGGCATGGGCAGCCAGTTTATTGTGCGTATTCCAATCTACAAAGGCCAGAAGCCGTCACTGATGCTGCTGGAGGATTTACAGGATAAGAAAATCTGGCTGGCGATGCGTAACGAGTACCTCGCGGAATTTATTACGCGTCAGATTCAGCAGCAGGGCATTCAGGTCGCGGAGTATAACGGTAAGCCTGGCCATGACGATGTGGTGATGACCGATTACGAACTGGATATTGATGTTCCGCTGCGGGCACTGGTCACTTTCGATGGATCGCATGTGGATATGCCGCGTGAACGTCAGCCTGGCCGCTGGATCCACTCTACCGCCACGCTGCATGAGGTTCCGGCGCTGCTGGCGCGCATCTATCGAATCGCACTGGGCAACGACGCCGCAGATGCGCTGTTGCTGGCCGCGCCGGTAGAAGAGAAAGTGCATAACGATGACATCATGGTGCTGATTGTCGATGACCATCCGATTAACCGCATGCTGCTGTCGGAACAGCTCGGCACGCTGGGCTATCAGGTGAAGACTGCGCAGGATGGCGTCGATGCACTTAATGTACTGAGTCGTAATGAGATTGATATCGTACTCACCGACGTGAACATGCCGAATATGGATGGTTATCGCCTGACGCAGCGGTTGCGTCAGCTGGGCCATCTCTTCCCGGTCGTTGGCGTGACGGCGAATGCGCTGGCGGAAGAGAAACAGCGTTGCATGGATGCGGGCATGGATAACTGCCTGTCGAAACCGGTGACGTTAGATGTGCTGAAAGTGACGCTGGCAATCTATGCTGATCGGGTACGTAAAACGCGGATGGGGTAGGGCAGGAAAGGGCAGAGGCGAGGCGGTGCAGGCTGCACCGCCTCAGGAAGTAACTTAGTCTCTTTCGACCTGAGTCTGGCTGACAGACGACAGGTAGTTCAGCAGTGCGATATCGTTATCCACGCCCAGTTTCATCATCGCTGATTTCTTCTGGCTACTGATGGTTTTGATACTGCGGTTCAGCTTCTTGGCAATCTCGGTGACCAGGAAACCTTCTGCAAACAGACGCAGCACTTCGCTCTCTTTCGGTGACAGGCGTTTGTCGCCATAACCACCCGCGCTGATTTTCTCCAGCAGTTTCGCAACGCTTTCCGGCGTATATTTCTTGCCTTTCTGCAGTGCAGCCAGTGCCTTTGGCAAATCGGTTGGCGCGCCCTGTTTCAGTACAATCCCTTCGATATCGAGATCAAGCACTGAACTCAGAATCGCCGGGTTATTGTTCATGGTCAGAACAATAATCGAGAGATCCGGGTAGTGGCGTTTAATATATTTAATCAGCGTAATACCATCGCCATACTTCTCACCTGGCATAGAGAGGTCGGTGATCAGGACGTTGGCGTCAAGCTTGGACAGATTATTGATCAGTGCTGTTGAGTCTTCGAACTCACCTACAACGTTAACCCATTCAATTTGTTCCAGAGATTTTCGGATACCGAAAAGGACAATTGGATGGTCATCGGCAATAATTACGTTTAAGTTATTCATCTTATTGGTTACCTTGCTGCAGCAGTTGATTGACGTAAGCGTCAATATCACTGGTGGTATTTGTAATGTTTGAATCGTCACACGCTTTAATGTGGTGTTCTAACTCTTCACAAAGCTGTTTGCCGGGAGTCAGATTGAGCATGGCAAACACGCCCTTTAGGCGATGCGCTGTCTGAGCAAGCGAGGCGTAGTCCTTTTCCGCCGACTCAGTATACAGCCTCTTCACATCAACCGGTACTGTCTCCGTAAACAGCTGGAAATAGCCGCCGCTCATCAATGGCGTGGCCGCGTCGTCTTCCGTGTCGTTATCCATCACATCATGCGACAGTTGCTTCTCTATCAGTGCCAGCAATGCATCCAGCAGCGCATTACTGAGATTGAAATTGACCCGATACTGCTGGTCGTTCAGTGCATGGTGCCCCAGTTCATCTTCCGCCAGCAGCAGTGCCCAGCCGCTAAGCTTTGATGGATCGTCGGTCACCAGCACATCGTGATCCTGACCGGAAATGCGCTCGTCGGGTGTCAGACAACGCGCTCCCCAGTTTTCCAGATGGCGGCAGACAATTTTATGTACGTCCTCCACGGTGATCTCCACCAGCGCGGTAACGCCATCCAGAATTTTTTCCTCTTCTTCTTCGCGCTTCTGCTCCAGCACCAGCGGCAACTGCATGTTGTAGCGCGTGCCGATATCCGCTTTTGCCACGATATCCAGGCTGCCGCCCATCTGCTTGCAGAGCTGCTTACAGAGGAAGAACGCCATGCCAGAAGCCTGTCCGTAGCGATCCTGACTGGTATCGCCCAGGAACGGGAAGTCGACATTGGCCAGTTCATCTACCGTCAGGCCCGCACCGGTGTCCACCAGCTCGATAATCAATCTATCGGCCTGCTTGTCCGCAGCCTTAACTTCCAGGGTGATTTTCCCCCAGCGGGTGGTGGTCAGGGCGTAGTGCATCAGCGTGGTCAGCACTTTACGCAGGGCGCGACGGTCGCCAAAGCGCGTCTCATCATTAGCCAGGTGATTATTCACCACCAGCGACAGCCCTTTGCGGCGCATCAGCGGCAGGCTTTCCAGTGCGATCTCATCCAGCAGTTCCTGCAGGTTAAAGACGGTCGCATCGGGTGACCAGTCGTGCGCCTCAAGCCGGTTCAGCAGCACGATATCATCCACCAGCCGCGCCAGCCCCTGACTCTCATCGAGCAGGTCCAGCACGGTCTCATCGGCATCACGCTGGCTGAGCTGTACCAGCTGCGTCACCATCTTCTCCAGGGGCTGATTCAGCGCGTGGCCCAGATTGTGCAGCAGCTGCTGTCGCATCTGATGGTTACGATCCAGCACCTGCTGCGCTTTTTGCAGCTTCTTATTCACCAGCAGCTCACGATCCTGGTCACGCATCATAAACAGCTGGGTATGCGGCGAAAGCACGCTGCGGGCGTGGCGAATCTCATACACTTCGTTATTGATGGTGGCCTGCAGCACGCCCTGATGCTGGTCGGACATATTAATGATCTTCTGCAGATTGAGGTGAGGCAAAAGATGTTCAGCAATCTTATTGCTCAACAGGGTGCGGTTGCTGGCAAAGTCATACACCAGCAGGCCGACCGGCAGACTGGCCACAATCTCTTCATTCAATACCCGCAGCGAATCGAGTTCAGCGCTCTGGTTCTCGCTGGGACGCAGCGACTGCTGGCGCAGCAGCACGATACCCGCCAGTGAAAGCAGGAACAGCAGCAGGTTAATCAGCAGCGGCCAGAGCAGATTATGCAGGGTGTCGATAATCAGACGGCCAATCGGCACCTGATAAACCAGCTGCAGCGAGGTGCTGGGCAGGGTGGCCGTAATCTCGATATTGGGATTAACCAGTGAGATGCGGGTATTTTCCACCTCCTGCTGTTCACTGCTGCTGGCAGGCATTGAGCTGTCCTGACGCAGCTGGAAATTTTCCAGCGGCATGTTCTGCGGAACAATATCGTTAACCGGCAGATCAAAGGCGACCACCGTGGCCAGATGGCCTGGCTGGTTAAAGGTGGTACGCAGCGTGAAATAGTGATCGTTCTGGAAGGCGAGGTGGCGCAGCGGTGAGAAACTCTCGCGCTCATCGAGCGCATTCGCCTGCTGCAACATCTCAGCACGACGGCCATCAACCATTGAACTGATGGCACTCTCTTTATAACGCGTCGCCATATCTTTCAGCGGCAGGGTCGAGATCATAATCAGGCTATTGTCCTGACCATTTAAAAAGTACATCGACCAGGTGGGATTTTCTGCGCCCCACAGCGTGTCGAGATAGTTCGACATCCGCATGGTCATATCCAGCGTGCTGCTGTCATGTGAGCCGAAAATCAGCGCTTCCGTTTTACGCCGGGTTTTTTCCAGGTAGTAGACGTCGGGACGCAGTCGCGTCTCCTGCAGGTTACTGCCGGGTGTTGCACCTGCCGCACTTGTAGAAAGGTTTTCATAGATCTGCCAGGTAGCAAAGCGATAGGCATCAATGCGCTTCTGAACGTCACGTGCCAGATCGTCCATGGCATAGCGCTTCCCGGTCAGCCAGGCATTCACCGAGTTATGCACCATAAAGCCCAGCGCCAGCAGGAGCACCAGATTGAAAACCACAAAAAAGCGGGTGACGTTGCCGGAGGTCAGTGGAAACTTATACAACATAGCGTGTCAGGTACCTGAATTATTGCGCAACTTTTCGCGCACTGGCGGCTACCGCTAACAGCAACAGGGCGATCGCTAAAAATGCGCCGCTGAGGCTGATCCATTGCGAAATGAATCCGATTAAAGCCGGACCTGAGAGAATACCCGCATATCCCAGCGTTGTCATGGCAGAAATCGCCAGGTTCGCAGGCATATCCTGTTGATTCCCGGCAGCATTGAACAACATCGGCACCGTGTTAGATAAACCAAAGCCGACCAGCAGGAAAGCCAGCAGGGCGATCTCCGGCCACGGCAGCCAGACGGCCAGACTCATGCCCGCGGCGGCGGTCAGCGCGCCGGTCAGCATCACCGGGTAGCGACCAAAACGCTGGATGATCTTATCGCCGCTAAAACGGCCCAGCGTCATCGCTACGGAAAACACCGCATAGCCCAGTCCGGCCCAGGCGGGTGACATCTCCGGGTTCTGCAGCAGCAGCAGCGCGCCCCAGTCCAGCACGGCCCCTTCCGCCAGGAACAGGATAAAGCAGAGCAGGCCAAGAAACGCGACCCAGCCGCGTGGGATCACCAGCCAGGGTTGATCGGGCTGATGCAGGCGTTCATTCATTAAGACCGGCAGTCGCCACAGCAACAGCAACAACATCACTGCCATTACCACCAGCGTGGCGGCCAGGGGTGAAAAAGACTGGCTCAGCAACAGGCTGACCGTGCCCGCACCCAGAATCCCACCAAGACTAAAGAAGCCATGGAAGCCGGACATCATCGGTTTATCCGCCGCCTGCTCAACCTGAACCGCCTGATAATTCATCGCCACATCCAGCATGCCCAGCCCGGCGCCAAACAGCATCAGCGCAGCCGCCATGACCAGATGAGAGTCAGCCGTGGCCAGTAGCGGCATCATCATCAGCACTAACAGGGTAGAGAAGCACATCACCCGACGGCAGCCAAACCGCGCCACCAGTGTGCCGGTCACCGGCATCGCGGCCAGCGAACCAATACCCAGACAGAGCAGTAACGCGCCCAGTGATGCGCCGCTGAGCTGCAGACGATCGCGGGCAAACGGCACCAGCGGAGCCCAGGCTGACATTCCTAAGCCATTGATCAAAAAGATGGTGCGCGTGCCCCAGTTCAGGCGGCTCTGATGTTTGTTTTGTTGTGCAGCGTCCAGTGCGGTCATAGCTCAGATTCATCAATGGTAAAGCGGAAAAGTGTAGCACTGGCCGTGAGTCAGTGGTCGTTGCGCCTCTTATCAGGAAGGGGATTGCAACATGGCATAAATGACAAAACCGGGAGTTTACCGACTTTTGTCGCGCTGCGAATTTTTTCCAGAACTTTCCTGGCATGACCACCGCCCCGCAGAATGACTTAACTCAAATTTCACTGTCGTTTTTCAACGACTTGCTGCTGAAAAATCGGATCAGGGCCACTGATAAATGATGGCTGAATCGCTTAATGAACAAATTTTTTTTACAGCCCTGATGTTCCGGTAGTGGTGGTTTTTTAACCTTTCCGCATCATTTCCGGAAACAGTCAGCAATAAATTGACATGTAAAAACAAAGGCAAAGCGGATTTTATGAAAGCCTTATTTCAAGTGAGGCTTATGTAATGAAGATTAAAACATAATGAAATCTGTACATTGAAATTGTTTTTTAACACGGCTACGCTAAAACTTAATCTGTCAGAAACGTTACATTTTGCGTGAGTCTGTACAAGTAAAACTAACAATAACACCGTCACTCGCCACTCTGATTAGAGCGTGTGACCAGCTTTGGCTTTGCCGTTTCGACATACACCAGGTTAAGACATCTTCTGATCTTCAGAAGGTGAAACTATGTGTGAACACTGTAAGCATAAAATAATTTTATGTTTATGGATTCAGTATATTAGCTAATCTGGTGGAGTAGAGGTTACAAATGGCAGAACTCACGCAAGGCCGTGTAGACATTATCTCGCGCGAAAACGGCACACTCATCTCGCAGTCCGTCAGCGGTTCGTCACAATCCATTAACCTCACCGAGCCCAGCGTCGTGCGCATCAGCGGCACCCGCGACATGGTGACGCAGTATGAGCGCCAGGGTAACGATCTGGTGCTGCATATGCGCGACGGCAAGACTGTCCGCTATCAGAAATTCTTCCTCGACGACGCCGATGGCCAGCACAGCGAACTGGTGTTCGATGATGGCGTCAACCCACCGGAACACGCGCTCTTTCCGCAGACCGCAGAAGGGGCTGAACTCGCTTCCACGTCGGTCACGCCAACCTATGAATCACTCGACAGCGTAGAGCCGCTGCTGCTGGCAGATAACGCCAACACCTCGATGGGTGTGATAACGGCGGGCGGTCTGGGTGTGCTCGGCTTAGCCGGTCTGGCCGTTGGCGTCGGCGGTGGTGGTGGCGGCGGCGGTGGGGGTAACGGTGGCGGCAATGACGGTGGCACCGATCCTGGAACACCGGTCACGCCGGGGACGCCTGCTATCACGCTCAATGCATTCGCTGGCGATGATGTTCTGGATAACGCGGAAAAAAGCAGCGATCAGGTACTGAGCGGCACCACCAGTAATGTCGAAGCGGGTCAGATTGTCACTGTCACGCTGGGCGGCCAGACCTACAACGCCACCGTCGGTGCTGACGGCAGCTGGAGCGTCACTATTCCTGCTGCCGCGCTGGCGGGACTCGCCGCAGGCACCACCACCATCGACGTCAGCGTCACTAACGCGGCGGGCACGACGACCACCGGCAGCCTGCCCATTACCGTCGCGGCCGCCGATCCCGGCACACCGGCTGCGCCGTCCATTAGCCTGAACCCGTTTGCGGGCGATAACCTGCTGGATAACAGCGAAAAAACCACGCCACAAACGTTGTCCGGCAGCACCAGCAATGTCGAAGCGGGCCAGCAGGTCAGTGTGACATTGGGCGGACAGAGCTATAACGCCACTGTGGGGGCGGATGGCAGCTGGAGCGTCTCAATTCCGGCTGCCGCACTCTCGGCGCTGGCTGCAGGCAGCAGCACCATTTCGGTCAGTGTGACCAGCGCCGCGGGCACGGCGGCTTCCGCCAGCCTGGGTATCCAGGTGCAGGCACCTGACACCACCCCTGGCGTGCCAGCCCTGACGATCGCCCCGTTTACCGGCGACGACGTGCTGAGCAACGCAGAAAAAACCAGCGATCAGACTCTTAGCGGCAGCACCACCAACGTCGAAGCCGGGCAGATCGTCACGGTTACCCTGGGCGGCCAGAGCTACAGCGGCAGCGTGGCAGGCGACGGTAGCTGGAGCATTACCGTGCCTGCTGATGCGCTGACCGCACTGGCATCCGGCACCACCACGGTGACTGCCACCGTTGCTAACCAGGCAGGAACCGCTGCCAGCGGTAGCCTGACCGTAAACGTAGAACCACCACTGACTCAGCCGGGTACGCCCGTTATCACCATCGATCAGTTTGCCGGTGATGACATTCTCAGCAATGCCGAGAAAAGCAGCGATCAGGTACTTAGCGGCACCACCACCAATGTGGAAGCGGGCCAGGTTGTCACCATCACGCTGGGCGATCAGACCTACAGCGCAGTAGTGGATGCGCAGGGCAACTGGAGCGTCACGCTCTCGCCTGCGGCACTGAATGCGCTGGCAGCCGGTTCGGTTGCGATTTCCGCGGTCGTCACCAGCCAGGCTGGCATTGAAGCCAGTGAAAACCGCGCGATCAGCATTGATACGCCGGTCGTTCCGGGCCCGCCATCCGTCACGCTGGATGATTTTGCCGGGGACAACGTGCTGAGTAATGGGGAGAAAGTCACCGATCAGACACTCACCGGCAGCACCAGCAATGTTGAACCCGGTCAGCTGGTAACCGTCACCCTGGGCGGCCAGACTTACAGCGGCAGCGTTGATGCGCAGGGCAACTGGAGCGTTACTTTGCCATCGGCGGCCCTGAGCGCCCTGGCGGCAGGTGAAACGACGCTGACGGTTTCAGTCAGCAATGTGGCCGGTGATACCGTGACCGGCACGCTGCCCATCACCGTGGAAGCGCCTGTCACACTGCCGGGCGAACCCACCGTCACCATTGGTCAGTTTGCCGGGGATGACATCCTCAGCAACGATGAAAAAGGGACGGCCCAGACGCTCTCCGGCTCCACCACCAACATCGAAGCGGGCCAGACGGTGACAGTCACCTTCGGTGGCCAGACTTACCTCGGCACCGTCGATGGCAGTGGTAACTGGAGTGTAATTATTCCGGCAGCCGCGCTGGGTAATCTGCCTGCGGGAGCTAATGCCATCAGCGTCACCGTCAGCAATGCCGATGGCGTGAGCACTACCGAAATCCGCGATATCGCAGTTGAGACGCCAGTAACGGAACCGGGCGTGCCGTCTCTGACCCTGAATGATTTCGCCGGCGACAACCTTCTGAGCAACGACGAAAAAGCGGTCGATCAGCTTGTCAGCGGTAGCACCAGTAATATCGAAACCGGGCAGATCGTGACGGTTACCCTGGGCGGTCAGACCTACAGTGCCAGCGTGCAGGGTGATGGCAGCTGGAGCGTCGCCGTGCCGTCAGCCGCGCTGAATGCGCTGGCAGCAGGCACCACCACACTGACCGTCTCGGTCAGTAATGCAGCGGGCGACACAGTCACTTCAACGCAGCCAGTCACTGTCGAAGCCCCGGTAACGCAGCCGGGTGAAGCCACCGTAACCATCGACGCCTTTGCCGGGGATGACATCCTCAGCAACAGCGAGAAAGCCAGCGATCAGCTGCTGAGCGGCACCACCACTAATATCGGTGAAGGCCAGCAGGTCACTGTCACTCTGAACGGAGAGACTTTTACCGCCACGGTCGGCGCGGATGGCAGCTGGAGCGTGTCGATTCCTGCCAGTTCACTGGCAGCGCTGACAGCCGGTAGCGCAGCCCTGAATGTGACGGTGACAGATCAGTCTGGTACTCAGATCACTGAAACCCGCGACTTCCTGGTGGAGTCCTCGGGCACCGGGCCAGGCACCCCGACGCTAACCCTCAATGCCTTTGCTGACGACAACATCCTGAGCAACGATGAGAAGCTGGAAGCGCAGGCGGTCTCCGGCAGCACCACCAACGTCGAGGCGGGCCAGATTGTCACGGTGACGCTGGGCGGCCAGAACTACAGCGGAACGGTTGGCGCCGACGGCAGCTGGAACATTGCCATTCCGGCCGATGCACTCGGTGCGCTGGCAGCAGGTTCTGCCTCGCTGGTGGTCACGGTCAGCAACGCGGCAGGTACTACCGTCAGCGACACCTTGCCGATCACGGTTGAGCCGCCGGTTACCGGGCCGGGCCAGCCCACTATCACGCTCGATCAGTTCGCCGTAGATGACGTGCTGAGCAACGATGAGAAAACCAGCGATCAGCTGCTGAGCGGCAGCTCAACCAATGTCGAGGCGGGTCAGGTCGTGACCGTTACGCTGGGCGACCAGACTTACAGCGCCACGGTCGGCGCGGATGGCAGCTGGAGCCTGAGCGTCCCGGCCAGCGCGCTGGCGGCACTGACGGCGGGCAACGCGACTATCGCGGCCACAGTCACCAATCAGGCGGGCGTAACAGTCAGCGAAGATCGGGTGATTGCGGTGGAAGCGCCAGCGGAACCGGGTACGCCGACGGTGACGATCGCCCTGTTTGCCGGTGACGATCTGCTGGATAACAGCGAAAAAGCGCTGGACCAGACGCTGTCCGGCAGCACCAGCAACGTGGAGGCGGGCCAGACGGTCACCATTACCCTGGGCGGCCAAAATTACACTGCGCTGGTCAACGCGGATGGCAGCTGGAGCACGCAGATCCCCTCTGCGGCGCTCAGCGCACTGGCGGCGGGCAGCAGCACCATCGCGGTCAGCGTCACAACGGCGGCAGGCGC
This sequence comes from Curtobacterium sp. BNK-1, assembly GCF_048685235.1. Lineage (NCBI taxonomy): Bacteria > Bacillati > Actinomycetota > Actinomycetes > Micrococcales > Microbacteriaceae > Curtobacterium > Curtobacterium sp. BNK-1. The sequence continues at coordinate 2,507,688 of NZ_JBLQTJ010000001.1, read as the reverse complement.
CTCAGCTACCGACACCCGCGATATTAACGTCGCCCCGGCGGCAGGCGAACCTGGCGTGGTCTCCATTAGTGAACCTGTCAGCCTTGATGGTTTCCTTAACCAGCAGGAGCTGAGCAGCGATCTGATCATCAGCGGCTCTGCGGTAGGCGTTAACCCGGGCCAGGCGGTGCAGGTTAACTTTAATGGCAATAATTACAGCGCGGTAGTGAACAGCAATGGCTTCTGGAGCGTCACTGTTCCGGCAGGCGATCTCACCACTATCACCGACGGCGTAAAACTGATTTCGGTCACCACCACCGACGCCACCGGCGCACTGCTGACCGACTCCGCTCAACTGAATGTAGTCGCAGCCACGCTGCCGCAAATCACGCTGGAGGAGAGCGCAATCACCGATGGCCTTCTCAACCGGGTGGAAGCGGGCAGCGATCTGCTGATCGGCGGCAGCACTGGCAAAGCCGTGCCGGGCCAGCAGGTTGAACTGGAACTTAACGGTAAAACCTACAGCACCACGGTCAATGCAGACGGCAGCTGGAGCCTGGCGCTGCCGGCCGCCGATCTCGCCTTACTGCCACAGGGCGCCAACAGCCTGATCATTACCGCGATTGATGAAGCAGGCAACCGCGTGGATGAGACGCTCAACTTCAGCGTCGACACGCTGCCACCGAATCTGATTGTGGCAGAGGTCGCAGGCGGCGATGGCATTCTCAACAGCAGCGAAGTGGCTGCCGGTCTGCCGGTCAGCGGTTCAGGTGCGTTGCCGGGCGAAGTGGTGTCTGTCTCGCTGAATAACGAGAGTTACAGCGCCACCGTAGATGGGCAGGGCAACTGGACGGTGGATCTGCCGCCAGCGGCGCTGCAGGCCCTGTCAGATGGCAGCAGCTATACGCTGGTAGTTACGCTGACTGATGCCAGCGGTAACACCACCACGCAGACGCAGCCCCTGGCGGTCAGCACGCAGCCTCCGGTTGCAACCGTTACCGCACCGGGCGGTGATGGCGTCCTGACCAACAACGAACTCACTACGCCGCTGCAAATCAGCGGAACCGGCACCCCGGGCGACAGCGTGACGGTGGAATTAAACGGTAAGTCCTACACCGCCATTGTTGACGAAAACAGTAACTGGAGTGCATCCGTCCCGGTGGCCGATCTCGGCACGCTGACCAATCAGACCTATCCGGTGACCGTCACCGTGACCGATCCGGCCGGTAACATCAGCACTCAGAATACGGAACTGCGGGTGGCTACCGCGGTGCCCGCTCTGACGCTCAACGATCTCAGCGATGATGGCGTGATCAACGTCAGCGACGCGCAGCAGCCGCTAATCGTCAGCGGAACCGGCGACGAAGGCGACATCATCCGCGTCACGCTGAATAACGTGGCCTACAGCGCCGTGGTGGCGCAGGGTGGCAGCTGGAGTGTCACCGTTCCGGCATCCGACCTGGTAAATGTGCCCAACGGTACCCAACCGGTATCGGTAGTGGCGACAGACGCCGATGGTAATACCACGCCAGCCAGCAGTTCGCTGATTTTCGCCACCACACCGCCGTTGCTGGAAGTCTCCACGCCGGGCAGTGATGGTTATATCAATATCGCTGAACACACTCAGGATCTCACACTCGACGGACGCGGGGGGGCCCAGGGCGACACCGTCACGGTGAGTTTCAATGGCGAGACCTACACCGCCACCGTGGATACCGATGGCGCGTGGAGTGTTACGGTGCCCGCCGCGATTATCAGCCAACTGGGTGACGCAACCTATCCGGTGGATGTGGTACTCAGCGATGCATATGGTAACAGCAGCACCGTACCGACCAGCGTCACTGTGCTGGCGGCAACGTCGCCGGCGCTGACCATTAATCCCGTGACCGGCGATAATCAGGTCGACAGCGCTGAACAGCTCACCGACATTCTGGTCACCGGTAACGTCACCGGCGTACCGGCAGGTCAGCCGGTATTGCTGACCATCAATGGCCAGTCTTACGATGGCGTAGTACAGGCGAACGGTAGCTGGAGTGTGTCGCTGCCAGCCGGATCGCTGGGCGGTGCAGGCGATAAAACCTTCACCGTGGCGATTACCGATGTGGCCGGTAACCCGGCGCTGCCTGCTGAAGGGCAGTTTAGCGTGGTTACTTCACCCGTACCGTCGCTGTCGATTGCCCCAATCAGTGACGACAATGCGCTGAATGCCCTGGAGGCGCAGAGCGATCTTATCCTCAGCGGCGGTTCAGCGAACCTGCCGGCTAACAGCCCGATCAGCGTAACGCTGGTGACTGGCGGCACCGTCTACACCACCACAACCGATGAAACCGGTGCGTGGACCCTGACCGTGCCGGCTGCCGATCTGGCGACGCTGCCGCAGGGCACGACCAGCGTTACCGTCTCTTCGGGTGATGTGCAGAACAGCCTGCCGCTGCTGGTGGCGACCGCGCCGCTGGCAGACCCGCAAATCAACACGCCATTCACTGACGGCATACTCAATACCGATGAAGCCAGCGCGGCGCAGACGCTGACCGGCACAGTGCTGCCAGGCCAGGCCGTCAGCGTGACCCTGGGCGGTACCAGCTATCCGGCCACTGTAGACGCGAATGGTGAATGGAGCGTGACGATACCCGCAGACAGACTGCAGGCACTTGCGCAGGGCAGCAATCCGATTACCGTGACGGTGAGTGATGAAGCAGGTAACAGCACCAGCATCAGCGAGCCGCTGATTGTTGATACCGGCGTACCGGCGCTGACCGTTAACCCGATTGCTACCGATGGCACGATTAATGAGGCTGAAACCGCCACCGATCTGACCCTCAGCGGCACCGTTACGCCAGGTAGTAGCGTCAGCCTTGCGCTGAATGGCCAGACCTATGACGCAGTGGTTGCCGCCGATGGCAGCTGGACCGCCACCGTGCCTGCTGCGAATCTGCAACAGTTGCCAGATGGCCGTTACGATCTCAACGTGACCGTCACCACCGTGAGTGGCAACGTGGCTACCACGCCATTCCCGGTTACCGTGGATACCACGGCACCAGACTTCAGTATCGCTGCGCCCGCGGGTGATGGCGTGCTGAACATCGCTGAGCAGGCGGCAGGGTTCAGTTTCAGCGGCGCAGGCAGTGAAGGCGACCGCGTCAGCGTGACGCTGAATGGCGTGACCTACACCGGCACCGTTGATGGTGACGGAAACTGGGCGCTGGCTGTTCCGCCAGCGGCGCTTGCCGGTCTGACCAATGGCAGCAGCTATCCGGTGGTGGTCACCGTCACTGACGCAGCCGGTAACAGCAGCAGCCAGAACAGTGCCCTGACGGTTGCGACTACGCCGCCTCCGCTGGTCGTCGCGCCGGTCAGCGGTGATAACGCGCTGAACGTCGGGGAACTGGCAGAGCCGCTGGTGGTGAGTGGCAGTGGTCAGAATGGCGACGTGGTCACGGTCCAGCTCAATGACCAGCTCTACAGCACCACCGTTGGCGTTAACGGCCAGTGGACGCTGCAGATCGCCCCTGAAGCGCTGGCGGCGCTGCCTCCTGGCAGTAATCTGGTGACGGTGACGGAAACCAGTGCTAACGGGAATCAGAGCAGCCAGGTGGTTGATCTGAATGTGGCAACCGCGTCGGACGTGCAGCCTGTACTGACCATCGACAGCAGCACCTTCGCCGGTGACGGCATCGTCACGGCAGCGGAGCAGCTGCAGCCGATAACGGTGCGCGGCAGCAGCACGAATGTCGAACCGGGCCAGCAGGTGATCATCTCCCTGAATGGCATCGAATACAGCGGTGTGGTCGAGGCCAGCGGCAACTGGAGCATTATTCTGCCTGCGGGCGCCCTGGCTGAGCTGGGAGAAGGCAACCAGACGCTGAACGTCAGCGTCATCAACGCCGTCGGTAACACCGCCAGCAGCACGCTTGACTTCAGTGTGGACAACACTCTGCCGTCGATCGCGCTGGCACCCGTCAGTGACGACAACTACCTCAATGCGCAGGAATTGGGTGGCGCCGTCGTGGTCAGCGGCAGCACCAGCGGTCTGCCTGATGGCAGCATTGTTACCGTGCTGGCCAACGGCACCACGGTCAGTACCACCGTGACGGCAGATGGAAGCTGGAGCCTGACCTTACCGGCAGGCACCTTTACCGGATCGGCAGACGGCCCGCAGACCATCACCGCCACCGCCAGCGACGCTAACGGACAGCCGCTGGCGACCAGCGACGCTACCCTGACGGTGATCGCCACTGCATTGCCGGTGGCGACCCCGGGCGTGGCCTTTGATGATGGCATTCTGAACGGAGAGGAAGCCGCTGCCGGTGGTACGATCACCGGTAACACTGGCGTGACCGGCGACGGCCAGACCGTCGTCGTGACGTTGGGCGGCAACAACTACAGCGGCACGGTCGATGCTGCAGGCAACTGGCAGGTCGCCGTTCCGGCCGATGTCTTGTCTGCATTGCCGCAGGGCAATAGTGGCTACACCGTGGTCGTCAGTGATGTGGCGGGCAACAGCAGCCAGGCTGATGGCAACCTGGTGGTGGATACACTGCCTCCGGTGCTGAACTTCATTACGCCATCCGATGGCATCATTAACGCCGCTGAAAGTCAGCAGCCGCTGACGCTGACCGGCAGCAGCGAAGCTAACGCCCTGATTGTGGCCAGCTTCAACGGCACCACCCTGAGCACCACCGCAGACGTCAACGGCGTCTGGTCGCTGGAGCTGCCCGCCACGGTTTACACCGGGCTGGGCAACGGCAGCTATCCGCTGACCGTGACCGCCAGCGATGCGGCAGGAAATGCCACCACCACCAGCCGCGACCTGGCGCTGAAAGTGGAGCCAGGCACACTGCCGACCCTGACGCTGGATGCCTTTGCCGGTAACAACGTGGTCGATGGCGCTGAGCGCCTCACCGATCAACGTCTCTCCGGCACCACCACCAACGTCGAAGCGGGTCAGCTGGTCACCGTCACCGTTGACGGCACAGTCTACAGCGCCGCCGTGCAGGCGAGCGGGGCATGGAGCCTGATCGTGCCAGCCGGTGCGCTGGCCGCGATTAATGATGGCAGCGCCAGTTTTACCGTGGCAGTCAGCGATGTGGCGGGCAACACCTCCACCAGCAATCTCACCTTTGACGTCAACAGCGATGCCTCTGGCCTGGCGATGGATGCCATCAGCGAAGATAACTACCTGAATGCGCAGGAGCTGGGTCAGGCCCTGGTCGTCACCGGTACGTCGGTGAACGTGACAGAGGGCAGCACGGTCACGTTGCTGTTTAACAACATCAGCTACACCGCGCAGGTCTCGGCCAGCGGCCGCTGGACAGTGATCGTTCCGGCTGAGGCACTGACGGCGCTCGCCGATGGGCCTTACACCCTGACGGTCACCGCAACGGACAGCGGTGGGGCGACCCTGAGCAGCGAGGCAGCGCTCAGCGTGCTGGCGACGCTGCCAGCACCGCAGATCGTCTCGGCCTTTGGCGATGGCCTGCTCAACAGCAGCGAGATCGCCACAGCACAAACCCTGAGCGGCACCACCGGCATAACCGGTGACGGCCAGACGGTGAGCGTGCTGCTGAATGGCGCAACCTACAACGGCACCGTCGACGGCAATGGCAACTGGCAGATCAGCGTGCCGGCTTCCGCGCTGGCCGGTCTGCCGGAAGATCTCCTGAACTATACCGTCACAGTCCAGGATGCAGCGGGTAACACCGGCAGCAGCCAGGGCAGCGTGACGGTGGATCTGACGCCACCGACCCTGACACTGAATACGGTTGCGGGCGATAACAGTATCAATATTGCCGAAAGCACCGCGCCGATAGTTCTCAGCGGCAACAGCAATGCCGAAGCCGGACAGCAGGTCACCATTACCCTGAACAACCAGACCTGGACCACCACGGTTGACCAGAACGGCGAGTGGAATCTGACGCTGCCTGCGGGTTCGCTGGCCGGCATTCCGGCCGGGGCGTACATCCTGACCGTGACGGTCAGCGATGCGGCGGGTAACCCGGTAACCGAAACGCGTGAAATCACCGTGGCGACGGCGTCGCTGGCCGTCAGCATAGACACCCCGTTTGGCGATGGTTATCTGAACCTGGCGGAACAGGGGGGCGGCCAGACGCTGACCGGCAGCACCGGTGTAGCGGGCAACGGCCAGACCGTCAGCGTGACGCTGGGCGGGAATGATTATTCCGCTACGGTGGATGCGCAGGGTAACTGGACGCTGACCTTAACAGCAGATCAGGTGCAGACGCTGGGCGAGGGGGTTACTACGCTGGTGGTCAATGCCAGCGATGCCGCCGGTAACAGTGGTTCGCTGACCAGCGCCGTTACGGTCGATCTCACGCCGCCAGTGCTGACCGTCAATGCCATCGGTGGCGACAACATCATCAATTCGGTAGAGGTGCTGGAAGCGGTCGCTATCAGCGGCAGTGCGTCGGTAGCGGATGCCGGACAGACAGTCACCGTCAGCTTCCAGAACGTCGATTACACCACTCAGGTGCTCTCTGACGGCACCTGGGAGGTGACACTGCCAGCCAGCGTCGTGCAGGGACTGGCAGACGGCAACTACACCGTTGCTGTCTCAATGACCGATGCCGCGGGCAACCCGGCCACGGCCACCCAGACTCTGACGCGTGATGCTGACACTCTGAACCTGCCAACCCTGACCATCGGGACCATCAGTGACGATAACTTCCTTAACCAGGCTGAGTCGCTACAGGATCTGAACATCGGCGGCACCAGTAACAACCTGGTGGAAGGCCAGCTGGTGACGGTGACGCTGAATAACATTCAGTACAGCGGCACGGTGGCAGCCGATGGCAGCTGGACGGTGACCGTTCCGGCCGCCGATCTGGGTAATCTGCCGGATGGCGATCAGCTGCTGGTCGTGGTCTCAGCGGATACATCTGGCAATCCGGCCAGCGCCAGCACCAGCCTGGTCGTGCTGGCCAGCGAGCAGGTTCAGCCGACGCTGACCATGAACGTGGTAGCCGGCGATGATGTGATTAACGCCACCGAGGCCACAGCGGATGTTGCGGTCAGCGGCAGCAGCACCCTGCTGGCAGCGGGTACGCTGGTGACGGTGTCGTTTAACGGCACTGACTACAGCACCACGCTCGACGCTGACGGCAACTGGACGGTGAATGTGCCGTCTGCTGCCTTTACCAGCGTGGCTCCGGGCAGCACGCAAATCTTTACCGTGACCGCCACTGATGTCGCAGGCAATCCGGCGACCGCCACTCAGGAGGTTAGTTTCATTACCACACCGCCTGCGCTGACGAATATCACGGTCGATGCGGGAGATACCCTTAACCTGGCGGAGTCGCTGCAGGATCTCACCATCAGCGGCAGCACCACGGGCGCATTGCCGGTGACGGTGACGCTGAATAACGTCAGCTATACCACCACGGCAGATGCCGACGGTAACTGGTCACTTACTATTCCGACCGCTGACCTGCAGCAGCTGGCGGACGGCCCCAATGCGATTACCGTTTCGGTCACCGACGCGGCGGGCAATACCACCACAGACAGCACCACGTCACTGGAGGTCGCGTTTAATACCCTGCCAGCGCTGACGCTGAATACGCCGTTTGGCGATGCGCTGATCAGTGCGGCAGATGCGGAAGGGGCGTTAACGCTGAGTGGTGACAGTACCAATCTGCCGGAAGGCAGTGTGGTGAACATCTCTGTAGGCGGGCAGAACTTCAGCACCACCACGGATGCCAGCGGCAACTGGACGCTGAACCTGGCACCGGGCGCGCTGACGGGCCTGGCCGATGGATTGACACAGGTGGTGGTCAGCGCCGCGGATGGTGCCGGTAATCCGGCGCAGGTTACCGCAGGCGTTGAGATCCTGCAGAGTGATCCTGTTTCAGCCGCCTTCGACACGACACTGTTCGGCGATAACATCATTAATATCAGCGAAGCCGGTTCCGTTCAGCTGGTCACCGGCACCTCCACCGTCGTGCCGGGCCAGACCCTGAGCGTCACGGTAGGCGATGACAATATCCCGCTGTCGGTGACGGTCGATGCCAATGGCAACTGGACTGCCAGCCTGCCCCCAGAGTTCATCGCCAGCCTGGGAACCGGTGAACACACGCTGACCCTGATTACCACCGATCGGGCCGGTAACAGCATTGAAACGACCAAAACGTTCGTCGCTGCGATTACGCCGATTGCTAATCCAACGCTGGATACGCCATTTATTGATGGCCGTATCAATGCTGAGGAGGCCGCCGCAGGCGGATCACTGACCGGTGCGGTAAACATTGATAATGCCACCTCGGTTACGGTAGCCGTTAATGGCACGGTCTATTCCGCTACGCTCAGTGCGGATGGTTCGCGCTGGTCGCTGGATCTGCCGCCTTCTGTATTGCAGTCATTGCCGGATGGCAACTGGCCGGTGAGCGTGACGGTTACCGATGCGAACGGCAACGTCGGCAGCACCAGTGGCACTGTGCTGGTGGCCGTGAATGCGCTGCCGGACGTGACGCTGAACCTGCCGTTTGGAGACGGTGCGCTGAACGCAGCAGAGGCGGCCGGTGAACAGATCCTCAGTGGCACAACCGGCATTACCGGTGCCGGACAGACGGTAACGGTGCTCATCTCCGGCTTTAACAACGGTCAGCCGCTGGCAGCCACGGTGCAGACCGATGGCAGCTGGTCTCTGGCCCTGTCGCCAGCGCAGTTAGCCACCTTCACCAGCGGCACCCACACCATTACCGTGACGGCGACCGATATCGCGGGTAACAGCGACGCGACGGCGCAGAACGTGGTGACAGAGGTGGCGCTGCCTGTGCCGACCTTCAACCCAGGCGCATTTGGCGGCGACAACCTGCTGAACATCAGTGAAGCCGCGGCAGGGGTGACCCTGACCGGCACCACCGGCAGTGTCGGGGCGAACCAGGCTGTCAGCATTACCGTGGATGTCAACGGCAGCCTCTATTCTGGCACGGTGGCAAGCAACGGTAACTGGACTGTTAACATTCCTGCCAACGCCCTGAGTTCACTGGGTGACGGTGCGCAATCACTGACGGTTAACGTCGTGGATGCGGCGGGCAACAGCGCATCGGCGCAGCTGCCGTTCACCGCAGATCTCAGCGCGCCGCAGCCTGCGGTCAATCCGGAATTCCTTGGCAGTTATGTGAATGGCGGCGATGTGGCCGCGGGAGTAACGCTGAGCGGAACCACCGGTGAGGCGGGCGCGAATCAGACTGTGCAGCTTACGCTTGGCGGCACAACCTATTCCGCGACAGTGGATGCCAATGGTAACTGGACGGTGCCACTGACAACGGCGGAGCTTTCACTGCTGCCGGATGCCACCTATCCGGTTACCGTGACAGCAACCGATGCGGCGGGCAACAGCACCACCATTAACAGCTCGCTGGTGCTCGACACCACACCACCGGTGCTTAATGTTGCCGCCTTTACCGGTGACAATGCGCTGAACTACACCGAGAGCATTCAGCCGCAGAGTCTCAGCGGCACCGCAGCGGGAGCCGAGCCGGGATCAGTGGTTTCGATCTCACTGAATGACACGCTGCTTGGCACCGCGATAGTGACAGCCAACGGCAACTGGAGTGTAACGCTGACGCCAGAACAGATGGCCACCTTTGGTCCATCGACGACCCTGGCGCTGGCAGTGACCGATCTGGCAGGCAATACCGCCAACGGCACGGTTGCGCTGACGGTAGATCTTACCCCACCGCCAGGGCCGCTGGTCACGCTGGGCACGGTGTCGGGCGACAACATCATCAGCACTCAGGACGTGGCGGGTGGTGTGGTAGTGAGTGGCACCTCCGCTAACCTCGGTGCGGGTGGGGTAGTGACGGTGTCGATTGGTGATCAGGAGTACGCGACTACGCTGGATGCGTCGGGCAACTGGTCAACGGCGGCATTGCCGGTCAGCGCCTTTGGCAATGCGGACGGCAGCGTCGCCATCACGGTGGATGCTACCGATGGCACTACCCCTGTGACCACCAGCGGTAACGTGCTGATCGACCTTACGCCACCGGCACTGACTCTCAATCCGTTTACCGGTGACAACCAGGTCAATGGCAATGAAAGTGCCACCAGCCAGGCCATCAGTGGCACCGCCGATCTCAGCGAAGTGGGTCGCACGGTGGTGGTGACCTTCAATAATCAGACCTACAACGCCGTGGTGCAGAGCAACGGCACCTGGTCCACAACGGTTCCTGCCAGCGCGATGCAGGCTCTTCCCGATGGCAGCTCGCCGGTGATCACCGCGCAGCTGGCGGATGCGGCTGGTAACGTGACGACGACCACCCAGACGGTGACGGTCGATACCGCCGCGCCGCTGGTCCTGGTCGACGCTTTCCTCGGCGACAACGTGATCAACGCCGCTGACCTGGTGCTAAGCCAGGTGCTGACCGGCAGCGCGCAGGGAGCAGAAGGCCAGACCATCGGTCTCTATCTGGGCGATGCCGCGCCGATCGCCACCGCAACGGTGGGTGCTGACGGACGCTGGAGCATCGATCTCGCGCCGGATGTTCTGTCGAGTCTCACTGACGGTGCGCTGGTGTTTGGCGTGCGGGTCAATGACGGTGCGGGCAACCAGACCGACGCCACGCTGACGGTCAACAAAGTGGTCAACAGTGCCCTGACGCTGGTGGTCGATTCGGTGTTCGGCGACGGCACGCTCAGCGCGCTGGATACTACGGTGGCGCAGACTATCTCCGGGGTTGCGACCTCGGCGGGCGTGGGTGCCACGGTATCGGTGGTGCTGGGCGGCACAACGCTCTCTGCGTCAGTGGGGCAGGATGGTAAATGGGCCATCGTGGTGCCGCCTTCGGTGCTGGGTCTGTTGAGCGATGGCAATCTTGCGCTTGATGTCACCCTGACCGATGCCGCGGGCAACACCCGTACCGTCGGTGAAACCGTCACGGCGATTGTCGATGCGGTGCCGGTGGTTGGCGCGCTCACCGGGCTGTTTGGCGGTGATAACCTGCTGAACATTGCGGAAGCCGCTGCCGGACAGCTTGTCAGTGGCGTGATAGAAAATGCGGCTGTGGGTTCCCAGGTAACGGTCACCTTTGGCAGCAAGAGTTACAGCACGACGGTGCAGGCGGGTGGAGTGTGGAGCGTTAACCTGCCGGGCAGCGATCTGACCTCTCTGCTGGATGGCAATCTGACGCTGGGCGTCAGCGTCAGAGACGTGGCGGGTAACGTTGCCTCCAGCAGCGCATCCATCGGCATCTTTACTCAGACGCCATCAATCTCGCTGACCTCACTGTTTGGTGATGGGGTGCTAAACCTGGCTGATATCGCCACCGGACAGGTGATCAGCGGGGTGGTGAACAACGTCGCGCAGGGCAGTGTGGTGACGCTCTCGGTTGGAAATAGCCAGGTGACCGCCACCGTGGGTGCGGGCGGGGCGTTCAGCGCCACGGTGACGCCAGATATTCTGGGCACGCTGGCGCAGGGCAACCTGACGGTGGGCGCATCGGTAACGGATGCGGCGGGCAATACCGCCAGCACCAGCGCCGGTATCCGGGTCGATACGCTGCTGCCGACCATCACCGTGAATCCGCTGTTTGGCGACGGTCTGCTGAACGTGGCGGATTCGCTGGTCACCCAGGTGATCGGTGGGGTGATTGGCGGCGCGGAAGCGGGATCGCGCGTGGTGGTGTCGGTAGGTTCACAGCAGTTGGTGACGGCGACCGATGCCAATGGCAACTTTAACGTCTCGCTGACGCCAGCGCTGTTGCAGGGGATTGCAGATGGCAATCTGACCGTGGGCATCAGCGTCACCGACAGCGCGGGTAACACCAACAGCACCACGGCCGGGGCACTGGTCGGTATTCACAACCTGCCGAAAGTCACCCTCAGTCCGCTGTTTGGCGACGGCGTGCTGAACCTGGCGGAGTCGCTGGTGACTCAGACCATCAGCGGCACGGTCTCCGGGCTGGCTGCGGGTAGCAGCGTCAGGCTGACGATTGGCAACACTATCGTCGACGCGCAGGTCAACGCGGATGGCAGTTTCTCAACCGCCGTCTCGCCAGCGATTCTGTCAACGCTGCTGAACGGGAACTTCACCGTCAGCGCGGCCGTCACCGATCCGGTCGGAAACGTCAGCAGCACCAGCGCGGGCGTGTCACTGGGACTGTTCCAGCCGACCCTGTCGGTGAATACGGTGTTTGGCGATGGTGTGCTGAGCGCCGCGGATCTGGCCTCTAACCAGACCCTGAGCGGGACGTCCAGCCTCTCTGCCGGTTCAACCGTCAGCGCCACGCTGAATGGCCTGACCTACACCACCAAAGTGGTCAGCGGCGGCAACTGGAGTATTACCGTCCCGAAAGCGGATCTGGTTGCTATCACTGACGGCAGTAAAACCGTCACGGTCACCGGCACCGATGCTTACGGTAACGTGGCAAACAGCAGCGGAACGCTGAGCGTCATCAGTCAGTCGACGCCGGTGGTCGCCATTACCTCGCTGTTTGGTGACAGTGCGCTGAGCGCGGTGGATGTGAAAACGGCGCAGACCATCAGCGGCACCGCCAGCAACGCCGAGGGATCGGTCGTGCGTGTCACGCTGGGTGGTCAGACTTACAGCACGACGGTGAGCAGCAACGGCAACTGGAGTCTCTCTGTTCCGGCGGCTAACCTTGCTGCCATTACTGACGGTCTGCAGACTGTCACCGCCAGCGTAACCAACGGTGCGGGCAGCATTGGCAACACCTCGGCGTCGCTGGGTGTGGTCAGTCACACCACGCCAACGGTCAGCGTCAACAGCTTCTTTGGCGGCGATGGCTACCTCAATATTGCGGAAGCCAACAGTACTGAAACCATCAGAGGAACCAGCACCAACGCGGCGGGCGGCACGGTGACGGTGAACGTGGCGGGCAATATCCTTACCACTACTATTGGTGCGAATGGCGCATGGAGCATCAGCGTGCCGTCAGCGACGCTGAAAGGGATCGCCGATGGCAGCCATCCTCTCACCGTCACGGTGGCGGATATTGGCGGCAACACCGCAACCAGCACCAGCAGCTTTACCGCGCTGTCGCACAATCAGCCGCTGGTCGGGGTCGATCCGGTGCTGAGCATCGTCGGTTCCTTACTGGCGGGTCTGGTGGTGCAGGGGGGATCGCTGAATGCCGCGCAGGGCTCGAAAGTGAACGTTACGCTGCTGCTCTCCAACGGCAACAACGGCCCGACGCTGAACACCACGACCGATGCGCTGGGGCGTTACGCGGTTAACTTCTCACCTTCACTGCTGTCGGTGGGGGGCCTGCTGCTGTCGCTGGGAACGCTGGCGAAAGTCACGATTACCGACGCGGCCGGTAACAGCTACTCGACCACCAATACCCTGTTACTGGGTGCCGTGCTACCGGTGACGCTGGCGGCAAACGAATCGGTTGCGCTGTTCTCGGTGGCGGATGACAGCGCTACTGTCGCCAGCGCGGAGACGCAGCATAACAGCAGCACCAGCAGCGACGAGAGCAGCGCCCATGTGGCAGTGGCTTCCACGCTGATCACCGAAGCGGATACCGTGACACCCGTCGGCAGCAGTGAAAACGCGGCGGCAAATGACGCCGCGGTGGCAGCGGCACCGGCAGAGGAGGCGGGGTACACCATCGGCGGCGTCGTGATTACGCTGGCCGATGGCAGCACCATTGAGGGGGCGACAGTGACCGGCAGCAGCGGGGCGGATATCGTGACGGTCAGTGACCTTAACTTTACCCATATTGATGGCGGCGCAGGCACCGATACCCTGGTGCTGAATGGTGAGCATCTCAGTCTGGATCTCACCGCGCTGGGCCTGAAGGTCGAACACATTGAGGTGCTCGATTTGGGTAAAACCGGAACCAACTCCGTGAAGCTCGATCTCAACGAAGCACTCAATATCACGGATAAACAGAGTGACGATTTGCTGATCAAAGGCGCAGATGGCAGCCAGGTGACACTGGCTAACAGCAACGGCGGAATCTGGGAAGTGACGGGCGAGCGTACCGTTGAGGGCAGAGTCTTTGAGATCTACCACAACTCGGCGCTGACCAGTGATAACACCCTGGGCGATGTGCTGGTGCAGCAGAACCTGCAGGTTCATGTTGTGTAGTGACTGAAAGGTCAGTTCAGTTGATGAACAGAGCGGGTGCGAAAGCACCCGCTTTTTTTGTTTTAGTCACGTGATAATTGCATTTTCCAGATTATCGCCACTATTCATTAGCAGAATGAAAGATTAGGTTAGGCGCAACAAACGGCGTCACGCCGTAAAATCAGCATTCTGACTCTATTTGGCGCTTTTATTAGCGTCCTGTTTATCAATCCTTGTTACCTGCGGGTAACCGGTTTCGACCAGCGGAAACGGGCAGCTTCAGCTGTCCCACTACCATGTCGTCAGACTAAACGATCGGTTTATCCGATGGTTTTTGTCTGCGTTTCTGTTCTGAACTGAGGTTACCTATGTCATCACGCGATACGCTTCGTACTACCCGGCTTGAATCCATTTTTCAGACGGCGGTAAGCGACTTTGCCGTCGCCGATAGCGCAGTGCCCGCCATTGCGCCGGTCACCACGCAAAGTCTGAGCCTTCCTTTCGCCACGCAGAGCCAGAGCCTGCCGATCACCACGCTCTCCACCGAGTCACTGCATAGCAGCCCGCTCAACGACAGCACACTGGCTGTCAGCGCGGTCAAAAGTTCGCCGCCCGCTATGCTGCGACCCTATGAACCGATCGCCAGTGATGGCGTGATCGCTGGCTGGGAAGCGCAAAAGCCGGTGCATCTGCGCGGCCGTGCGGAAGGAGAAGCGGGCTCCACCGTAACGCTGACCTTCAACGATCAAAGCTGGCACAGCACCGTCAATAAGTGGGGCTACTGGAACGCCTCCATGCCGGCTGATACGCTGAAAGGCGTAGCGGATGGCAATCACACGCTGACGCTGACCATTACCGATAAAGCAGGGCAAAGCACGGCAACCATCGTAGATTTTGGTCTCTATACCGACCGCACGATCAAACCTACCCTGACCGTGGACACGGTCAGTGGTGACAACGCGGTGAGTATTGCTGAGAGCATTTATGGCGTCGAGATTAGCGGCAGCGCAACGCACTTGCCGGTGGGGTCGGTGCTGAAACTGACGCTGGGTACGCAAACCACCACCGCCAGCATGGGAAATGACGGTAAGTGGTATGGCACATTTCATGAAAGCGATATGCAGGCGCTGAAAGACGGGGTCTACAGCCTGAAAGTCACGGCGACTGATCCCAATGGAAAAAGCGCCACCGAATATCACGATCTGACGCTGATCACCCATCTGAGTAGCCTGCCAAAAATTACCTTTGATAAGGTCACTGCGGACGATGTGATAAACCTGGCAGAAAGCCAGCAGGATCTGCTACTGAGCGGCACGCTCTCCACCGTCATGCCGGGCCATCGCCTGGTGATCACGGGTGCCAACCAGAAAGATTATGCCGCCACCATAGGCGATGATGGACACTGGCAGGTGGTGATCCCGGCAGCGGATGTGCACGCCTTTATCAACGTTGGGGAAATCCGCGCCTGGTCGATAGACGGGGCCAAAAACTACATCGACGTCACGCATGAGCTGAATATCCACACCGGTTTTATTCCGATCTACACCGAAATGGATATCGGCGGTGACATGACGCTTAACTATCAGGAGGCGCAGCACGATCTGAGCTTCTACGTTGAAGGCGCCAACACCCTGGAGATCAACGGTAAAACCTACCAGCCCGATGCCAAAGGTATGGTAACACTGACCTCCAGCGAGCTGCTGGCACTGCCGGATGGCCCGGTCGCCGCCACCTTTCACCGCTGGGATGAATATGGCAACAGCGACACCCAGACCAGCGATAAACTCTTTACCGTAGCCGTGCACCAGCGGCCAACGCTGACCCTGGACACGGCTTTTGGTGATAACAAAATTGATGCTGCCGATGTCAACAGCTGGCATCTGATTCAGGGCAGCTCCAGTCATCTGCAACCGGGCAGCCTGGTGGAATTAACGCTGGGCGATCAGCACTACAGCGCCAGTGTAAAAGCCGATGGCGGCTGGGCGCTGACCATTCTGGCCGGGCAGCTGGCACCGCTGGACGATGGTGAGTACCAGATGACAGTCAGCGGCAAAGACAGCGCCGGTAATCTGGCCAGTGCCAGCCAGACGGTACAGGTGGCCTCACATACCGAAAGTGCCAACCCGCTGGAGGGTCAGACGGTGGACCAGTTGCTGGAGACGGTCAGCCTGACCCAGCAGGCGGAGACGGCGCACGTGGCGCAGGCATCTTCTGCCGCCGCCGCACCGCAGGAAAGTCATCTGTTCTCTGATATTCCTTATACGCTCGCCGACCACCTGCTGCAGCATCCTGCGGCACACCCCCTGGTCTGACGCTGACACATTAGTAAACGCACTGCCTTCCGGACAGGTCTGTTAAGCCTGTCTGGATTGGCGCGAGCTCGCTCAGTGGTTGCTTTTCGTTCGTTCAGCAGAAATATTAACGATTTCATCTGTTTTTAGCAGGAATAAGCGCGGGATCTGATCTAATAATGTTAAAGGTCGTTTAGCGTCTCGCTTGCGAACCATAAATAAAATAATGCAGTAAATCTGTCAGACGCTGAGTAGCACCCCTTTTTGCTCGCTTTGTTCACCAGGAAAAACACCATGATGATAAGAACCCCTGTTGGTATGGATAATGAACAAAGCGCGATTAACTTTTTTGTTGTGCGCCCTGAGTGGCGTTGCAGTGCACGCGGCCTTTGCCGCACCGTTACCTAAAGCCGAATTTAACTGGCGCGCCGCGCCCACCGAAGAGCAGATTGCCAGCTTAACGCTGCGCGACGCCATTCTTCGGGCCTTCGCCCGCAATCCGAAAATCTCGGAAGCGGCGGCACAGATCCACATCGGTGAGGGGGATCTTGATGCCGCCCGCAGCGCCTGGTATCCGCAGATCTCACTGCAGGGCGCGGCGGGACGCTCTCATCAGACCGACTCCGCCGGGAGCCTGAACAATAACGGCTCCGGTGGCATCACGCTCAGCCAGCTGCTCTACGACTTTGGCCGCACCGGCAGCGCCATCGATGAGCAGCACGCGCTGTCGGATGCTTATCGTTACAGCCTGTTCGACTCGATGACCACCGTGGCGGAAGATACGCTGCAGGCCTACCTCGAAGTCAAACGTTACCAGGCGCTGGCAGAAACGGCGCATACCAATATTGCCTCGCTGAAGCGCGTGCGGGATATTGCGAAACTGCGCGCCGATGCCGGCCTCAATTCCCAGTCCGACGTGCTGCAGGCAGAAACCCGCATCGCCGCGATGCAGGCCACGCTGGAGCAATATCGCGCCCAGCATCGTTCCGCCACCGCGCAACTGACCGTGCTGACCGGCGTGGTCCCCGCTACGCTGCCTGAACTGCCACAGGCGCTGCTTAAGCAGCAGATCACCCTCGACAAAATCGCCTATGAAAGCAGCGCGGCGGTGCGCAGTGCGCAGTCGAAGCAGGAAGCCGCTCGTGAACGGGTGCGCCAGGCAGAGTCCGGTCACTGGCCGACGATTAAAGTGCAGGCGGGCCGGACCCGCTATGAAAACGATCGTCAATCTTACTGGGATGATGAAGTGCAGCTGCAGGTGGAAGCGCCGCTTTATCAGGGCGGCCTGGTGAATGCGAAAACCCAGTCAGCGGAGGGCGATCGTGAAGCGGCGCAGGCCGCTATTCAGCAGGCCAAGCTCGCCATCAATCAAAACGCCTCTACCGCCTATGCCGACATGATTGGCGCGCAGCAGCGGCAGGCTGCCGGGGAAGTGCAGCTGGCCAGCGCCGACCATACCCGTAATGTCTACGCCGATGAATATCGCCTGAGTAAGCGCAGCCTGAACGATCTGCTTAGCGTGGAACAGGATGTGTTTCAGGCTGACAGCTCACGTATCACCGCGCTTTACGATGGCTGGGACGCCACCGTGCGTTATGCCGCCGCGGTAGACAATCTGCTCGATATCATGGGTATCGATCGCCAGCAAAGCAGCGGCGATCTCCTTCCTTCGCTGCAATAGCGATAAGGCATTAATAATGAGTACATCAACCCTGAATACCGATAACTGGATTGCCGCCATGCTGCGCGTAGCCGCGCGATTCGGTAAACCTGCCGATGGCAAAACCCTGCGTCAGCAGATGCGCTGGTTTGAACATCTGCCGGTGTCACAGCAGCTGGAACGACTCTCCGGCCTGCTGGGACTGCATCTGACCATGGTGCCGCAGAACAAACTGCGCTGGCGTCAGGAGATCACCCCGGTGGTGCTGGTGCTGGAGAATGCCAGCGTGGCGGTGCTGGAGAGCATCGATTCAGACAACAGCGCGCGCTACTGGCTCAGTGAAGGTGGCGATGTGGTGCGTGAAAGCGCGTTATCAGAACTGCTGGCACGCGCCCAGGGCGATGTCGGCGTGATTGGCGTAGCGGCGCGTGGCCGTGATGCGCGCATCGACGAATTCGTTCAGCCTTATGAACCACACTGGTTCTGGAAAAATTTTCGCGGTATGGGCCGCCGTATCACGGAAATTTCGCTGGCCTCGGTGATCAGTAATGTGCTGGCACTGGCCGGTATTCTCTTTTCGATGCAGGTCTACGATCGGGTCATTCCGGCCCAGTCGCAGTCCACGCTGTGGGTACTGTTTGTCGGCGTGCTGATCGCTGCGGCCATTGAGTATCTGATCCGGCTGATGCGGACCCAGGTGTCAGACTTAATGGGCAAACGCATCGACCTGAAAGTCTCGGCCATGCTGTTTGCCCGGGCGATGAGCATACGTAATGAGGCGCGTCCGAAGTCGACCGGTTCGTTTATCTCGCAGCTGCGTGAGATCGACCAGGTGCGTGAGCTGCTCACCTCGACCACGGTAGGCGCAGCGGCCGATCTGCCGTTTGTTATCCTGTTCCTGTTTATTATGTCGTTTGTTGGCGGCTGGCTGGTGCTGATTCCGCTGGCAGCGATCCCGCTGATCGTCATTCCCGGTCTGCTGGTGCAGATCCCGATGGCGCGGCTGGCCAAAGAGGGGCTGCGCGAGGGCGCGCTGCGCAATGCGGTGCTGGTAGAGACCATTGAAGGGATTGAGGATATCAAGGCGCTGCAGGCGGAACCCTATTTTCAGCGTCAGTGGGAGCAGACGCATGAAGTCAGCGCCTCAATCAGTAATCAGCAGCGGTTGTGGGGCGCGCGTCTCACTGGCTGGGCCTCGACTGTGCAGCAGCTCACCTATGCGGGCATGCTGGTATTTGGTGTCTATCTGGTGCTCGATTCGCAAATCACTACCGGTACGCTGGTTGCCTGCAGCCTGCTCTCATCACGCACCATCGCCCCGCTGATGCAGCTGACCATGGTCTTCTCGCGCTGGCAGCACGCCAAAATGGCGATGAAAGGGCTGGACGAGTTGCTGAAAAAGCCGCTTGATCAGCCTGAAGCGACGACGCTGGCACACTGCCCGACGCTCACCGGCCAGTACGATCTGCGCAATGTGCACTACAGCTATGACGAAGAGAATGAAAAGAATGTGCTCAACGTTCAGCAGCTGCAGATTAAGCCCGGCGAGAAGATTGCCATTCTGGGCAAAGTCGGCGCAGGGAAATCGACGCTGCTGAAGATCCTCGCCGGTCAGGCGCTGGCTACCCAGGGCAAAGTGATTGTCGATGGCGTCGATATTGAGCGTATCGATCCCACCGATTTACGTCGTCAGCTTGGCTGGCTGTCGCACGACTCCCGCCTCTTTTTTGGCACGCTGCGGCAGAATCTGATGCTGGGCAATCCCCATGCCAGCGAACAGGAGATGCTGCAGGCGCTGCGCATCAGCGGCGCGCTGTCGCTGGTCCAGCAGGATGCCGCCAGCCTGGACCGCATTATCAATGAAGGCGGGCGCGGACTTTCGGGCGGCCAGCGTCAGATGGTGATGCTGAGCCGGTTGATCCTGCGTCAGCCGCAGGTGGTGTTGCTGGATGAACCCACCGCGGCGATGGATGAACAGCTGGAGGAGCATGTGATCCGTCAGCTACAGGGCTGGATCAGCGGCCGGACGCTGGTGCTGGTGACGCACCGTCCGGCGCTGCTGAAGATGGTCGATCGTATTGTGGTGATGGATAACGGCCGGATTGTGGCCGACGGCCCGCGCGACGAGATCCTGCGCCGTGCGACGACACCCGCGCCGGCACCGTCGCCAGGTAAAGGAGACACCGCATGAGTCTGGTTATTGTTGATAAAGATCTTGCCCGTCATGAACGCCGGACATCGGCGATTATCTGGCTCTGCACCGCCGCGCTGGCGATTTTTCTCATCTGGGCGCACTTTGCCATTCTGGATGAGGTCACGGTCGGCACCGGTAAAGTCACCCCTTCCAGCCGCGCGCAGGTGATCGACAGCCTGGATGGCGGCATCGTCAAACAGCTTAACGTGCATGAGGGCGACATTGTCGAAAAAGGGCAGGTGCTGGCGACCCTCGATCCGACACGCTTCCAGTCGAACTTCGGCGAGGCGCAGGCCAAAGTGCGCACCCTGCGCGCCTCGTCCGAGCGGCTGGAGGCGGAGCTGTCGGGCACGCCGCTGACATTCAGCGCCGAAACGCTGAAGGAGCCGAACCTGGTGACGCGCGAACGGCAGCTCTACGAGTCGCGACGCCGTAATCTCACCGAAACCATCAGTAATCTGCAGCAGTCGCTGCGACTGGTGCAGGATGAACTGCGCCTGACGGAACCGCTGGTTGCCAAAGGCGCAGCAGGGCAGGTCGAGGTGATTCGACTGCGTCGTCAGGTCAGCGATCTGCGCGGCAAAATCGATGAGGCGCGCAATGACTATCTGGTGCGCGCCCACGAAGAGCAGGTAAAAAATAATGCCGAACTGGATGCGCAACTGCAGGTTGCTGCAGGCAAAGAGGATCAGCTGACGCGTGCCACGCTCTATTCACCGGTGCGCGGCATTGTTAAAGATATTCAGGTCACCACGGTCGGTGGGGTACTGGAGCCTGGCGGTAAACTGATGGAAATCGTCCCGCTGGAGGATCAGCTGCTGATTGAGACGCGCATCAATCCACGCGATATCGCTTATATCCGGCCCGGTCTGGCGGCTACCGTCAAAGTGACCGCCTATGACTCCTCCATCTATGGCGATCTGCACGGCGAAGTTGAAACGGTGTCGCCAGATACCCTGCAGGATGAGGTAAAACGTGATCAATATTACTATCGTGTTTATGTTCGTACCCAGAAAGCCGAGCTGACTAACCGTGCCGGACGAAAATTCCCGATCGTGCCCGGTATGGTGGCCAATGTAGAGATTAAAACCGGTCAGAAATCGGTTATGGATTATCTGATTAAGCCCCTGAATAAAGTCAAAGAATCGATGCGCGAGCGCTGAAAATCCGCACCAGCTAAAATATCCGCCTGCTTAATTACGGTGATAAATTAACATGGCGGATATTTGGGCAGTCAGGGCGCAAAGTGTGCGTATTTTAACAATATGTGCGGAAACAGGCCGTAGTTAATTTAACCCGGTTAAGAAAGTTTACGAAGATATAACGGAACGGTAAATAGCAGGCAAAAAAATGCCGGACAACTTGTCCGGCGGGAAATAATAAGTTGTACATCTCATTCGGGGAGAATGAAGGTAATAATGGAATAAATGATGATAGCGGGGTCTATTCTATTACCAGATGCCGTATAAGTTTTATCATTCAGTGCTTCGGAATACTCTGATGTAACCTATTGATAACATAGCTCTCTGAATCGGTTTATCGATTTGTGCCCCATTTTTTATCGATCCGTGCTGGTTATTAGTTCCCCGTTATTTACATTATGAAATAACTGTTTCGACGTATGAAACACTTTTGGAAATTTAGTAGCATTTTCCTGGTGGATTATTGCCCGTTATAAAACAACAATGGCCTGCCGGCTGAATTTTTAATCATTCAGTTAGCAGTGGCAAATAATAAAGGCACATAACAGAGGGTAATAAAATGAAACGTCGCGTTCTCTCCCTGATGATCCCTGCGTTGCTGGTTGCAGCAGGATCAGCAAACGCAGCTGAAATCTATAACAAAGACGGCAACAAATTAGATCTCTTTGGTAAAGTTGACGGTCTGCACTACTTCTCTGATAACGATGGTTCTGATGGCGATCAGTCTTACGTTCGCTTCGGCTTCAAAGGCGAAACCGAAATCAGCAATGAGCTGACCGGTTACGGCCAGTGGGAATACCAGGCGGCGCTGAACAACGCCGAGTCTGAAGGTACGGCTGACAGCTACACCCGTGTTGGTTTTGCCGGTGTGAAATTTGGTGATGCAGGTTCGTTCGACTACGGTCGTAACTACGGTGTAGCTTACGACATCGGCGCCTGGACCGACGTGCTGCCAGAGTTCGGCGGCGACACCTACGGCGCAGATAACTTTATGTATCAGCGCGGTAACGGCATGGCGACCTACCGTAACAATAACTTCTTCGGTCTGGTGGATGGCTGGAACTTTGCAGTCCAGTATCAGGGCAAGAATGGCAACAGCACCGAGTCTCCGAATGGCCGTGACGTACTGGGTCAGAACGGCGACGGCTGGGGTCTGAGCACCACTTATGATCTGGGTTCAGGTTTCGGCATTGGTGCGTCTGCCTTCCAGTCTGATCGTACCAACGACCAGAATGGCGCAGCGCAGGGTATTCTGGGGCGTGGTGATAAAGCGGAAGCTTACACCGGCGGTCTGAAATATGACGCGAACAACATCTATCTGGCGGCTATGTATTCACGCGCCTATAACGCTACTCGCTTCGGCAGCAGCGACTCTGCAGCTTATGGCTATGCGGATAAAGCGGACAACTGGGAACTGGTTGCGCAGTATCAGTTCGACTTTGGCCTGCGTCCATCCCTGGCGTACGTCACCTCACGCGGCACCGATGTTCAGAACTGGGGTAAACAGAATCTGAAAAAATATATCGACGTTGGCGCGACCTACTACTTCAACAAAAACATGTCCACCTATGTTGATTACCAGATCAACCTGCTGGACGACAACGCTTTCACCGACGCAGCCGGTATCAATACCGACGACGTGGTGGCACTGGGTCTGGTTTACCAGTTCTGAGTTGTACGGGAGCGCAGTTACCGCTGCGCTCCTGCGTCACCTTTCGGGCTGAGCGCTTCAGCCTTTCGCCACTTGGTGGCTTCCGGCGCGGTTGTCACTGACGACACCACGCTGCCGAATCGCGCGCCTTCAAATGCCACGCCTGCCAGGGTGAAGGCTGAAAAGCTCAGCCAGTGATGCCATGCTGACTGCCACTTCTGTGAATTTTTCATTCTGCACCTCTCAGAGATAAACACTGTTTCAACAGTGCAGAATTCATGCCAGCTTTACCGCTCTCACAGCCACAGACCTCGCGCGCACTTTGGTACACTTGCCGCGCGCGTCAGGGCGATCTTGCCCCAATCAGGTGCAGTGAAGCCTGTTATTGGCGCGGGCGTGAGGGTGTCATGTGACGATGACGACGCTGATGCAAGACTTTATAGCTACTGAAGATAAACAGCCCCAGGGCAATGACGAGAATCAGATAGATCATCTGCCGCTCCTTACTTTGATTAACGTTAGTCGCCTGATAAAAGGCGGATACAGGGTAGATGACCGGTGAATACTGATAGGTTTCAGAGAAATATTCAACTCTCTTTAAGCGTCTTTACCCGAAGTTTATGCTTTGTAGCAGAGCTGAATAAAGTGTTACAAGTGAGGAAAGATGCGTTCTCAGATTAATCTGCTGTTTATAGCGATGTTAGCGTTGGTGTTAACGGCCTGTGATAAGCCAGCGACCACATCCGCGCTGGTGCTGGAAGGAAAAACCATGGGAACCGTCTGGCGGGTAAGCCTGGCCGGTGTGGCGAGTGAGCGCAGAGCGGAACTGCAACAGCGGATTCAGCAGCAGCTGGATGCGGACGATGCGGAACTCTCTACCTGGAAGCCCGACTCCGCCTTATCGCGCTTTAACCAAAGCCGTGACCTGTCACCGCAGCCGGTGAGTGAAAACATGGCAGATATTGTCACGACCTCACTGCGGATTGGCCGTAAAACCGGCGGGGCGATGGATATTACCATCGGGCCACTGGTCAACTTATGGGGCTTTGGCCCGACGAAGCAGCCCGGCCATACGCCGGATGCGGCACAAATCGCCGCCGCCCGGGCGCAGACCGGATTGCAGCATCTGCGGGTGGTGCAGGGCGCAGACGGACAGTGGCTGCAGAAAGATCTGCCAGGTCTCTATGTCGATCTCTCGACGGTGGGCGAGGGCTTCGCCACCGATCATCTGGCGCGACTGATGGAGCAGCTCGGCATCAATAACTATCTGGTGTCTGTGGGCGGCGCCGTGCTGAGCCGTGGCCTTAATGCGCAGCAGCAGCCGTGGCGGGTGGCGATTCAGAAACCGACCGATCGTGAGAATGCGGTTCAGGCGCGCGTTAATCTGCAGGGACACGGCATCAGTACCTCCGGCAGCTATCGCAACTATTATGAACTGGACGGCAAACGCATTTCTCATGTTATCGATCCCGTTACCGGACGGCCAATTGAGCATAAACTGGTTTCCGCCACGGTGATCGCCACCACGGCGCTGGAAGCCGATGGCTGGGATACAGGACTGATGGTACTTGGCACGGAAAAAGCCCAGGCGCTGGCGATCGAACAGCATCTGGCGGTCTATCTGATCAGCAAGCAGGGCGATAAATTTGTCAGCTGGATGTCGCCGCAGTTCGCTGCTTTCCTGATCCCCGCTGAATCCGGAGAACCCTGATGTTAGATCTGTTTAGTGAAGAACAACCCTGGCAGGAGACGCTGGCTGAGGGCGCGGTGATCCTGCGGCGTCGCGCACGTGAGGATGCAGAGGCGCTTTATCAGCAAATAATGGCAATTGCGGAGCAGAATCCGTTTGCCCATCGCATTACGCCCGGTGGCCATCGCATGTCGGTGGCGATGACCAACTGTGGCGATTTCGGCTGGTCGGTGGATTCTCGCGGCTACCAGTATCAGCAGCAGGACAACCTGAACGGGCGTAAATGGCCGGCTATGCCGCCGCTGTTTCGTACTCTGGCGCAGCAGGCGGCGTCTGAGGCGGGGTTCCCTGGCTTTAATCCGGATGCCTGCCTGCTTAATCGCTATGAGCCGGGCGCGAAGCTGACGCTGCATCAGGATAAAGATGAGAAAGATCTGCGTCAGCCTATCGTTTCGGTGTCGCTGGGTTTACCGGCGGTCTTTCAGTTTGGCGGTTTCGAACGGGGTGATAGTACCCAGCGTGTGCTGCTGGAGCATGGCGACATTGTGGTGTGGGGCGGGCCGTCGCGCCTGCGTTACCACGGCATCCTGCCACTTAAGCCAGGCGTTCATCCGCTGGTGGGTGCCTGGCGTTATAACCTGACGTTTCGACGCGCTTTCTGACCCACCACGCCGGTTACGGCGTGGTACGAATAACTATTGCTATCATTTTGCATCCCATTACACTGCAGGCTGTTTTTTGACTGCTGGATTGCCTGCATGACGTTGCTAAGCGTTGTTTTTCGCCAGTTCCGCTGGCCTTTTATCGGGGTGATTGCGCTCACGTTGTTAAGCGCCGTGCTGGGTATCGGCATGATCGCCTTTATCAATCGCGAAATGATTGTCGCCATCAACACCTCATTTGCGGTACTGCCGCAGTTTCTGTTGCAGCTGGTGGTGCTGATGGCGGTGACACTGGCCTCGCAGCTGGCGCTGACCATGCTTGGCCATCAGTTTGTCTGGCGACTGCGCGGCGAATTTATCAAGCGTATCCTCGATACCCGCATTGAACGCATCGAGCAACTCGGTAGTGCGCAACTGCTGGCGGGACTGACCAGCGACGTGCGGGCCATTACTCTGGCCTTTGTACGCCTGCCGGAGCTCTTTCAGGGCGTGATTATTACGCTTGGCTCAGCGATCTATCTCGCGTGGCTGTCGCCTAAAATGCTGCTGGTAACCAGTGTCTGGCTGGGTGTCACGCTGGTTGGCGGCTGGCTGCTGGTCTCGCGGGTTTACCAGCACATGGCAAAGCTGCGGGAAATCGAAGATAACCTCTATCGTGATTATCAGACGGTGATTGAAGGGCGCAAAGAGCTACAGCTTAACCGCTCACGCGCTCAGCAGGTCTACGACACGGTTTATCAGGAAGATGCCCGCGCCTGGCGACACCACATTGTCCGCGCCGATACTTATCATCTCAGTGCGGTCAACTGGTCAAATATCATGACGTTAGGCGCTATCGGCATGGTCTTTTTTATGGCCAACAGCCTGGGCTGGGCCAATACCGCCGTCGCCGCTACCTTTTCCCTGACGCTGCTGTTTTTACGCACGCCGCTGCTCTCCGCGGTGGGCGCGTTACCGACGTTGCTCAGTGCCCAGGTCGCATTCCGTAAGCTCAATGCCTTTGACCTCGCTCCTTATCAGTCAGGATTCCACTCCGCCTCAACGTCCTCAGACTGGCAAACGCTGGAGTTGCGCGATGTCTCTTTTCACTATGGTGATAACGGCTTCCAGGTCGGGCCGGTTAACCTGACGCTGCGCCGGGGCGAACTGGTCTTTCTGATTGGCGGCAACGGCAGCGGGAAATCGACGCTGGCGATGCTGCTGACCGGTCTTTATCAGCCTCAGTCCGGCACGCTGCTGCTGGATGGCAAGCCGATAACGGCGGATGAGCTTGATGTGTGGCGCAGTCAGTTCTCGGCGGTCTTTACCGACTTACATCTGTTTGACCGGTTAATCGGGCGGGAGGGGATTGCGGCCAATCCGGCGCTGGTTCAGCTCTGGCTGGAGAGACTGAAGATGCAGGATAAGCTGAAGATTGAAGGCAACAAAGTGCTGAATCTGCAGCTTTCTAAAGGACAGAGTAAGCGACTGGCACTGCTGCTGGCGGTGGCAGAAGAGCGCGATGTGCTGCTACTGGATGAGTGGGCGGCGGATCAGGACCCTCACTTCCGACGTATCTTTTATCGCGAGCTGCTGCCGTGGCTACAGCAGGCGGGTAAAACGGTGTTTGCCATCAGCCATGACGATCACTACTTCATTCATGCCGATCGGCTGCTGGAGATGCGTGAAGGCAAGTTGACGGAGCTGACCGGTAATGAGCGCGATCTTGCCACGCTCGACTCGGTAAAACGCACCGACACCGGGCTTTAACGGTAGCTGGCAAAGCTTAGCAAAAAAGCGTAGTGGCGTGCTTCGCCTGAACCAGGCTACGTTAGCGATCAGCAGAAACTCCGGTTTCTGCCATTCTGAACCTTTTCTTTCGTCTGTGTTACCCCCGGCTAAACCGCAAAGTTTTAACGCGTATTGTTTAGCCGGTTTTTTTAAAGCCGATGTGTGATTAGCGTGATTACCTGAGTATCCCGCCACACAAAGCTCGCCTCCAGTAACGTTCCCATCGCAAAACACCCGCTGAAGTCCTGAGTCAGTCGCAACGTCGCCCGCTGCTGCGCGAAATCTACCGACACCAGTTCCGCATCCGGAAAGTCCATCGGCTGAAGCAGTTGCGGCCAGATGGCTTTATAAACGCTCTCTTTGAGGGAGAAGAGCAGGGTAGCGGCAGCGCAAAAAGAGACGGGCAGCGTCCGTAACAGGTGCTGTTCCTGCTCGTTCATCAGCAACTCAGCCGTTTCATGCGCCGTCGTCTCCGACATGAACTGCTCGACATCCACCCCAACAGCGCAGGGCTGACGGGTTGCCGCTACCACAACGATGCCTGCACTGTGCGACAGTGACGCCTGAATGCCAGCGGGCCAGCAGGGGGATCGATCGGCTGCATTAGTCAGAATGAAATCAGCAATACCCAGTTCTGCCATCACTGACCGGACCAGCAGACGGCTGGCGATGTATTCAGCACGCCGTTTACTGACAGCCTGCTGCAGTCGGGCAGGCAGCGGAATATCCCATTCGACAGCCAGCCCGTCATGATACTTTTGCGGATCGAAGTGACTCACCGCCAGCAAAGGATCGCTGCGGTTAAGGTGCCGGGAAAGGATAAAGCCGCCTGCAACAGGCGGCAGCGGCAGGTCGGGATAGCGCATGCGGGACCATCATCAAAACCAAAAAGGCATTAAATCAGGCGCGATGGATCAGGGCAAGCAGCCCGCCGGAATCAGTCGTTGGGAGGAATGGCAAAACTCTTCAGAGAAACAACGAAATGGTGGTGACCCCTGCTGATGCGTGCACCTCGGTCGCACCAGTGGCTTGCCAGACGAAAGAAATCGTCGCTGCCAATGTCATACGCCAGTTCCACTTTGCTAATGCCTGAATGCAGCAACGCTTCTGCATCCTTCAGGCTTTTCGCTTTGATCGCCATAAAAATTATCCGTCAATTTCTGGGGATTTCAGGGTAGGCATTTTCTGTGACATTTTTGTTTCAGTTTGATGAATAAGCGCAGCCGGTAGCCGATTTTGTGAAGCAGATCAGATTATAATGCAACTGTTAACCTGCTGATTGTAAGAGGAATGTTAACTGCCACACGGGAATATTCTGAATGTTAAACGGAGAGGTAAGCTTACATAGAAAGGCCGCGTCAGACGCGGCCCCGTGGGTTACTTCTGGTCTGGCGGGGAAGGTTGCTTATCGCCTGACTCGGGTGCTTCTGTTGGATCGTCTTTTTCAATATATGTCATGAACTCTCCTCTTGTTACCCACACGCAGTTAAGTATAGAACGGATTGCGGGAGGTGCGAGGAAAGTTAAGGTTTGATGACATAAACGAAAAAAGCAGCCTTTAGGGCTGCTTTTCAGGGAATTTGGTCGGCACGAGAGGATTTGAACCTCCGACCCCGGACACCCCATGACCGTGCGCTACCAGGCTGCGCTACGTGCCGAACACTGGAGGATTAGTCTACTGGTTATCACCATTAATGCAAGATACCTGCCGACTATTTGCCTGATTATTAATCAGTTAGCGATAAACCGCTTCTCTTCAGTTAATACCTGCAACAGCAGCGCCAGTTCTGGCTTGTGATCTTTCAGGGCGTTGCCCTGCGCATCATAAGCGCGATAGCTGCCGTTATTGTTGAGTACCAGCGTCACCTGCGGCGTGGTAATCACCAGCTTATTCTCTTCGCTGCTGACGACCCAGTCATGGCGACGGCGCGCAGCAAACAGATCTTCACCCTGAGAGTAGTTCACTGGATTGGTCCGCACATGCAGCAGTCGCTGCATCAGCGTCGACATCACATCCTGATGATCAGAAAGGCGATCAACGGTCTGCGCGGGCGTATCAGGCCAGTGAATCACTAACGGCACCTGCAGAGTCTGGCGGTTTCCAGCGCTGTCAGGATTGCCATCCAGTGCCAGTCCACGCTGCGCCGTAATCACCACCACCGTGTTCTTCAGTAAATCACGCGCCTGCAGGCTGCTGAGCACCGCGTGGATCTGCTCATCAACGGCAGGAGCCTGGCGCAGATAGCTGCGCTGACGCGCTTTTGCACTGTCGCCGGTGACGTCCGGGCCGTTCAGGGCAATCCATGAGAACCACGGTGCCTGTGAACCGTTCTGTTTCTCCAGCCAGTTCTGCCATTGCGCCACAGTACTGGCGTTGGGCTGGCTGGTGGTTGCAGGCAGTGAATAATCAGTCAGCAACGCCTGCCGGTAGAGCGGCGGATTAAAGCCTTCCGAGGAGAAGAGGCCAAACTGGTAACCCTGGGTGCTAAGCGCGCCCAGCAGCGCCGACGGCGTTCGGGATGCCAGAATACCGTTCATGTAGCTGGATGAGATCCCATAGAACAGGCCAAACAACCCTTTCTCCGGCGTATCACCCGCGCTGTAGTGCTGGGTAAAACGCACGTTCTCGCTGGCGAACTGATTAAGCTCCGGCAGCGCTTTGGCCAGCGTGGCGTTGTTCAGACCATCGACCGTCAGCACCAGCAGGTTGTTGCGTGTGCCGGCATCACGGAAAGTAATCTCGCTCAGCGGATATTCCACCGCCACTGCTTCCGGGTCGCCCTGCTGAATCAGCCGACGCTGATACTCCTGCGCATCCAGCAGACCATGACGCTCAAGGAAGCGGCGGGCGGTCATCGGGTAGGAGAGCGGCAGGTTGGCACGCTGCATCGTAATCGGACGATAAAAATTCGCATCGGCCCAGATATACATCAGGTGGCTGGCAAAGAAGGCGCTGATAAACAGGGCGGCGACAGGCTTACCAAACGAACGGCGATTCAGGCTGCGAAGCTTCTGCCAGCTCCAGGTCGCAAACAGCATCTCAACCAGGAAAATCAGCGGCACGCTGATAAACATCAGCTGCCAGTCGCGCGCCATCTCGCTCTGATCAGGGTTAATGACCAGCTCCCACACCACCGGATTCAGGTGCAGGTGGAAGCGGCTGAACACCGCACTGTCGACCATCACCAGCGTCAGCCCGGCGGTAGCGACCACCGCGGACAACACCCGCATCAGCCGTTGCGACATCACCACAAAAGTCAGCGGGAAGATAATCAGCAGATAGGCGGCAAAAACAACAAAACTGAAGTGACCAACCCAGCTGGTATAGGCGTAGATGCGCCCCGCCAGCGAAGAAGGCCAGTCGGCGACCAACAGGTAGCGACTGCCTAAAATCAGCGCGAATAAGATGTTAAACAGAGCAAACCAGTGACCCCAACTGATCATCTGGGAAACTTTTTCGCGGTAGCGCTGCCGGTTGGTTACCATATTATGAAGTCAAATCAGCCAATTAATGGGCGTTATCGTCACGCACAGACGCCTGAAGGGCATCGGCGAAAGATCGTGCCAGTGAACGACGTTGCGCCGGAGCGACATCGCTGTTAATTAAGTTGGTCACCATATTTCCCAGAACCATCAGGGAGAGATCGGTGGGGGCCTTGTCCTTGTGCAGGATTTGGGCCATTTCCGCGAGGAGTTGTTCCACGCGTTCGTCACTGTAACGGGATGATTGTGCCATATCGTCGTCTAAGCTCATTTCAAAAGGCGATATATTACCGGAACAGCGCACTTTTTACCGCAATTTTATCGAAAGCAGCGCGTTCGCTATACGCATGGAGTTGAAAGCCGATGCTGGCGGTGTTTGAATACGCGCCTGTGCTAAAAGGAGAGTCTACCATGAGTCTGGATATCGACCAGATTGCCCTGCATCAGTTAATCAAACGCGATGAAAACCAGCTTGAACTGGCGCTGCGCGATTCGCTGCTGCCTGCCACCAACACGGTCAACGCGATGGTGGAGGAGTTACACCGGGTTTATAGCGCAAAAAGCAAAGCCTATGGCCTGTTCAATGCAGAGAGTGAACTGGCAGAAGCGCTGCGTAATTGTCGTAAGGGCAACGATGATTTTCTCGCTTTTAGCCGTGCCGCGACCGGTCGTCTGCGCGATGAGCTTGCAAAATACCCCTTCGCTGAAGGCGGCGTGGTGTTGTTTATTCACTACCGCTATCTGGCGGTGGAATACCTGCTGATTGCGGTGCTGAACAGCCAGTCCAGCATGCGCGTCAACGAGCAGATGGATATCAGCAGCACCCACTATCTTGACATCAATCATGCCGACATCGTGGCACGCATCGATTTAACCGAGTGGGAAACTAACCCGGAATCGACCCGTTACCTGACTTTCCTGCGTGGCCGCGTCGGACGTAAAGTGGCTGACTTCTTTATGGATTTCCTGGGTGCCGAAGTGGGATTAGACACCAAGGCGCAGAACCGCGGTCTGTTGCAGGCGGTAGATGACTACTGCAACGAATCGGAACTGGATAAGCAGGAGCGGCAGAACTATCGCCAGCAGGTCTACAGCTACTGCAACGAGCAGCTGCAGGCGGGCGAGGAGATTGCGCTGGAAGAGTTGTCGAGCGAACTGCCACCACTGGGTGAAAAAACGTTCCAGGCTTTTACCCAGGAGCAGGGGTATGAACTGGAAGAGAGCTTCCCGGCGGATCGCAGTACTCTGCGCCAGCTGACGAAGTTTGCCGGAAGCGGCGGGGGACTGACCCTGAACTTCGATGCGATGTTGCTGGGCGAACGCATTTTCTGGGATCCTGCAACGGACACCCTGACGATTAAGGGCACACCACCCAATCTGCGCGATCAGCTGCAGCGCCGTACCAGCAGCAAATAAAAAAGCCGGGCTTAGCCCGGCTTTCATTCCCTGCACGCGGCGATCATTTCACCGGGCAGCGCCAAAAGAAAAGGGCCGGTTTCGCAACCGGCCCTTCTGCTTTCAACGAAGTTCGCGATTAAGCGCGAACGAAGTCGATGTGGAACAGTTTTGGCTTGAACGGGTGACGCTGAACAGCCTGAACTTTCACTTTAGTTTCTTTACCGTCAACTGACAGGGTCAGCACTTCGTCGTAGAAACCTGGCTTAGATTGCAGGTTCATTACGGAGTCGTGATCCAGGTCGATGGCAACAGCCGCTTCAGAACCACCGTAGATGATGGCCGGGAAACGGTTTGCTGTACGCAGGCGGCGGCTCGCACCCTTACCCTGCTCTTTACGTTCTACTGCATTGATAGTGAGCATTAATATATCTCTTTATTTAATTCCTGCTACAGGCGACCCAGTAACAGGCTGGTTATTCAATACCGCTGATGCACATGCAAAAGCGGGCGGCAGTATAGCCGTTATGCCGGGTGGTAGCAAACGATATACCCGCCAGCCGGGCTCGGCATCCGGTTAGCCGGACCCGATAGCGCTCATTAGCGCAGCTCATTGGCACGGCGATAGCGACCCTGATAATCGAACATTTTTTCGCGGATCTGCCAGAACTGACCTTTGGCCCGCGCCACCACAAAGTCGGGATGACGCAGCAGCGGCTGCAGCGCCAGCACGTCAGCGGCGCTTTGCCAGCCCAGCGGCACGCCGGGCGCGCGCTGATGCGGGCGCATAAAGAGCTGTTCAAACGCTTTGCGCTGGGCCGGTGTCTGCAGACGAAACCGTTCGCTGACGCTGGTGCCTTCCTCGTCATAATAGGTCGCCTTGAGCCATTCACCTTTGGCATCACGGCCCTGTTCCAGCGTCATGCCGCCACAGCGCAGCACCAGCGCATCTTTAAGCTTCAGCGCCGCTTTAAGCATATCGTCAGGATCGACCAGAATTTTGTCGCACTGGTGACAGCGCCGGGCGGCAATATCATTCTCTGCGCCACAGTCGGGGCAGCTTTTAAAGCGGAAGCGGAAGTCACACTGTTCGCGCTCGCCCTCATCATCTTCCAGCACGCCCTGACAGCGTCGCCCAAAATGTTCGATAACCATGCCATCTTCGGTCGCCTTGCCCCAGAAGGTGTTGGCGAAACCGCAGGCGGGACAAAAAACCTGTACCGGCTGATTGTCGCTGGCCCCCTTGGGCGCGCCGACCTCGGGCGTAAAGAGATCGTGCGGATTACCGGCATAATCGAGAATCAGACAGTCGGTTTTACCGGGCGAGAGCCGCAGGCCGCGTCCGACGATTTGCTGATAGAGGCTGACCGACTCGGTCGGGCGCAGAATCGCAATCAGATCAACGTGCGGAGCATCAAACCCGGTGGTCAGCACCGCCACGTTAACCAGGAATTTCAGCTGCTGCGCCTTAAAGGCCAGAATCAGAGCATCGCGCTCTCTGGCAGGCGTTTCGGCTGATACCAGCGCGCTGTTAGCGGGCAGCAGCCGCAAAATTTCATGCGCATGCTCCACCGTTGAGGCAAAAATCATCACCCCCAGCCGATCTTCAGCGAACTCCACGATCTGACGGATAATATGGGGCGTCACGCGCTGCTGCTGTTTCAGTTCACGATTAAGATCGGCTTCGCTGAACAAGCCGCTGCTTTGTGCCGTCAGGCGGCTGAAGTCATACTGCACCACCGGCATATCCAGTCGCTCCGGCGGCACCAGAAACTGATGTTTGATCATGTAGCGCAGCGGCAGTTCATAGATACAGTCGCGAAACAGCGATTTTTCGTCGCCACGCACCATGCCGTGATAGTGGAACTGATAAATCCAGCCCTTACCCAGCCGGAAAGGCGTGGCGGTCAGGCCCAGTAAACGCAGTTGTGGATTATGCTGACGCAGATGATTGAAGATCTGCTGATACTGACTCTCTTTATCATCACCGATACGGTGGCACTCATCGACAATCACCAGTGAAAAGGCGCTGTCGAACTGGTCGAGGTTACGCGCCACTGACTGCACGCTGCCAAACACCACTTTGCGCTGACTCTCTTTACGCTGAAGTCCGGCGGCAAAGATATCCGCCTCCAGCCCGTAAGCCTGATATTTACTGTGGTTCTGCGCTACCAGCTCTTTGACGTGCGCCAGCACCAGCACCCGGCCACGCGCCAGCCGTGCCAGCTCGGCAATGACCAGGCTCTTTCCGGCACCGGTCGGCAGCACAATGACTGCAGGCTGATGATGACGACGGAAATGCGCCACGGTGGCATTCACCGCATCCTGTTGATAGGGGCGTAAGGTAAAAGACATGATGCTCACTTTTGCAAAACTGGGGGTAATTATGCCATGAAAGTGCGGTAAACGCGCTGTCAGGCTGGCGCGGATCACGTTATACTTCCCGCACATTTTCAACGGTTAACCAGGCCGTTTCAGATTCCCTCCGCAGTAACAGGCAAAACGAATTCATGCGACTCGACAAATTCATCTCTCAGCAACTGGAAATCAGCCGCGCCATCGCCCATCGCGAGATCCGTGGCCAGCGTGTCACCGTTAACGGGGAAATTGTACGCGATACCGCGTTTAAACTGCTGCCCGACCACGAAGTCGTCTATGACGGCAACGTACTGCAGATGCAGACCGGTCCACGCTACTTTATGCTGAACAAACCGCAGGGTTACGTCTGCTCAACCGACGATCCCGATCATCCCACCATCATCTATTTCATTGAAGAACCGATGTCATTCAAACTGCACGCGGCGGGGCGTCTTGATATCGACACCACCGGACTGGTGCTGCTGACAGATGATGGCCAGTGGTCACACCGTATTACCTCGCCACGTCATCACTGCGAGAAAACCTACCGTGTGACCCTGGAATCGCCGGTCAGTGACGATACCGCCGCACAGTTTACGGCGGGCGTGCAGCTGCACAATGAGAAGAGCCTGACTAAACCGGCTCAGCTGGAGGTGATCACCCCAACAGACGTCCGGCTGACACTGAGCGAAGGCCGTTATCATCAGGTAAAACGGATGTTTGCGGCAGTAGGCAATCGGGTCCTTGAGCTGCATCGCGAGCGCATCGGTGACATCGTACTGGACGCCGATCTGGAACCGGGCGAATATCGTGCGCTGACAGAAGAAGAGATCGCCAGCATCGGTCTGCCGAAAGAGCTGCAGACAAAATAACCGGACGGGCCCGGCGGCCCGCATTACGACCATAAGGGCAGGAGAGGGTGTGCGTAAGGAAAAGAATTCGCCAACAGGACTGGTGGTCATCCTCGGTCTGTTAGCCATGCTGATGCCGTTGTCGATCGACATGTATCTGCCCGCCATGCCGCAGATTGCACGTGAGTTCGGCGTTTCAGCCGGTAGCGTGCAGATGTCGCTCAACCTCTACATTCTTGGCTTCGCGATTGGGCAGCTGATCTATGGGCCGCTGGCAGACAGCTATGGGCGTAAGCCGGTGATTGCGCTCGGCACCCTGATCTTTGCCTGCGCCGCCGCGGCCTGTGCGCTGTCGCAAACCATCGATCAGCTGATTACGATGCGCTTTCTGCATGGACTGTCGGCTGCCGCAGCCAGTGTGGTGATCAATGCGTTAATGCGTGACAGTTACTCGAAAGAGGACTTCTCCCGCATGATGTCCTTTGTGATGCTGATTACCACCATTGCGCCGCTGCTGGCGCCGATCATCGGCGGCTGGCTGCTGGTGCTCTGGAGCTGGCACGCCATCTTCTGGGCGCTGGCGGGCGCGGCGTTAGTGACGACCGTGCTGGTGACCACGCAGATCCGTGAAACCCTGAAGCCGGAGCAGCGACAGCGGTTTCATCTGCGTACTACGCTGGGCAATTTCGTAACGCTGTTTCGCCACAAGCGCGCGTTCAGTTACATGCTGTCGAGCGGTTTCTCCTTTGCCGGGCTGTTTACCTTTCTCAATGCCGGTCCCTTTGTTTACATCGAACTGAATCACGTTTCACCGCAAAACTTTGGCTACTACTTTGGCCTCAATGTGGTGTTTCTGTTTGTCCTGACGCTGATTAACAGCCGCGCCGTGCGCCGCTTTGGCCCGGTGGCGATGTTCCGGATGGGACTGCTGATACAGTTCTGTATGGGGATCTGGCTGCTGCTGGTCAGCGCCTTCAGCCTCGGCTTTTTGCCGCTGGTGATGGGGATCGCGATGTTTATCGGTTGCGTGTCGATGGTCTCATCGAATGCGATGGCGGTGATTCTGGATGAGTTTCCGCATATGGCGGGTACGGCATCGTCCCTGGCGGGCACCCTGCGTTTTGGCGTCGGGGCATTTGTCGGCGCGCTGCTGTCGCTGGTGAGTTTCAACAGCGCCTGGCCAATGGTCGGCACGATTGCACTGTGCGCGACAATCTCTCTGCTGCTCTTTTTCTACGCTTCACGTCCCCGCACTGCGTCCCGGTAATCGGGCGCAGTGGTTTCCCTCTGCAATGACCTGCCGACTTGCACGCCTCCTGACTTTGTTTCGATATTGTGAAAATATTTAGTTAAAAAAGTAATCACAATGCAGCTAAAATGATTGTTAACGGCGTGTGAACGCGGTACATATAGGCTGAAGTGCGATGTGAGTCGCAAAAAATGCGCTTCTGCAATCCACACGGACGGGCCATTAAACCCTGTCCGGACTCAGCGGTTATCAGGCCGCTTCCAGCTGGGCTGCTTTGTGTTGCGACATAAACTCATCCGGGGAGAGTAAACTATGCTGCAACTTTCGATTGTGCATCGTCTGCCACAGCATTTTCGCTGGGCCAGCGATCACCACAGTGCTATCGAATCCGATGACACCACGCTGGACGAGCAGGATTTCGTTGCGCTGCGCTTGATCAGCCATGATGGCATTCCGGCGTGGGAGATCCTTCAGCAGCTAAAAGAGGTTCTGGCGGATATTCAGGTCGATTGTAAAGTGGCCGAGTGCGAAGGACAGCCCTGCCTGTTCATTCAGCGTCGTGACGAAAGCGCCACCAACTGCTGCCTGAAAAATCAGGGCGTAGCGATTGCCGAAACCTTTATCGCAGGTTGAGTTGCGCCGACTGCAGCAGCTCGCGGGTATATCCGGCCGTGGGTGAAGCAAACAACCTTTCACACTCTCCCTGTTCCACCACTTCTCCCTGACGCAGCACAATAAGCTGGTGACACAGGGCGCGTACCACATCCAGATCGTGACTGATAAACAGATAGCTGAGCTGCCGCTGCTGCTGTAAGCGGCGCAACAGCGTCAGAATCTGCTTCTGCACCGTGCGATCCAGCGATGAGGTCGGTTCATCCAGCACCAGCAACTCCGGTTCCAGAATCAGTGCCCGCGCAATGGCAATACGCTGTCGCTGACCGCCCGAAAATTCGGCCGGATAACGATGGCGACTTTCCGCTTCAAGCCCCACCTCCGCCATCACCGCGATGACCCGCTGCTCCTGTTGCGCATGGCTAAGTTCGGGCTGATGTACCGCAAGCCCTTCCGCAATGATCTGCTGCACTGTCATACGCGGATTCAGTGAAGAGTTAGGATCCTGAAACACCACCTGAATGCGCTGACGCAGCGGCAATAACTGACGACGTGACAGCTGATGCAGCGGCTGGTCGTCAAACCAGACTTCGCCGCGTGAGGCAATCAGTCGCAGCAGTGCCAGCCCTGTAGTGCTTTTACCTGATCCGGACTCGCCGACCAGCCCCAGACTTTCGCCGCGCCGCAGGCTAAAGCTCAGGCCGGAGAGCACCTGTTTCTCACCACTCTGCCGGCGGAACAGCCCGCGCCGCAGCGGAAAGCTGACCTGAAGATTATCGACCCGAAGAATGACCGGCGCGTCTGCGGGCAGCGGCAGCGCTTTTCCTTCCGGTTCGGCGGCCAGCAACTGCTGGCTGTAAGGGTGTTGCGGCTGATTCAGCAGGGTCTGGCAGCGGTTCTGTTCGACGATGTGACCATTGCGCATCACGCTAACGTTATCCGCCAGCTGACGCACGATATTCAGGTTATGGGTGATAAACAGCATGCCCATATTCAGCTCTCGCTGCAGTTCACGAAGCAGCGTCAGGATTTGTGCCTGCACCGTCACATCCAGCGCGGTGGTTGGCTCATCGGCAATCAGCAGCTGAGGCTCGGTCAGCAATGCCATGGCGATCATCACCCGCTGACGTTCTCCACCCGAAAGCTGGTGGGGGAAATCATTGAGCCGGGTGGCGGGCTGCCGTATCCCGACCCGATCAAGCACGCTGAGAATTTCACCGCGTGCCGCCGGACGACGCAACCCGCGATGCAGCGACAGCACTTCATACAGCTGCTTCTCCACGGTGTGCAGCGGATTAAGCGATACCATCGGCTCCTGAAAAATCATCGCGATCTGGTTGCCGCGAATCCCGCGCAGGCGCTGCTCGCGCGCGCGCAGCAGATCTTCACCGTTAAACAGAATCTCACCGCTGGGATAAACCACCGCAGCCTCATGCAGCAGTCGCATCACCGAGAGTGCCGTGACGCTCTTGCCGGAACCCGACTCGCCCACCAGCGCCAGCGTTTCGCCCGCGTCGATGCGCAGTGAAACGTCATTCACCACCTGGCGAAGCGTCTCGCCCTGACGAAAGGCGACCGAGAGATGATTGATGGCAAGCAATGGCGTGTTCATTCAGGCTCCTTTGCCCGGATCAAAAGCGTCGCGTACCGCTTCGCCAATAAAAATCAGCAGCGAAAGCAGGATCGCCAGGGTGAAAAAGCCCGCCAGGCCTAACCAGGGTGCCTGCAGGTTATTTTTGCCCTGCAGCAGTAACTCGCCCAGCGAGGGCGAACCCAGCGGCAGGCCAAAGCCGAGAAAGTCGAGTGAGGTCAGCGTGGTAATCGATCCGCACAGAATAAACGGCAGAAAGGTCAGGGTGGCGACCATGGCATTTGGCAGCATGTGGCGCAGCATAATCCGGCCGTCGCTGACCCCCAGCGCCTGCGCCGCACGGATGTAATCAAAGTTTCGGGTACGCAGAAACTCGGCCCGGACCACGCTGACCAGGCTCATCCAGCCGAAAGCCACGGTGACCAGCAGCAGCCACCAGAAACCCGGCTGGATCACGCTGGAGAGGAGAATCAGCAGAAACAGCGCAGGCATGCCGGACCAGACTTCAATCAGCCGCTGCCCAATCAGGTCAATCCTGCCGCCGAAATAGCCCTGCACCGCGCCGACCACAATCCCGATGACGCTGGAGAAGAGCGTCAGCATCAGTCCGAACAGCAGAGAAATGCGCGTGCCATAGAGCAGGCGTGCCATCACGTCGCCGCCGTTAGCATCCGTGCCAAGCCAGTTCTGCGCAGAGGGCGGAGAGGGGAAGGGCACCTCGGTGGCAAAGTTGATAGTGCTGTCGCTGAAACGAATCGGTGCCCATATGGCCCAGCCATTCTGCTCAATGCGCTGCCGCAGCCAGGGATCCTGATAATCCGCCGCTGTCGCCAGTGCGCCGCCATAGTCGGTCTCGCTGTAGTCAAACAGCAGCGGCACTGTCCAGCGCTGCTGGTAATGCACCAGCAGTGGCTTGTCATTGGCAATCAGTTCGGCACCCATCGACAGCAGAAAGATGATCAGAAAGATCCACAGCGACCAGTAGCCGCGCCGGTTATGACGAAAGCGCTGCCAGCGCTGTTGATTCAGCGGAGAGAGCGTCATGAGCGGCTCCCGAAATCGATGCGCGGATCGACCAGCGTATAGGTCAGATCACTGAGAATATTCATCAGCAAACCTATCAGCGTAAAAATATAGAGCGTGCCAAACATCACCGGATAGTCACGTTGCAGAGTCGCATCATAGCCGAGTAGTCCAAGCCCGTTGAGCGAGAACATGACCTCGATCAGCACTGAACTGGTAAAGAACATGCTGATAAAGGTGGCGGGGAAGCTGGCGATCACCAGCAGCATCGCATTGCGAAACACATGGTGATAGAGAATACGGCGCTCCGGCACCCCTTTGGCGCGCGCAGTCACCACATAGAGCTTGCGGATCTCATCCAGAAACGCGTTTTTCGTCAGCATGGTCAGCGTGGCGAAGCCGCCGATCACTGTCGCCAGCACCGGCAGGGCGATATGCCAGAAGTAGTCCAGCACTTTGCCATACCAGGGCAGTGTGTCGTGCTGCGCAGAGGTGAGGCCGCGCAGCGGAAACCAGTCCAGATAGCTGCCACCCGCAAACAGCACGATTAACATGATGCCAAACAGAAAAGCCGGGATGGAGTAGCCAATGATGATAAAAGCGCTGCTCCAGACATCGAAAGCGCTGCCATTGCGCACCGCTTTGCGGATCCCCAGCGGGATCGACACAAGGTAGATGATCAGTGTGCTCCATAATCCCAGACTGATCGAAACCGGCAGGCTCTCTTTGATCAGCCCGATCACCGAGGCACTGCGAAACAGGCTGTCGCCAAAATCCAGACGCAGATAATTCCACAGCATCTCGCCGTAACGCTGCCAGAGAGGTTTATCGAAACCGTAACGCTGTTTAATCTCAGCAATCACTTCGGGATCCAGCCCGCGTGCGCCACGATACTGATTATCGGCCGGATTGAGATGACTGACGCTGGCGCGTGAACCGGCGCTGTCTGCGCCACTGCCGGGCAGACCGGTTGTCTGACCAAACTGAATGTTAGCCAGCGCCTGATCGACCGGTCCGCCGGGCGCGATTTGCACGATAAAAAAATTAAGCGTGATGATCGCCCATAACGTTGGGATGATCAGCAGCAATCTGCGCAGAAAGTAAGCGGCCAACGGTGATCTCCTTAGCGTTTGCTGGCCGGCAGGCGTCCGGCTTTGTTTGTGTCGTACCACCAGTTTTCCAGTCCGACGCTGTAGGCTGGCTTGCGGGCAGGGTGAGAAAACTTATCCCAGTACGCCAGCCGCTGCTCTGCGTTGTACCACATCGGGATCATATACGCATTCCACAGCAGCACCCGGTCCAGCGCCTGGGCCAGCGGCCGCAGCGCGGCGGGATCACCCTGATGCGCCACAATCTGTTTCACGAAATGATCGACTACAGGCTCTTTGACCCGCGCGGTATTCCACGACGAGGCGATAAAGTCAGACTGCCACAGGATCTGCAGACTGGAGGTCGGGATCGGCATTGCCCCATAGACCGTGGCAATCATGTCATAGTCGCCTTCGCGCCAGCGCCGCAGATACTGCGAGTTGTCGATCTGCCGCAGGTTCAGCGTAATGCCAAGCCGGGAAAGATTGTGCTGGAACGGTAACGCCCAGTCGGTATTGGTGCCACCGCGCAGCAGGAGTTCTATGGTAAACGGCTGACCGGTTTTATCATTGACCAGACGGTGATTTTTTATCTGCCAGCCCGCCTGTTTCAGCAGGTCAGACGCTTTTAACAGGCTGGCGCGGTCATAGCCGCTGCCGTCGGTTTTGTGTGGCTGATAAGGCTGGCTGAACAGCTCAGGTGGCAGTTGCGCGCGCCAGGGTTCAAGCAGGGCCTGCTGCTGTGCATCCGGCACGCCGCTGGCCGCATACGCCGTGTTCTGGAAATAGCTGCTGGCGCGCTGCCAGGCACCATAATAGAGCGCCTTGTTCATCCACTCGAAATCGAACATCAGTGACAGCGCCTGACGCACGCGGCGATCCCGGAACAGCGGTTTTTCATTGTTGAATGCCAGCCAGCGGGTATCGATAGCGGCATCGTTAGGCGTGGTCTCTTTAACGATGCTGCCATCGTCAAAATTGCGGCCACGATACTGAGTGGCCCATTTCTTTGCCGATGTCTCTTCACGCAGATCGTAAGCACCCGCCTTGAAGGCTTCAAATGCCACATTGTCATCCAGATAGTAGTCATAGCGCATTCGATCAAAATTAAAGCGTCCGCGATTGACCGGCAGATCAGCGGCCCAGTAATCTTTTACCCGGCTGAACTCAATAAACTGTCCCAGCTTCCAGCGAGTGATGCGATAGGGTCCGCTCGACAAGGGTGGCTCGCTTAACGGCTCATTAAACTTCTTATCGCGCCAGAACGACTCTGCGATAACCGGCAGCGTCAGTAAGCCAAGCAGCAGATCTTTATCCGGCTTCTGTGCCTCGATGCGCACAGTGAGATCGTTCAGCGCTTTAACGGTCACGCCACGGTAGGCGACGCGAAATTGAGGCACGCCCTCGGTCATGAATTTCTGATAGGTGAACGCCACGTCGCGGGCGGTGATGGGTGTGCCATTCTGAAAACGGGCGCGGGGATTAAGGCGGATCTCAATCCATGTAAAATCGCTGGCGTAGCGCGCTGACTCGGCAATCAGCGGATAATAACTGCCAGGCTCATCGTCTGAGCTGGTGTAAAGCCCATCATAAAGCGTGCCGGTGTTAATGCCCGGATTACCGCGTGAAGCGTAGCGGTTGAAGTTGTCGTAAGTGCCCACCACCGCCATGGTGATGCTGCCGCCTTTGGGTGCGCGGGGATCGGCGTAGTCGTAATGGCTGAAGCCGGGCGGATATTTCGCTTCACCGGCCTGGGTGAACGCGTAGCTTTGCTGGACAGAGGCTGCCAGCAGCGGGGCGCTGAGCAGGCTGCACAGCAGCAGAAGTCCGGAACGAAACAGCATGCACTCTCCTGTCAGATGTCTGGCGCGATTGGGCCAGGTAGTGTCAGGCGTTATGACGCCGGAAATAGTCTATCAGCGTTTCCGGCCGCAGCGGACGGCTAAAGAT
Source organism: Curtobacterium sp. BNK-1 (assembly GCF_048685235.1). Lineage (NCBI taxonomy): Bacteria > Bacillati > Actinomycetota > Actinomycetes > Micrococcales > Microbacteriaceae > Curtobacterium > Curtobacterium sp. BNK-1. Next base: position 2,464,942 of record NZ_JBLQTJ010000001.1, on the reverse strand, counting down.
GTAACCCTGCAGATGGGTCACACCGCGGTTAATCAGCCAGGCAGCCTGCTCGCCGGTTTCTACTCCTTCGGCCACACTTTTCAGGTTCAGCTTCTTCGCCAGCTGCAGCACGGTATCGAGCACCGGCGAGGTCAGGCTATCCGTACCGATGCTCTGAACAAAGCCGCGATCGATTTTCAGATAATCAAAGTCATAACGTTCCAGATAGATCAGCGCGCTGTGACCGGTACCGAAATCATCAATGGCGATATGGATCTGCTGCTGATGCAGCCAGTCAAACAGTTCTCCAACGTTTTCCTCGCGCACCATGGCTCGCTCGGTGATCTCAAACACGTAAGTAAAGTGGTCCGCAGGCATGGTATCAAGCCAGCGCAGCACATCCTGACGGAAACCGCTGTCAGCCAGATGCAGGGGCGAAATGTTGAGGCTGAGGCAGGCATGACGGGGAATGGTATGACACAGCAGGTGGGCATCACGGGAAACCAGCTGAAACAGATGTCGGGTCAGGGGAATAATCAGGTTCTGCGCCTCGGCATAGTGAATAAACACATCGGGCGGAATCGGGCCTTTCGTCGGGTGGGTCCAGCGCAGTAACGCTTCCATCCCATACGGCTGACCATCATGGGAGGTGACCAGCGGCTGATATTCGACGTGAAATTCACCGCGCTTCATGCCCCGAATCAGCTCTTTACCAGGGCGCTGATAAACCGACAACAGCAGCCAGCAAGCGCCTGAAACCAGCAGCGACAGTAGCAGGCCGCTCAGCAGGATATTCTGATAATCGCTGAACGCCAGAGTGGAACCGTACAACACAAACTGCAGCGGATAGCCTGTCAGCGTCTGCCGGTGCAGCGGCATCGGCAGGTTTTTATTCTGCATGACGACGGATTGCCAGCTGGTTAAGGCACTGCGTTGTGCCACCAGTGCCATACCGGTGATTTCCGGATGCCCGGACGCCAGCAGCTGATAGGGTGCCAGGGTAATATTCAGCGTCGCGAAAACGCCTGACTGCAGGCTGCCGGGATTTTTGATCCACAACGCCAGCGCCGGTTTATTGGGCTGCAACGGCGTGCCCGGCATCAGCTGCAGATCGATATCACGCGAAATATCACTCAGGGGCGCAATTACATTGAGCGGCAGATTAAAACTGCCGGTGGCCGAGGAGCAAAAAGCATTACCTTCTTTAACCAGCAGGATGGCACGAAGATTTCCGGCAAAGGCGGCGCGTGAGGTGAGTTCACGATTGATGGTATTGCAGGCAGTGTGGGTAAACGGAAGCAGGGGACTGAGAGTACTGTTAATCAGGCTGGAGAGCGTTTGCTGCAATGCCGTGCGGCTGTTCTCCAGCAGTTGCTGATGCTGTCGTTCGCGCTTCTGCCAGGTCTGGTGAAGCGAGAGTGCAGCAAATAACAGAAAGAATAAGCCGCCAGCCATCGCACTACTCCATGCGATACGGCGAGGATAGGTGGCATGGCGCCGTAGCGCCCCCGACAGTGGCATGAGGAGCTTCCCCTAATCAAATTATTATTATGTTATTGCGCACGACGGCTTCGGTTTAAGCGACCGAGAATATAACGAGACGGCGGGAAATGTCTTGCTATTAATCTGAATCAGAATGCTTTTGTCTTATATAACTGCTGGTAAAAATGATTAAAGGCGAAAAAAAACGCTGCATAAGCAGCGTTTCATGTTCTCTGGCTGAGAGAAGATCGAAAGTGGTTATCAGGTCGGGTTACGACTTAATACACGGCGTCCTTCACGGTAGCGCTTTTTCCAGTAATCATCATTCAGACTGGAGATCATCACGCCACTGCTGGTCGAGGCATGAACGAAGTTATCGTTGCCAAGATAGATGCCAACGTGACGGCCCGTAGAGCCTGCACGGAACATCACCAGATCGCCGGGACGCAGTTTACTGCGGGTAATCTCTTTACCGGTGTCCTGCTGCTGCGAGGTAGAACGCGGTAATTCTAAGCCAAACTGATCGCGGAAGGTGCGTTGTACAAAGGCGGAACAATCGATCCCGCGTTTGGTATCGCCACCGAGGCGATAGCGCACACCTTTCCAGACGGCGTATTGTTCCATGATGCGCGACTTAACGTCGACATTACGCACCATTTCTTCAAACTCATCCTGAGACGCCTGAAGTAAAAAACCATTGTGGTTGTTAACTTCATGATTCTCGTTATTCGCGTTTTGACTGCTATGGGTACTGCTACAAGCTGAGAGGAGTGTTGCCAGCGCCACTGCGGGCACGATCCGCAAGATATATCTCAGTATTGGTTGAGACTTGACCATTATTCGGGTTTTCCTTCGATTTCCTTACGACAAGATTGTCGCCAGCCAGATGACAAAACAGGGAGATTAATAAGCGAAACAGACTAAGACAAATCCTTAATTACTAAAATGTGTTAATGGACACATTTTAACGGTAAAAAATCCGAATTTTCTGCCGCTTTTGCCTCACTGCGACTGAGGTTAACTGATTACAGACGCCGTGGCGAGTGCTTTTAATCAATTTCATATAGGTTTTTTTGATGTGAAATCAAACCGTAACACACTGACTACTTTAGCTACAATTGTGGTCAAATGATGGTGAGAACAGGGAGTTAAAGGGGGGCTAATTCGGGGCATAGCCGCTATTTTTAGAGTTTTCTTTATTGACAGAGGATATTGGCGACTATTTAACCTGCCAGCTGGGTCATAACCTTTTCTTTTCGTGAATTTAATTAGCAGGCTAATAGTGATGGGGTGTTTTTTATAAGCGCGGGCGGTTCAAACCAGGGGTTTAAATCGCCCGCGCTTAACATTTACGTCACGGGCTTATATTTACCCGGCAATTTGCGATAAAACCAGTTAACCAATACGTCACTGGCTGGCGTTAATAGCCACCAGCTCAGACCCACTAATACCACCGACATTGAACCGACGGCAACATCGGTAAACCAGTGCGCACCGGCCATGATGCGTGGCAGTGAAAATATCACCACAATAGCCGTGGCAATTAAAAAGCGGCTGAAACCAAAATAACGCCAGATAAAGCAGGCGAAAATGATCAGCATCATACCGTGGTCGCCGGGGAAGCTATCTTTTGAAGCATCTTTAGCGGGAATACCGGTCAGTTCACTGACGCGATGCACGTTCTCGAAGAACAGTGTCGGACTGGAGTGTTTAACCGGCAATAAATGGCCCAGCTGATTGAGGACGACGGCGGTCAGCAGCATGGTGATGCCGATTGCCAGCATCCGGCGCTGCGCCTGTGGCGTTTTGCGCCGCCAGATCGACAGGTAAAGCAGACCCATCGCCAGCAATGACACCGCATCAAAACCACGGTAATTCGTGATAGCGACGATCAGCGCGAACAGCGGATGGGTCACCATCTGGCTATTGAAGCCAAAGAAAATAGATTTATCGACGCCGAACCAGAAGCCATGTTCCGGGGGCAGATACCATGACAGAAATAGCACCACGCCCAGTGCATTAAGCAGCAGGATAGTAATAAGGCGAGTTACGCGCATAGTTAAACTCATTATTATTAAAAATAACCGCCGACAATACCTCTGTCAGCGTAAACGGCACTTCAACAATGCCGATTGTAGTCGATTCCAGTCAGCCTGTTGAGAATGAATGATCTCAATGCGGCTATCGGATGGCGGTGAGGGGAGTGTTTCACTCTGCAGCTCATTTGCCTGGCGATTGATGCGCAGAGCGCCTTCTTTCGTGCGCATCACTCCTTTAACGCGATCTACCGGCGCCTGCCGAACCCATTCCAGCAGCGTGCCGCTGTCGAACAGCGTATCACCATCAAACAGCCAGCCGCAGGCGCTATAGCCCTGTCCGTGGTTCAGCGCCCGACGCCAGCGCGCCTCGCCATTCAGTCGCAACGCCGCCAGACCGCTGGTGGGACCCGACGAATGATGATGCTGCGGCACGGGAAGCTCGCGCGGCTGCCGGGGGGTATCCAGCAGAGAAAGGGGGATCTGACCAAATTCTGTCTCTATCAGAGGGCGCGCAGGCTGCATCTGCTGCTGCCAGCCAGCCAGGCGCTGACGATCCGCCTGATCCCAGCAGTCGCGCTTATTAGCGATAATAAGGTCGGCGGCAGCCAGCTGATCGCGGAAGTTTTCATTGGCAACGATACGAGGATTGGCCAGCTGACGCGCATCCAGCAGCGTCAGTGTGGCATTCAGTTGCAGCCACGACTGATAGACGGGCGCACTCAACATCTCCAGCACCTGACGAGGATGGCCCAGGCCGGTTGGCTCGATCAGCAGCCGATCGGGTTTACTCTTCAGCAGCATATTCAGCCCGACCTGCATCGGCAGGCCATTCACACAGCACAGGCAGCCGCCGGGGATCTCTTTCAGCGTGGCACCGCGATCGGCCAGCAGGGCGCCGTCGATCCCGATCTCGCCAAATTCATTAACCAGCACCGCCCAGTTTTCCCCGGACGGCCTGGCAGCCAGCAGATGGCAGAGCAGCGTGGTTTTGCCGCTGCCCAAAAAACCGGTAATCAGATTAACGCGTGTCATGGGAGTGACTCCTGCCGGGGAATAACGTGATAATGTAATAATATAACACTATCACGATCGGCAGCAGGCTTCTGATTTAGTCTGCACGGCCCATATAGCGGCGTTCAGCAATGTGGATGCGGATGCGGTCACCGTTGCTGAGGTATTCCGGTACCTGAATCGAGAGGCCTGTACTCATACCGGCGGGTTTGGTGCGAGCGCTGGCAGAAGCACCTTTAATGCCTGGTGAAGTATCCACGATCTCCATATCCACGGTTTGTGGCAGTTCCAGCGCCAGCACCTGACCTTCCATCGTCAGCACGTGAATGCCAGGGATACCGCCTTCAGGGATAAACAGCAGCTCTTCTTCAATCTGCTCCTGTTTAAAGGAGTAGGGGGTATAATCCTCATCATCCATAAAAATATATTCGTCACCATCTATATAAGAGAAGGTCACGCTGCGACGGCTGAGCGAAATTGCATCAATAATCTCGTCGCCTTTAAAGCGCTCTTCCACTTTTAAACCGGTGCGAACATCGGTAAAGCGCATTTTATACAGGGTGGCGGCACCGCGTGCGCTGGGGCTCTGGACATCAATATCTTTAACCAGCAGCAGTTTACCGTTGTGCGTGACGGCCATCCCTTTTTTGATTTCATTGGCTTTTGGCATTGCTGTTCTCGCTATCTTGAAAGTGAAGTGCGCGCAACGTTACTCGCGCCGATGAAAACTGGCAATATCACCGGCGTGAAATTTTGTCTCAGGCCGCGGCTTTCATGGCAATTGCCGCCCCGGACTGCTATTGTCGCCGCGACTTTCTCTGCCTGAGCACAGCATGCAATGCCGTAGCCAGGGCGGTGCCTGTGGTACAGCGCCCTCTATCTCTTCACCGATTTCTGGCATGGGTGACAGTGAACGATTTAAGCAGGAAGTTAAGAGCTGAAGGGTGTGGTGTCGCTCCCTCTGAGGTTCTGTTACTGTCTGTTGTATCCTGAAGGTCGCGTGTGAGGTGTTAATGCAGTGTCGTATTGATTGTGGAGCCTGCTGCATTGCGCCGTCAATCTCCAGCCCCATCCCCGGAATGCCGCAGGGTAAACCCGCGAATGTCCGATGCATTCAGTTATCGGATGAAAATTTGTGCATGATTTTCGGTTCAGCTTTAAGGCCGAAAGTATGCGGAAGTCTGCAACCTTCAGTTGATATGTGTCTTACAGACCGTACTTCAGCCATGACCTACCTGATTGAGCTTGAAGCCAGCACACGTGCCTGAGAACCCTCCCACCGCTTAGATTCAGCCCAGCGTCAGCGGTTAGCTGACCCACTCTTCCAGCTGCAATCCGGGTACCCTTTCAAACTCGCGTGTGTTATTGGTCACCAGAATAGCCCTGGCCGCAATGGCATGCCCGGCAATCGCGGTGTCGTTGGGACCAATGGGCGTTCCGGCAGCAGCCAGCGCCGCTTTAATTTCAGTGGTTGCATCTACCGCTGCGCGATCCCATGAAAGCACAGCATCAAGACGTGCGCAGAATGCATCCACCAATTGCAAACGTATCTGCTGTAAACCGAAGCGGATACCGCGCCATCAGGCGCTGACGCTGCTGAAGTTTTTCGGTCCACCCATTCTCACTTTACAGCAGCAGCGTCAGCCTGTTCGCCCGCTAATCACCTAAACCTGCCCGAAATGTGCGTAACGTCAAAAATCTGCTACGCCGTTTGCGCATTTTCTTGCCTGGCGAAAGCGGCTGTACCACAATCCCTGAAACGTTTCAGCGGTGACTGCGCCATCTGTTTTCCTCAGCATGGCGTAAAATCTTTCCCACTAGCTGAAACGATTCAATCTCAGCAAGCGAGGAGAATTATGTTCCAGCTCGAATTGCAGGCCATCCATACCGGAGCCAGCGCCCAGAATAAAGAAGAGGCCATTCGTCAGGTTGCTGCCGCGTTAACCGCGGCGGGCAATGTGACCGAAGGATACGTCAACGGCATGCTGGCGCGCGAACAGCAGACCTCAACCTTTCTTGGCAACGGCATCGCAATCCCTCATGGCACCACCGATACCCGCGATCTGGTGCTGAAAACCGGCGTTCAGGTTTTCCAGTTTCCGCAGGGCATTGCCTGGGGTGACGATCAGACAGCCTATGTTGCCATCGGGATTGCCGCTAAGTCGGATGAACATCTGGCGCTGCTGCGTCAGCTGACCCATGTGCTGAGCGATGACACCATTGCAGAACAGCTAAAAACCGCCTCTGCTGAAGATCTTCGTGCGTTGCTGATGGGCGAGAAACAAGCCGCTGAATTCAGCTTCGACACCTCATTAATCACGCTCAACGTGGCTGCCAGTGATCTGATCACCTTACAGGCGATGAACGCCGGTCGGCTGCAGTCCGCTGGTGTGGTGGATGCCAGTTACGTCGCAGACGTGGTTTCAACGCCTCCGCTGAATCTGGGTCAGGGCATCTGGCTCAGCGACAGCAGCCTCGGCAACCTGCGCAGCGGCGTGGCTATCAGCCGCGCTGAACATGCCTTCGACCATCAGGGCGAATCGGCTGCGATGTTAATCAGCGTTTCGGCGACCGATGAACGTCCGCTGGAAGTGCTGGGTTACCTCAGCGCATTGCTGCAGCAGGGCAAAGCGGATCGTCTGTTGAAAGCGGATGCTGCAGGCGTTTACGCACTGCTCACCAGCGAAGTCGATGAGCAGGCTGACGTGCTGACGGCTGAATTTACCATTCGCAACGAACACGGCCTGCACGCCCGTCCGGGCACGGCGCTGGTCAGCGTGATCAAGCAGTTCAACAGCGACATTACCGTGACCAATCTCGACGGCAGCGGCAAACCCGCTAATGGCCGTAGCCTGATGAAAGTGGTTGCGCTGGGCGTGAAGAAAGGCCATCGCCTGCGCTTCACCGCCAGCGGTGAAGATGCACAGCAGGCGCTGAACGCGATTGAAGAAGCGATCACCAGTGGTCTGGGTGAGGGGGCATCATGAGCAGACGCGTCGCCACCATTACGCTGAACCCGGCGTATGACCTGGTGGGTTATACCCCTGAAATTGAACGTGGCGAAGTTAACCTGGTGAAAACCACCGGGCTGCATGCTGCGGGCAAGGGCATCAACGTAGCCAAAGTACTTAAGGATCTGGGTATCGATGTCACCGTCGGTGGCTTCATGGGGAAAGAGAATCAGGACGGTTTCCAGCAGTTGTTCAGTGAGCTGGGCATAGCCAACCGTTTCCATGTCGTGCCTGGCCGTACCCGTATCAACGTTAAACTCACTGAACAGACCGGTGACGTCACCGATCTGAATTTCTCCGGTTTTCAGGTGACGGCGCAGGACTGGGATCGTTTTACTACCGATTCTCTGACCTGGCTGGGCCAGTTCGATATGGTCTGCGTCAGCGGTAGCCTGCCTGAGGGCGTCGACCACGATGCCTTTACCCGCTGGATGACCGAACTTCGCACCCACTGCCCATGCATCATCTTTGACAGCAGCCGCGAGGCGCTGGTGGCAGGACTGAAGGCGGCACCGTGGCTGGTTAAACCTAACCGACGTGAGCTGGAAATCTGGGCCGGTCGCAAACTGCCAACCCTGCAGGATGTGATTGGCGCTGCGCACGAACTGCGCGAGCAGGGCATCGCCCATGTGGTGATTTCGCTGGGCGCAGAAGGTGCTCTGTGGGTCAACGCTTCTGGCGAATGGATCGCTAAACCGCCGGTGTGCGAAGTGGTCAGCACCGTGGGTGCAGGCGACTCAATGGTTGGTGGCCTGATTTATGGCCTGCTGATGCGCGAATCCAGCGAACACACGCTGCGTCTTGCGACTGCCGTGGCGGCGATGGCCGTCAGCCAGAGCAATGTTGGCGTTTCCGATCGTACTCAGTTGGCCGCAATGATGGCGCGCGTCGACTTACAACCCGTTAACTGACAGCAGGAGAGCGATAATGAAAACGCTGCTGATTAAAGACCCTACACTGGGACTGGCTTCCGCATATATGGCACAACAGCGTCTGGCGGCTGCCGCCGCTGCGGCAGGCCTGACCCTGACTGATAATCCTGCCGACGCTGAGCTGGCGATTGTGCTGGGCAAAAACGTGCCGGACGATGCGGCGCTGAACGGCAAAGCGGTCTGGCTGGGCGATATCCAGCTGGCAGTACGTGAGCCAGAAACCTTCCTGAACCGCGCGAAAGCAGAAGCGAAAACCTGGCAGGCACCGGCTGCGGTAGCAACGCCTGCAGCAGGCGCACCTGCTGCACCGGCTCAGGCTGGCGCGCAGAAACGCGTCGTCGCGGTGACCGCCTGTCCGACCGGCGTGGCGCACACCTTTATGGCTGCCGAGGCCATTCAGGCTGAAGCGACCCGTCGCGGCTGGTGGGTGAAAGTTGAAACCCGTGGTTCAGTGGGTGCCGGTAACGCGATCACTCCGGAAGAAGTCGCTGCCGCCGATCTGGTGATCGTCGCAGCTGATATCGAAGTCGACCTGGCGAAATTTGCCGGTAAGCCGATGTACCGTACCTCAACCGGTCTGGCGCTGAAGAAAACCGCGCAGGAGCTGGATAAAGCGGTAGCAGAAGCGAAGCCGTATAAAGCGGCGGCTGGCGGACAGAGCACTTCCAGTGAAGAAGAGAAGAAAGGCGGAGCAGGGGCTTATCGTCACCTGCTGACCGGTGTTTCTTACATGCTGCCGATGGTGGTCGCAGGTGGTCTGAGCATCGCGCTGTCGTTTGCCTTTGGTATCACGGCGTTTAAAGAGCAGGGCACGCTGGCTGCGGCGCTGATGCAAATTGGTGGTGGCAGCGCCTTTGCCCTGATGGTGCCGGTGCTGGCGGGCTTTATCGCCTTCTCCATCGCTGATCGTCCGGGTCTGACGCCGGGTCTGATTGGCGGTATGATCGCCACCAGTATTAACGCAGGTTTCTTAGGCGGAATTATCGCGGGCTTTATTGCCGGTTATGCGGCGAAGCTGATCAGCGGCAAAGTTAAACTGCCGCAGAGTATGGAAGCGCTGAAACCGATACTGATTATTCCCCTGTTCGCCAGTCTGATCACCGGTCTGCTGATGATCTACGTAGTGGGTAAACCGGTTGCTGGCATCATGAACGGCCTGACGCACTGGCTGGCCAACATGGGAACGGCGAATGCGGTCCTGCTGGGTGCCATTCTGGGCGGCATGATGTGTACCGATATGGGCGGTCCGGTAAACAAAGTGGCTTACGCGTTTGGCGTCGGGTTACTGAGTTCGCAGACCTATGCGCCAATGGCAGCCATTATGGCAGCCGGTATGGTGCCACCGCTGGCGATGGGGCTGGCGACGCTGGTTGCCCGTCGTAAATTCAATAAAGGTCAGCAGGAAGGTGGTAAAGCGGCACTGGTTCTGGGTCTCTGCTTTATCTCTGAAGGCGCGATTCCGTTTGCCGCCCGTGACCCGATGCGCGTTCTGCCTTGCTGTATCGTTGGCGGTGCAACCACCGGCGCGATCTCCATGGCAATTGGCGCAAAACTGATGGCACCGCACGGTGGACTGTTCGTACTGCTGATCCCTGGCGCGATTACCCCGGTTATCGGCTATCTGATGGCGATTATCATCGGCACCGCGATTGCGGGTCTGAGCTATGCGGTACTGAAACGTCCGGAAGAGCAGCTGGTGAAAGCCTGATTTGCAGAAGTGCATAATCTGCTGAAGTGAAAATAACAGGGAGCCGGATGGCTCCCTGTTTGCTTTTACAGACGGTTCCCGAAGTCAAAGCGACGGGAGCATACGCCTGGAGTAAAGCATCGCGGGCCATGGACAAAAAGCCGGGAGCGTTTTTGAACAACGCAAAGCGTTGGCCCGGCTGCGGGCGCACCTCAGGGATGAGGTGCGTAATCGCCCGCGCTGCGCCTGCCAGGGATGGCGTTTTTTTGCGTCTTTACGGAAGGCGTATGCTCCCTGAGCCAGCGTTCTCTCTAAACGAAAAGGGAGCATGCCAGCCAGTTAAGCGACAGGTGATAACGCAGTCTGGTGCCGCTCAGGGGCTGGCGGTCCTCGCGCCGCTGCGCGGTTCCTTCACTTCATTCGCCTGCCTGACGGACCGCCGGGGATGGCACATCCTGTGCCGCCCCGCCTTTCGCCCGCGTCCTGCGGGCTCTCCTGGCAGACTCATTCTGTTCAGCGCTGCGGATTGCCTGCTCCTGATCGCCACCGTCCTGCTCTGAAGCTTCTGGTGCGTACTGTTAAAAAGGGCACGAGAGTGGAGGCCTGAGCGCCTCTGCTGCTGAAAGGGCTATCCGCAGCGCTGAGGCGTGACGGTGGGCCAGAAGTCCACGCCGGGAAGCGTGGACAGGTCGGGGCCGGCCAGGGAGGGCCGATCCCCGAACGGTTCGTCGGCACGACGTCAAAGCCGAAGGTACCGCGTGAGCGGCGCGAGGACGGCCCGGCAGCAGCAGAGGTGCACTGGCCCGCACTGCGGCTCGCTCGTCCAGAAAAAAGGCTGCCACGTCTGACCGTGACAGCCTTAACAAATCTAATCTTAACTGACCAGCATTAAGCCAGCTGGCTCCCTTTTACTATCCCTGCTGTTCGGCTTTCAGCCAGGCAATCTCATCTTTCCAGATATCGGGATTAATGGTTTCCAGAATCAACGGGATGCCATCAAACCGCGGATCTTTCATCAGCCAGCTAAACGCTGTTTTGCCGATATTGCCTTCACCCAGGCTGTGATGGCGGTCAACGCGACTGTCGAAGGCGCTTTTAGCATCGTTAAGGTGCATGCCGCGCAGATAGTTAAAGCCGACAATGCGCTCAAATTCGGCGAAGGTTGCTTCGCAATCCGCTTCGGTACGCAGATCATAGCCACCAGCAAACGCATGGCAGGTATCAATACAGACACCGACACGCGACTTATCTTCAACATGCTCAATAATGGTGGCGAGATGCTCGAAGCGGAAACCCAGATTACTGCCCTGACCGGCGGTATTCTCAATGACGGCGGTGACGTTCTGGCTCTGGTCGAGAGCGATGTTGATCGACTCCGCAATCCGCTTCAGACAGGCCTCCTCATCAATCTGATGCAGATGGCTGCCCGGATGGAAGTTCAGCAAAGTCAGGCCGAGCTGGTCGGCACGTCGCAGCTCATCAATAAAAGCGGCGCGGGATTTCTCCAGCGCCTCTTCAACCGGATGACCCAGGTTTATCAGGAAACTGTCGTGCGGCAGGATTTGCTGCGGACCGAATTTGTACGTCTCGCAGGCGGCGCGAAAAGCATCAATCACCTCAGTCGAGAGCGGGGCGGCCTTCCACTGACGTTGATTTTTAGTAAAGAGCGCGAAGGCGGTGGCTTCTATTTCATGGGCGCGGATCACTGCCTGATCCACGCCACCTGCCGCACTCACGTGTGCGCCAATATATTTCATGCCTTTCTCCTGGGGCTGTGCACGGATGAGACGGCATGATACCCGATGCCGCTAGCCCATGAAATGTTGCACCAGCAGATTGATTGCACCGCCGCCCGCGATTAACCAGACAAACACCAGCGCACCCAGCAGCAGCGGTTTAACGCCTGCCTCACGCAATGCCCCGAAACGGGTGGTCAATCCCAGCGCCGCCATCGCCATCGCCAGCAGCAGACCCGCCAGCTGATTCAGCGTCGCCACCACCATGGCAGGCAGCAGCTGCAGCGAGTTAAACAGTGCAACACCGATAAACAGCAGGGCGAACCAGGGAAATGTCACAGCCTGACGCGCGTTGCTTCCTTGACGTTTGCCGCGTATCACGGCGCTCAGGCAGAGCAAAAAGGGAGCCAGCATCATTACCCGCAGCATTTTGGCAATGACCGCGCTGTTCTCGGCTTCCGGGCTGATGCTGTGTCCGGCGGCCACCACCTGCGCCACTTCATGGATGGTTGAGCCGGTAAAAACCCCGAACTGCGCCGCACTCAGTCCCGGGAACAGCTCATGCGCCAGCGGCCACAGCAGCGGATAGATAAAGATCGCCAGCGTGCCGAACAGCACCACGGTCGCGATAGCCACCGCAACTTTCGACGGCGCGGCTTTCACTACCGGCTCGGTCGCCAGTACAGCCGCAGCACCGCAGATACTGCTGCCCGCACCAATCAGCCAGACGGTATCGCGATCCAGCTTCAGCAGCCGCATGCCCAGCAGGCAGGTTATCAGGAAGGTACTGGTCAGGGTCAGCGCATCAATCAGGATGCCGCTGAAACCGACGTCAGCAATTTGTTGTAAAGTGATGCGAAAGCCAAACAGGATGATCCCCAGCCGCAGCAGTTTCTGCTTAGCCAGCAGCACGCCGTTGTCGCAGCGTGACGCCAGCGGCGAATAGATGCTGTTACCGACCAGGATGCCCAGCATAATCGCCAGAGTCAGTGAACCCAGCCCCAGGGCGGCAATCATCGGCTGCTGCGCCAGCCAGCTGGCTGCCCCGGCAATCACGGCGGTCAGCAGCAGACCCGGGATCCAGAGCGGAACGGGATGATGCGGTTTAGCGATGCTCAGTTCAGTCATGGTGGTCACTCCTCCTGGTTGAGACCCGATCATGACGGCGACTGGCTTAAAAGTGAAATTGATAATATATTTATAATTAACCAGAATAAACGATAAGGCAGCAATCATGATAGTTTCGCGTCTGCGCCGCTGGGCGACGCTGATCAAAAGAGATGTGTTTGTGCTGGGGTTTGCCTTCCGCGATCCCCGCACACCCTGGTGGAACAAGCTGGGGATGCTGGGGCTGGTCGCCTATGGCATCAGCCCGATCGATATCATTCCTGATGTGATCCCCTTTGTCGGTCTGCTGGATGACGCGGTGATTATCCCGACGGGCGTCATGGTGCTGCTGCGTTTACTGCCGCGAGAGGTGCGCATCAGCAGCAGCGAGCGGGCGCAGTCTCAACGTTCGCGTGGCAAAAAGATTGCAGGCTGGCTGGTGGCGATAGGGCTGATCTGGCTGGCATTAATCATTTACCTGGTCAGGCAGTCACTGAGTTAAGAGGCAACGATGCACATTACGCTGCGGCAAATTGAAGTTTTCACCGAAGTGCTTAAGAGCGGTTCCACCACTCAGGCTTCGCAACTGCTGGCGCTGTCGCAGTCGGCGGTGAGTGCAGCGCTGGCCGATCTGGAGAGTCAGCTCGGCGTGCAACTGTTTGACCGCGTCGGCAAACGGCTGGTGCTGAATGAGCATGGACGGCTGCTCTATCCCCGTGCAGTAGGGCTGCTGGAGCAGGCGGGCGAAATCGAGCAGCTGTTTAAAGAGGATAACGGCGCGATCCGCATTTTTGCCAGTAGCACCATAGGGAACTATCTGCTGCCAGGCATGATGGCCGCTTATCGTCGCGATTTTCCCCGCCTGCCGCTGGAGCTGATTGTCGGCAACAGTCAGGATGTGATTCAGGCGGTTTCCGATTTCCGCGTCGATGTCGGATTGATTGAAGGGCCGTGCCATATGACCGAGCTGGTCAGTGAACCCTGGCTCGAAGATGAGCTGGTGGTGTTTGCCGCGCCAGATGCGGCGATTCTGCAACAGCCGGTGACGCTGCAAACCCTGGCTGACGCCCCGTGGATCCTGCGCGAACGCGGCTCCGGCACCCGTGAAATTGTCGATTATCTGCTGCTGTCGCATCTGCCGAGTTTTCAGCTGGGCATGGAGCTGGGCAATTCCGAGGCGATTAAACATGCGGTGCGGCACGGCATGGGCATCAGCTGTCTTTCGCGCCGGGTGATTGCCGATCTGCTGGAGGCGGGCACGCTGGTTGAACTGACGATTCCGCTGCCGCGTCTTATCCGCACGCTCTATCGCATCCACCACCGGCAGAAGCATATTTCCAAAGCACTGACGCGGTTTTTTTCCTATTGTCGCGAGTAATTACTAATAATTCCGGCGCGATCATGAAGTTAACTAATAACAGGTTGGCATTCGCTATACAGAGGCGATCTGGCTGCTACAATCGCGCCTCATTTTTACCCAGCGTAGCGTTAACACATGCATAATGACTCAAATACAACACAACAACCTGCATTACGACGTGCGTTAAAAGCCCGTCACCTGACGATGATCGCCATCGGCGGCTCCATTGGTACCGGCCTGTTTGTCGCCTCCGGTGCCACCATCGCTCAGGCTGGCCCCGGCGGAGCACTGCTCTCCTATATCCTCATCGGCCTGATGGTCTACTTCCTGATGACCAGCCTCGGCGAACTGGCTGCGTTCATGCCGGTATCGGGTTCCTTCGCCACCTACGGCGCAAAATATGTCGAAGAGGGCTTTGGTTTCGCACTCGGCTGGAACTACTGGTACAACTGGGCGGTGACCATCGCGGTTGACCTGGTGGCGTCCCAGCTGGTGATGAACTACTGGTTCCCCGACACGCCTGGCTGGATCTGGAGCGCGCTGTTCCTGGGGCTGATGTTCCTGCTCAACTACATTTCGGTCAAAGGCTTTGGCGAGGCGGAATACTGGTTCTCGCTGATTAAAGTGGCCACCGTGATTATCTTTATCATCGTTGGCGTGCTGATGATCACCGGCATTATGCGCGGTGCTGAACATGCGGGCTGGCAGAACTGGCAGGTGGGCGACGCGCCGTTTGCGGGCGGCTTTGCGGCCATGATCGGGGTGGCGATGATTGTGGGATTCTCCTTCCAGGGCACCGAGCTGATCGGTATCGCGGCGGGCGAATCTGAAGATCCGGCGAAGAATATTCCGCGCGCTGTGCGGCAGATTTTCTGGCGTATCCTGCTGTTCTATGTGTTCGCTATCCTGATTATCAGCCTGATCCTGCCATACACCGATCCGCAGTTGCTGCACAATGATATCGACGATATCAGCGTCAGCCCGTTCACCCTGGTGTTCCAGAATGCCGGTCTGCTCTCTGCCGCCGCCGTCATGAATGCGGTGATCCTGACGGCTGTGCTGTCAGCGGGTAACTCCGGGATGTATGCGTCAACGCGTATGCTTTACAACCTTGCCAGCGAAGGTAAAGCGCCACGGATTTTCGCGAAGCTCTCTAAAGGCGGCGTGCCGCGTAATGCCCTGTGGGCCACCACCGTGGTGGCCGGACTGTGCTTCCTGACCTCAAAATTTGGTAATCAGGAAGTCTATCTGTGGCTGCTTAATACCTCAGGCATGACCGGGTTTATCGCCTGGCTGGGTATTGCCATCAGTCACTATCGCTTTCGTCGGGGCTATGTCGCCCAGGGACGTGACCTGAACGATCTGCCTTACCGTTCCGGCTTCTTCCCGCTGGGTCCGATTTTCGCCTTTGTGCTCTGCCTGATCATCACGCTGGGTCAGAACTACCAGGCATTCCTCAACGACAGCATCGACTGGTACGGCGTGGCGGCAACCTACATCGGCATTCCGCTGTTCCTGATTATCTGGTTCGGCTACAAGCTGACGCGCGGCAGCCGTTTCGTTAAGTACAGCGAAATGGAGTTTCCGGTTCACAAAGATTAACTCTGCGTCATCGCCCGCACAAAACCCGCCAGGGATGGCGGGTTATGCGTCTTTGCGAAAGGCGCAGGCTCCCTGAGCCATTCTCCTGCCTGCAACACCGTTTTTTACTGTTTTTTCACGTCTCGCTTATGTTCTCGAATTGATAATTATTATCACCTGCACTATTGTGGCTGCGTTTTCTGACGTGATAGCCACACAGGGTTCAAACATGACTACCGAAACTTCGCTGCTGGCGGGGGAAGAGACGCTTCACCACACCATGCAGAACTATCATCAGGTGCTGCGCCGCCGCTTAATCTGGATTGGCGTGCTGCTGCTGGCGATACTCGCCTCGCTGATCCTCGACTTCACGCTGGGTCCGGCGGGACTCTCACTTGAAACGCTGTGGAATACGCTGCTCAGCCCCGAGAGCGTCGATGCCGGCACGCGCGTCATTGTCTGGGACATTCGTCTGCCCTATGCGCTGATGGCGCTGGTGGTGGGGCTGTCGCTGGGTCTGGCGGGCGCAGAAATGCAGACCATCCTGAATAACCCGCTGGCCAGTCCGTTTACCCTCGGTGTCTCATCGGCGGCGGCGTTTGGTGCCGCGCTGGCGATCATCCTCGGCGTGGGTATTCCCGGCATTCCCGATCAGTGGTTAATTTCTGCCAACGCCTTTGTCTTTGCTCTGTTTGCCGCGCTGATGCTGGATGCCGTGACCCGCTGGACTCAGGTCTCTTCGGCGGGCGTGGTGCTGTTCGGTATCGCGCTGGTCTTCACCTTTAACGCCCTGGTATCCATGATGCAGTTCATCGCCAGCGAAGATACCCTGCAGGGCCTGGTGTTCTGGACCATGGGTAGCCTGGCGCGCGCCTCCTGGGAGAAGCTGGGCGTGCTGAGCGTGGCGCTGGCCATTCTGGTACCGTTTTCAATGATGAGCAGCTGGAAGCTGACGGCGCTGCGTCTGGGCGAAGACCGCGCGGTAAGCTTTGGCATTGATGTGCGTCGTCTGCGCCTGACTACCTTACTGCGCATCAGTATCCTCTCTGCCCTGGCGGTCGCGTTTGTCGGCCCGATCGGTTTCATTGGGCTGGTCGCTCCTCATATCGCCCGCATGATGTTTGGTGAAGATCACCGTTTCTATCTGCCCGCCAGTGCGCTGGTCGGCGCGCTGGTGCTGTCGCTGGCGTCGGTCGCCTCGAAAAACCTGCTCCCTGGTGTAATCATCCCGGTTGGCATTGTCACCTCACTGATTGGCGTGCCGTTCTTCCTGAGTATTATTCTGCGTCATCGGGGGACGGTATGATGGAACAGGGTCTGACGTTACGCGGCTTCAGTGCCGGGTACCCAAAAAATAAAGTCATTGATAATCTTAATATCGCGCCGCTGCCGCGCGGCGAGATCACCGTGCTGTTGGGGCCGAATGGCTGTGGTAAATCGACGCTGCTGCGTGCACTGGCCGGTCTGAATAAAGGCCAGGGCGAGATGTGGCTCAACGGTGAGGATCTCATGACCCAGCCGTTTGCCCGGCGTGCGAAGAACGTGGTCTATCTGCCGCAGTCGCTGCCTGCGGGCGTGCATCTGCATGTGCTGGAGTCGATCATCGTGGCGCAGCGTGCCTCCGGTGGTCTGCACAGCGCCAGCAGCGAAGCGGAAATCATGCATCTGCTGGAGCAGCTGGGCATTGCCCATCTGGCGATGCGATATCTCGATCAGCTCTCCGGCGGACAGAAGCAGCTGGTCGGGCTGGCGCAGTCACTGATCCGTCGCCCTAAGCTGCTGCTGCTGGATGAACCGCTGAGCGCACTGGATCTCAACTACCAGTTTCACGTAATGGACCTGGTGCGGCGCGAAACCGCCCAGCGTAACATCGTGACGGTGGTAGTGGTGCATGACATCAATATTGCACTGCGTCATGCGCAACATGCGCTGATGCTGAAGCAGGGCGCGCTGGTGGCGGAAGGGCAGCCGGATAAGGTGATCACGCCTGCCACTCTGGCAAAGGTGTATGGCGTCGATGGTCGTATCGAACACTGCTCGCGTGGTATCCCGCAGGTGATGATCGACGGACTGACCGGCCCGGCACTGGTCTGATATTGAGGAGGCGTCCGGTAGGGCGCTGAGCATCACTGTTCTGAGAAAGGAATTTTTACAGGGCAGGCTGGCAGGACACTGGCTCTGTGACAGAGCGTTAGCCAGCAGAGCAGGCATAAAAGTTCAGGGCCGCGAATGCGGCCCTGATTGTTTACGCCAGCAGATGCTGCGCATGGAAGCGCAGATGATCTTCCACAAAGCTGGCTATAAAGAAGTAGCTATGGTCATAACCCGGCTGAATGCGCAGCGTCAGCGGGAAACCCACCTCATTCGCGACGTCTTCTAACCGCTCCGGTTGCAGCTGATCGGCCAGGAACTGATCGCTGTCGCCCTGATCGATCAGCATCGGCAGCCGATGCGACACCTCCGCCATCAGCTGGCAGCTGTCATATTCCCGCCACGTTGCACGATCGTCGCCCAGATAGGCCTGAAACGCTTTCTGGCCCCAGGGTACCTGCATCGGATTCACAATCGGAGCAAAAGCGGAAGCCGAGGCAAAGCGGTTACCCAGACGCAGCGCCAGCATCAGCGCGCCGTGTCCGCCCATGGAGTGACCCATAATCGACTGACGTTCACTGACCTTGAAGTTATCCGCAATCAGGGCGGGTAACTCGCTGCTCAGATAATCGAACATGCGGAAATGGCTGGCCCAGGGCTGTTGGGTGGCATTGAGATAAAATCCCGCGCCCTGACCCAGATCGTATCCTTCATCATTCGCAACCCCTTCGCCGCGCGGGCTGGTGTCCGGCATAATCAGCACCAGACCCAGTTCCGCTGCAACCCGCTGTGCGCCGGCTTTGCTGGTGAAGTTCTCATCGTTGCAGGTCAGCCCGGCCAGAAACCAGACCACCGGCGGCGGCGCATCACCGTGCGGGCCAGGCAGATAGATGCTGAAGGTCATCGGGCAGTTCAGCAGCAAAGACTGATGACGCCAGCGCTGCTGCCAGCCGCCAAAAATACGGTGTTCTTCCAGTAGCTCCAGAGTGGATGCCATAACGCCTCCTGATTACTTGTTAAAATGCACGACCGAGCGAATCGATTTTCCTTCGTGCATCAAATCAAAGGCGTCGTTGATCTCTTCCAGCGGCATGGTGTGAGTGATGAAGTCGTTGAGCGCAAATTTACCGTCGAGGTAATCCTGCACAATACCAGGCAGCTGCGAACGGCCTTTTACGCCGCCAAACGCAGAACCACGCCAGACGCGACCGGTGACCAGCTGGAAGGGACGGGTGGAGATCTCTTCACCGGCACCGGCGACGCCGATAATCACGGACTCGCCCCAGCCTTTGTGACAGCACTCCAGCGCGGAACGCATCACGTTGACGTTACCAATACATTCAAATGAGAAATCCACGCCGCCGTCGGTCAGCTCGACAATCACATCCTGAATCGGCTTGTCGTAATCTTTCGGGTTGATCAGATCGGTTGCACCCAGTTTGCGTGCCAGATCGAATTTGCTGGTGTTAAGGTCGATGGCAATGATGCGGCCCGCTTTCGCCATCTTCGCGCCGATGACCGCAGAGAGGCCAATGCCGCCGAGACCGAAAATCGCCACGGTATCGCCTTCTTTCACTTTGGCGGTGTTCATCACCGCGCCCATGCCAGTGGTCACGCCACAGCCCAGCAGACAAACCTCTTCCAGCGGGGCTTCTTTACTGATTTTCGCCAGCGAGATCTCCGGGATTACCGTGTACTCAGAGAAGGTTGAGGTGCCCATATAGTGGAAAATGGGTTTGCCATCTTTAAAGAAACGGGTGGTGCCATCCGGCATCAGGCCTTTGCCCTGAGTGGTACGGATCGCCTGGCAGAGGTTAGTTTTGCCTGAAAGACAATATTTACATTTGCCACACTCCGGCGTGTAGAGCGGAATGACGTGGTCACCCACTTCAACGCTGGTCACGCCTTCGCCTACGGCTTCGACGATACCGCCGCCTTCATGGCCAAGAATCGCCGGGAAAACGCCTTCCGGGTCGGTGCCGGACAGGGTGTAGGCGTCGGTATGACAGACGCCGGTCGCGACGATACGCACCAGTACTTCACCTTTCTGCGGTGGCATTAAATCAACTTCTTCGATTTTCAGCGGTTCGCCAGCAGCCCAGGCAACAGCGGCACGGGTTTTGATCATATTCATGCAATCCCTCTTCCAGTCAGATTGTGACGCGCAGTGGCGCCGGGTGGTCGTGATGATTCAAAGCCTGGTGGGTCAGGCTCTTAAACATAGCGTGGAACGCTTATTCCGCCGCCTGTAATGGGTAAATCAGCTCATCGTTGAGCGGACGATCGTCAAATTGTTCAATAATCAGGTACTTCAGTGCTTCAACATTCGGCGTAAAGGCGTCGCGTCGCCACATCAGCCAGGTGGCGGTGTCGCGATAAGCGGGAGGTAACGTATGCTCCTGCACCCGTGACCGATCCGCCATCTGCTTCAGCACCGAGGCCGGGATCATCGCTACGCCCGCACCGCCTGCCACGCAGGCCAGCATGGCGTGATAGGACTGAATCTCCATCACACTGTTGGGTGCAGTCTGGCTGTCCCGATACCAGCTCTCCAGCTTCACCCGGTAAGAGCAGCTGTTGCGAAAGGCAAACAGGGTATCGTCCTGCACGTCGCGCGCGGTGGCGATTGGCGCATGATCGAGGCCGGTGATCAGTATCATCTCTTCGCGAAAGGCGATGCAGCCATTGAGATCGTCATGGGAGACCGGGCCATCCACCAGCGCGGCCGCCAGGGTGCCTTCACGCACCCGATCGATGATTTCGCCCGAGGTGCCGGTAATCAGCGACAGCGCCACTTTGGGGAAGCGCTGGTGATAGGCGGCGAGCAGGCCGGGCAGACGCGTCGCCGCGGTGCTCTCCATTGAGCCCAGCGCAAAGTTGCCCGCCGGTTCACCGGTGCGGGTCATGCTCATCGCTTCTTCACTTAATGCCAGGATACGCTGCGCATAATTCAGAAAATTATGGCCCATTGGTGACAGGCGAATGCGCTGTTTCTCACGAATAAAGAGATCCACACCTAATTCTTCTTCCAGCTGGCGCAGCCGCGTGGTGAGATTAGAGGGGACGCGATGCAGCTGTTCTGCTGCGCGCGCCAGTGAACCCGTTTCGGCGACGGAACAGAACATACGCAGCTGAACTAAATCCATATCTTCTCTTCCTGTAAGCAAGTTGGTTAAAATTATTCACTTTCCGTGAGTTTAATCATCCTGCATGCTGTTAGCAAGTCAGAAGAGATCTCAGGGCAGAACAACAGGAGTTCAGCAATGGCGTTACGCGTCGCGCTCAGCGCGTTTTTAACCTTATTTGTCGCGATGGGCATTGGCCGGTTTGCCTTTACGCCCCAGGTGCCGTTGATGATTCAGGCACACCAGCTGACACTCACCAGTGCCAGCCTGGTCGCGGCACTTAACTATCTTGGCTATCTGTGTGGCTCATTTGATGCCATGCGCGCACACCGGCGGGTTGAGCTGCGATTGCAGGCGGGCGTATGGGGCGCGGTGATCCTGACCCTGCTCTCAGCATTCGCCAGCGGACCGTGGCTGCACGGCGCAATCCGCTTTCTGATTGGCTGGGCCAGCGGCTGGGCGATGGTGCTGGTGGCGGCCTGGAGCAATGAACAGCTGCATCGCCATGGTCGGGCAGGGCTGTCGGCGGCCGTTTTTGCCGGGCCAGGCTGCGGCATTTTTGTCAGCGGTCTGCTGGGGGTAGCGCTGCACACATTGCAGGTTTCTGCCGGTCTGGCCTGGGCCGCTTACGGTGCGCTGGCGCTGCTGCTGATTGCGCTGATTACCCGTAATCTGCCGCGTCGGGGCGAACTGCATCGCCCGGATCAGGCACCCGAGCCGCTGGTGCTGGATCGCAACCTTAAACGGCTGGTACTGAGTTACAGTCTGGCGGGCTTTGGCTACATTCTGCCCGCCACCTTTTTGTCGCAGATGGCCGCCACGCGGTTTCCGGACGGCATCTTCGCGCAGTTTGTCTGGCCGATTTTTGGCGGCGCGGCGATGATCGGCATCCTGCTGGGGATCCTGACGCGGCGCTGGGGGCACAGCCACGTCCGCCTGGCACTGGTGCTGTGGGCGCAGGCGCTGGGCGTATTTGCCGCGGCGCTGCTGCCAGGCTTTAGCGGTCTGCTGGCCGGTGCGCTGCTGGTTGGGGGCGGTTTCCTCAGCGTGGTGCAGCTGTCGCTGCTCTGCGCCCGTGAGCTGGCACCCAATCATCTGCGCTACATGGCTGGCCTGCTGACCACCGGCTATGCTATCGGGCAGCTGGTCGGCCCGCTGCTCTCTTTTCTCTCCACAGCCCTGTTACATCGGCTGGAGCCTGCCCTGTGGGTTGCCGGGGGTAGCCTGGTCTGGGCCGGCCTGCTGGTCTGGCGGCGAACCGGGTGAAAAGCTTTCATCACCAATCTGATTGATTGCTGGATTCCCCGCAAAGAAAGTTTCACAATACGCGCCTGATTACAGGGCCCGCTGGCAAAAGCTGGCGGGCGCAACACCAGCCGGAGAAGAGTAAGATGAGCACCCTAAGTCAGGAAGCTGCCCTGGTTCACGAAGCGCTGCTGGCGCGTGGACTGGAAACGCCGTTACGTGCACCGACGCGCGATATAGATGACAACACACGTAAAAGTCTGATTGCCGGGCACATGACCGAGATTATGCAGCTGCTGAATCTGGATCTTGAAGATGACAGCCTGATGGAAACGCCGCATCGCATCGCCAAAATGTATGTGGATGAAGTCTTTTCCGGTCTCAACTACGCCAACTTCCCGAAAATCACCGTCATTGAGAATAAAATGAAGGTTGATGAGATGGTGACCGTGCGTGATATCACGCTGACCAGCACCTGTGAACACCACTTTGTGATCATCGATGGCAAAGCGACCGTCGCCTACATTCCCAAAGAAAAGGTGATTGGCCTGTCGAAAATCAACCGTATCGTGCAGTTCTTCGCCCAGCGCCCGCAGGTGCAGGAGCGTCTGACGCAGCAGGTTCTGGTCGCACTGCAGACGCTGCTGGGCACCAACAATGTGGCTGTTTCTATTGATGCGGTGCATTACTGTGTGAAAGCGCGTGGCGTAAAAGATGCCACCAGCGCCACCACGACGACCTCTCTGGGCGGCCTGTTCAAGTCCAGCCAGAATACCCGCCAGGAATTTTTGCGCGCGGTGCGCCATAGTTGAGTCTACGGCGGGCGCATAACGTTGCCCGCCTCAATGGTGCAGGTGCCGCATGCAACGCTATCACGCGCTGGATTTCATTCGTGGATGTGCCATTCTCGGCATTCTGCTGCTCAATATTGTCGGCTTCGGCCTGCCTTCTGCCGCCTACCTTAATCCGGCATGGCAGGGCAGCGTCAGCCTGTCCGATGTCTGGACATGGGCGATCTCTGACGCCTTTGCCCAGCTCAAATTCCTCACCCTGTTTGCGCTGCTGTTTGGCGCAGGTCTGCAAATGCAGCTGCCACGCGGCAGTCGCTGGTTGACTGCCCGGCTCTCACTGCTGGTGCTGATCGGTTTTCTGCACGGCATCTTTCTCTGGGAGGGCGATATCCTGCTGGACTACGGCATTATCGGACTGGTGGTCTGGCGGGTAGTGCGCGATGTCCCTTCCACCCGCAGCCTGATGAATACCGGCATTCTGCTCTATCTGGTGGGCTGTGGCGTTCTGCTGGTATTTGGGTCAATCTCCGATCCTGAACCGACCCGATCCTGGCTGCCAGGTGCTGCCGATCTGCAATATGAACAGTACTGGAAACTGACCGGCGGCTGGGAAGCGATACAGAACCGGCTGGATCATCTCTCGTCAGGACTGATGGCGCTGGCGGCGCAGTATGGCTGGCAGCTGGCGGGCCTGATGATGATCGGTGGCGCACTGCTGCGCAGTGGCTGGCTGATTGGCGAGTTTTCAGCGCAACATTACCGTCAGGCGGCGGCGCTGCTGCTGACGATGGGGTTGTTGATTGCGGTGGCCGGTGTGGCAGCGCAATGGCTGTTACATTGGGAATTCCGCTGGACCGCTTTTTATCTGCAAACCCCGCGCGATCTCGCCAGCCCGCTGATTAGCCTGGGCTATGCCGCGCTCTGTCTGGCTTACTGGCCGCAGATAGCGCGCTGGCGCATCAGCTATGCCATTCAGTGCGTGGGCCGCATGGCGCTGACCAACTATCTGCTGCAGTCGCTGATCTGCACCACGCTATTCTATCGCTTCGGCTTCTATATGCACTTTACCCGGCTGGAGCTGGTGCTGATGGTGCCTGCGGTCTGGCTTATCAATATCCTGTTTTCACTCATCTGGTTACATTTCTTCGCACAGGGTCCGCTGGAGTGGCTGTGGCGGCGGCTCACGCTGATCTCAGCCGGTAAATCGCGCATCACTGACAACGCCAGATAATGACCGCCATCACAAAGGTTACAGAATTGTATGTAACCGTTTTCATTGATGTGACGCAATTCACGCTGTACGCCTCCTGCCCCTGACAAAATAGCGCCGGTGTTCAACCCGGCGTGATGCCTTATTTTTCCTCTGTGGAACTGCTGCATGATAACAATTCGTGATGTTGCCCGTCAGGCTGGCGTGTCGGTGGCGACCGTGTCGCGCGTCCTCAATCAGAGCAGCGCCGTCACCTCTGACACCCGCGACGCCGTGTTACAGGCGGTGGAAGCGCTGGGCTATCGCCCCAACGCCAATGCGCAGGCGCTGGCGACGCAGGTCAGTGACACCATTGGCGTGGTGGTGATGGATGTTTCGGATCCCTTCTTCGGTGCACTGGTTAAAGCGGTGGATACCGTGGCGCAGCGCGTGCACAAACATGTGTTAATCAGCAACTCCTGGCATCAGGAAGAGAAAGAGCGTCATGCCATTGAAGTGCTGATTCGTCAGCGTTGCAGCGCCCTGGTGGTGCACGCGAAAACGCTGCCTGACGCTGAGCTGGCGGATTTTATGCGCCACGTTCCGGGCATGGTGGTGATTAACCGCATCGTGCCCGGATTTGAACACCGCAGTGTCAGTCTGGATAACGTCACGGGTGCATTGATGGCTTCACGAACCCTGCTACAGCAGGGGCATAGCCGGATTGGCTACCTTTGTTCAAGCCATCCCATCGAAGATGTGGCGCAGCGCCGTGAAGGGTGGATTCAGGCGATGGCAGAGCAGGGCATCCGGCCCCAGGAGAGCTGGATAGCCAGCGCAGAGCCCGATATGCAGGGCGGCGAAGCGGCGATGGTGGAGCTGCTGGGACGCAATCTCAACCTCAGTGCGGTGTTTGCCTATAACGACGGCATGGCGGCTGGTGCACTCACTGCGCTGAAAGACAACGGCATCCAGGTGCCACAGCATTTTTCTGTCATTGGCTTTGATGACATCCCCATTTCCCGTTACACCGATCCGCAGTTAACCACTGTGCGCTATCCCATTGTATCTATGGCAAAAATCGCCACTGAACTGGCGCTGCAGGGCGCAGCCGGACTGCTGGATGACACGGCAACGCACATCTTTATGCCAACGCTGGTGCGGCGTCATTCGGTGGCGCAGCGGCAAAATGTGGAGTCCGTCACTAATTCAGGCGATTCAGCCATGTAACCGTTTTCAATCTGTGATTACATTCACAGTTAATTAACATTGCTCTCACTATGATGGCAGCGTCTTACCGGACTGAAACATTATGTAACGCCAGTGTAACGGCATCAGTTGTGGTCTCAGTAGCCGGTTAAAGGGTTTATACCCTCTTCATGGAAGCATTCTGTCACAGGGAAGTCAGGTTTTAGACGGTGTTCAATGGCTTAACATCCTCATTACGTTAACCGACGCGCCGATCTGTTTTACCGATTGCTCTCCCGCCTGTATGGCGCGGTAGCGCTAAAAAGACCCTGCATAATAAAACCGGAGATACCATGAATAAGAAGGTTTTCACGCTTACAGCACTGGTTGCCAGCATGATGTTTGGTGCAACCGCTCACGCAGCTGACACCCGTATCGGCGTGACCATTTACAAATATGATGACAACTTCATGTCAATGGTGCGCAAAGACATCGAGAAAGAAGCGAAAGCGATCGGTGGCGTGCAGTTGCTGATGAATGATTCACAGAACGACCAGTCCAAACAGAACGATCAGATTGACGTGCTGATGGCAAAAGGCGTGAAAGCGCTGGCGATTAACCTGGTTGACCCGGCTGCGGCTGCGGTGGTAGTAGACAAAGCGCGTGCCAACGACGTGCCGGTGGTCTTCTTCAACAAAGAACCTAACGCCAAAGTGCTGGCCGGTTATGACAAAGCTTACTATGTCGGTACCGACTCTAAAGAGTCAGGCATCATTCAGGGTCAGCTGATTGAGAAACACTGGAAAGCCACACCCGCGTGGGATCTGAACAAAGATGGTCAGATTCAGTTCGTGCTGCTGAAAGGCGAGCCGGGCCATCCTGATGCAGAAGCCCGTACCAAATATGTGATCGATACCCTGAACAAAGATGGTCTGAAAACCCAGCAGTTAGCGATGGATACTGCAATGTGGGATACCGCGCAGGCCAAAGATAAGATGGATGCGTGGCTGTCAGGCCCGAATGCCAAAAAAATCGAAGTGGTGATTGCCAACAACGATGCGATGGCGATGGGTGCGGTTGAAGCGCTGAAAGCGCACAACATGACCTCAATCCCGGTCTTCGGCGTCGATGCACTGCCAGAAGCGCTGGCGCTGGTGAAATCCGGTGCGCTGGCCGGTACCGTGCTGAACGATGCGGAAAACCAGGCGAAAGCAACGCTGGATATTGCCAACAATCTGGCTAACGGCAAAGCTGCCACCGACGGAACAAACTTCAAGATGGTTGATAAGATCGTCCGCGTTCCTTACGTGCCGGTTGATAAAGAAAATCTGTCTCAGTTCGTGAAATAAGATCGATTACGGGCGCGACCGCTGTCGCGCCTTTTTTATGTCACCACCGTTTTTTAGCCAGGTAAAATATGGCCAGTGATAATACGACCGCGCAGCGAGAATATCTGCTGGAAATGACGGATGTCTCAAAATCATTTCCCGGCGTTAAAGCGTTAGATAATGTGAATTTAAAAGTGCGGCCTCACTCTGTTCATGCATTAATGGGCGAGAACGGTGCCGGGAAATCCACCTTATTAAAATGCCTGTTTGGTATTTATAAAAAAGATACCGGCAGTATCCTGTTTCAGGGTAAAGAGATCGACTATAAAAGTTCCAAAGAGGCGCTGGAAAATGGCGTGTCGATGGTGCATCAGGAATTAAACCTGGTCCTGCAGCGTACCGTGATGGACAATATGTGGCTTGGGCGTTATCCGCGCAAAGGCTTCTTTGTCGATCAGGATAAAATGTACCGGGATACTAAAGCGATTTTTGACGAGCTGGATATCGATATCGATCCGCGCGACAAAGTTGCCAATCTTTCTGTATCGCAGATGCAGATGATTGAAATTGCCAAAGCGTTCTCCTACGACGCGAAAATTGTGATTATGGATGAGCCGACCTCCTCGTTAACCGAGAAAGAGGTTAATCACCTGTTCACGATTATTCGTAAGCTGAAAGATCGCGGCTGTGGCATTGTTTATATTTCGCACAAAATGGAAGAGATTTTCCAGCTGTGTGATGAGATCACTATCCTGCGTGATGGTCAGTGGATCACCTCTCAGCCGCTGGAAGGGCTGGATATGGATAAGATCATCTCCATGATGGTTGGCCGTTCACTGAACCAGCGTTTCCCTGACCGTACCAACGTGCCAGGCGAGACGATTCTTGAGGTGCGTCATCTGACGTCACTGCGTCAGCCATCGATTCGCGACATCTCATTTGATTTGCGTAAAGGGGAGATACTCGGCATTGCCGGGCTGGTGGGCGCCAAACGTACCGATATCGTCGAAACGCTTTTTGGCATTCGCGAAAAATCGGGCGGCACCATTAAACTGCATGGCAAACCGATTAATAATCACAGCGCCAATGAAGCCATTAACCACGGTTTTGCGCTGGTGACTGAAGAGCGTCGCTCAACCGGTATTTATGCTTTCCTCGACATTGGTTTTAACTCGCTTATTTCCAATATTAAAAAATATAAAAACAGTATGGGACTGCTGGATAATAAACGCATGAAGAGTGATACCCAATGGGTGATCGATTCTATGCGTGTAAAAACGCCAGGCCACCATACTCAGATTGGTTCGCTTTCGGGCGGTAACCAGCAAAAAGTGATTATTGGCCGCTGGTTATTGACCCAGCCTGAAATCCTGATGCTTGATGAACCCACTCGCGGTATTGATGTTGGTGCAAAATTCGAAATTTACCAGTTAATTGCTGAGCTGGCGAAAAGAGAAAAGGGCATCATTATTATCTCATCCGAAATGCCGGAGCTGTTAGGCATTACCGATCGTATTCTGGTAATGAGTAATGGTCTGGTAGCAGGCATAGTTGATACCAAAACGACCACGCAGAACGAAATATTGCGTTTAGCGTCATTACACCTTTAATGAAGCAAGGGCTGTTAACATGAAAGCGACTACAAAAAAGAATGCGCTAACCTGGTTAAAAGAGGGCGGCATTTATGTCGTGCTGCTGGTATTGCTGGCTATTATTATTTTCCAGGACCCCTCATTTTTAAGTTTAATGAACCTGAGTAATATTCTGACCCAATCTTCGGTGCGCATTATTATTGCACTGGGTGTGGCGGGTTTGATTGTGACGCAGGGTACTGACCTGTCAGCCGGACGTCAGGTCGGTCTGGCGGCGGTTGTCGCCGCGACGCTGCTGCAGGCGATGGATAACGCGAACAAGGTCTTCCCGACGCTGGATACGGTGCCGATTCCACTGGTTATTCTGACCGTGTGCATCATCGGCGGCGTGATTGGTCTGGTCAACGGTGTGATTATTGCTTACCTCAAGGTAACGCCATTTATCACCACGCTGGGCACCATGATCATCGTTTACGGTATCAACTCACTTTATTACGACTTTGTTGGCGCATCACCGATTGCCGGTTTTGATACAGGGTTCTCGAAATTTACCCAGGGCTTCTTACGCTTTGGTGATTTCAAGCTTTCGTTCATCACCTTCTACGCCGTGATTGCCATTATTTTCGTGTGGGTGCTGTGGAACAAAACCCGCTTCGGCAAGAACATTTTTGCTATCGGCGGTAACCCGGAAGCGGCGAAAGTCTCAGGCGTTAACGTCAACCTGAACCTGATCATGATTTATGCCCTGTCAGGTGTGTTCTACGCCTTCGGCGGGATGCTGGAAGCGGGTCGTATCGGTTCGGCCACCAACAACCTCGGCTTTATGTATGAGCTGGATGCGATTGCGGCCTGTGTGGTCGGCGGTGTCTCCTTCGCCGGTGGTGTGGGTAGCGTGGCGGGCGTAGTGACCGGTGTGTTGATCTTCACCGTCATCAACTATGGTCTGACCTATATCGGCGTCAACCCTTACTGGCAGTACATCATTAAAGGCGGCATCATCATCTTCGCCGTGGCGCTGGATTCCCTGAAATATTCACGTAAGAAGTAAGTCTTCTTCAGTGCTCACAAAGCGACCTTCGGGTCGCTTTTTTATTATGTGGAAGTGGTGGGTGTTGCTGTGAGATCGAGTATGCGAAGGGAACACGGTCAGATCGGAAAGACGCTAAGGCCAGTAAATGATCTGCCCGTGTCATTCCTCCGCAGAACGCTTTTTATAGCGGAGAGTGCTGGGGTCGTTGCTGTGAGATCGAGTATGCGTAGGGAACACGGTCAGATCGGAAAGTCGCAAAAGCCGTCATCCATGACATGCTCGGCCCACGCGATTACGCACCTCAGGGATGAGGTGCGTAATCGCCCACGCTGAGCCCGCCAGGTATAGAGGTCCTGCGTCTTTGCAGAAGGCGTATGCTCCCTGAGCCAGCATATTACCGTCAGCTCCCTGAACCCTGCACGTTACTGCCAGACTTCGGCACAGCAGTAACCAGCATAAAGAAGCCGCAGCGCGTGAGCTATTTCCGCAGCTTCTGTTCCAGCTCCAGCAGCTGCTCCGGCGTCACTGCCGGGTAACTCTGCGCATCTTCAGGGACATCGCGTACGGCGGGGATCGGCACCAGTGGGCCCAGGAAGCGGGGTTCGCGCTTTAGCAGGAAGAGATCCACCAGCGCGCCCAGCCGGGCACCTACCTCACGGAAGCGTACGCTAAGCATGTTCTTCGGTGAGGGCACCGCATAACACTGCGCCTGAATACCCAGTTGTAAGGCGATAAACAGGGCACGCTCACAATGGAAACGCTGCGTGATAATAATGAAGTCGTTGGTATCAAACACTTTGCGGGTGCGCACAATCGAATCCAGCGTGCGGAAACCGGCATAGTCCAGCACGATATCAGCCGGATCGACACCGGCTTTGATGAGATCGCGGCGCATCGTCATCGGCTCGTTATAGCTTTGCAGCGCGTTATCACCGCTTAACAGCAGATAATTGACCTTGCCGCTGTTATAGGCATTCAGCGCGCCCTGCATACGATAGAGGTAATACTGATTGATGACGCCGGTGCGATAATATTTCGCCGTACCCAGTACCACACCGACCTGACGATGTGGCAAAGAGGCGACATTTTCGTAGATAAAGGGCGCAGTTTTCCAGCTGATCCAGCGATCAAGGCCGAGCGCCGTTGCCATCATCAGTAAGATGATGAAAAGCAGACCAATGAAAACGCGTTTCAGCATGCGCCTGGAGACTCGATGTCAGAATAGTGAGATGGGACAAGGCTACTTGAGCTGTCACTGTGAAGCAAGTTACTGCCGGCTGGCTGTGCTTTTTTTGAACACTGCCGGATCGGATGCAATCCGGCAGTCTGAAGATTAAATCGAGGTACGACGATAATGACGGTACTGCGGCAGCCAGAAGTTGTTGGCGATAGCCTGTGACAACACATCTTCAGAGGTCACCACGGCGACACCCGCCAGCTGAGCAGCTTTACCGACTTCCATCGCAATGATTTTCGATACACCCTGGATATCTTTAATCTCAGGCAGCACCGGGCCTTCACCTTCATTCACCAGCGGAGAGCAGTCAGCGAGCGCGCGGCTGGCGGTCATCAGCATGGTATCAGTAACGCGGCTGGCACCCGAAGCAATCACACCCAGACCAATGCCCGGGAAGATGTAGGAGTTGTTGCACTGCGCAATCGGATAGGTTTTACCGTTCCAGCTCACTGGCGAGAACGGACTGCCGGTTGCGACCAGCGCGGCACCGTCAGTCCAGGCGATGATATCGGCTGGCGTCGCTTCCACGCGTGATGTCGGGTTCGACAGTGGCATCACAATAGGGCGCTTACAGTGCTTGTGCATCTCGCGGATGATCTCTTCGGTGAACAGGCCCGGCTGGCCAGAGACACCAATCAGAATATCGGGCCTGGCATTGCGCACCACGTCCAGCAGCGAGATGGAATCATTGGTAACATCCCACTGCTGCAGGTTTTCACTCTTCTGCACCAGCTTACTCTGGAAATCGAGCAGGTTAGGCAGCTTGTCAGTGAGCAGACCAAAGCGATCCACCATCATTACCCGGCCACGCGCTTCCTCGTCACTCAGACCTTCGGATTTCATCTGTGCGATGATCTGTTCAGCGATACCACAACCTGCGGAACCGGCGCCCAGGAACACCACTTTCTGCTCGCACAGGCGGCTGCCGGCGGCGCGGCTGGCGGCAATCAGCGTACCCACGGTTACGGCGGCAGTGCCCTGAATATCATCATTAAAGCAGCAGACTTCATCGCGATAGCGGTTCAGCAGCGGCATGGCATTCTTCTGGGCGAAATCTTCAAACTGCAACAGCACTTTCGGCCAGCGGCGTTTAACGGCCTGAATAAAATCGTTCACGAACGCATCATACTCTTCACCGGTGATGCGCGGATGACGCCAGCCCATATAGAGCGGATCGTTCAGCAACTGCTGGTTGTTGGTACCAACATCCAGCACCACCGGCAGGGTGTAAGCCGGACTGATGCCGCCACAGGCGGTATAGAGTGAAAGCTTACCAATCGGGATACCCATACCACCGATGCCCTGATCGCCGAGGCCCAGAATACGCTCGCCATCAGTCACCACGATCACCTTCACATTCTGCTTAGTGGCGTTTTGCAGCATATCTTCGATATGGTCGCGGTTAGGGTAGGAGATGAACACGCCACGCGCACGACGGTAGATTTCAGAGAAGTGTTCGCAGGCTGCGCCGACGGTCGGGGTGTAGATGATGGGCATCATCTCTTCGAGATGGTTATCCAGCAGGCGGTAGAACAGCGTTTCGTTGGTGTCCTGAATGTTACGCAGGTAGACATGCTTATCGTTATTGTTTTTGAAGTCCTGGAACTGACGCCAGGCACGCTGCGCCTGCTCTTCAATCGATTCCACTGCTTCTGGCAGCAGACCGTTGAGGTTGAATTCGTTACGTTCTTCGATACTAAAGGCGCTGCCTTTGTTCAGCAGGGGAAATTCCAGCAAAATCGGGCCAGCATAAGGGATATACAGCGGGCGTTTACTTTCGTAGTCGAGTTCCATGCGGTAATGCTCCGGTTGCAGTGTTGTCTGGCGTCACGCCGGAAAGGTAGCGCCAGTTTTCTTACCCGTTATAGCTCAGACTGCAGGCCTGGCAGCGGCAGGGTAACCGCTGCAGAAACATTCACGACCGTGCTGCCATCCTGCAACCTGAATTATTCAGAGTAATTTGTAATGACGTGAATTCTGGCGCCAGATCCTATGAAATTTCCCGCAGAAGTACAGCGTTTGTTCATAAAAGCTCACAAAACTGTGGCCTCTCTGACAGCGGGTTATGCTTTGTTCAGCGTCACCTGCAGCAGCTCACCGCAACCAAAGGTCTCTAGTGTCGCCTGTGTGGCGGCGAACTGGCTTAGCGTGGCATTTTCCACTTCGGCTAATACCGCTTTTTTTATCTGACGAACATCGCCACCCTGCATGTTCAGCAGGACCAGCGCCGCCTGAAGGGGCGGGAAACTCGGGTTAAAGGCGGCATTTTCCGCATAGCGCCCGGTGACAATCGAGCCGGTTGCGGTCAGCAGCGCAACACCGGCGTGTGACTGGCTGTAAGGCGCGTGGCTGGCATTGGCAGCGGCAACCGCGGCCTGCACCAGTTCATCGCCTTCGGCTACATAGCCGTGATCCACGCTGTCCATCAGAAAGGTCGTGATGTCCAGATCGCGCGGTCCAAAGGCATCCGGCAGATAATCGGCCAGGGTGCTGATCGCGCGTTGTGGCAGGCTGATGCGAATGTTCGTGCCGCTGTTCAGCTCGTTCATAAACTGACGGCAGTGACCGCACGGTGTGTAGTTAACGGTGATCGTCTCAAGCTGACTTTCGCCACGCAGCCACGCATGGGTAATGGCGCTCTGCTCGGCGTGAACCGTCTGCTGCATCGGCGTACCGGTAAATTCCATGTTGGCCCCGAAGTACCAGTTGCCGCTGACGCCACGGGCGATAGCCCCGACGTTAAAATGCGACACGGTAGCAACGGCACAGGCCGCCGCCAGGGGCAGCAGCGCCAGCGCCAGAGTATCGGCATCCATCTGTGTCTGTTGCTGCAGTGAGGCGACCTGGTCGGCGCTCAGCACCGCCTGAAAGCCAGGATCGTCCAGCAGCGGAGCGAGTGCGGTTTGCAGCGTTGACGGCAATGCCTCAAAGGCAGAGAGGAAACGGGATTGCATGTGAGCCTCATTAGATTCAGCAGGGCGATGTGCCAGTCACCGGTTTATATGTGATCCACATCGCTCTGACAATGTAACCTGTGTTGCATGTTTCAACTTTGCGAGATCTCTCGCAAACTTTCAGCCAAACCAGTGCAGCAGCAGCGGAAAAATAAACGGCGCCAGGAGTGAGGTGATGATGCCGCAGATCACCAGCGCCAGTGAGCTGAATGCCCCTTCCTGATAGTCGAGTTCAGCGGCGCGTGCTGTGCCGAGGGCGTGCGACGCGTTACCTATCGCCAGCCCGCGCGCTGCCTTAGATTTCACGCCAAGCAGATTCAGTACGGTATGTCCGAACACCGCACCCAGTACTCCGGCAATCAGCACGCAGATGGCGCTGATGGCGGGAATGCCGTGCAGTGAACCGGAGACGGCCATCGCAATGGGCGTGGTAACGGATTTAGGAATGATGGTAGCGGCGATTTCAGGCGTGGCACCCATCCACAGAGCAATAGCGGTGCCAGAGGTCATGGCGGTCACACTGCCGATAAAGCAGACGCCAATAATCGATTTCCAGCGGGCACGGATCTGATGCATCTGCTCATACAGCGGCAGTGCCAGCGCGACAACAGCCGGTTGCAGCAGCTGATTAAGAATCTGACTGCCCGCGAAATAGCGCGAATAGGGCAGCTGCAACAGCAGCAGAATCGGGATAATAATCGCCATCGCCACCAGCAGCGGATTGAGCAGCGAGATTTTCAGCCGTATCGCCAGTTTGCGTGCCAGAAAAAATGCCGCCAGCGTCAGTGGCAGTGACCACCATATTTCACTCATCGCCTGACTCCCCGGCCGGACGGCGACTATGAAGCTGGTGGGCGCTTACGCCGACAATAGAGAGAACCAGGAAAGTGCTGACGACGCAGGAGATCACGATAGGGCCAAACTGCGCGGTCAGAATATCGGTGTAGCTCATCACCCCGACGCTGATCGGCACAAACAGCAGCGCCATATAGCGAATCAGCAGATGGCAGCCCGGTTTAACCCAGCTGACCGGCAGGATCTGCGAGGCGAGCAGGGCAAACAGAATTAACATCCCAAGGATGCTGCCAGGCAGTTTGATGGGCAGCAGCGAGGCGATGCCGATTCCGGCGTATAAGCAGAGATAAATGATGATAAAGGCGCGAAGATAGCGCCCGCAGACAGACAGCACGGTGAGCATGGCAGGCTCCTGTTTTCACTGAGCTTCATCATACGCATTAACCGCTTAGCGTGCTAGCGATCACATTTATGCAGCGGTGTGGCCGTAGCAGATACAGATTTTCAGGGGCGGGAGTGGAATGGAAGCGGTGCACATTCAGAGCGAGGAGTGATAACCCTTCGCGCCCGTGATGAGGCACGAAGGGTTTGAGAACGACACTGCGCTAAGCGGTTAAAGCCGCAGAATGCAGAGTGTTACTTAACGGGCATTCCCGGTACAGCACCGCTGTCGACGGACAGCACAAACAGATCTTTGCCGCCAGGACCCGCTGACAGCACCATGCCTTCAGAAATACCAAAGCGCATTTTACGCGGCGCGAGGTTGGCCACGATAATGGTCATTTTACCGACCAGCACAGAGGGATCGGGATAGGCGGCGCGGATACCCGAGAAGATCTGACGCTTTTCACCGCCAATGTCGAGCTGCAGGCGCAGCAGCTTGTCCGAACCCTCAACCAGTTCCGCCTGCTCAATCAGCGCCACGCGCATATCAACTTTGGCGAAATCGTCGATGGTGATGGTGTCACCTACCGGCGAATCTGCCAGCGGGCCGCTTGCGGCCGGTGCACTGGCGGCCGCGGCATCCTCTTTCGAGGCCTCAATCAGTCCTTCAACCTTTGCCATCTCAATGCGGCTGTAAAGCGCTTTGAATGGCGCAACCTGGTGGTCCAGCAGCGGTTGCGCGATAGCATCCCAGCTCAGTTCGCAGTTCAGGAAGCCTTCTGCACGGGCGCTCAGTGACGGCAGCACCGGCTTCAGCCAGGTCATCAGAATGCGGAACAGGTTGATGCCCATTGAGCAGATCGCCTGCAGATCGGCATCACGGCCTTCCTGTTTCGCTACCACCCACGGAGCCTGCTCATCGACATAGCGGTTCGCCAGGTCGGCCAGCGCCATGATCTCACGAATAGCCCGGCTGTATTCACGACCGGCCCAGGCTTCACCAATCTTCTCTGACGCGTCCACAAAGGTCTGATAGAGCGCCGGATCGGCCAGCTCAGCCGCCAGTTTGCCGTCAAAGCGTTTAGTGATAAAGCCCGCGTTACGTGACGCCAGGTTAACCACTTTGTTGACGATGTCGGCGTTTACGCGCTGGACGAAATCTTCCAGATTCAGGTCGATATCGTCGATACGTGAAGAGAGTTTCGCCGCGTAGTAGTAACGCAGGCTGTCCGCATCAAGATGCTGCAGCCAGGTGCTGGCTTTAATAAAGGTGCCGCGCGACTTCGACATCTTGGCACCGTTGACGGTGACATAGCCGTGCACAAACAGGTTGTTCGGCTTGCGGAAGTTGCTGCCTTCCAGCATCGCTGGCCAGAACAGGCTGTGGAAGTAGACGATATCTTTACCGATGAAGTGATAGAGCTCGGTAGTAGAGTCTTTACGCCAGAATTCATCGAAGTCGATGTCGCCGCGCTTGTCGCACAGGTTCCTGAACGAGCCCATGTAGCCGATAGGCGCATCCAGCCAGACATAAAAATATTTGCCTGGCGCATCCGGAATTTCAAAGCCGAAGTAGGGCGCGTCGCGGGAGATATCCCACTGCTGCAGGCCCGATTCGAACCACTCCTGCATTTTGTTCGCCACCTGATCCTGCAGCGCACCCGAGCGGGTCCAGGCCTGCAGCATGGCGCTGAACGAGGGCAGATCAAAGAAGAAGTGTTCAGAGTCGCGCAGAACCGGCGTCGCGCCAGAGACCACCGATTTTGGCTCGATCAGCTCGGTCGGGCTGTAGGTCGCGCCACACACTTCGCAGTTATCGCCATACTGATCGGCAGATTTACATTTCGGGCAGGTGCCTTTTACAAAACGGTCCGGCAGGAACATCCCTTTTTCCGGATCGTAAAGCTGGGAGATGGTGCGGTTTTTAATAAAACCGTTCTCTTTCAGACGGCCATAAATCAGCGCAGAAAGCTCACGGTTTTCGTCGCCGTGGGTCGAGTGATAGTTGTCATAGCTGACGTTGAAACCGGCAAAGTCGGCTTCATGCTCGCTTTTCATTTCTGCAATCATCTGCTCCGGTGCAATCCCTAACTGCTGAGCTTTCAGCATGATAGGCGTACCGTGCGCATCATCGGCGCAGATGAAATAAACCTGATTGCCACGCATTCGCTGATAACGCACCCAAATGTCGGCCTGGATATGCTCGAGCATATGGCCGAGATGGATTGATCCGTTCGCGTAAGGCAGTGCGCACGTTACCAGAATTTTTTTAGCGACTTGAGTCATAGTTTGCGTAGCTTTCTGTTGATTGAAAAAACGGGCTTAGATGGTAACTGAAGGCTTCTCCTGCGTAAACACAAGGGATTCACCCCCTACGGTCACCGCAGATCCACGGGCATCTGATATCATTGACAATACATCGCTGAAACACAGCGTAAGCACAGCAGAAATAAGGAGTAGGGGATGACAGCACAATCCCGGGAACCGCAGACGCCAGAAGGCCTGCGCGCCATCGTAGCTGGCGTATTGAGAAGCTTTGAGCATCCGACCCTTAAGCAGAATCTCACCGCCCTGAAGGCGTTACATCACGTGGCACAGCTTGACGGTACGCTGCATGTGGAGCTGCTGATGCCGTTTGCCTGGGCCAGCGGGTTCGACGTCCTGAAAGAGCAGGTCAGCGCCGAACTGCTGCGTCAGACCGGCGCGGGTGCCATCGACTGGCGACTCAGCCATGATATTGCCACCCTGAAACGGGTGAAAAACCAGCCGGGCGTCAACGGCGTGAAAAATATTATTGCGGTCAGCTCTGGCAAAGGCGGCGTGGGTAAATCCAGCACCGCCGTGAACATGGCGCTGGCGCTGGCAGCAGAGGGGGCGCGGGTCGGCATTCTTGACGCCGACATTTATGGCCCGTCAGTGCCGAACATGCTTGGCACCCAGGATCAACGGCCTACCTCGCCGGATGGCACCCACATGGCGCCGATCATGGCGCACGGGCTGGCAACCAACTCTATTGGTTATCTGGTCACGGACGACAATGCCATGGTGTGGCGCGGGCCGATGGCCAGCAAAGCGCTGATGCAGCTGCTGAACGAGACGCTGTGGCCTGAGCTGGATTATCTGGTGCTGGATATGCCACCCGGTACCGGCGACATTCAGCTGACACTGGCGCAGAACGTACCGGTCACCGGCGCGCTGGTGGTGACTACGCCGCAGGATATCGCCCTGATTGATGCCCGCAAAGGGCTGGTGATGTTTGAAAAGGTTAATGTGCCGGTACTTGGTGTGGTGGAAAACATGAGCCTGCATGTCTGCAGTCAGTGTGGCTTCCATGAGCCGATTTTCGGCACCGGCGGCGCACAGAAACTGGTAGAGGATTACCAGACGCAGCTGCTGGCCCAGCTGCCGCTGCACATTGACCTGCGCGAAGATCTCGATGAAGGTCAGCCGACAGTGATTCGCCGGCCCGATAGCGAGTTTACCGCGCTTTATCGCCAGCTGGCCGGACGCGTTGCTGCCCAGCTTTACTGGCAGGGCGAAGTCATCCCCGGCGACATCGCCTTCCGCGCGCTCTAAGCACGACCCGACCCGCTGGCATATTGCGAAGCCAGCGGGTAGTGCATTAACACGTAACCACCATGTTCGCCTTCGCCTTGTGAAATCATCTTCCAGCCATGTTTCAGGTAAAAGGCCTGCGCCGCTTTATTCTTCTGCAGGCACTTCAGCGCGCCGGTTGAGGTAAAGCGCGCCTCTGCCGCCTTAAGCAAAGCGCTGCCCACACCGCGACCCTGCCAGTCAGGATCGACATAGAGGCTGTGCAGGAAGTTATCGTTCTCCAGCAGGCCGGCAAATCCGACCCGCTGTCCGTCAACTTCCGCGACCAGCACGGTTTCACCCAGGATTACCCCATCAAAATCTTCCAGCTGCCACTCGCTGCCGTCCAGCCAGCGCCAGTTATGCCGACGCGCCGCCAGAAACAGCGTACGCAGAAAAGGACGATCGGCTTCAGTAAACGGACGAATCTCCACAAGTCAGCTCCCTTTTAATCCGGTCTTACAAAACTAGCAGCGATTTGCGGAGAGGGGCGGAAAAGATAAAGCGGGTTAAATGTCACGTAAATCGCTGTACACTGCCTGCCGGGCCAGAGAGCATCAGGCTCTTAGCGTTTGATAGCTTTCGTTAATCAAATTGATAACGACTGCATATTAGATGTTGGCCCGGAAATTATGTAACCTGCATCACATATTTTAACGGAGGCCACCAGATGTCTATTATCAATACCAAAATCAAGCCGTTCAAAAACGCAGCATTCAAAAACGGCGAATTCATCGACGTAACCGAGAAAGACGTTGAAGGTAAATGGAGTGTGTTCTTCTTCTATCCAGCTGACTTCACCTTCGTCTGCCCGACCGAGCTGGGCGACGTGGCTGATCACTACGAAGAGTTCCAGAAACTGGGCGTAGATATCTACTCCGTTTCTACCGATACCCACTTTACCCACAAAGCCTGGCACGGTTCTTCTGACACCATCGCGAAAATCCAGTACACGATGATCGGTGACCCGACTGGCGCGCTGACCCGTAACTTCGAAATCATGCGTGAAGACGAAGGTCTGGCTGACCGCGGTACCTTTATCGTTGACCCGGAAGGCGTTATCCAGGCAATCGAAATCACTGCTGAAGGCATTGGCCGTGACGCCTCTGACCTGCTGCGCAAAGTGAAAGCGGCTCAGTACGTGGCTTCTCACCCAGGTGAAGTGTGCCCGGCTAAATGGAAAGAAGGTGATGCAACACTGGCTCCGTCTCTGGACCTGGTTGGCAAAATCTAATTCCGCTTCGGCCTTTCGACCATTCTCCAATCGGGTGCTGCGGCACCCGATTTTTTGACCAGGATATCACTATGCTCGACACAAATCTGAAAACCCAGCTCAAGGCTTACCTTGAGAAATTAACCAAACCTGTTGAGTTGATTGCCACGCTGGACGAAGGTGCAAAATCAACCGAGATCCGTGAACTGTTGGTTGATATCGCCGGTTTGTCTGACAAAGTCAGCTTCCGCGAAGAGAACGATCGTCAGGTGCGTAAGCCCTCATTTCTGATCACCAACCCAGGTTCGAACAGTGGCCCACGTTTTGCCGGTTCACCTCTGGGTCACGAATTTACCTCACTGGTGCTGGCACTGTTACAGACCGGTGGGCATCCGTCGAAAGAAGCACAAAGCCTGCTGGATCAGATTGCCGCGCTGGACAGCGACTTCCATTTCGAAACCTACTATTCACTCTCATGCCATAACTGCCCTGACGTCGTACAGGCGCTGAACCTGATGGCGGTGATTAACCCGCGCATCAGCCACACCGCTATCGACGGTGGCCTGTTCCAGAACGAGATTCAGGAACGTAACGTGATGGGCGTGCCAGCGGTTTACCTCAATGGTAAAGAGTTTGGTCAGGGTCGCATGAGCCTGGCGGAAATCGTCAGCAAAGTGGATACCAATGCCGACAAACGTGCAGCGGAAGAGCTGAACAAGCGTGACGCGTATGAAGTCCTGATTATCGGCAGCGGCCCGGCGGGCGCAGCGGCAGCCATCTACTCAGCACGTAAAGGTATCCGTACCGGCCTGCTGGGTGAGCGTTTTGGCGGCCAGGTGCTGGACACGGTCGATATCGAAAACTATATCTCCGTACCGAAAACCGAAGGGGCAAAACTGGCC
The DNA here is from genome assembly GCF_048685235.1 of Curtobacterium sp. BNK-1. NCBI lineage: Bacteria > Bacillati > Actinomycetota > Actinomycetes > Micrococcales > Microbacteriaceae > Curtobacterium > Curtobacterium sp. BNK-1. The sequence continues at coordinate 2,424,359 of NZ_JBLQTJ010000001.1, read as the reverse complement.
GGTTCACTGCGCGCACACGTGGATGATTACAACGTGGACGTCATTGAAAGCCAGAGCGCCATCAAACTGATCCCGGCAGCGAAAGAGGGCGGAATGCACGCCATCGAAACCGCCTCCGGCGCAGTATTGAAATCACGCAGCATCATCCTGGCGACCGGCGCACGCTGGCGTAACATGGGCGTGCCGGGTGAAGAAGAGTATCGCACCAAAGGCGTAACTTACTGCCCACACTGCGATGGCCCGCTGTTTAAAGGCAAACGCACGGCGGTGATCGGCGGCGGTAACTCCGGCGTGGAAGCGGCCATTGACCTGGCCGGTATCGTTGAACACGTTACGCTGCTGGAGTTTGCCGGTGAGATGCGCGCCGATCAGGTGCTGCAGGATAAGCTGCGCAGCCTGAAGAACGTGGATGTGATCCTGAACGCGCAGACCACCGAAGTGAAAGGCGACGGCACCAAAGTCACCGGCCTGCACTATATCGACCGTACGACGCAGACCACTCATGAGCTGCCGCTCTCCGGTATCTTCGTTCAGATCGGTCTGCTGCCGAATACCCCATGGCTGGAAGGTGCGGTTGAGCGCAACAAAATGGGTGAGATCATCATCGATGGTAAATGTGAAACCAGCCTGAAAGGCGTGTTCGCCGCGGGCGACTGCACCACCGTACCGTACAAGCAGATCATCATCGCCAGCGGCGAAGGTGCTAAAGCCTCACTGAGCGCTTTTGACTATCTGATTCGTACCAAATCGGCTGAGTAACATTTAGTTAGCCAGACAATAGCCCTTCAGCACGCCTGCTGAGGGGCTTTTTTGTTAATAGCCCGCCAGCGTCATCAGCATCATCCAGATTGGCGTCGTCACCGCCGCAAACACGGTAGAAAAGAGCATGCTCGCCGCCGCCGGGCCGGTAATGACATTGAACTTCTGCGACATCAGATAGACGTTAACCCCGACTGCCATCGATCCCAGCAGCACCACCACTTTACTCTCCAGCGGCGGCAGATCGGTCAGCCACGCGATAGCCCATACCGTCATCGGTTGCAGCACCAGCTTCAGCAGGCAGATGGTATAGCTCTCTTTTAAGCCATCCCGCACCCGATAGTGTGCCAGGCTCATGCCCAGCGTCACCAGCGACAGAGGTGCGGCCAGTGAGGCCAGCATCTTTAGCGGTTCAGCGGCCAGCAGCGGCAAGGGACGTTGCAGAAAGCTCCAGGCTGTACCGCTGAGAATACCGATGATCAGCGGATTCTTCAGCACGCCGAGCAGGGTGCGCCAGAGTCCTTCCAGCGAGAAGCTGCCCTGTTTTGCCCACTCGACCGAAACGGTCAGTAAGGTCCAGAGGATCAGGCTGTTAAACACCAGCACCAGCGCCGCCGGGGGCAGGGCTTCTGGCCCCAGCAGTACCGTGGCCACTGGGATCCCCAGCATGACGTTGTTGGAAAAGATGCCGCCCAGCGCAAAAACCGACGCCGCTACGCCATCCAGATTAAACAGCCTTGTTGCCAGCAGTCGCCCCACGATAAACACCAGCAGGCAACTGCCGAAAAAGGCCAGCAACAGGCGCGCATCCACCGGCGGACTTTGCGAGAAGGTGCTCATTACCCGAAACAGCATGCAGGGCAGAGCAACGTTAAACACAAAGCGGTTCATCCCTTCACTGATGCTGGCGGGCCATTTCCCCAGGCGCGTCAGGCAGTACCCCAGCAGGATCAGGATAAACAGCGGGGCTGACAGGTAAATTTGATGGCTTAAGCTTTCAAACAGCAGTGGCATAGAGAGAGTCTGGTCAGACGATGATTAGTTACCAGACTAACAAATTGCTAACTAACTGTTAACCTGAACTGTGTCCGGAATGACCGTTGCCGGGACGTTAACCTAACCAGCGGCGCGCCTGCCGATCGCTGATGTCGCGATAATAGACACGGTGAATAATTTCGCCACAGCCTGTGCAACGGGCGGAGATATAGGTGGAGAGGTACTGTCTGCCATTGGGTGCCACGGCACCCTTGCGTTCAATATTAATATCCTGCCATCGATGGCGGTGTGGAATAAGCGCTAAAAATCGCATCATACATCCTGAATAGTATGAAGTTCCGCTTCAGGAGTTTTCTGACTCCATGAAATAAAGTGTTTTTTACGATGATGCTGCGAGCAGGTTAATTATTATGGGGTAACCAGAGTCACTGCAGGAAATATTACCCATCCGGGTAATAAGCGGGGCTACCTATAAAGAGGTATCTCGTTAACCCGCAGCATTAAGCCTTTTTTTGCACCCTCAGGCGTTGATCGGGATCATGTGAATTGTTTCAGCTCTGATTATTTCCCAGGCGGGAGTCGCTTGCTTTCGCTGCGCGGCTTGCCTATGCTGCAAGCCGTAATACGACTCGGGGTGCCGCTTTCCACACGGAAAGGGCTGAGAAAAACCCGCTGACCTGAACTGGATAATGCCAGCGTAGGGGTGTTAATACCTTCAAATTTCATATAGATAGCACTTATTCCATCTTGTATTTATTAGCCACTGGCACAAGATGAGGAACACCAATTGCTGTCTAAACGCATCCGCTACACGTTCAAACGCCATTCAATTTATTACGTCCAATTCTGCCTCCCTGCTGGGAAGATGTATCGACGTTCTCTTGAGACTGATAGCTACAGAGAAGCCAATGCATTGATGCTTGCTGAAGCATGGGAGAAATACAAAGCAGAACGTGGGATGAAATGGACTATAGCTATAGCCTCAGCTAATGAGCGTTACATTAAGCCATTGATAGCCCTAATTGGACCTCAGAGCGATGTAGAGAAGATAACAACACGTGACATACGTCAGGTTATGGAGGCTGTAGAAAACCTCCCTAAGCGCGTTATACAGCCCTATAGGTCTATGACAATTCAGCAGCTATTAGCCTGTGATAATGTGCCAGAGAAAGATGTGATAGGCTCTGAAGCTATACATAAACACCTGAAGATTTATAAATCCCTGTTCAAAACTTTCCTGACAGATGAGAAGGGGATATTAACCAAATCTCCTACGGACGGAATAACGGCCCCTCCATCAGCAAAACGCTTTGGAGCCTATACGCCTAATGAAATGCGCTCATTCGTTTCATACGCCATCAATGAGGCTGAGGGCTGGCTGAAATGGGTTGTCCTGCTGCTTGCTTATACAGGAGCCAGACGCAGTGAGATAGCAACGCTCACTAAAGGGCAGGTGTATTTTGATGATGATAGCAATCGACACCACTTGCTAATCAGGGATGGTAAGACAGACAACGCTACAAGGCAGATTCCCATTCATCAGCATCTGATTGATTTGGGATTTCTTCAGTTTGTTGAAGTAAGTAATGATGCGCTATTCCCTGAAGTGTCAGGAACCAACATGGCTAAGATTGGCAAGGAGCTAACCACCATCAGGGAGACGCTAGCTATCCCGTATCTGGACATACACAATCAAAGACGTATTGTGCATAGCTTCAGGCATAGCGTTGTAACTGCTGCTTCTGGATGGATGAATAACGTTGCTCATTTACAGCAGGTAGTTGGGCATGAGAAAACAGGAACGGGAATCACGAGAAGATACATGCACGACTTCCCGCTATCTGTTGTTTGTCATATCATTGATAATCTGAATTGGCTCTAAGCCATTACACGGCGCACACTCAGCATAGAAAGCAGGGGCAAAAATGGCTAGACGATTCTCCCAACGATATGGATATGTGAAAGTTGAAGACGTAATCCAAATTGAAAGCCTGAACAATGATTCGAGAATAGGTATCTGGAATTGCATTCATAGAAACTTAGGGTTAGGGGGAGTTACAATCGCAGCAGATACCCAGTATTGTCTGAGGGGAATATGGACTGACTACTTAAACCGGCCAATCGATGATATACCATCTTTGGTGAGAGGTAATATCTACTCTCCTTCTATGGCTGATATGCTAAAGAACTCAATATCCAATGATGATTGGTACAGCGTATTGGATGTAATTGAGTTTATAATTCAAAGTGTTAATGAGACAAATAAAAAAGCCCTTTTAAGGGATATGAATCAAACTTTTAGAAAATTTGGTGTTGCTTATACTATCATCAACTATCTTGTCACTCCCATATCAAGTGAGGTTGAAGTACAGAGCATACAAGAGGCCATTGCTAATAGTCCCGAATCTTCAGGTTTGCACTTTGAAAGGGCGCTTGAATTAATGGCTGATAGGGAGCAACCTGATTATCGAAATTCCATCAAAGAATCTATATCAGCTATTGAATCACTATGTAAAAAGATCACTGAGGATGATAAAGGTACGCTAGGAAAGTGTCTTACTTTAATTGAGAAGCAAGGGTATATCCACCCTGCAATGAAACAAGCCTTCACTCAGTTGTATGGTTACACTAGTGACCAGCCAGGAATACGCCATGCATTAGGCAATGATTCCCCTGAACCTAGCTTAGAGGATGCGCGATTTATGCTGATTGCTTGTAGCGCATTTAATAACTATCTACTTGCGAAGACAGGCTCATAACAATACATGTTGACGCTAGGCAATATCTCGCTTCAGCGTCAGCAGTAATAAACGTGCTTTAGCACAGAGGATGAGAAAACACCTATATCGATACCCGCTTCGCTCCTATGTATCGTGGGGTGTCCTATCAACCCCATCTAATATAACGCAGCAAAGCTGCGAGAATAGTCACTATGTTCATTCTCCATTCCCTCATTCACCAGCTATTCGCTGGCTCATTCAGGGTGACATACGTCACGGAGAATACGCCTTAATACAACCTGTCTCGCCGTAGGCGTTATAGAATGACAAACAATAGGATATACAGGGGGAATGATTTTCAGGAGGGAGGAATAACATAAATGGAATGTGTATGAAAGGAGAGGGGAGAGTAGGGTCAATGGCTTATTTTACTCTGACTAACAAATGCTATTATAGGGCACGCAGCAGAGCTGCAAAGGTCAACAGAAACGCACCAATCTCCCTCACAGCTGGGGCTGTTCGTTAGCTTGTACATTCCGGAGGGTAGTTGTTATTCACTGTTCCTGACTAACGCTCCGTTTCCCCCTGAGAAGCCTTTAAATACTATTGCGGTAATTAATTTAATACTTTGTGCACGGTAGTGCGTGAGATAGAAAGCTCCTTACTAATAGCCAACTTATTCATTCCCCCTCATATAGCTCACGTATACGTGTATGAAGAGCTTCATCAGGCTTAGGGCCAAAAACTACGCCTCTCTCCTTAGCAGCCTTCTTACCCTCATTGGTACGCTCTAATATACGCTTACGCTCAAACTCTCCCACAGCTGCAATCACTGTGTAGATAACACGTCCAATGTCAGAGTTAATATCTGTTTGCCCTAAGTCCATACACACTAAGCCTACTCCCTTAGCCTTCAGCTCATCAGCAATAGACAGAGCATCACGTGTATTACGTGCTAAGCGGTCTAGCTTCATCACAACAACAGTGTAGCCTTCCTGCACATCAGCAAGCAGGCGTACCAGCTCAGGCCTCTGAGCATTCTTACCAGAAATGTTCTCATGATACACACGCTCACAGCCCAGCTCTGTGAGAGCAGTTACCTGTATGCCTGTGTTCTGCTCCTGTGTACTAACACGTGCATACCCATATTTCATTTCGCTCACTCCAGCCTGTTATTAATGTGTATAGAGTGATTGAGTGTCCATAGTTTTACTCAGGATTTCACCTGTAACTTTATCAATGGCAAACATCATGCCATCTACTTTAATCCATTCAATTTTCATTATTATTGTTATCCTTGAAAGGGTAGTTTATTTCGGCGGTAGTTATTAAGGGCTAATAGCGAGGTAGTTATTAAAGGATTCTATACCCTCTTATCTATCTGCATACATGATACATATCATGGGCATTTCCTGCGGAGCCTGCCCATGCGGGGAATGTCAACAGAATGCCTACGGCGTTACGCTGAGAACTCATTCAGCTAGCAATAGGCTAGCCTCACTTCGTTCAGAAAGAATAAAGGCTGTTGCTGGGAGCGTGGCGAGCACGAGAGTGCGAGATAGCTTCAGGCGTTTCTTTTAGCCTGCCCGGCTAGGGCGTTAGGATGTTATTCATTTCTATTAGGATTAATAGATAATAATTAATAGTACCTATACTATGTATTACCGGGTGAACAGGTAAAAAGTAACGAATTTTCTTCATAAGGACAATAAAAAATAATGTCTCTATATAGTAATATCGAATTTTTAAGAAAAATACTGCAAACTATTTTAATTATCTCGCCTGAATCCTCTAACTTATTGATAGGTAAAGAAGGGAAAATTCAGGACAAACAGCTTCCTAACTATTCATTATAGCATTTAATTGTTAGCCACTGTTCAGCCAGTCTATGGCAACAGGTATGCGTGCCATTTAAACGCCCTGTAACGCATTAGGAGGAGAGGTAATATAAAGGGCAGGGGTATGTGTTATTTTAAGCGAGATACTGCCAGAATGCCTCTGAGAGCGTTAGAGGGTAAATGTCTTTTCTTCTTCTAATTTTACTACACTTAGTAGTTCACACACCATACAGATTCATCCTATGATGCCAGCTTACATTGTACACAAAAACAAGGGATCATCAATGTCAGCCTCCTCCGATAACTCTCCTGTCCTGCCTTCTTCAGAGGATTTTTACCTTAAATACGCTCTTTATGATAGCGTTGATATCCGCAACGTAAATAAAAACTTGTTTGAATTATTAATTTCAGCACCGGACACTATTGATTCATATTGCCATGGGTGTAAGTCACATAGCGTTTTTAGCAGAGAGTCTCGCAGAAGCAGTTCTATACTCGAGGGGTTCGACATTAGCTATGGCTATAAACAGCAACAGTTTTATTGCGCAAGGGAACAGAGTCACAAATTAGTATTTTTCTTGTATGTGTCAGAAGTAGATTTTACGCTTCAGAAAGTTGGTCAAAACCCAAGTGTAGCTGATTTGAATATGCATGATGTGAAAAAATACTCATCTGTGCTTAGCAGGCAATATTTTAATGAATTAAAGAAAGCTATTGGTCTTGCGGCTCATGGTGTAGGCGTAGGTTCATTTGTTTATCTGCGTAGAATTTTTGAAAGCCTGATTGAAGAGGCTAAAGCAGAAGCATTAAAAGATGATAGCTTTGATGAGCAAGCATTTAAAACGGCCAGGATGAATGACAAGATAAAAATGCTTAGCGGACATCTTCCCCCCTTCCTTGTTGAGAACCATCAGCTTTATGGAATCCTTAGCAAAGGGGTGCATGAGCTAAGCGAGCAAGAATGTTTAGACGCCTTCCCTGTGGTTAAAGTCGGCATTGAGTTAATTCTTGATGAGCACATTGTTGAGAAGCAACGCAGGGCTAAAATTGAAGCCAGTAGAAAAGCGCTAGCTGCATTGGCTATTAAGAAATAAATATTCTTGACTTTTAAACCTTAACAGCATTAACATTAACACAAGTGCGTTTAGCAAGTGTATGCGTAGGTTCGAGTCCTACCTCAATGCTTGCTCTTCTGGCCCTTCTCTTAATCTTAAACCTAATACGCTATATCAGCGTTTTGTTAAATGATTATGCTAATAAGGGGGTGCCTATGAATAAACTTTTGCGTCACATCGTGTTGTTTGTCGCTTTATTTTTTGAAACGTTGTGGGCTGGAATAGTGAGCGTTGCCGCTGGCGGAATCACAGGCGGAGTCCAGAATGTCTGGACACTAGCTAAGCGCATTTGATTATGGCTAATCCCTTAGCCTTCTCTTCATCATCCCATCAAATCAGCCACACTACTCGCCTTAATGTGGCTGTATCTGACTGATTAATTTCTGAAATTTTAACATTTCCCTCATGCTTATATATCACTCTATCTTTATCTTAAGTTAATCCTTAGTAGAGGGATGATATATAGCTGTTAATAGGTACTGATAACAAATCCTGAGGATGGTCACCGCCCCAGGTTGCAATCTTACTTGAACCATTAATTACCGAAGAGCTTAGCAAAGATAAATCTGATGATTTATAAATAGCTAATTTTATCTCGATTTTATCAGGCTTCATTGACCATTCAGTAGCCCTGTCTTCCCAATGTAGAATCTGAGGTACTACCAAGTATGTATAATCATTAGAGTTATTCTTTAGGCATTGAATATCTGAGCACTGCTGAGAAATGCTGACATTATCTGAATGCCGTGTAAACGCGGCCTGTATAGCACTGGCTGTTTCCTGCCCGGAACTACGATAAACTGTTGTGTCATAGAAGCCATCTTTAGGCATGGCAATGAGTACAGAACCTTTCCTATCTAAAAGTTCAGTAGTTTGCTTTACGTCAATTTGATTATATTTAGCAGAGCAGCCAGCTAACATAATAGCCGCTAACGACAGGGCAGTTCCTTTCATGATCTTCCCAAATAAGATTGTAATATTGCATTGCTCTAAGAGTTTTCCTAAGTATCCAATTTTTAAAGCATCAAAAGCAAGCAATTGATTGTTTTGAAATGGGTAGGTGAGTTCGATGCATGTCACAAACACTGTGATAAAATTGGCACAAAACTGTGACATTCCCTTTCGGCGTAATCAATGCGGTCAGGCATCAGGACACAGGCTTGTGCAAACAAGCCCCTTCCCGTAAGCTGCTAATAGATGGAGTAATATCTATATGACTCGGGGTGCCGCTTTCCACACGGAAAGGGCTGAGAAAAACCCGCTGACCTGAACTGGATAATGCCAGCGTAGGGAAGTCTGATGCCTGACCGCATTCGCCTTCTTGTTCGCCGGTTGGGAGCTACGATGACACATCAATCTCAACACCTTTCTGCCGCGCACTTCGCGCCCATTCTGCACGCTTTCCGGCGCCAGTCACCGCTGGTGCACTGTATGACCAATGACGTGGTCCAGAACTTCACCGCCAACGTGTTGCTGGCACTCCATGCCTCACCGGCGATGGTGATCGATGCCGCTGAGGCTGCCCAGTTCAGTAGCATGGCCGATGCACTGCTGATTAACGTGGGCACCTTAACCCGCGATCGCCAGCAGGCGATGCAGGCTGCCGTCACCGCGGCTAATCAGGCGGGCACGCCCTGGACACTCGATCCGGTTGCCGTCGGCGCGCTGACGCTGCGCAGTGACTTCTGCCAGCAGTTGTTAAACCAGCAACCGGCGGTGATTCGGGGGAATGCGTCAGAGATTCTGGCGCTGGCACAACAGGCCAGCGGCGGGCGCGGTGTCGACACGCTGCATCAGGCGGATGCAGCACTCGATGCGGCCCAACAGCTCGCGGAAACCTGGAGCACGCTGGTGGTCGTCACCGGTGAAGTGGACTACGCCACCGATGGTCAGCGACTCCTTGCTGTACACGGTGGAAGCCCCTTAATGACACAGGTAGTCGGGACCGGCTGCGCCCTCTCGGCAGTGGTGGCGGGTTTCAGCTCTCTGCCTGGCGATCGGCTGATGAATGTCGCGGCCGCCTGTCAGGTGATGGCGCTGGCGGGTGAAAAGGCGGCGGCGCAGGCTGCCGGACCCGGCAGCTTTGCCACGGCGTTTATTGATGCACTCTGGACGCTGGAGGGTAATCATGAAACGTATTAACGCTCTGACGATTGCGGGTACCGATCCCAGCGGCGGCGCAGGGATTCAGGCCGATCTCAAGACCTTCTCCGCTCTGGGAGCCTATGGCACCAGCGTCATCACCGCGCTGGTGGCACAGAACACCTGCGGCGTGCAGTCGGTTTATCGCATTACGCCTGACTTTGTGGCCGCCCAGCTCGATTCGGTGCTCAGTGATGTGCGCATCGACAGCGCAAAAATTGGCATGCTGTCAGAAACGGCTATCGTGGAGCAGGTTGCGGCCCGGCTGAGCAATGCGGCAATCCCGTTTATCGTGCTGGACACGGTCATGGTTGCGAAAAGTGGTGATGCGCTGCTCTCGCCAGACGCCGTAGCCAGTGTACGAGAGCTGTTATTGCCGCAGGTCTCGCTGATCACGCCTAATCTGCCGGAAGCGGCGGCGTTGCTGGATTGCGCCATTGCGGCAGATGAAGAGGAAATGCGCGAGCAGGGACGGGCATTGCTGGCACTGGGCTGTCAGGCCGTGCTGATGAAGGGCGGTCACCTTACGGCGGCGGAGAGCCCGGACTGGCTGATCACGCACTCAGCAGAGCAGCGATTCAGTACGCCGCGCGTGAATACCCGTCATACGCACGGCACCGGCTGTACGCTGTCGGCAGCCTTAGCCGCGTTGCGACCACGTCATGCTGACTGGGCAGAGACGATCGGGGAAGCCAAAAACTGGTTACAGCAGGCGCTGCTGCAGGCGGATTCGCTGGAGGTCGGGAAGGGTATCGGGCCGGTTCACCATTTTCATCAATGGTGGTAACGACGAAGGCCCGCATCGACCTGGTAATCAGGTGGTGCGGGCGGTTTCAGGTTCAGGGTGCTTCAAACCAGGCGCTGTTACGCTCGGCAATCGGGGTGATAGAGAAGATCATCTCCTGCAGATGACGACGCATTGCCGCTTCGGCTGCATCGGCGTCATGACGCTTCAGCGCCGCAAAAATCTCTTCATGCTGCTCAATCAGCTTGTCCGGTGGAGAGACTTCACTCAGCGTCAGAAACCGCACCCGGTCCATGGCCGCTTTGATGTTCTCCACCGTTTCCCAGGCCAGCTTACAGTCAATGCTTTCAGCAATCAGGCGATGAAACTCATCGTCCAGAGTGAGAAAAGCCTGGCTGTCATGCCGTTCAGCGGCCATGCGCTGCAGCTGCAGGTTATGCTCCAGCGCCATCAGGGCCGGATCATCAATCTCCAGTGCCGCACGGCGAACCACCGACACCTCGACTGCCTCCCGGATAAAACGGCCATCCGCCACCCGCTTAGCGGAGATTTTGCGCACGAAAGTGCCACGCTGCGGCAATACCTGTACCAGTCCGGCTTCGGCCAGCTTGATGAACGCTTCACGCACCGGCTGGCGTGAAACGTTGAAGCGCGCGGACACCTCTTTTTCCGAGAGCAGCGAGCCCGGCTGAATTGCGCAGGTGACGATATCTTTGCGCAGATACCGGTAAATCTGCTGATTTACCGGTTCGCTGGTAGTAATGGTATAGGCGATCGACATGCAGCAATATCCATATTACGGCTGGCAGGGGCCAGCGCGATGGGAAAGTGTCAGTCTAATCAGCGCGCTGCATCTGCGCCAGCGCTTTGTCACCAGGCTGTTATGCCTGGCTCATACACTGCTGCACCGTCGCCCGCGCGCCCTGAGTCGTCAGCTGCTGGTAATACGTCGTCAGTCGGGCCACCAGATCGGCGTTCTGCGCCAGATCGTCGCCAAAGATGTCGCGCAGACCCAATAGCGCACGGACACGCGCTTCGCCTTCTTCGCTACCGGCAACCGTCTCTGCCAGCGTGGCTTTCAGCGGATCGCGGATCTCAATCGGTTGACCCTGTTCATCGACGCCGCCGACATAGCGCATCCAGCCCGCCACGCCCAGCAGCAGCAGGTCGCAGCGGCTACCGCGCTGCAGATGCCAGCGCAGACTATCGAGCATGCGTTGTGGCAATTTTTGCGATCCGTCAGTGGCGATTTGATATGTGCGATGTTTAATGGCACGGTTTTCGTAACGGGCGATCAGCGAATCGGCATAGGCGTTGAGATCCACGCCCTGGGTACGCAGCGTCGGCGCCTGCTCATCAATCATCAGTGAACGGGCGGCGGCGCGGAAATGGGGATCGGCCACGCAGTCGCTGATGTATTCATAACCGGCCAGGAAGCCGAGATAGGCCAGAAAAGAGTGGCTGCCATTCAGCATGCGCAGTTTCATCTCTTCATAGGGCAGAACGTCACTGACCAGTTCTGCGCCCGCTTTTTCCCACGCCGGACGGCCATTGACGAAGTTATCTTCAATCACCCACTGAAAGAAGGGCTCCGCTTCAACCGCAACCGGGTCGTCGGAACCCAGACGCGCGCCTAGTGCCGCAAACGCTGCATCGGTCATGGCCGGAACGATACGATCCACCATGGTGGAGGGGAAGGTAATGTGTTGCTGAATATAGTCTGCCAGTGCCGGATCCTGATGCTGTGCCAGTTGCACAACAACGTTGCGGGTCACGTGACCGTTTTCCGGCATGTTGTCACAGGACATCACGCTAAAGGCGGGTAAGCCCTGATCCCGTCGGCGGCGAATCGCGGCCAGAATCAGACCGGGCAGCGAACGCGGCGAATGCGGATTCTGCAGGTCATGCACGATATCAGGGTGATCGGGATTTAAATTTCCACTGGCAGGCTGGTGGCAATAGCCTTTTTCGGTGACGGTCATGGAGACAATGGCCACCTCAGGCTGGCTCATGGCATTGATCACCGCCTCAATACCGTCACTTTTGCCGTGCAGTGCCTGAGTAATGACGCCAACCACCCGGGTATGCAATGAATCATCGGCCATCTCGGTGAGGGTATAAAGCAGCTGCTGCTCTCGCAGGGCCTCAATCAACGCGCCGCTGTTGAGGTTCACTTCACAATAACCCCAGTCGCTGCCCTGTTCAGCCAGCTTATCGCTGCAGAGCGCCTGATGGGCGCGGTGAAATGCACCAAAACCGATATGTACCATACGGGTTTTTAACTGGCTGCGGTCGTAAGCGGGGCGCTTGACCTCAGCGGGCAGGCGATCAATCTGTAACATAGTCCATCCTTATGGCACACGGGGCGCAAAGCGCCCCGAAATCATACATCTGTTAGCGAAACAACACTCAGACCGAAACCGGTTTATCCTGGGTTTTCGGACTGCGAATCACAAATAACACCAGGAAGGCACCCAGCGCGGCGACACAGCCCGCAAGGATAAAGGCGCTATCGAATTTACCGGTGTGATGAACAATAAACCCGGTGACGATGGGCCCGATGATGCCGGAGAGGCTACCCACCAGATGGATAAAGCCGCTAATGCTGCCGATACGGCTCTTGTGCACCACATCCTGAATAATCGCCCAGTAGATTGCGCCGGTGATATAGAGAAAGAAAATCGACACCGACATCATAATTACCGCAGGCACCACATCTTTTATCGTACCCGCCAGCGCCACACAAATTGCGGCGGCCAGCAGTGAGACCACCAGCACAATTTTACGGGACAACAACAGCTTGCCGGTGATGTTAAAGATCTTATCGGAGATCCAGCCACCCAGCGCCAGGCCAACGAAACCGACGATCCACGGGATCATAGTGGTGATGCTCATCGATTTGATATCCAGGCCGTGCGCCTGCACCAGGTAGGCCGGGAACCAGCTCAGGAAGAAGAACAGAATGTAGTTGTAGCAGAAGAAGGCAAAAGCGGTGACCAGGATAATCGGCTGGCGCAGGTAGTAGCCAAACGGATGTGACGTTTCCGACAGATCAACTTCATCATTCGGGTTCGTTGCTTTCAGGCGATCAATCAGCAGACGTTCCTCTTCGCTGACACGCTTGCTCTTCGCCGGATTGTCAGCGGCGAAGAAGAGCCAGAATGCCATCCACACCAGTCCGATACAGCAGACAATTACGAACGCCGGACGCCAGCCATAGGCGAGCGCCAGATAACCAATGATTGGGCCAGCGACCGCACCACCCAAAGGTGATCCGGCACTCAGTAAGCCCATGGCCGTCGCGGCCTGTTTTTTCGGGAACCAGCCGTTAATCGCTTTGTTGGCCGAGGAGCAGATCGGGCCTTCAGCCATGCCGAACAGCACACGCAGGATCAGCAGTGACCAGAAGCCGGTGGCCAGTGCGGTCATGCCGCAGAAAATGGACCAGGCTCCTACCGCCACGGCCAGCACGATTTTAGGGCCATAGCGGTCAGTGGCAAGGCCGCCAAGGAAGTTAAACAGGGCATAGCCAAAGAAAAAGCTGCCGAAGATCATGCCAAACTGCTCAGCATTGATCGCCAGATCTTTTTCCACCAGCGGCACCGTCAGCGACAGGGCGACACGATCGAGGTAGTTAATCATGTAAACCAGGAACAGCAGCAAAACGAGGGTCCAGCGCAGATTCTTGAACATACAAACTCCGTGATCTGTTTTATCTTTATAGTCATGCCGGCGGGTACGCACCGGCTGAGGAGACCTGGTGTTCAGCGGATAATTAACCCATCTGAAGTATGACTTTGCAGCAGGTGCGCGGATCTTTTTCAAACAGGGTCATCGCACGCTCAATCTCCTGCAGCGGGAAGTAGTGCGTGACCAGTTTCTCTGGCTGGATTAACCCTTTTTCCATCCATTCGATCACCTGGGGGAAACGATTGCTGTTAAGACGTGAGGTAAACAGCGACAGCTCCTTGCTGGTCAGGCTCTGCTGAGTAATGCTGCACGGCTCGCCGGAGAAACCCAGCAGGCCAATGCGCGCGGCCGGTGAGGCGAGGGCAGCTGCTTCAGCCAGAATGGTGGGATGGCAGGCCGCGTCGATAATCAGCGTAGGCTGCACGCCCTCAAGCTGTGCCGCCAGCGGGATTTCGCTGTTATCGAACAGTTGATCCGCACCGCTCTGCTCTGCAAGTGCCAGCCTTTCCGGCAGGCGATCCACCACCATCACCTTTTTAACCTTATAGACGCCCTTCAGCACCTGAATCGCAGTGAGCCCCATCGGACCGGCACCGTAAATCAGCGCCACATCGTCTGGCTGCGGTTTGAGAAACGCGGTGATATTGGCGGCGATAGTGAAAGGCTCAACCAGACTGGCGAGCCGATCGGGGATGCTGTCCGGCAGGGAAAAGGCATTTTTTGCCGGAGCCAGCGCAAACTCGCTGAAGCCGCCATCACGGTGCACGCCAATCACCTGCAGTGTGGTGCAGACATTGGGACGGCCTACCGAGCAGGGATAGCAGCTGCCGCAGCTCACCACCGGATCCACCGCCACGCGGTCGCCCAGCCGGGCCGGATCAACACCGTCACCCACCGCGTCAATGACGCCGAAAAATTCGTGACCAATTACCCGTGGATATTTCGCGAACGGGTTATGACCGTGCCAGATATGCACATCAGAGCCGCAGATACTGGCATAAGCCACTTTGACCCGGACTTCGCCCGCCGCAGGTTGTGGCAGCGGACGTTCAGCCACTACCAGTTCACCCGGCTGTTCAATAACAACGCTTTTCATCAGCTTCTCCTTACCAGTTCCACAGGGTGCCGTCTTCAAGACGGGCGACCGGGAGATAGGCAGGTTCATAGGGATATTTCGACGCCAGTTTCTCGTTGAATTCAATGCCGAGACCGGGTTTGTCGCCTGGATGCATATAGCCCTGGTCAAAGGTCCAGTTTGCATCAAACAGCTCCATCATCTGTTCAGAGAAGCCCATGTACTCCTGCACACCGAAGTTCGGCACCCAGAGGTCAAAGTGCAGTGCAGCTGCCATGCAGACAGGGGAGAGATCAGAAGGACCGTGCGAGCCGGTGCGCACCTGATAGAGCGAGGCAAAATCAGCGATACGCCGCATACCGGTAATGCCGCCCGCATGCGTAATGGTGGTGCGGATGTAGTCGATCAGCTGTTCTTCAATCAGCTGCTTACAATCCCAGATGCTGTTGAACACTTCACCCACGGCAATCGGCGTAACGGTATGCTGGCGGATCAGGCGGAAGCACTCCTGATTCTCAGCAGGCGTCGGATCTTCCATCCAGAACAGGCGATAATCTTCCACGCTCTTGCCAAAACGCGCCGCTTCAATCGGCGTCAGGCGATGATGCATGTCATGCAGCAAGTGCTCGTCGAAACCAAACTTGTCACGGATGGCGGCGAACAGTTTCGGGGTGAAATCGAGGTATTTCTCGGTTGACCAGAGCTGCTCTTCCGGCCAGTTGCCTTTGGTTGCAGGCTCATAGGCCAGACCTTTACCTTTCGCCATGCCGTAAGTGGTTTTCATGCCCGGAACGCCGCACTGCGCGCGAATCGCTTTGAAGCCCAGCTCTTTGTGCTTCGCGTAGTCATCCATCACTTCATCAATGGAGTGACCGGTGGTGTGGCAATAGACCATCACGCCGGTACGGGATGCACCACCCAGCAGCTGATACACCGGCATATTGGCGGCTTTGCCTTTGATATCCCACAGTGCCATATCGACTGCCGAGATAGCGGACATGGTGACCGGGCCACGACGCCAGTAAGCGCCCTTGTAGAAATATTGCCAGATGTCTTCGATCTGATGCGCATCGCGGCCAATCAGCTGCGGGCAGACGTGATCTTTCAGGTAGGAGGCGACCGGTAATTCACGGCCATTCAGCGTTGCGTCGCCAATGCCGGTCAGACCCTGATCGGTGGTGATCTTTACGGTGACAAAGTTTCTGCCTGCGCAGGTTACAAATACTTCTGCCTTAACAATTTTCATCCTGGTTGCCTTAAGTCAGCGTTCAATGATGAAAAAGTACGCTCTTTAATACTACCATACAAGTTAGGGTGGCAGAGTTGTGAACGGAATCACAGAGTGTTTACATTGCCTGAAAACGCCCGTTAAGGCGTGATAAAGCGAGGCAGCAGGAGGGATGTTACGGAGAAAATGGGCGCTAATGGCAGCAGAAGAAAAAGGGGCTTTCGCCCCTGATGTCGGTTCAGGCAAGCAGCGCGCACTGCGGCGGCAGGCGGCAGCTCAGCGCGCCCGCCATCACCTCAATCACGAATTCGCGCCCGGAAAGCGGCTCGCCATCGAGGTTAAAGGTCATCTCATGCGGAGAACGGATCGTCAGTGACTCCAGTTGCGTGGTGACGATGCCGGGATTGTCATCGTCGCCGGTCAGCGAGTGCAGCAGGGTAGGCAGCAACTCCTGCGCGGTGACAACACTGACGTCAAGTCGGCCATCGTTGATCAGGGCAGAAGGGCATAACCGCTGACCGCCGCCCGCCTGACGACCATTACCGATACCGATCACCAGCGCATCACCCTGCCAGGCAAAATCGGGGCCGCTGATCTCGCAGGTATCCGGTTTCAGCGTATCCATGCGCATCAGGCCGTGAATAAAGTAGGAGACGCCACCCAGCGCCGACTTCAGCTTTTCCGGGGTTTCAGTCGTGATACGGGTGCCAAACCCGCCGGTCGCCATATTGATGAAGTAGTGGCTCTGGTTTACCCTGGCCAGATCGATGGCACTGGCTTTGCCCTGAATCGCCAGTCGCAGTGCTGGTTCCATCTCTTCCGGGATGCCGACGCTGGTGGCAAAATCGTTGGCGGTACCCAGCGGCAGGATGCCCAGCACCGGGCGATGATCCGCTTCAGAAGAAGCCAGCGCAGTCGCAATTTCATTGATGGTGCCATCGCCACCACCGGCCACCACGGTCGCGGCCTGCAGCGCAATGGCCTCTTTGACGTACCGATCGCCGTCACCTTTTTCAAATGTGACACGCACCGCAATGTCGAAGCCTTCTTCACGCAGGGTCGAGATAGCTTCGCGCAGATCATCATTACCCGCGCCTTTCCCATTCAGGATGAGCAGCGTAAGCGGTTTATTATCCATTTTGCGTTCCTTGAAGATCTACAGAGTAAGAAGGGATTTATAACACAGCTGCCAGCAGTAAATTATTGGCGAAAGAGAGAAAAGAAAACCCGCACGGGGGAGCCGGGCGGGTAAATGAGGTGGTTCCTGGTAAATCTGCCGTTTGTTGTTACTCGTTAGCAGCAGGCGGGACTATAAAGCAGCGCTGCGCAGGGGTCTGTGATCCTGTTCTGATTTCCTCAAAATGTTTCCGTTGGTAAACGATTATGAGGGTCCCGGGTATCTTCACCATGATCGAAGTTGCGCAGCAGCAGTGCAAAACGCAGATCCACCTCCTCTGGCACCCGCAGCCAGACGCGATGGCCATCGCCCGGCGCAACTTCAGTGGGTTCGCCGCGCGCATTCTGCAGCGCGTCCAGCTGGCAATTCAGGTTCCCCTGAGGCGTCATGATCTCCACGCTGTCGTGCAGCATAAACTTATTCTTCACCGCCACTTCAGCCCATTCGCCCCGGCGTTCGCCGGTGAATTCGCCGACAAACTGCTGGCGGTCGGACACCGAAAAGCCCTGCTGATAATTCTGGTAGCTGTCGTGAGTGTGGCGGCGCAGGAAGCCTTCGGTATAGCCACGATGTGCCAGGCCTTCCAGGGTTAACAGCAGTGAGGGATCAAACGGCTTACCGGCAGCGGCATCATCAATCGCCCGGCGATAAACCTGAGCGGTGCGGGCGCAGTAGTAGTAGGACTTGGTGCGTCCCTCAATCTTCAGCGAATGAACGCCCATCTCACTGAGCCGCTCCACGTGCGCAACCGCGCGCAGATCCCGCGAGTTCATGATGTAGGTGCCGTGCTCATCTTCGAACGCGCTCATCACCTCGCCGGGCTTCATCTTCTCTTCCAGCAGAAACACCTTGTCGGTGGGCTGACCAACGCCCAGCGTTGGCGTCACATCCTGTACGGCGACAGGCTGGTGGATACCGACGATATTCCCCACCTCATCCTGCTGACCCTCCGCCACTTTATACTCCCAGCGGCAGGCGTTGGTGCAGGTTCCCTGATTCGGGTCGCGTTTGTTCATATAGCCGGAGAGCAGGCAGCGACCGGAGTAGGCCATGCAGAGTGCGCCATGGACAAAGACTTCCAGCTCCATCTCCGGGACCTGCTGGCGGATCTCGGCGATCTCCTCCAGCGACAGCTCACGTGACAGAATCACCCGGCTCAGGCCCATCTGCTGCCAGAACTTTACCGTGGCCCAGTTGACCGCATTGGCCTGCACCGACAGATGAACCGGCATCGTCGGGAAAGCGTCGCGCACCAGCATGATCAGGCCGGGATCGGACATGATCAGCGCGTCGGGCTGCATCGCCACTACCGGCGCTAAGTCACGAATAAAGGTTTTCAGCTTGGCGTTGTGCGGCGCAATGTTCACCACCACGTAGAATTTTTTACCCAGCGCGTGCGCTTCACTGATGCCCAGTGCGAGGTTTTCGTGGGTGAATTCGTTGTTGCGCACCCGCAGGCTGTAGCGCGGCTGGCCGGCATAGACGGCATCGGCACCATAAGCAAACGCGTAACGCATGTTCTTCAGGGTGCCAGCGGGGGAAAGCAGTTCGGGTTTCATGATTTTCTCACTGATGTCAGGTCAGCATGTCGCCTCAGGCGGCAGGTGCAGGGCAGTTAAGCCCTGCAAAAGGTGCGGAATTGTAGGCAGTGAGAAAAGGGAAGTAAATTGATCGGGATCAAACTAGATCAAATGACAGGCATCGGCTTCCCAGCGATAGCCCATGCCGTAGACGGCGCGGATAAAAGGTTGCTCGCTGTCGAGAGTCTCCAGCTTGCGCCGCAGGTTCTTTATATGGCTGTCGATGGTGCGGTCCGTGACCACGCGGTAGTCATCATAGAGATGGTTAAGCAGCTGTTCGCGTGAAAAGACCTTGCCCGGCTCCAGCGACAGCGTTTTCAGCAGACGGAACTCCGCCGGCGTGAGATCCAGCGGCTTGTCGCGCCAGCTGGCGAAGAAGCGGCTCTCATCGACGCGAAGTAACGAGGCGCTTTGCGGCTCTTCCGCCGACCGTTTTACCCGGCGCAGAATCGTTTTAACTCGTGCCACTACTTCACGCGGGCTGAAGGGTTTACAGATGTAGTCATCCGCGCCCAGCTCCAGCCCCAGCAGCCGATCGATCTCCTCGGTGCGGGCGGTGACCATAATAATCGGCAGTTCGGAATGACGACGGATTTCACGGCACAGCGTTAAACCGTCGGTGCCTGGCAGCATCAAATCCAGCAGCATCAGGTCGGGTGGCGTCTGGCGCACATACTCCAGCACCGCGTTACCGTCGGCGATGTGATGGGTACGGTAGTTCGAGGCATGCAGATAATCGATCATCAGCTGCGCCAGTTTCGGCTCATCTTCGACCACCAGAATCAGCGGGTCGTGGTTTTCCAGGCTCATAAGCGTCTACACAAGGGGAACATAGCGCAAGTGTAGCGCGATTTTCAGTCCACCTAAATCAGAGTGCGCCGCATGAATATCGCCGCCATGCGCGTCAGCGATATTTTTACAGATGGCCAGGCCCAGGCCCGAGCCACCGCTGGCGCGATTGCGCGAGCCTTCGGTGCGGAAGAAGCGCTCAAAAATCTGGGCCTGATGTTCCCCATCCACGCCCGGTGCGCTGTCATCAAACTCGATGCGCCAGTTGGGTGCCTCATAGTTCAGCGTCACTTCAACCCGGCCCCCGCTGTCGGTGTAGCGCAGGCTGTTCTCCAGCAGATTAGTGAACAACTGCATCAGGCGGTCGGGATCGCCAAAGAAGGGGGCGTTATCGGGCAGATTGAGTTTCAGCGTCAGCCCGTGTGCACGATAGCGTTCGGCAAAGCTGCCCGCCGTCACTTCCAGCAGTTGCACCAGATCGGTTGCCTGCTTGCGATAGGCAAGGGCGCCCTCATCGGACAGCGACAGCTGGTGCAGATCGTCGACCAGCTTGGTCAGCACCACCACTTCGCTCTGTAGCGAGGCGATCGCTTCCGGCGTCAGTTTGCGCACGCCATCCTGCATCGCTTCCAGTTCACCGCGCAGGATCGCCAGTGGAGTGCGTAACTCATGGGAGATATCGGCCATAAAGGCGCGGCGCATGCTCTCATTTTTCTCCAGCGAGCTGGCAAGGAGGTTAAAGTCCCTGGCCAGCTGGCCCAGCTCATCCCGGCTGCTGACCTCAACGCGGGTGGCAAAATTACCGGCCGCCAGATGATGGGTGCCGTCAACCAGTCGTTTGACCGGAGCCAGCAGACCGCGCGCCATCAGCCAGGTTGCCAGCGCCGCCAGCAGCGTGGACAGCCCGACGATAATCCAGCTGGTGCGCCGCTGCTGCTGATCAAAGTTAATGTCGGTGCTGCGCGTCAGCCGCTCCGGCGGCGAGCCGATGACCCAGCCGACCACTTTATTATTGCTGGTGGTGATATTGCGTCGCGTGCCTTCGGGCGGCACCGGCGATTTTGGCCCGGCCAGCACTTTATATTGCTGATCGAGGATCCAGAACTGGGTGCGCCAGCCGTGCGGCGGCAGCTGACTGTTACTGTCGGGATTCTGCTCCAGCGAGCGCAGCATGGTGAACACCAGCCGATCGTTGTGGCGCAAAAAATCCCAGTTGCCGTGCTGCTCATACTGATCGGCCAGGGCATCGCTGAGCAGATTTAACCGCTGCTCGTTGCCGCGCTTAATGTAGTCGACAAAGCCATGCTCGAAACTGAGGCGAACCCCCCAGTGCATGGTAATCAGCACCAGCATGCAGGTGGCGAAAATCGCCATAAACAGTTTGGCACCGATGCCCAGGCGCAGGTTATCTCTCATTTTTTTCTCCGGCGTCGCAAATCAACGTTGGTACTCACCTGTGGCGGCACGCGCCAGAACACCAGCGCGGGCAGGATGATAATCAGCGACATGCAAAGGTAGGTATAAATAAACATCTGATGTTCCGCCGTGCTGTTCGCTGCGCTTTCCTGAGCAAATGCCCCCAGCAGCAGCCCGGCCACGGTAACGCCAATACTCATCGACAGCTGCATAATCATCGACAGCAGGCTGTTGCCGCTGGACGCCAGCTCATCAGGCAGCTCCTTCAGCGTCAGGGTATTCATTGAAGAGAAGCGGATGGCGTTGACCATGCCCTGCAGAAACAGCACCAGTGGCAGCAGCCAGACCCAGCCCAGAATTGCCACCAGCGGAAACAGCAGGACCACCAGCGCCAGCGCCACGGTCGACATCACCAGCACGTTGCGGTAGCCATAAAGATTGACGATGCGCACCACAATGCGTTTCATCCCCATATTCCCCAGCACCATCGGAATCATCATCAGACCAGCATGAAACGGGCTGTAACCCATGCCGAGCTGCAGAAAGATAGGCGTCATAAAGGGCAGCATGCCGCTGCCGATGCGGCCGGTAAAACTGCCGAGCAGACCAATGGAGTAGATGCGATTATCAAACAGCTTCAGGCTGAACAGCGCATTATCATTGCTGCGCGCATGCATCAGGTAGAACAGCAGAGAGAACATACCAATGAGGATCATGGCACCCAGCAGCAGCGGAGAGCCGCCACTGCTGCGCTGACCATCCAGCGCCAGCGTCAGGGTTGCCATTCCGGCGGCCAGCAGGATAAAACCGCCGAAATCAAAGCGCCGCGTCTGCATGCTGTAGTTGGGCATCAGCATCAGGGTGGCAATAGCGCCTGCAATGCCGACCGGGATATTGATCAGAAAGATCCAGTGCCAGCTGGCGTACTCCACCAGCACACCGCCCAGCGCCGGACCCAGCAGCGGACCGATCTGGCCGGGCAGAGTGACAAACGTCATGGCGGACATATACTGCTCGCGCGGCACGATTTTCATCACCGTCAGACGACCCACCGGCACCATCATTGCCCCGCCAATCCCCTGAACCACCCGCGACAGCACCAGCTGATCGAGGGTGCCGGAGAGGGCGCACAGCAGTGATCCCAGGCTGAACAGCACAATGGCGCAGAAGAAAATGTTGCGCACGCCAAAGCGATCGGCCAGCCAGCCGCTGACCGGCAGCATCACCGCTACCGTCAGCACGTAATAGACGATGACCGAGTGCATGTGCAGCGGGCTGACACCCAGATCGTGCGCCATCGACGGGATCGCGGTATTCACGATGGTGGTATCCAGCGTCTGCATAAAGAAGCCGATGGCAACAATCCACAGTTGCCAGCGGACGTTAGTGCTTTGCGTACTCATCGATCCCCCCGATAAAGGCGTCACGTCCGATGCCTGCTGCTGCCATACCTGTTACGGCTGCTGCGCGGCAGCCAGCGGGCGTTTTTTACGGCGCAACTTATCCATCATTAAATAGACCACCGGCGTGGTGTAGAGCGTCAGTAACTGGCTCATTACCAGCCCGCCTGCAATGGTAATCCCCAGCGGCTGACGCAGCTCTGCGCCGTCGCCGCTGGTCAGCACCAGCGGCAGCGCGCCAAACAGCGCCGCCAGCGTCGTCATCATAATCGGCCGGAAGCGCAACAGGCACGCCTGGAAAATTGCCTCCCGCGCGCTGAGCTGGCCGTTGCGCTCTGCCTCCAGCGCAAAATCGACCATCATGATGGCGTTCTTTTTCACGATACCGATCAGCAGCAGAATACCGATCAGCGCAATCAGGCTGAAGGGCGTATCGAACAGTTCCAGCGCCAGCAGCGCACCGACACCCGCCGAGGGCAGGGTAGAGAGGATCGTCAGCGGATGGACATAGCTCTCATAGAGGATCCCCAGCACGATATAGACCGCCGCAATCGCCGCCAGCATCAGCCAGAGCTGATTACTTTGCGACTGCTGAAACACCTGCGCCGTACCGGCAAAGCTGCCGCGAACGCTGGAGGGCACGCCAATCGCGGTCATGGTGCGTTCAATCGCCTCCGACGCCTGCGACAGCGACACCCCTTCCGGCAGGTTAAATGAGATGGTCGAGGCGGCAGACAGCCCTTCATGATTGACCGAGAGCGGCGCATTCGCGGGCTGCCAGTGGGCGAACCACGACAGCGGAATCGCTTTACCTTCGCTGTTTATCACGAACATCTGCGACAGGGCGCTGATATCCTGGGTGTAGCGCGGATCGACCTCCATCACCACTTTGTACTGGTTAAGCGGCTGATAGATGGTGGAGATCTGACGCTGACCAAAGGCGTTATTCAGCAGGGCATTGGCCTGAGAGACATCGATGCCAAGCCGCGCCATGCTTTCCCGGTCATAGGTCAGCGCCATCTCGCTGCCTTTATCCTGCTGATCGGAGTTCACATCCGCCAGCTGCGGCAGGGCAGAGAACGCCTGACGGATTTTTGGCTCCCACTCACGCAGGGCGTTGAGGTCGTCCGACAGCAGGGAATATTGATAACCGGCATTCGATTCCCGACCGCCGACGCGCAGATCCTGCACCGCATTCAGATAGAGACTCGCCCCGGGTTCTTTCGCCAGCTTATTGCGCAGGCGGGCGATAATCTCCACTGCACTCTCTTTCCGCTCCGACAGCGGCTTCAGCGAGATAAACATAGAGCCGCTGTTGGTACGCATCCCGCCGGTGAAGCCCACCACGCTCTCTACCGCCGGATCGGCCCCGACAATCTCCATAAAATCCTGCAGCTTACTGCGCATCGCCTGAAACGAAATGCTCTGGTCGGCAGAGATGAAACCGGAAAGTCGTCCGGTATCCTGCTCCGGCATAAAGGTTTTCGGAATATGAACAAACAGCCAGCCGGTCAGGACGATGGTGGCGAAAAACAGCACCATCACCCAGCGCGCATGGTTCAGTACCACGCTAAGCGAGCGGCCATAGCCCTGCTGGACCGCCATCAGCAGCCGGCCCGCGCCGCGCTGACGCGGCTGACTGCGCGGCGCGTGCGGCTTCAGCAGATAGGCGCACATCACCGGCGTCAGGGTGACCGAGATAAACAGCGAGATGACGATAGCCACCGACAGCGTAATGGCAAATTCTGAGAAGAAGCGGCCAATCAGTCCGCCAATCATCAGCAGCGGCAGGAACACGGCAATCAGTGACAGGCTCATCGACAACACGGTAAAACCAACTTCCCGCACCCCTTTCAGCGCGGCAGCCAGCGGCTTCATGCCCGCTTCCACGTGTCGGGCAATGTTCTCCAGCACCACAATCGCATCATCCACCACAAAGCCGGTGGCGATGGTCAGCGCCATCAGCGACAGGTTGTTGAGGCTGAAGCCGCACAGGTACATCGCGGCAAAGGTGCCGATCAGCGAAACCGGCACCGCAACGGCGGGGATCAGCGTGGCGCGGCCCGAGCGCAGGAAAACAAACACCACCAGAATCACCAGCGCCACGGCGATCACCAGCGACTGCTCCACCTCATGCAGCGAGGCGCGAATGGTGGGTGAGCGATCCTGAGCGATCTGCAGATCGATGGCGGCCGGGATCACCTCATGCAGCAGCGGCATTTCGGCGCGGATGCGGTCCACCGTATCGATGACGTTGGCTTCAGGTGTTTTGCGGATCAGCAGCAGCACCGCCGGTTTACCGCGCGACATCCCGGCGTTGCGTACGTCCTGCACTGAATCTTCGACTGTCGCCACATCCGACAGCCTGACCGCCGCGCCGTTGTTGTAATGCACTATCAGCGGCTGATACTCACTGGCGGTCTGCAGCGCGTCATTGGTACGCAACTGCCAGCGCTGCTGCGAATCATCCAGTGCGCCCTGCGGCCGTCGCTGATTGGCGTTGGAAATGGCGGTGCGCACTGCATCCAGCGAGACGCCCTGATTAAACAGCGCCTGTGGATTCAGGGCCACGCGGACCGCAGGCAGCGAGCTGCCACCCACGGTGACGTCGCCCACGCCCTCAATCTGTGACAGTTTCTGCGCCAGCTGGGTCGAGGCGTAATCGTAGAGCTGACCCGGATTATAGGTATCCGAGGTCAGCGTCATGATCATAATCGGCGCATCTGAAGGGTTCACTTTACGATATGTCGGGCGCGACGGCATCCCGGTAGGCAGCAGGCTTTGCGCCGCGTTAATCGCGGCCTGAACATCGCGCGCGGCTCCGTTGATGTCGCGATCAAAATCAAACACCAGAATGATGCGGGTGCTGCCCAGCGAACTGGTGGAGGTCATTTCACTGACGCCCGCGATGCGTCCCAGTGAACGCTCCAGCGGTGTGGCTACCGACGACGCCATGATCTCCGGCGCGGCACCCGGCAGCGAAGCCGAGATAACGATCACCGGAAAATCAACCTGCGGCAGCGGCGCCACCGGCAGCAGCCGGAAACCCAGCATCCCCGCCAGTGCGATGGCCAGCGTCAGCAGCGTGGTGGCGACGGGCCGGTTGATGAACAGGGCAAAGAACTTCACTCTGCGGCCTCCGTGCGGGCAAAGCGGCGGCGGGTAGCGTGCGCCAGTCGATCAAACAGCAGGTAGATCACCGGGGTGGTAAACAGGGTCAGCACCTGGCTCAGAATCAGCCCGCCGACCATGGCAATCCCCAGCGGATGACGCAGTTCGGCACCGACGCCGGTGCTGAGCATCAGCGGCAGCGCGCCGAGCAGTGCGGCCAGCGTGGTCATCAGAATCGGGCGGAAGCGCAGCAGGCAGGCCTGATAAATGGCATCAACAGGCTTCATACCCTGTTCACGTTCGGCCGCCAGCGCAAAGTCGATCATCATGATGGCGTTCTTTTTCACGATGCCGATCAGCAGGATGATGCCGATTATCGCCACGATATCCAGCTCATTGCCGCTGAGCATCAGCGCCAGCAGCGCGCCGACACCCGCTGTGGGCAGCGTTGAGAGAATCGTGATGGGGTGAATAAAGCTTTCATAAAGCACGCCCAGCACGATGTACATCGCCACAATGGCCGCCACAATCAGCCAGACGGTGCTGCTCAGCGCCGCCTCAAACGCCAGCGTGCTGCCCTGGAACTGCGTCATCAGCTCTGCGGGCATGCCAAGCTCGGCTTCAGCCTGCGACACCGCTTTCACCGCATCTTCCAGCGAATAGCCGTCAGCCACGTTGAAGGAGAAGGTCGCCGACGGGAACTGGTCGAGATGATTAATGCTGAGCGGCGTGTTGCGCTGTTCAATGCGGGCAATGGCGCTCAGCGGTACGCTGCCGCCGTCGCTGCTGTTAAGGCGAATCGCATTCAGGCTCTCCATGCCTGGAGTGGCACTATTGTCCTGCTCCAGCACCACCCGATACTGGTTCGCCTGGGTATAAATGGTGGAGATGAGCCGCTGACCAAAGGCGTTGTACAGCGCGTTATCGACATCCGCCATGCTGATGCCGAGGCGGCTGGCGCTGTCGCGGTCCACTTTGACATAGGCTTCCAGTCCCTGATCCTGCCAGTCACTGCTGACATCGCGCAGCTGTGGCAGGGTGCTGAGCCGGGTCAGCAGCGCCGGAACCCAGGTGCTGAGCGACGACAGTGAACCCGATTGCAGCGTGAACTGATAGGGCGTGCGGCTCGCCTGGGTATCGATGGTGAGATCCTGCACCGCCTGCAGCCACAGCTGCACGCCCGGTACCTCACTGACCTGCTGTTGCAGGCGCTGCTGAATGGCAGGAATGCGGTCGTCGCGTTGATCCAGCGGTTTGAGGTTGATCTGCAGACGCGCGCTGTTCAACGAGGCATTGGTGCCATCCACGCCGACAAACGAAGTCATGCTCTCCACTGCCGGATCTTTCATGATGATGGAGGCGACGTCGCGGGTGCGCTGCGCCATGCTGGCATAGGAGACCGACTGCGGTGCCTGCAGCGTGCCCTGAATAATGCTGTTGTCCTGCTGCGGGAAAAAGCCTTTCGGGATGATCATCCACAGCAACAGCGTCAGCACCAGGGTGCCAAGCGCCACCGACAGCGTGAGCCAGGGATGATTAAGTACCCGTTTCAGGCCGCGGCCATAGGCGGCCACGATACGATCAAACATCGCTTCGCTGGCCCGCGAAAAGCGGTTCTGTTTGCGCAGCGACTCTGCGCTCAGCATCCTGGCACACATCATCGGCGTCAGGGTCAGTGAGACCACCGCTGAAATCAGGATCGCCACCGCCAGCGTCACAGCAAATTCGCGGAACAGACGACCGATCACGTCGCCCATAAACAGCAGCGGGATCAGGACCGCAATCAGCGAGAAGGTGAGGGAGATAATGGTAAAGCCGATCTCGCCGGCACCTTTCAGCGCGGCGGTGAGCGGCTTTTCCCCTTTCTCGATATAGCGTGAGATGTTCTCAATCACCACGATGGCATCATCGACCACAAAGCCGGTGGCGATGGTCAGCGCCATCAGCGTCAGGTTGTTAATTGAAAAGCCGAGGAAGTACATCGCCGCGAAGGTGCCGATCAGCGACAGAGGCACCGCAACCGCCGGGATCAGCGTGGCGGGCACGTTGCGCAGAAACAGATAGATAATCATGACCACCAGCGCCATCGCCAGCATCAGCTCATACTGCGTGTCGTTGACCGAAGCACGAATATTGGTGGTGCGGTCGGTGAGCAGTTTAACCTCCACCGACTTCGGCAGGGCTGCGGTCAGGGCAGGCAACATGGCACGGATATTATCTGCTGTGGCGATGATATTGGCACCAGGCTGACGCTGAACGTTGAGCACAATCGCTGCATCGCGGTTGGCCCAGGCGCCAAGCCAGCTGTTTTCTGCTCCCTGTTCTATGGTCGCCACATCGCCAAGACGCACCGGTGCGCCGTTTTTGTAGCTGATAATCAGCTGGCGATAATCCTCCGCTGATTTCATCTGATCATTGGCTGACAGGGTAACTGAGCGGGTCGGACCATCCAGGCTGCCTTTGGCCGAATTTACGTTGGCATTGCTGATGGCGGTCCGCACTGTTTCGCTGGTCAGACCCAGTGCAGCCAGCGCCTGCGCATTCATTTTCACCCGCACCGCCGGACGCTGACCGCCCGATAGCGTCACCAGTCCGACGCCGCTGACCTGAGAGATTTTCTGCGCCACCCGCGTTTCCACCATGTCCTGCACCTGCGTCAGCGGCATGCTGCGCGTGGTGACGGCAAGCGTCATGATCGGTGGATCGGCAGGATTCACTTTGCTGTAGACCGGCGGATTAGGCAGGTCGTTGGGCAGCAGGTTAGTGGCGGAGTTAATGGCAGCCTGCACCTCCTGCTCTGCCACATCCAGCGGCAGCGTCAGCTGGAACTGCAGCGTCACCACCGAGGCACCGCCGGAGCTTTGCGACGCCATCTGTTTCAGGCCAGACATCTGACCAAACTGGCGCTCAAGCGGCGCGGTGATGGAGGAGGTGACCACATCCGGGCTGGCACCCGGATAGAGCGTGACGACCTGGATCGTCGGATAGTCGACTTCGGGCAGCGCCGAGACCGGCAGGAAGCGGTAGCCCAGCACCCCGGCCAGCAGGATCGCAATCATCAACAGCGTGGTGGCGACCGGCCGCAGGATAAACTGGCGTGACGGTCCGCCACTGTGATCGGGAGGCATGACCTGCATTACTCACGCTCTCCTTTTGACGGCAGGGTGGCGCGGGTAGCGCGCGGTGCGTTGCTCTGCGGCGCGACCACCTCGACTTTTGCGCCTTCCGTGAGGCGATCCAGCCCATCGGTCACGACGCGTTCGCCCGCCTCCAGACCGGCGCTGACCACCACTTTCTCGCTATCCTGCAAGCCGGCAATCACGCTTTTCTTGCTGACCTTGTTGTCACTGTTAACCACCCAGACAAAGTTGCCTTCGTTGCCCATCTGCAGCGCGGCAGGTGGGATAACAATCGCATCCTGCAGGGTGTTGACCTTCAGCCGCACATTCACGAACTGATTGGGGAACAGCGTGTCGTCCTGATTATCAAAACGCGCTTTGATTTTGATGGTGCCGGTGGTGACATCAATCTGGTTATCGAGGCTTAGCAGTTTGCCGCTGGCGATCAGATTCTGATTACTGCGATCCCAGGCCTCCACCAGCAGCGATTCACCGCTTTTCTGCGCCTTGAGAATGGAACTGATGCTGTTCTCAGCCAGGGTAAAGACCACATCAATCGGGTGCGTCTGGGTGATCACCACGATACCGGTGGTGTCGCCGCTGGTGACGTAGTTGCCGACGTCCACCTGTTTCAGCCCGACCCGGCCGGCAATCGGTGCGGTGATCCGGCTGTAGGTAAGATTGAGCTGCGCACTGGCGACGCTTCCCTCATCCGCTTTCAGCGTGCCCTGCGTTTCACTGACCAGTGAGCGCTGGGTATCCAGCTCCTGTTGCGACACCAGCGAGGTTTTTGCCAGCTTCTCGAAGCGTGCCAGGTCACGACGGGCGTTGGCCAGCGTCGCCTGATCTTTCGCCAACTGGCCCTGCGCCTGCGTTAACGCCACCTGATAAGGCCGCGGGTCGACTTCTGCCAGTAGCTCGCCCGCTTTCACCTGCTGCCCTTCGGTGAAGTGGATTGCCAGCAGATCGCCATTGACCCGGCTGCGCACCGTGGCCGTGTTAGCCGCGGTCACCGTACCCAGTCCACTCAGATAGTGCGGCACGCTCTGGCTGGTAGCCGTAGCGGCCTGAACCGGCGCGAGGGGACGACGGGCACCGTCACCGCCGCCTTTGCCGCCACGTGGCGCAGGTGCGTCACTCTGACTGCTGCTCTGCGGCTGGGCATGGCGCTGCCAGGCATAATAGCCGCCAGCGGCCACGGCGATCAGGGCCAGCACGATAAGGGTTTTCTTCATAACAGGATGTCGGGTGCTCATGATTGTTGGTGCTCTCCAGCAGTGACGTAGTCCCAGGCGCAGGCATCAAATGGGTAGCCTGCAAACGACAGAGTGTAGCCGCCTCTGACGGGCAGAAGTTGAAGGAAATAAGGATATCTGTCAGGGCGGGGTAATTATGCCTGTTCTTTCATTAATCGCATCACAATCGTCATAAAGCCGTGAAATCACTTTGCTATGCTGAAAGACAGACGGTTTTTTCAGGCAAATAAGGAGCAGGAAATGAGTCAGAATCAAACCCGGCAGTTGGGTGACAGTGGTATCGCGGTGCCGTTGCTGACGTTTGGCGGCAACGTGTTTGGCTGGACAGTGGATCAAACCACCTCCTTTTCGCTGCTGGATGCGCTGGTGGATCGAGGCCTGTGGTTTATCGATACCGCCGACGTCTATTCCCGCTGGGCACCGGGCAATAAAGGCGGTGAATCGGAAACCATTATTGGTGAATGGCTAAAAAAAAGCGGCAAACGCGACCAGATCGTGCTGGCAACCAAGGTTGGCATGGAATTGTCGCCGGAGAAAACCGGGCTGAAACCGCAATATATCCGTCAGGCGGTCGAAGATTCACTGCGCCGGTTGCAGACCGACTATATCGATCTCTACCAGGCGCACCGCGACGATCAGGATACGCCGCTGGCGGAAACCCTGAGCGCCTTCGACAGCCTGATCAGAGAGGGCAAAGTGCGGGCGATTGGTGCTTCCAATTACAGCGCGGCACGGCTGCAGGAGGCGTTGCAGGTCAGTGAAACGCAGGGGCTGGCGCGCTATGAAACCCTGCAACCTGAATACAACCTTTATGACCGCCAGCCCTATGAGTCGGAGCTGGAGCCGGTGGTGATGGCGCAGGGGCTGGGCGTTATTAACTACTACTCACTCGCCAGCGGCTTTCTCAGTGGCAAATACCGCGAGGCGGCAGATGCGGGTAAAAGCGCGCGCGGTCAGGGTGTCGTAGATAAATACCTTAACCCGCGCGGTTTGCGGATCCTCGACGCACTGGACGCTATCAGCGAAGCGCATCAGGTGACGCCGACGCAGGTGGCGCTGGCCTGGCTGATCGCCCGTCCCGGTATCACCGCACCGATTGTCAGTGCCACCTCGCTGAAACAGCTCGACGATCTGACTGGCGCGATGCAGCTGACGCTGACCCCGGCGCAGATTGAACAACTGAATCAGGCAAGCCAGTAAACACAAGGGGCGATAGCGCCCCTTTTTACGCTGCACCTGTCAAAAAATACGCACCCCGCCCAGAGAGTAACCAATCAGAGATCCCGATCACAAATGCGTTAATAAACGGATGTTACGGGTAATTATGCGCACGTATTTACAAAAAACAGAGGTTATCCAGCACTATCCTCTGCGCGTCATTTTCCGTAACTTACATAAGAATAAGCAAGATGAAAAACAGAAAAGCAGAGCAGCGTTTCCCGCTGCGCCGTGTGGCAACCGGCACCCTGATCCTGGCCATGTTTTCCGCGCAGGCGTTGGCCGCTGACGCCCTGAGCCCGGACTCCGAATGGATGTTTGGTGACTGGGGCGGTTACCGAACGCAGCTGCAGGACGACGGCATTAAGTTTGACGTTAACTACACCATGGAAAGCGCCGCGAATTTAGGCGGCGGGGCAGATACCAACACCACCATGCGCTACAGCGATCAGTGGACGTTCGGCACCAATTTCGATCTGCAGAAGCTGCTGGACTGGCAGGATGCTGAGTTCCAGATGACCGTGACCAGTCGTAACGGACAGAATCTTTCTGAACAGGTCGCGGATCAACGCACCGGTATGCTCTCCTCGGTGCAGGAGGTTTACGGTCGCGGCCAGACCTGGCGTCTGACCCAGTTCTGGTTACGCAAAGGATTGTTTAACGATGTGGTCGATGTGAAAGCCGGGCGGGTGACGGTAGGGGAAGACTTCGATAACTTCGATGGCAATCTGTTCCAGAACCTGGCGCTGGGTAGCGGGCAGGCGGGTAACTGGCGCGGCGATCGCTGGTTTAACTGGCCGGTCTCGCAGTGGGGCGGCCGGGTGAAATTCAATATCACGCCGGACGTTTTCTTCCAGGTCGGTTTCTATAATCAGAACAGCGCTAACTACGATCGCGGTGATGGTTTCCGTCTGGATACCAGCAATTCAGAAGGGAATCTGGTGCCGGTCGAACTGGGCTGGAAACCAACCTTCGGGCCGGAGAAATTACCGGGTAACTACCGCATCGGCTATTACTATTCCTCAGTGGATGGCGATGTTTATGGCAGCTGGCGCAACGGCGGCTATCAGGATCAGGCCCATTCCTATGGCGGCTATCTGCTGTTACAGCAACAGCTGACCGCGCAGGATGGCGATGTGAATCGCGGTCTGGGCGTGCGGGTGCAGGCGGTGATGAACGATCACAAGACCTCAAAGACCGACAACTATCAGTCTATTGCGTTTACCTGGACAGGACCGTTTGATGCCCGTCCTCAGGATGAGATCGGCGTGGGCGCGTCACGTATTCATGTGAACAGCGACTATACCCGCTCACTGCGTCAGCAGAATCAGGCTAATGGCGAGAGCCGCTTTGACAGCCCGACCTATCTGCCGATTCAGGAAGGTTCAGAGTACAACTATGAGGTTTACTACAACGCTAAAGTAACTAACTGGATGTCACTGCGACCTAACCTGCAGTATGTGGTTGCACCGGGCGCAGTCAGTGAAGTGAAAGATGCGTTTATCGGTGGTATCAGCGCCAATATCGCCTTCTGATTTTCCGGGCGAGCGAGCCGCAGTGCGGGCCAGCGCACCTCTGCTGCTGCCGGGCCGTCCTCGCGCCGCTCACGCGGTACCTTCGGCTTTGACGCCGTGCCGACGAACCGTTCGGGGATCGGCCCTCCCTGGCCGGCTCCGAACTGTCCACGCTTCCCGGCGTGGACTTCTGGCCCGGCGTCACGCCTCAGCGCTGCGGATAGCCCTTTCAGCAGCAGAGGCGCTCAGGCCTTCACTCTCGTGCCCTTTCTGACAACATGCACTCAAGCTTCAGAGCAGGCCGGGGCCCGGCACCAGACTGCGTTATCACCTGTCGCTTAACTGACTGGCATTACACCCTCAGGTGCCGTCTTTGTTATTGCAGTGCAAGCCTAGCGGAACATCACTTCCGCCCAGCGGGCCAGCCCTGCGGTGACGGAGGCGAAATCATCGCCGCCCGCAATCGGTGTATCCGGCAGCGTCTGCTGCAGCGCCGCGCGCAGCAACGGCGAACGCGCACTGCCGCCGGTCAGGTAAATCACATCAGGCTTAATCTGGCTGGTGGCTAATGCCAGCTGCACCTGTTCCAGAATTTTCTCCAGCGGCTGACTGATGGCGTCCTGCAGCTGATCCACGCCAATCTCTGTCTCTAATGCGGCGGCAATAAAGTCCAGGGAAGCGGTATGCGCCGGGCTGGCTGACAGCGCAATCTTGCTCTCTTCCGCTGCGCGCACCAGGCGATAACTGAGCTTCTGCTGCCACACTTTCAGCAGGCGAGCCACCACGTCACCCTGTTCCGCATCACGCACTAAATCCCGCAGCCACTTTCCGCAGGCGGGACTGTAAAAGTCACTTTGTGCCGGAACATCATTGATGGCGATCGCATTCCACCACGGCAGCGCAGGCAGGGCGGTGCCTTTCTGGGTGTTACCGCCCAGACCGAGTAGCGGCATCAGGGTCTTAAACGTCAGCATGATGTCCAGGTCGTTACCGCCGACGCGGCAACCGCTGTGGCCCAGCAGACTTTCACGGCGGTCAGCTTTATCACGCCACTTCGGCCCCATCAGCAACATTGAGCAGTCGGTAGTACCACCGCCAATATCCACCACCAGTACCCGCGTCTCCTGCTGTAGCGTGGCTTCGAAATCGAGTCCGGCCGCCACCGGTTCGAACTGAAACTCCACGTCGCGGAAACCGGCGCGGTGGGCGGCGCGCAGCAGAATACCTTCAGCCTGCTGGTTAGACTCTTCACTGCCTAAACCCTGGAAGTTGACCGGGCGTCCGATTACCGCCTGATCGATAACCTGATCAAGCTGGCTTTCACCCTGCTTGCGGATGTGCAGCATCATGGCGCAGACCAGATCTTCAAACAGGGCAATCTGCTGTGGCTTCAGGCCAGTAGCACCGAGGAACGATTTGGGGGATTTAACGAACCAGACATCTTCGGGATCGACCATATAGTGCTGCAGCGCGGTGAGGCCAAACTGCACGCTATTGGGCTGGACATCGATATCTTCTTCGCGGTTATATCGCAGCGCCCGCTGCAGCAGCGCCGTGGTTTCGCTGTCAGGTGTCGCGACCTGATGATGACGATAGAGCCATTCGCTGATCGACTCGCGGGTCGGCGCACAAATCATCGACGGCAGCAGGCGCTGATCATTTTCCAGCGTTAACAGACGTGGCGTGCCATTTTCGCTGACTGCAATAGAGCAGTTAGCCGTGCCGTAATCGAATCCTATGAACATTTTCGCCCCCATGCCGGAAAAAAGGGGGCGACTTTAGCGCAGCTTCAGCAGGGTGGCAAGCGGGCAGCGCCGGAATTAACGAATAGCGAAGATGTGATCTTCAGCCAGTGAACGTAACGGCTGGCGCTCCGCCACGGCACTGCCCCAGACGCCGTTAACATCAAGGTTAGCCAGGGTGCTGAGCAGGGCCGGTACCGAAACCGGACCGGCCAGCACCGAGATATTGCGCTGTGTGGCCTGGCCCTGAATGATGGTCAGCAGCATCTCATCCATCAGGTTATTGTGAACGTTGGCAACCAGTTCAGGCGCCAGCACCAGATAATCGACCACCTCGTCACTCAGCAGATTGAAGGCATCCAGATTACGGCCAAAATGCTGCAATACGATGCGGCAGCCGCACTGCCGCACTTGCAGCAGCGCGGCATAGAGCTGATCGCCCTGGCTCAGCACGCTGGCGGCAGGGAAAGCAAAACCACAGCCGCTGCTGGAGAGACCGGCGGCGACAAAGCGCTGACAGAGTTGCTGCACAAAAGCGACATCACTCAGCACCTGAGCATTGAGCGGCAGAATCACCGGAATGCCTTTGTTATTGAGCCGCTGCACGTCGTGGCGGAAAAAAGCCTCAAGAATATTATTATCCAGCCGGCGACGCAGCGTTTCATCAGGTAGGTTATTGCGCAGCAGTGTCTCATCCAGCAGCAATCCGTCAGCGGTTAACAGCTGCACCTCAAGCAGCCAGATAAAGGCGGCCTGCGGCGTTTTTGGCGGGGCAACGGCCCAGGCGGGCAGTTCGATCTGCAGCGCATCAATCATCGCCGCATCCATGCCCTGATGGTTGCCCGACAGCGGTAAGCGATGCTGTTCGTAGACCACCAGCCGTCCGCGCCCGCTGCGTTTGGCGTTGTAACAGGCGATGTCCGCCTGCGAAAGCACGTCGCTGCTCTGACAGTTTTCTGCTGAAATCTGCGTCACGCCAGCACTGGCACCGACCTGATAGAGGCGTCCCAGCCACTGGAACCGGTAATCATTTACCGCGGCGACAATGCGCTGCACCACATCATGCGCCTGTCGGATATCGCAATCGGGCATCAGTAGTGCAAACTCATCACCGCCCAGTCGCGCAAGGAAATCGCTGCTGCGCAGAGGGTGCTGCATCAGATCGGAGAGTTCGCGCAGTAACGCATCGCCTGCAGCATGCCCGGCGCTGTCATTGACCGCTTTAAACTTATCAAGGTCGATAAACACCAGCACATGCTGATGCTGATGTTCAGCGGCATCAAACAGCAGACGCTTAAGCTGAAGTTCGAAGCTGGCGCGGTTAGGCAGACGGGTCAGGGTGTCATGCAGCGCGCTGTAGCTCAGGCGCTTCATCAGTTTGCGTGACTCACTCACATCCTGAATGACCATCACCGCCCCCTGTTCCAGGCCCGCTTCCGAACGCAGCGGCGTGATGCTGTAGTGAATATCGATATGGCCGCCGTCCGGGGTATGCAGCACCAGATCTTCAGCGAGACCGGGGGTGACTTTTTCCGGCGGCAGCTGGCATAACAGCAAACTCTCTACCTCAGGGCCGTTACGTCCCTGCGTGATATGCAGCAGCTCACTCAGCGGCTGACCGGCGGCCTGCTCCTGCGACCAGCCACTCATTTTCTCCGCCACCGGGTTCATAAAGGCAACGCGCATCTCTTTATCGGTGCTGATGACCGCTTCGCCGATCGAATCCAGGGTGATCGCCATGCGCTCTTTCTCCTGAAACAGCGCCTCGTTAAGATTGCGTAGCGGCGTGATGTCCTGACAGATGCCCAGCATGCGCTCAATGCGCCCCTCTTTGCTTAGCAGCCGGTTGGCCTGAGTGCGCACCCAGCGATGTCCCTGGTCATCGACCACGCGGTACTCCATGTGAAACGCGCTGCGAAGCTCAATCGCCTGTTGCACCGTCAGTGCGGCATACTCGCGATCGGCGGGATGCAGCAGATGGATCCAGAGGTCATAGCTGGGTGACTCATGCGGGGCAAGACCAAA
This sequence comes from Curtobacterium sp. BNK-1, assembly GCF_048685235.1. Lineage (NCBI taxonomy): Bacteria > Bacillati > Actinomycetota > Actinomycetes > Micrococcales > Microbacteriaceae > Curtobacterium > Curtobacterium sp. BNK-1. The sequence goes on along the minus strand of NZ_JBLQTJ010000001.1, from coordinate 2,387,704 downwards.
CAGCGCGTACATGCGCTTGTCCCATAACATCTCGCCGGTCAGCAGGTTCCACTCCCATACGCCAATGCCACCCGCTTCGTTGGCCAGCGTAATACGCTCCATCAGCCTGCGATTCACCTGTTCGCTCTGCTTCAGCTCAGAGATATCGATAATCTGCGCAATAAAGTAGAGCGGTTCCTGGTTACCATCGCGCACCAGCGATACCGTCAGCCGCGCCCAGACAATCTCGCCATCTTTGCGGAAATAGCGCTTCTCAAAGGTGTAGGTATCAATCTCACCCGCCAGCAGTCGGTTCGCATGTTGCAAATCGAGGCTGAGATCGTCGGGATGGGTGATCTGCTGAAAAGTCAGCCGCTTCAGCTCCTCAGCCGGGTAGCCCAGGATCTGGCACAGCGAGCGGTTGACCTGCAACCAGCTGCCGTGGGGCGCCACCAGCGCCATCCCGATGGCGGAGTACTCCATGGCGTGACGGAAGCGGGTTTCACTGTCAGTGATATGGAGCTTTTCGCGCCGGAACGCATCCATCACCAGCGACATAATGTGACTGGGGACTAGCACCAGCAGGAACGGCAGCCAGCTGGAGACCGGGCCCAGCGCGCTGTTGTTGTTCACCACGCTGACCAGATCAAAGGCGAGCAGTATCGAGATAAAACTGGCGTTCAGGAAGAACAGCACGAACGCCTGCAGCTTGGGCAGGCGGACCGCGCACCAGAAGAGGATCACCACGATAAAGGTAAAGGGCCACGGCAAAAAGCGCAGCGCCAGATAACTGGCCCCGAGGGTGAGAAGAAGCGTCAGCAGAGCTTCGGCCAGGCGCAGATTGCTGAACCCCGTGCGACGCAGCGGCCACGGCAGAAGTAACAGCATCGGGCCTAACACCAGCATGCCGATGATTTCGGAGATCACCCAGGTATAAAAGAAGGGAAAAGAGGCGTGGCCGCTGACCTGTAGCGTCCAGAGTGCCAGCAGGCCGCCGAGCACCGGCGTCACGATGCCCACCGACAGTACCATCCGTGCCCAGTCATGCAGTGAATCCAGCGGCGCGCGCCGATCCAGCAGGGCGCGCAGCAGCATGCCACCCACACCGGCCTGGATAAGATTGAGCAGGGCGAATTTAATGTTCGAGAGGGCAGGCCCGATGATGATGGCGTTAGCCCCGGCGGTGCCAAGCACGCAGGCTGTCAGCAGCAGCGGGAGCTGGCGTGACGGGCAGCGGAAAACCACGACTGTCATTAACGTAGTCGGAAACCAGAGCGGGGAGATTTTGCCGCTGACGACGATCAGTTCCAGACAGAAGAGTGTCAGGACAAACACCACGCAGCCAAGGAGCAGCGCCGAGAGCCAGCGGTTTGGCGTGCTATTTTGCGGGGACAGGATCTCTATCGTCATGCGGACTTCCGGCAGGGTGCAGCGCTCCACAATGGCGTATCAGGCACCAGTCATTCTCTCACTGCATGCTAGCACATCCGGCAAAGAAAAAAGGGGTGAAATCAATATTGCCCGTTATTCGGCGAATTGACGGGCACGCTAAGATTGATTGCCAGCACGTTGATTACTGGCGGAAAAGATCGGCGCGGGTATAGGGTTTCTCCATGCCCGCAAGGCTGGCGGCGAAACGCTCCAGGAACTGCTGCGTGGTGGCGACACGACCGTGACTCATCAATACAAACGGCACTAACAGCGCAGCACCGACCTGCGGCCAGCTGAAGCCTTTGAGCGAGGTGCGACGCTGGGATATCAGAAACGCCGTGCTCAGCGTGAAGCCCAGCAGCAGCCCGGTGACCACCTCACTTTTTGAGTGTGCGTGGATGACCAGGCGGGAGAAACCGACCATCAGGGGAATCAGATAGCCAACCCCAATCGCCGCAATGCGCCACATCGCGGACCAGCGCCCGGAAATCAGCCACAGCATGACCGGCCACAGCGTGGCGGACATGGCACTATGACCGCTGAAACCGGTAAAATTAAAGCGGGCGCTGCCGATGCCAAACCCCAGAAACAGAATTTTAGAGATGCTGACGGTCAGGCCAGCCAGGCCAAATGCCACAATCCAGTAAAAGACCGTATGACGATTATCACTCTTCCACGGCAAAATCAGCGCAATAATTACCGCTGTTGGAATCAACAGCATGCTGTCGCCAAAATAGGTCAAAGTCTTCCAGTGCATACCACTCCTGATGCATCTTCGGTCGTCACGTTAGCGACACGCTTTGTCTGAACAGCGCGCCGCGCAGGCCATTTTTTTTATAGTATGGTGTGCCGCTAGTTTATCGGTGAAATGAGTGGCGTCCAAAGGAGAAAGTCTGAAAAGTCGTCGACGCCATTTCTCTGGCATCAAAAGGCCGAAATCCCTATACTTAGCGCGAACACACCCTCTCCATTTCGGCCCGTCCGCTGCCCGCGTAATGTGTGACCAGTGGCAGGCTCCAGTTATCAGGTCTTAAAAAAGTATGACTGACAAGTCTCATCAGTGCGTGATTGTAGGCATTGCCGGCGCTTCCGCATCCGGTAAAAGTTTAATTGCCAGCACGCTCTATCGTGAAATCCGTGATCAGGTAGGTGGCGAGCACATCGGGGTCATCCCGGAAGATGCTTATTACAAAGATCAAAGTCACCTCACCATGGAAGAGAGGGTTAAAACCAATTATGACCATCCGAGCGCGATGGATCATGATTTGCTGTTGCAGCATCTGCAGGCGGTTAAAGCTGGTCAGGATATTGAGCTGCCGGTCTACAGCTACGTTGAGCACACCCGCACCCAGCAAACGCATCATCTGAGCGCAAAAAAGGTCATTATCCTTGAAGGCATTCTGCTGTTAACCGATGCCCGTCTGCGCCAGGAACTCAACTTCTCTATCTTCGTGGACACGCCGCTCGACATCTGTCTGATGCGTCGTATGAAACGTGACGTCAATGAGCGTGGCCGCTCAATGGATTCGGTAATGAGTCAGTATCAGAAGACCGTGCGTCCGATGTTCCTGCAGTTTATCGAGCCATCAAAACAGTACGCCGATATCATTGTGCCGCGCGGCGGAAAAAACCGTATCGCCATCGATATCCTCAAGGCGAAAATCAACCAGTTTTTTGAATAACGCACGTCCGTCCGGACGTGATGCAGACCGGCGGCAGGCACGCATGCCGGTTTGCTACACTAATGCCATGGAGTTACCGCAATGAGATTATGCGATCGCGATATTGAAGCCTGGCTGGACAATGGCAAACTGGCCATTGAGCCACGCCCGCCGGTCGAGCGCATTAACGGGGCCACCGTCGATGTGCGTCTGGGTAATCAGTTCCGCACCTTCAGCGGTCATACCGCGGCCTTTATCGATCTGAGCGGCCCGAAACAGGAAGTGAGCGCGGCACTGGATCGGGTCATGAGCGATGAGATCGTGTTGCCTGATGGCGAAGCCTTTTTCCTCCATCCGGGAGAGCTGGCGCTGGCGGTGACGCTGGAGTCCGTGACGCTGCCTGACGATCTGGTCGGCTGGCTGGATGGCCGTTCATCGCTGGCGCGACTTGGGTTAATGGTACACGTTACGGCTCACCGCATTGATCCTGGCTGGCAGGGCCGTATCGTGCTGGAGTTCTACAATTCAGGTAAACTGCCGCTGGCTCTGCGTCCCGGCATGTTGATCGGCGCGCTGAGTTTTGAACCGCTTTCAGGCCCGGCTGCGCGTCCCTACAACCGGCGTGAAGATGCGAAATATCGCGGTCAGCAGGGCGCTGATGCCAGCCGTATCGACAAAGACTGATCTGAGGATGTAATGAAAAGAGTGATAACCACGCTGGCCATCCTGTTAGTGGTGGTCGTAACGGGAATGAGCGCGCTGGTGCTGCTGGTCAATCCCAACGACTTTCGTGCCTATATGGTGCAGCAGGTCGAACAACGCAGTGGTTATCGCCTTGAGGTCAGCAGCGATCTGCGCTGGCACGTCTGGCCTCAGCTCAGCATCCTTGCCGGCCGGATGAGCCTTACCGCGCCGGGCGCCAGCCAGCCGATGGTCTCGGCGGAAAACATGCGGCTGGATGTTGATCTCTGGCCACTGTTATCCCATCAGCTCAGCGTCAGCCAGGTGATGCTGAAAAATGCGATAGTGCGGGTGACGCCAGATAGCCGCGCGCAGCGTGCCAGAAATGCGCCCCAGGGTCCGCGTGATGCGGAGCCGGCTTCGCCTTCCAGCGGCTGGTCATTTGATATCGCTAAACTGCGGGTAGCAGACAGTCTGTTGATCTGGCAGCAGCCAGGCGGCGACGAATATAATTTCCGCGACCTCAACATTAATATGGAACAGGACGCGAACAAGCTGGCGACCCTGTCGCTGAGCACTACGCTGATGCGCAACCAGCGCAACGCCACACTGAATCTCAAAGGCCAGCTGGATGCCGCGCAATATCCCCATCGCCTCAGCGGCCAGTTGCAGCAGCTTGATTACACGTTGTCCGGCGCCGATATTCCGGCACAGGGGATCAAAGGCTCGCTGAGCCTGCAGGGCGAGTGGGATGGTGACCGCCAGCAGCTCTCCTTCAGTAATCTGCAGCTCACCGCCAATGACAGCACCCTGACCGGGCAGGGCAGTGGCCATATTGCGCCACCGCAGCAGCTGGCGCTGGATCTGAAAGCCAGCAACCTTAACGTCGATAATTTACTCACCAGTGCGCCCGTCTCTGACTCGCCTGGCGTGCAGCACGCCACCGTGGCTCGTTCGCCGGTGATTGCTGAGCCGCAGGAACGCAGCAACGCCGACTCTCCGCTGAATGACCTGGATCTGGCGCTGAAGTTACAGGCTGACAATGCGGTATGGCGCGGACTCTCTCTGACCAGTCTTTCGGTGAACGCCAGCAATCAGCAGGGAGTGATGACGCTGAAGACGCTCAGCGGCAAGCTGGGCAATGGCAGCTTCTCCATTCCCGGCAGTATCGATATCCGTCAGCCAGAGACGCGGGTCAGCCTTAAACCCCAACTCCGGTTAATTGCAATTCAGCCGCTGCTTAAAGCGTTTGAACTGCCGGAAAGTGTGCAGGGGAACCTGAGTCTGGATGGCGACCTGTCGGGCGATACGCTGACGGTCGAAGCAGCCAAACGTCGCTGGCAGGGCAGGGCGACCATCAGCGCCAGCAACCTGAAGCTGGCAGAGCTGAATCTGCAGCAGATGGTGCAGCGTGCCGTGGCGCGGGTCAGCGATAAGGTCAGCAGCGATCAGGCGGTGGATGAGGGGATTGAGTCGATTAGCGCACAGGTGGCGCTGAATAAGGGCGTACTCAGCTTCAGCGATATCAATGGCAACGGACAGAATCTGGGCCTGCAGGGTGCGGGCAAAGTTGACATGGTGCAGCAACAGCTGGATATGACCCTGGGGCTGAAAATCAGCGGCTGGCGTGGCGATGATGCGCTGGTGAAGGCGCTCTCCAGTCAGCCGGTTCCGCTGCGCATGTATGGTAGCTGGGACAGCCTGCAATACTCTCTGCCGGTGGATGACGTTCTGCGTAACCGGCTGCAGAGTGAGGCGAAATCACGGCTGAATCAGTGGATCGATCGCCAGAAAGAGGGCGAGAACAAAGAGAACCTGAAGAAAATCATGCGCCCGTAGCGGGCGCATTCCCTTCTGCCAGCTAACCACTCAGACCTCGTAACTGATATCGGGCTGCAGCAGGATCTCGACTTTCTGCACCCGATGATTTTCGACCTGCAGCGTTCGCAGCAGATAGTCACCCAGTTGCAACACTTCGCCTTCCTGAGGGATGTGTTGCAGCTTATCCATCAGTAATCCCGCCAGCGTATGATAGTCACCCTGCTCATCGAGCGGCAATTTCACATAGAGCGCCAGATCTTCCAGCGGCATATGACCGTTAGCAATCCAGTGACCTTCATCCTGAATCTGAATATCGTAGCGAGCATCGATTTCACCCGCCTCATTCGGCAGATTGCCGGCGATGGTCTCCATTACATCGCTCAGCGTCACCACGCCTTCCACCGAACCAAACTCATCAACCACAAAGGCGAAGTGAGTATGGGCCTGACGAAACTGTTCAAGCGCCTGCAGCACCGTCAGCCGCTCAGGAAAGACCAGCGGCTGTCGAATCAGGGCGCGTAAATCCAGGGAATTGTGGTGCAGTGACTGATGCAGCAGATCGATAACGTGAACCACGCCCAGCGGTTCGCTGGAGTGATCCGTTATCAGTATTCGCGTGTGCTGATTGCGGTCGAGGCGCGACATAATCTCTGCCGGATCATCACTGAGATCGATATGTTCGACGTCGTGGCGCGAGGTCATGATGCTGTTAATGTGGCGCTGACCCATGCCCAGTACGCGGGCAATCATCACCCGTTCCTGCCGGTTAAACAGCATGCTGTCATCGCTGTCAGCAATCAGTGACGAGGTTTTCGCATCCAGCTCCGCCGGTTCTGCCGCGCCGCGCAGCAGCCGTAACACCGCTTCCGCCGTGCGCTGGCGTAGCGGACGACCGGCCGACAGCACCCGACGACGATTAAAGTGCGCCAGCTGGTTCAGTGCCTCAATCACCACCGAGAAGCCGATTGCCGCATAGAGGTAGCCTTTGGGGATCACAAAGCCAAAGCCTTCTGCCACCAGGCTGAAGCCGATCATCAGCAGAAAGCTTAAGCAGAGGATCACAATCGTGGGATGGTTGTTCACGAAGCGGGTTAACGGCTTGCTGGCGAGCAGCATCAGCAGAATGGCGATGGTGACCGCAATCATCATGACCGGTAAGTCATTAACCATGCCGACGGCAGTAATCACCGCATCCAGCGAGAAGATGGCATCCAGCACCACGATTTGCGCCACCACCGGCCAGAATTTAGCGCCGCCTTTTTGTTGACCGGACGCCTCATCACCCCCTTCAAGACGCTCATTCAACTCTGTGGTGGCTTTAAATAGCAGGAAAATCCCGCCTGTCAGCAACAGTAAATCGCGCGCACTGAAGGGGTGGCCCATAAGCGTAATCCAGGGTTCTTTCAGCGTAACCAGCCAGGAAAGCGATGCCAGCAGCAATAATCGGCACAATAACGCCAGCAGCAGTCCAATCACGCGCGCGCGGTCGCGAAGCGGTCCTGGAAGCTTCTCAACCAGGATGGCGATGAAGATCAGATTGTCGATGCCTAAAACCAGTTCCAGAACGATTAGCGTTACTAATCCCGCCCATAGCGAGGGATCTGCAATTACCTCCAGCATGCGTTGTTCACCTGAATGTCTTAAATTGAGTTTTCTCTGATGATAGTGGAGTGCGAAGCCACGTACAAATGGCAGGGCAGGGGGCATGTTCTCAGATAACCGCGCTATATCGTGCAAAATATGAACATAATAGTGTGACGCTTTGATTAACTTCACAGGGCGCAGTAGAGATAATTCTTAGTCATTGGCTGACAGGAAAGAGATATTCACCTGCCGGGCTTATGCGATTTATCTCATCGGGAGTATGGCATTAATCCGAATTGTGAAGAAAGGATTGCACTGCCCGTCAGGCCTCAATACTAATTGCTGGTAGTCTTTTTCCTAAAATAGTCCAGGGATGGCGGGACCTGCTTGTAAACAAGCCAGTAATAACTAGTATAGCAACAAGTTAGCAAACTCTGCCCCAGAGTCGTAATCTGCGTACCTATTCGACATTAATCGCAATGTCACGAATGAGTAATTCGCCTGTGAACGTCTGTATGATGCGTTGCGGTAACGCTAACACATTACGGGGAGCATTATGAATGATGACAGCGATATTGGCAGCGACAGCCAAGGGCGGTAGCGTGCCCGAATCGCGTTTTTGTTGATAAAGTGAGCAGCGCTGGCGGTGGTTAAGTCAGAGTAATCTGTTGGTATTCATCACGATATTATTGGTTTCATGGTTAAGATCATTGGCGTAAACGCCGCAGGAGCTCCCCTTAGAAACGGCTCACTCTGGAGAGGTTTCGTCGCTTAATGATTAAACAGGCGATAGCCGTTGCGGGTTTAAGGAAATAAAATAAAGAGTTAAATATGCGCGATACAGAATTTACGTTTAAAAGTCTTATTACCAAATTAATGCTGGCATGTTCAGACTTAATTTGTTTCAACGCAGCGTTCTTTTTGGCGATGATGCTAATTAATTTGCAGTCAGATTCGCCGCTGGCAGATATTTCTGAAAAAGAAATGAATTTAAAAATTGCCACACACATTTGTCTGTCGGTAATTTGTATTGGCTGGTTCTGGGTAAGGCTGCGTCACTACACTTACCGCAAACCTTTCTGGTTCGAATTAAAAGAAGTTTTTCGTACCATTCTTATATTTTCTGTTATCGACCTGTCGATTACCGCCCTGTCGCAGTGGCAGATGTCGCGTTTCGTCTGGTTATTGACCTGGATCCTGGCGCTGATTTTAATTCCGACCTGCCGCGCGCTTTCTAAACGTCTGCTGAATAAAAATGGCTTGTGGAAAAAACAGACCATTATTATCGGCAGCAGCAAAAATGCGCATGAAGCCTGGCAGGCGCTGCAAAGCGAAGAGGTCATGGGTTTTGACGTTATCGCCTTCTATGACGTTGATGGAACCTGTCCGCAGGAGATCATGAACGGCGTGCCGGTGCTGCGCGACGAGCAGGAGCTCTGGAGCCTCACCAACAGCGAAACGCAGTTTATCGTTGCCGTTGAGTATGAGCAGAGTCAGTACCGTGATGTCTGGCTTAAATCGCTGGCGATGCACAACTGCCGTTCAGTGTCAGTGATCCCAACCCTGCGTGGTGTACCGCTCTACGGTACCGACATGGCCTATATCTTCAGCCATGAAGTGATGATCCTGCGGGTTCAGAACAACCTGGCTAAACGCACGTCGCGCTTCCTGAAGCGGGCATTCGATATCGTGGGTGCGCTCTCGATTATCCTGATGCTGATGCCAGCGCTGCTGGTACTGGGCTTCCTGGTGGGTCGTGACGGTGGACCACCGATTTATGGTCACGAGCGTGTGGGAATGAATGGCCGTAAATTCAAATGCCTGAAATTCCGCTCGATGGTCATTAATTCAAAAGAAGTGCTGGAAGAGGTGCTGCGCACTGATCCGATTGCCCGTGCGGAATGGGATAAAGATTTTAAACTCAAAAATGATCCACGTATTACTAAAGTGGGCCACTTCATCCGTAAAACAAGCCTCGATGAGCTCCCTCAGCTCTGGAACGTGGTGCGCGGTGATATGAGTCTGGTCGGACCGCGTCCGGTCATTGAAGATGAACTCTGTCGTTATGCCGGTGATGTTGATTATTACCTGATGGCAAAGCCAGGCATGACGGGATTGTGGCAGGTCAGCGGTCGTAATGATGTTGACTATGAAACCCGCGTCTATTTCGACTCGTGGTACGTGAAAAACTGGTCACTGTGGAACGACATCGCGATTCTGTTTAAAACAGTGGGCGTGGTGTTGAAACGCGATGGTGCCTATTAATCGTGAGTCGGAATGAGCGCGTTAATGCGCGCTCAGAGGTGTTTTGCCGTTGTCAGGCGTGTCGTTGATAGTGGCCATCATCAGGGATATCGCTGTGCATCCATAGTCCGCTATGATGCGTGGCGTTCAGGGTACACCCTGGTAGATGGCCGCTACTTATAACAAGTGGAGCAAGGATAATGAACGACAGGTTCAGTGCTTAAGTCAGGTAGGATTTACTTTTTGTTGGACGCTTACACAGCGGCGGTTTCGCCTCTATCAATAAATAACTGATAGCGAAGATCTAAATGATTACAATCAAAATGAAATTGATACCCTTGCTGGTATCCGCCACATTCCTTAGCGGGTGTACGATCGAACCAGGTTCTCACCTTTCTACATCAGGAAAAGATGTTGTTGAACAGCAGGATAGCAACTTTGACATCGATAAATATGTCAACGTCTTCCCGTTAACGCCTTCACTGGTTGAAAGGATGCGTCCGAAGCCACTGGTGGCTCAGACGAATCCTGCCCTGCAGAACGAAATTCAGAACTACGAATACCGTATCGGTGTGGGCGATGTCCTGACCGTAACGGTCTGGGACCACCCGGAACTGACCACCCCAGCGGGTCAGTACCGTAGCGCCAGCGATACCGGTAACTGGGTGCATTCTGACGGCACCATTTTCTATCCCTACATCGGTCGTGTGCGTGTAGCGGGCCGTACCGTCGGCGAAGTGCGTGACGAAGTGTCACGTCGTCTGGCTCAGTACATTGAAAGCCCACAGGTTGATGTCAGCATCGCCTCGTTCAAATCACAGAAAACCTATGTGACGGGTTCAGTGACCACTTCTGGTCAGCAGCCCATCACCAACGTTCCGTTGACGGTGCTGGATGCGATCAACGCCGCTGGCGGCCTGGCCGCTGATGCTGACTGGCGCAACGTGGTGCTGACGCACAACGGTCGTGAACAGCGCATCTCTCTGCAGGCACTGATGCAGAATGGTGACCTGAGCCAGAACCACCTCCTCTATCCAGGCGATATTCTTTACGTTCCGCGTAACGATGATCTGAAAATCTTCGTGATGGGTGAAGTGAAGCAGCAGACCACCCTGAAAATGGACCGTAGCGGCATGACGCTGGCGGAAGCACTGGGCAATGCGGCCGGGATGGATCAAACCACCTCTGACGCCACCGGTGTATTCGTTATCCGTCCACTGCACGGCACCGATCGCAACAAGATTGCCAACATCTATCAGTTGAACACCAAAGATGCGGCATCCATGGTGATGGGAACCGATTTCCAGCTCCAGCCTTACGACATCGTTTATGTCACCTCTACGCCGCTGACGCGCTGGAACCGTGTGATTGGGCAGTTGATACCGACCATCGCAGGTATCAACGATGCAACACAGGCCGCATCGCGTATCCGTACCTGGGGTAATTAAGGTCCCGTCATGATTAAGTCCGTGTTAGTCGTTTGCGTCGGCAACATCTGCCGCTCTCCTACCGGAGAGCGCCTGTTTAAACGTGCGCTGCCTGATTTAGACGTTCGCTCTGCCGGCCTGGGGGCGCTGGTCGGCCACCCGGCCGACAAGACGGCGTCTGAAGTCGCTGCTGCGCAGGGTCTGTCGCTGGAAGGACATGAGGCGCAACAGTTGACGGCAGAGATGTGCCGCAACGTTGACCTGATTCTGGTGATGGAAAAGCGACATATTGAACAGGTGAATCGCATCGACCCGGCCGCGCGTGGCAAAACCATGCTGCTTGGGCACTGGCTCAATCAGAAAGAAATTGCGGATCCGTACAGAAAAAGCCGTGAGGCCTTTGAAGAGATTTACGGATTACTGGAAAACGCTACCCAGAAGTGGGTGAACGTATTAAGCCGATAGTTGGGATTATCCATGAATATAAAAAATAAGGTCAGAACCGCGCCGGGAGAGGATTCGAATGGATGGGATCTGGCGCATCTTGTGGGACAGCTAATTGATCATCGCTGGATCATTGTTGCCGTTACCGCTTTTTTCATGCTGGCGGGAACACTCTACACACTGTTTGCAACACCCATTTATAGCGCAGATGCGTTAGTTCAGGTTGAGCAGAAGAATGCCAGCACCGTTCTGAACGAAATTGACAGCATTCTGCCACCGACACCAGCCTCTGATACGGAAATCGAGATTCTGGAATCCCGTATGGTCATCGGCAAAACCGTTGACGATCTGGGTCTGGATACCGTCGTTGAGCAGAACTATTTCCCGGTTATCGGTAAAGGTCTGTCGCGCCTGATGGGCAACAAACCCGCCAGTATCGCGATTTCGCGCCTGGAAATCCCACGCACTATCGACAAACGTAACGTTGAACTGGAAGTGACCGGTCCGGATAGCTACACCGTCTCAAAAGATGGCGATGAGCTGTTCAAAGGTAAAGTCGGCCAGCTGGAGTCGCACGGCGACATCAGCATGCTGGTCAGCGAGATTCACGCTGATGAAGGCACCAGCTTCACCGTGACCAAGCTGAATAACCTGCAGGCGATCCGTTCAGTGCTCTCTAACCTGACCGTGGCAGACAAAGGTAAAGATACCGGCGTGCTGGGTCTGGAGTATCTGGGTGAAGATCCAGAGCAGATCAGCAAAGTGCTGAACCAGATTGTGAATAACTATCTGTTACAGAACGTTGAGCGCAAGTCAGCGCAGGCAGAGAAAAGCCTGGAGTTCTTACGCACTCAGCTGCCTGCCGTGCGCAGCAAGCTGGATGAAGCGGAAGACAAGCTGAACACCTTCCGTCGTCAGAACGAATCTGTTGACCTGTCACTGGAAGCGAAATCCGCTCTGGACTCCTCTGTCAGCGTGCAGAGTCAGCTGAACGAACTGACCTTCCGTGAAGCCGAAGTCTCTCAGCTGTTTACCAAAGATCACCCGACGTATCGCGCGCTGCTTGAAAAACGCAAAACGCTGGAAGGTGAGCAGGCTCAGCTGAACAAGAAAATTGCTGGCATGCCGCAGACTCAGCAGGAAATCCTGCGTCTGACCCGTGACGTTCAGTCTGGTCAGGAGATCTACATGCAGCTGCTGAACCGTCAGCAGGAGCTGGGTATCAGTAAAGCGAGCACCGTGGGTGATGTCCGCATCATCGATGGCGCGCAGACCGCTAACTCGCCTGTTGCACCGAAGAAGCTGCTGATCATCGCCGCGAGCCTGATTTTCGGTCTGTTCGTGTCAGTGGGTCTGGTTCTGCTGAAAGCGCTGCTGCATCACGGCATCGAGAACCCGGATCAGCTGGAAGAGCTGGGCATGAATGTCTATGCCAGCGTTCCACTGTCAGACTGGCAGCGTAAGAAGGATACCGAAGCCCTGGCGCGTCGTGGCAGCAAGGTGAAAACCGATCCGCACGAAACGCTGCTGGCGCTGGGTAACCCGACTGACCTCTCCATCGAAGCTATTCGTAGCCTGCGTACCAGCCTGCACTTCGCGATGATGGAAGCGAAAAACAATATCCTGATGATCACCGGTGCCAGCCCGGGTATTGGTAAAACCTTTATCTGTGCCAACCTGGCGACCCTGGTCGCGAAAGCGGGTCAGCGTGTTCTGTTTATCGATGGCGACATGCGTCGTGGTTATACCCACGAACTGCTGGGCGCAGATAACAAATCAGGTCTGTCCAACGTGCTGTCCGGTAAAACTGAGTTCAGCCCGGCGCTGATTCAGCAGGGCGTGTACGGTTTCGACTTCCTGCCACGTGGTCAGGTTCCGCCGAACCCGTCTGAGCTGCTGATGCATCGTCGCATGGGTGAGCTGCTGGAGTGGGCGAGCAAGAACTACGACCTGGTGTTAATCGATACGCCGCCAATCCTGGCCGTCACCGATGCCTCTATCATCGGTAAGCTGGCCGGCACCTCACTGATGGTGGCGCGTTTCGAAGCCAACACCACCAAAGAAGTGGACGTCAGCTTCAAACGCTTTGCCCAGAACGGTATTGAGATTAAAGGTGTGATCCTCAACGCCGTGGTGCGTAAAGCCGCTAATGCGTATGGCTATGGGTATGACTACTACGCCTATGACTACGGCAAGACGAACAAAAGCTGATCATTGAGCAATAAAACAGGGGGCGGTCTGACCGCCCCTTTTTATCGTCCCTTTGAATGACGACACGCATCAATTTACACAGGTTATTCTGTCCAAACCCACAAAAGCGATACATCTATAAATCGCATGGCGAGCGTCACTCAACAGAATTCATCACCAGCAGGCATCGCCCGCACGCAATTTGTGACCGTGCAATCAGACTCGCTGTAAAGCCAGTCGGTAAGGCGAAGCGTGATTATTGCTGGCATGAGAACTTGTGGAATTAAGGAATCACACCATGGCTCCATATTGGTATGTATCAGGCTTTTTACTGCTGCTTTCGCTGTTTGAAATAGCGCTAAAAAAAGACGAACGCACAAATTATATTCTGACCTGGCTACTCTGTTTTGCCGCCGTGACTTTGATTATTTTCGGGGGAATACGCGGTCTTGGTACCGGCATGGATGACTTTCAGTACCGGAGCTTCTTCGAAGACTTTGTAAGACGTATTGAGATTAATGGCTTCTTTAATACCGTTGCGTTTTTCCGTTACGAACCGCTGATTTTTGCGATGGCCTGGCTCACCAGCCTGTTTTCGCACAATGCCAGCATCTTCCTGTTTGTCTTCTGCGCCATTGCCGTTTCCATCAATACCTGGTTTTTCAGGAAGATGTCTCCGTATCCGGTGCTGGCGCTGGTGCTCTATTCGGCGCACATCTTTATCAACAAAGACATTAACCAGATTCGCTTTGGCCTGAGTTCTGCGCTGTTCCTTGGCGTTCTCTGGTCGATCTATCTCAAGCGCTACTGGTGGGCATTTGCCTTCTTTATTCTGTCGTTCACGAGCCATAACACCGGCGTCATGGTGGTGACGCTTGTGCCGTTCCTGTTTATCCGGGACTGGCGCTGGTGGCCGGTCATTATCATCGTTGCCAGTCTGCCGCTATCGGTTGTGGGCGGCTCGGGCTTTATTGCCCTGATTGCCGGTCATCTGGGATCGCTGGGAGAGAGGGCATCGGGCTATAACAATGACCCCTCCTATGCAATGGGTGGCAGCATCCTGGCCGTATCGAACCTGAAAAACATCATGCTGGTGTTTGTCTTCTTCTATTTCATGCTGACCGATAAGCTGAAGCGCGAGAATTACGCCCAGTATCGCCTTAACTATCTGCTGATTTTAAGTTTTGCCATCGGCGGAGCGATCAGGATCTTCCTGTATAACTTCCCGTCAGGTTCGCGCCTGTCCAACTATCTGCAGCAGGTTGAGCCGATCATCCTGACCTCGCTGATTTATCAGGCAAGGCGATCCTGGAAGCCAGCGCTGTATGCCATGCTGGTGTTCTTCCTGCTCTATTACCTCTACTACAACACCATTTCAACCAAACAGGCCGTTACCGGTTATGAAGTGGCGCGGGAGTTTTGGCTGATCCACTAATCAATCTGACGACCGCCTCTGGATGACGAGTTTCACCCAGGGGCGGTCGTCGGTCAGAACACAGGTTTTTCATCGACCGTTGTCGAATGAACTGTTTATTTTTGAACTACTTTAATGAGGTGCTGGCAATGAAGGACATTCGTTTCTCCATCGTAATTCCGGCTTATAACGCGTCAGAATCGATTGTCACGACGCTGGATTGCGTTAAAGCACAAACGTATCGCAATTTCGAAGTCATCATCGTTGATGATAAATCTGCGGATGCCGCCGCGCTGGCGGATGTGGTGCGCAGCGAACGCTACCGGGATCTCGATATCAATCTGGTGCTCTCCGAGGTCAAACTCAACGGAGCCGGTGCACGTAACAAAGGCATTGAGCTGGCGACCGGTGACTACGTCAGCTTCCTTGACGCCGATGATGAGTGGGCGGCGGACAAACTGCAGCAGGTGAGCGAAAAAATTGCTCAGCTGGACGCGCAGGGCAGAAAGAATTTCGTCATTTTCAGCCAGGTGAATATCTATCAGGATGGCACGTTCCTGAAAGTGATGCCGATGCAGCCGCCAGGCAAAAATGAAACGGTCGCGGAGTATCTGTTCGGCTGCTACGGCTTTATCCAGACCAGCACCATTGTGCTGAAGCGGGAAGACGCGGCGAAAATTCAGTTCGATACCCGCTACATCCGTCATCAGGACTATGATTTCTGCATACGTGCCGACCGCATGGGCTATGACTTTGTGATGATCGCTGCACCGCTGGCGAACTACCACCTGGTCACTAAGTTTGGCTCGAAACACAAAGGCGAATCGGTGAACTACTCGATGTTCTGGCTCGATAGCATGAAGCCGCATCTGACCCCGCGTGATATCCACACCTACAAAGCTTTTAAGCTGCCGCTGCGCTACAAGATGGATGGTAAGTCGCTGATGGCGAGCCTGAGCTTCGCGCGCTACTTCTTCCTCACCAACAAAGACAACCGTGCTTATTTCATGAACCGGGTTAAAGACAAGGTCAGAGCACGTTTCGGCGGTGAGAAAGCGATCTCCTGACGCGCGCCGCGCCTCGCTCTGCTCCTGATGCCAGGAGCGACTCTTTTTACGATTAATTCAGGGTTGAAGATGAATACTTCTGTTGGAACCGTTGGCATTGTCATGCCTATGTATAATGCACGTCAGACGGTGTTACGCGCGGTGCAATCGGTTATCAATCAGCACTATACCGACTGGCATCTCTATCTGGTCAACGATAAATCGACCGATGACTCGCTGGAATTTGTGCGTGAGCATTGTCAGGATCCGCGCATTACCATTCTGGATAACGCGGTCAACATGGGCGCAGCAGAAACCCGTAACGTCGGGCTGCGCGCGGCCACTGAAGAGATTATCGCCTTTCTCGACAGCGACGATGAGTGGCATGCGGATAAGCTGACCCAGCAGGTCGCTGCCATCGCGGCCGGTGATGATTTTGTGATTACCGAATATCACTATAAAACCCGCAAGGCTGAGCACGACATTACCTACGGCAAACCTTACCTGCAGCAGGAAAACTTTGTGAAGAAGCAGTATCGCGTCTGCTTCTCCTCCGTCTGTTTCCGCCGCCCGCCGCAGGGGCTTTTCTTCCAGCGCAAAGGCCACGAAGATTTCCTGTTTTTGTATGAATTATTCACCCGCTATAAGCAGGCACGCGTAATTCAGACGATTCTGGTCAACTATTACGAATTAGGCGATTCCCTTTCCCGTAATAAGAACAAAGCGGCCCAGTGGCACCTTGAATTATTAAGAATTATCTATAAAAACAATCCTTTAAAAATCTATTACTATTACGCCTGGTATATGGTGAATGGTGTGCTGTTTACCCTTAAGCATCGTTAAGCCTGTCGGCAGGATTGTCTTTAAAATTTGAGGTGGATAGCGTTTCATGAAAAAAATTGTCCTGGTGATCAAAGATGCTTATTCGTATGCGGGCACCGAGAACATCTGTAACTTCATGTCAGAGTGTCTTGGCGAGACCCATGAAGTCACCATCTACTCGCTGGAAGGCAGTGGAAAAACCTTTTACCCGTTTGAGCACGTCAAACAGATCGTCAGCTTTGAAGGGCAGAGCAATCCGATCAAAAGCGCGGTTGCCCGGATTCACGAAGAGGGTTTCGATACCGTCTTCCTGATCAGCATGGGTCGCCTGAGCGTGATGTTCGCTTTCTGGAATCTGCTGGCGATGAAGAAGAAGCGGGGCAAAGCCTACGCCTGCGAACACATCGCCATTAACTCCTTCAGCAAACCGATTAAGTTCCTCAAGTTTCTGCTGCTGCGCTACTACGACCGCGTGATTGTTCTGACCGACAAAGATCATCAGGTGTTCAGCCGCTGGCGCATTCCCAGCAAGCAAATCCCCAACCCGGTGGTTTACAAAGACTATCAGCGCCAGACCCGTCATCGCCAGGCGCTGGCCGTAGGCCGTCTGGATAACCAGAAGGGCTTTGACCTGATGCTGGATATCTGGCGCGACTTCGCCCGCAGCCATCCTGACTGGACGCTGGTGATTGCCGGTGACGGTGAACTGCGTCAGCAACTGCATGACCAGGCGGCGGTGCTGGGCATCACCGACAGCGTGAAGTTTGTCGGTAAGGTCAGCAATATCAACGACTACTATCGCGACAGCGATATGGCGCTGATGACCTCGCGCTATGAAGGATTGCCACTGGTGCTGCTGGAAGCAAAATCCTGGTCACTGCCGGTAGTGGCATATGACTGCCCGACCGGTCCACAGGAGATCATCAATCACGGTGAAGATGGTTTCCTGGTTCCGATGAACGACAAAGCCACGTTTCTGGCCCGAATGGAGCAGCTCGCCAGCGATGACGCGCTGTTCTATGCCATGAGCGAAAAAACGAAACAGACCGCGCTGAAATTCGACGGTAATCAGATTAAGCAAAGCTGGCTGTCACTGGTTTAACCGGAGCTGGAAAAGCTCACTTGCGACGTGCCTCAGGGACACCGCCATGGCCAATGGCCTTATTGACTACGGGAATTGATGCATGAAAAGAAGAGAAGTTTTACAGACCGCCGCCTCCGCTCTGGTGGGGGCTCTCTCCGTGAGCACCTTTTCCAGCTACGCTGCAAAAAGTAACGGTATCGCCCTGAAGCCGGTTGATGCCACTGACGTACCTAAAAGCGACGTGCCAATTCTGACCCCGGAAAATGTCTACGCCATGCCGCCGCAGTTCTGGCAGGGCTTTGAAGGCAAACTCTGGATTGGTAAAGCAGGTGCAGATGCCAGCAAACCGGGCAACCAGATCCCGGTCTTCCTGCGTGATGCCAGCGGCAAAGTGTCGGAGATTGCTCAGCCTATCGCGCTGAACAAAGGTAACTTTGCCCAGTTTATTCAGGACAATGCTGCGCTGATTGCCAATCCGTCGCATTCGATGGCAGTCGAGGACAGCAGCGGTCAGACGCTGTTCAACATCGCAGATGTCAGCCGTCCGGGCGCTGCAGATTTCAGCCAGCGTCTGGCACAGCCAGCGGGTTATCAGCTGATTGGTGAGATCCCGTCCGTAGCGGAGTTACGCAAAACCCGTCCGCTGTTTGAAGGGGCCAAGGTTAAGCTGAAAAGCTGGCATGAAGGACGGGAAGTCGGCGGCGGCGAGTTTGTCGGCAGCTTCCAGCCCGCTCAGAATGATGGCGGCGTAAACTTTGCCGGTGAGGGCTTTTCCTGGCGTCGCGTGGTAGACGATTTTAACCGCCTGACCCTGTTTGATTTCGGTGCGATTGCCGACGGCAAAACCGATACGGCGCCCGCCATTATGGCGATGTTCCAGTGGTCACAGCAGGCTAACCAGCAGATCTGCGTCCAGTTCCCGGCCGGGACCTTTATGGTCTCAGCCTGTAACCTTGGCGATAAGTATCTCAACTTCTTCCGCATGTCCGGTGCGATGGTAAACTTCGGCTACTTCCCGGCGACCACGATTGTCTCGGATGGTAAGTCAGAGTTCGTCTTTGAGATGAATGCCCGTCGGGTTGAGCTTTCCAACCTGAACTTTAACGGCAACAGCGATAAAAGCCCCAACAAGCAGGGCTTTTTCCATAATAACTGCCCTGGCGGACAATATTTCCGTGGTGCCTGCCTGCGCTTTAACGCAGTCGGCGGCACCGCCATCAGCCTGCAGGATACTCTGGATTGTAAAATCGACCAGTGGTACGCCTCACGCTGTAGCGGCGATGTGATCAAATCGGGCTGGTCAGGTCAGAAGCAGGGCAAATGGGACCACAGCACCGCGATTGAGCTGTCGAACTTTAATGCGCAGTACTGTCGTGGTGGCAAAGTCCTCAACCTGCCGCGCTGCGGCCAGTCGATTATCCATAACGGCTGGATTGAGCATTGTGATAACCCGGGCGATCTCTCCAACGGTCAGTGGATTGTCGATGCGCTGAGCCTGGAAGATTGTAAGAATCCGCTGATCGCGCATAACACGCGCCTGAATATGCGCCAGACCAGCCTGCAGTCGGGCAGCTGGATCGACAACTCCATGCAGGGCGACCGTCTGCTCAGCATCTGGGAGATGGGATCGACCCGCGTGGAGTCCTATGGCGTCGCGCTGGATGGCAGCCTGAAGTACAACTACATCACCTCGCGCTGGCGTTTAGAGAACAACACGAATCAGGAAACCTGGTTTGATCTCGGCAGCCTCTACTCCCCGACCGTGGGTGATTCGTGGGAGATCGAAATTTTTGGTCAGTCGCAGTTCAGCAACGGCAGTGGCGATAAGCCGCTGATGGACCTGATCGGTGACAAGACCACCGGTGGCCGCGCGATGATCCACGTACAGCGCAAAAAAGATCGCTCTGAAGCGAGCTGGTCGGCCGAAGGCAGCAGCCCGATTGTCGATGTGCGCTATGTGGCTGAGCATGACACCGATGTCCGCATCTTCGTCAAACTGGCGGGCTGGACGCCGTCGGTGGCCGTGCTGGTGAAAACCACCGGTAAAGATCGCTTTGTCACCGGTCGCTGTGCGCGCGTTAACGCGAAGATGGAGAAGGGCAATCCTCCGGCGGGCGACGCGACTAAACTCGCGCCGCAGCGCTTCAGCCTGCACAACGGCAAAGCGGGCGTGGGCGCTAATGAGCAGGGCGACCTGCTGATGGCTTCCCGTCCGCTCTCCGCCGATCAGGTCGATACCAGCAAGCCAGAAGGTTTTGTTTCCGTCGTGATCAACGGCAAACAGGTCGCACTGCCTTACTTCGCAATCAAGTCGTAACACCTTGCATCACGGCCGCCACAATGGAGGCGGCCGGTTTTAACAGGAGCACTACCTTTGGGTGCGTTATCCCGTAAAGCATTACTTTAAACAGAGTTCATTTTGCCCATTGCGGATCTGGGCGGCTTACAGAATTAAAAAAATTCATTCGGAGTTGTTATGAAAATTTTATTGGTGGGTAACCATACGTGTGGAAATCGCGGGGATGGCGCGATTCTTCGTGGACTGATTGATTCAATGAAGTCTGCACGCAGTGATTTAGAAATTGATGTTATAAGCCGTTATCCAACCAGCTCCGGTTATCTGCTTCAGCAGGATATTAAGCAGGATGCGCTGTATCTGCACAACAGCAAATCAGGCAAAGGTCTGGTCGGTTCGTTCAAGCGTAAAGTCGCGAACCGCCTGATGCCTGATATCATGATGGCGCATCTGGGCAAGGGCGGGATCTTTAAGTCGTTCGCTGTACCCCCGCACCTGAAGGCGTTTACTGACAGCCTGGCAAAATATGATGCGATTATTCAGGTTGGCGGATCGTTCTTCGTTGACCTCTATGGTGTGACCCAGTTTGACCATGCCCTCTGTGCGCTGATGGCGAAAAAGCCGATCTACCTGATCGGTCACTCGGTGGGGCCGTTCCAGAACCCGCGCGTCAATGCGCTGGCAAACTTTGTCTTTGATCGGGTCGACAGCCTGGTGCTGCGTGAATCGGTCAGTCTTGACCTGATGAAGCGCGATGGCGTGACCAGTTCTAAAGTCGCGTCTGGCGTTGATACCGCTTTCCTGGTGCGGGCACGCGAAGTCGAAAATCCGAGCCATAACCTGCTCTACTGGCAGGGCATTATCGATGGCCGTAAAACCATCGCGATCACCGTGCGTGAACTGGCACCGTTTGATAAACGTCTGGGTGTGACGCAGAAAGAGTATGAAGCGGCATTTGGCCGGGTGATCAACGCCATGATTGCTGAAGGCTATCAGGTTGTGGCGTTCTCAACCTGTACCGGCATCGACAGCTATGCCAAAGATGACCGCATGGTTGCACTGACCCTGCGTGACCACGTGACGCAGCCTGAACATTACCATGTCATTATGGATGAGTTTAATGACCTGGAACTGGGCATCCTGCTGAATCATTGCCATCTGACCATTGGTACCCGCCTGCACTCGGCGATTATCTCCATGAACTTTGGCACCCCGGCTGTGGCGATCAACTACGAGCACAAGTCGATGGGTGTGATGAACCAGCTTGGTCTGCCGCAGATGGCAACCGATGTGAAAAGCCTGATGGATGGCTCGCTAATCGACAAGGTGAAAACTGTGCTTGCCGATTACGACAACATCAAGCTTAAGGTCGACACGGCCGTTGCGAATGAAAGGGAAATTGGCAACCGGATCACTGAAGAGATTCTCAAAGTATTAGGGTAATGTGATGAAACTGACTTTTTTCACCATGCGTTTCCCGGTTGCCTCTGAGACATTCGTATTAAATCAGGTAACCCACTTTATTGATGCCGGTTACGAGGTGGAGATTATTTCAGTCTTTCCCGGCGATTTAGTGAACCGGCATGCCGCTTTTGATGAGTATGGTCTGGCGGCGAAGACGCATTATCTGCTGCCGGAAGAGAAGATCTCGATTGTCGATAAGCTGAACCAGCGCATCAAGCTGGTGCTGCCAAAAGTGACGAAGCCGTCGCTGCTGCGTTCGCTGAATGTGCGCCGGTATGGCGCGCAGTCCAGCAAACTGCTGCTGCCGTCGATTGTGGCGAATGCAAAGCAGACCTTCACCGCAGATGTGTTCCTGGTGCATTTCGGCTATGCCGGTGCGCTGGCGAACAAGCTGCGTGAGCTGGGCGTGCTCAAGGGTAAACAGGCGACCGTGTTTCACGGCGCCGATATTTCCCGTCGTCACATTCTGGAAGAGCACAAACTCGACTATGTGAATCTGTTCCGCCAGAGTGAGCTGATGCTGCCTATCAGCAATCTGTGGAAGAACAAGCTGATTGAGATGGGCTGCCCGCCGGAAAAAATTCACGTTACGCGTATGGGCATTGAGCCGGAAAAGTTTAACTTCCAGCCGCGCCAGGCGTTTCAGACGCCGCTGCGTATCGTTTCGGTGGCACGTCTGACCGAGAAGAAAGGGCTGGATGTGGCGGTCAAAGCCAGCGCCATCCTGAAGCAGCGTGGCGGTCAGTTTCAGTACACCATTATCGGTAACGGCGATCAGGATGAGATGATGCGTGATTTCATCGCCCGCGAGGGGATGGAAGATTGCGTCAGCATGCCGGGCTTTAAACCGCAGGAGGAGATCCGTCGCGCGCTGAGTGAGGCTGACATCTTCCTGCTGCCCTCCAAAACCGCCGCAGATGGCGATATGGAAGGTATTCCGGTTGCATTGATGGAGGCGATGGCGGTCGGCCTGCCGGTGGTCTCAACCTTCCACAGCGGCATTCCGGAGCTGATCGAAAACAACGTATCTGGCTGGCTGGTGGAAGAGGACGATCCTGAGGCGCTGGCGGAGACGCTGCTGAAGCTCTCTCAGGGTGAAGTGGATGTGGCGCCCGTGGTCGCGGCCGCCCGTCACAAAGTTGAGACTGAATTTAATCAGCATATCGCCTACGGCGAACTGGCACAGATTCTGGAGCGACTGGTGTGAGTGGATTTAAGTCACAGGCGATTTGGCTGTTCGGCAGCACCTGCTTCTCGGCAGTGCTGCAGGTTGCACAGCTAAGCTTTCTCGCCCGCAAACTGGAAACCCACGAGCTGGGTCTGTTAGCCATCATCAACGCCATCCTGGCGGTGGCGGGTGTGCTGCAGGATATGGGGATGAGCAGTTATCTGGTGCATCGCCAGAACATTACCCGTCGTGAGCAGAGCACTATCTACTGGGTGAACGTCTCACTCAGCTTGTGTACTGGCCTGATCATGCTGCTGATCGCCTTCCCGGTCTCCTGGTTCTATCACCTGCCGGAGCTGGTGGGTCTGATCATGCTGACCAGCCTCAACTTCCTTGTGCTGGGGCATCTGTCGCAGTATCAGGCGCACTACATCAAAACCAAGCGGATGGTTTCGCTGGCGAAGATTGAGATGGGCACCAAGCTGTTTGCCTTCCTCTGTGTGGTGGCGATGCTGGAGTTCACCTCGCTCACCGTAGCGGCGGCGATTCTTGGTCTGTTTATCAACGCCTTTACCCGCATCCTCTGCATGATTGCGCTGGGTGAGAAGTCGTGGCGTCCGACCTGGGAGTTCGATAAAGCGACTTTTATTGGCGCGATTCGCTACGGCAGTTATCAGCTCGGCTCGCAGACCATTAACCAGCTGCGAACCCAGGCCGATGCGCTGGTGGTCGGTAAAGTGATGGGCGCCGAGATGCTGGGTGTCTACTCGCTGGCGAAAGAGCTGGTGCTGCAACCGCTGAAGCTGGTGACGCCGGTGATTAACCGTCTGGCACTGCCGCGCTTTGCAGAGAAGCAGCACGATGCCGAGCAGTTGAAGAAGCTGTTCCTCAAAGGCACGCTGGGGATCATGCTGTTCAGCAGCGCGATGTACCTGGTGATTGGCATCTTCTCGCCGGTTATCGTTCGTGTGCTCTACGGCGCATCCCACGAGCAGGTCTATCACCTGATTCCGCTGATGCTGCTGTTTGGTATGCTGCGGCCGATGGGCGGACTGACCGGAGCGATTTCCCAGGCCAACGGACGCACCAACGTTGAGTTCTACTGGAACATCGTGGCGAGTATTGTGGTTCTGGCGGTGCTGGCAACCACCTTTATCTGGCCGAACGTGCTCTATGTGGCGCTGACGCTTTCCATCTCGCAGATTCTGATCTCGGCACTGGCTCATCCGTTCTTTATCAAGCCGGTGATTGGCATTCGGTTTATCCCTTATGCCCGACAGTGGGTGGCGGTGTCGGTGGTATTTGTCGGCATAATGCTGCTGGTCAATCACTTTAATCTGTTTGTGATGCCAGAGTGGTTTGAAGGCTGGTTGTAATCACAATTGCGTTATATCAACGGGCGGCCTCAGGGTCGCCCGTTTTCATTTATGGCTGGTCTCAGCCGTGCGGCGACCAGGGGTTGAAATAACAGAGGCGATATTCGATTACTGATTGTCTTTATTCAGTTTATGCCGTTGCTGGCAATGGGCAAAATGCCGAATTTCCAAGTTATGACAGAGAGTTACTGTCCGATTTTCAGATAAAGATTATACTTGCTCTTCCGGCCGATCCTGCATAATCGACCCACATCTTCATTTTATTAAACGGAATAAATATGACCAAGCTTAAAGCAGTAATCCCGGTTGCGGGCCTCGGTATGCATATGCTCCCTGCGACTAAAGCCATTCCGAAAGAGATGCTGCCTGTCGTCGACAAACCGATGATCCAGTACATCATTGACGAGTGTGTTGCCGCGGGTATTAAAGAGATTGTGCTGGTCACGCATGCATCGAAAAATGCCGTAGAAAACCATTTCGACACCACCTATGAACTCGAAGCGCTGCTTGAAGCGCGCGTGAAGCGTCAGCTGCTGAGCGAAGTGCAGTCTATCTGCCCGCCAGGCGTAACCATCATGAACGTGCGCCAGGCGCAGCCGCTGGGTCTGGGCCACTCGATTCTCTGTGCCCGTCCGATGATCGGTGATAATCCGTTCGTGGTCGTGCTGCCTGACGTCCTGCTGGATGATTCTACCGCTGACCACATGCGTTACAACCTCGCAGCAATGGTTGCCCGTTTTGAAGAGACCGGCCACAGCCAGGTCCTGGCGCAGCATATGCCCGCGTCCAATCTCACTGAGTACTCGGTAATCACCACTGCAGAGCCGATTGATCACCCTGGCGACATCAGCACCATTACCGATTTCGTTGAGAAGCCTGAAGATACCGCCGGACTGAACTCTGACCTGGCTGCGGTAGGCCGCTATGTCCTTTCTGCTGATATCTGGGCGGAACTGGAGCGCACTGAGCCAGGCGCGTGGGGCCGTATCCAGCTGACCGATGCCATCGCCAGCCTGAGCAAACATAAAACCGTTGATGTTTCGCTGCTGACCGGTCACAGTTTTGACTGCGGTCGTAAGCTCGGTTACATGCAGGCGTTTGTCTCTTACGGCCTGCGCAGCAACGCGCAGGGTCGCGATTTCCGCGAAGCTATCCAGACCATCCTCGCAAAACAACAGTAATTTATTTGCCGCGTCCTGCGCGGCAGATTGAAAGGAGCTCACATGGCAATTTTAGTCACGGGCGGAGCAGGGTATATCGGCTCCCATACGGTACTGGCGCTGTTGCAGCGCGGTGATGATGTTGTGGTTCTGGATAACCTCTGCAATGCCTCACGCGAAGCGATTAACCGCGTTGAGAAACTGGCAGGCAAAAAAGCGACCTTCGTTGAAGGCGATATCCGTGATCGCGCCTGTCTGCGTGACCTGTTTGCATCCAACAGCATTTCAGCCGTAATCCACTTTGCTGCACTTAAAGCGGTTGGTGAATCCACGCGTATGCCGCTGGAGTACTACGAGAACAACGTCGCGGGCACCGTGGTGCTGCTGGAAGAGATGCGTGATGCCGGCGTCTGGAACTTCATCTTCAGTTCATCAGCAACAGTTTATGGCGCAGATGCCCCGGTTCCTTACGTTGAGACCACCCCGATTGGCGGCACCACCAGTCCATACGGCACCTCTAAGCTGATGACCGAATTCGTGATGCGCGACTTCGCCAAAGCGGAGCCGAAGTTCAAGGCGATTGCGCTGCGTTACTTCAATCCGGTTGGCGCGCATGAGTCAGGCGAAATCGGTGAAGATCCGGCGGGCATCCCAAACAACCTGCTGCCGTACATTGCACAGGTTGCGATTGGCCGTCTGGAGAAGCTGGGCGTGTTTGGCGGTGATTACGATACGCCAGACGGCACCTGTCTGCGTGACTACATCCATGTCGTTGACCTGGCGGAAGGGCATCTGAAAGCACTGGATTATCTGAGCAAAGTTGAGGGCTACACCGCCTTTAACCTGGGCGGCGGCAAAGGCTTCTCGGTGCTGGAGATGATCAAAGCGTTTGAGAAGGCGTCCGGCAAGGCGATCCCGTTTGAGATCAAGCCACGTCGCGATGGCGACCTGCCTGCGTTCTGGGCCGATGCGTCACTGGCAAACACCACGCTCGACTGGCGCGTGACGCGCGGCATCGATGAGATGATGCGCGATACGTGGAACTGGCAGAGCAAGAACCCGGATGGGTTCAGGTAGTTGAAAAAATAGTTAAAAAAGCCTGTCTCTGGACAGGCTTTTTTGCGTTATGAATCAAAGAAATCTACAGACTTTGAACTACACCAGGATAATGATAATATCGCAGGTTTAATATCCTTAATTGCCTACTAAAGAGGATGATTGTCTGTAAGTAATCAGCACCTCTGCAATGTAACGACAGAATTCTAAAATTTGGCTTGGTATGTAGTCTTGTGGTAGCTGTTAAGCCAGGGGCGGTAGCGTGGTTTATGCACCTGTCGAACATAAATTAATCATTTTAAAAGTTGAAAACAGAGCGTAATTTATGAAGTATAGTCTAGGTTATCTCATTGATTTGGTGACAGTTATCACTGAGAAAGAGCTTAAGGTTAGATATAAAAGTAGTTTTTTAGGTTATTTATGGTCCATAGCAAACCCCCTTCTTTTTGCGATGATTTACTACTTTATCTTCAAACTGATCATGCGGGTTCAAATTCCCAATTACACAATTTTCATCATTACCGGATTATTCCCATGGCAATGGTTCGCAAGCACAACATCGAATTCTCTTTTTTCATTTATTGCTAATGCACAGATAATAAAAAAGACGGTGTTTCCCAGATCGGTTATTCCGTTCAGTAATGTCATGATGGAGTGTTTACACTTTTTGTGTACTATTCCAGTAATTATAGTTTTCTTATATATTTATGACATGACGCCGCATTGGAACTGGATATATGGAATACCATTGATTGGTATAGGTCAGTTGTTATTTTCATATGGAATAGCACTTTTCCTCTCAACGCTTAACCTGTTTTTCAGAGATTTAGAAAGGTTTGTTACATTAGGGATCATGTTGCTTTTCTACTGTACTCCAATACTGTACGCAGGAGACATGATACCAGCGAATTACCAGTGGTTAGTTGAATATAATCCTTTGGCGGATATGGTATTGAGCTGGCGGGAATTGTTTATGAACGGTAATGTTGATTATGAAAAAATCCTTTCTCTGTATGGGATGGGAATAATCACTGTTATTGTTGGTTCCTGGGTATTTAATAAATTAAAATTTCGGTTTGCAGAGATCTTATAATGGAAGTTGCAATAGAGTTCACATCCGTTACAAAGCGTTATCCTTTATATCATCACATTGGCTCCGGAATAAAAGAGCTGATTTTCAATCCCAGGCGCGCGTTGACACTACTCTCTGGCAGAAGTTATCTGGCAATTGAAGATATCTCCTTTACTGTCAAGAAAGGCGAGTCTGTAGCACTGATTGGTCGGAATGGTGCGGGAAAGAGTACTTCGCTTGGACTGGTTGCTGGAGTCATTAAACCTACTACAGGCACAGTTAAGACCAATGGCAGAGTTGCCTCTATGCTGGAATTAGGAGGGGGGTTTCATCCGGAACTTACTGGCCGGGAAAATATTCGCCTGAACGCCACTCTCCTGGGATTGCGACGTAAACAACTCAATGAGCGAATAGATAAAATAATAGAGTTTTCCGAATTAGGTGAATTTATTGATGAACCTATTCGTGTTTATTCAAGTGGAATGCTGGCCAAGTTAGGTTTTTCGGTCATCACGCAGGTAGACCCTGATATTCTCATTATTGATGAGGTTTTAGCAGTTGGGGACTATGCATTTCAAAAGAAATGTATCGAAACCATAAATAAATTTAAAGATAAAGGCGTCACGATTTTATTTGTCAGTCATAATCTTGGCGACATCGAGAAAATTTGTGACCGCGTCATCTGGATTGAAAACCACCGATTAAAAGCGAGTGGTAGTGCCGAAAATATATTACAACAATATCGTTCTTCAATGTAAGGAAACATCGAATGATTACTCATCAAGATAAAGTTAAACTCTATACAAGTCATCATAAACCGAGCGCTTTCCTCTCGTCACCGGTTATTAAACCTATCCATGTTGGCAAAGCCAATAACTATAATGATATTTGTTGTGAAGGTGATGATTCCGGTTACAACATTTCAATCAAAAATCCATTTTATTGTGAGCTGACTGCACAATATTGGGTATGGAAGAATGATGTTTCTTCTGAATATATAGGATTTATGCATTACAGGCGTCATCTTAATTTTTCAGAAAAACAAGATTATCCAGAAGATGTCTGGGGCGTAGTGAATGATGAAATTATCTCTGAAGAGTACGAAGAAAAATTTGGCTTGAATGAAGAGTCAATTATCCGGGCGATTGCTGATAATGATATTTTATTACCTAAAAAATGGAGTGTCAGGCAGGCAGGCAGTAAAAATAACTATGAGCATTACAAGATTTCACCACACCTGCATATTGAGGACTATCAATCAGCCATAGATAGTCTGTTATATCTCTATCCAGAATATGCAGCGGCAGTAAAAGCGTTTAATAGTGCGCATGACGGTTATTATACTAATATGTTTGTCATGAAGTCCGGGCTTTTTAAAGAATATTCAGAATGGTTATTTAGCATATTCGATGATCTTGAAGTTAATTTTTCAATGAAAAATTATAACGCGCAAGAGAAGCGAGTGATCGGGCACATTTCAGAGCGCCTTTTCAATATATTTCTAATCCATAAAGAGAAAGTTTCCGGGCTAACGAAAAAGGAATTGCAAAGGACTTTTGTCAAAACTGAAACTTTCAATGGAAAGCTAAAGCCAGCTTTCACAGAAAACAACATACCCATTGTTATTTGCTTCGATGACAATTATTCTTTAAGCGGTGGCGCACTTATTAATTCTATTATTAAAAATAGTAATTCGAGCGACAATTATGATATCGTCATATTAGAGAATGGTGTTTCAGTCAGAAATAAATCCCGATTTTATTCTTTGCTGAAAGGAAGAAAGAATTTTTCGTTACGTTTCTTCGATGTGAATGCATTTAGTGAAATGAAAAGCGTCTATACGCGCGCTCATTTTAGTGCTGCAACCTATGCAAGACTTTTCATACCATCTCTTTTCTACAACTTCGAAAAAGTGCTGTTTATAGATGCTGACACGATAGTTGAAAGCGACGTCGCGGAACTTGTTCATACGGAGCTTGGGGAAAACTTAATCGCTGCTGTCAGAGACATTGTGATGGAAGGGTTCGTAAAATTTGGGGCTATTGCACATATAGATGAACCTAAAGACCTGACTGCGAATCAGTATCTCGAACAAGTGTTAGGAATGAAGGAAACGCACAATTATTTTCAGGCTGGTATTATTCTTTTTAACATTAATCAAATGAGAAAAGAGAATACGTCTGCAAGTCTGATGGAAACAATGAAAGCGCGCAGATATTGGTTCCTCGATCAGGATATTATGAATAAAGTATTCTACGGCCGTGTCCACTACCTTCCAGGGGAATGGAATGTCTATCATGGTAACGGAAATACAGATGATTTCTTCCCCAATTTGAAGTTTGAAACGTATATGGGTTTTTTGAAGTCACGTAAAAATCCTAAAATGATTCACTTTGCTGGGGAAAATAAACCATGGGATGCACCTCATGTTGATTTCTTCGATAACTTTATGTCCTACATTCATGAGACACCCTGGCAGAAAGAGGTCTATGACCGCTTAAATAAAACAGGTGTGGCAATGCCCTCCGTGATAGTTCATCAGCAGGTTTTACTTCAGACCAGGATAAAAAGAAAAATCATGCCTTATTTCAATAAGTTTGCCCCGGTTGGAAGTAAGCGCAGGCAAATGATTGCTCGTAACTATTACAAAATTCGTCGCGTGATTTTAGGTTAACTTATGAAAAAGAATATTCTAATTGTGGGTGCTGGCTTTTCGGGTGCAGTTATTGGCCGCGAACTGGCAGAAGATGGGCACAATGTTCGTATTATCGATGCACGTAATCATATAGCAGGCAACTGTTACAGTGAAAGAGATGTCAACACTGGTGTAATGGTGCATACCTATGGACCCCATATTTTTCACACTGACAATGAAAAAGTATGGAACTATATTAATGCCCATTGCGAAATGATGCCTTATATTAACCGTGTCAAAGCAACGGTTAATGGGAGTGTTTACTCACTGCCTATTAATCTGCATACAATCAATCAATTTTTTGGCAAAACATGTAACCCAGCTGAAGCCAAAGAGCTCATTGAGTCGAAAGGCGATAAATCTATCCTTGATCCTCAAACTTTTGAAGAGCAAGCTCTACGCTTTGTAGGAAAAGAGTTATATGAAGCTTTCTTTAAAGGCTATACAATAAAACAATGGGGAATGGAACCTAAAGAGTTACCCGCCTCCATCTTGAAAAGGCTGCCAGTAAGATTTAACTATGATGATAATTATTTCAATCATAAGTTTCAGGGTATGCCAAAGGAGGGTTATACACCTATTGTTGAGTCGATCCTGCAGCACAAAAATATCAAAGTTGAATTGAACACTTTCTTTAATAGAAGTGAAAAAGAAAACTATGATCATGTGTTTTATAGTGGTCCGCTGGACGGTTATTTTGATTTTACATCAGGCCGTCTGGGTTATAGGACTCTGGATTTTAAACGTTTTGATGCCGAAGGTGATTATCAAGGCTGTGCAGTGATGAACTACGGCGAAGTCGACGTTCCTTATACGCGAATCACGGAGCACAAATATTTTGCTCCCTGGGAGTCTCACGATAAGTCTGTATGTTATAAAGAATTCAGCCGGTCTTGTACCGATAAAGATATCCCTTATTATCCAATTCGCCAGATGGGAGAAATGCAACTTCTGAATCAATATCTGGATGAAGCGGAAAAAGAGGAAAATATTACTTTTATTGGTCGTCTTGGTACTTATCGTTATCTGGACATGGATGTTACTATAAAAGAAGCTTTAGAAGTAGTTGATAAATTCCGTGACGCTCTGAATAATAATCAGAAAATGCCTGTTTTCTCGGTTAATCCCAGATGAAAATTGCCGCTTTAATCGTCACCTATAATCGTATTGAAAAGCTTAAAAAGTGTTGGGCCGCTGTAGAGTCTTTACCTTTTCATGAAATAGTTATAGTGGATAATGCGTCAACTGATGGCACCTTTGATTGGTTAATGAACTTAAGTGATCCTCGAATAAAAGTAATTTCCAGTGAAGTGAATGATGGCGGAGCTGGAGGTTTTTTTAGAGGTTCTCAATGGATAGCATTAAACAGCACCCCAGATTGGGTGCTGTTTTTCGATGATGATGCTTATCCGGATTTGCTGTTGCTTGAAATCTTTATGGCAAGTGACAAGCGAAATGCTCAGGCCATTGCTACCAGAGTATTAGATAGTCATGGTAAACGCTGCAAAATGAATATCCCTTGGATGAAAATTCCCAATTCTTTTGGTGAATTATTAGAATATCCACGGAAAAGTCATAAGTTTGAAGCCATTGAGTCGAATGTGACAGAAATTGAGGCATTTTCTTTTGTTGGGGTTTTTGTTGCTTTTAATACACTCAAAGAGTCATATAAATTTATTAACAAAGATCTTTTCATCTACTTTGATGATGTTTTTTATTCGTGGAAGTTAAAGGTTTCTGGATGTAAGTTGCTTTATAATCCAGACCTTGTTTTTTACCATGATGTTGTTGAATCCAGCACTGCCATGATGCCATGGAAAATATACTATTTATCCAGAAACTTAATATCTTCACGTTATCTTTTTCCTGAAAATAAACCATTTAGTCTCCTCTCTATTTTCTTACGGCTAATTAAATATTATTTAATGGTTTTGAAGTCCCAAAATAAGTTCAAGTATCTAACGTCCTTGACTAAGGGTATCGTTGATGGATGTTTATTCAAAGTCAATGGTGTTAAAAATGGCAGGCAGTAATGAAAAAACTTTGTTTTTATATCAACTCTGATTGGTATTTCAATTTACACTGGAAAGAGCGGGCCCTTGCAGCAAAAGAGAATGGATATGAAGTTCATGTCGTCTGTAATTTCGAGAATCAAAAAATCTTTAATGATTTTGAAAAGTCTGGCCTTATACCC
The DNA here is from genome assembly GCF_048685235.1 of Curtobacterium sp. BNK-1. NCBI lineage: Bacteria > Bacillati > Actinomycetota > Actinomycetes > Micrococcales > Microbacteriaceae > Curtobacterium > Curtobacterium sp. BNK-1. The sequence goes on along the minus strand of NZ_JBLQTJ010000001.1, from coordinate 2,355,395 downwards.
CACAACTCCAGGATGTCTGAACAATCTCTGAACCCATTTGTAATCATCAGAGACTTCTTCAAATCACTTCATATTATCAGGAAAATTAATCCTGATATTTTACATTGCATCACCATTAAGTCGTGTATTATCGGCGGCTTCTATGCGAAAGTTTTTCATAAAAAGCTTGTTTTAAGTTTCGTTGGACTGGGGCGTGTGTTTTCCTCGAAGTCTGCTAAATACGAATTCATAAAATTTAATGTATCAGCTTTTTACCGTTGGATTAGTAAAAAACACGATGTTTTTTTTATATTCGAGCATGAATTAGATCGCGAGAAAATCATCTCAATTACGGGTATTGATTCGCAAAAGACCATGGTGATCGATGGTGCGGGAATCGATACTGAACAGTTTAAGTATACGCCTGATCCAGATAATTCTCTTCCTGTTGTATTATTTGCCAGTCGCCTTATCTGGAGTAAAGGTCTGTCCGATTTAATCGAAGCCAGGAAGATTCTGGAGAAAAAAGGCGTATTTTTTATATTAAAAGTAGCAGGTATTAGCGTTAAGAATGATCCGGACTCTATTCCTGATAGCGTTATAAAAAAATGGTCAGATGCAAATGATATTGTCTGGCTTGGTCAACGCGATGATATGAAGACACTAATCGAAGAGTCTAATATTGTTGCATTACCTTCAGTATATGCCGAGGGTGTGCCCAGGATTTTGATTGAAGCAGCGGCCGTCGGTCGTCCTTCAATTGCCTATAACACTGGCGGATGCAGTAGTATTATTGTTAATGATGTTACGGGTTTTATAATTAATAAAGATCTGGAAGATCTTGTTTGCAAACTTGAAATGTTGATTAAAAGTAAGGAAATGAGGTTGGATTTTGGTATCAATGCTCGAGCTTGGGTGATGTCGCGTTTTTGCTTAACATTTGTAATAGAAAAAACATTGGGAGTATACAATGAACTTGAGTGACAAAGTCGAGAGATCAATGCCTTCAAAAATAGTTGTAGAGGTTCCTGTCTCCTGGACGAAAAACCCAGTCGATGGTCACAAGCATAAGTCCTTTATTACTAATCTCATTCTATCTTTGACTGAAAGAAAAATCCCACTTTACTTTAGAGAAGTTCCGTTCGGAGCAGATGAGGCGCCCAGGAAACCAGAAAAAGGAACATTAGTTTTTTCATATCATTCATGGGGTGATGAAAAAAATATTGTGAGGATGAAAGAAGCTGCTGTCACGCCGTTATTTTCAATGGATTTCACAGGCTATTCCGGTTGGTCAGATATTTCGCTAAACTTTGATAAATACAAATCAAAAATTGAGAGTTTAGATGAAAAGGATGTTGAAAAAACTCTAAATGACTGGAAGTTGAAGTTTATCGAAAAAAATGAATCAAAATACCCTCAGTCTGATGAAGAATTGCCAGAAATTACTCAGGGTTTCGTTTTCTATCCGATGCAGGTTCAAAATGATCCCGTCGCTATTCACAGTGAGTATGATGGTATCAGATTACTTCTGGAAGCTGCCGAGCTTGCCAAAGAAAATAAAGTTTATTTATTTGTCAAACGGCATCCTTTCTGTCAGTCTTTTGCCGTTGAAGAAACTATTACTTTGTTAACTCAAAACAATCCTTGGGTGGTTAGAACTAATAGTAATATTCACACTTTAATTAGGAAGTCTAACTCAGTTATTACAGTGAATTCTGGAGTCGGAATTGAAGCATTAATTGATGGAGCTTCTGTTTTTTGTGCAGGTAAGTGTGAATGGCAGCATTGTTGTAACATCGTTAAGGATAAAAACGATCTTAAGAAAGCGTTCTTACATTACCCTGATAAAATGAATGCCTTTCAAAAAAAAACACTGGCCTTCCTTTTAACAGATTATTGGATCGATCCATCGTCTCCTTCAAATTATGATGATGCTATCGATAATGCGTTAGCAAACTTTGATCCTGGGTATGGTGATGTAGATTCTCATATAAATCACTCAGATGTATTATTACCGATCATACTGGATCTTCACGGGCGCCTCGAATACGAGCAGCGCAAGGCAAAGCAATCTACTCTCGATGCTTATGCAGCAATAGATTTGTACGAAAACCTTAAGAATGAAAAGGAAAGCATAGCATCAGAACTTCAACAATACATTGAACGTGTAAGAATCTGTGAAGAAGAGTTAGAACAGTTACGCAATAGAAAATAAGCGTCATTTCGAGCTTTTGACAATGACATCTTCTAATTTTTTTGTCTGTTAGTGCTTGATTTTATAAGCCGATTTAATTTTTAAATGACATCATGTATCATCAAAAGTGCTTTTTTTGAATGATTATTAGTATCAAACTCAGACAGGAGTAAATAATGTCCAAGCAACAGATCGGCGTTGTAGGTATGGCAGTGATGGGCCGTAATTTGGCTCTTAACATTGAGAGCCGCGGTTACACTGTTTCTATCTTTAACCGTTCACGCGAAAAGACTGATGAAGTCATCGCCGAGAACCAGGGCAAGAAACTTGCTCCTTTTTACACCGTTGAAGAGTTTGTCGAATCGCTGGAAAAACCTCGTCGTATCCTGCTGATGGTTCAGGCGGGTGAAGCGACCGATAAGACAATCGCCTCCCTGACCCCACACTTGGATAAAGGCGACATCCTGATCGATGGCGGTAACACCTTCTATAAAGATACTATCCGTCGTAACAAAGAGCTTTCTGACCAGGGCTTCAACTTCATCGGTACTGGTGTTTCCGGTGGTGAAGAGGGCGCACTGAAAGGACCCTCTATCATGCCTGGCGGTCAGAAAGAAGCCTACGAGCTGGTTGCTCCTATTCTGGATAAAATTGCTGCACGCGCAGAAGATGGCGAAGCCTGTGTGGCTTACATCGGTCCGGACGGCGCGGGCCACTACGTGAAGATGGTTCACAACGGCATCGAGTATGGCGACATGCAGCTGATCGCAGAAGCCTACGCTCTGCTGAAAGGCGCGCTGGGTCTGAACAACGAAGAGCTGGCTGAGACCTTCACTGAGTGGAACAACGGCGAACTGAGCAGCTACCTGATCGACATCACCAAAGATATCTTCACCAAGAAAGACGAAGAAGGTAAATACCTGGTTGATGTGATTCTGGATGAAGCAGCGAACAAGGGCACCGGTAAATGGACCAGCCAGAGCTCACTGGATCTCGGCGAACCTCTGTCACTGATCACTGAATCTGTGTTCGCTCGTTACCTCTCCTCGCTGAAAACCCAGCGTGTGGCAGCCTCTAAAGTACTGAGCGGTCCACAGGCGAAGGCCTTCACCGGTGACAAAGCGGAGTTCGTCGAGAAAGTTCGTCGCGCTCTGTATCTGGGTAAAATCGTTTCTTATGCTCAGGGCTTCTCACAGCTGCGTGCCGCGTCTGAAGAGAACAACTGGGATCTGCACTACGGTGAAATCGCGAAGATCTTCCGCGCTGGTTGTATCATCCGTGCCCAGTTCCTGCAGAAGATTACTGATGCATACGCAGAAGATGCAGGCATCGCTAACCTGTTGCTGGCACCGTACTTCAAAGATATCGCCGATCAGTATCAGCAGGCATTGCGTGATGTGGTTTCCTACGCGATTCAGAACGGTATCCCGACGCCAACCTTCTCTGCGGCGATCGCTTACTACGACAGCTACCGTTCAGAAGTGCTCCCTGCTAACCTGATTCAGGCGCAGCGTGACTACTTCGGCGCGCATACCTATAAGCGTATTGATAAAGACGGTGTGTTCCACACCGAGTGGTTAGACTAACTAAAATTGTAAAGGCCTCTTCGGAGGCCTTTATTTTTTGTACTCTTTAAAGTAAGTTATTTCAGACAACGCTCAGAAATTACAAAACATTAGGACTATGATGTTTATTAATTGAGTTATCAGAGGTTTTCTTAAGTCTCTTATATATCGGCAATTCAAAACGGTTGTATACGAAGTGTGAAATGGAAATTAACACCGTTATGAAAATGAGAGTTTGAATTGCTGTATTGCTCTTCCTGAAGAAGTTGGCCTGGTCAAGAAGCAACATCAAAGGCGTATGTAGTAAATATATCGAAAAACTGATATTGCCGAAGTATACCATAGCCTTGTTAGATGCCAGGGTATTCCAGAAACTGGAATAATTTATCAGTGTAAAGAATATATAACAGAAAGAAACGATTACCAGCCCGTCATAAGCATGGATAGTGTCTTTTGAATAAATGAAGAATCCAGACATAGCGACGGCGACTGTCTGGAAAACCGTGGTCAGGAAACCAGCATTTTTTTTAGAAGAAGTATAATTCGATAAGTTTGATATCAATACTCCCAGTGAGATGCCTGCGATACATTTAAGTATGCCCGATGAGAATAAAAACAAATGAACATCTGTTGCTGCTTCAAGATTATGATGTCTTGCATAAACAAGAATATAACAAATAACGGCAATGACTATCAGCGTGAAATTATTTTTGATTCTTATTAAGAAAGGGAATGCTAAAATAGATGCATATAGCTCTACTGATATTGACCAACTCGGGTCATTCCAGTTCCAGGATGACGCAAAACCTAAGCCATGTATTAAAAGCATATTATACAGAGCGGTAAGGCCTGGATTTTCGAAAGGGAAGCTATCGAAGAATTTACTATAAATCAGATAAGTAATTACAAAAGTCAGGATATGCAAAGGGTAAAGTCGCTCTAAGCGATGTAATGAATACTTAAAAAACTCTCTGCTGGAACTCAATAATTTTTCTTTATAGATGTAAGAAAGTACTATACCAGACAGTATGAAAAAACCGTCTACAGATATGTAGGAATGAGAAAAATTGACATTGACCCATCCCATCCTGCTACCGATCCAGTGCCCCGCAACCACTGTCCAGCATAGTAACCCTCTGCAACCATCAAGCTCCAATAGCCTTTGCTTCATATATCCTCAAATCTACTGCGTAAAAGGTAAGGAAATTGTAAGGCTTTTTAATTTAATTTGTTACAATAAGCAAGCACTAAGAGCTTTTTTGTTAAAATCTCTTAACTGCTACCGAGCTATGGAATGAATAGATGCTTTAACTAACTTTTGTTACACCACCAGCAAATCCCCGCTCCGAATCTCTCGCTCACCTGCCAGCCTCACAACCAGCATGCCTGCCGTCGCAAACTTAGCCCAGTGTCTCGCATAGAGAATACCGCCATGTTCCGTCACCAGCGGGGTAATCTGGTCAGTTATCGGGTCAACAATCTCCGCCACCACTTCTCCCGGCCGAATCTTTGCGCCCAGCGGTTTACGATGCAGGATCAGTCCGGATACCGGCGAATGAATATATTCACAGCCCGCTAACGGCGTAGGTGGATTTTTCAGGGCAGGGGAGGCCGCCGCCGATCCTTCGCTGTGGCGCTCTTTGATGACGCCAGCTTCTCCAGGTGCTTCAGCGATATCTGGCACGTTTAAACCAATCGGGCCGTCATTGATAGCCACGATATCGTCTCCGCCCGCGCTCGCCGGGACAAGTTCGTCGCCACCGATCACGGGCGCCGCCACTTCCACGGAAATCGCTGGCTCGCTGTAGCTGATGTAACCGCCTTCCTGTAGCGCTGAAATAATCGCCTCCGCGTCTTTCTCTGCCTGTTCAGGCGACACATCACGCACGCCACGCAACTCCAGCGTCACCGGCAGCAATCCGCGTGGCATCGGATAATCTTTGCCAAACCGTTCCGCCAGCGTCAGCCAGGGTTCGCAACAGGCTTCATCAAACGGCTCACCGCCAGAGATCTGCGCCAGCAGCTGCACCTCGCTGCCTAACCAGCGCGCCAGCGGTTCAATGTCCGGCCAGGCGTGCGGCGTGGTGTACAGGTGCGGCACGGCTTCCCAGTCACAGTGCAGGTCAATCATCAGATCGGCCTGACTGGCCATCCGCATCAGCGTGTGGCGTTGCGCATCCAGCTCGGTTTTTGGCACGGTATCACGATAGTGGCGATCAATCGCCTCGCGGATCAGGCTTTTATTCTGCGTTTCACTCTGGGTCAGACTCTCAGCCAGCCCGGCCGCCAGGGTTGCGCCCAGTGACGGGAAACGGCGGTTGAAGTCCTGGCCAGAGAGTGTATGGAATCGGCCCAGATGGGTGCCATGCCAGTGCTGTCCCAGCGCCAGGGGATTGGCAACCGGCACCAGGGTAAAGGCGGCTTTAAGTTGACCGGCGGACTCCAGCGCCTGTAGTCGCTGCTTTAAAAACCACGCCACTGCCATACCGGGCAGTTCGTCGCCATGCAGCGCAGCCTGAATGTAGACCTGACGCTCGTTGTCTTCCGCGAAATGGAAACTGATGATTTCACGCTGGGTGCCTAAAGAGGCGCTTAACAGTGGATGATGTTGTTGATGCATACCGTGTTAATGTCCTTTAATCGGCAAAGGACGACAGCGCGCCGTCCCGAAATAGTTAGAGTATAGTGCCGGATCGCGGTGAGGATGAAAAAGGGCGACCGCGAGGTTAAGGCTGGATAGAGATATCCGTGGCGAAGTAGCGCTTCTGAATCTGGTCAAAGGTGCCATTCTTTTTGATTTCGATGAAGGCGTTATCCAGTGCGGTTTTCAGCTCGGTATCGCCTTTACGCAGGCCAATCGCCGTGCCGGGGCCGATGATCGGATCCTGTATAATCGGGCCAGCCAGTTCAAAATCTTTGCCCTGCGGATGCTTCAGGAAGCCGATGGCAGCCTGTGCCGCATCGGTGAATACCGCATCCAGTCGGCCTGAAACCAGATCGCTTTCAACCTGTGCCTGATCGCCATAAGGCACCACGGTCACACCGTGAGGCTGCCATTTCGCCAGCGCATAGCGCTCCTGAACCGTTCCCTGTTCTACGCCGACCGTTTTTCCTTTCAGGGATTCAGCGGTGGGCAATATGCCAGCACCTTTACGGGCAATCAGCTGAGTGTGGGTGTCATAGAGCGGCGCGGTGAAATCAATCTGCTTCAGGCGTTCTTCGGTAATGCCCATGTCGGACAGAATGGCATCAAATTTACGTGCTTTAAGGGCCGGGATCATGCCGTCAAACTGGCTTTCAACCCAGACACATTTTGCCTGCATCTGGGTACAAAGCGCATTGCCCAGATCAATATCAAAGCCGACCAGCTTGCCCTGTGGCGTTTTCGATTCGAATGGCGGATAGGTCGGATCGACCGCGAAACGCACCTGTTCGATCTTCGCCTGCGCGCCAAAAGCGCAGCCTGCCATAACCGCCACAGCCAGCGTCTGACGCAGGCGTTGAGTGAAAATGTTCATGATTTTGCTCTTATTCTGTCGTGATGAGTGATTATGCAGAGTATCGCCGGGCTGCCGGGATGGCAATTACTGCGTAATCTTCACCACGTCAGCCGCGCATAACGCGCGATAATCTTCGGTATTCAGGATCACTGAACGTTCCAGCAGACCAGCGTTAAACGCGATCTCCGGATAACGTTCAAACAGCGCGGGGTCAACAACCAGTCTGAGGTCGGGATGAAAGCTGAACGGCGGAATCGCCCCGAATACGCAGCCGGTCAGCAGATCGGTTTCCGCCGGACTGGCGAGTGAGGCGCGTCTTCCTCCGACTGCTGCCGCGACTTTGCCCAGATCGGCCTGATGATCGGCAGGTAAAACCGCCAGTACATGCTGTTTAACGCCGTTGCCTTTCACATGACAGACCAGCGCTTTAGCACCCTGGCCGATTTCGGTGCCGCGTATCGCCGCGACCGCTTCACATTTACCGGTCGCCTCATGCTCCATCAGGCGATAGCGTGCCTGGTGCTGGTCGAGCAGGGCAATTAATTTCTCATGGGTGGTCACGGTTCTCTCCCTGAGGTTTGAGTTGCCGTCATTGTGCCGGATGGACGTGAGGAATGAGCTGAAGACTGCTCAGAATCCGCATAAAAACGGCATTCTGAGCAGCATATTGCACAGTTACTTATGGCGGTCACGCAGGTTGTTAATCACGGCGCGGAAGTCGAGATCCTGATCCTGCAACAGTACCATCAGGTGATAGACCAGGTCAGAAGCTTCGTTGGTGAGTTCATCCCGATCGTTGACCGTGGCGGCCAGTGCGGTTTCAACGCCTTCTTCACCCACTTTCTGCGCGATGCGTTTGGTGCCGCTGGCGTAGAGTCGTGCGGTGTAGGAGCTTTCAGGATCGGCGGTTTTGCGCGAAGCCAGCAACTGCTCAAGCTGATAGAGGAACGTCCACTCAGGGACCGCCGGTGAGAAGCAGCTGGTGGTGCCCAGATGGCAGGTCGGGCCAATAGGATCCGCCAGCACTAACAGGGTGTCATTGTCGCAGTCAGGCGTGATGCTCACGACCTGCAAAAAGTTGCCGGAGGTTTCGCCTTTGGTCCACAAGCGATTTTTGGTGCGGGAGAAAAAGGTGACCTTGCTTTCTGCCAGCGTTTTCTCCAGCGCGGCCGGGTTCATGTAGCCATGCATCAGCACTTCGCCTGAGACGAAGTGCTGGACAATGACCGGCATCATGCCCTGTGTTTTATCCCAGTCGAGAAGGGCCAGTTGTTGTTCAGTTAGCACGCGCGAATCTCCACTCCGTTGTCGATCAGAAAGCTCTTCAGCTCACCAATATTAATAATCTGCTTATGGAATACCGAGGCGGCTAAAGCACCATCCACGTTAGCTTCGGTAAACGCATCCAGGAAGTGCTGCATGGTGCCTGCGCCGCCAGAGGCGATCAGGGGAACTTTGCAGACTTCACGCATTTTCTTCAGCTGCACCAGGTCATAGCCGTTACGCACGCCATCCTGATTCATCATGTTCAGCACGATCTCGCCTGCGCCCAGCTTCTGCACTTCCTGCACCCACTCCAGCGTTTCCCACTGCGTCACGCGGGTGCGCGCTTCGTCGCCGGTATACTGATTCACCTGATATTTACCGCTGGCTTCATCAAACCAGGTATCGATCCCGACCACAATACACTGCACGCCAAAACGGTCCGCGAGGCGGGTGATCAGCGTGGGGTCGGCCAGCGCCGGCGAGTTAATCGAAATCTTATCTGCGCCAAACTCCAGAATGCGCGCTGCGTCTTCCGGGGTTTTAATGCCGCCCGCGACGCAGAACGGGATATCGATCACTTCCGCAACCCGCGATACCCAGCTTTTGTCGACGACCCGGCCATCGGATGAGGCGGTGATATCATAGAACACCAGCTCGTCGGCACCTTCGGCGGCATAGCGCTGCGCCAGCGGCACGATGTCGCCGATGATCTCGTGATTGCGAAACTGTACGCCTTTGACCACCTGGCCGTCACGTACGTCCAGGCAGGGAATTATCCGTTTTGCCAGCATGCGATCGCCTCCGAAACAGTGAATTTATCTTCCAGCAGCGCACGTCCGACAATCACGCCCTGAATGCCGCTGCCGCGCAGGGCGGCGATATCATTGAGGTCGCCAATGCCACCCGAGGACTGAAAAGCAATCGTCGGAAAGCGCGCCGTCACTTCCTGATAGAGCGCAACATTGGAGCCGCTCAGGGTGCCGTCGCGAGAAATGTCGGTGCACAGCACGTGCTTCAGGCCCACCTGCTGAAAGTCGGTAATCACCTCTTCCAGCGTGACACCCGCCGCTTCCTGCCAGCCACTGATTGCCACTTCTTTGCGGTTACTGGCATCAATGCGCACATCTAACGCAAGCACAATCGCCTCTGCGCCAAATTCCGCAAACCACCGTTTTACCTCTTCAGGCTGTTTCACCGCCGTGGAACCAACCACCACACGACTCGCTCCGGCTTCAAGCAGCGCATGAACATCGTCACGGCTGCGAATGCCGCCACCGACCTGCACCGTCACATCAACGCCATCCAGCAGGGTTTTCAATAGCGCGATCTGGCGTTTCGCCGGATCTTTCGCGCCGGTTAAATCCACCAGATGCAGCACGGTCGCGCCCTGGCGAACGTAATCCTGCAGACGTGGCAGCGGATCGCTGCCGTAATCGCGCTGCTGTCCATAATCGCCCTGATGCAGACGAACCACTTTGCCGTCAATTAAATCTAACGCGGGGATAATCATTACATCTCCAGGAAGTTTTTCAGCAGCTGCGCGCCCGCTTTGCCCGAGCGTTCCGGGTGGAACTGGACGCCAAAGAAGTTATCTTTCTGCACCGCGGCGGTGAAAGCTTCACCGTAGTGACACTGTGCGATGGTGCTGGCGTTGACCGGCATGGCATAGCTGTGGACGAAGTAGAAATAGCAGCCTTCGTCGATGCCACGGAACAGATGATTGCCCGCCTGCGCGGTAATCTGATTCCAGCCCATGTGCGGCAGCGGCAGGCCGTGCGTGTCCATTAATGACACCGGCTCATCGATAATTCCCAGCGTCGGCACGCCGCCGTTTTCATCGCTGCCGCGTCCCAGCAGCTGCATACCCAGGCAGATCCCCAGCACCGGCTGGGTACAGGCTTTCACCAGATCGATCAGGTCACGCTCTTCCAGCTGATTCATTGCCGCCTGTGCGGTGCCGACGCCGGGCAGAAACAGTTTGTCGGCACGCAGCACCACATCGGGGTCGCGGCTCACTTCCGGGGTGTAGCCCAGACGTTCAATCGCCCATTTCACCGACGACAGGTTGGCGCAACCGGTATCCATGATCACCACGTTCATCACAGCACTCCCTTCGAGCTTGGCAGCGTATTGCCCTCAACGCGGATCGCCTGACGCAGCGTACGGCCAAAGGCTTTAAACAGGCTCTCGACGCGGTGATGGTCATTCTTGCCTTTGGTTTTAAGATGCAGGGTGCTCATCATGGCGTAGGAGAGTGAGCTGAAGAAATGCTCGACCATCTCGGTGCTGAGGTCGCCCACGCGCTGATAGTTGAACTCCGCTTTGAACTCGATGTGCGGACGGCCGGAGATATCCAGCGCGCAGCGCGCCAGACATTCATCCATCGGCAGCACAAAGCCGAAACGGCCAATGCCTCGCTTGTCGCCCAGCGCCTTTAGCAGCGCTTCGCCCAGTGCCAGACCGGTATCTTCCACAGTGTGGTGATCGTCAATATAGAGATCGCCTTTCACTTCGATGTTCATGCGGAACCCGCCGTGTACGGCAATCTGGTCCAGCATGTGGTCGAAGAAACCCACGCCGGTATTAATCTTGCTGCCGCCTTCGCGATCCAGCCACAGTTCTACCCGCACCTGTGTCTCTTTGGTGTTGCGCTGCACCAGCGCATGGCGGTCACGCTGGGTCAGACGCTGCTGGATAGTGTGCCAGTTCTGGCCGTCAGCACCGTAGCGGATAGGCTGGATGCCCATGTTCTCCGCCAGCTGGACATCGGTCAGGCGATCGCCAATCACGTAGCTGTTGGCGGTATCCAGCGCGCCTTCGGCCAGCCAGGCTTCCACCATTCGGGTTTTTGGCTTGCGACAGTCGCAGTGATCGTCCGGCATGTGCGGGCAGATCAGCACATCGTCAAACGCAATGCCCTGCGAGGTCAGGATCTGCATCATCAGATTGTGCGGGCCATCGAAATCGGCCTGCGGGAAACCCGGGGTGCCAAGACCATCCTGGTTAGTGATCATGACCAGGCGATAACCGGCGGCCTGCAGTGCCAGCAGCGCCGGGATAACATCTGGCTCAAACGCCAGCTTATCCATGCGGTCCACCTGATAATCTTCAGGCGGCTCAGAGATTAACGTACCGTCGCGGTCAATAAAAAGGGTCTTCTGGCTCATGCTTGCTCCACAGAAAAGGCTTGCAGCGCGGCGATCACTCGTTCGCACTCTTCACGCGTGCCGATGGAGATGCGCAGGCATCCCGACAGGCCCGGATTTTTGTTCTGATCACGCAGGATAATGCCCTGATCCCATAAGGTTTTGAAGACTTTTGGTGAATCGGTAAAGCGCGCCAGCACATAGTTGGTTTCACTGGAGAAAACCTGCTCAACGCAGGCCAGCTGAGCCAGTTCAGCCTGCAGCCAGCTACGGTTCTCATTCAGCTGTGCCACATGCTCACGCATCAGCGCAATTCCCTGGTCGCTCAGCGCCTGACCGGCGACATCGGCCACCGGTGTGGCCAGCGGGTAGGGCGCGATCACCTTCATCAGCAGGTCGATGACCGGCTTATTCGCCAGAGCAAAGCCGCAACGCAGGCCAGCCAGCGCAAAGGCTTTAGAAAGCGTACGCAGGATTACCAGATGCGGATAATCCTTCAGCCAGCCGGTCAGGGTCGCCTGCGGGCAGAACTCAATGTAGGCTTCATCTGCGACTACCAGCGCTTTACCGGCGGTCATCGCCAGCAGCTGACGGATGTCGTCCTGCTTGATCAGGTTGCCGGTCGGGTTGTTCGGGCTGCAGAGGTAAACCACTTTGACGCCATCCAGCTGCTCTGCAATGGCAGGCAGGTTCAGCTGCCAGTCGGTCAGGGCCGGGACGGTGCGGTATTCAATGCCGATGGTTTCGGCGCTGACGCTGTACATGCCATAGGTCGGTGGACAGAACAGAATCGCATCCTGACCCGGCTCACAGAAGGCACGCATGATCAGTTCGATGGCTTCATCTGCGCCACGGCTCACCAGCACCTGCTCCGGCGTTAAGCCTGCATAAGCAGCATAGCGCTCAATCACCAGTTTAGGCTGACATTCCGGATAGCGGTTCAGCGTCTGCTGCGACAGCTCAAACGGCACCGGCAGCGGAAACTCGTTGGCATTGAGCCAGACATCTCCGTTGCCACCCAGACGACGCGCCGACATATAGGGCGTCAGGGCGCGCACATTGGCGCGCGCCAGCTGCTCAATATCCTGACTCATGCTTGCTCCTTCAGTGCGGCAACGCGCAGGGTGACGGCATTCTTATGGGCATCCAGCTGCTCGGCGGCGGCCAGGGTTTCAATGGTGGCGGCCAGGTTCAGGAAGCCCTGCGGCGTCAGCTCCTGCACCGTCATGCGTTTCTGGAAATCGGCCAGGCCCAGGCTGGAACAGGTCGAGGTGTAACCGTAGGTCGGTAACACGTGATTGGTGCCAGAGGCGTAATCGCCCGCGGACTCCGGCGACCAGTCACCTAAAAATACCGAACCGGCGCTGGTGATCGACTCCACCAGATCGCGCGGCTGACGCGTCTGCAGAATCAGGTGCTCCGGGCCGTAGAGATTAGAGATCGCGACACACTGCTCAAGGTCACGCGCCACGATCAGGCGGCTGCTTTCCAGCGCCTGACGCGCTGTGGCAGCCCGCGGCAACTGCGCCAGTTGCTGCTCAACCGCGACCGCGACCGCCTCGGCCAGCTTTAATGAAGGCGTCAGCAGAATCACCTGCGAGTCGGGACCATGCTCTGCCTGTGAAAGCAAATCAGACGCGACAAACGCGGGCGTGGCGCCTTCATCCGCAATCACCAGCACTTCAGAAGGACCCGCTGGCATATCAATCGCCGCGCCATCGAGTCGCTGACTTACCTGACGTTTCGCTTCTGTCACCCAGGCGTTGCCCGGGCCAAAAATCTTGTCCACGCGTGGCACGGTTTCGGTGCCGAAGGCCATCGCGGCGATGGCCTGCGCGCCGCCTACCTGGAACACCTCTTCTACGCCGCACAGCTGGGCGGCATACAGGATCTCATCGGCAATCGGCGGCGGCGAACAGAGCACCACGCGGCCACAGCCAGCGATACGGGCCGGGGTCGCCAGCATCAGCACGGTGGAGAAGAGCGGGGCGGAACCACCAGGAATATAGAGTCCGACCGATTTCACCGGACGGGTAATCTGCTGGCAGCGTACGCCTGGCTGGGTTTCCACATCCACCGGCGGCAGGATCTGCGCGTTGTGGAAGGTTTCGATATTGCCCACCGCGACAGCCATCGCCTGCTTCAGCTCGTCACTCAGACGTAAGCTGGCTTCTGCGATTTGCTGCGCGGTAACACGCAGGTTATCCACCTGCGCTTTGTCGAAGCGGGCGCTGAACTGGCGCAGGGCGTCATCACCGTTCAGCTTTACCTGCTCCAGTACATCGCGCACCGTCATCGTCACGTTTTCAGAGGCGGCGATAGCGGGACGTAACAGCAGCGCCTGCTGCTGTTCGGGGGTACACTGCTGCCACTCAATCGGGGTAGAAAAGGCCATGGCTTACTCCATCATCTTCTCAATAGGCAGCACCAGAATCGAACTGGCACCCAGCGCTTTCAGTTTTTCCATGGTTTCCCAGAACAGGGTTTCGCTGCTGACCATGTGCATCGCCACGCGGCTGACATCGCCTGCCAGCGGCAGCACGGTCGGGCGCTCTGCGCCAGGCAGCAGGCTGATCACTTCTTCCAGACGCTCACTCGGCGCGTGCAGCATGATGTACTTCGATTCACGCGCTTTAATCACGCCCTGAATACGGGTCATCATTTTGTCGATCAGCTCCTGCTTCGCGGCAGGCATCTCGCCGTCACGCTGGATCAGCACCGCTTTTGAACGATAGATTACTTCAACTTCGCGCAGGCCATTGGCTTCCAGCGTAGCACCGGTAGAGACCAGGTCGCAGATGGCGTCAGCCAGACCGGCGCGGGTCGCCACTTCTACGGAACCGTTCAGTAAACAGGTCTTAAAGCTGACGCCCTTTTTGTCGAGGTATTGTTTTAACAGGTGCGGATAGGAGGTGGCGATACGGGATTTATCCAGGCATTCCGGGCCGGTGTACTCGGCATCTGTCGCCATCGCCAGTGACAAACGGCAACCGCCGAAGTCGAGGCGGCGCAGCGTAAAGTAGCGCGGATCTTCACCCTGGGCACGGCGTGACAGTAGCTCTTCTTCCAGCACGTTCTCGCCGATGATGCCTAAATCGACCACACCATCCATCACCAGGCCAGGAATATCGTCATCGCGCACGCGCAGGATGTCGATCGGCATGTTCTCCGCAAACGCAATCAGGCGCTGTTGCTGAAGGTTGATTTTAACGCCGCAGCGCGCCAGCAGTTCGCGTGAATCATCACTTAAACGGCCAGATTTCTGCATAGCTATGCGTAAACGGGTGTTATCTAACATGGTTCCTGTCCTCTTAATGCTGTCCTGAATGTGTGGTTACGTCAGCCCATAAAAAAACCCCCGGAAGACGATCTTCCGGGGGTTCTCTTGCGTTCACACCACTGGAAGATCTTGAAAGTCTTCCAGCACCAATCGCCTGAAAGACTAGTCAGGATGATGGTGGTGATGATGGTTGAACTGAACGCGTGTCATAATAATCTCGTCGATGAATGAGTATTCATTTGTGGGGTTTAACCTAGCGAAGATGGCTGCGCTTGGCAACACTTTTTTAAACGGGCGGTTCGGAAAGCGCTGAAACAGGTTGTTCTGGTTTGCAATCAGGGGGCAAACTACGGTGAAGTCAGGGTTGATGTTTCACGTCAGGAGTCAAAATGAAGAAGGTCGCGATTGTGGGACTGGGCTGGTTGGGTATGCCGCTGGCCACGGCGTTAACGGCGCGAGGCTGGCAGGTCACCGGCAGCAAAACCACGCCAGACGGTGTAGACGCGGCACGCCGCTGCGGCATTGAGGCGTTCCAGCTGGAACTGACGCCGGAACTGCTCTGTGATGCCGCCGATATTGAGCCGCTATTCAACGTCGATGCGCTGATCGTTACACTGCCCGCCAGCCGCACTGCGGAAGGGGGCGAAGCCTATCTGCAGGCGGTGCAGAATGTGGTCGATACCGCGCTGGTTTATAAGGTACCGCGCATTATCTTTACCAGTTCCACCTCAGTCTATGGCAGCAGCGCCGGCGCTAAGCGGGAAAACAGCCCGCTGGACGCAGAAACGGTGGCCGGAAAGACGCTGGTTAAACTGGAGAACTGGCTGCACGATCTGCCGGGCACCAGCGTGGATATTGTGCGCCTGGCCGGTCTGGTCGGGCCAAAGCGCCATCCGGGACGCTTCCTCGCCGGTAAGCAGGATGTGGCCAATGGCTCACAGGGCGTCAATCTTGTGCATCTGGATGATGTAGTGGAGGCGATTACGCTGCTACTGCAGTCGCCCAAAGGGGGCCGGGTCTACAATCTGTGTGCCTCGAAACATCCCTCGCGTGACACCTTCTATCCTGCGGTCACGCACCAGCTTGGGCTGCAGCCGCCGCAGTTCGCACCAGAGGCGGAAAAGAATAGCGGCAAGCTGATTGATGGTTCCCGCATCTGTAGCGAACT
Source organism: Curtobacterium sp. BNK-1 (assembly GCF_048685235.1). Taxonomy (NCBI): domain Bacteria; kingdom Bacillati; phylum Actinomycetota; class Actinomycetes; order Micrococcales; family Microbacteriaceae; genus Curtobacterium; species Curtobacterium sp. BNK-1. The sequence continues at coordinate 2,339,297 of NZ_JBLQTJ010000001.1, read as the reverse complement.
CGGTTTTGAGTACCGCTATGACGATCCGATTAAAATGCCGCTGGAGTGATACGCGGCTGGCGCTGTTGCGGGGGCTGAGTGCTCCCGCTCTGATAGGTGAAAGTTCTGCTCTTCCTGTAGTTACAACATACTAAAGAGGTTGAACAACAGGGCAGAATGTGCCCCGCTGAAAGACCTGTTTTCATCAGGCCAGACAGCCAGGTCTGGCCCTCAGCCTCACACCCCTAACCGATCCCTCAACGCATACCACACCGCGCCCATCGCCGTCAGCGGCACCTTAAATCGACGCCCACCGGGAAACGGCAGGTGAGGCAGGCGGGCGAAAGCATCAAAACGCTCGGCATCGCCGCGTAACACTTCGCTGATCAGCTTGCCGGAAAGATGCGTACTGGTTACGCCATGACCGCTGTCACCCTGCATAAAATAGACATTCTTCTCCAGTCGGCCAAACTGCGGCATGCGCGACAGCGTCAGCAGGAAATTGCCGCTCCAGCTGAAGTCCAGCTTCACGTTTTGCAACTGCGGGAAAGTGCGACGCAGCTTGGGCCGGATCAACGCTTCAATATCGGCCGGTTCCCGTGCGCCATAAACCACGCCGCCGCCATAGAGCAGCCGGTTATCCGCCGTCAGACGGAAGTAATCCAGCAGATAGTTACAATCTTCCACACAGTAGTTGTTCGGCATCAGCGACAACGCCTGGTCGGTTGACAGCGGTTCGGTTGCCACAATCTGCGATCCGCACGGCATGCTTTTCCTGCTCAGTCGCGGTTCCAGCTGCGGGGCCAGATAGGCATTCCCGGCGAAGATCACAAAGGTCGCGCTGACCTCGCCCTGGGCGGTTTTTACCCGGTTTGGTGTGCCATAAACCACACTGGTCGCCGCGGACTGTTCATAGATGCGTCCGCCATGTCGACGGATCGCCTCCGCTTCCCCCAGCGCCAGGTTCAGCGGATGCAGATGGCCGCCGCGCCGATCCAGCAGCCCGCCAACGTAGCGTTCGGTGGCGACTTCACGGCGGATGGCTCGCTCATCCAGTAGTTCCAGATCATGATTCCCATACTGCTGCCATAACGCTTTCTGTTTTCGCAGATGCGCCATCTGGCGCGCATTCAGGGCCGCAAAAACGCCGCCAGGCCGGTAATCGCAGTCGATCGCGTACCGCTTAATGCGATCGCGGATGATTTCAGCGCCTTCAAACATCATGCTGCCCAGCATACGGGCGCTCTCTTTACCGTAGCGCTGTTCAATCACATCCACGTCGCGGCTGTAGGAGTTCACCACCTGACCGCCGTTACGCCCGCTGGCACCAAAGCCGACCCGCGCCGCTTCCAGCACAACCACGTCATAGCCTACCTCGGTCAGATGCAGCGCCGCCGAAAGACCGGTGAAACCGCCGCCAATAATGCAGACGTCACACTGAATGCTCTCCTGTAATGTCGGCCAGGGCGCATGCGGATTGGCGGTCGCTGCGTAATAACTCTCCACGTAATTCATAACAACCTCCGGAAGCGCCTAAAAGTTGGCTGGCGTATGGGCACTGACAATGCGGCAGGGGATTTCAGCACGGTTGGTGAAACTGTGTGGTAAGCCCGTATCAATGACGTAGCTCTCTCCGGCGGAGAGATGATAGTGCTCTCCGTTGATGACCAGCGTAATCTCTCCTTCCAGCAGTGTGCCGGTCTCTTCGCCCGGATGACGCAGCTTCTCGCCAGTGCTGGCACCCGGTTGATAAGTTTCCAGCAGCATGCCCAGCGTGCGCTGTGCACGGCCATTGTCGATAAGCTTCAGCGAAACCCCCTGACTGCCAATCTCCAGCAGGTCGCTGGCGCGGACAATGACCTTAGGTTCCGCATCCGGTTTGGGTTCCGAGAAGAACTCTGACAGCGAGAGCCCATAGACTTTCAGCAGCTTCTGCAGGGTGCTGACCGCCGGGCTGACCTTATCCTGCTCAATGGTGCTGATGGCGCTGTGGGTCAGTCCGGCCAGTTCGGCGACACGGCGTTGTGACAGCCCCAGTTTCTGCCGGATCTGCGCCAGCCGTCGTCCCGGCGCCAGCGTGGCATCACTCATTTTCTTTTTCCTTGTGATAACGAATGGCGGCCTGAATAAAGCCGCTGAAGAGCGCCTGCGATCCCGTTGCGTGTTCCGGCTGCCACTCGGGATGCCACTGCACCGCCAGGGCGAAGGGATGATGGCGCAGACTCACCGCCTCAATCAGGCCATCCGGCGCGCGCGCTTCAACGCGCAATTGCGGGCCCGGTTCGCGTACCCCCTGATGATGCAGTGAATTGACCGCCAGCGGACTGTTGCTGTCCAGCAGCGTCGCCAGCAGGCCGTCGGGTTCGATAGTGATTGGATGCGCCTGAGCATACTGCTGCTCCAGCGGCAGCGTCTCATCTTCATGGTGACGCTGAAACGACGGCTGCCCGCTGAGCTCCCGCCACAGCGCACCGCCATTTGCCACCACCAGCTCCTGCAGCCCACGGCAGATCCCGAACATCGGCATCTTGTGGCTGGTGGCCCAGGTGATCAGCTGAAAGGCGAGATGGTCACGGCCCGGATCGGCATGCAGCTCTTCGCCCGCCTCGCCATAATGCCAGGGTTCGATATTGCTGGGGCTGCCGGTCAGCAGCAGACCATCCAGAACAGCCATAGCGTTTTCTAATAGATGAGGCGCATTCATCAGACTGTGGGGCAGGGCCAGTGGTACGCCACCCGCAAGGACAACCGCATCGGTATACTTATTGTGAACCGTCTGGCTCGGATGGCCGCCCAGATCCTTCTGGCACATCACTACGCCAATCAACGGCTTGTCAAAAATAATGCCCATCTCACATCCTCGCATCGCTGTTCGAAATATCTACCGAAAGGGCACGTCTGGCGGTTAAGTGTGCAATATTTTTTCAATCTAGCAATCTGCTGTTTGTTCTTCAAACAGATTTGTTACATTTGCACACTTTTTATGTTGGCGCTATGTTAGTGGTGTGGCTGTTATTTTGAGCATTACGCAAACCTAATAGGGGCGGGTGAGATCATGACTAACCTGGTAGAAGTGGAAGACTTCACGCTTCACAGTGAAGAGAAACGAACCAGCGCGTTCCAGCTTGAGGTGAAAACCTGGCTGGAGCGCCATCCTGACACGCAGTATGTCGACATCCTGTTAAATGATTTAAATGGTGTGTTCCGCGGCAAGCGTATTCCGGTCTCTGCGCTGCCTAAGCTGGAAAAAGGGTGTTATTTCCCCGCCTCGGTGTTTGCCATGGATATCCTCGGCAACACAGTAGAAGAAGCGGGACTCGGCCAGTCACTGGGCGAACCCGATAATCTCTGCCTGCCCGTCACCGGTACTTTAGTTCCTTCCGCGTCTGACCCTCAGCACATTGCGCAACTGCTGCTAACCATGTGCAACCAAGATGGCACTCCCTTTGACGTTGAACCCCGAAATGTCCTTAACCGGCTGTGGCAACAGCTGCGTAACCGAGGTCTGTTCCCGGTGGTAGCGGTAGAGCTGGAGTTCTATCTGGTGGACAAAAAGCGCGATGCCGAAGGCTTTATCCAGCCGCCGTGTTCGCCCGGCAGTGATGAACGCAATATGCAGAGCCAGGTCTACTCGGTAGATAACCTCGATCACTTCGCCGATGTGCTGCGTGACATCGACGATCTGGCCCGTCAGCAGGGCATCCCGGCCGATGGTGCGCTGGCGGAAGCCTCGCCCGGACAGTTTGAAATTAACCTGCATCATACCCGCGACGTGCTGCGGGCCTGTGACCATGCGGTGCAGCTGAAACGCCTGATTCGTCAGGTGGCAGAAAATCACGGTATGACCGCCACGTTTATGGCGAAGCCCTATGAGGAGTATGCGGGCAGCGGCATGCATGTGCATATCAGCATGCTGGATGCCGCCGATCACAACGCCTTCGCCTGCGATGACGGCAGTGATTCGCCGCTGATGAAACGGGCGCTGGCCGGGATGATCGATCTGATGCCCGCCTCAATGGCGCTGCTGGCACCCAATGTGAATGCCTATCGCCGTTTTGTTCCGGACGCCTATGTGCCGTTGCAGGCATCGTGGGGCCATAACAACCGGACCGTTGCGCTGCGGGTGCCGTGCGGGGATATCGACAATCATCGTATTGAGTACCGGGTTGCGGGCGCGGATGCTAATCCCTACCTGGTGGTGTCGGCTATTCTTGCGGGGATGCTGCATGGGCTGGATACCCAGTTGCCGTTGCCGCATCCGGTTACCGGCAACGGTCACCATGCCGAGGGTCTGGCACTGCCGATCCGCCAGAGCGATGCGCTGTATGAGTTTGACAACAGCTATCCGCTGCAGAAGTTACTGGGCGAACGCTTTGCCAGTGTCTGGCACAGCTGTAAGCATCATGAACTGATGCAGTTTGAACGGCTGATTACGTCTACCGAGATTGACTGGATGCTGAAAAATGCCTGACAGGTTTTTTTACCTGTTATCTGACGGGCTTTTTTTTGCATAAGATGCCCCGATGGCTTGTATTCCTGCCACGGGTTAGGGCAGAATACGCGGCCTGCAAAATCAGATGATAACCGACGCTAACCGCGCCGGTTATTTTTTTGCATCCAGTTTTATTAGAGCGTTTTTTGCTGACTTAACCGAGGCCGGGCACGCACCCGGATAGATAAACACTGAAAACACGCATAAGCGTGAGATTGAGGATTACAAAGATGGGGATGTTTTACACTCTGCCAGCCAACGCTGGTACGCGTTTTCGTGATGACTACGGCGCCGCGTTAACCGCTAACCTTACTCCCTGTCGCTTAATGCGCAGTTGCCCTGTGACCCAGCCCAGCCAGGTTGTCGCACATGGGGGACTGAAGCATGTCGCTTAATACCTCCGCCGCACCGCAGCGTGCGCAACTCAAAAAAACACTCACGTTACTTCCGGTCGTCATGATGGGCTTAGCCTACATGCAGCCTATGACCCTGTTCGATACCTTTGGCATCGTTTCCGGGCTGACCGAAGGTCACGTCGCCACTGCTTATGCTTTCGCGCTGATTGCGATTCTGTTCACTGCCGTGAGTTACGGTAAGCTGGTACGCCGCTTCCCCTCTGCGGGCTCCGCTTATACCTACGCTCAGAAGGCGATCAGTCCGCACGTCGGCTTTATGGTCGGCTGGTCATCACTGCTGGACTACCTGTTCATGCCGATGATCAACATCCTGCTGGCTAAAAACTATTTCGAATCGCTGGTGCCGGGCATTCCGTCGTGGATTTTTGTGGTGTTGCTGGTCGGGTTTATGACGCTCTCTAACCTCAAGGGCATCAAAACCGTCGCCAACTTCAACAGTGTGATTGTGGTGCTGCAGGTGGTGGTCATGGTCGGGATTACCGCGATGGTAATCTACGGTGTGGCAAGCGGCGTAGGTTCCGGCACGCTGGTGAGCAGCCGTCCATTCTGGTCTGAGAATGCGCATGTGGTGCCGATGATTACCGGTGCGACGATACTCTGTTTCTCGTTCCTCGGCTTTGATGGCATCAGTTCGCTGTCGGAAGAGACCAAAGATGCAGAACGCACCATTCCGCGCGCTATTTTCCTGACCGCGCTGATTGGTGGGGTGATCTTTATCGCGGCATCTTACTTCCTGCAGCTCTACTTCCCGGACATCACACGCTTCCAGCACCCGGACTCATCGCAGCCTGAAATCATGCTGTTCGTGGCCGGTAAAGCGTTGCAGGTCGGCATCCTGATCTTCTCGGTGGTCACGGTGCTGGCATCCGGTATGGCGGCGCACGCTGGCGTCTCGCGTCTGATGTATGTGATGGGCCGTGATGGTGTGTTCCCGGAGCGTTTCTTCGGTTACATCCATCCGAAATGGCGTACTCCGTCGCTCAACGTGCTGCTGGTGGGTGCGATTGCACTGATGGCGATTAACTTCGACCTGGTGACCGCAACCGCGCTGATTAACTTTGGTGCGCTGGTGGCGTTTACCTTCGTTAACCTGTCGGTGATTGCGCAGTTCTGGGTCCGTGAGAAGCGTAACCGCACGCTGAAAGATCACGTTCAGTATCTGCTGCTGCCGCTGCTTGGCGCGCTGACGGTGGGAGCGCTGTGGGTGAACCTGGAAGAGAGTTCTATGGAGCTGGGCCTGATCTGGGCCGCCATCGGGATTATCTACCTGGCGTTCGTAACCCGCAGCTTCCGTAATCCGGTGCCACAGTTCAGCGAAGAAGTTTAATCACGCTCACGTTGCCGCCTTCCCGGTCTCAGGGAAGGCGGCGACAGCTTAACCAGCCAGTACCAGTTCACAGCTCCCCGCACTTAACAGCTCCCGCGCCGACTCACTCAGATGCGTGTCTGTCACTACCCGATCAAAGCTCTCCAGCGGTAAAGCCAGAAACGTCGCGATCCTGTTGTACTTCGAACTGTCACTCAGCAATACCCGCTTACTGCTCACCTCACTCACCGCCTGCTTCACCATCACTTTATCTTCATCCGGCGTAAACAAGCCACGCGGCCCCCAGCAGGAGGCGGAAATAAAGGCAATATCAATGGCCAGATGACGCAGGCTGCGTGCCGCCGACTCGCCGACACAGGAGCGGTTCTCCCGGCAAACGGTGCCGCCCGTGTGAATAACCCGGCACTGACTGGCCTCCATCAGCAGATTCGCCACCATAAAATCATTGGTTACCACCAGCAAATCATCGCGATCCACCACTTCTCTTGCCAGCGCTAACGTTGTGGTGCCGGCATCCAGGTAGATGCAGCTGTTACGGGGGATCTGTCGGGCGGCGGTGCGGCCAATGGCGCGCTTCTCCTCGTTGTAGAGGGTGCTTTTCGTCAGGTGTGACGGCTCAGCGGCCAGCCGCTCGGCTGAGCGCACGCCGCCGGAGACCGACAGCACGGCCCCTTGCTCCTCCAGTTTCTGCACATCACGGCGTATGGTCATGTGTGACACACCCAGCCGTTCAGTGAGTTCTACAATGCTCACCACGCCACGATCGGCCACCAGCGCAAGAATCTGTTGATGACGTTCAATCGGAATCATATCGGCTCCCTGATAATTATCATTTTTTCACATTATAAAGGATCTGCCGGTTAACCAGAACAAATAATAACAGCTTTAATCCCGGCAACGGCGGCGCTAACTGCACTGCGGCAGTGCCGGTGCTGCCAATCTGGTAATGTTAAAAATTGTTCTGGTTCACATCGGGAATATTTTTTTGTGAGCGGAAACACATTTTTGCCGACAGTAAACTGGCAGGATTAACAGTAACAAACAAATAATCACTTAAATTAACAGTGGAGGCGTATCGTGCCAGCTGAAAATATCTGCGTTATCGGGTTAGGTTCCATGGGCATGGGTGCCGCGAAATCCTGCCTGCGTGCCGGCCTCAATACCTGGGGTGTCGATTTGAATCCCGCCGCGCTTGAGAACTTACGCCAGGCAGGCGCGCGTGATGCGCAGCCTTCAGCATCCGCCTTTGCAGACCAGCTTGATGCCGTTTTGCTTCTGGTGGTAAATGCGCAGCAGGTTAACGCCATTCTGTTCGGTGAAGAGGGCCTGGCCGCAAAACTGCGTCCCGGCACCGTGGTCATGGTCTCATCCACATTGTCCGCCCTGGATGCGCAGCAGATTGAACAACAGCTGGCGCAATATCAGCTGCTGATGCTGGATGCACCGGTCTCCGGCGGTGCCGCTAAGGCGGCCAGCGGTGAGATGACGGTGATGGCGTCCGGCAGCGACGCGGCCTTTGCACAACTGCAATCTGTACTGGATGCCGTCGCAGCCAAAGTATATCGCGTGGGCAGTGAGATCGGCCTCGGGTCAACCGTCAAAATTATCCATCAGCTGCTGGCAGGTGTTCACATCGCGGTCGGGGCAGAAGCGATGGCGCTGGCGGCGCGTGCCGGCATCCCGCTGGAAACCATGTATGAAGTGGTCACCAACGCCGCAGGCAATTCATGGATGTTCGAAAACCGCATGCGGCATGTGGTGGATGGCGACTACAGCCCGAAATCGGCGGTCGATATCTTTGTGAAAGATCTCAACCTGGTGGCCGATACCGCGAAAGCCTTGCACTTCCCGCTGCCGCTGGCCTCAACCGCCCTCAATATGTTCACCGAAGCCAGCAACGCCGGTTACGGCCGGGAAGATGACAGTGCAGTGATTAAAATCTTCAGCGGCATCACGCTGCCCCAGGCAGAGGAGAAAATCTGATGCGGCTTGGCGTGATAGCGGACGATTTTACCGGTGCGACTGACATTGCCAGTTTTCTGGTGCAGAACGGGCTGACCACTATTCAGTTCAACGGCATTCCTGACAGCGAGGAAACCACAGAGGCGCAGGCGATTGTGGTCAGCCTGAAGAGCCGCTCCTGTCCGGCAGACCAGGCGGTTGCTCAGTCGCTGGCTGCGCTGGCCTGGCTGCAGACGCAGGGCTGTGAGCGTTTCTACTTCAAATATTGTTCCACCTTCGACAGCACCGCGCAGGGCAATATCGGTCCGGTAACCGACGCTCTGCTGCAGGCGCTGGGTGAAACGCAGACGGTAATCTGTCCGGCGCTGCCAGTGAATGGCCGCACCGTTTATCAGGGCTACCTGTTTGTCGGCGATCAGCTGCTGTCAGATTCCGGTATGCGGCATCATCCCGTCACACCGATGCACGACAGCAACCTGCTGCGGCTGATGACATCACAGGCGACGGGCAAAGCCGGGCTGATCGCTGCGGCACAGGTCGATCAGGGCGCTGAGTCAGTACGGCAGGCGCTGGGTCAGCTGGCGGCGCAGGGGATCAACTACGTCGTAACTGACGTCCTGCATCAGGAACATCTGTTGACCCTGGGCGAAGCACTGAGCGATCTGCGCCTGGTCACCGGCGGTTCCGGGCTGGCCATCGGTCTGGCACGGCAGTGGGCGACGGCTGAGAGTGATGCAAAAGCGGAGCAGGCAGGCCGTCCGCAGGGCGATCGCGCCGTGGTGCTTTCCGGTTCCTGTTCACAGATGACCAATCGTCAGGTCGCCGCGTACCGCCAGCTGGCACCGGCCTGCGAAGTTGAGACTGAACGCTGTCTGGAAGATGCCGGGGCTTATGCCCGGCAGTTATGCGACTGGGTGGAAGCGAACAGCGATCAGACGCTGGCACCCCTGCTGTTTGCCACCGCTGACGCGCAACAATTGCAGGCGATTCAACAGCGTTTTGGCGCTCAGCGCAGCAGCGAAGCCGTTGAGCAACTGTTTGCTGCCGTCACCCGCGAGCTGAAACGGCGCGGATGGCAGCGCTTTATCGTGGCGGGTGGCGAAACCTCCGGCGTGGTCGCGCAGAGCCTGGGTGTGACGGCCTTTCATATCGGCCCGACGATTTCGCCCGGCGTGCCCTGGGTGCGCGACATTCATCAGCCGCTCTCTCTGGCACTGAAATCGGGCAATTTTGGCGATGAAGATTTCTTCCGCCGCGCGCAAACGGAGTTTACTGATGTCTGAATCTTTCTCTTTAACGGAACAGCAGGCGCGTGACGAGATGGTGCGTCTTGGCGCTTCGTTTTTTCAGCGCGGCTATGCCACCGGCTCGGCGGGCAACCTCTCAATGTTGCTGGAGGATGGCAATCTGCTGGCGACTCCCACCGGTTCATGCCTGGGTGAATTACAGGGTGACCGGCTGGCAAAAGTCACGCCTGACGGTGAATGGCTCTCAGGCGATAAACCCTCCAAAGAGATTGCGTTTCACCGCGCGCTCTATCTGAATAATCCCGACTGCAGGGCGGTGGTGCATCTGCATAGCCACTACCTGACGGCGCTCTCCTGCTTACAGGGGCTGGACACGGACAACTGCATCCGTCCGTTTACCCCCTATGTGGTGATGCGTGTCGGTGATGTGCCGGTTGTGCCTTACTACAAGCCGGGTGATGGGCGACTGGCCGAGGATCTCGCGGCGCTGGCTCCACGTTACCGTGCCTTCCTGCTGGCGAATCATGGCCCGGTGGTAGTGGGGAAATCGTTGCAGGAAGCGGCAGACAACACTGAAGAGCTGGAGGAGACCGCCCGGCTGATCTTTACCTTAGGCGACCGCCCGATCCGTTATCTCAATGATGCCGAAGTGGCAGAATTAAGGAGCCGATAATGCCGAAGTTTGCTGCTAACCTTTCGACGCAATTTACTGAATTGCCGTTTGCTGAACGCTTCGCTGCAGCGGCGAAAGCCGGTTTCACCGCCGTCGAATTTCTGTTTCCTTATGACTATCCCGCCACGCAGATCAAGCAGTGGCTTGATGATAACCAGCTGGAACTGGTGCTGTTTAATACCGCACCCGGCAACGTCGCAGCGGGTGAGTGGGGCGTTTCGGCCATCCCCGGACGGGAAGCGGAAGCAAAGGCGGATATCGATCGCGCCCTGAGCTATGCGCTGGCGCTGAACTGCCCGCAGGTGCACATCATGGCGGCGACGGTGCCGCCCGACGCTGACCGTCAGCGCTACGTTGAGACCTTTATCAGCAATATGCGTTATGCGGCGGAGCGCTTTGCGCCGTACGGCATCATCCTGCTGATTGAGGCGCTGAATCCCACAACCAAACCCAACTATCTTTATGCCAGCCAGTATCAGACGCTGGAGATGGTCGAACAGATCGATCGACCCAATGTCTTCACTCAGCTCGACCTGTTCCATGCGCAACGGGTGGATGGCAACCTCAGCCATCTGATTCGCCACTATGCCGGACGCTATCGGCACGTGCAGATTGCTTCGGCACCGGATCGTCATGAACCGGATGAGGGTGAAATCAACTACCCCTATCTTTACTCACTGCTGGATGAGGTCGGCTATTCCGGCTGGGTGGGCTGCGAATATATCCCGCGCGGCAGCACTACTGCGGGCCTTGGCTGGTTTGCGCCCTGGGCGAGAAAAACCTGATTTAACGGGCTAAAAAAACCGGTGTTTCGGCACCGGTTGAGATTTTTTCGTCCTTTTTCTGACCCTGCACCTGTTTATTCTGTACGCCGATAACCTAAAAAATATAACAATTTCTGAGGTTTACTATGTCCACCGCACTGCTGTTAGCCATAGCGACCGCCAGCATCGTGATCCTGCTGCTGCTGGTCATCAAAGTCAAAGTTCATCCCTTTGTCGCCCTGTTAATTGTCAGTCTGCTGGTGGCCATCGCCACCGGCATTCCGGCTGAAAAAATCATGGAGACGATTATCACGGGGATGGGCGGGCTGCTCGGGCACATCACCATCATCATCGTTCTTGGTGCCATGCTCGGGGCGATCATTGAAGCCTCGGGCGGTGCCGAGTCGCTGGCGCAGCGTTTCAGTAAAACGCTGGGGCTGAAGCGTACCGTTGCGGCATTGACCATGGCGGCCTTTATCCTTGGCATCCCGGTATTTTTTGAAGTCGGTTTTATCATCGTTATTCCGCTGATTTATGGCTTTACCAAAGTGGCGCGGGTCTCGCCGCTGAAGTTTGGCCTGCCGATGGCGGGTGTGATGCTGACGGTACATGTGGCATTGCCGACCCATCCGGGCGCTGCGGCAGCAGCCGGGATCCTGCACACCGACATGGGATGGCTGATGATACTGGGAATCGCGATTTCCGTGCCGGTCGGGATCATCGGCTACTACGTAGCGAAATTCATGAACCGTCGCCACTACCCTCTGTCGGTGGAGGTGCTGGAACAGTTGCAGATGGCCAGGCCGGAAGGGCAGGAAAAGAAGAATGAACCGGCACCACCCGGTGCGCTCACCATCAGCGGCCTGATTGTGGTCCCGATTGTATTGATCGTGCTGGGAACTCTGTCACACACACTGCTGGCTGAAGGGAGTCTGCTGCGTAGTGTGATGACCGTGATCGGCACACCGCCGATTGCCCTGCTGATTGCCTTAGGGCTTGCGGCCTGGCTGCTGGGCGTAAGGCGTGGCTGGAGCAAAGATAAGCTGGAAGATCTGACCGGCCGGGCCATTCCCACCTCAGCCAGCGTGATTCTGGTGGCCGGGGCCGGTGGTGCATTCGGCAAAGTGCTGGTGGAGTCGGGCGTGGGTAAAGCGCTGGCGGTCACGCTTGAAACGCTGCATCTGCCGCTGGTGCCCGCGGCGTTTATCCTGTCGCTGGCGCTGCGTGCATCACAGGGTTCCGCCACGGTGGCGATCCTGACCACCAGCGGGCTGCTGACGCAGGCGGTGACCGGCGTGACGGATATGCAACGGGTACTGGTCACCCTGGCGGCCTGTTTTGGTGGTCTGGGATTGTCGCATGTCAATGATGCGGGATTCTGGGTGGTGACCCGTTATCTGGGACTTTCGGTGGCCGACGGTTTACGCACCTGGACGGTGCTGACAACACTAATGGGGCTGAGCGGCTTTGCGCTGACCTGGCTGGCGTGGAGCGTGCTCTGATTAAGCAGCATCAGAAAGTCTGACCCGGCAGGCGATACCGGGTCAGACTCTTAGTGCTTCAGGAAACCAACTCCTGCGCATAGAGATAGAGCGCTTTAAGCTGCCCAACTTTTTCTGCATCCGCTTCGTGCAGATTCGCCAGACCTTCCAGTTCCTGCATAAACGCCTGCACCCGATCGGCATTAAGCACGTCACGACGGTGCTGCAACCAGCGTTGCTGCTCTGCATCATCCAGCGTGCCGGGGAAGTTACGCGCCCGGTAGCGGAACAGCAGTTTCGCTACCCGTGCACTCTCAAAGCTCAGGTCCAGCGCAGGCAGATTCGCGGGCGCGGTCTGGCGGATAATATTCATCCCCGCCCGATCGGCATCACTGAAGAAGCCATCATAGAGTTGCGTGTCCACATCATCTGACGGCGTAAACGGCTCCGCTTCGGCAAATAGCGTAACCAGTTTTTCCCGCACGTCGGGCTGCTGACGCAGCAGCGCCAGATTCGCCAGGCAGTGCTGACGATCAATATTCAGCCGGGCCGCATCTTCCGGTCGTAGCGTACTGGCAGGCGCCAGCACCGGACACTTATTGATATGTACCAGTTTGACCGGCACCGCAGGCAGATCGCCGAGATCGTTTTTCGGCGTGTAAAGACGCTCACGCAGCGTATCGGCATCCAGTTGCAGCAGTGGTGACATATCGCCCGCCAGATCCACCACGATCAGCGCATTGCGGTTATCGGGATGCCAGGCCAGCGGTACGATCCAGCTGGTGTTACCGCGCGCGGCACCGAACATACCGGAGACATGAACCAGCGGTTTCATCTGCGGGATATCAATCAGGTTCATCAGCTTGTTTTTGTTACGATGGGTAAACAAAAACTCAAACAGTTTTGGCTGCTTCTCCTTCACCAGCTTCGCCATCGCCAGCGTGGCGTAAACGTCGGACATGGCATCGTGCGCATTTTCATGGGACACGCCGTTCGCTTTGGTCAGATGCTCCAGCCGGAAACTGGGAAAACCTTCTTCATTCTCAGGCCAGTTGATCCCTTCTGGCCGTAACGCGTAGCAGGCACGCATCACGTCGAGCAGGTCCCAGCGTGAGTTGCCGTTTTGCCAGGCCCAGCCATAGGGATCGTAAAAGTTGCGATAGAAGATATTGCGCGTCACTTCATCATCGAAACGCACGTTGTTGTAGCCCACCACACAGGTTTGCTCCGTGGTGAACAACGCGTGGATGCGTTCAGCGAACTCAGCTTCGATCACGCCGCGACTCATCGCTATCTGCGGGGTAATGCCGGTGATCATCACCGCTTCGGGCTGTGGCAGATAGTCATCAGGCGGACGGCAGTAAAACACTTCGGGTTCGCCGACCGGATTAAACTCACTGTCGGTGCGCAGGCCGGCAAACTGGGCTGGCCGGTCACGAGAAGGGCTGGTGCCGAAGGTCTCGTAATCGTGGAAGAGGAAAGTGGGCTGTACGCGGTCGTTATTCAAATTTCATATCCGTTCATTGCGTTCACTGACTTAATGAACAGAAAGCGATAAAACGGCTTTCTGTTCGCTCTGTATCCCTGTGCGCAGGCAGAATTTAGCTCTGATCATTATGTCTGATGCGCGCTGACTGCGGGTTCAGCCGTACAGAGCCATTATAGCGGCTCCGGGCAGCGGCTGACGCCCTCCCTGTATGGTAAACCATATTCCGGTACGACAAAAATTCCAGGCGCTGTGGCCTGAGTCTCCGCATATCTCCGGAGACTGATCGTGTTTCACTTCCGCTACAGTCTGGCGCGTTAAAGGCCTCGTCACGCTCATTGGTTATCGCAAATTCTGGCGGTAGGGTTACGCGGTTTACCTGAAGCAGTTTGATGATCAAACGAAACTGTTAAAATAAAGTACGATTTAACATCTTCTTTTCAGGAATATAAAAGTAATGTGCTAATCATCACAGGAATATATTTTTGTGAGGACGATTAGTACAATTTTATCATGAAGGTTTTTCAGTGCCTGTGCTTATTGAGTGCAACTAACTGTTTGTATTTTGCTTTTTTGAGGTTTGGTTTGTTAATGATGATTTTGAAGGCCCCAGCACTGAATGATATAAATAATAAGCGCGCGCGACACATTGTTATTTCAGGATGAAAACTAATGGGAGAATAAATTATGGAAATAGTAAGCCATGTGAAGTTAAAAAGCGTGGCGGGTGCAAGCGGTGCCTATGATCCGGCTTATGCTGGCGCTGGCGCCCGTCAAAGCCAGCATGGAGGTAACCATGGTAGCAGTGGCAGTAATGGAAGCCACGATATTTATGCAGGGACGGATAGCTGTGTTATATCCATTGGGTTAGGTGCTCTGGGCGGTATAAAAGGTGGGCCACTGGGAGCACTAACCGGTGTCCTGTCAAACGGATATGGCACCTGTATTGGTAGCGTAAATAATGGTTCTGGTAGCAATGCAGCGCAATCCGGTTCCGGAAGTTGCTCTGGAGGAATAGGGGGCGTATGCAATTAGAAAAAAAGTCAAAGATATGCACCTGTTTGGTAGAGTTAGCTGTCATGGGCTTATGTCTGATATTAAATGTCTCTTTTTTGCATAGTGCCGGCATACTGGATTGGGGGTATTTTGATATTCCTGAAAATGTTTCAGGATACGCATTGTACCTGACCAGTTTTATCGGGACTTTGGTCATAAGCAAAAGGGTGGCTGACTTTTTTAATGCGATTTTATCAAAAGCCTGAGTGACTGAATGTAAAGCCCGCCCCGGTGGGCTTTTCTATATATAGCGTAGTGGTCGGGTATCATGCCGCCTGGACGGCAAACATAAAAATCCACTCAACCAACCCAGAGGATTGACACAGGAACATCGTTAGCGAGTTGTCGATGAGCCAAAAAACGCTCCAAATCGCTATGGCTATGTTTACAGGACGGCAAAGCGCCGGTTTTGAGCCTCAATCCGCAGAGCCAGTTCATACTTTTTTTCAATTTATTCAAACCTTCACAACGCTTTTGCCGTAAAACGTGCGGCTGTTTCCGTTTCGTTTTAGAAATTTTCTCTCCCGTGCAATTAAGGATGAAGTGTTGAAAAGGCGTCTGCTGTTCACCGTTACCGCTACTGTTTTTTGGGCCTCGCTGGCACAGGCTGATGCGATTCCCTTTCCTGTGACGCCACCAGCGATTGATGCGGCTTCCTGGGTGCTAATGGATGCCACCACAGGACAGGTTCTGACCGCTGGCAATCCCGATGAACGCCGTAATCCCGCCAGCCTGACCAAACTGATGACCGGTTACGTGGTCGATCGCGCCATTGACCAGAAGAAAATCAGCCGTGACGACATGGTTACGGTCGGAAAAGATGCCTGGGCGGCGGGTAATCCGGTGTTCAAAGGCTCCTCGCTGATGTTCCTGAAGCCAGGCGATAAGCTGAGCGTCCGGGATTTAAGCCGTGGCGTCATCATCGACTCCGGTAACGACGCCTGCGTTGCCCTGGCTGATTATGTGGCGGGCAGCGAAGCGAACTTCGTCGGCATGATGAATCACTACGTTGAGAAGCTCGGCCTGCAGAATACCCATTTTGAAACGGTTCATGGTCTGGATGCGCCGGGTCAGTTCTCCAGCGCGCTGGATATGGCGAAACTGTCACGCGCCATTATTGATGGTGAGCCTGATTTTTATGCCATGTACAGTGAGAAGACCCTGACCTGGAATGGCATTACCCAGAACAACCGTAATGGCCTGTTGTGGGATAATAATCTCCACGTTGATGGGTTGAAAACCGGTCACACTGAGACCGCGGGCTTTAACATCATCGCCTCGAATGTGGTGGGCAAGCATCGCCTGATCGCCGTCGTCATGGGCGGTAAAAGCCCGAAAGGCCGCGAAGAGCAGGCGCGTAAACTGCTGGTCTGGGGACAGAACACCTTTGATACCGTTCAACTGTTCCATGCCGGTAAGAAGATTGGCAGCGAAAACGTCTGGTACGGCAATCCTCATCAGGTGGATGTGGGTACCGCAGAAGATGTTTATCTGTCACTGCCGCGCAGTGAAGTGCAGAACGTGAAGGCGAAGTATGTTATCGATCGCAAAGATCTGGAAGCCCCGCTGAAAGCCAACGAAGTCATTGGTGAAATTCAGGTGATGGATAAAGATCAGCAGATTGCCCACTATCCGCTGGTGGCGCTGAGTGCGGTTGAACCCGCAGGTGTGATTACCCGCCTGACGGATTATCTCAAGCAGAAGTTCTGATTAGCCGATTGTCAGCACTAAAACGGGTAGCCTGCGGGCTGCCCGTTTTTACTTGCACGCTGGCTGCCCTGAATGTGTTACTGAGAGCCGATAAAGGTTAAAAAATCACATTAAGTTGTTTTTAACTACCGGGAAAGTATGTGAGGCGGATGTTGATAATTGTAAGCGAACGTCAAAACTGTTTTAAATATCCGACCCGCGCTAAGCCTGAGCCGCGTTCAGCGTTAAGATAGCCACACCATGTTCCCGCAACCGGAAAGTCATTTTGCGTCCCGATAAGCCCATATCAAAACTGGAGTTCTGGTTTTATCGCCATTATCGCTCCGTCCACGGTGTGCGTATTGCCATCGCCTTTTTGCTCTGCTTTATCTTTGTGCGGGCGACCGATATCCCTGAAGGCACCTGGCCGCTGATTACGCTGGTGGTGGTGATGGGGCCCATCTCCACCTGGGGGAATGTCTTTCCGCGCGCACTGCAGCGCATCAGCGGCACGGTCGCCGGGTCAATATCCGGTCTGATTGCCCTGAAGCTGGAGCTGATTTCGATGCCGATGATGCTGGCCTGGTGCGGCATCATCATGATGATCAGCGGCTACCTGACGCTGGGCAAACATCCCTACATGGCGTTGTTGATCGGGATTACGCTGAGCGTGGTCGTGGGCGCACCAACCGGCGATTTCACGATGGCACTGTGGCGCGGCGGTGATGTGATTCTGGGCTCGCTGATGGCGCTGCTGTTTACCGCTATCTGGGCGCAGCGTGCCTATACACACTGGCGCATTCAGCTCTCCGACGCGCTGGCGGAAATGGCAAAAATCTATCACGCCGGTTTCTCACCCAACCTGGTTGAAAAGCCACGCCTGAACAAGCCGCTGGGCAAATTGCTGAGCAGCGTGATCAAAATGCGGGCGCTGCTGGAGCCGTCAAGCAAAGAGACGCGCATTCCAAAATCGGTGCTTGAAGCGATCCAGACCATCAACCGTAATATGGTTTACACCATTGAAATGCAGATTAATGCCTGGTGGGCATCGCGCGAGAGCCATCTGATTATGCTTAACGCGCCTGCATTACGACGCACCCAGCAGATGACTGAGAACACGCTGCGGGCGCTGTCGGTCATGGCGATTGAAGGGGAAACGGAAGAGGTGGTGGCTAACAGTCACGAGCTGACTGAAATCAGTGGCGAACTGCGGCGACTGATCGCGGAAGCGGGCAGCGAAGGTCTGGAGGAGACGCCGATCTACGGCTACGTCTGGCTGACACTGGAACTGGCAAAACAGCTGGAACGGATGACCGACCTGATGCGGATGGCGCTGCGCAAATAATCACCTCAGACAATGACTTAATGTGAAACAGGGTTTCTTTGCGCTAAGATAAGAGCCAGTCTGAATTTAGCTGTGAAAATTGCTTACCTGGCGGGCTAGCCGCTAAGCTGATCGTTTTGACTCTCTCCCTGCGTCAGCAGGCTCAAAGAAAGGTGCCATCATGGAAAATGCCAAGCAATCATTTCAGGACGTACTGGAGTTCGTGCGTATGTTCCGCCGCAAAAATAAACTGCAGCGTGAAATTGTCGACAACGAGAAGAAAATTCGCGACAACCAGAAGCGCGTACTGCTGCTCGACAACCTGAGCGAATATATCAAACCCGGCATGAGCGTTGAGGCTATTCAGGAAATCATCGCCAGCATGCGTGTGGATTATGAAGATCGCGTGGATGAGTACATCATCAAAAACGCCGACCTGTCTAAAGAGCGTCGCGAGCTGTCGAAAAAGATCAAAGCGATGGGCGTGGGCGAACACCCGAAAGCGTAAGGGCAGACAGCAGCGCGCAAGCGCCAGACGTCCTATGCCAACCCGCATCCACTCCGGTGGGGCGGGTTTTTTATTGCCTGCGTCAGCGCAGAGTTATTTTCCCGCCAGCCTGCGGGCGATCACCTGTAACTGCTGTGACAGCGCCACTAAATTGATCCGCTCATCAGCAGGCGGGGCGGTGGTCTCCCGGATCACCAGGGTGGTTTCCAGCGCGTTGTCTGACGCCTCTGCTCCCTGAAGCCGGGCCAGCATCCGCTCGACGCTCTGCGCGCCAAGAGAGTGCAAATCCTGCCGCACCGTGGTCAGCGGCGGCTGATACCACGCACTCTCGGCGGTGTCATCATATCCAATCACCGATATCTCGCCAGGAATGGCTACGCCATACTGATGCAGCGCCCGCATCGCACCCAACGCCATCTGATCGTTCGCCACCAGCAGCGCCTGCGGCAGATCGTCGGGAAGCTGCGCCAGCAGCGCCTGGTAACCCGACTGCGCGCTCCAGTCGCCGCGTAAAGAACAGTGCGGTGTCAGCTGATGATCGGCCAGCGTCTTACGCCATGCATTTTCACGCTGACGGGCCGAGACCGAGCGCAGCGGCCCGTTTAACAAACCAATCTGACGATGACCCAGCGCCACCAGATGTTCAACGGCGGCACGGGCGCCAGACTCATTCGGGTACTGACACTGCGCTACCGCCGCCTGGGGTTCGACATCCAGAAACAGCACCGGTTTGCTGCCGCAGAGCAACTGGATCTGTTGCGCCTCATCTGCCTCCAGCGGCAGGTTGATCAGCAGTCCATCGACCCGCTGTGCCAGCAGTTCATTCACCGTTGCTGCCGCATCGTTACCACTGTCCATGGCGATCACCAGATGATAACCCGCCCCGGCGGCGCGCTGCTGGATCGCTGAGGCGATCTGCGCAGGAGCCATCAGGGCCAGGTCGCTGGTGGCCAGACCCAGCGTACGCGTCGCCTTACCGGCCAGCTGCTGCGCCACACGATTGGGCACATAATTGAGCTGCAGCATCGCCGCCTCAACCCTTTCCCGCGTGCGGGCTGACACCTGTTCAGAACGATTTAAAACACGTGAAACGGTTTGATATGAGACGCCGGCCAGTTGAGCGACATCATCGAGGGTCACGGAGCGGGAAGTCATTGAACTCTCCAAAAGATGAAGCGACGAGTGTAGCAAATTTTCCTGCTGCACTGCTGCTGCACACCACACTTTCACGACCACAAAAACCGGGTCCGTTGCAGCACCCGGTCACGGTATCTGGCAGGGCCATTAACGCTGCTGCAGATAGACCTGAAGGTTCACATCCACCGCGTTAAGCAGTGGCGTGGCGAGACTATGGCGTTTCGCCCGCAGCAGCAGGTCACCTATCACCTGATCGGCTTCGATATCAAAGCCCTGGGTTAAATCGCGGTACATTGAGGAGGTCATCGGGGTGGCCGGATCGCTTAACAGCTCAAGAATGCGGGCAGTGGCCGCCGGACGCGTCTGATAGCCTTCGGCAGTAATGACTGACAGAATCTCCGAGAAAACACCCTGTAACAGCGTTTCGCCGCCGCGCGAGGTGAGTATCTGTTGGGTATTTCCGCGCGCCAGGCAGCAAACCGCGCCGAGCGTGCTCAGCAGCAGCCACTTCTCCCACAGCTCATCCATGATGTTATCGCTGAATCGGGTATCGACCTGACAGTCACGCAGCGCCGCATCAACCCGCTGCAGTCGCGCATCGTTGTTACCGTCCAGCGCGCCATAATAGAGCTGATGCAGCGGCGTCATCTGAATTACTTCGCCATTTTCACCCAGCGTCGCGTTGATTTTGCACAGGCCGCCAATCACCTTATCTTCGCCGAAACGCTGTTGCAGCGTCGCGATGTGCCGCAATCCGTTCAGAATCGGCATGATCAGCGTTTCCGGACCCACTGCAGGTGCAATATCCTCCATCACCTGATCAAGGGCAAAGCTCTTCACCGTCACGATAATCAGATCATAGTGGCCCGTCAGGCTGCTCGCCTGAGCCAGCTGCGGCTTTAGCGTTTCAGTGCCTTGCGGCGTCTGCAACACCAGGCCGCTGGCCTGAAGCTGCTGATAACGCCGTTCACGGACCAGAAAAGTCACGTCCTGGCCCGCCTGAGCCAGCCGTGCACCAAAATATCCACCGGTCGCGCCGGCGCCTGCCATCAGAATGCGCATCCCACTCTCCCTCTGCTGAAAACCTCTACCTTAGAACGCCGTGACCGGGCTTACCAGTCTTAGCCTCGGTCAGAGCGCGTCGGGGAGCATGAAATGAGAGGTCGGGAAAGCGCGGGCAGGGAGGTGACGATGCAGAGATATCAGATTTTCCCTGCCCGGTAAGCAGTTCGAAACAGAGGGGGGTGTTACAGCCGGGTGACGCCCAGCGCGGCAGCCTGCTGTTCCCACGCCAGCACGCCATGATAATCGTCTCTCTGCACCGTACTGAATCCGCCGATCAAATTGTCGTCGCAGACGGTGCGCCAGGCGGGATCGTTCACCAGCTGATGCAGCGCCGAGCGGAGTCTCTCCAGCCGGTCTACTGACGTCGGGGCTGCCGTAATCAACGGCAATCCGGGTGCGGCTGGCGTTTCACCGATGATATGCAGGCCGCGCAGCGCATCCGGCTCATAGCGCGCCAGCAGCGCCCAGCTGACGCAGTCGATAGCCGCGATATCCGCCTGTGAATCACGCAGTGCTGCCAGCGACTGACGATGCCCACCGCTCAGCAGTAGCTGCGAAAATCTCACGCCCTGAAGCGCTGCCACAAACCGCAGCGCGTTATAGCCGGAGTGAGAGTCCAGGCTGTTAGCTACGGCCCGCTGGTCGTTAAAATCGGCCAGCGTCGCCTGTTTGTCCCGCGCCACCAGCCAACTGCGATAGTCACGGCCGGTGCAGCCTGGGGCCTGATAGTGAAAGGTGCCGACCAGCTGAACCGCAGGAAGCTGGCTGACCAGCGGATAGCCGCAGGTCTGGCTCAGCAGCAACCGGTTATCCTGCCAGTGTGTCAGTAGATCCTGAGGCCAGACCGGCTGCGTAGCGATGCCGTGCTGCGTCAGCAGGGTAACCACTGCCTGCATCAGTGCTCGTGTGGCGGGCGGGTGAATCGCATACATCGGCAAGGCGAGCAGGTTATTCATGCGTTTTCTCCGCTGATCGTCCCGGATGGACATTGACCCCGACCGGTCTGACCCAGAACTGACGCAGCCAGACTTGATAGCCCGCCACGCGAAAGCCATGATTGCGGTGGTAGTAATGCTCGCGATCGCGCAGATAGAGGCGGCGCAGGCCATACCAGGGGACGCCGGGGAGGTCGTGATGCACTGAATGGTAGTTCAGATTCAGGAATAGCATGCGCCACGGCCACGCCGCTTCATTATTCACCGACCGTGCCAGCGGATCGTCCGCCGCACGATGCTCATAGAAGGAGCGCACTTTGGTCAGCGCCAGCGCCGGATAACTCACCGCCAGCAGATACCACAGCGGCGAAAATCCCTGCCGCGCCATCCAGAAAAACAGCAGTGCCAGCAGCGTCCCGTGCAGCAGCCACATCGCTATCGCGGGCCGATCGCCGCGGCGCAGTGCCTCCCACATCCCGCCGAAGGTCGCCGCTACATCCAGCAGCGGGCCGAGCAGCAACCGTCCCAAAAAAGTGTTACGCAGATGAATCAGCTGCTGCTGCCAGCGCGGTAACTTCGCCCAGCGAGCAGCGGAGAGGTAGTAGGTTTCCGGATCCTCATCCGGCTCGGTCAGGGTGTGATTGCGATGATGGGCCAGATGAGAATCGCGATAGAGTCCGTAGGGATACCAGACCGCCAGCGGCAGGGTGCCAAATAGCTGATTCACCCGCGGCCAGCGCGTGGGATGCCCGTGGATCAGCTCATGCTGCAGCGACATATACCAGCCAGTGAAGACGATCAGCAGCAGGGTGGCGGGCAGCCGTCCCAGCGTCTGCGCGCTCAACATCACCGAAAACCAGCCACCATAGATCACACCGATTAGCAGCCAGGTCGGCAGTTCGCTGCGCCAGAGCCAGCTGCGTGCATGCGCTTTAAGCCAGGCGCGCTGCTGTAGAGAGAGATAACCGGTGTGCATGATTCACCTGACAGCGGAAGCGGGAATCTGAACAGTGAAAGAAAGGGCGGGCAAAGGCAAAGTGGATAATCTGCTTAGCTATGTCGAAATTCCTGAATATGGCGCTGAAAGATATTGACTATCAGTGGCGGCTCCGGGGGCGTAACCTTTCTCTATCAGAAATCGCCTTGCATCCACGGGCGTTTAACGCCTGTCAGGAGAAATACAGATGAAAAATATTGGCTTCTTATCCTTTGGTCACTGGACGCCCTCGTCGCAGTCCGCCACCCGTACCGCGCAGGATGTGTTACTGCAATCGATCGACTTAGCGGTCGCCGCCGAAGAGCTGGGCGCAGATGGCGCTTACTTCCGCGTCCACCATTTTGCCCGCCAGCTCAGCTCGCCGTTTCCGCTGCTGGCTGCCGTTGCAGCGCGCACCAAAACGATTGAGATCGGCACCGGTGTCATCGACATGCGCTACGAAAACCCACTCTACATGGTGGAAGAGGCCAGCGCGGCAGACCTGATCTCCAATGGTCGTCTGCAACTGGGTCTGAGCCGCGGTTCACCTGAGCAGGTAATCGATGGCTGGCGTTACTTCGGCTTTGAACCGAAAGCGGGAGAAAGCGATGCGGATATGGGCCGTCGTCACACCGAAGAGTTTCTGGAGGTGCTGCGCGGCGAAGGTTTTGCTAAGCCAAATCCACAGCCCATGTTCCCCAATCCGCCAGGCCTGCTGCGTCCTGAGCCGCTCTCTGAAGGCCTGCGCGACCGCATCTGGTGGGGATCCGGCTCCAACGCCACCGCAGAATGGGCGGCAAAAATGGGCATGAACCTGCAAAGTTCAACCCTGAAAGATGATGAAACCGGCGAGCCGTTCCACATTCAGCAGGCAAAACAGATCCGCGCCTACCGTGAGGCCTGGAAAGCGGCGGGGCATCAGCATGCGCCACGCGTCTCGGTCAGTCGCAGCATCTTTGCGCTGGTGAATGATATGGACCGCGCGTACTTTGGCCGCAGCGGTAACGACCAGGATTCCGTGGGCTTTCTCGATGAGAAAACCCGCGCTATCTTTGGCCGCAGCTATGCCGCAGAGCCAGAGGCGTTAATTAAGCAGCTTGCGCAGGATGAGGCGATTGCCGAAGCCGACACCCTGCTGCTCACCGTGCCAAACCAGCTTGGTGTCGCCTACAACGCCCATGTGATTGAGGCGATCCTGAAGTATGTCGCCCCGGAACTCGGCTGGCGTTAAGTGACAGAGCGCCCTGAAGAGCAGGGCGCTGTGAGATCCACCGCAGGCGCAGATGACATAGCGCCTGCGGTGAATCTGCTGTAAACGCGCGTCATCACTCCCCGCTTTTTCTGCTTTATCCTCTCTGAACTTCTCTCTGGCGAGCCATTCCAGGCCCTGGCAGAGCCTTTTCGTCACTCTGTTTCCAGTGTACGGAATATGCAGATTTTGTGACTTATGATTTATTTCGTCACTTGTTGCTGAATGGGATGTTTCCTCTGCTCAGGGTGGGTCTGTACCCTTCATCAACGCATTTCCCTGGTTTAACGTGTTTTCATAACCTGTATGAACGGATAATACCTTTACGCAATTTGTGACTATTGACAGTATTGGTCACATGATAAGAGAATGGCGGCACTCTCCTGCTTACTGTTGAAGGTAATCTATGCTCAGGTTCAATCCTGCCATTCTGGTTGTTTGTCTGCTGCCACTGGCGCTGGCGGGTTGCCGGGATAATTCACCCAAAGACGATCCGCGCACGCAGCCGCCGCTGGTCAGGGTCACAAAGGTCATCAGCGCCACCGATGGCAGCCGTGCGTTTAGTGGCGTCGTGGTTGCCCGGGTTCAGAGCGACCTCGGCTTTCGGGTCTCAGGAAAAATCCTCGAACGGCTGGTGGATAGCGGCCAGCGGGTGAAGCGCGGTCAGCCGCTGATGCGGCTCGACCCGGCAGATCTCCGGCTGCAGGCCCAGGCTCAGCAGCAGGCCGTTGCCGCCGCGCAGGCACGCGTCAGACAGGCCAGCGCCGATCAGGCGCGTTACCGCACTCTGGTGGCAACCGGGGCAGTTTCTGCGTCGGCATACGACCAGATTCGGGCCGCTGCGGCCACCGCTCAGGCTGAGCTGAAAGCCGCCCAGGCGCAGGCCAGCGTGGCAGGTAACGCCAGCGGATATGCGCTGCTCCTGGCTGATGACGATGGCGTGGTGATGGCAACGCTGGCGGAGCCGGGTCAGGTTGTGAGTGCCGGTGAGGCTGTCATCAGACTGGCCATAGCCGGACAGCGCGAGGCAAGTGTTCAGTTGCCGGAGACCCTGCGCCCGGCAGTGGGAAGTGAGGCAAAGGCAACGCTGTATGGTGCGGGCAGTGCGCCGGTTTCTGCCCGGCTGCGCCAACTGGCTGATGTGGCCGATCCGATGACGCGCACCTTTGAGGCGAGATATGTGCTGGAGGGCACACTGGCCAGCGCACCGCTGGGAGCCACCGTCACAATCATGCTGCCGAATAAACCGTCGCAACCGCTGCTGCAGGTTCCGCTGGCGGCGATCTACGATGCCGGTAAAGGGCCAGGCGTCTGGGATATTACCGGCCAGCCCGCTACCGTTGCCTGGCGGCCGGTGACGGTGGTGTCGATAAGTGACGAGGCGGCCACCGTCACGGGTCAGCTTAATGCTGGCGATCAGATAGTGGCGCTGGGCGCGCATCTGTTGCAGCAGGGGGAGCGCGTGCGCCCCGATGACGCTGCCGTTGCCGGGAGCCAGCCATGAGCCAGGGACGCTTTAATCTGTCAGCGCTGGCCGTGCGCGAGCGCGCCATTACGCTGTTTCTGATCATCCTGATTACCGTGGCGGGCGTCTTGTCCTTTTTCGAACTGGGACGGGCAGAAGATCCACCGTTCACCGTAAAACAGATGACGATGATCTCCGCCTGGCCAGGTGCGACGGCTCAGGAGATGCAGGATCAGGTGGCCGAGCCGCTGGAAAAGCGTCTGCAGGAGCTGAGGTGGTATGACCGTAGCGAGACGTACACGCGCCCCGGTCTGGCTTTCACTATGTTATCCCTGCAGGACAAAACGCCGCCTTCCCAGGTTCAGGAGGAGTTTTACCAGGCGCGTAAGAAGCTGGGTGATGAGAGCAGAAATCTGCCTGCCGGGGTCATCGGGCCGATGATCAACGACGAGTTCTCCGACGTGACCTTTGCACTGCTGGCGCTGAAGGCAAAAGGGGAGCCGCAGCGCCTGCTGGTTCGTGAAGCGGAATCACTGCGTCAGCGACTGCTGCATCTGCCTGGCGTGAAAAAGGTCAATATCATCGGTGAGCAGAGTGAACGCATCTATGTGTCGTTTTCACACGATCGACTGGCGACACTCGACATCACTCCGCAGGCAATTTTTGCTGCGCTGAACGATCAGAATGTCCTGACGCCAGCGGGATCGATTGATACGCAGGGGCCGCAGGTCTTTATCCGCCTGGATGGCGCGTTCGATAAACTGGAAAAAATCCGTGAGACGCCGATTGTGGCGCAGGGGAGAAGCCTGAAGCTGGCGGACGTGGCTACGGTGACCCGGGGTTACGAAGATCCCGCCACCTTTATGGTGCGCAATCAGGGCGAACCGGCGCTGCTGCTGGGTATCGTAATGCGTGAAGGCTGGAACGGTCTGGAACTCGGCAAGGCACTGGCGGCTGAAACCGCCCGCATCAACCAGGCGATGCCGCTGGGGCTCTCACTGACTCAGGTCACCGATCAGTCCGTCAATATCCGCTCGGCGGTTGATGAATTTATGGTTAAGTTCGTCGTGGCGTTGCTGGTGGTGATGGTGGTCTGCTTTGTCAGCATGGGCTGGCGCGTTGGGGTGGTGGTCGCGGCTGCGGTGCCGCTCACCCTGGCGGTGGTGTTTGTGGTGATGGAGGCTTCCGGCAAAAACTTTGACCGCATCACGCTGGGTTCGCTGATTCTGGCGCTGGGCCTGCTGGTGGACGACGCCATTATCGCCATTGAGATGATGGTAGTGAAAATGGAAGAGGGCTACGACCGCATTAAGGCTTCTGCCTATGCCTGGAGTCATACGGCGGCACCAATGCTGGCAGGCACCCTGGTTACGGCCGTCGGGGTTATGCCCAATGGGTTTGCGCAGTCCACGGCGGGCGAGTACACCAGCAATATGTTCTGGATAGTCGGCATCGCGTTGATCGCCTCCTGGATCGTCGCGGTGGTGTTCACCCCTTATCTTGGCGTAAAGCTGCTGCCAGCCATCAAAACGGTAGAAGGCGGCCACGCAGCGATCTACAACACCCGCCACTACAACCGCTTTCGCCGCCTGCTGACCCGCGTGATTGCCCGTAAAGGCTGGGTGGCAGGCGTGGTGATTGCCCTGTTTATCGCCGCTGTGCTCGGTATGGCGCTGGTGAAAAAACAGTTTTTCCCGACCTCAGACCGGCCTGAAGTGCTGGTTGAAGTTCAGCTCCCCTACGGCAGCGCCATAGAACAGACCCGCGCAGCGGCTGAAAAGGTTGAGACCTGGCTTAAACAGCAGCAGCAGGCAAAAATCGTCACCACCTATATTGGTCAGGGGCCACCGCGTTTTTATCTGGCGATGGCACCGGAACTGCCCGATCCGGCCTTTGCCAAGCTGGTGGTACTGACCGACAGTCAGGACGCGCGTGAGGCACTGAAAACGCAGCTGCGCGCCGCCATTGCCAGCGGTCTGGTGCCTGAAGCGCAGGTTCGTGTGACGCAGCTGGTGTTTGGCCCATACTCCCCTTATCCGGTGGCGTGGCGGGTGATGGGGCCCGATCCGGCCCGCCTGCGCGCGATTGCCGATCGGGTGGAAGCGGTCCTGCGGGCCAGCCCGATGATGAGGACGGTGAACACCGACTGGGGCGCCCCCGTGCCGACGCTGCATTTCTCACTGGATCAGAACCGGCTGCAGGCAGTGGGGCTGACATCCAGTGACGTCGCCCGGCAATTACAGTTTCTGCTGTCGGGCGTGCCTGTCACTACCGTGCGGGAAGATATCCGCGCGGTCCAGGTGGTGGGGCGTGCGGCCGGACAAACCCGCCTCGATCCGGCTAAAATCGCCGACTTCACGCTGGTGGGCGCCGCGGGTCAGCGTATTCCCTTATTGCAGATTGGTGATGTGCAGGTGAAAATGGAAGATCCCGTGCTGCGGCGGCGCGACCGCACGCCGACCATCACCGTTCGGGGTGATATCGCCGATTCCCTGGAGCCGCCTGACGTCTCGACGGCGCTGAACAAAGCCTTGCAACCGATCATCGCGACGCTGCCCGCGGGCTACCGCATTGAACTGGCCGGTTCAATAGAGGAGTCCGGTAAAGCGACCCAGGCGATGGCCCCGCTGTTCCCGATCATGATTGCGATCACTCTGCTGATCATCATTCTGCAGGTGCGTTCTCTGTCGGCGATGATCATGGTCTTTCTGACTGCGCCTCTCGGGCTGATTGGCGTCGTGCCGACGCTGCTGCTGTTCAGTCAGCCTTTTGGTATTAATGCACTGGTCGGGCTGATTGCCCTGTCGGGCATCCTGATGCGTAACACGCTGATTCTGATAGGGCAGATCCACCACAATGAACAGGAGGGTCTGGCACCCTTTGATGCAGTGGTCGAAGCGACAGTGCAGCGTGCCCGTCCGGTGCTGCTGACGGCAATGGCGGCGATTCTGGCGTTTATTCCACTGACCCACTCGGTGTTCTGGGGAACGCTGGCCTATACCCTGATTGGTGGCACGCTGGGCGGCACCCTGATCACGCTGGTTTTCCTGCCCGCAATGTACGCTATATGGTTCCGCATCCGCCTGCCGGGCAGCAAAACGGCAGTTGTGAAACCGGCGCTGTCGGAATAGTCTCAGGGTGACGGTTGCCGCTTCGCTGCTCTCTGCAGCCTGGCAGTAACCGTCAATTCATTGTTTTAAGCTTTTGAAGAAGGTGTATAAAAAGGTAAAAGCTATCAAACAGATAGGATGAGACAGGTGTGCGATCCTGAAAATCCTCTATAGAGTAGCGATGAAAATACAAAAAAGAGGTGTGACCATGAGCAATTCCATTGATGAAGATGCAAAAGATGCAAAGCCTATTGTCGAAGCCGATCGCGAAGCGCCCGAGGGCAAATGTCCTTTTCATGCTGGTAAGCCTTCTCAGGAAAATCAGGCGCCGGGCGGCGGAACAACCAACCGCGACTGGTGGCCTAATCAACTCCGGGTTGACCTGCTGAATCAGCACTCATCCCGTTCGAACCCGCTTGATGAATCCTTCGATTACCGTAAAGAATTTGCCAAATTAGATTACTCAGCGCTGAAAGCTGACATCAAAGGGTTGCTCACCGAGTCACAAGCCTGGTGGCCCGCTGACTGGGGCAGCTATATTGGCCTGTTTATTCGTATGGCCTGGCACAGCGCCGGAACCTATCGCTCCGTGGACGGACGCGGTGGTTCAGGTCGTGGTCAGCAACGCTTCGCACCCCTAAACTCCTGGCCAGACAACGTCAGTCTGGATAAAGCGCGCCGCTTACTGTGGCCGGTTAAACAGAAATATGGTCAGAAAATCTCCTGGGCCGACCTCTACATTCTGGCGGGCAACGTCGCGCTGGAAAACTCCGGATTCCGTACCTTCGGCTTTGGTGCCGGACGTGAAGATGTCTGGGAACCGGATATGGATGTGAACTGGGGCGAAGAAGCCGCATGGCTGGAACACCGTCACCCGGAATCCCTGGCACAATCGCCACTGGGCGCTACCGAGATGGGTCTGATCTACGTCAACCCGGAAGGTCCGGAACACAGCGGCGATCCTGCCTCTGCGGCCCCGGCTATTCGCGCCACTTTCGGCAACATGGGCATGAACGACGAAGAGATCGTGGCATTGATTGCTGGTGGACATACGCTGGGTAAAACCCACGGTGCCGCACCGGCCAGCCACGTCGGTGTCGATCCGGAAACTGCACCGATTGAGGCGCAGGGCCTGGGCTGGGTCAACAGCCACGGCACGGGCGTTGGCGCAGATGCGATTACCTCCGGTCTGGAAGTAATCTGGTCTCAGACGCCAACCCAGTGGAGTAACTACTTCTTCGAGAACCTGTTCAAATATGAGTGGGTTCAGACGCGCAGCCCGGCCGGTGCCATCCAGTTCGTGGCAGCTGATGCGCCGGATATTATCCCGGATGCGTTTGACGCCGCGATGAAACACAAGCCGACCATGCTGGTGACCGATCTGACGCTGCGAGTTGACCCGGAGTTTGAAAAGATTTCGCGTCGTTTCCACAACGATCCGCAGGCGTTCAACGAAGCCTTTGCCCGTGCCTGGTTTAAACTGACTCACCGTGATATGGGGCCAAAAGCGCGCTACATCGGACCTGAAGTCCCGCAGGAAGATCTGATCTGGCAGGATCCGCTGCCTGCACCGGCTTATCATCCAACCGTGGCGGATATCGCGCAGCTGAAAGAGAAAATCGCTGCAACCGGCCTCAGCGTCAGCGAGCTGGTTTCGGTTGCCTGGGCATCGGCATCAACCTTCCGTGGCGGCGACAAACGTGGTGGTGCCAACGGTGCCCGCCTGGCGTTGCTGCCGCAGCGTGAGTGGGACGTCAATGCCGTCGCGGCACGCGTGCTGCCGACGCTGGAAGCGGTGCAGCGTGAAGCGCACAAGGCTTCACTGGCAGATGTGATTGTGCTGGCGGGTGTGGTCGGCGTTGAGCAGGCGGCGAAAGCAGCTGGCGTTGAAATTGACGTACCATTTACTCCGGGCCGTGTTGATGCGCGTCAGGATCAGACTGATATCGAGTCATTCGATCTGCTGAAACCGCGTGCAGATGGTTTCCGTAACTACGGTTCTGGCTTCGGCAAAACCACCACCGAAAATCTGCTGATCGATAAAGCGCAGCAGCTGACCCTGACCGTGCCGGAGTTAACGGTGCTGGTTGGCGGAATGCGTGCGCTGGGTGCTAACTTTGATGGCAGTCAGCACGGCATCTTCACGCACCACACAGGGACGCTGAACACAGACTTCTTCGTGAATCTGCTGGATATGCGCACCGAGTGGAAAGCCGCCGATTCGACCAATGAGAAATTTATTGGACGGGATCGCGTCACTGGCGAAACCCGTTTCACCGCCACGCGCGCCGATCTGGTGTTTGGCTCCAATGCGGTGCTACGCGCCTCGGCGGAAGTCTACGCCAGCAGCGACGCCCGTGAAAAATTCGTCAAAGACTTTGTTGCCGCCTGGACCAAAGTGATGAATCTGGATCGGTTTGAACTCTGATTGCTGTTGACGTTGTAAAATCTGAAACCCGCTGATATTAGCGGGTTTTTTTATGAGAGCAGGTGAGTTATTCGACCGCTTAACTATCTTTTTACAACCCAGGTACAACAGGTTAATGGCATCATTTAAATTTCGGTCACTGCCAGTAACGTGATCCTTCGGGCCACGTAGTCAAGTACGGCTTCCCGCTGCGATTCAGGCATATGACTTTCATTATAAGTATCGATAATAAGCTGATGATGACTCACCACCTCGGAAAGCCATTTTCGTGCCAGTGTCGGATTAATATCCATACCCTGGGCAAGCAGGATAAAGTCTGCACCCAGATATTCTCCGTACTCTGAATTGATCCCCGGTGCGTTTCCTGCATCATTTTCTTCACGTTCCAGCAGGGGCAAAGCTAAATACTCTCCAAACGCTGCAGGGGAGGGCACAACGCTGATAAAGTCATAAACCGGGGCCAGCCAGGGTGAACCCTGCGGAGGCAGGATAATCCCGATATTGCGCAGATGAAAATCATTGTTTCCCAGCACATAGGCATACACGATGCGCAAAAAGAGGTCACGTTTACTCTTTAAACTGCTGTTCACTCTGGTATTCAGGAATTTAGCGGCTTTCTCGTAACTGATGGCTTTATGATTATCAATCCTGCCATATTTATCGCCGAGACCCATCGCGCCATCCAGCTGTTCCTGATGTAATCTTGCGTAATCTGACGCTGTCCGGTCATACCTTTTAATGACAAACGCCAGTTCGTCTGGCCGATTTTCATCGTGTCTGAATGGCATTAGCCCGAACGGGGGGACGTCAAATTTCAGACGCTGCATAACGCACATGGTGGCATGCTCGTTTTCTGCCAGGTGTGGGTATTCTTCCGGAGAGGGTTTCAGGATATAGGTGCCATCATTGCTGACGACCACCAGTTCTCCCTTTGCCAGGCGAAGCGACAGTTTGGGTTGATAGCCTGAAATGCTCATGCCTTTCTGACGTTCAGGGAGTTCCTGAATAAACTGACTGCGCGTAAACGGCAGGCTAAGAGCCACATTCAGACTACCCAGCAGATGCCGGATGCCTTTTGTTGAGTAGCCAGTTTTTAGCTCAGATTCTTTAAGCCGTTTTAATGTGATCAGGCAGCGTTCTGAATTCATGATGTTATCTCTTTAAAGACGACTGCCCCAAGCAAATCGTTGCCATTTTCCATCAGTAAGCCGAACAGATCTTTATCATCAATTTTTTGAATTTCAGAATAGCGTTTTCGCAACCAGCCTTCCGGCGCTAAACCTTTAAAGAAGGGATGTAGCTCTTCACTTAAATAGGGCTCAGGTCTTACCGGCATGCTGAGAGATATCGCACAGCCGACATAAGTAGGCAGGTAGCAGAAAGTATAACCGTTATGCCCTTCACTCAGCGTCCCTGCCAGCGTGTTGTAAAGCCACACCTCTATTTTTCGAGCCATACTTTTATACCCAGTTCTTTAAGTAAGGCGTGAAGATTTATTGCCTTTGCAGAAGATGGTCTGGCAATCAGTCGTTTAAATGTTGAGAGTGATACACCAATCTGAATCGCCATCTCTTCATAGGTGATGTTTTGTCGTTTGAGTTCATTGGCCAGTAGTTGTGGCAGTGTCGGAAACGTCAGAGCACTCAGCACCGATCGGGTGTCCGGTTCGTCCGCTTCTGTTGTGGCTTCTCTACTCAAAGCGAACCCCGCCAATACCTTTCGCCGATCTGACTCAGAAAGGTTTATCAGCGAAGATTTAATCTCATCAAGGTTCATTTTTGACCTTTTTTGCATTCTCAGTACGTTTTTTGAAACGATATGGTCCGACTATAGTGCTAATAGGGTCATTTTTGAACCTATTAACGGCAGCATCTTCTCATCTTACCGCCAGAATGCGAAATATGCTGATGAAAGGTCATTTATGACACTTTAAGTCACTATTAATGCATTTGTTAAAGAGAGTAGGAGATGTAGGGGTCAGAAATGAACCTTTAAGTGAGGGCGGAACCGAATGTCTAAGTATCAGGCACTAACGAAAAGAACGGGGAATTTGAAGAGGAAACAGACTGAGTAAGACGCAGAAATTTTATAAGAAGTATAAAATGCAAAAAGCCCGCTTAGTTTCCTAAGCAGGCTTTTCAAATTTGGCTCCTCTGACTGGACTCGAACCAGTGACATACGGATTAACAGTCCGCCGTTCTACCGACTGAACTACAGAGGAATCGTTTGAACGGGGCGCATAGTAACGGCCACGCCGGGCCATGTCAAAGCTCTTTTTCATAAATTAGCGCGACTGCTGAAATAGTCGCCACTATGGCGTTTTAAGCACTGAAAGAGCTGCCTGTGCGGCTGACTCATCCGGCAAAACGGCACGTGTAAAACTGAGGTGTTTATGAGGTGTTATGGCGCTGTATAGCCCTTGTCAGGCGGCCAGGCGCGTGATTTAACCGGATAGTTTTTTACGGGCGTCACAAAGTGTGGATTCTGGCTTTGTCAGCAATAAAAACGAAACGTAGATTCCATTTCAACCCTGAACTGAATCTCTGGAGTTGAAATGAACAAAGTCAGAATCGGCATGATTGGCAGCGGCTATATCGGACGCTGCCACGCGATTGCTTATGCGCAGGCTCCCACCGTATTTGCGCTGAAAGGCGAAATCGTGCGGGAGATGCTGGCTGAAGTGAACCCCGAGCTGGCCGCCCGTCAGGCGGCGACCTTTGGTTTCGCGCGCTCGACGGGGGACTGGCGCGCGCTGGTCAGCGACCCGGCGATTGATGTCGTGGATATCTGCGCCCCCAACTTCCTGCATAAAGAGATGGCGCTGGAGGCGATACGCCACGGCAAACACGTTTATTCAGAAAAGCCGCTGTCATTAAGCGTGGCGGATGCGCAGGAGATGGTGGCGGCAGCCGATGCGGCCGGAGTCAAAACGCTGGTGGGCTTCAACTATATGAAAAACCCTACCAGCCAGCTGGCGAAAGAGATCATTGCCAATGGTGAGATAGGCGACGTGGTGCATTTCTACGGCACCCATAACGAGGATTATCTCGCCAGACCGGAAACGCCGCTCGACTGGCACTGTCAGAAAGCGCTGGCAGGCCTCGGTGCGCTGGGCGATCTGGCGGCGCATATCGTTAATATGGCGCACTACCTGGTTGGTGACATTGCTGAGGTCAGCGGCGATATGATGACGGTGATCGCCTCACGGCCTGACCCGAAAGAGCCTGCGCGGCAGTTACCGGTCGAAAACGAAGATCAGGCCAGCGCGCTGCTTCGCTTCCATAACGGTGCGCACGGCGTGATTGAAACCTCACGCATCGCCTGTGGCGCAAAGATGGGACTGACTTACGTCGTCACCGGCACCAAAGGCACACTGCGCTACACCCAGGAGCGCATGGCGGAGCTGGAGCTTTATCTGCATGACGAACCGGCCGGGCGTCAGGGATTTAAAACTATCCTGACCGGACCAGCACACCCTGACTACGCAAATTTCTGTGTTTCTGCCGGACACGGCATCGGCTTTAACGATCAGAAAACGGTGGAGATTCGCGACCTGATCAACGGCATCGCAGCGGGCGACCGCATGTGGCCCGATTTTGCAGAGGGATTGCAGGTTCAGAAGGTGCTGGAAGCGATTGCTCACTCAGCAGTGCAACGCCGCTGGATTGAGGTATAGGGCAGAATCAGAGGGATAGAGGGTATTGCCGATGTGTTGATTAACACTGGCGGGCAGGGCGGGAAACGTTGGCTTCCCGCCCGCAGCCGATCAGATCAGACCGCTTTTTTCCCACCACAATTTATCCAGCGCATAAAAGCGATCGCGCTGACTCTCGGGCTGGCTGAGATCGCGTTTCCACGGTTTTGCCAGAATATAGTGCAGGTTCTTCACCTCTTCATCGTGCCAGAGACCGCTGTGCTGAAACGGCAGCGTTTTCAAGGCATTGTAGATGTAAGAGAGCGGCTTCCAGCGATCGGCAAACACTTCGTTCAGCAGATCCTGCTCGGAGAAGGGATAGTTACTGAGATCATCAATGGCGGCAATACGCTTTTCCAGTGCGTCGAACATCGCATTATCGGGCTTCAGCACCAGAAAACCGCCGTTCAGGTAAAGATCCACACTCTCTGGCGCCTTTTCACCGCGCGCCTGCCAGGTATAGTGGCACTGCTCAGGCTGCCACTCTGCCGGATAAGAGGCAATCTGGTTGGGATTACAGCGGCAGGCGTGACAGGCGGCGAGCGGGTTATCGCCCAGAGCCAAGGTAAACAGCTCATCCATGTTTTGAAGGACCAGCATATCGGCATCCAGAAATACGACGC
This sequence comes from Curtobacterium sp. BNK-1, assembly GCF_048685235.1. NCBI lineage: Bacteria > Bacillati > Actinomycetota > Actinomycetes > Micrococcales > Microbacteriaceae > Curtobacterium > Curtobacterium sp. BNK-1. The sequence continues at coordinate 2,304,211 of NZ_JBLQTJ010000001.1, read as the reverse complement.
GCTCATAATCGGTTAGCTGCCAGGCGCGCAGCTTGGTCCAGACTTCGCCGAACTGCGCCGATGCGTAGTGCTGATCCAGATCGTCGCGCGGATAGAGGGGCTCGACCGGTTTAATCACACAGCCCTCATCCTGCAAAATCTGACAGTCAGACGCTGAAATCGCCGGCGTGGTCATCACCACCAGCGGCCACTGGCTCTGGCTCTGTTGCAGCGAACGGTGCAGCGCTTTCACGCCCACCAGATAATCGGGTTGAGTTAACAGCGTTACCCAGGCAAACATAGCTTTCCTCAATCAGTCAAAAAGTGGCGTGATGTAGTCGTTACCCAGTCGGCCATTTGGGTCGAGCTGGCTGCGCAGGGCGCGGAAGGCGTCCCACTGCGGATAGATCTCACGCCAGTTGTAACGTTCTTCATCGTAATATTTGCCCCAGTGCGGGCGTCCGCCCTCTTCGGCCAGCAGTTTTTCCACTTCAGTCAGGAAGTGCAGTCCTTCCTGTGACAGCGAACCATCGTCGGCGTAATAGACCACGAAGCCGAAAAAGCAGGTTGGCTGGTCAGCGGCCGGACTGAGCCAGGCCGATGATGCACCGGTGCAGCGCAGGATAATCGGGTAGTGCATATGCGGACGGTTCTCGGCATACCACTGCTTGATGCGGCGAATGATGGCCGGGGTTTTTGCCAGCGGCACGCCGATTTCCACATTGATCTGCGGCACCGCAATGCCGCGGCAGAAGAGCTGGTAAATGTCACCGGTAACATCGGTGAAATCACGAAAACGGGTGACGGTGCGAAACTGTTTTCCCCCTTTGCCCTCAATCTGCGTATCGCGGTGCATATGTGCCAGCGTCTGGTCGATAGTGTCGTTGAGGCTTTCGTCAACGTCGCCCTCATGTTCCACCACCTGACGACCCTGCGCTTCGTAGCGCTGACGCTCTTCGTCACTCGCCTCATGGGCGTTCCAGACGTGCATCAGGTTGTCATCGACAAACCACCAGGCTTTGCTCAGCGGATAGTCGTTGTTCCAGCGCAGCAGATCCTCTTCAAGGGTATCGGCAGAGACGGCATATTTGTGGCAGGTGAAGATGCTAAACGGCTGGGTACGCAGGGTTACCGCGGTAACAATGCCTAGTGCGCCCAGTGAGACCTGCGCTGCCGGGAAGTCAGCGTCGCCACGAACAAATTCGCGCACGCTGCCATCGGCCAGCACCATTCTGATTGCCAGCGCTTCGTCGGCAATCGAACTCTGCTGCAATCCCTGGCCGTGCGTTCCGGTCGCCATCGCGCCCGCCAGTGTCTGAATCGCAATCACGCCTGGCGATGAAGCCAGCATGCGGTTCATTTCGGTCAGTCTGCGATAGACCTGCTCAAGCGGGGTCGCGCCACCAAAGGTCACGCTCTGTTCATCACTGGCAAGCTGGCCGCTCAGGGCGCTGAGATCGAGCAGCACATCGTCATCACTGACATGCAGCATACGACCAGGCGACAGCTTGCTGCCGATCACCCGAATCTGGCCGTGTGACTCCCGGATAAGTCTCTGTAATTCCGCTTCACTGGCGGGACGCTGAACCTGGTGACGGCTGCCGATTTGCGCGTTCTGCGCCCAGTTCCACAGCGCATCATCATCGGGTTCAACATGGGTCTGACGAAGCGGATAGAGGCGTGCATCTCTGCTCACAACAGCATTCCTTATTATTGCATTTTAGTGACAAGTATCAGTAAGCGTAGACTATGGCTAAGCGCAGCCCGGCCTGCGGGCAATTATTTGCGGATATAGCGTAACGTTGCGGTTACAGCCAGCTGACGATTGCGGCGGATACTCTCTGCTTCGCTGTTGTCCGGGCTGAAAAGGGCGTTGAAGGTGTAGCGGTTTGAGACGTGATGAACGCAGATACTGCTGATCAGGCGATGGACATCGATGGTCTGCACATCGGCAGTGAACACGCCCTGTTGCTGACCGCGTGCCAGAATGTCATCCAGCAGATCCAGCGCGCTGCGGTTAAGGGCTTTAATCTGCGGCGACTGGGTAATGTAGCGCCCGCGCAACAGGTTCTCACTGCAGACCAGCCGGATAAAATCGGGATGCTCGACATGGTAATCAAAACTGGCTTCCACAAGGCGGGTCATGGCCAGTTCCGGCTCCATCGCCGCCAGGTTCAGGCCGGTTTCGTGCTGACGTATCTGCTGATAAACCTGCTCCAGCACGTGGATATAAAGCTGCTCTTTACTGCCAAAGTGATAGACCACCATGCGTTTAGTGGTTTGCGCATGCTCAGCAATCTGCTCCATCCTGGCACCCTGCATACCAAACTCCGCGAAGGTTTTCAGTGCGCCTGCGATGATGCGTTTTTTCAGCCCTTCAGGGTCATTTTTACGTTTTGTTAGCTCTGACATGGTGCTCAATAAGGTGATTTTGACCGGGGGATGTTAGCACAGTGTTGAGAGGCTGCCCGCAATCGCGGGCGCGGCAGGTGCGGCAACCTGGTACAGCCCGGACGATTACAGGTATAATCCCGGACATTATTTCACAGGTTCAGAGACGACAATGACAAAACTCACCTTGCAAGAGCAGATGCTGAAAGCGGGATTAGTATCCAGCAAAAAAATGGACAAGGTTCAGCGGACAGCGAAGAAATCCAGGGTTCAGGCACGCGAAGCCAGAGCGGCGGTGGAAGATAACAAAAAAGCGCAGCTTGAGCGGGATAAGCAGCTGAACGAGCAGCAGAAACTGGCTGTGCTGTCTAAAGAGTACAAAGCGCAGGTCAAACAGCTGATCGAAATGAACAAAATTGACGTGGCAAGAGGCAACATCAGCTTCAACTTCACCGACAATAACCTGATCAAAAAGATTATGGTTGATAAGCTGACGCAGACTCAGTTGATCAATGGGCGTCTCGCCATTGCCCGCCTGGCAGCTGACAATAATGGCGAGAGCCAGTACGCCATCATCCCGGCCAGCGTAGCGGATAAAATTGCGCAGCGTGATGCCAGTGCCATCGTATTAAACAGTGCATTAAGCGAAGAAGCACAGGACGAAGATGATCCTTATGCTGATTTCAAAGTTCCCGATGATTTGATGTGGTAACAGCGCGCTGACGCATTCAGAACGGGCTGTCGGCAGAGAGTTGCAGCGTGCTGCCGCTGACAGGATGAACAAACGTCAATCCGCTGGCGTGCAGCATCAGTCTCTCTGCCTGCTCCGCGCCAGGCAGCAAAAGCCCGCCGTAGAGATCACAGCCCAGAATCGGGTGCCCCAGCTGCTGACAGTGAATGCGCAGCTGATGGGTGCGCCCGGTTTCCGGCATCAGTTCAACCCGCGTGACTGGCAATCCCTTTCCCTTTTTTTCCTGATAATAACCGCGTTCTATGACCCGGTAGCGTGAGCGCGCAGGTTTCCCCTGGATCGGGCAAATCACCATCCGGGGAAACTGCGCCGGATCTTTCGCTATCGCGGCATCAATGACGCCTTCGTCATCGGCAAGGTGCCCGCACAGCAGCGCCTGATAAGCTTTACGCACGCTGCGCTGGCTGAATTGCTGGCAGAGTGCCGCATTAATCGTTTTGCTGCGTGCGACGACCATCAGCCCGGAGGTGCCAAAATCGAGCCGATGAACCAGCGCGCAGCCAGGAAAAAGCTTCACCAGCCGATGATGCACCGAATCGAGGTTTTGCGGATTTTTGCCTGACAGGCTCAGCAAACCGCTGGGTTTATTGATCACCAGGAGATGGTCGTCCTGAAAGAGAAGGGTTATCTCATCAAAGCAGGGCGGGGCGATAAACGTATCGATAATGGCAGACATCGGGCAACCGGCAGGTAAATGGCAACGGATCATAACCGATTGGCCGGTCACTGACGATGCCGCGCGCAGCCATTATTCTTCGCTGATCGTTTCCCCGCTTTGCGTGAAGAGTGACTGGCCAGCCTGCTGCGTTTCAAATTTGCCATGGGCAGCAAAAACGGAGCAGACCGTTGCAGCCAGCAGCGTAAGGAGAATGGAAAGTTTCATGGTGACATCCCATCGTGAATTTAAAAGCAAGTCTGACAGGAAGGGCGGCAGAGACAAACAGAACAATCCGGAAAAAAACATTAAGAACATTTGTTCAGCAAGTTGCGCGATTTTTAGTGATAAATTCGGGCAGTTCTCTCTTTTACGACTACAGTCTCTGGTGAGGTTGTCATCAATTCGTATCTAATGGAGGATTTTCTGTGTTATTTCAAAACGACGAGAAAGGCCACGTCATTATTGGCGAAGCGGCACTAAGCCTTGCCCTGGGTGAAAAAGAAATCAGTATCGCAACACTCTTTACCCAACTGGGTTATATGGCGAAATCTGAAAGCAACGCGGATCGGCTGACGAAAATCGCCGAAGCCAGAAGCTGGCTGAGTAGTTTTGAGTCACCGGCGATTGCTCAACAGCAGGTGCCGTACCTGCAGACGCTTGCAAGCCTGAACGAAGAGCTGAACTAGCAGTAACGGAACTGATGCCAATGGACGTAGTCCGGCTCCGGCCGGAAAACGACGAAGCGGACGACCTCATCGGTTGCGCGAAAGCGTATACCGGCCGGAGAAGCTGTCAGGGACGACAACTCTCTCTCCATCGCTTTCTGTACAGACCGATCGCGATTGTTATCTACCCTCATTTCAAAGCCAGCCGGGATATAAACCGGAATCATCAGGTTCGGGCCAGCTTGTTTCAGCTGTCGTGGCCGATAATATTATCTTCCCTCAATTTACGGATGCCCGCCTGACCCTGTCATTCCCGCGTTAACCGCTGCGGCTTATTATCTTCTGATTAATCAGATCACTTATTTGTCTGAAAAGGGCTGTTATTTCAGCCAGCCTCAATCAATTAAGGCTGGCTCTATTTACGGTCAGACAGAATTAACGCTTCGCTAACCGTTAAAAGCTTTCCCAGCTTGAGTCTGCTGATGCATTAACGGGCACTGCGGGCACTAAACGCGGCGACAGGGCAGGTGCGCCCCGGCTGACGCTGCTTTGTCCGGGAGAGAGACGGAATACGGCCACTGTTTTTTCCAGTTCATCTGCCTGAGATTCCAGTGAGCTGGCTGCGGCGGAAGACTCTTCAACCAGCGCGGCGTTCTGTTGCGTCGTGGTATCCATCTCGGCCATTGCCGTGGCGATCTGAGAAATGCCGCGGTTTTGCTCGTCAGAGGCGGCAGCAATCTCACCCATAATATCTTTAACCTGACTGACAGAGCGGACGATGTCATCCATGGTGGTACCGGCGCGTTCCACAAACTCAGAACCATCATGAACCCGATCAAGTGACTCGCGTATCAGCGTTTCAATCTCTTTGGCGGCCAGTGAACTGCGCTGGGCCAGATTTCTGACTTCACCGGCAACCACCGCAAATCCGCGGCCCTGCTCTCCGGCTCGTGCCGCTTCGACTGCGGCGTTAAGGGCCAGGATATTGGTCTGGAAAGAGATGCTGTTGATGACGTGAATGATCTCGCCGATTTTGCCCGAACTCTGGCTGATGTTGTTCATGGTTTCGATAACGTCACGGATAATCTCGCCACCACGTCCGGCATTCACTGACGCGTCTGTCGCCAGCTGACTCGCATGGTGAGCGTTCTCCGCATTCTGTTTCACCGTTGAAGAGAGCTCTTCCATGCTGGCCGCGGTCTGAACCACTGCGGCAGACTGCTGTTCTGTGCGGGATGAAAGATCGGTATTACCTGCCGCGATTTCCGCCGAGGCACGCGCCACGCTGCTGACGCCATCACGCACGTTGGTGATGATGTTCTGCAGGCTGATGTTCATTGCATCTACCGCCTGCATCAGCTGACCTAACTCATCACCACGTGTGGTTTTCAGTGAGGTTGTTAAATCACCGCTGGCAATACGTTGCGCTGCGTTCAGCGTCTCTTTCAATGGCAGCGTAATGTTGCGGGTGATCCGCCAGGCAATCAGCAGACTCAGCACCACACAAATCAGCGCGGCAAAAGCAATGCGCCACTCCGCCTGTTTGATAAATTCAGAGGATAGCTGGGACTGATAGGCAAAGGTATCGGAGACCGCCGCATTGAGCCGCTCTGCGGTGGTGGTCAGGCCCGCCGATTCGCTCTTTTCTTTCTCTGTCGCATCGACATAGCGCGTTAAAGCCTGGCGTTGCTGCGTCAGAGTGCTGAGCACATTTCGCGTTACGTCATTAATATTCGGCTGGGCGAAAATATCCAGTTGCTCGCTCAGGGTGTTGATAGCGGTGTATTCTTCAAGAATCGCCTCTCTGCTGGCCTCAGACGGCTTATCGAGAAACGCTTTTTCAACATTGGCCGCATCAAACAGCGCTGCGGCCAGGTGCATGACCGGCAGCGCCGCGTCGGGTGTCAGAGCCATATCGAGTGATTCAAACTGATGCGCAAGCGCAATCAGGGCACCCGGTTTAATGGCATCAAAGGCGCTGCTTGTCGCCTGCGCAGCAGTCACGAATGTCTGGCGCTGATTCTGATAATCGTTAAGTAACTGCCCCATCAGCGCGACTTTCTGCTGGCCCATCTCATCCCATTTGAATCCATCCAGCCGTTTATAAAGGGCATCTAACTCCTTCAGGGCCTGAACGTTCTGCGTGGCAAATTTGGGATCTTTGGTGTACTGGTAGAGGGTGCGGTTAAGGCGTGCCTTGCTTAACGTGTTTACCATCTCCACGGTAATCGTGCGCCGGGCGGAGTTGTCTTTAATACTGCGAAAACAATCGAAAGCGATAAAAGTAATGGCGAGGGAGGCAGCAATGACGACGATAAAACCGACGCCCAGTTTTTTCCCAATTTTAATATCGGAGATGCGTTGAGCAAGGCCCATAAGGTTCACCTTTAGTGAGATATCAGAAGCAGAGAAGAGGCTGTTAAATAATTCAAAGATGATCTTCTTATCGTCAGTGCCAGACGAAGCTTTAATATTATTTATGCTTAATCAATGATCTGATTAATGAGGCTTTCATTATTCTCAAGGGAAACTATCTGCCTGCTAATCTTTGATTTACTTCGCGTAATGTATTGATAATGTTGATTAAAATTATGGTTCCCGTGCCTGCCGCAGTCTTTACATTACCTGAATAAATAGTTATTGATTTTGATCAAATAAGTCCCGGATAAAAGAATCGGTCAGGCGCAGAGGGATGATTTTTCAATAAATACTTATCAATGAAATTATATTTTTATTAATCATCAGAGCCTGGCTGTGCCAATTAATTAACCGCAGTATGACGTTTTCTCGCCTCGCCAATCCTTACCAAACGGCTCATCTCTTCGGTCACAGGATGCCAGCGCCTGTTCAACAGCCTCGCAACGCGCGCCATTGCCATATTCCAGCAAAATATTCCCGGTTTTAGCATTTGTGATCGCCGCCGGTCTTCACTGAGAATGACAACAGAACGTTACGAGGATGATAAAAGCTCTGGAGCCCGCCGCTTATCTGGCTTTCTTTCAGCGCTGACAACAGGTCACGATCGCTTTTCCCTCTGGGGGAACATTTTAAATATCAGGAGAAAGGTTCCGGTGAAATTGATAAAAAGAATGACCCTTTTCACACTCGTGCTCAACGCATCCGTCAGCTTTGCGGCAGAACCCTCAGTGCCTGCTGACAGCAGCATACATGTTAAAGCCGATCCGGCGCTGAAAACGCTGATTCCTGCGGATATCCTCAAGCGTGGCTACATTGTGGCAGGAACAAACCCGAATACGCCGCCAACTACCTTTTATAAAGAAGATAATAAGACGCTGGCCGGTCGCGAAATCGACATCATGAATGCGGTGGGTGAACGTCTGGGTATCGCGGTAGAGTGGCGCGACACGGGCGGCTTCGACAACATCATTCCCGGTCTGAAAACCGGACGTTACGATGTGGCGCTGTCGAACATAAATGCCACACCGACCCGCCTGAAACAGATCGACTTTGTCGGCTACTACAACGCCAGCCTGCTGGGAATTATTTCCCGAAAAGACGCCAGTATCGCCCCGTTTAAATCACTCAGTGACGTCTGCGGCAAAGAAGTCGGCGCCGGTTCCGGTACCACCCAGGTTACGCGGCTGGAAGAAGCCAGTAAAGACTGTGAGGCCGCAGGTAAACAGCCCATCAAGGTAGCGATATTCCCGGATCGTCCGGCTGGCGTGCAGGCGGTGGTCAGCGGTCGCGTACCGCTGTTCCTGGGTCCCTATGAGGGGCTGCTGTGGCAGGTTAAGGTAATCAAACCGCTGACAATGAGCGGCGAAATCACCGTTAACGATGCACCGGTCTCTGTCGCTTTCCCAAAAGCCTCTCCACTTGAACCTGCCGTGCAGGCCGCGCTGAACTCATTAATCAAAGATGGCAGCTACCGGAAAATCCTCGATAACTGGGGAATCGGATTTGGTGCTGTGACCGAAGCCCGACGCAACGAAGAGATTTTTAAATGAGTGAGATTCAGAACCACACTGACGATCTGAAAATCGTCAGTAAACGCTACTACGGACGCTGGCTGAGTGCGCTGGTGGTGCTGTTGTGCGTGGTGGCGATGGCACATTCGATGATTAACAATCCGCGCTTTGAGTGGGGGATCATCGCAGAAAACTTCACTGCGCCCTCCATTCTGCAGGGGGTGTTAATGACGCTGCAGCTCACCGCCATTTCAGTGGTGCTGGGCTTTGCCTTCGGCACGGTGCTGGCGCTGATGCGTCTCTCATCAAATCCGGTTCTGGTTGCGGTGAGCTGGGCCTACACCTGGTTTTTCCGTGGCGTGCCGATGCTGGTGCAGCTGTTTCTCTGGTACAACATCGCGGCGCTCTATCCCAGAATAGCGCTGTCAATTCCCGGTTTAGGTGAGATCTGGAGTGCACAGTCCAACGCGCTGGTCAGCCCGTTTAGTGCGGCAGTGATCGCGCTGGTCATGCATCAGTCCGCCTATGCCGCAGAAATTGTGCGCGCGGGTATCCAGAGCGTGGGTAATGGGCAGATTGAAGCGGCACGCGCGCTTGGATATCGCCCGGCTCAGATTTTCCGTCATACCGTTTTACCGCAGGCGATGCGCGCCATTATGCCGCCAGCGGGTAACGAGATCATTGGCCAGTTGAAAACCACGGCAGTGGTGTCAGTGATTTCTCTGCAGGATGTGCTGTTTTCGGCGCAGATTATCTATCAGCGCACCTATGAAGTGATCCCGCTGCTGCTGGTCGCCACCCTGTGGTATCTGCTGATGACCTCAGTGCTGTCGGTGGGCCAGTATTACGTGGAGCGTTATTTTGGCCGCGGTGTCACGCGACGTGAAAAGCGCAGCCTCTGGCCGTCGTTGCCGCGCTTTTCGCTGCCGAAAACCCAAAGGAGTGTGAGCAATGGCTGAAGCAATTGCACTGCGCAGGGTCACTAAGCGCTTCTCTGGCGTAACCATCCTCGACGACGTTAACCTGGATATACCTGCCGGGTCGGTCACGGTGATTCTGGGGCCATCCGGCTCCGGTAAATCCACGCTGCTGCGCTGCATTAATCACCTTGAGAAGCTGGATGGTGGCACCATCCGTATCGGCGGCCAGATGGTGGGATACCGACAAAAAGGCCAGGCGCTGCACGAACTCAACAGCAGTGCCATTGCACGCCAGCGGGCGGAAATCGGCATGGTGTTTCAGCAATTTAACCTGTTCCCGCACCGTACCGTGCTGCAGAACATCACGGATGCGCCGATGCGGGTGAAAAAGCAGAGTCGCCATCAGGCGACCAGCAAAGCACTGGCGCTGCTGAAACAGGTGGGGCTGTCTGGTCGCGAAGATGAGTGGCCGCAAAACCTTTCCGGTGGTCAGCAGCAGCGCGTTGCGATTGCCCGCGCACTGGCGATGGATCCTGGCGTTATGTTGTTTGATGAACCGACCTCGGCGCTTGACCCGGAACTGGTGGGTGAAGTGCTGCAGGTCATTAAACAGCTGGCGCATTCCGGTATCACCATGGTGGTTGTCACCCATGAAATCGGATTTGCCCGCGAGGTCGCCGATAACATCGTCTTTATGGAGAGCGGCAAAATTGTAGCGGCTGGCCCGACGCAGCAGGTACTCGACGATCCGGACAACGGACGCGTCAGAAACTTTATCGCAACGGTGCTCTGAGCACCGTTTCTTTTGTGATAACCAGGAAGCAGGATGACGCAAAAACCGGTAATGCACAGCGCCCACTGGGGCGCTTTTCACGCTGAGCGCAGCGGCGATCAACTGCTTATTGAGCCGTTCGGGGGCGATCCCGACCCCAGTCCGCTGTTGCAAAACTTCCGTCATGCACTTAATCACCCGGCACGCGTCGCACGGCCGATGATACGGCGTGGCTGGCTGGAAAACGGGCCTGGCCCGGATCGGCGTCGCGGGGCAGATGAATATGTCGCGGTTAGCTGGGAGGAAGCCAGTCATCGGGTTGCACAGGAGCTTAAGCGGGTCGGTGAAGCTTACGGCCCGGCGGGGATTTTTGGCGGATCTTACGGCTGGTCAAGCGCAGGCCGTTTCCATCACGCCCAAAGTCAGGTGCACCGTTTCCTGAACACCACGCTGGGCGGCTATGTTCGCTCAGTTAACAGCTATAGCTCCGGCGCGGCATCGGTTTTGCTGCCGCATATTGTGGGCGACATGAATGAAGTCGCCCGGCGTGGCGTGAGCTGGGAAGAGATTGCCGGTCACAGCGAGGTGGTGCTGGCGTTTGGCGGGCTGGCGCTGAAAAATGCCCAGGTGGCCAGCGGCGGCCTGAGTGAGCATACCGAGCGCGGTTTTATGCAGCGTGCGGCACAGCGCGGCACCCGTTTTATCTCGGTAAGCCCACTGAAAAGCGATTTGCCAGAGGAAGCACAGGGTGAGTGGCTGGCGCTGCGACCCGGAACGGATGCGGCGTTTATACTCGGCCTGCTGGCGGTATTAATCACCGAAGGGTTAACCGATGAGGCATTTCTGGCGCGCTACTGTGTCGGCTGGCCTCAGATGGTGGCCTACATCCGGGGTGAAGAGGATGGCGTGGTGCGTGACGCGCCGTGGGCGGCCGCGATCTGTGGCGTCAGCAGCGACCTGATCAGGCAGTTCGCCCGACAGCTGCACGGCAAGCGCGTACTGGTTACGGTCGCCCATGCCTTACAACGCGCCGAGCATGGCGAACAACCGGTGTGGCTTGGCCTGGTGCTGGCGGCGGCACTCGGACAGCCCGGGCTGCCCGGCGGCGGCTATACCTATGCACTGGGTGCGCTGGGCCATTATGGCAAACATCACAATCTGGTCAGTTTTCCGTCCCTGCCGCAGGGTAAAAATGGTATCGACCGCTTTATTCCGGTAGCCCGTATTGCCGATATGCTGCTCAATCCTGGCACCAGGTTTGACTACAATGGCCGTCAGCTTACTTATCCTCATATCCGGCTGGCTTACTGGGCGGGCGGCAATCCGTTTCACCACCATCAGGATCTGGCCCGGCTGCGTCAGGCGTTTTGCCAGCTGGATACGTTCATCGTGCATGAGAGCGTCTGGACCGCCAGTGCGCGTCATGCTGATATCGTCCTGCCCGCCACCATGACCCTGGAGCGAGAGGATATCGGCGGTGCGCCGACCGATCGCCATTTAATCGCCATGCAGCCAGTGGCACAGCCTTACGCCGAAGCCAGGGACGATTACACGATTTTCCGTGATCTGGCCCGGCAACTTGGCCGGGAGGAAGCGTTTAGCGAAGGGCGCGATGCGCGAGGCTGGTTGCAGCATCTTTACCATCAGCTACAGGAAAAACTGGCGGCGCATCAGGTGCAGACACCGGATTTCAATCAGTTCTGGCAGCAGGGCATCCTGGCGTTGCCGCAGGTGAAGGATGGTGGACGGATGATCAATGCGTTTCGCGCAGACCCTGATGCTGCACCGCTGCCCACAGCAGGCGGCAAAATTGAGATCTTCTCCGCCACTATCGCCAGCTTTGGTTATGACAACTGTCCCGGCCATCCGGTATGGCGTGAACCACAGCAAAAACCCAGCGCCGACTACCCATTCTGGCTGATTGCCAATCAGCCCGCGACGCGCCTGCACAGTCAGCTCGATTTTGGTGATTTCAGTCAGAGTGGCAAGCGTGGCGGGCGTGAAGTCTGCAGCCTCAACAGCGAGGATGCGGCAGCCCGGGCTATCGCGGATGGCGACATCATTGAGCTTTGTAACGATCGGGGCCATGTGCTCGCCAGCGCACGTCTCACCGACACGGTTATGCCTGGCGTGGTACAGCTGCCAACCGGTGCCTGGTACGATCCGGTCGACGCCACTGCCGCCCGTCCGCTTTGTCGTCACGGTAATCCCAATGTGCTGACGCTGGATATCGGGACGTCATCTCTGGCGCAGGGATGTAGCGGGCAGATTACGGTGGTGCAGGTGCGTAAATTTGCCGGGGAAGTCACGCCGGTGCAGGCCTTTATTCCCCCGTTATGAGTCGGTTACAGGGCGCTCAGCACTGCGCGCCCCAGCGCCTGCAAATCTGCCGTTGAACGCAGCTCACTGGCTGCCAGCAGACCGGGCGACGACGCCTTCAGCGCCAGCAGCAGTTTCCTGTTTACATCCACACTCTCTGCCAGTGACTGCTGGCGCGTGCGGCGCTGATGCAGCTTTGTGCTATCACTCAGCGTCAGCGTGACGTCATGGAAGCGCAGGGCGGGATTGATCGCATCGGGCGGCGCGCTGTTATCGGGAGTACGACGGACGCGGGCGGCCAGCGGCATAATCTGATGATTGAGATCGCCTTCGGCGAAATCCTGCAAACGCAGATCGCCGTAGATCAGCATCGCAGCAATCACATATTCCAGGCTGAAACGCGCTTCAATGCCGTGCGTCGGAACGGATATGGAAGCGGCGATGTCACCGCCTGGCGGGAAGGCGACGGTGATATCGACAATCTGGCTCAGCAGCGCATCAAGAGGTTTGCCGGCTGCCAGCCACTGCTGGCGCAGCATTTGTGCCGCTTCCGCTGCGCTGTGGGTACCCGCGCAGGTTGGGAAAGGTTTGAACTCCAGTCCGGGCGCGCTAATCCGCCAGGGGCGGCCCCAGTTTTCCAGCAATTTCTCCGGCTGCGCCTGACCCGAACTGCTGGCTGCCAGAAAAGCCTCAATCACACCCGCCTGACGGCCATCTATTCCGGCCAGTGTCAGCAGAGCCGCTGACACCGCACGTTCTGCGGCAAAACCAGCGTGCAGTGGTTTCACCGCCGAACCAAACTGTGCGCGTAGCCCGCTGGCCTGGGTGGCAGCGATCCCCAGCAGGGTCGCGGTTGCATCACTCTCCAGCGCCAGCAAACGCGCCAGTGCCGCCGCCGCTGCCAGGGTGCCCAGCGTTGCCGTGTTGTGATAGCCCAGCGCGTAATGTTGCTGGCTGACAGCCAGTCCCAGACGACCAGCCATTTCCACACCTGTGACGTAAGCATCCAGAAAACGGTTCAGGCGCTTTGGCTGATATTGCTGCCAGGCGAGCAGGGCGGGCAGGATCACTACGCTGGGGTGACCGCGAAAATCGGCATGAAAATCATCGTAGTCCAGCGCATGTCCGGCATAGCCCAGCAGCAGCGCCTGCGAGCGCACGCTGCCGTCGCGGTAGATTGTGCGCAGTGCCGGTAAGCCGCTATCCGGCACCTCGCCCTGTAACACCGGCCAGCTCACCGCCAGGAAGTCCCGCACACCTTCACGCGCGTGCTGGTGCGCTGACTCATCCGGCTGACCATAAAGGATATGTTCAGCCAGCATTACGCTCAGGTTCATTGCGGTCGCTCCGGAAAACGGTGTAGTTCGTGGCGAAACGCGATCGGCTGTTCGCCCAGTGATGCGGGATTATCGCTGCTCATAGCGGGTTTCCTTCTGCTGCTGTCTGGCGGCTCAGCCAGGCATCATGTGCCGCCGGGTCCAGTACTTTTTTCATATAGAGGGTGATGTGACCTTTACCGAGATCGCGGGTATGCATCGGCTGGAAGCCACGTTTCAGATACATCTCTTTCAGCCAGGGGTGATGGGTGGCGGTGCCCAGCGAGACCGCAGGGGCATGCAACTGATCGATCAGGATTTCCTGCTCTAACCGATCCTGAACCTGGCGACCAAAATGGTGGCCGGGATAGTCGGGATGCGCGCCAAACCAGCCGATATGCGGCAGCCCAAACGGGCCGGGCAGCGGCCCCCAGGGATAGCGAACGGTCACTGATGAAACCATCTGGTCACGCATGTAGAGCGCATACACGCCATGATTCTGCAGATGGCGTAATGCTGTAGCGCGGTCAGCCGTGGCGGCATCAAATTTAATGCCCAGTGCTTTAACGGGTGCATAGGCGGCATGCATCAGCGCCAGATAAACATCTACCTCATCTTCTCTGACCTGACGAAAATCGAGTTGCATAATATTTCCCGGAAAACTGCCAGGCAGGCAGTTAATTCATTCAGCCAGAATGAGAGATTAACAGTAAAAGCCGGGTCGCTATGTGTGAAAAATAACTAACCTAATGCGGATTTGTGAATATGAAATGGCCGGTTTTTGATTGCTTAAATTATTATTTGTCGTAGTATTCAGAAAAGAAATTAAATTCCATGAAACGCTATTAACTCACTGTAATAAAAGTCTTTTTCTATTTTATATAATCAGGATGCTGCTGTGTTAGCCATTACATCTCCGCGAGCCTATGCGCATGAGGCGGGCCTGCGCATCCGCGCCGGTCAGTTTATTAAACCCTATGCCACCCATATTCGTATTTTTACCTCTCCTCAGGCGTGGCAGGCGGTTAATCCGGAATTAAGCCAGAGTCTTGAAGAGAATGGCATCCGCTGGCAGCTCGACTATTTAGAGGGCGAATGTACAGAACAGGCCATCGCCAGCTTAAAACACCATACCGAACAGCAGGGCGCAGAACTGCTGCTGGCGATTGGGGGCGGACGCGTGCTGGATGCGGCTAAAGCCGCTGCCAGCCAGTTGCCGGCGGTCACACTGGTTAACTTTGCGACCCAGGCGGCAACCTGCGCGGCCTGGTCACCGATTGCCATCATCTATAACGAGCAAGGCGGCCATCTGCACAGCCAGCCGCTGGGGAAAATGCCGGAGCTGGTGCTGGTGGACAGTGAAGTGATCGCCCGGAGCGATGTGCGCTACCTGAAAGCGGGTATTGTGGATGCGCTGGCCAAATATTATGAATTCCGGCCTTATCACCAGCACAACCCTGATGATCTGGCTTTGGATCTTAAGGTGATGACCGCGCGGCAGGCGCTGGACACTTTTCGGCAGCAGGGAGACGCCGCGATCCTGGCCTGCCAGCAGCAGCGGGTCACGCCTGAACTGGTCAGAGTCATTGATGCCACTATCGTGCTCGCCGGGCTGGCGAACAGTGTGCGCGACCTGCTGCCGACGCCGGGCTTTGCGCACGCCATTCACAATCGACTGACGCACCTGCCGGAGCTGCATCACTGGCTGCACGGTGAGAAAGTCGGCTTCAGCCTGCTGGTGCAGTCGCTGATGGAACATGACGGTGTCGCGGATGCAGAACTCCTTGCGCTGCTGCGTCACTACGATATGCCGCTGAAGCTGCCGGTGTTACGCGGCGATCGCCATAGCGCGCTGCGCAACCTCGCGCAGCAGATTAAATTCCCCCAGGCCTGCGCAGAACGGCTGCCGTTTAGCGTCTCTGCCCGCGCGCTGGAGCAGGCGCTGCTGGCGACGGACACCCTTTTTTAAGCGCGCGCTGCGGCGCGCCTTTTCACCTTACAGACCAGGAATCGTTCATGAATCATTTCACTCCATCACGTCGCCTGCGGCTCGGCCTGTTTGTTCAACCGGTGGGTCAGCACGTGAGCGGCTGGCGTCTGACTGAACAGCTGGGCGATCCCACTGACATCGACTGGCTGATCACGCTGGCTAAAAAAGCCGAAGCGGGTAAGTTCGACCTGTTCTTTGTGGGTGATGCACTGGCAACCAGCATGTATCGTCTGCCGTCGACCATGGCACGCCTTGAACCGCTGACGATGCTGGCGGCGCTGGCGGTCAACACCAGACGTATTGGCCTGGCCGCAACCGCCTCTACCACCTTCAGCGATCCCTTTACGCTGGCGCGCAGTTTCTCGTCACTGGATCACATCAGCCGTGGCCGGGCCGCGTGGAACGTCGTGACCTCGTTTTCCACTGACGTTGCACGTAACTTCAGCCGCAGCGATATGCCCGACCACGCTTCCCGCTATGCCCGTGCGCGGGAGTTCCTTGAGGTGGCAGACAAATTGTGGCGGGGCTGGGAAGCGGGGGCAGTGCAGCCTGATAAAGCGACCGGGGACTATTTTGTTGATGAGAAGATCAAACCGATCAACCATCAGGGCGAGCATTTTCAGGTACAAGGCCCCCTGAACATCACGCGTTCGCCACAGGGACGTCCGGTGATTATCGAAGCAGGTTCTTCTGCTGATGGTCAGAAGCTGGCGGCTGAGACAGCGGAAGTGATCTTTACCGCCTCCGCCAGTCTGGAGGAAGCGCAAGCGTTCTATCGCACTCAAAAGGAGCAGGTCATTGCCGCCGGGCGTAACCCGGATCATGTCGTGATCATGCCCGGTGTCATGCCGATTATTGGCCGCACGCGTGAGGAGGCGAAGGCGCTGTGGAAAAAGCTGAATACGCTGGTGGATATTGAGAACGGGCTTCGTCAGCTCTCACTGCGGTTCAGTATGGATCTCAGCCAATATCCACTGGATGGCCCGGTACCGGAGGTTCCGCTGGGCGAAGGTAATCAGAGCCGCGTTAAGCTGATGACCGATATGGCAAAGCGCGAGAATCTGACGCTGCGTGAGCTGGCCGCCGTCGCCGCCGGTTCACGTGGACACCGCGTGATTGTCGGTACCGCTGAAGATATCGCCGACGACTTCCAGCAGTGGCTGGAGCAGGGCGGCGCGGACGGCTTTAACATCATGCCAGCCATTATGCCGGAACAGCTGGATCTGTTTGTGGAGCTGGTGATCCCGGAACTGCGCCGTCGCGGACTGTTTCGCGATGAGTATGAGTTTGCCACGCTGCGGGAGAATCTGGGGCTTAAAGTGATAACCGAAGAGAGTTAACAGCCACGGTCATCACGGGAAATATTACCGCAATACTGCATGCAGTTTGCTGGAAAAGGATATGCGGTTAACTCAGCAGGGAGGCTGGAGCCTGTATTGTGCCGCACTATTTTCCAAAAGCGTTCTGCAAACCCATTCATACCCGATATAGTGCAAATCTATCCTCTGGGATGTGAGATCGCTGAATGTCAGAATACAGGTTCTATACCAAAGGCAAATACACTGTTGCACTTGAAAGATCGGACGTAACACGAGCTTTCGATCTGACAGAGCAGGGTTATAAAAAACAGTTCGAGGAAGTTCGTGCCTCAGATGAAAAACAGGCACTCGCACGCTTCGCGGATATCCGCAGGGACAAACGCATCGACCAGCACAACTTTCTGGCGGGCGCGGCCACGATGCCCCTGATTGGCGTATTAACAGCGATTGCTTTCTCTCTCTTCTGGCGAAAAAAAACGGGAAAATAACCCTGTGTTGATTCACTTTGCAGGGGTTTAGCTTAGCCTGATATCAGAATAACCAGGGAGCAGGACGCCGTTCCCTTTTCACCTAAAAGGACTTATCCATGAAAAAGATCATTCCCATTTTCTGCTGTGCCCTGTTAGCCGGTTGTGCGCCTCTCACTCCACACGAATGTATTAAAAAAAGCGCACTCGAAACCTGCAACTATAAACGTTCAGGAAAAGTCGGGGACAACGATATCTATGGTCAGCAGGCCTCTGGCATAAAAAAAGCGCTGGATGCTGCACTATCAGAGCCGCACGCCTGGAAGGGGAAACGCTGTAATGCCCATCTGGATTTCAAAATTGATGGCACCCTGGATAATTTTATTATCAAAGGGGGCGATAAAGATTATTGCAACGCGCTCAAAGTGGCGGCAAAACGCGCCAGATTTCCGGCTTTCACCGACCAGCATGTTTTCGATGTGATGGGATCAGCGCGCTGGAATATGGAAGGACAGCCCTGACACGCATCATGCCTGTTAAATCAGCACACTAAACAGCCCGCAATCGCGGGCTGTCTGGCCTCTCAGCTCACCATTATCAGAACTGATAAGACACGCTGACATTCACGTTACGTGGCTCACCGTAAACGTAGCTGTTCATATAGCTGTAATATTCACGGTCAAAGAGATTATCGACGTTGGCCTGTACGGCAACCTGCTTATTCACCTGATAGCGGGCAAACAACGAGGCCAGCGGGTAGCTGCCCTGATATACCCGTACGCTGTCGCCGCTGGCATTGGTCACATCTTTAAACACCCGGTTCTGCCAGTTAATTCCGCCACCAACGGTGAGCTCGGGGATCGCGGCTAACTGATAACGGGTGAAAAGCTTGAATGAGGTTTGCGGCTGATAGCTGTTGAACCGGCCACTTTTATCGCGTGCCACATAGCGGGTTGCGCCAAAGGTCAGCTGCAGATTATCGGTCAGCGCGCCATTCAGCTCGAACTCGGCACCTTTACTCACTGCACCTTTGGCGGCGTCATAGGCCTGCTCATTGCCGCTCAGATAAACGCCATCAATCGCCTGTCCAACGTTATCCTGCTCGATGCGGAAAATCGCCACGCTGGCGGTCAGCAGGCCATCGTTCCAGGCGGATTTCAGACCGGTCTCGTAACTTTTACCTGTCACCGGTGAGAGGTAACTGCCGTGAGTATCGCGATAAGTCTGCGGCAGGAAAATGGCGGTGTAGCTGCCATAGGCGGACCAGGTGTCATTAATGTCATACACCAGCCCTGCATAAGGCGTGGTGTTATTTTTGGTCATCTCTCCGCTGCTGCCATGGGTGCTCCACTGGGTATAGCGAGCGCCAATAATCAGCGACAGCGGATCGGCCAGCGACAGCCGTGCAGCGCTATAGACCGATTTCTGACGAATAGTGTCATCATCGTTGAGATACCAGCCCTGCCATTCAGGCTCCGCAACGTTACCGCTCCAGCTATTATTGAAAATCCCCATATCGGCGGCAGTGATTTCACCCGCCTCCGCATCGCTGAATCCATCCTGACTGTAGGCGGCATTATGCTGGCGGCTGTAGCTTGCCCCGGCCATCAACAGGTGATGACGACCCAGCAGTTCAAACGGGCCGCTGGCAAAGCCATCGATTGAATCCATTTTACGCTTGCCGCGATCCATACTGCCATAACCGGTAGTGCCTTCACCGCTCTCCTGATCGGGATTGCCCATCACATAGAGCAGCTTATCGCTGAAGGTATTCTCAGCATGCGTGCCGTTGATATGAATATTCCAGCCGTTATCGAAGTTATGGTCGATATCCGCAAAGACTTTGCGCGAATTAGTGTTGTAACGCGCCCAGTTAGCTGATGAATTCAGGCTGCGGTCGTAATGTGTCGTGGCGTTATTACTGTAAAACATCGGCAGGCCACCCCAGGTTGGATTGCCGGTGTTGTCATCTTCATAGTCGTAGCCCAGTGACAGCGTCGTCTTGTCGGTAAGGTCTGCATCAATCACGCCGTAGATGAATTTTTTGGTTTTTTGATAGCGATCCAGCCAGCTCTCCTGATCGGTATAACCGGTCACCACGCGGCCGCGCAGGCTGCCATCGCTGTTAAGCGGGGCAGAAAGATCCGCCACGTAGCGCTGCTTGTTCCAGCTGCCATAACTGGCACTCAGCGTGCCGGTCGCGGTTTTGCTGTCAGCATGTTTACGTACCATATTGATCGAGGCCGAAGGGCTGCCCGCTCCGGTCATCAGGCCGGTCGCACCGCGCACGATTTCAATACGGTCATAGATTGCCGTGTCGGACGCCGCATCGCCGTAATTCCAGTTATCGTTAACCGAGGTCGGAATGCCATCGAAAGTGAAGTTGCTGACTTTGAAGCCGCGTGAATAGTACTCGGAGCGTTCACTTTCGATAAGATTGGTGGAGATACCGGTGGCGTTGGTCAGCACATCATTAACCGATTGCAGATCCTGATCCTGCATTCGCTGCTGCGTCACCACGCTGAGTGACTGAGGCACATCTCGCGGTGTCAGCATTAATTTGGTGCCCGCGCGGGTGGTCTGCACCGCGTAATTCTGCTTACCGCTGTCACTGGTTTCGTCAGGCGTGGCGCTGACCACCATATCCTGCGATGTCTCCTCCGCCGCCAGGGCGGGGTGGAAGAGGGCGTGTATCGCCAGTGTCAGTAATGAGACGCTAAAGCTGTTTCTGAAACCTGATTCCCTGCCACTACGAGCCATAAAATTTTCCATTAAAAATTGGTATTGAGTTAAACCGTTGTGTCTTTGGTTGTTATTTTTTATCCACTCATCTTCTGGAGAAAGACGCTCAGCCAGTTATGAGAACGCCAATGATAATCATTTGCTTTATATATTCTTCAAAGGATTCAATCGAAAGTGTAACTTTATGTTAATTATTTATAATTCAATGTGATAGGAAAATTTAAAGCCTTTTAGTTGCTGGTGTTTATCAGATTTGAAAGCAGAAAAAGGGCATTCAGGTGGAATTTCACGGGGCAGTTAAGCGGTTTAACGCGGGTAAAATGACCGGACAGGTCTGGATAGTAGCGTCGTCATTTGATTACTGGCTGTTAATGCGTATGATTCTCATTCTTTATTTCCTGACGGAGTTCAGCATGAAATCGTTAAGCCCGCGCAAAGCCGCTGTTGCCATGGCAGTTGCCGCTGCCTTTAGCCTGACAGCGTGTCAGGCACCAGCTAAAAAAGCCGATGCGCCTGCCGCTGAAGCCCCAAAACCGGTTAATACCGCAGTGACACAACGCGCTCTGGGTGATGGTCTGTACGAAATGGCTTACTCCCCTGCGTCAAAAGCGTTGTTTGTCGCCAGCGCGCAGGCGTTTAAGGATGTGAACGGCGGCATGATCTATCGTCTCGATCCGGCCACGCTGACGACCAAAGGCGAAACGCATACCGACATGAAAAACTTCGGTACCGCTATCGATGAAAACGGTCAGGTGTTCTACACCACCAACTCACTGGATGGCGCGATCTCCAAAGTGGACGCCCAGAGTGGCAAAGTGCTGCAGCGTCTGGTGTTCCCGGGCAAGATCAGTAAAGAAGGCTATCCGGCGGGTGCGCGTGAAGTCCTGTGGCACGGCAACGAGCTTTATGTCGGTCGCGTAGCCGAACCGGGCTATATCTCCGTCGTGGATACCCGAACGTTTAAGCTGAAAACCGAGATTAAAAACGCCGGGAAATGGGTCACCGGTATCATCTATTCCCCGCTGACTGAGCGCATTTATGCGGCTAACGGCTCGGGTGAAATTCTGGTGATCAATCCACGCAGCCATAAAATCGAGAAGCGCTGGACCGCAGGCGATGGCAAAGAGTATCTGTTCCTGAACATGGCGGAAGATCCTGCTACCGGTCGCCTGTTTGTTACTGACGACTCCAAAGGCAAAACCACGCTGATCTTTGATGAGCGCACCGGCAAAGTGATCAAGCGCATCGAAGGCGATGCGATGGGCATCAAGTTCAACGCTAAACGCAATGAGCTTTACATCAGCCAGCGCGAATCGAAGAAAGTGCTGCAACTGGATGCCACCACCTACGCGGTGAAAAACAGCTGGTCGTTTGACAAGAACCCAAACAGCCTGCTGATTGGCCCGGACAACAACACGCTCTATGTCACGCTTAAGGCGGAATTCAACAAAGATTCCTCCACCAAAGGCACTGACGAGATTGCCCGTATCGCGCTGCCGTAATCACGCGCTAAAAGCGTCACTCTGCACTGGCAGGGAAGCGATGCGAACAAAGTGAAAGCCCGCTCAGGGAAGCCTGAGCGGGCTTTCTTATTGATAACAACGCCTCACATCATCTCACCCCATAACCAATCCGGTACAGCTCGCAAAACGATGAAGGTTGTGTGGATTCATCACTGACCCGGCTGAACGCTTCTCTCACTTTGCACTAAAAGCACAGGCATCTGAAATCCCCCTGCATCACACTCGATTATCGCTTTACACCTATATAGTATTTGACCTATATTAATAAGGAGATCCCGTGTGGATGATTAAAACGACGGAGAGGTTTGATCGCTGGTTTACCTTGCTTAATGAGAGCGATCGCGCCTGCGTACTGGCAGCATTAATGGTGTTGCGCGAAAAGGGGCCGGGGTTGTCCAGGCCATACGCGGATACGCTAAAAGGCTCTGTTTATATCAACATGAAAGAGCTGCGTATTCAGAGTCGCGGCGATCCGATAAGGGCTTTCTTTGCTTTTGACCCAAACCGAACGGCGATTGTGCTTTGTGCCGGAAATAAGGTGGGCAATGAAAAGCGTTTTTATCAGGAGATGCTTCCGGTTGCCGATCGGGAATTCACACACTGGCTGAATAGTTTTAAAGATGAGGAGTAACCAGATGGGCAGAACGCTTGAACAGCTTATTGCGGATGAAAAACCGGAAGTCGTTGCCGACGCACAGGCGATGGCGACGGATATCCTGCTCAACATTCACCTTGCCGAGCTGCGCGAGAAAGTGCAGAAAACACAGGTCGAAATGGCAAAGGCGCTGGGCATTACACAGCCTACCGTGGCGGGTATGGAGAAGCCGGGCCGCGACCTGAAGCTCTCCACACTCAAGCGCTATATCGATGCGGCAGGGGGTAAGCTGCGGCTGGTGGTGGAACTGCCGGACGGCTCGCACTACGGGTTTGAGGTGTAAGCCATTCAGACGGGGATGTCATGCCGCCGTGACCGAAAACATAAAAGCAAAAAGCCCGCTCAGGTTTCCCTGAGCGGGCTTTTCTAATTCTGGCTCC
The DNA here is from genome assembly GCF_048685235.1 of Curtobacterium sp. BNK-1. NCBI lineage: Bacteria > Bacillati > Actinomycetota > Actinomycetes > Micrococcales > Microbacteriaceae > Curtobacterium > Curtobacterium sp. BNK-1. The sequence goes on along the minus strand of NZ_JBLQTJ010000001.1, from coordinate 2,281,435 downwards.
TCTGACTGGACTCGAACCAGTGACATACGGATTAACAGTCCGCCGTTCTACCGACTGAACTACAGAGGAATCGCTTGAACGGGGCGAATATTAGCGGCGCAGATCCCGCTTGTCAAAGCCCTGTTTACTGAATTGCGTTCAGATGCTCGTAAAAGCAGCGGATTGGCGATTTTTACCCGATTCTGCTGGATTTTCAAACTGCCAACAGGATCTCACTTTGCGGGCATTTCTCCGCAGATGTTAGAGGCATGTCAAAGTTTTGTTGTTTGCCGATGTTAAAACAACCGTTTCAGTGCTTTTATGATAAAAATTTCAAAACGTGATTATATGGAATAAATAAACTGCTTATCATCACGGTCGTCATTATCGTCTGAAAGTGAAACGCTATTTTGAAGTTAACTGTTTGCAGATCAAGTGATTGTGAAAAGGAGTGGTCGATCACAAAAATAGTCAGAACCTGAAGTCTTACCTCAAATTTCCCGAAACAGACGCCAGACAGGCTGGGTGAATGTAAAAGATATTTTTCATTCGCGGTCACAGCCGCTGAGCAAGTTAACAAATAAGAAGGGTCCCTATGAACATTAAAAAAACGATTGTCGCCTCACTGTTAGCCTGCATGTTACCTGCCGCGGTTATGGCAAAAGATATCTCAGTTGGCGTCTCCATGGCGCTGTTTGATGACAACTTCCTCACCATTCTGCGTACCTCAATGCAGAAAGAGATGCAGAAAGATGGCGTTAAAGGGCAGGTTGAGGATGCAAAAGGCGACGTTTCACAGCAGCTGCAGCAGGTTCAGAACTTTATCGGTCAGGGTGTTGATGCGCTGATCGTCAACCCGGTCGATACCAATGCGGTGAAACCGATTATGGACCAGGCGAGCAAAGCGGGTATCCCGCTGATCTTTGTCAACCGCCGTCCACAGGCTGAGCTGACCGGCAAAATGGCCTACGTCGGGTCCGATTCGGAACTGGCCGGACGCTTACAGATGGAAGCTCTGGCTAAAGCGATGAACGGCAAAGGCAACGTTGCCATCCTGATGGGTGACCTGGCGAATGAAGCGACCCGTGACCGTACTAAAGGTGTGGAAGAGGTTGCGGCTAAATTCCCTGGCATCAAAATTGTTCAGAAACAGACCGCCAAATTTACCCGTAACGATGCGGTAGACGTAGTCAGTAACTGGATGACCGCCGGTGATGAGATCAATGCCATCGCTTCTAACAACGATGAAATGGCGATCGGTGCGCTGCAGGCACTGGGTAAAAACCCGGACAAAATCCTGATCGCTGGCGTCGATGGCACACCCGATGCGCTGCAAATGCTGAAGCAGGGCAAGATGGTCGCCACGGTATTCCAGGATGCGCAGGGCCAGGGTGAAGGTGCGGTGCAGACGGCAATCAAACTGGTGAATGGCGAGAAAGTTCAGAAAGTCATCAATATCCCCTACCAGTTGATTACTAAAGAAAACATGGAACAGTTTACCAAGCGTAACCTGAAATAGTCGTTCCCGACCCAGCTGTACGGAGGTGATGTATGAACGCTTTTGCGCTTGAAGCCGAAGGCATCAGCAAGTTCTTCCCCGGCGTTAAAGCCCTCGACAACGTCTCGTTGCGGGTGCGTCCGGGAACGGTACATGCCTTGATGGGCGAAAATGGCGCGGGCAAATCCACTTTAATGAAGTGCCTGATCGGGATGTATCGTCCCGATCAGGGCACCATCAAAATTAAAGGGGAGCCGGTGCAGTTTCAGGACACCATGGACGCGTTGCGTTCCGGCATTTCAATGATCCACCAGGAACTCAACCTGGTGCCTTACATGACCGTCGCCGAGAATATCTGGCTGGGTCGCGAGCCGATGAGATTTGGCTTTGTCGATCACGCCCGGCTTAATCAGATGACGCAGGAATTGCTGAACCGCCTGAATATCCGCCTGAAAGCCGATCGGATGGTGGGTGAGCTGAGCATCGCGTCACAGCAGATGGTTGAGATTGCCAAAGCAGTGTCATGGGATTCAGACATCGTGATCATGGATGAGCCCACCTCCGCGCTGACAGAAACCGAAGTAGCGCATCTGTTTACCATCATTCGTGACCTGCGGGAGCAGGGCAAAGCGATCATCTACATCAGCCATAAGATGGATGAAATTTTCACCATCACCGACGAAGTCAGTATCTTCCGTGACGGCAACTGGATCGCCAGCGATCAGACGTCGAAATATACCCGTCAGTCGCTGATTACCCAGATGGTGGGACGCGAACTGACCCAGCTGTTCCCGAAATTCAACAGCGCAATTGGTGAAGAGGTGCTGACGGTGCGCAATCTCACCTGCAAAGATCGTTTCACCGACGTCAGTTTCAGTGTGCGCCGGGGGGAGATCCTCGGCGTCGCCGGACTGGTGGGTGCGGGTCGCAGCGAGGTGATGGAGAGCCTGTTCGGCATGGAGAGCTTCGACAGCGGCGAGATCCTGATTGATGGCGTGCCGGTGACAATCGACTCACCCTCAACCGCGATTGAAAAGGGCATGGCGTTCCTCACCGAAGACCGTAAAAAGTCCGGCCTGTTTCTGGTGCTATCGGTAATGGAGAACATGAGCATCGTTAACATGCCGGAGTACAGCGGCAAAAGCGGGTTTGTCAGCCATGTGAAGATGGCGCAGGACTGCATGGATCAAATCCGTCGTCTCAACATTAAAACGCCAACCATGGATCAAATCATCAATAACCTCAGCGGCGGTAATCAGCAGAAAGTCCTGATTGCCCGCTGGCTGCTGGCGCAACCGAAGATTCTGATTCTGGACGAACCGACGCGCGGCATTGACGTCGGCGCGAAAGCGGAGATTTACCGCTTAATCAGTGAACTTGCCAACCGTGGCGTGGCTATCATCATGGTCTCCTCTGAACTGCCGGAAATTCTTGGCATGAGCGACCGGGTGATGGTTATGCACGGCGGGCGTATAACCGGCATCCTCGATAAAGAAGAAGCCGATCAGGAAACCATTCTGTCGTTGGCATCCGAGTGAGGCGCGAGACCACTATGAGCAATATGAAAGCTACTGCCACCCCGGCAGCCCCGCAGCAACCCTCTTTTTTTGCCAGCCTGCGTCATAAATTGCCGAAAGATACCGGCATTTTCGTGGTGATGGTGGGGATTGCGTTAATTTTTGAAATGTTCGGCTGGTACGTGCGTGACCAGTCTTTCCTGCTCAACACCAACCGTCTGATCCTGATTGTATTGCAGGTGGCGATTATCGGGATTATCGCCGTCGGCGTGACTCAGGTCATCATCACCACCGGTATCGATCTCTCCTCCGGATCCATTATTGCCCTGGCGGCGGTGGTGGCCGCGAGCCTGGCGCAGACCTCTGACAGCCTGTCGCCAATGTATCCGTCGCTGGTGAATATGCCTGCGGTGATCCCTATTGCGGCCGGTATCGGCGTCGGTTTGCTGGCGGGCGTGGTCAATGGTGTACTGATTACCCGCACCGGCATTCCGCCCTTTATTGCCACGCTGGGCATGATGGTGTCGGCACGTGGTCTGGCGCAGTATTACACCCAGGGCAATCCGATCAGCTTCCTTTCCGATGGCTTCACCTCAATCGGACAGGGTGCCATGCCGGTAGTCATTTTCCTGGTGGTGGCGCTGCTGTTCCATATCGCCCTGAAGCATACCCGCTACGGTAAATATGTTTACGCCATCGGCGGCAACATGACCTCGGCGAAAGTCTCCGGTATCAACGTTAATAAGTATCTGATTATCGTCTACACCATTGCAGGCGCGCTCTCTGGCCTGGCAGGTGTAGTACTGGCGGCGCGCGTCAGCAGCGGTCAGTCGAGCATGGGGATGTCGTACGAGCTGGATGCGATTGCCGCAGCCGTTATCGGTGGCAGCAGCCTGATGGGTGGCGTGGGCCGTATCACCGGTACATTGATTGGCGCAGTGATCCTTGGCCTGATTAAAAGCGGATTCACCTTCGTTGGTGTCGATGCGTACATTCAGGACATCATCAAAGGGATGATTATTGTGGCTGCCGTCTCTATCGACATGCACCGTAACCGCAAAAAACGTTAATTAGCAGGCGTTGCCTTCTTCCGGATGCGGGAGAGGGCAACGGCTGCTTTTTATCATCCGGCATTCGCCAGCGATAAGAAATCCCGCTGATAGCGGTTACATTCACTCCCTGTTTTTCACGCCTCCTTTCAGGCCCTGCCAGCCTTCATCAGGTGCAATGCGTTTCCACTGCACTCAAACTGTACAGCCTGTCATCACTTTTCTGCACGTCTGACTCGCAGCGTCTGCACTGTCACAGTGCGCCTGACGGTTTTACTCTCTCTTCTCAGCCATTCCTGATGCTTATTAACCCATAAGAGGTAATCAGAAACGCTTATTTTCCGGGCCGTTAGGAAAAATCTGGCTGCCTGATGGCCTGAGTTTTTTAAACCTGGCCTGCATCTTGCAAAATCTCTGTTATCAGGGCGATGGGATCAGACCCATTTCGCTATTCGGGGTGAGTGACGGAGGCAAGATGAATTTAAGACGACTGAAGTACTTTGTGAAAATCGTCGATATCGGCAGTCTGACGCAGGCAGCAGAAGTGTTGCACATCGCCCAGCCTGCACTCAGTCAGCAGGTCGCGACGCTGGAAAATGAACTTGATCAGCAGTTGCTGATTCGTACCAAGCGCGGCGTTACGCCAACTGAGGCGGGTAAGATTCTCTATGGTCATGCGCGCACCATTCTGCGCCAGTGTGAGCAGGCCCAGACTGCGGTAATTAACGCTGGTCAGGTACTGAGTGGACAGGTATCGATTGGGCTGGCCCCAGGCACGGCGGCTTCATCGCTGACCATGCCGCTGTTGCAGACCGTGCGCGATCAATTTCCGGAAGTGCTGGTTTATCTGCACGAAAATAGCGGCAGCGTGCTGAATGAGAAAGTGATGAACGGTCAGCTGGATATGGCGGTGCTGTACGATCGCGCGCCCACTGCCGGGATCACCAGCATGCCGCTGATGAAAGAGGATCTCTTTCTGGTAGGCGCCACCGATTACCCGGGTGCCAGCGTCGATCTGGCCGATGTGGCGCAGATGAGTCTGTTCTTACCGCGTGATTACAGCGCAGTACGCAAGCGGGTCGATGAGGCCTTTTCGCTGCGTCGTCTGAGTGCACGCATCATCGGTGAGATCGAATCGATTTCAACCCTGACCGCAGCCATTTCCAGCGGCATGGGCGTGACCGTATTACCTGAGTCCGCCGCCCGTTCGCTGGTGGGATCCACCGATGCCTGGATGTCACGCATCAACAGCCCGTCATTGAGTCTGCCGCTGTCACTGAACGTCTCCGCCCGGTTGCCGCTATCGCCTTCAGCGCAGGCAGTGAAAAACATCCTGCTGTCGCTGCTGAATAAGCCGCTGAGTGAGGAGCGGGAGTTGATGTTAGTGAGTTAAGAGGGCGCTTGTAGCGGGCTGGCAACCAGCCGGTTTCGCTTTGCAGCGGGTTTCGCTTTGCAGCGGGCTGCACTGAGCGGGTTTCGCCCGCCAGGCGTATGGGAGTTTCAGGTCACTTAGCCGCGCGTTAGCACTGAGCGGTTTACGCCCGCCAGGCGATGGAGGCTGTGAGCCTTTAGCAGCGGGTATGCACTGAGGAAGTTTCGCCCGCCAGGCGTTCGGGAGTTTCAGGTTGCCTGAGCAGGCGGACGCGTCAAGGGGCGGACGCCCGCCCCTTAACAATCCCGGCGTCCGGCTGCCTCCGCGCCCCGCTGTGCGGGGTGCCTTCGTCACGCCCTGCGGCCGACGGACCGTCCGGACTCGCCATCCCTGGCTCGTACCGTCCTTTCGCCGACGTCCTGTCGGCTCATCCTTGCCTCCGGTTGTTCCTCAGCGCTGCGGACGCCTCTGGTAAACCTTCGTCTGTAATTTCTGTATTTATTTGCTGCACAGAGCTGTTTACTGGCTGGACAGGAAGAGGTTCTATCTTTCCATTTCGACACAATGTGAACTTCATAGCACGAATGATAAATCCATGTTGGCGTGAAGAATTGCTGATGCGACTTTTAAATTATTCTGAATAGCTTTTGGGCACGTTTTTTTTCTCTGATACCGGGTTATTCCGCGATCTCTATATCTGAAACAATAAAACTTCAATCAGGTTGATTTCACGCTGTATGAAAATTGATCTGATGTTTGCCGGAAGATAGTTTAATCAGGCTGTGAAAGCAGTGGGCCTGTCAGCAGAAAACAGGCTGGCTTTCTCTTTTTAAAATGGAGTTTAAAACGATGGCTATTCCAGCTTATCTCTGGCTTAAAGATGACGGTAACAACATTATTGTCGGATCAGTCGACGTGGCAGGTCGTGAAGGCGCTATTGAAGTCCTCGGCCTGAATCACGGCGTCATGCTCTCCACAGACAACGTGACGGGTAAAACAACCGCTGTCCGCGAACACGCTTCTTACAGTTTTGATAAAGAGATCGATAAGTCCAGTCCCTGCCTTTACAGGGCTGTGACCTCAGGTCAAAAGCTTTGCTCAGCGGAAATAAGATTTTACCGGATAAATGACGCGGGGCAGGAGGTGGAATATTTCAATACTTTGATGGAAGGCGTAACCGTTATTTGTGTGGGCCCGATGATGTATGACGTTAAATCCCGCTATGGTGAGGCGCGGGATCATCTGGAAACTGTAGAGCTGATTTACGAAAAAATTACCTGGCGATATGCAGACGGAAATATCGTCCACTCGGACAGCTGGAATGATCGAGTGACAGCATAAAGGAATATAACGATGACATGGACATATGAGCAAAGCACGGGTCACTTATACCACAACAGTGAATTTATTGAGGCTGGCTACTCAGGTAGTCTGACTAACAAAAATAATCCCGATCGCCAGCATGTAAGAGGGATGGGGCCCCTTCCTCAGGGAACGTACAGAATTGCAGGGCACTCCACATCAAAAGGACCCCTGACCATTATTCTGGTGCAGACTTCCGGAGAGTCTTTTGGCCGTTCGGCATTTCGCATTCATGGCGAAAGGGTCAATAAGCCAGCGGGCTTCGCCTCAGAAGGCTGCATCATTATGTCACTTGCAACCCGGCGACGCGTGCTGCGGGAAGGCGGGACGCTGGAGGTGGTCCGATGAAATATCTGATATTGATTGGCCTTCTGCCCTTCGCGGTCTGGGCTGGAGCGAATACATCCGACTGGGAAAATTCGCTGAAGGGCATCGCGTCAGGAGAGCAAGCCTGGCTTGCAAAAGTGCCCCAACTGGCAGCTACGGCTGATGTTCAGCAGGCAACCCGGATGGAGGATGCCCTTGCCTCGGCGTTAGCGAAGAATACCCCGGGCGTGCTGGAGACGCTCCGGGTTATTGACGCCAGATCCTGGCCCCATATGGCAGGTACAGACATTGTCTGCAGCGTTCCGGCTGAGCAACCTACAGCCTTTATAGAGGATTTTTATCAACAAACCCGTCTGGCGCTACTGGCAACTGACCAGGGTGCGACCTGTCTGTGGATCCTGGAAGCAAGCTATGAAGAGATGAAAGCAGAGAGCGCCAGAATGCGTAATCTATCGCCTTCTGTAAAATAGCCTCTCCCCCAGGCCGGGTTTCAGTCAAACTCTGAAGTCCGGCCGCCCATCTCAAACCTCTCTGCACCCCAAAACCCACCCCGTTATTCCCTAAAGTCATAAATCCGAATTTTTTAGTATTTCCGGTTATCAATAATAGTTCTTACCATCAGATAATCAGATTATGTAAAGGGAGGTAAATACCGTGAATTTCCAGCAGCTTAAAATCATCCGCGAGGCGGCCCGCTGTGAGTTTAACTTAACGGAAGTCGCTAATACGCTGTTTACCTCCCAGTCGGGAGTAAGTCGGCATATTCGTGACCTGGAAGATGAACTCGGGGTTGAGATCTTTATCCGTCGCGGCAAGCGCCTGCTGGGGATGACCGAGCCGGGCAAAGCGCTGCTGACCATCGCTGAGCGTATCCTGGATGAAGCGGGCAAAGTGCGACGTCTGGCCGATGTCTTTACCAATGAAACCAGCGGCATCCTGACCATAGCCACTACCCATACTCAGGCGCGCTACAGCCTGCCGAAAGTGATCAAAGCGTTTCGTCAGCTCTATCCCAACGTCCGGCTTGAACTTAATCAGGGGTCGCCGCAGGAAATTGTCACCATGCTGCTGGCGGGTGAGGCGGACATTGGCATCGCCAGTGAATTACTGGTCAACAATAGCAGCCTGGCGGCGTTCCCCTGGTTCAGCTGGCATCACGCCTTACTGGTGCCGAAAGGGCATGAACTGGTGCAGAACCAGCCGGTTTCACTGAGCACGCTCAGCCGCTATCCATTGATTACCTACCGGCAGGGTATCACCGGACGTTCGCGGGTGGACCGTGCGTTCCAGACGGCCGGTTTAAAACCAGATATCGTGCTCAGCGCTCAGGACTCCGATGTGGTGAAAACCTACGTCAAACTCGGTTTAGGCGTGGGGATACTGGCCGATCAGGCGTGTGAAACTGAAGAGAGTGAAGAGCTGGTGCGCCTCGATGCCACGCATCTGTTCGATGCCAGCACCGTATGGCTCGGCCTCAAACGCGGCCAGCTGCAACGCAACTACGTCTGGCAGTTCCTGGAACTCTGCAACGCCAACCTGTCGCTGGAAGAGATCAAGCGTCAGGCGCTCTCCTACAGCAATGACGACGAACCGGTTATCGACTTCCAGATTTAAGCACACGGCGCATCCACCCGGATGCGCGCCTGTTTCCGCACGGCATAAAATTTCAAATCACCGCGAAAATTTCTCTCATCGACCTTTCTCACCCCGCACAACAACATCCTGCGCTGACCCGGCGCGATAAAGTGGAATCAGCTGACCACAAGGGGATGATATGTCGCGACTACAACTTAACGATAGCGATCTGCTGCGCCAGCAGGCGCTGTTTAATGGACGCTGGCAGGATGCGCATCAGGGCGCCACGCTGCCGGTTATCGATCCCGCCACGGGCGAAACCCTGGCGACGATTCCGGCACTGGGTCGGGCAGAAACCGGGCAGGCGATAGCTTATGCGGAAACGGTGCGCATCAGCTGGGGCAAAACCACCAATGCCAGCCGTGCCGCGCTGCTGGAAAAGTGGCATCAACTGATTATTGAACACGCTGACGACCTGGCGATTATCATGACCGCCGAGCAGGGCAAACCGCTGGCGGAAGCCAGAGGCGAAGTGCTCTATGGAGCCAGCTTCGTGAAATGGTTCGCGGAAGAGGCACGCCGCATCTATGGCGACACCATTCCCGCACCCAGCGAGGACCGGCGCATCCTGGTGCTGAAACAGCCGGTAGGCGTTGCCGCCGCGATCACGCCGTGGAACTTCCCGATTGCGATGATCACCCGCAAGGTGGCGCCCGCGCTGGCCGCCGGATGCCCGATTATTGTTAAACCTTCCGAGTTAACACCGCTGTCGGCGCTGGCACTGGCGGTGCTGGCAGAGCGCGCCGGCTTCCCGTCCGGCGTGTTGCAGGTGCTGACCGGCCTGCCCACGGAGATTGGCGCGGCGCTGACCGAAAGCCGCACGGTACGTAAAATCTCCTTTACCGGTTCAACCCGCATCGGACAGTTGCTGATGCAACAGAGCGCCGACAGCATCAAGCGCCTGAGTCTGGAGCTGGGTGGCAACGCGCCGCTGATCGTGTTTGATGATGCCGATATTGAGATTGCCGTCGCGGGGGTCATGCTCAGCAAGTTCCGCAACGCAGGACAAACCTGCGTCTGCGCTAACCGCATCCTGGTGCAGCGAAGTATCTATCCGCGTTTCACCGCCCGGTTGCTGGAGGCGGTCGCCACCCTGAAAGTGGGCGATGGTTTTGCGCCCGACAGCACTATTGGCCCTTTGATCAACAGCCGCGCGGTAGAGAAAGTGAACGGTCATATCGATGATGCGCTCAGCCAGGGAGCAACGCTGCTGACCGGCGGCATCAGCCAGGGCAACGGGACCTTTGTGCAGCCCACGGTGCTCGGTGAGGTCACCGCCACCATGCGCATCGCCCATGAAGAGACGTTTGGTCCGGTCGCGCCGCTGTTTATCTTCGATGATGAAGAGGAGGCAATCGCGATGGCAAATGACACGCCCTACGGCCTGGGTGCCTATTTCTTTACCGAGAACATCCGGCGCGCATGGCGGGTAGCGGAGGCGCTGGAGTTTGGCATGGTCGGCTTTAATACCGGCGCTATTTCCCTGGAGGTCGCGCCGTTTGGCGGCGTGAAACTCTCCGGTATTGGCCGGGAAGGTTCCCGCTACGGAATTGATGAATATCTGGAACAGAAAACATTTCACATTGGCAGTCTGTAACTAAAAATGAAAAAAGCCAGCCGGATAATCCGGCTGGCTTTTTTTTGCCTGAGGCTCCGTAAAAACTTACCGGCGTCAAATAATTGTTCTGAAAAATTAAAGAATTTATCAGGGATGTGAAGCGGGTCGTTAAATCGGCGGGTCATGTGAACCGGAATGAGCCGCCTGACCCGAAATATCCGCTTTGGTGCAATTTCCGTGCAGGTTGCACCAGCAGGGCGCATAAATTTTGTGAAGTAAATCATCTGTTTAATTGTTCGGCAATTCCACAAAAAATCTACCGCCAATACGGCAGAAAATTTTTTTGCACTGTTTTAAACGCATTTTTATTTTTTGCCCGGCTGGCATACTTTCTGCATTAGCTTATTAACAGCGCAGAAACCGGCAGTTTTAAACGCTAATAAACCAGCAACTGATGGGTGTAACAAATAAGGAATTCTTCCATGTTAAGTTTCGACCCGGAAAAAGTTTCTCTTCCAGCCGGCCATTATATTGGCGGCCAGCACTGCCAGAGCCAGGGCGCATCCTTTGAGGTTAAACGTCCCTCGGATGGCAGGGTCTATGCCACGCTGCAGGACGCCACGCCGCAGGATGTCGATCGTGCCGTGACTGTGGCGCATCAGGCGCTGAAAAGCAGCGGCTGGTCCGGTTGTCCGCCGCGCGAACGCGGACGGGTACTGCGCCGCTGGGCCGATCTGATTGAGCAGGACGCGCTGCTGGCACAGCTGGAAGCGCTGGGCTCCACCCGGCCGATCAATGACGTGGTGCTGCACGAAATTCCTTTTACCGCCGAAGCGATTCGCTTCTATGCCGAATGCGCTGACAAATACAGCGGGGATCTCTTTCCCACCCGCGACAGCAGCCTGGGCATGCTGATTGCCGAACCTTATGGCGTTATCGCTGCGATTACCCCGTGGAATTTCCCGCTGTCGATGGCGTCGTGGAAATGCGGACCGGCGCTTGCGGCGGGCAATGCGGTGGTGCTTAAACCCTCTGAACTGACCCCGTTTTCTACCGTGCGCATGGCCGAACTGGCCATTCAGGCGGGCTTGCCGGCGGGCGTGCTGAACATTGTCCAGGGCAGTGGCGCGGTGACCGGCAGTGCACTGGTAAAACATCCGCTGGTGCGCAAAGTCTCGTTTACCGGCTCGACCCTGACCGGCGCGCGCATCATGAGCGATGCCGCGCAGCACGGCATGAAGCCGGTGACGCTGGAACTGGGCGGCAAAAGTCCGCAACTGGTGTTTGATGACGCGGGTGACCTTGAGGTGCTGGCCCAGCGTATTCTGCGCGGCTTCACCGCCAACGGCGGTCAGGCCTGCGTGGCGGGCACCCGTCTTATTGTGCAGCGCAACATTGCCGATCCGCTGGTGGAGCGGCTGGCTCAACTCTGCCGGGAGGTTAAACCGGGTGTCACCTGGCAGGAGGGCAGCCGCTACGCGCCGCTGATCGACGAACGACAGGGCAACAAAGTCTGCTCGGTTATTGAGGCGGCAAAAGCGCAGGGCGCAGAAGTGCTGGTGGGCGGTGAGCGTTTTGCCGACACCGACGACGGCTGGTTCTGGCAGCCCACGCTGCTGAGTCACGTGACGCAGGATAACCCGGCGGTCCAGCAGGAGATTTTTGGTCCGGTGCTGACGGTGCAGACGTTTGATGATGAAGAGCAGGGACTGGCGATGGCCGCCCATGACACCTATGGCCTCTGCGCCGGTGTTCACACCCTGAGTCTGCCGCGCGCGCTGCGGGCAATGCGCGCCATCGACGCGGGCACCGTCTGGATCAACCGCTATGGCCGCTCCGGCGACTTCATCATTCCGACCGGCGGCTTTCTTGGCTCCGGCATTGGTAAAGATTTAGGCCGCCAGGCGTTTCAGGCCTGCCAGCGCCAGAAGAGTGTACTCATCGATTTCTAAGCGCAACTGACAATGACGAGGGTGTTACATGGCACTGTTTAAACCGAAATTCATCACGTTTGACTGTTACGGCACGCTGATTCGCTTCGATATGGCGGGTGCCGCGCAGCGCTGTTTCAGCGACCGCGTCGACCCTGACGCAATGCTCGCCTTTACCACCGACTTTTCCAGCTACCGGCTGGATGAGGTGCTCGGCGCGTGGAAACCCTATTACGACGTGGTGAGTAATGCCCTGCAGCGCACCTGCAAAAAGTGGGGCGTCCGCTGGGACAAAGCCGACAGCGACTTTATCTACACCGACTGCGCCAGCTGGGGTCCGCATCCCGACGTGCCCGCCGGGCTGGCAAAGGTGGCTAAGGAGTTTCCGCTGGTGCTGCTGACCAACTCGATGAAAGACCTGATCCCGCATCACGAACCGCGTCTGGGCGCACCAATCTATATGGCTATCACGGCAGAAGAGACGGGAGCCTACAAACCACAGATGAAGGGCTTCGAGTACATGCTGGACAAGCTCGGCTGCGGCCCTGAGGAGATCCTGCACGTCTCCTCCAGCTTCCGCTATGACCTGATGACTGCCCACGATCTCGGCATCAAAAACAAAGTCTGGGTCAATCGCGGTCATGAACCGGCGAATCCGTATTACCAGTACACCGAAATCAACGATATCGGCGGCCTGCCTGGCGTCGTCGGACTCTGAGGAACACCCCATGAAACTGGAATCGTTCTGGCAGGCCACCGCTCCGGCCTTTACCGGTGCCGCACGCGAACCGCTGCCCGCACAGGCGGACGTGGTGGTGATTGGCGGTGGCTTCACCGGCATCTCGGCGGCCCTGAACCTGGCGCGCAGCGGCATCAGCGTGGTGCTGCTGGAGAGTGGCGACGTGATGAGTCAGGCCTCGGCGCGCAACGGCGGCCACTGCAACACCGGTGTGGCGCAGAACTTCGCCTCGCTGGTGGCGAGCCAGGGTCTGGAGCAGGCCAGCCGCTTCTACCGGGCGTTTGATGAGGCGGTGAGCTATGTCCAGCAACTGATCCAGGATGAAGCGATCGACTGCGACTTCCGGCTGTGCGGCAAACTCAAGCTCGCCAGCAAAGCGTCGCATGTGGCCGGGCTGCAGGAAGCGTATGAGCTGATGCGGCGCACCGTTGACCCGGAGATCGAACTGCTCGACAAAACCGCAGTGCGTGACGAGATCGCCAGCGATGACTTCCACGGCGGCCTGCTGCAGAAACGTGGCGGTCAGATGCACATGGGCAAGTTCGGCGTCGGGCTGGCTGAGGCCGCCGCCCGCAGCGGCGCGAAGATTTTTCCGCACCACGCCGTGACGAAGCTAGAACGCCTGAAGGGTTATCAGCATCGGGTAGAGACCGCGCAGGGCACCATTCTGGCGGACAAAGTGCTGATGGCGACCGGCTGCTCCAACGTCGGCCCTTTTCCCTGGTTTCAGCGCCGCATTGTGCCGGTCGGCAGCTTTATCGTGGTGACGGAGGCGCTCGACCCGGCGCTGCTGCGCCAGGTGCTGCCAAACGATCGCACCTATGTTACCTCACTGAATATCGGCAACTACTTCCGTACCACGGCCGATCGCCGTTTGGTGTTTGGCGGGCGGGCGCGGTTTGCCGTCAGCAACCCGACGTCGGACTCGCGTAGCGGTGAGATCCTGCGCCGGGCGATGACGCAGATGCTGCCACAGCTCGGCCAGTCGCAGGTGGATTACTGCTGGGGCGGTATGGTTGATATGACCGCCGACCGTCTGCCGCACGCGGGTGAACAGGATGGCCTCTTCTATTCACTGGGCTACAGCGGTCACGGTACCCAGATGTCGGTGTGGATGGGACGCGTCATGGCCAGTCTGCTGGCTGAAAAGCGCACTGAAAATCCCTGGCAGCGCGACACATGGCCCGCGCTGCCCGGTTATCACGGCAAGCCATGGTTTTTACCGCTCGCAGGACTCTATTACAAAGCAAAGGATCGCCTTTCATAACGTCCCGTCGGGTGCTGACCGCCAGGTTATCAGCACCGTTAGAACATGATCCCCGGTTCGCCTGACTATTGAGGGTACAGAGATGAGTAAATTTGATAATAACGACGCTGATGCGGTAAATCCGGCACTGACGCGCATGATCACAGAAGGCTCACTTTCACGTCGCAGTCTGATGAAAATGCTCTCAGCCGGTGCGGTGATGAGCAGCGGCCTGATCACTTTTTCAGGGGCGGCACTGGCGGATGACAAGCCGGTCAGGGGCGGTAAACTGCGGGCAGCGATGTCGAATGCCTCGGCCACCGATACACTTGATCCGGCCAAAAGTAACAACAGTGCGGATTACACCCGCCAGTTCATGTTCTACAGCGGCCTGACCGAGCTGGATAAAAACCTGATGGCGCAACCGGCGCTGGCCGAATCGCTGGAATCCAGCGACGGCATAACCTGGCATATCAAACTGCGTAAGGGAGTCACTTTCCATGATGGCAAACCGCTGACCGCCAAAGATGTCATTTACTCGCTCAGCCGTCACAAAGATCCGGCCATCGCCTCTATCGCCTTTAAGCTGGCCGATCAGTTCAAAACCTTCAGCGCGGTCAATGATAACGAGGTGCAGCTGGAGCTGAGCAGCGCTAACTTCGACGTCCCTTATATGCTGGCGACACCGCCGTTTCTGATCGTGCCGGACGGCACCAAAGATTTCAGCAAAGGCATCGGCACCGGTCCGTTTGTCTGCAAAACATTTATGCCGGGTACGCGCACCATCGGCACCAAAAACCCCAACTACTACAAACCTGGTCTGCCGCATCTGGATGAGGTAGAACTCATCGGCGTCACCGACGGCGCCGCGCGCGTTAATGCCCTGATGTCGGGCGATCTGCAGATGGTTTCCACGCTGACCGCTGCCGACTGCAAGCGCATCAAAGCCAGCAGCGAATTTGGCGTGCTGGAGAGTAAATCGGGCATGTACACCAACCTGATTATCCGCACCGATGTGAAGCCGGGTAACAACGAAGATTTCGTGCTGGCGATGAAATATCTGCAGCCACGTGAAATGCTGGTGAAAACGGTGCTGCAGGGTTACGGCGACGTCAGTAATGACACCCCGGTGCCGCCGTGGCATCCGCTCTATAACGCCGATCTCAAACCGCGTGCGCTGGACATTGAAAAAGCGAAGTTCCACATCAAAAAAGCGGGCATGGCCGGCTCCACGGTGGAGATTATCACCACGCCGAATATCGAAGGGGCAAATGAAGGCGGTCAGATGATCCAGCAGATGGCGCGCGGGGCAGGGCTGAACATCAAAGTGCGACGTGTGCCGTATGACGGTTACTGGTCTTCGCACTGGATGAAAGATCCGGTGGGATATGGCTCGATAAATCCGCGTCCGACGCTCGACATGCTCTTCTCACAGTTTTATCTCTCTACCGCACCGAATAACGAATCGGGCTGGAAAAACCCTCAGTTTGATCAGCTGGTGGTCGCGGCACGCGGTGAGCGCGATCAGGCGAAACGCAAGCAGATGTATGGTGACATGCAGACGCTGATTTATGACCACTGCGGCACCCTTATCCCGACCTTTATCAGCTCCACGGATGGCTACAACAAAAAGGTCAAAGGGGTGGAGGCCTGGCCGTCGGGCATGATGATGGGCTATCGCTTCCATGAATTTGCGTGGCTGAGCGCCTGATACGTTATTTGAGGAAGGAGTACGCCGATGAACCGATACATGCTGTTCCTGATTGCCCGGCGAATTGGCGCCGGCATCCTGACTTTGCTTATCGTCTCGGCGGTGGTGTTTTTCATCACCAGCCTGCTGCCGGGCGACGCAGCGCAGATGATCCTCGGCCAGAACGCCACGCCGGAAACGGTGGCGGCGTTACGGCAGCAGCTGGGTCTCGATCAGCCTTTGCTGATGCGCTACTTCCACTGGCTGACAGGCATGGTGCAGGGCGACTTTGGCACCTCGTTTGCCAGCCATTTGCCGGTCTCGCAACTGGTGGCGCAGCGCATTCCCGCCACCTTTGAACTGGCGGGTATCACCACGCTGATCTGCGTGCCGCTGGCGCTGATTATCGGCATTATTGCGGCGATGAACCGCGGTTCCCGACTCGATCGGGCGCTGGTCATCGGCACCATGGCGACGGTTGCCGTGCCGGAGTTTCTGGTGGCGACGGTGGCGGTGCTGATTTTTGCCGTCAAGCTGCACTGGGTCTCGGCGATGTCGTTCGGCAGCCCGGATAGCGACCTGCTGAGTTACCTTAAAGCCTATGCGCTGCCGGTGCTGACACTCTGCTGCGTGCTGGTGGCGCAGATGGCACGTATGACGCGGGCAGCCATTATCAACCAGCTCGACAGTCCTTATCTGGAGATGGCGCTGCTGAAAGGGGTTTCACCGCTGAGAGCGGTGCTGCGTCACGCACTGCCTAACGCGGTCGGCCCCATCGCCAATGCCATTTCACTCAGCCTCTCCTATCTGTTTGGCGGGGTAATCATCATCGAAACCATCTTCAGCTATCCCGGTCTCGCCAGCCAACTGGTGGATGCGGTCAGTAACCGCGACCTGCCGGTGGTGCAGCTCTGCGTGATGCTGTTCGCCGCCTGCTACCTGGTCCTGCTGCTGGCGGCAGACATTCTGACTATCGCCTTTAACCCGAAATGGAGAAGCGCATGAATATTCTCTCGTTGCCCTGGCGTTTCTTACAGTCGCTCTCCTGGTCGGGACGGCTGGGTCTGATCATGTCGCTGTTCTGGCTGCTGATGGCAGTATTCGGCACCCCGCTGGCCCCGCACAGCATTGATGACATCGGCGGCGGCCCGCTGATGGGCGGCCTGACGTCCGATAACCTGTTAGGCACCGACTACCTTGGGCGCGACATGCTGAGCCGCATTCTCTATGGCGCGAAGTTCTCTATCGGTCTGGCGCTGAGTGCGGCGCTGCTGGCCAGCCTGATCGGCACGCTGCTGGCGCTGCTGGCAGCGGTGGCGGGGCGCTGGCTGGAGGAGGTACTGGGCCGCGTCAACGACGCGCTGCTGGTACTGCCGGGTAAAGTGCTGTCCCTGATGATAGTCGCGGTATTTGGCTCCTCACTGCCAATGCTGATCCTCACGGCGGTCTTCACCTACTGGCCGGGCGCATTCCGTATCGCGTTTGCCATGGCCAGCTCGCTACGCAGCATGGACTACGTCCGGGCGTCACGGCTGCGGGGCGAAAGCCGCTGGTATATCGCCATTCACGATATCCTGCCCAATATGGTGCACCCGATGCTGACTGACTTTGGTCTGCGCTTTGTCTACATCGTGCTGCTGCTGAGCGGCCTGAGCTTCCTCGGTCTGGGTGTTCAGCCGCCCTACGCCGACTGGGGCACGCTGGTGCGTGAAAATATGCAGGGGCTGTTTGACGGCTCGCCTGCGGTGCTGATGCCCGCGCTGGCGATTGCCAGCCTGACCATTGGCGCCAACCTGTTTATTGACAGCCTGCAGGCGATGCGTCCGATGACGCTGGCGAAGGAGGGAGCATGAACGTGACACCACATACCGCCATGCCGGTGATTTCGGTGGATAAACTGCGCGTCACTGCGCAGACCGATCGCGGCGAAGAGATCGACCTGGTTTCCGACATTCACTTTACCGTGCAGAAGGGCGAAGTGCTGGCGCTGATTGGCGAATCCGGCTCAGGTAAAACCACTATCGCGATGGCGCTGATGGGTTACGCCCGCAGCGGGTGCCGCATCGCCGACGGCAACATTCACGTTGCCGGCACCGACGTTAACAGCCTGACGCCGGGGCAGTTGCGCGCTTTCCGTGGCAACAAAGTCGCCTATATCGCCCAGAGCGCGGCAGCGTCGTTTAATCCGGGCATGAAGATCCTCGACCAGGTGATTGAGCCGGTGGTTATCCACGGCACCCTGACCCGCAAAGCGGCAAAAGCCAAAGCGATTGAGCTGTTCCGCGAACTGGCGCTGCCCAACCCCGAGACCATTGGTGACCGCTTCCCGCACCAGGTGTCGGGCGGTCAGTTGCAGCGTCTGATGACGGCGATGGCGCTGATTGGCGATCCTGACGTGGTAATCCTTGATGAACCTACTACCGCGCTGGATGTGACCACGCAGGTGGAAGTGCTGAAGGCGTTTCGCCGCGTGGTGGTGCAGCGCGGCGTCACGGCGATTTACGTCAGTCACGATTTAGCCGTGGTGGCGCAGATGGCAGACCGGATACTGGTGCTACTGCGCGGCAAAATGGCGGAGTATGGCAGCACCGCGCATCTGATCGGCGCACCGCAGGCGGAGTACACCCGCTTACTGATGGAGGCGGCGCGGCAGAAAGAGCGGCCCAGCAACTGGTGCCCGGTTGCCGCCGATATTCAGCCGCTGCTTGAGGTGCGCGACCTCAGCGCAGGTTATGGTCCGCGTGGCAGCGACGGCTATCCGAAAATACGCATTCTGGAAGATATCAATCTCAGGCTGTGGAAAGGGCAGGCGATTGGCATCATTGGTGAGTCAGGCTCAGGCAAAACCACTCTGGCGCATGCCATTGCCGGACTCAACGCTCCAAGCCACGGCCATATTCTGTTCAACGGCCACTACATCTCGGGCGATATGCAAAAACGGCCTGACAACGAGCTGCGCCGCATTCAATATGTATTCCAGATGGCAGACACCGCGCTGAACCCGGCCCACAGCGTTGAACGCATCCTGTCGCGTCCGTTGACGCTGTTTCACGGTCTGAGCGGTGCGGCCCGACAGCAGCGGCTTTATCAGCTGCTGGATCTGGTGCAGCTCCCGCGCAGCGTGCTGTGGCGGCGTCCCTGGGCGCTCTCCGGGGGGCAGAAGCAGCGCGTCAATCTGGCGCGCGCACTGGCGGCTGAGCCGGATCTGATTCTGTGTGATGAAGTGACCTCGGCGCTGGATACAGTGGTTGCCGCCGCCGTCCTCGACTTAATCAGCGAACTGCGGCGCGAACTGGGACTCTCGGTGATCTTCATCAGCCACGACATGCATGCGGTACGCGCGGTGTGTGATGAAATCGTGGTGATGAAGAGCGGTCGCATCGTCACCCAGCTGGCGCGCAGCGACTACGACAAGCCGACCAGCGAATTGTATTTCGAGCGGCTGAAACGCGCGGTGCCGGAGCTGCGTCAGGGCTGGCTGGATGAGCATGAAGAGATTTTAAAAGCAGAGTGAGTTGCCTGAAGCAACGGGCACCCTGATTAATCCGCCTGCACAGCACTGATGTAATGCGCGGGCGGCACGGGTCAAGGCACAGCGGTGATATCGCCCTGTGCCAGACCAGATACTGACAACAGAGGTAGTCTTGTTATGCCTGCACCGATTCGTTATGTACAGGACAGTGCGAATTTTCCCGATTCCGCCGATGTAGTGGTGATTGGCGCCGGTATCGCCGGAGCCGCCGCCACCTGGGAGCTGGCGAAGCAGGGACTGAAGGTCGTGCTAATCGAAAAAGGCCTGGTAGGGGCGGAGCAGTCGAGCCGTAACTGGGGCTGGTGTCGCCAGCAGAACCGTGATGAACGTGAATTGCCGCTGATTATTTATGCGCTGCAACGCTGGGGTGAGCTTAACGATGAAACCGGCGAAGAGCTGGGTTTCCGCCGCAGCGGGCTGGTTTACGCCACGCAGGAAGAGTCGGACATTGCGGCCTGGGATAAGTGGATCCAGATGGCAAAAGGCTATGGCGTGCGCAGTTCGATCCTCACGGCGGAGCAGGCCAAAGCGATGACGCCCGGCAGCACCACAAACTGGCGGGGCGGTCTCTCAGCGCCAACTGACGGTCACGCCGAACCACGGCTGGCCGCGCCCGGGCTGGTGGCGGGCGCGCTGAAAAAAGGCGCGCTGCTGTTTCAGCAATGTGCGGTGCGCGGGCTGGATATCGCCGCCGGACGGGTCAGCGGCGTCTGGACCGAGCGCGGCCTGATCAAAACCAGCCGGGTGATCTGTGCCGCCGGGGCCTGGACCTCAATGTTCTGCCGTCGTCACGGTATCGATCTGCCGCTGGGCAACGTGATTGGCACCGCCTTCCGCACGCAGCCCATTGAACAGGCGATTGCAATGCCACTCTACACACCTGGCTTTGCCTGTCGGCCACAAATAGACGGCAGTTACACTGTCTCAGTCTCGGGTCGCGGGCGTCTGGAACCGGGCGCGCAGGGGCTGCGCTATGCCCGCCAGTTCTATCCGACCTTTAAAAGTCGCCGCAAGAATCTCACCCTGAATCTTGGCCTGTCGCCGTTATTCAATGGCCCGGAAGCGATGGGTGGCTGGGCATTTGACCGCGAGTCGCCGTTTGAGCGCATGCGCATACTCGATCCGGCAGCCGATGCAACGATCGTGGAAGAGGGGCTGGCGGCGATGCGGCGTGAATATCCGGCGCTGGCGAACCTGCGGCTGGCGCAGTCCTGGGGCGGCATGATTGACAGCACCCCGGACGCGATTCCGGTGATCTCCACCGTGGCAAAATTGCCGGGGCTGGTGCTCTCGGCGGGCTACAGCGCCCACGGCTTTGGTATCGGACCGGGTGCCGGACGACTGGCAGCCGATCTGGCGACCGAAGCCACGCCAGTTGTTGATCCCACCCCTTATCGCTACAGCCGTCTGGTTGACGGCAGCGGACTTGAAACGCCAGGCATGATGTAAGGAGACCTGCAATGAGCCTGAAAATACGCGCAATGACGCCGGACGATATCGACCCCTGTTTCACCTTAACGCAGGCACTGAAATGGCCCCACCGATGTGAAGACTGGGCGCTGGCGCTGCAGCTGGGCGAGGGCACGGTGATTGAAGAGCAGGGCAAGCTGATTGCGAGCGCGGTGCTCTGGCGCTGGGGCGAGCGCGCCGCCACGCTGGGGCTGGTGATCGTCGATAACCAGCAGCAGGGGCGTGGCCTGGGCAAACAGCTGATGCTGGCGCAACTGGAAAAATTACCCGACTGTAACGTGCGTCTGCACGCCACCGAGATGGGCAAAGGTTTGTATGAAAAACTCGGGTTTGTCAGTTGCGGTGAGATTCGCCAGCACCAGACCCGCGCAGTGACCACCCTTCCAGACGTCGTGATCCCGGCGGGACTGCAGCTGCGTCCGGCAACACTGGCCGATCACGCCACACTGGTGACGCTGGATCAGCAGGCGCACGGCATGCATCGTCCGGCACTGTTCGACCACCTGCTGCGCGACTGCCAGACGGTGCTGTTGCAGGATGACCAACAGCAAATTCAGGGCTTCGCCAGCCTGCGCCGCTTTGGTCACGGCTGGGCGATAGGCCCGATCATCGCGGGAGACTTCGCGGTAGCGAAGGCGCTGGTCGCCTCGCTGATGCAGTCGCTGCAGGGGGAATTCCTGCGCATCGACACCGATGCCGCGCTGCCGATGGCCGCCTGGCTACAGAGCCTCGGCATCCCTCAGGTCGATGCGCCTGCGACTATGGTGCGCGGCACGCCCTGGACACCGCAGGGTATGCAGGCGTTTGGACTGATGACGCAGGCGATGGCCTGATGCATATCGTCTATAAATCGGAGCCGGAACGTGGCCGCATCTGGCAGCGCTGGCTGGCAGCGCATGCGCCTGACATTCAGCTGCATATCTGGCCTGAGACCGGCGATCCAGAGCAGGTTGAGGCGCTGGTCGCCTGGCAGCCACCGGCTGACATCACCGTGCTTTTCCCCCGGCTGAAACTACTGTTCTCCGTGGGTGCCGGGGCCGATCAGTTTGACCTTGGCGCGCTGCCGCCCGACCTGCCGGTGATCAGGATGATCGAGCCAGGCCTGACCCAGGGCATGGTGGAGTATGTCACCTTCGCGGTGCTCGGCCTGCATCGCGACATGCCGCGCTATTTTCATCAGCAACGCCAGCAGCAGTGGCTGACACACGCGATATTACCTGCCGCGCAGCGTCGGGTAGGCGTCATGGGGCTGGGCGAACTGGGCCAGGCCGCATTGCAACAGCTGGTGGCGCTGGGCTTTGACTGCGCTGGCTGGAGCCGCACACCGCGCCAGATTCCCGGCGTCCGCTGCTGGCACGGTGACGATCAGCTCGATGCGTTTCTGGCGCACAGCGAGATTCTGGTCTGCCTGCTGCCGCTGACTGACACCACACAGGGTTTGCTTAACCGCACCCTGTTTAATCAGCTACCACAGGGCGCGGCGCTGGTGCAGGCCGGGCGCGGCCCCCAGCTGAATCAGGACGATCTGCTGCAGGCGCTGGAGAGCGGGCAGCTCCGTGCCGCCGTGATCGATGTGACCAACCCGGAGCCGTTACCGCCGGGTCATCCCTTCTGGCACCATCCCGCCATCTGGCTCACACCCCACATCGCCAGCCAGACTCAGAATGAGAGCGCCATTGCGGCACTGCTTGAAAACCTGCGGCGCTATCAGCGTGGCGAGCCGCTGCATGGTGAGATTGACCGTTCGCGAGGATATTAAGATGGAACATCTGGTGGCATTGCGCCGCGACCTGCATGCGCACCCGGAACTGGGCTTTCAGGAGCAGCGCACCAGCGACATCGTGGCGAACTTTCTGCAACAGCTGGGCATTGAGGTGCATCGCGGCATCGGTAAAACCGGCGTGGTCGGGATACTGAAAAAGGGCAGCAGTGAATGCATGATTGGCCTGCGGGCTGATATGGATGCGCTGCCGATGCAGGATCAGAGCGGCACCGACTGGCAAAGCCGCGCGGAGCAGGTGAGCCACGCCTGCGGCCACGACGGTCACACCGTGATGCTGCTGGGAGCGGCAGAAAAACTGGCGCGCGACGTCAGCTTTGATGGCAGCGTCTGCTTTATCTTCCAGCCCGCCGAAGAGGGGCTGGCGGGCGCAAAGGCAATGATTGACGATGGCCTCTTCAGCCGTTTTCCCTGTGAGGCGGTCTACGCCATCCACAACTGGCCGGAACTGCCGCTCGGCCAGGTACAGACCCGCCCTGGCGCGATCATGGCAGCGGCTGATCGCTTTGATATCCGGGTACTGGGCGGAGGCGGTCATGCCGCGCAGCCGCATCTGACGCGCGATACTCTGCTGGCGACCAGCGAGCTGGTGGTGCAGCTGAATACTCTGGTCTCGCGCGCCCTGGATCCGTGCGAAACGGCGCTGCTCACCGTCACCCGGATGCAGGGCGGCTTTTCGCACAACATGATCCCGGCGGAGGCGAACATCACCGGCACGGTGCGCACTTTCAGCCCGGCAGCGCAGGCGACGATTGAAGCACGACTGCGTCAGATGGCGGAGCACATCACCGCCGCCCACGGTTTGCACGCAGAGGTCAGCTATCTGCGCTACTACCCGGCGACCCTGAACAGTAATGCTGAAGCGCAGTTTTGCCTGCAGGCGCTGACGCAGGCGGGCATTACGGCTGAGGCCGCGCCCCAGCCCGCACTTACCTCAGAAGATTTTGCTTTTATGCTGCAGGCGCGGCCCGGTGCCTATCTGTGGCTGGGGTCGGCACCCTGCAAGCCGCTGCATCATGCTGCATACGACTTCAACGATGCGCTGATCCCGCATGGCGTTAACGTTTTTGTCACGCTGATTCGTCAGGCGCTGGCAGAGAAATTTCCCTGCTGAATGCCGCAGGATTTTGACAGGAAATGCCGCTGTCTGAGGAATTACGGCAGCGTGACAAACCAGCGGGTTGCGATACTTGAGCCAACCGAACGTTACGTGGATGAGGGTTTAAAATGCAGAATGTCATGGCAGAGCAGCAAGCATACTCCGATAACAGCCTGTTACTGGATGCACGCGAGCAGAACGTGCCGCGCGGCGTAGTTACCGCCCATCCGCTGGTGATCGAACGCGCCAGAGGCAGTGAAGTGTGGGACGTGGAGGGCAATCGCTATCTCGACTTTGTCGGCGGCATCGGGGTGCTGAATGTCGGCCACAATCACCCGGCGGTGGTCAATGCGGTGACCCGCCAGCTCGGTCTGGTGTCTCATGCCTGCTTTCAGGTGGTGGCCTATCCGGGCTACATCGAGCTGGCGCAGCGGCTGAACAAACTGGTGGGCGGCGATGAGGCGTACAAAAGCGTCTTCTTTACCAGCGGCGCGGAAGCGGTGGAAAATGCGGTGAAGATTGCCCGCTCACACACCCAGCGCTCTGGCATCATCGCTTTTGATGGTGCGTTTCATGGCCGCACCCTGCTGGGTATCACCCTGACCGGCATGTCCGCGCCTTACAAACAGAATTTTGGCCCGTTCCCCGGCGATATTTACCGTCTGCCCTTCCCGAACCCGCTGCACGGTATTACTGAAGCGGACTGCCTGAAAGCGCTGGATCAGCTGTTTGCGGTGCAGATCCTGCCGGAGCGGGTCGCGGCGATTATCATTGAGCCGGTTCAGGGTGACGGCGGCTTCCTGCCCGCTGGCCCGGCATTTATGCAGGCGCTGCGTCGCATCACCAGCCAGCACGGTATTCTGCTGATTTGTGATGAAATCCAGTCCGGCTTCGGGCGTACCGGCACGATGTTCGCCTTCCAGCAACTGGGTATCAAACCCGATTTAGTCACGCTGGCGAAAAGCCTGGGCGGCGGTCTGCCGATTTCCGGTGTAGTGGGGCGTGCGGAGATCATGGATGCACCGACGCCTGGCGGGTTAGGCGGTACTTATGGCGGCAACGCACTGGCCTGTGCGGCGGCGCTGGCGGTACTGGATCTGTTTGAGCAGGAAAACCTGTTGCAGCGCTCCTGCCAGCTTGGTGAGCAACTCAATGCACGACTGCGGCAGCTGGCGGATAAATATGCCTGTATCGGTGACGTCCGCGGCGTAGGCTTTATGCAGGCGGTAGAGATCCTCGATTTCGAAACCGGTCGCCCGGATGCGGCCTTAACCCAGAAGATCCTCGACAGCGCCTGCCAGGAAGGATTGCTGCTGATCAAATGCGGCCTGCATCGCAACACCATCCGTTTCCTGGCGCCGCTGGTCACCACCGACTCACAGCTGGAAGAGGCGCTGCATATTTTCGATATTGCGCTGGCCCGCGCAACCGGCCGGTTGGGGTAAAGTGCGATTCCTCATTGATATTGTTAAAGTAATTTGAAAATCTCCCGCTGGTATAACCACTGCGAAGCGCTGGCGCGTTTACGGTAAAGCGTGATATACCTTCGGGAGGTTCTGCACATTTAATTAAGCGTCTATCCCATCAGGCTATTTCATTTGTCAGTCTGAACCTGGTCAGTGCTTACAATCCTCACGTACGCCATGTACGCGCCGGTTGTTCCGCGCTGTCCGTCTCCAGACTGCCTGCAACAATGACGCCTGGCGGGACAGACTCTGACAATGAGGGGGTGCTATGAACGGCTTAATGAAACTCGACCGCATCGACATCAACATCCTGGTGCAACTCCAGAAAGATGGCCGTATCAGCAACGTTAACCTCGCCGACGCCGTAGGCCTTTCGCCCAGTCCCTGTCTGCAACGGGTCAAACGTCTGGAACAGGCCGGTTTTATCACCGGTTATGAAGCGCACATTAATCTCACCCGCATTACCGATTCGGTGACGGTCTTTACCGAAGTCACCCTGTCAGGCCATCGCCGCGAAGACTTTATGAAATTTGAAAGTGCGATGCGCGACGTCGATGAGCTGATGGAGTGCCATCTGATTACCGGCGGCTATGACTATTTGCTGCGCTTTATTACCCGCAGCATTGAACATTACCAGGAAGTGATTGAGAAGATGCTCGACGCTCAGATCGGCATCGATAAGTACTTCAGCTATATCGTGATCAAATCCCCGATCATGAAAAGCAGCGTGCCGTTGCGATCGCTGATCGGCAAGCACAATTCGGTGGAGTTCGGCGTGTAGCGGGCGGCCAGGCGTCGCCCTCGCCATGTTTACCGGTGGAGAGAGGGCCGTCACCTGCCTTGTTTCTGCTTACTCTTTCCTGATTCACCCCAGCCGCACTTTTGTTCGCCCATCCGCTTCACTTCTCCCGTTAATGTGCCAGATGCCCCCTCAGCATAAAATTTCTTCATGACGCAAAATTCAGTCGCAACAACCGGTTCTGTAGCGCGCTACAGCCTCAACAGTTGGGCGAACCCTTTTACACTGTTTTCAACCGATACAAGGAGTTGTCATGGACTCATTGCAGATTGCTGACCAGCAGTGGCAGCGCGAGGCGTTCACTGTCTCCACCAGCCGCCAGCGGCTCGACCTGGCGTGGATCCACATCCAGCTGGCGGAGAAGTCCTACTGGGCCAAAGGCCAGCCGCTGGCCAAAACCGTGCGGGCGATTGCCGGTTCGCTGCCGTTTGGCCTCTATCACCAGCAGAGACAGATTGGTTTTGCCCGACTGATTACTGACTACACCCGGTTTGGCTGGCTGTGTGACGTAATGATTGATGAAAACTGGCGCGGTCACGGGCTGGGCAGCTGGCTGGCAACCTGCGTCCGTGAACACCCGGAGCTGCAAACGGTGCATCGCTGGATGCTCTCAACCCAGGATGCCCATCAGGTCTATCAGCGGCTCGGCTGGCGTGTGGTGCAGCATCCCGAGGCGCTGATGGAATTTCCCCCTTCCTGACACTGGAGTTACCCCGATATGCGATACCGCGTTGGCGTGGATATTGGTGGATCCTTTACCGATTTCGCCGTGCTCGATCAGCAAACGAACCAGATTCACACCCTGAAAGTCCTGTCGCGACCGGATCAGCCAGGCAGCGAAATCGTTACCGGACTGGCGCAGTTTCAGCAGCATCAGGGCATTGATCCCGCTGAGATTGGTTACTTCACCCACGGCACCACGGTAGGCATTAACGCGGTGATCCAGCGGCGCGGCGTGCGGCTGGCGCTGTTCGCCACGGAGGGCTTCTGCGATGTCCTGGAGCTGGCCCGGCTTAAAATCCCGCATATCCACGACCTTTTCTCCCGGCGTCCTGCTCCGCTGATCACCCGCGATCGGGTGTTTGCCATCCGTGAACGCAGTGACGCGCACGGCAACGTGCTGCACGCGCCTGATCGCCAGAGCGTGCTCGACGCAATCGCTCAGGCACGCGCGGCAGGCTGTCAGGGCATTGTGGTGTCGCTGCTGCACAGCTATCGCAACCGGCACAATGAAGCGGCGGTGAAGGCGATTATCGACGAGGTGGCACCCGAGCTGCTGACCTCCTGTTCCGCTGACATCTGGCCGATCATCCGTGAATATGAACGCACCATTACCGCCACCATTAATGCCTACGTGCAGCCGATGGTGATCCACTACCTGGAATCCTTTGAGCAGGCGCTGCAACGGCTCGGCGTCAGGCCGCCGCCACGCATCACCAAATCCAACGGCGGGGTGATGGGCGTCGATCAGGCGAAACGCGAATGCGTGCAGATGGTGCTCTCCGGCACCGCATCCGGGGTGATTGGTGCCAGCTATCTCGCCAGCGCCTGCGGTTTTGACAAAATCCTCAGCCTGGATATCGGCGGCACCAGCGCCGACGTGGCGGTGATCATCGACGGCAAAGTGGCGCAGGGCAACGGCGAAATTATCGGGGATTTCCCAATCTTTATTCCTTCTGTCGCCGTCACCTCGGTGGGTCAGGGCGGCTGCTCGCTGGCGTGGATCGATGGTCAGGGTGTGCTGCAGATGGGCCCGGACAGTGCCGGATCGCTGCCTGGCCCGGTCTGCTTCCAGCGCGGCGGCACGCAACCCACCGCCACCGATGCGTTCGCCGCCTGCGGCATGATGGGCCATGGCGCGCTGGGTTATAACGCCGTCACTGTTGATGTGGACGCCGCCTGCGCGGCCTGGCAGCCGCTGGCGGATGCGCTTGGCGTCACGGTGCAGGAAACGGCAGAGACCGCCATCCAGCTGGCGATCTCCAGCATGTACAGCGACACCAGCGGGCTGTTGTCGCGCTTTGGTCTCGATCCGCGTGAATTCTGGTTCCTCGCCTTTGGCGGAGCGGGTCCGATGATGGGCTGCTTTCTGGCCCGCGAACTGAATATGAAAGGGGTGATTGTGCCGCCGACGCCGGGCGTGCTGTCCGCGCTGGGCGGGCTGGTGGCGGACATTCGTAACGACTTTATCCGCACGCTCTACGGCGATCTGACACCCGCCCTGGCCGACACCCTGGCCAGTGAAGCCGAAGCATTACAGCAGCGCGCCTGTGGCTGGCTGGCCCAGGAGCACGGCAGCGATATGCCTTACAGCCTGCAGTTCAGCGCGGATATGCGCTATCGCGGTCAGTCGTTTGAGATCGACGTACCGCTGGAGGCGAACTGGCTGGCGCAGGCGGATTTCACTGCGCTGCATGACGCATTTGACCGGCAGCACCAGCAGCTGTTTGGTCACTGTGACCCGCAGGCGCCGGTGCAGTTGATCAACCTGCGGCTGGTGATTGCATCACCGACGCCGAAACCGGTGATTAACCCACTGGCTCCGGCCACGGAACCGGTGCCGGTACTGAAACAGACCAGGGCGTGGATCGACGGCGGCTGGCATCAGGTTGATTTAGTGCTGCGTTCAGTGCTGCGTGCCGGACATCAGCTCAGTGGCCCGGTCATCATCGCCCAGGATGACTGCACCACCTGCGTGCCGCCCGGCATGGGCGTCACGGTCGATTCATTCGGTAATCTGCTGATCACGGCGAACGAGGCATAACATGGCGATTGATGGACGTAACTTACAGATCCTGGCGAACTACTGCGCCGCGGCTGCCGATGCGATGGCCTTTACCCTGATGCGCACGGCGCACTCCACCTTTGTTAAAGAGACGGAAGATTTCTCCTGCCAGATTGTCAGCCGCAGCGGCCTGGCGTTCGCCTCGCCGCGCAGCTTCGGCGCCCCCTGGTACAGCGGCATCGACTATGCGCCGGTACTGGCGCTGATTGAAGAGTACGCTGACGGCGACATCTGCATTACCAACGACGCTTACGCCGGCAACGTGGCAACCCACTCGCCCGATATCCACATCTGGAAACCGGTGTTCCACCAGGGTGAAATTGTCTGCTTCGTGGTGGGCCACATTCATAACACTGACGTCGGCGGCGCGGTGCCTGCCTCGCTGTCGCGCTCGCTGACCGATATCGTGCAGGAGGGGATTCGCATCCCGCCGCTGAAGATCATGCGGCAGGGTCAGCTCAACGAAGAGGTCGCCAGCATCATGCGGCTCAATGTGCGGGTGCCGGATCAGAACTGGGGCGATTTCAAAGCCCAGCTGGCGTCGGTGAACGTCGGCGAGCGTAAAATCCACGACATTATTGCCCGCTTTGGCATCGCCGACTTTTTGCAGGGCATTGAGGGCATTCTCGATTACGCCGAAGCGCAGGCGCGCAGCATTATCAAAACCATTCCCGACGGGGAATACTTCTATGCCGACTACGCCGATGAAGATGGCGAGGGCGGTTATCCCTGCCGTATCGCCATTACTCTGCGGGTGCAGGGCGATCAGCTGGAGCTGGACTACACCGGCAGCGATCCGCAGCTGGCCTCGTCGCTGAATATGCCGACTGGCGGACGTGAGCGGCATCCGCTGGCGCTGGTGGGTGTTACCTATGCGCTCTCTACGCTGGACCGTTCACTGCTGCTTAACGCCGGTACGCTGCGACCCACTAGGGCAATCCTGCCGCCTGGCACGGTCATGAACTGTGAAGCGCCCGCAGCGGTAGGGATGCGCTCCCTGACCTGTGCACTGTCGCAGATTGCCACTATCGGCGTCTTCTCGCTGGCGATGCCGGAGCGTTTGCCCGCGAATTCACCGGGCGGCAACTCAATCATGAACATTCGTACCCAGACGCAGAATCGCAGTG
Source organism: Curtobacterium sp. BNK-1 (assembly GCF_048685235.1). Classification (NCBI taxonomy): domain Bacteria; kingdom Bacillati; phylum Actinomycetota; class Actinomycetes; order Micrococcales; family Microbacteriaceae; genus Curtobacterium; species Curtobacterium sp. BNK-1. The sequence continues at coordinate 2,251,474 of NZ_JBLQTJ010000001.1, read as the reverse complement.
TGGTCGCCTCGCTGGGTCCGGTGGGCGGCGGCGCGGGCGGCACGCCGCGTCACGATGGGCCTGACGGCTCCGGCGGTCTTTCAGCCTTTCTGAAAAACACCCCGATTGAGATCAACGAAGCGGAAGTGCCAATCCGCTTTCATCGCTACGGACTGGCCCAGGACAGCGCCGGAGCCGGTCGCTATCGCGGCGGTTTAGCCACCGAAATGGCGTTTGAGATTTTCTCGCCCAATACCACCATTACCGCGCGCAACCGTAACCGATCGGTGTTTGCCTCGGCGGGCGTCGTCGGCGGCCAGAGTGGGGCGCTCTCTTACTTTCGTACCCGGCGTGACGGTGAGGTCATCAATCACGGTAACACTGATGTGATCCACTGCCTGCCGGGTGACGTGGTCGAAGTGCGCGGACCCGGCGCGGGCGGTTATGGCCTGCCAACACAGCGCGATGCCGACGCGGTGATGCAGGATGTGCGCTGCGGTTATCTCAGCGTCGCGGCAGCCAGGACGCAGTATGGCGTGGTGGTAGTTGATCACCACGTGGATCGGGCAGCAACGGAGCGCCTGCGCGCCACGATGCCGCAGCAGGTTGCGCACCATTTTGAGCACGGCGAAGCACGGAGTCGCTTCGAAACGCTCTGGACGCCACAGCGTTATCAGTTACTGACCGCCTTTCTGGCAAGCGCGCCGGTGAGCTGGCGTCACTTCCTGAAAACACAGGTATTCCGGGCGGTGGCAGAGATAGGCGAAACGGCGGATATGGCACAAATATTCAGTGATTTGCGTCAGCGATACCCGGCAATGTCGAACAATTAACGGCGATTGCCCATCGTCTACTACGCTTTAAGTCTGCATGGACTACAAGGGGAAACGCGACGATGAGCATGAAAACCAGTGATTTTTTTGTCCAGCGCCTGAAAGAGTGGGGCGTCACACGCATCTACGGCTATCCGGGCGATGGCATCAACGGGGTGCTGGGCGCCATTCAGCGTGCTAACGCCAAAGGCGACGGCATCGAATTTATTCAGGTACGCCACGAAGAGATGGCGGCCTTTATGGCGGCCGGACACGCCAAATTCACCGGTGAGCTGGGCGTCTGCCTCTCTACCGGCGGGCCGGGCGCGACCCATCTGCTGACAGGACTCTATGACGCCAAAATGGATCATGCCCCGGTGCTGGCGATTGCCGGACAGGCGGAAGCGACCGCGCGCGGTTCCAGTTATCAGCAGGAGATGAACCTGGATCGCATCTTCTCGGACGTTGCCAACTTCGTTCAGGAAGCCTCGACTTCGACCCAGGTGCGCCATCTGCTCGACCGGGGCGTGCGCATCGCCAAAGCGCAAAACGGCGTGGCGGTGATCATCATCCCTAAAGATATTCAGGATGAAGAGTGGCAGCCGCCGCAGCATCTGCACGGTTTTACCCATTCCGGCAGCGGCTATCAGCGTCCCAAAGTGATCCCTTATGAAGCGGATCTGCAACGCGCCGCTGAGGTGCTGAACGCCGGCAAAAAAGTGGCGATTCTGATTGGCGCAGGCGCACGTAACGCCGCCGTCGAGGTGGTACAGGTCGCCAATGTGCTGGGTGCGGGCGTGGCAAAAGCGCTGCTGGGCAAAGATGTGCTGCCGGACGATGCGCCGTTTGTGACCGGTTCGATTGGCCTGCTGGGCACGAAGCCCTCATCCGATTTAATGCAGAACTGCGACACCCTGCTGATGATCGGCAGCGGCTTCCCGTGGACGGAGTTCCTGCCGGAAGAGGGCAAGGCGCGTGCGGTGCAGATAGACATCGATCCCGCCATGCTCGGCCTGCGCTATCCCAGCGAAGTGAATCTGCATGGCGATGCGGCTGAAACCCTGCGCGCCCTGCTGCCGCTGCTGGAGCACAAAGAGGATCGCCGCTGGCAGGAAGATATTGCGCTTCAGGTACGCGACTGGTGGACGCTGATGGAAGAGCGCGCCATGGCACCCGCTAATCCGGTCAACCCGCAGCGGGTGGTGTGGGAGATGTCGCCACAACTGCCGGATAACGCCATTGTCACCTCGGACTCCGGTTCCTGTGCCAACTGGTTCGCCCGCGACTATCGGGTTAAGCAGGGTCAGCGCGCCTCGCTCTCCGGTGGCCTGGCCTGTATGGGCGCGGCGGTGCCCTATGCGATTGCCGCAAAATTTGCCCACCCCGACAAACCGGTGGTGGCGCTGGTGGGTGACGGTGCGATGCAGATGAACAACATGGCGGAGCTGATCACCATCCAGAAATACTGGCAGCAGTGGGCCGATCCACGCCTGATCGTCTGCGTGTTCAACAACCAGGATCTCAATCAGGTCACCTGGGAGCAGCGGGTCATGGAGGGGAATCCCCGCTTTGACGCCTCGCAGCAACTGCCGGACGTGAAGTATGCCGAGTTTGCGCAGTCGCTTGGGATGGTCGGTATTTTTGTCGATAATCCTGACGATCTGGCGGCGGCATGGCAGCGTGCGCTCAGCGCCGATCGCCCGGTATTGCTGGAGGTGAAAACCGATCCGGAAGTTGCCCCGTTACCGCCGCACATCACCTTTAAACAGGCGAAAGCCTTTATGGCGTCGATGGTGAAAGGCGATCGCGGTGCGGCACAGATCATCAGCGACACCGCCAGCCAGCGGTTCAATAAAAAGCATTAAGGGCTAAGTGGGGCGGTCGCGCCTCGCTAACCTTAAATCCCGGATGCACTCGCGTCCGGGTCTCCAGTCACTTCATCATCATCAACGGGAGTCTTACCATGACTGCTCACTCCAGCCCTGTCTGGTTAATATCGGGATGTTCGACCGGATTTGGTCGTGAACTGGCGCAGCAGACCATCGCGCGTGGTTTTAAGGTCGTCGTGACGGCACGTGATACCTCTTCCATTGCCGATCTGGTTGAGGGACACGACAACGCGCTGGCAGTAGCGCTGGATGTGACCCACCAGGCGAGCATCGACCAGGCCGTCAAAACGGCACTCGACAGGTTCGGCACCATTGATGTGCTGGTAAACAACGCCGGTTACGGCTATCAGAGCTCGGTGGAAGAGGGTGTGGAAAGCGAAATCCGCGCGCAGTTTGACGCCAACGTCTTTGGCCTGTTTGCCCTGACCCGCGCCGTGCTGCCCGCGATGAGAAAGGCGCGCAGCGGCCACGTCATCAACATTACCTCGGTGGCAGGCTTAATTGGTTTTGCCAGCTCAGGCTACTACTCTGCCAGTAAACATGCGGTGGAAGGCTGGTCAGATTCGCTGGCGCTGGAAGCGGGACCGCTGGGCATTCGCGTCACCTGTGTTGAGCCAGGTCCGTTCCGCACCGATTGGGCCGGACGCTCCCTGCATCAGACGCCGAGCACGCTGCCAGACTATGCAGAGACTGCAGCCGCACGGATGAAAGCCACCGCCGAATACAGCGGCACTCAGAAGGGCGATCCGGCGCGAGCCGCCACGGCAATGATCGCCATCACTGAGCATGACAACCCGCCACGCCATCTGGTGATGGGCGCCTGGGGCCATGATGCCGTGACCAGTAAGCTTAAAGAGCGGCTGGCTGAGATCGAAGCGTGGAAACAGACGTCAGTGGAGACAGATTTTCCGGAGTAGAGGTGACAGGGCATGAATGCTATTTCTGCAGGCGAACTGAAAAACCGATTGAGCACGGCCGATCCTTTAATGCCAACTACGCGTGTTTTGCCTGGTTGAGAGGGTATTAAAATTCCGGACATAGCATTTCAGGGCATTACGCTAAAATCCAGTGAGCAGAATCAGCGCCATCTCATTCGCCAGTGCGCTGAGTTCATGTTCGACATCTGCTGACTCCGAAGCAGGTTGAGCGTTAAGCGTAATGTCCAAATCTTCAGCACAGATACGATCGCCAAAAAGCATTAACGCCTTATCGCCATGCTGCCTGGAAGACCACTGAATCCCCTGTGCATCCGGATTAGAATGATGTATTTGCTCTGCCCATTGCTGGGTTTCAGGGTAGTGATCAGCAGTTGAACCCAGCAGCTCACCTTGCGTAATGCCATGTCTTTTCATAAAGCGTGGATTGAGGTCCACCAGCTTAATCTCTACTTTAGGGGTGAGCTGACTGTGGGACAGCTTATTCAGAACTGTGAGGTCAACGGGCGCATTTTCACAAGGCGTAGGGAGATCGTGTAATACCGTCTCCATTAGAGCAACCGACAGCGTTTTACCGCCATAAAGCGTCGGGATGATGCGACCCGCATGGTCAGTGATTGGGCTGAAACGTCCCACGCCTTTTCCTGGATTGAACTCCGCGGCGCCATACTGCGACCAGTGAATGCGGTCAATAGTTTTACCTTTCGGCCAGGTGACCAGAGAGGCCGATAAATCATCATCTTTGCAGGGTGTTTTGATCTTTTTAGCCATGAACCGGACCTTCCTTTGCCCGCTGTGCCGCCTCCAGTACTTTTTCCGGTTCGAACGTCATGAGATTTTTAGGCTTTTCATTACCAAGCCAGCTATTTGGCGTGCCAAACCAGACGGCCAGGGTCCATGGCGTTTTTGATTCTCCAAACAGCGCGATGATTTTTTTCATCAGCGGCAATGGCTGCCCGCCAACGTCCAGCCCATAGGCCGGATAGAGATCCCTGCCTTCAAAGGAAAGGGCAAAAATCTTTCCGGTTCGCTTCCACCGGTTAGGTAATCCGCTTGGATTTTTCACAGTGGCGCTGCTCCCGGCACGGCGTGAAACTTCCTGCGCAGGCAACCACTCGCTGTCGTCCAGAATATGCTTCCTGAGTTGTTCCAGCTTTGCGGTGTTATTAATCGTGACAGGCTGTCTGGTCTGTTCTGCTGTCGCCATGTCGACAGCGCTGAAAGGCGACTTACCGTGACTGGCGAGCTGACTTACGCCCGATACGGCCCGGAATGCGGCATCCAGTGCGATTTTAAAGGCGGCTTCATCCACAGAGACTGGCCGTTTTACCACATAGTATTGCGCTGGCTCATCATGGCAGTGCGGGACTGAGACTGTGATCTCTGCTTGCCCACCCTGAGACCGGGAAGAGGAAATGCTGCCTGCCGGCACTGGAATAACGTCGAAGCCAGTGGTTTTATCAGACCTGATCATGATTTTACTCCTGCTGGCAAAATACAAATATCGAATATCGCCAATATATCGCATGTAGCGAGAATTCTCTACATTTACTGATCAAAAACCATCCAGCGATTGACTGAGCTTTGGCATGAAACGAGCTCAGGAACCACACGCCCCCTTATCGCGCAGCCCTGCGCCATCATCGTGCTGGAAAAATAAACAGCCGCCTGCACCTGGCATCATAAGAATTCGATCTTGTATCCCAGCCCGTATTCCATCTGGCATCCCCGTTTCAGACCGGATGATTCACCGCTAACTGGCACGCTTCATGCACTAGCTGACAGGTACACTTTTGGCGAGGTAACCCATGTTTGACTCCTTATTAGACGAAGATGCCACCACGATGGCCGCTCTGATTCGCAGCGGGGACGTGTCGGCTTATGAGCTGACCGGGGCGGCGCTGGCACGGATGGAACAGCGGGAACCGGCGATACAGGCTTTTTGTACCCCGACGCCTGAACTGGCGATGGCACAGGCCAGAGCCGTGGATGCCCGACGGGCACGCGGTGAAACACTGGGCGCGCTGGCGGGCGTACCGCTGGCGGTGAAAGATTTAATCTGCACCGCAAACGTCAGAACCACCTCCGGTTCGGCGGCGTACAAAGATTTCGTGCCGGAAGATGACGACATCACGGTGGAACGGTTGCTGGCCGCCGACGCCATTCTGCTTGGCAAAACCACCGCACCGGAGTTTGGTTACAGCGGGGTCGGGCACAATCCGCTGTTTCCGTCGCCACGGAATCCCTGGGATTTGAGCATGACGCCAGGAGGGTCCAGCGCCGGTTCGGGTGCGGCGGTGGCGGCGCGGCTTTGCCCGATTGCTCTGGGCAGCGACGGCGGCGGGTCGGTACGCATTCCGGCGGCGCACTGCGGTATTTTCGGCTTCAAGGCGTCGATGGGCCGGGTGCCGCTCTGGCCCGGCTGTCGTGATGAGCGCTACCCCGGCGTGTCGAGCTGGGAGTCACTGGAGCACATCGGTCCGATGACGCGCAGCGTGCGCGATGCCGCGCTGATGATGTCACTGATGGCCGGACCAGATATGCGCGATCGCCACTCGATTCCCTGCAGCGATGTCGACTGGCTGGGTGCGCCACACCATCTGCCAGGCAAACTGCGCATCGCCTTCAGCGCGGATTTTGGCTATGTGGCCGTTGACCCGGAAGTGCGGGCAGTGGTCAGCGCGGCGGTGCAGCGTTTTGCCGCTGAAATCGGTGCTGAACTGGAACTGGCCGATCCGGGCTTCCCTGATCCGTCGGCGGCCTTTGGCGCGCTGGTGGCGATGGAGAGCGATCTCACCGGTATGCGCCGGATGCTGGCGGAGCAGGGCAGCGAGATGTCGCCGCATCTGGTCGCCATGCTGCAGCGCGACTGGCGGGCGGAAAACTTCACCGATGCCATCACCACCCGAAAAGCGGTCAGCAACTGCCTGTGGCGCTTTATGCAGCGCTTTGACCTGCTGATTACCCCGACGCTGGCGGTGCCGCCGTTTCCGCTGGGGATGCAGGGACCGGAGATCATTGATGGCCGCATGGTCCGCAGCGATCACTGGCTCTCGTTCTGCTATCCGTTCAACTTCACCGGTCAGCCCGCCGCGTCCGTTCCCGCCGGTTTTACTGCCAGCGGCTTGCCCGTCGGTCTGCAGATTGTCGGACGTCATCTTGATGATGCCTTAGTGCTGGCTGCCAGTGCCGCTTTCGAGCGCATTCAGCCGTGGAATCACCTTCAACCCGGAATCGCCCAATGAAAACGTCTACTACGCCTGCGCTGGAGCAGGAGTTTGAACATGAGCCGGTACCGCTGTCGCACCGTCATTCTACCCGCTCCGTCTCGGCCGTCTGGTTTGGATTTCCGATGATCCTCACCAATGCGCTGTTTGGCGGCATCATCACCTGGCATCTGGGGTTCTGGCCTGCGCTGATCGCCATTCTGCTGGGAAACCTGGTGCTGTTCGCCTATGTCGGCGCGCTGAGCTGGTACGCCGGTAACAGCGGAATGAATTTCGCCCTGCAGGCCAGACGCACTTTTGGCAGCAAAGGCTACATCCTGGTCTCGGGTTTTCTCTCGACGGTGGTGATCGGCTGGTATGCCTTCCAGACCGGCCTCACTGGCACGGTCATTAATCAGACCTTTGGCTGGAATGCGCTGGCGGTGACGGCCTTTGCCATGATCCTCTATACCGGCATCACGTTCCTGGGCGTGCGGGCGCTGTCGGTGCTGGGGATGATCGCCGCGCCGCTGTTTGTGGTGCTGGGAATGGTGGCGCTGTGGCTGATTAGCAAACAGCACGACTTCTCCGTGGTGACGCAGTGGAAGGGCAGCGCCAGCGTAGCCGGTGCAATGAGTATGGGCACCGCCGTCACCATGGTGGTGGCCGGTTTTGCTGACTCCGGCACCATGACCGCTGACTTTACCCGCTGGTCGAAGAATGGCCGTTCGGCGGTGATCGCCGCGTTCTCTGCCTTCCCGGTCGCCAATGTTATCTCCTATCTGTTTGGTGTAGTGATTGTGGCCGTGGGCGCCGCGGTTGATCCGCTGACCAATGGCGGTAACTTCCTGCCGATGCTGATGGGGCACAGCGCCTTTTTGTCGGTAGTGGCCTGCCTGTTTGTCTTTATCAATCTCGGATCGGTCTGCACACACTGCCTCTATAACGGGGCGGTGGGCTTCAGTCATCTGTTCAGCAGTAAAATGCGGCTCTGGACGCTGATCCTGGGTGCCATTGGCGGCGTGCTGGCGCTGGCGGGCGTCTGGTCTTACTTCCTGGAGTGGCTCAGCCTGCTCGGCATTGTGGTGCCGCCGTTTGGTGCGGTGATGATCGTGGATTTAATTTTTATGGCGCGCATCAGCGAACAGCGTCCGGCGCAGCGTTTTCGTGGTACTGCGTTTGCCGCCTGGGCGATTGGCAGCCTGTGTGCGGTGATCGCCCACGTCGCTTTCCCTCAATTTGGTGAAGCGGTTATTGGTCTGGTGACCGCCGCCATCAGCTACAGCGTGATCAGCAAAATGCGCATGCCGCGCCCGGTAATGGAGAACAGCAATGTCCGACTATAGCGTTAATTCAACCCCCTACGCCTGGCCGTTTGACGGCACTTTTACACCGGCTGACACCGCGCTGATCGTGATTGATATGCAGACCGACTTCTGCGGCGTGGGCGGCTATGTCGACAGCATGGGCTATGACGTGAGTCTGACCCGCGCGCCCATCGCACCGTTGCAGCAGGTGCTGGCGGCGATGCGTGCCCGGCAGTTTCCGGTTATTCATACCCGCGAAGGGCACCGGCCCGATCTCAGTGATTTGCCCGCCAACAAACGCTGGCGCTCGCGACGGATGAACGCCGGGATCGGGGATGAGGGACCGTGCGGCCGTATTCTGGTGCGCGGTGAACCGGGCTGGGAGATTATCCCGGAGCTGGCACCGCTGCCGGGTGAGGTGGTGATTGATAAGCCGGGTAAGGGATCGTTTTATGCCACCGATCTGGAGCTGATATTGCGCAGTCGCGGCATCCGTAATCTGATCCTCACCGGCATTACCACCGACGTCTGCGTCCACACCACGCTGCGCGAAGCCAACGATCGCGGCTTTGAGTGCCTGGTGCTGTCTGATTGCTGTGCTGCGACCGAGCAGCATCATCATGAGGCGGCGCTGAGCATGATCCATATGCAGGGCGGCATCTTTGGCGCGGTCGCCCATTCTGCCGCGCTGCTGGATAGCCTGGGGGTTTAATTTCCCGCAACAACGGGTGAAGGGTGATGTTGATCTTCTGATCTCAGATGCATCACGCAGCCGGAAAGCCTGAGCACAGAGCTGCGCTCAGGCTTTCCACATCAGTATCACTCATGCTGCGCATTGTCTGGCGCAATCGTTTTCATCAGCGCCGCGAGCTGATCGGCGGGCACTGCCTGACTGAACAGATAGCCCTGCAACTGATTACAGCCTGCATCTGCCAGCGCAGACATCTGTCCTGGCGTCTCGACGCCTTCTGCTGTCACCATCAGACCCATGGCATGACCCAGTTTCACTACCGATTCAACAATCGCCACTGAATTTTCCGCCACGCCCAGCGACTGGGTGAATGAGCGATCGATTTTGATTTTATCCACCGGAAAGTTGCTGAGATAGTTCAGGCTGGAGTAACCGGTGCCAAAGTCATCCAGCGCAATCCGGAAGCCCGCGTCACGCAGCTCCACAATAATGGCGCGTGCTTCACGTTCATCTTCGATTAACACCCCTTCGGTGATCTCCAGTTCCAGGCGCTTCGGATCGCCGCCGTTCTGGCTGACAATCGCCATCACCCGCTCAACAAAGCCGGTAGAGCGGAACTGCACCGGCGAGACGTTGACCGCCACCAGCAGCTCGGGAAAACGTTGCTGAGTGACGCAGGCTTCAGCCAGCACCCATTCGCCCAGCGGAATAATCAGGCCGGTCTCTTCGGCAATCGCGATAAATTCACCGGGCGCAATCAGGCCGCGGGCTGGATGGTGCCAGCGCAGCAGCGCTTCGATGCCCACCATCTGCTGACCGCCAATATCCATCAGCGGCTGATACCACACCTCCAGCCCCTGATGGGTATGCAGCGCCGTACGCAGGTCGGCAGCGATGGTCTGTCGGGTCCGCACTGACTCATCCATCGCCCGTTCAAACTGACGATACGTGCCGCGCCCGCCGCTTTTGGCCTCATACAGCGCAATATCCGCTTTGCGCATCAGTTCCAGCCGATCAACCCCATCTTTGGGTGCCAGCGCCAGTCCGATACTGGCGCCACTCCAGACATCGCTGCCAAACAGCGTAAAAGGCTCACTCAGTTCATCGATAATGCGCTGCGCCAGGCTATGCACCTGGCCGATATTATCGACATCTGGCATCACCACGATAAATTCATCACCGCCGATGCGTCCTACCGTATCGCTGGCCCGCACGATACGGCTCAGGCGCTGTGCGACCGCGATGATCAGTTCATCTCCGGCGTGATGACCGTGGGTATCGTTGATGGTTTTAAAGCGGTCGAGGTCGATGAGCAGCAGCGCCACCCGCTGATCGTGGCGCGTCGCCAGGGCCAGCGCCTAGGTTAAGCGGTCTTCGACCAGTGCGCGGTTCGGCAGGCCGGTCAGCACATCATGAAACGCCAGATGCTGTGCCTGAGCCTCTGACGCGCCAAGCCTGAGCATGGATTGCGAGAGGTTCACCGACGAGTTCCAGAGTCGCCGCACCATATAAAGGCAGAGCAGGGATACCGCCAGTACCGCCAGCCCGGTAGATGGCCCGATGGTGCGCAGCATCTGGGCACCGGGACGGGAGGGGATCCAGTTCAGATAGCCAACCGCCTCACCCGCCTGCGCGATCAGCAGATAGCGCGCACCGGTTCCCGGCTGTGGCGTGCCGTCGGAGAAGTGCAGCCCCTGCAGCTGATTGCGTTCCGCCAGGCCCGCCAGATAGCCGTCATCAAGAAATTTCAGGCTCACCAGCCGGAAACGCGGCAGGGCATTGCTCTCCCGCTGGATGTTACCTACTGCCAGCGCGGCGGCCCGGTTTGTCACACGGGCATAATCGGCGTTATCGTGGCGGGCCGGATCGTTGACCAGCGAGCTTTGCAGCACCTCACCAATCAGCGGGTCATTTTCAGGGGCGGAGACCGGCTGGCCTTCGCGCCAGACTCTGACAATCTGATTTTGCTGGTCCAGCACCAGAATCAGCTGATGGCCGAACATCTCATACAGCCACAGCCCAATGTTCTCATCCAGCCACCTGCTGCTGTTGCCCTCCGCCAGATGCTGCTCAAAGGGTCCCCAGCGCGACAGGCTATGCAGCTGGCGCAGATGCTCATTCAGACTCTGTGAAAAAGAGGCTTCAATCATCCGTTGCTGCTGATGGCGGGCCTCCGTATTGGTGAGTGAGGTACCAACAAAGAGCGCAGCGCCTGCACCTACAAACGTCAGCAATAAGATAGCGACCAGCGGCACCAGGACTTCACGCAGGAAACTGCGACGAAAATCAGAGGAAAGTTTAAGGGTGTTAATCATATTGTTGTTTTTCTCAGCAGCAGGGGAACAGCTTAAAAATTAGCAGATGGCACAAAAACGTCCACGCAAAGCGTTACGCTTAGTGATTCTGGCAACGTCTTTGTTGCCGGATGGCCAGGGCAGCCTAAATAATGGGGAGTGAAAAAGTGGCCGTGTTGTATCAGATATTTTAATGGGGTTAGCTGGCTGGACGGTGACATGAGGGCCAACATTCGGCCTCTGTATCAGTAGCCATAAGGCTGGCGCGCGACAGCCTCTCTGGACGCATCACCGTGCATTTCCTGTTAACTTCGCCGCTATGGTTCATACTTATGTGCGCTGATTGTGTTACGAACGGATAGCCGTGAAGACAACGGTTACTGAGTTTGTCACTTATCTGACAGCCTGAGGTTGTCAGCTTACTATAAGGGAAAATAATGCCATTGTTATTCGGTGAGTTATCTGGTTTCCCGTCATGGGTGCCTGTTGTATTACTCGTCTCGCTCTCTTTTGTGCTGGGATTTCTGGCCCGCCTTATCCTGCTCCGGTTCATCCGCTACTGGCAGATTCGTGACAGAAAACTGTTTAAATCCCTTGAGAAGCATCTTAGCGGCTCGATGTTCTTTTTTATTCCGTTATTAATGATTAATGTCGGCGTTAATTACATCGATTTCCAACCGGAATCTCTCTCTTTAATTACCAATATCATCAATGTCTTTATTATTATGTCATTTTGCTCGGTCTTAATCCGGCTGACCAATGTGGCGCAGGATATGCTTTATATCCGCTATGACATTAATATTTCCAATAACCTTCGTGCGCGTAAAATTCGCACGCAGATTATCTATGTCAAAAAAGTGGTTATTGTCATCCTGGTTCTGTTCTGTGTTTCGCTGATTCTGCTCAGCTTCCCTGGCGTCCGGAAATTCGGCACCACCATTCTGGCCGGTGCGGGTGTTGCCGGTATCATTATTGGTTTTGCGCTGCAAAAGTCGCTGGTCAATCTGTTCGCCGGTATTCAGATCGCCTTTACCCAGCCTATTAAAATTGATGATGCGGTAGTGGTAGAAAAAGAGTGGGGCTGGATTGAGGAGATCAACCTGACCTATGTGGTGGTGCGCATCTGGGATTTGCGTCGGCTGGTGTTGCCGATCACCTACTTTACCGAAAACCCGTTTCAGAACTGGACGCGCAATAACGCCCAGATCTTAGGCTCGGTGTTCCTTTACGTGGATTACTCCATGCCGCTGGAGCCGCTGCGCAAGCATTTTGAAAAGGTGCTGAGCGAAACCAAGCTTTGGGATCAGGAAACGTCTGTGCTACAGGTGACCGACACCACCGAGAAAACCATGACCATCAGGATGCTGATGACCGCGCAGAACTCGCCGATCGCCTTTGATTTACGCTGTTACGTGCGTGAAAAAATGATTGAGTTTATTCAGCAGAATTACCCGGAAAGCCTGCCGCAGGTGAGAGCATCACTGACGGATACCGGGCGTGAGAAGGTGGGAATAGGGACGGCAGAATAGGGGCAAGCTGGGAGCGGCAGTTTGAGAGGGTGTGTGCATCCTGATGGCTGTCGCTCCGTTTTTCTTTCAGGGCAGGCGATGGTGTCTTTGTCCGCATGGTGTCTGAAGCGGACATAATTGTTTTGGCCATCTTCTGGTAGGCCCGATGTCTGCAGAAGAAGCTGCAGACATCAGCCTGACTCAGTTAAAAGCTCACCCACGGATCGCTTGAAACTTTTTCTTTTACCTGAACAGACGGTATGGCCGGGGAGCGTAAGTCTGTCACGACCGCACCAGTCTGCAACCTGAACCGGCTGGTAATCGCACTTAACGATTTAACCTGTTCCTCCAGTACACCCGTAGCAGCAGCAGAAGCCTGAACCAGCGTGGCGTTCTGTTGAGTCACACTGTCCATTTCGGTTACAGCCGTGCCGATCTGATTTATTCCCTTACTCTGTTCAGAAGACGCCGCCGCAATCTCTCCCAGCAGCGAGGTCACGCCGGTCACATCGCTGATAATTTTTTCTGTTGTCAGCGAAACCTGAGCCACTTTCTGCTCACCCAGACCGACGTTCAGATTGGATTCAGCAATTAACTTTTCAATTTCCCGCGCAGACTGTGTGCTGCGTTGTGCAAGCGTGCGAACTTCGTTAGCAACCACAGCAAAACCGCGACCCTGGTCGCCTGCACGTGCTGCTTCTACCGCTGCGTTCAGTGCCAGAATGTTTGTCTGAAAGGCAATGCTGTTTATTACGGAGGTAATTTCACTGATGGCCATTGCGCTGGTTTTGATGTCTGCCATCGTGCGCACCACTTCCCGCATTGCCGCGCCGCATTCCGAAGCGGTTCCGGAAGCCGCAGAGGCCGCGTCGCTGGCGACTGAGGCATTACCGGCGTTGAGTGAGACAGTAGACGAGAGCTCCTCCATGCTCGCCGCGGTCTCTTCGAGCGCTGCCGCCTGTTGCTCCGTGCGGCTGGAAAGACTGTGGTTGCCGTCGCTTATCTGCGTGGTAACGCGAGCCACTTCGCTTACGCCATTGACGATTTCACTGACCATCGTTTTCAGGCCAAGCTGCATATTTTCAAGCCCCTGCAGTAGCTTGCCCATTTCATCGTTGCGGAGATTGTGGAACTCCGATGTCAGATCGCCGGCACCAATGGCTGCCGTTACTTCGCCAGCACGACGCAGGGGCTTGATCAGCACATTTTTCAGTACCACCGCCACAATGACTGAAGCCAGGATAAAGAGTATGACCGACACACCCGCAGCAACATAAGCAATGTGCGTATCGGTATCGGCCTGTTGGGTGATGTTTACGGCTGACTGTTTATGTATGGCAATAACCTTGTCCAGCGGAACGCGGTAAGCCTCATCAAGTGCCACGACTTTTGTACCAGCAAGCATCAGAAAAGCGGGTACATCCCTTTTCTGCAGCGCGGTGAAAAGGGCACCAACGCCTTGCTGAGTGTAATCGTTGTAGCGTGCGGCCAGCTCCCGTGACAGTTCCGCTTCACCGGCCATTTTTGGTGCAGCCTGATAGGCCTGCATAAAGCGCAAGCCGCCATCATAGTAAAATCTGGCCTGGGCCAGCGCGGCATTAAACGCCTCTGGATTGCTGCCGTCAGCATAAGGAACAGCGGCCAGCAGTGTGGTGCGAGCGGCACGTATCCAGTTCGTCGTGTCAGCGACGCCAAGGGTTGCAGAAACTTCATGGTTGAGATTTTTGAGAGATTCCGCACTGCGATTCAGATAGATCACACTCAGCAATGAAGAAGCAAGAAAGACAAAAAACAGAAACAGTCCGGATAACGTCAGGATCGTGGTGAGACGTGTATTTTTCAGCATGGCAGTAAAGCTCCAGGTAAGATGTCTTACGATTATCGGCCTGGAGCAGCCAGAGATTACTCACGGTTATTAACCAACGGCAGTGCAAAAATCGCGCATAAATTTAAGAAGGCAGGCTTCAGTAAAAATAAAATGACAATTTAAAATTATGATGTTGAATCAGATGGTTTATTTATTTTTTAAGGTTTTGAATATTCAGATTAACTTAAAAAATAGTGGAAAATTACAATGTTAATTTGAGAGGGAATGATGGGATACCATCAAAAGGGCATCAGAATTTTGCCAGCCGGGATGCTTTTTGATTCAATTATCTGCGACTTCTACTCTTTTTCAGTTTTTGAAAAAGCCTTTGGGACATGATCAACTGTTCAGGAATTACGTCCGTTTTTCGCTCATTGAATACCTGACCCTGGTTACCTCATTAATCCTCTCAGAACCTGCTGATATTGCCGCATAAGCTGAGGGAATAGCGTGGCTACTTCTGTTTTACCGGTTTTAATCCCTGAGGGTAGGGCAACATGCAGCCTCAGGTTAAAACATTTATTGCCGTTAAGGGTGCGGGCTAAACGTGGTCAGGGCTAAATGCTTGTCTGGAGGATGATATCAACGCACTCAGCAGGCGAAAATTCCGCCGTATCCAGCTTCAGATGCTCTCTGCTCCACGGTTCATAAACACGATCCACAACGGCTTGCCAGTCAGGCACTTTTAAACCAGGAATATCTGAGATTCTGTTCTCTACACGAGCACGATGCTGTTCGGGATCTGAACAGAGGATTTAAATTTCCAGAAAGGGAACACCTGATGATAGTGCGATATCACGAAAACTATCACGTACCAGGTTAAGGTCATTCACCGAGTCAGTGATAACAGGTAATCCCAGTCTGAGATTGTCCCGCGCAAGCTCATAAAGGATGAAGTAGCCTTCAGGGCCAATATCCCTGAAAGTTGCTGAACTATTACGCAGAGCCTGTTCAACTGTGTCGACGCGTAAATACACCGCTTTTAATTTTTCAGATAACATTTTAGCGATAGTGCTTTTTCCGCAACCCGGAAGGCCACTAAAGATGTAGAGCATAACAACTCCTGTTTTAACCTGCGCTCCAGTGCTAAAGCAGACACATTGATACATCAATCTGCGCGAAATTATGCGAACCCGTGTCGGATGATCGCCGCCCTATGTCAGCAGCGGACAGCGTTTATTCCACTTCTGCCCGGCTATTCATCTGGCAGTGCTTCAAGGTCTGCGGAGATAATTGCCGGTAGGTTTTGAGTAATCTTTTCTACCGGCCAGTCCCACCAGGCCAGCTTCTCTAGTCGGGATATGGTTTCATCGGTAAAACGCTGCCTGATCACTCTGGCCGGGTTGCCACCCACAATCGAATAGGCCGGGACATCCGACGTCACAACAGAACGTGACGAGATTATTGCGCCGTTGCCGATTTTAACGCCTGGCATAATCAGCGCCTGATAACCCACCCATACATCATTACCAATCACCGTATCGCCTTTATAGGGCAGATCGCCGGCCTGAGGCTGGGCTGTTTCCCATCCATTTCCGAAAATGTAAAACGGAAAAGTGGAGAAACCTGCCATGTTATGGTTTGCCCCGTTCATGATGAACTGAACGCCCCTGGCTATCGCGCAGAATTTACCCATGATCAGTTTGTCACCAATAAAGGGGAAGTGATAAAGGACATTGCGCTCGAAGTTTTCTGAGTCTTCAGGATCATCATAATAAGTAAAATCCCCGATTATGATGTTGGGGTTTTTCACCGTATTTTTGATAAAACAAACCTGTGGGAAGCCTTCCATTGGATGGGGATTAGCGGGATCCGGTCCGTACATACTCTCTCCTAAGCGCAACATTAGTTCGTTCCAGTGTACACCATCAAGCCTGTCGTTCCTTTCGTGCAAGCCCGGGCTTCATTATCTGCTCATCGCGCGCCGGCCCCGGCTGTATTGCCGGCTCCTGTTTCCTCTTTCCGGGATGGGCCCGGCAGAGATTCAGCAGATATATAAACGGTTGTTAATTCTGTTTGTGTGCAAAGAAATCTGATTCCTGTAAATTAAATTCTTCTGCATTCTGATAAAGAGTTTTACATGCTGACCGGACTCAATCACCTCACACTCGCAGTTAGCAACCTGGCCAGTAGCCTGAATTTTTATACGGAGACCCTTGGATTCACCCCCAAAGCGGCATGGGATCACGGCGCTTATCTTTCGCTGGGTGAACTCTGTCTCTCTGTGGATACTGTCTCTGCTGGAAATGATTACACACACTATGCATTCACTATTGCTGGTGACGAATTTGATGCGTTCGTTGAGCGATTGAGAGCGGCGGGTGTGACAGAATGGAAGCGCAATAAAAGCGAGGGGAACTCCTTCTACTTTCTGGACCCCGATGGCCACAAGCTTGAAATCCACGATGGCGATCTTGAGAGCCGTATCAGAGCCTGCCTTGCTCAGCCTTATCAGGGAATGACGTTCTTCTGATTGATTGACTCCCGGCCCGGCAGAGAAAATGATCGCTTAAGCGGGGGCTATTACCCCATGCCCGGCGGTTTCCTGCCAGTCACGCACCCTGACAAGCACTCCTCATTTTCCAGCCACCACATTCACCTCTCCTTCACCCCCGCGTCACGGTTCTGTCATCTGATCCCCTCAAGCTAACACCATCCCGCAGCGTCTTTTCACTGCGTTCCCACTCTGTAACCCGTGAGGATTTCATCGTGATGGAGTTATCCAGACATCCGACCACTGTCTATCAGGCTGTTGCCGCACAACTGGAGCAGGCGCTCAAAGAGCGCTACCGCTGCGGCGACTATCTTCCTTCCGAGCAACAGCTGGCCGATCACTATGAGGTGAATCGCCACACGCTGCGTCGGGCGGTGGATGAGCTGGTGCACAAAGGGCTGCTGCAGCGCCGTCACGGCGTCGGCATCCTGGTTTTGATGCGCCCTTATGACTATCCGCTGCATGCCCAGGCGCGATTCAGCCAGAACCTGCTTGAGCAGGGCAGTCATCCCACCAGCGAACGGCTGCTGGCGGTGCTGCGTCCGGCCAGCAACGACGTTGCCAATGCGCTGGGCGTGAAAGAGGGCGACAACGTCATTCATCTGCGCACCCTGCGACGCGCCAACGGCGTGCCGCTCTGCCTGATCAACCATTTCCTCGCCGACCTCAGCTGGTGGCCACAGCTTCAGCAATTTAACAGCGGGTCGCTACACGACTTCTTAGTGGAGCACACCGGCAAGCAACTGGTACGCACCCAGACCCGCATCAGCACGCGCCGGGCGCAGGCCAAAGAGTGTCGGCAGCTCGACATCGCGCTGCATTCGCCGCTGCTCTGCGTGCGGACCCTGAACAAAACCAGTGATGGCGCGGTGGCGGAATACTCCGTCAGCCTGACGCGCGGCGACATGATTGAACTGACTCTGGAGCACTAATGGAACAGCAAACGGATCGCCAGCGCTGGCTGTCGGTGCTGGCGCACAGCAGCGCCGCGTTGCTTGAGACGCACTGGCAGGCGCTTAACCTCCAGCCCGCCTATACCCTGATCCGTCCGGCCGAGATCGGGCTGACGCGGTTGCAGGCGCGGATGGGTGCCACCGGCAAACGCTTTGTGATGGGCGATGCCACGGTGACGCGTGCGGTGGTGCAGCTCAGCGACGGCATTCTGGGTTACAGCTACCTGTTAGGGCGTGACAAAGCCCATGCCGAACGCTGTGCCCTGCTGGATGCGCTTTTACAGCAGCCGGAAACCCGGCAACTGCTGGAAGAGAAGATTATTACCCCGCTGGCGGCGTGGCGCGATGAGCAGCGACAGCTGCGCGCCCGTGAAATCGCCAGCAGCAAAGTGGATTTCTTTACGCTGGTTCGCGGAGATAACTGATGACTTTACTGGCAAGTTTTAACCATCCGGTGGCGGATGCGCAGCGCGCGTTTCGCCGTATTCTGAAAGCGATGAGCGAACCGGGCGTGATGGTCTCGCTGCCGCTGCAACAGGGCTGGGGCGCACTGTCACCGGCGGCCACGGCGCTGCTGCTGACGCTGGTCGATCAGGAAAGCCCGGTCTGGCTGGATGCGGAAATCGACAACGAACAGCTGCGCAACAATCTGCGCTTCCATACCGGTGCGCCGATCACCACGCAGCAGGATGCGCCTTTTGCCCTGAGCCATGCGGCGGCGCAGCCCGACCCGACGCAGTTCGCGGCCGGTGACAACATTTCACCAGAAAAAAGCACCACGCTGATTATCGAAGTGCCGTCGCTGAATGGCGGCCTGACGCTGCGCCTCTCCGGCCCTGGCCTGCGGGAAACCCGCGCCATCGCGCCACAGCTGCCCGAAAGCGTGCTGGAATATCTGCGCACTCGTCCGCATCCGTTTCCACAGGGCGTGGACCTGATCTTCACCTGTGGCGAAGCGATCATGGCCGTGCCGCGCACCACCGTTGTGGAGGTGTGCTGATGTATGTCGCGGTGAAAGGGGGCGAAAAAGCCATTTCAAATGCCCACCAGTTGCAGGCCGATCTGCGGCGCGGCGATAGAGCGGTAGCCGAACTCGGCTGCGATCAGGTGGCGCAGCAGCTGGGACTGGCGGTGGATCGGGTGATGACCGAGGGAGGAATTTACGATCCTGAGCTGGCGGCGCTGGCGATTAAGCAGGCCAGCGGCGATCTGGTCGAGGCGATCTTTCTGTTGCGCGCCTATCGCACCACGCTGCCACGCCTGGCGGAGAGCACGCCACTGGCGACCGGTGCGATGCGCATCGAACGCCGCATCTCGGCGGTCTATAAAGATCTGCCTGGCGGCCAGGTGCTGGGACCAACTTACGACTACAGCCACCGTCTGCTCGACTTCACCCTGCTGGCCAATGGCGAAACGCCTGCCGCGCCGCGTGACGATCGTTCGGTGCCTGACCAGTGCCCGCACATGTTCAGCATGATGAGCGATGAAGGGCTGGCCGCCGCTGAGATGGATGACGGCAGCGAGCCTGTCGATATCACCCGCGAGCCGATGAGCTTTCCCGCCTCACGCGCCGCGCGCCTGCAACAGCTGGTGCGTGGCGACGAAGGCTTTCTGCTGGCGCTCGGCTATTCGACACAGCGCGGCTATGGGCGCACCCATCCGTTTGCCGGCGAGATCCGCACCGGCACTCTCAGCGTCAGTATCTGTCCCGAAGAGCTGGGTTTTGATCTCGAGATTGGTGAGCTGCTGCTGACGGAGTGTGAAATGGTCAACGGCGTTGCCCACAGCGACGACACGGCGCCGCACTTTACCCGGGGCTATGGGCTGGTGTTTGGCCGCGCCGAACGTAAAGCGATGGCGATGGCGCTGGTGGACCGGGCGCTGCAAAGCAGCGAACAGCATGAGCGTGTTACCAGCCCGGCGCAGGACGAAGAGTTTGTGCTGTCGCACGCCGACAACGTGGAAGCCGCAGGCTTTGTCTCGCATCTCAAGCTGCCGCACTACGTCGATTTCCAGGCGGAACTGGAACTGCTGAAACAGCTGCAGCACGATTATCAGGAGCGCAACCATGGCTGAACTCACCGGCTATAACAACGGCTATCTCGATGAGCAGACCAAACGCACCATCCGCCGCGCCATCCTGAAAGCGGTGGCGATCCCCGGCTATCAGGTGCCGTTCGCCGGACGTGAGATGCCGATGCCCTACGGCTGGGGCACCGGCGGCATCCAGATCACCGCCAGCATGATTGGCGATCAGGATGTGCTGAAGGTGATCGATCAGGGCGCAGATGACACTACCAATGCGGTGTCGATCCGCCAGTTCTTTAAGCGGGTCAGCAATGCTGCCACCACCGAGCGCACCGCCGATGCCACCCTGATCCAGACCCGGCACCGCATCCCGGAAACGCCGCTGGAAGAGGATCAGATCCTGATTTTCCAGGTGCCGATCCCGGAGCCGCTGCGCTTTATCGAGCCGCGCGAAACCGAAACCCGCACCATGCATGCGCTGGAGGAGTACGGCATCATGCAGGTGAAGCTGTATGAAGATATTGCCCGCTACGGCCACATCGCGACGACTTACGCCTATCCGGTCCGGGTCAACGATCGCTACGTGATGGATCCTTCGCCCATTCCCAAATTCGACAACCCGAAGATGCACATGATGCCCGCGCTGCAGCTGTTTGGTGCCGGGCGTGAAAAGCGCATCTATGCCTTGCCGCCTTACACCCGTGTGGAAAGCCTGGACTTCGACGATCATCCGTTCACCGTGCAGCAGTGGGATGAACCCTGCGCGCTGTGCGGCTCGCGCCACAGCTATCTCGATGAGGTGGTGATGGACGATCAGGGAACGCGGATGTTTGTCTGCTCCGACACCGACTTTTGCCATCAGCAGCAGGAACAGCAACATGCACAGTGAACAGCCGCTGCTTGCGGTGAACCAGCTCACCCATCTTTATGCGCCGGGCAAAGGGTTTGAGCAGGTCAGTTTTGATCTCTGGCCCGGTGAAGTGCTGGGCATTGTCGGCGAGTCCGGCTCCGGTAAAACCACGCTGCTGCAGAGCCTGTCGGCGCGTCTGACGCCGCAGCAGGGCAGCATCCTCTATCAGAATCGCGACCTCTATCAGATGAGTGAAAGCGATCGCCGTCGCCTGCTGCGCACCGAATGGGGCGTGGTGCATCAGCATCCCATGGACGGGCTGCGTTCGCAGGTCAGCGCGGGCGGCAACATCGGCGAACGGCTGATGGCGACCGGACAGCGCCACTATGGCGACATCCGCGCCGAGGCGAGCCGCTGGCTGCAGGCGGTGGAGATTGACGCCGGTCGCATCGACGATTTGCCCACCACCTTTTCCGGCGGCATGCAGCAGCGTCTGCAGATCGCCCGGAACCTGGTGACGCAGCCGCAGTTGATGTTTATGGATGAGCCGACCGGCGGGCTGGATGTGTCGGTGCAGGCGCGACTGCTGGATCTGCTGCGGACGCTGGTGCGCGAACTGAATCTGGCGGTGGTGATTGTCACCCACGATCTCGGCGTGGCGCGACTGCTGGCGCATCGCCTGCTGGTGATGAAGCAGGGGCGGGTGGTGGAGAGCGGTCTGACTGACCGCGTGCTGGACGATCCTCATCATCCTTACACTCAACTGCTGGTCTCTTCGGTGCTCAATTAAATGACAACTATCACTCCGCGCCTGCGGGTAGAGAATTTGTGTAAAACCTTTGTGCTGCATAACCAGAACGGCGCGGCGCTGCCGGTGCTGCACAACGCCAGCCTGACGGCAGGCGAGGGCGAATGCGTCGTGCTGCACGGTCATTCCGGCAGCGGTAAATCCACACTGCTGCGCGCGCTTTACGGCAACTATCAGCCCGACAGCGGCCACATTCGGGTCGCGCATCAGGGCGAGTGGATCGACATGGCGCAGGCATCGGCGCGCCAGATTATCGCCCTGCGCCGCGACACGCTGGGCTGGGTCAGCCAGTTTCTGCGGGTGATCCCGCGCGTGCCGACGCTGGAGATTGTGATGCAGCCGCTGCTGGAGCGCGGCGTCGAGCGCGCCTTATGTGAAGCACGTGCCGCCGAACTGCTGACCCGGCTCAACGTGCCGCAGCGTCTCTGGTCGCTGGCCCCGTCCACTTTCTCTGGCGGAGAGCAGCAACGCGTCAATATCGCTCGCGGCTTTATCGCCGACTATCCGGTGCTGCTGCTGGATGAACCCACCGCCTCGCTCGACAGTGTCAACAGCGAGGCGGTGGTGAGCCTAATTGAACAGGCGCGCGCCCGTGGTGCCGCCATCGTCGGTATTTTTCACGATCGGGCGGTGCGCGAGCGGGTAGCGGACCGGCTGCACCTGATGCACCCAATCGAGACAGGAGCGCAGGCATGATCATCAATAACGTCAGACTGGTGCTGGAAAACGAAGTGGTAACCGGATCGCTGGAGTTTCGCGACGAGCGCATCAGCAGCTTCAGCGAAACCACCAGCCAGCAGCCGGGCGCGCTGGATGGCGAGGGCGCCTGGCTGATGCCGGGTCTGGTGGAGCTGCACACCGATAACCTCGATAAGTTTTTCACGCCGCGTCCGAAAGTGGACTGGCCGGCACACTCGGCGATGAGCAGCCACGATGCGCTGATGGTCTCCAGCGGCATTACCACGGTGCTGGATGCGATTGGCGTCGGGGATGTGCGCGACGGCGGGCACCGGCTGGATAACCTCAGCAAGATGATCGACGCCATCCGCGACAGCAACCGCAAAGGACTGAACCGGGCCGAGCATCTGTTGCATCTGCGCTGTGAACTGCCGCATCCCACCACTGCGCCGCTGTTTGAAGCGCTGATGGGCACGCCGGAGCTGGCGCTGGTGTCGCTGATGGACCATTCACCGGGCCAGCGTCAGTACGCGTCCCTGACGAAGTATCGCGAATATTATCAGGGCAAATATCAGCTCAACGACGCGGAGATGGATCAGTTCGAGCATGACCAGCTCACCCTGGCAGCAGAATGGTCACAGCCTAATCGTCAGGCGATTGCCGGACTCTGCCGGGAACATGGCATCGCCATTGCCAGCCACGATGATGCCACCGCGGCGCACGTTGAAGAGTCCCATGCCGCGGGCAGCCGCATCGCGGAGTTTCCTACCACGCTGGAGGCGGCACGCGCCTCGCGTTATCGCAATATGCAGGTGCTGATGGGCGCGCCTAACATCGTGCGCGGCGGCTCGCACTCCGGCAACGTCGCTGCCTGGGAGCTGGCGTCACACGGCCTGCTGAATATTCTCTCCTCCGATTACTATCCGGCGAGCCTGCTGGATGCAGCGTTCCGGCTGGCAGATGATGAGCGCAACAGCCTCGGCATGGCGCAGGCGATCGCGCTGGTCACCTGTAACCCGGCGCGCGCCTTAGGGCTCGAAGATCGCGGGGTAATCGCCGAAGGCTGCCGCGCCGATCTGGTGCTGGCGCACACCGCACACGGCTACCCGCACGTGCGGCACGTCTGGAGCAAAGGCCGGCAGGTGTACTGATGGCGCGGCTGATCTGGCTCACCGGTCCCTCGGGTTCGGGTAAAGACAGCCTGCTGGATGCGCTGCGGGCGGCACCTCCGCCACGGCTGCTGATCGCCCATCGCTACATTACCCGCGCCGCCGATGCGGGCGGCGAAAACCATGTGGCACTGACCGAGGCGGAGTTTGCCCGTCGCGCAGCACTCGGTCTGTTCGCGGTGAGCTGGCAGGCGCACGGTTTCAGCTATGGCATTGGCTGTGAGACGGAACAGTGGCTGCTGCGCGGGCAGAATGTGGTGGTGAACGGTTCGCGGCTGCATCTGGCGCAGGCGCAGGCCCGTTTCGGCTCGCAGCTGCTGCCGGTCTGTCTGCAGGTCACACCCGCCGTGCTGGCAGCGCGGCTGCGCCAGCGCGGACGGGAAGATGAGGTGGAGATCGCCCGGCGGCTGGCGCGCGCCGCACAGCCGCAGCCCGATGGCTGCCTTATTCTCAACAACGACGGCGCGCTGGCGGATACCGTGTGCCTGCTGCGTCAGATACTGGAGGCGCATCAATGAAACTCTCTTATCCTGGCACCGGGGGTGACAGTCCGGCATCGACATCCGCTACCGAAGGCGCATCAATGAAACTCACTTTTCTGGGTACTGGCGGGGTCACTGCCGCACCGCTGCCGGGCTGCGACTGTCGCGCCTGTCAGCGTGCGCAGCTCAACAGCGGCTATGCGCGTGCGCCCTGCAGCGCGCTGATTGAGTTTGGTCGCGAGCGCATCCTGCTGGATGCCGGTCTGCCGCTGCTGGCGTTGTGCTTCCCGCCCGGCACGCTGACGCGCATTCTGCTGACTCACTACCACATGGATCATGTGCAGGGGCTTTTTGCACTGCGCTGGGGAGTGGGCGCGCCGATTCCGGTCTGGGGTCCACCCGATCCGCGAGGCTGTGACGATCTCTATAAACATCCAGGCCTGCTCGATTTCCGTCCCGCCTTAACGCCGTTTGTAGCACACGCCTTTGGTGAACTGCAGGTTACGCCGCTGCCGTTGCAGCACTCGAAGCTGACGCATGGCTATCTGTTCGACTGGCACGGCACCCGGCTCGCCTGGCTGTGTGATACCTGCGGATTGCCACCCGACACCGCCGACTTCCTGCGCGGTCAGCCGCTGGACCAGCTGGTGATTGACTGCAACGATCCGCCGCAAGCAGAACCGCGTAACCATAATGATGTGACCCAGGCGCTGGCGATAGCAGAGATGCTCCAGCCGCGTCAGACCTGGCTCACCCATCTCAGTCATGAGATGGATAACTGGTTAGCTGAGAACCCGTTGCCGGACGGCGTGCTGGCTGCCCGTGACGGCCAGACATTGCTGTGCGGCGCGCACTGGCCTGTCACGGTTTGATCATCTGACTGTCATCTCGTGTTCATCGCGTCACGCCTTAATAACCCGCAGAACGCAATCAGCGATGACGGAGAAACCATGGCACAGGCACTTCTGAAAACGGTGGTCGACAACGACCTGCCACCGGCCAGCCTTAGCGGACAAAAAGTGTTGTCGGTGCAGAAACTGAGCAAAGCCTACGGCGACACTCAGGTGCTGGATCAGGTCAGTTTCGACCTGCACGCCGGTGAGCTGGTGGCGGTGATTGGCCGCTCTGGCGCGGGTAAATCAACCCTGCTGCACATGCTCAACGGCACGATTGAAGCGACTTCCGGCGCGATTGTCAGTCTGCATCATGGCGAAGCGGATCGTAACGTGGTTACGCTCAACAGCCGCCAGCTGCGCGAATGGCGCAGCCAGTGCGGCATGATCTTTCAGGATTTCTGTCTGGTGCCACGCCTCGACGTGCTGACCAACGTGCTGCTGGGCCGTCTGAGCCAGACCGGCACGCTGAAATCCTTCTTTAAAATCTTCTCCGACAATGACCGGGCGCACGCCATCGAACTGCTGCAGTGGATGAACATGCTGCCGCAGGCGCTGCAGCGGGCGGAAAACCTCTCTGGCGGGCAGATGCAGCGTGTGGCGATCTGCCGTGCCCTGATGCAGAACCCCAAAATCCTGCTGGCCGATGAGCCGGTGGCGTCACTCGATCCCAAAAATACCAAGCGCATCATGGATGTGCTGCGTCAGGTCAGCGAGCAGGGCATCAGCGTGATGGTCAACCTGCACTCGATTGAGCTGGTGAAAAGCTACTGCACCAGGGTGATTGGCATTCAGCGCGGCGTGGTGCTGTTTGACGGCCATCCTTCAGGACTGACCGACAGCCTGCTGCACCAGCTGTACGGCGATGAACTTAACCAAATCCATTAACTTCCACAGCAAGAGAACAACCCCGAATGAAACTGACTTCTTTAGCACTCCTGACCAGTGTAATGGCGTTTGGTGTCAGCGCAGCGGATGCGCCGAAACAGCTTAATCTGGGGATTCTGGGCGGTCAGAACGCCACCCAGCAGATTGGTGATAATCAGTGTGTGAAGACCTTCTTTGATAAAGAGCTGGGTGTGGATACCCAGATGCGCAATGCCTCCGACTACTCTGGCGTGATTCAGGGTCTGCTGGGCGGCAAGATCGATATGGTGCTGAGCATGTCGCCAGCCTCGTTTGCGTCGGTCTACATTCAGGACCCGAAAGCGGTGGATGTGGTTGGCATTGTGGTGGATGACAAAGATCAGTCACGCGGCTACCACTCGGTGGTGATCGTCAAAGCGGACAGCCCGTACAAAAAGCTGGAAGACCTGAAAGGGAAATCTTTCGGTATGGCCGATCCCGACTCGACGTCCGGTTTCCTGATGCCTAACCAGGCGTTCAAGAAAATGTTCGGCGGCTCAGTGGATGACAAATATAACAACACCTTCTCCAGCGTCACCTTCTCCGGCGGCCATGAGCAGGACATTCTGGGCGTGCTGAATAACCAGTTTGATGGCGCAGTGACCTGGACCTCACTGGTCGGTGACTACAACAGCGGCTATACCTCTGGCGCGTTTGGCCGTCTGATCCGCATGGACCATCCTGATCTGATGAAGCAGATCCGCATTATCTGGCAGTCACCGCTGATCCCCAACGGTCCGGTGCTGGTCAGCAACAAGCTGCCCGCTGACTTTAAAGCAAAAGTGGTGTCGGCGATTAAAAAGCTGGATAAGGAAGATCACGCCTGCTTCGTGAAAGCGGTGGGCGGCGAGCAGCATATCGGTCAGGCGACGGTTGCCGATTATCAGAACATCATCGATATGAAGCGCGACCTGATGAAAGGCAGCCGCGGCTAAATCCAGCTACTTCTTATCTTCTCCGCTCAGGCGGGGAAAGCGGGACGCGGCAAACTCGCCTGCGTCCCGCTGCTTTAGCGCCGGAGATCCCCTTTGACCGAATTCGAACACTACTACCAACGCATCCGCCGCCAGCAGAAACGAGACACGCTGCTCTGGTCACTGCTGCTGGTGGCACTCTACCTGGCGGCGGGCAGGGTGGCAGAATTTAATCTGCTCACCGTCTGGCAGTCGCTGCCGCACTTCTTTGACTACCTGCACGAAATCCTGCCGGTACTGCATCTGCCGCTGCTGTTTGCCGACGGCAAGACCGAAGGCTCGCTGGCTTACTGGGGCTACCGTCTGCCGATCCAGCTGCCGCTGATCTGGGAAACACTACAACTGGCGCTGGCTTCGACGCTGGTGGCGGTGGCACTGGCCGCGGTGCTGGCCTTTTTCGCCGCCGACAATACCCAGACGCCGGTCAGCGTGCGGATGACGATTCGCGCCTTTGTCGCCTTCCTGCGCACCATGCCGGAGCTGGCGTGGGCGGTGATGTTTGTGATGGCCTTTGGCATCGGGGCGATCCCCGGTTTTCTGGCGCTGGCGCTGCACACCGTGGGCAGCCTGACCAAGCTGTTTTACGAGGCGATTGAGTCGGCGTCGGATAAGCCGGTACGCGGCCTGGCCGCCTGCGGAGCCAGCAAGCTGCAGCGGATGCGTTTCGCTTTCTGGCCACAGGTTAAGCCGGTCTTTCTCTCCTACAGCTTTATGCGGCTGGAGATTAACTTCCGCTCCTCAACCATCCTTGGGCTGGTCGGCGCAGGCGGCATCGGCCAGGAGCTGATGACTAACATCAAACTGGACCGCTACGATCAGGTCAGTATTACGCTGCTGCTGATCCTGATTGTGGTGTCGCTGCTGGATACGCTCTCCGGCCAGCTTCGTCGCCGTGTGACAGGAGACAGGACATGATAAGCACCGTTCCCGATATCGCGCTAATGAAGCAGCAGCATCGTGAACTCTTCGCCGCACAGCCGCGCTATCTGCGTCGCCTGGCGCTGATCACACTTGCGGTGCTGCTCTATTACCTCTTTTTCTTTTCGGTATTTGGTCTGGAGTGGTCGCGTTTGCTGATGGGCTGTCAGCAGCTGGGGCGCTATTTCCTGCGGATGTTTGTCTGGCACGATTTCGTGAACTGGCCGTTTGGCTACTATCTGTCGCAGGTCGGCATCACCTTAGGGATTGTCTTTGCCGGCACGCTGACTGCCTCGCTGCTGGCGCTGCCGCTGTCGTTTCTGGCGGCGCGTAACGTGATGCACAGCCGAACCGCGAAACCGCTGGCGTTTCTGATGCGCCGTCTGTTTGACGTGTTGCGCGGCATCGACATGGCGATCTGGGGGCTGATCTTCGTCCGGGCGGTCGGCATGGGGCCGCTGGCCGGGGTGCTGGCGATTATCCTGCAGGATGTCGGTCTGCTCGGCAAACTCTACGCCGAAGGGCACGAAGCGGTGGAGCGTTCACCGGGTCGCGGACTGGGCGCCGTCGGCGCCAACAGCCTGCAGAAACACCGCTTCGGCATCTTCACCCAGTCATTCCCGCAGTTTCTGGCGCTGAGCCTTTACCAGATAGAGTCCAATACCCGCTCAGCGGCGGTGCTGGGCTTTGTCGGCGCCGGGGGCGTCGGTCTGGTTTACGCTGAGAATATGCGCCTGTGGAACTGGGATGTGGTGATGTTCCTGACGCTGATTCTGGTGGTGGTAGTGATGGTAATGGATGTGATCTCCAGCCGCCTGCGCAAGCGCTACATCAGTGGGAAGCCGGTGCCGTTGTGGCAGCCTGCTGCGCGCGATTAAGCCTTTCGCTGCGCTGCCAGGCGCGCTGTAACGCCTGCACCAGCTGTGCCTGCTGCCAGGGCTTCGCCAGCCGTTCGCACAGCGGCAGCGTCACCGGCTGATGGCGCAGGTCCTGACCGCTGATGAGCAGCGTCGCCAGCTGCGGCCAGTTCTGCTGCGCCTGGCGGATCACCTCCGCGCCGTTAATCTCGCCGGGCAGCATCAGGTCGCTGATCAGCAGGTCGATATCAGGTGTCTGGCGCAGCAGCGCCAGCGCCTCTTCACCGTCACCACACTCCAGCGTCAGATAGCCCAGCTGATGCAGATGCTCACAGAGCGTCTGGCGCACCGCCGGTTCATCATCCAGCACCAGCACCAGCCGGTTACTGGCCGCCGCAATGTCCGTCTCAATGTGCACAGGCGATGGCGGGGTGATCACTGCCGCGACGGCAGCTTCCGGCGCGCGTGGCAACAGCAGCCGCACCGTTGTGCCCTGGCCTGGCGCGGTTTCCAGTTCGATCTGGCCGCCTGACTGCCGTACAAAACCATAAACCATCGACAGGCCCAGCCCGCTGCCGCTGCCGGTAGCCTTGGTAGTGAAAAAAGGCTCAAACACCTGCTCACGAACCCCGGCCGACATGCCGCAGCCGTGGTCTATCACCTCGATTGTGACCCTGTCACGCTTTTCATCCCCCTCCAGACGACGCTGATTCCAGATGCGCAGCCGGATTTCACCGCTTTGCTGATGCATCGCATCGCGGGCATTCACCACAAGATTCATCAGCGCATTCTCCAGCTGGCTGGCATCAATCCAGGCGGGCCAGCCGGGACGCTGTGCATCAATAATCAGCTGCTGGCCAGGCAGCAGCGAGTGCTGCAGCAGCCCCTGCAGGTTATCCACCAGCGTCACCACCGACACCGCACGGGGATAGAGAGCCTGCTTGCGGGAGAACGCCAGCAGCCGCTGGGTCAGCTGTGCAGCGCGGTCGGCCGCCTGTCGCGCCCGATCAATCCGGCTGGCCAGCGGGCCGGGCGTCAGCTGGCCTTCGGTCAGCGCCAGACTGCCGATAATCACCGCCAGCAGATTGTTGAAGTCGTGTGCCAGTCCGCCGGTCAGCTGGCCGACCGCCTTCATTTTCTGGCTGTGCTGCAGCGCCTCCTCCAGCGTTTTACGCGAGGTCCGGTCCAGCACGGTATTGACCATGCCGCGCCGCGGGATTGGACTGAAGCGCAGCTCCAGCGTACGACCATCGGCCAGCCGGATCTCCTGCGGTTCACCGGGATCGTGCAGATCCACCGCCAGCGGCGCCAGCAGTTGCTGCCAGGGAACGCCGCGATGCAGTTCATGCGGCGCGATGCCGAGCAGCTCCGCATACTGGGCGTTCCACACCACCAGCTGTCCGTTGTTATCAAACAGCGCAAAGCCGTCGCGCATCGCCAGAAAGGTGGATTCCAGCTGATTACTCTTCTCTTTCAGCAGCCGTGAGGTGTGAGCCAGTGAGGCGGTGTTACGGGCAAAGACGTTAAACGCCCGCGCCAGCTCGCCCAGCTCGTCGCGACGTTGCAGCCCTGGCACGCTGACGTTCTGCTCGCCCTGCGCCAGCCGCGTCATGGCCCCGGCAATCGCCGTCAGGCTCGACCCGAGATTGCGGTAGATGTAGATACCGGCATAGCCGGTAATTGCCAGCGCCAGCAGCGCAAACAGCGCGATAAAGCCGATGATGGAATCCAGCTCACGGTGGGTCGCCAGGGTGCGCGCCTCACTCTGTAACGCCACCTGCTGCACCGAGGCGCTGATATCTTCATTCAGCATTGCCACCAGCGCTTTAATCCGGTAGGTGGCATAGGCGATCGCCAGATCGCTCTGTTCCAGCGCCTCTGCCAGCGGCAGCAGGCGCTGCTGGGTAGCCAGCAGTCGCTGCACGTTTTCGCCGGTCACGCCCGTCAGCGGCACGTTGCGCCAGTGCGCCATCACCTGCTGGAGCTGTTCGATGACGGCGATGGGCGAGGGTGTGCGGATCGCGATGGTGATCAGCCGTTCGGTTTGCTCCCGCAGCGCGGCATCCGGCAGCGTCCGCTGTTCCCGCTGTACCAGCTGGTCGATATGGCTGAGCAGAATCTGTGTCTGCCACAGGTCGCTCAGCATGTTGTTGCGCTGCAGATGACGCTGGTGACCGGTCAGCAGCAGGCTGTTAATCGTCTGTTCCAGCATCAGGCTGCGGGCGCGGATCCGGGCGATGCGCTCCGGCTGACGTGCCGCCAGCGGCGCACTGGCCAGCAGGCTCAGCGACTGCTGCAACGCCTGCTGATTCTGCTGCAGCCGCTGTGATTCGCTCTGGTACTCCAGCGCGCCCACCACCTGTGACAGCCGCACTGCCGCTGTCGCCACGTTGGCGGTATCCCGCGCCAGCGCCAGGCTGCCGTTCATGTCGGCCAGGGTCTGCGCCTGTGCCTGCTCCTGAATCGCCCCGGCATGACGAAAGCCGAAGATCGCCACCACGCTGACCATCAGCGTGACCGACACCACCAGCAGATTGAACAGCAACAGGCGTCCACGTGCCCCGGCCTGCCACGGATAAGTGCGCTGCATCCCACGACCTCTTATTCACTGCAACGATGGGCCGAGTATAGGAGTGTGCAGGCGGGCGTTTATGACAAATATGAACGGGCGCTGACATTTTCCGTTTATCTGGCGTTGCTTTACTGACGGCTATCCACAGTCCGCAGGAGCGAGGCGATGACAGCCACACCGATACTGGAAATGCGGGGAATTACCCGGCGCTTCGGCAGCTTTTATGCCCTGAAGGGCGTCGATCTCACGGTTTATCCCGGTGAGGTCCACGCGCTGATGGGGGAGAACGGCGCGGGTAAAAGCACACTGATGAAGATTCTGGCCGGTGCCTATACCGCCAGCAGCGGGGAAATTTTAATTGAAGGCAAGCCCTGGGCGCTGAAAGGGCCGAAAGAGGCTCTGGCCGCCGGGATCACCCTGATTTATCAGGAGATCAACCTGGCACCCAACCTGACGGTGGCGGAGAACATTTTTCTCGGCAGCGAAATCGCGCCCGGCGGGCTGGTCAGGCGGCGGCAGATGGCCGAAGAGGCGCAGCGGGTCATTGACCGGCTCGGCGCGCAGTTCAGCGCCTGGGATCTGGTCAGCCGTCTGAGCATCGCCGAGCAGCAGCAGGTGGAGATCGCCCGCGCGCTGCAGCGCAACAGCCGCATTCTGGTGATGGATGAGCCGACCGCCGCGCTCTCCAACCGCGAAACCGAACAGCTGTTCGCGCTGATCAAACGGCTGCGCAGCGAAGGCATGGCGATCATCTATATCAGCCACCGCATGGCGGAGGTGTATGAGCTGTCCGATCGCGTCAGCGTGCTGCGCGACGGGGAGTATGTAGGCAGCCTGACCCGTGATCAGCTTAACGCCAGCGAACTGGTGCGGATGATGGTCGGACGGCCGCTCAGCGACCTGTTTAACAAAGACCGTGCTATCCCGCTGGGCGATATCCGGCTGGCGGTCAATCACCTTACCGATGGTGGCAAAGTGCATCCCAGCAGTCTTGAAGTGCGGGCCGGAGAGATTGTCGGCCTGGCCGGGCTGGTGGGCGCAGGCCGCAGCGAGCTGGCACAGCTGATTTTTGGCGTGCACAAGCCGAAAGAGGGCGAGATCTGGATCGATGGCGAGAAGGTCACCATCCATTCACCGCGCGATGCAATTGCACGCGGCATCGGTTTCCTCACCGAAAACCGCAAAGAGCAGGGACTGTTTCTGGAGATGGCGGCGCAGGAGAACATCGTGATGGCGACGCTGGAACGTGACGCCAGTTACGGGATGCTGAACCGCCGCAAAGGGCAGACCATCGCCAATGAGGCGATCGCTTCACTCAATATTCGCGTTCCTCACGCTCAGGTCCGGGCGGGCGGTCTGTCGGGCGGTAACCAGCAGAAGCTGCTGATTTCGCGCTGGGTGGCGATTGGTCCGCGCATTCTGATCCTCGATGAACCGACGCGCGGCGTCGATGTCGGGGCGAAAAGCGAGATCTACCGCATGATGCAGGAGATGGCGCGGCAGGGCGTGGCGATTCTGATGATCTCCAGCGAACTGCCGGAAGTGGTCGGGATGAGCGACCGCGTTTACGTGATGCACGAAGGCACCATCGTCGGTGAGCTGGAGGGCAGCCACATCAGTCAGGAAAATATTATGACGCTGGCAACCGGTGCGCACAGCGCGTCAGCAGGCGAAATCTAAGGAGACCACCATGACACAACTGGCCCGCACCAAAGCACCGACGCTGAAACGCGCCCTGATGGGCGATCTGCTGCAAACGGTGGGTATCCTGCCGATTCTGATCCTGATCGTGGCGATATTTGGTTTCGTCACGCCGAACTTCTTTACCGAAGCAAACCTGCTCAACATTACCCGTCAGGCGTCGATTAACATCGTGCTGGCGGCGGGCATGACCTTTGTGATCCTCACCGGCGGCATCGACCTGTCAGTGGGGTCAATGCTGGGGACCACCGCGGTGGTGGCGCTGGTAGCGTCGCTGGATCCGATGCTGGCTTCCATGACCATTCCGATGGCGCTGGGCGCCGGCCTGGTGATGGGGCTGTTCAACGGCATCCTGGTCGCCTGGGCCGGGTTGCCGCCCTTTATCGTCACGCTTGGCACCTACACCGCGCTGCGCGGAGCCGCTTACCTGCTGGCGGATGGCACCACAGTAATCAACTCCGATATTAACTTTGAGTGGATCGGCAACGGCTATCTCGGGCCAGTGCCGTGGCTGATTGTGATTGCCTTTGCGGTGATCGCCATCTGCTGGTTCATCCTGCGCCGCACCACGCTGGGCGTCCATATCTACGCGGTCGGCGGCAATATCCAGGCGGCGCGTCTCACCGGCATCAAGGTGGGGATGGTGCTGCTGTTTGTCTACGGCATGAGCGGG
Organism: Curtobacterium sp. BNK-1; assembly: GCF_048685235.1. Lineage (NCBI taxonomy): Bacteria > Bacillati > Actinomycetota > Actinomycetes > Micrococcales > Microbacteriaceae > Curtobacterium > Curtobacterium sp. BNK-1. The sequence continues at coordinate 2,218,030 of NZ_JBLQTJ010000001.1, read as the reverse complement.
CTGCTGTCGGGGCTGGGCGGTCTGATGAGTGCCTCGCGGCTTTACAGCGCCAACGGCAACCTCGGGGTTGGCTATGAGCTGGATGCGATTGCGGCGGTGATCCTCGGCGGTACCAGCTTTGTCGGCGGCATCGGTACCATCACCGGCACCCTGATTGGTGCACTGATTATCGCCACGCTGAATAATGGCATGACGCTGATGGGGGTCTCCTACTTCTGGCAGCTGGTGATCAAGGGCGCGGTCATCATCATCGCGGTCCTGATCGACAAATACCGTACCCGTCATCATGTGAGTTGAGTCTTATAAGGGCGGATGTGCCATTTCACCTCCGCCACCTAAAAAACGCCATTAAGTGGTTGGCACCTTGAAAACAGCAGGAGAAGGTCTATGCGTTTTAATCCGATTGTAACCGGGCTGCTGGCGGCGACGCTGTTCAGTACCGGCCTGGCTCAGGCAAAAGAACTCAAATCTATCGGCGTAACGGTCGGCGATCTGGCAAACCCCTTCTTCGTGCAGATCACCAAAGGCGCTGAGATGAAGGCGCGTCAGCTGGCGGGCGATAAGGTGAATGTGACGCTGGTCTCCAGCGGCTACGATCTCGGTCAGCAGGTGGGCCAGATTGATAACTTTATTGCTGCCAAAGTCGACATGATTATCCTCAACGCCGCCGACTCCAAAGGGATCGCCCCGGCGGTGAAGCGGGCGCGTGATGCCGGTATCGTAGTGGTGGCGGTCGACGTGGCGGCCGATGGCGCGAATGCGACCATCACCTCCGATAACACCGAGGCGGGCGCGATGGCCTGTAAATATATTGCTGACCGGCTGAAGAACAAAGGCAACGTGGTGATCATTAACGGACCACCGGTCTCTGCGGTGCAAAACCGCGTTGAAGGCTGCATGACCGAGCTGAAAACCCATCCTGACATCAATCTGCTCTCTTACAACCAGAACGCCAAAGGCAGTCGTGAAGGCGGACTGGAAGTCATGACCGGTCTGCTTTCTGCCAATCCAAAAATTGATGCGGTGTTTGCCATCAATGACCCGACAGCGATTGGCGCAGACTTAGCGGCGAAACAGGCGCAGCGCAGTGAGTTCTTTATCGTTGGCGTCGATGGCTCGCCGGACGGTGAAGAGGCGCTGAAGCGCAAGAATTCACTGTTCGTCGCGACGCCTGCGCAGGACCCGCAGGTCATGGCCGCCAAAGCGGTCGAGATTGGTTATGACATCCTGCAGGGCAAACCGGCACCGGACAAACCGGTGCTGATCCCGGTGAAACTGATCGATCGTAATAATATCGGCAGCTACCAGGGCTGGACGGTGAAATAAGCTTTAGGGCGGCACTTTTAGGGTGCCGCTCTCAGGAGGCCACCATGCAACGTTCAGAGGTTAATTATTACCTGCAACATACGCGCGAGTTTTTCCGACAGCAGGATGTGCATCTGCCGCCGTGGGCCGATTTCGATGCGAGCCAGTGGCGGGCTCAGGATCGTGAGGTCGCGCAGGAGATTCTGGCGTTGCGGCTGGGATGGGATCTCACCAGTTTTGGCGCAGCTGATTTTCTGCAGACCGGGCTGACACTGTTTACACTGCGCAACGGTTCACCAGGCGGGCAGCCGTGGCATAAACCCTACGCCGAGAAAATAATGCATGTGCGGGAAGGGCAGCAGACGCCGATGCACTACCATCCGCGCAAGATGGAAGACATCATTAATCGCGGCGGCGGGAATCTGATTGTCGAATTGCATAACCGCAATGGTGACGGGCTGGCTGACTCGCTGGTGGCGGTGTCGCTGGATGGCCTGCGCCAGACTCATGCCGCCGGTTCACAGCTGCGGCTCTCACCGGGTGAAAGCGTGACGCTGGAGGCGGGCATCTGGCACAGTTTCTGGGGTGAAAGTGGCTTCGGCGACGTGCTGGTGGGCGAGGTGTCGATGCCCAACGATGATGAAAACGACAATGTGTTTCTGACGCCGCTGGCTCGTTTCAACCCACTGGAGGAAGATGAAGCGCCGCGCTGGCTGCTGTGTAATGATTACGCGCACTGGTTATCCTGCGCGCGGCAGGCGTAATCAGGCAATCTGACTGGCACGCGTTGTCGAATCGGGTTTCACCACATCGGCCGAAAAGACATAACCCAGTCCGCGAATGGTGCGGATCAGGTCGGGCTGGTGCGGGTTGATTTCGATTTTACGGCGCAACCGCATGATCAGCACGTCGATGGTGCGATCAAACACGTCGAGACTTTCGCTGTGGGTCAGCTCCAGCAACTGATCGCGGGTCAGCACTTTTCGGGCGTGGCGAACCAGCGCGCGTAACAGGCTATATTCCCCCTGGGTCAGCGGCACCAGCTCGCGCTGCGGATTAAACAGCTGGCAGCGGCCATCATCCAGTTGCCAGCCGCCAAAACGCCAGCCCTCCTGTTCAGGGTCTGCCTGGGCAATGCGTCCGCTGCGGCGCAGGGCCGCCCGGGTTCGCGCCACCACCACGCGTGGATTAAAGGGTTTGGCGATGTAGTCATCTGCGCCCATCTCAAGGCCCACCACCATCTCCGCTTCAGAACCCATACCGGTCAGCATAATCACCAGCACTTCGGGTCGCTGACGCTGAAGCTGCTGCAACACCAGTAGCCCGTTGGTATCGGGCAGCATCATATCCAGCATCACCAGCGAGATTTCCGGGTGTTCGCCGAGCATCGATAGCGCCTCGCGTCCCTGATGACAGCGGTAGACCGTTAACAGATGTTCACTTAACGCATCCTGCAAGACGTCGCAGACTGCAGGATCATCATCCACCACCAAAATTGCTGGCTTCATTGCGCGGCCTCAATGTTACGAAAGAGTTAATTCAGGAGTCTACACAGGCCAGAAAAGCTTGCTGAGGCAGCGTGCTGAAACGTGACCAGCTTCGCCTGTGAGAGTGCGGAAGCGTGCGCTGGCGCAGAGTTTTTCGGGGCTCGCCGTTTGCCGCAGGAAAACGATTGCGCGGCATCGGTGCATTGCACCATAATCGCGCCTCGTTTTGGTTCGGAATTCTCTTAGGCGTACCCGGCTCTGCCAGGTAATCGATTGCGTCGGTAGATGGCATGGCAATTGCTTTGGGCAGTGGGTAAGTCAGGGATTTCAGGCGATTCTGGCACGCAAGTATGCAGCGGCCGGCATCAGTGTCCCGGAAACAGAATAATCAGCATGCAAACCCCTTTGGCAAGTGAGACTGATGTCTCCTGTATCGAGAGATGATGATGTTAGAAAAACTATTCAAACTCAAAGCGCATAACACGACGGTTCGTACTGAGATTATCGCCGGGATCACCACCTTCCTGGCGATGGCTTATATTCTGTTTGTGAACCCAAGCATTCTGGGCGCAACCGGCATGGACAAGGGCGCGGTATTTGTTGCCACCTGTCTGGCGGCGGCGATTGGCTGCGTGCTGATGGGGCTGATCGCCAACTATCCGATTGCGCTGGCTCCGGGTATGGGACTGAACGCCTTTTTCACCTACACCGTTGTGCTGCACATGGGCTATACGTGGCAGATTGCGCTGGGCGCGGTGTTTCTCTCGGCGGTGATTTTCTTCGCGATGTCGCTGTTTAAGATTCGTGAATGGATTATTGCCAGTATTCCGCTGCCGCTGCGCGCCGGGATTGGTGCCGGTATCGGCCTTTTTCTGGCACTGATTGCGCTGGAAGGGGCGGGCATCGTGGTCGATAACCCGGCGACGCTGGTGGGCATTGGCGATCTGACTAAACCGGGTCCGCTGCTGGCGATGCTCGGCTTTGTGGTTATTGTGGTACTGGAAGCACGTCGGGTGACGGGCGCAGTGCTGATCGGTATTCTGCTGGTGACCTTTATCTCCATGGGCATTGGTCTGTCGCCCTTTGCCGGGGTTTTCTCTGCACCGCCGTCGATTGCACCGACCTTTATGCAGCTGGATATTGCCGGCGCGTTTAACGTCGGCCTGATCAGCGTGATTTTTGCCTTCCTGTTTGTTGATGTGTTTGATAACACTGGCACGCTGCTGGGTGTGACCAAACGCGCCGGTCTGGCGGATGAGCAGGGTAACGTGCCGAAGATGGGCCGTGCGCTGATTGCTGACAGTGCGGCTGCGCTGTTTGGTTCACTGCTCGGCACCTCGACCACTACCAGTTATGTGGAATCGGCGGCGGGCGTGAGTGCCGGGGGCCGTACCGGCCTGACCGCGATTGTGGTCGCCGTGCTGTTCCTGCTGGCCCTGTTTTTCTCGCCGCTGGCCTCCAGTGTTCCGGTTTATGCCACCGCGCCTGCGTTGCTGTTTGTAGCGGTGCTGATGGCATCGGGTCTGGCAGAGATTAACTGGAAAGATATCACCACCGCCGCGCCAGTCACCGTCACCGCGCTGACCATGCCGCTGACCTATTCGATCGCTAACGGTATCGCGTTTGGTTTTATTACCTGGACGCTGGTGAAGCTGCTGAGCGGACGCGCGAAAGAGGTGAATGCGGCGCTGGTGATCCTGTCGATCCTGTTTGTGATTAAGCTGGGATGGTTGAGTGCTTAGTTGTTGCCTGGCGGCAGGGAAGGTCGCTTAGCAGCGGGCGGATTTCGCTGTGCAGCGGGCAGGCACACTGAGTAAGTTTCGCCTGGCAGCGGGCTGGCTGTGAGCAGGTTTCGCCCGCACAGGCGAGGGGAGTTTCAGATCACTTACCGCGCGTAAGCACTGAGCGGGTTTCGCCCGCCAGTCGTTCGGGAGTTTCAGGTTGCCCGTGCAGGCGGACGCGTTAAGGGGCGTACGCCCGCCCCTTAACAATCCCGGCGTCCGGCTGCCTGCGCGCCCCGCTACGCGGGGTGCCTTCGTCACGCCCTGCGGCCGACGGACCGTCCGGACTCGCCATCCCTGGCTCGTGCCGTCCTTTCGCCGACGTCCTGTCGGCTCCCGGCTTCCGGTTGTTCCTCAGCGCTCCGGACGCCTCTGGGAAACCCCCTGCCGGTGGGTTTGTCACCCGGACTGGCTGGGCTCCGGCCGCTGAAAGCGGGAAAAGATTCATAAGGTTTCGCTTTGTAGCGGGCTTGCACTGAGCGGTTTCGCCTGCAAGGCGATGGGGCGTCTTAGTTCACTTAGCCGCGCGTTAGCGCTGAGAGGGTTACGCCCGCCAGGCGATGGGGAGTTTCAGGTTGCCTGTGCAGGCGGACGCGTCAAGGGGCGTACGCCCGCCCCTTAACAATCCCGGCGTCCGGCTGCCTGCGCGCCCCGCTACGCGGGGTGCCTTCGTCACGCCCTGCGGCCGACGGACCGTCCGGACTCGCCATCCCTGGCTCGTGCCGTCCTTTCGCCGACGTCCTGTCGGCTCATCCTTGCCTCCGGTTGTTCCTCAGCGCTCCGGACGCCTCTGGCAAACCCCTGCCGGTGGGTTTGTCACCCGGACTGGCTGGGCTCAGGCCGCTGAAAGCGGGGAAAGATTCATTAGGTTTCGCTTTCTAGCCGGCTGACACTGAGCGGGTTTCGCCTGCCAGGCTATGGGGAGTTTCAGGTTGCCCGTGCAGGCGGACGCCTCTGGCAAACCCCTGCCGGTGGGTTTGTCACCCGGACTGGCTGGGCTCAGGCCGCTGAAAGCGGGGAAAGATTCATAAGGTTTCGCTTTTAGCAGGCTGACACTGAGCGGGTTTCGCCTGCCAGGCTATGGGGTTGGCGGTGTCTGATACACTGCGAAACATTGTAATAGAGCGCATATGGCGGAGTTGTCGTTATTCACGGCTGTTCTCGTTTGTGCGTTTAAATTATAAAAGCATTTCACTTGTGGCGTTTGTTGTTACTTGTTACTCCATTTCAGCGGTGTATTTAATTCCATTATTTCTCACATCATGGCTATCAAAAATCCGGGGCTCCACTGTACGCCAGCTCTAATCTGACTTTCCCTGATGGCAAAACAAGAGGGGTTTCATACATACTCAGCGTTGACAGGATCTCTGAGCGTTTTAGTTAGTTCAGGTAAGCTGATTTTAATGTTGAGCTGACGGAGCTGACGGAAAGTTTTCTTACGCTAAATCAGAGTTATTAAAATGCCTGTTTTAGCTGTGAATTAACCCGTGATAATTGCTGTTCTGGCCTGTTTTATAAGCCTGCTGCCAGGAGAGAAGAGATATTAAGGCGTGGGTGAATTTAGTCGCCGCCATCTCCTCCGTCACCACCGTTACCTCCCGCACCGCCGTCACCTCCCGTGCTGCCACCATTCCCTCCGTTCCCCCCTGCGCCACCAGCACTACCATTGCTGCCATCCCCTCCATTTCCCCCGTTTCCGCCATCTCCCCCCATACTGCCGCTTCCTCCATTCCCGCCATTGCCTCCGGCCTGGCCATTCTGTCCAGCACCTCCGTTCCCGCCATTTCCACCGTTTCCTCCCAGGCCGCCATTTCCGCCATCACCGCCATTGGCTCCGGCACCACCATTTCCTCCTGGCCCTCCATTTCCGCCGATACCCCCGTTTCCCCCTCGTCCTCCATTTTCACCCGGACCGCCATTGGCCCCGGCACCGCCGTTCTGCCCCGGTCCGCCATCAGAACCTGCAGCGGCATCAATGAGAATGACATTATGGTGTGAACTCAACATATCCGTTTTGTACTCAGCATGCGCATACGGAATGATGATTAGCGAAGCTAACAAAGTGATTGTTTTCATTTGAAAATCCTTTTCAGAAAACTTTCTCCACCGGTCCCTCCGTTACCACCCGCACCGCCTGCACCGCCCGCACCACCTGCGCCACCCGCACCACCCGCACCGCCTGCGCCACCCGCACTGCCTGCGCCACCCGCACCGCCTGCGCCGCCCGCACCGCCTTTACTTGATGTATCGGGATTATCGGCACTCCCGCCATTGCCGCCATTGCCGCCATTACCTCCTTTTCCTCCGTTAGTACCTTCTCCCGGAACGCCTCCTTTGCCTCCCGCGCCTCCGTTTTCACCATTGCCTTGTTGTCCGTCTTTGCCTGCTGAGGGCTGGAGGGAGGTATTTGAGGATGAAGTATTCATGTCGCTGGCAGTCTGAGCCAGCGAGTAAAACGGACATGCCACTGTCAGTACGGTGGCTAAAAATAATGGGTAACTTCTGGTAAGTTTCATGTGCTGTTCCTGTGCTAACAGTGATAATGCTCCTGCTATAACGGTTACAAACAGGAGCTTTTTAGTTAATGGACGCCAGACTATCAGTCTCCGCCGCCATCACCGCCGCCATCACCACCGCCATCACCACCGCCATCACCACCACCATCACCTCCTCCATTACCACCGCCGTTGCCTGCATCATTTCCGTTACCGTCACCACTCCCGTTAGCATTCCCGGTGCCGTTATTACTGTTATTACCCTGATCAGAACCGTTGCCGTTTTTACTGCCGTTATCATTATTGGAATTATTACCATTCTGGCTGGCGTTAGCGGCGCCATTACCATCACTTCCGCCAGCACCTCCGGCGCCTCCAACACCTCCGGCACCACCTTGCCCGCCTAACGCGCCTCCTGCACCCCCCGCGCCACCTGCGCCGCCGGCACCTCCCGCACCAGTAAGAATGAAGGAAAACTTAGAGGTATTGACGTCAATGTTTGCTGCACTGATATCAAATTGCCTGGCCATACCCTGAGCGGAGTAGAATAAAACCATACTCGCTAACACAGTCATATTTTTAACTTTCACAATAAATCCTCTTTAAGTGAGTAATTAAATTTATTATCTGCGCTGCCAAAGGTATGTTAATTTTCCTCAAATACTTCTTGTCAATCTTCCTCCATTTTGGGGTTTCTTTATGCGTCCTTTATTTTATTTTATGTGAAAGGCGGGAATACATTGCCAGTATGTGGCACTAATTTTAAGAAATAGCTTCTACAGTCTGCTGTTATTTATATTGCACAGCAATTATGGAGTGACAAGCTCAATAATGATGTTTTTTGTTGCTGTGTATGTTTTTATATTTCGTCTGCAATATGCTTCAGTTATGTTACGGCTTTTAATTTCATCTGTTACTGCAGCTGATGCGCGTGTCAGACAAACCTATTTCTCTCTGCGATTGCCCGGGCTATCCGTTCGTATCAAGGGCTGATGATGGAGAGTTTATTCGTGATGCATATCAGACCAGGGCTATCGTGCAGACGGACACGCTCATCAACGCACTCAGCGCGTTTTCTGCCTGAAGGCTGGATTGCTGCGGCCGGGCTGAAGCATCCTTATGCCGGTCTGTTCTGCCATATTCATCGAACTAATAAAGCATTTATATCCTGCGAGACGTCACAGAACCGGCCCGCGTTTAAAGTGATGTACAGAAGTTCCTGACGTTATTTATAATTATAATTTATGTATTCCTGGTTTTTATTTCGGTGTTTTTTGCATGCGAAAAGCATTCAGTTTGTAGCAGCCTTAAAAGCCGCGCCTGCAAGGGTTAAATGAAATTTTTATGAGATGCAAACCAGTGTAGCGTAACGCAGTAATAAGTTAAGACAATGGTAAGCATAAGGGTTCTGATTGTTTATAACGCACAAAAAACGATTTCTGGTTGAACTGGAAATCATCAAAGCCTGACAAATTTATGAGTTTTTTTGATGCTTTGCAGCGGTGCCATTAATTATGGTTAATATTATTTATGTGATAAATATTCATTGAAGTTAAAAAAAGAGATGCCGATAGATCTATATCGCCGCCCCCCTTCAAGGAATTTTAATGAAAATCTCTACGCGCCTCGGTTCCGGATTTGGCACGTTAATCATCTTTTTCTCCATATGTATCGTTGTCGCTATTCACTCTTTATATCAGGCTAAAAGCACGCTTGAGTCAGTTGTTCAGGGTGATATGAAAAAAACAAAATTAATCAATGAACTTACCCTGGCGCAGCGTGATATGGCGATAACCGTCAGGAATTTATCACTCTTTTCAGATCAGGCTCTTATCCAGGAGCAGTCTGATCGTCTGGTTAAACTGAAGGCTAAATTTGCAGCCAGCAGGGATCAACTGAATACGATGATCAGCCAGTCTGGCGATACGGAAGAATATAAAGCCTTTGCGAAGATCAGTGACAGCGAGAAAAATGCTCTGGATGCCTTCAGTAACACCGTTCCGCTGGCACTGGCTAAAAACAGTGATATCACCGTTAAGTATCTGTTGGAAAAAGTCAGGCCCGCACAGGTTCCGCTGCTTGAAGGTCTTACCCTGATGAGTGAAATCCTGGCAAAGCAGTCGGATGACTCAGTTATTCAAAACGCGAAAAATACCGAAAGAGCCTACATCATCCTGGTGACGCTTTTAGTTGCGGCTATTTTGTTCGGCACGGGCACCAGCATCTATCTTATTCGTAAACTCATGAGCGAGCTTGGCGATGAACCGAGTACCGCGCGGAAACTTGCTAATGCAATCACTAATGGGGATCTGACCACTCCTGTTAGCTTGAAGAAAAATGACACTCTCAGTCTCATGGCCTCTTTAAACAGCATGCAGGTTCGGTTACGGGATATCGTTTCAGAAATTAAATCAGGCTCTTCTTCAGTCGCCCTTTCTGCGAATGAAATTTCTGAAGGAAACAATGAGCTTGCATCTCGTACTGAACAGCAGGCTGCTGCCTTGCAGGAAACGGCTGCGAGTATGGAACAGCTCACCGCTACAGTACAAAATAACAGCAAAACTGCCAGGGACACAGCCAACTCAGCGAGAGATACCGCCTCGATTGCAAAACGAGGGGAAACGGACGTCAAACGAATGTCAGATACGATGAGTGATATTTCAAAAAGCGCGTCTAAAGTCAGAGATATCACCGCCGTCATCGAAAGCATCGCATTCCAGACTAATATTCTTGCCCTGAACGCAGCCGTTGAAGCGGCACGAGCGGGAGAGACGGGAAGGGGCTTCGCTGTCGTCGCGTCTGAAGTCAGAACGCTTGCACAACGTAGTGCGACTGCCGCAAAAGATATTAAAGCGTTAATAGAGCAGGCTGTCGGACAGGTTGAATGCGGCGTCACTGTTGCCAGTGATACGGGTTTGAGTATTCTCAAAGTCGTGCATTTAGTGGATGAACTGGCTGAATCCATGGATGCTATTGCGCTGTCGTCGGCTGAACAGATGCAGGGGATTTCTCAGGTGAGTATTGCAGTCAGCCAGATGGATGGGGTGACGCAAAATAACTCTGCTCTGGTAGAAGAATCATCAAGTGCTTCTCAGTCTCTCTCTGAGCAAGCGCAGTCTCTCAGGCTGATTGTAGAGACCTTTAAAGTATAAATTATCCCGGCACTGACATGCGCGTTGGGTAGATTCCAAAGCAAGAGGCCGGTACTGCCTGTCAGCAGTACCGGCCTTATTCCCCGCATCAGCCGGCTAACGCTTACCTGAAAGGCGGCTCATTAAAGGTACGCAACTTACGCGAATGCAGCTTATCGCCCTCGGCGCGCAGCAACTCAACCGCGTGAATACCAATCTGCAGATGCTCCGAAATCGCCCCTTCATAGAAACGGTTCGCCTGACCGGGCAGCTTAATCTCACCGTGCAACGGCTTGTCTGAAACGCACAGCAGTGTGCCATATGGCACCCGGAAACGATAACCCTGTGCGGCAATAGTGGCGCTTTCCATATCGACCGCCACCGCACGGCTCAGGTTAAAGCGCAGTGCCGAAGCGGAGTAGCGCAGTTCCCAGTTGCGATCGTCCGTGGTCACCACGGTGCCGGTACGCAACCGCTGCTTCACCTCTTCGCCTGGCATGCCGCTCACCGATTTGGTGGCGTCATACAGCGCGCGCTGCACTTCGGCAATGCTGGGTACCGGGATATCAGGCGGCAGCACGCTGTCCAGTACGTGATCGTCGCGCAGATAGGCATGGGCCAGCACATAATCACCAATCCGCTGGCTCTCGCGCAGACCGCCACAGTGACCAATCATCAGCCACGCATGTGGACGCATCACCGCCAGATGATCGCAGATGGTTTTGGCATTCGACGGGCCGACACCAATGTTAATCAGCGTAATACCGCGACGATTCGGCGAGGTGAGATGCCAGGCAGGCATCTGGTGCTTCTTCCACGCCAGATCCGAGAGCATCGACTCACTGTCAGCGGTGTCGGCGGTCAGCACCACATCGCCCGCGCAGGCCAGGCTGTCGTAAGGGGTACTGGGATCGCGCACCTGCTCGATCGCCCAGCGCACAAACTCATCAACATAACGGGTGTAGTTGGTGAACAGCACAAACGGCTGGAAGTGCTCTACGCTGGTGCCGGTGTAGTGACGCAGGCGGGCCAGCGAGAAGTCGGTTCGCAGCGCGTCGAAGTGCGACAGAGGGGATTTTGCATCGGCGTGGAACAGGCCATCGGCGGTCTCATCGCCAATCTGCGACAGCTCGGTGGTCGGGAAGTGGCGCGCAATACCGGCGCTCATGGTGCGATCCAGTGACAGGTCGGAACCGTCGATCACGTAAGGATAGGGGATCTCCTGGCTGGAGGGCCCCACGTCGATCTCCAGCTGATACTCCTTCTCCAGCATCTGAAGCTGTTCCGAAATATAGTGGCGCAGCAATGCCGGGCGGGTGATGGTGGTGCTGTAACTGCCGGTGTGGGTGAAGCGTCCCCAGGCACGCGTGCGGTTCTGCTGCGGACCGTCGCCGCGCCAGGTGATGCGCAGCTCCGGGTAAACAAATAGTCCCTGCGCCCGTGCGGTGGCATCGGGCAGCGTGCCGTTTTCGGTAAAGGCTTTAATCGCCTCGCGCAGCGCATCAACGGCGCCATCGTACAGGCGTTCGAGTTCATCCAGCGCCTGCTGGCTGGTCAGGTTTTTCCGTAGTGTCGGCATGGTTTCTCCTTCCATTTTTTTCCGCAATTTGCCCCAAGCTTAGCGGGTTTGTTGCGGAGATTGTTGAAGAATCTGTGATCGCCGTTTTTTTGCGCCAGCGAAGCGGGAATTCTGAGCAGCGCTGTTTTAAGTGAAGATCTGCTGCACTGAAAAACAGTAAGAAAATCTTTACTATCAGAAGGGGTGGTTCGCCACGTTTGAATGCGTTACCGATGAGGAGATGGCGGAAAAACCGCCAGCAGCAAAGCATGGCCAACCGATCATAACGTCAGGGAAATAATCAGGTTTGCTACAGCGGGCGGGGCAGTGAGGCAGATTGTGCCGTGGCGGCATTAAAAAGTTTGTAACCATGATTAATTTGCACCGGAAAGACTTTGCATATTTCCCTGCCCACTATCATCATTAGAACTCCTGTCCAGTCTCTTCTGATTTGGTAATCCTTTGCAAAATCCCGGCGTAGCAGTGATGCAGGCGATCAAGCGCACGGCGTGGTACCCGAAACGCCGTTCGTATCGCACGCTCTACTGGCGTGAGATATCGCCATTAGCAGTGCCTATCTTTTTCGAGAACGCCTGTGTGCTATTGATGGGCGTACTGAGCACCTTCCTGGTCAGCTGGCTGGGTAAAGAGGCGATGGCGGGCGTCGGCCTGGCCGACAGCTTCAACATGGTGATCATCTCGTTCTTTGCTGCCATCGATCTTGGTACCACGGTGGTGGTGGCGTTCAGTCTGGCAAAACGCAACGGCAAGCGCGCCCGTGCCGCCACGCGTCAGTCGCTGGCCATGATGACGATACTCGCCTTTGTGCTGGTGATCGCCATTGAGTTCTGGGGCCATCTGATCGTCGATGCGATTGCCGGTGCCGCCGATCCAAAAGTCAAAGCGCTGGCGCTGAGCTATCTGCAGACTTCCGCCTGGAGCTATCCGGCCGCCGCCATCACCCTGATTGGCAGCGGGGCGCTGCGCGGTGCAGGTAATACCAAAATTCCGATGCTGATTAACGGCGGCATGAACATCCTCAACATCATCATCAGTAGCGTGCTGATTTATGGCTGCTTCTCGTGGGACGGTTTAGGGTTTATCGGTGCCGGGCTCGGACTGACCATCACCCGCTATATCGGGGCGATCGCGGTGATTTACGTGCTGATGATCGGCTTTAACGCCTCACTGAAAATTACGCTGTCGAGCTATTTCCGGCGCTGGAACAGCAGCATTCTGATGGAAGTTTTAGGAATAGGCGTGCCTGCCAGTATCGAGTCGGTGCTGTTCAACGGCGGCAAACTACTGACACAGGTGTTTGTTGCCGGAATGGGCACCAGCGAGATTGCCGGTAATTTTATCGCTTTTTCTATCGCCTCACTGATCAACCTGCCAGGCAATGCGCTGGGTTCGGCTTCAACGATTATCACCGGTACCCGTCTGGGCAGGAATCAGGTGTTCCAGGCGGAACGCCAGGTGCGGCACGTCTTCTGGCTGGCGACGGTCTGCCTGACCGTGATGGCCCTGCTGACGGTGCCGCTGGCCGGGTTGCTGGCGCGGTTCTATACCAGCGATCCGGAGGTCATTAATGTGACGAAGCATCTGCTCTGGCTCAACGCGCTGTTTATGCCACTGTGGGCCGCATCCTGGGTGCTGCCCGCCGGCCTCAAGGGCGCACGCGACGCGCGTTACACCATGTATGTTTCGATGTTCAGCATGTGGTGCGCGCGCGTGGTGGTCGGTTACGTGCTCGGCATTATGCTGGGGATGGGCGTCACCGGCGTCTGGCTGGGGATGTTCCTCGACTGGACGGTGCGTGGCATCTTCTTCTGGTGGCGACTTAACAGCGGCAAGTGGCTCAACCGCTATCGAAAAATGATCGCGAAAACCGGTTAGCGCGTTGTTAACGCCTTTCACCCGCCGTGGGGAAAGGCGTCTTACCTCTTTCAGCACCATTAAAAATAACATCTCCGTCACATCTCCAGACTTTCGAACCGAATTTCAGACAGTTGCACAAAGCCAGCCTCCCCGGACAGGGTTAGCGTAATGGTTGCTGCGCAATGATGCAGACACTACTTATCAAGGTGACCCTATGATCCGTCTGAAAACGGCGCTGGCACTCCTGCCGCTGCTGTGTAGCGCCCCGTTATGGGCGACAACCTTTGTCTATGTCTCCAATGCCGAATCCGGCACCGTTTCCCGCTATCAGCTCAGCGAGGCGAATGGCAGCCTGCAATGGCGTGGCGATACGCCTGCCGGTAAAAAGATTATGCCGCTGGCGGCCAGCCCGGATGGTAAACGGCTCTATGGTGCGCTGCGGAGTCCGCCTTACTCGATCATCAGCTGGCGCGTCTCGGGTTCGCACGGTGACTTGCAGAAACTGGCGGTGACGCCGGTTGCAGCCAGCTTTCCGTGGATCACCACCGACAGAAGTGGGCGCTATCTGCTGGCGGCCTCCTATGACAGCGATATCGTCACCAGCAACCGGATTGATGACAAAGGCATTGTGACACCACAGGTCACGGGCGAGGTGAAAACCGGGCCGCATGCCCATTCGGTGATCACCGACGTCAGCAATCATTCACTCTACGTCGGCAACCTTGGCGCGGATCGCGTACTGGAATATGCGTTTGCTGATAACGGCGCGATAACGCCGCTGGGAACCGGATTTGTTCAGGGCGAGAAGAACAGCGGCGCACGGCATTCCGTGATATCGCCCGACAATCGTTTTCTCTATAACCTCGCGGAGATGAGCGGCACCATTACGCAGTTCCGTCGCGCGGCGGATGGGTCACTGACGGAGCTGAAAACCTGGCCGAATGCGGTGGCGAAAAAATATAACCTGCAGCATGGCGAGCAGCGCCCGGCGGGCTACAGCGATCCCACGCCGCGCATCTGGGCAGCAGACATGAAAATCACCCCGGACGGCAAATTTATCTATGTCACCGAGCGCACTTCCAGCACCGTCAGCGGCTACCGGGTCGATAAGCAGTCGGGTGAGTTAACACTTATCGGCAGCTGGCCGGTTGAAAAACAGCCGCGCAGTATTGCGATTGATGCGCAGGGTAAATGGCTGATCGTCAGCGGGGAGAAGAGCGCGGTGATTGGCAGTTACGCTATCGATTCCGCCAGCGGCGAACTCAAACGGGTTGCTGAAGCCCCGGCTGGTAAAGGCGCGAACTGGGTGGCGCTGATAACGCAGTAACCGTTTTGAGCAGCCGGTGTCTGGCACTGGCTAAACAGATGGGGGCTGCTTATGCCATTTCCGACATAAGCAGCGCAGAAATTTTTGCTTCAGATTGGGCGTGTAAGCGGGTTAACTCAGAGCATCAACTGATGCGGAGAGCCTGAAATGAAACAGAAACTGATAGCCTGGTTTGAACAGCTGCTGAGCGGCCCTGTGGCGAGTGAACGTGTGCATGATATTAACGTGGAACTGCTGCTGCCGCTGAGCCAGCTGTATGGACTGGAATATTATCCGGCAGTGCATCGCTACCATGAAAAATAATGGTTGTTGTGTGTTGTCTGGTTAAAGGCCCGCTACGTTGCGGGCTTTTTTGCGTTTGGGCCAGGATAGAGTGTGGACTTCATTTCTCCGATTAATACAGGGTAGAGATCTCTGATAGGCATGTCAGTAAACTTCGTTTAATATCTGCGAGTTGTGTTCCAGTACTGCCGGTTGTCGTCCAGCGTTAATCGACGTATTCTTTTTCTGCGCCTGCAAAATCAGGCGACGGAATTGGAACTCCGGTTAATCATACTGGCGACAATGTATTATTGTCGTACGTCTCGCTACACCTCAATGGTGGGCTGGGCGAGGGCACCTCAGGGTGCGCCGGTTCAGTATGCCCGGTAGTTCCAACCTCGTTCAGTCTGCCACCCATGAGATTGGAACCTCAGGTGGCGGTTTAAAAGCATACTGGAGACATCCCCATGACCACGAACCACGATCAATGCCAATTCTCATCTGAAGGCGCGCCATCAAAAACACAACGTCGCTATACCATCGGCTATCAGCCTAAACGCGGTGATTGCAGTACACCTGCAATACATCTGAGCGGAAAATGGCTGCGTGAGGCAGGATTTGATACCGGAACCATTATTACGGTGAAAATTGAGCAGGGTTGTCTTGTGCTGGTTCCGGAAAATGATTAAATATAATTTCCTGATATAGGTAAATGATTCAGATAATGTTAATCACTTTCATTCAATTGTGTAATGACGCTTTTTTTTTAGAGTTTATCTGGCAGGGTATATAAGAGAGGTTGTAAAGTCTGTTTTTGATGTTTTCTACAGGAACATCTGAAGGGTTTCTATAAACGTTTAAAAGAGCTTTCCAGCATTCGTCTTAATTTATCCTGACTAATCTAAAAGATAAAAGCCTCATACTTTCGCAGCAGGCTTTTATCTTTCAATGGCATCACGCTTAGTGCATTAACTGACTCACCAGACCGGTAAGATCAGCCTTTTTATCCACGACGCCCGCCGTTGACGCTTTATCCACCAGCTGCGGCAGATATTTCGCCAGCAGATTCAGTGCATCGCTGGTGTTGATGCCCATCCGCGCAGCCAGTTGCTCAATCGCCTCAGAGTTAATCATCTTCTGCACCAGGTCGCTGCTCAGCGCAACGTTCTGCTCATCGCCCAGCCAGGAGTTGACCACCTCACTGTACTCGCCGCTCTGCAGGTGACTCACGATAGTATGTAAACCACCTTGCTGCTCAACCCACTCCAGCACACCTTTCACTTCCTGGCTGGTCTGATTATTCAGGCCGCACATGGCCAGTACTGTTTCCAGTAAACTCATTCTGTTATCCCCTTTAACGTAATCTATTAAGACTGTTTACACGCTCTGATTTTATGAATGACAAACAGCACAATAATTGAACCCACGGTGGCAATAGCAATGCTGTAAATATTGAAGCCATCGACCTTGCCAAAACCCAGAGCGGTACTGACTACACCGCCAATCAGCGCACCGATAATACCCAGAATAATGGTCATGAAAATGCCCATGTGTTCTTTGCCTGGCATAATACATCTGGCGATAATGCCGGCAAGTAATCCGAATACAACCCATGACAATATGCCCATCATTAATATCCTCTGTTTTTATATTATTTACAGCAACGTTTAGCAGTGGTTTAACCCATGAATTAAAAGCAGGTGTATCGTACGCCGCGTAGTGTTTGCCTGGCAATCCTGTTTTCTTTATTAAACTAAACGTATCAGAAACGATAGGGGAGTAAATATGAGCATTCTGGATAATATTAAAAATATAGGCGATGAGTTGTTACATGCTGTAGATAAAAATGTTGAAGATAAGTCTGTAACCGCCGCAGGGAGTAATCGTACATATACGGTTAAATCAGGCGACACGCTCAGCGCCATCGCAAAGCAGTTTTACAATGATGCGTCCCAGTATATGAAAATCTTTGAGGCGAATAAAAACATTCTCAGCAGCCCGGATAAAATTGCACCGGGTCAGGTACTGACCATTCCTGCGTAATAATTCGTCACTAGTATGAGCCAGCCGGCGTAAATATTGCCCGGCTGGTTTTTCATTTAAAGCCAGCTTGTCATTACACCATGACAGGGTTGCGCCAGACAGCCTGCGTTGATCCAGACTTAACGGTGGTCTCGGTGATAACAACCGCAGACGAGTTGAGATGAACAGTCAGACAGGAAGAGAATACTGGGATCGCTGAAAAGCAAAAAAACCGCTCAGGTTTCCCTGAGCGGGTTTTTCTAATCTGGCTCCTCTGACTGGACTCGAACCAGTGACATACGGATTAACAGTCCGCCGTTCTACCGACTGAACTACAGAGGAATCGTGTGAACGAGGCGAATATTAACGGCGTCGCTCTAAGGTGTCAACAGCAAAAAATACATTATCATTCAACTGGCTAGCTTTAACGCAAAGCGATCGTGATTTAAGCAGTTTGCGCAGTGTCAGCGGCGATTCTGGCCAGGGGATCCTGCTGGTAAAACTGGCGCAGATGCTGATACATGGCGGGAAAGCGTTCGGCCAGCAGAACCGGAGCCGTAAAGAAATATTCAGAGAGCACGGCGAAGCACTCAGCCGGATCGCTGGCGGCGTAGGGATCTATCGTGGCGGCCTGTTCACCCACCAGTTCAACTTCACTCTCAATCTCCGCCATCGCGGCACGCAAATCCTTCTCCCAGAGTGCGACGTCACGCAGTGACATGACCGGAATACCGCTGGTGTAACCGCTGCCGCGGGCATCCAGCTTGTGCGCAACTTCGTGGATCACCAGATTAAAGCCGGAGAGATCGAACGAGTCCTGAATATCGAGCCAGTTGAGTACGACCGGCCCCTGCGTCCAGCTCTGTCCGGCATGAACCGCAGGCGCACTGTGAACCAGCCCATCGTCATCCTGCCACTGATCGTCAACCTCGAACGGCTCGGAATAGATCAGCACATCGTGGAAACCGTCCAGCCACTCCAGGCCCAGTTTCAGCACCGGCAGGCAGAACAGCAGGGCGATCCGCACACTGCGCAATTCATCCAGTTGAACACCATCGAGCGGCACCAGTTTTTTCTGTTGCAGAAAGCGCTGCGCCAGCTCAACCAGCGCCTGCTGTTCAGCCTCATCCAGCTGGCTGAATATCGGCTGCGCCAGCCCGTGCTGCCATGGCAGCGCGGCCAGGGTGGCGTCGTTATGCGTTTTCCAGGGCCATTTAAACATCGCAACTCCCGCACAGAACCGGACTATTTCGCTATCCTGACGCGGCAGACATAAAAATGCCAGCATCGAAACACCATGCTGGCACTGTTCATCTGGCGACAGGGCTAAGGGCCGTCTATTCAACCCGTTAGCACGGTCGTTGTCTGTGATTCAGCCCGCAAAGCGTGGGGCCGGGGCGTCAGTTGCGCTCAATACGATGAAACTCAATCACCCACACCCAGGGATTCACTTCCCAGCTGGTCGCACCATACTGTTTTTCCCAGGCTTTACGGTACGCCTCTTTGGGCGATTCAGAATTGACGTTCATGGTGAAGAAGTTGTTGAGGAAGTGCGAATCGGTCTGCACGCCTTCCGCCATAATGTCATCTTCACTGATGTCCTGAATTTTCTCGGCGCGCACGCCGGTAATCTCCAGATTGATGCGGCTGGCCCAGCGCGGCATATGAATGGCGGTTTGCCAGCCAAACTGCTCTGCTTCCGGCGTGCTCAGTGCATGCTGGCCCAGCTCGTTGCTGTCTGCACGATACTGGCAATATTCTGGCTGGCGGAAGGGCGTCGGGTCGCGTTCATAATCGGCCAGATACTGCTCGGGTACCATCGGGCCACGCCAGGTTTCACGCACCCAGAGCACGTCACCCGGTTTACCGTAAGGACACTGATAGCTGATGTCCGTCATCGACATCATTTTATAACCATGCAGATGATTAGCACTCACATCGAAAGCGTGTACGCCCTCGTGATGATCCTGTCCCGGACCGAAAGCCTGAGTTTTCATAATGCGCCGGGTTTGCGTTTGCTGGCCAACCAACAGGGCACGAACACGCTGTTCGGAAAAAAGAATCGGCCGTTCTTTCATGGATTACCTCTTTTTATTAGTAGAACCCGGTTACTGCTGTAAAAGTCCATTTGCTTCACATCTGAGAGTTATCATAAAAGCTTTAAATCATTTTGCTTAATAATTTGTAGGCTGACTGTCACTGTATAATTGTCACTTTAGTAGTTAAAAACCAGCAAAATGCAAAAAGCGCACCAAAGCTTATCACGCAACTGGCAAAAAGCGACGAATAGCCCGGATACAGTACGTTATAACCGTAAAAATAGGAACCTTTTCAGACTTTTTCACCTGTCATAACGTGCAGTTTTACACTTAATCGCGTGACAAAAAAACGCTGAGCATGAGGCAGGAAGTTGGTTAAGATCGAACCAAACATTACGCCTGTTAAACTAATTTTCTTAGCAGCAATTCACTGAGGAAAGACTGAAAACAGCCGAAATTGCGGTTATTGTGTAACAGAGATGCTATACAGATGATCCAGATCTCATTTTTCTGCCCGGAATTGCTGGCAGCGCTGCTCTTTTCAACTGCACTGTAAAAAAAGTGTCATTAGCCAGTCGCTATGATGGCTTGCCGTTTGCGCACTGATCGCGACAGAAAAACTGCTGTTGATCACTACAGGGAGATAGATTATGTCACTCACACTCTGGCAATCTCGCTATGAAAGCTGGTTTCAGGCGAACTGGATCCACGACGACGGCGCGCACGATATCGCCCATCTGCGGCGTGTCTGGATGAGCGCACAGCGAATCATGAACGGCACGCCCGCTGATCCGCTGGTGGTGCTGACCGCCTGCTATTTTCACGATGTGGTGAACTTGCCGAAGAACCATCCGGAACGTCATCTCGCCTCAACCTATGCCGCGACGGAAACCCAGCGCATTCTGCAGCAGGATTTTCTCGACTTCCCGGCTGAAAAGATTGATGCCGTGATGCATGCCGTTAAAACCCACAGTTTCAGCGCCGGCATACCGCCTCAGACGCTGGAAGCTAAAATTGTACAGGATGCTGACCGGCTGGAGTCGCTGGGTGCGATCGGACTGGCGCGGGTCTTCTACACCGCCGGTGCGCTGAATCGGCCATTATTCGACAGCCAGGACCCGCTGGGTAAAGATCGCGAGCTGAATGATGTTAAGTGGACGCTGGATCATTTCCAGAAGAAGCTGCTGCGTCTGCCGGAAACAATGCACACCGAAACCGGCCGCATGCTGGCTGAGCATAACGCCGATTTCCTGGTACGCTATATGGCGAAGCTTTATGCCGAACTACAGGGCAATCTGGTGGGTATGGATGAGGGTGTGCTGCGGGACTTCACACCTTTACAAACCGAATATTAAATTTTTGTGACAGTATGTTAATCGAAACGGTCATCCGGTAGCGTGTAGCAATAACAAAAAGGAGCTGCCCGATGACTGAAACTGTTAATTTAACAATTAAAATTGATCCTGAGCTGAAAGAAACGATTAAACAGCTGGCGCTGGAAAATCAGATTTCGATGAGCCAGGAGATTGTGCAACGTTTGCAGGCCAGTCTGGAAACGCATCCACATCCGGCGATTGATAACCAGGACATCACTGAAGAGGGGACTGAGGGATCCAGTGCCGCTGACGTGAAGACCGATGCATTAAGTGCAACAGAGCTGAAGCAGATTCGGCTGCTGCTGAAGAAGCAGAGCAAGAAGAAGAAATAAAACAGAAACCCGTCGCCAGACGGGTTTTTACTTTGGAGAAAGGCTGGACCTTTTCGCTGTGAGACTGTGCCTGCGAAGGGAACACGGTCAGATCGGAAAGACGCAAAAGCCGTCATCCATGACATGCTCGGCCCGCGCGATTACGCACCTCATCCCTGAGGTGCGCCCATATCTGGGCCAACGCTTTGCGTTGTTCAAAAACGCTCCCGGCGTTTTTGTCCCTGGCGCGGGACGCTTTCCTATTCTGACCGTGTTCCCTGCGAGTTAAGCTTATTTGTTGCTGTGAGACTCGCCTGATGTGAGTTCTTCATCAGCCTGAAACCCGTCGCCAGACGGGTTTTTTTATTTCAGGATGCTTACGACTTCAGCTGACGGATATGTGGCAGTAACAGCTGAGCCACCGCTGCAAACACAGGCACTACCACCGAGTTACCAAACTGCTTATAAGCCTGGGTGTCCGAAACCGGAATGCGGAACGGCTCGCGGCCTGGCACATCAAAGCCCATCAGGCGGGCGCACTCGCGCGGGGAAAGGCGGCGTGGCCGACGCGCCATGTTATCGGCATCCTGAAACTCCGCTTCGCCCAGCGCACTGTCCCAGCCGCGATCGATCAGAATCTCTGAGCCATCTTTGTAGTAACGTGCTGACAGCGTACGCACGCAGCAGTCAGGATTACGCGGATCGTTGAGGCCAAAGCCAAAGCCATTACCTTTGGCTTTATGTTTTTTCGCATACTGGTAGAGGTAGCGCCACAGGACCGGTGACAGGATATATTTGTCGTCCGGCGCACTCTCCAGCAGGCTCTGCAGGCTGGGTACCTGCGCCGGGTAGAAACGGCGGATATCGCGCAGCGTAAAATCCTGCTTTTTCAGGTCACGGCGAATACCCACCAGCACAATGCGTTCGCGATGTTGCGGCAGGAAGTGACGCGCATCGATCACTTTGGCATCCGGGCTGCTGGCACCCGCATCCGCAACGTCATACCCCAGCTCATCCAGCGTCTCCATGATAATGGCGAAGGTGCGGCCCTTGTCATGGCTCTTGAGGTTTTTCACATTCTCCAGCACAAAGAACGGCGGCTTCTTGGCAGCCAGGATACGGGCCACATCGAAAAACAGCGTGCCCTGTACCTGACACTCAAAGCCATGTGCACGGCCCAGCGCATTTTTCTTGCTGACGCCCGCCAGCGAAAAGGGCTGGCAGGGAAAACCGGCCAGCAGCACCTGATGATCGGGGATTGCCGCATCAATCGCGCGGTATATCGCTTCATCGTCGGTCAGACCTTCCGGCTGGGTGACCTGACGGATATCGGTATTGAAGTGATGCTCAAGCGGATCGCTGTAGTGGTTGGCTTTGTAAGTGCGGACCGCCTCTTTATTCCATTCACTGGTGAATACGCATTTGCCGCCGATGGCCTCGAACCCCTTACGAATGCCGCCAATACCGGCAAAGAGATCGATAAAACGAAATTCAGGATTATCATAATGGGCGGGACGGGATGGCAGCAGCCCTTGTAACAGCGACAGTTCCGCCTCACATAACGGTGGCAGGGCGGTTTTACCCTGACGAATCCGGTTCAGGAGTGCCGGCGTCCAGCAGGAAAATCCTGACTGCTGCAGGCGGGACGTGAGATCACGAACCGAATAGATTGCCAGCACCTGCTGAAAGAGTTCAGACGCATCAGCAGATGAAAGTGCAGCAGAGAGTGGTTCAGCGAGGGCGGCGGGATGCATGCGTTTTTCCTTAACAGTAAGGTGCCTATGCTATCACTCCAGACGCTGTGAGGAAATTGCCTGGATGTGCCCTGTGTCAGCCCCCCGGAATGTTCTGTTTTTGCGGCACACTGTGTGAAGTCGTCGGGCGGCGGCTTTCGCTTTTCGTGGCGCAGGCTAAAGTTGAAGTACCAGCAAAAAAGGAGAGGTTATGGCTGATGTTCACTCCAGCGAAATACGCAGCAAAAATATGCGTGCCATTCGCGCTCAGGATACGGCCATTGAGCAACGTATTGCGCTGCTGCTGAAAGATCGGGGATTCAGCTTTCGCGTGCAGGATAAAAACCTGCCGGGTCGGCCCGATTTCGTTCTGACAGAACATCAGGCAATTATTTTTGTTCATGGCTGCTTCTGGCATCGTCATCACTGCTATCTGTTTAAACTGCCGGCGACGCGCACAGAATTCTGGACCGGCAAAATTAACAGCAACGTTGAACGTGACCGGCGTTATGTGCGCCAGCTGCAGGAGAGCGGCTGGAAAGTGCTGATCATCTGGGAGTGTGCACTACGTGGCAAACTGCGCCTGAAGGATCAGGACCTGCTGGAGCGGCTGGAGGAGTGGCTGCTGGCGATGCCGGAGAGTGCCGAAGTCGACCATCAGGGCATTCATCATTACAACGCCGATTGCTAATCACAGACATAATTGGTTAGATCTGCGCTTTCTCCGTGGCCAGGAGCCTGAAATGAGCAGCATAAAACTGACGGTAAAACGCCTTTACCA
Organism: Curtobacterium sp. BNK-1; assembly: GCF_048685235.1. Taxonomy (NCBI): domain Bacteria; kingdom Bacillati; phylum Actinomycetota; class Actinomycetes; order Micrococcales; family Microbacteriaceae; genus Curtobacterium; species Curtobacterium sp. BNK-1. Next base: position 2,194,545 of record NZ_JBLQTJ010000001.1, on the reverse strand, counting down.
GATTCGTGACGAGCGGATGGTGAATACCAAAGCGACCGCGCGGGTTTACTGCGGTGACAGGCTTGTCGCCACGGAGGAGATCACCGGCATGACCGAAAGCCCGGTCAGCAAATATCTGCATGCTGAAGGAGCAGCAGGCGAGACGGTGCGGGTAGAGTGGGATTGTGAGGGCATCGCCGAGATGACCGTTACGGAAATTGAGCGCTGCCCATGTTGTCAACATAACGAACCGGACTAAGGATAAGATTTTGGCGGGAACCAGTTTACTGACTTTACTTGATGATATTGCAACACTTCTGGACGATATTTCCGTCATGGGGAAAGTGGCGGCGAAAAAGACCGCTGGCGTACTGGGCGACGATCTGTCGCTGAATGCTCAGCAGGTCAGCGGCGTAAAAGCCAACCGTGAGCTGCCGGTAGTATGGGGCGTTGCCAAAGGATCGTTTCTTAACAAACTGATCCTGGTGCCACTGGCGCTGATTATCTCCGCGTTTGCGCCCTGGCTGATTACGCCGCTGCTGATGATTGGCGGTGCCTATCTCTGCTACGAAGGCGTGGAGAAGGTGATGCACAGTCTGCAGCATGACAAGCAGAGCAAATCACCGGAAGCGCGTCAGCAGCGACTCGATTCGCTGGCGAATCAGAATGCGGCAGAGTTTGAGAAGAAGAAGATCAAAGGCGCGGTGCGCACCGATTTCATTCTGTCAGCCGAAATTGTCGCGATTACCTTAGGCATCGTGTCGGAATCGCCGCTGCTCAACCAGGTGATTATCCTGGCGGGCATCGCAATTCTGGTTACGGTAGGCGTTTACGGCATCGTGGCGGCCATCGTAAAAATTGATGACTTCGGATTCTGGTTGCGTGAGAAACCGTCCCGCCTTGCGCAGGGTTTGGGTAGTGTGCTGCTGGCTGCCGCGCCCTGGCTGATGAAGATCCTCTCGGTGGTCGGCACCATCGCCATGTTCCTGGTCGGCGGCGGTATTGTGGTGCACGGTATCGCACCGCTGCATCATCTGATCGAGGAAGTCAGCAGTGGCTTCAGCGGCTGGATCGCTATGCTGCTCAGCAACGGCGCCAACCTGGTGCTCGGCTTTATCATTGGGTCGATCGTGCTGTTAGTGGTCAACCTTATTGCCAGAGTGCGCGGAAAATCGGTATAAAGCGCACTGTGATTTACGGTCAGGAGAATGACGATGAACGACGACATGTTTGAATTTGATATCGACGCACAACTGGAGCAGGCTGAAGCGAAAGCAGAGAAAAAAGCCAGCGAAGTGCCGGATGATCTCGGCGACGAAGCCGATTGCGAAGGCTGTAAAATCTGACGTCAGCGTCAATACTTCATCAAAGCGGATAAGTTTTTTTATCCGCTTTTTTTATTTTCCGCATATCCAGCTGATTAATTCCGAATTTGCCCTTTTTTTGCGTGCCTTAACAGGCAGGAACGTTATTCGCCTGCTATAAAGAAAATAATCACTCAGGTTAATAACACTCAGGTTAATAACACTCAGGTTAATAAAAGGAGCGCATCATGGTTTTCGCAATCAGTGAAGAAGTACAGCATAAGGAAGAGGGGCAGACGATGGTGGTGACCGGCTACGCGAGTGGCATGGTGGAGTGCCGCTGGTATGATGGCTATGCCGTGCGCAGCGAAGCCTTTCGCAGCGATGAGCTCTGCGCTTTGAATCCCGCGCAGCAACTGGCGGGCTGACAGCATCAGGCCTGTGGGTTCTGCGACCCGCCAGGCCCGGTTTCTGCTTTTTCTGGCCCGGCACGCTCCCTGTGCCGCCCTGTTTTCAGACGTTACCGTCGTTATCTTCTTCAACCGCCTGATAGATCCGCTGCAGCACATCCGGGAAGGCTGACTGGACGCGACTCCAGCTCGGTATAAACGGCTTATCGTTAGGACGCTCAATAAACGCCTGACCCGCTTCCAGAATCGACTGGGTAAACATCTCTACCGCTGCCTCTTCCACATGCTGATCAAATTTCAGCCCGTTCATCGCCGCCTCGTGGTTATAGGTCTCCATCATATCCAGCGCATTACGATAATAGGTTGCCTTCAGCACCCGGAACGAGTCGCTGGTCAGCGGCACACCCATGGTGGCGAGCTTGCGCAGCAGTGACTGGACGATATCGCTGCTCATGCGCTTCAGGCCGCCGGTGCCATCATCTTCAGCCAGCGGCTGATGCTTGTGATCGTAGTTATCGGCGATCTCAACCTGGCAAGACTGGCGGGTGGTGTAATTACGGTAAATCTCCGACAGCACGCCAATCTCCAGCCCCCAGTCGCCGGGGATTTTAATCCCGTTCAGCACATGCGTCCGCATGGCGAACTCCCCGGAGAGCGGATAGCGGAAGCTCGACAGATATTCCAGATATTCTGAATGGCCATAAACTTTCTGCAGCGATCGCAGCAGCGGACCCACCAGCAGACGTCCCACGCGGCCATTAAGCTTGCCATCCGCGACGCGCGCGTAGAACCCCTTACAGAACTCATACTGAAATGCCGGGTTCGCCACCGGGTAGAGCAGGCGTGCCAGCATTCCGCGCTCATAGGTGACGATATCGCAGTCATGCAGCGCGACACAGCTGGTACGGTCTGACGCCAGCGTATAGCCGGTGCAGAACCAGACGTTGCGTCCTTTGCCGGGATTAGTGGGTGACAGACCCTCTTTATCCAGCTCGGCATCAATCGCCTTCAGACGCGGGCCATCGTTCCACAGAATGCGATGCCGTTGCGGCAGACGGGAGAAAAACTCGCGGGCAAACAGGAACTGGTCGCGGTCGGCGCGATCCAGCCCAATCACAATTTCATCCAGATAGGGCACTTTAGCCAGCTCATCGACGATTTTCGTCAGCGCCGGGCCTTCAAGTTCGGAAAACAGCGATGGCAGGATCAGCCCCATTTTGCGTTTGCGGGCAAAGCGTACCATCTCTTTTTCCAGCGACTCCACGCTACGGTGGGTGAGGTTGTGAAAGTTGGTGATTACGCCATTCTGATAAAAGTCACTCATCGCATCATCCTTTTAATGCCCGTGGGCAGCTCATTGAGGTTGAGTCAAAAAATAGTCCAGTCCTTCACGCCAGCCCTCAGGGCCATGGTGAGCTGTGTGATAGATCTGCTGCTGATCGGATCGGCTGAGTGTCACCGGTGTTTTACTGTAGCCCTTAATTACGACCGCATAATCAACCGCATCCAGCATCGGCGCATCGTTAGGGCCGTCACCCAGTCCGATGGTCACGCGTGCCTCACCGGGTGAATGCGCCAGCAGCCAGCGCAGGGCTTCGCCTTTGCCGCTGCCCGCAGGCATCACATGCCAGAAACGCCCGCCCTGGGTCAGCGCCAGGCCCTCTGCACGCAGTGCGTCATGGAACTGGTCAAACGCCTCGTCACTGTCGCGCCAGACAATCACTTCTGACGCATCGCGCTGACGCGACAGTTCTGCATCCGCCTCGCTCAGGCCGGTCATCGAGGCCACTTCCGGATCAGAGAAGTCATGGAAGCCGGTAAAACGGTACGCTGTTTTCAAGGCAGCCAGCCGCTGGCAGATAGCGTCATAGGTCAGTGTGTTATCGGGCAGGCGGATACGCTGCTGATCGTGCGTTTGCACCACGGCACCGTTTTCAGCAATAAACGGTGAACCGCTGATGCCAAGCCTTTTTTGCAGCGGAATAATCTCGGCTGCCGTTTTACTGGAACAGATCACCAGCGGAACAGCGTACTGCCTGAGCGTGGTAAGCCATTCGGTGGCCGCATCCCAGCGATAGGTATGATGGTCGAGTAACGAACCATCCAGATCGGTAATTATCATTAACGGCTGGTGGAGATCGGGCATTTACAGGCTCCTTTCATCACATTCGCGGCTAAAGCGGCGATTTTTCAATATTATAGTTGAATATGGCTCACACTTTTTTTCCTGCCACGCTGGCTGGAAATCCAGGATAATTCTTAAAACGAAACCGCAGTAAAAGTGGGTATGCAAGAAGTGTGCAGGGCTAAGTGACTGGCGGGCGCGGTGTTTTTGGTAACAGCCGCTCCATAATTACCCGATCGGTTGCAGAAACGTGCATATCTGATGCTTGTTTCGGAGTCGGGAAAGGGTAATCTGCAGAGGTGTTAAGAATTCCCTGGTGTAACGAATTGAATTTTTACCCGGCCTTCCCGCCGGGTTTTTTTTGAAATCGATTTCAGCGGTTCGCTTCATAGGCGCGATAATCACAAATATCAATTTCAAACGCCTCCGCCAGTTCGCTATAGGAGTGGAAAACCCGGCCTTCTACTTCCAGCCGTGGCGTCTGATCCTGCTCCATATACTCCCGTACCTCTCCCGACGTTCTGGCCTGAATCGCCGCCAGTAAACCTTCGACATCAATCTGCAGATCGGATGGCTGAGCATCGCCGTGCTGTTTTTCGTCTGTCATTTTCTGACTCCTGAGAGCAAACAGAGTAATCAGTATAGAACGCAGGGCAGAAAGGCGGGAGCGAAGAGATCGCAGGCAAAAAAAAAGCCCGCGCTGCGCGGGCAAAATCCTTGTTACTTTCAGGTTGGCTGCACCTATGGGGTGGTGCAGTGAGAAGAGTTTAAAGGTCTGACGCGTAAGAAGTCTTGCGGTGAAATGTTAAGGAATTGCAAAAGTTTCTCCTTACTCAGATTTACCTGACTTTTCGACTAAACAGAGCAGAATCAGCTATAGTTAGCGATAAAGCTGATTTTTATCAATACCTAAAGGAATGGTTATGGACATCTTACGAATTATTATCGCTATTCTGCTGCCACCACTGGGCGTGTTTATGCAGGTCGGTTTTGGCGGCGCCTTCTGGCTGAATATCCTGCTGACACTCTGTGGTTATATCCCCGGTATCATCCACGCCGTCTGGGTCATTGCCCGTCGCTAACGCGCTGCATCACCACGGTTCTTCGTTTAGACTGTACTCAGTCAATAATCTGGAGAACCGAAATGAAGGTAAATGACCGCGTCAGCGTCAAAACCGATGGCGGCCCGCGTCGTGTTGGCACCATTCTGGCTATGGAGCCGTTTAATGAAGGCACCATGTTCCTGGTGGCGCTGGAAGATTATCCGCTGGGCATCTGGTTTTTTAACGAGACCCACCAGCCGGATGGCATTTTCGTGGAGCCTTACCACGAAGCCTGAGCCTGACGTGCAATAAAAAAGCCGCCTTTCCGTTTGCCGGAAAGGCGGCTTTTTGCTGTCGGAGATTACGCGGCTGACATCAGCCGCTGACGGTTAACCGCTATAACCTCAGAAGGTTTCCCAGTTATCGCTGCCGCCTGCCAGCGCCGGACGGGGGGCCAGAGCCGGTGTCTTTAAGGGTGAAGAGACACGTGCAGCCACACCTGTGGTTGCAGGCGTGTCCTGCAGGCGGAATGCCGCGACCGCCTGCGTCAGTTTACCCGCCTGATCTTCCAGCGAGGCCGCTGCGGCGGAGGCTTCTTCCACCAGCGAGGCGTTCTGCTGGGTGACGTTATCCATTTCGGTGACCGCCTGGCTCACCTGCTGAATACCACGGCTCTGCTCGTCCGACGCCGCCGCAATCTCCGACATAATATCGGTAACGCGTCGTACGGCTTCGACAATCTCGCCCATGGTGCTACCGGCTGCGCCAACCTGATGCGAACCGTCATTGATCAGCGTGACGGACTCAGCAATCAGCGATTCAATCTCTTTCGCCGCCTGTGCACTGCGCTGGGCCAGATTACGCACTTCGCTGGCCACCACCGCAAAGCCACGACCCTGCTCACCGGCACGCGCCGCTTCTACCGCCGCATTCAGCGCCAGGATGTTGGTCTGAAACGCAATACTGTTAATGACGTTGGTGATCTCAGCGATTTTTTTCGAGCTGCCGGAAATATTGGTCATGGTTTTCACGACGCTGTTCACCAGCTCGCCACCGCTGCGCGCTTTACCCGAGGCATCCGCGGCCAGCTGGCTGGCGTGATGCGCATTCTCGGCGTTCTGCTTCACCGTAGCGGTAAGCTGTTCCATGCTGGCTGCGGTCTGCTCCAGTGCCGCAGCCTGCTGCTCGGTGCGTGAAGAGAGATCGGTGTTGCCGGCTGAAATTTCGCTGGAGCCCTGATAAATCGCGACGGCGCCTTCACGCACCGTACCAACGGTGGTCACCAGCGCCTGCTGCATCAGTTGCAGGTTATGGATGAGCGTACCAATCTCGCTGCGGCCATGGGGCAGGGGAGCGGAGGTCAGATCACCCTGCGCAATGCGTTCGATACGCAGCACCGACTGACGCAGCGGACTAATTACCACGCGGCGCAGGAAGACGAAGGTCAACAGCACCAGCACCAGGGCGGCACTGAATGCCACGGCCATGGAGATAAAGCCGATGCGTGACTGTTGATCGGCCTGGGCGGTAATGGCATTGGCGCGATCAGTTCGGATCTTGATCGCCTTCAGCAACACCGCGTTATAGTCGTCATCCAGCTTGCGGGTGACATCGGTCTCCTGAGCGATGATGCCCTCAAAGCTGCCCTGTTTACCGGATTCAATCATCGGTATCAGGCCTTTGGTAATGTAATCGTTGAAGCGAGCCTGCAGCGTGGCATCCAGTTCCATATCCGCGGGCGTCTTAACTTCACGTGCCTGATAAATCGCAAAGCCAGCTTTTGCCTGCTGGATCCGTTTTTCGGCGGCGGCAATATTGGCGCGAAACTCGTCCATTTCACCAATACGCGCGGCGGCACCGGCCTGAATAATGGTCAGGCGCGCAGTACGCAGGTGGTTTGAACTGTTAGAGAGGCCCATACGAACCTGAATTTCGTCCGTGGCATCATCGAGGGAGTGATTGCCGGAAATCAGAAAGTAACTGGCGACACCAATACAGAGTGCGAACAGCAGCAAAATGCCGCCGAAGATCAGGCTAAACAGCGGCACCAGGCGGAGATTCTGCCAGATGCCTGCGCTTTTCTGTCCATTATTATCTCGTGCAGTGTTCATATCCTTGCTCTCTTGAGGCTGTTGTTATAAGGCATAACATCGGCAAAAGAGCGTAAAGGCTTAGCGGTAAGAGTGAGACCTGGATCGCAATTCCGGGCAAAAAAAAACCGGCCAGAGAGGCCGGTTCTTCAGATGTTATGATCAGCGGATATTAACGTAAATACCTGAAGTCACATTATCCGTTAAACGCACCACATGATAAATAACCTGCTTATTATGGGTTTTGATTTTGCGTTTAATATTACCTTTGTGTGACGATACCGTTTTGGCCTTAATTTGCATTTTATCTGAGATCTGGATGGTATCATGACCTGACATCCACATCTTCAGCATGTTTGACTCAGTCTGGCTCAGCGTTAATGGATGTACATCCATGCCCGACGAGATACGCGCAGACTGGTTAAGCTTCTTCTGCAAATAGGTGCTGAGTAAGGAATCCAGGGTCGATGTCTTCATCGATTTTGATGTAATAATCAGGTTCTTACGAACGTAGAGATATTCCTCAAAATGGATATTGCTAATCGCCATGAATATAAAGAACAGCGTATCAGGATGCTGCGTAATAATGCTGCGGATACGTTCACTGGAATCGGATTCATGAATGAAGCAATCTTCATTAATAAAGACGACACCAGGGTTTAATTGCTCACATTTTTGCTGTAGTTGCTCAATATCGGAGACAGAAGAGATATTCTTCTTCTTAACTCCTTTTAAAGACATGTAGTCTGATAATCCCAGGCGTGTGTAGTTGCAGGAATCCATAATAATAGTTGGCATAATAGCGACCCTCACCAATTTGTTATCCGTTTAAATCAACGATGAATACGCGTTGCGGTACGAGAGAGATTTCTTAGGTACTTTTTTATTCTGCTCGTGCAGTTTGGCAACGGGCAAACGCCCGTAAAAGTCTTCATCCCTGACCCGTTCTGCAAAAAATTTGTGCTGCCATGACGTCACACATTCTCCGGCCATGGCGGGGAATGCCAGTGAAATGTCGGAGGTTAAGTAAGACTCATTTTTTTGGGAGCCAGGTCACTATCCTTGAAAACGAGGAGTTTTCTGATAGGACAATTCTCAAAAACATTTGTTTTACGAAAGTGTGATGTCTCAGCGTGCGTTGACAATGCCGGAAAAAACATTTTTTAACAAGAAAAATCACTTAAAGATTTTTTTGTTGTAAATTCAGTGTCTTGTCGATTTTGCCTGCACATTCACAGTCTGACCGCTCCTGTGAACCACCCCACTAAAATACGCGAAGCCCGGTTTAATAAGAATTATTTTCAGACTCTCCGCACGTTTATCAGAATTTCCTTAGTTGCATTCTGGAAAACATGGTTCGGAAAATGCACGGATGGTTTTGCGATACTTAAGTATCGTTATGCAAAGATAGTTAGAAACTTAATGTTCAGGGACGGGATAGTTCTGTCAGGAACACGGCGAGTAAATCAAATACTTCACCGAACAAATGCTCACAGAACGGGGCTAGCAGAGGCATCAGCAAGCTGATGGTTAAAATTCCGACTGATAAGGTAATCGGGAAGCCAATTGCGAAGATTGATAACTGTGGTGAAACACGGTTTAACAAACCCAGTACCAGATTTACCATGAGTAACAAAACGATTAAGGGCAGCGCTAACATCATGCCATTAAGGAAAATTAATCCGCCAGATTTCACCAGCGCCATAAACGCATTGGCATTTAGCGGCTGACCGCCAATCGGCAGCGTATGAAAACTGTCCGCCAGCAGCGAGATCAGCCACAGGTGTCCGTTAAAGGTCAGGAACAGCAACATCGCCAGCATGTCGAGAAAACGGGCCAGCACCGGCATGTTAAGACGGCTGCCAGGATCGAAAAAGGTGGCGAACGAGATGCCCATCTGTAAACCAATCACTTCCCCGGCAAGGCGCACGGCAGCAAAAGCGAACTGCATGGTGAAGCCGAGTGCAATACCAATCAGCATCTGCTGAATCAGTAGCAGGAAGCCTTCAGGGGAAAACAGGGTGACATTGACCGCAGGTAACAGCGGCATCAGCAGCCAGGTGATCATTACCGCCAGACCGATTTTGACACGTTTGCTGACGGATCGTTCATTGAGGATCGGTGCGGTGGCGAATAGCGCCATGATGCGCACCAGAGGCCAGAAGAACTGGCTGACCCATTGAACCAGCTGGCTGCTGTCGAGAGTAATCATCAGCCGATGATGTAAGGCAGGTTGGTAAAGACGGTGCGGATATAGTCCAGCAGCAGATTCAGCATCCACGGGCCGGCAATGATACCGGTGGTGGCAACCGCCAGAATCTTAGGAATAAAGGATAAGGTCTGTTCGTTGACCTGGGTCGCGGCCTGGATCAGGCTGATCAGCAAACCGCTGACCAGTGCGGCCAGCAGCAGCGGGGCGGCCAGCATCAGGGCGACACGCATCGCTTCCTGTCCCATTACCATTACTGATTCGGGTGTCATATGTTGCTCCGGTAAGAAAAGGGGGATCAGGAGTAGAAGCTTTGCGCCAGTGAACCGACCAGCAGTTGCCAGCCATCGACCAGAACAAACAGCATCAGTTTAAACGGCAGCGCGATGGACGCTGGCGGGACCATCATCATCCCCAGCGCCATCAGCACGCTGGCAACCACCAGGTCGATGATCAGGAACGGGATAAAGACGGTAAAGCCAATCTGGAAAGCCGTCTTCAGCTCGCTGGTAACATAGGCGGGCAGCAGAATACGCATTGGCACTGCTTCAGGACCGGCAATCGGGGCGGTATTCGCCAGACGGGCAAACAGGGCTAAATCCGCTTCACGGGTCTGACGCAGCATAAACTCGCGCAGCGGCTGGGCACCTTTATCAATCGCCACTTCCATGCTGATCTTGTCCTGGCTGAACGGCAGGTAAGCATCCTGATAAATCTTGTCGAAAGTCGGCGCCATAATAAAGAAGGTCAGAAACAGCGACAGTCCGAGCAGCACCTGGTTAGGCGGCGCAGAGGGCGTGCCCAGGGCGTTACGCAGTAAACCAAACACAATGATGATACGGGTGAAGCTGGTCATCATCAGCAGCACGGCCGGAATAAAGGTCAGCGCAGTGATAAAGACCAGCGTCTGTACCGGCAGTGACCAGCTCTGACCGCCATTCGGCAGCGAGTGACTCACCAGACCCGGCAACTGGGCATGGGCAACCGGTGCCAGTAACAACAGTGGCAATAAAGGAAGCAGTCGACGCATCATTGTGGTTTTCCGGGACGTTTAACCAGGTTCTGTAACAGCTGACGAAAATCCTGTGGCGCACTGTTAACCGGCGTCACAGAGACCGGTTCACCCGGCGGCAAAGTATGCAGATGGGTAATCTGCTGTGCGGTTACGCCCAGCACCAGACGCGCATCAGCGGTATCGACAATCACCACCCGCTCGCGCTGGCCCACTGAGACGCTGGCTGTGAGTTTAAGCTCCTGGCCGCTGACCTTTTTCGGCGCGAAGCCGACACGGCGTGCCAGCCAGGCGCAGGCCAGAATCAATAAGATAATCACGGCTAACACGCTGCTGACCTGGGCCAGCATGGAGCCGGTCGAGATCGCCTGAGCGTGCGGTGCAGCCGGTTGCAGCGTTTGATTCTGGCTATTCATAATGTGACTCTTTAGCGACTCAGACGACGCATACGTTCAGATGGGGTGATGATGTCAGTGATGCGCACGCCATATTTGTCGTTCACCACCACCACTTCACCCTGAGCAATCAGGTAACCGTTGATCAGGATATCCAGCGGCTCACCCGCCAGGCCATCCAGTGCCACCACTGAACCCTGCGCCAGACGCAGCAGCTCTTTGATGGTCATTTTGGTGCGACCCAGTTCCACGGTGAGTTTCACCGGGATATCCATGATCAGATCGATATCCTGCAGCGATCCAGCGACGTTGCCGCTGTCGAATGATTTAAAGACTTCGTCGGTCTGCGGCGCACTGCCGCTGCCGACCTGCTCATTCATCGCTTCAGCCCACAGATCGTCCGCAGAGATATCGTCAGACGGTTTATTACTGTCAGTCATGGGGCTGTTCCTCGTTCAGCGAATTCAAAATCGGGTTAATCAGGTGTTCGACACGGAGCGCGTACTGACCATTCATCGTGCCATATTGGCTGGTTAAGACCGGGACGCTATCGACATGGGCGATAATGCGTTCCGGCTTCTCAATCGGCAGCACATCACCGGGTTTCAACTGCAAAATCCGTGACAGACGCAGTGAGGTTTCGGCAAAGTGAGCGATCAGTTCCAGCTCAGAGTGCTGCACCTGTTTGACCAGGTTGTCGCGCCAGTGGTTATCTTCCTGACGTGAGTTTTCGAGCGGTGGATTCACCAGCAGCTCGCGCAGCGGTTCAATCATTGAAAACGGGATACAGATATTAAACTCACCCACCAGGTTACCAATCTCCACCTGGAACGGCGTGTTAACCACGATGTCGTTCGGTGAAGTGGTGATGTTGGTGAACTTTACCTGCATCTCTGAACGTACATACTCGACGTCCAGTGGATAAATGGCCTTCCATGCGTCGCTGTAACCATCCAGCGCCAGCTTCAGCATGCGGCGAATAACGCGCTGCTCGGTATGGGTAAACTCACGGCCTTCGACTTTAGTCGGAAAACGTCCGTCGCCACCAAACAGGTTGTCGACAGCGATAAACACCAGGCTCGGTGAGAACACCACCAGCGCGGTGCCGCGCAGCGGCTTCAGGTGGATCAGGTTCAGGTTGGTTGGCACCGGCAGATTGCGTGCAAACTCGTGGTACGGCTGAATCTTGATCGCCCCGACGCTGATATCCGGGCTACGGCGCAGCAGGTTAAACAGCGCCATACGGAAACTACGGGCAAAACGCTCATTAATAATCTCCAGCGCCTGCAAACGCTCGCGAACCACACGGCGCTGGGTGTTCGGATCGTAAGGACGAATATCGCCTTCCGGTCCGTTTTGTTTCTTTTCTTCTTCCGCACTGCCGCTGTCGCCGTTTAAAAGGGCGTCAATTTCAGCCTGGGAGAGAATGCTATCGCCCATTGATTCACCTCAAAATGAAGGCAGTAAACAGCACATCGTTTACAGCCTGCGGAGGTTGACCTTTTACCAGCGGGGGTGTCAGCGCCTGTTTGACTTGTTCAACAAGCGCCTGCTTTCCTTGCTCTGTCGCCAGCGCCGTAGCGCTCTGACGCGAGAGCAGCAGCAGCAAACGGCTGCGCACCTCAGGCAGATAGTCGTTCATCCGACGCCGGGTATCCTCATCGGCCAGACGCAGGGTAAAGCCTACGTAAAGCACGCGGTCGGGATCGTTGTCGGGATTGACCAGGTTAACCGTAAATGTATCAAGTGCAAAAAAGACCGGAGCGGGAGGCGGTTCAACTTTCGCCACCTCAGGCTTATCGCCCTCATGTTTATTCATCATTCGCCAGACTGCATAGCCTGCCACGCTGCAAGCGGCCAGCGTCAAAATGAGCAACACTGGTATTAAGAGTTTACGTTTGCTGCCTTTTTTTGCTTTCGCGTTATCAGACATGGTGCAGTTACTTCCTGTGAATTATGGGCAAGCCTCTCGGCTCACGAGACAGATTATCCGCGTCTTAAGTCAAACCAATGGGTAGAAAAGACGCGGGTTTTACGCTTACCTTCAGCGTTTGCCGCTGTCAGGCGAAAGTGTCGACGGCGCTGTTGCCGTTAACGCGAGCCTGAAGGGCGGCGGGAACGGCGATCGGCGTAATGTCGGTGTCACTGTCCTGGGTGAGGGAGAAGCGGCCATGCTGTCCATCGCGGCGCGCCTCCTGCTGCTGCTGGAATTGCTGGCCCTGCGCGGAACTGTCACTGCTCACCTGACTCTCGCCCAGGTTGATACCGCTCTCTGCCAGCGCGCTGCGCAGCTGCGGTATCGCGGCTTCCAGTGCTGCTCTGACGTGGCTATGGCTGGAAACCAGATTAATTTGTGCCTGGTCGTTATCCAGTTTCAGGCTGATCTGGATAGCGCCAAGGTCTTCCGGATGTAAACGCAATTCCGCGTTCTGCTGGCCGTTGCGACTGAACATCACAATCTGCTGACTCAGCGCCTGCTGCCACTCGTCGCTGCCCAGCTGTGAGTTCAGCATCGGCGTTGACGGTGTGCTGGTGGTCGCGGAGGCGGTCACCGGCGCGGGCAGGCTGCTGGCGGTGGCGATTGGCGTAGCGTTGACCGCGTTATCGCTGGCGCTGGCTTTAATCGCAGCCTGATCATCCTGCTTAACCATGTTGCTCAGCGCCTGCTGGAAACTGCTGTCGAGCGTCAGGCCGCTACTGGTCGCACTCTGCGCCGTGTTGTTACTCTGGCTGGCGGCAGTGGTGGCGGCAGGTTTGCTCTGTACGTCGCTTCTGGCGTCAGACTTTTCATCTTCGCCCGGTGCGTGGCTCTGCTGCGCGCTGTTCAGCAGTTGCATCAGCGAGCTCTGGCTTTTCCGGCCGGTATCGGTCTGGGCGATCATCTCGCCCGCTTCACTGCTGACCGGGGTCGACGTGGTGGCTGTAACAGCCGCTACACCCGGTAACATGGCGAACAGCGCCTGCATATTCTGCATATCGCTGGCGCTTAAGGGTGCAACGTCCGGCTTGTCTTTATCATCGGCTGATTTTGACCCACCTTTAATATTTTCCGGCTTAAACAGAGCGGTCAGCGCAGCAGGATTTTCCAGTGCTGCCATCAGGGCATTCAGCGGGGCTTTCGGGCGGGCGTCATCGGCAATTTCTGCTTTGACGTCAGCGGATTGCGCCGCTTTTCCCTGCTGTTTAGCTAGGCCGAGTAACTGGTTTCCCAGTGCGGTCAGAAAGTCCTGCGGCAGGGCATCGGCACCCGCAGCAAGGTCAGTTGAGACTGAGGGTTCTGCGTCGGTTTTTACCGTCGCTTTCATAGCAATGTTTGGCAGCGTAATCATTCACCTCTCCTCGATGCGGCCCGTTGGGCAAATTCGTCCATCCGTTTCTGATCGAGACGGTTTTCCTGTCGTAATGCATTTTCTGCTGCGCGCGTAATCAGCGTCTGATAGGCGTTAAGCCGTTGCTGTTTGTCACGCCAGTTGATCAGCGCCTGTTCCAGCCGCTGATTCCAGTTATTAAGCTGGTTGCGGTGCTGCTCAATCGCTTTTTCCAGCGTCTGAATAAACTGGTGATAGTTGGTCCAGCGGGTGCTGGCGATGCCCGACGACATGTCATCGTTGAGCTTGTTGCGATATTCGTCCTGATAGTCGAGCAGCATCGTCAGCTGCTCGTTCGCGGCATGCTGGCCGCGACGCATATCGCCTAAATAGATGGCAGCGCGTTCGAGATCCTGCTCCGCTAAGTCGCGCAGCGTATCGATGGCATTTGCAGTTTTCATTGCCGTTACCTCGCGTTAATTCGTGTGACTAGCCAAACAGCGCATGCAGATGCAGGCTGGCGTCGTCGTAATCACTGCGCTCAAAGATGCCCTGTTGCAGGAAGGCTTCCATCTGCGGATAGAGCGTGATTGCTTTATCAAGCATTGGATCACTGCCCGCGGCATAAGCACCGACGCTGACCAGATCGCGGTTACGCTGGAAGCTGGAGAGCAACTGCTTAAACTGGCGCACCCGCGCATAGTGGTTCTCATCGATCAGCGAGGTCATCGCACGGCTGATCGAGGCTTCTATATCAATGGCCGGATAGTGACCCGCTTCGCCCAGCCGACGCGACAGCACAATGTGGCCGTCGAGAATGGCGCGCGCGGAGTCGGCGATCGGGTCCTGCTGATCGTCGCCTTCGGTCAGGACGGTATAGAAGGCGGTGATTGAGCCGCCGCCGTCGATGCCGTTACCGGCACGCTCAACCAGCGCAGGCAGTTTGGCAAATACGGAAGGCGGATAGCCTTTGGTGGCCGGCGGCTCACCAATCGCCAGGGCGATCTCACGCTGCGCCATGGCGTAGCGGGTCAGGGAATCCATAATCAGCAACACATGCTGGCCGCGGTCGCGAAAGTCTTCTGCGATACGCGTGGCGTAAGCGGCACCCTGCATACGCAGCAGCGGCGAAACATCGGCCGGGGCGGCGATCACCACCGAACGGGCGCGGCCTTCAGCGCCGAGAATGTTCTCGATAAAATCTTTGACTTCGCGGCCACGTTCGCCAATCAGACCGACTACGATGACGTCCGCTTTGGTGTAACGCGCCATCATGCCAAGCAGCACGCTTTTACCCACGCCCGAACCGGCGAACAGGCCCATACGCTGTCCGCGACCGACCGTCAGCAGGGCGTTGATCGCTCGCACGCCGGTATCCAGCACGTCGGTGATCGGCGTACGCTGCAGCGGGTTAAACGGCGGGGTGTTCAGCGGCGCGCGATAGCCGGTATCCGGAGACGGCAGGCCGTCCAGCGGTCGCCCGCTGCCATCGAGTACGCGGCCCAGCAGTTCCGGCCCCAGCATCATCTGTTTGCCTGCCTGCGGGTTCTCTCCGTTCTGGCGCGCATAGACCCGCGCACCCGGTAAAATGCCGTCCACTTCTTCCAGTGGCATCATCAGCAGCTTCTGACCGTTGAATCCCACCACTTCGCTTTCGATTTCACTGATGGTTTTGCCATCGTTGCGTTCGATTACGCAGGTCGCACCCAGCGGCAACTGTAAGCCGGTTGCTTCCAGCACCAGGCCGGTGGCGCGGGTCAGGCGGCCATAACGGCGCACCGGCTGCACCTGGGCGATGCGTTTCTCAAAGGCATCGAGCGAGCCGAGCCAGCGATTCAGACGAGTGGTCATTACAATTCTCCCGGTGCGGCAAGACGGCAGAGTTCCTGCCAGCGCGTCGCGACGCTGGCATCCAGATCGCCATCTTCTGCGCTGAGTTTGCAGCCGCCAGGATGCAGGGTGCTGTCAGCGATCAGCCGCCAGCCGTGCAGATCCAGCGTCGGCCCCAGGGTCTGCTCAATGCGTTGTAAGTCATCCGGGTGAACGCGCAGTTGCGGTTTGCCGCTGAACATCGGTTCCTGCTGCAGTAACCCCTGAATCTGGCGCAGCAGGGCGGTGCCATCCACCGTGGTCGCCTGACCAATCACCGAACGTGCCGCTTCCAGCGCCAGTTGCATCAGACGGGCCGCAATCACGCTGTCCAGCGATTCAAGCGTGTTCTGGAACTCGGTTACCAGCTGCTGCATACGCGCCTGAAGGGGCGCCTGCTGCTGCTGGGCATCGGCGAGACCCTGCTGAAAACCGGCGTCGTAGCCGGCTTTCTGGCCTTCGGTCACACCCTGCTGATAGCCTTCGTTGTAACCCTGGCCCTGTGCCTCTTTGCGCATCTGCTGCTGCAGGCGTTCGAGCTGCTGTTGCTGCTCATCAACGCCATCTTCAGCTTCGTAAATTTCTGGCTGCAGCTCCGGTTCAGCAGGCTCATCGAAACGGCCTAAATCCGTGGGCTGCCACAGCTGCCAGGGGCGCGCAGAAAATGCATCAGACATAAGTTTCCTCGCCACCACCAATCACCATCTCGCCTGACTCGGCCAGGCGGCGTACCACCAGCAGGATCGCTTTCTGTTCGTTTTCCACTGCGGACATACGCACCGGGCCACGGTTGGCCAGATCGTCGCGCAGGATATCCGCCGCACGGGCTGACATGTTTTTGAGGAACTTCTCGCGCAGTGGCTGTTCGGCACCTTTCAGTGCAACCAGCAACTGCTCGGACTCCACTTCCTGCAACAGACGCTGGATGCTGCGGTCGTCCACTGCCACCAGGTTTTCGAACAGGAACATCTCGTCGATAATTTTCTGCGCCAGTTCGCCATCGAAGTCGCGTACGGCTTCGATAACCGCCTCTTCCTGCTGCGTTTTCATCAGGTTGATGATCTCGGCTGCGGTTCTCACGCCGCCCATCTTCGCACGCTTGAGGTTGGTGCCATCCAGCAGGCCGTTCAGTACTTCTGTCAGTTCGGCCAGCGCGGCTGGCTGGACACCACCGAAAGTGGCGATACGCAGCATCACGTCGTGACGCAGACGTTCGTCGAACAGCGCCACAATATCGGCGGCCTGGGCACGCTTGAGGTGGACCAGGATGGTGGCGATGATCTGTGGATGCTCGTCGCGAATAAGGTCGGCAGCAGCCTGCGGCTCCATAAAGTTGAGCGTTTCCATGCCGCTGGTGGTTTCGCGCGTTTCGAGAATGTCCTCCAGCAGGCTGGAGGCGCGCTCTTCGCCCAGTGCCCGGGTCAGCACCGAACGCAGGTATTCGTTGGAGTTCAGGCTCAGCGCCGCGAACTGCTCAGCATCCGCTTCGAACTCACGCAACACTTCAGTCAGCTGTTTATGCGACACCTGACGCATGTTGGCCATCGCGCCGCTCAGGTGCTGGACCTCACGCTGGTTCAGGTGTTTGAAAACTTCCGCGGCGCGCTCTTCGCCAATGGTCATCATCAGGATGGCGCTTTTTTCGGTTCCGGTCAGACTCATAGCTCTTTACTCATCCATTCGCGAATTACCAGCGCTACAACGCGCGGATCGTTTTCTGACATGTCGCGGATGCGTTGACTCATCACTTCTGCGCTCATGCGGTTGTTAGACTTACGTTCCTGATCCAGCTCATCTTTGCTGAGCTGCACATTAAAGGCTTCTTCTTCCGGTTGCTCAGTCGCACGAGCGGCAACGGCTTCCGCGGCGGCTTTCTCTGCGGCCTGCTTGCGAACCAGGTGCGGACGAACCAGTTTGCGGTAGAGGATGAAAGCGACCAGGGCAATCAACAGCCACTTACCGGCGTTCATCAGCTGATCAAAGAACGACTGCTGTTGCCAGAAGGGCAGATCGGTGGTCACTGGTTCAGTGGTGTTGAACTGCGAGTTCACCACGTTGATGCTGTCGCCACGGTTCTGGGAGTAGCCCATCGCTTCGCGGGTCAGATCTTCAATCTGCTTCAGCTGCTGTTCGTTCAGCGCAACCGCTTTGCCTTTATCATCTGCACGGAAGTTCACCACGACCGCCACCGACAGGCGCTGTACGTCACCAACGTTGACCTTGGTATGACGAATGGTGCGATCCAGCTCGTAGTTCACCGTGTCGTCACGACGCGAGTTGGTCGGTCCGGCACTGGCCGCTGCGGTGCTGGTGGTCTGGTTAGCGTTATTCGCCGCGTTGTTCTGACCGTTAGCATTCTGACCATTGGCGTTCTGGCCATTGGCGGCAGTGTTGTTCGGCGTCGTCACCGGCGCAGTGTTAGCTGGCGCAGGCTGGTTAGAGAGCGCGCCCGGCACGCCGCCCGGATAAGGGCTGCCTGACTGGTCGCTGGTGCTGGTCTGACGTGAACGAATCGCTGAGTTCGACGGGTTAGCGTTAGGCTGATATTTCTCGTCGGTCTGCTCGGCGGTGTCGAAGTTAATCTGCGCGGTAACCTGCGCATGCACATTGCCCTGACCGAGAATCGGATTCAGGATCGCTTCGATACGTTGCTGGTAACGTGCTTCAACTTCAGAGGCATACTTAAGCTGTGCATCATTCAGGTCGCGACCGGCGGAATCAGAGCGGGTCAGCAGGCGACCGGTCTGATCGACCACGGTGACGTTGCCCGGCGGTAAACCGGCGACGCTGCTTGAGACCATGTGGGCGATGGCCTGAATCTGGCCTTCATCCAGCGCACGGCCAGGCTGCAGGGTTAAGGTGACAGAGGCGGATGGCGCTTTCTGCTCACGCACAAATAAGGTGGGTTTTGGCATCGCCAGATGAACACGGGCGCTTTTAACCGGGCCGAGTGATTCGATGGTACGAGCCAGTTCGCCTTCCAGCGCGCGCTGGTAGTTAACCTGCTCGCTGAACTGGCTGATACCGAACTTCTCTTTATCGAGCAGCTCAAAACCCACCGAGCCGCCTTTCGGCAGACCCTGCTGAGCCAGACGCAGACGCAGCTCATGCACGTTCGCTTCCGGCACCATCAGCGCGCCGCCATTTTCGGCGAAGCGATAAGGGATGTTCATCTGCGTCAGCTGCGTGACGATGGCACCGCCATCTTCATCTGTAAGGTTGTTATAAAGGACGCTATAGCTGGGCTGCTTCGCCCAGAGCACCATCGCGATCACTATCGCCACAACGGCGGCGGCAGCGACGATTAAAGGAATACGCGGATTTGCGCGCAGGCGAGCGAGCAGGTCACCGAAGCCTTTCTTTTCTTGTTCTGTTGTGGCGGCTGTACTCGCATTCATGACCGTTTCCTGCCTGACGTAATTGACCGGGTAAGTTGAGATGGCAAAACAGACTCCCTGACCTGCGTAGATAAAATTTCCACTTCAATGCCAGGCATTATTAGGTGATAAGCAAAATTCGATGCCTGGATAAGGTAGGGTTTTTGATGTCATTTAGCGGCTTTGTCTCATTGACAACGTGCTAACTTTTGCTCACATCAAAAATGTCATCCTCTTTAATAAGGTATCGTTCATGTCCATTCAGGCAATTGATGGCGTACTGCAGCAGCTACAGGCGACCTCACTGCAGGCCAGCAACCGCAGTAGTGAAGCCCCTAATCAGATCGATTTTGGTGCAACTATGAAAGCGGCGCTGGATAAGATCAGCGAGACGCAGACCACCGCCCGCACCCAGGCGCAGGATTTTGAGATGGGTAAACCCGGTATCGCGCTTAATGATGTGATGGTCGATCTGCAGAAATCGTCGATCTCAATGCAGATGGGTATTCAGGTCAGGAACAAGCTGGTGTCGGCGTATAGCGAAATTATGAATATGCAGGTTTAGTGAGCTGATTCCGCTGAACAAGGCACGCCTGCGTGGAAGTGGATTAGGGTAGTGGGTTGCCAGCATCAAGGCCGATCCCTTTGCTGAGTCTATGACCCTGTACTGGCGATAATACAGGTGTCATTGACTATACTGCTCTTTATTACGAGCCGTGCAGCAGGGAACTCACTCTTCGGTGCAGACGACCCGACCCCTCATCACCCATCAGCAGGACGCCAGCCCAATGCTAAAAAAACTTATCCTTATCGCATCGTTAATCAGCTTATCGGTTCCAGCCTTTGCTGCCACGCAGTGCGGGCCGTTCTATCTTAAATCTGACAAGAGCGGCTGGTTCTCAGTGAATGGAGAACGCGCAAAAACGCAGAAAGTCACTTTTGCGAAAGAGAAGGGCGATTACGACAACGCGACCGTCAAACTGCTGGTGAAAAACAGCAAAGCGCCGGGGATGGTGGATATGGAGCTGACGAACCGTGAGGGCAAAGGGCTATTAAGAGCTGAAATCGTCCGCACCAGCCAGAGTCAGATCCGCATACGAGGTGCCTATGATTGCGAACCGGCTAAATAGGCTGAGCTTTGACTGCCCACTCCTGAACATGGCATAGCCCGGAAGCGGGCGTGATAAAAGCCTTAGAATAGAAGAGTGAGAAAGATTGTCAGGCAAGCGCGTGCGCTCTGGCTGGTCTGACAACTTATTCTGTCTCCTGGTCGTCCATCCTGCATCACATTCATGCCGACGCGGCATTTAACGTGATGTTTTGCACCGCGCGATCATCCCTGAAACTGCTGTGCTGATATCTGATGCTTTTGGAGCATAGTAAAATGTCGCACTGGTCTGATGATGGCTGAACTTTGCAATTTCAACCCAGGCCACGGTTTCATCATCCTGCTCAAGATTATATCGCTTCGTGCCATCCGGCAGAGGTTCATCCTGCTCCAGATAGAGTCTTTGATCCTGTGCCGCTACGCTAAGGCAGGATTCAACCTGAAAAGGATGACCGTCGAAATAAGCGGTTTTTGTTGTCGGATGTAATCCAACCCGTCCCATATCTACGCATCCGCCCAACAGACTTATGCTCAGGGCAATAATGATCTTCTTCATGAACGAAACCATCATAGTTATTTTGTTGACCAATAATATCCGGATATTGATCGTGTGGCTCATTTTAATTAAAAATCTGCGCTTGATATTGCTAGCGTTACGGACTAAATGTAACATTCTTCGCAACGGATTATGATGTAAGCAACGAGCATAAACAAAAGGTAGCCGCATCAGATGACTCACGCTGCCTGCTGGTGTTAACCGTTGTCAGGTGAATGTCAGGTAAATATCACTCTGAATGGTTGCTCATCATATCGTTAGTCTGCTTTGTGGCGGATGCCCGAAAATCATTACCTGCAGCCTTTGTTAGCCAGTTTATTATAAACACGGAAAGTTTTACGCAGTACATTACACACACATCAGGTTCATTAAAAATCGGCCTCAACAAAAGGCGTTATACCTCTGTTGTGTTACGCATGCTGAGGTGTCCTGATGAAAATCCTTACTACTTAAGTGCCTCTGAATACTATGATTTATGACTGTTTTTTATACTACGATGAAGATATCTTGCTTGAGATGCGTCTGAACACGCTTGAGCATGTTGTTGATCGGTTTGTCATTGTGGAATCTCGCTATACCTTTACCGGAAAACGCCGGGAAAAGCTTCATTTTGATATTGAGAAGTTCGATCGTTTCCGCGATAAAATTATTTATATTGTTAACGATATTGCGCCCAGATTTTATCAGGAAGCCTTTAAATCGAATAGTTCTGTGGTTAATGCGGGAGAGACAGATCCCTGGGAAAATGAAGCCACTGCACGTAATCAGATTATGCAGGGGCTGGCCGGCGCGCAGGATGATGATATTGTTATTGTGTCAGACGTCGATGAAATTCCCCGACCCGAGGCGATAAAAGCATTCAGTCATCAACATCTTTGCACGACGCTGCATCAGCAATATTTCAATTTTAAATTTAATGTCCGGGTTTTAAATGACGACGGCACACCGCGCTGTGCCACCCTGGCAAAAATGGTGACCTGTAAAACGCTGCGAAACTTTTTTATGGGACAACCGGAATTGCTTCGCAATGTTAAGCGTCGTGGAACACCGATACGCGAGAACTGGTTGCGCTGGAAGTGGCTAAATTTCCGGACGAAAACCATTAAGAACGCAGGATGGCATTTTTCCTGGGTAATGAGCGATGAGCGCATCAGTGAAAAAATGTCTTCGATTTCTCATACCGAACGTAACTGTCCCGAATTTAATAATCCGGATCACATACGGCGCTGCGTTGAGAACAATATTGATATCTGGAATCGTCCGCGAAGGATGGAGATAGTGCCGGTAACATCCGAACATTTTCCAGCCTGGCTGGTTGAAAATCAGTACCAGCTTGCCGATCTCATTAAATCTTAACGCTGACCAGCGCGCCCAGCGGGCGCGCCTGTCGCACATCAGCTTGCCTTGTAAGGATCTTTTTTGTCATCCTGGCTGTCATCATTTTTGCGCGGCACTTCGCCATGATCTTTCGGCGCATCAGTGGCGGGATGATCATCTTCCTCGTAAGCATTACCAGCGTTTGGCGCGGCTTCGGGCAGGCTTTTGCTGACATCACCTTCTTTCTTACGTTCTTCATTCGTATTGTGTTTAAACATAACTCTCTCCTTTTATTCCAGTCTCTTAAGTTTAGACCAGCACTGACATCCCGCATGCGCAGCGGATTAAAGAAGAAAAAAAGCCCGCCAGCGGCGGGCTAATCGGAGTTTCTCTCATACTGAACACGTCATTTTTCGATGTTTGGGTGTGTACAGCAGGTTCATGCTAACCGGGAATCCCTGATGCAGTAATGGACAAATCTGTCATATCGCTTGCGGCAGGTCACATTCCCGTCGATAAACAGATCGATAAATAAATTCGATTGAAAGGATTAGCAAAAGGCATATAGTGGCCTGCGTTACCAGGAGATAGAAATTATGTTAAGAGACTATTTAAAGATTGAAGCTGAAGATCAGTTAATCGAACAAAGCTCGCTGAGCCTGAAAAATCGTGGTCAGGAAGAGGTCACCGAATGGATTATTGTAAATAGCCAGGGAGTTAAAAAAGGCGGCGTAACCCTGTTCGATAAACTCAGTACCCGCCGCTCATGGCCCGTGAATTACCGCATTATGC
This sequence comes from Curtobacterium sp. BNK-1, assembly GCF_048685235.1. Taxonomy (NCBI): domain Bacteria; kingdom Bacillati; phylum Actinomycetota; class Actinomycetes; order Micrococcales; family Microbacteriaceae; genus Curtobacterium; species Curtobacterium sp. BNK-1. Next base: position 2,171,651 of record NZ_JBLQTJ010000001.1, on the reverse strand, counting down.
AGACCGATTTGCAGGGCAAAGTGGTGGTAGATCAACTGACCGATGCCCTGTAGTTGTCCGGCTATAAACTCAGCCACTGTTGTACGATGAAAAGTGAACCCGCGCACGGCGGGTTTTTTTATGGCTGGCGGTAGCGTCGCAGTTCCACCAGCGTACCAATCAGCTTCAGGCTGTCCCGGCTGGATTGCAGCTCAGGGAAGTTGATATTGACCGGTGCCAGTTCAAACTGCATGACGCCATTATCACTGCCGCGCTGACGCCAGGTGCGTAGCAGCACGACCTGTTGCTGCAATGCCAGCACGCAGTCGCCGGGCTGAGGTGACTGCCTGGGATCGATGATCACCACATCATTCCGCAGAATCGCGGGCGTCATCGCCTGTTCTTCCACCCGGATGGCAAAGCTCTGCTGTGAAAGCGCCATGTCGTTGTGCATCAGCAGTTCATGCCGGACGGAACCGGCCTCGCTCAGCCATCGCGGCACGTCGCGCTGTGCAAGCAGTGGGATCTGGTGCAGACCACTCCAGGCGCTTTCGCTGAAAACAGGACCATCCCCATCTATCAGAAAAGCCGGTGCGCAGCCCAGCGCTTCTGCGAGCCGCAGCAGGTTCTCACCGCGCGGCAGCGTCTCTTCTTTTTCCCATTGCGAAATCGCCACATGGGACACTTTTACCTGTTGCGCCAATTGCTTCTGCGTTAACTGCAGCGATTTACGTCGGAGTCGGATGCGGTCACCCAGCGTTTCGTTTTTCATAAGCTTGACTTTTTGGTTGAGAGTGACTTAAGTATACTTAAGCCTGGTATTTAAGCAATCTTAAATTTCATGCGGGGGACGTGGCTAAGCAGCACGCAGTAAGTTCCAGAGACCTTACCGTACAAAGGGGTGTGGCATGGAAAGTAGTCTGATTACCAGTATGGGTGCGTTAGTTCTGGGTGGGGGGGCAGCAGCACTGTTCTGGAAACCGTTATTGGCGGGAATTGCGTCAATCGTTACCAGTAATCGAGCCGGCGGCGAAATTATTACCAGCTACAAAGAGCAGGTGGTGTTGCTGAAAGAGAGCAACCTGCTGATACGGGAGGAGAACGATGAATTACGCGAACGGCACGACAGGAATCTGCGGCGTATCTCGACACTCGAAACCGATCTTCGGTTAATCAAGAATGCGGTAGGGATTTTACTGGCAATGACCGAAACCGATCAGAACGATAAATTTCGTAATGAGATTGATCGGCTTATCTCAACTCTGGAGGATCGCAGTGATGGCCACGATTAATAGCACTAAGGCACCTATGTCTTACCGGCGCAAAGTTATTCTCGGCTGCGTATTGCTGAGCTGTTCGATGATTTGCATCCTGATGACGATCATTTTTCTCTACGTCAGTAACACCGCAAACAAGCGGGTCGAGGAGATTCGGGCGGATTACCGCTTAATTGCGGCGCGGCGTGATGACAGAGTGGAGCTGCTGACCGATCAGGTTGCAGCAATACAGCACAAGCTGGATGCAATACCGGATCGCATAGCCGACAAAACGGTCATAAAAGTCAAAGAGGTCGTCACTGAGAGTGAGGTGCCAGCCGTGAAATCCGGTCATAAACCATAACTTCCGATTATTCTTAATGCGGCTTCGCTATTATCGACTAGTTTTAAATATCCGGGCAACATTTTGTACCTGAATGCAGGCCCGCTGATTGGCCGGTTGATGAACCGCTAAGCCTACTCACTTTGGATAAATGACCAGAAGGAAATTTAGCATGAGCGATTCAACAGAAACCAAGACCAAAACTGAATATCTGCGTGACGTGACTTCTCAGCTAAAAGAGATGCGTCACTATGCTCAGACCAACACCGAAACCCTTTCCAGCCAATGGTTAGCGTTTGATGCGGGTGAGTATAAAGACAAGACCAACGCCGACCGAATCGATGCGTTGCTTAATAAGCAGGGTAAACTGCTGGAAGATCTGGATGCCGCGATTCAGGACATCGAGATTGAAGTTAATCACAGCGAGCAGGAGAGCTAAGTCATCTCCCGCTAACTGATGTGGTGGCCGTTAAGGGATTAATCGGCCACCAGCCACATTTCCGCTTCGTCGAACATCTCTTCAACAATCCGCGCAACCGTCGCTTTATCGTTCTTACTCAAATCAGTATCAATCGCGTTACGTTCCATCGGCTTGACCTTAACTTCAATGTCAGGGAACACCCGATGCACCCGCTTTTCCAGCTCCTCACGAATCATCTCGCGAGCACCCGGTAAACCGGCAACGTTGCGCTTGTCATAAATCAACTCAACAAACATGATGGCAATCCATTCAGGGCAAAATCGCTGACATATAATACTGTAAATAAAAACAGTAGCAAGGCAGCGCGCCTGATTTCGTGTAAATTTTTATCTCGCATAAACCTCAATCTTCGACTAGCAAAATGCGCACGCATCGCGACATAATGGCGGCTTACTTTTAGGAGGTCCGCGATGCGACAACTGGTAATTGATATTCTGCTAAAACTGGCAAAGATGGACGTCGATGCAAAAGAGTTGACGGCGCAGCTTGAAGCGCAGTCCCTGCTGGTTGCGGCGCTGCTGGTGCAGGCGAAACAGGACAACTCGCTGACTATTTCAGAAACGGTGCAGGATGCCATTGTTACCGCTTCGCAATCTTCGACCGAGTTTCTGCAGTCTGATGTGGATCTGCTGCTGACGCATATTAATCGTCTGCTGGCGGTAGCGAGTTATGTTGAAGTAAAGGGTAAAGCGACGGAAGGTGAAGGGTAGGGGCGGATAAAAAAATTCGCCTCTGGAGGTGGAATTGAGACAACACCTGCAGAGGCAGTGCATCAGCACTATTCGTTAAAGGACAATCACGACCTGAGTCGCACGCCGAAGTTATACACTTTCCCCCGGTTAGTACAATTTTATCTGCAGTGCCGGAACTGGTTGGAGGTGTTTGCAATATACAACTTCAGCGCGGCCCTGATTAAAGCTCGTTTTTGATGCAAAACTCTTCCCAGCTCATCCCCAGCGACTCAGCATGAGATTTGAGATAAGTCTCGATAGCTTCAGCCGCCACCGCTTTATCCGGCTCAGCGAGCTGAATAGAAAAGATCATTCCATCCAGATTCTTCTGCCGCAAAAAGGCCGCATAGATGCGTTCGGCATGCCATTCGCGCAGCTGTCGCAGTGACAGGTTAGCTGCACGGGCGTCGCTCTCCGTTAATTCATCAAGTGCAGACTGAAAGTCGGGATGCGCGGTAAAAAACATCTCGCGCGCCTGGGCATAGTAGGCTTCTGGCGTTTTCATATTCATATTCCTGAAAGTCTGTTGCAGCGCGTCAGTGTAGCGGGTTGTCTTCCGCTTGTCAGGCGTGACAAAGGCGGGGCTTTGCATCAGTTCAGCCTCTGAACTTCCGGTCAAAAACCTGACCGTGGAGCTCACTGCGGGATAAATTCTGGCGCAATCAGGGTCTGCGTGGTGTTTGAACACCCAGATACCTTGCGCAACGCGGTGGAAAAATTATAACGTAGCCGCCATTGATGGGATCTTAGGGATTAAACATGAAAAAGTGGATGCTGATTGCCGCGCTGGCACTGAGTGGCTGTGCACAAATCAACGATTATGAGAATGCGGTGCAAACACCGGCGCCCGCTGAACTGCAGGGAACCTGGCAAACCGTCGGCGCACAGAGCAGCCTGATCAGCGATAAGGCGATAGCCAGTGTGATCATCAATGCGGATGGCAGCACGCTGGACTGCCGTCAGTGGATGCGGGTGATTGCGAAGCCGGGCAAACTGACCCGGTTAAGCGGCGATTATGTCAATGTAACGCGTCAGGTGCGGGTGATGCCGCTGGTCGTGGAGAATGGCGAGCTGAGCTATGACAGGATGACCCTGCGTAAAGTGGCGCGTCCGACCGTTGAGTGTCAGCAGGCACTTGACGAGGTGGCGAAGCAGCCGAAAGCCGCGGTGATTCAGAACATCGAACCGCAACTGCTGCGCACACCGATTACAGAAAATAACGCGAAGTCGTAACGGCCGACCCATAACAAAACCGCCCCGACGGGCAGAGCGCACTTTACGCTTCTGTCTGCCGGGGCGGTTTTAGTTTTGAGTCATTTCTTCTGTAACGAGCTTATTCTGCAACCACCCAGACGCTGACACTGCCACCGTTACAGACAAAGACCGCCGTGCCGTGCTCGTCGGCAGTAATGGTCTCTTCACGGTTACCCAGATGATCGCGCCAGACCTTGCCAGCAAAACCTTCTCCCATCGGCACGCTTTTCTCACCGGCATCGCCGTTCGACATGATCACCACACAGCCTGGCTGTGTTTCGGTGCCGCTGCGGCTGAAGGCCACGCAGTTTGGGTGATCAAAATAGTCGGTCTGCACACCCCAGCCATACTGCTGGCGCGCCCGGATCAATCCTTCCAGTTCAGGGATCACCGGCATCTCAATTTTGTGCTTCTCGCCGTCGCCGCCTTCATCTTCATAGGTCGCCCCGAACAGATCGGGATAGAAGATGGTGGGCACACCCTGCTCACGCAACAGGATCAGCGCATAGGCCAGCGGTTTAAACCAGGCTTCTACCGGTGCTTCCAGCGACTGCAGCGGCTGGGTGTCGTGGTTAGCCACGATCGTCACGGCATGCCACGGATCAGCAACCACCAGCGAGTTAGCAAAAATCTGGCTCATGTCGTAGGCGCTGCCCGCGGTTGAGGCCTGGTGGAAGTTCATGTGCAGTGGCGCATCAAACAGCATGGTTTTGCCTTCTACCTGATGCACATACTCCTGCAGCTTCTCCGTTTCAAACGACCAGTATTCCGCGACGATAAACATCGGCTCCTCAGCAACCTCCTGAATATGGTCAATCCACTCTTTATAGAACCAGGCCGGGATATGTTTTACCGCATCGAGACGAAAGCCGGTGCAGGGCACCTGTTCCATCACCCAGCGCGCCCAGTATTTGAGCTCTTCCCTGACCGCGTTGTTGCGGAAATCGATGTTGGCGCCCATCAGATAGTCGAAATTACCCAGCTCGTTATCAACCTGGTCGTTCCAGCCTTCGGCGGTGTAGTCATTGATGATTTTGAATACGCCGTTTTCGTCCGGATTTTCGATGTGGTCTACGCCGCTAAAGCATTTGTGGTCCCAGACAAATTTCGAAAACTCTCCGGCGCGTGCCGGAAAAGTGAATTTCGTCCAGGCCTCGCACTCGACCACTTCGTCGTAGATTTCATCGCGGTTATCGGGATTGACGCGGTTAACGCTAATCGTCTCTTTTTCGTCGGCACCCATTTTGTGGTTGAGCACCACATCCAGCAGCACCCCAACGTTGTGACTGCGCAGGGCTTCTGTTGCCGCCAGTAACTGCTGTTTGTCGCCATATTTGGTGGCAACACCCCCTTTCTGATCAAATTCACCCAGGTCAAACAGATCGTAGCTGTCGTAACCGACAGAATAGCCCCCCGAATCCCCTTTGTAGCACGGTGGCAACCACGCCATGGTGATACCTATTTCGCTGAGCCAGGCCGCACGATCGGCGACTTCCGGCCACAATTTGCTGCCATCCGGGTAATACCAATGGAAAAACTGTAATAACGTTGGGTTTTGCATGTACCGCACTCCAGGGGATGATGAAAATCAAGTATGGAGTAAGCGGCAAAAAAGAGACGCCGCGCAGAAAAATAAATCTGGCGGCGTGACAGAGCAGGGGATCAGGAGAGGGTTTCGTGCGGCACCATAACAACGCCGCCTTGATTGCTATAAGCGGACATCACCGATTTCTGGCGACTGTTCTGACCCACCAGTGAGGCCAGCTCATCCATCCGCGCCTGCAGCAGACGTTTCACTTCACATTCGTTATCGAGAATACGGCGCAGCACCGGACGTAACTGCTCCTGAGTCTGTGCCGACGGCGACACGGCTTCTGTCGATTGGGCTAAGTTCTGCACCGCACTGACATACTCCATCTCCCTGCTGATCAATTCATCCCATTCGCCTTGTGCTGCATGACGCAGCATTCCCTGGCTGAGATCGAGTAACTGTTGGTAAACGGTAATCAGATGCGGTGCAGTAGTCATTAAACGGCGTCCTGAATCAGGTTAGGTTGAACCACTTCTTTCCACGCGTCAGCAATGTTGCGCAGCAGGCCTTCGACCTCCTCGACTGCTGCAACATCATTGTTCAGGTTGGCATGCAACAGGCGACGCGTCATGTAGTTGTAAAGATCCAGCAGATTATCGGCCAGCTCATCACCACGGTTTTCAGTCAGGCCCTCTTTCAGGCCGGCTTCGATAATATTGATCGCTTTGGAGATCGAGTTGCCTTTGCCTGCAATATTGCCATCCTGCATAAACAGGCGGGCGCGGATTAACGCGCTCAGTGCACCGTCGAACAGCATCACAACCAGCTGCTGCTGGCTGGCGCTCATCACGGCGCTTTCTACGCCAATTTTTGCATAGGCTTTGGTGCCTGTAGCGCTGTACATGGTCACTCCTATGATTTATTAGAACTTGAGGTATCGAACTGCTGCGTCAGATACGTACTGGTCGAGTTGAGTTTACTGATGGCCAGATCCAGCTGGGTAAACTGTGTTTTATAACGTGCGATATCCGCATCAATGCGATCGCTGGTGGTGTTATACAGGGCCGTTAAGTTATTCAGTGTTTTGCTGACGCCATCGGTAGCGGCCTGAACAATCCCTTTAGACGACAACCAGCCCGTGACGCTGGTCGCGATTTTGGTGGTAATACCGGTGGTTTTACCGTCGCCCACGATCATCTCTTTCACGCCTGCGGCATCTTTATCCAGCGCAGCACTGACCTTAGTGGAATCAATTTTCAGTGAACCGGTCTGTGGGTCGGTAGTGATGCCAATCTGCCCCAGTGATTTGTAGGATGACGAGCTTTGCGCGTTGGTCAGCATGCTTTTCAGCTGCGTCTCAATCGTCCGTAACGTGCTGTCGCCGATCAGGGCGCCATTGCTGGCGTCCTGTGAATCCGTGTTGGTATCCACTTTGGTGTATTTGGTCAGAGTATTGAACTGATCCAGCAACGAATTGTAGGCATCCACCCAGCCGCTGATCGCGCTGGAGGCTTTTGAGGTGTCTTTGGTAATCGTCAGCGTCTGAGCGCCAGTTGTCTGCGCGGTCAGATTTAAGGTAATCCCTTCCAGCGCATCGCTAATCTGGTTGCTGCTGTTCTCAATCGCAACGTTGTTAACCGTGAGCTGGGCATTCTGCGCTTTCACGCTTTCTGTCATCACATTGCTGCTGGCGCTGGCGTCAAAGCCCACAACGCCCTGCAACGTGCTGTCGCCGGTGACGGCGATGGTAGCCACTGCATTGTCGCTGCCGGTTTTATTGGCATTCATGGAGAGGCGGAAGCTACCGTCTGACACCTTAATAATGGTGGCGGTGACGCCGGCATTGGCGCCGTTGATGGCGTCACGCATACCGGTCAGCGAGGTCTGATCGCTGGAAAGCGTCACGCTTTTGCTTGATCCATCTTTTAAGGTAATCGCAATGCTGCGGCTGGCCACAGAGCTATCGCCCAGTGCGGCAGTGTTGCTAGTCTGCACCGACGAGGTCAGGACCTGCGCCTGTGCCAGCTGAGTCACATTAATCGCATATTTACCGGCCACGGTGCTGCCAGAGGTGGTGGCGCTGAACGCCGTCGAACTGCTGGCCGCGGTGGTCGAGGTAAACAGGTCCGCACTGTTCAGCTTGGTGTTTGCGGTCTGGAAAGTCGTCAGTGAGCTTTTCAGGGTGGCATAGGCACTGAGCTTGGCGGTATAAGCCGTCTGCTGCGTTGAAATAGGTTTGAGTGACGCTTTTTCAGCGGTGGTCAAACTGTCAAGCATGGTACTGAGTGGCAGGCCGGAGCCTACACCGAGGTTGCTTATACTAGCCATGTTAATTCCTTATAAGGTCGACAGAAAATTGATACCTGGGTTATCGGCCTTGAATAAGGAAAGTTTAAGGTTATTTGCCTTAGGGTAATGAGGTAAATAAGCACTATAGAGAAGGGTAATTCAGCGGCTAGAAAATTAATGAATTAAGTCTAAAGAAGTTCGGGCGAGTGGCGATAACTTAAAACGTGACAGGTTGAAGCAGAAAAATTCGCCTGGTACTAAAAAAATTCTAAAGGTTGTTAAACGGCAGACGATAACAACTTTGACGGCGCTGAAGCCGGCGGGTTGAAGCCCACACCTTAACCGAAAGACTTGATTAACAGGAAAATTCATCATGGCCCAAGTCATTAATACCAACAGCCTCTCGCTGATCACTCAGAACAACATCAACAAGAACCAGTCAGCTCTGTCTACTTCAATGGAGCGTCTGTCTTCTGGTTTACGTATCAACAGCGCGAAAGATGACGCTGCTGGTCAGGCAATTGCCAACCGTTTCACCTCTAACATCAAGGGCCTGACTCAGGCTGCTCGTAACGCTAACGACGGTATCTCTGCTGCGCAGACTACGGAAGGCGCGCTGTCAGAAATCAACAACAACTTACAGCGTGTTCGTGAGCTGACTGTACAGGCTCAGAACGGTACTAACTCTGATTCTGACAAAACCTCAATCCAGGACGAAATCAAATCACGTCTGAGCGAAATTGACCGCGTATCGGGTCAGACTCAGTTCAACGGCGTGAACGTGCTGGCTAAAGACGGTAAAATGTCTATCCAGGTTGGCGCTAACGATGGTCAGACTATCGACATCGACCTGAAGAAGATTGATTCTTCTACTCTGGGTCTGGCCGGCTTCTCAGTATCAGGCAACGCACTGAAAGTCAGCGATTCTATCACTCAGATTACTGGTGCTGCTGCAACTGCACCTGTTAAAGTTGACCTGTCAGCTGCTGCAACTTCGTTGAGCACCGCAACCGGTAAAACTGTAGATGCATCAAGCCTGAGCCTGCATAACACCCTGTCAGCCACTGGCACAGCAACAGCTGATTTCGTTGTACAGAGCGGCAGTGATTTCTACTCAGCCTCTATCAACCATACCACTGGTGCAGTGACTCTGAACAAAGCTGACGTTGAGTACAAAGATACCGACAACGGTTTAACTACCGCAGCGACTCAGGCTGATCAACTGATTAAAGTTGGTACAGACTCAACTGGCGCAGCTAAAGGCTTTGTAACCTTCCAGGGTAAAAACTACGCAACAACAGTAGGTACTGCTCTGGCTGATGACAACACTAAAACTGGTACCGATAATAAAGTCACTGTTGAGCTGTCAACTGCTACTCCAACTGCTCAGTTCGCTGGCGCGGCGTCTGCAGATCCACTGGCACTGCTGGACAAAGCTATCGCGTCTGTCGATACTTTCCGTTCAAGCTTGGGTGCAGTACAGAACCGTCTGAACTCAGCGGTAACTAACCTGAACAACACGACGACTAACCTGTCTGCAGCACAGTCTCGTATTCAGGATGCTGACTACGCAACTGAAGTTTCCAACATGTCTAAAGCGCAGATCGTGCAGCAGGCTGGTAACTCAGTATTGTCTAAAGCGAACCAGGTTCCACAGCAGGTTCTGTCTCTGCTGCAGGGCTAATCACCCAACTTATAAAAGACAAACCCCGCTTCGGCGGGGTTTTTTTATGCCTGCGATTAGCCTGTTTTTGCCCTGTTTCTCTGCCAATCAATCTCCCCGCGTTCCTTTATCCTCACATTAAGACTCTTTTTTAAATGCCTTTGTTGAGCAGGTAAATAATGAAAAATATTACTGTCGTGGAACCGCTCTTTGTCAGCGCCTTCAAATGTATTGGCAGTGAGTGTCGCGATCACTGCTGCAAAGGCTGGGATATCAATCTGGATAAGCCCACGGTCAGGCGCTATTTAAAATCCTCTCAGATTGAAATCAAAACCCTGGCGACCGAAAACATCGTCATTACCGGAAAAAGCTTCGCCAACTGGGGCACCATGAAGCTGAATTCATCTGGCAACTGTGCTTTTATGGGTAAAGACCTCCTGTGCAAAGTGCACGCCAGTCTGGGCGCCTCCGCCCTGAGCAATACCTGTGCCACCTATCCTAGGAAGTCCAGGATTTTTAAAAATGAGCAGCAAAAAAACCTGGTGCTTTCTTGTCCAGAGGCGGCACGGCAGTTATTAGCGGCACCTAATGCAATGCTCTTCGCCCAGGCCCTCAGGCCTCAGGCTGAAGCTAATAAGGCCAAAGATCTCGATCAGCAAAAGAAGCTGCTGAATCTGATGTGTCTCAATATTGTTAAATTGAGCGGTGAGAAACTGGATGAGGCTCTTTATGCGCTGGCCACTTTTTTGCTGGGCGCTGAAAGAGTAAGCCAAGGCGAGGATTGGCTGGTAGAGATGGAGAATCATTTTTCTGACGTACTCAACACTCTGGCTCAGGGCAAGATCAGGCAGCAGCTAGATGATATTAGGCCCGACTATAATCTTCAATGGTCATTACTCATGCGTTTGCAGTCATGGTTAAGCACTAGGGAAGGTAAACGCGCCTTTTCCACCCTGAATCACTACGTTAATAAGCTGATTTACATTCAGGCCGAAGGCGCCAAAACCGACGACGTCAGTCAGTCGATGATCCGGCTGGACAACGTCTGGCAGAAGCAGGTTATGCCCTGGCTCGCTGAGCGCCCGTGGATAATGAACAACTATATTCAGTACCGCATTTATGATGAATTTTTCCCTAATGACGAGAGTCGCAGCCCGTTACTGAGCTTATATCTTCTGACGGCAGAATGGTTCCTGCTTAAATCACTGATTGCGGCCAATGTTGAGTTGGTCGGAACCGTCAGTGAAGAGGATATTATTAATATCATCTACAGCTACCACTCAATAACAAAACATACGCCACAATCGGTGATGGCGTTTCTGGCCGAGATTGATAAGGTCAAGGTCAATGACGATTTGTCGCTGATTTACCTGCTTAAATAATCTGAGGCGATGCAGCTTCGCATCATCGGCATCGCCCATTTGTCCCTGATAGCTACGGGCGGGCATTAGCTAATTGCTGAAAGAATTGCAGCTGGTGTGCTGGCTTATTTTTATGCCAGCAGCTCCAGGCAATGCAACGCAATTTAACACCCGCTTCCTTCAAACCGGTTTCCTGACCACAACCTTGCAGGCTGCCTGTCTCTCAATCCCAGGCAATCCCCCCAGCCCGTTACAGTTCCCCTCCAGACTGCCGATAACTCCTCACAGAACAACATCATTTTTGATTTTAACTTTGTGGAGTGTCTATGCGCTTCAATTATGACCTGTTACCGGGTGAGCGGTTGACCTTTGAAGAGATCGCCCGGCGTTATGCTCTGCAATACCCTGATGATAAAGAGCTGACGGCGCGCGCCTTGCTGAGTCCGTCAACCGGGCTGCGTACGCTGAAAATCCGTGCGGTGTTCGCGCAGGAAGAGAGCAACAGCCCGCTGGAGGATCTGCTGTTCATCTCCCATGACAACGAACGTAAAAATTACCTGCGTCGCTTTGAGCACTATCTTAAGCAGAATCTCTCCTTCCTCTATTTCCGTCGCAGCGATAGCGAAAAGCGCGACAACCTGTGGAAGGTGATGGGCAGCAGCCAGGTCTTCGCGATGATCGATCCGCAATCCGCCACGGCACAGAATCTGCTGAACAGTCGCGGCTACAAACTGGTGCTGATGCATCAGGATGATGAAGACGCTTACTGGCAGCTCTTCAATCCACAGGCGGATCCCTGTTTTCCGCAGTCGCAGCGCATTCAGTTCATCGTGGTGCTGAGTACGCCGCAGCACAAAGTCCCGGCGGCGGTGATGCCGGGAACTGAGGTCGGGCGTCGTGTCAAAGCCCGGGTGCTGCAGCGCGCCAGCCAGGCGGAATTCAGCGCCGGTGTCAAAGCCCGCTACGGCGCCTGTGTGATGACCGGCACCGAGCTGACTGAACGGCATAACTGGCCATGGGTGGAAGCCTGCCATATCGACACACAGGAAGGGGATGACGGTGTACTGGCAGATAACAGCATCGATAACGGCCTGTTTTTACGCAGTGATTTGCAGCGGCTGTTTATTAACCGACTGATTAGCATTGATGGTGAATCGGGCGAAATTCTGGTGCATCCTGGCGAGGAGGCGCAGCAGCATCTGGCGCCCTGGTATCAGGAACTGGAAGGTCGCGTCTGCAGCCTGTGGGCGGCAGTGCCGCCCGCCACCCGGCAACGGCTGCGCGCCCGTCGTTAATCTTCACTGAAGAGTGCAGAAGGATCTGCACTCTGAGGTAACAAAAATGAAATAGCCTCGTTTTACCCCGCCTATTCAGCCAATCGAAAACGCTACAGAATTGGATAATCATGCCGATAACTTCATTAACGCAGGGTAGTCAACGTGAACGATTTCTATACCGCCGAAGGCGTGATGGACAAGCATTCGCTCTGGCAGCGCTACGTGCCGCTGGTGCGCCATGAAGCGTTGCGTCTGCAGGTTCGCCTGCCGGCCAGTGTTGAGCTTGACGACTTGCTGCAGGCGGGTGGGATAGGGCTGTTAAATGCCGTAGAGCGTTATGACGCGCTCCAGGGTACAGCCTTTACCACCTATGCCGTGCAGCGTATTCGTGGCGCCATGCTCGACGAGCTTCGTAGTCGGGACTGGGCACCGCGCAGTGTGCGTCGTAATGCACGCGAGGTGGCCGGAGCAATGCACAGAGTGGAACAGTCGCTGGGGCGTTCTGCCTCTGAGCAGGAAGTGGCGCAGCAGCTGAATGTTTCCATGGAGGAGTACCGGCAGATCCTGCTGGACACCAACAACAGTCAACTTTTCTCCTACGACGAGTATCGGGAAGAGCACGGCGACAGCGCGGAGCTGGTGACGGAAGGCCATGAAGAGGCTAATCCGCTTCATCAGTTGCTTGAAGGGAGTCTGCGTGAGCGCGTCATTGAAGCGATCGAAGCGTTACCCGATCGTGAAAAGATGGTGCTGACACTGTACTACCAGGAAGAACTGAACCTGAAAGAGATTGGGGCGGTGCTTGATGTGGGTGAATCCCGTGTCAGCCAGCTGCACAGTCAGGCGATTAAACGCCTGCGTGCCCGACTTGCGGGAGCGCGCTAGCAGTATCAGTTCCTGGCGATTCAAAATTATAAAAAACCGGGGACTCAGTAATGGGAGCCAAGACCAAGGCCAGACCGTTAAGTCGTTATCTTAAAGACTATAAACACAGCCAGAGCAACTGTTCACACTGTGGCAAGGTATTAGATCGAATGGCGCTCGTTTTTCGTGGCCAGATCATCAATAAAGAGGCCATCGCTCGGATGGACCAGATGATTGATGAGCAGCTGTGGCTGAAACTTCAGCCCGAACTGACCGCGCTTTGTCGTTTTTGCAGTGATATTTTTTGTAATACCCATCCTAATTACTTCGACATAATGGCGTTTAAACAGTATCTGTTTGAACAGACAGAGATGAGCCCCAGCACAATTCGTGAATATGTGGTGCGGCTGCGTCGTCTGGATGAGATGCTGAAAGCCAGAAATTTCCCGGCCGACAGGCTTCAGGGAAATAGCTGGCATCAGTGTCTGGAAAGCGATCTGCCCGATGCCGGTAATAACAATTACCGCATCGCGCTGCGCAAGTACGATCAGTTCTTAGGCTGGCAGCAGGGTTAACCCTGATCTGCACCGATTGCTCCTCCGCGTGCCTGCGGCACGTTCCCCTTTTGCCCGCCAGCCGGGTAAAAGGGAAGGGGGAGCACGGCGCTTCTTTCTCCTGCATCTTCCATTATGCATCTGTCTCACCGCATCTGCTGACACCTGAATCAGGGTGATCCTTTTCGCATCTTCTGCAACACTGTAAGGATAAATTGAATGCCCGAACGGAGGCAGCATTGTCTTTACATCTGTTACACCAATTCCCACGTCTTGAACTGCTGGGCGCACCCACGCCGTTAGAACATCTGCCACGGCTCTCTGACTACCTGGGTCGCGATATTTTTATTAAACGCGATGATTTCACGCCGGTGGCGATGGGCGGCAATAAGCTGCGCAAGCTGGAATTTCTGGCGGCGGACGCGCTGCGTGAAGGCGCCGATGTGCTGCTGACCGCGGGCGCTATCCAGTCCAATCATGTGCGTCAGACGGCGGCAGTCGCGGCCCGGCTTGGCCTGAAGTGCGTGGCATTGCTGGAAAACCCGATTGGTACCCACGCTGAAAATTACCTGAGCAACGGCAACCGTCTGTTGCTGGATCTGATGGACGCTGAAGTGATCATGGTGGATGCGCTGAATAACCCTGCGGAACAGCTGGCTGAACAGGCCACGCGTCTGGAAGCCCAGGGTTATCGTCCTTACATCGTGCCGGTAGGCGGTTCAAATGCGCTGGGTGCACTAGGCTATGTAGAGTGCGCGCAGGAGATTGCTCATCAGAGCGAGGGTGTGGTCGATTTCGCCGCCGTGGTCGTGGCCTCGGGCAGTGCTGGTACCCATGCCGGACTGGCGGTGGGTCTGGAGCATCTGCTGCCGGAGGCCGAGCTGGTGGGCGTCACCGTTTCACGCCAGGTTGAGGCGCAGTTGCCGCTGGTGGAGCGGCTGCGTCAGTCGCTGGCGGAGACGCTGGAAGTGCAGGCTAAGGCACCGATTACCCTGTGGGATGACTACTTTGCGCCGCGCTACGGCGAACCCAACGATGAAGGCATGGCTGCGGTGAAACTGCTGGCGCGGCTGGAAGGGATCCTGCTGGACCCGGTCTACACCGGCAAGGCGATGGCCGGACTGCTGGATGGCGTGAGCCAGAATCGTTTCCGCCGTGAAGGTCCGTTGCTGTTTATTCATACGGGCGGCGCACCGGCGTTATTTGCTTATCATCCTTCGGTCTGAGACAAGCGAATAAAACAGTTTATACTCCGTGGGTTATCCTACTGGACTGGCAGCGACAAGTCGTGCTGCCCTTATAAGAACACACACACAATACTGTCAATAATGGGGTGAATATGTCCTTTTCTCGTGCAGGTCGTCAGATGATGATGGGCGTCATGGCCGTGGCGCTGATTGCTGGCGTCAACGTTAAAACCTTTGCAGCGGAAAATCTGCTGAACAAAATTAAAGAGCGCGGCACGCTGCTGGTGGGTCTGGAAGGCACCTATCCGCCATTCAGCTTCCAGGATGAAAAGGGCAAGCTGACCGGCTTTGAAGTGGAATTCGCGGAACAGCTGGCACAGCACATGGGCGTCAAGGCGAGCCTGAAACCGACCAAATGGGACGGCATGCTGGCCTCACTTGACGCGAAGCGCATCGATGTGGTCATCAACCAGGTCACCATCTCTGATGAGCGTAAGAAGAAGTATGACTTCTCCACGCCATACACGGTCTCCGGCATTCAGGCGCTGACCATGAAAGCCAATGCAAACACCATCACCAAACCTGCTGATCTGGCCGGTAAAAAAGTGGGCGTCGGTCTGGGCACCAACTACGAGCAGTGGCTGCGTGAGAATGTGAAGGGCGTGGACATCCGTACTTATGATGATGACCCGACGAAATATCAGGATCTGCGCTCTGGCCGTCTGAATGCCATTCTGGTTGACCGTCTGGCCGCGCTGGATCTGGTGAAGAAAACGGGCGATACCATGGCGGTCGCGGGTGATGCGTTCTCCCGTCAGGAATCGGGCGTGGCGGTACGTAAAGGCAACGACGACCTGCTGAAAGCGATCGACCAGGCCATTGCTGATATGCAGAAAGATGGCTCGCTGAGCAAGCTGTCTCAGAAATGGTTTGGCGCGGACGTGACGAAATAATGCAGGAAAGTCTTCAACTGGTGCTGGATTCAGCACCTTTTTTATTAAAAGGCGCGCTGTTTACGCTGCAGCTCAGCATCGGCGGTATGTTCTTTGGCCTGCTGCTGGGCTTTATTCTGGCGCTGATGCGTCTGTCGCGCTTCTGGCCGGTTCGCTGGCTGGCGCGGATCTATGTCTCGATCTTTCGTGGCACGCCGCTGATCGCCCAGCTGTTTATGATCTATTACGGCCTGCCGCAGTTTGGCATTGAACTGGATCCGATCCCCTCCGCGATGATTGGTCTTTCCCTGAATACCGCAGCCTATGCCTCAGAGTCACTGCGCGGCGCGATTTCATCGATTGAGCGCGGGCAGTGGGAAGCGGCGGCAAGTATCGGCATGACGCGCTGGCAAACCCTGCGCCGGGTGATCCTGCCACAGGCAGCCCGCACCGCGCTGCCCCCGCTGGGCAACAGCTTTATCAGCCTGGTGAAAGATACCTCGCTGGCGGCGACCATTCAGGTGCCGGAGCTGTTCCGTCAGGCGCAGTTGATCACCTCACGCACGCTGGAAGTCTTTACCATGTATCTGGCAGCCTCGCTGATCTACTGGGTCATGGCAACGGTGTTATCTGCGTTGCAGAACCGGCTGGAACAGCATGTTAATCGTCAGGATTCGGAGTCGAAATGAGCGCCATCGAAGTCAGAAAGCTGGTGAAGTCTTTTAACGGCCAGACGGTGCTGCACGACATCGACCTTGATGTGGCCGCCGGTGAAGTGGTGGCCATTATCGGCCCCAGCGGATCAGGTAAAACCACGCTGCTGCGCAGTATCAATCTGCTGGAAGTGCCGGATAGCGGCACCATCCGCGTTGGAGAGATTACCGTTGATGCGGCGCTGGCACAGAGTAAGCAGAAAGAGCAGGTGCGTCGTCTGCGTCAGCAGGTCGGGTTTGTCTTCCAGAACTTCAATCTGTTTCCGCATCGTTCAGTGATGGAGAACATTATTGAAGGGCCGGTTATCGTCAAAGGCGAAGCGAAAGCGGATGCGGTAGCCCGCGCCCGCACGCTGCTGGAGAAGGTCGGGCTGCACGGCAAAGAAGAGAGCTATCCGCGCCGTCTGTCGGGTGGGCAGCAACAGCGCGTGGCGATTGCGCGTGCGCTGGCGATGCGGCCGGAAGTGATCCTGTTTGATGAACCGACCTCGGCGCTGGATCCGGAGCTGGTGGGCGAGGTGCTCAGCACCATTCGCGCGCTGGCCGAAGAGAAACGCACCATGGTCATCGTCACGCATGAGATGAGCTTTGCCCGCGATGTGGCTGACCGCGCCATTTTTATGGATCAGGGGCGCATTGTGGAGCAGGGCGAAGCGAAAGCGTTGTTCAGTAACCCTCAGCAGCCGCGCACCCGTCAGTTTCTTGATAAATTTCTGAATCAGTAATCCACACTGCCTTCCCCGGAAGGCAGTTTTAACCCGTTTAAAACCCTCATTTTTTAAGCTGCCACTGGCTATGGTCACGCTATTAGCAGGCGCAATATCATAAATAACTCTGCCGCTGTTAAACCTTTTGGCACATCTGACAAATCTTTTCTGTTCATCGGGAATATATTGGCTTTTCCCGTTGCCACTTTCTCTTAATTATATTTTCTGAATTATGAAGCAATATTATCCTTTAAACAGGCTGCGGCACTGCTAATTAGCGCATTGCGTCGATATTAATAAGTGTAAGGAAACGTTCTGCTGAGTAAATAACTGTGGTAACAGGGCCACGCAGCGGCTTTTAAGAGTTTCGCTACATTCATCACCGGTTCAATGGCGAATAATTGCCGGATAATCATAAAAGCAATACTGATTTCCTCGCTTTTACTTTCCAGCATTCTGACCTACACAGCAGGAGTCATTGAATGAACCAGACTAAGTCAGATCAGATATTGTGGGTAGATACCCTGAAGGGCGCCTGCATATTACTGGTGGTCCTGTACCACACGGTTTTACCCGGCTTTGAAGGGACGATGAAATATCTCTCTGCCGGATGGATCCCCGCCGAAATATGGATACAGTTTAATACGGTACTGTCACCGCTGCGTATGCCCGCCTTCTTCTTTGTCTCGGGATTACTGGCGACCAATGGCATTCTGAACCGGCCCTGGAAGCAGGTATTTACCAGTCGCATCACCAATCTTTTTTATCTCTATATTCTGTGGGGGTTTATTCAGTGGTGGTCAATTATCGGTATCTCCACTGAAATTACCGGCCAGCGTATTTCGCAGAACCTTAATGCCGCCTATGCGGGTTCGCTATTCGAGTTTCTCAAGCTGACCTTTATGGCTATGAGCACCTCGTGGTATCTGTATGGGCTGGGACTCTATTTCCTCTGTGCTAAAGTTTTCCGTCAATATAAGCTGGCCCTGGTGGCGGTGGCGATCCTGCTGAATTATCTGGCGGCAGAAAAAGTGATCCCGTTCTGGGGACCACAGAGCCTGGCCCAATATTTTGTGTTCTTCCTGTTAGGGGCATTCTGGAGCCAGACGATGCTGCGCCTGAGTGAATGGCGGCGCGAGAATCTGATGCCCTGGGCGCTACTGGCGGCAGCCGCCGGGATTCATGTGCTATTCGGTCTGGATAAGAGTCTGTTCCTGTGTGTACTGGCAGTGTTATTCAGTATCGCGGCCTGTCGCTGGCTGAATCAGCACTTCAGCATGCGTTATCTCAACTGGGTTGGCCGCAATACGCTGCAGATTTACGTCATCCATCGTATTTTTATCGAGTTTTTTGGTATGTCTGCGATTCTGTTCGCGCAGCGGCATCATCTGTTCGAGCAGGCGTGGTTTTCGTTTCTCTGGGCCTGTTTCTATCCGGTGGCCATCGTGGGTCTCTGCTCGCTCTGTTCAGTGGCAATCTGGTCGCTGACCAATCGCGGAGTCGGGCAGTCGCTGTTTGTGTTCCCGACGTTAATGAAAAGGGCGCCTGGCGGCGCGAGCGGTGGGTAAGTTACGCCTGGCAGCGGGGAAGTTACGCTTTGCAGCGGGCTTGCGCTGAGAGGGTTTCGCCCGCCAGGCGATGGGGAGTTTCAGGTTGCCTGTGCAGGCGGACGCGTCAAGGGGCGGACGCCCGCCCCTTAACAATCCCGGCGTCCGGCTGCCTGCGCGCCCCGCTGTGCGGGGTGCCTTCGTCACGCCCTGCGGCCGACGGACCGTCCGGACTCGCCATCCCTGGCTCGTACCGTCCTTTCGCCGACGTCCTGTCGGCTCATCCTGGCCTCCGGTTGTTCCTCAGCGCTGCGGACGCCTCTGGGAAACCCCCTGCCGGTGGGTTTGTCACCCGGACTGGCTGGGCTCCGGCCGCTGAAAGCGGGAAAAGATTCATAAGGTTTCGCTTTGTAGCGGGCTTGCACTGAGCGGTTTCGCCTGCAAGGCGATGGGGCGTCTTAGTTCACTTAGCCGCGCGTTAGCGCTGAGAGGGTTACGCCCGCCAGGCGATGGGGAGTTTCAGGTTGCCTGTGCAGGCGGACGCGTCAAGGGGCGTACGCCCGCCCCTTAACAATCCCGGCGTCCGGCTGCCTGCGCGCCCCGCGTAGCGGGGTGCCCTCGTCACGCCCTGCGGCCGACGGACCGTCCGGACTCGCCATCCCTGGCTCGTGCCGTCCTTTCGCCGACGTCCTGTCGGCTCATCCTGGCCTCCGATTGTTCCTCAGCGCTTCGGACGCCTCTGGCAAACCCCCGCCGGTGATTTCTTTGTGTTTTCTTTAGTGCAGCGTTGTCTGGTGACCCGAAAGCCAGTCTCAATTCCGGAATCTCACCGCAACACTCTTAGTGACCTGAAAACGAGATAACAGCGGTTAGGGTTGAATAACATTCGGTCTGCTGAGCCAAAAGTCAGAGGCAATCCCAAAAAACCACAGCGATAAAGTACCCGACATAACAAGAAGAGATAACAGCGGGTGGGTTGAATAACATTCGGTCTGCTGAGCAAAAATTCAGAGGCAATCCCAAAAAAACACAGCGATAAAGTTCCCGACATAACAAGAAGAGATAACAGCGGGTAGGTTGAATAACATTCGGTCTGCTGAGCCAAAAGTCAGAGGCAATTTCCAAACTCACAGCGACAGCGAACCCAACATAAAAAGAAAAGATAACAGCGAGGGGGTGGGGAGGCCGTCAGAACCGCTGAGCGGATGAGGGATTTCAGGACGAGCGACAGGGATGTCGCGAAGAGGCGGGTTCGCGCCAGGGATGGCGCGTCCCGCTGGTCCGTGAGAAATCCTGAAGAGGCGAAGGAACCGCGAAGCGGCGGTGAAGCAGGCCGGAGCCCGGGGTCAAGGGGGCGCGGCGACTGGCGCCCCCTTGTCGGTCGCCTGCAGAGGCGAATCTGAAACTGCCTGGCTTACCAGGCGAACGAAACCTTCTCATAGCCCGTTCGCGCAGCGAACCATCCCAGCTTCAGCACCGCACCTCAGCCCGTTCGCGCAGCGAACAATCCCAGCTTCAGCGCTGCACCTCAGCCCATTCGCGCAGCGAACAACCCCCTTAAGCTTCAGCGCTACCCTATGGTCATCAGGCTAGCATTACCGCCTGCCGCAGCGGTATTCACACTCAGCGAACGCTCAATCAGCAGACGTTCCAGCAGCAGATTGGTCTCGCCGCGGGCAAAGCCCTGCACCGACACAATCGCGCCTTCACGTGCGGCAATCTGTTCACACAGGGTACGCAGCTGATCGGCATCGCCGTGATAGATCACTGCATCAAACTCTGCTGCTAACGGGTCACGCGCCAGCGTGATGCGCGCTTTCACTGCGTCCGGCAGCGAGGCCAGCAGGGCGCGATGCAGCTCATCATCCTGCCACAATGCTTTACTGCCGACGCTGGTCACCGCGGCCAGCTGGATTAACGCATCCTGCTCGTTATCAGCCAGACAGAGCACCTGATCACGCGGCAACAGTGAGAAGGTATTGCGCTCGCCTGTCGGGCCAGGCAGCAGACGGACCACGCCCGCCTGCGCCAGATCGCCATAGTGCTGGCAGAGTTCAGCCAGTTCAGGCTTATCCTTAGCCCAGTTGCTGAGTGCCAGATGCGGTGCCAGCAGTGACTGACGCAGCGTGCTGTCCGCCGGGCGTTCTGCATCCTGACGATCAAAAGTCAGACGCAGCGCACTATCCGGACGATGCGCCAGCAAGCGGTAAAGATAGAGCGGACCGCCCGCTTTCGGACCGGTACCGGATAAGCCCTCGCCACCAAACGGCTGTACGCCGACCACCGCGCCCACCATATTGCGGTTGACGTAGAGATTGCCGACTCGGGCGTTCGCCGTGACCTGTGCAATCGTTTCGTCGATGCGGGTATGTACGCCCAGCGTCAGGCCATAGCCAGACGCATTGATCTGCTCAACCAGCTGCGGCAGGTTATTGCGAGTGAAACGCACCACGTGCAGCACCGGGCCAAAAATCTCTTTATCCAGATCGCTGACCTGACCCAGCTCAATCAGTGTCGGTTTAACAAAGGTACCGCTATTCCACTCTTTGCTGTCCTGCGGGTTATCCTGCACCGCCTGATAGACCGTGAAGCCTTTATTACGCATCGCCTGAATATGGCGATCGATATTGGCTTTCGCTTCGGCATCAATGACCGGGCCGATGTCGGTCGAAAAGCGTTCCGGATTGCCCATGCGGCACTCCGCCATCGCGCCGCGCAGCATCTTCAGGGTATGGTCGGCGACATCTTCCTGAATGCAGAGCAGGCGCAGGGCAGAACAGCGCTGTCCGGCACTGTCGAAGGCAGAGGCGACGATATCGATCACCACCTGCTCAGTCAGCGCGGAAGAGTCAACGATCATCGCATTCATGCCGCCGGTCTCAGCAATCAGCGGCACAGGACGACCGTGCTGGTCAAGGCGACCCGCCAGATTACGCTGCAGCAGTGTCGCCACCGCAGTTGAACCGGTAAACATCACGCCACGCACCCGAACGTCACCGGTCAACTGTGCACCGACGGTTTCACCCTGGCCAGGCAGCAGTTGCAGCACGCCTGGCGGCACACCCGCATCCAGCAGGATCTGAACCGCCTGTGCGGCAATCAGCGGTGTCTGCTCGGCCGGTTTGGCCAGCACGCTGTTGCCCGCTGCCAGTGCAGCCGCAATCTGACCGGTAAAGATCGCCAGCGGGAAGTTCCATGGACTGATGCAGACCACCGGGCCCAGCGGACGATGGGTTTCGTTGTCGAAATCGTCACGCACCATTCCGGCGTAGTAATAGAGGAAATCAACCGCTTCGCGCACTTCCGCGATGGCGTTGTTGTAGGTTTTGCCCGCTTCACGCACCAGAATGCCGAGCAGCTGCTGCATCTGGCCTTCCATGATCTGTGCGGCGCGTTCCAGAATGGCGGCACGCTCCTGCGGCGGTGTGGCAAACCAGATTGGCCCGCTGTTCACCGCGGCATCCAGCGCCACAGAAACTTCCTGCTCTGTGGCTTCACGGACCTGACCTACACGGTCGCCAGGCGCTGCCGGGTTCAGAATGTCGCGCAACTCGCCGGCACCCGCTTCACCGTCGATCATCGGCTCGGCCAGGCAGGGCTGTGCGGCACTGCTCAGCAGGGCGCTGGAGAGTGAGGCAAGACGGTGTTCGTTGGCCATATCCAGACCCGCAGAGTTAACGCGGTTATCGCCATACAGATCGCGCGGCAGGGGGATTTTTGGATGCGGCAGACCAATGGCACCTTCGCTGACACCCAGCTTCTCCACCGCGCTCACCGGATCGGCCACCAGTTCATCAATCGGCAGCGAGGTATCGGCAATGCGGTTAACAAACGAGGTGTTGGCCCCGTTTTCTAACAGGCGGCGCACCAGATAGGCCAGCAGGGTTTCATGGGTACCGACCGGCGCATAGATACGGCAGGGGCGGTTAAGTTTGCCGTCCGCCACTTTGCCCACCACCTGCTCATAGAGCGGTTCGCCCATGCCGTGCAGGCACTGGAACTCATACTGACCGGGATAGTAGTTGTTGCCCGCCAGCTGATAAATCGCCGCCAGGGTGTGGGCGTTGTGGGTGGCGAACTGCGGATAGATCAGGCTTGGCACGGCCAGCAGTTTGCGGGCGCAGGCCAGGTAAGAGATATCGGTGTAAACCTTGCGGGTGTAGACCGGATAGCCTTCCAGGCCTTCCATCTGGGCGCGCTTGATTTCGCTGTCCCAGTACGCGCCTTTCACCAGACGAATCATCAGGCGACGGCGGCTGCGCTGCGCCAGATCGATCAGCTCATCAATCACAAACGGACAGCGTTTCATGTAGGCCTGAATCACAAAACCGATGCCGTTCCAGCCTTCCAGCTCTGGCTCGAAACAGAGTTTCTCCAGCATATCCAGCGACAGTTCCAGCCGGTCCGCCTCTTCTGCATCGATGTTGATGCCGATGTCATAGGAGCGGGCCAGCAGCGTCAGCGATTTCAGAATAGGGTAGAGCTCTTCCATCACGCGCTCATACTGCGCCCGGCTGTAGCGGGGATGCAGTGCTGAGAGCTTGATAGAGATGCCGGGACCTTCATAGATGCCACGACCATTCGACGCTTTACCAATGGCATGGATCGCCTGCTGATAAGAGAGTAGATAGGCTTTGGCATCGCCTGCCGTCAGGGCCGCTTCGCCCAGCATGTCATAGGAGTAGCGGAAGCCTTTCTCTTCCAGCTTTCGGGCGTTAGCCAGCGCTTCGGCAATGGTTTCACCGGTGACGAACTGCTCGCCCATCAGACGCATCGCCATATCCACGCCTTTGCGGATCAGCGGTTCGCCACCCTTACCGATAATGCGGTTAAGCGAGCTTGAGAGATTCGACTCGTTGTGGGTCGAGACCAGGCGGCCGGTGAACAGCAGGCCCCAGGTCGCCGCGTTGACAAACAGTGACGGGCTGCGTCCCAGATGTGACTGCCAGTTGCCGTTGCTGATCTTGTCGCGGATTAGCGCATCACGCGTTGGCTTGTCGGGAATACGCAGTAGCGCTTCAGCCAGACACATCAGCGCCACACCTTCATGGGAGGAGAGTGAGAACTCCTGCAGCAGGCTCTGCACCATGCCAGCGCGTCCGGTTGCCCCTTTCTGGTGCCGCAGCTTGTCGGCGAGCTGGTAAGCCAGCTGATGGGTTTTCTCTGCCAGCGCCGCCGGTAAACGTGCCTGTTCCAGCATCATTGGCACCGCATCAGTCTCCGGACGACGCCATGCGGCGGTCACCGCTGAACGGGTCACTGACTGAGGTAAAATCTGCTCTGCGAAATCAAGGAACGGCTGGTGCGTCTCCTCTGGCTGGGTGTCGTCGGACTCTGCGGCCGCCTGAGCAGAAAGCGGGATCTCCGGCACGGTATCGCCGGTTTCCAGCTGGCCCAGGTAGTTAAAGATCGCCTGTTTAATCAGCCAGTGTGGCGTGCGATCGATGCGCTGCGCAGCCAGTTTGATGCGCTCGCGTGTCGCGTCATCCAGTTTTACACCCATGGTAGTTGTAGCCATGACTCCAGAGCTCCTTGATAGTGGTTCGATACGGCGTTGGCTGCACTATCACTTAAGTTGCAACTTTGTGCAACCGTGTTAAATGTGAGCCAGTTAACACCCTTTTAACGTCGACGATTGTTAAATCCCGCAATGCGGCACGGATATTGCTGCAAGATCCTCGCCAGTCTGGCAGACCCGATGAAAAGCGGGTTTCAGGCAGGTAATGCGATGGTGCAACCGGATAACTGTGAGCGAGTGCAACCTATGAGCACGTTTTCACAAACGGTTAGTGAAATCACTGTAACGCCTGTGTTAAATCCATTGTGCGCACAACGCCTTTCCGGCAGGATACCGCGCCGCTGGGAAATGAGTGACGCCCTGACGAAGAAAATCGGCCCGCTTTGCCCCGTTCCGGCAGGCGGGTAGCTGGCGATTTCTCTGGGATATCAAATAATAAGTGGAGAGACAGATGAGTGTAAGTACACCTTTGCTGGTGACCTTTTTGGTTTATATTCTTGGGATGGTATTAATCGGGTTTGTGGCTTATCGCTCAACCAAAAACTTTGATGATTACATCCTCGGTGGCCGCAGTCTGGGTAGCGTGGTCACGGCACTCTCTGCCGGTGCATCCGATATGAGCGGCTGGCTGCTGATGGGCTTACCGGGTGCGATCTTCATCTCCGGTATCTCTGAAAGCTGGATTGCGATTGGCCTGACGATCGGTGCCTGGCTGAACTGGAAAATCGTGGCCGGTCGCCTGCGGGTTCAGACTGAACATCACAACAACGCCCTGACGCTGCCGGACTTCTTTACCAGCCGCTTTGAGGACCACAGTAAAATCCTGCGCGTGATCTCCGCCATTGTGATCCTGGTGTTCTTCACCATCTATTGCGCCTCAGGCGTGGTAGCCGGTGCGCGTCTGTTTGAAAGCACCTTTGGTATGAGTTACCAGACCGCTCTGTGGGCGGGTGCAGCGGCGACCATTCTCTATACGCTGGTGGGCGGTTTCCTTGCGGTGAGCTGGACCGATACCGTTCAGGCGAGCCTGATGATTTTTGCGCTGATCCTGACGCCGGTGTTTGTGATTATCGCGGTCGGCGGCTGGTCTGATTCGCTGGCGGTGATTGAAGCGAAGAGCCTGGAAAACCTCGACATGCTGAAGGGACTG
This sequence comes from Curtobacterium sp. BNK-1, assembly GCF_048685235.1. NCBI lineage: Bacteria > Bacillati > Actinomycetota > Actinomycetes > Micrococcales > Microbacteriaceae > Curtobacterium > Curtobacterium sp. BNK-1. The sequence goes on along the minus strand of NZ_JBLQTJ010000001.1, from coordinate 2,146,314 downwards.
AACTTCGTTGCGGTGATCTCCCTGCTCGGCTGGGGCCTGGGCTACTTCGGGCAGCCCCATATTCTGGCGCGCTTTATGGCGGCAGATTCGCATCGTTCAATCCGTACCGCTCGCCGTATCGGTATGACCTGGATGGTGCTCTGTCTGGCCGGTGCCGTGGCGGTGGGCTTCTTCGGTATTGCCTACTTCCAGAACAACCCGACGCTGGCGGTTGGCGTTAACGCCAATGCGGAGCGGGTCTTTATCGAGCTGGCGCGTATCCTGTTCAACCCGTGGATTGCCGGTATTCTGCTGTCAGCGATCCTGGCAGCCGTGATGTCAACGCTGAGCTGTCAGCTGCTGGTCTGCTCCAGCGCCCTGACCGAAGATCTCTACAAAGGCTTACTGCGTAAAAATGCCAGCCAGAAAGAGCTGGTATGGGTAGGGCGTCTGATGGTGCTGCTGGTGGCGCTGATTGCGATCGCGCTGGCGGCTAACCCGGAAAACCGCGTGCTGGGCCTGGTGAGCTACGCCTGGGCGGGCTTCGGTGCGGCGTTTGGTCCGGTGGTACTGTTTGGTGTCTGCTGGAAGCGGATGAACCGCAACGGTGCGCTGGCGGGCATGATCGTCGGTGCGCTGACCGTGCTGGTGTGGAAACAGTATGGCTGGCTGGGACTGTATGAAATCATCCCAGGCTTCATTTTCGCCAGCATCGCCATTGTGGTGTTCACGCTGATGGGACGTGAGCCTTCAGCGGAAGCGCAGCAGCGCTTTGCCGCTGCAGAGGCGGAGTTCCAGACAAAATAAGCGAGGCGTTAATCGCCTGGCCCGTCCCGAAAGGGGCGGGCTTTTTTGTTACAAAGATAAACCACTCAAAGATGAAATTATCTCCACCGGCAACTTGTTTTTTTCTCAGCGATAATGATAATCGGTATCGTTTACACTTTACCTTATTTTACTGTTTATTGACGCTGCTTAACATTCAAGAGGTTGGCGATGTTTGTTCCTTTTCTCATCATGCTGCGCGAAGGGCTTGAAGCCGCGCTGATAGTCAGCCTGATAGCCAGCTATCTCAAACGCACCCAGCGCACCCAATGGTTTCCCGCGATGTGGGCCGGCGTGTTTATTGCCGCCGGGCTCTGTCTGGGCCTGGGTCTGTTCATCAATGCCACCACCGGTGAGTTCCCGCAGAAAGAGCAGGAGCTGTTTGAGGGCATCGTGGCGCTGATTGCGGTGGTGATCCTCACCTCAATGGTTTTCTGGATGCGCAAAGTCGCCCGCAACATCAGGGTCGAGCTTGAACAGGCGGTCGATCAGGCGCTGCAACGCTCAGGTCGTGGCGGTCTGGCACTGGTGCTGATGGTGTTTCTTGCCGTGGCGCGCGAAGGGCTGGAGTCGGTGTTCTTCCTGCTGGCGGCGTTTACCCAGGATGTCGGTTATGCGCCGCCGATTGGCGCAGTGCTGGGTCTGGCAACCGCGGTCGTGCTGGGCATGCTGCTCTACTGGGGCGGTATCCGTCTTAACATGGCCCATTTCTTCCGCTGGACCAGCGTATTCATCCTGTTTGTCGCCGCGGGTCTGGCAGCGGGCGCCATCCGCGCCTTCCACGAAGCGGGTTTATGGAATCGCTTTCAGGATGTCGCCTTCGATCTCAGCAATACCTTATCGACCCATTCGCTGTTCGGCACCCTGCTGGAAGGGGTGCTGGGTTATCAGGAGTCCCCAAGCGTCAGTGAAGTGACCGTTTACTTTGCCTACCTGATCCCGGCGCTGATTCTGTTCTTTATGCCTGCGCGTTCTGCTGCGTCGGCCACTGTGTAATTTGACATTTAACGGGCGCATCTTACGCCTGCAACATGATAGGGAAAGAGAGATGACAATGCGTTTCCGCCGCAAGGCACTGCTGCTTCCTCTGCTGGCAATCTCCGCAACGGCGGCCGCGGCGGTTCCTCAGGTTACCGTAAGCGTCACCGACAAGCAGTGCGAGCCAATGAGCTTAACGGTCAAGGCCGGTAAGACCCAGTTCCTGATTAAAAACAACAGCCAGAAAGCGCTGGAGTGGGAGATCCTCAAAGGCGTGATGGTGGTTGAAGAGCGTGAGAATATCGCGCCGGGCTTCAGTCAGAAACTGACCGCCAATCTGGAGGCGGGCGAATATGAGATGACCTGTGGGCTGCTGAGCAATCCAAAAGGCAAGCTGATCGTGCAGGCCGGTGAGGGCGCGGCGAAAAGTGGCACCTCAGCACGTATGCAGCTGGAAGGCCCGATCACCGAATACAAAGCCTATGTGACCGACCAGGTGAACCAGCTGGTGAGCAACACCCAGGCCTTTACTGACGCCGTTAAAGCGGGTGACGTTGAAAAAGCCAAAGCGCTGTTTGCTCCGACCCGTCAATATTATGAGCGCATTGAGCCGATTGCTGAGCTCTTCTCCGATCTCGACGGCAGCATTGACGCCCGTGAAGATGACTATGAGAAGAAAGCGGCCGATCCAAAGTTCACCGGTTTCCACCGTCTGGAGAAAGCGCTGTTTGCTGATAACAGCACGAAAGGCATGGCGGACTACGCTGAGCAGCTGAATAAAGATGTGAAAGATTTGCAGGTGCGCATCAGCGAACTGGCCTTCCCGCCAGCCAAAGTGGTCGGCGGCGCAGCCGGCCTGATTGAAGAGGTCGCTTCCAGCAAAATTTCCGGTGAAGAAGATCGCTACAGCCGGACTGACCTGTGGGACTTCCAGGCGAACATTGATGGCGCGCAGAAAATTGTCGATCTGCTGCGACCCATGGTAAGCAAAGCGAACCCGCAGTTGCTGGCTAAAGTTGACGCCAACTTCAAAAAAGTGGATGCGATCCTGAGTAAGTACCGCACCCAAACCGGTTTTGAATCCTATGAGAAACTGACCAGCGCCGACCGTAACGCGCTGAAAGGACCGATCACCGCACTGGCGGAAGATCTTTCATTACTTCGTGGCACCCTGGGTCTGGATTAATCATGAGTCGCAAGGAAGATGACGCGCAGCCTGCGCGTCGTCGGTTACTAAAAGGGCTGGGGCTGCTGGGTGGCGCGGCAGCGCTGAGCGGCGGCTGTCCGTTCCATGCAGCCGCCGCCGACAGCTTTTCGCCGGGTACGGTTACGCCGCAGGCCCGACAGCAGATGCAGCCGTTTTATGGTCAGCATCAGGCGGGTATCACGACGCCACAGCAGGCATCGATGATGCTGGTGGCGTTTGATCTGCTCAGCAGCGATAAAACGGAGCTGGTGCGTCTGTTCCGGTTGCTGACCCAGCGTATTGCCTTCCTGACCACTGGCGGTCCGGCACCGGTAGTCACCAATCCGCGGTTGCCGCCAATGGATTCCGGCATTCTTGGGGCGACTATCGCGCCTGATAATCTGACGATTACCGTGTCAGTCGGCAACTCACTGTTTGATGAACGCTTTGGTCTGGCGCCGCACAAACCGAAAAAATTGCAGCCGATGACTCGCTTTCCCAATGATTCGCTGGATGCCAGTCAGTGTCATGGCGATCTGCTGTTGCAGTTCTGTGCCAACACCCAGGATACGGTGATTCATGCCCTGCGGGATATCATCAAGCATACGCCTGACCTGCTTGGCGTACGCTGGCGGCGCGAAGGCTTTATCTCCGATCACGCCGCGCGCAGTCAGGGGCAGGAAACCCCGATCAACCTGCTGGGTTTCAAAGATGGCACCGCCAATCCGGATACCCACAATCCTGCTCTGATGAATCAACTGCTGTGGGTGACAGACGATCAGGACGAACCGGTCTGGGCGCGCAATGGCAGCTATCAGGCTGTACGGTTAATCCGCTTTCACGTCGAAATGTGGGATCGCACGCCGCTGGGCGAGCAACAGACTATCTTTGGTCGCGAGAAATTAAGTGGCGCGCCGCTGGGGATGCAGCATGAGCGCGACGTTCCGGATTATGCCCGTGATCCGGACGGCGAAGTGATTGCGCTGGATGCGCACATTCGTCTTGCCAATCCCCGCACGCCAGAGACGGCAAGCAGCCTGATGCTGCGGCGCGGCTACAGTTACTCCGCGGGTATCTCTGCATCGGGACAGCTGGAGATGGGGTTACTATTCGTCTGCTATCAGCACGATCTGGAACGCGGCTTTCTCACGGTGCAGCGGCGCCTGAACGGCGAAGCGCTGGAAGAATATATCCGGCCTTTTGGCGGCGGTTACTTTTTTGTTTTGCCCGGTGTACCAGACGCCAGCCATTATTTAGCGCAGTCGTTGCTGGAAGCCTGATTAAAATTCAACCACTGTGGGCGTCCCTTTTCTGGTCGCCCACGTTTTACGGTTTTCGTGCTTTGCTGACTGAGGTTAAACTGAGTTTTAGCGGTTGTCTGGCATATATAAAATAAGCTAATTCACTGTAATAAAACGCTTTTACATTTTGCCTTAAAAGAAATACATACACGTGATTAGCAATTCTTTTGCCAGCAGGTAAAATTACTATTGCAAAGGCCCAACAAAATGGTGCACTTTATTAAACAGGCGTAATCGGATGTGTTGATGTATCACACTGGAGTTCGCGCATGGGTCGAGTCTTTAATGGAAAGTCACTGTCAGTAAATAGATTGCGCCTGACCGCGAGGGCAATTCTGCCTCGTTATTTCTTCCTTCCTTCAACCATCTCTTTTGTTTTATCGCATCCTGTTTTATCCGGTGTTCAGCTACGCTATTGCGCTGCTGCATACCCACTATCCTGTCCTGTCATGGCTCAAAAGGAAGCCAACTGAAACCTCTAAAGCGTTCACGTTATCGCAACGGGCCACCGGCCTGACGCAGGAAATGAAACCAACTGAAAGGTGCCACTATGGGAAGACAGAAAGCAGTGATCAAAGCGCGTCGTGAAGCAAGAAGAGTGCTTCGTAGTGACTCAAGAAGTCATCGTCAGCGTGAAGAAGAGTCGGTCACTTCGCTGGTGCATATGAGTGGACTGGATGCCATTGGCATGGCGCGCGATACGCGTGACCGGTTGCCAATTGAAGCCCGTAATGAAGCTCAGGCGCACTATCTTAACGCCATAGAGAGAAAACAGCTGATCTTCGCAACCGGTGAAGCCGGGTGCGGTAAAACCTGGATCAGTGCCGCAAAAGCGGCTGAGGCCCTGATTAATAAGGATATCGACAGGATTATCGTTACGCGCCCGGTACTGCAGGCAGATGAGGATCTGGGATTCCTTCCCGGCGATATTTCTGAGAAATTCGCGCCTTATTTCCGCCCGGTTTATGACATTCTGGTTAAACGTCTTGGCGCATCCTTTATGCAATATTGTCTGCGTCCGGAAATTGCCAAGGTAGAGATTGCACCGTTCGCCTATATGCGTGGTCGCACTTTCGAAAATGCTGTGGTAATTCTGGACGAGGCGCAGAACGTCACCGCCGCGCAGATGAAAATGTTCCTGACCCGACTGGGCGAAAACGTCACGGTCATTGTTAACGGCGATATTACCCAGTGCGACTTGCCCGCTGGGGTGCCTTCCGGTCTCGCAGACGCGCTGGCGCGTTTCGAAGAGGACGAGATGGTTGGCATTGTACGCTTCGGCAAAGAAGATTGTGTGCGTTCTGCGCTGTGTCAGCGCACCCTGCACGCGTATAGCTAGCGTTTGATTGAGTAGAAGTGTAGCGCCCAAACCCGGCTCCGGCCGGGTTTTCTTATTGTGGGGCAGCGGCTGCGCACGTGGTCGTTCCCCGGCGGGAGTTATCACGCTCTCTCAGAGTGAAATATGCAAAAAGAAGAGCCTGAACAAAAGTTCAGGCTCTTCTTTGAAGATGGCGGTGAGAGAGGGGTTCGAACCCTCGATACGTTGCCGTATACACACTTTCCAGGCGTGCTCCTTCAGCCACTCGGACACCTCACCAGATTTACTTCGCTGACCGCGATGGGTCAACGGGGCGGTACTATAGGGAGTCGACTGAAAACGGTCAAGCACTATTTTTCTCTTTTGATCTATTCGCTTAAGCTCTGAACGAATCGATTTACTGCGGCATAAAACCCGCCGTTTTACCGGCCACATCCCGTCATCCTGATGAGCCCGGTCAGGTGAGTTTTATGGCAGCAAATAAACCGGGGCGGCGTTCTCACCCTCGTTACTGGTCAGACGCTGCCCCGACTGATGCCGGAATCAGCGCTTTACTCTGTTAGCGAAACTTTTACGCAGCTTCTGCAATTTCGGTGGAATGACCGCCATGCAGTAGCCGTTGCGCTGGCCCGCGCCTTCCCAGTAATCCTGATGATAAGCTTCAGCGGGATACCACTCTTTCAGCGGCTCAATGGTGGTCACCACCGGCACATCATGGTCAGCCTGAGCGCGGGCAATGGCGGCGCGTGCTTCCGCTTCCTGCTCTGCATTGGCCGGGAAAATGGCGGAACGATACTGGGTGCCAATATCATTACCCTGACGGTTAAGCTGGGTCGGATCATGCGTCACAAAGCTGATATCCAGCAGATCGCCAAAGCTGACTTTCTCCGGGTCGAAGCCAATGCGGATCGCTTCCGCATGACCGGTCGCACCGCTGCAGACCTGCTCATAAGTCGGATTAGGACGAGCACCGCCGGTATAACCGCTTTCTACCGACTCTACGCCGATCACATCCTTAAATACCGCTTCGGTACACCAGAAACAGCCGCCAGCGATAACTGCGTATTCGATTGCCATAATAATTTACTCCTGTCAGGTCGAAAGAGGTGAATGGGGTCGCAGAAGAGCGCTTTCAACTAGATCAGCATCTCCGGTTTAAAATCGCCGCTCTTATCCAGTATTTTGTCGCTCATCACGCTGAACCGGCCTTCGCCAGTGTAGTGCAGGGTAGTGGGGTATTCCGGCTGCTCGGCAACGTGCGCTTTAACAATCTCAAAAATAAACAGGTTGTAGTTAGCGACCATCGAATCGTCATAAAGCTGACACTCAAAGCTGGCAAAACATTCGGCAATCATCGGCGCGCCAACCACCTGAGCGGGTTCCGGCGTCAGGCCAAATGCCTCAAACTTATCAATGCTGTCGCCGTGGCTGTTGCCGATTGCCACAACTTCATCAATCAGCGAGGCAGAAGGAATGTTCAGCACGCACTGACCGCTGTTGCGGATAAGCTCATGGCTGTGGTTCATACCGGCAATCATGCAGCCAACCAGTGACGGAGAAAACTCCAGCACCGTGTGCCAGCCGAGCGTCATGATGTCATGTTGATCTTTGTACTGCGAACTGAGCAGCAGCACCGGTCCGGGCTCAAGATATTTGCGGGCTTTGCTGACCGGAAAAGCATATTTGTGCATGCGTTGGCTCATGGCATAACTCCTGAAACGGAACGTAGCCATTAAGTGTAGAGCACCGGGCGGATGCAGCAGGCGTGTCAGCGGGCAGAAATGCGAGGTTGATGGCGGCGTCCGGCAGCGCAGACATTTTTAGCGGCAGTGTCGCGAGCTTAAGGTTTCCTTAATATGCAATCGCGATACTGCCTGCTTTAACTGAGGATGATGCTATGAAAACTGCTCCTGTTGCCCTGTCTGTGACTGCTCCGCGTCCGATGAGTGAATATGCTGCACTGCTGATTGCCGCAGCCACGGTCGTTCTGTTCCTCTCCGCCTGGTTCAGCGCTTAAAACTTCACCACGGCACGACAACCGCTTCGGTCGCGGCGGTTCTCTAAGAAAAACTGAAACCGGTGTAACTGGACGATGCGGCTGACGATGCTCAGCCCGAGTCCGATACCGCCGTAGCGGCTGTCCATCCGGATAAACGCTTTACTCAGCTCGCCACTTTTACTCTCATCAATTCCCGGGCCCTGATCTTCCACCACCAGCATCGGCTGAGGAGCTAACACCAGCTGCACACTGATGGTGCTGTTATCCGGGCTGTAGCGATGGGCGTTCTCGACCAGGTTACGCAGCAACATCTTCAGCAGCGTGGCATCACCACGCACAAACTGCTCCTGCGGCAGATCGAGCACCAGCGTCTGCTGATGCGCCTCCAGCATAATACTCAGCTCTGCCTCCATTGGCAGGATCACATCTTCAATCAACCCCACGTTCTGATAGGTGCCAGAGGTAAAGGACTGTCCGGCGCGCGCCAGATTCAGCAGCTGCGACACACTGTGCGTCATCTGATCCAGGCGCTGCACCAGCGGCTGAACTTTGACATCGCTGTTACGTTCGATTAACTCCAGATGCAGCCGCAATCCCGCCAGCGGCGTGCGCAGCTCATGTGCCACGTCGGCGGTGAACAGCCGTTCGCGCTCCAGACTGCTGTTCAGACGCGCGACCAGCTGGTTTATCGCCTGCGTCACCGCATCGATCTCCTGAACCTGACTGTGGCAGGAGACGGGATCAAGATTCTCTTCGCTGCGACTCTCCAGTTCACGCTGCAGCTGATAAAGCGGCCGGGTAATCCACTTCACCGCCTGATAGCAGAGCAGCAGCGTCAGGGTAATCATCACCAGACTCGGCACCGCCAGGCTGGCTACCGCTTCATGCACTTCACGCTTAACGTGACTGTCCATGTTGCGCTTCTGCAGCTGCGCTTCCACCAGAAACTGAATCTGCTCTTTGCTCTCATGCCACAGCCAGACCACGCTGATCACCTGGAAAACCAGCAGGATCAGACCGATGGTCAGGATAAGGCGAAAGCGCATACTGCGATGATCGAAACGTCTTATCATGTTGCCTCACGAACGCCATCCTGCGTCACCAGCGCATAGCCAAAACCGCGCACGGTGCGGATAGCGCTTTTGCCGATTTTGTCGCGCAGATTATGGATATGCACTTCCAAGGTATTAGTAGAAGGCTCGGTCTCCCAGTTATAGATATCCTGGTAGAGAATTTCACGGTGAACCGGATTCCCGGCCTTGAGCATCAGCCGTGACAGAATCGCAAACTCTTTGGGTGTCAGATCCAGCAGTACGTCGCTGAGCGTAATCTGGCGATGGGTCATATCCAGCGCCAGCGCACCCACTCTGACATGACTGTCGCCCTGATTGACGTGGCGGCGAATCAGGGCGCGGATCCGCGCCAGCAACTCATCAAGCGAGAACGGTTTGATCAGATAGTCGTCCGCGCCTGCGTCGAGTCCGGCAATGCGTTCGCTGATGGTGTCGCGTGCGGTCAGGATCAGCACCGGCGTCATCTTCTTCTGCCGCCGCAGTCGTATCAGAAAATGCAGTCCATCTTCATCCGGCAGGCCAAGATCCAGCACCACCAGGCTATACAGGCCGCTGGCGAAATGCGCTTCAGCATCCCGCACCCGCGTAACGCCATCACAGACATAGCCTTCCCCTTCCAGCGCCAGCATCAGACCCTGCAGCAGCAGGGCATCATCTTCAACAATCAGTATCTTCATTAAGGTTGGCTCCGACACGACGTCAAAATATCATCCGCAGGCACATATTCGTGGGTCGCGGTGCCGGTTAATCCCAGCATGGTTGAAAACAGATTATCCTGTGAAAAATCGTCTGTCGCCGCCAGTTTATTCAGACAGCCGCGATTAACCGCATAACGTTTCTGATAATCATCGGAAAGCCAGATCAGCAACGGCACATGTTTCTGGGTGTCCGGCGCGATAGCATAGGGCAGGCCATGCAGGTAAGCACCATTTTCACCCAGGGATTCGCCATGGTCAGACAGATAGACCAGGCTGGTGGTGAAGCGGTCCTGATGCGCGCGCAATACATTAATGGCTTTATCGACGATGTGATCCACATTGACCAGCGTATTGTCATAGGTGTTGATCAACTGTTGTTGCGAACAGTCCTGGATCTGGTTGGTGTCGCAGGTCGGTTCAAACTGACGAAACTGTGGCGGATAGCGATGGCTGTAAGTCGGGCCATGACTGCCAATGGTGTGCAGCACAATCACTGCGTTGCCTTTTAACTGGCTGATATATTCATCCAGACCGTGGAACAGCACGTCGTCATAACACTCACCGTCAATACACATGCCGGGCAGGTTCAGGCTGGTCATGTCCTGATGCGGAACCCGATCGCAGGCACCTTTACAGCCTCCATCATTCTCATTCCACAACACGCTGATGCCGGCGCGCTGAATAATATCCAGCAACCCCTCCTGATGCGCGGCCAGCACATCATCATAGTGGGCGCGCGGCATGTTGGAGAACATGCAGGGCACGGAGACCGCCGTCGCCGTCCCGCACGAGGTGGTGTGCGGAAAATAGATCACATCATCTTTCGCCAGTAAGGGGTTGGTCAGACGACCGTAACCGCCCAGCGAGAAGTTTTGCGCGCGTGAGGTCTCTCCCAGCACCAGAATAGTCAGGTTAGGTTTGCCACTGCTGCGGCTGGGCTGCAGATGCGCATCTTCACCAATGCGTATCAGCGGCGCGTTCTGTAACTGCTCATGCTTATACCAGGAGAGCGTCGCCGCAATGCTGTTAGAGGGGCTAAGCGCCTTTACCAGTTCACGGTTGTTGCGGAACAGCGAGGCGTAATCTTTATAGAAGAGCAGGGCGACCAGCACAATCAGCGCTGCTGACAGCAGCACGCTGAGCAGTCGCGCCAGCACGCCGCGCCACTGCTGCTTTTTAAGTCGCGGCCAGAACACCAGCAACGCCATCAGCACGCCTGAGCTGAGCAGGGTTACGAGTAGCTTTGGCGTAATCAGCGCAAAAGATTCCGAGGCAGTGGTATCCATCATGTTGGTGATCATCGAGCGATCGACCACGATGTTATAGGTATGAATAAAGAACTGTGCCGACGCGGAGAGCAGAATAAACAGCGCGGCCAGTAGCCGATCCAGCCAGATAAACGAGGCCAGTGTAATCACGATATTGATCACGCTAAAGGCGACCAGCGGCATCGATAAAAATACCAGGGTGGTGTGCAGGTCGTTCAGTGGCATCACCGCCAGCACCTGACGGTAATAGACAATGTTAAGGAAAACCGCGATATAAACCGCAGCCAGAATCAGCAACGTAAGGCGGCTAATCAGCGGCCTTTTCAGAGTAAACGCCATGTGAGCAGGAACCCGAGTAATAAAAGTGTCACGAGAATGCGCTTTCAATATTAGGAATACCTTAAGAAGCTTAAGGTTTGAGGAGTGCCGACTCTGCCGGGTGCGATACGTGCGTGACTCCAGTCAGCAGCGGATCGTGTCTGGCCTGATCATCGGAAGCGAAGCAGAATTGAATGGTGCTTTTATGCTGACTTAACCGCAGCGGCTGGCATGAAACCTGCATCTTTTTGGCATAACCCCTGTTAATGACTACACTTACTGTGAAGATGTTCTCAGTTAGCCAGTATTGTCAGCAATGCGCTTGCAAGTTTGAGGAGAGTGACCTATCCCGTTACCGCGTTTTATCCCTCAATCACCGCTTTATCAGAATTTCCCGCTTGCTGACCTGACTGCGTCAGGACATTCTTGTTTTAACTCAATGTTTTATTAAAATTCGATTTTCAGGAGAAGTAACGTGACCCAAGCGGCAGACACCCATGCCAGGTACCCGACATTAAGCGGCGGGCAGTACGCCTTCTTTTTTGATGTCGACGGCACGCTGGCAGCGATTCAGTCCCGTCCCGAAGCGGTATTTATTCCTGAGCAGGTCATCGCGCAACTGCAGCAGCTCTCTGCACTCTCGCAGGGCGCGCTTGCGCTGGTCTCCGGCAGACCCATAGAACAACTTGATGCGCTGGCCGCTCCCTGGCACGGCCCGGCTGCGGGCGTACATGGTGCAGAGCGCCGTGATGCAGAGGGTAATCTGCAACGCATCAGCCTGCCGGTCGAGGTGGAGCAATCGCTCAGGGCGGAATTGCAGGATGCCATGGCATCCTGGCCTGGCACCCAGCTGGAGGTAAAAGGCATGGCTTTCGCAATTCACTACCGCCAGGCGATGCAGCATGAGCAGGATGTGATGCGACTGGCTGAACAGTCAGTAAAACGTTTTCCCGGACTGGCGCTTCAGCCGGGGAAATGTGTGGTAGAGATTAAACCGGCAGGTATCGATAAAGGCGCCGCAATCAGCGACTTTATGCAGCAGCCCCCTTTTGCCGGACGTACGCCGGTCTTTATTGGCGACGATCTGACGGATGAGAAGGGCTTTCTGGCCGTGAACGCACGGCAGGGCGTCTCGATCAAAGTCGGAGAAGGTTCCACCCAGGCCCATTATCGGCTTCATGATGTCGATGCGGTTTACGGCTGGCTGGAAAGAACATTATTACTATCAGAACAAGACAACGTCGGTAAGGAGTTTAGGTTATGAGTCGTTTAGTAGTTGTATCTAACCGTGTCGCCATGCCCGATGGGTCAAAAACCAGCGCTGGCGGTTTGGCCGTCGGTATTCTCGATGCACTAAAAAGCACCGGTGGACTGTGGTTTGGCTGGAACGGTGAAATCAGCGAGTACACAGGCGAAGAGGTGGAAGAAGTCACGGTTCAGGAACATGAGGGTATTGAGTATGCCTCGTTCCCGCTGAGCCAGAACGATTACGATCTCTACTATTGCCAGTTCTCAAACACTGTAATCTGGCCCGCATTCCATTATCGCCTTGACCTGGTGCAGTTCCAGCGGGAAGCCTGGGAAGGGTATTGCGACGTTAACGATGCGGTGGCACAGCGTTTAAAACCGCTGATTAAGCCGGATGATATTGTCTGGATCCACGATTATCACTTTTTACCGTTTGCAGCCGCGCTGCGTCGGGCGGGCATTAATAACCGCATCGGCTTCTTCCTGCATATTCCGTTCCCGACGCCTGAAATATTTAATGCGCTGCCGCCGCACAAAGAGCTTCTGGAAATGCTGTGCGAATATGACCTGCTGGGTTTCCAGACCGAATCGGATCGGGTGGCCTTCCTCGACAGCGTCAGCCAGCTCACGCAGCTGCAGAATAAGGGCGACAAAAAACATCGCGCCTTTGGCAACACCTTTATGACTGAGGTTTATCCCATCGGGATTGAGCCAGACAGTATTAAAGAGATGGCCGAAGGGCCGCTGCCACCGAAAATGGCCGCCATGAAGAAAGAGCTGGGCGATGCACGCAATATTATTGCCTGCGAACGTCTCGACTATTCCAAAGGTCTGCCTGAGCGTTTTCTTGCCTATGAAGCGCTGCTGGAGAACTTCCCGCAGCATCGCGGCAAAATCCGCTACTCGCAGATTGCACCAACCTCGCGCGGTGATGTGCAGGCGTATCAGGATATCCGTCATCAGCTGGAGACCGAAGCAGGGCGCATCAACGGTAAATACGGTACGCTGGGCTGGACCCCGCTCTACTACCTTAACCAGCATTTTGACCGTCGCCTGCTGATGAAAATCTTCCGTCTGACCGATGTCGGTCTGGTTACGCCGCTGCGTGACGGTATGAACCTGGTGGCGAAAGAGTACGTGGCTGCGCAGGACCCGGATGATCCCGGTGTACTGGTGCTGTCGCGCTTTGCGGGTGCGGCTAACGAGCTCACCTCCGCGCTGATTGTAAATCCGTATGACCGTGATGAAGTGGCCGCCGCGCTGGATAAGGCGATTACTATGCCGCGTACCGAAAGGATTTCACGCTACAACGATATGATGGCGGTATTGCGTAAAAATGATATTACCGCCTGGCGTGAAGGCTTCCTGAAAGACCTGGAGCGCATTGAACCGCGCAGCGTTGACCACAACACGGTTAACAAGGTCGCGACCTTCCCAAAACTCGCCTGATATCTGTTCTGACTCAGGTTATGAAAGCAGCGTCGCCTCTACGGCGTCGCTGCTTTTTTTTCGGCCCAGATCACAGAAAACTCGCCTGCTATCTGTTAACGACCACTTGCTACGATTCTACGCTGATAACGTCAGTGGCTGCCCGGAGTGGCCCGATAAATGCAGGTAAGCCCGGAAACCCCCGTCCCGTCAGCCCCTGCCGCTTTCTTTACCTTCTTTACTCAAGTTTCTCTTCAGGCTGCCGATAGTGATAGTGCCAACGCATAACCCTTCGTTAATTCATTCGACTTTCTTATATAACCCCTTGTTACATTGGGAATCAGAGTCTGTACACCTTGCCACCACTGTTAACGCCAGGTTGCCAGAAATCTTCCCTGATGCCGTATAAACCTTAACGATTTCATTACTCACCCTCTGCGATACTCCCCTTAAGTAACTAATTTAACAGCAAATACCCGCACGGTGCGGTAGCATAATATGCTGATAACCTTTCTTTGGGTGGTTCTAAATAGGGTGTTAAAACGATTAACACCCGATATTCATTCCGGACCGCGCAAAGCGTCGAATAGCGATGCTTTTACCCCCTATTAAACCTTTCTCAGGACCAATTGGACTTAAAATCGGGCTTTTTTGCTCAAAAAATGACCAGTCGGTAAGTAATGGTAAAGGGTTACTGAAGAAATTTGCGTTAAAAGTGTGATCTGCGTCACACTTTATCTAAAATTTCATATCACTGTCGTTGTATGTGGAAATCAGACGATATAGATTTGCGTTGTTTTCGGAATAGTCCTAAAAAATGTAAGAAGACGTCACGGAAGATGTCCAGAACTCGAAAATAAAATGGCATGGATTTTCGACCTTCGGTGGGTCTGAAACCCACACAAAAATGGAAGGCGAAAACGGTGACATTAACGTTACGTAAAGTTTTTTTTGCCATCTTTTGATTTAACAAACAGCAGCTCGAACCGCAGATTTATTCTGCGATACAGTTACGTCGCATCTCTCAGGATGGAAAAATAATGGGCACCTCTGAAGTACTGAAACATATTTACGATCTCAACTTGTCTTATTTACTGCTTGCGCAGCGTTTAATTAACCAGGATAAAGCTTCTGCAATGTTTCGCCTCGGAATTGACGAGAAAATGGCGAATGCATTATCTGAATTAACATTGCCTGAGATGGTAAAAATGGCGGAAACCAATCAACTGGTTTGCCAGTTTCGTTTTACCGATAGCAGCACCATTAATCGCCTGACGCAGGAATCACGCGTGGATGATTTACAACAAATCCACACCGGCATTTTATTATCGAGCCGTTTACTGCGTAATGCGTCTAAAGATGATGCACCTGCTAAAAAGAGAGCAATGTCATGAGTGAGAAAAGTATTGTTCAGGAAGCACGTGATATTCATCTCGCGATGGAGCTCATTACATTAGGTGCCCGCTTACAGATGCTTGAGAGCGAAACCCAGCTGAGCCGCGGTCGTCTCATTAAGCTCTATAAAGAATTACGTGGCAGTCCGCCACCGAAAGGTATGCTGCCGTTCTCTACGGACTGGTTTATGACGTGGGAGCAGAACATTCATGCTTCTATGTTCTGTAACGCCTGGAAGTTTTTGCTGAAAACCGGGTTGTGCAGCGGCGTCGATGCCGTGATTAAAGCTTACCGCCTGTATCTTGAACAGTGTCCTCAATCGGACGAGGGCCCGCTGTTGGCGCTGACTCGTGCCTGGACCCTGGTCCGATTCGTTGATAGCGGTATGCTGGAACTGGCAGATTGTAAAAGCTGCAACGGCAGCTTTATTAATCATGCGCATCAGCCGGTTGGCAGCTTTACCTGCAGCCTGTGCCAGCCACCATCACGGGCAGTAAAAAGACGTAAACTTTCTGCAGAACCTGCCGATATGTTTCCACAACTGCTGGATGAACAGGTTAAACACGCCGTTTAAGTTTGTTCGCACTGTGGAAGCCATCCAGCAGCGGTTAATACCGCTGCTTTTTTTTTGCTTGCGGTTCAGGAATAACATCTGCGGCTCTCTGGCTTAACTTCCACCAACACGTTACGGACGTAAGGATTTTTTTGTGCTGATAATTATAGGTTACCTGATTGTTTTAGGCTCCGTGTTGGGCGGATATGCGCTGGTAGGTGGCCATCTGGGCGCGCTTTATCAGCCAGCCGAATTATTAATGATCGGCGGTGCCGGTGCCGGTGCTTTTTTAGTCGGCAACAACGGTAAGTCGATTAAAAAAACGCTGAAGGCGCTGCCTAAGTTATTTCGCGGCTCCAAGTACAACAAAGCGGTTTACATGGATTTGATGGCGCTGCTTTATCGCCTGATGGCGAAGTCGCGTCAGCAGGGCATGTTATCGCTGGAACGCGATATTGAAGATCCCAGCCAGAGTGAAATTTTTGCTAATTATCCCCGCATTCTTGCCGATAAACAGTTAGTGGATTTTATTACTGACTATTTACGCCTGATGGTGAGCGGCAACATGAACGCTTTTGAAATCGAAGCGTTGATGGATGAAGAGATTGAGACCTACGAACACGAGTGTGACGTACCAGCGCAAAGTATTGCTGCAGTGGGTGATGGTCTTCCGGCATTCGGTATCGTCGCCGCGGTAATGGGCGTGGTCCATGCACTGGCTTCGGCCGATCGTCCGGCCGCTGAACTCGGTGCGCTGGTCGCGCATGCGATGGTGGGCACCTTCCTGGGCATCTTGCTGGCCTACGGGTTTGTCTCTCCACTCTCGTCAGTGCTGCGTCAGAAGTGTGCGGAAACCACCAAGATGATGCAGTGCATTAAGGTGACATTGCTTTCGAGCCTGAATGGTTACGCGCCGCAGATTGCGGTGGAATTTGGTCGTAAGACACTCTATTCCGCCGAGCGCCCGTCGTTCAGCGAACTGGAAGAGCACGTACGTAACGCCAAGAACCCGGCTAAACAGACTTCAGACGAGGCTTCATGAAACACGGCAATCGCCCAATTGTGCTGATCAAAAAGCGCAAACATAAAGGCCATGAAGGCAGCCACGGATCGTGGAAGATTGCCTACGCCGACTTTATGACGGCGATGATGGCCTTTTTTATGGTGATGTGGCTGCTCTCAATCGCCAACCCGCAGGAGCTGGTGCAGATAGCAGACTACTTCAAAACACCGCTGAAGGTAGCGATTACCGGCGGGGCGCGCAGCAGCGACAGCGAGAGCCCGATCCCCGGCGGCGG
This sequence comes from Curtobacterium sp. BNK-1, assembly GCF_048685235.1. NCBI lineage: Bacteria > Bacillati > Actinomycetota > Actinomycetes > Micrococcales > Microbacteriaceae > Curtobacterium > Curtobacterium sp. BNK-1. Next base: position 2,129,449 of record NZ_JBLQTJ010000001.1, on the reverse strand, counting down.
TGATGATCCGACTAAAAAGATTGGCGAAGTGAACAAAGTCGTCGATATGGACGCCCAGAAACGCAAGCTGGATGAGATTCGCCTTAACCGGCTGCGTGAAAAGCTCGACCAGCTGATTGAAGCGGATCCGCGTCTGAAAGCGCTGCGCCCGCATCTGATCATCAACATGGTGGAAGAGGGGCTGCGTATTCAGATTATCGACAGCCAGAATCGCCCGATGTTTAAGACCGGTCGGGCCGAGGTTGAGCCCTATATGCGCGATATTCTGCGTGCGATAGCGCCAGTCCTTAACGACATTCCGAACCGCATCAGCCTGGCCGGACATACCGATGATTTTCAGTATGCCAGCGGTGACAAAGGCTACAGCAACTGGGAACTGTCGACAGACCGTGCTAACGCCTCACGCCGTGAACTGGTGATGGGCGGCTTAGACAGCGGAAAAATTTTACGGGTGTTGGGTATGGCCGACACCATGCGCCTGAAAAATCGTGGCGGTAATGACGCCGTTAACCGCCGCATCAGCCTGCTGGTGTTGAACCACGACACCGAAGCGGCAATAGAAAAAGAGAACGCAGAAAGTGATGCCGTCCAGATCAGCGATCCGGCGGCCATTGAACAGATTACCGCACCTGCAACACCAGGCGGCGCGGTGAATACAGCAGCCCCCTCACAGCCGAGGTGATTCCCGTGAGTATGGACATCAGCGATTTTTACCAGACGTTTTTTGATGAAGCCGATGAGCTATTAGCGGATATGGAACAACACCTGTTGGGCTTAGACCCGCAGGAGCCAGATTCGGAACAGCTTAACGCCATCTTCCGTGCCGCTCACTCCATTAAGGGTGGGGCCGGAACCTTTGGTTTTACGGTATTACAGGAAACGACTCATATCCTGGAAAACATTCTGGATGGTGCTCGTCGCGGCGAGATGCAGCTCAGCACCGACATCATCAACCTGTTTTTGGAAACCAAAGATATTATGCAGGAACAGCTCGATGCTTATAAAACCGCGCAGGAGCCTAACGCGGAGAGCTTCAAATATATCTGTGAAGCGCTGCGCCAGCTGGCGCTAGAGGCCAAAGGTCTGCCGGTTGATGTTCCGGTTAGTGTTGCCACTGCCAGCGCAGAATCGGCCAGCACCAGCGGCCTGCGTGTACAGCTGATCGATCTCAAAGAGAAAGAGGTCGATCTGATGCTGGAAGAGATGAGTAATCTCGGCACCCTGACCAACGTGCAGAAGGGCAGCACCACGCTGGATGTCTGCATTGATGGCGTCGGTAAAGATGACATCGTGGCGGTGCTCTGCTTCGTCATCGACGAAGCACAGATCCGCTTCCCGGCAGCTGACGAAGCCGTTGCCGCGCCAGCTGCTGTTGCAGCCGAGGCCGAACCGGTGGTGGAAGACGTTCACACCGCCACCGTCACCGAACTGCCGGTGGCCGCAGTGAAGCGTGAAAGTAAGCGCGTCGCGGCACCTGCCAAATCAAGCGAATCCACCAGCATCCGTGTTGCGGTGGAGAAAGTCGATCAGCTGATCAACCTGGTGGGCGAACTGGTCATTACCCAGTCAATGCTCGCTCAACGTTCCGGCGAACTCGATCCGGTCGCGCACGGCGACCTGCTGAACAGCATGGGTCAGCTGGAACGTAACGCCCGCGATCTGCAGGAATCGGTGATGTCGATTCGTATGATGCCAATGGAATATGTCTTCAGCCGCTTCCCGCGTCTGGTGCGTGACCTGGCCAGCAAACTCGGTAAAGAGGTCGAACTGACGCTGCTGGGCAGCTCAACCGAACTCGATAAGAGCCTGATTGAACGCATCATCGATCCATTAACGCACCTGGTGCGTAATAGCCTTGACCACGGTATCGAAACTCCAGAGAAACGTCTGGTGGCCGGTAAAGTGGCAACCGGTAACCTGACGCTTTCAGCGGAACATCAGGGCGGCAACATCTGCATTGAAGTGTCTGATGATGGTGCCGGTCTGAACCGTGAACGTATTCTGGCTAAAGCCCTCTCATCGGGCCTGCCGGTTCACGAGAACATGAGCGACGAAGAGGTCGGCATGCTGATCTTCGCACCGGGCTTCTCCACCGCAGAGCAGGTGACGGATGTTTCAGGACGCGGCGTCGGTATGGACGTGGTGAAACGAAATATTCAGGAGATGGGCGGTCACGTCGAGATCGCCTCGAAGCAGGGCAAAGGCACCACCATTCGTATCCTGCTGCCGCTGACCCTGGCCATCCTTGATGGGATGTCCGTTCGTGTGGCCGATGAAGTCTTTATTCTGCCGCTGAATGCGGTGATGGAATCGCTGCAACCGCGCGCCGAAGAGCTGAAACCGCTGGCCGGTGGCGAGTGCGTGCTGGAAGTGCGTGGCGAATATCTGCCACTGGTCGAGCTGTGGAACGTCTTTGATGTGCAGGATGCCAAAACCGAGGCCACTCAGGGCATCGTGGTAATCCTGCAAAGCGCGGGCAAACGTTACGCGCTACTGGTCGATCAGCTGATTGGCCAGCATCAGGTGGTGGTGAAGAACCTGGAAAGTAACTATCGCAAAGTGCCGGGCATCTCTGCCGCCACCATTCTTGGCGATGGTAGCGTGGCGCTGATTGTTGATGTTTCAGCACTGCAATCACTTAACCGTGAAAAACGTGTGGCTGGCGCTGCCGCCTGATTGATAACGAAAGGGTAAATAACATGAATGGAATGGCAACCGTGACAAAAATCGCTGGCGAAACTGTGGGTCAGGAGTTTCTGGTCTTCACGCTGGGCGACGAAGAGTACGGCATCGATATCCTCAAAGTTCAGGAAATTCGCGGTTACGATCAGGTAACGCGTATCGCAAATACCCCTGAATTTATTCGCGGCGTCACTAACCTGCGCGGCGTTATCGTGCCGATTATCGATCTGCGCGTGAAGTTTGCGCAGCCCGATGTTGAGTACAATGAAAACACCGTGGTTATCGTGCTGAATCTGGAAAATCGCGTGGTCGGTATCGTGGTTGACGGCGTCTCTGATGTGCTGTCGCTGACCCAGGATCAGATCCGTCCTTCACCAGAGTTCGCTGTGACCATGTCCACCGAGTACCTGACCGGTCTGGGTGCGCTGGGCGATCGCATGCTGATTCTGGTCGACATTGAGAAGCTGCTGAGCAGCGACGAGATGGCGCTGGTGGATAACCTGCGTAGCGCGTAATTGAATCATCACGGGCCGGTTATGGCTGGCCCGTGATAGTTTCACTGAGCGATAATTCCTTTCTAATCATACAATAAAGCCGCATTGCACTCTAATTTCCCGCTGTCACCTGCCGATAATCCCTCAGTCACTTTAATTACCTACTTTCTTCAGGGTTACTCATGTTAACGAAAATCCGTGTTGTCACCAGCCTGTTACTGGTGTTGCTGGTGTTTGGGCTGTTACAGGCCTTCTCCGGTTCTGTTTTCTACTCCGCATTAAGCCACGACAAGCAAAGCTTCGCCGTGTCGCAGCTGGCGATGCAAAATACGCAGTCGCTCAACGACGCCTATATGAGTCTTAACCAGAGCCGGGTGCTGCTGACCCGTATTCAGCTGCGTTTCGCCACCAGTAAGCTGGAAGGCAAAGCGGCCGATGTCGCCACACTGTTTGACGACAGCAAAAACTTCCAGCAGGCGGCCGCCGGTTTTTTCAAAGTCTTTAAAGAGACACCCGATACGCCGGGACAAAATAGTGAGTTAAACAACCAGCTGGAGCAGCGCTACAGCGACTATGGCGCTGCGCTGGATCAGTTGCAGACGGCGCTACAGGCAAACGATCTGATTGCGGCCGGTAAAGCCCCGGTGGCGCCAAGCCAGAGTGCGTTTCTGACGCTTTACCGTGAATGGCGAGCCGATCAGAATCGCCTGACTACGCTTGGTGTTGAAGAGAACAGTTCTGCTTACAGCCGTATGATGTGGATCCTCTCCACCATCATGGCCGTCGTGGTCGCCGTGATCGTGCTCTGCTGGTTTGGATTGCGCAAAATCGTGATGACACCCCTCAACAGCAGCATTAATCACATCCAGCATATCGCCCAGGGCGATTTAACCCAGCCGATTGTGGTGGAAGGGCGCAATGAGATGACTCAGCTCGCGGCCAGTCTGCATGACATGCAGCAGTCACTGGTGCGCACGGTGACCAATGTGCGTGACGGCTCGGATGCGATTTTCACCGGTGCCAGCGAGATCTCTGCCGGAAACAATGATCTTTCTGCCCGCACAGAACAGCAGGCGGCGTCACTGGAGCAGACGGCGGCCAGCATGGAGCAGCTCACTGCCACGGTGAAACAAAACGCCGAAAACGCCCGCCAGGCGTCACAGCTGGCACTCAGCGCCTCAGAAACCGCAGAAAAAGGCGGCAACGTGGTGGCGGGTGTCGTGAAAACCATGAGCGAAATCGCCGGCAGCTCGAAGAAGATTGCCGATATCACCAGCGTGATTGATGGCATTGCTTTCCAGACTAATATTCTGGCGCTTAACGCCGCCGTTGAAGCGGCGCGTGCCGGCGAGCAGGGTCGCGGTTTTGCCGTGGTCGCGGGCGAAGTGCGTAATCTGGCGCAGCGCAGCGCCCAAGCGGCAAAAGAGATCAAAGGGTTGATCGACGACTCAGTGAACCGGGTCAATGTCGGTTCGCAACTGGTCGGCACCGCCGGGGAAACCATGAGCGATATCGTCAGTGCGGTTACGCGCGTCACCGACATCATGGGTGAAATCGCCTCGGCGTCGGACGAGCAGAGTCGCGGTATCGATCAGGTCGGGCAGGCGGTCACTGAGATGGATCGCGTTACCCAGCAGAACGCCTCGCTGGTGGAAGAGTCCGCAGCCGCAGCCGCTTCGCTGGAAGATCAGGCCAGCCGGTTAAGTCAGTCAGTGTCGGTCTTCAAAATTAAACGCGGCGCGTTGCAGCAGACGCTGACAAAGCATCTGCCGATTGCCGCACCCGCCACGGCGGCGCTGGCACCACGCAAAGCCCTGACGGCACCGGTCAGTGATACTCACTGGGAAACCTTCTGATGTCACGCTGCGCATCCTGCGGGATGCGCAGCAACCCCTCGCGATTCCTCTGCGTAAAGCCAAACTCAGCAGCTCATGCTGATAAAAATAATTACAAAAGCCACTTCTCTCCTGAAAGCGCTGAATAGCGTTAATTAATCCTGTTACATCGCCGATATAGCCGCTGCACCTAAATTAACCTGCAGGGGAACAAGATGTTAAAAAAAATAAAAGTGGTGACCAGTTTAATCGCAGTCCTGGTCATCTTTGGCGCGCTCCAGTTAGTCGCTGGCAGCCTTTTCTGGTCAGCCCTCAATAAAGACAAAGAGTCCTTTGCGCTGTCGCAGGTCTCTAATCGCAATGTCACCGAGATGACTGACGCCTATATTTCACTGAACAACAGCCGTACCACGCTGAACCGCGGCATGCTGCGCTTACAGACCAGCATGGCCTCGCAGATGAACGGTGGTCAGCTTGATGAGCTGATCAACAAAGCCAATACCCAGTTAGCGGAAGCCGATCGCCACTTTAAAATCTATTACCATCTGCCAACCACGTCAGGTCTTGACGAAACCATGGGCGACACGCTTGAAGCGGATTACGCTAACTACGAAAACGGCCTGAAGGCGATGGTAAAAAGTCTGCAGGCGCGTGACCTGGAAGGGATGTTTAAACAGAACATTGAGCAGAAACAGGTCGCGATGCAGGAGAGCTACAACAAATGGCGTGCGCGTCAGACTGAGCTTTCCGATCAGGGAATGGCGCAGAACCAGAAAGCCTTTAAACAGATGATGTGGCTGCTGGCCGCGATTGGTGTTGCGGTGCTTGCGGTGATTATTACCTGCTGGTTTGGCCTGCGTCAGGTGCTGATTCAGCCGCTGCAACAGCTGCTGGCACAGATTCGCGCTATTGCCTCCGGCGATTTGACCCAGCCGATTGTGGTTGAGGGGCGTAATGAGATGAGCCAGCTGGCAGCAGGCATCCATGAGATGCAGCAGTCGCTGGTGATGACGGTGGGGAATGTGCGTGACGGCTCTGATGCCATCTTTACCGGTGCCAGCGAAATCGCCGCCGGTAACAACGACCTGTCGGCCCGCACCGAAGAGCAGGCCGCTTCGCTGGAGCAGACCGCCGCCAGCATGGAGCAGCTTACCGCCACGGTGAAGCAAAATGCTGACAACGCCCGTCAGGCATCCCAGCTGGCGCTGACCGCCTCCGAAACCGCGCAGCAGGGCGGTAAAGTGGTGAATGGCGTGGTCACAACCATGAAAGAGATCGCCGGCAGCTCGAAGAAAATCGCGGACATTATCAGCGTGATCGACGGCATCGCCTTCCAGACTAATATCCTGGCGCTGAATGCGGCGGTTGAAGCGGCACGTGCCGGTGAACAGGGTCGCGGTTTTGCGGTGGTGGCCGGTGAAGTGCGCAGTCTGGCCCAGCGCAGCGCTCAGGCCGCCAAAGAGATTAAAGGCCTGATTGAAGACTCGGTGTCACGCGTCAACAGCGGTTCACTGCAGGTTGAAAGCGCCGGCAGCACCATGAATGAGATTGTGGGTGCCGTGACCCGCGTTACCGACATCATGGGTGAGATCGCCTCCGCTTCCGATGAGCAGAGCCGCGGTATCGAGCAGGTCGGTCTGGCCGTTACCGAAATGGATCGCGTGACCCAGCAGAACGCCTCGCTGGTTGAGGAGTCTGCCGCCGCTGCGGCCGCACTGGAGCAGCAGGCCAGCGTCCTGACCCAGGCCGTCTCCGTTTTCAAAATTTCCCGCGCCTGATTTTTTCCTCTTTCAACATGGCGGCGGCGTAAAGCCGTCGCCATGCATAAAGTTCCCCCCGTCTCCGCCGATAAATACACACGAATCGCCAACCAATGAGGTGTTTATGTTTAGTCGAGTACGAGTCGTCTCCGGCCTGCTGTGTGTGCTGGCGCTGTTTGCGCTGCTGCAGCTGTTTTCCGGCGGAATGTTTTTCAAAACTGTCAGTTCAGATAAAGAGAATTTTGCCTACAACCAACGCCTGAATACTCTGCAACAGGCGATGGGCACCTCATGGGTTTCGCTGGTTCAGGCGCGCAACACCCTTAACCGCGCCGGTATCCGTTTTCTGCAGGATGCACAGATGTCGGGCTCGGGTGCCAGCGTGAAAGAGCTGGTCGCCCTGGCGGGCGAGGAGCTGAAGCAGGCTGAAGTCAGCTATCAGATATTCAACGATAACCTGTCAGAAGAAGGCAAAACGGCCGAAAACGTCCGGGCGTTACAGGCGAACTACAAGGCCTATCACGATGCGCTGGCGGAGCTGATGGTCTTCTTCACCGCCGGCAATTTCAAAGGTTTTGTGGATCAGCCGACCCAGAGCTACCAGGACAAGTTCCAGAAAGATTACAGCGAGTGGCTTGAGCACAATAAAGCGCTGTCTCAGCAGGGTGTGGAAGCCAACCAGCACGCGTATACCCGCTCCATCACTATCGTTATCGCCACGCTGGCAGTGACCTTGCTGATGATTATCCTGGTGTGGAACGTGATGCGCTCGGTGCTGATCCGTCCGCTGCGTCAGAGCATTGAGCATATCCAGCACATCGCACGGGGCGATCTGACCCAGCCGGTTGAGATTAGCGTGCGTAACGAAATCGGGGAGTTACTGACTTCGCTGCAGCACATGCAGCAGGAGCTGGTCCGTACCGTGCGAACCGTTCGAGACGGCTCTGATGCCATCTATACCGGTGCGAGCGAAATCTCCATCGGCAATAACGATCTCTCTTCGCGTACCGAACAGCAGGCCGCTTCGCTGGAGCAGACCGCTGCCAGCATGGAGCAGCTCACCGCGACCGTGAAGCAGAATGCCGAAAACGCCCGTCAGGCGTCCAAGCTGGCGCTGACCGCCTCTGAAACCGCGCAGCAGGGCGGCAAAGTGGTGGATGGCGTGGTCACCACCATGAAAGAAATTGCCGGCAGTTCCAAAAAGATTGCCGATATCACCAGTGTGATTGATGGCATCGCCTTCCAGACCAACATCCTGGCGCTGAATGCGGCCGTTGAAGCGGCGCGTGCCGGTGAACAGGGTCGCGGTTTTGCGGTCGTTGCCGGTGAAGTGCGCAGCCTGGCGCAGCGCAGCGCCCAGGCCGCCAAAGAGATTAAAGGTCTGATTGAAGATTCGGTTAGCCGCGTTAATACCGGCTCGGTGCTGGTAGAGAGCGCCGGTGACACCATGAGCAACATCGTCAGCGCGGTCACCCGCGTCACCGACATCATGGGTGAGATCGCCTCAGCGTCAGACGAGCAGAGCCGTGGCATTGACCAGGTGGGGCTTGCCGTGACGGAGATGGATCGCGTCACCCAGCAGAACGCCTCACTGGTCGAAGAGTCAGCGGCAGCGGCTGCAGCGCTCGAAGATCAGGCAAGTCACTTAAAACAAGCGGTATCAGTGTTCAATATTGGTAAAGAATTTGTCGCTCAGGCCGTTAACAAGACAACGGCGATGAAAACTCTCCAGTCAGATGCACCGTTAGCCGTTGGTCGTTCGCCTGCTACCCGCAGCGACGACAACTGGGAAACCTTTTAAACGCCCGTGGCCCGGCCGCTATTGAGCCGCCGGGCATCGCAGCAGACAAATAATGTATTGAGTTCGGGCCAGGTGCAGAGATGAAAAAATCGACAATTTTAGATCAAAATGAGACGACAACGCTGCTGTCGCAAATGGTGCAGCGTTTACCGCTCTCCGATACGCATTTTCGTCGTATCAGCCAGCTGATCTATCAGCGTGCCGGTATCGTACTGGCCGATCACAAGCGTGAGATGGTTTACAACCGTCTGGTTCGTCGCCTGCGTACGCTGAATATCGATGATTTCGGTCGCTACCTGGCGCTGCTGGAGTCCGATCCGAACAGTGCCGAGTGGCAGGCGTTTATCAATGCCCTGACCACTAACCTGACCGCGTTCTTCCGCGAAGCGCATCACTTCCCGATTCTGGCGGAGCATGCACGTAAGCGACAGGGCAACTTCAGCGTCTGGAGTACCGCAGCGTCAACCGGCGAAGAGCCTTACTCCATCGCCATGACGCTGGCGGAAGCGCTGGGCACCGGACCGGGCAAGTTCCAGGTTCATGCCAGCGATATCGACACCCAGGTGCTGGAAAAAGCGGTGGCGGGTGTTTATCGCCAGGAGGAGCTGCGCACGCTGTCACCCGCGCAAATGCAGCGCTACTTCCTGCGCGGCACCGGTCCTCATGCCGGTATGGTGCGGGCGCGTCCCGAGCTGACCAATATGGTCACTTACGCGCAGCTTAACCTGCTGGCCAATGACTGGGCGCTGCCGGGTCAGTTCGACGCTATTTTCTGTCGCAACGTGATGATCTATTTCGATAAAGAGACGCAGGAGAAGATTCTGCGTCGGTTTGCCCCGCTCCTGAAGCCGGGCGGCATTCTGTTCGCCGGGCACTCAGAAAACTTCAGTCAGATCAGTAAAGAGTTCTGGCTGCGCGGGCAAACCGTCTATGGACTGACGAAGGAAAGATGATGAGCAAAATCACCGTGATGTGCGTAGATGACTCTGCGCTGATGCGGCAGTTGATGACTGAAATCATCAACAGCCATCCGGATATGGAGATGGTCGCTACGGCGCCCGATCCGCTGGTCGCCCGCGATTTGATTAAGCAGTTCAATCCGCAGGTGCTGACGCTGGATGTGGAAATGCCGCGCATGGATGGCCTCGATTTCCTGGAAAAACTGATGCGGTTACGGCCAATGCCGGTGGTGATGGTTTCATCGCTGACCGGGAAAGGCTCTGAAATTACCCTGCGCGCGCTGGAGCTGGGAGCGGTGGATTTTGTCACCAAGCCACAGCTCGGTATCCGCGAAGGGATGCTGTCTTACAGCCAGATGATTGGCGACAAAATTCGTGCAGCCTCCCGTGCCCGACTGCACAACCGTGCAGCGATGCCGGTGCCGGCGACGCTGAAAGCGGGTCCGCTACTGAGTAGTGAGAAGCTGATTGCGATTGGCTCCTCAACCGGGGGTACTGAGGCGATTCGCCATGTGCTGCAGCCGTTACCGGCGACCAGCCCGGCACTGCTGATTACCCAGCATATGCCGCCAGGCTTTACCCGCTCTTTCGCCGAGCGTCTGAACAAGTTGTGTCAGATCACGGTAAAAGAAGCTGAAGATGGTGAGCGTATTCTGCCAGGCCATGCCTACATCGCGCCAGGCGCAATGCACATGGAGCTGGCCCGAAGTGGCGCCAACTATGTGGTGAAACTGAATGAAGGACCACCGGTTAACCGGCACAAACCCTCTGTGGATGTGCTGTTTAAATCGGTGGCAACTTACGCCGGACGAAATGCGGTGGGGGTCATCCTCACCGGCATGGGCAACGACGGTGCCGCCGGGATGCTGGAAATGCATCGGGCAGGCGCCTGGACTATCGCCCAGAACGAAGCCAGCTGTGTGGTATTTGGCATGCCGCGTGAGGCCATTGCCACAGGCGGCGTGAGCGAAGTCGTGGATTTAAGCAACATCAGCCAGCACATGCTGGCGAAAATTAGCGCCGGACAGGCATTGCGTATTTAACAGGCCCGTCCCGCCGGGCGAGACAACTCAGGAGTAGATATGGCTGATAAAAACATGCGCTTTTTGGTAGTAGACGACTTCAATACGATGCGTCGTATTGTGCGTAACCTGCTGAAAGAGCTGGGCTTCAATAACGTAGAAGAAGCGGAAGATGGTGTGGACGCCCTCGGCAAACTGAAAGCGGGTGGTTTCGACTTCGTGATTTCCGACTGGAACATGCCAAACATGGATGGCCTGCAGCTGCTGCAGACCATTCGTGCCGACGCGGCAATGAGTTCGCTGCCGGTGTTGATGGTGACCGCGGAAGCGAAGAAAGAGAACATTATCGCCGCCGCCCAGGCCGGTGCCAGCGGATATGTCGTGAAGCCATTCACTGCGGCAACCCTGGAAGAAAAGCTGGGTAAAATTTTCGAAAAACTGGGCATGTAAGGGGATGTGATGAGCGACTTTCCGAAACCAACTGAGGATGCCGCGGCACACGACATCATTTCACGTATTGGCTCTCTGACGCGCATGCTGCGCGACAGCCTGCGCGAGCTGGGGCTGGATAAAGCCATAGCCGATGCGGCTGAAGCCATTCCTGATGCCCGCGACCGTCTGGATTATGTTGTGCAGATGACGGCGCAGGCCGCCGACCGTGCGTTGAACTGTGTTGAAGCAGCACAACCCCATCAGGATAAGATGGAAGCCGGGGCAACCCAGCTGAAAGGGCGTTGGGATGAGTGGTTTGAGAACCCGATTGAACTGGGTGATGCGCGGGAGTTGGTGACGGATACGCGCGCATTCCTCACCGCCGTGCCAGAGCATACCGCCTTTACCAACAAGCAGCTGCTTGAAATCATGATGGCGCAGGATTTCCAGGACCTGACCGGTCAGGTGATCAAGCGCATGATGGATGTGATCCAGGAAATTGAGCGCCAGCTGTTAATGGTGCTGCTGGAGAATATGCCAGAAGTCAGCGCTGAGAAGCGTCAGGAAGGCACCAGCCTGCTGAACGGGCCGCAGATTCACGCCGATGCACCGGGCGTGGTGGCGAACCAGGATCAGGTTGATGACCTGCTGGACAGCTTAGGGTTCTAGGTTTCGTCCGCCTGCGGGCGGGCAAAACAGCTGCAGGTTATAATAAACAGGGTCACCTTCGGGTGGCCCCGTTCCGCATTGTCAGACCCATCCCCGAAAGAACGCCTGTTTTCTTCATCTTATCTCCGCTTTAACTTAAGCCAGATTTGTCATCCTATGCTCAGAATTCCTGCCAACCGAGGTTTGTCGTGGCTGAAGATAGCGACGAAGACAAAACAGAATCGCCCACGGCCCACCGACTTGAGAAAGCGCGTGAAGAGGGCCAGATTCCGCGTTCGCGCGAACTCACATCCGTACTGATGCTGCTGGCCGGCATCATGATCCTGTGGATGGGCGGCAACATGATGGCGCACCGGCTGGCGGCGATGGTCGCCACCGGACTCCGTTTTGATCACGGCATGGTCAGAGATGACAAAATTATCGTCAGCCACATCGGCAGCCTGATCACGCAGGCACTGATGGCGCTGCTACCATTGATGGGCGGTCTGGTGCTGGTGGCAATCGCCGCGCCCATGCTGCTGGGCGGTATCGTTTTCAGCGGTAAATCGATCAAGTTCGACCTGAAGAAGATGAGCCCGATGGCTGGGTTCAAGCGAATGTTTGCGGCGCAGGCCTGGACCGAACTGTTTAAAGGCATCCTCAAGACTATTCTGGTTGGCTCGGTGGGCTGGTGGTACATCTGGAGCCACTGGCCCGAGATGCTGCGGTTGATCAGCGAAGCGCCCGTCACCGCGCTGATTCACGGCATGGAGATGATCGCAGTCTGCTGTTCGCTGGTGATGCTGGGGCTGATCCCGATGGTCGGGTATGACGTCTTCTGGCAGCTGCACAGCCACTTTAAAAAGCTGAAAATGTCGATGCAGGAGATCCGCGACGAGCATAAGCAGCAGGAAGGTGACCCGCACGTTAAAGGGCGCATCCGGCAGCAGATGCGCGCCGCAGCGCGACGCCGAATGATGGCGGATGTGCCGAAAGCCGATGTCATCGTCACCAACCCGACGCACTACTCGGTGGCACTGCAGTACAACGAGAAGAAGATGAGTGCGCCGAAAGTGGTGGCGAAAGGCGCAGGTGAGATCGCCCTGAGAATTCGTGAACTGGCTGCCGAACACCGCATCCCGGTTCTGGAAGCACCGCCGCTGGCGCGTGCATTATACCGACATACTGAAATTGGTCAGCACATCCCCGGCGCGCTCTATGCCGCCGTGGCCGAGGTGCTGGCGTGGGTCTGGCAGTCGCGTCGCTGGAAGCGCGAAGGCGGCCTGATCCCAACCAAACCAAAAAACCTGCCGGTTCCGGCAGAGATGGACTTTGCAGGAGAGAGCAAAAACGATGGCTAATAACCTGGCCGCAAAACTACGTTTACCGGGCAACTTTAAAGATATGCAGTGGCAGGTGCTGGCCGGGCCGGTACTGATCCTGATGATCCTGTCGATGATGGTTCTGCCATTACCGCCGTTCATCCTCGATCTGCTGTTCACCTTTAACATTGCGCTGTCGATCATGATCCTGCTGGTGGCGATGTTCACCCAGCGGACCCTGGAGTTTGCGGCGTTCCCGACCATTCTGCTGTTCTCTACCTTGCTGCGTCTGGCGCTGAACGTGGCTTCAACCCGTATCATCCTGATGGAAGGGCATACGGGTGCCGCCGCGGCAGGACAGGTGGTTGAAGCGTTCGGTCACTTCCTGGTGGGCGGTAACTTCGCCATCGGTATCGTGGTGTTTATCATCCTCGTCATCATCAACTTTATGGTTATCACCAAAGGTGCTGGCCGTATCGCCGAAGTGGGCGCGCGCTTTGTGCTGGACGGGATGCCCGGTAAGCAGATGGCGATCGATGCCGACCTCAACGCCGGTCTGATCGGTGAAGATGACGCCAAACGCCGCCGTGCCGAAGTAACCCAGGAAGCGGACTTCTACGGTTCGATGGACGGTGCCAGTAAGTTCGTTCGTGGTGATGCCGTCGCCGGTATCATGATCATGGTAATCAACGTCATCGGCGGCCTGCTGGTGGGCGTGGTGCAGCACGGTATGGATGTGGGTCATGCCGCAGAGACCTATACGCTGCTGACCATCGGTGATGGTCTGGTCGCGCAGATCCCGGCGCTGGTTATCTCTACCGCAGCCGGTGTTATCGTGACGCGCGTTGCCACCGATCAGGATGTCGGCGAACAGATGGTCACCCAGCTGTTCAAAGATCCGCGCGTGCTGATGCTGAGCGCCGGCGTGATTGGTCTGCTCGGTCTGGTGCCGGGCATGCCGAACTTCGTCTTCCTGCTGTTCACCGCCGCCTTACTGGGTCTGGCCTGGTGGCTGCGCGGCCGCGAAATGCAGCCGAAGAAGAAAGTGGAAGTCACGGGCGGCATCGCCAAAACGGCGGACACGCCAGCCGCCACCGAAGCGTCGTGGACCGATGTGCAGCTGGAAGATACGCTGGGCATGGAAGTGGGCTATCGCCTGATTCCGATGGTCGATCATCAGCAAAACGGTGAGCTGCTGGGACGTATCCGCAGTATCCGTAAGAAAGTCGCTCAGGATGTCGGTTTCCTGCCGCCGGTGGTGCATATCCGCGACAACATGGAGCTGCCACCGGCACGCTATCGCATCCTGATGAAAGGGGTGGAGATTGGCAGCGGTGATGCCTATCCTGGCCGCTGGATGGCGATTAACCCGGGCACGGCTGCCGGAAGTCTGCCAGGCGAAGCGACCGTTGATCCCGCCTTTGGACTGGCGGCGGTCTGGATTGATAGCGCGCTGAAAGAGCAGGCACAGATTCAGGGCTTTACCGTGGTTGAAGCCAGTACCGTGGTGGCAACCCACCTTAACCATCTGATTTGCCAGTTCGCCAGCGAGCTGTTTGGCCGTCAGGAAGCGCAGCAGTTGCTGGATCGTGTGACTCAGGAGATGCCGAAGCTGACCGAAGATCTGGTGCCGGGAGTGATCTCGCTGACCACCCTGCACAAGGTGCTGCAGAACCTGCTGGTGGAGCGGGTGTCGATTCGCGATATGCGCACCATTATCGAAACGCTGGCGGAACATGCGCCGGTGCAGAGCGATCCGCAGGAGCTGACCAGCGTGGTGCGTGTGGCGCTGGGCCGTGCGATTACTCAGCAGTGGTTCCCGGGTAATGACGAAGTGCAGGTTATCGGGCTCGATTCCACGCTGGAGCGCCTGCTGTTACAGGCGTTGCAGGGCGGTGGCGGACTGGAGCCGGGTCTGGCCGATCGGCTGTTAAGTCAGGCACAGGCGGCATTGCAGCGTCAGGAGATGCTGGGTGCGCCACCGGTGCTGTTGGTCAATCATCCGCTGCGTGCGCTGCTGGCGCGCTTCCTGCGCCGCAATCTGCCACAGCTGGTGGTGCTCTCTAATCTGGAGCTGAGCGACAACCGCCAGATCCGTATGACTGCCACCATCGGAGGTAAATAATGCGCTGGCTGGTGATGGCATTCGTGATGCTGCCACTGATGGCGCAGGCGGCCGGTGGTGCCTGGAGTGCCACGGCCAATGGGCCGCTGCTGGCGAACCGCGGCAGCTGGCAACGGGCGCAGCCGCTGACGCCGCCCGCCGACATTGGCGGGGAGGTCAGCGTTATTAACTGGCGTTATCAGCTGAGCAGACCGGCCCCGTCCGGCCTGCAGGTGCGCTTGTGCGGCGAACAGCGCTGCACTTCCCTGGAGGGGGCAAGCGGCACCACGCGCGGGCTGGCACATCTGAGCGCCAGTGAGACCCTGCATATGGTGTTTGGTTTCGCCGGAAGCGGGGCGCTGCCACCCGGATTACGGGTGGTGAGCAGTGAAGTGATGGTCAATTACGAGTAAGGGTATCGTTGCTGAATTGACTGAAGGCGAGCCGGAGATCGCCTCCTGGCTCCCTTGTTACGTGATGACCCTGGCTGTAAACCGATGCTAACCCTGACCCAGCGGCTGACAGATAATTGACCCGTTTCAAATCCCGTCATGACCAGTGCGTTATAAAGCTTTTCACGCCAGCTGATTCTCTTTCTGCACCAGAAAATCCTTCAACGGTGTTACGCGACTGATCTCCTCCTGTGCCCTGGCATCATGCATCACTTCCCAGATATCGACACTGTTTTGCAGATTAAGCCAGAACTCAACGCTGGTTTCGAAGGCTGCAGCCAGCCTGAAAGCCATATCCGGCGTCAGCTTCCGGTTATTGTTGACCAGAGCGCTGACGGTGTTGCGGTGCACTTTTAGCATCTCCGCTAAGTCGAGAATCTTCAGGCCGGTTGGCTCCAGATATTCGTAAAGTAATACGTCACCGACAGTGGTCGGTTTGCGGGTCGCCTGGTTCATAGTCTTGCTCTCTTTATTACTGACAGAGGGTGATGTGTTACATGCTGTCTTACAGCGCCTGATGCAGTCAGGCTCAGTTTTCATCGCTTGTGCGTTTTATAACTATGAGCATCCAGATAAAGGTCAACGGCCTTACCTTCTATCCATTTAAAGATCAGCCGATATTGCTCATTGACCCTGATTGAAGCATATCCCTTGAGAGGTGGATTTAGTTCCTCATAACGATTGCCAGGCGGCGACTTTAAATCCTTATAGTTAATCGCCGCATTGATGATGTCGAGCTTTCGCGCCAGCGCTGATGAGAGGCTTGACGGTATTCTTTTGGAAAATTTGCCATATAAAAAATAATCCTTAAGCCAGTCATCCCTGAAACTTTCAATATTCCTTAACGTCGCCACCTCGTTACCTCCCTGTATCACACTGAAAACAATTTAACGCACCGATGCACAGTGCGCAAGTGCGTATTTTGTATTCAGGCGTTCACCCCCTTCATTCCCTCCTCAGAGTAGCGACCGCCTTTAACTTCAATCTGCTGATGAACAGCGTTCAGCAACCCGATATCTTCCTCTTCCAGCTCCATATCTGCGGCCTGCGCGTTTTCAGTAAGGTAAGCGATCTGTTTGGTGCCCGGTATCGGCACAATTTTGTCATACTGTGCCAGTAGCCAGGCCAGCGCAATCTGCCCGGTGGTGGCGTGATATTTCTCAGCCAGTGGCGTCACCGCGTTAAGAAGCTGGAGATTATGATCGATATTTTCCTGCCGGAAACGGTCATTGTTTTTGCGGAAATCACCCTCGGCAAAATCGCTGTTTTTACGGTATTTACCCGTCAGGAATCCTCTGCCCAGCGGCGAATAGGGCACCAGTCCGACACCGAGCTTTTTCACCGTCGGCAGAATCTCTTCTTCGATGTCACGCGTCCAGAGTGAATACTCCGTCTGCAGCGCGGCCAGCGGATGGATCGCCTGCGCCCGATTCAGTGTTGAAGCCGATGCTTCACACAGCCCAATCCGGGCAATCTTTCCCTCCTGCACCAGACGGCTGAGACACTGCATGCTCTCCTCAATCGGTGTCGCCGGACTGATCCGGTGCAGATAAAAGAGATCGATGCGCTCAACGCCCAGCCGTTTCAGTGATTCATGGCAGCAGCGGGTAATGTAGTCCGGCTGATTGTTGATGGTGCGGGCATAGGCCGCATCAGCAGGACGTTCAATGCCACATTTGGTGGCCACGGTGAATTTCAGCCGTTCGGCCTGATTGAGCCCGGCAAGAAACTGACCTATCAACTGCTCGTTGTGACCGCGCCCGTAAAGATCGGCGGTATCGATAAAGGTGATATCCAGATCGCGCAGCTTATTGAGCAGTTGCAGGGAATGACGGTCATCGGTCTGACCATAAAATTCGCTGAGCCCCATCGCGCCATAGCCGATTGCGCTGACGTCCAGACCCTGAGTTAACGTTCGCTTTTTCATTGTCGCTCCTCGTATGTGAGACGCGATTGTTTCACTCCGCGTGAAAGCAATGAATTGCTCTTTCCGTCATGCAAAAAAGGTATCAGGCGAATGAAAGGGCTTCAGACATCTATCCGGCGTGTCGACACAGTAAGCTCTCAGCAACAGGCTGAGCGGAGATTAAGAAGGGAGAAGAGTGTGGTGGTGCTTCGCTGCGTTTCAGCGGCACGGCATCATGCGGACGTTATCGCATTCCCGGGATGAGAGAGTTCTCTCAGCGCATTGAGAACCGCCTCATTTTTTTCATCGGCGCGAATCGCCGCGTAAACATCAATCGCCAGCTGCTGCGCCGCATCCTCTCTCAGCGGGCGGTAACAGAGACCTGCCTGATTAAAGGTGCATTTTGACTGCGGCATCAGGGCGAATCCTTTTCCTCTGGCGATGTGTGACAGCATCAGCAGGGAATCGTCCGGCTCTCTTACCCGTTTCAGCGTGACGCTGAGTGTGGCGAAGTAGCGCTCGCATTTATCGTAAAACAGCGGATTGGCGCTGCGGGCAAACCAGAACAGCGGCAGATCGGCCAGCGCTTCCAGCGAGACCTGCTCCGCCACACTGGCAGGATGCGCCGACGGCATGGCAATCAGCAGCGGCTCACGGTAAACCCAGGCGTACTGAACGGTGTCTTCCGCATCCGACCCCTTTTCTCCGGTGAGTATTAAATCCAGACTGTTTTTGGCCAGGCTTTGCAAAAGCTGAGGGGAGGTCAGGCGGGGCATCTCCATCTCTTCGCTGGCATGAAAAGCGGCGAGCTGCCGGTTAAGTGGCGCAATCAGTTCAAAGTTCAGCGTGCGGGTCAGCCCGATGCGTAGCCGTGCCGCGGCGGGCTGCGCATCCTGCTTCAGGGCATTCAGCGCAGTCAGGATCGCTTCCGCCTTCGCGACCAGCGCACGGCCAGAATCGGTGAGCGTTACCTCATGGGTCGTGCGGCTGAACAGCGAGTGGCCCAGCAGATCTTCCAGACTCTGAATCTGACGGGTCAGCGGAGGTTGCGTCATGCTGAGACGTTCTGCGGCCCGGCGAAAATTCAGCTCATGCGCAACAGCCAGAAAGCACTGCAACTGTTTTATGGTGGGAAGGTGGCTGCTGATGAGGTGCGCGGCTACAGACATAACACCATCCTGCTGCGAAGATTTGGGGGATCAGAGCGGATATACGAATTCAGCAACGGAGAGGGAAACCCCTCTCCGTTTAAGAGGTTACATGCGCTCGACGGTGTCGATGCCCAGCGTATCCAGGCCCTGCTTCAGCGTCTTCGCGGTCAGCGCGGCCAGCTGCAGTCGGCTCAGACGGGTTGTGTCTGATTCTGCGGTGAGAATCGGGCAGTGCTCGTAGAATCCGGAGAACAGACCGGCCAGATCGTAGAGATAGGCACACATCACGTGTGGCGTGCCGTCACGAGCGACCTGCGTAATAACCTCTTCGAACTGCAGCAGACGGGTGGCCAGCTGCGCTTCACGCTCTTCGCTGATCACAATCTCCGCATCCAGCGAATCGGCATCAATGCCCGCCTTGCGGAACACGGAGAGTACGCGGGTATAGGCATACTGCATGTAAGGCGCGGTATTGCCTTCGAACGCCAGCATGTTGTCCCAGTCGAAAATGTAATCGGTGGTACGGCTTTTTGACAGGTCGGCGTATTTCACCGCGCTGATGCCAACCACTTCCGCCAGCGTTTTCACTTCCGCTTCGCTCATCTCCGGGTTCTTCTCACGCACCAGCGTGTAGGCACGCTGATAGGCTTCATCCAGCAGATCGGAGAGCTTGATGGTGCCGCCGCTGCGGGTTTTGAACGGACGGCCATCTTTGCCCAGCATCATGCCGAACGCATGGTGCTCCAGCGGAACAGATTCCGGCACATAACCCGCTTTGCGGACGATAGTCCAGGCCTGAACCAGATGCTGATGCTGACGTGAGTCGATGTAATAGAGCACACGATCGGCTTTCAGCGTTTCGTAACGATATTTCGCACAGGCGATATCGGTGGTGGTGTAGAGGTAGCCGCCATCCTTTTTCTGGATGATGACGCCCATCGGTTCACCCTCTTTGTTCTGGAATTCATCCAGGAACACCACGGTCGCACCTTCACTCTCTACCGCTAAGCCTTTCTGTTTCAGATCGGAGACGATGCCAGGCAGCATATCGTTATAGAGACTTTCACCCATAACATCATTGCGCGTCAGCGTGACGTTCATGCGGTCATAGATTTTCTGGTTCTGACTCATGGTGATGTCGACCAGCTTCTTCCACATCTGGCGGCAATAGTCATCGCCGCCCTGTAATTTCACCACATAACTGCGCGCGCGCTCGGCAAACTCAGGATCTTCATCATAAGTGCGCTTGGCTTCACGGTAGAAGCCTTCGAGATCGGCCAGCGCCATCTCTGCATGATCTTCATTCTGCTGCTTTTCCAGGAACGCGATCAACATACCGAACTGCGTTCCCCAGTCGCCAACGTGGTTCGCTCGGATCACTTTATGTCCGAGAAACTCCAGCGTACGCACCGCCGCGTCACCAATGATGGTGGAGCGGACGTGGCCCACATGCATC
Organism: Curtobacterium sp. BNK-1; assembly: GCF_048685235.1. Lineage (NCBI taxonomy): Bacteria > Bacillati > Actinomycetota > Actinomycetes > Micrococcales > Microbacteriaceae > Curtobacterium > Curtobacterium sp. BNK-1. Next base: position 2,109,425 of record NZ_JBLQTJ010000001.1, on the reverse strand, counting down.
TCTTTCGCAACGTTAGGCGCAGAGTAGTCGACGACGATAGTCTGGGGCTCGGCCAGTTGCACGCCAAGGCGCGGCAGACGCAGCGCTTCCCGGGCATGACTGGCCAGCCAGTTGTGGTCAAGGAAGATATTGATGAAGCCCGGCCCGGCAATTTCGACTTTGCTGGCGATGCCGGTCAGGTCGAGGTGCTGAATCACCGTTTCCGCTAATTGTCGCGGTGCCTGTCCCAGCTTTTTCGCCACGGCCATAATGCCGTTGGCCTGATAGTCTCCAAACTGAACCCGGGCGGATTGACGAACCTGGGGTTCGCAATCGGCGGGTGCGCCGGCTAAAACCATTGCCTGACTGACTTTTGCGGAAAGAAGTGCCTGAATATTCACCGAGTTACCTTCATGTGCTGAGCAACGCCCGGACCAGAAAGCCGGGCTGTCATCATCTTGCCTGAGCGCATCGCGTCACGAAGAGGCAGAAACGGATGGGGCAGACAAAACGGAAAAAAATGAGGGGAAAAGTATACGTGAAATGTCAGTGGGCGTCAGCAGTTGGATGAAGCGGGGAAACAGAGCTTAATAGATGTTTCCCTGAAGCATTAACGACGTCGCAGATGACGGCGTGGGTTCTTTACGCTTTTATCTTCACGCACCTTCCAATGGCGGGAGATTGCAAATCCCATCAGTGCGATCAGGACAGCGACAACGATGAGCATAGACATAGAGCCATTCCTTTTGGTTGTGTTAGGTCAAATTTATAGGAAGGCGGGGTGGGCTGCAATTGTTTGCCAGGTAAATGAGAGTTATCTTATTGTATTAAAGAAGTTGATAATAATCATATATTTAACATGCTTTCATCAAGGAACTCATGGTCCTAAACAGGAGATAAATCCGAAATGAAAGATGTTATTATAAGGATTAGCGTTAAATTTCGGGCCAAATAAGATGAATCTTATCATTATGTGATGCTCAGCATGCGGCGCGCCAAAAGCCAGGCGGGTTATAAATGCTAAACAAATTGAGAGGAAGTGGGGTAGTGACGAGAACTTTTCCGGCAGAATTGGATGATTTAAAGACAGATTTAGGACGTTTTGAAGAATCGTTGCAAAGTTTTGCGCAGCGGCTCGGTTTGCGTCTTACCGATCTGGAAGTGGACCATATCGCGGTGCGTTGCCATCAGGACACGACGGCGATGCGCTGGCAGCAAGGTTTGCAGCAGATTGGCACGCAGTTTTCGGCGGCGATGATCAACGGCAGGCAGATTTGCCTGTTTAAACTCCATGACCCGCTGATTGTCGCAGGCAGGCAGATTGATGTGGTTGAACTGCCATGGCCGGGTGAAAAGCGTTATCGCCATGAAGGCTGGGAGCATATTGAGGTGGTGTTACGGGGCGATCATCAGACGCTGGGCGTGCGCGCGATGGCCTTGCTGTCAGATGAGGCGCTGACGCAGCCGGGTATTTCATTTAAAACCAGTTCACCGCAGGGCGAGAATGAGCGCCTGCCCAATCCGACCCTGGCGGTAACGGATGGGCAGACGACAATCAAGTTCCATCCGTGGCGACTGGAGGAGATTGTCGCCAGCGAGCAGAACTAAAGACGGGCGGCTAACGCACGCTTCAGGCGCGCAACGGCTTCGTCGAGCAGCGCGCGGGTACAGCCGAAATTGAGCCGGACAAACTGGTCATTGCCAAACTCACGTCCGGCGGTTAAGCCCAGCCCGTGCTTTTCAAAATAGAGCGCCGGGCTGGCCACACCCAGCGCGCTGGCGTCGATCCAGGCCAGGTAGGTCGCTTCCGGTGAGGCGAGTGACAGGCCGGTCATCTTATTGACCTGCGACACCAGCCAGTCACGGTTACTGCGCAGATAGGCATTCTGCGCATTCAGCCAGGGCTCACCCTCGCGCCATGCCGCTGCTGCTGCCGTGAGTGCCAGAATATCAACATCCGGCACAATGCCGCGTCGTACCCGGTTAAAGCGCGCGCGCAGCCCGGCGTTGGGGATGATGGCGATGGAAGCCCCAAGACCGGCAATATTAAAGGACTTTGAGGGCGACATCAGCGTCACGCTACGCTGGGCTGCATCTTCGCTCAGTGAAGCAAAGGGTATGTGCTTAACGCCGGGTTCCAGCAGCAGATCGCTGTGGATCTCGTCGGAACAGACAATCAAATCGTGCTTCTGCGCCAATTCCAGTTGCGCCTGCAGTTCTTCGCGGCGATAGACGGTGCCGCCCGGATTCTGCGGGTTGCACAGCATTAACAGCCGCGCTTTATCGTCCAGCTGACCTTCCGGCGCAGCCAGATCCAGCAGCCAGCGTCCCTGTTGCAGCGACAGCGGCAGCGTGATCTGACCGCGCTCTGCCAGTTTTGCTGCACCGCGAAACGGCGGATAGATGGGTGTTGGCGCAATCGTCAGCTCGTCAGGGGCGGTGAAAGCGCGCACTGCCAGATTCAGCCCGCTTACGACACCCGGCAAAACCACAATCCATTCCGGATTAACGTGCCACTGATAGCGTGAGACGAGCCAGGCTATCGCGCTATCGATAAATTCCACTGGCGTGTCGCCATAGCCAAAAATCCCATGTTCGGCACGGGTTTTAATCGCATCGATGACGCAGTCAGGCGATCGGAAATCGGTGTCTGCCACCCACAACGGCAGAATGTCCTGGTCCGCATATTTGTTCCATTTAAGGCTATCGCTGTGACGACGGTCTATCCGTTGGTCGAAATTGAATGCCATAGTTAACTTTCCCGGTAAACTCATTCCAGCAGCCAGACTAACTGATGAATCTGCCTTGAACCAGAGTCATGTAAAGGAGAAGAGAATGACCACACTGGAAATTTGCTGCTATGGCGTGGATTGCGCTGTGACCGCACAACAGGCGGGCGCCGATCGGGTTGAACTCTGTGCCGCACCGCGTGAAGGCGGCCTGACCCCGTCGGCGGGGATGCTGAATGCCGCCCGGCAAGAAGTTTCGATTCCGGTTCATCCTATTGTCCGGCCACGTGGTGGCGATTTTTGTTACACCGCACGCGAATTTGAAGCGATGAAATCGGATGTGGCGTTAATCCGTGAACTCGGTTTTCCTGGTCTGGTGATTGGGATGCTGGATGAAGATGCTCACATTCATCATGGTCAGATGCGGCAGATTATGGCGCTGTGTGACGGCCTGGCCGTAACCTTTCATCGCGCCTTCGATCTCTGTCACAGCCCTAAGCGTGCGCTGGAAGAACTAACGGATTTGGGAGTGGCGCGTATTCTGACATCCGGTCAGCAGCAGAGCGCTGAAAACGGAATTGCATTACTCAGGGAACTAAATGAGGCCAGCACCGGTCCTATTATTATGGCGGGTGCCGGGGTACGTCTCAGCAACCTGCAAAAGTTTCTCGACATGGGGATTGATGAAGTTCACAGCTCGGCCAGCCGCCTTGTCGCGTCGCCGATGCGCTACCGCAAAGCGGGGGTCTCCATGTGTTCAGAAGCCGAGACTGACGAGTTCAGCCGCTACTGTGTAGACGGCGATGTGGTTGAGGCGATGAAAAGCGTGATGCAGATGAGCACCGTTCGGGTCGCCTGAACCACAACAGATTTTGCCGCGCAGCACGCCGATCATTGACGTGGTGTTTGCAAGTACCAAACCCCAGTATCCTTGCTGGGGTTCTTTTTGTGTAAAAACAAAACTTAACATGGAGATAGGCCTTATAGAGGCCTGAATCGTGAAAAAGTAACTCAGCAATATTCAACAAGAATAAGCCTGTGAACCAGGAAGTTAAGGGGAGATAGGGCTGAAACTGTACTCATTGCTGAATTTGAGACGCTAAGCGAGGTTAGAGTTTTTTCGCTTACGTCAATCATAAATTATACTGAAAAAATTAGCCTGCTAAGCAGATTTGAAATTAACATAAACTTTACATAATTGCCGAAACAGAGCAGTAGATATTGAACGAGGGATGAGCCAGAGGTGATTCCTTTTTTCGTGTGGTAACAGGTTGGGGCAAACTTTATAAGCAGCGAAACGTGATGCAGGATTACCTGCCAGCGTTTCCTTGCCGCATTGCAAACTTACAGCGCCAGTATCTCCATTACAGATATGGTCTTCGTTCAGGTTTATTGCCCGGAGGGCAAACGTTAAAGCTGATATGCATATAAGGTAAGTTAAAATGCGCCATTTTTAAGTTAGGAATGCCAAAAGAGCAAAAAACCCGGGCATGCCGGGTGTTGAGTGCTGTCAGGGGGGTTAGCCGTGACGCTTAAAGGTTTGCGACTGGCTAATCATGACTTTGCCGAAGATGTAAAAGCGGTGCTCATTTGTTTCATCAATGTACCAATCCCGATAGCGTGTATTATCAGAAATGACGACAATTTTGTCAGGAACGATCTGCAGGCGCTTGATGTGTATTTTCCCATCAAAACCGAAGACGTATATACCATCCCCATCGAACTGAGTCACTGAAACATCAACAAAAATCAGATCTCCAGGCTCAATAGTCCCTGACATGCTGTCGCCGCGAACATTAACCATTTTTACAGTAGCCTGAGGCTTACCGCCGAAAAAGTTCCTGGCATGGTCGGTGTTGTACTCAATAGAGCGAATAACATCAATGATGTCACTTCCTATAAACGCTCCTGGGCCAGCACTCACATTTACGTCAAGCAAATCCACACGATACACATCCCCCCCTTGTATGGCTTTTTCAATATCCTTACTGTTATTATATACAGTATTTTCTGGATGTGAGGGAATAAATAATTCGCCAAGGCCCACATTCAGTGCATTCGCAATTTTATTAAGCGATTGCTCGGTAAAGGATTTTTGTTTTCCTGTCTCAAGACGTGAAATATTTGCCTGATCGACGCCTACAGCATCAGCCAGATCGTTAATCCTCATTCCCCGCGCAAGGCGAAGCTCTCTGATTCGATTTCCTATGTTCATAGGCCTATTTAATGGCTGGCTTGCATGAAACGCAAATTAACTTGCGCAATAAGAATGCATATAATAGCATGCGTGTTACGCAATCGATGAAGGTAAATCCATAAAAACGCAAAAAATTTGCGCATGGCGCATGATGAAGCATGTTGTGAAGTTGGTTTAAGGACCTGCCTGGAGGCAGAAGAATTGAACAGAAGTGAGTACATGCTGCATGCCTGGATATAGCTGAACGATTAGCTGGTTTTTCACAGAAAAAACAGTGAGCTGTGAATTCTACACTTCCAGCCTTATCAAACATACACCAGGACTTGTAACAGCAATTTTATCAGTAGAGAAATTAGTTAGAGAGGGTTTGGTCTTGGTTCAAACGCACCGGCAACCATAAAAACCACCAGCACAGCTGGTAGAGACACTGAAAAGGCCGGGTTCATATTTTTTGGTGGGTATTTAAAAGCTGCTGAGTTGCTGGGCTGGACTGAGGAGGTGATATTTAACCGATGATGCACAAATATTAATCAGATTTTCACGGCGGGCCTGGCCATGATTTTGCAGTAGGCATATTGCAAACGCTATAACCACGCTAAACGTTCCGCTGGTGGATATTAAAGATATTGATAATGCGGACATCAGTCAGTGCCTGATGAATTCAATTGATGGCATTGGGAAACATGCAGGCTGCATTCACAAAGCAGTCGCTGGCGGCGTAGTAGATGAGGATAAGCATATTGGAGAAAACAGCGATCAAATCATGGCGGTGCGGCAAGGGTAACTGTCGCCAATATATTGCCTGTTTTGTGTTTCAAAAAAGGTGAGCGCCGGGGGATTGCAGCCCGCGGCGCTCGATGCGACTAAATCAATGTGTATGGAGAGCTAATCGCGTGATCAATTTAATCAGACATTCAGAATTACCGCAATTTCATTGCCTTCCTACTGCCTTTGGCCGCTTATGTCATAGAGCACTGTGGTATGGGTTCAATATACCAGGGATTAACAAAGAAGTTAGTCACATCTTTGACGACAGTTCTGTAGACGATGCAAAACAGTCGATGGCGGTGAAAAAATGCAAAAACCTGAGCATATTGTCCGTGATATGCGTGCGCGGGTCATTCGTTGGGAGCCAGAAAACGGCCAGGTTATCTAACTGCGTGACAGCGATAAACATGGTAATTGCTTCAGTTCTCTCCAATGGTTTAAGCAATATTTCAGGGAGGTCAAAATAGTTCATGAGCCTGCTTCTGAAAGTTAAGCCATTGGTAATTAGCCCGATGCTCGCGCAGCGTATTGGTCTGAATGAGGCGATTGTACTGCAACAAATTTGCTACTGGCTGGAGGACACCCGGTCTGGTGTCGAATATGACGGTATGCGCTGGGTTTATAACACTATTGAAGAGTGGACTAATCAGTTTCCATTTTGGTCATCGGACACAGTTAAACGTACTCTGACATCACTTAAAAAACGCGATTTGATTTTTGTCGAGCAGCTGAAAAAAACACAGCATGATCGGACTAATTACTACGCAATAAATCATGCAAATCCAATGCTGGCCGATGAGGGTAATTTGCCCTCATCGAAGAATGCAAGTCGCACTCATCGGGGAGGGCAATCTGCCCCCATTGATAAAGGCAGTCTGCCATCATCCATTAGGGCAAATTGCCCCCGTCTTACAGAGAATACATCAGAGAATACTTCAGAGATTACAACAACTCCTACTTGTCAGTTTGCTACGCAACCAGACGATGAGTGGTCATTCGTCAGGCATTCCCGGAAAGTCTTAAGCCATCTGAACAAGGTTACCGGCGCTAAGTACACAGAGGCGCAGTCGTCGATGGGTCACATCAATTCCCGGCTCAAAGATGCGTTTACGGTGGAAGAGCTTTGTCTGGTGGTGGATTACAAGCATGTCCACTGGGAAGGCACTCAGGAATATCAGTATATGCGTCCTAAAACGCTGTTCATCCCTGGCAATCTGCCTGGCTATCTGCAGTCAGCTGCCAAATGGCACAAGGCCGGTCGCCCACCGCGTTCTGAGTGGAAAGCCCTGCAGCGAAACATTCAGCGGGATATCACGGTGTTGCCAAAACCTGATTGCTCTGTGCCCCATGGCTTTCGCGGCTAACGAGAGAAAATTATGATCAATTACGAATTAAAAGTTCTTAAATTAATTACCCGTAGGGGGCCGCTAAAGGTCTGCGAACTCTGCATGCTGATCGGCCTGCATGAAATCGCTATGAAGCGTGTTATTAAACCGCTTTTAACCAGAGGAATACTTAAGCGTGCCAGCGACTGGCGTTATTCAATCAATAGCGAACTGGTCATGGAAGAGGGTGAGCAATATCGCCAGCGGGTGCAGCAGGCCACCGCGCTGGAGGCCAAAGGCTTTTGGTTGCGTGCGGTGCAGGTCTGGCGTGAAGCAATGCTTGTAGCCCGATTGGATGCCTCCCGAAGTGAAGCTAAAGAGAACTGCGATCGCTGTGCAATCAATGGATCCCGGAATAACGGAAGTTATAGCGGGATTGATACAGGCCGTATCCCTGAAAACACATTGCGTGAGGATCGCCCATGAAAGCACGTGTACTGCTCCATGTCAGGGGTAAAGAGATTGCATTTCCTCGGGCTTTTTAGGTCACTGAAAAAGGGCATTAAATCATCGACGGCGATTCTCGCTATTGCAGCGCGAAACTGGCTCAGAAAGTGAGATATGCAGTGTGACTTGAGTGTTAAGACTTCATGGGCAGTTAAGCTGACAGCGTAGGCTTCCTTGGTCACCAGTCATCAGGGACCTAAGGGTAAGTGCAGCAGCTCAGAACTGGGAAGGCGCTCGCTCCAGGCTTAAGTATTCCAGGCGTCAGCATGAGGAGAACAGGTAGTACACACGATGGGTAAAGTCGCAGAACTGCGCTTGCCTCGGCAGGGAAGCTGGCGTTTCTTATCAAATCGCCGGACAAGGTCGGATGAGAATGGCAACGGAGGTGCATGATTTATTTGTGACACCGCTATGCAGAGCGCTTCACGATGAACAGCACCTGGATACGAAAGTATTTGAAGCAGCAATGGCAGCCTGCTGAGCTGTTATTGAGGTTCCTTAATTTCGCGATTACCTTGATGCTATCGCGACAGATAAAAAAATGAGTATGTGGAGAGAATCAAATATGCGTGATATGTCACAGGTATTAGAGCGTTGGGCCGGATGGGCTAAATCAGACAGTCGCGGTATCGGTTACCCAACAATTGCTGCAGGATTTAAAGGGCTGCTACCGCAGGCTTCAAAATTAACGCTTACGTGCAGCGATGAAGACGGGCTGATTATAGAAGGTTGTCTGTCACGGCTTAAAGCCAGGCGTCCGGATGAGCACGCGATGATTGTGATGCATTACTTTTTTAATATCCCGAAACGTACCCTTGCGAAGCAGGCTAAACGAGATGAGAAGATAGTAAGAATCGAAATTCAGATGGCTGAAGGATTTATTGAGGGGTGTCTGGCAGCGCTTGATGTGCGGCTTGATATGGACGACGAATTGACTCCGAAAAAAAACGCCAAAAAACCTTTAACGCGGTCCGCATTTTCCTTAGTAATCTGATAAGGTTGGTTGTTGCGAAGCAGGATTAATGCGAGAAGAAAATAATAAGAATTGAAATTCAGATGGCTGTAAGCTTTATTGAGGGGGCTGGATGCGCGGCTTGACAGGGACGAAGGATTGACTTCGAAAAAAATTTTAAAAACTTCTCACGCGGTCCGCAACTTCCTTAGTATTCTGATAAGGTCGACTCTTGTGAAGCAGGCTCAAAACAATAAGAAGATTGAGAAAATCAAAATTAATATGTCCAAGAGCTTTATTGCGGAGTGCCTGGCAATGCTGGATGTACGGCATGCTACGGACGATGAATTGACGTCGAAAAAAATATTAAAAAAATGCTAACGCGGTCCGCAATTTCCTTAGTAGTCTGATAAAGTCGATTACCAGCTAATGCAGACTATCGGCCAAAGTCAGTTCCTTATGTGGATGTCAAAGCGCCTCGGGCCTCACCAGCCCGGAGGCGCCTTTTTATTTATCCCCTAGAGGGGATAAATCATTGTCTATCCCTTTACGGGGGTAAGGTGATGCCCGCTGTTGCCAAGGGTAAAGCAGTTAACGCTGTAGCGCCAGCGCTACTACCCTGGAAAGTAAGTATTGTTAATCCCCTCCAGCAAACTCTGAGCGGCCAGAAGTCGCATATAGGTTTTCTCCGGGTCTACCGGAGGCGCTCATTCAGTACGATATGCGTGAACAGGCGTCAGAAATGGCGCTAGATGCGCTGGGAAAGCGGCATGTATGAGTTACTGCCTGACGCTTTAGATATTCTGATTCAATGGCTCACTTAGTGGGCCTTTTTATTTCGCTCTGTCTGGCACCAGAATCCCGTAATTTTCAGGATGGCAGTCTGCAAATTTTAGGCAAAAAAAAACCGCACCGCGGCGTTTTATTTCTCATTGGCTACCCAATGGCGACCAGGCTTTTGTATCTCGATAACCTGAAAGCTAAACGGACTTATCTGGTTCAGAAAGTAGACAATTTCTAATTGGTCAAATCCCCGAACCTGGGCGGATATGTTTCGTATGAATCAACACGCAGACAGTGCAATCAGTGGGGGCACTTGGATGGCAACTCTTTCGAGCCTTGCCGGTGTTGTGACACTCGACAGGGTGTACATGGTCACCGCCCTGGCAGGTTTGGTGATAGCCATCTTGGGGTATCTGGACAAACGCCGTACAGAGAAATTAAAGCGCAAAGAAATTGAACAAAACATGCTTAGCGAGCAGGAGCGTCTTGAATTGGACCGCGTTCGTGCACAAGCGGTGCTCGATTACCTCAACGGGTCGAAAGACTCACCTGCTGTACAGAAATCACCGCAAGTCATCCAGGGTATTAATAGGGTGCTCGACTCCGTTAAGGATTAAACATGATGCTATCCCGACAGCTGAAAACAAGGCTAAGCGCGGCAATGTTGACACTTATCGCTGCTGGTGCGTCAGCGCCCACCCTGATGGAACAATTCCAGAAGGAGAAAGAGGGAAGCAGCCTGACAGCTTATCCTGACGCAGGCGGTGTATGGACGATCTGCGGCGGTGTTACGCGAATAAATGATAAGCCAGTAGTAAAGGGTATGACGCTGACAGCAGAGCAGTGCCGGACCATCGACAGAGCGGAGCAGGCTAAGGCACTGACATGGGTAAACGGCAATGTAATTGTTCCGCTGACTGATCCGCAGAAGGTAGGAATTGCTTCATTTTGTCCCTGGAACATTGGCCCCGGTAAATGTCTGCCGTCAGCATTCTACCGCAAACTTAATGCCGGGGATCTCAAGGGCGCATGCGCTGAGATAAAGCGCTGGATATTTGACGGTGGTAAAGACTGTCGCATCCGTTCTAACGACTGCTTTGGACAGGTTGAGCGTCGCGATCAGGAATCAGAATTAACATGCTGGGGGCTGGATAAATGACGCGATTACTTTTGGTTAGCATTGCGATAATGATGCTGCTGACATGTGCGGGATTGCTCACCAGCCATTATCACTATCAGGCTGTCACATTTAAATTTCAGCGCGACAAGGCTAAAGAAGAACTGAGGCTGGCTTATGGCAACATTACCTATTTGCAAATGCGCCAACGCGATGTGGCCGCGCTTGATGAGAAATATACGAAGGAACTGGCAGAGGCTAAAGCCGGGCTTGATTCTCTTCAGCAGTGCGTTAACTCTGGTAAGTGCGGGCTGCACTTCAATGCAATCTGCCCCAGAGGTGACGCCACCGGCACCGCCGGCCTGGATGTTGCAGCCAGCCCCGGACTTACTGACGCCGCTCAACGGAATTATTTCATCCTCAGAGAGCGAATCAACGTTGCCGGAAAACAGATAGCGGGCTTGCAGCAATACATAAGAGAACAGTGCCTTAGATAGAACAAATTTTTATTTTTGTTGTACCCAGTAAATTACAAAGCCCGTTGATCAGGCCCCGCATAACGTGGGGCTTTTTTATGCGCCTCGTAGGGCAGACATCAACCCGTAGTCAAAAGACATCGAGCATGAAAGCACCTCCTTATAGTTGCGAATTTTCAGCAAGACCGGGCAACTGCCAGCATACGACCTGACGGCGCAACTGGTCGTTACAACCGTTCCTGCTCATGAGCGGGACAGCAAAAGTGCACAGAGTGACAGCAAAATGCCAAAAAAAAGCAGGCTTACAGGAAAAAAAACATTTCGCGCAGATTTCTCTAAGTGTTCCAGCGCACATCGTTTTCCTGATACGCCAGAAAATTTCTATCCCGACATGGCTGATTCGTTAGTGGATGAGAGCATTCCTGATGAGCCGGCCCCCAGTCTTGCTGAATTATTTACCGCGCACTATGCCGGGTTATGCAGGTATTCACTGGTGAGTAATAACGTGAATTCTGCCGGTGGCGGCATTCTGAGATCGGAATGGGTGGATAAGGTCAGCGCCAGAGATGACGGTTCAGAAATTGTCTGTGCCAGGACCGGATGCTGGAACAACTCCGCACAAGGGCGCGAGTTTTATCGGTGGGCAATGCCCGGTACTGGTGGTCGCCAGTTGCTATGAAAAATGGACTGACTGTAAGGGGCGATAATGCTGCCGCTGTGCTGGAGTCTCTGCGGCAGCTGACGAGGATGGATGTGCTGGTGGGCATTCCGGCAGATAACGGGGCGCGGGACGGTTCCCCAATGAACAATGCTGAGCTGGGATATCTGCAATCGACAGGGGCCACAGTGGAAATTGATGGGCAGAAAGCCACGCTGCCACCCCTGCCATTTCTGGAGATGGGTATTGAAGATACCCGTGCGATCACAACCGACTCCCTGAGGTCAGCAGCCCGTGCTGCCCTGGATGGGAATACATCAGGCGTACTGCTGCAACTGGAGACGGCTGGTCAGATCGTAAGGGATAGAGCAAAGGCTGTCTTCAGCTCTGATGACAGCCTTCATACGCTGTCAGAGAAAACCCAGCAGCGCCGCAGGGATCCGCGATCTACTGACAGTAAACCGTTAAATGCGAATGCCCTCATTTTGAATTCAATCTCTTATGTCGTGAGAAAAAAATAATGCCGATGCTGGAAAGGACAAACGTGCGGCTCGATCCAGATGTTGTCGATTATCCACTGGTCTGTCATCGACAGGTTCAAACGCCGGATGAGGGGCATCTCCCCACTAACACCCCGAGGAGGATGCCATTCACAGGCATGTTTCCGCGACTGGACGCTGACGTAGTAACGCGCAACGCACGCCTCTGCGGCGTGACAATTCCCGAACCATACACCCGCTACGATACCGACTTTGTACATGCCCACTTTGGGCTGATGAGACTTGAGGGAGGGTCATCCTTTGACTAACGACAGTACTCAACCGGGCTATCTCACCTCCACAGATACAGGCCCGGAATACGATGAGGCTCTTAAGCGTCAGATCAGCCGATGGATATGCGGTGTAACCGGCCTGACAACCGATATGGTAATGCCACGCTGGACAGAGCCGCAACCTCAGAATGGACTGACCTGGTGTGGATTTGGTTTATCAGTTACGCCGCGTGATGGCACGCCGGCAAGTATTCAGGGAGGTGAAAGCAGCGAGCAGTGGACATGGGAGCAGGTGACGGTGCTGAGTAGTTTTTACGGTCCGTCCGGTGCTGGCATTGCCTCACGTTTCAGGGAGGGAGTAGCGGTGGAACAGAATGCTACAACGCTAAGGAGTGCGGCAGGGCTTTCACTTATCGAAACCGGGCAAATCTATAGCCTGCCTGAGCTCATCAATGACGAGTGGGTGCGCCGTTATGACATTATCACGACGCTTTCCCGCAAAAACATCCGTACCTATGGCGTAAAATCGCTGGTGGACGGTTCTATATCAATCTCCGGAGAATAACTTATGGCACAGGGCTTACCTGTATCCAGCATTGTAAATGTTGACGTAATTCTGTCGCCCGCTGCGGCGGCAGGTCGTAATTTTGGTTCACTGCTCATTCTGGGCACTTCGACCTTCATTCCGGTGACGGAGCGCATCCGTCTCTATACCAAGGGAGAAGACATTGGCGCAGATTTCGGAACAGACAGCCCCGAATATGCGGCCGCACAGGTTTATTTTTCTCAGTCGCCGCAGCCGACGCAAGTTTATATCGGGCGCTGGGCAAAAACGCTGGAAGTTGGCGAGGCGGGTAGCACTGAAACGCTGGCGCAGGCTGTTACCGCCGTTCTCCAGTTCACTAACTGGTACGGTCTGACTATTGCTGATAAAGACGATCTGACCGCAGAGAACATCACTGACACCGCTGCTGCTATTCAGGCGTCAGGCGTGAGCCGAATTTTCGCCGTGACCTCTGCAGATATGGGCATCATCGATTCAGCTTCATCGACGGATATTGCGTCAACGCTGAAAAAAGCGGGTTGCAGCCGGACCTTCATTCAGTACTCAACGACCAGCAAATATGCTGCGCTTTCAGCGTTTGCTCGGGCATTCACAGTCAACTTCACCGGCAGTAATACCACCATCACGCTGAAATTTAAACGTGAACCAGGCGTGGCTTATGAAACCCTGAGCAGTGCGGAGGCAGCAGCAGTAGATGCGAAAAATGCCAACGTCTATGTCTATTACGCGAATGACACGGCAATCCTCCAGCAGGGCGTTATGGCTAACGGTGATTTCTTCGATGAGCGGCACGGGCTGGATTGGCTGCAGAACTACGTGCAGACCAACTATTTCAACCTGCTTTACACCTCATCAACCAAAATTCCGCAGACTGACGCCGGCGGCACCCGTCTGCTGGCGAATGTGGAGCAGTCAATGGAGCAGGCAGAGAAGAACGGTCTTATTGCACCGGGCATCTGGAATGGCGGCCCTATTGGAGAACTGTCATCCGGCGATACGCTGACGAAAGGGTATTACTGCTATATCACACCAATGGCTGAGCAGGCACAGGCTGATCGCGAAAAGCGCAAAGCACCACTAATGCAGGTGGCCTGTAAGCTGGCGGGTGCTGTGCATTATGGCGATGTTCAAATCAACGTAGTCCGTTAAGGGGAATCTTATGAGTACTTATAGTTTTATTGACGTTACGGCGTCGCTGACCGGCCCTTCCGGTGCCGTGGACCTGGGTTACGGAGCTGCGAACTCTGATGAGGGGATTGTGGTTTCCATGACCGAGGCCAAAAACACCATGACAACCGGTGCGGATGGTGAAGGCATGCACAGCCTGCATGCGGGCAAAAGCGGTACAGTTACGATCAACCTGCTGAAAACGTCCCCAGTGAATAAGAAACTCTCACTCATGTACAACGCGCAGACTCTTTCTTCAACTCTGTGGGGTAATAACGTGATTGTTGTGCGTAACACCGCATCCGGCGATTTGGTTACCGCACGCGGTTGCGCCTTCCAGAAGGTACCGGACTTCAGCAACCCGAAGGTTGCAGGAACGGTAACGTGGGTTTTTGATTGCATCAAAATCGATGAACTGCTCGGAGAATATTGATTATGGAGTTTGAGATCAAAGGCGTGCGATACCGCAGCGCAAAACTTAGCGTTTTTGACCAGCTTAAAGTTACCCGAAAACTGTTGCCGGTGCTGGCGGGTCTGCTTGCTGAGTTCGGCACTATTCGACATATGTTGCCGAAACCGGGTAATGATAAAACGGCTGACACGCTTAACAGCTATGCGCCCGTTTTTGAAAAGCTGCTGCCACACGTCGCGGAGCAGCTGGCCGGGCTAAGTGAAGATGATACCAACGCGATCATTTTTCCATGTCTTGCTGTCGTGTCCCGCCATCAGGATAAATCGTCCTGGGTGCCGGTCGCAAGACAGGGTGAACTGATGTTCGATGACATCGACCTCATGAGTATGTTGCAGATGGTGGGTCGGGTCGTGGGTGACAGCCTGGGAAATATTTTGCCCGCAGCCCCCGTCAGCGAGACTGCGGGCCAGTCGCTACCGGACTGATACTGGACAGTCTGCCGGACGGTGAAGACTTTCTGATGCGCCCGGTGGATGCCGGGTACATCAGTTATAACAAGCTGCTGGATGGGACTGTCGATCTGGCTGACATTGCCCGCATGAATGACTGGCTGGATTTGAAAGCTGACAACGAGGAGCGGATAAGACGCTGGAGAGAAGCGAATGAGCGCTGAAACGATCAAAGATTTTCTGATTAGCCTTGGCTTTAAAGTTGATGACGCGGGGGCAAAAAAATTTGATGCCACTATCGCCGCAACTACGCAACAGGCGCTTAAGCTGGGCGCTGTTGTAAAAGATACCGCACTGTCGGTGGTCGCGTTCACAGCAAAGATCGCCAGCGGACTCGATAATCTCTACGGAATGTCACAGCGAACTGGCGCCACCGTACAGGGCATCCAGCAGATAGGCTACGCCGTCTCTCAACTGGGTGGGACCGCGGATGGTGCACGTTCATCACTGGAGGGACTGGCACAGTTTGTCCGTAACAGTCCTGGAGCTGAAGCATTTCTGAATCGCCTGGGCGTACAGACGCGTGATGCCAGCGGCAATATGCGGGACATGGCGTCTGTTTTTTCCGGTGTCGTTCAGAAGCTGAATAAAATGCCTTTTAATCGCGCAAATCACTATGCGCAGATGCTGGGCATCGATGAAAAGACCCTGATGGCAATGCGCCGTGATGTGGGCCAGTTCAGTACAGAGTACGCGCAGATTACGAAAGCCATCGGCTACAACCCTGATGTGGCTGCTGTCAGCGCTAACCGGTTTATGACCTCCCTGCGATCATTTGAGCAGATGGCAGACATGGCGCGCGATAAAATTGGCTCCAGTCTGGCTGAAGGTCTGTCGGGTTCAATCGATACACTGAGAAAGCAAATTGTCGATAATTTTCCGCAGATTGAGCAGACGATTACCCTTGGCATAAAGGGCATTCTATGGCTGGGGGAGGTGATTGGGAGGGTAGTTTACAGGCTGATTCAGGCGGCTGTTGATATTCAGAACTGGTGGAATGCTCTCGATAGCAGTACTCAGCAGCTGACAGCGATACTGGGTGGGCTTGTGGTTATCTGGCGGGTTCTGAACAGTGCATTCATGGAATCGCCGATTGGTATTATTGCTTCTCTGGGGATGGCAATCATTGGCCTTTATGATGATTACCGGGCGTGGAAAGAAGGCGGGAAATCACTCATCAACTGGGGAGAGTGGGAGCCAGATATCAGGCTGGCCGTAGAAAACATTGAGGGCATGGCCAGCAATATTAAAGAGCTGGCGAGAGAAGCCGCAGAGTTGTTTGGTATCGATCCGAAAGCGTGGAGTCTGAAGTGGGAATTTTCAGACGTGATGCACAACCTGGGTGAACTGAGGAAAATGTTAACTCTCCTCGGAGATCTGCTAAACGCCATAAACGAACAGCGTTGGTCAGACGCAGCCAGCATCGGCAAACAACTGCTTAAACAGGGTAGTGACAGGCCTGATGCGTTACCCGGCGTTACACAGAAGGCACAGTCGATACGCAAGGATGTTATCAGCTGGTACCAGAGCATTCACGATAAACTTAACCGTATGCTTCCTTCATGGTCGGGGGGCTCTTCAGAATCACCAGCCGGACAGGGCAAGACGGGAAACACCGCAGACGCGCCGGGTCTTGATGACAGGCCTGTGCAATATAGCAATTCCTTCCGTCAGCCTCACCCTAACAAAGAGGGTCGGGCGATGCTGGGCTGGCTGCAGCCTACCTTTAAGATGCTGGAGCAGCTTTACCGGCTACCCGAGGGGCTTTTGCGCAGTGTGGCAATAACAGAGTCGGCGGGAAATCCCAATGCAGTTTCGGGCGCAGGCGCACAGGGGCTGTTTCAGATCATGCCTCGCACCGGTCGCGATTTAGGGCTGCTCGGCAATGATGCATTTGACCCGATAAAAGCAGCCGGCGCGACGGCGAGATATCTTAATCAGCTGCTTAAGGCTAATGAGGGCGATCTGGCTAAAGCGCTGGCCTCGTATAACTGGGGCCTGGGAAATGTGCAGAAGCATGGAATGACACTTATGCCTGTGGAGACCAGAAACTATGTGCCTAGGGTGATCAGCAACATGCCGCCCTCAACATACAGCCCGATCAGTCAGGAAACGAACATTCATATTCATGGTGTCAATGATCCGCACAGGGCGGCCAATGAGGTTGCAAATAAACAGTTGGCTGTTCACTCCCGCTTTATGCAGACCATCGGAACAGGGCCACGCTAATGGATATTCTCTCAACGCTGTTCCACCAGCAGAAACGTAAAATCGGACTGTACGTTCCCAATGTTGTCGTCTCAGAAAAGCATGTTGACACACTGGAAATCACAGAACATCCGGTCGAGGACAACGCGCCGATAGCTGACCACGCATTCCGGCTACCCTCTGAAGTGATGATGGAGGTGGGTTTTGCTGGTGGCGGCTCGCTGCTTGACCTTATGGATACCTCATCTTTCGGGCTGAGTTTTGAGCTGAGCCCGAAAGAGGTTTATATGCAGCTGCTGGAGCTCCAGCGAACTCGGGTACCATTTGATGTGATCACCGGCAAACGGCTTTACCGCAACATGTTAATGCGCGTGCTGGATGTGACTACCGACAAAGCGACAGAGAATGTATTGTCTGCCTCGCTGACGCTGAGGGAGGTGTTAATAACCTCTACACAGAGCAACGCTATCGCAGATAAAACTAACATGAGTCAGGGGGTCAGCACCTCCGCTGTTCAGAATGCCGGTGTTAAATCGACGAAGCCGGTAAACGAGCGGAGGCTGTCCTGAGTGGCTAATTTTTTAGGAGGATTATATGCAGACCAGTGAAATTCCTCTGTCGCCAGATAATCAGCAATTCACAACCACGATCAACGGAATCAATTACTCGATACTGACGCTGTGGCGCGATGAGGCAGGCTGGGTAATTGACCTGCTGAACAGCAGTAGTATCGCGATTGTGACGGGTATTCCTCTCGTGACAGGAGCAAACTTGCTGGAGCAGTTCGGCTTTCTTCGTCTGGGATTCGGGCTGGTAGTGGTCTGTGATGATCCGGCGCAGGGTTATCCGACACGGGACGACCTGGGTTTAAGAAGCCATCTGTTGGCCGTAACGGAGTAATCAGCATGTCACAGAACTGGATGCGCCACTTTGAGCTGCAGATTGTCAGTGAAAGCGGTAATGGCATCAGCCTGAGCGATTTTAAAGTGGTGTTTAATATCAACTGGACAGTAACCCGCTGGCCCGCAGTTGGAACCATTAAAATTTACAACCTTTCTGGAGATACCGCGTCGCGGATACTGGGTAAAGAGTTTGCGAAGATAAAAATCATTGCCGGTTACGACGGGTTAGCACAGGACACTGATGCCAGTCAGGTCGGTGTCGTCACTAACCTTGAAGTCGATCAGGTAGGGCAGGTTAATGGCACTAATTTTGGGGAAATTTTTAGCGGGGATATTCGTTATACGCTGACAGGCCGCGACGGCCCGACGGATACCTGGGTACTGATTCAGGCTGTGGACGGACATGAGGCATTTACAAATGCCTGCGTTATTAAAACGCTGTCAGCCGGTTACAAAGTTGCAGATATTCAGGCAGCCCTGATGCACACCTTCAATCCGTTTGGCGTCACTCAGGGCACTACCGGTGATTTCCCTGAGACCGTTTTTCCTCGTGGGCGTGTACTTTATCATCCTGCACGGGATGTGATGGATAATGTGGCCGGACAATGCAGCGCGACGTGGCAGTTAGCAGGCGGTCAGTTACAGATGGTGCCTGTTGATAAATATGTTCGGGATCCCATCGTGCTGAACAGTGACACCGGTATGATCGGTATGCCGCAGCAGACAATGGAAGCGGGCATCAATGTTCGCTGCCTGATTAATCCTAACATCCGCATCAATGGTCTGATTCAGATAGACCAGAACTCAGTTTACCGGGCCAGTCTGTCAGCGGATAAGATTGCGTCACTACCGTACAGGGTTAGTGAAACCCTTGCAGACGGAGAAGCACCGGATGATGTTAAAACGTATCAGCCGGCAGGCGTTGCCGCTGATGGGATCTATATTGTCTATTCTATAGACTACAGTGGCGACACGCGTGGGCAGGATTGGTACATGGATATCATGTGCCGCGCCAGAAACAATGCGACTCTACAGATACAGGCTGTGCAGTAACATGCCCGGCTACGGTCATGATGACAATTAACTCTTCAGTCATGACGGTGCCGGCCAGCTGGCAGGCAGTGAGTCATTCACTGTCGTAACCCGGACAACGTACAACAAAGATCAGAGTGCTGGAGTGGAAAAACAGTATCCGTATCCATGCGACTACCCTCACGCCGTAATTAACATCCCCATCTAGGACCTGCCTGCGAGCGGGTTTTTTATTATCCGGAGTATTTCATGACAGTCTCTTTCCAGTCGCTGGCAGGTGGTGAACAGCAATCTATGAAGATGCTCGCCGACAGCATTTTCTCCTCGCTGCGTGTTTCCCTGCCTGGCATTATTGAATCGTTTGATCCGGAATCCTGTACCTGCACCGTCCAGCCCGCGCTCAGAGGGCAACTGGTTGACGCTAGTGGGAATTACAGCTCGTCAGCGTTACCCCTATTGGTGGATGTACCTGTAATTTTCCCGCGCGGCGGAGGCTGTACCATCACATTTCCGATTGCAGCGGATGACGAATGTCTGGTGATATTTTCCGACCGCTGTATTGATTTCTGGTGGCAGAATGGCGGGGTACAGGAAACGGTCGATCCTCGTATGCATGATCTGTCTGATGCTTTCGCTATAGTTGGACCGCAGTCACAGGCGAAAAAAATCAGTGGCGTGTCTACAACCTCAATTCAGGTTCGTACGGATGATGGTGCCAGTTTTATTGAGCTGAAGCAGGACGGACAGGTCAATATTACAACCTCATTGCTTACAGTAAATGGTGATGTAAAAGTCAACGGCTCAGTCACATCGACTGGCGATCAGACTGCTGTAGGCATCAGCCTGACAGGACACACACACAGTGGTGTCCAAAAAGGGGAGAGTACGACGGGAGGTCCGCAGTGAAATACCGACGCGAGGACGAGAATGGCGATTACACCTTTGGTCAGGGTGATAATACCTGGCTGATTAACTCACCTGAGGCGGTGGCGCAGGCCGTAAAAACCCGATTTCTGCTTTGGTACGGTCAGTGGTTCCTCAATACGACAGAGGGCACGCCCTGGATACAGTCAGTACTGGGTAAGCAGAATCCCGAAACCTATAATCTGGCGATCCGCAGACGCATTCTGGAAACCCGCGGCGTTAATTCCATCATCGCATTTGAAACTACCTTTAACACCTCATCCCGGCGCGTGATCTTTACTGCGACGATTAATACTCTTTACGGAACGACAACAGTCATAAGCGAGGCGTAATGGCTCTCAACATAGACACGCTGGGGTTATCGGCAACGATAACGGCCCAAGGCATCAGTGCGCCCGGATATCAGACGATCCTCAACACACTTACCGGTTTTTTCCAGCAAATTTATGGCAGTGATGCATACCTGGAACCCGATAGCAAAGACGGACAAATGGTTGCTCTGGTTGCGCTGGCTATAAAGGATGCGAACAATGCCGCTATACGGGTATATAACTCTTTCTCCCCTTCCACAGGCATGGGAGCTGCCCTATCCCGTAATGTTAAAATTAATGGGATAACGCGGCACAGGGCGACCAACTCGACGGTTGACGTAACGCTGACCGGCACCGCAGGAACGACCATCGTAAATGGATCCGTTCGTGACGCTAATAATATTTTATGGGACCTGCCCGCCAGCGTGACGATCGGCATCAATGGCACGGTTTTAGCGACAGCAACCTGTGCTACATCCGGCCCCGTAGCGGCAGTAAAAGGGACAGTTAACCAGATTAACACGCCCACACGCGGCTGGGTGTCAGTGATTAACGCAACAACGGCGGCAATCGGCAGTGCGGCAGAGACCGATGCTGAATTGCGTCTACGACAGGGGCAAAGCGTGGCATTGCCAGCGTTAACCCCCTTTGACGCTCTGGACGGTGCCATTGCCAATGTGCCCGGCGTTACGCGTCACAAACTCTATGAAAATGACACTGGTGTCGTTGACGACAATGGGGTTCCTGCTCATTCCATTGCGGCGATTGTCGATGGCGGGGATGCAACAGAGATTGCACAGACTCTTCGTAAAAAGAAAACACTGGGCGCTCCAACTTTTGGAACGACGTCGATTAACCTTACAGATGCCTATGGCAATCCTGTTGAAATTTTCTTTTCACGCCCGATCAGTGTCCCCATTTTTGTCACCATAGAAATAAAGGCGTTTACCGGTTACACCAGCTCAGTCGGTGACAAAATTATCAGTGCGGTGGTTAACTATATTAACAGTCTGGGAATTGGTAATAACGTTTACCTCGGACGATTATTTTCGCCTGCAAACCTGACAACGGGCACAGATAATAATGATAGCCAGTTTTACGATATTGACAGTATTGCTATCGGTATCAGTAAAACATCTGTTACGACATCTAATATTGCAATCGCCTATGACAGTCTGGCGACATGCACAGCGGCCAGTATTTCGCTTACGGTGGTTTCATGAGCAAATATACGGACCTGTTAACCAACTATCACAGAGGTAAACCTCGTTTTGTCTATCACGTTGACCTCACTACGCGACCGCTTAGTGACACTTCTGCTGCGATAAGTGGGCTTGATGCTGCCTTCGACCTCGATACTGCGACAGGTGCTCAGCTTGACGTTATAGGAGAATGGGTAGGGCGAAACCGGCGAATAACGGCACCGATAGACGACTACTTTTTCACGCTGGATAGCGAAACGCTTGGATTCGATTTCGGGACATGGAAGGGGCGATACACTCCGGATAATGGAGTTATTGACGTTAGTGATAACGAGTTCCGGGCAATGCTCCGCGCTAAAATAGGTGCAAACAACTGGGATGGTACAGTCGAAAATCTAACTCCTGTTTTAGACGGCATTTATCCGGACGGTAACATCAAGCTATCGTTTACAGATAATCAAAATATGACCATGAATATCTATGTAAACGGCAGCGTTATTTCCGGTATCACAAAAGAAATAATCAGGCAGGGGTTTCTTTCCATCAAACCCGCTGGCGTTTCGGTTACATACGTAATAAACGGTGAATAAGATGGCGAAAAATGATTTCAAGGCATTTGCAACGGGTGAAAATGCTAACGTTCTGACTCAGGCGGAATATGAAGAACTGGCTGCATTGTCCGGGGGATTCAGCTCAGGGATTGCCAGAAGTGAACAACTGAACAAAGTCTGGAGGCAGGCATCGACGATTGCTGCGGTAGTGTCGTCATTCATGGCTGATAAAAGCGGCGATGATGTTCTGGATGAGGGGGATATCTCAGCTCTGAAAGCAACATTAGTAAAGGCATTACTTGCCAATTCTCGCAGTCAGCTTGATGATGTTTACCTTCAGAAAACCAAAAATCTCGCCGATCTGCCAAATAAACTCTCTGCTCGTCAGAATCTCGAACTGGAGAAAGTTGGGAACTTTGCGTCGGTGCAGCAGGGTGGCGGCGATGGAATGCTCACAAATAAAGTTTATGTGGGCTGGAACGGCACAAAAATGATTGCCCAGGTCGACGCTACTCGTATGGGAGATCTGTATTATGGCAATAATCCACCACCTTATCCCGTCACTAGTGTTAACACTAAAACCGGGGCGTTAACCCTCGATAAAGCAGATGTGGGCCTGGGAAACGCGGGTAACTGGCCTGCTGTTCAGGCCAACGGTGGCCTGCATTCATCCGGTAATCATCATTATTACATGGATTGGGGAACGGACGGTAAGTTACATATTACTGTTGATTCGTCAGATGCCGGCGAATTATTTACCACACAAAATCCACCGAACGCTGAACAGACTGGCGCATATTCTAAATATGGCGGCAATCTGAGTGAGGAATCCAGCGTTACCGTAATTTCAAAAACTCAAAATGGTAACGCGGGGCAGGGTCTCTATTCGCCTATGTTTCGTGCCTGTCTTAAAGACCGTGGCGGTGACATGGATTTCAAGGATGGCGCGTCGGCATGTTTCCGCATGGTTGAGGTTATCAGCAACTACGCGTTTGCAGAGATTCTTGTAGATGGTTATGGCTCGGTAAAGTCGTTTGAATTTCGCAATGACGGTAGTTTAAGAGCGCCCGGTCAGCTTCACGCAGGAGGCGCATTTATTGCAACCGATGGCAACCTCTACGGCGGTGTATGGGGCGGATATCTGAACAACTGGATTGTTGGCAAAATCGGCGAGGTAAATAACGCTCTCAACGGTGTAAGAGGCACAGCAAACGATGCCTGGAATAAAGCGAATGATGCGCAGGTTAATAGAGTTGCAGATGTTGCCCTGGGTGGTGAAGGCGCATTCCTCATTGTTAAAAATGGCCAGCAGCGTGTTCCCGGTGGTTGTGTGATGACCGGCTGGAATTATGAAGGCGATAACCCGGGTGGGGATACGGTGTTTTACCGCCCCATTCAGAAGTATATCCCGTCAATGGGATGGGTAAATGTAGGGCATACAGCATGATGTTAATACTCAAAAATTTCACACAGTACATTCCAGAATATGCGGATTTAATGATCCCGGCGCTCTACTTTCAAAGTGAAAAGGGTGAGGACTGGTATTTTCACCGCCTGCGCTTTCATGCTGATACGCTAAAAATCTGCTTCAACAGCGAGGGAGTGATTCGTTCTTTCGGGTTTGATGCATCACGCCTTTACCCTGGCGGATATTCCGTTGCAGAAGTCGAAAAAAATGCGGTTCCTGCAGAGATTTCTATTGACGGTTCATGGATGTTTGACGGTTCCGCAATTGTACCCCGCACTTATACCCATTCTGAACGGATTGAGCTGGCAGATAAAAAGCGCCTGTCACTTATGGCTGATGCGGTTGCTGAAATGTCCCCGCTTTCGGATGCGGTTGAGCTGGGCAGGGCAACCGCTGAGCAGTCAGCGCGGCTGATTGCGCTCAAGAATTTCCGCCTTGATCTGATTGAGCTTGATGTTTCAGACCCGGATGAGATTGTCTGGCCCACGCTACACGCATGAAGAATTGATATTAATAGCGGTATCTTGATAAAAGCTTTTTTACGTGAGGCGTGAAGGTTAGTCAGTCCGATGCAGGATTAGGCCGATTTAAATATGACAATGAAGGAGGTAAAGCGTTGCTGGTGGCGTGGGGAGACATCCGGTACTGATCTTACTGCAATAGATAAGGTGATCACCGACAGCTCTGCTTCACACCAGCAGCGCTTAGACGAATGGCAGAAGGGACAGACTGGACAGACTGGACAGACTAAGCTTGATGAGTCAGCAGCAAACGCGATTTTGTATGACCAGCATGATGCTGTATTGCCCATCTACCGGCTCTCTCCCCAGGATCCTGATGAAGAAAATACGCTGGCAACGGCTATTCATTGCGAAAGCAAAAGAGGTTGAGTGGCAGGTGTTCGCCCAGGATCGTGAGTAGGCCATTTTGCAGGGCGAATTGACTGAATAACGCCTGTCGGTATGAACTAATTAACACTTCTAGAACCCGCTCAGGCGGGTTTTTATTATCAGAAATTCATCTGTAATCAGCACTTCAGCTACCTTTAGCGGGACAGGCAGAAGGCTGTTCTGCTTCACGCATATGAATTTTTAAATGTCATCCAGGACTTTTATAAGAAGCAGCAACATAATCTGGCTGCATATCCGTTACGCTTGCCACACCAGATTTATCTCGTGGAATCATGTCGATTTAAATCTTCACAGATTGCCGCTGTTCATCACCGCAGCGTTTACACTGAAAGCAACGTCGCCTGGAAAAGATCCTATGAAACCCAATCCGATTGCTGTCCTGACTCTGATCCTGACTGCTCTCTGCAGTGGCAGCGCTGCGGCCAGCGCATGCAGCCCGAACAACGCTGCTGTGGCTAACAGCAATAACCTGATTTTGCTGGGCGGGAATGCGAAAGGCGCGGTGAAGCAGGTGGTTGCGGGTGAGTTTGGTAAAGATGTGAATTCGCAAAAGCGCGTACTGGGGCAGTTTGACGCCTGTGGCGATCTGACGGTTGCCGACGTGAGCTATGACAAAAGTGAGCGCAACGTGATTCTCAGCATGGAGCAACACATTGCCCGGGTACAGGGCGGCTGGGTGGCGGAATATGCGTATCTGGTAAAAGTGCTGAAAGAGGGCAAAGAGGTGGTGGTCGATAATCGACAGGGGACGATTAACTGGCAGAAAGGTCAGCATGGCAACATTACCAGCGCCTCCGACAGGTTTACCAGCATGGGTAAAAGCGGTTTTACCGACACCACCTATCGCTATGATCGGCAGTTCCGGCTGGAGAAGAGCGTGGCACGCGGCAGCGATCCCCTGACCAACGGTGAAAATCATTACCACTGGAATCCGCAGGGTCTGGTGACCCGCACCACATCGGCCCGCAGCACCGACAGTTATACCTACGATCCCCAATGGCGTGAAGTGCGGCTCAACGGCACGGCGACCACACCGCTGAGCACCATCCGGTCAGTAGATGAGTGTCAGTCCTGGGATCAGGTGGGTAACTGTACCCTGAGTTATCTGCACGAGACCGAAATCTTCACGCGCGGCACTATTGAGCGCCATCTCAGTTCCGCCTACAAATATGAGTACTGGGACCAGCCAGCGGCGGCGGAGTAAAAGGCGATCGGATGATCGCCTGTCGGGTGACTATTTAACCGTCTGACTAAAGGCATCCAGCGCCAGCAGCGCGTTTGCAATATCTTCCGGTGAAAGGTTTGGATTAAGGTTTTTCAGCGTGTCGCCCTCACTGTTCGCCAGTGCACCCACTTTGACCAGATTCTCCCAGCTCTCATTTTCCAGATGCAGCTCCCGGAGCGTGGTCGGCATGTTGATCGAGCGATAGAAGCGGATATAGCGCGCAATGTCCTCATCCGGACGCTTCTCAAGGACCATCTGCGTCAGTGTGCCGTAGGCGACTTTCTCGCCATGGGTCAGATGGTGGATATCACCATCAATCGCGGTGAACCCATTATGAATAGCGTGCGCAGCTGCCAGCCCTCCGTTTTCAAAACCCAGCCCTGATAGCAGCGTATTCGCCTCAACCACCGCTTCCACGGCGGGCGTCACTCGTTTTTGGGTGACGGCAACATAGGCGCTGTAACCCCAGGTAAGCAGCGTTTCTTCACAGGCACGGGCAATCGCCAGTCCGGCAATTGTCGGATCACCATTGACCATCGATTTTGAATGCGAACGCGCCACCGCCTGCGCTTCAACCCAGGTCGCCAGTCCATCGGCAATGCCGGAGGCAAAGAGTCGTGCTGGTGCACTGGCGCAAACTGCGGTGTCCACCAGCACCAAATCAGGATTTTTGCTGTAGAAGCGATAGCTCTCAAATACGCCGCTGTCAGAATAGATGACCGACAGCGCGCTACAGGGGGCATCAGTGGAGGCGATAGTAGGCACGATGGCTACCGGCTGCTTCAGCTCATCCGCCACCGCTTTAACCGTATCCAGCGTTTTGCCGCCGCCCAGCCCGACAACCACGTTACAGCCCTGGTTTTTCGCCAGCTGGCTCAGACGGGTGATCTCATTGCTCGACGCCTCGCCGTTGAACTGGTGCCAGTTGAAGGTAACGCCCGCCTTTTGCAGCGCCTGTTGGGCGCGTTCGCCAATCAATTTCCAGACGACATCATCCGCGACCAGGAAAGCGTTATCACCCAGTTCGGCCACATAGGGACCCAGCTCATCCAGCACGCCCGCGCCCTGCACATATTTACGGGGTGAAGAGAAGATAAATTTACTCATAATCACAGCTCCTTAATATGAAGTTAAACCGCCCTTAGCCTGGCACACGCTGACGAACAGGGAGAGTGTCCAGGGTGAGATAATTCTACGGGCCTGTTACGCTGGCAGGACACCCATACGCTGCTGACCGGCTGTTACCTCCAGGAAGAACGCTATGACCACCACGCTGTTTTCATTTCTGTTTGCCATCACCATACTGACGCTGACACCGGGCTTTGATACCGCGCTGGTGCTGCGCTCAGCAGTCGCTCAGGGCGCAAAGCGCGCCAGCGTGACGGCACTGGGTATCACGCTCGGCTGTCTGGTCTGGGGTGTCGCGGTGGGATTCGGATTAGGCGCGCTGCTGCTGGCCTCCGAAATGGCCTATAACCTGCTTAAGTGGCTGGGTGCCGCCTGGTTACTTTATCTGGGGCTGAAATTGTTGCTGAAACCCCGCCAGGCAGCAATCGACTCGCAACAACCGGCGCTGCAACAGGGCTATCTTGCCTGTTTCAGCCGCGGGCTGCTGGGCAATCTGCTAAACCCCAAAGTGGGCATCTTCTATGTGAGTTTTTTGCCACAGTTTATCCCGGCGGGGGCGTCGGTGGCGCTCTGGTGTAGTCTGATGGCGCTGGCACACATGCTGCTGGGGCTGATCTGGAATGCGGTACTGATTGGCGGCAGCCACTATTTCGCCGGTCATTTGCGCAAACCGCGGGTGCTGAAGGTGATGGATCGCCTGACCGGCTGTGTGTTTATAGGATTTGCGGCGAAACTGGCGTTGTCTCGCCGCTAGGGCATTACGGTTTGGTGGCGACCAGCACGGCGCGCAGAGGCGCCGGATAGCCCTCGACCGTTTTGCTGGGGTCATCGGGATCGAGGAATTCAGCCAGAGACTCGCTGGTCATCCAGTCAGTACGGCGTTGCTCTTCAGTGGTAGTGAGGGCGAAATCGACAATCCGGACATCGACAAAGCCGCTTTTTTCCAGCCAGCTTTTCAGCGCTTCAGCTGAGGGAATGAAGAAGACATTGCGCATCTGCGCATATCGCTCACCGGGCACCAGCACCTGATTTACATCGCCCTCAATCACCAGCGTCTCCAGCACCAGTTCGCCACCGCTGACCAGCTGATTCTTAAGCTGTAACAGGTGATCGAGCGGCGAACGGCGGTGATAGAGCACGCCCATCGAGAACACGGTATCGAACGCCTGCAATACCGGTAACTGCTCAATGCCCAGCGGCAGCATATGCGCCCGACGATCGTCGTTCAGCAGCTTACGCACCGCTTCGAACTGCACCAGGAACAGCTGCATTGGATCGATGCCGACCACCAGATGGGCACCCGCGCCAATCATCCGCCACATGTGATAGCCACTGCCGCAGCCCACATCGAGCACTGTGCGGCCGGCCAGCGGAGAGATGTGCGGTAGCACGCGCTCCCACTTCCAGTCAGATCGCCATTCGGTGTTGATGTGGGTGCCATAAAGGAAATAGGGCCCCTTACGCCACGGCATCAGGTTGCGCAGTAATTTCTCAATACCCTGACGATGGCGATCGCTGATGTCATCGCGGTCGGCAGTAACGCTGTGCAGCAGGTCAAGCTTTTGAGGTTCCAGCAGGGGCAGATACTCCAGCGACTTGTACCAGTCGCGGAAGTGCCCATGCAGGTTTTCACGCTGCCACTCGCTGATTTGCGCCGGTAACACTTCCAGCCACTTCGCCAGCGGTCCCACCGCAATTTGCTGATAAAAACGGCCAAAGTCGATCATTTCAACGCCACCAGAGATCCAAAATTAAAGCACTGGAACCAGAGTTCGGCGTGCGAGAAACCGGCCTGTTTCAGACGGGCTTTATGAGCTTCAACGCTGTCAGTCAGCATCACATTTTCCAGCATGCTGCGTTTCTGGCTGATTTCCAGTTCGCTGTAGCCGTTGGCGCGCTTGAAGTCGTGATGCATGTTAAACAGCAGCTCACCGACTTCGGCATCTTCAAAACTGAATTTTTCTGACAGCACCAGCGCGCCGCCCGGTTTCAGTCCCTGCCAGATCTTTTCCAGCAGCGCCAGACGCGCAGGCGGTTCCAGAAACTGCAGTGTAAAGTTGAGTACCACCAGAGAGGCGTTCTCAATCTCAATGTCGCGGATATCCGCTTCCAGCACCGTTACCGGTGTGTCCGCGCGAAACGCATCAAGATGGCGACGACAGCGCTCCACCATCGCCGGGGAGTTATCCACTGCGATGATCTGGCAACCCGGCACCTGAATATTGCGGCGCACCGACAGGGTGGCCGCGCCCAGCGAGCAGCCCAGGTCATAAACCTTGCTGTCCGGGGTAACAAAACGTTCTGCCAGCATGCCAATCATCGAAATGATGTTGGAGTAGCCCGGCACCGAGCGCTGAATCATGTCAGGAAAGACTTCAGCTACACGCTCGTCAAAAGTCCAGTCGCCCAGTTTTGCAATGGGCGCTGAGAAGAGTTGATCGCGGTCAGACATATCGAAAATCCGAAGAGACGACGGAAAGGGCGCTATTCTCGCAGAAAGTGGGGCGGGCTGCACCCCTTAACCCAGGCCAGCTTAATGCAGCGTCAGCACCAGTTCCCACGGCATATAGATCAGGTTAAAAATCACCATGCCGCACAGGGAAAACAGCGTCAGCAGCATGCCATATTTGCGGCCTGCCATGGCGCTGCTGCGCAAACCCCAGGCGTGCAGCAGGCGACTGATAAAGAACAGCAGACCCGTGAGATGCACCATCCAGATATCGGCACCGTTCATCTCCATCATTACCAGCAGAAACAGCGCCAGCGGAATGGTTTCGATGGCGTTGCCGTGAATGCGAATCGCCACTTTCAGGTCGTGGTAGCCGCCATCGCCATACGCCACACGGTAGAATCGGCGATAGCGGACCACGTCCAGCGTGAATTTCATCACCAGTAATGCACCCATCACCACATATAACGCGCTAACCATAGCCACCCCTGCGACTGTCCATAATGCTTCTATTCTAACGGGCGTGCAGCCCGCTGTCCTGGGCAGGAATCAAAACAGTGACGTCTGCTGCGGCCAGTCCGGTCCGCTACCTATGCCGGGATCGATCTGTTGTAGCTGCGGCCAGAGCGCCTGCACCAGCGGAAAGACCTGACCCATATCGGGCGTGTGCAGAAACAGCATGGCGTCGCCCTGTTGCTGCCATTCTGTCAGCTTGTCACGCCAGATCTGAAACAGCGGCACGCTCTCTTCCACGCTGTCACTGCCGATAAACCGCACCATCGGCTGTGAGCCTGTTCGCAATGCATGAGGCGGCACCCGGGGTTTTTGCGCGCGGGCTACCAGCGCGGCCGGACTTTGCGAGGTAGAGGCGTGAACCGGACGGCTGTCGAGCATCACGCGATTGATGCCGCGGGCCAGCAGGCCGCGATTCAGCGCCCGTTCGGCATCCCCTTTAGCGAAGAAAGCGGGATGGCGGACTTCGACGCCGTAGTGAAAACGGCGCGGCAGGCTGTCGAGAAAACGCCACAGGTCGTCGAGCTGCGTCGGAGAGAAGCTGGCAGGCAGTTGCAGCCAGTATTGACCGATGCGATCGGCCAGCGGCTCCATCAGGCGCAGGAAATCGGTCAGCAGGTCGTCGCTGTGCTGCAGCGCCGCCTGATGGCTGATGGTATTGGGAAATTTAAAGCAGAAGCGAAACGCATCGTGCGTCATATCGCGCCAGCGCATCACCGTTTCTGGATTCGGCAGCGCATAGAGCGTGGTATTTCCCTCTACACAATGGAAATAGCGGGCATAGTCCGCCAGGCTTTTGATGCCCCAGCGTTTCCAGTGTGAATGCTGCCACTGGGGCAGGCCAATACGAAGTGTCACGCGCGCTCCTGGCTGCAGATTAAGATACCCCATTATCCGCTATGGTCAGGCTGGGGGGCAAATGCACAGAGGAAATCGGCGCTTTGGCGCGGATCTGCTTATCCTGTCTGGCTTTTTCCATTATAATGACCGCCATTTTTGCGACAGCATCGCAACAGGTAACGCGGCCGGATGCTGTCAGATGCAGCGGCGAAGTTAAAAGGATAGTGTTATGCGTACAGAATATTGCGGACAGCTCAATCTGTCTCATGTGGGTCAGCAAGTCACGCTTTGCGGCTGGGTAAACCGCCGTCGCGATCTGGGCAGTTTGATTTTTATCGATATGCGCGACCGTGAAGGCATCGTGCAGGTGTTTTTTGATCCCGATCGCCAGGACGCATTTAAGCTGGCTTCTGAACTGCGTAACGAATTCTGTATCCAGATCACCGGTACCGTGCGTGCGCGTGATGAGAAGAACAAAAACAGCGACATGGCGACCGGTGAAGTGGAAGTGTTTGCCCAGGCACTGACCATCATTAACCGCTCTGAGCCACTGCCGCTGGACTCGAATCAGACCAACAGCGAAGAAGCGCGCCTGAAGTACCGCTACCTGGATCTGCGTCGCCCTGAGATGGTGACGCGTCTGAAAACCCGCGCAAAAATCACCAGCTTCGTTCGTCGCTTTATGGATGACGAAGGTTTCCTGGATATCGAAACCCCGATGCTGACCAAAGCGACGCCGGAAGGCGCGCGTGACTATCTGGTGCCAAGCCGGGTACATAAAGGCAAATTCTATGCGCTGCCGCAGTCACCTCAGCTGTTTAAACAGCTGCTGATGATGTCCGGTTTTGACCGCTACTATCAGATCGTTAAATGCTTCCGCGACGAAGATTTACGTGCCGATCGTCAGCCAGAATTTACCCAAATCGACGTGGAAACCTCCTTTATGACCGCGCCACAGGTGCGTGAAATCATGGAGCGTTTAATCCGCAATCTGTGGCAGGACGTGCAGGGCGTTGACCTCGGCGAGTTCCCGCAGATGACCTTTGCGGAAGCGATGCATCGCTACGGTTCTGATAAACCGGATCTGCGTAACCCGATGGAGCTGGTGGACGTCGGCGACCTGCTGAAAAACGTGGAGTTCCAGGTCTTCTCTGGTCCGGCTAACGATGAAAAGGGCCGTGTTGCCGCGCTGCGCGTGCCGACCGGTGCACAGCTGAGCCGTAAGCAGATTGATGAATATGGCAAGTTCGTGGAGATTTACGGCGCCAAAGGTCTGGCGTGGATGAAGGTTAATGTCCGTGCTGACGGCCTGGAAGGCGTGCAGAGCCCGGTTGCCAAATTCCTGAATGCGGAGATCGTGGAAGGCATTCTGAGCCGCACCGGCGCTCAGGATGGCGACATTATCTTCTTTGGTGCCGATCGCGCCAAAGTAGTCGCGGATGCACTGGGTGCGCTGCGCCTGAAAGTGGGCCGCGAGCTGAACATCACTGATGAGAAAGCCTGGGCACCGCTGTGGGTGATCGACTTCCCGATGTTCGAAGAGGACGAAGAGGGCGGTCTGGCTGCGATGCACCATCCGTTCACGGCGCCAAAAGAGATGAGCGCAGAAGAGCTGGCCGCCGATCCAACCCGTGCCGTGGCGAATGCCTACGACATGGTGATCAACGGTTATGAAGTGGGCGGCGGTTCAGTGCGTATCCACAACGGCAAAATGCAGCAGACGGTGTTCAGCATTCTGGGTATCGAAGAGCATGAGCAGCGTGAGAAGTTTGGCTTCCTGCTGGATGCGCTGAAGTTCGGTACGCCACCGCATGCGGGCCTGGCCTTTGGTCTGGATCGTCTGACCATGCTGCTGACCGGCACCGATAATATTCGTGACGTCATTGCGTTCCCGAAAACCACGGCGGCCGCCTGCATGATGACCGAAGCGCCAAGCGAAGCTAATCCGGCTTCCCTGCTGGAGCTCGGCATTCAGGTCGTTAAAAAAGAAAAGCCTGAGAATAAATAATGGGCTATAAACACCCGGTTTCAGTGCTGGTCGTCATTTCGGCGCGCGATACTGGCCGGGTGTTGATGCTGCAGCGGCGTGACGATCCCACGTTCTGGCAGTCGGTCACCGGCAGCCTGGAGGCGGGAGAGTCACCGCTGGCGACCGCGTGTCGTGAAGTGAATGAGGAAATCGGCATCGACGTGCTGGCCGAGCGGCTGGAGGTGGAGGATTGTCAGCGTCAGATCGACTTTGAAATCTTTCCCCATTTCCGCCATCGCTACGCCCCTGATGTCACCCATAATCACGAGCACTGGTTTCGCCTGCAACTGCCGACGGAGCGCGATGTGATGCTCACCGAGCATCTGGCGTTTCGCTGGATGGCACCCGCTGACGCTGCAGCATTAACCCGATCATGGAGTAACCGCCAGGCAATTGAAGAATTTATCTGAATGCTCGCCATCGCCCGGTATTCCGGCGGCGGATAGATTAAATTTTATGAATCTGGTGAGTTTTAACAGGACTTCACCAACATATTGAACAGTCAGGCGTAATCGGCACCGTGAGGTTGTTCACCGCCCGCGCGACGTCGTCAGCGTACGCTTGTACGTGAGGATGCTTCGCGACGCTCGCCCTCGGGGCATTCAGGTTGTCAGTCACCTGTATGCGTACGGACGGTAAACAGGCTCGCAAGCAGGATAGCCTGCACCCTGTAAAAGATCGGAGAAAATTTAAAATGGCAGGACACAGTAAGTGGGCAAACACCAAACACCGTAAAGCGGCGCAGGATGCCAAGCGCGGCAAAATCTTCACCAAAATCATTCGTGAGCTGGTGACGGCGGCCAAGCTGGGCGGCGGCGATCCGGGCTCAAACCCGCGCCTGCGTGCAGCGATGGATAAAGCGCTGGCGAACAATATGACGCGTGACACCATGGATCGCGCTATCGCGCGCGGTGTGGGCGGCGATGACAATGCCAACATGGAAACCATCATCTATGAAGGCTACGGTCCTGGCGGCTCGGCCATCATGATTGAATGCCTGAGTGACAACCGTAACCGTACCGTGGGCGAAGTGCGTCACGCCTTCACCAAAACCGGCGGGAATCTCGGCACCGACGGCTCCGTGGCTTACCTGTTCAACAAAAAAGGCGTGATCTCCTATGCGCCGGGTCAGGATGAAGATGCGGTGATGGAAGCGGCTCTGGAAGCAGGCGCAGAAGATGTGGTCAGCTATGACGACGGCGCAATTGATGTCTTCACCGCATGGGAAGAGATGGGTACGGTGCGTGATGCACTGGAAGCACTCGGCCTGAAAGCGGACACTGCAGAAGTGGCGATGATCCCGACCACCAAAGCCGAAATGGATGCGGAAACCGCACCTAAACTGCTGCGTCTGATCGACATGCTGGAAGATTGCGACGATGTGCAGGAGGTCTATCACAACGGTGAAATCTCCGACGAGGTAGCGGAAACGCTGTAATGGCGTCTGCCGTAATCACTTTAACCAAAGAGGCGTAATGTCGATTATCCTGGGTATTGATCCCGGCTCACGCATCACCGGTTATGGTGTTATTCGTCAGACTGGCCGCCAGCTCACTTATCTGGGCAGCGGCTGTATCCGTACTAATACCACCGAGTTGCCCGCCCGTCTGAAGCTGATTTATGCGGGCGTCTGTGAAATCATTACGCAGTTTTCACCCGACTTCTTCGCCATTGAACAGGTGTTTATGGCGAAGAATGCAGACTCCGCACTGAAGCTCGGCCAGGCGCGTGGTGCCGCGATTGTTGCCGCGGTAAACCACGATCTGCCGGTGTTTGAGTATGCCGCCCGTCAGGTAAAACAGACCGTGGTTGGCATCGGCAGCGCCGAGAAAAGTCAGGTGCAGCACATGGTGCGAACCCTGCTGAAGCTACCGGCGAACCCGCAGGCGGATGCCGCCGATGCGCTGGCGATTGCCATTACGCACTGTCATGTGGCTCAGAATGCGGCTCGCATGAGTGACAGTAAGCTGGTGCTGACGCGCGGACGGTTACGCTCAGGTTAGCCGTCATCGCTCAGGCCGCACTCACAGGCTGGATATTCATCCAGCCTTTTTTATGTTATAAAATCCGCCACATTCGTTAGTTAAGGAAGCGTTCAGGTGATAGGTCGTTTACGGGGCAATATTCTGGAAAAGCAGCCGCCACTGGTGCTGCTTGAGGCACACGGCGTCGGCTATGAAATTTATATGCCCATGACCTGTTTTTATGAGTTGCCTGAACTTCAGCACGAAGCGGTGATTTTTACCCACTTTGTGGTGCGTGAAGATGCGCAGCTGCTATTTGGTTTTAACAGCAAGCAGGAGCGCGCGCTGTTTCGCGAACTGATTAAAGTGAATGGCGTCGGACCTAAGCTGGCGCTGGCGATCCTCTCCGGCATGTCGGCGCAGCAGTTTGTGACCGCTGTTGAGAAAGAGGAGATTGCGTCACTGGTGAAATTGCCAGGCGTGGGCAAAAAAACGGCTGAGCGTCTGGTGGTCGAGATGAAGGACCGCTTCAAAGGAATGCACGGCGACCTGTTTGGCGGCGATTCTGCCTTTACGCTCACCACGCCGAGCGCCGAGCCGGAAACCAATGATGCGGAAGCCGAAGCGGTTGCAGCGCTGGTATCACTGGGTTATAAACCGCAGGAAGCGAGCCGTATGATCAGTAAAGTCGGTCGACCGGATGCGGATTGCGAAACCCTGATCCGCGAAGCGCTACGCGCCGCCATTTGAGGTAAGTCATGATAGAAGCCGACCGCCTGATCTCCGCTGCCAGTATCAGCGAAGAAGAGGTTATTGACCGCGCTATTCGCCCGAAGATGCTGACCGAGTATGTCGGTCAGCCGCAGGTGCGAGAGCAGATGGAGATTTTCATCAAGGCAGCGCAACTGCGCGGCGATGCGCTCGATCATCTGCTGATCTTCGGTCCGCCGGGACTGGGTAAAACCACCCTGGCGAACATCGTGGCCAACGAGATGGGCGTCAATCTTCGCACTACCTCAGGTCCGGTGCTGGAAAAGGCGGGCGACCTGGCGGCAATGCTGACCAACCTTGAACCGCATGACGTCCTGTTTATCGATGAAATCCATCGCCTCTCACCGGTGGTGGAAGAGATACTCTACCCGGCGATGGAAGATTATCAGCTGGATATCATGATTGGCGAAGGCCCGGCTGCGCGCTCAATCAAGCTCGATCTGCCGCCGTTTACCCTGATTGGCGCCACTACGCGTGCTGGCTCGCTGACCTCGCCGCTGCGCGATCGTTTTGGCATTGTGCAGCGGCTTGAGTTCTACCAGGTTAAAGATTTGCAGCACATCGTGGGCCGCAGCGCCGCCTGTCTGGGTCTGGCGCTGAGTGACGAAGGGGCGTTAGAGATCGCCCGTCGCGCCCGCGGCACACCGCGTATCGCCAACCGCCTGCTGCGCCGCGTTCGTGACTTCGCCGAAGTGCGGGCAAATGGTGACCTGAGCGGTGAAGTCTCCTGCAGCGCGCTGGATATGCTTAACGTAGACAGCGAAGGGTTCGATTATATGGACCGTAAACTGCTGCTGGCGATCATCGACAAATTTATGGGTGGGCCGGTGGGGCTGGATAACCTGGCTGCTGCCATTGGTGAAGAGCGCGAAACCATCGAAGATGTGATTGAACCCTTCCTGATTCAGCAGGGCTTCATTCAGCGCACACCGCGTGGCCGGATGGCCACGCAGCACGCTTATCGTCACTTCGGCATTACGCGCGAAGAGTAATTAGACTGCTGGTTTCCGGACCATACTGAAAGTAAACAGGATGGCGGCGCAGAGCACCACTGACGGCCCGGCAGGGGTGTCGTAGAAGGCGGAGAAGGTCAGGCCGCCGGTGACGGCAATCACCCCGATGACTACGGCGACGGCCGCCATGCCTTCCGGTGAACGCACAAAGCGACGAGCGGTCGCAGCGGGGATAATCAGCAGTGAGGTGATAATCAGCGCACCCACGAACTTCATTGCCACTCCGATAGTCAGTGCCGTGACCAGCATCAGGATCAGACGGGTACGCTGGATATTGACGCCGTCCACCTGGGCCAGTTCCGGGCTGATGGTCATCGACAGCAGCGACCGCCACTGCCATGCCATCACCAGCAGCACGATCACCACGCCGCCACCCATCATCCAGAGGTCGTCTGGCGTCACCGCCAGCAGATCGCCAAACAGATAAGCCATCAGATCGACGCGAACGTTCTTCATCAGGCTGACCACCACCAGGCCCAGCGACAGCGCGCTGTGCGCCATAATCCCCAGCAGGGTATCGATAGCCAGATGTGGACGACGCTCCAGCCAGACCAGTCCCAGCGCCAGGCAGACCGTAACCAGAATCACCGCGTAGTAAGGATTCACGTTAAACAGCAGGCCAAATGCCACGCCCAGCAGAGAGGCATGTGCCAGAGTATCGCCGAAATAGGACATCTTGCGCCAGACAACAAACGATCCCAGCGGACCGGCAGCCAGCGCTAACATCACACCGCCTATCCAGCCCGGTAATAACAACTCAATCATGATGGACCCTGTCCTTTGCGTAAAACGATACGTCCCTGAAGGTCGTGACGGTGATTATGATGATGACGATAAATCGCCAGCTCCTCCGCGCCGCGCGGACCAAACATGGCGATAAATTCCGGATGCTGCGATACCGCTTCCGGGGTGCCGGAACAACAGATGTGATGGTTAAGGCACAGCACTTCGTCGGTTTTGGCCATCACCAGATGCAGATCGTGGGAGACCATGAGTACGCCGCAGTTCAGTTCAACGCGTAACTGATTGATAAGGTCATAGAGTGACACCTGACCATTCACATCCACACCCTGGGTAGGCTCATCGAGTACCAGCAACTGAGGCTGATTCAGCAGGGCGCGCGCCAGCAGCACACGCTGGGTTTCACCACCGGAAAGCTTTTGCAGCGGGGCGTTGAGCAGGTGACCCGCCTGCACGCGTTTCAGTGCCGGCAGGATCTCGGCGTTTTTGCTGCCACGGGTCAGACGCATAAAGCGTTCAACCGTCACCGGCAGGGTCGGGTCGATGTGCAGCTTCTGTGGCACATAGCCAATTCGCAGTCCAGGATCACGCTTAACGCTACCGGTGGTGGGAGCGAGCAGTCCCAGCACCACACGCACCAGCGTTGATTTTCCGGCACCGTTAGGACCCAGCAGGGTGAGGATGCGGCCAGGCTGCAGTGCCAGGCTGACACCGGATAACACATTGCGCTGGTTAAACTTTATCGAAACATTATCGAGTGTGACAAGTGAGGTCATAGTATTTACAGGTTGCACAGAATTTCGAATGTTATAATATCACATTCCACCTCATGGTCACGATGGAATGACGCAATATGTTACATAATAAAAAGGGCGCAATTTTCGCCTTAACTGCTTTCTCCGTTACAGCTTCGTTAACCCTTCCAGCTCAGGCGAATGTCGTGGCTTCACTCAAACCGGTAGGGTTTATCGCTGCGGCCATTGCCGATGGTGTCACACCGGTTGATGTTCTGCTACCGGACGGTGCCTCTGAACACGACTATTCCCTGCGGCCCTCAGATGCAAAACGCTTAAAAAACGCGGACTTAGTTGTATGGGTCGGGCCTGAAATGGAAGCCTTTATGGCGAAGTCTGCGGCTGAACTTCCGGCCCAAAAAAACCTCGCGATGGTGAACATCGACGGGGTAAAACCGTTATTGATTAGCGGTGGTGAAGATGAAGATGAACACACAGCGGAAAAATCCGAAGAACAGGAGGCCGATGCCCATCACCATCATCACGGCGAGTTTAATATGCACCTGTGGTTGTCGCCAGAGATTGCGCGCAAGACCGCGGTTGCAATCCATGGAAAATTATTGGAACTTATGCCGCAAGATAAAGCCAAACTTGACGCCAACCTCCAGCAGTTTGAGGTAGCTTTGGCGGACACGGACAAACGCGTTAGCGCACAACTCGCTCCGGTCAGAAATAAAGGATATTTCGTTTTTCACGACGCTTACACGTACTTTGAAAAACAATACGGTCTCTCGCCCACCGGGCACTTTACCGTCAATCCTGAAATTCAACCGGGCGCTCAGCGTTTACATCAGATACGAACACAGTTGGTTGAGCAAAAGGCGGTCTGCGTCTTTGCTGAGCCACAATTCAGGCCAGCAGTCATCGATGCTGTCGCCCGCGGAACGCAGGTGCGTAAAGGCACGCTCGATCCCCTGGGAACAGACATCAGCTTAGCCAAAGACAGCTATGTGAAATTCCTCTCACAACTGTCGAGCCAGTATGAAAGCTGCCTGAATGGAGCATGAGGAATAGGTAAAAGTGCAGCAGATAGCCCGCTCTGTCGCCCTCGCATTTAATAATTTGCCGCGCCCCCACCGCGTAATGCTGGGTTCTTTAACTGTAGTCACTCTGGCCGTCGCTGTCTGGCGGCCTTACGTTTATCATCCTTCGGATGATGTGACGCCCATCGTCAAAAACATTGAACTGGATAAGAACACCTTCCGCACGCTGTTGCCGGAAGCCAGTGAGCCTATCGATCAGAGCACACCGGAACCGGAAGAAGAATTGCCTGCGGACGATGTGGACACTGACGTGCCCGAAACGGCCGGTGTTCACGACTACACCGTTTCATCCGGCGATACCCTGAGCAGTGCCCTGAATCAGTATGGCATCGACATCAGTGACATTAATGCGCTGGTGATGAGCGATCGCGACCTGCGTAATCTGCAGGTTGGTCAGCAGCTGAGCTGGACGCTGGATGATGATGGCGGCCTGAAAACCCTGAGCTGGGAAATTTCCCGCCGTGAAACCCGCACCTATGAGCGCACCCCTAAAGGTGGCTTTAAGATGGATGCGGAGATGCAGAAGGGTGAATGGCGCAACAGCGTGATGCAGGGCGAAGTGCGCGGCAGTTTTGCCGCCAGCGCCCAGCGTGCCGGACTGAGCAGTGCCGAAGCCAGCGCCGTGATCAAAGCGCTGCAGTGGCAGATGGACTTCCGTAAGCTGCGTGCGGGTGACCAGTTCAGCGTACTGATGTCACGCGAAATGCTGGATGGCAAGAGTGCGCAAAGCCAGTTGCTGGGTGTGCGCCTGCGCAGCGGGGGTAAAGACTATTACGCTTTCCGCGCCGAAGATGGCAAGTTCTACGATCGCAGCGGCTCCGGTCTGGCGCGCGGCTTTATGCGCTTCCCGACGGTTAAGCAGTATCGTGTCTCCTCTAACTTTAATCCGCGTCGTCTCAACCCGGTTACCGGCCGCATAGCG
The DNA here is from genome assembly GCF_048685235.1 of Curtobacterium sp. BNK-1. Lineage (NCBI taxonomy): Bacteria > Bacillati > Actinomycetota > Actinomycetes > Micrococcales > Microbacteriaceae > Curtobacterium > Curtobacterium sp. BNK-1. The sequence goes on along the minus strand of NZ_JBLQTJ010000001.1, from coordinate 2,069,568 downwards.
CCTCATAAAGGCGTCGACTTTGCGCTGCCGATCGGTACGCCGGTGCTGGCAGTGGGTGATGGTGAAATAGTGGTGGCGAAGAACGGCGGTGCCGCGGGTAACTACGTCGCCATTCGTCATGGCCGTCAGTATATGACGCGCTATATGCACATGAAGAAAGTGCTGGTGAAGCCAGGTCAGAAAGTGAAGCGTGGCGACCGTATTGGACTGTCAGGCAACACCGGACGATCTACCGGGCCGCATCTGCATTTCGAAATCTGGATCAATAATCAGGCGGTCAACCCATTAACGGCGAAACTGCCGCGGATGGAAGGCCTGACCGGTAAAGATCGCAGCGATTACATGGCACAGGTTAAATCCTGGTTGCCTCAGCTGGGTCTGAAGTAAGCGAATTTCGTCAAATCGCGCAAAAACCGACGGGTTTCCCGTCGGTTTTTTGCTATATGGCGCAGGATGATTGCAAATTTTCAGGTCGTCACTATCATTAGCCGGTCATTGCTTGAGGCGAGTGCATGGAAACCCGTAAAAAAAATAACACTGAATTTATTCCCGTTTTTGAACGTTCTTTTCTCAAACCTAAATACTGGGGCAGCTGGCTGGCGATTGGTGGTCTGGCCGCGATGGCGATGCTACCGCCGAAAGTACGCGATCCTCTGCTGGGTCGGTTAGGCAAATTCGCCGGTAAGCTGGCAAAGGGTGCACGGCGCCGTGCGCTGATTAACCTCTATTACTGTCTGCCGGAACTCAGCGAGGCGCAGCGTGCGACGCTGGTCGATGAGATGTTTGCGACGGCACCGCAGGCGATGGCAATGATGACCGAGCTGGTGCTGCGCGATCCGGCACGTATCCGTGAACGTGTAGAGTGGCATGGTCGTGAAATTATCGACCAGATGAAAGCGGAGCAGCAGAATGTGATTTTCCTGGTGCCGCACGGCTGGGCGGTGGATATCCCCGCCATGCTGCTGGCGTCAGAAGGTCAAAAGATGGCGGCGATGTTCCATAACCAGAGCGATCCGCTGATGGACTATGCGTGGAACACCGCACGCCGCGGTTATGGCGGACGGCTGCATGCGCGCAACGACGGAATCAAACCCTTTATCAGTTCAATCCGCCAGGGCTACTGGGGCTACTACCTGCCCGATCAGGATCATGGCCCGGAGCAGAGTGAGTTCGTCGATTTCTTTGCTACCTATAAAGCGACGCTGCCTGCGGTAGGGCGACTGATGAAAGTGTGCCGCGCGCGCGTGGTGCCGCTGTTTCCGGTTTATAACAGCAAAACGCATAAGCTTGAGATTTATGTGCGTCCGCCGATGGACGATCTGCTGGAAGCCGACGATCACCAGCTGGCTCGCCAGATGAATGCAGAAGTGGAAGTGTTTGTCCGCCCGCATCCCGAGCAGTACACATGGATCCTCAAGCTGCTGAAGACCCGTAAAGAGGGTGACATCGAGCCCTATTCGCGCAAAGATCTCTATCCGCGCAAATAGCAAAAAGGCCGCGAAAGCGGCCTTTTCTTATCTCTTAATCACTGGCTACAGGCGTGTGTTCCCTTGCTTTGAGCTTCTGAGCTGCCTGCTCAGGACACACCTGTGGCTGGGCTGCCTTTTTATAACGCCTCCAGCCTGCTGCGACGTTTACGCTCGCGCATAAACAGGATCACCAGGCCAAACCAGAGCACGCCGCTGATAAAGTTGACCAGGCAGAACCACAGCGTGCCGCCGCTGAAGTAGCCGCTTTTTGCCAGCTCAATTCCCACCGCCAGCGTCATAATACTGATCATTCCCAGCATCGCTGCCACACTGCCTTTGCCTTCGTTGCTGGCGTAGAGCGTCAGGCGATACAGTCCGGCATTGACCATGCCAGCACCAAAGGCGTAGAGACTCAGGCCAGCGGTTATCAGCAGATAACCGTGGCTGTTCATCAGGCTCGCCACCAGCGCCAGGCTCAGACCAATCAGAATCGGCCAGGCGGCGAACTTCACCGGCTGCTCAATCGGCACGCGTCCCGCCAGCTTACTCAGCGTCAGGTTACCGGCGATCATCGCCAGAAATACCGGCAGCTGCAACAGGGCGTACTGCATGCGTGACAGACCTTCGTCGTGCATCAGGATCACCGGCGAAAGAGCAACCCAGGTGAGGATCGGGATAAACACCAGCCCGATAGCGAAGGAACCAAACATCACCAGCCGGTCTTTCATCAGCCGGCCATAGTTGCGTGCAAGATTGGGCAGGGCGATGGAATGACTGCGGTCACCTGCGGTTTCGGGCATCACACGCCACAGCACCACAAAGGCGACCAGGCTGCAGGCGGCAAACAGCCAGAACATGCTGCGCCAGCTGCCAATGGTGAGCCAGGCTGCACCAGCAAGCGGACCCGCCAGCGGAGCCAGCAGCGCCACGTTGGCCATCAGCGCCATCATGCGCACCGCCAGCGCCTCATCGAAGGCTTCCTGAATTGCGGCATAGCCGACCGCGCCGATAAAGCAGAGGCTGATGCCCTGAATAAAGCGCAGGCTGACAAATTCCTCAATCGAGCTGACCCAGTGCATCAGCATGCAGGCGACGGCAAAAAACAGGATGCCGAAGAGCATCACCGGTCGCCGGCCAAACTTATCAGAGAGAGGACCCAGCAGCCATTGCAGCACCACGCCGCCAATCAGGTAAGCGGTCAGGGAGGTGGAGACCCATTCAGGGCCGACGGAAAATTCACTGGTGACGATCAGCATGCCAGGCTGGATCATGTCATGAGCAATATAGGTGGCAAACTCGAACAGCACTAACGCCAGAGGAAAGAGTAAAATTCGGCCGGTAAGCTGGCTGATGGGGTGGAAACGGGCCATCTGGCCTCCTTGTCAGAAAAGAAAACGCGACTGCCAGGCAGTCGCGTCGTTTATTCTACACCGACAATGTAAACCCGGGCTCAATTAATCCACGCGCAGCACACGTGTGGTATTGGTGGTGCCGGTGGCGCCCATCACATCGCCCTGCGTCACAATGACCAGATCGCCAGAGACCAGGAAGCCTTTGTCGCGCAGCAGGTTAACCGCATCGTGTGCAGCAGCCACACCGTCGTTATTGCTGTCGAAGAACACCGGCGTCACGCCGCGATAGAGCGCGGTGAGATTCAGCGTGCGTTCATGGCGTGACATGGCAAAAATCGGCAGGCCTGAGGTGATACGTGAGGTCATCAGCGGGGTACGGCCCGACTCGGTCATGGTGATGATCGCGGTAACGCCCTGCAGGTGGTTCGCGGCGTACATGGATGACATAGCAATCGCTTCTTCGACATTGTCGAACTGCACGTCCAGACGATGCTTGGAGACGTTGACGCTCGGGATCTTCTCCGCGCCCAGGCAGACCTTCGCCATCGCTGAGACAGTTTCAGCCGGATACTGACCCGCTGCGGTTTCCGCAGAGAGCATCACGGCATCGGTGCCATCCAGCACGGCGTTCGCCACGTCCATCACTTCTGCGCGGGTCGGCATCGGGTTAGTGATCATCGACTCCATCATCTGCGTCGCGGTAATGATGGTGCGGTTAAGCTGGCGGGCACGACGAATCAATGCTTTCTGAATACCGACCAGTTCCGGATCGCCAATCTCAACGCCCAGATCGCCACGCGCCACCATCACCACATCAGAGGCCAGAATGATGTCATCCATCGCTTCCTGGCTGGCGACCGCTTCAGCACGTTCTACTTTTGCGACCAGTTTGGCGTCACAACCCGCTTCGCGCGCCAGACGACGTGCCAGATTCATATCTTCACCACAGCGTGGGAAAGAGACGGCCAGATAGTCGACCCGGATTTTGGCGGCGGTGATGATATCCGCTTTATCTTTTTCGGTCAGCGCTTCAGCTGAGAGTCCGCCGCCCAGTTTGTTAATGCCTTTGTTGTTCGACAGCGGGCCACCCACGGTGACTTCGGTGAACACTTTCATCTCCTGAACTTCCAGCACTTTCAGCTGCACGCGGCCATCATCCAGCAGCAGGATATCGCCCGGCACCACATCTGCCGGCAGGCCTTTGTAGTCGATACCCACGCGCTCTTTATCACCTTCGCCTTTACCCAGATTGGCATCCAGCAGGAAACGGTCACCGATATTCAGGAAAACTTTGCCTTCTTTGAAGGTTGAAACACGAATTTTTGGACCCTGGAGGTCACCGAGGATGGCCACGTGGCGACCCAGTTTTGCGGCAATCTCACGCACTTTATCGGCACGGATCTGGTGATCTTCTGGCGTGCCGTGAGAGAAGTTGAGTCGTACAACGTTCGCGCCGGCAGCGATGATTTTTTCTAAATTATTATCACGATCGGTGGCCGGGCCGAGAGTTGTAACGATTTTGGTTCTTCTGAGACGTCTTGACATCGAGGACTCCGTAAACATTTAAGCGTGCCCTGGTCTGAGGACACAGCATGGTTATCTATTCTATATGATCGACGGGTTGTGATACGACTCACATTGTAAATGTGATGTTAATTTTTTTGCTGATCATCCTTTTCCCGAATGGTGTGCTTTTCGTAACGCGACGCTTTCAACGCCTCTTTCACGCGTTTCAGGTTTTCCCGGAAGGGCGCACCCCGTTCCAGGGTGAAACCGGTCGCCAACACATCGATCACGGTCAACTGCGCCAGGCGCGATACCATCGGCAAATAGATATCCGTATCTTCCGGTACATCAAGCACTAAAGCTATCGCTGCTTCATGGGCAAGGGGAGAATCGGCAGAGGTGATGGCTATAACGGTGGAACCGTTTACACGGGCCAGGCGAGCCAGTTCTACCATATTTTTTGTGCGTCCAGTATGCGAAATGAGAACAAAAACGTCACCGGCTCGACTATTTATGCAACTCATGCGCTGGATCACAATATCGTCTGACCAGATGACCGGCAGATTAAAGCGCAGAAATTTGGTAAAGGCGTCATGCGCCACCACAGCGGAAGCCCCCAGCCCGAAAAAGGCAAGTTTGTCAGCCTGAGTAATCAGGGTGACGGCCTGCTGCAGTTGGGCGCTATCCAGTTGATCCCGCACCCGCTGCAGCCCTGCCAGCGCCGAGTCAAAGATTTTGTGGCTGTAGTTCTCCACACTGTCATCGTCCTCCACGCCCCGGCTGACCCAGTTGCTGCTTTTCACCAGGCTCTGCGCCAGTTGCAGCTTAAAGTCGGGAAAGCCGCGCGCGCCCAGTCGATGACAGAAGCGATTCACCGTGGGTTCGCTGACGCACGCTTCGCGCGCCAGGGTCGCAATGCTGGAGTGCATCGCCGCCTGAGGCGCAGCCAGAATCTGCCGGGCGACTTTCTGTTCCGCATTGCTGAGCGCGGCGAACTGCGCGTCAATTTTTTCCAGCATATTCATAAGCCGATGACCATAATCACTTTTACCAATTTCAATTATCCCTGTCGTCAGAGTCGATTAACAGAGACTATATCGTGTCAGCACCTGCCAGGCGCAACGGCGGACAAGTCGATTGCCCTTTTTTTTGGGATACTTTGACCGGTGCCTGATTTTCCTGACACCAACAGACACAGAAAAAACCGGCAATCCGCACGTGTCATCACACGCGCTTAGCACATCCGGTACAGAGTTAATGCGGTTGACCCGGCGAGTCGGTTTACCTGGCGCGGGGAAAAAAGTACATTGTGCTCAAAGAAAATAATAACCTGGACCCGGTGGCAGAGGATGCATCACCACCGGACTATCCTGCAACGAGGAGAGGAAAATGGCGGTAACACAAACAGCCCAGGCATGCGATCTGGTGATTTTCGGTGCCAAAGGCGATCTTGCACGCCGTAAACTGTTGCCTTCACTGTACCAGTTAGAGAAAGCGGGGCAGATCCACGAGGAAACCCGCATTATTGGTGTCGGCCGTGCCGAGTGGGATAAAGCGGAATACACCAAAGTGGTACGTGAAGCGCTGGAAACCTTCATGAAGGAGAAGATTGACGAAGCGCTGTGGGACAAACTCAGCAATCGTCTCGACTTCTGCAACCTCGATGTCAACGACACCACGCACTTTCCGAAACTGGGCAAGATGCTGGACCAGAAAAATCGCACCACCATCAACTACTTCGCCATGCCACCCAGCACCTTTGGCGCCATCTGTCAGGGTCTGGGCACCGCGAAGCTGAATGCTAAACCGGCGCGCGTAGTGATGGAGAAGCCGCTGGGTACCTCACTGGAAACCTCGCAGGAGATCAACGACAGCGTTGGTGAGTACTTTGATGAGAGCCAGGTGTTCCGTATTGACCACTATCTCGGCAAAGAGACCGTGCTTAACCTGCTGGCGCTGCGCTTTGCCAACTCTATCTTCGTGAATAACTGGGATAACCGCACCATCGACCACGTCCAGATTACCGTGGCCGAAGAAGTGGGTATCGAAGGCCGCTGGGGTTACTTCGATAAAGCGGGCCAGATGCGCGACATGATCCAGAACCACCTGCTGCAGATTCTGACCATGATCGCCATGTCACCGCCGTCCGACCTCAGCGCCGACAGCATCCGTGACGAAAAAGTTAAAGTGCTGCGCTCGCTGCGCCGCATTGATCAGACTAACGTGCGTGAGAAAACCGTTCGCGGCCAGTACACCGCTGGCTTTGTGCAGGGCAAAAAAGTGCCGGGCTACCTGGAAGAAGAGGGTGCCAATAAGTCGAGCGCCACAGAGACCTTCGTGGCAATTCGTGTCGATATCGACAACTGGCGCTGGGCGGGCGTGCCGTTCTACCTGCGCACCGGTAAGCGTTTGCCGACCAAGTGTTCAGAAGTCGTGGTCTACTTCAAAAACCCGGAAATGAACCTGTTTAAAGACTCCTACTCAGAGCTGCCGCAGAACAAGCTGACGATTCGTCTGCAGCCGGACGAAGGGGTGGATATCGAGATCCTGAACAAAGTGCCAGGCCTCGATCACAAGCACAAACTGCAGACCACCAAGCTGGATCTGAGCTACTCCGAGACCTTTAACCAGTCACACCTTGCCGATGCTTACGAGCGTCTGCTGCTGGAGAGCATGCGCGGTATCCAGGCGCTGTTTGTGCGCCGCGATGAAGTGGAAGCCGCGTGGACCTATGTCGATTCCATTATCGACGCCTGGGCTGCGGACGGCGACTCTTCCAAGCCGTATCAGGCGGGCACCTGGGGCCCGGTGGCCTCAGTGGCGATGATTACCCGCGATGGCCGTTCGTGGAACGAGTTCGAATAACGGAAGTGATGATGAAGCCCGCAGCGCGGGCTTTTTTTTCGCCCTTAAACCGGGCCAGCCGACACGAATAAAATTGAACTGCCGTTTCAAAATGGTCGCAGGATGATAGACGCTCAGGAAGCTGATCATGTATGGTAGTGACGCAATTTACAGGGCAGGAGCCGATGCTCCATGACCGGGTCGCAATCCCGGTGTTATCAAGCAAGGGGAACTGATGAAAAACTGGAAAACGAGTGCAGAACAGATTCTGACCACCGGACCTGTGGTGCCGGTCATCGTTGTGAACAAACTGGAACACGCCGTGCCGATGGCAAAAGCGCTGGTGGCAGGCGGTGTCAGAGTGCTGGAAGTGACGCTGCGCACGCCAGTGGCGATGGATGCCTTACGTGCGATGATTAAAGAAGTGCCGGATGCGATCGTCGGTGCGGGAACGGTGATTAATCCGCAGCAGTTACAGGAAGTGACCGATGCAGGTGCGCAGTTTGTGATCAGCCCTGGTGTCACCAAGTCGCTGCTGAAAGCGGCGGTTGAGGGGTCGGTGCCATTGATTCCCGGCATCAGCACCGTTTCTGAGCTAATGACCGGTATGGACTACGGTCTGCGCGAGTTCAAGTTTTTCCCGGCAGAAGCAAACGGCGGCGTTAAAGCGCTGCAGGCGATTGGCGGACCCTTCCCGCAGGTGCGATTCTGCCCGACCGGCGGCATCTCTCCGGCGAACTACCGTGACTATCTGGCGCTGAAAAGCGTGCTGTGCATCGGCGGTTCCTGGCTGGTGCCCAACGACGCGCTGGAAGCGGGCGACTGGGATCGCATCACCCGCCTGGCACGCGAAGCTGTTGAAGGCGCGAAGTAAGTTATGGCGGTGAGCGTCTGCTCACCGCACACGTTTATCCCTGAACCGTGACCGCTGCTGCGCTGGCAACGGCACGCGCAATCGCCTGATCGGTGCTGTCACCGCTGGCGAGCGCCACGCCCAGCCGACGCTGGCCGCTGATTTCCGGCTTGCCGAACAGGCGCAGTTGCAGACCGGCACCCAGCGCCGCTTCGACATTCACAAACTGCACATTCTGGCTGGTCAGTTGCGGCAGAATAACGGCGGACGCTGACGGACCATACTGGCGAATCGCGCCAATCGGCAGACCGAGAAACGCCCGCACGTGCAGCGCAAACTCTGACAGATCCTGCGAAATCAGCGTCACCATGCCGGTGTCGTGAGGACGCGGCGAAACTTCGCTGAATATCACCTCATCACCGCAGACAAACAGCTCAACGCCAAACAAACCATAGCCTCCCAGCGCCTTAACCACCTGCGCGGCAACCTCCTGCGCCCGCTGCAGCGCCACATCACTCATCTGCTGCGGCTGCCAGGATTCACGGTAATCGCCATCCTCCTGACGGTGACCAATCGGCGCACAGAAATGAATGCCATCGACTGCACTGATGGTCAGCAGGGTGATCTCGAAATCGAAGTCGACAACGCCTTCGACAATGACGCGTCCGGCACCCGCGCGGCCACCCTGTTGCGCATAGTCCCAGGCGTTATCGAGCTGGCTGGCATCGCGGATAAAGCTCTGGCCTTTGCCGGATGAACTCATCACCGGCTTCACAATGCAGGGAAAGCCGATTTCGGTAGCCGCCTCATCAAAGCGCGCCTTGCTATCGGCAAAGTGATAGCGGGAGGTCGGCAGAGAGAGCTCTTCAGCCGCCAGCCGACGAATGCCTTCGCGGTTCATGGTCAGCCGCGCGGCACGGGCAGTCGGCACCACGCGCTGGCCTTGCTGCTCCAGTTCAACCAGGGTCTCCGTGGCGATGGCTTCGATTTCCGGTACGACAAAATCAGGCTTCTCTTCAGCGATTAACGCTGCCAGTGCCGCGCCATCCAGCATGTTAATCACATGGCTGCGATGGGCGACGTGCATCGCCGGGGCATCGGCGTAACGATCAACCGCGATCACTTCCACACCCAGACGCTGACACTCCAGCGCCACCTCTTTACCCAGTTCACCTGAACCCAATAGCATCACACGCGTTGCTGCCGGACGCAGCGCTGTTCCGAGAGTCGTCATTTCTTCACCTAAGCAGTCAAAATTCGCGCGCAAGTATAAACGAAAACGTTTGCGTTCTCATCTTTCGTCCATCTGGCACGACCTTTTGCCTTACTTTTCCCGCTCTGACGTTTCCTGACATCCTTTTCGTCAGGATAGCGGACTGACATCTTAAAAGGAGTGGATGATGAATAACTGGTTGCAACAAATTCAGTCGGTACTGACGAAGAAGGGCGGTGAGGGCAAATCGGGCGGCGGCTTAAGCGACATGCTGGCGCCGGGTGCGCTGGGCGGCCTGGCCGGTATGCTGATTGCCAGTAAATCGTCGCGAAAACTGCTGACAAAATACGGCGGCAAGGCGCTGATTATCGGTGGCGGTGCGGCTGCGGGCGCGGTGTTATGGAACAAATACAAGCAGCGGGTCAGCGAAGCGCACCAGAATGAACCTGACTTTGGCGTGGCGCAGACGCCGGTTAACCTGCGGGCCGAACGTCTGGTGACGGCGCTGGTGTTTGCCGCCAAAAGCGACGGGCACATTGACGATCAGGAACGGGCAGCCATTGAGCAGAATATTCATCAGTCCGGTTACGGTCAGGAAGCGGAACAGCTGATCCAGAAAGCGATGAACCGCCCGCTGGATCCGCAGTGGCTGGCCGCCGATGTGAAAAACGAGGAGGAGGCGCTGGAACTCTACTTCCTGAGCTGTGCCGCCATCGACGTTGATCACTTCATGGAGCGCAGTTATCTCTCCGCGCTGGGCGACGCGCTGAAAATCCCCCAGGATGTTCGCGACGGTATCCAGCAGGATCTTGAGGCTGAGAAAGCCCGTTTACCCGCCAGTTAATCCCTCTGATATTCCGCTGGCGGGTCACAGGATGTGATCCGCCAGCGGCTGCTTCTCAACCTATACCTGGCTTCCCGCTGCTGAAGTGTTACGCTTACAGATCATTACGTTCACGGAGACGGATGGATGAAAGCACCCATCGCAAAAAAAATACCCCATGAGATGACGCTGCACGGCGAGACGCGCGTTGACGACTACTACTGGCTGCGCGACGACAAGCGCGAAAACAGCGAGGTCCTTGATTACCTGCGTGCCGAAAACAACTACGGCAAAAAAATCATGTCGTCACAGCAGCCACTGCAGGACCGGGTATTAAAAGAGATTATCGATCGGCTGCCGCCTGAAGATCACTCAGTGCCCTATGTGAAAAATGGCTACCGTTATCAGAGCCGTTATCAGAGCGGTAACGAATACCCGGCCTATTACCGCCAGCCCGCCGCGAGCGATGAGTCTGGCGAGTGGAGCCTGCTGCTGGATGCCAACCAGCGCGCCTCGCACAGTGATTTCTATACCATGGGCGCGCTGCATATCAGTCCGGATAACCGGGTCATGGCGCTGGCTGAAGATTTCCTGTCTCGCCGGCAATATGGCATCCGCTTCCGTAACCTGAAGAGTGGCAGCTGGTACCCTGAAGTGCTGAGCAACGCCTCTTCCAGCTTCGCGTGGGGTAATGATTCGCGCACCCTCTACTATGTGCGAAAACACCCGCAGACGCTGCTTTCTTATCAGGTGTGGCGACACGAACTGGGTACGCCGCAGTTCGACGACCAGCTGGTCTATGAAGAGCAGGATGACACTTATCATCTCAGCGTACATAAGACCACCTCCAAGCAGTTCATCATGATTGCCCTCTACAGCACCAACACCAGCGAAATTCAGCTGATTGATGCGAACTTCCCCGACGCGCAGCCCCATGTGTTTCTGCCGCGCCGCCGCGATCATGAGTACAGCATCGACCACTACGATCATCAGTTCTTCATTCGATCCAACCGGGAAGGCGAAAACTTCGGGCTGTACCGCAGCCGCTATCTGGACGAGTCACGCTGGGAAACCCTGATCCCGGCACGTGAACAGGTAGTGATGGAAGATTTTCAGCTGTTTCGGGACTGGCTGGTGGTCGAGGAGCGCCAGCGCGGCTTAACCAGCCTGCGGCAGATCAACTGGGCCAGCGGTGAAACCAGCGGCATCGCCTTTGACGATCCGACCTATGTGACCTGGCTGGCCTACAATCCGACGCCGCGCACCAGCAAACTGCGTTACGGCTATTCGTCGATGACCACGCCGACCACGCTGTTTGAACTGGATATGGATACCGGCGAACGCCGCATCCTGAAGCAGAGCGCGGTGAAAGGCTTTAACGCGGAAGATTACAAAAGCGAACATCACTGGATCAAAGTCAGCGATGGCACCGAAGTGCCGGTATCGCTGGTCTATCACCGCAAACACTATCAGCCCGGTCAGAATCCGATGCTGGTGTATGGCTACGGTGCCTACGGCAGCAGTATGGATGCCGATTTCAGCGTCAGCCGCCTGAGCCTGCTGGATCGCGGATTTGTCTATGCGCTGATACAGGTGCGCGGCGGCGGTGAGCTGGGGCAGCAATGGTATGACGGCGGTCGCCTGCTGAACAAAATGAACAGCTTCACCGATTTTATCGATGTCACTAACGCGCTGGTGGCGCGTGGCATCGGACACCCGGAACGACTCTATGCCATGGGTGGCAGCGCGGGTGGCTTACTCATGGGCGGGGTGATTAACCTGGCACCGCAGCGGTTCCACGGCGTGGTTGCTCAGGTGCCGTTTGTGGATGTGGTCACCACGATGCTGGATGAGTCGATTCCGCTGACCACTGGCGAGTATGACGAGTGGGGCAACCCTAATGATCCGGAGTACTACCGTTATATCCGCCAGTACAGCCCTTATGACAACATCGAGGCGAAAGCCTATCCCCACCTGTTGGTCACCACCGGCCTGCATGATTCGCAGGTGCAGTACTGGGAACCAGCCAAGTGGGTGGCGAAGCTGAGATCGATGAAAACCGACAATAACCTGCTGCTGCTCTGCACCGACATGGATGCGGGTCACGGCGGCAAGTCGGGGCGCTACAAAGCCTATGAAGGGATCGCGTTGGAATACACCTTCCTGCTGGGACTGGCGCAGGGCACCTTACCGCCAGCTCAGGATTACTGAGATTCGGTCAGGTACTTACGCAGCGCCTGCCGCAATGGCGGGCGCAGATCGCTGACGTTATCCAGCATCCACTTCAGATAGCCCGGATCCTTGCGCGCGACCACCGCGATCGCCTGGCCGCGGTATTTGCCAAAGGGCAGAACGTCGTCGCGCTGGGCTGCCGGTTGTGACCGCACAATCATCTCGGAGGCACTCCAGCCGGAGGTCTCCATAATACGAATCAGCAGCGCCGCCGTAACATAGCAATCATAGAGCGCGCGGTGGGCATGCAGGTCGGCGGGCGGCGTGACATCCAGCTTCAGCGAATGACGCAGTGCCTGGTTGCCATATTTAATGCCCGGCCAGAGCTGACGCGCCAGCTGCATAGTGCAGATCCACTCTCCGTACATCTCCGGCAGCATCCGGCGATCAAAACTGGCGTTGTGCGCCACGTAAAAAGCACTGCCGTGATAGCGTGGGATCGCCTCTTCAATGGTCGGCTTACCGGCGACCATCGCTTCGGTGATGCGATGCACGGCCATCGCCTGACGGCTGATAGGGCGATCGGGCAGGGTGAGATCGCTCATCGGATTCACAATCTGGCCGTTGACCACATCCACGGACGCCACTTCGACTACGCCACCCTGCAGACCGCAGGTTTCGGTATCAATAACGCGAAATATCATTGCTTCATCTTCGGTTCATAAGGAAGGCGCGACAGGCTGAGCGATGCCTGGCGGTAATGCATCAGACGCTGACGAAACCAGTCACGCAGCGCTTCGGGCTGCTCCTGCGCCACCATTTCGGCGACGATCGGCATGTTATAGCGCTCTTTAAACGCCACACCCGCTGCCGCCAAATCGACATTAATCTTGTCTTTCTCTTCCTGGGACAGCAGGGCAAGGTTATGGCTCATAATATTCTCCTGACGATAGCGGGCAAAAGTAATGTTTTCGGCGGTCTGAATCAAGGATAAAGGATCGCATCGCTGGCCTCGACAGTGCAAATACAGCAGCGTATCCTTTTGCCACGTTTATCGCCCTGGCGGCGGTTAAAAGGATGATCTTATGCATAAAAAACTGATTTCCCGCATGGTTATTGCGCTGGCAGCAGCAGGACTGATGACATTCAGTTCGGTGGCAGCGGCGCATGCGCATCTCCAGTCTTCTATCCCGGCGGCCAAAGCGCAGGTAATGACATCCACCGATGCGCTGACGCTGAACTTCAGTGAAGATATTGAAGCGGCATTCAGCGGCGTCACGCTGCTGGATAGTGCACAGAAGCCCGTCGCCACCGCTAAAGCCCGCGTTGAATCTGGCCAGAAAAACCGGCTGATTGTGGGCCTGTCTCAGCCGCTGCAAGCGGGCAGCTATCAGGTTAACTGGCATGTGCTGTCGGTGGATGGACATAAAACCGCAGGAAGCTATCGCTTTAGCGTGAAGTAACGCCGGTGGCCACCCTCTGGATCCTGTTGCGCGCGCTGCATTTTGCCGCCGTGATGCTGCTGACCGGCAGCGCCTGTTACAGTGCGCTGCTGGCACCCGGACGCTATCGACCACTACTGGCGCTAAGATTAAACCCGCTGGTGAAAGGGAGCGCCTGGCTGGCGCTGCTGAGTGCGCTGACGATGCTGGCCTGCCAGAATGTATTGATGAGCGGCGACAGCGCCAATCTGGCTGATGTCGATATCTGGCTGGCGGTGATTGGCACGCACTTCGGTGGCGTGTGGCTGTGGGAAATCCTGTTTAGCCTGCTGGCCGTTGCCGGTTTGTTACTGACCGGGCGGCTGCGTCAGCAGGTGTTACTGCTGGCGGGCGTTCTGCAACTGGCCTGCATGGCTCTGATTGGTCATGCCGCGATGCGCGATGGCTGGCCGGGATTGTTTCAGCAGCTCAATCATGCACTACATCTGATTGCCGCGGCGTTCTGGATGGGCGGATTACTGCCTCTGTTGCTGTTGATGCGGGAGGCGCGCCAGATCGATCGGCGTACCGACGCTATCCGTACCATGATGCGCTTTTCGCGCTATGGTCATCTGGCGGTGGCGTTAACGCTGTTGAGCGGCCTGATAAACAGCGTGATGATCGTGGGCTGGCCGCTGACGTGGCACGATTCACGCTACATTGTATTGTTGCTGTGTAAAGGGCTGCTGGTTGCCCTGATGGTGCTGGTGGCGCTGATTAACCGATACTGGTTAGTGCCGCGATTCCGCCTGGCGGGCAGCGGGACGCAGCAACAATTTATTCACATGACGCAGCTTGAACTACTGCTGGCGTGTGGAGTGGTTGGGCTGGTCAGCGTATTTGCCACGCTGTCGCCAGCCTGAATGTGGTTTAAGAGAGAAAAGGGTAGTTATGTTGCTGAAGAAAGTGATCCCCGCAATCCTGTTGTTATCCGTATGCGGCCAGGCGCTGGCGGCACAAATCATTACCGTCAGCCGCTTTGAGATCGGTAAAGAGAAGTGGCCGTTTAACCGTGAAGAGGTGATGCTGACCTGTGAGAAAGATGGTGCGATGTTTGCCATCAATCCGAGCACGCTGATGACATACCCCCTGAACGATATCGCCGACACACTGTTCAAAAACAAACAGGTGAAAGCGCAGCCGATCAGCGTGATCCAGGCCGAAGACAAAGCGCATCCGGGCCAGATGATGAGTCTGCAGCCGATTGTTGAGCGCACCCAGGCGCTGTGCGGTAAATAAACCTGTCGGGTGCAGCATCGCGCTGCGCCCAACCCCTCTTTTTTGCCGTTGCGATCACAAACTGATCCGGTTTATGCCCCTGCGGCTCCCGTTTGCTGGCAATTCCACCGCGCTGTTCTAATGTTAAATGGCAAGGCGACATCGCCTTCATAAATGCCAACTTTTAGCGCACGGCTCCTTGAGAGCCATTTCCCTGGACCGAATATAGGAATCGTATTCGGTCTTTTTTTGCTTTATGATTTATAAAGATTTTATGTGATTGTTACGAAAAATCCCGAAATCACAATATTCAATCTATGCCATCACATATTCCTGATCGCTTGAATCACGATTGTTTTTTCTTCATAGAAAAGTTTTTTATGGTCGAATGGCCTTTACAAAAAACCTCTTCGCTTCTCACATCAAATAGTCGACTTTCAGCGCGTCTCATCTCATGAAAATTCGGCAGGTCTGGCCCAATCTTAATACCTCTCATTTCGCGCGCTTCGACTAATACTCTCATTAATGCATCTGGGGCGTTACGTTGGATCAGGTCTTCATGGTAAGTATGGCGTTATTGATATCGATAACGCAGAAACAGTGACGTTAATCATTCATCCGATGTCCATTGATTGAAGGTATGTTAGGGGACACAGCTCGTGCCGAGGGATTCACGTATTTATAGTTCTCTGACGGACGGATGGGTAAATTTCGGAGAGTGATCGTTTTATCTTAGTGTGGCACTATAATGCAGCCATTATCATGAACGAGGGATTGAGAATGATATCAGGAACAGCAGCAAAACAGGAGCCTGGACGTTACTACACATTTGAGTCGAGATTGCCTCAGGGCGTTTTTTTTGAGATTCGCCCCAGCCATTTGCCAGGAAATGCAAAGCCCGTAACAGATGAAACCAGCGGTATGTGTATCGGTTACTCGGTCGCACAGGCTCCGGGTTTGTGGCAGATTTATGATGTTCAGGGGCATTTTCTTCACCTTGAAGAAGCACCGCTTGAAACACCGCTAATTGATCCAACTGATATTGCATTATTGGCGTTAGGTGTTTTTCGTATTCTTCGTACCGGACGGGTACTATTTGAAGCTGGCTCACGTGCGGCAATCTCAGCAAAAATTAGTCAGGGTACGGTATCTATTTTGCGTGGGCGGCTGAAATTCGGGCTACATGCGCGCAAACTTAAAATGACGCAAACAGCCGCAAGCCATATGTACGAACCCGCTCGATATGTTCCTTTGCAAATTCAGGAAAGGGCTATTCGTTATGGCAAGCGAATGCCAGATCCTCGTGAAGGTAAGGGAATGTTCCGATACGAAACGGAAATTTATAAGCTGCGCTTCGATAAGCAGCTTCAAGAGTATGTCTATCAGAAGTACAAATTTGAGGTGATTGTCAGAGAATCGGACTGGACAATATCTCATTTTCAATATTTTCATTAATTAACAGGAACATTTCCATGTTTGATATCAGGAGTGAAGAATTTACTTTCGCAATCGCACCTTTTGAACGCATAGTGGATAACGAAGCCGATCCTGTTAACCATCACTGGGATTGGATACAGTCCTGGATAGAATTCTCTGTAAGCGGCCTGAAGGTGGCATTTAAGACTGAGTTCACTGTTGGAGAGTTGAAAATGTTGAAAAAAGAATTTTCAGCTTTTCATCAGGCGATAATTGCTCAGCAAAAGTTAAAGTCGTTTAAATATCAGAGCGATATTCATCAGCTTGATATGATACTGACAAATGAAAATACTATTGATAGTGTAACTATTGATTTTATCCTCCGACCGGAACCCCATGCCGACAGCGTTCAGGTTAAAGGCAGCTTTGGCCTTAATGAAAGCTATTTCCCTGACATTCTGAAGAGGCTGGATGAAATGATTCAATGGCAGAATTAAAGATTTCGCCATTGAAAATTTTTACTGAAAAATTCGGGCGTAGAATGGATTTTAATTCAGTATTTTTCGTACATGCTATATTCGACGCGGCAGTATCAGCACCTGTACTGCCAATGAGGGGAAAATTGCTGATGCTCTATATGGGATTCTGAATAAATGAAGCGTGCTATTTTATGGCTGATTCATTCATTTTTCTATTTAGTCCCTGCTGCAGTTATTGTGGCTGGCGTGTATATCTTCATCTGCTTTGTTCCGCAGTATGCAGCACTTCTTAGTTTTGCATGGGTTATCGTAGTTTCTTATGTGTATATTAAATTTAACAGATGGTATTGATAAAATCCTGACATATTAGTGAGCTTAAAATTTGAGTGGAAAAGCGAACGCAAAATAACCCTACTAGCTTAAGGTGCCCGGCCTCACCCCCAAACCCACTTCCCTCTGCAAAATCTGCAAAAGCAGAAACAACCCTGCCAGCCTCGCACCCAAAGCTTACCTGTCATCTTGTCATCACCGCGGTTTGGCTTATCCTTAAAGCTTCAATCAAAAGGAGCATCGTTTATGAAAGCGGCAATTGCTAACAGTGAACACAAGGTTGAAGTGGTTGAGAAGACGCTACGTCCTCTCAAAACGGGCGAAGCACGGCTCAGGATGGAATGCTGTGGCGTATGCCATACCGATCTGCATGTGAAGAACGGGGATTTCGGTGATAAAACCGGCGTGACGCTGGGTCATGAAGGTATCGGTATTGTTGAGGAAGTCGCGCCAGATGTCACCTCACTCAAGCCTGGCGATCGTGCCAGCGTGGCATGGTTCTTTAAGGGCTGCGGGCACTGCCAATACTGCAACTCCGGTAACGAAACGCTCTGCAGAGAGGTCGTTAATGCCGGTTATACCGTCGATGGCGGTATGGCTGAAGAGTGTATCGTCGTTGCAGACTATTCGGTCAAAGTCCCCGACGGGCTTGATCCTTACGCCGCCAGTAGTGTCACCTGCGCCGGTGTCACCACCTATAAAGCGGTGAAAGTGTCCGAGGTAAAACCGGGTCAGTGGCTGGCGATTTACGGTCTTGGCGGGCTGGGAAACCTCGCTCTGCAATATGCGAAAAACGTCTTTAACGCCAAAGTGATCGCGGTTGATGTGAGCGATGGGCAACTGGCACTGGCGAAAGAGATGGGTGCCGACCTGGTCGTAAACTCTGCCAGCGAAGATGCGGCTCGCTTTATTCAGGAGCAAACCGGTGGGGCGCATGCGGCTGTGGTAACGGCGGTCGCCAAAGCAGCGTTTAACTCTGCTGTCGATGCGGTCAGGGCCGGTGGTCGGGTGGTGGCTGTCGGACTGCCGCCGGAAGCGATGAGCCTGAATATTCCACGTCTGGTGCTCGATGGCATTCAGGTAGTAGGATCGCTGGTCGGGACGCGTAACGATCTGGCGGAAGCTTTCCAGTTTGCGGCAGAAGGGAAGGTGGTGCCGAAGGTGACCAAAAGGAAGATTGGTGAGGTCAATGCCATCTTCGATGAGATGATTCAGGGCAAGATCCGCGGCAGGATGGTAATCGACTTTAGCGATCAGTCTGCTGAATAATCCGTGCTGATAATCGCAGAAGCCCGCGCCGTGCGGGCTTTTTTATGCTTGTAAGGCCAGTTCCCTCCCTCTGAATGCGTAAGAGCACATTCCGTTAAAGCATTAATAAGCGCGGCTTTATGTTTCATGATGTGATTTTCACTTGAACTTTACCGGTAACATTATAGTTTATGGGGTGAAGTCTGATTACACACATCTGAAGGAGGGTTATTTATGGCTAAGCATCACTTACTAAAATCCATTGAAATTGCAGCGATTGTGCTGTTTGTCCTGATACTGGCGTATCTGGCGGTTACCGGTCTGCTGTCATCAACTGGCGTTGATCACGCCTGGCCGTATCCCAGTAAGTAATTGAGTGCCGCACCAGGGAAATTATAAATAATATAAATAGATAACTGATCCTGATACAGGACATAAAAAACCCCGCAATCGCGAGGTTAATCAGAGTCTACACCAGGCTCACCGAAAGCAGAGTCAGCTCTTCGGTTTCCAGCGACAGGCTTTTTTTGGTTTCGAACATAAAGGCTTCCAGCGCCTCCTCGACATCGTCGCCCTCGATAAAGGCGTGAGTCGTGACATGATTTTCACCTTTGGGCTTAATCACGTAAGAAACAAACCACTTCTTCTTTTGCATAATGCTTATCCTCTTCTGAATAGGTAAATGCCGCACACCGGCAATACTGAGCTTTCCCGCCAGCAGTTCAGCGGAACATATACGGGTTCGGTCTGACAAAGACTAATCGAGCGGGGCCGGATGTAGCAGGTCGATCACGTCGTCAATTTCATTGCTGGCCGCATGACGATCAAGGGCAACCGCATAGTAGCGTCCCTTGCGGTAGTGCTTTGTTACCGCCACCCGATGGCCGGTATCGCTGTCAGCTTCACCGCCGGTCAGGGTCTGCAGGTGGGGCGGGATAACCAGCTCACTTTCGAGTTGTTCTGCTTCAATGATCACTGCGCCACCGTCGGTGGATAGCAGCAGATGCTGAATGCTCATGTTCTCTCCTCTGAGTCAGATTGCTAACCGGCAAAGTGTAGTTCACCTCAGCGGGTGTGCTGGCGACGGGCTTAATCAATGCCTGAGCAGGCTCGTTATCACAGCCAATTGCGCTTTTCCTGGCAAAAAAAAGCCCCGAAGTCGGGGCTTTTAAAAACAGAAGGGCCTGCCTTAAAAACTCAGCTGGTCTGATCGGCCAGCTTCGGCTTCAGCACGCGCTTACCAATCTGAATGCCGGGCTTCTCAACATACTTATAGAGTAAAGAGGCCAGCGCATAGGTCACCGGGATGGCAGAGACGCAGACAATCAGGAAGCGCATCATGTCGCTCTTAAACTCGATGTCGGTGTGATTGAGCAGCAGTGCGATCAGCGGGATTACAATCAGCAGATGCAGCAGGTAGACCGAAAACGACACGTCGCCCAGCCAGGTGCTGAGACGGTTGTTCAGCAGCTTACGCGGCAGAGCAATCAGCGTTGCCATCAGGCTGCCCTGCGGGTATTGCCACAGAATCGCCGTCATACCGACGATCATCAGCGCCTCCATAATCACCTGCAGCTTAATCGCACCCAGGCCCATCGCCACGCTGGCGACCGGGCCGAGCAGCGCAAAGGCGACGTAGAGCAGGGATTTACGGCGGATCGCCTCGGCCAGCAGCATGCCCGACAGGAACATATTCAGCTTTATCAGGATCATTGAAGGCATCTCAAACGCCTCATAATAATCTGCCAGCACATACCGGCCAGCGCAGCAGAGCGCCATGATGCCAATCAGCGATGCGGCATAACCAAAGCGCAGCGTCACCAACATGATGAACGGGAACAGCAGATAGAACTGCATCTCCAGCCCGATGCTCCAGTCAGGCAGCACAGTATTAAAACCATATTCGGGCAGCAGGCCGAACAGGAAACTGAAGTGGGTCAGGATGTTTGCCAGCGACTGGTCGTTGTAACGCGACGACTCTGTGGCGGTGCCGGAATAGAAATGAGCAATGGTGTCACGCATCTCGCCAAACCACGGGCCATAAATCAGGGCGATGATTAACAGCAGATAGTAGAGCGGGGCGATGCGGAAGAAGCGCCGGATCCAGAACTTCTTGATGGTCTCTGTGCTCTGCCACGGCTCTTTCTGCTGACGCTCGACGTAGTTTTTCGCCATCAGATAACCCGATAACAGAATAAACAGATCGACCCCAATGCCAGGGGATGAAATAAGCGTGATATGGCAATGAACCAGTAAGCTGATATGGCCAACTAATACCCAGAGAGAAGCGATGCCGCGTAATCCCTCCAGCTCCGTAGACCAACCTCGTGTTGCAGACATAACTATTCCTCGTTTTTATCCGACCTTCGGCGCTCACTAAGCCTCAAGGCAACAGATATGTAAACGGGCCTTTACAAAAGTAAGAAGATTCCGAGCACAGGTAAGAGGAAAAAATCAATCGAAACAGGGCGGGAAAGCACAGTAAGCTAAGGGCGTGCAGCGGCACACCCTTAATCAATATCACTGATTGAGAGGGCCGATCAGGCCAGTTTTAACAGGATCATACCGGCCAGCAACAGGGTCAGACCGGCCCAGCCTTTGCGGTTCAGCCGCTGGCCAAACAACACCCATCCGGCCGCGACAGTAGCGATAATCCCAAAACCGCCCCAGACCGCATAGGCGATCGAGAGATCGATACCTTTGACCGCCTGAGCGAGTGCGCTGAATGCGAGCAGGACACAGCAAAGTGAAAGCAGACCGTACAGCGGTTTCTTAAACCCATCAGAATATTTAAGGAATATGTTGGCGGCAATTTCCAGCACGATAGCCAGCGCCAGCCAGGACGCATGAACAAGATCAGCGATGAGCATGATTAACCTCCGCTGATGATTGGGTGCCGGTTTTGATCAACACAATTCCGACGATCAGCATCACCAGCCCACAGATTTTCAGCGCTGACAGCGTTTCACCAAACAGCTGCACGCTGAATAACGTAATCAGCATGATGCCGATACCTTCCCACAGCGCATAAGCCACGCCCAGGGCGATACGTTTAATGGCGAAACTCAGCAGAATATAAGAACAGGCAATCATGCCCAGCATCATCAGGTAGCCGGAATGGCTGCCATTGAGGCTGGACCATTTCATAAAAAGGGTACCAATAATTTCAGTAACAATAGCGAGTGATAATAAAACCCAGGCGCGCATGGGTGCTCTCCAGCAACGATAAAGGACGACCTGCAACAACGCACAATGTGCGGGCAGACTCAGAACAGTTCGAAGTGGTGAGGGGACTACAGGGCGTTACGCCAGTGCTGATCGGCGGCGTTCCAGCCAGAAAGGCAAGAGGGGGAATGCAGGGGGTTTGACATGAACATTCTGCTCATAAAATTTACAACACATCCACATTGTTGCTTCTCATCAGTGGACGGATAGTGCCTCCGGTTAAATAGACGCTGGATTTATAGCATTCTGCACATCACCAAATCAACAGCAGATGCTGCTTTGTTTGATGTCTGTTAAGGTTTGATGATTTGAAAAGGGTGACGTGTGGAAAAGGATGTGTGGTAAACCGTAATGAAAAAAATAGCCGGGCAATAAAAGTGCCCGGCTATTATTAAGTGACGGTGTCACTAATTATTCAGCGCGCTGCGGAACCGTGCGAACGGGTGCATCACCCGCGACATAGTAAGCGGCGGTGCTGCGTGGCAACGGATCGCGTCCACGAATCTTATCGGCAATTTTCTCGCCAATCATGATAGTGGTGGCGTTCAGGTTACCGGTGATGATCAGCGGCATAATTGACGCATCGACCACACGTAAGCCTTCCAGTCCATGCACACGACCTTCGCCATCAACGACGGACATCGGGTCGTTACCCATCTTACAGGTGCCGCACGGGTGATAAGCGGTTTCGCCGTGGTTACGCACGAACTCATCCAGCTGCTCATCTGTCTGGCAATCCAGTCCCGGACTGATTTCACGGCCACGGTACTTGTCCAGCGCCGGCTGATTAATGATCTGGCGCGTGATGCGAATCGCATCGCGGAACTCATGCCAGTCCTGCTCATGCGACATGTAGTTAAACAGAATGGCCGGATGACGACGCGGATCGCGTGACTTCAGGCGTACATGACCGCGGCTTGGAGAACGCATCGAGCCAACGTGACACTGGAAGCCGTGGGCATCAACCGCGTTGGAACCGTTGTAGTTAATCGCCACCGGCAGGAAGTGATACTGAATGTTCGGCCAGCTGAACTCTTCGCGGCTGCGGATAAAGCCACCCGCTTCAAACTGGTTGCTGGCACCAATACCGGTGCCGTTAAACATCCACTCCGCACCAATTTTCGGCTGATTCCACCACTTCAGAGCCGGATAGATTGAGACCGGTTCTTTACACTCATACTGAAGATACATCTCCAGATGGTCCTGCAGGTTTTCACCCACGCCCGGCAGGTCGTGAACCAGCGGGATGTCGAACTGTTTCAGCAGCTCTGGAGAACCCACGCCAGAACGCTGCAGGATCTGCGGCGAGGCGATAGCGCCGGCACACAGCAGCACTTCACGGCGCGCGGTCACTTTGTTGATGGTGTTGCTGTCGCCCTGCAGGTACTCCACGCCGACCGCACGCTTGCCATCGAAGATGATGCGATCGGTGGTGGCATGCGTGATGATCTTCAGGTTGGCGCGGCCTTTGGCCATATCGAGATAGCCACGCGCGGTGCTGGAGCGACGACCGTTTGGTGTGACGGTACGATCCATCGGACCGAAACCTTCCTGCTGATAGCCATTAAGGTCGTCAGTGCGCGGATAACCCGCCTGCACGCCCGCCTCAATCATCGCTTCAAACAGCACGTTATTGCCCGCTTTAGGCGTTGCAACACACACCGGGCCGTCGCCGCCGTGGAAATCGTTCGGGCCAATATCGCGGGTTTCCGCTTTACGATAGTAAGGCAGGCAGTCCAGATAGCTCCAGTTCTCCAGCCCAGGTTCGCTGGCCCAGTTATCGAGATCCATCGCGTTGCCGCGGATATAACACATGCCGTTAATCAGTGATGAACCGCCCAGACCTTTGCCGCGACCACACTCCATGCGGCGATTGTTCATGTAAGGCTCTGGCTCGGTTTCATAAGCCCAGTTATAGCGCTTGCCCTGTAACGGGAAGGCGAGGGCCGCAGGCATCTGGGTGCGAAAATCAAAGCGGTAATCCGGGCCGCCCGCTTCCAGCAACAGTACGCTCACGTTGCTCTCTTCGGTCAGACGGGTAGCCAGAACGTTTCCTGCGGATCCGGCTCCAATAATAATGTAATCAAATTCCATTCATCGTTCCTCAGGTTAAGTGATTAAAAAACTGACTGAAAACGCGTCAGCTCAACCTGCACGGACTTCACCTGGGTGTAGCTCTGCAGCGTCATCAGGCCATTCTCACGGCCAATGCCGGAGTGCTTGTAACCCCCCACTGGCATCTCTGCGGCCGATTCGCCCCAGGTATTAATCCAGCAGATACCTGCTTCGATCTGATGAATCACGCGGTGCGCCTTATTGAGATCCTGCGTCACCAGTCCGGCGGCCAGACCAAATTCGGTGTCGTTGGCGCGGCGGATCACTTCTTCTTCACTTTCATAGCTCAGGATCGACATGACCGGTCCGAAGATCTCTTCACGCACAATCTTCATCTCATCACGGCAGTCGGTGAATACGGTTGGTGCAACCCAGGCACCCTGGTCGAAATCGCCACCGGTCAGACGTTTGCCGCCGCACAGTACGCGTGCGCCTTCAGCGATGCCGGATTCGATATAACGCATCACATTGTCGCGATGGCTGAAGCTGACCAGCGGACCAAAGTTGGTCGCCGGGTCACGCAGATCGCCTGCCTGAATGCGGGCAACGCGTTCGCTGATTTTCGCCTCGAATGCGGCCTGCAGTTTTGCAGGAATAAAGACGCGGGTGCCGTTGGTGCAGACCTGACCGGAGCTGTAGAAGTTCGCCATCATGGCGATGTCGGCGGCCAGATCGAGATCGGCATCATCAAAGATGATCAGCGGTGATTTACCACCCAGTTCCATGGTGACCTCTTTCAGCGTTGAACCTGCTGCATTGGCCATCACTTTTTTGCCGCTGACGACGCCACCGGTAAAGGAGACTTTGTCGATGCCAGGATGCTCAGTGAGCAACTGACCGGTGACCGAACCGATGCCCGGCAGCACGTTGAACACGCCATCCGGCAGGCCCGCTTCGGTGTAAATTTCCGCCAGCTTCAGGGCAGTGAGCGGGGTCATTTCACTCGGTTTGAAAATCATCGCGTTACCCGCTGCCAGCGCGGGCGCGGATTTCCACAGGGCGATCTGAATCGGGTAGTTCCAGGCACCGATACCGGCTACTACGCCCAGCGGTTCGCGGCGGGTGTAAACAAAAGAGGTTTCGCGCAGTGGGATCTGCTGACCTTCCAGCGCCGGAACCAGACCGGCGTAATACTCCAGTACGTCTGCGCCGGTGACAATATCGACCGCTGAGGTTTCGCTGTAAGGCTTACCGGTATCGAGCATTTCCAGCTCTGCCAGCTCATCATTACGCTCACGCAGAATATCGACGGCGCGACGCAGGATGCGCGAGCGCTCCATGGCGGTCATCGCGGCCCAGACTTTCTGGCCTTTTCTGGCGGCAGCAACGGCGCGATTGACATCTTCCTGGCCGGCGGCATGAACCTCTGCCAGCACTTCGCCGTTGACCGGGTTTATCGTCTGGAACGTTTCGCCAGACGCTGCGGCAACATAAGCGCCATCGATGTAGAGTTTCTGCTCGGTGAATCGGGACATGTTTTCTCCTTCCGTTATTCGTGCTCGCCAGCCAGTTGCTGACGGATGAATTGGGTGGTCAGTGTGAGGGCGATGACCGGATTAAATGGCTTACCGCTCAGCGCGGCGCGCAGCCACAGACCATCTATCAGGGCAGCCAGCCCGTGTGCGGCCAGACGTGCCTTCTCCAGCGGTAGTTCACGCCGGAATTCGACCACCAGCGTTGAGTAGAGCCGCCGGCTGCTGACCCGCTCCAGGCGATTAAGCTGGGGCTGATGCATGCTGCTCGACCAGAAGTCGAGCCAGGCTTTCATCACTGCCGTGTGCACCTGGGTATCATCAAAATTACCCTCAACGATGGCACACAACCGCTGTTCTGCAGAGGCACCGGCCAGCGGTTCTAACCGCGACAGTACCGCCTCCCGCAGTTGACGCGTCACATCACGCATCGTGGCTTCCAGTAAGCCGTTCTTGTCCTTGAAATAGTGACTGATGATGCCGGTGGATACCCCCGCCCGACGGGCGATCTGGGCGATAGTGGCATCATTAATCCCCACTTCATTAATCGTGCTCAGGGTCGCATCAATCAGTTGCCGACGACGTATCGGCTGCATCCCTACCTTTGGCATAGCTCCAGCTCCACCCTCAAATCGAGCCCCTATTTAAACTTTTTTTGATTGCACGTTCAATATAAAAAGAAACTTTGTTAGGATGCTGTTCTTTAAATGTAGCGAAAGCGAAACGGCAATGAGTGCTAAAATAGGCTGGTTTGCCTGAGCGATTAACAGGAAGTGACAGAACGAAACAGGGCCGCAAGGCCGGAAAGCCGTGGACGGCAAGACTTATCCATTGCGTATTTTCAGGACATTAACCAGAGGTAACCGATGAATAATCCACCTGCCGGTGAAAAAGACAGACTCAATCCCGTTGTATTTTATACCTCTGCCGGATTGATTCTGACGTTTTCACTCGTGACGATTCTCTACAGTGAGCTGGCCGCGAGCTGGATCCTCAAGGCGGTAAACTGGGTTTCCGCCACCTTCGGCTGGTACTACATGCTGGCTGCCACGCTCTATATTGTTTTTGTGTTGTATATGGCCTGCTCGCGCTTTGGTTCGATTAAGCTCGGGCCGGAGCACTCCAAACCCGAGTTCAGCGTCCTTAGCTGGTCCGCCATGCTGTTCGCCGCCGGCATCGGCATCGACCTGATGTTCTTCTCAGTCGCCGAGCCGGTGACGCAGTATATGCAGCCGCCGGAGGGGGCAGGGCAGACGATGGAAGCGGCTCGCCAGGCGATGGTCTGGACGCTGTTCCACTACGGACTGACCGGCTGGTCAATGTATGCGTTGATGGGCATCGCGCTGGGCTACTTCAGCTATCGCTATAACCTGCCGCTGACCATCCGTTCCGCGCTCTATCCCATCTTTGGTAAACGCATCTATGGCCCGATTGGCCACACCGTAGATATCGCCGCCGTGGTCGGCACCATCTTTGGTATCGCCACCACGCTCGGCATCGGGGTTGTGCAGCTTAACTATGGCCTCAAAGTGCTGTTTGATATCCCGGAAGGCCTGACCGCGCAGGCCGCGCTGATTGTCCTCTCCGTGGTGATCGCCACCATTTCTGTTACGTCAGGCGTCGATAAAGGGATTCGTTTTCTCTCTGAGCTGAACGTGGTGATGGCGCTGGGCCTGATTCTGTTTGTGCTGTTCTTCGGCAACACCGAGTTCCTGCTGAATGCGCTGGTGCTGAACGTCGGGGATTACATCAACCGCTTCATGGGCATGACGCTCAATACCTTTGCCTTTGATCGTCCGACCCAGTGGATGAACAGCTGGACGCTCTTCTTCTGGGCGTGGTGGGTGGCCTGGTCGCCATTCGTCGGCCTGTTCCTGGCGCGTATCTCACGTGGTCGTACCATCCGTGAGTTCGTGCTGGGCACGCTGATTATTCCGTTCACCTTTACGCTGTTGTGGCTGTCAGTGTTCGGTAATGCCGCGCTGTATCAGATCATTCACGGCAATACGGAGTTTGCGCAGGAAGTGATGAACCATGCGGAGCGCGGCTTCTACAGCCTGCTGGCGCAGTATCCGGCGTTTAAACTCAGCGCCTCGGTCGCGACGATCACCGGTATGCTGTTCTACGTCACCTCGGCGGATTCCGGCTCACTGGTGCTGGGTAACTTCACCTCGCGCCTGAAAGACATCAACAGTGATGCACCGAACTGGCTGCGTATCTTCTGGTCTGTGGCGATTGGGGTACTGACCCTGAGCATGCTGATGACCAACGGTATCACTGCCTTGCAGAACACTACGGTGATCATGGGGCTGCCGTTCAGCTTTGTTATCTTCTTTGTCATGGCGGGGCTGTTTAAATCCCTGAAGATTGAAGATCACCGTCGGGCCAGCGCCACGCGCGACACCGCGCCCTATCTGGCTCATGCGACCGATCGCCTGACCTGGAAGAAGCGACTGTCGCGCCTGATGAACTACCCTGGCTCGCGTTATACCCAGCAGATGATGGAAAAAACCATCTATCCGGCGATGCAGGAAGTGGCGAAAGAGCTGGAGCTGCGGGATGGCCGGGTCACGCTGGAGAGCGTTGAGGCGGATGAAAGCAACCCGATTGGCTATCTGGATCTGCGCGTCCATCTGGGCGAGGAGCAGGACTTTATCTATCAGGTCTGGCCGCAGCAATATTCGATTCCGGGCTTTACCTATCGCGCCCGCAGCGGTAAATCGACCTACTACCGGCTGGAAACCTTCCTGATGGAAGGCAGCCAGGGTAATGACTTAATGGATTACAGCAAAGAGCAGGTGATCATCGACATACTGGATCAGTATGAGCGACACCTGAACTTCATCCATCTCAACCGTGAAGCGCCGGGCAGCAACATCAGCTTCCCAAGCGCTTAAATCAGGGCCCGTCAGTGAGCAATTGCTGGCGGGCTTTTTTTTCGCTACCGTCGTCATGAACAATACCGCTTCACCTGCCGAAATCGACTATCTTTAGGGCTTTGCTGGCCTGATGCCTGAAAAGCGTAGACAGGGAGTCATATGGGAAAAATATTCAGTACGTTTCTGCCGCTCTATACCACTACGCTTCTGATGCTGCTGGGTTCCGGTTTACTGACTACCTACGTTTCGTTGCGGCTGGCCAGTGAGCAGGTTAATGGTGCGCTGATCGGCGCGATTATTGCGGCCAACTATATCGGGCTGGTGATTGGCGGCAAAGTGGGGCACAACCTGATTGCCCGCGTCGGCCATATCCGTGCCTACGTGGCCTGTGCCGGGATCATTACCGCCTCGGTTGTAGGTCACGGGCTGACGGACTTTATTCCGCTGTGGGTCTTTCTGCGTCTGATTATCGGGCTCTGCATGATGTGCCAGTACATGGTGCTGGAGAGCTGGCTCAACGATCAGGCGGAATCTTCCCAGCGCGGCATGATTTTCGGCCTCTATATGGTCGCCACCTACCTTGGACTCAGTGGCGGACAGGTGATACTGAGCCTGCAATCGGGGTTTGGCGTGAGCACGCTGCTGATTGTGGCGCTCTGTTTCGCGCTCTGTCTGGTGCCGATTGCACTGACCACCCGCACTCACGTCCGGCCCATGACACCGGCGCCGATGGAACTGGGCTATTTTATCCGCACCATTCCCAAACTGCTCGGCACCACCCTGGTGACCGGCATGGCGATTGGCGCGTTCTATGGCCTGGCACCAGTTTATGGCAGCAGCAAAGGCTTCACCACCAGCCAGACCGGTTATTTTATGAGTCTCACGATTTTTGCCGGACTGGTGTCGCAGTTTCCGCTGAGCTGGCTCTCTGACCGCTACGACCGCCAGCGGCTGTTATTCATTATTGCCATGCTCTTTGCCGTGGCCTGCGTGCCGCTGGTGGTGCTGCCACATCTGACCTTCCACTGGATGATTGGCATCGCTTTTGCCGCCAGCATGATGCAGTTTGCGCTCTATCCGTTGCAGGTGGCGCTGGCCAACGATCAGGTCGCCGCCGATCGTCGTGTCTCGTTAACCGCCTGTCTGCTGATGGCGTTTGGTATTGGCGCCAGTATCGGCCCGCTGGTGGTCGGTGCGCTGATGCAGCCGCTGGGCAGTAATATGCTCTATCTCTTCTTTATGCTCTGTGCGCTGGTGATTGGCGGACTGAGTTATGTGCGTGCGCCGGGTCCGCTTCCGACGACCGAAGTACCGTTGCCGCATGTGGTGATGCCTGACAGTCTGGCGACCTCGCCACTGGGTGCCGCGCTGATCCCGACGCTGGAAGAGGAGGTGATTCATGCGTCGATGGGCGGTCAGGAGCCGGAAGAGGAGAGTGCTGAGTTCGATGGCACAGCTGACGAAGAGGATTTGCCCGATGACCTTCCTGAGGATCAGCGGCACAAATAGCAGCGGCAAAGCACCGCTGACTGCACCATTAAAGCAGGATGTCCGGATCTGACACACTCTTGTCCGGTTGCTGGCTCGACATTGGGGTCAGCAACCGCGAAGCTGGCGCATACCGCTTTTTTGAGGAGTCACACCATGCTGGAACTTCGCCCCAATTGTGAACGCTGCGACGTTGATCTGCCGCCATCTTCTCTGTCGGCACGCATCTGCTCGTTTGAATGCACGTTCTGCGCTGACTGTGCTGAGCATCTCACTCATCTTTGCCCCAACTGCGGCGGTGAGCTGGTGCGCCGCCCGGTGCGTCCGGCAGAGAAACTGCAGAAATATCCTGCTAAAATGCGTAGCTGATCCCAAATGACTACAGATATGGTGGGGGCAGAATAGCCTGTCGCGCCTGATCGCTTTATGATGTATTTCGTCCCTGACAGAGCTACCACCTTTACTGAGTGCCGGAGATAAGCGCCGGGAGGGACGTACCTTTTATCTCTCTTTAATCGCTTCGCCCGACCCCTTGCACCCTTTCAGCCAGCCTCCTTTGCATTCTGCTTGCCAGCGCGTCATGCCATTACAGGGTCAGCCCTGACTATACTCTGAAGATGTTTTCAGCAGACAAAGGCCGGGTGCAGCGATGTATTACCAATCCCTGAATGGCGCAGCGTGGCGACGGATCTGGGTGGTCGGCGATCTGCATGGCTGCCGCCGCGAACTGGATGCGCTATTGCAGCAGCATCAGTTTGACCTGCAGCAGGACTTACTGATTTCGGTGGGGGATATCATCGATCGCGGTCCCGACAGCCTGGGTTGTCTGGCGCTGCTGGAGGAGCCCTGGTTTCGCTGCGTGCGGGGGAATCATGAGGAGATGGCGCTTTCAGCACTACAGGGGCAGGAAATGGCGCTCTGGCAGATGAACGGTGGCGACTGGTTCTTTCGGCTGCGTGGTGCAGCGTTGATTGCGGCGCGTCACGCGTTGCAGCGTTGCCGTGAGCTGCCGCTGATTCTCCATCTTCAGCTTGATGAGCGAATTATTGTGATTGCTCATGCTGATTACCCGGCCCGGGAATATGCGTTGAATAAGCCACTCGACTGGCAGCAGGTGGTCTGGAGCCGTCAGCGGCTGGAGGCGATGGAGTCAGGCGAACGGGCGGGCATCCGTGGCGCAGACGCCTTTTACTTCGGACACACGCCGCTGAAACAGTCGCTGACGATTGCCAATCTGCATTACATCGATACCGGCGCAGTGTTTGGCAATCATCTGACGATGCTGCAAATAAAGTGACTCAGCGGAACAGGCGTCCGTCGCGCACCAGCTCCCGCGGATAGCTGTTCTTGATACGGCTGCCGACTTTTTTAGCCAGCCCCAGCGGCTGCTGCTGATAAGTGACAATCATCTCATTACGGGTAGGTTCCGTTTCCGGGTAGATATCCCGGCCGCGATACCACTCTTCCGCCTCTGCTGCGGTGAGCTCAAAAGTCTGCGCCGCATCCGGTTTTGCCAGCGCAATTACCGCTTCATGCTGCCAGCGATAGCCTTTAGCAAAGGTTTCTGCCAGCTTCAGGCCGATGCGCGAGAAGCGCACTTTGCCCAGCAGCGGGGTGACGGCCTTCGGGAACAGCCAGATCTCTTTATCACGCTGCCACAGCTCCAGCGACGCATCCCATTTAAGAGAGACAGCGGCGGCGGCCTGGGCTATCTCACTTTCCAGCTTGCGGCTGAGGTGGGAGAAGGGCAGTTTACCCACTTTGTAGCCCGGCAGCGGTAAGGGCTCGACCGACGCGGTTTTACGCAGCCGCGCAACGAAAAAGCCTTCGCTGTCGAACATCTGCGGGAAGACATGCAGATAGCCCTCGGGCGTCGCGGCCTGTCCGGCACCCTCAAACAGCCCATCGAGCGCTACAACCTCTACAGCGTCCGGATAGCGCTCCAGCAGCCAGGCAATGACCTGCTGATTCTCAATCTGATTCAGGGTGCAGGTGGAGTAAACCAGCGTGCCGCCGGGTTTGAGGGCGTGGAAGGCACTGTCGAGCAGATCGCGCTGGGTCGCGGCGATCTCATGCGTACTTGCCAGCGACCAGTTTTTCAGCGCATCAGCATCTTTGCGAATCACCCCTTCGCCGGAGCAGGGAGCGTCGAGCAGGATGGCGTCGAATTGTTCCGGCAGGGCTGGCCCGAAGACCCGCGCGTCAAAGTGCGTTAAGGCACTGTTGCTGACGCCGCAGCGGCTGATATTGGCGTGCAATACTTTAACCCGGCTGGAGGAGAATTCGTTAGCCAGGATAACGCCCTGATTGCCCATCCGCGCAGCAATCTGGGTCGTTTTAGAACCCGGTGCCGCCGCCATATCCATCACGGCGCTGACCTCTGGCTGGGCGTCAAACAGCGCGGTCACCGGCAGCATGGAGCTGGCCTCCTGAATGTAGAACAGGCCACTGAGATGCTCAGCCACGCTGCCCAGCGGCAGGCTCTCATCTTCCCGGCTGATCCAGAATCCCTCTTCGCACCACGGCACCGGCGTCAGCTTCCAGTCATAACGCGCGGTCTGACTCAGAAAGTCAGCCACGCTGATCTTCAGGGTATTGACGCGAATACTGCGGCGCAGGGGTTGCTGACTATACGCAATAAATTGCGCGAAGCTCGCCTCATCGGGCAGGCTCTGGCGAATTAACGAGAGAAAATCGGCGGGGAAAAGCGAAGAAGCATCAGACACGGGCACATTCCAGTTAAAGCAAAGCCGGCAGTGTATCATGAGGAAAGGAAACGGGCAGCCAGGCTGCCCGTTTGAGGGAGTGAATAAGGCGTATGATCCCTGAGCCGGTGCTGACTTTAAACGCCTAAAAGGGCAGAACAGTCTGCCCGTTTGAGATAGCCTTTAGCGCGGAGACGGGATCGCCGTTCCCCAGTTACGCCAATCTTTCGGTGCTTCATCCTGCAGCAGGAAATGTTTATCCGGATTCGCCTGCGGCGCCAGCGGCACCGTCGGCGGCGTCGCAAACTGAATGCCACCGCGAATAAACTGCTGGAATGTCCCGGTTTTCACTACGCCACCCACCAGACCGAAGTCCAGGTTATAGCCGGATGCCAGCCAGAACACCGAGTTATTACGCACCAGATGCTGGTACTTCTTACTGATGCGAAGGGCGATCTGCACACGATCCGCCATATTACCCAGTGAGGTGCCGGTCACGGTACCCACTTCCACACCACGGAACAGCACCGGCGTACCCAGCGACAATGAACCGGCCTCAGTGGCATCAACATAAATATTCAGGCCATTAAGGTAGCGGGAATCGGTAATGGTGCTCTCCTGCAGCTCAAACGTGCGCGCGGCGCCGCCTTTGCCTGGATCCACGTTGACGTAAGGCTGCAACAGGGTTTCCAGATGATTCACGCCGGTAGCGGAAATCTCCGGTGAGACCACCGAGAAACGGCTGCCGAGACGGGCGAAATCGTTCACATACTCCGGATAGAGCACCGCTTTCGCCACCACCTGATTGTTATCTTTGCTTAACGACAGTGACTCCACCTGGCCGACATTAATACCCAGGTAACGAATCGGCATCCCGGCAGAGAGCTTGCTGGCGTCATAGGTGTGCAGCGTAATCTGGCTACCCACCGCGCGGGCGGCGGTTTCAGACGGATAGAGGACGCGTTTGGCCCCTTTGGCCGACTGCGCACCACTCATATTGTCGAAACTGATCGCGCCTTTCAGCGCGCGGTTAAGCGGCGATGCCTGCACCGTCAGGCCGCTGCCGTTAAGGCTGACGCGTGCGCCACCCTCAGCCCAGAACACGCTTTCGCTGGTCAGCAGCTTGCGATATTCCGGCTGAATATGTACCGCAATATCAAAGGCGTCAGCGCGCGGCGTGACTTTGACAATCTCACCCACCTGAAATTTGCGGTAAAGCACGACAGAGCCGGCCTGCACGTCAGGCAGACTGTTGGCGGTCAGCATCAGCGTGGTAGAAGGGCCATCGCCGGTAATGCCTTCTTCCGCTTTTTCAGCATCGGCAAACAGCGGATAGGCACTTTTTGGCTCACCCTTTTTGCCCGGATCCAGCCGGATACCGCCATCCACCCATTCACGGGCGCTGGCACCTAATACCTGCATGCCATCAAGACCGAACTTCACATCCAGCCGACTGTTGACGATAAATTTGCTGTCGCCATGCACCAGATTACGATTTTCAGGATTGACCGCCACCACGAAATTCACGCCATTTTCATCCAGCGTACGCGACATCACCTGACCAATCTGCATGCCGTGCAGCATCAGCGGCTGGCCCTGATCGATACCATAGCTCTCTGGCGCGCTGAGTTTTACCGTCAGTACATTGGGCTTCTGCAGCAGAGTCTCATTGGACGCCAGCACGGTGTAGTGCTGCTGCGGCTCGCCTTCACCTGGCACCAGTTCCAGCGTGTTGCCGGTCAGTAGCGCGCTGAGGCTGGTATCCGTCAGGCTGATTTTCGGACTGTGCATCTCAATGCGGGTGCCGCTGCGCATCAGACCGACAACAGAGGGATCGATGGTCAGCTCGCCGGTGACCTTGCCGCCATCCTGCAGGTTCAGTTTGGTCAGTGTGCCGACTTCCAGTCCCTGATACATCAGCGGGGTGCTGCCCGCCTTGAGATTGTTGCCGTTAGGCAGATCCAGCGTGATCTGCACGCCGCGCTGACTATGCGCCAGATCGGGATAGAGCCGGTAATTCTGCTCAGCTTTGGCCGTTTCCGCACCCTGTGGCGAGTCAAACGCGATCGCACCATTGACCAGCGCCGCCAGACTCTCCAGCTGCACTTTAGCCCCGCTCAGGCTGACGTCAGCATTCATGCCTGACACATTCCAGAAACGGCTGTTGGTTTTCACCAGATTGATAAAGCGACGGTCAATCAGCACATCAATCGACACGCCATCGGATTTGCTGTTAATGCTGTAGTCATAGACCCGGCCAACAGGAATTTTGCGGTAATAGACCAGCGAGCCGGTGTTGAGCGAGCCGAGATCGGGCGCATGCAGATGGATCATCAATTCGCCGGTATTCACCCGATATTTGGGCTGCGTATCCAGCGCGGTAAACGACTCGCTGGGTTTACCTTTACCTGGCATCATCCCGATGTAGTTACCACCGACCAGCGCATCCAGCCCCGACACACCCGCCAGCGAGGCTTTAGGCGTCACCAGCCAGAACTGCGTATCTTCACGCAGCGCATCGCGCATGTCGCTCTTGATGCTGGCTTTAATCTGAATGCTGCGATAATCATCACTGAGATTAATGCCCTGCACGGTGCCCACTTCCACGCCCTGATAGCGGATCGGGGTGCGACCCGGCACGATACCATCCGCCGTCTGGAAATTGATGGTGATGGTGGTGCCGCGCTCCTGATAATTGGTCCAGAGCAGCCAGCAGGCGATCAGCATCGCAATAATCGGCAGCAGCCAGAAGGGCGAAATTTTGCGCTTATTGCGCAGCGTTGCGTTAGTCGGTGTAGTCGGCGTTTCCTGTTGCATGTGCATCCCAGAGCAGGCGGCTGTCCAGCCACTCAACAGACATAATGGTCAGGATGACGGCCGCGCCAAAAAACAGCGCCGCCGGTCCCATGGTAAAAGCCAGCAGCTGATCACGGTTGACCAGCGACATGGTTAACGAAATGACAAACAGATCGAGCATTGACCAGCGGCCAACCCAGGTGACAAACCGCAGCAAGCGGATGCGGGTTCTCAGCCCCTGTTCACAGCGAAAATGAATGCTGAGCAGCAGCGTCAGCATCACCAGCACCTTGATAAACGGCACCAGAATACTGGCGATAAAAACAATCGCCGCCACCGGAATATTGCCTTCGCCCAGCCCCAGGATGCCGGAGAAGATGGTGTCCTCACGCCGTGAGCCATTAAGATAGACCACGGAGATCGGCATCAGATTCGCGGGGATTAACAGCACAATTGATGCGATGAGCGCGGCCCAGGATTTCTGCAGGCTGTGGCGGCGTCGGAAGTCGAGCGGCGTGTGACAACGCGGGCAGCGGCCCCGTTCATCGGGTATGCTGGTGTTGTGACAGTTCAGGCAGACCTGCATATCGTCACGGGCCATATTGCCAGGCGTCTGTGGGTAGAAATGCTCCCACAGCTGCTCCATATTCAGATGGATCAGTGTCAGCACGCTCAGCACCGTCAGGGCGATGTAAGCCGCCAGCCCGTAGCCAATCTCAAGCGAAGCATAGTCCTGCACTTTAATTGACGCCACGGCGATGCCGATCAGATAGATATCGAGCATCACCCACTCTTTCAGCTTCTCCAGCATCAGCAGCACGGGACGCAGGTTCATGCCCAGCCGGTGGCCGATACCGAGATAACAGATACCCGCCACCAGCGTCACCGGCGCGCCGATGGTGCAGAACGCCACCATTGAGGCCGTCAGTACATCACCCTGCTGGGTCATCTGGATGATGCCTTCCAGTACGCTGGCATTGATGCGCATGCCAAGCAGCCGGATATCTACCAGCGGCAGGGAGAAAGCAAAGGGCATTAACACAATCATGGTGGCGGCCATCGCCATAAGACGGGTCATCGGCCAGTCGCGACCACTGAGAATTTCGGCGTTACAGCGTGGGCAATGTGCCGACTGATGAGATTTCACATCCGGTAAGGAAAAAAGGGTATCGCATTGCGGGCAACGCTGATAACGTGCGTGAGGCAATGTCTGGCTGATAGCGTGAATTTTCATAGGGTGATGCAATCTTCGCTCTTCAGAAGTAACAGATATCGGTCATAAAGACATTGTCTGTGTGCCTGTCTCGGGCATCACGCTTCGATCCACAGAATGCTAAGGGTATAGCAACTAACGCTATGATTCACCTTGTGGCTCTGGATATTTAAAACTTATTTTTAACGAACGGTCTTTAATGCCCCGTTCAGATGTCATTGGTAACGGTTAAATAATGAACAAAACTGCCTTTTACGCCGATTTGAATCGCGATATGCGCGCCTTACTGGCGGGAGAAACGGCGTTCCTCGCCGCGATGGGAAACTTTAGCGCGCTGCTGTACGAACGTCTCGATGGCGTGAACTGGGCTGGTTTCTACCTGCTGACGGAAGCGGATACGCTGGTGCTGGGCCCGTTCCAGGGCAAAATCGCCTGTGTGCGCATTCCGGTCGGTAAAGGTGTGTGTGGCACGGCGCTGGCAGAAGAAAAAGTGCAACGCGTAGATGATGTGCATGCCTTCCCGGGCCACATCGCCTGTGACGCTGCCAGCAATGCTGAGATTGTGATTCCTCTGAAAGTGAATGGCACTGTGGTTGGGGTGCTGGACATCGACAGCGTGGCGTACAATCGCTTTGACAGCGACGACGAATCGGGGCTGGTCACACTGACTGATGGGCTTTGTGAAGTGCTTGCGAACAGCGACTTAGAAAAATATCTGCAGCTGACGCGCAGCTAATCGACTGGATCACATGGCATTTAGCGATGTTGTCATTATAATGTCGCCTGTTCATGCCTGCGCTGGTCGGCAAACCCGTTGTAATCAGGAAATTTCATGGAAAATCAACCTAAGTTGAATAGCAGTAAAGAAGTCATCACTTTTCTGGCGGAGCGCTTTCCGCACTGCTTTAGCGCTGAAGGTGAAGCGCGTCCGCTCAAAATCGGTATCTTTCAGGATCTGGTCGAGCGTGTTCAGGGCGAAATGGGTCTGAGCAAAACACAGCTGCGTTCCGCGCTGCGTCTCTATACGTCAAGCTGGCGTTATCTGTACGGCATCAAAGCTGGTGCTATCCGTGTCGATCTCGACGGTAACGCCTGTGGCGTGCTGGATGAGCAACACGTTGAGCATGCACGCAAGCAACTGGAAGAAGCGAAAGCACGCGTCCAGGCGCAGCGTGACCAGCAGCGCGCCGCGCGTCGTGAAGCAGGCGAAAGCGAAGAGGGCGCGGCACCGCGTCGTCCACGCAAGCCCGCGGCACGTAAGCCTGCAGAAGGCGAAGCCGCGCGTAAACCGCGTCCGCAGACTACTGCACCGCGTGCGACCGCCTCACAGCATCGCAAGCCAGCCCCACGTCCGGAGCAGGAAGCCCGACCCATCACTGATACCTCAACTTTGCAACCCGGCCAGAGTATTAAAGTTAAAGCAGGCAAAAGTGCGATGGACGCTACCGTTCTTGAAGTATCAAAAGACGGCGTTCGGGTCCAGCTCGCTTCCGGCATGGCAATGATTGTGCGCGCAGAACACTTGCAGTTCTGAAACGGAGGCTAACCCCGGCATGAACACCCTTTTTAAAGTTGGACTTATTGCGGGCCTGCTATTAGCAGGCCCAACCTTCGGCGCGGAGAACATTACCCGCGCCGATCAGATTCCCCAGCTTCACGAAGATCCGCAGGATCCGACGGTCAGTGAGCGCGTAACCTCGCGCTTTACCCGTTCCCACTATCGCCAGTTCGACCTGGATCAGAACTTTTCAGCGAAAATTTTTGATCGCTATCTGAACATGCTCGACTACAGCCACAATGTGCTGCTGGCGTCAGATGTGGCGCAGTTTGCCAGCAAAAAAACCACCGTCGGCGATGAGCTGCGCAGTGGCAAGCTGGATCTCTTTTACGATATTTATAATCTGGCGCAGAAACGCCGTTTTGAGCGCTATCAATATGCGCTGACGGTGCTGGCTCGTCCGATGAATTTCAGCGGCAATGACACTATCGACATTGACCGCGCGAAAGCACCCTGGCCAAAAGATCAGTCTGAACTGAATGCGCTGTGGGATGCCAAGGTCAAATATGATCAGCTGAGTCTGAAGCTGGCGGGCAAAGATGATAACGAGATCCGCGACGTTCTGACAAAGCGTTACAACTTCGCTATCCGTCGTCTGGCCCAGAGCAACGGTGAAGATGTTTTCCAGCTGGTGATGAATGCTTTTGCCCGCGAAATCGATCCTCACACCAGCTATCTGTCGCCGCGTAACACCGAGCAGTTCAACACCGAAATGAGCCTGTCACTGGAAGGCATCGGTGCGGTTCTGCAGATGGATGACGACTATACGGTGATCAACTCGATGGTCGCAGGCGGCCCGGCCGCGAAGAGCAAAGCCATTACCGTTGGCGATCGCATCGTCGGTGTGGGTCAGCCAGGCAAGCCGATGGAAGATGTGATCGGCTGGCGTCTGGATGATGTCGTGGCAAAAATTAAAGGACCTAAGGGCAGCAAAGTGCGCCTGGAAGTTCTGCCAGCCGGTAAGGGTACTAAAACCCGTACTGTGACGCTGACGCGTGAGAAAATCCGTCTGGAAGATCGCGCGGTTAAATTGACCATCAAAAATGTCGGCAAGCAGAAAGTGGGCGTGCTCGATATTCCTGGTTTCTATGTCGGCCTCACCGACGACGTCAAAGTTCAGCTGCAGAAACTGCAGAAACAGAACGTCGACAGTGTGGTGATCGATCTGCGTACCAACGGCGGCGGCGCGCTGACCGAAGCAGTCTCGCTTTCCGGTCTGTTTATTCCGAGTGGTCCGGTGGTTCAGGTACGCGACAACAATGGTCGGGTTCGTGAAGACAGCGATAACGACGGCGTTGTCTACTACAAAGGACCGCTGGTGGTGCTGGTCGATCGCTTCAGCGCCTCAGCTTCTGAGATCTTTGCTGCCGCGATGCAGGATTACGGTCGCGCGGTGATTGTTGGCGAGCCAACCTTTGGTAAAGGCACCGTTCAGCAGTATCGCTCTCTGAACCGCATCTACGATCAGATGCTGCGTCCGGAGTGGCCTGCGTTAGGCTCCGTTTCTTACACCATTCAGAAGTTCTATCGCATAAACGGCGGCAGTACACAGCGTAAAGGCGTCACGCCGGATCTGCTGATGCCAACCGGCGTTGAAGCGGCTGAAACCGGTGAGAAATTTGAGGATAATGCACTGCCGTGGGACAGCATCAAAGCAGCGACCTATGTCAAAACCGGTGATGTGAAACCGCTGGTAGTGCAGCTGACTAAGCAGCATGCTGACCGCATCGCTCAGGATCGCGAGTTCCAGTACATCATGAAGGACATTGCCCGTTACAATGCCCTGAAAGATAAGCGCAACATCGTGTCGCTTAATCTCGCTCAGCGCGAGAAAGAGAACCACGAAGATGATGCGTCTCGTCTGGAGCGGATCAACGCGCGCTATCAGGCCGAAGGCAAAAAACCGCTGAAAAACCTGGATGAGTTGCCGAAAGATTATAAAGAGCCGGATCCCTATCTTGATGAGACGGTGAAGATCGCTAACGATCTTGCGCAGCTGGAGAAATCCCAGCCAGAGGCGCCAGCGGCTAAATAATCCGCTGTTGCCAGAAAAAGCACCGCTCAGCGGTGCTTTTTTTTGTACTCAGAAAAGTTTCCAGTAAGCAATGATTAGCGCTGGTGAAGGTGCCTGAAGGCTGGGCTCCTCATCAGGCGTGTCAGAATGTAAAGTTATGTCTTTTTAGGCACTTAAACGTTAAGGTTGCTTGAAAAGCAGCCCAATGCCCATAGGATATGGATCCGCGTATAGGCGCGTGAACTACTGAGGAAGATTAACAAAAATGATGCGTATTGCTCTTTTCCTGATGACCAACCTGGCTGTGATGTTGGTATTCGGGCTGATTCTCAGCCTGACAGGGATCCAGTCAAGCAGTGTTCAGGGCCTGATGATCATGGCAGGCCTGTTTGGCTTCGGCGGTGCGTTTGTTTCACTGCTGATGTCGAAGTGGATGGCACTGCGATCGGTTGGCGGTGAAGTGATTGAACAGCCACGCAACGAAACCGAGCGCTGGCTGGTGGATACAATTGGCCGTCAGGCACAGCAGGCGGGTATTGCGATGCCACAGGTGGCGATCTATCACGCACCTGACATCAACGCCTTTGCGACTGGCGCACGGCGTAACGCCTCACTGGTTGCTGTCTCAACCGGTCTGCTGCAGAACATGAGCCGTGATGAAGCGGAAGCGGTGCTGGCACATGAAGTGTCACACATCGCCAATGGCGACATGATCACCATGACGTTGATCCAGGGTGTGGTGAACACCTTTGTGATTTTCGTTTCACGTATTCTGGCGCAGATCGCGGCGGGCTTTATGTCCGGCAACCGCGATGGTGAGGAGAGCAGCAACGGCAACCCGCTGGTCTACTTTGCGGTGTCGATGGTGCTGGAACTGGTGTTTGGTATTCTCGCCAGCATCATCACCATGTGGTTCTCGCGTCACCGTGAGTTCCATGCCGATGCCGGTTCAGCGAAGCTGGTAGGTCGTGAGAAGATGATTGCGGCGTTACAGCGCCTGAAAACCAGCTACGAACCGCAGGAGCCGAGCAGCATGATGGCGTTCTGTATCAACGGTAAAGGCAAATCGTTCAGCGAGCTGTTTATGTCGCATCCGCCGTTAGATAAGCGTATTGAAGCACTGCGCAGCGGTCAGTATCTGAAGTAGCGTTAAGCAGAGCAAAAAAGACGACCCTGGGTCTAATGCTGGTCAGTTAAGATTAGATTTGTAAAGGCTGTCACGGTCAAACGTGGCAGCTTTTTTTCTGTGCGAGCGAGCCGCAGTGCGGGC
This sequence comes from Curtobacterium sp. BNK-1, assembly GCF_048685235.1. Lineage (NCBI taxonomy): Bacteria > Bacillati > Actinomycetota > Actinomycetes > Micrococcales > Microbacteriaceae > Curtobacterium > Curtobacterium sp. BNK-1. The sequence goes on along the minus strand of NZ_JBLQTJ010000001.1, from coordinate 2,028,429 downwards.
CAGCGCACCTCTGCTGCTGCCGGGCCGTCCTCGCGCCGCTCACGCGGTACCTTCGGCTTTGACGTCGTGCCGACGAACCGTTCGGGGATCGGCCCTCCCTGGCCGGCCCCGACCTGTCCACGCTTCCCGGCGTGGACTTCTGGCCCACCGTCACGCCTCAGCGCTGCGGATAGCCCTTTCAGCAGCAGAGGCGCTCAGGCCTTCACTCTCGTGCCCTTTTTAACAACATGCACTCAAGCTTCAGAGCAGCCCGGCGCCAGACTGCGTTATCACCTGTCGCTTAACTGACTGCGCCTTTTCTGTTTCTGCCATCAGGCGCGGGTCTGCGTCATCCGCGACACACTGACCAGCGCGGCCACGGCGGCAAAGCTGCCCGCCAGCAGCAGCGAAGCGTGCGTCCCGCGATCATCAAACAGATTAAACATCAGCGCGACCAGCGCGGCACCCATACTCTGGCCCAGCAGGCGCGCGGTGCCCAGCATGCCGCTGGCGCCGCCGCTGCGATGACGCGGAGCGGAAGTGACAATAGTGTGGTTGTTGGGTGACTGAAACAGCCCAAAACCGGCACCGCAGAGCATCATGCGCCAGATTATATCGCCATCACCCGGGTTGGCCGGAAGCCAGGCGAGCAGAAACAACCCCAGGGCGAAAATGGCCAGCCCGATGCCGCCCAGCAACCCTGCATGCACCCGTTCAATCAGCCGGCCGGCAATCGGCGCAAATACCATGGTTGCCAGCGGCCAGGGCGTCAGCAGTAAACCGGTTGCCACCTCATCACGCTGCAGGACGTTTTGCAGAAAGAAGGGCAGCGACACCATCGCCAGCATCTGCGCGCAGAACGAACAGACCGACGTTCCCATCGACAGGCTGAAAATCGGGATACGCAGCAGATCAACCGGCAGCAGCGGCACCGCCATGTTTAACTGACGACGAATAAAGAACCAGCCCACAACCAGCAGAGCAATGACCTCCGATAGCACCAGCAGATGACTCTGTCCCTGTGCAAACCCGCTCAGCGCAGAGATGATCAGACCAAAGAACAGGGCGTTCATGATCGCGCTGGGAACATCAAATTTCTGCGCCGTCGCTTTCTGCGGATTATCAGGCAGCGTGCGCAGCGCCAGCCAGAGCGCAATGGCACCCAGCGGGACATTAATCAGAAACAGCCACTTCCAGCTTGCCACCGAAAGAATCGCTGCGGCAACCGTCGGGCCTGCCGCGGTTGAAACCGCCACGACCAGCGAGTTGATCGCCATGCCGCGTCCCAGATGACGCTGCGGATAGATAATGCGTATCAGCGCGGTATTCACACTCATCAGCGCTGCACCCCCTAACCCCTGCAGCACGCGGGCGAAAGTCAGCATGGTCAGGGTGGTGGAGAAGGCGCAGAACAGCGAAGTGGCAATAAACAGCGCCAGGCCCGCCTGATAGACGCGGCGATAACCCAGCATGTCGCCCAGAAAGGAGAGCGACAGCAGCGAGACGATAATCGCAATCTGATAGGCGTTCACTATCCAGATCGACTGCGCCGGGCTGGCATTCAGTTCGCGCGAGATAGTGGGCAGGGCGACATTGGCTATCGCGCCATCCAGCACTGCCATGGTCAGACCCAGCGCGATGGTGACGATTGCCATATAGCGCTGACGCGCGGGTAATCCATCCTGAGGAGGGGAGAGTGTCATAAGTTAATTACTAAAGAGGGTGAATATCATCATGCTAATGAAATTAACGCTGAAATGCAGCGATCGGACGGAGAAAAAACTGTCTTTAAATATGACGTAATGGTTAAAGCATTGCTGCCTTCGTATGCCTCACTCTATACTGACGGTCCGTTCCATTTTTTTTGAAACAGGTTTAACAAGGTGCGCGATGTCCTCTGCTGAAAATGATAAACAGCCCGATTCCGTCTCTTCGGTACTTAAAGTGTTCGGCATTCTGCAGGCGCTGGGTGAAGAGCGCGATCACGGTATTACTGAGCTCGCGCAGCGCGTGATGATGTCAAAAAGTACCGTTTACCGTTTCCTGCAGACCATGAAGTCGCTGGGTTATGTCACGCAGGAAGGTGAGAGCGAGAAGTACTCACTGACACTGAAGCTGTTTGAACTGGGCGCAAAAGCGCTGCAGAACGTCGATTTAATCCGCAGTGCGGATGTGCAGATGCGTGAGCTTTCGCGTCTGACCAAAGAGACCATTCATCTGGGGGCGCTGGAAGAGGACAGTATTGTCTACATCCACAAAATAGACTCCCTCTACAACCTGCGTATGTATTCGCGCATTGGCCGTCGTAATCCGCTGCATACCACCGCGATCGGGAAAGTTCTGCTCGCCTGGCGCGATCGCAGCGAAGTTGAGGAGATCCTGCGGGATGTCGAATTCAAACGGAGCACGGCCAATACGCTGTTAAGCGCGGAGGCGTTGATTACGGCGCTGGATCAGGTAAGAACGCAGGGCTATGGTGAAGATAACGAAGAGCAGGAAGAGGGCTTACGCTGCCTCGCTGTGCCGGTGTTTGACCGTTTTGGCGTGGTGATTGCGGGACTGAGTATCTCTTTTCCCACCATTCGTTTTTCAGAAGATGCCCGCCAGGATTACGTGGCCATGCTGCATCGGGCGGCGCGTACGCTCTCCTCAGAGATGGGCTATCACGACTATCCGTTCTGAAAACAGCGGGCCATGTGGCCCGCTGTTTTGTTAATTATCGATCACTTCTCCGCTTTTCTTCAGCAACGGACAATCAGTCACGCCCACCACGCCACTGTCAGTATGCAGATACTGCGCACTGATCACACCGCGAGCGGTCAGATAGCTGCACTGCAGGCCAAGGCCGGCGGCATTTTTAGTACTGCCGGTTAATACGCCATAGCCGGTAAACAGCATCGCCAGCCAGATCACCGCCAGCAAGCCTACCGTACGAATAAACAGTTTCATTATGTCTCCTTGTGAAAGATAACTCAGCGCTCCACCTGGTGCCGCCGGTTATGATGATATCAGCATGCCTCGCTTTTCTGGTGGGATCGATCAGAGATAACTGAAACGGCAAATTCTGCATTGATGTTAACCCCATTATCTTTTGCGATGGCGACAGGTAGAATGGGCGGTTGCCATGTTCTGGCGTTTCCACTGAGTTTTACGAGGCAGTTATGAATGAGTTAGCCGCAAATTCGGGCCCACTGGTCAGCTATGGCCTGCTGGTCATTATTTTGATTGTGGCGTTTATCGCCTGGTTCTTTGTCAACCGCGCCAGTGTGCGCGCCGGTGAGCAAATCCGCTTACTGGAGTCTTTGCTGGAAGAGCAGAAGAAACAGAATCAGCTGCTGCGCCGTCTGATTGAGATGCAGCCAAGGGCAGAGAGTAAAAAAACCGATGACGATCGCGAGAAACGCGACTTTATCCGGTTGATTCCGGAACGATAATCACAGCAGAGAGGCGGGATGGTCTGGAAAAATCCGTGGTATGACAGCAGCAAAGCGCATCACACGCCCGAGGGATTCTGCAATCCTGAACCGGAACGGCGCAAGCCGGGCGATCTGCAGCGCTGGCGCAGGGAGCGCAAAGCACAGGGACTGCCGCTGCCACCGCAGCAGGGCTACAGGGCTTTCACCGAACAGTGGTGGCAGCCCGCTGATATCAGCGGCAGTGACGATCGCATCTGGTCGCTGGGACATGCCGCCGTGCTGCTGCGACTGAACCAGCAATATATCCTGATCGATCCCGCACTCTCGTCACGCGCCTCGCCACTCTCTTTTGCCGGGCCGCAGCGAAAAACGCCAGCACCGCTTAGCATCGCTGATCTGCCGCGTCTGGATGTCGTGCTTATTTCACATAACCATTACGATCATCTTGATCGACCGACGGTTAAAGCGATCGTCCGGCGTTTTCCGCAGGCGACCTTTATTGTGCCGCTGGGCCTGGCTAAATGGTGCAGGGCGCGGGGCGTGAAACAGGTCCATCAGCTCGACTGGTGGCAACAGTTTACTGTCGGCGACCTCTGTTTTGATGCGGTGCCGGCACGTCACTGGAGTATGCGAACGCCGCGCGATCGAAACCGTTCGCTCTGGTGCGGCTGGGTCGTGCGTTCTGCCTCCGTGCGCTTCTGGTTCTCGGGCGACAGCGGCTACAGCGATAGCCTGCCGGAGATTGCTGCCCGACTCGGCCCGTTCAGCCTGGCGGCTTTGCCGATTGGCGCTTATGCACCTGAATGGTTCATGGCGGGCCAACATATGAATCCCGATCAGGCGGTGGCGCTGTGGCAGGCAGCAGGCAGGCCGCTGACGCTGCCCATCCACTGGGGCGTGTTCGAACTGGCCGATGAGTCGCTTGATGCACCACCCAAAGAACTGGCAGATGCGCTGCTGCGGGCAAACGAGCAAAAGAGCGGTTTCGCACCGTGGCGAATAGGCGAAAGCCGCGGGCTGAATAAGGACACCCAGGAATTATCCTAAAACCTCAGAGTTAAAACAAAAGCCCGTTTTTATTATCTGATATCAATTTTTCAAATCAAAAGTTAAATTCTTAATAAGTAAAATCGGGCTCAATGCTTTTATTTGGAGCAGGACGACTGTCTGGCTCCTGCTTTTGGTGCAAAAAAAGTGTTATCTGTACGAAATAAAAGGCGCTGTACAGGATTGACGCCGGATTATTGATATTTTCAACTTTTCGCGCTTCGCTTATTCATTCTGTTATTGCCATATTTGTGAAATATTAATTTCTTATGGTATCCATTGGGTTAGACCCGACAACAGAGGCCGGAGAGGGCGCTGACCAGGGAGCGTGCTTAATTTGCATCGGCATTTGTAAGCGCCACAGAACAGGCAATGTGAGCCTTCTGGCAATTATGTGCGCAGGCTGGCCGGGGCCCTTAAAAATGGCTTGCCATTGTTTTTAGGATATGTGATAACAAATCCTGAGTTAAACGAGGTACAGTTCTGTTTATGCATGGCATCTTCTGTAAAGAAGTCTGTAAAGAAGAACGAGTAAAGACGTTGACGTTGAATACCGCTTCCTTGCCGAACCTTAATTAGTGCCTCATGCAGTAATGTCTCTGGTTTTTCTGTAAGACAGCCTTCGGGCTAAATAAACATCTAAAGGAATTTGCAAAATGGCAAAGATTAAAGGTCAGGTTAAGTGGTTCAACGAGTCTAAAGGTTTTGGTTTTATCACCCCTGCTGACGGTAGCAAAGATGTGTTCGTACACTTCTCCGCTATTCAGGGCAATGGTTTCAAAACCCTGGCTGAAGGCCAGAGCGTTGAGTTCGAAATTCAGGACGGCCAGAAAGGCCCGGCAGCCGTTAACGTTACGGCTATCTGATTCAACTCCGCCTCGGTGCATTGCACCCTGACATGAAATCTCAAAGCCCTGGCTTCTCAGCCGGGGCTTTCTTTATGCTTCCGATGCGTAAACGTTAAGGTTACACTGCGCCGCGTTATCTGATGCCGGAGCACCCTATGTCCCTGATTTGCCCTCTTTGTCACTCTCCTCTCGTCTTTACTGCGCGCAGCTGGTGCTGCGAGAATCGCCATCAGTTTGACCAGGCGAAAGAAGGGTATGTCAATCTGCTGCCCGTTCAGCATAAACGGTCGCGTGAGCCGGGTGACAGTGCAGAGATGATGCAGGCACGACGCGAATTTCTTGAGGCAGGCTACTACCAGCCGCTGCGTGATCGGGTCGTCAGCCTGCTTGCGCCCGCGCTGAGCCAGCCGGAGTGCAAAATCCTGGATATCGGCTGTGGAGAAGGTTACTACACCGCCGCACTGGCTGACGCAGCAGGCGAGGCAGGGCAGGTCTATGGACTGGATGTCGCCAGAATGGCGATCCGGCTGGCAGCAAAGCGCTATCCGGCGGTGCGCTTCTGCGTCGCCTCCAGCCAGCGCTTACCCTTTGCCGATCACGCCCTGGATGCGGTTGTCCGAATCTACGCACCCTGCAATGAAGCGGAACTGGCGCGCGTGCTGAAGCCGGGTGGCCTGGTACTGACCGTGACACCGGGCCCGCATCATCTGCAGCAGTTCAAGGCGCTGATTTACCGCGAAGTGCAGTTGCATGTGCCGGAGCAGAAAGCGTATCCCGGATTCCACCAGGTGGAGCAGCATGCGCTGCGTTACCCGATGGCATTAACCGGCGCAGCCGCGACGACCCTGCTTCAGATGACGCCGTTCGCCTGGCGGGCGCGTGAAGAGGTCTGGCAGACCCTGCAGCAGAGCGAGCAGTTCAGCTGCGACGCAGACTTTACCCTGACTGTGTGGCAGCGCGACTAGCGCGCTTCGACCAGGGTGTTATAGATGCGCTCCAGATCGTCGAGTTGCTGTACCGCGATCAGCAGCCGACGCTGTTCCAGCTGAATCACCAGAATGCCATCCTCAGAGAGATTCATGCCCTGAATTCGCCGGTAATCGATCCAGACACCGGCGTAAAACAACCCCTCACTTTTCATCAGCAGCGTTGGCTTTCGCAGCCAGAATAACCAGAACGCCAGAAAACTCAGCACCATCAGCAGTGAGGTGGTGAGCTGCGGGCCGTGATGACTGACGTTGTTCCACAGCAGGATCAGCAGCAGGCCGATGAAAATCAGGCTATCCAGCTTATGCTGCCTGCGCAGCGCAACCCGTAAGCGGGTCGGGCCGTGGCGACGCGGCAGAATCGCCTCATGATAAATGGCAAACCCCATCAGGGCGGCAATACAACACGCAATCAGCGCATCGGTTAATGACATCACAGCTACCTCAAACAGGGTGAGCTCAGCCGGTTGTGGCTCAGCTCACCACGCTTAAAAGCCGGGAGCGCAGGCTCCCGGCCGGGTGAAATTACAGACCGAGCAGGCCGATCCAGTAACCAAAGATACCGATAGCAAAGAAGCCGACGATAATCCACAGCGCGTTCACTTTACGGCGTAACAGCCACATACAGCCAAAGGTCAGCAGCAGCGGCACCACGCCCGGCATCAGCTGATCGAGGATCGACTGTACGGTGGTGACGGTGGTTTTACCGGTTGAGTCGGTAATACGTGACACCACCAGCGGGATGTTAACGTGTGTCCACTTGTTGACCAGCGCCCCCATGACAAACAGGCCGAGAATCGATGCGCCCTCCGTGAGTTTCTGCAGGAAACCGCCGCCCATATCACTGACGATATCGATCCCTTTGCGATAGCCATAGGCCACGCCGTAGTAGCGGGTCAGCAGGCGTGCCAGGTTAAACAGCACAAAGAAGAGCAGCGGACCCAGCAGACTGCCACTCATGGCGATACCGGCTCCCAGCGCGGCAAACACCGGGCGCACCGTACCCCAGAAGATCGGGTCGCCAACACCGGCCAGCGGTCCCATCAGGCCGACTTTAAGGCCGTTAATCGCGCCATCGTCGATCGGGGCGCCGTTAGCACGCTGCTCTTCCATCGCCATAGTCACGCCCAGAACCGGCGCGGCCACATAAGGATGGGTATTAAAGAACTCCAGATGACGCTTGATCGCCTGCTTACGATCATCATTGTTCTCAGGATAGAGACGGCGGATCACCGGCACCATTGAGAAGCAGAAGCCCAGCGCCTGCATGCGTTCAAAGTTCCATGAACCCTGGAACAGGTTAGAGCGCAGAAAGACGGCGCGAACATCACCGGGAGTCAGTTTCTTTTCGACTTTCGTAATATCAACCATGTGCTCACCTGTTCCTTAATCGAGTTCGTTATCAAGATCGTTTGCGGTCGCAGCACCTGTTGGTGCTCCCGCCACACGGTTGTATTTCGGGCTGAGCTGAATGTAAAGCACCGCCATAACCACGCCAATGACGCCCAGCGCCACCAGGTTAAAGTTGGTGAAGGCGGCGGTGACGAAGCCCAGGTAAAAGAACGGCATCAGGTAGCCTGCGCGCATCATGTTGATGACCATCGCATAACCGACCACCACAATCATGCCACCGGCGATATTCAGGCCGTTGGTCACCACGTCCGGAATAGAGCTGAGTAAGGCGTGAACCGCACTGGTGCCGACCGAAATCGCCACAATCAGCGCCGGGATGGCGATACGCATCGCCTGTAACAGCAGGGCAGAGACGTGGATCCAGGAGATGGCCGTGAGATTACCTTTCTCTGCGGCTTTGTCAGCCGCATGCTGGAAGGCGACGGTCAGCGTACGCACGATAATGGTCAGTACCTGTCCGGCGGCGGCCAGCGGAATCGCCAGCGCAATACCGGCACCGACACTTTGACCGCCAGCGATAACCAGGATGGTCGAGATAATGGAGGCGAGGGCGGCATCAGGCGCAACGGCGGCACCGATGTTCATCCAGCCCAGCGCAATCATCTCCAGCGTACCGCCGATAATAATGCCGGTTTTCATATCACCCAGCACCATACCAATCAGGGTACAGGCCACCAGGGGACGGTGAAACTGGAACTCATCCAGAATCGACCCCATACCGGCAATACAGGCGACAATAAAAATCAAAATAATTTGTAGCGAGGTTATTTCCATCATACTTCTTGTCCTCAGCAGGATAACCAGGAGCCCGGAAACGCAGGCGCATAAGTGCTTCTGTTACGCGTTAACTTTTGCAATCAGATCCATCATTTTCAGTTTCTGGTCACTGGAAACTTTACGCACTTCCAGTTCAATATTGCGTTCATTGAGTTTGCGGAATGCGGCAATATCTTTTTCATCGACCGAGACCGCATTATTGACCTGAGTTTTCCCCTGGCGGAACGCCATACCGCCGATGTTGACGGTTTTAATATCGACACCCTGTTCCACCACGCGCAGTACATCGGTGGGATTGGTAAACAGCAGCATCACGCGATCCTGACCATACTTCGGGTTGTTCCACACCCGCACCATCTTATCGACATCCACCACATGGGCCGTGACGCCGGGCGGAGCGACCTGCGTCAGCAGAGTCTTGCGCACATGATCGTTGGCCACTTCATCGCTGACTACGATAATGCGCTGAACATTGGTCTCTTTGGTCCAGCGCGTTGCCACCTGCCCATGAATCAGACGGTCATCAATGCGTGTCAGCCCGATTTTCATGTGGTCACCGGGCGCCATCGGCTTAGCCGGTTGCGCCGCAGCGGCCGGTTTTGCCGCGGCTGGCGCCGGCGCTTCTTCTTTGGCTTTCAGGGCTTTGACGCCTTCACGGCCGGTCTCCACCGCCACTGCGACCAGCTCGTCAAAACCGGGATTGTCATCGCGCGCCATCAGCGTTTCGACCAGCATCGGGATATTGACCCCGGCGATGACCTCATACTGCGGTTTGTCGACCACGATGCGACTGGCCGCATTAAACGGACTGCCACCCCAGGTATCAACTAAAAACAGGACTCCCTGCGTCGTATCAAGTTCTGCCAGTCGTGCCTGATATTTTTCAATCAGCGTTTCTGCATTTTCACCGGGGACAAAATCTATCCAGCCGACATTGTCCTGCTCGCCCAACAGCATTTCTGCTGTTTTCAGCAGTTGTTCCGCTGCCCAGCCGTGTGTACCAATTACTATCGCAATGGTCACGTGCTACCTCCGTTCGCTAGAGATGCTCATCTGAGTCAATGAACTGTATTGAATTGCTTTGATGATCTGTTTAACCGGATGATTCGAATTATCGGTATAGCGTCGAAAAAACATGGGTTAACTACGTCAAGGCGGTAAAGTCGCGATTTATTTTAGTGATCGAAAAAATAAATTATGTGATGTCTGTCAGCTATTCATCCTGTGAAGTGACCAGTAACCCTTTTTATGCGCCTGATCATCCGTCAGGCAGATTGTAAAAATAAGAAAATTTTTTGACGCGATTCGCCGACCTGATACATTAACGTTCTGTTTATTACTCAGGAGTAACGGGCTTCAGCCCACCTTTATGGATCGTCACCGACGTCGCTTAATCTGTTCTTTGCGCCTGCTGGCGCGTCACCCTTCGCCTCACGGCGTTTTCACCGCTTTCCCGACTACCTGCATGTCACGCTTTGCTGCGCTGATAAGCAGCACCGCGATCTGTTCCCTGTTCTGGAGTCATAAATAATGGAATTTTTATTCGACCCCTCAATCTGGGCGGGTTTACTGACGCTCGTGGTGCTGGAAATCGTACTCGGCATTGATAACCTGGTGTTTATTGCCATCCTGGCCGACAAACTGCCGCCGAAGCAGCGTGATAAAGCACGCCTGATTGGCCTGTCACTGGCGCTGGTCATGCGTCTGGGTCTGCTGTCGCTGATCTCCTGGATGGTGACGCTGACGACGCCTCTCTTTAGCGTAGGCGGTTTCAGCTTTGCCGGTCGTGATTTAATTCTGCTGGCGGGTGGTCTGTTCCTGTTGTTTAAGGCGACCATGGAGCTGCACGAGCGGCTGGAGAACCGGCAGCTCGACGGATCCGGTAATCGGGGATATGCCAGTTTCTGGGCTGTCGTGACGCAGATTGTGGTACTGGACGCCGTCTTCTCGCTGGATGCTGTGATTACCGCCGTGGGTATGGTGAACCACCTGCCGGTGATGATGACCGCCGTGGTGATTGCGATGGGTGTGATGCTGCTGGCATCTAAGCCGTTAACCAACTTTGTTAACGCGCATCCGACTGTGGTGGTGCTCTGTCTGAGCTTCCTGCTGATGATCGGTCTGTCGCTGGTGGCAGAAGGCTTTGGTTTCCATATTCCTAAAGGCTACCTCTATGCGGCGATTGGCTTCTCGATTCTGATTGAGCTGTTCAACCAGGTTGCACGTCGTAACTTTATCCGCCATCAGTCAAATCGCCCGATGCGTGAACGCACCGCCGAAGCGATTTTACGCCTGATGGGGGGCCGCAACCGTGCCCAGACCGCCAGCAATGGCAACACCAGCAGCAGCGAAGAGGCAGCACTGGCGGAAGCGATGCCGCAGGAAGCGTTTAAAGATGAAGAGCGCTATATGATTAATGGCGTGCTGACGCTGGCTTCCCGCTCGATTCGCAGCATCATGACGCCGCGCGGTGAAATCTCCTGGGTCGATGCGAATCGGCCGGTAGATGAGATTCGCGGTCAGCTGCTTGATACCCCACACAGCCTGTTCCCGGTCTGTCGGGGTGAACTGGATGAAATTGTCGGCGTAGTGCGAGCCAAAGAACTGCTGGTGGCGCTGGAGCACGGTGTGGATGTGGCAACGTTTGCGGCCAATACACCGACTATCGTGGTGCCGGAGACGCTGGATCCGATCAACCTCCTTGGCGTGCTGCGTCGTGCCAAGGGCAGCTTCGTGATTGTCACCAATGAGTTTGGTGTGGTTCAGGGTCTGATTACGCCGCTGGACGTGCTGGAAGCGATTGCGGGTGAATTCCCGGATGAAGATGAAACGCCCGATATTATTGCGGATGGTGATGGCTGGTTAGTGAAAGGGGGGACCGATCTGCACTCGCTGCAGCAGTTGCTCGACTTCCATGAACTGGTCGATCCGACAGAAGACCACGCCTCGCTGGCGGGCCTGCTGATTGAGCAGAAAGGGCAGTTACCGCTTCCTGGCGATGTCATTGATATTACTCCGCTGCACTTCCAGATTATCGAAGCGACCGACTACCGTATCGATCTGGTGCGTGTCACTAAAGATAAACCGCATGACGAGGATGAAGAGGGCTAATCGTTCTCGTTGATGCAGCGGCGCTGCCGGGTTTACCGGCCGCGCTGAATTCTCCGACAGCCGCTGGCTCATTGCCGCGGCTGTTTTTTTTCTGTGGCGTAAGGTCATCAGGCAGGGCGAAACGGGGCTCAGGCGATTGTCACCTGCGGGCATCAGCCTGACGCTGCGCCAGCCACGCCGGGAAGTCCTGCAGCGGCATCGGGCGGGCAAAATAGTAGCCCTGCAGATGATCCACGCCGCGTTCGCGCAGATAGGCTGCCTGCTCAGCTGTTTCCACGCCTTCGGCTACCAGACTGATATTCAGGCGCTGGGCCAGCGAAATCACCATATCCGTCACCGTGGCATTAATCGCGTCAGTGCCGATGGCTGCGGTGAAAATCTTGTCGATTTTCAGCACATCTGGCTGCAGATCTTTCAGGTAGGAGAGTGAGCTGTGGCCGGTGCCAAAATCATCAATCGCCAGCCGGACACCGATGTCGTGCAGTTGCGCAATCACCGACTGATCCACGACCGGCAGGGCATCGCGCTCGGTGAGCTCCACCACCAGTTTTGGCACCGGATTGGCAGGCCACCACAGGTTGTGCAGATCTTCCAGAATGGCGTGGTCGCGGAAATGGCTGGCGGCAACATTAATGGCGATATGGAACGCGGGATCGTCGGGCAACTGCGGTAACTGACTCACCACCTCATTCAGTACAAAGCGCGTCAGCGGTTTGATCAGGTTCTGTCGCTCGGCCAGGGGAATAAAGACATCCGGTGCAATCCAGCCCTGACGGGGATTATGCCAGCGCAGCAGTAACTCAATACCGTCGCACTCACCACTTTTGGTGTTGATCAGCGGCTGGCAATAAACCATAAACTCACGGGCCGTAATGCCATAACTGATTTGCCAGCTCAGGCTCATACGATTTGCGGTCGCCAGCCAGACGATGTAACCCATAAGCAGACTCAGCAGCAGCGCCAGCGGGAGCTGTGAGGGAAGCGTCGCCAGCGCCAGGCGGGTCGGAGAGGGGCCATAGAGAGTAAGCGTAAACGGATAGCGCAGCGAGCCCTGCTCATAGCTCACTTCGTCTTCTGACGGCACCGTGGGCTCGATCAGCGGATTGCCATACTCCAGGCTCTCTCCATTGACGTTAAAGACAGCGCGCTCCACCCAGGGCAACTGCGGCTCCAGCAGATAATTGCTCATCATTTCGATGTTGATCACCTGCAAAATCCCGGAGCGGTTATCCAGGCTCTTTGGCGTCCACAGCAGTAAAATGGGCGAGCCTTTCAGCAGATACTCATCGGTTGCCAGCGTCATACGCTGACTGTTAAAGGCTAAATCAGGGTAGGTCTGACTAAAGGGAATGGTGCGCGGCCCGTAGATACTGGAGCAGTAGAGCACATCGTTATCCACCAGCAGGATCGCCCGGACCGTCTGCAGGGAAGAGATTTTTTCGATGAGTGGAAAGCGAACATCCTGACAGGGAACGCCGACCAGACCCAGCGTATTATTGGCTGAAACCTCCAGCGGTGAAAACATCCGGTCAAACCGCATAATCGCTTTATCGGCGAAATCCATCGCCTGCTGCTCGATACGTGACTTCTCTTCGATATAGCGAAAGGCCAGGGTTAATATCAGCACCACGGTGGCGATCGACAGCGCTATCAGCACACGCTTGCGTCTGAATTGTCCAACATTTTGCTGGGCCATAAACATCTGTATCCACCTTCCCAAAAGCCAGTAAAAAGCAAAACACAACGGGGTGAGTATCGGCACGGTCAGATCAACATTGAGGCCGGAATGCAGAAAAGCGGGTCTGGAAAGTTGCGTAAGCCGGACGGCTGCGCGGAAATCACTCTACCGGTTAAACCTGCGCTGAGATAGCGCAGGATGCGGATTTTATTACGTTTGCACGTTTTTTAATCAGTTAATCGTTTCGCTTAATCACACTGAACTTTAATCGCCAGACCGCCACGCGAAGTTTCACGATATTTGGCGTTCATATCTTTGCCGGTTTCATACATTGTCTCGATAACCTTATCCAGCGAGACGCGGGGTTCGCTGGTGCGCCTAAGTGCCATGCGCGCCGCATTAATCGCTTTAACCGAGGCGATAGCATTGCGCTCAATGCAGGGCACCTGAACCTGACCGGCTACCGGGTCACAGGTCAGACCAAGGTTATGTTCCATGCCGATTTCAGCCGCCACGCAGACCTGCTCCGGACTGCCGCCCAGCAGTTCAGCCAGACCGGCCGCCGCCATAGAACAGGCGACACCCACTTCACCCTGACAGCCCACTTCCGCGCCTGAAATAGAGGCGTTCATTTTGTACAGCACGCCGATGGCGCCAGAGGCGAGGAAATAGCGCAGGAAAATGTCGGGTGTCACCGGCTCAATGAAGTGATCGTAGTAAGCCAGCACCGCAGGCACGATACCGCAGGCACCGTTAGTTGGCGCAGTCACCACGCGGCCTCCCGCGGCGTTCTCTTCGTTAACGGCCAGCGCATACATATTGATCCAGTCGATTACAATCATCGGATCGCTGGAGTGCTTGTCAGAGGAGGTCAGCAGACGACGCAGGGAGGCGGCACGACGCGGCACGCGCAGTGGCCCTGGCAACACGCCTTCGGTATTCAGACCGCGATCGATACAGGCCTGCATCGTCTGCCAGATGTTAGTGAAATAGGCATGGATCTCATCGCGGCTGTGCAGCGCCAGCTCATTTTTCATCACCAGACCTGAGAGTGACAGGCCGGTTTCACGACAGTGAGCCAGCAGATCTTTGGCGGAGTGGAACGGCCAGGGCACAGAGACTTCATCCAGTGCCGACTGTCCGAAATGCTCTTCATCAACAATGAAACCGCCGCCAACGGAGTAATAGGTTTTTGACAGGATCAGCAGGTCACCCGCAAACGCGAGCAGGCGCAGGCCATTTTCATGCAGCGAAAGGTTCTCACTGCGAAATACCATGCCGCCTTCGCGCGGGAAATCCACTTCGTGTGCGCCTTTCGCCAGCAGCAGTCGCTCACGCTGCTCAACATCTTTAATAAAGGCGGGGATCGCATCGATATCCACCGTATCCGGCGATTCACCCGCCAGACCCATAATAATGGCGATATCAGTGTGGTGGCCTTTGCCGGTCAGAGAGAGAGAACCGTAAACATCCACGGCGATCCGGGTGACCTCCTGCAGCTTTTCCTGTTCGCACAGCAAATCCACAAACTGTTTACCTGCTTTCATCGGGCCGACAGTATGCGAACTTGAGGGGCCGATGCCCACTTTGAACATGTCAAAAACACTAATCACAGGTGACACTCCTCACAATTATTCTCAGTCTGCCGGGGCAGTTTATGGCGCCCATAGTAATGGTCATGCACCAGGAAAGAGCAGCTTTTCGCATGAAATAAACTTATCAAAACTTATAGAAAAAATTATAGTGCAGCGCGCCAGTAACCTGACGGGCCGGAGAGAGAAAAACGAGAAAGGTTTCAGAATGCGATCTGAGCACTCAGTGATCGGATAATACCCGCGGTCATGCCCCACACCAGATAATCCTGATAGCGCGACAGCCAGACCGGGTGGCGAACGCCAGCCCGATGCACCTCCAGCGCGCTGTAGCGGCTGAGCTGCAAAGCCTCGGCCAGCGGCATCTCAAAGGCGCTGCTCACCTCATCCGGATTAATCGTTAACCGCAGATCGGCCGGAATGATCCCCAGTACCGGCGTCACCTGAAAGCCGGTGCTGCTGGTCACGGCGGGCAGTGCGCCTAATACCTCGACCTGATGCGGCTCAATGCCAACCTCTTCCTGTGCTTCACGCAGTGCTGTGGCGATGAGCGATGCGTCAGTGTCATCCTGCATCCCGCCGGGAAAAGCGACCTGTCCGGCATGTTTGCGCAGGGCGTGTGAGCGCTGCGTCAGCAACAGACCGGGTTCAGGCCGTGCCACAATCGGCACCAGCACCGCCGCATGGCGCCCGGATAGCAATTGTGTGCTGCGGGCTGGCTGCTGCAACAGAAAACGGCTGCGGAAATCATCAAGCGTCAGGGCCAACTGAACCTCCGGTTTGTTCCAGTGCCGGTAAGATCCGGCTGACTTTATCGAGTGTTTCCTGATACTCCGCTTCGGGATCGCTGTCTGCAACAAGCCCGCCGCCCGCCGCACAGTAGAGCTGCTGACCTTCAGCGATCAGCGTGCGAATGGTGATGCTGGTATCCATCCGGCCACACAGGCTGAGATAACCGATGCTGCCGCACCAGGCATTGCGCCGCTGCGGCTCCAGTTCATCAATAATCTCCATCGCCCGAATCTTGGGCGCACCGGTAATCGAGCCGCCCGGAAAACAGGCGCGCAGCAGATCGGTGGCCTGCAGGGTATCAGGCAGCTGCGCCCGCACCGTGCTCACCAGGTGGTGTACGGCGGGGAAGGGTTCAACCACAAAAAGTTCAGGCACCGTGACCGAACCGGGTAGCGCCACGCGGCCAATATCGTTGCGCAGCAAATCGACAATCATCAGGTTTTCGGCCCGATCTTTTTCTGCATGGCGCAGCGACTCAGCCTGTTGCGCATCAGCAATCGGATCGTCACAGCGTGGCCGGGTACCTTTGATCGGTCGTGTTTCGATCTGCTTATTATTCAGCGACAGAAAGCGCTCCGGCGACAGGCTGAGGATCGCGCTCTCCGGCAGACGCAGAAAAGCGCTGAACGGCGCGCGGTTAGCCGCATTGAGTATACTGAACGCCTGCCACTCATCACCCTGGTAACCGGCCTGAAAGCGCTGCGCCAGATTAACCTGATAACAGTCACCCGCCTGAATATAGGCCTGAACCGCCGCAAAACGCGCAGCGTAATCTGCATAGCTCAGGTTGGAGCGCCAGCGGCTGGTCAGTGAAAAGGGCACGGCCTCGCGCGCCGGCCATTGCGCCAGCCAGGCGGCGCGTTCTTCCGCGTTCTTTAACGCCACCAGCGTCAGGGTCTGCTGATGATGATCGGCAATCAATGCCCAGTCATAGATACCCACCGCCATGTCAGGCGTGGTGAGATCGGCTGCGGCCTGCTGAGGCAGGGACTCAAACCGGCGGCCCAGATCATAACCAAACAGGCCCAGCGCACCGCCCTGAAACGGCAGGGCATCGCTGGCAGCCGGCGTCACGCCCAGCGCATCACACTGCTGCTGCACCAGCAGCAGGGGATCGGCGGTTGATTCGGTCGTGCCGGTCGGGTCGCTGAGGGTAGTCATCGCACCGCGGGTCACCAGGGTGGCGCGGGGATCGGCAGTCAGAATATCAAAGCGGTTGTCGCTGTGGTTCGCCTGCGCGGAGGAGAGCAGCATCGCCCAGGGCAGATGGGCAATCGGGGCAAAACGCTGAATCAGCGCATCCGGGGTATAATCAAGACTGAGGGTTTCAACAATCATCGGGCAGAGAAATCAGAGAGCAAAGAGGCGGTCAGACTGCCATATTTTTTCCTGACTGGCACCTGTTAGTTCCGCGTGGGATACTGTCTGCCCCAACGCAGGAGTGAAACATGTTTATAGGAATACCGGCTCTCTCTCATGAGCAGCAGCAGCAGGCCGTCGAACGTATTCAGGAATTGATGGCGGGAGGTTTGTCGAGCGGTGAAGCGATCACCCAGGTGGCGCAGGAGATCCGACAAAATTTCAAGGGCGAACGGATTCGGGCGCTATTCGAAGACGAAGATGAAGAAAACGAAGAGGAATAACGCCCGGCGTTTTAACGTGCAGCGATAATTTTAATTTCGATTTTGTACTTCGGATTCAACAGACCGGCCTGTACCGTGCAGCGCACCGGCGCATTACCTGGAGAGACCCATGCGTCCCATGCGCGGTTCATCGCAGGGAAATCGGCCTTATCCACCAGAAACAGTGTCGCATCAAGGATTTTGCTTTTATCGCTACCGAGCCGTGTCAGAATCGCATCAATCACTGCCAGCGCATTGGCTGTCTGCGCTTCTGCGTCGGCATCCAGATTCTCAGGCACACTGGTGTAATAGATCGTGTCGTTGTGGATCACGGCTTCGGACATACGGTGTTCTGGGTCAATGCGGGTAATACTCATCGGTTTCTCCCTGGTTAATTGCGCATTAGCCTGGCACACTCCCGACATCGCTGTCACCCCTTACGCTTTACAGGCAGCGCTCAACAATCGCCTGTCTGTCCGCCATCACCTGAGGCGCCATCCGGAAAGTCGTGAAATATTTCACCTCAGCCCCTTTTCGGCGGGGCGACACATCCGCAAAAATCGAATCTTCCCAGGTAAAAACGCTGATCTCGCTGCCGTTGGGCTGGGTGTGGGTGGTGTTATCTCTGGCAATGACGCTGGTGGTGGACCAGCCGCGATAAATACAGTCGCTGAGCTGAGGGACGGTGCGGGTGCTTTGACCCTGAAAAACAGGCTGCTGCAGACGAGCCTGATCAGGCGTGGGTGCCTGGCAGCCGCAGAGCAGCAGCACGCCAGCCAGAGAGCCGATGCGGAAACAGTTCATACATTCCTCCGCCTGAGTCAGGCAGTCGGGTTAAGGCCATCTGTTTAACACCGCCTGAACGGCTGCAATGTTAAACCAGTCTCAGCACGTCAGCCTACGGGTGCCACATCCCAACGGTAAGCTGATTTAATCATTATAATCCGC
Organism: Curtobacterium sp. BNK-1; assembly: GCF_048685235.1. NCBI lineage: Bacteria > Bacillati > Actinomycetota > Actinomycetes > Micrococcales > Microbacteriaceae > Curtobacterium > Curtobacterium sp. BNK-1. The sequence goes on along the minus strand of NZ_JBLQTJ010000001.1, from coordinate 2,010,220 downwards.
GCGTTTGTTTACTCGCTGCGTTCCTCTGCATTTGCTAACTGCATCACACTGTCTGCATCATGATAATGAGCCGCGGACGTTGTCACTGTTGCAGCCCTGCTGCACTAAAGCAGCATAAAGCGTCGAAAGAGCGGGAGAAGTGAGGGCACGCGCGGCATAAAAATGTTATAAAACAGCAGATAAATCGCGCTACGGATGAGGATTCAGGCATGGCGAATACGCAGTATCTTTTTTGGGTGATGGTCGGCGCACTGACGCTGCTGTTTATTGTGGTTTCGGCATTTGTTGGATTGTCCCGTGGCAGTAAGCAGGGCTTTATTACCTTCGCTATTCTGTTCATCGTTATGCTGGCGGGCGCGTTGTACGTCCGCTTATAAGCAGGTCGCAACAGCAGCGTCGCCAATAATCGTGATATCAGGTCACCAGCCAGAAACAGATAAACGCCCTGTACCAGAATGAGCCGTATCTGGCTGAGCGGCCTGCTTTATCTCGCGCTTTTTATCTGGCCAGTGTTGAATCAACCCTGCTATTGCTGCTCAAAAAACTCACCATGCAAGGGTAGCGCTTACTGCGAAAATCCACCGTGATATTGATGGTGAGATCCTGCGGCGTCCCATCTGAACGTCGTCTGCATTATGTTCTTCTCTGGATTACCCGCTAACGGCTCGATATGTCTCCCCGCCAGCACGCCCATCTGTCCAGGCGGCGCATATCTGATAAAAAGTATTCGTCCAGCAGGCATGATTAACGTTATTTTTGCTAGCCGCTGGCCTCTGAAGTGAAAATGTAATAAGCGATATCAGCGGGGGCGATTCCTTCAACACGTTTTTGTGCAATACCCTGTTTTACAGATTCTGGAAAACGCAGGTAAATACGGTTGTCTTCACTGAATAAGGCTTTATCTATCTCTATCCCGTCATCTTTGAAACAGGATGCATAGGTGTCCCTGAATATTTTACTGACATTATCGATATCTCTGCTGAGTAAAATGACTTCATTTTTTTTCAGATAGTTGCTCTGAATGTTTTGACTCGCTGCAGGGTGGATTAAAAATGTTGCGCTGGGTAATGTTTCCCTTTGCGCCCCTGAGCAATAAATCAGGGTAGCCGCCGAACCCGTCATTGCGGCATTGATGGTTTTTATCGGAATCCTTGACCCCCTGACGGCCTGGCCGCCCATATAGCCAGCTTCCATGTCGCCGCCAAAGCTGTTTATATAAAGCGATATTTCTTTTACAGCGGGGTAACTTGCATTAATATCATCGATGCCTGCCATCAATTCTGCCACTTTAGTGCCATTAACCTCGCCAATGTAAACGATTTTTGCCGATTTTATCTCTTGCGCTTTCAGGGTGTTATTTATCACCACTGACGTTTTTGCTATGCAGCAAGCGGAAGTGACGCCCAATAATAGAAAAGTGAAATAACGCACCATAAAAACTCCATTTAAGGGTGTGACGCTGTCAGTTTAAGGATCAGTAATGTTTAAAAAGAAAATAGCCCGTTGTAACTTCCAGGGTGATGATATAGAAGATAAGTACGATGAATATCAATAATAAACTCGCTCTGGCGTAGTTTTTCTTTGAACGTTTAGTCCTTCGGTTTAAGGACCAGTAAAGCAGCATGAAAAGATTTAATACGGGTATGCCGGTTAAAATTAATGTGACAATCCAATCCCATAGGGAGACATCATCGACGTGTTGATTATTTTCCACAGTGTTTTTTACGCTATGTGAGTGGTGGAGTAACGACGTTAACTGCTACGACGTGCAGATCATTTCCTGACAGCTGACGAGTTTTTATTGATTCGCTGAGGATAAACGTCAGACCAGTCTGGTTGTTCGCCGGACATAATCGCGCGCCGCTGTGCAGGGCTGATCCCCTGGTTTATATGCGGCATGACAGGTTCACTATGTTGACCAACTGGGTTAAGTTTGACCTCATCGTTGGTAACGCAACCGCTCAGCGTCAGAATCACTAAGCTATATCGGGGTAATTTTGGGAACAATGATATTTCTCCTTATTGATTTAATTGTGTCCTGACTGACAGATGGATGCAACAGGGCAGCAACAGCCAGATTACATCCCACTTAACTTATAATATAAAACCCCACTTCATTTACATTAACGGATATCTTTAGCGAGATAGTCTTAAACGGCCTTTTAAAGAGGACGGATGCCGTGAGGCATGGTTTCTATTGTGATGTGACTCATCCGGCGACAAGTTTTTATTGCCTGTGAGAGATAACAGAATTCCTGAATTTTAATTACCTCGCTACCATCTGTTAAGTCAGCGTGGCTGCATCAGAGGAAATATTCAATCCGCTAATGCTCACAGATTACGTTTAAATTCTGTCTCTTTTATATCAGGGATTTTCTCTTATAACAACAGAACGATGTTTAATGCTATTCCTGTTGAGTTTTTATTTGATGTTACCTTTCTTTGTGCATGATTGTGCTTTGAATCGCATCATTAAATTTTCGTGTCCCTATATTATAGGTAGTTAAGTTCCGGCCTTTTATTCATTAAACGAGTAAGAGGTTTTTTTGAAAGCACAGTTTTTTCAGCGGCGAATTATCAAACCCGCTATCCGACTGACGTCAATGATAACGCGGCTGGAGGAGACGAATGGGCATCCGATTAACCGGTACGCTATCAGCACCGGCTGTGACGCAAGGCTGTTTCACGCAGTGGCGAAGCAGAGTCTGCGGCAGCGCCCGCATTTCTGATATCTTTTGCGAGCCTTGCAAAACAGATGGCAGGAGTAAGCTACACTCAAAGGGCATAGCAAAATTGCTATCTGACACCGGAGGAAATTATGTCTGAACGCCCTGATTACGATGAGCCGCTGCCCGATGACGCTGAGATTTATCCTGAAGATGAGGAAGAAGATGAAGAAAAGGAACCATTAGAAAAGGATGTCTAGCGTCACCTGCATAATCTTTTATGACGCGTTATCGCGTTGCACCGCAAAACCGCCTGCGTGCAGTTTTGCGGTTTCTTACGTCGCCTGAATTTAGTGCAAAATTTCCCTCCCGGCTCGTTTCGACAATCAAAATGATAAATACAGGAAAATGAAACTCTTTTATTCAGAGAGATTGATATCAACCCTTTCCTGAAATGCTTAAAAACGTCACATTGTGATGTTTGTTAATTAAATTAACATTGATTGTAATTATAAACTCTTTATTCGTTCTGATTTTGATTTAACGCATTTTGTCACCTTGCTGATTCAGTAGTCAGCGGAATAGTATCCCTGCCGCAAATAAGCTTATAAAGCAGGGATAAAAATGAAATTACCAAAAATGTTAAGTCTGGTTGTGGCGCTTTCTACCCTCAACGTAGCCGGTGCGGCGGAACCGCACTGGACGTACGAAGGCAAAGCTGGCCCGGAACACTGGAGCGAACTGACCAGCGACTTCCACATCTGTCACGAAGGTAAGTCCCAGTCGCCAATCAATATTAAAGATCCGATTGAGGGGCATTTACAGGCACTCGATCTGGCCTACCATACGTCGGCTGAGAAGGTGATCAACAATGGCCACACGATTCAGGTGACCGTTGATGAAGAAGATGATTTTGTACTGGATCGGGAAAAGTTCACGCTGCGTCAGTATCACTTCCATACGCCGAGTGAGAACCAGATCAATGGGCACACCTTTCCCCTTGAAGCCCACTTTGTACACAGCAAAGAGGATGGCGATCTGGCCGTGGTCGCGGTGATGTTTAAGGTCGGTAAAGAGAATCCGGCGCTGGCACCGTTGATCGACGCTATGCCGAAACAGGAAAACCAGCAGGTAACCATTAATCGCCAGGTAAACTTACGCGATCTCTTCCCGGAAGATCTGCACTATTATCGTTTCAGCGGCTCCCTGACGACGCCGCCCTGCAGCGAAGGGATTCGCTGGCTGGTGCTGAAACAGCCGGTTTCGCTCTCTCAGGCGCAGCTCGACGCCTTTAAACAGGCGCTGAAAACCACCAATAATCGTCCGTTGCAGCATCTCAATGGGCGCATGATTGTAGAGTAGTCACAGCGATTTCTGCTGCCTTTCGCGGTGCAACTTTTCCATCAGGAATCCCGGTGCTGCGAGCGCTTCTCTTCAGGCGGCCACCTGCCGCCTTTTTCCCATCTTTCAGACGCGATCCTGAGCCACTGGTTGCCACACTCCCAACGGCTAAAAATAGATAAGCTATTGATAATTATCAATTTTGCTTTGTTGATCCAATACTGACATAATTACAGTGTTTTTGCCGTTCTTAGTGAGGGTATGTGGCAGACGATTTTGCAGTGGATGGCGCGCTGGCGCTGGCGATCGCAGGCTTTAAGCCGCGTGAAGCACAGCGTGAGATGGCGCAGGCGGTATCTGAAGCCGTAAAACAGCAGGGTGAACTGGTGGTCGAGGCCGGTACCGGCACCGGAAAAACCTATGCCTACCTGGCTCCCGCTCTGCGGGCCGGTAAAAAAGTGATTGTCTCCACCGGATCCAAGGCGCTGCAGGATCAGCTCTATGGCCGCGATCTGCCTACGATGATCAAGGCGCTGGATTTCAAAGGTAAAACGGCCTTGCTGAAAGGACGCTCCAACTACCTTTGCCTGGAACGCATGGAACAGCAATCGATGGCGGGCGGCGATCTCACCGCGCAGGGGCTGACGGATCTGGTGACGCTGCGCAGCTGGTCATCGCAGACGGAAGATGGCGACATCAGCAGCTGTGCGGGCGTGACCGAAGACAGCCCGGTCTGGCCGCTGGTCACCAGCACCAACGATAACTGCCTCGGCACTGACTGCCCGCGCTATAAAGAGTGCTTTGTGGTCAAAGCGCGTAAGCGCGCGATGGACGCCGATGTGGTGGTCGTGAACCACCATCTCTTTCTTGCCGATCTGGTGGTGAAAGAGGGCGGCTTTGGCGAACTTATTCCCGAAGCTGATGTGATGATCTTCGATGAAGCCCATCAGCTGCCCGATATCGCCAGTCAGTATTTTGGTCAGCAGCTCTCCAGCCGCCAGTTACTCGATCTCGCCAAAGATATTATTACCGCCTACCGCACCGAGGTGCGTGATGCTCAGCAGCTGCAGAAATCCGCTGACCGCCTGGCGCAGTGCGCGCAGGATTTTCGCCTGTCATTAGGCGATCCCGGCTATCGCGGTAACCTGCGTGAACTGCTGAGCGATAACAACATCCTGCGGATGTTTACGCTGCTGGATGATGCGCTTGAGCTCTGTTACGACGTTATCAAACTCTCACTGGGCCGTTCAGCCCTGCTGGATGCCGCCTTTGAGCGCGCCGCGCTCTACCGTGGCCGGTTAAAACGGCTGCGGGCGATTAACGAGCCGGGCTACAGCTACTGGTATGAATGTACCTCACGTCACTTTATCCTGGCGCTGACGCCGCTCTCGGTGGCAGAACGCTTCCGTGAAGTAATGGATAATCGTAAGGCTGCCTGGATCTTCACCTCAGCCACCCTGGCGGTGGATGAGAAAATGGCACACTTCGCCGAACGGCTGGGTGTGAATGCAGCAAAAAGCCTGATTCTGAACAGCCCGTTCGATTTTGCGAAGCAGGCGCTGCTCTGCGTTCCGCGCAATCTGCCTGAGCCTAACCGTCCGGGTGGTGCACGCCAACTGGCCGCAATGATGAAGCCGCTGATTGATGCTAATAAAGGCCGCTGTTTCTTTCTCTGCACGTCGCATCTGATGATGCGTGAGCTGGCAGCAGAATTTCGCGCCTCAATGACGCTGCCCGTGCTGGTGCAGGGTGAAACCAGCAAGGGTCAGTTGCTGAAACAGTTCATCGATAAGGGCAATGCCCTGCTGGTGGCGACCAGCAGTTTCTGGGAAGGCGTGGATGTACGGGGTGATGCGCTGTCGCTGGTGATCATCGATAAACTGCCGTTCACCTCACCGGAAGATCCGCTGTTGAAAGCCAGAATGGAAGATTGCCGGATTCGTGGCGGCGATCCCTTTACGGATGTGCAGCTGCCGGATGCGGTGATCACCCTGAAGCAGGGCGTGGGACGTTTAATCCGCGATACCGACGATCGTGGCGTACTGGTGATTTGCGATCAGCGTCTGGTTTCTCGTCCTTATGGCGCGCTGTTTCTCAATAGCCTGCCGCCGACGCCGCGCACCCGGGACATTGCCCGCGCCATCGCCTTTATCCGCCAGCAACCCGAACCAGACGCGTAATTTTATGCTAAGATGCGCGCCGTTTTCTTTCTTCTGAGGTAGTCATGTCAGCCCGAATTTTAGCGCTGGATACGGCGACAGAAGCCTGTTCAGCCGCCTTGCTGAATCAGCAACAGATTGATGCCCGATTCGAAATTGCCCCGCGCGATCACACCCAGCGTATTTTACCGCTGATTGAAGAGCTACTGCTGGCACAGCAGCTGGAACTGACCGATCTGGACGCGCTCGCCTTTGGTCGCGGCCCTGGCAGTTTTACCGGCGTGCGGATTGGCATTGGTATTGCGCAGGGACTGGCACTGGGCGCTTCACTGCCGATGATCGCGATTTCCACGCTGGCCACGCTGGCGGAAGGCGCGTGGCGTCTGCACGGTGCTACCCGCGTATTAACCGCTATTGATGCGCGGATGGGCGAGGTCTACTGGGCCGAATATCAGCGTGATGAACAGGGTGCCTGGCAGGGTGAGGCCAGCGAAAGCGTGCTGTCGCCCGAAGCGGCACTGGCCCGGATGCAGGCGCTCTCTGGCGAATGGATGACCGCAGGCACCGGATGGCAGGCTTATCCTGCCCTGCAGCAGGGACACGAACTTACCCTGAACGCCAGTGACGTTACGCTGCCCGCTGCAGAAGATATGCTGCCGCTGGCGACCCTTGCGCTGGCGCAGGGGAAGACGCTGCTGCCGGAAACGGCGGAGCCCACTTATCTGCGTAATGAAGTCGCCTGGAAAAAATTACCTGGCCGGTAAAATGCACGCAACTTATTGTTATGCGTCCAGTCTAACTCTTTACCTAACGGGAGAACGTCTATGTCGTCAATGTGTGGTAAAGGGCTTTCAGGTCTGCTGCTGACCTGTGTACTGGCGTTAACCGGTTGTGTCTCAATTCCTGACACGCTGCAGGGCAGCTCACCTCAGCCGCAGCAGGATCTGTTGCGGGTCATGAGCAATCCTTCGCTCTTTGTCGGGCAGGAATCTCGCTTTGGCGGCAAGGTAGTGAATGTCACTAACCTGAACGGCAAAACCCGGCTTGAGATTGCTGCGCAGCCGCTGGATGATAGCGCCAGACCGCGTCTGGGTGCGGCCTCGGTCGGTCGGATTTATGCCGATATCCGCGGTTTTGTTGATCCGGTGGATGTAAGAAACCAGTATGTGACGGTGCTGGGTACCCTTAAGGGGACAGAGCAGGGCAAAATTGGCGAGGCAGATTACAAATTTGCGGTCATCGATGTGCGCGGTTATCAGCGCTGGCGACTTACCCAGCAGGTGACAGCTCCACCTCAGCCGATGGATCCCTGGATCTGGTATGGTCCGACCCGCCATCGCGGTGGATACTGGGGCCCGAATCCCTACTGGGGAATGATGAACAGTGGACCGGCAGAGGTGCAGACCATTCTGACTGAGTAAGTGCAAAAAACATTTAAGTATCAGCCCGGTCGCGGTGCTCGCTGCCGGGCTTTTTATTTGCCTGTTTTATCAGCACGAAATTTAGTGATGCACTTCGCAACCTCAACATGCCAAAACAGGCAAACTGGTACAATCAGTTAAAATATTGTTAACAAACCAGATTGGCTGAGGCAGCGATGGAAATACAACATAATTATCGGGGTGGATCCTTGAATAAGGTTTGGCTGAAACGCTACCCGGCAGATGTGCCTGCCGAAATAAGTGCAGATCGTTACACCTCGCTTGTGGATCTGTTTGAGCAGGCCGCAAAACGCTACGCCGATCAACCCGCGTTCCTGAACATGGGTCAGAAGATGAGTTATCGTCAGCTGGAAGAGAAGAGCCGCGCTTTTGCCGCCTATCTTCAGCAACAGCTGGGCCTGAAAGCGGGTGACCGTGTGGCGCTGATGATGCCGAATTTACTGCAGTATCCGGTGGCCCTGTTTGGTGTGCTGCGTGCGGGTATGGTGGTGGTCAATGTGAATCCGCTCTATACGCCGCGCGAACTGCAGCATCAGCTCAATGACAGTGGGGCCAGTGCGATTGTCATTGTCTCGAATTTTGCGCACACGCTGGAAAAAGTGGTGGCGAAAACCGCTGTGCGGCACGTCATCCTGACCCGGATGGGCGATCAGCTGGCGCCAATAAAAGCGACGCTGGTTAACTTTGTCGTTAAGTATGTGAAGAAGCTGGTGCCCAAATACCATCTGCCGGGGGCAATCTCATTTCGCCACGTACTGGAAGTCGGCGAAACGCTCAATTATCAACGCCCGACGGTCTCCAATGACGATCTCGCCTTCCTGCAATACACCGGTGGCACCACTGGCGTGGCCAAAGGGGCGATGCTGACCCATCGCAACATGCAGGCGAATCTTGAGCAGACCCGCGCGACCTACGGCAAGGTGCTGCGTGACGGTAAAGAGTGTGTCGTCACCGCGCTGCCGCTTTATCACATCTTCGCCTTAACGGTGAATGGCCTGCTGTTCCTGGAGCTGGGCGGTCAGAATCTGTTGATCACCAATCCGCGCGATATTCCCGGCTTTGTTAAAGAGCTGGGGAAATTTCCGTTTACCGCCATTACTGGCGTGAATACGCTGTTTAACGCGCTACTCAACGATGAGCAGTTTAATAAACTCGATTTTTCAACGCTGCGCCTTTCCGCCGGTGGCGGAATGGCGGTGCAGAAAGTGGTGGCCGAGCGCTGGGAAAAACTGACCGGACACTATCTGCTGGAAGGCTATGGCCTGACAGAGTGTTCTCCGCTGGTGTCGGTCAATCCCTATGACATCAGCTGTCATACCGGCAGTATCGGTCTGCCGGTGCCCTCGACCGATGTGCTGATTCTGGATGACGACGGCAATGAAGTTCCTCCGGGTGAACCGGGCGAACTTTGCATCAGCGGCCCGCAGGTGATGCTGGGCTACTGGCAGCATCCGGAAGCGACAGCGGAAGTGCTGAAAAATGGCTGGCTCCACAGCGGTGATATTGTTACCGTTGACCAGGAAGGCTTTATTCGCATCGTTGACCGCAAAAAAGATATGATTCTGGTATCAGGTTTTAATGTCTATCCGAATGAAATCGAAGACGTGCTGATGCAGCATCCTAAAGTGCGTGAAGCCGCGGCTATCGGTGTGCCCAGCGATCTTTCTGGCGAAGCGGTAAAAGTCTGCATCGTGAAAAAAGATGCATCGCTCACCAAAGAAGAGGTGCTCGATCACTGTCGCCGTCAGCTGACCGGTTACAAGGTGCCGAAAATCATTGAGTTTCGTGATGAGTTGCCTAAAACCAACGTCGGCAAGATCCTGCGGCGTGAGCTGCGCGACGAGGCGAAACCCGGCGCGAGCTGAATCCGGGCAGAAATTGAGGTTGAACGCCGGCATGTCCGGCGTTTTTATTGTTTTTAACATGGAGCGCCGCGCGTTGTTGGCTGCGGTGAAAATCAGACGTGAACTATTCCCTTATCGACCAGGATGATCAACTGGCAGACGTGTGTCAGAAAGCGCGCCAGCACGCGGCGGTGGCCCTGGATACCGAATTTGTCCGCACCCGCACTTACTACCCTCAGCTTGGCCTGATCCAGCTGTTCGACGATCGGCAACTGGTACTGATTGACCCGCTGAATATCCGTGACTGGTCACCCTTTATTGCCTTGCTGACCGACACCCGCGTCACCAAATTCCTGCATGCCGGGGGTGAAGATCTGGAAGTCTTCCTGCACCGTTTCGGCGTGCTGCCGACACCCATGATCGATACCCAGATTCTGGCGGCATTCTCTGGCCAGCCGCTCTCCTGGGGTTTTGCCTCAATGGTGGCGCATTTCACTCAGGTCGAACTCGATAAAAGTGAATCACGCACGGACTGGCTGGCACGCCCTCTGACCCAGCGTCAGTGCGAGTATGCGGCGGCGGACGTTCACTATCTGTTGCCAATTGCGCGTCAGCTGATGATCAATACGGAAGAGGCCGGCAATATGTCGGCGGCACTCAGTGAGTGCGATAACCTGTGTCAGCGTCGTCTGGATAGCCTGTCGCCGGATGAAGCCTGGCGGGATATTACCAATGCCTGGCAGTTACGTCCGCGTCAGCTGGCGGCGTTACAGCGACTGGCGGCCTGGCGTCTGAAGGTGGCGCGTGAAAAAGATATGGCCGTTAACTTTGTGGTGCGCGAAGAGCACCTGTGGAAAGTGGCGCGCTTTATGCCCGGCTCGCTGGGCGAGCTGGATCATCTGGGGCTGTCAGGCCACGAAATTCGTTTCCACGGCAAAGCGCTGGTGGCGCTGGTGACAGAAGCTGAGGCGCTTGATGAGAGTGAACTGCCGGCTCCGCTGGGCAATCTGATTGACCATCCGCACTACAAGCCAGTGTTTAAAGCGATGAAAGCGCTGGTGCAGCAGGTGAGCGAGCAGAGTGGATTCAGTCAGGAGCTACTGGCGTCACGACGTCAGATTAATCAGGTATTAAGTCAGCACTGGGGCCTGAAGCCGCAGGGACGTCAGCCGGAGTTACTCACCGGATGGCGGGGCGAACTGCTGAAACCCGGCATTGAGGAGATTCTGGCGGGTTGTTAACCGGTTAAATTTCCCCTGCCAGAGCGCAGGGGAAATTCAGCAAACGGTCAGCGTCATTTAGTCACTTCATCCGTCTCCGGCAGCGTCACGTTCAGCTCCAGAATCGAGATATCATCACCTTTCTGGTCGAGCTGAACCGTTACCATTTCTGGATCGATCTTCACATATCTGCAAATCACTTCCAGAATGTCGCGCTTAAGTTGCGGAAGATAGTGGGGCTCACTGTCGCCCCTTCTCCGTTCTGCCACGATAATCTGCAGCCTTTCCTTGGCTATATTGGCAGTGTTCTTCTTCCGGGATAAAAAGAAATCAAGTAATGCCATGGTTTATCCCCCGAACAGGCGTTTCAGGAAACCCTTCTTCTCTTCTTCGATAAAGCGGAAGGGGCGTACTTCACCGAGCAACCGTTCAACGGTATCGGCATAGGCTTTGCCAGCATCAGATTCGCCGTCAAGAATCACCGGTTCGCCCTGGTTAGAGGCACGTAACACCGATTGATCTTCAGGGATCACGCCGACCAGAGGAATGCGCAGGATCTCCAGCACATCTTCCATGCTCAGCATATCGCCACGGTTCACCCGGCCAGGGTTATAGCGGGTCAGCAGCAGATGCTCCTTCACCGGGTCCTGACTGTTTTCAGCGCGACGGGATTTGGATGAGATGATGCCGAGGATGCGGTCGGAGTCGCGGACAGAAGAGACTTCCGGGTTGGTGGTAATAATGGCTTCATCGGCAAAGTAGAGCGCCATCAGTGCGCCCGTTTCAATCCCTGCCGGTGAGTCACAGACGATGAAATCGAACTCCATCTTAGCCAAATCGTTCAGAACTTTTTCAACACCCTCACGGGTCAGCGCATCTTTATCACGGGTCTGCGACGCAGGCAGAATGTAGAGCTGCTCCGTGCGTTTGTCGCGAATCAGCGCCTGGTTCAGTGTGGCATCGCCCTGGATTACATTAACAAAGTCGTAGACCACACGGCGCTCACAGCCCATGATCAAATCCAGGTTACGCAGACCGATATCAAAATCGATCACAACTGTCTTTTTGCCTTTCTGCGCTAAACCGGTGGCGATGGCCGCGCTTGACGTGGTCTTACCAACGCCCCCTTTACCGGATGTAACTACAATAATGCGTGCCATAAATGTTGATTTCCTTAACAAAAGAAAAGGGGCCTAATTAAGTGTCTGGATAGTCAGCGCGCCATCCTGCAGGCACAGGCGCGCAGCTTTACCAAAAAATTCTTGCGGGATCTGATCCATGATCCAGTACTCTCCGGCAATCGAGACCAGCTCGGCAGCCAGGTTGGTACAAAAAATCTGGCAGTTGCGGTCACCGCTGGCACCCGCCAGGGCGCGACCGCGCATCATGCCGTAAATGTGAATATTGCCATCGGCGACCAGTTCAGCGCCGGCGCTGACGCTGCTGGTGATGATCAAATCGGCATCACGCGCATAAATCTGCTGGCCCGAGCGCACCGGGGTGTTCACGATGCGGGTTTTCGTTGCTACCGTTTCGGTTACAGCCGGCAGAGGTTCAGGTATCGGCTGCGGCGCGGCGGCTTGCGGTCTGGCCTCTTTACCTTCTGCCAGCACGGGCAGGCCGGCACGGGCGATCATACGTTTCAGCGCTTCGTCTTTGCAGCCGCTTACGCCGACAATGCGTAAACCGGTGGCGAGAACCGCCTGTTGCAACAGTTTCCAGTTAACATCGGCACTTAATGTCGAGACGTTAAGTACCACCGGCGCGTTTTTCAGGAAATCTGGAGCCTGGTCAATCTTGTCCTGGAGTGCCTTGCGAATCACCGCAGGGTCATGGTGATGCAAATGGACGACAGACAGGGTGAAACTGCTACCTTTGAATTCGATTGGCGTTTGCGACATCTGTCCCGACTCAGTCCTGTTTTCACTACCGAAAGCCTGGCGATGATAAAATCATCGTTGAAGCGCTAACGGTGAATATTCGAAGTTCTGCAAGCATGTTATAGTTACAGCTATATTCAGACAAGCCTCAACGCCGGTTAATTCGAGTAAAAAATATGTTTTGTGTGATCTACAGAAGCCCGTTACGTGACCAGACTTATCTCTATGTTGAAAAAAAGGACGATTTCTCGCGCGTTCCGGAAGAATTGCTGAAAGGCTTTGGCAAGCCGCAGCTGGCGATGGTGCTTAAGCTGGCGGGGCGGGACAGGCTGGCTAATGCGGATATCAATAAAGTTAAGCAGGGATTGAGCGAGCAGGGCTATTATTTACAGCTCCCTCCGCCGATTGAAAGTCTCCTCAACATTCATTTACAGGCCGATAAAAAACTTTAACTCGGATTCTTCTGTAAATATAAATCCTGTCGGTGCGATCCTGGCAGGATAATATTGCCCTGATGCTGCGCAAAATTAACGGTGCAGCTTATCTGTTTAACCCCTTTTTAAATTCCCTGCTCAATTTTTTCTCCCGATTTGTACGATTATTCAGCGCTTCAACCCCTGCATTTACGCTTTCTGACAAATTACGCACCCCGGACCGTTAAAAGGATCTTAATATCACGCTATGAGGTTGGCATTTCGATCAACGCATGAGCAAACATCAACCCGCCAGCAGCGCTGGCATCACACCTAACCTGAACAGGGGATGAGCATGTATCAGCATCGTAACTGGCAAGGCGCTCTGTTAGATTTTCCGGTCAGCAAAGTGGTTTGCGTCGGGAGTAATTATGCAAAGCACATTAAAGAGATGGGCAGCGCAACCCCAACCGAACCGGTGATCTTTATCAAGCCGGAAACGGCGCTGTGTGATTTGCGTCAGCCGCTCTCTATTCCCGACGCGTTTGGCGAGGTCCATCATGAAGTTGAACTGGCGGTGCTGATCGGCGCGACACTGAAGCAGGCGACCGATGCGCATGTGGCTAAGGCGATTGCAGGTTATGGCGTGGCGCTGGATCTGACACTGCGTGACCTGCAGGCCGGGCTGAAAAAAGCGGGCCAGCCGTGGGAAAAATCCAAAGGCTTTGATAACGCCTGTCCTGTCTCCGGTTTTATCCCGGTGACGGAATTCAGTGGCGATCCGCAGAACGTCGAGCTTAAATTGCTGGTGAACGGTGAAGTGCGTCAGCACGGCAACACCGAAGACATGATTCATAAAATCCTGCCGCTGATTGCCCATATGAGCCACTACTTTACGCTGCGTGCAGGCGATGTGATTCTGACCGGTACGCCAGAAGGGGTAGGCCCGATGCGCTCGGGTGATCAGCTGGAAGTTTCACTGGCGGGTCACGGCATCAGCACGCGCGTACTCTAAAAACTTGCATCACCGCCGCATAGGCTTTATAAGGTGCGGTTTAGGCACAATCCGGACAAATCATCATGACTGACACCCCTTTCTGGCAACAAAAACGCCTGGCACAAATGAGCGATGAGGAATGGGAATCCTTGTGTGATGGTTGTGGGCAGTGTTGCCTGAACAAATTGCAGGACGCCGACACCGATGAGATCTACTTCACCAATGTCGCCTGTGATCAGCTCAATATTAAAACCTGCCAGTGCCGTAACTATGAGCGCCGCTTCGAGCTTGAAGAGGATTGCATCAAGTTAACGCGCGAAAATCTGACGACCTTCAACTGGCTGCCGCGCACCTGCGCCTACCGGCTGCTGGGTGAGGGCAAAGATTTACCAGTATGGCATCCGCTGCGGGCCGGTTCGAAAACAGCGATGCATGCGCAGCGTATTTCGGTGCGGTATATTGCGGTGCGTGAGAGTGAAGTGCGGGACTGGGAAGATCACATCATTGATCGCCCCGATCGCAACGGCTGAGTGCCGCGCTATCAATCGGAACAGAAAAAAGGCTGCCAGTGGCATAATGCTGGTCAGTTAAGCGACAGGTGATAACGCAGTCTGGTCCCGGGCAGGGGCTGGCGGTCCTCGCGCCGCTGCGCGGTTCCTTCACTTCATTCCTCTGCCTGACGGACCGCCGGGGATGGCACATCCTGTGCCGCCCCGCCTTTCGCCCGCGTCCTGCGGGCTCTCCTGGCAGACTCATTCTGTTCAGCGCTGCGGATTGCCTGCCCCAGCCCGGCCCCGGCCTGCTCTGAAACTTCAGTGTGTATTGTTAAAAAGGGCACGAGAGTGGAGGCCTGAGCGCCTCTGCTGCTGAAAGGGCTATCCGCAGCGCTGAGGCGTGACGGTGGGCCAGAAGTCCACGCCGGGAAGCGTGGACAGTTCGGGGCCGGCCAGGGAGGCCCGATCCCCGAACGGTTCGTCGGCACGCCGTCAAAGCCGAAGGTACCGCGTGAGCGGCGCGAGGACGGCCCGGCAGCAGCAGAGGTGCGCTGGCCCGCACTGCGGCTCGCTCGCCCGGAAAAAAAGCTGCCACGTCTGACCGTGACAGCCTTTACAACTCTAATCTTAACTGACCAGCATTATGCCAGTGGCAGCCTTATTTGATCTCAGCGACCAAAGAGATCGCGGCGTTTAGGTTTCAGCGGCTGGGCTATCAGCACCAGCGCCGCGACCAGCAGATAACCGGCGAACACCACAATCATCCACTGCGGCATGCTGAGCGTCAGGAAAGTCCAGCTGCGTTCTGCACAGTCACCGCTGGCAAGAAACACCGACGGCAGCCACTTATCCAGCGGTAAGCCGCTGGGGAAGCGAGCAGCAAAATCACAGGTGGTGAAGGGGTTAGGGTGCAGCTGAATCATGGTATGTTCATAAGAGAGACGCAGACCTTCCCAGGCACTGTAGATCCACAACGCCAGCGCCGCCAGACGCAACGGCGATTTTGGCGCAATCGCACCAACCAGACCCGCGCCCAGCACACCAAACAGCGCATTGCGCTCATAAATACACATCACGCAGGGCTTCAGGCCCATTACGTGCTGAAAAAAGAGTGCTGTTAATTCCAGTGCAAGTGCAGTCAGTGCCAGTAGTAACCAGGCTCCGCGACCACGTGAGCATTGATTCAGATATCGCAACATATTGCATTCCCTGTAAACGTTAATGCCACGCAGTGTAAACCAAAAGCGTTTGCAAACCAGCCAGGGACAGGGAAAAATCGTGTGCAAACATGACCTGATTCTGATCCAGAGCAGGTTAAATGAGGATAAGCCAGACCTTATCTGCAGAACGCCGATCAGTGAAGAGCGGGGAGATCCGCAGCGGCGACAGAGGCGATCGCATGCGGCAGGAGGCGAAACGGCAGGCGCGGGTTATATGCTGTCAAAGTCCTGCGCTTTCAGGGTGGCTGAACGCTGACACTCAGCGGTGCTGTGGCACGCGCCATTTCAGCGCAGAAAGCCATTCAGCCCGCCCGTGATCCCGAAGCCGCTGATACTGCGGTCAGCCATGCTGAAATATGCGCCTGCGCCCGGTTTTAATGGTTACGCAGGCTATATCCGCTATAGGGCGTCTGGTATGATGAGTGCCCATCATGATTAGAAAAGCAACGAGAACACATTGCTATGGTTATAAAGGCTCAGAGTCCAGCGGGATTTGCTGAAGAGTATATTATTGAAAGCATCTGGAACAGTCGCTTTCCGCCAGGGTCGATTCTTCCTGCTGAGCGTGAGCTTTCTGAATTGATTGGGGTGACGCGCACCACCTTGCGTGAAGTGCTGCAGCGCCTGGCGCGCGATGGCTGGCTGACTATTCAGCACGGTAAACCGACGCGGGTGAACGATTTCTGGGAGACGTCCGGCCTGAATATTCTGGAAACGCTGGCCCGTCTCGATCACGACAGCGTTCCGGTGCTGATCGACAACCTGCTGTCGGTACGCAGCAACATTTCATCGATCTTTATCAGCCGGGCGCTGCGCCATCATCCGGACAAAGCACGCGAAGTGCTGGAAACGGTCAGCGCGGCTGCCGATCAGGCTGATGCCTATACCGAGCTCGACTACCGGGTGTTCCGCGGTCTGGCGTTTGCGTCAGGTAACCCGATTTACGGTCTGATCCTGAATGGCCTGAAAGGGCTCTATACCCGCGTTGGCCGCCACTACTTCTCTAATCCGGAAGCCCGTCAGGTCGCGCGCGATTTCTATCTGAAACTGCTGGAACTGTGCGACAAAGAGCCCGGACAGGATGAGATTGTGGACGTGGTGCGCAACTACGGCCGCCGCAGCGGTGAAATCTGGCACAGTATGCAGAAGAATCTGCCCGACGATCTCGGCAGTAAGCGTTAAAAAAACCGGACATCGCGTCCGGTTTTTTGTTTTTATCCCATCAGAGTGATGAACCGCGTGGTGGATTACGATCCAGCAGCTCTACGCTGCCATCCTCGTTCTGCTGTTCCAGAATCACATCAAATCCCCACAGACGATGCACATGTTTCAGCACCTCGCGACGGCTCTTATCCAGTGGCGTGCGGCTCTGCGGCACATAACGCAGGGTCAGCGAACGGTCACCGCGCAGATCGACGTTATAGACCTGAATATTCGGTTCGAGATTACTCAGGTTGTACTGCGCAGAGAGCTGCTGGCGAATTGCCCGGTAGCCCGCCTCATCGTGGATCGCGGCGATTTCGAGATAATTGTTGCGGTCATCATCCAGTACAGTAAACAGACGGAAATCACGCATGACTTTCGGCGACAGGAACTGGCTGATAAAACTCTCATCCTTGAACTCGCGCATCGCAAAATGCAGCGTTTCCAGCCAGTCGGAACCGGCGATATCCGGGAACCAGTAGCGATCCTCCTCGGTCGGCGACTGACAGATACGCTTGATATCCTGCATCATCGCGAACCCTAAAGCATAGGGGTTGATGCCGTTATACCACTGACTGTTATAGGGCGGCTGAAACACGACGTTGGTGTGGCTGTGCAGGAACTCCATCATAAAGCGTTCCGACACTTTGCCTTCATCATAGAGGTGATTGAGGATGGTGTAGTGCCAGAATGTTGCCCAGCCTTCATTCATTACCTGGGTCTGTTTCTGCGGATAGAAATACTGGCTCACCTTGCGCACAATACGCAGGATCTCACGCTGCCATGACTCCAGCAGCGGGGCGTTTTTCTCCATAAAATAGAGCAGGTTTTCCTGCGGCTCAGAGGGGTAGCGCACGGCTTCAAAGGTCACGGCCTCTTTCTCACGTCGTGGCAGCGTTCGCCACAGGGTGTTCACCTGACTTTGCAGATACTCTTCACGGCTTTTCTGCCGCGCCTTCTCCTCCTGCAGAGAGATTTTCTGCGGGCGCTTATAGCGATCGACGCCATAATTCATTAAGGCATGGCAGGAGTCGAGCAGCCGCTCTACCTCTTCGACGCCATAGCGCTCTTCGCAGTCACTGATATAGTTTTTGGCAAATAACAGGTAATCGACAATCGACCCGGCATCCGTCCAGCTGCGGAACAGATAGTTATTTTTAAAGAAAGAGTTGTGGCCATAGCAGGCATGCGCCATCACCAGCGCCTGCATGGTCATGGTGTTCTCTTCCATCAGGTAGGCGATGCAGGGATTGGAGTTGATGACAATCTCATAGGCCAGACCCTGCTGACCATGCTTATAGCGCTGCTCGGTCTCGATAAACTTTTTGCCGAATGACCAGTGTGAATAGTTGATTGGCATGCCGACGCTGGAGTAGGCATCCATCATCTGTTCAGAGGTAATCACTTCGATTTGGTGCGGGTAGGTATCAAGCCGGTAGAGTTTAGCCACCCGGTCGTTCTCGGCTAAGTAGACATCAAGCAGTTCGAATGTCCAGTCTGGTCCGTCATTGAGTCGTTTGCTGTCTCTGATGGCTTCGTCAAAGATTGTCGTCATAGCGCACCTCTTTTTTGCAAACCGGCTGACCCGAAAGACAACCCGTTCTGGTTATTTAAGGCTTCATCCTGAAAAAGGGAACCCGAAAAAAACTGAGCGAACACAACAATGATAGCCCACTGTCGCTTATCCGAAATGCGAACTCAAACGAATTCTTTGGCACAAAATCATTAAGAGTGGTGCGGCAGAGAATTTAACAGCCTTTAATACTAGCCTTATTATAAATTGCGGAATCAAATCCCGTTTATAAGCGGAATGTATGGGGTTGAATGAATCTCCTGCAACAGGCAGATTTAACTGCCTTCGTTGTCATTTATTTCTGTGTTTAAGGATTAAGACGCATAAAGCGCTGAAATTGGCCGTGCGACAAGATTTTAGTTACCTGAAAAGTAAAAAAGATGTGAAATGGATGGTGAAATTCTGTGGTGGTGTCTGCTGTGTAAATCCGCTGACTATCATCAGTTGAACAGTGAATTATGCTTTTACAGGTCGGGTGGGGGAGCTATGCACGTTGTAATTCTTGGAAGTGGTGTGGTCGGGGTGGCAAGTGCCTGGTATCTGGCACGTGCCGGACATCAGGTGACGGTCATTGATCGTCAGCCCGCCGCAGCGATGGAGACCAGTGCAGGGAATGCCGGTCAGATCTCTCCGGGTTATGCCGCACCCTGGGCGGCGCCCGGCGTGCCATTGAAAGCGGTGAAGTGGATGTTTCAGCGTCACGCGCCGCTGGCTATCCGGCTGGATGGCAGTGGTTTTCAGCTGGAGTGGATGTGGCACATGCTGCGCAACTGCGACATCAATCACTATCAGCAGAACAAAAGCCGCATGGTGCGGATTGCCGAATATAGCCGTGACTGTCTGAAAGCGTTGCGCAGTGAAACCGGCATCGCCTATGAGGGCCGTCAGGGCGGGACGCTGCAACTGTTCCGTACCCAGCAGCAGTTCGACAGCGCCAGCAAAGATATTGCGGTGCTGCGCGACGCGGGTGTGCCCTATGAGCTGCTGCAGGCGCATGAACTGTCTCGCATTGAACCGGCACTGGCGGCAACCCAGCATAAACTCACCGGCGGATTACGCCTGCCCAATGATGAAACCGGCGACTGTCAGCTCTTTACTCAGCGGTTGGCAAAAATGGCCGAAGAGGCGGGCGTGGTCTTCCGCTTTAATACTCCGGTCGACCACCTGCTGCGCGATGGCAATCGCATCTATGGCGTGAAGTGCGGTGATGAGATCATCAAGGCGGACAGCTATGTGGTGGCGTTTGGTTCCTACTCGACCGCGCTGTTAAAAAATGTCATCGATATTCCGGTCTATCCGCTGAAAGGCTATTCACTCACTATTCCGATTAAAAATCCTGATGCCGCACCGGTTTCAACTATCCTGGATGAGACCTACAAAGTGGCGGTGACGCGGTTTGACGATCGTATTCGTGTCGGCGGGATGGCGGAAATTGTTGGTTTTAACACCAAACTCACCGAAGCGCGGCGGGAAACGCTGGAGATGGTGGTCAGTGATCTCTATCCTGAAGGCGGTCATCTCGCGCAGGCGAGTTTCTGGACCGGTCTGCGTCCGATGACGCCAGACGGTACGCCGATTGTGGGCGCCACACCGATCTCTAATCTCTGGCTCAATACCGGTCACGGTACGCTGGGCTGGACGATGGCGTGTGGTTCTGGTCAGTTGCTGGCCGATCTCATCTCCGGTAAAAAGCCGGCCATTGCGGCGGATGACTTAGCGGTGTTCCGCTACTTACCCGGTTTCGCGGCGACCTCATCGCCGCTGCGTAACGCCAACGCAACTCGTTAAGTATTCAGGGAGAGAGAGGATGTCACGTCCGATTGTCGCTACCATCAACCAGCAGGCGTTACGTCATAACCTGACTGTTGTTCGCCAGGCGGCACCCGCCTCCCGCGTCTGGTCAGTGGTGAAAGCTAATGCTTATGGCCATGGCATTGATCGCGTGCGCGAGGCGTTATCTGTCACTGACGGCTTCGCGCTTCTTAATATGGAAGAGGCGATCCAGCTGCGCGAACAGGGCTGGAAAAAGCCGATTCTGCTGCTGGAAGGTTTCTTCCAGCCAGAGGATTTGCAGCTGATTGACCGTTATCGTCTCACCACCAGCGTACACAGTAACTGGCAAATCAACGCGCTGGCCAGTGCCAGACTTGCAGCACCGGTTGATATCTATCTCAAAATGAACAGCGGGATGAACCGGCTGGGTTTTCGCCCGGAACAGGTCAACGGTGCATGGCAAAAGCTGCGGGCGCTCAGTACGGTAGGTGAGATGACGCTGATGGCCCATTTTGCCGATGCGGAAAATTCGCAGGGTCTGATTGCGCCACTGCAGCGCGTAGAGCAGGCGGCTGAGGGGCTGAACTGTCCGCGATCGCTCTCCAACTCCGCCTGCACCCTGTGGCATCCTGAAGCGCACTTTGACTGGGTCCGTCCCGGCATCATTCTGTATGGCGCGTCGCCCAGCGGTGACTGGCAGGACATTGCAGGCAGTGGCCTGAAGCCGGTGATGACCTTAAGCAGTGAGATTATTGCGGTCCAGCAGCTACAGGCGGGCGATGGCGTGGGTTACGGCTACCGCTATCACGCCAGTGCAGCGCAGCGAATTGGCGTGGTGGCCTGTGGCTACGCGGATGGCTATCCACGGCATGCCCCGACGGGTACGCCCGTCTGTGTCGATGGCGTGATGACTCAGGTGGTTGGTGCGGTTTCGATGGATATGATCACCGTCGACTTGACCCCCTGTCCCCAGGCCGGTATTGGCTCAGCCGTGGAGCTGTGGGGTGAGCAGGTGAAAATCGATCAGGTGGCAAAAGCGGCCGGAACGGTAGGGTACGAGCTGATGTGTGCGCTGGCACCCCGCGTTCCGGTTAACGTTATTTAAGCGCGGTCAGGCTGCCGCGCATCTTTCTGCTGCAGCGCCAGGCGATAAAGGCCAGCGCTGCACCCAGCAGCATCATCAGACTCAGCGACAGCTTCTCCGCCACCGGCAGCGCCACAATGACCAGGCTGCCTGACGCGCCACCGGCCATCTGAATGAATCCCTGCAGGGCGGACGCCACGCCCGCCTGTTGCTGATAGGGCTCCAGCGCATAGCTGGTGGCCGGTCCTACCGTAAAGGCCAGCCCGGCAACTGAAACGGCCACCGGGAACATGTAAAGCGCCCAGTGCGTCTGCATCTCCGCCGGGAAGATCTGCATCCCCGCTACCAGCAGCACCGCGCCCAGCAGCATAGTGAAGAATCCCATCGCCAGGCAGAAAGGGCGACCCGCTTTGCGAATCGCTTTGTTCACGAACATGCTGACAAACATGATCCAGAAACCGTTGGCGCCAAAAGCAAAAGAGAACTGGATTGGCGTCAGCCCGCCTTCGGTCATTAATACCTGCGGTGCCAGCGACACGTAGGTCAGCACCATGCCCAGCGCACCGGCATTGGCGAACGCGAACGCCAGAAAGCGCGGCTGACGCAGGATCGCGGCATACTGTTTAATCGGTAATCCTTTCACCCGCAGGGTATCCGCCGGGCGCGTCTCTGGCAGCCAGATAATCACCAGCAGCGTAATCAGCACGCCGTAGGCGCAGAGAAACCAGAAGGGTGCGCGCCAGTCAAAGGCGCTGGCCAGCAAACCGCCCAGCAGCGGAGCCAGGGCCGGGACGATGTTTAATGCGCCATTCAGGAAGCCATACGCACGGGCGGCATCATCACCGCTCAGGCGATCACGCACGCCGCTAAAGGCCACGACCGCGCTGCAGCAGACGCCACAGCCCTGCACCAGGCGGGCAAGGACGAACAGCGGGAATGAGGTAGCGGTGGCGGCGATGGCACTCCCCGTGATGTAAAGCGCCAGGCCCAGCAGGGCGATCGGCTTACGGCCATAGTTGTCCACCAGCGGGCCGGTCACCAGTTGTCCCAGTCCCATGACCAGCAGAAACAGGGGAATGGTGGTCTGCACCAGATTAACCGGCGTATCCAGCCCTTCTGCGATTTGTGGCAGCGTGGGCAAATAGAGATCGATGCCTAAGGGTGCCAGCAGCACCAGGCTTAATAACAGCAGAGTAAATTTTTGCATAACAACCAGAGGGTAAGCGTTCTGTTAAAAAACGATCGCAGAGGGTAATGATTCAGCGGCAAAAAAGATAGAGGAAGTCGTGCGGAAAGTGCGATGCCTGCTGTAAACAGGCATCGCAGAGGTCTGATTAGTAAGCGCCGTCGCGGCGTAACACCACGCCTGCGGTTTTGAACAGGATCGCGATATCGGTCCAGAGCGCCCAGTTTTTGACATACCAGGAGTCAAAATAGACGCGGGTATCATAGTCGATATCGTTACGTCCGCTGACCTGCCACAGACCGGTCATACCCGGCTTGGCCATCAGGTAGTAGTCGACATCACCGGCATAACGCTCCAGCTCAGCTTCAATCACCGGACGCGGACCAACCAGGCTCATCTCGCCACGAATCACGTTCCACAGCTGCGGCAACTCGTCCAGGCTGGTTTTACGCAGGAAACTACCAATCCGGGTCACGCGCGGGTCATTCTTCAGTTTGAAATCTTTGTCCCACTCAATTCGTGCCTCTTCGCTGGTTGCCAGTAATTTCTCCAGCACCTCTTTGGAATTGGTCACCATGGAACGGAATTTCAGACATTTGAATTTTTTGCCATTCTGGCCCACACGCTCGTGACCATAAATGGCATTGCCGCCATCACGTTTCACCATATAGCAGAGCAGGGCGAAGATTGGGCCGAGGAACAGCAGCAGCATCGACGCCACCACGATATCAAAGGCGCGCTTCATGAAACGGGAGGAGTGTTTCGCCAGGTTGTTGCTGACGCGCAGAATCATCACTTCATGGCTGAAGATAAAGGACATGTCGGTGCCGTAAAGCGGCACGCCGCGCAGCGTAGGGATCACTGAAACTGAACGGCAGTTCATCTTCGACAGGAATTTCAGCCAGCGATCGCGCATCGGCTGCTGCTCATACTCCATAGCCACAATAAACTGCACGTTGTCGCGGTCAATGGTCTGCCAGTTGATATCTTTCCAGGTGATCACCGGCACGCCATTCACGCTCTGCTGAGCCGGGACATCATCGACCGAGATAAAGGCCTGTACGTTGTAGCCCAGAATCTCTTCACTCTGCAGCGCCGCGTAAGCTTCGGTGGCGTTTCTGCCGGAGCCAATAATGATGGTCTCTTTCTGCCACTGACCCGCCTTGTGAATGGCGCGTTTAACCAGAGCACGCATCAGCGGCAGCAGCAGCAGGGCATATGTCCAGCTGAAGACCCACACCATGCGGGAGAAGTCCCATTTAGAGAAGGCGATCAACGCGAGGTCGAGCAGCGAGAAAACAAATAATGTTTTAATGATCTCTTTCAGCTCAAACCAGAAGGGTTTGCGATAGGTATAGTGACGCAGGCGTACCCAGAACCAGCCGGTACACATGACTGACATAATAAACTGTGCCACAAAACGATATTCAATTTGATGAGGTGGAATAAAGGTATCCAGCTCGCCCCAAATACCCTGTATCGTCGCGGCAGATAAAAACAGTGCGAGGTTAAGTGCAATCAGATCGGAAAAGCTCAGGGCGAATTTCACGATGATATTTTTACGCGTGCCGCTCCACGAGCGGCTCGGGCTATTCATTATCAATGTACTTGCCATAAAACCTGCTCTCTTTCTCAAGTAAAAGATGGCCTGACCAGAATCATGTACGCGCTCAGGGGTGGGCTTCTGAAAAATTAAAAAATAATTTTCAGTCTGTTGCAGTCAGTAAAGCCAGTGCAGCTGCAAAAAAGATAACGGCTAAAGCGTGATAGTACTCACGAAATGTTGCAGCATTGAGAATGAGTATGCAGGAGTTATTTGACAGAGTTAATACGGAAAAAATCTGAAAACATCAAAAGTGATTAAAGTTTTAAATGGCTAAGTTTTGGTTTTTACTGGATAAAATAAGGCGGGGGTTGGTTATAACCAAACTGTTTAAGACGCTTTTTAGGAATTACCGCCAAATCTTACGACTGGCGGTAGTGATAACAGACTCAGGCAGGTTTTTTTAAAATCCAGCGGTCCTGCTGTTTATCGTAATGACCAATCTGCAGATCCACCGGTTCTCCGTCAATCCATGCCGGGACGCTGGTATCGCGATCCCAGCCATCAAGTTGGGTAATTAAGCCGGGATTGGTGTGACAGGGGATGCTGACGGTGTCGAGGTTCTCACTGTCAAGATCGGCATCAACAATCTCATAACGACCAATTTTAACCACGTGTCCCATTCATTTCTCCCGTTTTTGCTGGCATAGAATTTTAAGCTTAGCGTATCGACAGAAAATAACGTGGCTGAATGATTAGGATTATTCCTTCTCTTCAGCCGGACGGACACCAATCTTCACAATACGGTTATCCTCTTTCTCCGCGACGGTCCACGTCAGCTGATTCCACTCAACCTGATCACCAACCACCGGCGCGCCGCCCAGCATACTCAGCACCAGTTGTCCCAGCGACTGCTGATCGTTGGTGTTCTCATCCAGTTCCAGTCCGTAAATCTGCGCAATATCGCGCAGGCGAGCTTCAGCATCCAGAATAAAGTCACCAAAGAAACGCTGGTCCAGGGAAACCGGCGGCGACTGGCTGAACATTTTACCCAGCGCTGGCAGATCGCGCTCACGGCCAATCACGCAGATGACGTCGTTCTCCCTGAGCCGCGTTCCATCATTCGGATGCATCAGCACATTGTCACGGAACAGGGCGGCGATGCGGGTCTCACGCGGCATCTGCAGGTCACGCAGTGCGGCACCGATGCACCACTTGTCAGCGCTGAGCTGGTAGACAAACTGCTCCCACGGATTTTCGGGGTGGATATCCAGACCGATACGGCTGATAGGCGATGCGGTAGGCGGCACCACCACTTTGGCTTTTTTCGCTGCAAAGCCCAGCGAGGTGCCCTGCAACATCAGGGAGACCAGCACCACAAAGAAGGCGATATTAAAATAGAGCGACGCGTTTTCTAATCCGGCCATCATCGGGAAGACCGCAAGGATAATCGGCACCGCGCCGCGTAAACCGACCCAGCTGATAAAGACGCGTTCGCGGGTGGTAAAACTGCGAAACGGCAGCAGACCAATAAAGACCGACAGTGGGCGCGCCACCAGAATCAGCCACAGTGAGAGGATCATCGCCGGAACCGCGATATGCCACAAATCAGACGGGGTTACCAGCAGTCCCAGCACGATGAACATGCCAATCTGACTCAGCCACGCCATGCCGTCAAAGGTCTGCAGAATGCCGTGACGGTTGCGAATCGGCCTGTTGCCCAGTAAAAAGCCGCACAGATAGACCGCCAGGATGCCGCTGCCCTCTAATACCGTGGTCAGGGCGAACACCAGAATGCCGCCACTCAACGCCAGCAGCGGATAGAGCCCACCGGCCAGACTGATACGGTTAATCAGCTGCTGCAGCGCCCAGCCGCCGCCCAGGCCCAGCACAATACCCAGACCAAACTGCTGCACCAGATGCACCAGGAACATCCAGTCAAGGCCGCTGCGGCCCTGTTCGATCATCTCAATCAGCGTAATGGTCAGGAACACCGCCATCGGATCGTTACTGCCCGATTCAATCTCCAGCGTGGAGCTGACGCGCTCATTCAGGCCTTTGTCACCCAGCAGGGAGAAGACGGCGGCGGCATCCGTGGAGCCGATGATCGCGCCAATCAGGAAGCCCTGCATCATATCCAGGTTAAACAACCAGGCGGCGACCACACCGGTTAAGCCTGCGGTAATCATGACCCCGACGGTCGCCAGCGACAGCGCTGGCCCCAGGGCGACTTTAAATGAGCTGGCTTTGGTCCGCATGCCGCCATCCAGCAGGATAATCGCCAGCGCCAGGTTTGAGATTAAGTAAGCCGCCGGATAGTTATCAAAGGCGATGCCGCCGATACCATCAACCCCGGTCAGCATGCCGAGAGCGAGGAAGATCACCAGAATGGGGATACCCAGTCTGGATGAGAAAGAGCTGAGCAGAATGCTCGATGCGACCAGCACGGAACCGATGATAAACAGACTGTAGACAATAGTGTGGTTCAAACCCGATCTCCTGAGATATGACAGTGCGGTGCAGCGACTGGTGACAAATATCCATGCTATCTCTGAAAGATAATGTTTTATCAAGGAGTTGTCATTGTGAAAATGATCATTATACGAATTGCTTAACAGCGTATGGAATCAGATTAATGTGAAGAATGAGGGGGTTGGCAGGCAAGCGGCAGAAAACAGACTGTTTTAGCAGGTTATTCGGAAGATAAAAAAAGCCGGCGATAAGCCGGCTTAGTGCATCAGGCTTCCGTTGCCTGTTTATGGAACAGCGATCGGAACACCGGGTAGATATCTTCCGGCTCACGAATGTGTTCGATTGCAAAGTTATCGAACGTCGACTGCAGATGCTCATACTCGCGCCACAGCGTCTGATGCGCACGGCGGGTAATCTCGATATAACTGTAATAACGCACCACCGGCAGAATATGCTTCGCCAGAATCTCGTGACAGAGCGGTGAATCGTCGGCCCAGTTATCGCCATCTGACGCCTGCGCAGCATAGATGTTCCACTGCGCCGGATCATAGCGCTCTTTCACCACCTCATCCATGAGTTTCAGCGCACTCGAAACGATGGTGCCACCGGTCTCCTGAGAGTAGAAGAACTCCTGTTCATCCACCTCTTTGGCCTGCGTGTGATGACGAATATAAACCACATCGACATTCTTGTAGGTGCGGCTCAGGAACAGGTAAAGCAGGATATAGAAGCGTTTCGCCATATCCTTGGTGGCCTGATCCATGGATCCGGATACATCCATCAGACAGAACATCACCGCCTGGCTGGAAGGCTCCGGCCGTTTCTCAAAGTTTTTGTAGCGCAGGTCGAAGGTGTCGATAAAAGGCACCCGTTCGATACGCGCCCGCAACTCGGCGATCTCTTTGCGCAGCCGCTCCTCCTCCAGAAGCTGAGCCGGTTCAGAGTTCTCAATCTCCAGCAGCGTTTCTTCCAGTTCGTGCAGCATCCGGCGTTTGCCCGCCGTCATCGCCGTACGACGCGCCAGCGAGTTCTGCAGCGAACGTACGACGCTGATATTGGCAGGCACACCGTTAGAGGTGAAACCGGCACGGTGGGTCTTATACTCATTCAACTGGCGATGCTGGTTCCGGCGCAGGTTAGGCAGGGCGAGATCTTCAAACAGCAGGTCCAGATACTCATCTTTCGATATCTGAAAGACAAATTCATCCTGACCTTCACCATCCTGACTGGCATTGCCCTGGCCACTGCCGCCGCCACCGCCACCCTGCGGGCGCTCGACCCGGTCATTCTGCACAAAATGATCGTTGCCCGGATGGACCCGATGGCGGTTGCCGCCGCGTCCCTGATGGAAAATCGGCTCATTGATGTCGTCAATCGGGATAGAGACAGACTCACCGCTGCTTACATCGGTCACCGAGCGTTTATTGATGGCCTCGGAGATCGACTGCTTAATTTGCGACTTATAACGGCGCAAGAAGCGCTGGCGGTTTACCGCGCTCTTGTTTTTGCCGTTGAGTCGGCGATCGATGAAATAGGCCATGGTATTCCCCCAAACTACATTGTAAGCAGGCCGGGCGAACCCGACCTTGTCAGACCGGTATCACTTACCGGCAAGCTTACAGACTCTTATCAGGACGATTTACGCACACGCAAATACCATTCACACAGCAGGCGAACCTGTTTGCGGGTATAGCCTTTTTCCATCATGCGATCGACAAAATCATCATGCTTTTTCTGCTCATCGGTAGAGGTCTTGGTATTAAACGAGATCACCGGCAGCAACTCTTCCGTATTCGAGAACATTTTCTTCTCGATCACGGTGCGTAATTTCTCGTAACTGGTCCAGTTCGGGTTGCGACCGTTATTGTGTGCCCTGGCGCGCAGCACGAAGTTGACGATCTCATTACGGAAATCTTTCGGGTTACTGATGCCAGCGGGCTTCTCGATTTTTTCCAGTTCCGCGTTGAGCGATTCACGATCAAACAGCTGTCCGGTATCGGGATCGCGATACTCCTGATCCTGAATCCAGAAGTCGGCATAGGTCACATAGCGGTCAAAGATGTTCTGACCATATTCAGAGTAAGATTCCAGATAGGCGGTCTGAATCTCTTTGCCGATAAACTCAGCATATTTGGGGATCAGATAGCCTTTGAGGTGCTCAAGGTATTTCTCAGCCTGATCCTGTGGGAACTGTTCGCGCTCAATCTGCTGCTCCAGCACGTAGAACAGATGCACCGGGTTGGCCGCCACTTCGGCGTGGTCAAAGTTAAACACCCGCGACAGAATCTTAAAGGCAAAGCGGGTTGAAAGGCCGTTCATCCCCTCATCCACACCGGCGTAATCATGATACTCCTGCCATGACTTCGCCTTAGGGTCGGTATCTTTCAGGCTTTCACCATCGTAGACCCGCATTTTGGAATAGATGCTGGAGTTATCCGGATCCTTGAGACGTGACAGGATAGAGAAGCGTGCCAGCGTTTCCAGCGTACCCGGTGCACAGGGCGAGGTCGCCAGCTCACTGTGATTAAGTAACTTGTCGTAGATTTTGATCTCTTCAGAGACCCGCAGGCAGTAGGGCACCTTGACGATATAGACACGGTCAAGGAACGCCTCATTATTCTTGTTATTACGGAACGTCACCCACTCTGATTCGTTGGAGTGCGCCAGAATAATGCCGTTAAACGGCAGCGCCGAAATCCCCTCGGTGCCGTTGTAGTTCCCTTCCTGCGTCGCCGTCAGTAAAGGGTGCAGCACCTTAATAGGCGCTTTGAACATCTCAACGAATTCCATGATGCCCTGGTTGGCACGGCAGAGTGCACCGGAGTAACCGTAAGCATCAGGATCGTTTTGCGCATGGTTTTCGAGTTTACGGATATCCACTTTACCCACCAGCGCAGAGATATCCTGGTTGTTCTCATCACCCGGTTCAGTTTTGGCAATCGCCAGCTGTTCCAGGATCGACGGCCAGACTTTCACCACTTTGAAACGCGAGATATCGCCGCCAAAGTCGTGCAGTCGCTTAGCGGCCCACGGCGACATAATCGTGCCGAGATAACGGCGCGGCACGCCATACTCTTTTTCGAGAATATGCGCATCTTCCTGCGGATTAAACAGGCAGAGAGGGTGGTCATTAACCGGGCTGCGTTCCCCATCGGCGCTCAGTACATAGATGGGTACCCGCTGCATCAGCGACTTAAGCCGTTCCGCCAGTGAGGATTTACCGCCACCTACCGGCCCCAGTAAATAGAGGATCTGTTTCTTCTCTTCCAGTCCCTGAGCGGCATGTTTCAGGTAGGAAACGATCTGTTCAATCGCTTCCTCCATGCCGTAAAACTCCTCGAACGCCGGATAGCGTCCCATCACACGGTTGGAGAATATTCTGGAAAGGCGTGGCTCCTGAGCAGTATCGACCATTACCGGCTCTCCGATAGCCATTAACAGTCGCTCTGCAGCGTTGGCGTATGCACTGCGATCCTGCTTACAGATGGCAAGAAATTCCTGCAGTGTGAACTCTTCGTCCTTGGCAGCTTCATAACGCTGACGATAGTGATCGAATATATTCATAGCGATGCCCGTCCTTTCGTTTTTAGCACAGGTAAGGAGCGTAATTAGAGGCTTATAGCAGCTCCCGGAAGATATTCTCTGTTGAGTACAGCAACCCTTATGCCAACCTGATCTTTCTTATCGGGATACACAACTTTTGTGGTTACTCTGCTCGTACAAAATGTCTGCTGTTACTTCTAACTGTAGATGGCTTCTAGGAAATTTCCTCCACGGGTTTGGGTTAATGAGGGGAAGATCAACTGTACAGCGGGTCTGTTGTGAGATGCGTTCATATGGGTGATGCTTTAACTTAACGTGTTTTTAACCTTTAATGCCACTTTCATCGGTTAGCCACTTAAAGGATTTCGATATAAGTTAATCCAGCCGTGAAAAAACGTTAGACTTCCTGTTTGATTGTTATATTTATGGAATGAATAAATTGTGAACCAATTCAAATTTAAGACGCTTGTTGCACTTCTGCCCTGTTATTTACTGGCCACGCACGCGAATGCCGCACCGCTTTCCATTGGCGCATCGGTCATCTATGCCGATTCACCTTATCGCGGCGGCCAGGACCGGTATATCCCGCTTCCGGTTATCAATTACGAGGGTGAAGACTTCTGGTTCCGCAGCCTGCAGGGCGGCTACTACCTGTGGAAAGATCCTCAGAACCAGCTGTCACTGACGCTGCTGGGTTCACCGCAGGAGTACAAACCCAGCGACAACGACCTGGGCGACATGAAAGGGCTGGATAAACGCCGCATGACGCTGATGGGTGGCGCAACCTATCGTCACACCGCTGACTGGGGGATTGTCCGTACCTCATTGCTGGGGGATGTGCTCAATAACAGCAATGGGATGATCTGGGACCTGACATACCTCTATCGCTTCCAGATGGGTGACTTCAGCCTGACGCCGGGCATCGGGGCCACATGGAACAGCGCCAATCAAAACCGTTATTACTATGGGGTATCCGGGCATGAAAGCGCCCGTACCGGCATCAGCCGTTACAACCCGGATGACAGCTGGTCACCTTATGTGGAACTGAGCGCCAGCTATCAGATTGCGCCGCAGTGGAATGCCAGCGTTATGGGGCGTTATATCCGTTTCGACAGCGAAATCAAAGACAGCCCGATGATTGATAAAAGCGGGCAGGCGTTAATCTGGACGGGTGTCAGCTATACCTTCTGATAACGCACCAAAAGAGGGCATTTATTGCCCTCTGTTCTTTCACAGGGCCTCAGAATGGGGCGGGAGAGCAGAATGCGTAACACGATTAACTTTGCCGGTTTTAGCGATCTGCCTGTTATTGGTCAGGGCACCTGGTATATGGGTGAAAACACGGCGCAACGTGCTGATGAAGTCGCTGCTTTGCAGGCGGGTCTTGAGTGCGGCTTGCAGCTTATTGATACCGCTGAAATGTATGCAGATGGCGGAGCCGAAGAGGTGGTCGGGCAGGCACTGCTGGGCCGTCGCGACCGGGCGCTGCTGGTCTCCAAAGTTTATCCGTGGAATGCGGGCGAAGTGGATGCCATTGCAGCCTGTGAGCGCAGCCTGCAACGTCTGCAAACCGATTATCTCGATCTCTACCTGTTGCACTGGCGCGGCAATATTCCGCTGGAAGAGACACTGCGCGCGATGGAACGCCTGCAGCAGCAGGGCAAAATTCGTCACTGGGGCGTATCGAATTTCGATACCGACGATATGGCCGAACTGTGGGATGAAGAGAAGGGCGAGGCCTGCGCGACCAATCAGGTGCTCTATCATCTGGCTTCACGCGGCATTGAATTTGATCTGCTGCCGGCATGTCAGCAGCGTGGCGTACCGGTCATGGCCTACTGTCCGCTGGCCCAGGCCGGACGGCTACGTGACTCACTCTTTACCGATCCTCAGCTGACTCAGATTGCACAGCAGAAGGGCATCAGCGTGGCGCAATTACTGCTGGCCTGGGTGATTCGTCAGCCAGGGGTGATTGCCATTCCTAAAGCCAGTTCAGTGGCCCACGTTCAGGAAAATGCGGCGGCGCTGGAGGTGGAACTGACCGATGAGGATTTGCAGCTCATCGATCGCGCCTGGCCAGCGCCACAGCATAAATTGCCGCTGGATATTGTTTAGCCGTTAACGTTATCGCTGGCTGCGGCTTTCTTTTTGAGGCGGAACGTCGTGGCCAGTCGTGCCGGTTTTTCACCCGCGCTGCGTAACGGTTTGCTGATACGCGCCGTCTCCACACAGACCATGGTCTTATAGCCCTCATTCGCCATATCCGTCATGCTGCAGGAGAGTTCCACACCCGGATTCCACGTGACAACGTCACTGTGATGATGGTGGTACACCTCGATCTGCCGCTCGCCCGCAGTATCATTAATCACTGAGCAATCTTCTGCTGCGGTAAAGATACGGTCGATGCGTCCAGGATAACGCTGTTTGCCGTCGCTGCTGGCCACCTCGCCGTTATTCACTTTGTCGATATAGCTATTGCCCAGACCCGAGACTTCCACACCGTTGATGTCGCTGACGGTAAAGTAGCTGTGCAGAGCCGCCGTCGCTTCAAAGTCACCATAGGCTTCCAGCTCAATCTCACAATGCTGGCCCAGCCGGAAGCGGGCAATCAGGGTGAATTCATGCGGCCAGAGCTTCAGCGTCTGAGGGTTGCTCTCCAGCACCAGCGTCAGCATGACGCCCTCTTCATTTTCATCATGCGCCGTAAGCTTCCACGGCTGAACCCGCGCAAAGCCGTGTGCCGGTTCGCCCGCCGGGCCGAACCACGGCCAGCAGATCGGAACGCCGCCACGAATCGCCTTACCCGGTGCAAAGAGACTCTTATCACTCAGCCAGAGTACCGGCTTTTCGCCGCTGGGTTGCCAGGCGATGAGGTGCGCGCCCTGAAGCGTAATGGCTGCCCGCACTTTAGGGTGACTCACAACAATGGCGGGGAGTTCACCTATCTGGCGCTGGGTGAGGTAAGGGGAGATCTGCGTGACCACCGGCAGAGAAAACAGTTTATCTTGCATGTTCGATTCCTTCCTGTGCGGATCAAAAAAAGGGCGACCGAAGTCGCCCTTATTCTCAATGATGTCTGGCTGCCTTATTTAGCAGAAACCAGTGCAATCAGGTCGAGAACTTTGTTTGAGTAGCCAGTTTCGTTGTCGTACCAGGAAACCAGTTTCACAAAGTTGTCGTTCAGCGCGATACCGGCTTTAGCGTCAAACACTGAAGTCAGGATTTCGCCGTTGAAGTCGGTAGAAACCACGTCATCTTCAACGTAGCCCAGAACGTCTTTCATCTCACCTTCTGCAGCCGCTTTAATTGCAGCACAGATTTCTTTGTAAGAAGCCGCTTTTTCCAGACGCACGGTCAGGTCAACAACGGAAACGTTAGGGGTTGGTACGCGGAATGCCATACCGGTCAGTTTGCCGTTCAGCTCTGGCAGAACTTTACCAACGGCTTTAGCTGCGCCAGTTGATGAAGGAATGATGTTCTGCGATGCGCCGCGGCCGCCGCGCCAGTCTTTATGAGACGGGCCATCAACGGTTTTCTGAGTAGCAGTGGTGGCGTGAACGGTCGTCATCAGACCTTCAACGATGCCAAACTTGTCGTTGATCACTTTTGCCAGCGGTGCCAGGCAGTTAGTGGTACAGGATGCGTTAGACACGATATCCTGGCCATCATATTTGTCGAAGTTTGCACCACGAACAAACATTGGGGTGTCATCTTTAGATGGACCGGTCAGAACGACTTTCTTAGCACCTGCGGTGATGTGTTTACGCGCGGTTTCGTCGGTCAGGAAGATACCGGTTGCTTCAGCAACAACGTCAACGCCTACTTCATCCCACTTCAGGTTGGCCGGATCACGTTCAGCGGTAACACGGATTTTTTTACCGTTAACCACCAGTGCGCCATCCTGAACTTCTACCGTGCCGTCGAAACGACCGTGAGTAGAGTCATACTTCAGCATGTACGCCATGTAATCCGCGTCCAGCAGGTCGTTGATAGCAACGATTTCGATGTCAGAACGCTTTTGAGCAGCACGGAAAACGATGCGACCGATACGGCCGAAACCGTTGATACCTACTTTGATAGTCATATATTCCACCAGCTATTGGTTAGTGAATAAAAGGTTGCCTGTAAAATTACAAAAACCTTACCAGGCGTCAAGCGGAATCGTGTCAATTGTTGCGACAAATCAATTCGCCTGAAAGGAATTATTCGATGCGCAACCGCTTGCGCGCCGCCAATGATATCGCGCTTCGTTGAATCAATCGCCGAATATATAGGGATGCTCCGGATAAAAGGTGATCGATGTCACAAATCCGCTTAGCAGAGAGCAGGCTGAAAGGGTGAGCACAAAAAAAGACCCGGGTTATGTTGATCATTTGTTAGAATAATAGTCGAATTTTTCAGAATGGCACTGCCCGGAATCCTAAAATGGCTAAAGACACCGCACCCGAAGCAAAAATTGCACAGTTGACTGAAATGCAACGCTACGTCACTCAGCAACGCGGAACGGAACCGCCTTACAGCGGCGCACTGCTGC
This sequence comes from Curtobacterium sp. BNK-1, assembly GCF_048685235.1. NCBI lineage: Bacteria > Bacillati > Actinomycetota > Actinomycetes > Micrococcales > Microbacteriaceae > Curtobacterium > Curtobacterium sp. BNK-1. The sequence goes on along the minus strand of NZ_JBLQTJ010000001.1, from coordinate 1,975,633 downwards.
ACAACAAGCAGGAAGGGATCTACCACTGTCTGATCTGTGAGGCGCCACTTTTTCTCTCCGAGACGAAGTATGACTCTGGCTGTGGCTGGCCCAGTTTCTACCAGCCGGTCAGTGATGATGCGATTCGCTATATTGAAGATGATTCACACGGTATGCAGCGTATTGAGATCCGCTGTGGCAGTTGCGATGCGCACCTGGGACATGTCTTCCCTGACGGCCCGCAGCCGACCGGCGAACGCTATTGTGTTAACTCCGCCTCGCTGAATTTTACCGACGAGCAGGGCGAACAGACCAAAGGGTAATGGCGATGAAGGAACAGCTTGAAGCAATGCTTGCATCGATGACGCCTGAAGTCTATCAGCGTCTTTCCACGGCGGTTGAGATTGGTAAATGGCCGGATGGCGTGGCACTGACCCAGGAGCAGCGCGACAATTGCCTGCAGCTGGTCATGATGTGGCAGGCGCGGCACAACGACGCGCCGCAGCACATGACCATTGGCAAAGGTGGCGAAATGGTGATGAAGTCGAAAAAAGAGCTCAAAGAAGAGTTTGGAATTGACCCTGACGTGACCCGCATCCATCTGCATTAAAAAAAAGCTGGCGTCATGCCAGCTCCATTTTAAATCAGAATCGCGCCCTGAGCGGTCATCTGGGCAAAGGCAATTTCGCTGTCCTCGGGATTCAGATTGACGCCCCGGCAGCCCTCTTTAACCACCTCAACGTGATAACCCAGCTCCAGCGCATCCAGCACGCTATATTTGACGCAGTAATCCGTCGCCAGCCCCAGCATCACCAGATGGGTGATCCCACGCTCACGCAGCCAGCTGTCCAGCTCGGTCTTACGGCGATGGCCATTGTCAAAAAAGGCGCTATAGCTGTCGACATCCTGATCCTGGCCCTTATGGAACGTCGCATCGAACAGTGAGCGATCGAGACCCGGATGAAAATCAGCGCCAGTCGAGCCCTGGATGCCGTGATCGGGCCACCAGATCTGGGCCAGACCATTTAACTCGCCCAGCGTGTAGACCGGCTCGCCGGAAACCGAGGCAAAGCTGCCGTGATCGGCCGGATGCCAGTCCTGCAGCGCCAGTACGCATTCGCCGTTTTCACGGAACAGTCGCGCATAACGATTAGCCACCTCGACCGTATGGTCGCCCTCATGGACTGCCATCGGGCCGCCGGGGCAAAAATCGTTCTGAATATCAATAATGATGAGTGCCCGCTTCATTACATATCGCTCCGTTTCAGTCTTCAGTCAGTTCGCCGCGCAAATTCTGCTGCATTCTGGCTCGGATTTGATCGGCCGAAAGATCCTGGCTGAGTAAAAAGTGTAGCTTTGTCAGCGCCGCTTCCACGGTGAGGTCAAATCCGCTGATGACACCAGCATGTTCCAGCGCATTGCCGGTAGCGTATCCGCCCATATTCACTTTGCCGGAAATACACTGGGTGAGATTTACCACCACGATGCCACGCTCGCTGGCCTGCTGCAATTCTGCCAGAAATTCCTTGTTCTGCGGTGCATTACCCACACCATAGGAGCGCAGGATCAATGCTTTGACTGGCTGACGCAGAAAGTTACGTACAACGTCGGCTGAAATACCGGGATAGATGGTGACCACGCCAATGGGCTGAGGCGTAATGGTGTGAACCTTCAGTTCGCCCTGACCGGCTGGGGCTGGCGGTGTATTAAGACGACGAATATGAATGCCCGCTTCCAGCAGCGCAGAGAGGTTGGGCGAAGCAAAGGCGTTGAAGCCATCTGCATGTGCCTTGGTGGTCCGGTTACCGCGATAGAGCGTGTTATTGAAAAACAGCGACACTTCGCTAATCGGATAGTTGGCCGCCACATAGAGCGAATTTAAGAGATTCTGCTGACCATCTGAACGTAATTCCGCTAACGGAATCTGCGAGCCCGTGACGATAACCGGCTTGGCCAGATTTTCCAGCATAAAGGAGAGTGCTGAGGCGGTAAATGCCATGGTGTCAGTGCCATGCAGGATCACAAAACCATCATAGCGATCGTAGTTCTGACGGATATCTTCTGCGATAGACTGCCAGTCCTGCGGGGTCATGTCGGAAGAGTCGATCAGCGGCTGATACTCATGAATGGTGAAATCAGGCATCTCAGGGCGGTGGAACTCCGGCATGTTAGCCAGCTGTTGCTGCAGGTGTCCGGAGACCGGAATATAACCCTGCGCCGAACGCTGCATACCGATCGTCCCGCCAGTGTAGGCTACGTAGATGTTTTTCTTTTGCATTAGAGAACTCAGACTCGCCATAAAACGCGCAGTATAAGGGGAATAGCGGGGAAAAGCAGCCCGACCAGCGGCCGGGCTGCGAGGTTTATCGCACTTCGCCGCAGTTCAGGCAGAATGCATAACGGTTCTGAGGATCGTTCTGCTTGTCGAACAGACCAGGCTGGGCTTTCATAGCACTCATCACATCCAGCATCGGTGCTGGCAGCCAGGCTTTCAGCGTATCAGGCAGGACAGCCTGCACCGACGCGTTCATCTGGCTCAGCATCATATCCAGGAAGCTCGGGTCATCCTGATACCAGCTCAGCTGCGGATTACTGACTTTCGCCAGCTCGCCCGCCTTCTTCACGGCATCATCGAAGTCACCCAGCGCATCAACCAGACCATTGGCTTTCGCATCGCTGCCAGTCCAGACGTGGCCCTGTGCAATGGCATCAATCTGCTCTGCTGTTTTATGACGTGATTTCGCCACCAGACCGACAAAGTTGCGGTAGCCATTTTCGATGGTCAGCTGCATCAGTTGCTGAACTTCCGTTGGCAGCGCTTTGGTGGTTGAGATATCCGCCAGCGGTGAGGTCGCAACACCGTCGGTGTGCACGCCGATACTGTCCAGGCTGTTCTCCAGCGTATTGATCACGCCGAAGATGCCAATCGAGCCAGTCAGCGTGCTGGGGTTCGCCACAATGTAGCTGGCAGGCGTTGAGATCCAGTAACCGCCAGACGCCGCCATGCCTCCCATCGAGACCACAATCGGCTTACCGGCCGCCTGCGCTGCCGCCAGCTCTTCACGAATCGCTTCCGAGGCGGTGACGCTGCCACCCGGGCTGTTCACCCGCAGAATAATCGCTTTGATTTTCGGATCGAGACGCGCATCGCGGATCTGTGCCGCCGTCGTGTCGCCACCGACGTTGCCCGGCGTCTCTTCACCATCCATGATGGCACCGCTGGCCATGACTACCGCGATGTTGCCATCCTGCTGCGTGGAGGTGGTTTTCACGCTGTAGTCATAGATGCTGACGCTACGGTAATCATTGCTCTGCTTATCCAGACCAAAAGTTTTTACCAGCTCCTGATCGGCTGCCGCACGTGAACCCAGGGCATCGACCAGCTTGTTATCCAGCGCATATTGCGCGGTATCGCCTTTCACGGCGTTTAATCCGGCAATAATCGCAGTAGCACCGGGGAAGAGTTGCTCCGGCGTAATCTGGCGGTTCGCTGCCACGGTGTTCAGGTAGTTCTGCCACAGCTGACCGACCCAGCGGCTGTCAGCATCCCGTGCGGCAGGGGACATGTCGTCACGCAGGAAGGGCTCAACCGCAGATTTGTAGGTTCCGACACGGAAGACGTGTGAGGTGACTTTCAGCTTCTCCAGCAAGGTTTTGTAATAGAGTCCGTTGGTAGCGAAACCATGCAGATCTACGGTGCCCTGTGGTGACAGATAGATTTTGGTGGCGTAGCTGGCAAGGTAATACTGCGCCTGGCTGTAGCTGTCGCCGAGTGCATAAATCGGCTTGCCGCTGTCGCGGAATTCGCGTAGCGCTTTACCCACATATTGCAGTGAAGGCTGATCCCCACCGGCAAATTCGCGTAAATCGAGCACCATGCCTTTAATGTTGCTGTCATCTTTTGCCTGACGAATAGCGTCGACCACATCAAACAGCGAATTTTCCTGTAAACGGTCACTGCTGGCACCCAGCAGCTGGCGGCCAATTTTGCTCAGACGGTTGCTTACCGACGGTTTATCCACCAGCACGCCGCTGAGATCCACTTTCAGTGCGCCTTGCTGAATCGGCGCTGAACTGCCGCCCGACCCGCTGACCTGCAGCCAGATCCCTACACCCACCACAATCAACAAAATCAGGAAAATATTCAGAATAAATTCCCTGATAAAATTCAGTACCCGCCAGCTCCAGCGGAACAGACCTGCAATTATTCGCCACAATGTGCGCATCAGACTCTCCATAAATATGTAGCAGGAAGTGGCCGCCGCGCGGACCAGACTTCCCCGACGAGCTCATCCTAAAGAGCGGCGTGTTAAAAGTCAGCAGGAAATCACTGCGCACTGTTACAAAAAATCTGCCTGTGCCAGGATAACTGCAACATTACAGAGATCGGGAGAGAAACATGGACGCACTGGAGTTACTGGTCAACCGACGTTCGGCCTCACGCCTGACTGAGCCGGCACCTGCGGGTGACGCACTGGAAAATATCCTGCGGGCTGGCATGCGCGCCCCGGATCACGGCACGCTGCAACCCTGGCGCTTTATCATTGTGGAAAATGAGGGGCGCGACCGTCTGAGCCAACTGCTGGAGCAGGCAGCACGCGATAAACAGCTGGATGAAAAGGCGATTAACAAAGCGAGCCAGTCACCGTTTCGGGCACCGATGATCATTACGGTGGTGGCACATTGTGAAGAGCACCACAAAGTGCCGCGCTGGGAGCAGATCGCCTCGGCAAGCTGTGCAGTGATGGCCATGCAGATGGCGGCCGTCGCTCAGGGTTACAACGGTATCTGGCGCAGTGGTCCCTGGACCGATGACGAGCAGGTACGCCAGGGGTTTGGCTGCCGCGAACAGGATGCCATCGTCGGCTTTCTCTATCTGGGCACCCCGCAACTGAAATCCAGCACTACGGTGCTCCCACCTGACACGGCGCCTTTCGTCCGTTACTTCTGACTACAATGCTTGTCCGGTTCCGGCAGGGTGCATTTCAGCCCTGCTTTTTGCACGGTTCCTGTGCGAACGATCGCTAACGCCGCGCATCACACTTACGCCAGCGGGCCTGCCAGGCTAACATAGCCCCAGTATTCAAACCGACAGCGGACAACCGGTTATCACTGCGTTCCCCCTGATGTTAAGGATTACCTGATTCAATGCGTTTGTTTATTGCGGAAAAACCGAGCCTGGGGCGTGCTATCGCAGATGTGCTGCCGAAACCGCATCGACGCGGTGATGGATTCATTGCCTGCGGCAACGATCAGATCGTCACCTGGTGTGTAGGCCATCTTCTGGAGCAGGCGCAACCCGACAGTTATGACAGCCGTTATGCACGCTGGTCGCTGGCGGATTTACCCATCATTCCGGAAAAATGGCAGCTAAAACCGCGTCCCTCGGTCGCTAAGCAACTGAAAGTGGTTGAGGGCTTGCTGGCGCAGGCGAATGAAGTGGTGCATGCCGGTGACCCGGATCGGGAAGGGCAGTTGCTGGTGGATGAGGTGCTCGACTACCTGAACCTGCCGGCTGAAAAACGCAGCAAGGTGCAGCGCTGTCTGATTAACGATCTCAATCCTCAGGCGGTGGATCGGGCAGTAAACCGCCTGCGTGAAAATCGCGAGTTTATTCCGTTGTGCGTCTCGGCGCTGGCCCGCGCCCGGGCGGACTGGCTCTATGGCATTAACATGACCCGCGCCTGGACGCTGCTGGGACGCAATGCAGGCTATGATGGCGTACTGTCGGTGGGCCGGGTGCAGACGCCGGTGCTTGGGCTGGTGGTCCGGCGCGATGAAGAGATCGAGAACTTCGTGCCGAAAGATTACTTCGAAGTGAAAGCGCACATCCTCACGCCTGACGGCGCCCGATTTATCGCCAGCTGGATCCCCAGTGAGGCCTGTGAACCATGGCAGGATGAAGAGGGCCGCCTGCTCAAACGCGCGCTGGCGGAGCATGTGGTGACGCGTATCACGGGCCAGCCGGCGATCGTCACTGCCTACAGCGATAAGCGCGAAAATGAGGTGGCGCCGCTGCCCTTTTCCTTATCCAGCCTGCAGATCGAGGCCGCTAAACGTTACGGGCTGAGTGCGCAGACGGTGCTGGATACCTGCCAGCGGCTTTACGAAACCCATAAACTGATTACCTATCCCCGTTCGGACAGCCGCTATCTGCCTGAAGAGCATTTTGCCGGTCGTCATGCGGTGTTAAAGGCGATACAGGCGCATCAGTCACAGCTGACCCCACCGGCAGATTTCGATGCCGATCGCAGAAATCGCTGCTGGGATGATAAAAAAGTGGATGCCCACCATGCGATTATTCCAACGGCCCGTGCCAGCGCGGTGAAGCTCAGTGAAAACGAGCAGCATATCTATGAACTGGTAGCGCGCCAGTATCTGATGCAGTTCTGCCCGGATGCGGTATTCCGCAAATGTGTCATCGATCTCGATATTGCCGGTGGAAAATTCGTGGCGAAAGCGCGCTTCCTGGCGGAAGCGGGCTGGCGTGCGCTGCTGGGCAACAAAGAGCGGGATGAAGAGAACGACGGCATGCCGTTGCCTGTGGTAGCGAAAGGGGATGAGCTGCTGTGTGAGCGCGGAGAGGTGCTGGCGAAGCAAACCCAGCCGCCACGCCCGTTTACCGATGCCACCATTCTTTCTGCAATGACCGGCATTGCCCGTTTCGTTCAGGATAAAGAATTAAAGAAAGTGCTGCGTGCGACCGATGGTTTAGGAACGGAAGCCACACGCGCCGGCATTATCGAATTACTGTTTCGTCGTGGCTTCCTGGTGAAGAAGGGCCGTTATATCAATTCTACGGATGCCGGACGCGCCCTGATTCACTCCCTGCCCGATCTGGCAGCACGCCCGGATATGACGGCGCAGTGGGAATCGACACTGACGCGTATCAGCGAAAAGGCCTGCCGCTATGATGAGTTCATGCAGCCGCTGGTGCAAACCTTAGCTGGTCTGATCCAGCAGGCGCGACAGCAGCCTGCGGCGCATGCATTTCGGGGATTACCGTCCACTGGACAGAAACGTCCGGTGCGCAAAACCAGGCGTAAAGTGAAGGAGACGGAATGAGGCGTTATTCAGTATTACTGGTCGTGGCCCTGTTGCTGGCGACCAGCGTGGCGCAGGCCAACAGTCGTTATCAGTCGATGCCACAGCAGGGCAGCAACGGTGGCAACACCGATGTCGTGGTGGATATGCCACCCGAGGCATGGACACAGGCAGAGAGACGTCAGCCAGACTGTCTCCGCTGCTGTATCTTTGAGAACCGTAACTACACGGAAGGCGCGGTGGTGAAATCAGAGGGGGTGTTGCTGCAATGTACCCGTGATGAACACTCCATCGGCACCAATAACCTGATCTGGAAAATAGTGAAATAGCCGTCGCGTGGCGCTCTGCCACGCGACCGTCAGTTAAAAGCGGAAGGTTGACCAGATGGGTGCGTGGTCAGACGGTTTTTCCATGCCCCGGATCTCATAATCAATGCCGGTCTCAACGCAGTGCGACGCCAGGGTTTTGCTCGCCAGCACCAGATCGATGCGTAACCCGCGATTATCATCAAACCCTTTCGAACGGTAATCGAACCAGGAGAAGCGATCCGCAACCTCCGGATTGTGCTCACGCCAGGTATCAACCAGTCCCCAGCCCAGCAGGCGGTCCATCCACTCGCGCTCTTCCGGCAGGAAGGAGCATTTGCCGGTGCGCAGCCAGCGCTTGCGGCTCTCTTCACCAATACCAATATCCCGATCGGTGCTGCTGATATTCATGTCGCCCATAATCAGAACCGGCTTATCAGCAGGCAGATCTTCGGTCAGCAGACGTTGCAGATCCCGATAGAATTTCTCTTTAGCCGGAAACTTGGTGGGATGGTCGCGGCTCTCGCCCTGCGGAAAATAGCCGTTAATTACCGTGATGTCGCCAATCGGGCTGGGAAGTTCCGCGATGATCAGGCGGCGCTGGGATTCTTCGTCATCACCCGGGAAACCCCGGCTCACTGACACTGGCTCAGCTTTGGTTAACAGGGCAACGCCGTAGTGACCTTTCTGTCCATGATAGAAGACGTGATAGCCGAGCTTTGACACCTCTTCCAGCGGGAACATGTCGTCATGGACCTTGGTTTCCTGCAGACCGATAACATCGGGCTGATGCTGTTCGACAAGTGCCTGAAGCTGATGCGGGCGGGCACGCAACCCATTGATGTTAAATGAAACAAATTTCATGAGATCGACCGTTGTTCAGAAATGTCAGGCGGAGATGGTAGCGATTTTTGCTGAAAAAGTCATGGCGGAACAGGCTGAGATTGTGTGAAAGCGGGCAGGAGTGTGGGGGCGAACAGGAAGCTTAGGTATTATTTGGGGGATGGTGTGCAACATGCGAGATGGTGGTGGGAGAAGGATTATTCGGCGCGTTGCGCCTCACCCTGCGGGCCGCGCTGAAGCGCGTTGTCTCGCGATGCTCGACCCGAACCTTAATCGAAGGTTCTCATCCCTCTCCCCGCAGAACAGGAAGCTTAGGTATTATTTTGGGGATGATGTGCAACATACGAGATGGTGGTGGGAGAAGGATTATTCGGCGCGTTGCGCCTCACCCTGCGGGCCGCGCTGAAGCGCGTTGTCTCGCGATGCTCGACCCGAACCTTGATCGAAGGTTCTCATCCCTCTCCCCGCAGAACAGGAAGCTTAGGTATTATTTGGGGGATGGTGTGCATCATACGAGATGGTGGTGGGAGAAGGATTCGAACCTTCGAAGTCTGTGACGGCAGATTTACAGTCTGCTCCCTTTGGCCGCTCGGGAATCCCACCTGGGATAGTGATGTGGCTTAAGATGATTCAGATTCAGATGGTGGTGGGAGAAGGATTCGAACCTTCGAAGTCTGTGACGGCAGATTTACAGTCTGCTCCCTTTGGCCGCTCGGGAATCCCACCATGGCCTGAATCTTTCTCTCTTAAAGCGGGGCGCATCATACCAAATGCGATAAGGGTGTAAAGCGCCCACTGGCAAAACCGCAACTGTTTGCCCACTTTTTACGCGTAGCGCTGAATCTGCAGACAATTCAGCGCACTGGCTGATTAAAGAATAATCGTGCGGTTGCCGTAAACGAACACGCGCTGCCCCAGCACTTTATACAGTGCGTTGCTCAGGACATTCTTTTCTACGTCGCGACCGGCGCGCATCATCTCATCGGCGGTGTAGCTGTGATCAACGTTTATCACATCCTGCATGATGATTGGGCCTTCATCGAGATTGTCGTTCACATAGTGCGCGGTGGCACCGATGATCTTCACGCCACGTTCATAAGCCTGATGATAGGGACGGGCACCGATAAAGGCGGGCAGGAAGGAGTGGTGAATATTGATAATCTGGTTCGGATAACGCTGCACAAAGGCGGGCGTCAGGACGCGCATATATTTTGCCAGCACCACGTAATCGGGCTGATAGCGGTCAATCTCTTCCACCATGCGGTTATCGTGCTCTTCCCGCGTCAGTCCCTCATGGCTCACCAGCACAAACGGAATATCGAAACGCTCAACCAGTGAACGCAGGGTGTCGTGGTTACCCACTACCGCCGCAATTTCCATATCCAGGCCGCCAAACGCGCTCTTCATTAACAGATCGCCCAGACAATGCGCCTCTTTAGTGACAAGAATCACCACGCGGCGACGACCGGCGCTGTGCAGTTCCCGGACTGAACCCTGGGGCAGGGCGCTGTCGAGGTCGGCGAGCAGGGTGTTGTCGTTGAAGATCCCTTCCAGTTCGGTACGCATGAAAAAACGCCCGGTGCGATGATCAACAAACTCATTGTTCTGCACGATATTAAGTTCGTGCTTGTAACAAATATTGGTGATTTTGGCGATCAGACCTTTTGCATCGGGACAAATGGTTCGTAAAACTTTTCTTTGCATGGTTTGCGCTTGCATCTCAATCAGAGTCCTGTCAAAGCATTAGGGGTAAAACCGCTGGGGTAGCCGTCAGCTTAACCACAACATTTTTTGTATTTTTTTTCACTGCCACACGGGCAGCGATCGTTACGCCCCACGGGCGGTGCTGTACCGTCAACATAGTACCAGCGTTGATCCTCGCGAAGAAAGCGTGAACATTCATGAATGGCCTGAATGTTGGTTTTCTCGCGGTATCGCGCAAAAAAGGTAACGAAAGCTTCGTTCTCATGGCTTCCATGATTACAACGGGTTACATTCAGGCTGAGCCAGTCAGTTCCTGGAAAACTTTCAGATAAAAGCCCTGACAGCGCCGGATGACGCTTCTCAGGATGCCAGGTCGCAACCAGATAGTCCGCATTATGCTGAACATAAGCGCAATAACGGGATCGCATAAGTTGTTCAGCTGTAACAGGAATCTGGTTACCCTGAAGAAAGGGCTCGCAACATACGCTATACTGCTCTCCGCTACAACATGGGCAGGTTTCTGACACATTATCTCCCGGGAATGATGGGTCGGTTTTACAAGCGCGCTATGTTAGCTGACCCCGTGTTGTGATGCTACGTATTGACGGCAGGACCAGACAGAAATGAGAAAGGTAAAAATTGGATTGGCTCTGGGTTCTGGAGCGGCCAAAGGATGGGCGCATATCGGCGTGATCAACGCGCTGGAGCGTGCAGGTATTGAGATCGACGTCGTTGCGGGCTGCTCTGTCGGGGCATTAGTCGGATCTGCCTATGTGAATAACCGCCTGCCGCTGATGGAAAAATGGGTCAGTGCATTTCGCTACTGGGATGTTATTCGCCTGATGGATGTCTCCTGGCAGCGTGGCGGACTGCTGCGCGGTGAGCGGGTCTTTAGCCATGTTCGTCAGCTGATCCCCAATGACACGATAGAGCACTGTCATAAACCCTTTGGCGTGGTGGCGACTAACCTCAGTACCGGTCGTGAACTCTGGCTGACTGAGGGCGATCTGCATCAGGCAGTACGCGCTTCATGCAGTATGCCAGGTTTATTACCGCCGGTGGGCTACAATGGGTATTGGCTGGTGGATGGTGCCGTAGTCAACCCGGTGCCGATTTCACTTACCCGTGCCCTGGGGGCAGACATTGTTATCGCCGTTGACTTGCAGCATGACGCGCATTTAATGCAGCAGGATCTCTTTTCCGTGACACCACAGAATAGCGAAGAAGAAGCCGCCGCAGCGGCATTGAGTTGGGGTGGGAAGCTGCGTCAGCGTCTGGTGAATTTCAGCCAGCGCCGTGGGTCTCAGTCACCTGGCGCGATGGAGATTATGTCCACCTCTATCCAGGTGCTGGAAAATCGCCTGAAGCGGAATCGCATGGCAGGCGATCCGCCCGATGTTTTGATTCAGCCGGTCTGTCCGCAAATTTCGACGCTGGACTTTCATCGTGCTGAGGAAGCCATTGAAGCAGGCAAGGCCGCCGTAGAGAAGAAAATGGATGAACTATTACCACTGGTCCGTGGCAGATAATCAGGTTGTTCATTCAAAGCGGTGACTTCAGCCAATTCTTAAAGGCGCAACTGCGTTTTATGAACCACTATTGAAATATCTGGTACGCAGGGGGAAAGAATGGAAAAACCACTACTCGGCAAAAAGATACTCATTGTCGAAGATGAGGCTGTTTTCCGTTCGTTGCTGGACCAATTTTTGTTATCGATGGGTGCTGTGACGTTACAAGCGGAAGATGGTCTGGAAGCAATTGCACAACTACAACAGCATACTGTCGACCTGATTATCTGCGATCTGGAAATGCCCCGCATGAGCGGCATCCAGTTCGTTGAGCACATTCGTACCCGCGGCAACATCGTGCCGATTTTAATCATCTCAGCTACCGAGAACATGTCGGATATTGCGCATGTATTGCGTCTTGGGGTGCAGGATGTGCTGCTTAAACCACTTAAAAACTTTGAGCGCTTCCGTGAAGCGGTCTATGAATGTCTCTATCCCTCTATGTTCACTTCGAAAGTGGAAGAGGATGAACAACTGTTCCAGGACTGGGATGCGCTGGTTCGTGATCCTAAAGCGGCTGCAAAGCTGCTCAAGCAACTCCAGCCACCGGTGCAGCAGACTATTGCCAACTGCCGGGTTAACTATCGTCAGCTGACGATGGCTGAGCAGCCTGGGCTGGTGCTTGATATCGCGGCGCTCTCCGACAAAGATCTGGCGTTCTACTGTCTGGACGTGACCCGTGCCGGTGATAATGGCGTGCTGGCAGCGTTGCTGCTGCGGGCGCTGTTCAATGGCCTGCTGCAGGAGCAACTGACCGGGCAGAAACAGCGTCTGCCGGAACTTAATGGGCTGCTCAGACAGGTCAATCTGTTACTGCGCCAGGCGAACCTGAGCGGCCAGTTCCCGTTACTGGTTGGGTACTATCATCGCGGATTAAAGAACTTAATTCTGGTTTCGGCCGGATTGAACGCCACACTCCATGTTCATGCCCATCAGATTCAGCTCAGCAATGGTGTCCCCCTTGGCACTATGGGCAGCACCCATCTTAACCAGATCAGTCAGCGCGCAGAAAACTGGCAATGCCACGTCTGGGGCGCGGGCGGGCGCATTCGGCTGATGCTATCGACGGAAGAATAAGCCGTAAAAACAGAGGAATTCTGGCGCTGAGGACAGGGCCAGAGTTTAGCTTTACAGTTGGGTAATAGTCTTAATTTCGACGGTTTGGTGCCTTCCAGGATAAATCCGTTCGATACTAACTGATATACTCATTTCCGATTTTAAACCGACATATCAAGTATTAACTTGAACGGCCTATAAGAGAGGTATCTTAATGTCTGCCAATAATACCAAAGTAAAAAAAGCGGTAATCCCGGTAGCGGGTTTGGGTACGCGTATGCTCCCGGCTACCAAAGCGATTCCTAAAGAAATGTTACCGCTGGTTGATAAGCCGTTAATCCAGTATGTCGTTAACGAGTGTATCGCTGCTGGCATCAACGAAATTGTGCTGGTAACGCATTCATCAAAAAATGCCATCGAAAACCACTTTGATACCAGCTTCGAACTGGAATCAATGCTGGAAAAACGCGTTAAGCGTCAGCTGCTGGATGAAATCCAGTCAATCTGCCCGCCACACGTCACCATCATGCAGGTTCGTCAGGGCATCGCTAAAGGTCTGGGTCACGCTGTAATGTGTGCACACCCACTGATCGGTGATGAGCCGTTTGCGGTTATCCTGCCAGACGTCATCATCGACGAATATGAATCTAACCCAACCAAAGATAACCTGGCAGAGATGCTGAGCCGTTATGAAGAGTCTGGCCGCAGCCAGATCATGGTTGAGCCGGTTGCCGATGTGACGGCATACGGTGTTGTCGATTGCCAGGGCGCAGAACTGAACCCAGGCGACAGCGCACCAATGGTCGGTGTGGTTGAGAAGCCTAAAGCGTCAGAATCCCCATCAAACCTGGCCGTTGTAGGTCGTTATGTTCTCTCTTCAGAGATCTGGCCACTGCTGGCTAAAACGCCTCCAGGTGCAGGCGGCGAAGTTCAGCTGACTGACTCCATTGCAATGCTGATGGAAAAAGAGACAGTTGAAGCATATCACCTGAAAGGCGTCAGCCATGACTGTGGTAACAAACTGGGCTACATGCAGGCTTTCGTTGAGTACGGTGTTCGTCATCCGGTATTGGGCAAAGATTTTTCTGAATGGCTCGATGGCGCAGTTGGCAACAAAAAGTAATTCATAAACACAGGATAACTCGATGAAAGTCACTGTATTTGGTATCGGCTATGTCGGTCTGGTTCAGGCTGCGGTGTTAGCCGAAGTCGGACATGACGTTCTCTGCATTGATGTCGACGAAAACAAAGTCGAAAATCTGAAAAAAGGCATCATTCCTATTTTCGAACCAGGTTTAACGCCGCTGGTAATGTCCAATTACGAAGCGGGTCGTCTGAAGTTCAGCACTGATGCTGAGATGGGCGTAAACCATGGTGTTATGCAGTTTATTGCAGTTGGTACTCCACCAGATGAAGACGGCTCTGCCGATCTGAAATATGTGACCGCCGTAGCGCGCACCATTGCGCAGCATATGAACGATCACAAAGTGGTTATCGACAAATCAACCGTTCCGGTTGGCACAGCAGACAAAGTTCGTGCGGTAATGACGGAAGCGCTGAAAGCGCGTGACGCCAACATCACTTTTGATGTGGTATCTAACCCGGAATTCCTCAAAGAAGGTGCTGCAGTCAATGACTGTATGCGTCCAGAACGTATCGTTGTCGGTACTGACAACGACGACGTGGTAGAACTGTTACGCGAGCTCTATGAGCCGTTTAACCGTAACCACGATCGTATGATCATGATGGATATCCGCAGCGCAGAGCTGACCAAGTATGCAGCAAACTGCATGCTGGCCACCAAAATCAGCTTTATGAATGAGATGTCTAACCTGGCTGAACGTTTAGGCGCGGATATTGAAAAAGTACGCCAGGGCATCGGTTCCGATCCCCGCATTGGCTATCACTTTATCTATCCTGGCTGTGGTTACGGCGGCTCCTGCTTCCCGAAAGATGTGCAGGCGTTAATCCGTACCGCTGAGTCAATTGGCTATCAGCCACGTCTGTTGCAGGCCGTGGAAGATGTGAATGACAACCAGAAAAACAAACTGCCAACCTTTATCAAACGTCATTTTGGTGACGATCTGAAAGGTAAAACGTTTGCGCTCTGGGGCCTGTCATTTAAGCCGAACACTGACGACATGCGTGAAGCCTCCAGCCGTGTGCTGATGGAAACGCTGTGGGAAGCTGGCGCATCTGTTCAGGCGTTTGACCCTGAAGCGATGGATGAAGCACAGCGTATCTACGGTCACCGCAGCGATCTTAAGCTGATGGGTACCAAAGAAGCCGCATTGCAGGGCGCTGACGGCCTGGTCATCTGTACGGAGTGGCAAAACTTCCGTGCGCCTGACTTCGACATCATCAAAAATGCACTGAAAGAAGCCGTGATTTTTGATGGTCGTAACCTGTATGATCCAGAGCGTATCAGCAAACGCGGTTTCGTTTATTATGCAATCGGCCGCGGAGCGTCTATTCAAACTGCATAATTAACGAGGGATTTATGAACTTTCTGGTCACCGGCGCCGCAGGTTTTATTGGTTTTCATGTCAGCCAGCGTCTGCTGGCCGCCGGTCACCAGGTTGTCGGTATCGACAACCTGAATGATTATTACGACGTAAATCTCAAGCATGCCCGTCTCAATTTAATTAAGGCCGATCCTGGTTTTACTTTTATTGAGATGGACCTGGCGGACCGTGACGCAATGGCGTCACTGTTCGATCAGCAAAAATTCCAGCGCGTTATCCATCTTGGTGCTCAGGCTGGTGTCCGGTATTCCATTGAAAATCCTCATGCCTACGCAGACTCCAATCTGACGGGTCACCTCAATATCCTTGAAGGTTGCCGTCATCATAAAATTGAACATCTGCTCTACGCCTCATCCAGTTCAGTCTATGGTCTGAATCGCAAGATGCCGTTCTCAACCGAAGATAGCGTTGATCATCCGGTTTCTTTATATGCAGCGACCAAAAAAGCCAACGAGTTAATGTCACACACTTACTCGCATCTCTATCAGCTGCCGACCACTGGATTGCGCTTCTTTACGGTCTATGGCCCGTGGGGCCGTCCGGATATGGCGTTATTCAAATTCACCCGAGCAATGATTGCCGGTGAGGCGATTGACGTTTATAACCAGGGCCAGATGAAACGCGACTTTACCTATATTGACGATATTGCTGAAGCCATTGTTCGCCTGCAGGATGTTATTCCACAACAGGACGACAACTGGACAGTTGAAACCGGATCGCCGGCAACCAGTTCAGCGCCTTATCGTGTTTATAATATTGGAAACAGTCAGCCTGTCACGTTGATGAACTATATCGAAGCGATTGAAAAAGCCCTGGGCATTACTGCGAAGAAAAATCTGATGCCAATGCAGCCTGGAGATGTACTGGAAACCAGTGCGGATACCGAAGCCTTGTTTAAGGCAATTGGATTCAAACCGCAGACCGGGGTCGAAGAGGGCGTTAAAAACTTTGTGGACTGGTACCGCGACTTTTACCGCGTCTGAGTATCTGATTAAAAGAAAAAAGGAAGCTCCGGCTTCCTTTTTTATTGCGCATCAGGCTGCCAGGAAGGCAGTCACACTGCGGGTTTTTACAGTAAAAAATCGTCCAGCTTTTTACCCTGTTCTTCCAGCGCTTTTTTAATCACGGCCGGTGTGCGGCCCTGACCGGTCCAGGTTCTGGACTCGCCTTTTTCATCGGTGTAACCATATTTAGCCGGACGTACTGAGCGTTTACCTTTTGCCGCAGTCCGTGTGTCGGTCAGCGTGTTAATCAGTTCATTCGGGTCAATACCATCAGCCAGTAGCATTTCACGATACTGATTAAGTTTACGCGTGCGTTCTTCATTTTCTGCCTGAAAATGAGACTCTTCTTCGCGGCGCTCTTTTACTACTACGTCCAGCTTTTCCAGCATCTCTTCCAGTATTTCAACGGAATACTCTCTGGCCTGGGCGCGCAGCGTACGGATATTATTAAGAACTTTTAGTGCTTCGCTCATTGTCCTGGTCTCTGAATAAGGGAAAAGTTGTGTTGCCCGCTAATAGTAGTGGCGACATAAAATAACTGCAATCATAAAAATATGTATATCACTAATTACCCAGGTGACTAAAAATAATTTTCACCAGAAAATTGCACAGTAGTGCAGAATAAAAATATTTTCCTTTAGTCCGATATCAAATAAATTTAATGTATTCAGGTCAGCAACAAAAATGTCATTGATTTTGTTGCGGGTAAAATAAGCAAAACTTATCCCGTTCGGCACTGCACATAACAGGCGCTGGAAACGGCATGCAGAGGAATAAACGGCCAGCCGTTACACTTTATTCACTCATCAACCGCAACGTATTGCCGCCGCTTTGTGGTAATATGCGCGCCATTCCATTCAGTCCTGATGAAGATACGCGCCGATGGCTCAACTCTATTTCTATTACTCTGCCATGAATGCAGGGAAATCAACCGCACTGCTACAATCCTCATATAACTATCATGAGCGCGGCATGCGTTCACTGGTTTACACCGCTGAAATCGATAATCGCTTTGGTGCCGGGCAGGTGAGTTCCCGTATCGGACTATCGTCACCGGCCTTGCTATACAACGCAGAGACATCACTCTACAGCGACATCGCTGCTGAACATGCCGTTCAGCCTGTCCATTGCGTGCTGGTTGATGAGAGTCAGTTCCTGACCCGTGAGCAGGTTAAAGCGCTGTCAGATGTCGTAGACGACCTTGATATTCCGGTGCTCTGTTATGGTCTGCGAACGGATTTTCGCGGTGAACTGTTTGTTGGCAGTCAGTATCTGCTGGCGTGGGCAGATAAGCTGGTTGAACTCAAAACTATTTGTCACTGTGGGCGCAAGGCCAGTATGGTTCTGCGACTGGATAGCGAGGGCAAACCTTTCAGTGAGGGTGAGCAGGTGGTGATTGGCGGTAACGAACGTTATATCTCAGTCTGCCGTAAGCATTATAAACAGGCGATAGAGCAGGGATCGTTGCAGGCGATTCATGGCGCTCAGACTCCGCTGAATTAACCCTATTTTTCAGGCAATAAAAAACCCGCCGGGGCGGGTTTTTTTATCAGACAGTCAGAACGGCACTATCAGACTTTTTTGGCTTTCTTCTCAAGCTTAATACCTTTTACCGGCTGCTCAGCAATGGCTTCGGCTACGCTAGAGAACGGTTCGACAAATTCACGACCGTAGTAGGTATCAAGCATAATCTGTTTCAGTTCAGCAATCAGCGGATAACGTGGGTTAGCGCCGGTACACTGGTCATCAAACGCATCATCGGCCAGTTTATCGACTTTCGCCAGGAAGTCCGCTTCCTGCACACCCGCCTCACGGATAGAGGTTGGAATACCAAGTTCAGTTTTAATCTCATCCAGCCAGGCGAGCAGCTTCTCAATTTTCTGCGCGGTGCGGTCGCCTGGTGCGCTCAGACCCAGATGGTCAGCAATCTCGGCGTAGCGACGGCGCGCCTGAGGGCGATCGTACTGGCTGAAAGCGGTCTGTTTAGTCGGGTTGTCATTCGCGTTGTAGCGAATAACGTTAGAGATTAACAGGGCGTTGGCCAGGCCGTGTGGGATATGGAACTCTGAACCCAGCTTATGCGCCATTGAGTGACAAACCCCGAGGAAGGCGTTGGCAAACGCAATACCGGCGATAGTGGCGGCATTGTGTACGCGCTCACGCGCCACCGGATTTTTGGCGCCTTCGGCATAGCTGGCTGGCAGATTCTCTTTCAGCAGTTTCAGTGCCTGCAGCGCCTGTCCGTCAGAGTATTCATTCGCCAGTACTGAAACATAAGCTTCCAGCGCGTGGGTCACGGCATCCAGACCGCCAAAGGCGCAGAGTGAACGCGGCATATCCATCACCAGGTTGGCATCGACAATCGCCATATCAGGCGTCAGTGCGTAGTCAGCGAGCGGATATTTCTGACCCGTCGCATCATCGGTCACTACAGCAAACGGCGTGACTTCAGAACCGGTACCGGACGTGGTGGTGATGGCAATCATGCGCGCTTTGACACCCATTTTCGGGAACTTGTAGATACGTTTACGGATATCCATGAAACGTAACGCCAGCTCCTCGAAGTGAGTTTCCGGATGTTCGTACATCACCCACATGATTTTCGCGGCATCCATCGGTGAGCCACCGCCCAGCGCGATGATGACATCCGGTTTGAAGCTGTTCATCTGCTCAGCACCTTTACGCACGATGCTCAGCGTCGGGTCAGCTTCAACTTCGAAGAACACTTCCGTTTCAATGCCGTGTGATTTCAGCACGCGGGTCACCTGGTCGGCATAGCCGTTATTGAACAGGAAGCGGTCAGTGACGATAAAGGCACGTTTCGCGCCATCCGTTGCCACTTCTTCCAGCGCAATTGGCAGTGAACCCCGACGGAAGTAGATGGATTTTGGAAGTTTATGCCACAACATATTCTCAGCTCGCTTGGCGACAGTTTTGGTATTGATCAGATGTTTTGGACCGACGTTCTCTGAAATAGAGTTTCCGCCCCACGAACCACAACCCAGCGTCAGAGACGGCGCCAGTTTAAAGTTGTAGAGGTCGCCGATACCACCCTGCGAGGCGGGGGTGTTGATCAGAATACGCGCGGTTTTCATTTTGTCGCCGAAGTAGTGAACGCGTTCGGTCTGATTGTCCTGATCGGTATAGAGACAGGAGGTGTGGCCGATACCGCCCATGGCGACCAGTTTTTCTGCTTTCGCGACCGCATCCTGGAAATCTTTCGCCCGATACATCGCAAGGGTTGGTGAGAGTTTTTCATGGGCGAACGGCTCAGACTCATCCACCAGCTTCACTTCGCCAATCAGAATCTTAGTGCTCGGTGGCACGCTGATACCGGCCATCTCCGCAATTTTGAACGCTGGCTGGCCTACGATAGCCGCATTCAGGCCGCCGTTTTTCAGAATAATATTCTGCACCGCACTCAGTTCGGCACCCTGCAGCATATAACCGCCGTGGCTGGCGAAACGTTCACGCACCGCGTCATAGACTGAATCGACCACAATCACCGACTGTTCAGAGGCGCAGATAACCCCGTTATCAAAGGTTTTCGACATCAGAATCGACGCAACCGCACGTTTAAGATCGGCGGTTTCATCAATCACGACAGGCGTATTACCCGCACCGACACCAATCGCAGGTTTACCGGAGCTGTAAGCCGCTTTCACCATGCCTGGACCGCCAGTGGCGAGAATCAGGTTGATGTCAGGGTGATGCATCAGTTGATTTGACAGCTCAACGGAAGGTGCGTCGATCCAGCCGATAATATCTTTTGGCGCACCGGCAGCCACCGCCGCCTGCAATACGATGTCTGCAGCTTTGTTGGTCGCATCTTTGGCGCGTGGATGAGGAGAGAAGATGATGCCGTTACGGGTTTTAAGGCTGATTAATGCTTTGAAGATGGCGGTTGAAGTGGGGTTGGTCGTCGGGACGATACCGCAAATCAGGCCAATAGGTTCGGCGATGGTAATGGTGCCGAAAGTATCATCCGTGGCTAACACACCACAGGTTTTTTCATCTTTATAAGCGTTGTAGATATATTCTGAAGCAAAATGGTTTTTGATCACTTTGTCTTCGACGATGCCCATACCTGATTCGGCAACGGCCATCTTGGCAAGCGGGATTCGGGCATCTGCGGCGGCGAGGGCGGCGGCACGGAAGATGGCGTCGACCTGTTGTTGAGAAAAGTTGGCATATTCACGCTGGGCTTTTTTTACACGTTCAACCAGTGCATTAAGTTCGGCGACATTGGTTACGGCCATGGTGTTCTCCTGAAGGAAGTTAAACTTTTTTAGTAAACAATCCTGCGCCCTGAGTATAGTCACGTTGCCATAAGGCGTTGGACTGGGTCAGAACGCCCGGATTTTCAACTGTTTACTGAACTAGTCTTCTGTTGCAGTCAGTGAGATTTTCTTCGCTGCCGCTAATACTTCCGTTGCGAAAAGATTACCTGGTTTGGGGTAGGGCAATTTTGATGCAGATCAATTTAACCGCAAGCTGACACCTTTCAGCTCCCCTTTATGCCCTTCGTTTATCAAATTGGTTACCTCTTCACGTCATCAGCCTGGTAGCGGCTAAATCCAGTCACTTTTTAATGTCTGGGGTAACGCGCTGGATGCTCCGTCATTCAACAGCATAAATAGCTGAGTCAGCATCTGGCGTCCGTGCCTGTTTTCACATACATTAGGCGCGTTTTCCCCCCTGTGGTACGGAGTAAAGTCGTGAACCCTGCGCTGTTAGATTTATCAGGCTATATAAAATTTTTTGTCGGGCTCTTTGCGCTGGTCAATCCGGTGGGAATTATTCCGGTCTTCATCAGCATGACCCGTTATCAGGGGGTGGCTGAGCGTAACAAAACCAACCTCACTGCCAATCTGGCGGTTGCTATTATTCTCTGGACGTCACTGTTCCTTGGTGATGCGATTCTGCATGTGTTTGGCATCTCGATTGACTCCTTCCGCATCGCGGGTGGGATCCTGGTCGTCACCATTGCGATGTCGATGATCAGCGGCAAGCTGGGCGAAGATAAGCAGAATAAGCAGGAGAAGTCAGAAACGGCGATTCGTGAAAGTGTGGGGGTTGTACCGCTGGCGTTGCCTCTGATGGCGGGGCCGGGTGCTATCAGCTCGACCATTGTCTGGAGCACCCGCTACCACAGCTGGATAAATCTGCTGGGGTTCACTCTGGCGATTGCGATCTTTGCATTCTGCTGCTGGTTACTCTTCCGGGCCGCGCCGTTAATGGTGCGTATTCTTGGCCAGACCGGTATCAACGTCATTACGCGTATTATGGGTCTGTTACTGATGGCGCTGGGCATCGAATTTGTTGTCACCGGCATGAAGTCCATTTTTCCCGGCTTACTCAATTAGACGCTCACTTATTTCAGAGAGTGAAGTGAAATAATGATCCGTAATGGTGCAGGATGGGCATTTTATGCACCATTACGATGCAATTATTCGTTGTGCTTAACAGAATCAGGCAATTATAAATTTCATTACTGCGCGCTGGCTCACAGACTTTTTTCTGCGAAATAATGTCACTATTTTCACACGATATTCTGCTCTCTATTTTCGTGTAAGCCTCACAAACTGCCAGAATAATCACGCTATCTTAAATTTCATCACGCTGAAGCCAGATTACCCAATATAAGTGCCAAAAAAGAGGCTGTTTGTCGCTGCTTTCCGCTCTTAAGAGGGGTTTCCAGCTAAATAGTCTATTTTTCATATCGATATGATATTTTCAGGACGAAAATTAACACTTCCGCTGCCTGACTTCTCATGATAAAAGAGAATTAGTTAACATTTTAGCTATTTTGCTTTGGCGCGCCTTCGCGGCTTCTGATAATTTTTGGCCCAACGTAAAATTTTTTCTCCGAAAGCCCAAAGTGAGAACGCTTTTTGCTTAAGCCTGTCGGGATACTTAATTTAAGGTTGGCGTTTCGCATGATTGGGATGAAGAATTTGCAGCAGCAGCGGTCAACACTCGCAGTCGTTTTGTTAATGGCATTTTCTCCGGCCTATGCCGCCACGGTGCCGCCGGGTACAACACTGGCCGCGCAGCAACAGATTGTGATCAATAACGGCAGTGAAGTCTCCTCGCTGGATCCGCATAAAACCGAAGGCGTGCCGGAATCCAATATTATTCACAACCTGCTGGACGGCCTGGTCAATACCGATAACAGCGGGCAGGTCGTTCCTGGCGTCGCTAAAAGCTGGGAAAACCCGCAACCCACCGTCTGGATTTTTAATCTGCGGGAGGATGCGAAGTGGAGCAACGGTGAGCCGGTTACCGCCACTGATTTCGTCTACAGCTGGCGCCGTCTGGTGGACCCGACAACCGCGTCGCCTTACTCCAGCTATCTGCAGGCAGCCCATTTTGCCAATATCGATGCCATCCTTGCCGGTAAAGCGTCACCCGATCAGCTGGGCGTGAAGGCGCTGGATGCCCATCGGCTGCAAATTACCCTGAGTGAGCCGGTGCCTTACCTGGTGGCGATGTTAGCGCATACGGCGATGAAGCCGGTTTATGCGCCAGCCATTAAGCTGTGGGGTGAAGCCTGGACCCGCCCGGGTCACTACATCGGCAACGGCGCCTACACGTTGAGCGACTGGGTAGTGAATGAAAAAATTGTCGTGAAGCGCAATCCTCGCTACTGGGATAATGCGCACACCGTGATTGAACAGGGGACATTCCTGCCGATCGCCTCTGAAAACAGCGATATCAATCGCTACCGCAGCGGCGGCACGGATATTACCAACAGTGCGGTGCCACCAGAGATGTTTGGCAAGCTGCGCAAAGAGCTGGGCGATGAAGTGAAGGTCAGCCCGCTGCTCTGCACCTTCTACTACGAGATTAATAACAAAAAGCCGCCGTTTACCGATGCGCGGGTGCGTGCCGCGCTGAAGATGACCCTCGATCGCGAGGTGATTGCCAATAAGATCATGGCCCAGGGGCAGATTCCGGCTTACAGCCTGACGCCGCCTTTTACCGCCGGTATCAAACTCACTCCACCTGCCTGGTTCACCTGGACGCAGGCGCAGCGTAATGAAGCCGCGAAGAAGCTGCTGGCAGAGGCCGGCTTTGATGCTGCCCATCCGCTGACCTTTACGCTGCTCTACAACACTTCCGATCAGAACAAACGGCAGGCGATTGCGGCCGCGTCGATGTGGCAGAAAAACCTGGGTGCTAAGGTGACGCTGCAGAATCAGGAGTGGAAAACCATGCTGGAGACCCGTCATCAGGCGCAGTATGACGTGGTGCGCGCCACCTGGTGTGCTGACTACAATGAACCCTCAACCTTCCTGAACATGCTGATCAGCAACGCCTCGATCAACACCGCGTTTTACAGCAGCGCGACCTTTGATCGTCTGATGGCGGAGACGCTGACGGCGGGCAGCGAGGCGCAGCGCGCCAGCCTGTATCAGCAGGCTGAAACACAACTCGACAAAGACTCACCAATTGTGCCAGTTTACTACCGCGTAAGTGTGCGCCTGGTGAAGCCCTGGGTTGGCGGCTTCACGGGCAAAGACCCGCAGGACATGACAGACCTGAAGTACTATTTCATCAAAAAACACTGATCTGATCGCCTGTTCGGCGAGACAGTCGGAAAGCGCATCAGCAAACAGACCTTTTTGGGGTCAATCTCCCTGGTAACAGGCCAGGGAGCCCGCAGACGGGGGACGCCGGGGCAGAGCATCGCCACGGTGACGATAATAAAACTGGAGTGTAATAATGAACAACATCACGAAAAAAAGCCTGATTGCAGCGGGCGTTTTCGCCGCAGTGAGTGCGCTGGCAGGGAATGCGGCTTTCGCGGCAACGGTGCCTGCGGGCGTTGAGCTGGCCGCTAAACAGGAGCTGGTTCGCGGCAATGGCGATGAAGTGCAGTCGCTCGATCCGCACAAAATTGAAGGTGTTCCGGAAGACAACGTGGCGCGTGATCTTTACGAAGGTCTGCTGGTCAATGACAGCAACGGTAAACCGATCCCGGCCGTAGCGGAAAGCTATGAAAATAAAGATTTCAAAGTGTGGACTTTCCACTTACGTAAAAATGCCAAATGGTCCAATGGCGAGCCGGTCACCGCGCAGGACTTCGTCTACAGCTGGGAGCGTCTGGTCGATCCTAAAACCGCCTCACCGTATGCCAGCTATCCGCAGTATGGTCATATCCTGAACGTCGATGACATCATCGCCGGTAAAAAACCAGTTACCGATCTGGGCGTAAAAGCTATTGATGACCACACGCTGGAAGTCACCCTGAGCGAGCCGGTTCCCTATTTTGATAAGCTGCTGATTAACTCCGTCATGTCACCGGTTTACAAACCGGCGATTGAGAAATTTGGCGATCAGTGGACGCAGCCGCAGAACTGGGTCGGCAACGGTGCCTTTAAGCTTGAAGCGCACGTGATTAACGAACGTATCACCCTGGTGCGTAACCCGAACTACTGGGACAATGAGCATACGGTGCTGAACAAAGTCACCTTCCTGCCGATCAGTTCAGAAGTCAGTGACGTTAACCGTTACTTCTCCGAGAACGGCAGCGACATGACCTATAACAACCTGCCAATTGAGCTGTTTAAAAAGCTGCAGCGTGACAACGGTAAAGAGCTGCACGTCGATCCATATCTCTGCACCTATTACTACGAAATCAACAACCAGAAAGCGCCATTCACCGATCCGCGCGTGCGCGCTGCCCTGAAGCTGGGTCTGGATCGTGACATCATGGTGAATAAAGTGCTGGCGCAGGGCCAGAAACCTGCCTATAGCTACACGCCACCAGCGACCGACGGCATGGACATTCTGCCGCCAGACTGGTTCAAATGGTCACAGGACAAGCGTAATGCCGAGGCGAAAAAGCTGCTGGCCGAAGCGGGCTACACTGCCGACAAACCGCTGACCTTTAACCTGCTCTATAACACCTCCGATCTGCACAAAAAGCTGGCGATTGCTGCCTCCTCGATCTGGAAGAAAAATATCGGCGTGAACATCAAGCTGGAAAACCAGGAGTGGAAAACCTTCCTAGATACCCGTCATCAGGGTAACTACGATGTTTCCCGTGCGGCATGGTGTGCGGACTACAATGAACCGACTTCCTTCCTGAACACCATGCTGTCCAACAGCAGCAGTAACACCTCGCACTATAAGAGCGATGCGTTTGACAAAGTGATTCGCGACGCGATTAAGGCCCCGGATGCTAAAGCCCGTGCAGCTGACTATCAGCAGGCCGAGCAGATCATGGATAAAGACAGCACCATCGTCCCGGTTTACTACTACGTGAATACCCGTCTGGTGAAACCTTATGTCGGCGGTTATACCGGTAAAGATCCACTGGATAAAACCCTGGATAAAAATTTCTACATCATCAAACACTAATAGCATTCAGGCTATCAGCAGTGGCGGCGCGTCTGGCGCCGCCTTTTACTTTTTTTTATATGTTGTGAAGCAACAGCCTGGTAGGTACGGCAATGTTAAAATTCATCCTGCGTCGCTTGCTTGAAGCGCTACCGACGCTGTTCGTCCTGATTACCATCTCCTTCTTTATGATGCGCCTGGCGCCCGGCAGCCCGTTTACCGGCGAGCGCACCCTGGCACCGGAAGTGATGGCCAACATTGAGGCGAAATATCACCTCAACGATCCTATCGGTAAGCAGTATGTCGATTACCTGGTGCAGCTGGCGCACGGCGACTTCGGCCCATCCTTTAAATACAAAGATTATTCGGTCAACTACCTGGTCGCGCATGCGTTCCCGGTCTCGGCCAAACTTGGCCTGGCCGCGTTTCTGCTGGCGGTGGTACTTGGCGTCACGGCCGGAGTTATCGCTGCGCTCAAACAGAACAGCTTGTGGGATTTTGCGGTGATGGGGGTGGCAATGACCGGCGTGGTGATACCCAGTTTCGTGGTCGCGCCGTTGCTGGTTCTGCTGTTCGCCATCACTCTGAAGTGGCTGCCGGGCGGCGGCTGGAATGGCGGGCAGTGGAACTACATGCTGCTGCCGATGGTGGCGCTGTCGCTGGCTTACATCGCCAGTATCGCACGTATCACCCGTGGATCGATGATTGAAGTGATGCACTCCAACTTTATCCGCACCGCGCGCGCCAAAGGCTTACCGCTGCGCCGCATTGTAATGCGTCATGCGCTGAAGCCCGCGTTGCTGCCGGTGATCTCCTACATGGGACCGGCATTTGTCGGCATCATCACCGGGTCGATGGTGATTGAGTCGATCTACGGTCTGCCGGGCATCGGTCAGCTGTTTGTGAACGGCGCGCTGAACCGTGACTACTCACTGGTGATGAGCCTGACCATTCTGGTGGGTTTGCTGACCATCGTATTCAACGCGATTGTTGACGTGCTCTATGCCGTTATCGATCCCAAAATTCGTTACTGATTGCGGAGTTCGCCATGATGTTAAGTAAGAAAAACAGCGAAGCTCTTGATGCGTTCAGTGAGAAACTGGAAGTAGAAGGGCGTAGTCTCTGGCAGGACGCGCGTCGTCGTTTTATTCATAACCGCGCTGCCTCCATCAGCCTGCTGGTGCTGTTCCTGATCACCCTGTTCGTGATCTTTGCGCCGATGCTGGCGCAGTTCACCTACGACGATACCGACTGGGCTATGATGTCCTCGCCGCCCGATACCACCTCTGGTCACTGGTTCGGCACCGATTCTTCGGGTCGTGACCTGCTGGTGCGTGTGGCTATCGGTGGCCGGATCTCGCTGATGGTGGGCGTGGCTTCTGCGCTGATCGCGGTGATTGTCGGGACGCTCTATGGCTCGATTGCTGGCTATCTCGGTGGTAAAACAGACTCGGTGATGATGCGTATTCTGGAAATCCTTAACTCCTTCCCGTTTATGTTCTTCGTGATCCTGCTGGTGACCTTCTTTGGTCGCAATATCCTGCTGATTTTTGCTGCTATCGGCATGGTTTCGTGGCTCGATATGGCGCGTATTGTGCGTGGCCAGACGCTGAGCCTGAAGCGCAAAGAGTTTATCGAAGCGGCCCATGTGGGCGGGGTATCGACCTGGAAAATCGTGGTGCGCCACATCGTGCCGAACGTGCTGGGCGTGGTAGTGGTTTACGCCTCGCTGCTGGTGCCGAGCATGATCCTGTTTGAATCCTTCCTGAGCTTCCTGGGCCTGGGTACGCAGGAGCCGCTGAGTAGCTGGGGCGCACTCCTCAGCGACGGGGCAAACTCGATGGAAGTGTCGCCGTGGCTGCTGCTCTATCCGGCAGGTTTCCTGGTAGTCACGCTGTTCTGTTTCAACTTTATCGGCGATGGCCTGCGTGATGCCCTCGACCCGAAAGATCGTTAAGGAGTTTCCCGATGACTATTCATGAATTCCAGCCAGCAATGGCGGCCCGCGCGGGAAGCGAACAGCTACTTACGGTCAAAGATCTACGCGTCACCTTTGGCACGCACGATGGTGATGTTACCGCCGTTAACGACCTGAACTTCTCGCTGCGCGCCGGTGAGACGCTGGGCATCGTCGGTGAGTCCGGTTCCGGCAAATCACAAACCGCCTTTGCCCTGATGGGGCTGCTGGCGAAAAATGGCCGCATTGGCGGTTCGGCGATGTTCAATGGCAAAGAGATCCTGAATCTGCCCGAGAACAAGCTCAATAAACTGCGCGCCGAACAGATTGCGATGATTTTCCAGGACCCGATGACCTCGCTGAACCCCTATATGCGGGTGGGCGAGCAGCTGATGGAAGTGCTTAAGCTGCATAAAGGGATGAACAACGCGCAGGCGTTTGAAGAGTCGGTGAGAATGCTGGATGCGGTGAAAATGCCGGAAGCGCGCAAGCGGATGAAGATGTATCCGCATGAGTTCTCCGGCGGTATGCGTCAGCGCGTCATGATCGCCATGGCGCTGCTGTGCCGTCCCAAACTGCTGATTGCCGACGAGCCGACCACTGCGCTGGATGTTACCGTCCAGGCGCAGATTATGACGCTGCTCAACGACCTCAAGCGCGAGTTCAACACCGCCATTATCATGATCACCCACGATCTGGGTGTGGTGGCGGGGATCTGCGACAAAGTGCTGGTGATGTATGCCGGACGCACCATGGAGTATGGCCGTGCCCGCGATGTCTTTTATCAGCCGTCACATCCTTACTCGATTGGTCTGCTTAATGCGGTGCCGCGTCTGGATGCGGAAGGGGAAAGTCTGACGACGATTCCGGGTAATCCACCCAACCTGCTGCGTCTGCCGCAGGGCTGCCCGTTCCAGCCGCGTTGCCCGCACGCTATGGATATCTGCACCCAGGCACCACCGCTGGAACCCTTTGGCGAAGGCCGTCTGCGCGCCTGCTTTAAGCCGGTGGAGGAGTTAGTATGAGCACCGTAGCTGAAAAAAGAGTGTTACTGGAAATCGCCGACCTCAAGGTGCATTTCGACATCAAAGATGGCAGGCAGTGGTTCTGGCAGCCATCAAAAACCCTGAAAGCAGTCGATGGTGTCAGCCTGCGTCTGTATGAGGGGGAAACCCTGGGCGTGGTAGGTGAGTCTGGCTGTGGTAAATCGACCCTGGCGCGCGCCATTATCGGGCTGGTGAAGGCGACCGAAGGTCGGGTCGCCTGGTTAGGCCGTGATCTGCTGGGGCAAAGTGAAGAGGAGTGGCGCAAGGCGCGAAGCGATATCCAGATGATATTCCAGGATCCGCTGGCGTCGCTGAATCCGCGTATGACCATCGGCGATATCATCGCAGAGCCACTGCGTACCTATCATCCAAAAATGGCGCGTCAGGAAGTGAAAGACCGCGTCAAAAATATGATGATGAAAGTGGGGCTGCTGCCTAACCTGATTAACCGCTATCCGCACGAGTTCTCGGGCGGTCAGTGTCAGCGTATCGGTATCGCCCGCGCGCTGATTCTGGAGCCAAAGCTGATTATCTGTGATGAGCCGGTCTCCGCACTGGACGTCTCAATTCAGGCCCAGGTGGTTAACCTGCTGCAGCAGCTGCAGCGTGAAATGGGCTTATCGCTGATCTTCATTGCGCACGATCTGGCGGTGGTGAAACATATCTCTGACCGGGTGCTGGTAATGTATCTGGGGCATGCGGTGGAGCTGGGTACCTACAAAGAGGTCTACAGCAATCCTCAGCATCCTTATACCCGTGCGCTGATGTCCGCGGTGCCGATTCCCGATCCGGACAAGGAGAAGAACAAGCAGATTCAGCTGCTGGAAGGGGAGCTGCCGTCGCCGATCAATCCGCCATCAGGCTGCGTGTTCCGCACCCGTTGTCCGATTGCCGGTCCGGAGTGTGCGAAAACCCGGCCGCTGCTGGAAGGCAGCTTCAATCACGCGGTCTCCTGTCTGAAAGTCGACCCGCTATAATGCAAAACGCCGGGCAATCGCCCGGCGTTTTCTTATCAAATCTGACGCTTACTCACGCCACAGGATATGACAGAGTTTGTGGTCTTTCTCGCGGCACAGCAGCACGCGAGCAAAGACGTCGGTGATCGGTTCACCGTCCGCTTCACCCAGCCCAATCACCACCTCGGCGAAGAAGTCCGGGTTCAGATCGAAATCGACATGATCTTTCCAGTCTTCAGAGGGATCGAACAGCTCTGCGCCACCGCGCTCTTCGAACTGCAGATTGAAGAGAATGACGTCTGCCGGATCAAGATTGTCGACTGCCAGTTCGAGAAAAATATCGTAGGCTTGTTCCAGCGTTTCATCTTCGGTAAGGCGATTATTTAAATCCATAGTCTGTCCTGTCGGCCTGCGGCCATTTACACAATCTGGCTCGTTTTACAGTAAAGGACTGAAGAAGTAAAACAGTCGTTCGACGATGCGTTGCCACCAGGCACGTTTTGCCCAGCGCTTGCCATCCAGCAGGCGGGAACGGGCGATATAGTCATCCTGCACACAGGCGAGATCGCTGCCAAAACCCGCATCATCAACCACCAGCGTCACTTCAAAATTCAGCCATAAACTGCGCATATCGAGATTCACGGTTCCTACCAGGCTCAGTTGTCCGTCGACCAGCACGCTTTTGGTATGCAGCAGGCCATCTTCAAACTGATAAATTTTCACGCCCGCTTCCAGCAACTCACTGAAGAAGGAGCGGCTGGCCCAGCCAACCAGCAGCGAGTCATTGTGACGAGGCACAATCACGCTGACATTGACGCCACGCTGCGCCGCCGTACAGATAGCATGCAGCAGATCGTCGCTCGGCACTAAGTAGGGCGTAGTCATGATCAACTGTTCACGTGCCGAATAGACCGCAGTCAGCAACGCCTGATGGATCATATCTTCCGGGAAGCCGGGGCCGGAGGCGATCACCTGCACGGTGTGGCCGCTCTCCTGTTCAAACGGCATAATGTTGCGATCGGGCGGCGGCGGTAAAATGCGTTTGCCGGTCTCTATCTCCCAGTCGCAGCTGAAAACAATCCCCATCGCGGTGGCAACCGGGCCTTCCATTCGCGCCATCAGGTCAATCCACTGACCGACACCCGCGCTCTGTTTGAAGAAGCGCGGATCGACCAGGTTCATGCTGCCGGTATAAGCGATGTAGTTATCAATGAGTACGATTTTGCGGTGCTGACGCAGATCCATCCGTCGCAGGAAGACGCGCAGCAGGCTGACCTGCAACGCTTCCACCACATCGATTCCGGCATTGCGCATCATGCCGACCCAGGGGCTGCGGAAAAAGGTAACACTGCCCGCAGAGTCCAGCAGCAGGCGGCAATGAACGCCACGGCGTGATGCCGCCATCAGCGATTCCGCCACTTCATCCGCCAGACCGCCGGGATGCCATATATAGAACACCATCTCAATGTTGTGGCGGGCCAGCTGGATATCACGAATCAGCGCCTGCATCACGTCGTCGGCGCTGGTGAGCAGCTGCAGCTGGTTGCCCTTAACCCCGGCGATGCCCTGACGATGGTAGCAAAGCTCAAACAGCGAACGCGCAACGTCGCTGTGTTCGGTGGCAAAAATTTCACGGCACTGCTTAAGGTCAGTAAGCCAGCGTGCAGTGGATGGCCACATGGTGCGGGCGCGCTCCGCACGACGTTTACCCAGATGGAGTTCGCCAAAAGAGAGATAAGCGATAATCCCTACCAGCGGCAGAATATAGATAACCAGTAGCCAGGCCATCGCGGATGTCACTGCCCGTCGCTTCATCAATACGCGCAGCGTAACCCCGGCGATCAGCAGCCAGTAACCAAACACCAGCAACCAGCTGATCAGGGTATAAAAAGTGGTCATAAAGTGGACATCCCGTTCGCGCTTTCGTCCGGCAAGTTTACGTGCAGATGACGGCTAACGGAACCCTTTATCCCGGACATCCTCGATGAAGGATCCGATTTGGCATTACCGCAGAGATCTCTATAATGCCCTCGCGTATATCTCGTGTGTATGACGTCAGAGAGGAAGTGATGAAACGAAGCAGAAATGAAGTGGCGCGCTGGAGAATGTTACGGCAGGTGCATCGCCGCCGCTCCCGCTGGCTGGAAGGGCAGTCGCGGCGGTATAAGCGTATCCACTGCATTCGCCATCGGCTTGCACAACAGCAGCGTCGTTCGATTCTGTTTATTACGCAGATAATATAGCGAAAGCCCGGTGAATTCAGCCTGTCGGACAAAGCAGGCTGTTCAGACTTCAAATCAGGCTTCAAAAAAAACCGATTCTGCCATCGCCCGTCGCGCTATCAGGTGCTCCTGATGCGACGCGCCACGATCGCTGACTTCGCGCATCAGACATTCCATTGAGCTGCCCAGCTCAGTCGGCCTGTGGTAACCCACACGATCGTACCATTCGTAAGACCACTGACGCGATTTACGCTGATAATAGACAGTGAGCCACACTGAGCAATTAGCAGGGTAACCACTCATTACTTCTATTTTGGGGTCAACAATAGAAAGGAGCCGGGATAACAGCGGGTCGAGCAATGTAAGGGACTGGCCAGAATAAGTTTTATGCATAATGTGCCCGCGACTGTGCTGTGCATCCATTCAGAGGTTCAACTCACAAGGGGTAAATGTAGACAGCTCTGCGAGATAATTCCTCTTTAATACTAAAAAAAGGACGGAAAGATCATTTTTTAATAGTAAAACAGGTCATGCAGGCGCGGACTAAAGAGGGAATATTAACAGGATAAAAACCGCAGGCTAAAAAGTTGTACAACTTTACAGTGTTGTAATGTGCTGTTATTTATGGGTTTGTTCTCATTAAAACAAGACGATCTGATTTTTTAACCTAAATATCTGTACAGATAGCTCGTTGTTGTATAACTTTATCGCATCGGTTATTAATCTTAAATGAATCCTATGAGGGTCAACCATGCAGACTAACGTTCGTATTTCCGCTTCAGTCTCTGACATCTCCGCGTATTTACATAGCGCCGCGCAGCCCTCACAACAGGCCATTCTTGGCTCCGTCGTGACGGAAATTATCAGTTCGGGTCGTAGTCTGAATCGTAAAGCGATCTGCTCAAAACTGATCGGCCGCTTACAGCATGTCACCAGCCCGGAAGAAGAACAGCACTATCATGCGCTGATTGGCCTGATTCTGGATCGCGGTTAACTCATCGCTGAAAATAGCCAGTGGCGGGATAATAAAGAGAGCGTGTATTATTGAATGACCAGGCCGGTGTACTGCCGGTTTATTATCAATGTCGTTCAGAACAACGCTTTAATTTATTAAGATCAATTGGTCGCTGCGTTTATTCGCGAGGCAGAATATTCAGACCGGCCGGTTGCTGCGACAGAGAGTGATGTGCTGCTCTGTCGCAATGAAACCTCAGGTCTGATTAACCAGCGAGACGTTGTGTCGTCATCATCAGCGTTACGTTCACCAGCTGCAGTGCCGCCGCCAGCACGATCAGCATGACAATCCACTGCTTTTTATTACGCCAGCCCTGAGTTCGCCAGAGATAAACCGCGCTTCCGATCAGTAAAGCGATAATGGCCAATAGCCCCAGAATGATTATCTGCATCTTTCCTCTCTTGAACGATCAAAATAAAAATGGCTTCTGTGCCAGGCACAGAAGCCATTTTCAATGCTGAGTCACGATCAGAAGACGCGTTTAAACGGCTTAACCGAAACCTGCTTATAGACGCCCGCGGCGAAGTAGGGATCATCCTGTGCCCAGGATTGTGCTTCTTCTAATGACGGGAATTCAGCAATCACGGTTGAGCCGGTAAAGCCCGCTACACCAGGATCGTTGCTGTCGACAGCAGGCATCGGGCCTGCAATGATCAGGCGTCCCTCTTCCTGCAGCAGTTTGAGCCGTGCCAGATGGGCAGGGCGCACGGCGTTACGTTTTTCCAGTGAATCTGCAGTATCTTCTGCATAAATGACGTAAAGCACTAAGGAACTCCCATTAACCAGAATTTCGCAACACGTTAAGGGATTGCCCCTCAGAGTGCAAACGAAACCTCAGAGTGGTGAATGGCTCAGCATAAAGGGCTAAAAAGCGCTTTTCTTCAGGCGGGATGGCGGGAGTTATTGAAACTGATTGCTATTTGCATTTAAAATCGCTGCTTCATTCAATCACTGCGACTGTTATGACCACGCTGACTATGCCATTACCTAAACGCACGCCTGTCTCCATGTTGTTGTCTGTTGCTTTGCATGGGGCCGTGATAGCCGGAATTCTGTATGCTTCATTCCAGCAGGTGATTGAGGTGCCCAAAGCGTCGCAGCCCATCAGCGTTACCATGGTCGCCCCTGAAGTCCAGCCTGAGCCTGCACCGGCCATCGTGGAGCCGCCTGCACCACAGCCAGAACCTCAGCCAGAACCTGAACCGGTGCCGGAACCTCAGCCCGTGCCCGAACCGCCGAAAGCGGAGCCGGTGCCGATTCCCAAACCTGAGCCTAAGCCAAAGCCCAAACCGAAACCAGAGCACAAGCGGGAGCAGCCTAAACGCGAGGTGAAGCCGCGTCAGGAGAGCAAACCGCAGGCCGATCCGTTTAAGCAGGAAGCCCCAGCGACGCAGAACAAACCGACCACGGCGCCAAAATCTACGCCGTCACCCACCTCATCGGCCTCAACCGGCCCAAAAGCACTGAACGTCAGTAAGCCTGGCTATCCACAACGCGCATTTGCACTGCGTGTAGAGGGGCGGGTACGGGTGAAGTTTGATGTGGATAGTGAGGGACGGGTGGATAACATCCAGATCCTCTCTGCTGAGCCGCGCAATATGTTTGAGCGTGAAGTTAAGCAGGCGATGAAAAAGTGGCGCTATCAGAGCGGACGGCCAGGGCAGGGTCTGACCATGAATATCGTGTTTAAGATTAATGGTGGGGCCAGCCTGGAATAAAGCGTCAGGTCAGGCTAAAACAGCCTGACCTGTTTTTCATTCGCCGGGTTGCTGGTTGGCACGACCGGCTGGCAGAGGACGGGAATTACCCTCATTGTCGACCGCCACATAAATAAACACCGCTTCCGTCGCAATGTAAGTTTGTCCAATCGGCTCAGACGACACTTTTTTGATCCACACTTCCACATTAATCGTCATGGAACTGTTGCCGGTACGAAGACAGCTCGCATGGCAGCTCACCACATCGCCCACCGCGACGGGCTTCATAAATGACATGCCGTCGACGCGAACCGTCACCACGCGTCCTTCAGCGATCTCTTTCGCCAGGATAGCGCCACCCATATCCATCTGTGACATCAGCCAGCCACCAAAAATATCGCCGTTGGCGTTGGTGTCTGCTGGCATGGCGAGCGTACGCAGCACCATTTCGCCTTTCGGCAATGTATGTTTTTCGCCCATTGCTTCCACTTCTATGCAGGTGAATGCTAAAAAAATGCCCGGCGTACCGGGCAGATGATTATTTTTGTTCCTGCTGCGGCATCTGTCGCCAGATGTAAAGCCCGCTGAGCAGGGTAAACAGTAAGGTCAGACCGGAGAGACCGAACACTTTAAAGTTAACCCAAAACGCCTGAGATAACCAAAAGGCGACATAGATGTTTACCAGGCCGCAGATAAAGAAGAACAGCGCCCAGGCAACGTTGAGCCTGCGCCAGACCGCGTCGGGCAGCTGCAGCTCTTTGCCCAGCATGCGCTGAATCAGCGTCTGCTCCATAAACCACTGGCTGTAGAGCAGGGCGGCGGCAAACAGGCTGTAGATAACCGTGACTTTCCACTTAATGAACTCATCGTTGTGGAACACCAGCGTCAGGGTGCCAAAAACCGCCACCAGCACAAAGGTGAAAATCGTCATCTTTTCCAGCTTGCGATAGAGCACCCAGCTGACAACCAGCGCCAGACCGGTCGCGACAATCAGCGCGCCCGAGGCGACAAAAATGTCATACAGCTTGTAGAAGATGAAAAAGACCACCAGGGGAAGAAAGTCGAGTAGCTGCTTCATAGTTTTTCCATTCAGAGTTGGCTGCAAATGTGCCCGAAGGCACATCGTCAATCAACGTAACAGCATATAGAGCCGATAAAGATAGATAATCAACATCGCCGAAACCACATTGCCTGCCGCGGTGAAAATCACCGACGAGACATTCAGCGGTAAAACCGTCAGCGAAGAGAAGAACAGCATCACCACCACTTTGGCCAGCAGCCAGAGCAGAATAGCGGGGGCAATCAGCTTCACATTCTTCCACGCCATCCGCATGCTGGCCCGCATGGCGGCAAAGACACCCATCTTCTCACTGGCCACCATCACCGGAGCCAGCGACAGCAGAATCGTCAGCAGAATGCCTGGCACCACCAGCACCATAAAGCCCAGTTGCGCCACCAGCGTCATCAGGAAGGTGAGCAGCAGCAGCTTTGGCAGCAGCGGCGCTGAAGCACCAATCGCCCGCAACGCACTGACACGCTGGCCGGAAGAGACCATCGGGATCAGATAGAGCATTCCGCCAAGCAGCAGCGTGTTCCCCATCAGCGCAGCGAAGGTGCTGGCCGCCGAGGCGCGCAGCAGCACCTGCTGCTGTTCCGGTGACATATTCTGCACCATCTCAAACAGCGAACCGGCGCTATCGTCACCCTGTTGCAGGAGGGCCATCTGATCGGCACCTGGCGTCAGCACATGCACCAGCATGACGGTGATAAAAGCGGCCAGCAGCGACATCAACAGCACCGTAGCCAGTTGATGGCGCGCGAAATTTCCTGTGTCACGGTATAACGAGCTTGCCGTGATAGACATGTACACTCCTTTGAGGAACCGGGTTAATTAACCCGGCGATTGTACATGTTCTGGCAGCTCGCTGGCACCCGCTGCGGCATAACTTTCTGTCATGACAGGTAAAGATGGGGAAAAAAGGGCGGGAAGACCATATCTGGCGCGGGCGCGATCGCAGGCTTCATTGTGGATACCCGCTTCGCCCGACATCGAAAATTCCCGACAGGGCGTCGGACGTTGTTCGTAGATTCCGCAGGAGACACAGCCGCCAATGTCGCCTTCAAGGGCAACGCAGCGCGGCGCGCGATCGTTCGTTCCACGCATATTGCGCATTAACAGGCTGAGCGGTTCGGTTAATGCGGTCGGCACCGGGCCGCCTGCATCATCGGCTTCGGCCCAGTAAAATGAGACGCGGAAATGGGCGCAGCAGGCGCCACAGCTGACACAAGGGTTAGTTATTTCACTCATTTGATCACCCGCCCCTCCCAGGGCATCGAACCAAAATCACCAGAGAAGATAAGCAAAATAGGCCTGGCGAAATTATTCAGCAAGGGGAATTTTGCTGCGCCAGCCCGAGCCGAAATTGATCTAAATCAATTCATTGTTTTTTAAGTAATTTATCTGAAGGGTACAGAGTGCAATTTTCTGTAAATCACGTTAAATATTTGCCAGCAAAAAGCGATGACGTTCGCGACATTAACATTAAGCAAAGGAGTGATGATGAAACTGGCAAAATGCGCGATGCTGCTGGCTCTGGCTTTTCCCCAACTGTCGATGGCCCACGAAGCAGGCGACTTCTTTATGCGTGCCGGTAGTGCCACCGTCCGGCCCACCGAAGGTTCCGATAATGTGTTAGGGATGGGCGAGTTCAGCGCATCCAACGACACGCAGCTGGGCCTGACCTTTACTTACATGGCAACCGACAACATTGGTGTCGAATTACTGGCCGCCACACCGTTCCGTCACAAAGTGGGCCTGGGCCCGACCGGAACACTGGCAACGGTACGCCAGTTACCGCCTACGCTGATGGCGCAGTACTACTTCTTTGACAGCAAGAGCAAAGCGCGTCCTTACGTTGGCGTGGGTATCAACTACACCACCTTTTACGATGCCGATTTCAATCAAACGGGCCGCGATGCGGGCCTGACCGATCTCAGCGTGAAGGATTCCTGGGGTGTGGCGGGTCAGGTCGGTCTGGATTATCAGATTAACCGTGACTGGATGCTGAATGCGTCGGTGTGGTACATGGATATTGATACGGAAGTGAAGTTTAAAGCGGGTGGCGAGCAGCAGAATATCAATATGCGCATCGATCCCTGGGTCTTCTTCTTCGGAGCGGGTTACCGTTTCTGATGATAAAGATGATAAAAAGGCCGCTGAATCAGCGGCCTTTTTTGTCTGTTAAGACGTTATTTGATCTGCATATTGTTAACAACGGACTTCACGCCCGCCACGCTGCGCGTAACCTGAACGGCACGGTTAGCCATCTGTGGTGATGAAACAAAACCGCTCAGCTGAACTTTACCTTTAAAGGTTTCTACGTTGATTTCAGTTGATTTCAGCGAGTCATCTTTCAGCAGTTCACCTTTAACTTTTGTGGTCACCACGGTGTCATCAATATAGCCACCGGTTCCCTCTTTGGTTGCGGTTGGCGCACAGGCGCTCAGTGTCAGCGCAACCACGCCCGCCAGTACAGCACCTGTCAGCAGTTTAACGAATTTCATTGCTTTCTCTCCCTGTCACAAAATGGATGCGACGTTACCGTAACGGCGCATTGTCATTGTGGTGCAGATTTTGCAAAAAGGGCAAATGGGGGAATGAAAAAAAAGGAAACAAATCATGCCTTATCGCGCGATAAGGCATGCTGGCAGGATTAACGGCTGGCGGCTTTAAGACGGCTGACAAAGTTCTTCAGCTCGCTCAGCATCACCTCAGGCTCTGAATGATGTTTTTCGATGATTCTGACAATCGCAGAGCCGGAGATCGCGCCCGCAGCGCCCGCGGCGATCGCTTCCTTAACCTGTTCAGGCTCAGAGATACCAAAGCCCTGCAGCGGCGGGGCTGCATGGTATTCACGCAGCTTGTCGATCAGATGCTGCAACGGCAGGCTGGCGCGGTTTTCAGCACCGGTCACGCCCGCGCGCGACAGCAGGTAGGTGTAACCCCGTCCGTGTGAAGCGATCTCGCGCAGCAGCTCATCGCTGGCGTTAGGCGGACAGATGAAGATGGGTGCTATGCCATGACGCAGCGCCGCCTGACGGAAGGGCGCGGACTCTTCAACGGGCACATCCGCCACCAGCACCGAATCCACACCCGCCTCTGCACAACGGGCATAGAACTCATCCACACCGTTGGTGAAGACCAGATTGGCGTACATCAGCAATCCAATCGGCAGATCCGGATACTTACGGCGGATAGTGGCCAGCATTTCAAAGCATTGGCTGGTGTTGGTGCCCGCCGCAAAGGCGCGTAACGTCGCATTCTGGATGGTCGGGCCATCTGCAAGGGGATCGGAGAAGGGAATACCCAGCTCCAGTGCATCCGCGCCTCCTTCAACCAGGGCATCAATCACGCGCAGTGAAAGCTCCGGTGACGGATCGCCCAGCGTAACAAAAGGAACGAAAGCCCCTTCGTTATTCGCTGACAGACGCGTAAACAGTTGATTGTAACGTTCCATCAGATTTCTCCCTGCGCTGTCAAAATGTCATGAACGGTGAAAATATCTTTGTCGCCGCGGCCAGAGAGGTTGACCACAATCAACTGCTCTTTTTCCGGCTCGGCCTGAATCATTTTCATGGCGTGCGCCAGGGCGTGGGATGACTCCAGCGCCGGAATGATACCTTCATCGCGACAGAGCTGTTTAAAGGCGGCCAGCGCTTCGTTATCGGTGATGGAGACATATTCCGCACGACCAATGCTGTTCAGGTGAGCATGCTGCGGGCCTACCGACGGGAAGTCGAGGCCGGCAGAGATGGAGTAAGACTCCTCAATCTGGCCATCATGGGTCTGCATCATCGGCGATTTCATACCGAAGTAGATGCCGACGCGACCGTGCTTGAGCGGCGCGCCATGCTCGCCGGTCTCAATGCCGTGGCCCGCAGGCTCTACGCCGATCAGCTTCACGCTGGTCTCATCGATAAAGTCGGCAAACATGCCGATGGCGTTGGAGCCGCCGCCCACACAGGCGAGGATCGCATCGGGCAGACGACCCTCTCTTTCCAGAATCTGCTTTTTAGTCTCTTCGCCAATCATGCGCTGGAACTCACGCACAATCGTCGGGAAGGGATGCGGACCCGCTGCGGTGCCGAGCATATAGTGTGATGTCTCGTAGCTGCCAGACCAGTCGCGCAGTGCTTCATTACAGGCATCTTTCAGCGTGGCGGAGCCGCTGTGCACCGGGATCACTTCTGCGCCCATCAGACGCATACGGAAGACGTTGGGTGACTGACGCTCCACATCTTTTGCGCCCATATAGATGCGGCATTTCATGCCCAGCAGAGCACAGGCCAGCGCTGAAGCTACGCCGTGCTGACCCGCACCGGTTTCGGCAATGATTTCGTTTTTGCCCATGCGTTTGGCTAACAGCGCCTGACCCAGCACCTGGTTGGTCTTGTGCGCGCCACCGTGCAGCAGATCTTCACGCTTAAGATAGAGGCGGGTTTTGGTGCCTTTAGTCAGGTTTTTGCACAGCGTCAGGGCGGTAGGGCGACCCGCATAGTTCTTCAGCAGGTCGGTAAACTCGGCCTGAAACTCAGGATCTTTCTGGGCGTCGACAAACGCCTGTTCCAGCTGGCGCAGGGCTGGCATCAGGATTTGCGGAACATACATTCCGCCAAATTCGCCAAAGTAGGGATTAAGTAACGTCATTTTTTATCTTCCTTTCTCGGGCCCGCCGTTGAGCAGGCCAGGCAAATCAGTAGGCTCGCAGTGTCTGAAACACAGCGGCAATTTTACGGGCATCTTTGATGCCAGGCGCGCTTTCCACGCCAGAGTTGAAGTCCAGTCCGGCACAGCCGAGCTGTGCGGCTTCAACACAGTTATCCGCGCTCAGGCCACCGGCCAGCAGCACATTGTTGAGCGTCTGCCCCTGCAACAGCGACCAGTCGAAACGCTGTCCGGTCCCGCCGTCGCCATTATCAAACACATAACGGTCAACATGAGGCCAGTCGCGCGCCGGTAAGGTGCCTTCAATGCGCAGCGCCTTCCAGATTTGAATCTCTGCTGGCAGAGCCGCGCGCAGTTCAGCCACAAACGCCGGTGTTTCGTTACCATGCAGCTGCACCGCAGAGAGTGAAAGCGCACCGGCTTGCGTGACAATGTCACTCATAGCGGCATTGCGGAACACGCCGACGTAGCGCAGCGGGGCCGCAGCGATAACGGTCTGTGCCGTAGCGGTGTCAATCTGGCGCGGGGAACCTTCCGCGAAGATCAGCCCACCATAGATTGCCCCGGCTTCATAGGCGGCACGCGCATCTTCGGCACGGGTCAGGCCGCACACTTTATTGCTGCCCAGCGTGACCCGACGCACCGCTGCGGTCAGGTCGGCTTCTTCCATCAGTGCAGAACCAATCAGGAAGCCGTTGGCAAAATGGCTCAGCTCGCGAATATCGGCATAGCTGTTAATGCCTGATTCGCTGATTACCGTGACGCCGTGTGACAGGCGCGGTGCCAGCTGACGGGTGCGGTTAAGATCGATAGAGAGGTCACGCAGATCGCGGTTGTTGATACCCACGACTTTGGCCTGCAGCGCGATAGCCCGCTCCAGTTCCTCTTCATTACTCACTTCAGTCAGAATGCCCATCTTCAGGCTGTGCGCCACAGCGGCCAGCTGACGATACTGCTCATCATCCAGCACTGACAGCATCAGCAGAATCGCATCCGCCTGGTAGTAACGTGCCAGATAGATCTGATAGGGGTCGATGATAAAATCTTTGCACAGCACCGGCTGGGTGATGGCCGCGCTGACAATCGGCAGAAAGGCGAAGTCGCCCTGAAAATATTTCTCATCGGTCAGCACAGATACCGCGGAAGCGTAGTGGCGGTAGACCCCGGCAATGGCGGCTGGATCGAAATCCTCACGAATAATGCCTTTCGAGGGAGAGGCCTTTTTACACTCCAGGATAAACGCGGTTCTTGCACCCTGCAGCGCGTCGTAGAAATGACGGCTGGCAGGTTCAATGCTGTTCTGAAAGGTAGAGAGAGGCTGCTGCTGCTGACGGGCTTCAACCCAAATCGCTTTGTCCTGAACAATTTTTTCTAACACGGTGCCTTTCATGATTATCCTCTTGCTGCCAGTGCGACGACACGCTCATAAGCCTGTCCGCT
The DNA here is from genome assembly GCF_048685235.1 of Curtobacterium sp. BNK-1. NCBI lineage: Bacteria > Bacillati > Actinomycetota > Actinomycetes > Micrococcales > Microbacteriaceae > Curtobacterium > Curtobacterium sp. BNK-1. The sequence continues at coordinate 1,934,199 of NZ_JBLQTJ010000001.1, read as the reverse complement.
GCGGATGGCGTTAAGCGCCTGCTGTGCGTTTTCACGCAGATCTTCCTGACCGAATACTTTAAGCAACATCGCCACGTTGACGGCGACGGCCTCCTCATGGGCCTGCTGGCCATTACCCTGGAGTAAAGAGGTCAGAATGTCACGATTTTCTTCCGGCGTGCCGCCCGCCAGCGCCTCTTTGGGATGGAAGCCAAAACCAAAGTCCTCTGGCGAGAGCTGATAGCGCGTAATTTCACCTTCACGCAGTTCGGCCACATGGGTTACATCGTGCAGCGCCACCTCATCCATTCCGCCACCGTGAACCACCGCCGCGCGCTGATAACCCAGCACTTTCAGCGTCTGAGCAATCGGCATCACCAGTTCCGGGCTATAGACGCCAATCACCGCCAGTGGCGGGCGTGCCGGATTGATCAGCGGACCCAGCACGTTAAACAGCGTACGGGTCTTAAGCTGCTGGCGGACCGGCATCGCGTGGCGAAAACCGGTGTGATACTGCGGCGCAAACAGGAAGCAGACATTCAGATCGTCCAGCGCCTGGCGCGCCCGGTCAGCAGGCATATCGAGATTGATGCCAAAGGCGGCCAGCAGATCGGAGGAGCCCGATTTGCTGGAGACGCTGCGGTTGCCGTGCTTCGCCACTTTCAGACCGCAGGTCGCGGCGACAAAGGCGCTGGCAGTCGAAATATTAATGCTGTTACTGCCATCGCCGCCGGTGCCCACAATGTCGGCAAACGCATAATCAGGGCGGGGAAAAGGTTTGGCATCTTCCAGCAGCGCGGTGGCGGCTCCGGCAATCTCTTCCGGCGTTTCACCGCGCACTTTCATGGCGATCAGCGCGGCAGCGAGCTGCGTTGGCTCCAGCTGTCCGGTAATGATGGCGCTGAACAGCTGATGACTCTCAGCCTGATTCAGCGTCTGCGCCTGGTAAAGTTTTTCCAGTGTCTGTTGCATATTTATTCTCCCTGTTACTTCGCCAGCGCCCAGGCCAGCGTCTGCTCAAGCAGGCGCGCGCCCTGAGAAGTCAAAATCGATTCAGGATGGAACTGAAATCCGCATACGCGATCGGTTTCATGGCGAACGGCCATCACCATCCCGTTGTAACTGGCGTTCACCGTCAGCTCATCCGGCGTGTTGCTGCCCACCAGCGAGTGGTAGCGCGCCACCGGCAGCGGATTGCTCAGACCGGCAAACATCGCCTCGCCGTCATGGTCGATTGAAGAGGCTTTGCCATGCAGGATCTCGCCTGCCTGGCCCACATGGCCGCCATAGGCTTCGACAATCGCCTGGTGACCCAGACAGATGCCGATAATTGGCAGACGACCACGCAGCACCCGCAGCAGCTCCGGCATACAGCCAGCATCTTTTGGCGCGCCGGGACCAGGAGAGAGCATCAGCACCGGGTTCTCCATCCGCTGCAGCTGTTCAATTAACAGTTCGGCAGGCAGATTGTTGCGATAGATCACCACGTTGTGACCAAAGGTGCGCAGCTGATCAACCAGGTTATAGGTAAAAGAGTCGATGTTATCGAGCAGCAGAATATCGGCCATCAGAAGATCTCCTTGCAATGATGGGCAGTCGCAATAGCGCGCAGTACGGCGCGCGCTTTGTTGCGGCTTTCATCAGCTTCAGCCTGCGGATTAGAATCCAGCACCACACCTGCGCCCGCCTGAACGGTGGCGACGCCATCTTCTACATAGGCGGAGCGGATAACGATACAGGTATCGAGATCGCCCTGGGCGGTGAAGTAGCCCACCGCGCCGCCGTAGCTGCCGCGACGGGTGCGTTCAGCCCCGGCAATCAACTGCATGGCGCGAACTTTTGGTGCACCGCTCAGCGTGCCCATGTTCATACAGGCACGATACGCGTGCAGCACATCGAGGTCCGCGCGCAGCGTGCCCACCACGCGGGAAACCAGATGCATCACAAATGAGTAGCGGTCAACTTTGGTCAGGTCAGCCACGTAACGGCTGCCGGGCACGCAGATTCGCGCCAGATCGTTACGCGCCAGATCCACCAGCATCAGATGTTCAGCCAGCTCTTTATGGTCGGTACGCATCTCCAGCTCAATGCGGCTGTCGAGATCGCGGTCCAGTGAGCCATCAGCATGGCGGCCACGCGGGCGGGTACCGGCAATCGGGTAGATCTCAATCTGACGGGAGGTGGCGTCATACTTCAGCGAACTCTCCGGCGACGCGCCAAACAATGAGAAATCCTGATCCTGCATGAAAAACATGTAGGGGCTGGGATTGCTGTTTTTCAGTGTCTCATAAGCAGCCAGCGGCGACGGGCACGGCAGCGAGAAGCGACGTGACGGCACGACCTGGAAAATTTCGCCGATGCGAACCGCCTGCTGAAGGGTACGTACTACGTCGCAATACTCTTCATCACTCTGGCTGGTGGTCAGCGTCATCTGTTCAACCGGCTGGACCGGCAGAGCCGGTGCCGGCTGCAGCATCTGGCCGTGCAACTGCTCGATGCGGCGCTGCAGGCGCTGGAACTCGCTGGTGGATGGGCAGAACAGGCTGGCCTGAAGACGCGCACTGCGGGTCTGGTGATCGATTACCAGTAAGGTTTCTGCCAGGTAAAAACAGTAGTCAGGGCAGCGTTGCTGATTATCCAGCTCCGGCAGGGTTTCAAAACCGGCAACCAGATCATAAGCAAACAGGCCACCCAGCAGCACGGCTTCGCGCTCATCGGCAGGGGAGTTGACCAGTTGTGGAATCAGACGCAAAGCATCAAACACCGACAGGGCCTTGAGGCGGGAATCTTCATCCTGCTGATGGTCGGTGCTTTGCGGAAAAGTCAGCTCGCGTCCATCGGGACGAACCTGATTGCTGACCGACGCAGGCAGGGCCTCATCCAGCAGCGGCAGCAGGGCGCGGCCATTTTCTGACAACGCCTGAACGGTGACATTGTTGCCCATTGCGCTGACGCGCAGCGCGCTGTCGACAATCAGCAGGCTTTTTAAGTTGCGCTTGCTGTCGATGTCAGCGGATTCAAGCAGCAGGGTTGCCGGACGTGCGCCGCACAGCTGGTGAAACACTGCGGCCGGATCTTCGCGGTAGGGTGCGGTGCCGGTAATCAACTTCACTGTAGGTTTCGCATTTGGCATGATGATTTCTCTGAATTTCGCTCAAAAAAAAGCCCGCTCGGTGGCGGGCTCAGGTATTAGCACAGCGTTTACGCAAAGTGTGCACGACCCTGTCGCCCGTTTTCGGGAACATCGCGCCAACCGTTTAAATGCGTGATTACAACAGCCATGATTGAATACCCGTTACGTGTGAACTTGTGTACTAGTTAACGGGTTCAGGGCGGAAATGTCAATACACTTTTTCACTGACCGTGAAAATCGTTATCATGCTGGCCGGTTTAGTTTTTGCAGGAGTTCTCTTGAGCGATATCGCCCGTTTCCCGGTTTATGATTTACACAGCCACACGCGTGCCTCCGACGGCTTACTGACCCCAGCCGCCCTGGTGCAGCGAGCGGTTGAGATGCGCGTCGGCGTACTGGCGATCACCGATCACGACAGCGTTGCAGGGGTTGATGAAGCGCAGCAAACGGCAATCGATCACGATTTACCGATAAAAGTGCTGGCAGGCGCAGAAATCTCCACCCTGTGGGAAAACCATGAGATTCACATCGTGGGACTGAACATTGATATCCGCCATCCGGCGATGGTGGCGTTTCTGGCCGGACAACATGCCTGTCGGCAAGCACGTGCAGAAGAGATTGGTGAGCGACTGGCGAAGGCACGTATCCCGGATGCGCTGGCGGGAGCCACGCGACTGGCTGATGGCGGCATCATTACCCGCGGTCACTTTGCCCGCTTCCTGATTGAGCAGGGTAAAGCAGAGAATATGGCGCAGGTGTTCAAAAATTATCTGGCGCGTGGCAAAACCGGTTACGTGCCGCCACAATGGTGTACAATTAAACAAGCTATTGATGCTATTCATCATTCTGGTGGCTGCGCCGTGCTGGCGCATCCTGGCCGTTACGGTTTATCGGCAAAGTGGCTCAAACGGCTGGTCGCCCATTTCCGCGAAGTGGGCGGCGATGCGATGGAAGTCGCGCAGTGCCAGCAGCCACCTAATGAGCGCACGACGCTGGCGCAATACGCCAGAGATAATGAACTGGCCGCATCACAAGGTTCTGATTTTCATCAACCCTGTCCGTGGATTGAACTGGGCCGCAAACTCTGGCTGCCCGCGGCGGTTGAGCCGGTCTGGGAGCGCTTCCCGGATCTGGCTCCCAGCCTGGCAATCACGGAAAGGTGACACGAGGTTTCTATGAGTCAATTGTTTCATATTCATCCGGACAACCCGCAGCCTCGCCTGATTAATCAGGCGGTTGACTACCTGAACAAAGGCAGCGTCATTGTTTATCCAACCGATTCCGGCTATGCGCTGGGCTGTCGGCTGGAGGAGAAGGGCGCGATGGAGCGTATCTGTCGTATCCGTCAGCTCGACGGGCACCACAACTTTACCCTGATGTGCCGGGATCTCTCTGAGCTGTCGGTCTATTCGCAGGTGGGCAACTCAGCGTTTCGCCTGCTGAAAAACAACACGCCAGGCAACTACACCTTTATTCTCAAGGCGACCAAAGAGGTGCCGCGCCGCCTGATGAATGAAAAACGTAAGACCATTGGTCTGCGCGTGCCCTCTAATCCCGTGGCGCTGGCGCTGCTGGAAGCACTGAATCAGCCGATGATGTCGACCTCATTAATTCTGCCGGGCAACGATTTCACCGAGTCCGATCCGGAAGAGATCCAGCACAGCATCGGCAAGCTGGTCGATCTGATTATCGACGGCGGCACGCTGGGCCAGCAGCCGACCACGGTGGTCGATCTGACCACCGATGCGCCGGAAATTGTGCGTGAAGGGGTGGGCGATACCCGCCCGTTCCTGTAAGCCCTCAGGCTCAGGCACCGCGTGTCGGTGTCTGGGCCAGATTCGACTCTAGCCAGCTTTTAAACTGGCCGTAAGGAATATAAAGTGACACATCTTTCAGGATCACTTTGTTATTACGCCCATTTTTAATCGAGTCAGAATAGCCAACAATCACGCCGCCCAGCGTATCATCACGGTTATAAACGCCGCCGCCCGACATCCCCTGAACAACACCTGCATTGGAGGCCATGGCTATACAGGGACTTTTATTCCAGTTATTCCGAATAGCCGTACGGGCTAAATTAACTCCGGTCGATTCAACCGGCATCGCTGAAATAAAACTGTAGCCATACATTTTAACCGGATCGCCGATGTCGCTGCTGCGGAACTTAGTCAGCGTGCTGGCGTCATTCTTGTGATAAATAATCGCAAGGTCGCAATAAGGGTGATAAGACTTGACGCGCTGCACGGCAGTTTTGGCAACGTGCGCAGCTGTCAGGCTATATTCAGGCGTCAGAGGAATGCTGGTGCCCAGTGTGCCGAGACCGAGGATCGTCGGAATGCCAGTCACGCTCATATCTACGTGCTGCATCGCCGTACGACTGTACTCAGTATGGCCCACAGAACACCCGCTCAGCACCAGTGCAGCAAGCACCGGGCACAGCAACAGGTTTTTCATGATGGGTTTCTTTATTCAGGCATGTCGGGAAATCCCTGGTGAAGATTTTTGACATGCAAGCAAGGTTCATCACTGAACCGTATTAACGCAACAACTCCGGATGCGCCGGTTTATTGGATTAATCTAAAAAGACTATTTTTATAAACGAATAACAAAAGCCGGACTTCATTGTTGCAAGACCCATCTGTCGTGAGTCCTGCTTTTTATTGTGCTACAGGAATAAAGTATATCAGCTTAATAGTGTCGTACAATTTATTAAAGCTAATAAGAATCAAATGTCCTTGAAAATAAGGCCTTAAATAAATCTGCGTTAGAAAAAATCTGGGTTTTTTGTATTTACCGAGCGGTTATAATGGATTAAGTCATTAAAACAGTTGTTTGTGCTGACTTTAATGTTTTTTTAAGAAGAATAAAAGCAAGGGAAAACCAGCGAAAGTGTAAGATAGTGTTAAGGTTTTTATCACCAGAACATTACGTTGATGAAACTGAAGTGGTTTGAAAATTTAATTGTCATCAGCTATAAAGTTTTTAATACATGCATTTTATTAATCTTATTCCTGTCAGATGCACGGGGATTATTTAAATCAGCGTCAGATATTATCAGATCTAAAACTATCAGAGGCTGACCCTTCTTAATTCGCTTCAGACCCACTCATAAAGCGCGTTACTTCAGGGGTAAATGCCTGTATAATGGGGCCGAATTAATAGGTTAACCTGTTGATTCAGAAAGAATTATCACCCTACCGTGACGCCTGGGAAGGCGACAAAGAGGAAGCTCAATGAGCGAAAAGTTACAGAAAGTCTTAGCGCGTGCCGGTCATGGCTCGCGTCGTGAAATCGAATCAATGATTGCCGCTGGCCGTGTCAGCGTCGACGGCAAGATCGCCACCCTGGGCGACCGCGTTGAAAGCAGCAAATCTCTGAAAATCCGTATTGATGGCCATCTGGTCTCGATTGCTGAATCAGCAACCGAAGTTTGCCGCGTGCTGGCTTACTACAAACCAGAAGGTGAACTCTGTACCCGCAGCGATCCTGAAGGGCGCCCAACGGTATTTGACCGTCTGCCTCGTCTGCGCGGTTCACGCTGGATTGCCGTTGGCCGTCTGGATGTGAACACCTGTGGTCTGATGCTCTTCACCACTGACGGTGAACTGGCGAACCGCCTGATGCATCCGAGCCGTGAAGTGGAACGTGAATATGCGGTGCGCGTCTTTGGTCAGGTCGACGATGATAAAATTCGTCAGCTGAGCAAGGGCGTTCAGCTGGAAGATGGCCCGGCTGCCTTTAAAACCCTGAAATTTGGCGGTGGAGAAGGGATCAACCAGTGGTACAACGTGACCCTGACCGAAGGACGTAACCGTGAAGTGCGTCGTTTATGGGAAGCGGTCGGCGTGCAGGTCAGTCGTCTGATGCGTGTTCGCTACGGCGATATCACCTTACCAAAAGGCCTGCCACGCGGTGGCTGGACCGAACTGGATCTGCCTGCGGTTAACTACCTGCGTAACCTGGTGGAGATGGATGATGAAACGGTCACCAAACTGGTGGTCGAAAAAGATCGTCGTCGCACCAAAGCGAACCAGATTCGTCGTGCCGTGAAACGTCACAGTAAAGTGAGCAGCACCCCACGTGCACCACGCCGCAATCCGGGCAGCAAACGTAACTCCGGTTAATCACGTTGCCCGATCGCTAAAAACGCAGCCCCAGGGCTGCGTTTTCTTTTTCTGTTACCAGTCAATTCCCTGCTGAGCCTGTATCCCGGCATCAAAAGCGTGCTTAACCGGCCGCATCTCAGTCACCGTATCCGCCATCTCAGTCAGGCTGCGATGACAGCCACGTCCGGTAATGATGACGCTCTGATGCGCCGGGCGCTGTTGCAGGGCCACTATCAGCTCTTCCAGTGGCAGATAATCCATGCTGACCATATAGGTGATTTCGTCGAGCACCACCAGATCCAGCTGCTCATCGGCCAGCATCCGTTTTGCATGCTGCCACACCGCCAGACAGGCAGCGGTATCCGTTTCGCGGTTCTGCGTATCCCAGGTAAAGCCGGTTGCCATCACCTGAAATTCAACACCGTGCTGTTCCAGCAGGTTTCGCTCGCCATTCGGCCAGTCACCTTTAATGAACTGGATAGCCGCCACGCGTTTGCCATGACCGGTGGCGCGGAGTGCGGTGCCAAAGGCCGCAGTCGTTTTGCCTTTGCCATTGCCGGTAAAGACCATCAGGATGCCACGAACCTCCGTGGCTGCAGCAATACGCGCATCTACCTGTTCTTTTAACCGCTGCTGACGCTGTTGATGACGATCGTCAGCCATTATTCAGCGGCTCCCGGTTTTCTGCCTGGCTGGGCATCAAAGCTGATCCCGGTTTTACGACGGCTGTCATCACCCATCAGATAAAGGTAGAGCGGCATCAAATCGGCAGGGGTTTTCAGCTTATTGGCATCTTCCTGCGGGAACGCGCTGGCACGCATTTTGGTTCGCGTCCCGCCCGGATTAATACAGTTCACCCGCAATGCCTGCGTTTTATACTCATCAGCCAGTACCTGCATCATGCCTTCGGTAGCAAATTTAGAGACGGCGTAAGCCCCCCAGCCCGCGCGACCGGTGCGGCCCACGCTGGAGGTGGTAAACACCAGTGAACCGGCATCCGATTTTAACAGCAGCGGCAACAGCGCCTGCGTCAGGAAGAAGGTGGCGTCCAGGTTGATGTTCATCACCTGCTGCCAGACCTGTGGGTCGAGTTCAGCCAGCGGCACAATCTCACCGAGGATACCGGCGTTATGCAGCACGCCGTCAAGACGCGGAAACTGCTGGGCCAGCTGTTCTGCCACCTGCTGGCAACGTTCCGGTGTCGCTTCGGCCAGATCGAACACCACAGTGTGAGCAGGGCAGAGATTGAGTTGATTGATCGCCTGTTCGACCTGCTGAAGCTTATCAGGGTTACGGCCCATCAGGATAACTTCCGCGCCATAGCGGGCATAAGTCAGCGCCGCTTCCCGGCCAATGCCATCTGAAGCGCCAGTGACCAGGATAATGCGATGATTGAGCAGGTCGCTTTTCGGTTGATAATGCACAGCGGGGTCCTCCAGCGAAAACAGCATGATTCCGCTTTATGCCTGAATTTACGAATGGGCGCAATCGCCAACCCACGCATTCTGTGCCAGCTGCTGGCATTTCAGGCGACGAAGCGGGGCAAAACGGCTAAACTGGCGAACTGTTTTTGATTCTCAGTTTACTAAGGCGACCTATGGATTTTATTTCAACGTATGGACTGTTTTTAGCGAAAGTGGTGACACTGGTGGTTGCCGTCGCTGTGATTGTCATGATTGTGATGAATGCCGCATTACGCAAACGGGCACAAAACGGTCAGCTTCGACTGACTCATCTGGATGATGACTATCAACAGATGAAAGAGGATTTGCAGCTGGCAAAAATGAAGCCTCAGGCACAAAAAGTCTGGCTGAAAAATCATAAGAAAAGTGAAAAGCTGAAAGCCAAAGCGGAAAAGCAGGCGGCGAAGCTGGGGCAGACAGACAGTGCGAAGCCCACGCTCTATGTACTCGACTTCAAAGGCAGCATGGACGCCCATGAGGTGACTTCACTGCGCGAAGAGATTTCAGCCGTGCTGGCCGTCAAGCAGCCTGGCGATGAAGTGCTGCTGCGTCTTGAAAGCCCTGGCGGCGTGGTTCATGGCTATGGCCTGGCAGCCTCGCAGCTGCAGCGTCTGCGCGATCAGGGTCTGCGCATCACGGCGGCCGTGGATAAAGTGGCGGCCAGCGGCGGTTACATGATGGCCTGCGTAGCCGATCGTATTGTGGCGGCACCTTTCTCGATTATTGGCTCCATCGGCGTGGTCGCGCAGATCCCCAATTTCAACCGCTTGCTGAAACGGAACGATATTGATATTGAGCTGCATACCGCCGGACAGTACAAGCGCACGCTGACGCTGTTTGGTGAAAACACCGAAGAGGGACGTGAGAAATTCCAGGAAGATCTCGACGAAACGCACCTGCTGTTCAAGCAGTTTGTCCACCAGATGCGCCCGTCACTCGACATCGATCAGGTGGCAACCGGTGAACACTGGTATGGACGCCAGGCGCTGGACCTCGGACTGGTTGACGAAATCGGCACCAGCGATGATCTGATCATCCGTCAGATGGATAAATTCAGCGTGCTCGGCGTGCATTATGCCCGCCGCCGTAAGGTGATGGATCGCTTTACGCAGAGCGCCGGCTCGGTGGCAGAGCGCCTGCTGCTGAAACTCTGGCAGCGCGGCGAAAAGCCCCTGCTCTGATGATGCGAAACCCGGCCTGCGCCGGGTTTTTTTATTCCAGGTGGTAGAGCGGCGACAGCACCACGGCAAGGTGTTTGAACACGTTAAACACCGCTGTGGTTTTAGCCGTCGGCACTCCATCGGCATCGAGAAAAAACGGTCCGCGAAATACCAGCACATCTCCCTGCTGAATCACCTCATCCGCCTGCATTCCCGCTAAATAATCATCATGTTCTTTGATCAGCGCATTGGCCTTTTCCAGCAACGCCTGGCGGGAAAAGGCCTGAGTTGAACTCTGCATTTATTCACTCCTGTTTGACAGTACTCCAATCCTTTCTATATTACTGGCGAGTCACAGGGTGTGACAAATCGGTGTAATCGATGAAAACCTGGCGTAAGTCCGGGCTGAGTGCTAATTAAGTTGCGTAACAGATTTTATCAGGTAGAGTGTGGGCGATTCCGATTTCAGGGATTTTGCACCAGGATGTGCGATGAGTTCAGATAGAAAAAGCACTCTTTATCATGCAGTTGCATAACGCCACATCATCTGATCTGAGATTGACCCCTCCGCCTTGAAATGTTAAACAGGCGCAGCAATATTGAACCCATTGGGTTTTTGGGCATCCAATCCTCTCCCGTTAAGCAGGATGTTTTCATTAGGTAAAGGTAAATATGGGTAAAGCACTCGTTATTGTTGAGTCCCCGGCAAAGGCTAAAACAATCAATAAATACCTGGGTAGTGATTACGTGGTTAAATCCAGCGTGGGTCATATCCGGGATCTGCCGACCAGTGGTTCAACCGCGAAGAAAAGTGCTGACGCCTCGACAGATAAGAAAGTCAAAGACGCTTCGACTGACAAGAAAGTCAAAAAAGTTAAAAAAGATGAGAAGGCCGCACTCGTCAGCCGCATGGGTGTTGACCCCTATCACGGCTGGGAAGCGGACTATCAGATTCTGCCCGGCAAAGAGAAAGTGGTCGCCGAACTGAAGGCGTTAGCCGCCAATGCTGACCACATCTATCTCGCAACCGACCTTGACCGCGAAGGGGAAGCCATTGCCTGGCACCTGCGGGAAGTGATTGGTGGTGATGACTCGCGCTTCAGCCGCGTCGTGTTTAACGAAATAACCAAGAATGCGATTCGTCAGGCGTTTGAAAAGCCGGGCGAACTGAATATTGATCGGGTTAATGCTCAGCAGGCGCGTCGCTTTATGGACCGCGTGGTGGGCTACATGGTCTCGCCACTGCTGTGGAAAAAGATCGCTCGTGGTCTCTCTGCCGGACGTGTGCAATCCGTTGCCGTTCGCCTCGTGGTGGAACGTGAACGTGAGATTAAAGCTTTTGTTCCCGAAGAGTACTGGGAAGTTAATGCCGCGCTGACCACGCCGAAAGGCGATGAGCTGTCGATGGACGTGACGCACAAAGGCGATAAAGCCTTCCGTCCGGTCAACCGCGACGAGACGTATGCCGCCGTCGCGCTGCTGGAAAAAGCGCGCTATGAGATCGTGGATCGTGAAGATAAGCCGACCAGCAGCAAGCCGGGCGCGCCTTATATCACCTCGACACTGCAGCAGGCTGCCAGCACCCGTCTCGGCTTTGGCGTTAAGAAGACCATGATGATGGCCCAGCGGCTGTATGAAGCGGGCCACATTACTTATATGCGTACCGATTCGACCAACCTGAGTCAGGATGCGGTCGCCATGGCGCGTGGCTATATCGAAAGCAATTTCGGTAAAAAGTATCTGCCTGAAAACGCCATAACTTACGCCAGCAAAGAGAACTCCCAGGAAGCGCACGAAGCGATTCGTCCTTCTGATGTGGAAGTGGTGGCGGAAAAGCTGAAAGATATGGAAGCGGATGCGCAGAAACTCTATCAGCTGATCTGGCGTCAGTTTGTTGCCTGTCAGATGACACCAGCAAAATATGACTCCAGCACCATTACTGCCGCCGCCGGTGATTTCCGGCTCAAAGCGAAAGGCCGTATTCTGCGTTTCGACGGCTGGACCAAAGTGATGCCTGCGCTGCGTAAGAATGATGAAGATCGTACGCTGCCTGCGGTAAGCGTGGGTGATGTTCTGGACCTGCAACAACTGCTACCCGGTCAGCACTTCACCAAGCCACCGGCGCGCTTCAGCGAAGCGTCACTGGTGCGCGAGCTGGAGAAGCGCGGAATTGGTCGTCCATCCACCTACGCCGCCATTACCTCGACGATTCAGGATCGTGGCTACGTACGGGTTGAAAACCGCCGTTTTTATGCGGAAAAAATGGGTGAAATCGTCACCGATCGTCTGGAAGAGAACTTCCGCGAACTGATGAATTATGATTTCACCGCCCGCATGGAGAGCAACCTTGACCAGGTTGCCAATAACCAGGCGCAATGGAAAACGGTACTCGACCACTTCTTCACCGATTTTACCCAGCAGCTTGAACTGGCTGAGAAAGATCCTGAAGAGGGCGGGATGCAGCCGAACCAGATGGTGCTGACCTCGATTGACTGCCCGACCTGTAGCCGTCCGATGGGGATTCGAACTGCCAGTACCGGCGTCTTCCTGGGCTGTTCCGGCTATGCGCTGCCACCTAAAGAGCGCTGCAAACAGACCATCAACCTGATCCCGGAAAATGAAGTTCTCAATATTCTGGAAGGGGATGATGCTGAAACCAACGCCCTGCGTGCCCGTCGTCGCTGCCAGAAGTGTGGTACGGCCATGGACAGCTACCTGATCGATAACGAACGTAAACTGCATGTCTGCGGTAATAACCCGGAATGTGATGGTTACGAGATTGAGAAGGGCGAATTCCGCATCAAAGGCTATGACGGCCCGGTAGTGGAGTGCGAGAAGTGTGGTTCGGAGATGCACCTGAAGATGGGACGCTTTGGTAAGTACATGGCGTGTACCAATGAAGAGTGCAAAAACACCCGCAAGATCCTGCGTAGTGGTGAAGTTGCTCCGCCGAAAGAGGATCCGGTTCCGCTGCCAGAGCTGGCGTGTGAGAAGTCAGATGCTTACTTCGTGTTGCGTGACGGTGCGGCGGGCGTTTTCCTCGCGGCCAACACCTTCCCGAAATCACGCGAGACGCGTGCGCCGCTGGTGGAAGAGCTTCAGCGCTTCAAAGATCGTCTGCCTGAGAAGCTGAAATATCTGGCCGATGCGCCAGCAGCCGATCCGGAAGGCAACAAAACGCTGGTGCGGTTCAGCCGCAAGACCAAACAGCAGTATGTCTCCTCAGAAAAAGAGGGCAAGGCAACCGGATGGTCGGCCTTCTATATAGATGGCAAATGGCAGGAAGCGAAAAAGTAATCCCTGAAGGCCAGCGCTCGCTGGCCTTTTTCTGAGCCTTATATCAATCCGTTCTACTCTCTCACTTAAACTGATATAGTTGTTATAGCATTTCCGACCTTTCCTGATGCATAGCATCTCTTTACCCTCGCGACTATACGTCAACCGGGGATGCGACTCTGTAACTTACCGGGATGGAATAGATATGAAATTACAGCAGTTGCGCTATATCGTTGAAGTGGTCAATCACAATCTCAACGTCTCTTCGACGGCGGAAGGTCTCTACACCTCTCAACCCGGCATCAGTAAACAGGTGCGTATGCTGGAAGATGAACTGGGCGTGCAAATCTTTGCCCGCAGCGGTAAACATCTCACCCAGGTCACGCCTGCAGGGGAAGAGATCATCCGTATAGCGCGTGAAGTTCTCTCCAAAGTGGATGCGATTAAATCGGTAGCCGGTGAACACACCTGGCCTGATAAAGGCTCGCTCTATGTCGCAACCACGCACACCCAGGCTCGCTACGCGCTGCCTGGTGTGATCAAAGGATTTATTGAGCGCTATCCTCGCGTCTCTTTGCACATGCATCAGGGTTCTCCAACTCAGATCGCCGAAGCCGTCTCCAAAGGTAATGCGGATTTTGCCATCGCCACCGAAGCCCTGCATCTCTATGACGATTTAATCATGCTGCCGTGCTACCACTGGAATCGGGCGATTGTGGTGACTGCCGATCATCCGCTGGCCGGAAAAGGGCAGGTCACCATTGAGGAGCTGGCCGAATATCCGCTGGTGACCTACACCTTTGGCTTTACCGGGCGTTCAGAACTGGATACGGCTTTCAATCGTGCAGGTTTAACGCCACGCATCGTCTTTACCGCGACCGACGCCGACGTAATCAAAACTTATGTCCGCTTAGGTCTGGGGGTTGGCGTTATCGCCAGCATGGCAGTAGATCCGGTGGCCGATCCTGACCTGATTCGCATTGAAGCCGCCGATATCTTTACCAACAGCACCACTAAGATTGGATTCCGCCGCAGCACCTTCCTGCGCAGCTATATGTATGATTTTATCCAACGTTTTGCGCCGCACCTGACGCGCGATGTGGTAGATACTGCGGTTGCGTTGCGCTCCAATGAAGACATTGAAGCGATGTTTAAAGATATCAAACTGCCGTTTAAATAGAATTTAACCTCCCCACGTAAACATAAGGCTGCCTGGTGCAGCCTTTTTTGTCTCCTGGCTTTAGCGCCAAATGAGACTCAAAAGTTTTTATGATTTTTTTGTAAATGAAACATTGATCACATGTTTCCTCATCGGGCTTTCTTAAATGCGAATTACAACACATTTTTAACTATGTCACTTTGCGGCTTGCCAGGAATATTCCCATACTCCAGTTAAGAGCTAACGTGGGAAGCCAGTAAACATAAGGTTCTTAAGTGTTATCTATAGTTTTGAGTGGATCTGTTTTTAAATTAACTCAAATTTTTTAGCGGGTTTTTTAATTAAATATTAGTTCCGGTATTAATGATTTCTTACGTTACCTGAGCTCATTGATTAATACCGTTAATCGTTGTACTCAATAAAAATAACTGGATTTTTGGCCTTAACGCGTTTAGGATTCCTCCTAAATCTTAATCGATGTTATCAATCATTTTGTTGAGAGTGATTATCAAAAACTATGAATACACGACTGACTGTACAACCGGGTTTCCCGGCAAAAAGCACCAAGGTTGAGCGTACCGGCAACACTCGTCGCAAAGCCTGGTTAACCGTATTCGCTGCCTCTGCGCTGTTTTGGGTAGTTGTCGCGTTAATGATTTGGCGTATCTGGGGCTAAAGCCATGTGGGCAAATACACTCAGCCATAAACGTTCCCTGACCTCGGGTCAGCACAAGACGGTCTCCTGTAAAGGAAAAGAACCCCTTGCAAAGGACGAAAAAGTGTCTATCCCCGATTCATGGGATTTGAGTGATAACCAGAGACTTTTTATTGAGTCGTTTCTGGACCCTAAAAACAAATAACGTTGTCAGACCATTTCTTCGTCACTGTTCTTTTAAAACCGGAATTTCCGGTGGGCCTATAAATGCCCTTACCACATCCTGTACGACCAAAGGGTGTCGCCTCTTTCTATAAGGTGACCGCAAAAACTTTTACGCCCGATTCCGGCGAAGGAGTGAACCAAATGAATATTATTAAAATGTCCTGGCTCAGCGCGTATGCATTCTCCTTTGCGTTCTGGTCTGCGGCGGTGTGGATAACCCTGTAATTTGAATTAAAATCACCTTTTCATGATGCCTCGTGACTTCACGGGGCATTTTCGTTTGCGATCGATTGTAGCAATTTGTGTTGTAATCAAAACGTTAACGAAATTGTGGTCTATCTTTAACATAAACCTTTGTCTCTCTGAGGTTTAAAGACCATGAATGAAAGGAGGAGCTATGTCGTCTACCCTACGCGAGCAGAGTCAGGAAGTACTGCAGGTCGACACCAAAAAATATCACATCTTCAGTCTTCCCCATGCTGCTCAACACCTTGGCAATATCGATCGCCTGCCAAAATCCCTTAAAGTCCTGCTGGAAAATTTACTGCGCTATCAGGATGGTGACTCTGTTACGACGGAGGACATCCAGGCGCTGGTTGACTGGCAAAAAGATGCCCACGCCGATCGTGAAATTGCCTACCGGCCAGCCCGTGTATTAATGCAGGACTTTACTGGCGTGCCTGCGGTAGTCGACCTTGCTGCGATGCGAGAAGCAGTGAATCGGCTAGGCGGCGATGTGGCGAAAGTCAATCCGCTGTCACCGGTTGATCTGGTTATCGACCACTCGGTCACTGTCGACCATTTTGGCAATGATGACGCCTTTGAAGAGAACGTCCGGCTGGAGATGGAGCGAAACCATGAGCGCTACGTCTTTCTCCGCTGGGGCCAGAAGGCGTTTGATAAATTCCGCGTGGTGCCGCCGGGCACCGGTATTTGCCATCAGGTGAACCTGGAATATCTCGGCAAGGCGATCTGGCATGAAACCGTGAATGGTGAAGAGTACGCCTGGCCCGATACCCTGGTCGGTACGGACTCTCACACCACCATGATCAACGCGCTTGGCGTGCTGGGATGGGGAGTAGGGGGAATCGAAGCCGAAGCCGCCATGCTCGGTCAGCCTGTCTCAATGCTTATCCCGGATGTGGTGGGTTTCAAACTTACCGGCAAACTGCGGGCGGGCATTACGGCAACCGACCTCGTGTTGACCGTTACCCAGATGCTGCGTAAGCACGGCGTTGTCGGTAAATTCGTTGAATTTTACGGTGATGGCCTGGCCGATCTGCCGCTGGCAGACCGCGCGACCATCGCCAACATGGCACCGGAATATGGCGCAACCTGCGGATTCTTCCCGGTTGATGACGTCACGCTGAGCTACATGACCCTGACCGGACGCGATGCCGAACAGGTAGCGTTAGTGGAAGCCTATGCCAAAGCGCAGGGTCTGTGGCGCAACCCTGGCGATGAGCCGCGTTTTACCAGCACTCTGGCGCTGGATATGAATGAGGTGGAATCGAGCCTCGCAGGACCAAAACGTCCGCAGGATCGGGTGTCGCTGGGCGATGTGCCCGCCGCGTTTGATGCCAGCAATGAGCTGGAAGTGAATCAGGCGCAGAAACCCCATAAAATCGTTGAGTATACCGACAGTGATACCGGGCTGACGCATAAGCTGACCGATGGAGCGGTGGTAATCAGTGCGATTACCTCCTGTACTAACACCTCCAACCCCAGCGTCTTAATGGCGGCCGGTTTACTGGCGAAGAAAGCGGTCGAGCGGGGGCTGAAACGTCAGCCGTGGGTCAAAGCCTCGCTGGCACCCGGTTCTAAAGTGGTTTCAGACTACCTGGCCGTCGCGCAACTGACCTCTTATCTCGACGAGCTGGGCTTTAATCTGGTTGGTTATGGCTGCACCACCTGTATCGGTAACTCCGGCCCGCTGAAAGATGAGATCGAGTCTGCGATCAAAGCAGGCGACCTTACGGTGGGTGCTGTGCTGTCCGGCAACCGCAACTTTGAAGGCCGTATTCATCCGCTGATTAAAACCAACTGGCTGGCGTCGCCGCCGCTGGTGGTGGCCTATGCGCTGGCGGGTAACATGAAGATCAACCTGCAGACCGAGCCGCTGGGCCACGATCGTCAGGGCCAGCCGGTCTACCTGAAAGATATCTGGCCTTCACCGGAAGAGATCGCTACGGCCGTGCAGCAGGTCACCAGCGACATGTTCCACAAAGAGTACGCTGAAGTCTTCGACGGTACGCCAGAGTGGCAGGAGATTAAGGTGAGTGAAGCCGCGACTTACGACTGGGATGAGGGATCGACTTATATTCGTCTGTCGCCTTTCTTTGACGATATGGAGAAAGAGCCTAAGCCGGTGCAGGATATTCGCGGTGCGCGAGTGCTCGCCATGCTGGGCGACTCGGTCACCACTGACCATATTTCACCGGCGGGCAGCATCAAAGCGGAAAGTCCGGCCGGACGGTATCTGCTGTCACACGGCGTGGAGCGTACAGACTTTAACTCCTATGGTTCGCGTCGCGGTAACCATGAAGTGATGATGCGCGGCACGTTCGCCAACATCCGTATCCGTAATGAAATGGTGCCCGGCGTGGAGGGCGGTTATACCCGACACTACCCAAGTGGCGAACAGCTGGCCATCTATGATGCGGCAATGAAATATCAGGCGGAAGGCGTGCCGCTGGCGGTCATCGCGGGTCTTGAGTATGGCTCTGGTTCAAGTCGCGACTGGGCGGCGAAAGGACCACGTCTGCAGGGGGTCAGGGTAGTAATTGCGGAATCTTTTGAGCGTATTCACCGCTCAAACCTGATTGGGATGGGCATCCTGCCACTGGAGTTTCCGCAGGGCGTGACCCGCAAAAGCCTGGGGCTGACCGGTGAGGAGCGCATTGACGTGGAAAATCTTCAGGCACTGACGCCTGGCTGCAGCGTTAAAGTGACGCTGACCCGTGCTGACGGCAGTAAGGAAGAGCTGGACACCCGCTGTCGCATCGATACCGGTAATGAGCTGACCTATTACCGCAATGACGGCATCCTGCACTACGTTATCCGCAATATGCTGGACTGAAAAAAAAGCCGGGGAAACCCGGCTTTTTTTATGTAGCTTACAACGTCTGTAATAAGAAGCTGTGAGACCGTGGCTGCACAGGGAGCACGGTCAGATCGGAAAGACGCTAATGCCAGTCCATGACATGCCCGGCCCGCGCAATTACGCACCTCATCCCTGAGGTGCGCCCGTACCGGGCCAACGCTTTGCGTTGTTCAAAAACGCTCCCGGCGTTTTTATCCGGGCGGCGGGACGCTTTCCTCTTCTGACCGTGCCCCCTGCGCGTTGAGCTGATCCGTTGCTTGAGGATTCTCTCAGATTTGGCTTCTTCAAGGGTCAGATGCCAGTGAGTCCCAGCTTAGTTATGACTTCGGCAGCAGATGCCCCATCTTTTCCGCTTTCGTATCCAGATAGTGCGCATTCTTCGGATTACGTCCCACGACCAGCGGCACGCGTTCAACAATGTTGATCCCGGCTTCGCTGAGGATCTCCACTTTACGCGGGTTATTGGTCAGCAGACGCACTTCATTGACGCCCAGCAGTTTGAACATATCGGCGCACAGCGTGAAGTCGCGCTCATCGGCGGCAAAGCCCAGCTGATGGTTCGCTTCTACCGTGTCATACCCTTTGTCCTGCAACGCATAGGCACGGATTTTGTTCAGCAGACCGATGTTACGGCCTTCCTGACGGTGATAGAGCAGTGCGCCGCGACCCTCTTCTGCGATGGCATTGAGGGCGGCTTCCAGCTGAAAACCACAGTCGCAACGCAGGCTGAAGAGTGCATCGCCGGTCAGGCATTCAGAGTGAACGCGCGCCAGTACCGGCTCGTTATCATTAATATCGCCAAAAACCAGTGCAACGTGGTCATGTCCGGTTGCCAGTTCTTCAAAACCAACCATCAGGAAATCTCCCCATGGCGTGGGCAGTTTGGCTTCTGCCACCCGTTTAAGCTGCATGTGACTCTCCAGAACCTTCAGAGGATGCACTATCATCATGATAGTGCACAGGCCAGTGTGGCCCGACAAACGTGCAATATTGTGCCACAACCCGCAAGCGGGCTGGTAATCTCTGATACCAATTGCAGTGATAAAGCACAATTATCCAATCGGCAACGGTTATGTTATTCTTTTTTAAGCTAAAGTTATGCAATTGCTGTCTTTTGACGCCGGGATAAGGGAAGAGGATGTTTAAGATTTCACGTCGTACCACCTTTGGAATGCTGCTGCTGCTGATCATGCCGGTTGCGGTCTGGCTGAGCGGCTGGCGCTGGCAACCAGGCGAAAGCAATGCGCTGCTGAAAGGTCTCTTCTGGATGACCGAGACCGTCACCAACCCCTGGGGCATTGTTACCAGCGTCGTGCTTAGTGCCTGGATGCTCTGGTGCCTGCGCTTTCGGCTGAAGCCAGCCATCCTGCTGTTGCTGATCATGAACGCCACCATTCTGGCCGGGCAATACACCAAATCCTATATCAAAGAGCAGATTCAGGAGCCGCGTCCCTATGTGATCTGGCTGGAACAGCATCACGGGCTGGATGAAAAGACCTTCTACGAGATGAAGCGCAAACAGCGTGGCGAGATGGTAACCTCACTGATTGCCGATGAGACGCAGATCCCAGGCTGGCTGAAACGGCACTGGGCGTTTGAAACCGGTTTCGCTTTCCCGTCGGGACATACTATGTTTGCCGCCAGCTGGGCGCTGCTGGCATTGGGTCTGCTCTGGCCGCGTCGGCACTATAAAACCGTGGTGGTGATCTTTCTGTGGGCCACCGGCGTAATGGCGAGTCGTCTGCTGCTGGGCATGCACTGGCCACGGGATCTGGCGATGGCAACCATACTCTCCTGGCTACTGGTCACCATTGCCACCTGGCTGGCGCAGCGATTCTGTGGCCCGCTGACGCTGCCGCCGGAAGAGCAAAAAGAGGTGGCGCAGCGGGAGCCCTGATTGTAATTCACCCGTAAGACCCCATATTATTAGACGGGCCTGCGTAAAAGCGACCCGCCCGATGCTGCTGGGAGCAGCATTTTTGCTGGAGTTTTGGCATAATTCTACCCGACAACCTCACAACAGGATGCACTGTGAAATATTTGCTGATTTTTTTAGTGGTACTGGTCATTTTCATTATTTCCGTCACCCTGGGTGCGCATAACGATCAGGTCATTACTTTTAACTATCTGCTGGCGCAGGGTGAGTTCAGCATCTCGACCTTACTGGCATCCCTGTTTGGCGCAGGTTTCGTGCTTGGCTGGATCATCTGCGGTCTGTTCTGGTTACGGACCCGCGTCTCCCTGGCGAATGCCAACCGGAAAATTAAGCGTATGCAGACCCAAATCGAGCAGAGTACTGCCCTGGCGACCACGCCATCTTCTCCGGCTGGCCGGGAATAATCCCTGATGCATGAATTGCTGTTTCTGTTACTGCCGGTGGCGGCAGCGTATGGCTGGTATATGGGCCGTCGCAGCGCGCATCAGGATAAGCAACAGGAAGCCAACCGACTGTCACGTGAATATGTCGCTGGCGTAAACTTCCTGCTCTCCAATCAGCAGGACAAAGCGGTCGACCTCTTCCTTGAGATGCTGAAAGAGGACAGCGGCACGGTTGAAGCACACCTGACGCTGGGCAATCTGTTCCGTTCGCGCGGGGAAGTCGACCGCGCCATCCGCATCCATCAGGCTTTAATGGAAAGCGCCTCCCTGAGCTATGAGCAGCGACTGCTCGCCGTACAGCAACTGGGCCGCGACTATATGGCGGCGGGCTTATATGACCGCGCGGAAGACATGTTTAAGCAGCTCACCGATGAAACTGACTTTCGGGTGGGTGCGCTGCAGCAACTGCTGCTGATTCACCAGGCAACCAGCGACTGGCAGCAGGCGATTGAGGTTGCGGAACGGCTGGTTAAGCTTGGCAAAGAGAAGCAGAAAGGCGAAATAGCCCATTTCTACTGCGAGCTGGCTCTGCAGGCGATGAGCAGCGACGATCTCGATCGTGCCATGAGCCTGCTGAAGAAAGGGGAGTCGGCCGATCGTAACAGCGCACGTATCTCGATCATGATGGGCCGTATCCTGATGGAAAAAGGCGATTACGCTAAAGCGGTGGGCCATCTGCAGCGGGTGCTGGATCAGGATAAAGAGCTGGTGAGTGAAACGCTGGGGATGCTGGAGACCTGTTTCCAGCAGCTCAATCAGCCCGACGCCTGGTCAGAGTTTCTTCATCGCTGTGTTGAAGAGAACACCGGCGCGGCTGCGGAGCTCTATCTGTCTGACATCCTTGAGCAGCAGCAGGGGCCCGAAGCGGCCCAGAATTACATCAGCCGTCAGCTGCAGCGTCATCCTACCATGCGGGTGTTCCACCGCCTGATGGATTTGAATCTGCATGAAGCGGAAGATGGCCGGGCGAAAGAGAGCCTGATGGTGTTGCGCGACATGGTTGGCGAACAGATCCGCACCAAGCCGCGCTATCGCTGCCAGAAGTGCGGCTTTACCGCCCACGCACTCTACTGGCACTGCCCATCCTGCCGCACCTGGTCTTCGGTTAAGCCTATCCGCGGCCTCGACGGCCAGTAAACCGGCCGCTGCAGCCGCACCATTAATAGCTCATTGTAGTTACAACATACTATAGGTTGAGTTAGCTTACAGACCTCAGCGACAGTGCAGAATTTGCCAGGCAGGAGGGCAATGGCGATTGTGATGGTCAGACACCGCAGGTAGAATGCTTGCCGTTTGTCTATTGCGCCTGCGGGCGCCTGTTGCAGAGGAAATGCCATGCCTTCACCCCACAACGTGACCGCTTCGCCGATTCTGGTAGCGCTGGATTATCATGACCTCGACAGCGCACTGCGTTTCGTCGACCAGATCGATCCCCGCAGTTGCCGCCTTAAAGTGGGCAAAGAGATGTTTACGCTATTTGGCCCCTCGCTGGTTAACACTCTGCAGCAGCGCGGCTTTGAAATCTTCCTCGATCTTAAATTCCACGATATTCCCAACACTACCGCTCATGCCGTGGCGGCCGCTGCCGATCTCGGGGTCTGGATGGTCAACGTCCATGCCAGTGGCGGGGCACGGATGATGAACGCGGCGCGTGAAGCGCTGCTTCCCTTTGGTAAAGAAGCGCCCCTGCTCATTGCGGTGACTGTACTGACCAGTATGGATGCAGAGGATCTCAAAGGGCTGGGCATTACGCTTTCGCCTGCCGAACAGGCAGAGCGACTGGCGAAGCTGACATTGTCGTGCGGGCTGGATGGTGTGGTCTGTTCCGCCCATGAGGCTGTCCGCTTCAAACAGGTTTTAGGTCAGGAGTTTGCGCTGGTCACGCCGGGGATTCGCCCGGCAGGCAGTGATGCAGGCGATCAGCGTCGCATCATGACACCTGAGCAGGCGAAGCAGGCGGGCGTGGACTATATGGTTATCGGGCGTCCGATCACCCAATCCGCCGATCCCGCCGCCACTCTGCAGGCGATCCTGCACAGTCTGGAGACACAATAATGGCGAAGGATAATCCACTGGTTTACTCAACCGACAGCGGGCGCATTACCCAGCCGGAGCCAGCGAAGGAGCGCCCAAAAGGGGATGGCATTGTGCGCATCCAGCGTCAGACCAGTGGTCGCAAGGGAAAAGGCGTCTGCCTGATTACCGGTATCGACCTGGACGACGCGGCATTGACGCTGCTGGCGGCCGAACTCAAAAAGAAGTGCGGCTGTGGGGGTTCAGTGAAAGAGGGCGTTATCGAGATTCAGGGGGATAAGCGCGATTTACTGAAAAGCCTGCTGGAAGCCAAAGGCATGAAGGTCAAACTGGCGGGTGGCTGAAAAAAATCGGGCTACCGAAGTAGCCCGATTGTTGTGTAGATGCTTAGCGTAGCCGATTATTCTTTTAATAAGGTCTTTAGTGGACCTGATGACCGATAATACCACCGACAGCGGCGCCACCGACTGTGCCGAGTGCGCTACCATTGGTCAATACTGAACCCCCAATCGCACCCGCGCCCGCGCCAATAGCGGTGTTGCGGTCACGTTTAGACCAGTTAGAACAGCCGCTCAGTGCAACAGCTAACGTGGTCGCCAGTACAACGGCAGTGATTCGTTTCATTGTTGTTGTCATACACTTCTCCTTTGATGTGCTCACAGAGGCAACACTCTTAGTATAGCTCCGATATTTCCTCAGCCCGCTTGTGTCGCATCATTGCCGCATCCGTGTCGGCATGGAAATGTGATCACCATGGACAAACCGTTTGTAGCGGGAGACTCGCAATGTAAACCCGACAGGGCCACGCATTGCCTGAGAGGATTCTAAGCGTTCTGGTTAAATTCCGAAGATAGAAAATTCTGAAATCACGACACATTTTTGCATTCACAGCCATTCCTTCTGCGTTTATAGCCATTTGCTCCATAACTCTTTCGCGTCCGACTCCGCAAAATTCAGGGACGATTGTCAGCAGGAGAAAATAGATGCTGGAACACCTGAAACAACAGGTTCTGGAAGCGAATCTGGATCTACCCAAATACAACCTGGTGACCTTCACCTGGGGCAATGTCAGCGCTGTTGATCGCGAACAGGGGTTGCTGGTGATTAAACCTTCCGGCGTGCGCTATGAAGTGATGAAGCGCGACGATATGGTCGTGGTCGATCTGGCGAGTGGCGACGTGGTGGAAGGGGATAAACGCCCCTCCTCGGACACGGCGACGCACCGCGCGCTTTACCTCGCCTGGCCGGAGGTGGGTGGCATTGTCCATACCCATTCGCGGCATGCGACCATCTGGGCCCAGGCAGGACGACCGATTCCTGCCTGGGGAACCACCCACGCCGATGACTTCTATGGTGAGATCCCCTGTACCCGGTCGATGCGCAATGAAGAGATTCAGCACGACTACGAGTGGAACACCGGTGAGGTGATTATCGAGACTTTTGCGCAACGCGGGTTGTCTCCTTCGGCGATCCCGGCGGTACTGGTCAACTCTCATGGCCCGTTTGCCTGGGGGAAAGATGCCCACGCTGCGGTGCACAGCGCGGTTGTGCTGGAGGAGGTGGCGTATATGGGCCTGTTCAGCCAGCAGCTGACCGCTAATCTGCCGCCGATTAACCAGACGCTGCTTGACCTGCACTACCTGCGAAAGCATGGCGAGAACGCCTGGTACGGGCAAAAATAGCGAGCGGGACGCCACGGCGTCCCGTTTTTTTAGTCTCATCTGAGACTGGTATGGCGATCTCCATCATAGTTATCAAAACAACAGGTCATTAAAAATAAAACAGCGTTTCATTTTATCGAGGCGATCACTGTTTTGATTACCTCAAGTCACTACTTTGCTTGCATCGCCTTCGGGCACTTCCTGCTCCACCCTCTGGCATAGCAAAGGTGACATCCATATGCATATCAAACGTGCTATAGACAAAATTCCGGGCGGTATGATGCTCATTCCGCTCTTTATCGGCGCACTCTGTCATACGTTTTCTCCAGGCGCCGGGAAATATTTCGGTTCTTTCACCAACGGCCTGATGACCGGCACGGTACCCATTCTGGCCGTCTGGTTTTTCTGTATGGGCGCGTCGATTAAACTCAGCGCCACCGGGACGGTACTGCGTAAATCGGGCACGCTGGTGCTTACCAAGATTGCCGTCGCCTGGGTTGTGGCTGCCATCGCCTCACGGGTGATGCCGGAGAATGGCGTAGAAGTAGGGATGTTTGCCGGGTTATCGACGCTGGCGTTGGTGGCTGCCATGGATATGACCAATGGCGGCCTTTATGCCTCGATCATGCAGCAATATGGTTCCAAAGAGGAGGCGGGTGCGTTTGTGCTGATGTCTCTGGAGTCCGGGCCATTAATGACCATGGTTATCCTGGGCACCGCCGGCATCGCCTCATTCGAGCCGCACGTGTTTGTGGGGGCGGTCCTGCCGTTTATTGTGGGGTTTGCATTAGGGAATCTTGATCCGGAGCTGCGCGACTTCTTCGGAAAAGCGGTCCATACGCTGATTCCTTTCTTCGCCTTTGCTCTGGGTAACACCATTAACCTGGGTGTCATTGCGGAAACCGGACTGCTGGGCATCATGCTGGGCGTGTCGGTGATCATTATTACCGGCATCCCACTCATTCTGACCGATCGACTGATTGGGGGCGGGGATGGCACGGCTGGCATAGCTGCATCCAGTACGGCAGGCGCAGCGGTGGCGACACCGGTGCTGATTGCCGAGATGCTGCCGCAGTTTAAACCGATTGCCCCTGCTGCCACAGCGCTGGTGGCAACGTCCGTGATTGTGACCTCCGTGCTGGTGCCCATCATCACGGCCATCTATTCAAAACGTGTTAAGCGTCTTCATGTTGCCGTGGAGCAGCGTGCCGCTATTAAGTAACCCGCCTAATCAATCCCCGACGCGCGAGTCGGGGATCACTCTGGATTTTGTGTTGTAAATCAATCTCTCATTTGGTCTGGCCTCACTCTGCATTACGCTGATGTGGCGTATTTAACGCATCAAATATAAACAGAGGATGAGACAATGACAGTTATTAACCAAGCAACGTGCAGATTATTTACCGAAGTCGGCAACACCACGCAGTTAGTCGCCTATTACGAAGAAGGGCGTCGTACTATGTGGATGATGTTGCGTGCACAGCCCCGTCCGAGCTTCAACCATGAACTGATTGAGGAGATCATGAATCTGAGCTACGCCGCTCAGCGTTCCGGTCTGCCGATCGACTTCTGGGTTACCGGCTCTCTGGTGCCACAGATGTTCAACGCCGGTGGCGATCTGCGCTTCTTTGTCGAGTGCATTCGCAATAACCGCCGTGAGGCGCTGCGGGCCTATGCCCGTGCCTGCGTTGACTGCATCCATTCGGCAGCACGGGGGTTTGATACCGGCGCGGTGACGCTGGCGATGATTGAGGGCAGTGCGTTAGGCGGCGGATTCGAAGCGGCGCTGGCACATCACTTCATTCTGGCGCAGAACAACGCGCGGATGGGCTTTCCGGAAATTGCTTTTAACCTCTTTCCCGGCATGGGCGGCTACTCACTGGTCGCGCGTCGTTCCGGCATGAAACTGGCAGAGGAGTTAATTTGTGAAGGGGAGTCCCACAGCGCAGAGTGGTATGAAACGCGCGGACTGGTGGATAAAGTCTTCCAGCCTGGCGACAGTTACCGCGCCACCCGCACCTTTATCGATACGTTACGTCCTAAACTCAACGGCGTGCGGGCAATGCTGAAAGCGCGTCAGCGCGTGCTGCAATTGTCACGCGCTGAGCTGATGGATATTACCGAAGATTGGGTCGATTACGCCTTTACCATCGAACCTAAAGACATTGCTTACATGGAACGCCTGGTTCAGTTACAAAACCGCCACAGCGCATCACTGCGTAAAGCGGGTTAATCTGAATTAGCGTTAAACGCGGGCAGGATGCTTAGCCAGCCAATGCCCAAACTGTTCCGCGGGCATTGGTTTTGCGTAGTAGTAGCCCTGACGCCCATCGACACCACTGTTAAGGACAAACTTCTCTTCATCCGGGGTCTCAATACCCTCTGCAATCACCTGCAAATCGAGCGCCTTGGCGACGGCGACGATAGCTCGTACCAGCGATTGTGAGACGGGCTGTTTATTAATATCGCGGATAAAGCTTTGGTCGAGCTTGATGGCATTGATCGGCACACGTGCGAGCTGAGAAAGCGATGAGTAACCGGTGCCGAAGTCATCCAGATGAACCTGTGCGCCCAGCTCCTGAAACTGCTTCATCAGCCGCAGGGCTTCAGCTTCATTCTCAATCAGGCAGCTTTCTGTGAGCTCAATATCGATAGGACAGTCGGTGATATTCGCCTCATGCAGCGCCTGTTTCAGGTCAGTATAGATGCTTTGATCAATCAGCTGACGTGCCGACACGTTGACGGCGACGCGCAGAAAAATGCCCTGCTGGCGCCAGACGATAATCTGTTTCAGCACATTGAGCATGACCCAGCGTCCCAGCGGCACAATCAGTCCCGACTCTTCGGCGTAGGGAATGAAATCAGCGGGGGAGACCAGGCCGCGCTCGGGTGAGTTCCAGCGTACCAGCGCTTCGGCGCTGCGGACTTCACCATCACTGTCGATTTTCGGCTGGTAATGCACCAGCAGGTGATCCAGCTCCAGCGCCTTACGCAGATTGGTGTCCAGCCACAGGTATTCAAAGACCCGCTGGTTCATCTCTGCCGCGAAGACACAGAACTTGCCACGACCGTTCTCTTTGGCGTGATACATCGCGGTGTCAGCATTGCGAATAAGGCTCTCGCGATCTTCACCGTGCAGCGGCGCGAAAGCGATCCCGATAGAGCAGCCGCTGTACACTTCGATTAGTCCGATACGGAAAGGCTGACGCAGGCGCTCAAGAATGCGGGAGGACATCGCCTCCAGCGCAGCCTGGCTGGTGTGCTCAGCCAGCACCACAAACTCATCGCCACCCAGCCGGCCCAGAGTCTGGTCTTTACCCAGACAGCTAAGAATCGCCAGTGAGACCGCCTGCAGTAACTGATCGCCGAACATATGACCGTAGGCGTCGTTCACTTTTTTGAAATTATCGAGATCGAGATAGACCACGCCGGTCTCATCGCGCTCAGATCGCTCCAGCGCCAGGCTAATCTGTTGATGAATTGCGTTGCGATTAGGCAAACCGGTCACCGTATCGGTGTTTGCCAGCACCCGGAGGCGTTCCTGGGCGCGTCGCTCCTCGGTTATGTCGGTGCCAGAACAGATGAGGAAAATTTCATTTTTGCCACTGCCGCTGTGAACAAACTTATTACGAAACAGAAACAGTCGCTGACCTTTTTTGGTTTTAACCCAGCGCTCCACCTCATAGGAGTTGCCGTCACGGAAGAAGCCCGCAATGTTGCGTCGTGACTGAGAAGCCTCCTGTTTGGTCATAAAGAGCTGAAAGACGTTACGGCCGATAACCTCATGCTCATTCAGACCGGTATATTCTTCACTAAGACGGTTAAAACGCTGAATATTGCCGCGCTGATCGAGGATCACAATCACCGAGTTGGCTTCAGAAACCACCTGTTCGGCGAATGAAAGACCCAGGGTTAAGTCGCGGGCGACCGCTGAGGTATCGCCCCAGGCAGAAGCGGTTCCTGCCCAGGTCGCCTGATTCACTTTGCGTCCGACAAAATGCATCGGAACATCAATGCCCTGCAGCGTCATGGTCAGATTGATGCTTGAAGTGATGACCGGCATCGCGCGTATCATGGCTGCCTGGCCGGGGGTTAACGGCAGGGCGATATTAGTTTGTGACGACTCATCTTCGGCAAAATGCAACGCATCGCTGTCCGCGGTCAGACGCCAATGAGGGCTGGTTGTACCGAAAAGGGTGTACAACAACGTTTGCCCTTGTTCATCGGTCATGGAAACTTCCTCCGGGAAGTGCTCTGCAGGCGTTATCTCATTATTTTAGCAACAGTATTCATCATCTGACGCCAGCACAAGATGCAAACCGAATATATTTTCCCATCCAGATAAGAATGGCACAAAAAAGCCCCGACGGTGCGGGGCTGTTTAGTGCGGTCAGCAGGGACATTTACCCAGTTTGCCTGCCTGGCTGGGGAAGCGGGCATCCAGACAGTAACGGTGGAAATCGCGCTCATTCATCGGCGGCTGATCGGGATGATGGAGTCGCATATGCTGCAGATATTTTTGATAATCCTGCACCCCGACCATTAAGCGAAAACACTGTTGCAGGCCGCGCCAGAATCCCCGCCAGCTGAATGTCTGTGGCTGTGGGGCGGCGGCAGGCTGGCAGCGGATAATCTGCCACTCTCCCTGCGGACGCCGGGACTGATGAATAGCATCAGACATGACGCACCTCCTTGTTGCGCAGCGTCACAACGGACTCATGCGTAGTAGGAAGATCGCTGCGCAGCGCCCGGCGAATGACAAAGAACGCAGAGATGAGCATCGTGACCGCCACCAGCATAAAGAAGGCGCACAGGGCCGCGTTAATCTGATTGCTGAAGACGATGGTCTGCATATCTGCCACGCTTTTTGCCGGGGCGATGATCACGCCTTCATCCAGCCCTTTGCGGAACTTATTCGCCTGCGCCAGGAAGCCAATCGACGGTTTTTCATGGAAGATTTTCTGCCAGCCTGCAGTCATCGAGGTGATAAACAGCCAGACAGTTGGCAGGATAGTCACCCAGGCGTAACGCTGCTTTTTCATTTTAAACAGCACCACGGTGCCGAGGATCAGCGCCATAGACGCCAGCATCTGATTGCCGATACCAAACAGCGGCCACAGAGTGTTAATGCCGCCGAGCGGATCGACCACGCCCTGATAGACAAAGAAGCCCCAGCCCGCGACCGCCACGGTCGTGCCGGCCATATTGCCCAGCCAGGAGCGGTTATTCGCCATAGAAGGCACCACGGTGCCTGCCAGATCCTGCACCATAAAGCGGCAGGCGCGGGTACCGGCATCGACCGCCGTCAGAATGAACAGCGCTTCAAACAGAATGGCGAAGTGATACCAGAACGCCATCATCGCCCGGCTGTTAAAGATCTCGGTAATGATGTGGGCCATTCCCACCGCGAAGGTTGGCGCGCCGCCTGCGCGGGACAGGATCGAGCCTTCACCCACGTCACGGGCGATGCCGCTCAGCATTTCCGGCGTGACGACAAAGCCCCAGCCGTTGATCACCTGAGAGGCGCTTTCAACGGTGGTACCAATCAGCGCAGCCGGGGAGTTCATGGCAAAGTAGACGCCCGGATCGAGCACCGAGGCACAAATCAGCGCCATGATCGCCACAAAGGATTCCATCAGCATCGCGCCATAGCCAATAAAGCGGATATGACTTTCCCGCTCCACCAGTTTTGGCGTGGTGCCGCTGGAGACCAGCGCATGGAAGCCGGAGATGGCGCCGCAGGCAATAGTAATAAACAGGAACGGGAACATCGCGCCGGAGAAGACCGGGCCGGTACCGTCGATAAATTTGGTGACCGCCGGCATTTTCATCTCTGGCATGGCAAAGACAATCCCCACCGCCAGCCCGACAATCACGCCGATTTTAAGAAAGGTCGAAAGATAGTCACGCGGAGCCAGCAGCAGCCAGACCGGCAGCACGGAGGCAATAAAGCCGTAGATCACCAGCACCCAGGTCAGTGAGGTGCCTTTCAGGGTAAAGAAGGGCCCCCAGTAAGGATGCTGGGCTACGTCACCACCATAGATAATCGCCGCCATCATCAGCACAAAGCCAATCAGTGAAACTTCGGCGATTTTACCGGGCCGGATAAAGCGCATGTAGACGCCCATAAACAGCGCAATCGGAATGGTGGCCGCGATGGTAAACAGTCCCCACGGACTGTTCGCCAGCGCCTTGACCACCACCAGCGCCAGCGCCGACAGGATAATGATCATGACGCCCAGCGCGCCGAGCATGGTCACCACACCGGCAAACGCACCCAGCTCCTGCCGCGCCATCTCGCCCAGTGAACGGCCATCACGACGGGTTGAGATAAACAGGATCAGGAAATCCTGTACCGCACCCGCCAGCATCACCCCGACCAGGATCCAGATGGTGCCAGGCAGAAAGCCCATCTGCGCCGCCAGAATCGGACCCACCAGCGGGCCGGCACCGGCAATAGCCGCAAAGTGGTGACCAAACAGCACCCATTTATTGGTCGGGACATAATCGAGCCCGTCGCTCAGCCGCTCGGCAGGCGTCATCCGGCGGTCGTCCAGTTCGAAAATATTGCGGGCGATAAACAGGCTGTAGAAGCGATAAGCGATGCTGTAACAGGCGACAGCGGCTATCACCAGCCAGACTGCGTTGACGTGTTCGCCGCGGCTGAGGGCCAGCATGGCGAAAGCGCCCGCGCCGATTAACGCCACCACTAACCAGATCGCACTGGTTTTGACGTTTTTCATGACTAACTCCTTGTGAGGACCGAGAGGAAAGCGATCGAAAACAACGAGTCAAACTTAATGTAATGGAATGTAAGTGAAAGTTAATCAGTGGAGAAGTGTGAAGCGGGGTACAAATTTAACTTTTTTGCAATGCGGGCGGGGCGGAAACAGGCGGGATAACCGGAGTTATCCCGCCCGATTGACTGCTCAATACGTCACTACTCAGACGGCGGGACGCGCCACGACGCTGCGGGTTTCCATGCGGACTTCGGCGATGGTGACATCAATCACATCGGTCACACGGTAAACCACTTCGCCTTTGATCTGAACGCTGCCATTTTCCTGGCTGCAGACCAGCTCATCACGCACCGCGTGAATGAACG
This sequence comes from Curtobacterium sp. BNK-1, assembly GCF_048685235.1. Taxonomy (NCBI): domain Bacteria; kingdom Bacillati; phylum Actinomycetota; class Actinomycetes; order Micrococcales; family Microbacteriaceae; genus Curtobacterium; species Curtobacterium sp. BNK-1. The sequence continues at coordinate 1,902,761 of NZ_JBLQTJ010000001.1, read as the reverse complement.
GAGCCGGGATAAAGGCCACCGCGCCAAACTCCAGCAGGCGAACACGCATGCCACCACGTGACACATCGATAATCTCGGCGCTGAAGCGACGGTCGGTTGCTGCAAACGGCGCCAGATAACGGGCGTAGAGCCAGTCGCCAACATCACGTTCCGCCATGCGGTTCAGGCGGCGGCGCTCACTCATCGTCACCGTCAGCGCATCATCCGGACGAGCGATCTGCTCACCGCGAATAATCGCTTTCAGCAGACGATGGTTGACCATGTCGCCGAACTTACGAATCGGTGAGGTCCATGTGGCGTAAGCCTCAAGTCCCAGGCCAAAGTGCGGGCCAGGCTCGGTGCTGATCTCAGCGAAGGTCTGGAAGCGACGGATCCGGCTGTCGAGGAACTGGGTCGGCTGGGCATCAAGCTCACGACGCAGCACGCGGAAACCTTCCAGCGTGGTGATCGCCTGCGCATCCACGGTAATACCATGGTTGGCCAGCACGGCCGCGGCCTGTTCAGCATTGGTGGCATCGAAACCGGCATGGACGTTGTAGATACCAAAACCGAGACGGTCACGCAGCACTTTCGCCGCGCAGACGTTGGCCAGAATCATAGACTCTTCAACAATGCGGTTAGCGATGCGGCGCGGTTCAGCCACGATCTCCAGCACTTCACCTTTTTCACCCAGCAGGAAGCGGTAATCCGGGCGATCTTTAAACACCAGCGCGTGGGTCTGACGCCACTCGCTGCGCGCCAGGCAGAGGCGATGCAGCAGGCGAATCTGTTCAGCAATCTCCTCACTTTCCGGCTGCCATGAGCCGCTGTTTTCCAGCCAGTCAGAGACGTCGTCATACGCCAGCTTGGCTTTGGATTCGATCCAGGCGGCAAAGAACTCAACGTCATCACCTAAGTTGCCATCGGCTGCCACGGTCACGCGGCAGGCCAGGGCCGGACGGCGCACATTCGGACGCAGCGAGCAGACATCATCAGAGAGTTCGCGCGGCAGCATCGGGATGTTAAAGCCCGGCAGGTAGTTGGTAAACGCACGCTGCGCCGCCAGCTTATCGAGCTGACTGCCTTCCGGCACATAGGCGGTAGGGTCGGCGATAGCGATGGTCAGACGCAGGGCGCCATCGTCCAGGGCTTCCACAAAGAGCGCATCATCCATATCCTGGGTGCTGGCGCTGTCGATGGTAACGAAATCCAGCGCGGTCAGATCTTCACGCGTCAGATTTTCATCCAGCATCTCGCCAAAACTGACATCGGGCGCTTCACGCTCAAGGTTATGACGCGACAGCGTCACCCACCACGGCGCCAGATGGTCATCAGCTTTGACAATAAAATCGGTGAGTTCGGCATAAAAGCCGCGATCGCCTTTCAGCGGATGGCGACGCATCTCCGCCACGGCCCAGTCACCGTTTTCAAACTCATGGCTGACATCGCGCGCAGGGCGACACTGGATGGCATCCTTCAGCAGGGGATGATCCGGCACAATCGACAGGCGATCGTCTTTCTTCTGTACCCGGCCAACAAAGCGGCTCAGGAACGGCTCAACCAGGGTTTCCGGCTCAGCGCTTTCGCGATCTTTATCGCTGTGGATCACGGCGGTGATGCGATCGCCGTGCATCACTTTCTTCATCTGCGGTGGCGGAATGAAGTAACTTTTTTGCGCATCGACTTCCAGAAAGCCGAAGCCTTTTTCAGTGCCTTTTACGACGCCTTCAGCACGAGGCGTTTGCGAATGGAGCTTCTCTTTCAGCTGCGCGAGCAGCGGGTTATCCTGGAACATAATTTTTACGTTTCGTTGGCTGATTGCGGCTGACAGTTTTACGCGAATCGACGTCGCGCGGCAAGGCAAAAAGCCGGACGAGCCGGCTTTTTAGGGGGGAGTGAAAGGGCTGTCAGGCGATGCGCTGATCGGCCAGTGCCTCAGAGAGTTCCAGCTTCACCGGCACCGATTTTGAGGTCGGTGTACCACTGTCATCACCAAAGCTGTTCAGCGGCACCAGCGGGTTGGTTTCCGGATAATAGGCCGCCAGGTTACCGCGCGGAATATTGTAGGGAACCAGTTTGAATCCGCTGACGCGACGGGTAATGCCATCATTCCACAGCGTTTCGATATCGACATTCTGGCCTTCGGTAAAGCCCAGGTCTGCCATATCGTCCGGGTTGATGAACACCACTTCACGCTGACCAAACACGCCACGGTAACGGTCATCGAGGCCGTAAATGGTAGTGTTGTACTGGTCGTGCGAACGCAGTGTCTGCAGGGTAAAAGGCACGTCCTGATCAAGATTCGGGAACAGTGAGGTCGGCAGCGCTGAGGCGTTAAATTCCGCTTTCTGGCTCGGGGTATTGAAGCGCAACTCGGCTGCTGCGTTGCCCAGATAGAAACCGCCCGGGATGTCACATTTGGCGTTAAAGTCGGCAAAGCCAGGGATCGTCGCGGCGATGTGCTCACGGATCAGGTTGTAATCACCCGCCAGCTCGCGCCATTTCACTTTTTCATCACCCAGCACCGCCTCGGCGATACCGGCAACAATCCAGGTCTCAGAACGCTGTGTTTCCGCCAGCGGAATACCGATCCCTTCAGAGGCGTGCACCATGCTGAAAGAGTCTTCCACGGTAATAAACTGATTGCCGGTGGCCTGCAGATCGCGCTCGGTGCGGCCCAGCGTCGGCAGAATCAGCCCATCGTGACCCGGCACCAGATGGCTGCGGTTCAGTTTGGTGCTGATATGCACGGTCAGACCACAGCGTGACATCGCCTCTTCGGTGCGCGGTGAGTCGGGTGCGGCGGCCGCCAGGTTGCCACCCAGCGCGATCAGCACTTTCACTTCATCACGCAGCATGGCGTTCAGCGCTTCCACGGTGTTGTGGCCTGCCGCACGCGGGGGCTCGAAATTGAAATGATTCCCCAGCGCATCCAGGAAGGCTTTCACCGGTTTCTCATCGATGCCCATGGTGCGGTTGCCCTGCACATTACTGTGACCACGAACCGGGCAGAGGCCTGCGCCTTTTTTACCCAGCTGGCCAAACAGCAACTGCAGGTTGGTGATCTCGCGCACCGTGTCGACAGAGTGTTTGTGCTGGGTGATGCCCATCGCCCAGGTACAGATCACCCGGTCAGCGCTCTGGTAGATCGCCGCGGCTTCACGGATCTGCGCCTGCGTCAGGCCCGACTGCGCCACAATCTGCATCCAGCTGGTGTTATCCACGGCGTCGAGATACGCTTCAATGCCGTTGGTTTTAGCATTGATAAAGGTCTGATCGAACAGGCCGCTTTCGCCAGCCGCCAGACGCGCGCGGTGGGTTTCCAGCAGGGATTTCACCATGCCGCGCACCGCCGCCATATCACCGCCCAGGTTCGGCTGGTAATAGGAGGAGCTGATGTTGCCCGCTTTCGAAGTCACCACTTCCAGCGGTTTCTGCGGATCGGCAAAACGTTCCAGACCGCGTTCACGCAGGGTATTAAAGGTGACGATTTTCGCACCGTGATCGGCAGCGTGACGCAGGCTGTGCAGCATACGCGGATGGTTAGTGCCGGGATTCTGACCGAAGACAAAAATGGCATCTGCGTGGTCGAAATCATCCAGACGAATGGTGCCTTTACCGACGCCAATGCTGCGCTTCAGGCCGGTGCCGCTGGCTTCGTGGCACATATTGGAGCAGTCAGGGAAGTTATTGGTCCCCATCAGGCGACCAAAAAGCTGATAGAGCCAGGAGGCTTCATTGCTGGCGCGACCGGAGGTGTAAAGCTCCATCTGATCCGGATGATCCATCGCCTTGATGTGCTGCGCGATCAGCGCAAACGCATCATCCCAGCTGATGGGCTCGTAGTGGTCGGTTTCCGCGTTGTAGCGCAGCGGATGGGTCAGACGTCCCTGATACTCCAGGAAGTAGTCACTCTGGGTATAGAGCGTGGTTACGCTGTGTTTAGCGAAAAAGTCGGTGTCGACCATCCGGCGTGTCGCTTCCCAGGTCACCGCTTTGGCGCCATTCTCGCAGAAGCTGAAGGTACTTTTATTGTCATCACCCCAGGCGCAGCCCGGACAGTCAAAACCGCGTGCTTTGTTCATGCGCATCAGGTTGCGCATATTTTTCAGGGCCGCTTTGCTGTCAAGAACGAAACGCGTGGTGGCTTCCAGTGAACCCCAGCCGCCCGCTGCCGCGCGATAGGGTTTGATTTGGCGTTTAAATTTCATATTGAGTGCAGGCTTTTTATAGTAGGAATTATTGTTTGGTGTTTGTTATCAGGTTATATCCTGATGGTGAAAGGAAGTCTGCAGCTATCCTCATACCTTGTCTAATTGATTGACTTAATGGTGCGATAGCTGGCGTTTATCGTGCATAAGCCAGAAATGTGATGCTGGTCAGATTTTACCCGCCTTTAACCTGCTGATAACGGGAGTTCTCCCGACAACAGGCTAATACTTGCTGTTCACAATCAGAGAGGGCACGACTCCATGAAACAGCTGACCAGCCAGATTCATGCATTTGGCAAAGCGTTGATGATGCCAATCTCGGTCATCGCTGCCGCAGGTATCTTCCTTGGGCTGGCGGCGGCCATGCAGAACCCGGCGGTCACCGGCGATGCCTTTGCGCAGATGCAGGTGCCGCAGTTAATTATCGGCTTTATTCGCAAGGTTGCCGGAGCGCTATTCGCTAATCTGCCGGTCTTCTTTGCGGTAGCGAGTGCCATCGGACTGGCGAAAGCGGAAAAACCTACCGCCGCCTTTGCCGCGGTGATTGGCTATATCGTGATGAACGTTGGTATCAGCGCGACGCTGGCGGCCAAGGGGATCACCGCCACCACTACCACACCTGCAGCCCTGCAGCAGGCGGGCATGGATCAGACCACCGCCATGATGACCTCGGCGGAATATATCAACATGCTGGGCGTCTTTACCTACAACATGAGCGTACTGGGCGGGGTGATTGCCGGACTGGTAACGGTGGCGCTGCACAATCGCTTTTATACCCGGCAACTGCCTACCGCGATCAGCTTCTTTGGCGGACGGCGTTTTGTGCCGATTGTGACCGTGGTCTGTCTGCCACTGATTGGAGTATTGCTGGCGCTGATCTGGCCGACCATTGGCGACGGTATCGCCTGGATTGGACAGATGATTGGCAAAAGCGGACAGTATGGCGCTTTTCTGCTGGGGGCCTTTGAGCGCATCCTGATCCCCACCGGCCTGCATCACATCCTTAACGAAACCGTGCGTTTCACGCCTATTGGCGGCATGGCGGTGGTCGATGGCCAGACCGTGGTTGGTGCACTGAACATTTTCAACGCGTCGCTGACTCATCCGGGATCGATCCCCGATGAGACGCTGCGCACCGCCACGCAGTTCCTGGCGCAGGGCAAGATTCCGGTGATGATGTTCGGCCTGCCCGCCGCGGCGCTGGCGATCTATCACACCGCCCGACCCGAGCATAAACAGCGGGTCAAAGCACTGGTCATGGCGGGGGCGCTGACCTCCTTCACCACCGGCATCACCGAACCGCTGGAGTTCTGCTTTATCTTTGTCTCGCCGGTGCTCTATCTGCTGCACGCTTTCCTGACCGGCCTGTCGTTTATGCTGATGTCGATGCTGCATCTGATGATTGGCAACGTGCAGGGCGGTGTTATCGACCTGGTGGTGTTCGGCATGCTGGGCGGGGCAAAAACCCACTGGTGGTGGACGCTGGCGCTGGGCGTGATCTATGCGCCGATCTACTACTACGCTTTCCGGCTGGTGATAACCCGGATGAATGTTGAAACGCCGGGCCGTGAATCGGAGGATGAGAAACCGCAACAGGTCGCCGCGGATGAACGAACTCAGGTGATTATCAGCGGGCTGGGCGGGCAGGCCAATATCGAGGATGTCGATTGCTGCTTTACCCGGCTGCGCGTGCGGGTCAGGGAGATGAATCAGGTGGTCGATCAGACGCTGATGAGCACCGGTGCCAATGGGGTCAATCGCGTCAGCGAGCACGACATTCAGGTGATCTACGGCCCGCAGGTCGAGAAGATCGCCAACGAGGTAAAAATGGCGCTGGGCGTCGCTTAACGGCAGCCTGTTTCACTCTTCGTCACAACGCTAACCGTCCGACGCCCGTGGGCGGTTAGCGCCTGTTCGCCAGGGCACTCTCGCCGCTGCCGTCCCGCTTATTGTAACTAAAAAAAGCCCAGCCCTAATGGGCCGTACCTTTCTGCCGATATAGCGACTAATCCTCTTACTTTTCGGAACACCGCGATGTCGTTAAAAAAATCCTCCCTGATTATCTTCTCCTTCCTGCTGGCGCTGTTTCTTACCAGCGTGGCAATCAGTACCTGGCTGCTGATTCAGAGCAATCACTCGCTGAATGCGGTTAATAAAGAGATCCGTGTGGTGCTCTCGGTGATTGACCCCATCAACCACAGCCGCACGCTGCGTGTGCGTCTGATGGAGTACATGAAGGAGATTGAGGGCAGTGACGCAAATAATCCCGCCACGCTGGACAGCGTTCGGACCGTGGCCAGCAAAGCGGATGCTGCATTTCAGGCCTATATGAACGCGCCGCGTCTGCCGGGCGAAGAGGCGGAAGCCGACGCCTATAGCCAGGCTTATCAGGCCTATCGTCAGCAAGGTTTACAGCCGTTGATTGAGGCGGCAGAGGCGCACGATCAGGTGCGCTTTAAAAATCAGATTGCCACCGTGGTTCGCCTTGATCGTCAATATGAAATCATTCTGGACCGGGTGCTGGCCCAGCATGAAACCTATGCCAAAAAGCTTAACAGCGATGCACAGAGTCACTTTACCTCCGGCATTACCCTGCTGGGGCTGTTTGGGGTGCTGTTTTTCGCCATCATCGTCGCCATTTACATCTTCATGAAGCGCTATGTGCTTTCGCCGATCAATGATGCGCAGGAACACTGCAAGCTGATTGCGGCGGGCGTCCTGGATACCACGGTGCCGGCCAAAGCCGGTTCGCGCAGTGAAATTCAGTTGCTGATGGGCTCGCTGGAGCAGATGCGCAGCGCGCTGACCGCCATTATTCTCCAGGTGCGCGATTCAACCCGCTCAGTCTCCACCGCCTCTCAGGAGATTGCGGCGGGCAACATCGATCTCGCCTCGCGAACCGAACAGCAGGCCGCCGCGCTGACGGAAACCGCTGCCAGCATGGAGCAGCTGGGCGCAACGGTGAAACAGAACACTGAAAACGTCTTTGAAGCCTGCCGCCTGACCAGTGAAGCGGTGAAAAACGCGGAAAGCGGCGAAAAGGTCTCGCAGGAAGTGGTGACATCGATGGCGCTGATTAATGCCAGCTCGAAGAAGATCGAGGAGATCACCACCGTGATCGACAGCATCGCCTTCCAGACCAATATTCTGGCGCTGAACGCGGCAGTCGAAGCCGCCAGGGCGGGTGAACAGGGTCGCGGTTTTGCGGTGGTGGCAGGGGAAGTCCGTAATCTGGCCCAGCGCAGCGCTACCGCAGCCAAAGAGATTGAGGGGCTGATTGCGGAATCTGTTTCGATCATCCACGCCGGTTCCGATCAGGTCAGCCGGACCGGTGAGGCGATGAGCGCCATTATCTCCTCTGTCAGCCGCGTGAATCTGCTGATGGAGCACATCTCAACCGCTTCTGATGAACAGAGTCGCGGTATCGGTCAGATTGAGCAGGCGGTTACCGAGATGGACAGCGTCACACAGCAGAACTCGGCGCTGGTGCAGGAGTCTGCCGCGGCATCTGCCTCGCTGGAAGAGCAGGTGCAGTATCTGACGCAGTCGGTCTCCACCTTCCGTCTGGCAAACAGTTAATCAGGGCTCTCCGCGCTGAGTTTATACAGCGCGGAGGCCGGAGCCCCGATGCTGAGCAATGCCCGGCAGAGAAGGGAGAGTTTGATTCAGTGCCTTGTGGCGCAGGGCTAATCGGCGGATTATAAGGCTTTCCAGTAAATATGGGGTGGTCATGCTAATCAGCACGGAAAGTGCCCGCAGCAACAGCGCGGATACCCGACTGGCCTGCACGCTTGCCGCTGCCGCAGGCGCACTGAATACCGCAGCCTTTGAGATCGTCGGTTTTTTTTCAGCCAACATGACCGGGAATGTCTCGCTGCTGTCCGATCATCTGGCAAAAGCGAATCTGGGGCCTGGCCTGTTTTTTCTGTCGATCGTGCTTCTGTTTATTGCGGGTTCCATGTTTTCAACGCTGATCATTAATGCCGGGCACCGCAGAAATATCCGCACCATCTATGCCTTTGTCATCCTGATTGAGGGCAGCGCGCTGATTGCACTGGGGGTGATTGAAAATCACTTTCCGCCGCAGTCGCCCGGTGTGGTGTTGATAATGAGCCTGAGCTTTTTAATGGGGCTGCAGAATGCGGTGGTGACGCGGATCTCCAATGCCCGCGTTCGCACTACCCATATCTCCGGCACGGCGACCGATATCGGGATTGAGCTGGCAATGCTGTTTGAGGTGCTGCGGCGTAAAGCGTCACCGAAAGAGGCACCGCTCTATCTGAGCCGGCTGCGACTGCACTGTCTGACCCTGCTTTCTTTCCTTGCAGGAGGGATAGCCGGAATCGGGCTTTACCGGCTGCTTAGCTATGATTTCCTGCTGCCAGTGGGGTTCGGGTTAATCTGTCTGGCACTGAATGCCATCTTTACTAAGCCAGCAAAACAACAGGGCGCGATGATTTAAGTGCGCAACCCTCACTGATGCGTAAACCAGGGCGGCGCGGAGTCCTGATTTCATCGATCCGCCTGTGCAAATGAACCGTGCGGTTAAAACATCCTAGCCTGCGCGGGGTAACATTCAGCCTTATACTCTGGTTGATCCTGCGAACGAGACAGTAATGCGAACAGCCTTCAACCTGCTGATGGAAAATTAACATCGACATTAAACAACTCATTTACTTGTGTAACCTGGAGCGTGAACGCCATTTCGGGCGGGCCGCGGAAGCCAGTTTTGTTACACAGCCAACCCTCTCTATGCGCCTGAAGAATCTTGAGCGCGAGCTGGGCCTGCCGCTGATTAACCGCAGCAATAACTTTGCCGGATTTACCCCAGAGGGCGACCGTGTGCTGGCGTGGGCGCGGGAAATTGTTTCGGTCTATCAGGGGCTGAAGCTTGAAGTGGAATCGCTGAAGCATGGGGTGAACGGTACGCTGCGGGTTGGCGTGGTGCCGCAGTGCAGCATGGCACTGCCGCTGCTGCTGAAAGCGGTCCAGGCGCGTTATCCTCAGCTCGACTATCGCATTGCGGTGCTGAGTGCTGACCAGTTGCTGGAAGCGCTCAACAGCCACACCGTGGATGTCGGGATCGGTTTTTTCGAGATGGCAACACTGCGTGAACTCCATTTTCAGACCGAGATGCTGGCAGACCGGGGCGTTGAAGCCATATTCCATCCCGACCATTTTCCTGAGCTGGTGGGGGAAACCGCGCTGACGCTTGATGAAGTGGCACAACAGCCGCTCTGCCTGGCGGAGCCGACGCGTTATTTCCGGCGTTATCTTGATATGGCTTTTCGCGAGGCGGCGCTGGTACCCCGGGTGATCGTGGAGAGCGCCTCTGTCATGCAGCTGATGCAGTGCGCGCAGGTTGGCCTCGGGCTGCTGGTGTCGCCGGTCGGTCATCTGCTGTCCGCTTCATTACAGGGGCTGCAGCAGCGCGCCATTACGCTGCCGCCGATGGCGCGCCAGGCGGCGCTGGTCATCGCTGAGCCTGGCCGTGCCACACCGCTGGCACAGCACTTTTTCGACGAAGCGCGCGGTCTGCTGCCGGTTTAACGCGGTTACTGCGATTCGCCCAGGGCGTAAAACAGGCGGCTGTTCCAGTTGCCTATGGCGACACTCTGTATCAGCGTGAACAGCGCATCAGCCTCCCAGCCCGCCTCCATTAGCGGCTGCAGATGGGCCGCGCTGAAACGCTCTGGCGAACGGGTCAGCTGCGCTGCCAGCGCAATAATCTGCTGCTCCTGGTCTTTTGCCGCCGCGTCATCCACGCCCTCAATTAAGATCTCATTTCCGGCCAGCAGCCGGAACGCCCAGCGACTGCCCAGAATACGGGCGGCCGTCGCCTCTGCCAGAGTATTGTCCTGAGTGAGATGCTGACGCAGTTGCGCCCAGCCATAGAGCACTGAGGGATCGTGGGCCAGCAACCATACCGCGTCCTGCATTCCCGGCAGCGACTGACAGCGGGTAATGGCAGCGAGCTGCTCAGCACTGGCATACCGCAACTCCAGCGGTTTCAGCACGGGCTGCCAGCGGGCAGGCTGATCAAAACCTGCGGCCTCAGCATCCGGTGGTGCAGTGCTGCCAGGCAGCCAGCGTACCGGCTGGGCCTGCAGCGCCTGTAAACCGGCGACCACCCGCGCCTGATAACTGACAAAGCCGATCACCTGATTCAGCGTCACAATATCGGGCTCTGTCAGGCCGACCGCATCCAGGGCGGTGATTGCGCTGGCGCTGATCAGCTCAGGCTGCATCGCCAGCTGGCGTGCATACTGCGTAATCTGGGTCAGGCGATTATTACTTTCACGTGAGGAGTCGGGCCCGGGCAACGGATTGAGGCGGGCAGAGTAGTGATTACACAGCCGCTGTACACCCGCCACCTGCGCCACCGTCAGCGCCGTGCTGAGGCGATCGTAAAGCGTTAAGGTGTGCGTGAGCGTGGTGACGACGCGGTCGGGGAACAGCAGCTGTGCCAGATCGCGCGCCGCCAGCAGGGCGGGCTGATTGGTGCGCAGCAGTGACTGCACCACGTTGTCATCGGCGTAACATCCCAGCAAAAAACGGTCATCAATATGGGCGGCCTCGGGCACCAGCGGTGCGGCCTGTGAGGTACGTGGACTGGTCTGGCTCTCGTAAAACCAGTGGTTATGGCCCGGATAGCGGCGTTGTTCCATGATCAATCCTTTTGCAAATTCGGGTTCGGTATGCAGGCGGCAGAATCTGAAAATGTGCATAAACCGAAGGGCAGGCTTATCGTCGCTGATGGCCAGTCCGGGGCAAAAGATTGATCGGTGATAATTAATAGCGTTACGGTATAACGGCAGCGAAATCAGGCAGGAAGGGCGAGGCGGGAGCAAAGAGAAGGGCGAGCCAGGCTCGCCCTTGCAGAACTTATTTCAGTTCCAGTTCGTTCATTGCGGCGATGCTGAAGCCGCCATCAACGTGTACCACTTCACCGGTGATGCCGCCAGCCAGGTCAGAGCAGAGGAATGCTGCTGAGTTGCCGACATCTTCGATGGTAACGGTACGGCGAATCGGGGTGACCGCTTCGCAGTGTGCCAGCATCTTACGGAAATCTTTGATGCCTGATGCTGCCAGGGTGCGGATTGGACCGGCAGAAACGGCGTTAACACGCACGCCTTCCGGGCCCATGGCGTTTGCCATGTAGCGCACGTTGGCTTCCAGCGACGCTTTCGCCAGACCCATCACGTTGTAGTTCGGGATCGCGCGCTCAGCACCCAGGTAAGAGAGGGTCAGCAGCGCAGAGTGTGGATTCAGCATCTCGCGGCACTCTTTGGCCATCGCGACGAAGCTGTAAGCACTGATGTCATGCGCGATTTTAAAGCCTTCGCGGGTAACGGCGTTCACGTAGTCGCCAACCAGCTGCTCGCCAGGGGCGAAACCGATAGAGTGAACGAAACCGTCAAATTTCGGCCAGGTTTTTGCCAGTTCAGTGAACAGAGATTTGATGCTCTCATCTTCGGCTACGTCACATGGCAGCACGATGTCTGAACCCAAATCTTTGGCAAACTCTTCCACACGACCTTTTAATTTGTCGTTCTGGTAGGTGAAAGCCAGTTCTGCGCCCTGTTTGTGCATCGCCTGTGCAATACCGTAGGCGATGGAAAGTTTACTGGCAACGCCAGTAATCAGAATGCGCTTACCGGAAAGAAAACCCATAGCTGTAATCCTTATGGTCATTGTAGTTGGCGGCCGCATGGTTAAAAAGTAAGCGACCGACGTTAATCGACGTGCGGATTCTAGCACGTCTCTCATAAATCAGGTAAATCGGCCCGCAATTTCCGCGATATGCAGCAAAAATCAACGCTCTCGCCGCCAGGCTTCGGCACTCAATGCTTCGCCAAAGTGGCTGCTGATCAGTCGTCGGGTCAGATCGTGCAGCGGGGAGGCCAGTACATCAGCGGTGCCGCCGCGCTCGACCACTTCGCCCTGATGCATCACCAGCACCTTATCGCTGATGTGCTTCATCATCCCCAGATGCTGGGTAACATAAATGTATGCGATACCATGCTTCTCCTGCAGTTCCAGCATCAGATTCACCAGCTGGGAACGCATGGTCATATCCAGTGAGGCCAGCGCTTCATCGGCCACAATCACTTTGGGTTGCAAAATCAACGCGCGGGCCAGCCCCAGACGCTGCTTCTGACCGGGTGCCAGCATGTGCGGATAATAGCCGGCGTGATCGCGCAGTAATCCCACCTGACGCAGGGTGGCGATAATGCGTTTCTCTCGATCCTCCGCGCTGAGATCGGTATTAAGCCGCAGCGGGAACTCCAGAATCTGGCTGATACGCTGACGCGGATTCAGGGAGGTTGAGGGATCCTGGAAAATCATGCGGATGCGCTGACTGCGATAGCCATAATCGCCGAATGTCAGCGGATGATCGTCTATCAGAATCTCACCTTCAGTAGGGGCGACCATGCCGCTGAGCATCTTCGCCAGCGTGGACTTGCCGGAGCCGTTTTCGCCGATTATCGCCAGCGTCTGCCTCTCGCGTAGGGTAAAACTGACCGACTTCACCGCCTCAACGTGCTGACGGCGGAACAGGCCCGTACGATAACGGAAGGTTTTACTCAGGTTGCGCACTTCCAGCAGGGTCTCCATGCTACTGGCCCTCCATATTCAGCGGGAAATGACAGGCATAAAGATGCGTTTTGCTGCCGGTAAGCCGTGGCGTTTCAATACATTTGCGCTGCGCATAAGGGCAACGTGGCCCCAGACGACAACCAATCGGCAGGCTCTCCAGCGACGGGATCGCTCCTGACAAAGTATTGAGACGGCTTTTGTGCGGCAGGGATCGTCCAAAATCGGGCATCGCCCGAATCAGCGCCTGAGTATAAGGATGGTGCGGCGTACTCATTAAATCTTCGCTCTGGGCGGTTTCTACCGTCTGACCACAGTACATCACGTTGATACGGTCCGCCCACTGGCTCATGGTGCGCAGGTCATGACTGATCAACAGAATGGTGGTGTTGTTATTCTGGTTCAGACGGCTCAGCAGGCGGAAAATCTGCGCCTGCGTAGTGGGTTCCATGGCATTCGTCGGCTCATCGGCAATCAGCAGACGCGGCTGATTAGCCAGCGCAATCGCGATCATCACTTTCTGGCATTCGCCTTCGGTCAGCTCATAGGGGAAGCTGCGCATTATATCTTTGTGATCTTTAATGCCGACGCGATGCAGCAGTTCGATGGCGCGGGTTTTGCGCCAGAACCAGAAGCGTTTCAGCCACGGACCTTTATACGTCCAGCGCGGGATCACCTGCATCAGCTGACGACCGATGCTTTCAGAGGGATCCAGACAGGATTGCGGCTCCTGAAAAATCATCGAGACGTTATGTCCGATAATGCGGCGGCGCTCGCGCGACGACAGGCGCAGCAGGTCGACATCATCAAATACCATGCGATCGGCGGTGACACGCCAGTTATCGTTAGTTACGCCGCAGATCGCCTTGGCAACCAGACTCTTACCGGAGCCGGACTCACCGACCAGGCCACGGATTTCACCTTCGCCCAGCGTCAGATTGACGCGATCGACCGCTTTGACCGGCCCGTCAGCGGTCATAAATTCAATGGTCAGATTACGGATATCGAGTAACGGCATTTATTCCACTCCCGCTTCGACGGCGCGACGGATGCCGTCACCGAGCAGGTTAACAATTAATACGCTGACCATCAGTGCCACACCCGGCAGCATAACGGTCCAGGGGGCGACGTAGATCAGCTCCAGCGAATCACCCAGCATCGCTCCCCATTCGGGCGAAGGCAGCTGCGCGCCCAGGTCGAGAAACCCGAGTGCGGCAATATCCAGAATCGCCATCGATAGCGCGCGGGTAATTTCGGTGATCAGCAACGGTAAAATGTTAGGCAAAATGGCGTAGCGCAGGATGTTGCGGCCTCTGGCACCGTCAAGACGTGCCGCCACCACATACTCTTTTTCCAGCTCATCATGCACGGCACTGTAAATCTCGCGCACCAGACGTGGAATCAGCGCCAGCCAGACCGCCAGCAATGCATGCTCGAGTCGTGGTCCGAGAAACGCCACCACGATAATCGCCAGTAACAGCGACGGAATAGAGAGCAGGGTGTCCAGCACGTGGTTCATCACCGCCGAGCGTATGCCATGCGTCATGCCCGCCAGTACGCCCAGCACCAGCGCGCCGAGCGTGGCGAACAGCGTCACCAGAATCGCCGAACCCACCGTCGGGCCCGCACCGCTCAGCAGGCGGCTCAGCACATCCCGACCCAGATCGTCGGTGCCGAGAAAGAAGGAAACATCGCCATAATGTGACCAGGATGGCGGCAGCAACTGATAACCCAGGAACTGCTGATCGATATCGTATGGCGCTATCAGCCCGCCAAACAGACAGAGCAGCAGCAGTGCGCCAAAGCCATACAGCCCGACCATCGAAATCGGGTTGCCATAGAAATGGTGCCAGCTCTGACGAAACGCGCTGGGCAGGCGTTTTTCGGCGTAAATATTATCGGAGGGCATACGCTTTCACTTTATTGTGCTTGAGTTCGGACAACATTTCTTTATAAAAATTAATCATATCAGAGGGTTATCCTGAGGACATGCTTTATGTTTCTTTATCATGGCTGACTCTGAGTAGCGGTAATTTATGTGTTTTGTGTACGCCTCTGCGTAGACGCAAAGAAGCAAAGAAGATGTACACATTGCAGACAGACACTAAGCTCAGGAAAGCGCTGGGTAAGCGCCGCGACAAAGCAGAGGTTATCTTCAACTCGTCCGGACTGAATGTCAGGCTCTCCATTCGAGGCGGCGTGACATTTTTCTACCGTTATCGCTGGGAGGGTTAGCCCGTCAGCTGTCTACAGGGGATTATCCGTCGATATCCCTGTTACAGGCAAGGAGACGGCGTCAGCAATTTCGGCTCTGGATTGCAAAGGGTTATGATCCGCGTCGGCATATCATCCTGAACAGCCTGAAAAAAGTTATATTCACCTCCGGATAACAGGCAATAAAAACCGCCCTGTTGGGCGGCGGATTAGATCTTAGCGGAGGCTACGCTGGCCGGACCCTGGCCTTTGTCGGGTGTCCATCAGGCCCATCGTCATGGGTGTGGTCAGGATCCGGCTCAATGATCACGATATAATCTTTACCTATCCCATCGCGCGTTAACGTCACTAAATCTCCGGCAACAGGTTTGGTGTCAAACTCATGTTCCTCTTCAACGCCAGTATCTTCAAAAATTACAGCGAATTTCATTTTTCGTCCTCTTTCTGATAAACCGCGTCGTTACCGCGAGGTTTGTTGCTGACGCTTACATAAAGAATTTTAGACTATCCTGAAAATACCAGGCATCTCAGTGAATTACCTGATTCCGATATTACGCGCGATTACCGGCTGGCTTCAGGTGTCCCGGTGTTCAGACCGCTGTGGAAGCATGCCCGCCTGGCGATTTCAGGTGCAGATGCTATGCGCGAATGGCTCACTACTGAAACCCTGCCGGAACCCGCACAGGAAATCCTTCATGATGCTGCATGAGTAATACACCGTAAATCATCTACAGAAGACGGATAATCCAACACCTAAGAGGTTCGCCTCAACAGAGATCACTTTTTGTGCAACGTTGACAGATTCTTCATCATTTCCTGATTGTACATTGATGACTTTGAGGGATAGTCGGGTCCTGAGAGGGAACTCTTTACTAAAGGAGATAAATCAGTGGCGAGAATAAAATGAAAGGAGCTTAGACAAGGGAATTGCAAACGATCAATATAGAATTAAATTTTGTGTGACAATGGATTTGAATTAAAAGAGACCGCAAAAAACGCAAAAGGGGGATGGCATGACAGATAAAAACTTCTTTAATGCATTAATAAAATGGATTGATGATCATACGGATGAAAAAATAAGCCTGGATAAAGTGGCTAAAAAAAGTGGATATTCAAAATGGTACCTTAACAGAATGTTCACAAAGCATTGCGGAGTCAGCCTCGGGAAATATATTAATAACACCAGAATGCAGGCGGCCTCGCTGAGTTTAAGGTTTACTGAAGCCACTATTGCAGAGGTGGCTGATCAGTTCAACTACGACTCACAGCAAACGTTCACTCGCGCCTTCTCACGACATTTTGGTATGCCTCCCGGCATCTGGCGAATCACTGATGCTGCAAAAAAATCAGATAAGGACTCTCTCTGCTTCCCCAGCGATGACACCATTTTCAGGCAGCGATTGAGAGCTTACGTAATGCCATAGGTTTACCTGATTGCATCCGCAGAAAATTATTATCTACAGGACGGCGGGGAAGGACAGTGATGCATAAAAATTAAAACCGGCCCTGAGATTAAACGTTTTTTTTAACACCCTTCATTGATGCCTGGCATTTCAGGATTCGGCGGTTTTGTGCTTATTTCCAGCCGCTCCGATGCAGAAAATAAGCCAGCCTCTCCTGAAAGATTAAAAAATTGTTTTCCCCGTGGAATGCGCATCCGCCCAGCGAAGCTTATACGTCCATTCTTTATCAAGTGAACCGATTGAAAGCCTCATCTCCTTGCCCGTCTGCTTACAGTAGTCCCGTGCCGCACCAATGTTTTTCCACATAAGTAAACTACCCGGACTAAGGTCCGAATATTTCATGTTAACGCCGCCGTTTGGCACATCAAAATAGATAATGTGTTCACTCTCAGCCATGAAGAGCAGATCCATCGCGCACGGCTCGTCCCCTACAAAAAGAATATAGCCGAAGAGCATCCTTTTCATGGCAATGATAAGCGTGATCAGGTTCTCCCTGGAATAACAGGTTATGCTGTCAGAAAAACGGGATTTAAAAAGGAAGATATAATAGTCTGCCAGCTCTTCAGGGCTGAATTGATTCATGTCACAGCAGCGGCCACCCGCACGTATGAACCGGTTGTATTCGTTGCGGCGATTCTTTTCTGTTTTAACTGAATAGCTCTCTTTTACAAAGCACACTTTATTTTTTCGGGCAAAAGAAAAGTTAAAATTTATGAAATTGTGCTTGTTGAAATGTGACATTTTATTGGTTCTTTCAGGGAAAAGCATCGAGGCATTTTTAGCCGCCGGCACCATGATCTCATCATAAGATAGCGGGAATTTTTTCCATTGATCGACACCTATCCGTGAGTGATCCAGCAGGGCATATGCGGCAATATAGCCACCTTGCTTTACTTTATGAAAATACGTTGCCTCATGACTTGTGCGAGATGAGAAAAACCTGATCACGTCAGGATGCATATTAACACTCCCGCCAAAACGGTTAAAACAGTGCTCATAAATGCCAGCGTCGGATTTTTCCCAGCCGTAAAGCATTCTTTTGAAGTGGCTCATATAAAATGTTAAACCTGATAGTTGTTCTGATAAATCGAGTTAAAAAGATGGCTCCTGAATGTCAGCCACCCTATGCTATCTTTTCCTGTCACTAACTCCGGACAGATGGTCTCTGCTGTGACATTTTAATCAGGGCATTATGTATTTTTTTTATCAACGTAAAGGCAAGGAAATATCAAGAATCTATCAAGCGATGTCGTTTTATTGCTTTATATTTGTGAGGGCTGCCTGACATTTATATCAAGTTTATCTGAGTCACCCGCGTAATAGCCTGACCGGGTGACTTCATTCTCTTTCAAACAATCCGCTGGCTCTGCTCCCGGCGATGCTTATGATAATCCTCATCACACTCGCTTGAACAGAAAGCAGTTTCAGTCACTACGGGCTCATCTTTGCACCAGATGCATAAGCCGTTTGGGCTTTTAAGTTTGGCCTTACGAGCTGCCAGAGAGGCAGCGAGATGCGCTTCTTCACGCTCCTGTGCCAGATCAACTTCATCCATAAATGTTCATCTCCTCATTAATGTTTACGCTTCGAACTTAAATCGGTTTCTGCAGGAACAATATTCGTGTACATCAATGCCTGCTTGCAGCACGACTTCTGAACGACAAAATTCATATGTTTATTGTATGTTTTGCCTTAGCGCCCTGAGCGTTAGCGCAGGGCATACCATTCCTTATGTTTCAGCGGGTTCATGGCCGCACCAATCACGTCAGAAATCACATTGACCAGAATCACCAGCCCGCCAATCACCATCACGCCAGCGGAGATCGCCGCGTAATCCTGCTGGCGAATCGCGTTGATCAGCCAGCGCCCCAGACCCGGCCAGTTAAAGACCATCTCGGTGATCATCGCCAGCGTCAGCATGGTGGAAAATTGCAGACCCAGACGCGGGATCACCGGCGGCAGCGCATTATGCAGCACATGGCGGCGGATCACGGTAAACGGCGAAAGACCCCGCGTGGCCGCCGCTTTGACATAATTTTTGTCCATCACGTCGCTGGTGCTGTTGCGTAGCAGGCGGATCACTTCCGTCGTCGGCGCCATCGCCAGCACCAGCACCGGTAAAATCAGGTGGTTCAGGACGCTGATTATCATCTCATGTCGCCAGGGCGAAGGACTCATCCAGGCATCAATCAGCGCAAAGCCAGTGACACTCTGCACCGGATAGAGCAGGTCGTGACGACCGGACACCGGCAGCCAGCCCAGCGTCAGCGAGAAGAACAGCGTCAGCAGCAGCGCCAGCCAGAAAATTGGTGCAGAAAAGCCAATCAGCGCCAGCGCACTGATGGTTTTGTCCTGCCATTTATTGCGCATCACGCCGGCACAGATCCCCAGCGGGATCCCGACCAGCAGCGCGAACAGAAATGCCAGGATGCACAACTCCATGGTGGCCGGGAAAACCTCACGCAGTTGCAGGCCAATCTCCTGACCGTTGGTGCTGGAGACGCCGAAATCAAACTGCAGCATCCCTTTAAACCAGAACCACCAGGCATCCGAGAGCGCCGCGCCTTCCAGCGGGGCGTCAGGTGTAAAGTAGCTCAGACTGAAGCTCACCAGCGACAGCAGAAACAGGGTAATGATCAGTAGCAGCAGGCGCCGCAAAATATAGATAATCACTTACTTTTCCTTATCGCTTTCACGATAAACCCCGGCAAACGAGGCGTTGCCAAACGGACTCAGGACCAGCCCTTTAATATCATGACGAAACGCCTGCAGTCGCAGAGAGGATGCCAGCGGCAGCACCGGCAACTCCTGCGCCAGAATCTGCTGCGCTTTGTCATAACTGTCGATGCGGCCAGAGAGTTGTTGTGATAACAGCGCATTCTGCAGCGTTTCGTCAAAGGCCGGCGAGCACCAGTGCGCGTAATTGGTCTGCGAGCGAATCGCCGCACAACTGAGCAGCGGCCGGAAGAAACTGTCTGGATCGTTACTGTCGGTGGCCCAGCCTGACAGTGTCAGATCATGATTCATCGCCATCAGCTGCGCCTCCTGAAAACGGCCCTCAACCGGCACAATGGTCAGCCGGACGCCGACCTGCGCCAGATCCGCCTGCAACAGTTCGGCGGTTTTCAGCGGGCTGGGATTCCACGACTGCGACGCGGCAGGCACCACCAGCCGCAGATGCAGATCGCTGATGCCCAGAGCCGCCAGTGCGGCACGGGACTTCTCCGGATCATAGCTTGTGATGCGCGCATCATTATCATATGCCCATGAGGCGCGAGGTAATATCGAGGCGGCGGTTTCGGCGGTGCCGTAATAGATTGACTCCATCAACCGCTCATTGTTGATCGCCAGCGCCAGCGCGTGACGCACCTCAGGGCGGTCGAGCGGCGGCTTACGAGTATTAAAGGCCAGATAGGCGATGTTCATGCCGGGACGCAGCGTCATCCGCAGGCGCGGGTCATCGCGCAGGATGGTGAGCTGGCTGGCCGCGGGATAGGCAAGCACGTCACATTCACCGGTCAGAAGCTTGGAAAGCCGCCCGGTGCCGCCCGAGCCGAGATCGATCACCGCCTGTTGCAGACGCGGCACCCCTTTCCAGTAGTGAGGATTGCGCGCCAGGCGGATGTACTGACCGGTGCGGTATTCGCTGAGCTGATAAGGACCGGTGCCAACCGGTTGTCTGTCCATCTCTTCCTGCCGGCCATGCGCGGTAAGCTGGTCGGCATACTCTTTCGACAGCACTGGTGCATAGTGGGTCGCCATGTGCCACAGGAACGACGCATCCGGGCTGTTTAACCTGAACTCAACCGTCCTGTTATCGATTTTCTTCACGCTCTGCACGGAGTCGGAGAATTGCAGACTGTCAAAGTAGGGATAGTTGCCGCCGTTGACGTTGTGCCAGGGGTGATTGCGGTCAAACATCCGGGCGAAGCTGAACACGACATCGTCGGCGTTCAGCGCCCGGGTGGGGCGGAACTGATTCGTCTGCTGAAACTGCACGCCGCTGCGCAGATGAAAGCGATACGTTGCGCCGTTATCGCGCACTTCCCAGCTGGACGCCAGATCGGGCTTGAGACGATAGGTGTAAGGATCGACATCCAGCAGGCGGTCATAGAGTTGTGCCGCCAGCGTATCGACAGTCAGCCCGCTGCTGGCCATCTGCGGATTAAAGGTGTTCAGCGTGCCGCTGACGCAATAGACGAAGCCGGTCTGGCGGATATCACCCGCAGGCGCTGACCACGCAGGGGCACTCAACACGCTGAGGCTTAGCAACAGCGAACATATTAGTTTTGACATAGAACTCAACGATTTTGAGGCATTAAACAGAGTGTATCGCAAAGCGGGCATTGTCCCAAAACCTGCAACCGCTGCCAGACTGATTTTCATCATCGCGGCGGTAAAAAGAGCGTACAGAAGGTGTGGTAATGAGAAAAATTCTCAATAACTTGTTTACAGATGATAATAAGAATGATTATTATTCATCTGCGCTTCGACGGTAGCTCTGCCGAAGAAGAGCACGACATTGCTCACATTGCTTCCAGTATCGTTGCCCGCCTGTTGGCGGGCTTTTTTTTGGCTTTTGCAGAGTGGCATGTCTGCCTGGACGGGGAAGGGAAAGCTGCTGAAAGAGCCGGCGCTTTGAATGCGGTGTGGCGATGAAAAAACGGGAGAGAAAAGTGAGTTCATGATGATGTTATCTCTGCTGGCCTCCCGTTTAGCTAAGCGGGTCCTGAATTAAACCGCACTTAACTTTTACAAAAACGCAGGTACTATAAGCTCATCTTCTGGTCACCCACTTCCTGGCAATGAATAAATTCCAAAAAAACGTTCAGGCTTTTCAGCATACATCCTTTCGCTATCTTTTTTTTGGACGCCTGTTCACCGTGCTGGGCAATGGGATTGCACCCATTGCGCTGGCTTTTGCGGTACTGGATATTGGCGGTTCTGCTTCTGATTTAGGGATAGTGGTTGCGTCCCGTTCACTGTGTAACGTGCTTTTCCTGCTGGTGGGCGGTGTTGTCGCCGATCGCTACTCACGCAGTCGGGTATTAGTTTCATCGGCAGTAGTTGCCGCTGTTTCTCAGGCTATCGTCGCCTGGTCTGTACTCGATGGCTCAGCAACTGTCATTAGCCTGACTTTGCTGGGTGCCCTGAATGGTGCGGCGGCAGGCATCGCACTGCCTGCATCGTCTGCGCTGGTTCCGCAGGTAGTTCCTGCAACGGATTTGCGTCAGGCTAACGCGTTAATTCAGCTGGGAATTTATGGCGGTACGGTAATGGGGGCATCGCTGGGGGGAATTATCACCAGCGCTGTCGGGCCGGGCTGGGGGCTGGCAATTGATGCGCTGGGTTTTGCCGTTTCCGCGCCGCTCTATTTCCTGATTCGTGTGAAATCGAGTAAAGCCGCGGCTTCGCAAGGCAATATCCTGCTCGATATCAAAGAAGGCTGGGCAGAGTTCGCCGGACGAAGCTGGATTTGGTCGATAGTCCTTCAGTTCGCCATTATCAACGTCGCGTTCAATGGAATTGTAGAGGTATTTGGCCCGATGATTGCCGACGCCTCTTTCGGGCGGGCGCGATGGGGAATTATTGTGGCTGCTCATAGCGTAGGTTTAATTGCAGGTTCATTTCTGGCCATGAAATGGCATCCACGTCGTGACCTTCTGATTGGCGCGATGCTGGCGGGTCTTTGCGCACTTCCAATATTTATGCTGAGCCAGAATGCGTCAGCAGCACTGCTGATAGTGGGATTCTTCATTGCTGGCATGTCATTGGGCCTGTTCGGCGTAACCTGGGCGCACTCATTACAGACTCATATCCCACCGGATAAGCTGGCTCGCGTGTACGCTTATGATGCGATGGGTTCCTTTATCGCCATTCCCTTTGGACAACTGGTCGCGGGGCCGCTGGCAACACACTTTGGTATGAGTGCTGTATTGCTGATGTCAGCGCTGGCCGTGGTGATGGCTACCGCTGGCGTCGGTCTGGTTCCTGCCATCAGGCAACCTGAAAAAATGGGGACTAAGTCGCACAACACATAATGGATAGGTGGCTCAACGTGAAAAAAAGCCCGGTTTATACCGGGTTGTTAATTCACAAAGCAGAGAAAAATCATAGGTTGGGGCGGCGTTAATTAACTCTCTGCTTTTATATCGTGCTTCTTCATCATTGCGCGCAACTGATGATAGGTGACGCCTAATAAGCCAGCCGCACGGCGTTGGTTATAACGTGCCTGTTGCAGGCTGGCTTCCACCAGATCCCGCTCCTGCTGATTCTGCCATTGACGCAGATCCAGCGGCAGGGCAGGCAGCGCGCTGCTATCCGCCTCCTGACTGGTCCGGATGACAGCAATCGGTTCAGGGCGTGAAGCAAACGGGTTGATAATCACATTATCCAGCGGCTGCTCGCTGCTGTTATGACGATAGACCGAGCGCTCCACCACGTTTTTAAGTTCGCGAACGTTGCCGGGCCAGTGGTAATCAAGCAGAGCCTGCTGTGCCCGTGCGGTAAAGCCGGGAAAAAGTAACAGGCCGAGCTCGCGACACATCTGGATAGCGAAATGGTCGGCCATCACCAGTATATCGCTGCGTCGTTCGCGCAGTGGCGGTAACTGCACCACATCAAAGGCCAGACGATCCAGCAAATCGGCGCGGAATTTTCCCGCCGCCGCCAGCGCGGGCAGGTCTTCGTTGGTCGCACAGACCAGTCGCACATTTACCTGCAGGGAGTGATTGCCGCCGACCCGCTCCAGCTGTCCATATTCAATTACCCTGAGCAGCTTTTCCTGAACCAGCATCGGTGCCGTTGCCAGCTCATCGAGAAACAGCGTGCCGCCGTCAGCACGTTCAAAACGGCCAAGATGGCGCTTCTGCGCCCCGGTAAAGGCGCCAGCCTCATGACCAAACAGTTCAGAATCGAGCAGATTTTCATTCAGCGCGGCACAGTTCAGCGAGATAAACGGCCCCTGCCAGCGGTCAGAGAGATAGTGCAGTCGGCTGGCGATCAACTCTTTGCCCGTTCCACGCTCGCCAATCACCAGTACCGGTTTCTCAAGGGGAGCCAGTTTGGAAACCTGCTCCAGCACCTCAAGAAAATTGTTCGACTCCCCCAGGAGATTATCGCTAGTGCCTGTCATGATGAATTTCGCCACCCCTTAATCATTTTGACTATCTTAAAACAAGCGGGAAAGGCTGTAAAATTTAAAATATGATAATAATCAATAAATTATAAAATTGGCACGCATTTTGTATTAACTCAGCAGGACTTCACGTTTTAAAACATTAAAAGAGGAACATCATTATGGGTATTTTTTCTCGTTTCGCCGACATCGTTAATGCCAACATTAATTCTTTGCTGGAGCGTGCGGAAGATCCGCAGAAACTGGTCCGGCTGATGATTCAGGAAATGGAAGACACCTTAGTTGAAGTACGCTCCACCTCTGCACGCGCACTGGCTGAAAAGAAACAGTTGTCACGCCGTATTGATCAGGCGGAGATTCAGCAGGCTGAGTGGCAGGAAAAAGCGGAGCTGGCGCTGCGCAAAGATAAAGATGATCTGGCCCGTTCGGCGCTGATTGAAAAACAGAAACTGACCGATCTTATCGCCTCCCTGAAACAGGAAGTGGGTCATGTTGAAGAGACGCTGGAGCGCATGAAAGGCGAAATCAGCGAGCTGGAGAAAAAACTGAGTGAGACACGTGCCCGCCAGCAGGCGTTGACGCTGCGTCATCAGGCGGCCTCTTCATCACGCGATGTTCGTCGTCAGCTGGACAGCGGTAAGATCGATGAAGCAATGGCACGGTTTGAATCTTTTGAACGTCGCATCGACCATATGGAAGCGGAAGCAGAAAGCCACGGTTTTGGTAAACCAAAGACGCTGAACCAGGAGTTTACTGACCTGAAAGCGGACGATGAAATCAGCGAGCAGCTTAATGCGCTGAAAGCCAAAATGAACCGCAGTGAGTAATCATCGACGTTGCGATAAGTGATTAAGGAGAGTCAATGAGCGCACTTTTTTTCGCCATACCGTTAACGATCTTCGTGTTGTTTGTCGCACCGATCTGGTTATGGCTGCATTACAACAACAAACGCAACGGCGGTTCGGAACTGTCGCAAAGCGAAATCCAGCGCCTGCAGCGCGTGACCCAGGACGCGCAGCGGATGCGCGAACGTATTGACGCGCTGGAAGCGATTCTGGACGCTGAACATCCAAACTGGAGGCAGCCATGATTAAAGGACGCAAGTTGTGGCGCAAGCCAGATGAAGGGAAATTTATGGGTGTCTGCGCAGGCCTGGCAGAGTATCTCGATATTCCGGTTCGTCTGCTGCGTGTCATCGTGGTGTTATCACTGTTCTTTGGCCTGTTTCTCTTTACGGTGATCGCCTACTTTGTGCTGGGTTTTGTACTGGATGTGAAACCCGCCTCTGCCTCCCAGACTGAGCGCCAGCCCAGCGCCAGTGAACTGCTGGATCAGCTGGAGAGCACCCTGCAACGGGATGAGCGCAGCGTGCGCGACCTGGAACGCTATGTGACGTCTGAAACCTTCAGCGTGCGCAGCCGCTTCCGCCAGATTTGATTCTGCTACTGTTATTGCCGGGCCTGTCTCAGGCCCGTTCGCTCACTCAATGGAGGTGTTGATGTCTTTTTCGCGATCCACTGCTTTTCGTCACCGCGCGGCACCTGCATTGAAGTCGGCCGCTAAATTCATCATTATTAATGCTGTTACCTACGGTCCCGCCGGTGTCACTGGCTGGGCAGTGAAATCGGTAGCGCGACGCCCGTTACGTCTGCTGCTGGCTGTGGCGCTTGAGCCATTGCTGAAACGCGTGATGAACCGGCTGGCATCGCACTTCATCAGGGAGAAAGATGAAAAGACTGCAAACTGAATTGATGGCGTTGATGAACCGTGGCGTTGATCGCCACCTGCGGCTGGCGGTAACCGGATTAAGCCGTAGCGGCAAAACCGCCTTCATCACCTCACTGGTTAATCAGCTTTTAACCGTTCACAGCGGCGCGCGTTTGCCGCTGTTTTCCGTGGTGCGGGATGAGCGCCTGTTAGGCGTAAAGCGGGTGCCCCAGCGTGACATGGGCACGGCCCGTTTCACCTATGACGAAGGGCTGGCACAGCTCTACAGCACGCCGCCTGCCTGGCCCACCCCCACACGCGGCGTCAGCGAAATGCGACTGGCGCTGCGTTACCGCCCCAATGATTCGCTGCTGCGTCACCTGAAAGAGACCGCGACACTCTATCTGGAGATTGTCGACTATCCAGGCGAATGGCTGCTGGATCTGCCGATGCTGGCGCAGGATTATCTCGCCTGGTCCCGGCAGATGAACGGTCTGCTGCAGGGCGATCGCGCTGAGTGGGCAAAGCCCTGGCGAACCCTCTGCGAAAAACTCGACCCGCTTGCACCCGCCGATGAAACCCAGCTGGCAGAGATTGCCGCTGCCTGGACCGACTATCTGCATCGCTGTAAATCTGAAGGCTTACACTTTATTCAGCCCGGTCGCTTCGTGCTGCCTGGCGATATGGCAGGCGCCCCCGCACTGCAGTTCTTCCCCTGGCCGACGGCTGATGAAGCGCAACTCACTAAGCTGGCACAGGCGGACAAGGGCAGTAACTTCAGCATGCTGCAGCAGCGGTTTAACTACTACTGTCAGCATGTGGTGAAAGGTTTCTATAAAAACCATTTCCTGCGCTTTGACCGCCAGATTGTGCTGGTTGACTGCCTGCAACCGCTTAACAGCGGACCCCAGGCGTTTAACGACATGCGGCTGGCACTGACGCAGCTGATGCAGAGTTTTCATTACGGTCAGCGAACCCTGTTTCGTCGGCTCTTTTCACCGGTAATCGACAAATTGCTGTTTGCCGCCACCAAGGCGGATCACATCACCAGCGATCAGCATGGCAATATGGTGTCACTGTTGCAGCAGCTGGTGCAGGATGCCTGGCAGAACGCGGCGTTTGAGGGGATTAGCATGGATTGCATCGGGCTGGCGTCGGTGCAGGCGACGCAGAGCGGGCTGGTCGATCACCGCGGCGAGAAGATCCCGGCCCTGCGCGGAAACCGGCTGGATGATGGTGAGCCGCTCACCGTCTATCCGGGTGAAGTCCCGCCTCGTCTGCCCGGTAATGCCTTCTGGCAGCAGCAGGGCTTTCAGTTTGAACAGTTCCGGCCGCAGCAGCTTGACGTCGATCGCCCGCTGCCACATATCCGCATGGATGCCGCGCTGGAATTTTTATTGGGAGATAAATTGCGATGAGTGATCCGCTGAAGCCGCGTATCGATTTTGCCCGTCCGCTGGACGAGAGCAGCGCCACGCCGCTGCGCCCGGCACAGACTTTTGAAGCGGAAGCGCAGGCGGCGTTTCTGGCGGTGCAGGATGAAGAGGTCGCTGTCGAAGAGGAAGGCGCAGGTGAACGGGCGGTGGAGGCTGCGCTGAAACCTAAGCGCAGCCTGTGGCGCAAACTGGTGACCGCTGGCGCGCTGCTGTTTGGCGTCAGCGTGATTGCGCAGGGTGTCCAGTGGACACATGACGCCTGGCTGGCCCGCGACTGGTTTTCACTGGGCAGCGGCGTGGCGGGTGGTCTGATCGTCCTGGCGGGTGTGGGCGCGCTGACCACCGAGTGGCGTCGTCTCTATCAGCTGCGTCAGCGCGCCGAGGAGCGGGATGTGGGCCGTGAGCTGCTGCACAGTCATGGCATCGG
Organism: Curtobacterium sp. BNK-1; assembly: GCF_048685235.1. Taxonomy (NCBI): domain Bacteria; kingdom Bacillati; phylum Actinomycetota; class Actinomycetes; order Micrococcales; family Microbacteriaceae; genus Curtobacterium; species Curtobacterium sp. BNK-1. Next base: position 1,875,588 of record NZ_JBLQTJ010000001.1, on the reverse strand, counting down.
CAAAGGCCGGGCCTTCTGCGAAAAACTGGCGCAGCAGGCAGAGCTGGATCAGGCGCATCCGGCCCTGCAGCGCTGGCATGCATCGCTGCACGAAACCCACAATGACAGTGAAATTGTCCGCTTATATGCGCAACTGGTGCAGCCGGTGCTGGATCGGCAGGCGAGGCGCGAAATCAGCCGTCATGCTGCGGAAGCCACGCTGATGATTGCGGTCAGCCCGCTGGCGCTGGTGGATATGGCGTTTATCGCCTGGCGTAATCTGCGGCTGGTCAATCGCATCGCGGCTATTTACGGCATTGAGCTGGGCTACTTCAGCCGCATCCGGCTGTTCCGTCTGGTGCTGCTCAACATGGCCTTTGCCGGGGCTTCCGAACTGGTGCGGGAAGTGGGTATGGACTGGATGTCGCAGGATATCGCCGCCCGGCTTTCCACGCGCGCCGCGCAGGGCATTGGCGCGGGTTTGCTGACTGCAAGACTGGGCATCAAAGCGATGGAGCTGTGCCGTCCACTGCCGTGGCTGGAGCAGGATAAACCACGGCTCGGCGATTTCCGTCGTGAGCTGCTGGGCCAGTTGAAAGAGGCGTTGCAGAAGGGCGGTAATAAGTCAGCCTGACGCTCTCGTGACAAATTAAAGGCGGCATTGCCGCCTTTATTCTTTAGTGTGGCTGGCGCAGCACCTGTCGGGAGTCGATGACCAGACACTCACCCCGACAGCCCGACTCATCAGTGATCACCGGATCCGCTGGCAGCGTGTAGGCCATTCCATTTTTCTCCCTGATAAAATGCGCCATCCCGCCGAATGTCCATGACATGCTTAACCCCAGTCCGCCGAAGTCGTCATATTTCCGTAGCGTCGCAACCTTGGGCAGATACTCCCCGGTCAGCCGATAATAGAGCGCACCCTGAAAATCTTTAGGTACCTGCTGAGTGATTGCCTGCTCAAGCAGGGCAAATTCTTTGCGGGCGGGTACCGAGTAGCCATTAATCAGGTGACTTATCGACAGCGAGGCGGCAGCTATCACCAGCAGTGCATAATAGGTTTTTTTCCATTTTAACTTTTTGCTGATTTCAAACAGGCCCAGGATAAACGCGCTGGTGGTGATCAGCGCACCGGCAATCAGGGTCCGGTAGGCCGCCATACTTTCACTGACAATCAGATTAGGCAGCGCGGCAATCAGCAATAAGATAAACATCAGATAAAATTTGTCATTGCCCGCTGCTTTAATTTTCTTCAGTCCAAAGCCAATAATGATCGATGAGATGATCACCGATACTGTTTTTGCGCCGAGGTCAAAGTTACAGATAACGTTCTTAAGGTATTCGCTGAAAAACCATTTCAGTTTAACCGGGACGTCGTAGCTGAATGCGGAACGCGGCAGCGAATGGCCATAAATCTGTACGGGCAGTACCTTCGAGGCAATGAGCGCTGCGAACATTCCTGCGCCCAGCACCATCAGAGAGATTACCGCACGCTTCTTATCGATTTTCCGTTCTGAAAGGCACAAATCCAGTGCGGCAAAGAAGGTAAAGCTCATCGCAGCCGGTTGATAAAGACAGAAGGCCATGGTCAGCAGGCAGACCGCTATAATGCGACCTGTGATGCCCGGTTTTATCGAGAAGCGGTAGCTGGCACCTGCCAGCAGAATTGCAGCGATATAGGGAAAGCAGGATGCCCATGCAATATAAACCTGGAATGAGGGCAGCAGACAAAGCAATAACGCAAAGGTGATCCGCTGAGCCTGATTTTCCAGCAGCGCATATTTCTGACACAGGGTATAGATGTAGTATCCGGTAAAGATGAGCAGAACAATTGCGACAGAACGCAGCAGTGCCAGGCGTTCTACGCTCTCCACCAGAAAAGAGGCGCTGTACTGAATAATGCCATATACCGGCCTGCCGGATAACGTGTCCCAGTTTAGAATACTCAGCTTGTCAAAATTAGCCCAGTAGAGGTTCGTCCAGTCATCGGTGTAGGCGTAATGGGTTAAATAAGCAGGACTGTAAGCAATCAGGAAAACTATCACAAAAAGCAAAAAGACCTGACGGCGGGTTATGCCGGTATCAGTGGCGATCATCTGTCATCCTTATTAATCTGTCCATCTTCTCTGCCCCTGAGTGGGCAATTTAGTCGGTATTCTGAGGGGAGTTAATTTTTTTCGGCGCGGATTTTCGCAAAATATAGCGAGGACGATTTTTGGTTTCCATGTAAATGCGGCCGATATATTCACCCAGCACGCCAATCCCAATAAGCTGAACGCCACCAAGAAACAGCACGGAAACCAGAATAGAGGGGTAGCCTGGCACCGGGTTACCAAACAGCAACTTATCCAGGATCATCCAGAGTCCATATAGAAAAGCTAGCGAGGCCACAAGAAAACCCAGATATGACCAGATGCGAAGTGGAACCGTAGAGAATGAGGTCAGTCCCTCCAGCGCAAGATTCCACAGCTTCCAGCCGCCGAATTTACTGTGGCCCGCGATCCGCTCAGTACGCACATATTCTACGATATCAGTCTTTCCGCCGACCCAACTCAGAATCCCCTTCATAAAGAGATTCTTCTCGGGCAGCAGCTTAATATTCTCGACAACTTCACGCGACATCAGCCGGAAATCACCGACATTCTCTTCTATCTGCGGATGGCTGATGCTGTTATGCAGTTTGTAAAACCAGCGGGCGGTTTTGCGTTTGAGGTGGCCATCGGCACTTCTGTCCATCCGCTTGGCAAGAACAATATCAGCACCCGCCAGCCACTTGTTGATCATCTCAGGGATAACAGTGATGGGGTCCTGTAAATCCACATCAATCGGGATAACGGCATCGCCGGTTGCGGCTTCCAGGCCGGCAAACAGCGCGGGTTCCTTGCCGAAATTACGAATAAACGACAGGCTAAGTACCAGCGGATCGCTCTGACTCAGTTGGGTAATCAGCGCATGCGTTGCATCTGTGCTGCCATCATCAACAAAAACAATCTCAACCTGCCAGGCTGCCAGCGCTTCATATTTTCTGACCGCGTCATAAAAAAGAGGGATGACCTCCTCTTCATTAAATACCGGTACCACCAGAGAGATTTTCATTATTCTCCTTTAAATACGATAAAGCGGGAAAAAAGAAAGCCACACGCCAGACTGATAGCCGATGAGGTGATCAGCGTAATAATCGGATAGAGGCCGAATCGATCAGCCAGATAACCGATGCTGAATGCCATCGCGCCCATAAAAACGACGTAAAGAATATATCGCCACGCTGTCGCCTGCTGTTTAAATGTCCAGCGCGCATTAACAAAGAAAGAGAAGGTGACGGCCAGGCAAAAAGCAATCAGGTTCGCGGTCGACTGGAACAGCCCCAGACTGAGGCAAATAAAAAAGGTCACCCAATGAATCATGGTATTTACCAGACCCACAGTCAGATATTTTGCGAAGAAAGTCAGCATTTTATAATCATTTCTAATCGGTTAGGCAAAATATACAGCAATCCGCCAGCAATCAACAGCCTGGTGCTGACAAAGGCTGACAATCAGTGAGGGCTCGGCTGATCCAGCAGGGCAGTACAAAAGTCCGCCATACGCGCCGGAGCTGTCAACTTTTCCTGACAGATCCCTTTCTGCAGGTGCGCGACTTAGCGTATTATTGTCTTATCTGAACCTGATTAAGGCGAACGCAATGCGTCTGGAAGTGTTCTGTCAGGACCGACTCGGTCTGACGCGTGAACTGCTCGATCTGCTGGTGGCACGCAACATTGATTTACGCGGTATCGAAATCACGGCGCTGGGCCGCATCTACCTGAACTTTTCTGCACTGGAATTTGACGCCTTCAGCAATCTGATGGCGGAAATCCGGCGTACACCGGGCGTAACAGATGTGCGCACGGTAGCGTACATGCCCTCTGAACGCGAGCATCGTGCGCTGAGCGCCCTGCTGGTGGCGATGCCGGATCCGGTTTTCTCCATCGATCTGAAAAGCAAGGTTGAACTGGCTAATCCGGCCGCACAGAACCTGTTTAATCTCGATGAAGAGAAGATGCGCAACTTCAGCGCCGGTAACCTGATTAACGGCTTCAACTTCATGCGCTGGCTGGAGAGCGATCGGGTTGAAGCGCAGGCGCAGCATGTGGTCATTGAGGGCCGCGATTTTCTGATGGAAGCGCGTCCTATTTATCTGCCGGGCGAAGAGGGCCAGAACGACAGGCCAGTGGGGGCGATGGTGATGCTGAAGTCGACAGCCCGCATGGGTCGTCAGTTGCAGAATCTGGTGGTCACCGATGAATCGGAGTTTGACCATATCATTGCTGTCACGCCGAAAATGCGTCAGGTGGTGGATCAGGCGCGTAAACTGGCGATGCTCGATGCGCCTTTGCTGATTGTTGGCGACACCGGCACCGGGAAAGATATGCTGGCACGCGCCTGCCATCTGCGCAGTGCCCGTGGCAAGAATCCCTTCCTGGCGCTCAACTGTGCCTCTCTGCCCGACGACGTCGCCGAAAGCGAGCTGTTTGGTCATGCCGCCGGAGCCTATCCGAATGCGCTGGAAGGTAAGAAGGGCTTTTTTGAGCAGGCTAACGGCGGCTCAGTGCTGCTGGATGAGATTGGTGAGATGTCGCCGAGAATGCAGACCAAGCTGCTGCGTTTTCTCAATGATGGCACCTTCCGCCGCGTCGGTGAAGAGCATGAAGTGCATGTCAATGTCCGGGTAATCTGCGCTACGCAGAAAAACCTGATTGAGCTGGTGCAGCGCGGAGAATTCCGCGAGGATCTCTTTTACCGGCTCAATGTGCTGACGCTGCAACTGCCGCCTCTGCGCGATCGTCCGCAGGATATTCTGCCGCTGACCGAGATGTTTGTTGCCCGCTTTGCGGATGAGCAGGGGATGGCGCGTCCGCGACTCTCGCCGCAACTTAACGCTTTTCTGACTCGCTACGCCTGGCCTGGTAACGTGCGTCAGCTTAAAAATGCGCTTTATCGGGCGTTAACCCAACTGGAAGGTTACGAACTGCGTCCGCAGGATATCGTGTTGCCTGAACAGGCACTGGATGTGTCACTGGGCGATGAGGCGCTGGAAGGGACGCTGGATCAGATCACCAGTCGTTTCGAACGGTCGATTCTGACGCGGCTCTATCTCTCCTATCCCAGCACCCGAAAACTGGCAAAACGGCTTGGTGTGTCGCATACGGCGATTGCGAATAAATTGCGGGAGTATGGTCTGGGGCAGAAGCGCACCGAAAGCGAATAAGGGACGGACTGCAGGTGAGAAGTGGGTAAGCTGATTATCCGTTGGATATGGTCGATAGAGTCTGGCCCATCTGGCTTTGAGGCTGAGCCTGCTCAGGGAACCGGGTCAGATCGGAAAGACGCAAAAGGCGTCATCCCTGACACGCTCGGCACGCGCCTTCCCTGGCGCGTGACGCTTTCCTCTTCTGACCCGGTTCCCTGTGCGTTGAGCTTCATCGTTGCTGCCAGAACCACCCTGATACGGGTTTGCCAGCAGTTTGAAGCGGATAACTCGGTTATCCGCTTTTTTTATTACTTCAGCGCGGTCAGCGCAGCGTCATAATCTGGCTCAGTGGTGATTTCATCAACCAGCTGGCTGTAGATCACTTTATCGTTCTCATCCAGCACAATCACGGCACGTGCGGTCAGACCTTCCAGCGCACCATCGGCAATTTCCACGCCATAATCATATTTAAACTCTGAGCCGCGCAGCGTCGACAACGTCACCACGTTGTTCAGGTTTTCTGCGCCACAGAAGCGCGACTGGGCAAACGGCAGATCGGCAGAGATGCATAACACCACGGTGTTATTCAGTTCGCTTGCAGCCTGATTGAACTTGCGCACCGATGAAGCACAGACACCGGTATCTACGCTCGGGAAAATGTTCAGAATTTTGCGTTTTCCTGCATACTCAGAGAGCGCGACGTTAACCAGGTTTTTCGCTACCAGCGTGAAAGCTTTGGCTTTATCGCCAGCCTGAGGAAACTGACCAGCAACCGGTACGGCATTACCCTGAAAATGAACAGTCTGAGACATAGTGATTCCTTTTAATGATAAAAAAGATCTGACACAAAACGGCTAAAGATAGCCGTTGTTTATGACATAAATGTTAAGGGTTTACGAGTTCAATTGTGGAATTTAACGTGGCGGTCTGCCACTGCGTCACACATTGTGGAGTGGAAATGAGAACGGTAAAAAGTTATCCCGAAGCCTGGCCGTTGCACACGCCGTTTGTCATTGCCCGTGGAACCCGGACTGAAGTCAAAGTGGTGGTGGTTGAAATTGAGGAAGACGGAGTAAAAGGCGTTGGCGAAGCGACGCCTTATGCGCGCTATGGTGAAAGCGAGGCGTCGGTGCTGGCGCAAATCGCCGCGCTGCTGCCCGCGCTGCAACAGGGCATGACGCGCGAGGCGTTACAACAGGCGCTGCCCGCCGGGGCGGCGCGCAACGCCATTGACAGCGCACTATGGGATCTCGCCTCACACCAGCAGCAGAGCAGCCTCTGGCAGCTTAGCGGCGTGACCGCACCTGAGGATGTCGTGACCGCGCAGACCGTCAGCATTGATACTCCCGAGGCGATGGCCAGCAGCGCGCTCGCGCTGTGGCAGCATGGTGCAACCCTGTTGAAGATTAAGCTGGATAATAATTTCATTACCGAACGGCTGATGGCGATTCGCGCCGCCGTGCCGGACGCGACCCTGATTGTGGATGCCAATGAATCCTGGCACGCTGAAGGTCTGGCGGCGCGCTGTCAGCTGCTGGCGGACATCAATGTGGCGATGCTGGAACAGCCCCTGCCAGCGGGTGAGGATGCGGCGCTGGAGAACTTTATCCATCCATTACCGATCTGCGCCGATGAGAGCTGTCACACCCGTGACAGCCTGGCGTCGCTGCGAGGCCGTTATGAGATGGTCAATATCAAGCTGGATAAAGCGGGCGGGCTGACCGAGGCGCTGGCGCTGGCCGATGCGGCTCAGCAGCAGGGGTTTGCGGTCATGCTCGGCTGCATGCTCTGCACCTCGCGGGCTATACGCGCCGCACTGCCGCTGGTGCCGCAGACTCGCTTTGCCGATCTCGACGGGCCGACCTGGCTGGCGGTGGATGCAGAACCGGCGATTAAAGTGCGCAACGGTCAGCTGATCATTGCTGCCAGCGCAGCAGATTAACCATCATCTCCAGGTAGGTTTCAGTGGCTTCATCCACTGAAATCACCGGCATTTCAGCAGTGACGCAGGGCAGGCTGAGATCTTTACACCAGCTGCCGAATGAGCCTGGCGTGTCATAACCAACGCTGCTGACCCGCGGAAGGCCGGTGTGGCTGGCCAGCCAGCCACCAATCTCTGCCTGATGCGGGTCGTCAATACAGCCCAGCGGTTCATGCCATGAGACGATCCAGCGTGGTTTCAGCTGATGAATCAGCGCACAGAGCGCCTGGGTTTCCGGTTCAGAAGCCGGATGAGTCCCGGTCGAGAGCGCCACATCACGCTCGTCGGCAGCGCTGTTCCAGCGATACACCGTCTCGCCTGACTGCCAGTTCGCCGCCGGAAAGTTGCGGTTGAGATCGACGCCGTTTGCGTTCGCGCGCAGTCCGAGCTGACAGCCATCAGGATTGACCGCCAACACCACGTGGTGCCGACGCATTCCATCAGGCAGCGTCCGTAATGCGGCGGAGAGGGTGGCGATGGCCGCATTCTCATCACCGTGAGTGCCCGCCAGAATCAACCCGCTCTCGGGATCGCCCAGCGGCGCCGGAAACCAGAGCAGCGGCGCGCCCAGCACTGAGCGGCCATACTGCTGATAGGGGACGTCCAGTTTGCCGCGCAGGGGACGTGGATGGAGTGGCGACATAGTTATTTCCTCAAAGGGTTTTACTAAAAGTAGCGGAAAAGCCGTGCGCGGAAAATAGCTATTTATCTGTCAGCCATTTGCGCTAAAGTGCCCTGCACAAGTTGCATCGGCAACAGACTGATGCAGCGCTTCTTTGGGGTAAAGGAGTGATAATGGTCAAGACCTTTCGCATGACGCTGGCAGCAATCAGCCTGAGCAGCATCATCACACCCGCCATCGCGGCGAATCCACCCGCTGGCGCACAACTGGCTGAACAGCAGCAGATCGTTCGCCATATTAAAGATGAACCCGCTTCGCTCGATCCGCTTAAAGCGGTAGGACTGCCTGAAATTCAGGTGATACGCGATCTGTTTGAAGGGCTGACCAATCAGGATGCGCAGGGCAAAATCGTGCCGGGCGTGGCGCAGAGCTGGAGCAGCAGTGATAACAAAACCTGGGTCTTTACGCTGCGTAATAACGCGCGCTGGTCAAACGGTGATCCGGTTACGGCTCAGGATTTTGTCTACAGCTGGCAGCGCCTGGTCGATCCGAAAAACAGTTCAGCCTTTGCCTGGTTCGCGGGCTTAAGCGGTATTCAAAATGCGGCAGCGATAACCAAAGGCGAAATGACGCCCGACAAGCTGGGTGTGGTCGCCCAGAGTAAAAACCAGCTGAAGGTGACGCTGGATCGTCCGGTGCCGTGGTTCCCGGCGCTGGTGGCTAACGTGGCGCTTTTCCCGGTGCCGCAGAAAATTATTGCGCAACAGGGTGACAGCTGGACGTCACCCGGCAAACTGGTGGGCAACGGGGCCTATCAGCTTAGCGAACGCGTAGTGAACGAAAAAATCGTACTGACACGTAATCCTCACTACTGGGATGACGCCCATTCGGTGCTGACGAAAGTGACTTTCGTGCCGATTAATGAAGAGTCGAGCGCCACTAAACGTTATCGATCCAACGATATTGATATCACCGAATCCTTCCCGAAAAACATGTATGCACTACTGAAGAAAACCCTGCCCGGAGAGGTCTACACACCTGACCAGTTAGGCACCTATTACTACGCGTTTAACACGCAGAAAGGGCCGACGGCCGATGTGCGGGTTCGCAAAGCGCTCTCCTGGTCTATCGACCGGAAAGTGATTGCTGAAAAAGTGCTGGGCACCGGTGAGAAACCGGCGTGGCACTTTACGCCAGATGTGACAGCAGGCTTTAAGCCACTGCCCACGTTCATGCAACAGCACGATCAGAACAGCCTGAATGCACAGGCTAAATCGCTGCTCGCTGCTGCCGGTTACGGTCCCGGCAAGCCGCTGAAACTCAAACTGCTCTACAACACCTCTGAGAGCCACCAGAAGATTGCGATTGCAGTGGCCTCGATGTGGAAAAAGAACCTCGGTGTGGATGTCACGCTGGAGAACCAGGAGTGGAAAACCTATATCGACAGCCGTAACAGCGGAAACTTCGATGTGATCCGCGCCTCGTGGGTCGGTGACTACAATGAACCCTCCACTTTCCTGAATCTGCTGACGTCGGGCAACAGCAGCAACATCGCGCGCTTTAACAACGCGGATTATGATGCGGTTATCGCCAAAGCCAGCCGGGAGACCAGCGATCAGGTACGTAACAGCGATTACAACCGTGCCGAGCAGATCCTGGCTGAGCAGGCTCCGATCGCCCCCATCTATCAGTACACCAATGGCCGCCTGATTAAACCCTGGGTCAAAGGCTATCCCATCACTAACCCTGAAGATGTCGCCTACAGTCGCGAACTGTGGATTGAAAAGCACTGAGTGCAGGTGGCCGGTCAACCGGCCACCCTCTGACATCTTTCTACACAGCCCGGAGATTGCAACTCAACACCGTCACGCTAGACTGTATCGTATTGATTTTAGTGGTGAGGCGACGGTGTGGACGTAATTGAAGGAAAAGCGTTACAGGTTTCAGATGCCATAATTTCCTGCCAGCTGGATGGCAAGGGCGGGATGATCCCGATTGCTGAAGATGAAGTCATCCAGTGTGAGCAGCCCTGCTGGCTCCATCTGAACTATACCCACCGTAAGAGCGCGGAATGGCTGCAGTCGACGACACAGATCCCTGATGCCGTGCGTGACGCCTTAGCGGGCGACAGTATGCGTCCACGCGTCAGCCGGCTGGGCGACGGCTTTATGATCGTGCTGCGCAGCGTCAACCACAACAGCGATGCGCGTCGCGACCAGCTGGTGGTGATGCGGGTATTTATCAACGATAAGCTCATCGTCTCGACCCGGCGGCGTAAAGTTTCTGCCGTCGATGAAGTCCTCACGGATTTGCAAAATGGTAACGGCCCGATTGACTGCGGCAGCTGGCTGGTCGATATCTGTGATGCCCTGACCGATCACACCAGCGAGTTTATCGAAGATTTGCATGACAAAATCATTGAGCTGGAAGATGCGCTGCTTGACCAGCGGATGCCGGCACGAGGCGAACTCGGCCTGCTGCGCAAACAGCTGATTGTGATGCGGCGGTATATGGCGCCGCAGCGTGATGTCTATGCGCGGCTGGCCAGTGAAAAACTGGCCTGGATGGATGACACCGAACGCCGCCGGATGCAGGAAATCGCCGATCGGCTGGGACGCGGGCTGGATGATCTGGATGCGGGGGTGGCGCGTACCGCGATTCTGGCTGATGAGGTTGCTTCTGCGATGGCGGAGTCGATGAACCGACGTACCTATACCATGTCACTGATGGCGATGATTTTTCTGCCAGCCACCTTCCTGACCGGCCTGTTTGGCGTCAACCTGGGCGGTATTCCAGGCGGCGAATGGCGATACGGTTTCTCTATCTTCTGTCTGCTGCTGGTGGCACTGGCCGTGGGGGTAGCGGGGTACCTGCGCAAGCGGCGCTGGCTCTAGCGTTATGCGTAGCGTATCGGTTATCTGCGCTGAAAATCCAGTTAAGGACGCAAAAGCTGATCGACATCAAGAACCCATTGTCGCTGCTGACGCAAACTCTCTCCCGCAGGTGAATGCAACGTCAAGCGATGGGCGTTGCGCTCCATATTGTCTTACTTCCTAATTTAGAATTAATGCATAGCACATTTAATTCGAAACATGCCGGCCCGTGTGCCGGCTTTTTTTTTGCCCGCCTGGCTGTAACGCCGTTCCTTACCTAAGCTTAAAGTCCATTCGCAACAAAAGGAGTACGGCATGAGCGCGATTCTTAACAGCGAGCCGATCCCCACGGATCCGATCCCGATTCCTGAGCCTATTCCTCAGCCACAACCCCAGCCTGATCCGCCGACAGATCCGGAATTTCCGCCGATAATGGATCCACCACCGCATCGCAACATATAAAAAAGGGCGTGCTGCCAGCAGCACGCCCTTAACCTTTCCAGCACTTATTTAATCTGAATCACATCCAGACGCGCGCTGGTATCCGGGGCATCCTCTTCATCAGCCCGCCAGCCAACAGGCTGCAGCGGCAGAGATTCCCGGTCAAAGGCGAGATCCCCGCCGTCAACCACCGCATCGCCATGCTTAATGCCTTTAAAATCGAACAGGTTGATATCCGCCATATGTGACGGCACCACATTCTGCATCGCGCTGAACATGGTTTCGATACGGCCAGGATAGCGCTTATCCCAGTCTCGCAGCATATCGGCCACCACCTGACGCTGCAGGTTCGGCTGAGAACCGCAGAGGTTACACGGAATAATCGGGAACTGACGCGCTTCTGAGAAGCGGATGATATCTTTCTCGCGGCAGTAAGCCAGCGGACGGATCACAATCTGCTTGCCATCGTCGCTCATCAGCTTTGGCGGCATGCCTTTCATTTTTCCGCCGTAAAACATGTTCAGGAACAGCGTCTGCAGAATGTCATCGCGATGGTGGCCCAGCGCAATTTTAGTACAGCCCAGCTCAGTTGCGACGCGATAGAGAATGCCACGGCGCAGGCGCGAGCAGAGTGAGCAGGTGGTTTTGCCTTCCGGGATCTTATCTTTGACGATGGAGTAGGTATCTTCTTCGATAATCCGATACTCAACGCCCTGCGACTCGAGATATTCCGGCAGGATATGCTCAGGGAAGCCCGGCTGTTTCTGGTCGAGGTTAACGGCAATCAGACTGAAGTTGACCGGCGCACTTTTTTGCAGACTGCGCAAAATTTCCAGCATGGTGTAGCTGTCTTTGCCGCCCGACAGGCAGACCATGATGCGGTCGCCTTCTTCAATCATATTAAAATCTGCAATGGCTTCGCCGACGTTACGACGCAGACGTTTTTGCAGTTTATTGAGGTTGTACTGTTCTTTCTTGTCAACCGTTTGATTATCTTGCATTTTTACCTATCTCAAAATCCAGAAAGCGTAGCTAAAGGGCAAATTGCCGTGCGCGTTCAGCCAGACACTTCACTGCGGTGTCACGAATATGCAGCGTATGGTACGGATTGTTGCCGCGAATGCCAGTACTGGAGTGAAGTAATCAGCGGATAGCCGCCCGGGAAATCCGGCAGAGACTACCCGTTAAGGGGGCAGCGACATAAATCGATGCGGCGGTACTCAGTGAAAAATGAGGGCGGGCCTTACCAGGTCATTACCCAAAAATTGCGGGCTGATGTGTCACGGATAGCGTTCAACTATACGATGTCAGCTGGCTGGCACAGCTTTCCACTGGCAATCGATTTCATCATTGTGCGCAGAACAGGATGGCAGTGATGCCTGGTAAGCATCAGCCCGCGCATTCTCTTTTTTTGCCGCACAACCCGCAGTCATAAAAATGATTGAGATAATTAACAGATATTTCATCAGAGCGACCCGTTAACAAAAAAAAGAGCATGCACCGCTATTAATCAATCATGCATAAACGGCGTTCTTTTTATGCTTATCTGATTTGAGAATTTCCTTCGAATTGTTGCTATAAATTCGCAGTGAGTTAAATATCCTGATGCACTGTTAATTTTATTAGCGCCTGAATCTGAAAAACGCTGCTGTTGAATATGCGTTGACACTGCCGGGTTATAATTGTGAATGCGTAACATGCACCGGCATCAGTGTTTTTTTGTATCCCATTAAATCTGAATCGATTTTACTGGCACATATCGCCACGTCCAAAACTGTTGCTTTTCAAAGCAGACGGGTGAAATTAAAGCCATTAAAGTGAATGTGAAAGTTAAAAAGGGCGGCTTTAATTTTTACACTCATAACTGTTTTTCCTGAGAGACCAGCTGTGACTTCATCGTTCCGCACATCATGGTAATGCGGGCAGCGTAACAAATCGTTAAATTGCTGGCTATATAGGTGAATAAGGACGGAGCAAACTTTAAATTCGATGAGACATCCGGTAAACACTCACGATATAAAAAATTATGGTGTCCGATTTATATTGACGCTGATGCTCTTTTTACTCTGCTATGTTGCAGTCATGTATTGCGGCGTTTTGTTGCTGGTAAACCGACACGGATTACTGCATTTCCTGCTGCACTGAATTTATTATTGCTAGCCACAGGCTTTAAAAATCCAGCGATAAGCATGATGTAAAAAATGTCTGAGCACTTCCAGCAAACTTTCAGCGCCTTCCCCCACCAGACACTGTCCGGTCTCAAGCGCATTATTTACGGAATTACGATGATCCAGGATCATCATGATGGCCATAGCGCCCGCAATCAGCGTAAAGATAAGCATGCTTAGTACTGGCCAGCTACTTTTACGTACAGAAGCGGACAGGGTTTCGTCACGATGGTCAGAGTTCTGGCGCATTTTTCACCGGATAAATGGTTACCTTAATAAACAATCACGGATTATGACATTAATTCCCGGCGGGCTCTATATCTCAGGTCAGGCTGCATGATGATGATAATAGATGAATCTGATGGAGAGGGCAGAAGGCAGTGCATACCGATAACTCCCTTCTGCAACGTCCTGGCGCTGAACGGCCTGTGTTCAGCAGGAATGATCTTTATGGAAAGGAATTTACATCATCTCCAGCGACTGAACTCCTTTGATCTCCATGACCTTATCGTAGAGGTGAGCATCGTTTGATTTGCGGGACAGCGTTACCTGAACGCTGAGCTCACACAGACCACTCTCCTCATCCCGATTAATCACCGTCACATTGCCATAGCGAATGCCTTCCCGCTGCATGACCAGCAGCACCAGCGGCACACTTTTGGGCTTAAGAAAAACCAGCAGCGTATGATGTTTACCGATGAGAAAATGGCTCAGGCGGCGGAAGACTTCCAGCACCACCAGCGCCAGCACCGTGCCATAAATGCCGATCTCATACATGCCGCTGCCAATCACCAGACCAATCGCCGCAGTCACCCATAATCCCGCCGCCGTGGTTAAGCCTTTCACCACCTGCTTCTGAATCATAATGGTGCCTGCGCCAAGGAAACCCATGCCGCTGACTACCTGGGCAGCAATACGACTGGGATCCAGTGCCACATGGTCACTATTGAGCATATCGGCGAAGCCATATTTCGATACCAGCATAAACATCGCACTGCCGATACCGACCAGAATATGGGTACGCAGTCCCGCTTCTTTGGCCCGCATCTGGCGCTCCATGCCGATCAGGCCGCCGAGAATACCGGCCAGCGCTATGCGAATTAACATATCCATTAACATGGCTTTACTCCGAATTAATAAGGGCCGAAAAAGGGTGACAGTTCAGCGATAACAGGTAAACAAGATAATTCTGCTTGCAAATGACGCCGGAGAATTTTGTAAAAAGCTGTTTCACCTCTCGACCCGTTGTGCTGCCTGACATATGCTGAGCCAGCCTTTTCCCCTACTTCCCGGAGTCCGACTGATGAAAGCAGCCACCTTTTTGCTGGCCGGTGCCGCGTTATTACTCTCTGCCTGCAGCAGCAACAGTGATGATAACGAGCCACCGCAACAAGCCACCGCCGCCCACATCCAGCCACGGGTGGTGATGTCTTCCCTGGCAGAAAGCACCTGTTCGAATGCGGGCGGAACGCTGGCATTTTCACATCAGCTGGATGGCTCGCGAGTGGGGATGTGTCAGTTAGTGAATGGACGTCGCTGTGATGAGCAGGCGTTAATTGGCGGGAGTTGCGCGCGCTGATGATCAGGCCGGATTGCTCCGGCCCGCACAGTCAGGCAGAGAGCCGGTTCGGGCAGTTTTCACCCCGGTCGAGCTGGCTGAGATTATTCAGTGTCGTTTCAGAAATGGCGGTCAGCGCTTCGGCGGTTAAAAACGCCTGATGGCCGGTGAACAACACGTTATGGCACGCCGACAGACGGCGGAACACATCGTCCTGAATCACATCATTCGACTTATCTTCAAAGAACAGATCACGTTCATTCTCATAAACATCCATGCCGAGCGCGCCGATTTTCTGCTGTTTCAGCGCGTCAATCGCCGCCTGTGAATCAATCAGGCCACCACGACTGGTGTTGATAACCATCACCCCATCACGCATCTGTTTAAACGCGTCGGCGTTGAGCAGATGATGATTCTCCGGCGTCAGCGGACAGTGCAGGGTAATGACGTGGGATTCAGCAAACAGCGTCTTCAGATCGACATATTCCGCGCCCAGTTCCAGCGCCTGCTCACTCGGGTAGGGATCATACGCCAGCAGCCGCATACCAAAACCTTTCAGAATCCGCATCGTCGCGATCCCGATTTTACCGGTACCGATAACACCCGCGGTTTTGTTATGCATGTTGAAACCGGTCAGACCGTCGAGCGAAAAGTTTGCGTCACGGGTACGCTGATAAGCGCGATGAATACGGCGATTCAGGGTCATCATCAGGCCGATAGTATGTTCAGCGACCGCTTCCGGTGAGTAGGCCGGCACGCGCACTACTTCCAGACCCAGCTCTTTTGCAGCAGCCAGATCAACATTATTGAAACCGGCACAGCGCAGCGCGATATATTTCACACCCAGCCCGGCCAGCTCTTCCAGCACCGGGCGACTGCCGTCATCGTTTACAAAGATACAGACGGCATCGCAACCCACAGCGGTTTTGGCGGTGCTTTCAGAGAGTAAAAAGTCAAAAAACACCAGTTCAAAGCCGAACTGCTGATTGACCTGCTCAAGGTATTTCTGATCGTAATGTTTGGTGCTGTAAACCGCGATTTTCATCGTTGTGCTCCTGCAGAGGTGATAGAGCAAGGATAACGTTTTCTGACTGACTTTGCTGAAACAGCTGACTTGTGTCCGGCGCAGACCTTCACCTCTGGCAGATTACATGCCATCATCGTTGTCAGGATACTGTAAGGAAAAGGATTATGGCTTTTATGCCACGGATGTTCCGGCGACGGCTGGCCGCCATTCTGGCGCTGATTCTGCTGCTGCTCGGCCTGATCTTGACTGTCACGCAATGGCTGCCGCGGCTGGTCGGCATCTGGCTACCTGAAGATACCCGCATTGAGCTGTCGGGCGCACCGCGCTGGCGGGAGGGTGGCCTGTGGTTGCCACAACTTCGTTATCTCGCAGGGGATTGCTCCCTGGCAACGGTAAAGGGGGTATCGCTGGGCTGGCATCAGTCGCGCTGGAAACTGAATGCGTCAGAGCTGACGCTGGATAGCACCTGCCTGCAAAAATTACCTGCCAGTGATGGCAGCACGGCAGCCCCCAAAACGCTGGCCGAATGGCAGGCAATGCTGCCTGGCGCCGACGTTCATCTGGGCAAATTAATTGTTACGCCGTGGCAGACGTATGCGGGCGCGCTGGATCTGACGCTGGAAAAAGATCGTCAGCAACTCAGTTATCAGGGCGATAATCTGCAGCTGGCGGCAACGCTGACCGGTCAGCAGCTCGCTATCAGTCGTCTGACGCTCACCCATCCTGCACTTCCTGAACCTGTCACGCTGAGTGGTCATCTGGCGTTACCCACCTTTGCCACCGATCTGCCGGTGAACGGCGAGGTGACCGGACAGCTGGCGCTGGACGCGCTGCCGCATCCCCTGAAGCTGACGCTTAACTGGCAGCATCAGCAGGGCGAGCTACGCGTGGCAATGGCCGAAGTGACCAGGCCGCTTCTCAGACTGCCGTGGCAGATCAGCCGCGATCAGATTCGGATTGAAAAGGGCGAATACTTCTGGCCGCTGGAGGCTCAGCCGCTATCAGGGTTTGTTAACCTGACGCTGGATAACTGGCAGTCTGGCCTTGAAAGTAGCCAGATTAGCGGTCGCGTTAACCTGCTGACCCAGGGACGCGGCGGCAAGGGCAACGTGGTGCTCGGCGTCGGTCCCGGCAACCTCAGCCTGACCAACAGCAACCTGCCGTTTCAGCTAACGGGCGAAAGCAAGCTGGCCGACCTGCAACTTTACGGCTCTATTCCGGGCGTGCTCAGCGGCTCGATCCTCGATCCTCAACTGGTGCTGCAACCTAAATCGCTGCTGCGCCTGCGGGGCCGGTTGCTGTCAACGCTGGAAGTGGACGAAGCGCGCTGGCCGCTGGCGGGCGTACGACTCTCCTCGCAGGGTATTGATGGCCGCCTGCAGGCCATTCTGAATGCGCACGATGCCAGTTTTGGCCGCTTCCGGTTGCATCTCGATGGCCGCGCCAATGATTTCTGGCCCGATAAGGGCGAATGGAACTGGCGCTACTGGGGAGGTGGCGAGATGCTGCCGCTGCAGGCGCGCTGGGATGTTAAAGGCACGGGCGGCTGGCACGACACCCTGATCCATCTGGATACCTTGTCCACAGGTTTTAATCAGCTGGCGTATGGCAGTGTCAACGTTGCAAAACCGCGTCTGACACTAACTAAACCGGTAAACTGGCAGCGTGATGCGGCGCATCCGGCGTTCAATGGGCATTTCCGCCTGCAGGCAGGAGAGACCCGCTTCAGCTATGGCGGACATCTGGCAGACTCCACGCTCGACTTTGAGGCTAAAGGTCGTGATCCCGGCTATTTTATCTGGCGAGGCAGTTTACAGGCGGGCAAGGTTGGCCCGCTGCGGGTTAACGGCCGCTGGGATGGCGAACGGCTGCGCGGCCAGGCCTGGTGGCCGGCACAGTCGCTGACGGTGTTTCAGCCGTTGCTCAGCCCCGACATGAAAATGCAGATCCAGGGCGGCCGTTTGCAGGCACAGGTCGCTTTTTCCGCCGCAAGTGAACAGGGTTTCCAGGCGGGAGGCCACTGGACGGTAAAACAGGGCAGCATCTGGACGCCTGACAGCCAGGTTAACGGTATCGACTTCTCGCTGCCGTTCAGATTCCATGAGCAGCAATGGCAGTTTGGTCAGCATGGCCCGGTATCACTGCGCATTGCCGAGGTTAAGAACCAGTTTGCGATGCAGAATATTCGCGCTGACCTGCAGGGTAACTGGCCGTGGTCTGAACAGGCGCCGCTGACGTTGCAGGATGTCAGCCTTGATCTGCTGGGCGGACAAATTACGCTGCCCGCTTTGCGCATGCCACAGCATGAGCCAGCCCGGGTGTCGCTGCGCAATATCAGCCTCAGCGAGCTGGTGACGGCGCTGAAACCTAAACAGTTTGCCATGTCGGGCAAGGTCAACGGTGAGCTGCCGCTGTGGCTCAATAATCCACACTGGCTGGTGGAGAAAGGGTGGATTGCCAACAGCGGTCCGCTGACCTTCCGGCTGGATAAAGATATGGCGGATGCGATTACCCGCAATAACGTGGCGACGGGCGCCGCGCTGGACTGGTTACGCTATATGGAAGTCTCCCGCAGCTGGGCCACGATCAATCTGGATAATCTTGGCGACCTCACCATGGAGGCGCAGGTGCAGGGCGTCAGCCAGTTCAGTAACCGTCGTCAGACGGTTAATCTCAACTATCATCATCAGGAAAACCTGTTTCAGCTCTGGCGCAGCCTGCGCTTTGGCGATAATTTGCAATCCTGGTTAGAGCAACATGCGAATTTGCCATCCAACAAGGACACTTCACCATGAGCCTGAGGGCACTACTGGTTCTGGCAGCCGGACTGCTGAGCATCGGCTGCGTGCCGCGCATTGAAGTCACGGCACCTAAAGATCCCATCACCATCAACATGAACGTGAAAATCGAACATGAGATCCACATCAAAGTCGATAAAGACGTGGAAGCGCTATTGAAAAACCAGAGCGGTCTGTTCTGAGGAGAGCAACGATGAAACGCATAAGCGCGGTGCTGTTCCTCGCCCTGACGATGGCGCAGCCTGCCTGGGCACTGACGCTGGATCAGGCGCGGCAATCGGGGCGGGCAGGTGAAACGCTCTCCGGCTATCTGGCGGCACGTGCGCAGGATAGTGAAACGCTGGCACTGGTGCAGCGTATTAATGCCGGACGTCAGCAGGAGTATCAGCGACTGGCAGAACAGAATAATCTATCCACGGCCGATGTCGCCAGTATTGCCGGACAGAAGCTGGTGAGCCGTGCGGCAGCGGGGGAATATGTGCGCGGCATTAACGGTCAGTGGCTGAGAAAAACGGCAGAGAGCAGTCAGTAACCGGCGAAAAAAACCGGGCGCATGGCCCGGTCTTTTACAGCGTCATCCTGAGATGAGTGAGACTTATGCCGTCACGATCTGCTTGATAGCGTCTTTCGCTTCAGCGGTCGCTTTGCTGGCCACTTCCGGACCGTAAGCGATGCCTTCAGCAAACACGAACTCAACGTCAGTGATGCCGATGAAGCCCAGGAACAGCTTGACGTAAGGGGTCAGCAGGTCAGTAGGGGTATCTTTGTGGATGCCGCCACGGCTGGAGATAACGACTGCCGTTTTGCCTTTAACCAAGCCTTCCGGGCCTGCTTCTGTGTAGCGGAACGTCACGCCAGCACGGGCAATCAGGTCGAAATAGTTTTTCAGCTGTGTCGGGATGTTGAAGTTGTACATTGGCGCGGCAATCACCACTTCATCATGAGCCTGCAGTTCTGCAATCAGTTCATCAGACAGGTCCAGAGCCTCCTGCTGACGAGGTGACAGCGGGGTATCAGAGGGACGCATTGCACCCACTAATTCGCCATCCAGTACCGGGATCGGGTTAGCCGCCAGGTCACGTACGGTAACCTCTTTACCCTGGGCCTTTGCCTGTTCGATGTAGAAGTCAGCGAGCTGGCTTGATTGTGAGTAGCCTGCAAGAATGCTTGATTTCAGAACTAAAACTTTGCTCATGGTGGTTTCCTGTCTGTTACGCGGAAGACTTTCCGCTCAATGGTTTACACTCTACGGTTATCGATGGCGCGGTGAAAGCGCAATATTTCGAGACCCATGTTCGAATTTATTGAATAAGCGTAACCGGGGCCAGCCGCCGGAACAGTTCAGAATGTGCTATGATGCGCGCAATTATTTTTTATTGAATCAGCTGGTTATCCCGGCTTGCAGGGCGCTGCTTCAGGCAGCGACACCGTCTGAGTAAGGTACGTCACTATTATGTCATCTCCCGATACTTCCCCACTGGCAGCGCTCTGGTCACGCCTCGACGGTGTAATGCTGCGCGATCGCCAGCGGTTACAGCGCCGTTTACAGGGTGCCAGAAAAGCTAAAAACCCCGAGGCACAGCAGGGCATTGCCAGCGAGCTTGAGCAGGACTTTATCGCTGCCGAGCAGCGCGTGGCCCAGCGCCGTGCGGCCACGCCAGCCATTACCTTCCCGGACAATCTGCCGGTCAGTCAGAAGCAGCAGGATATTGCTGAGGCGATTCGCGATCACCAGGTAGTGATTGTCGCCGGTGAAACCGGCTCGGGCAAAACCACGCAGCTGCCGAAAATCTGTCTGGCGCTGGGACGTGGTGTGACGGGTCTGATTGGTCATACGCAGCCGCGCCGTCTGGCCGCACGTACCGTGGCGAATCGCATTGCCGATGAACTCAGCACTTCGCTGGGCGGCTGCGTCGGCTATAAAGTACGGTTTAACGACCAGGTCAGTGACCTGACGCAGATTAAACTGATGACCGACGGGATTCTGCTGGCGGAGATCCAGCAGGATCGTCTGCTGATGCAATATGACACCATCATTATTGATGAAGCGCACGAACGCAGCCTGAATATCGATTTCCTGCTCGGTTATCTGCGTGAGCTGCTGCCGCGTCGCCCCGATCTGAAAGTGATTATCACTTCCGCCACCATCGATCCACAGCGTTTCTCGCGTCATTTCAATAATGCGCCGGTGATTGAAGTCTCAGGCCGGACCTATCCGGTTGAAGTGCGCTATCGGCCGGTGATCGAAGAGGCGGATGATGGCGATCGTGACCAGCTGCAGGCGATTTTTGATGCCGTAGATGAGCTGGGCCGGGAAAGTCGGGGCGATATCCTGATCTTCATGAGTGGTGAGCGTGAAATACGTGATACCGCCGACGCGCTGAACAAACGCGATCTGCCACACACCGAAGTGCTGCCGCTCTATGCACGGCTGTCGAACGCTGAACAGAACCGGGTGTTTCAGTCGCACAGTGGCCGTCGTATCGTGCTGGCGACCAACGTCGCGGAAACCTCACTGACGGTGCCGGGGATTAAATATGTGATCGATCCCGGTACGGCGCGTATCAGTCGTTACAGTTTCCGTACCAAAGTGCAGCGCCTGCCGATTGAACCGATATCACAGGCGTCTGCCAACCAGCGTAAAGGGCGTTGCGGCCGCGTATCAGACGGTATCTGTATCCGCCTTTACGCGGAAGATGACTTCCTGAGTCGTCCGGCCTTTACCGATCCTGAAATCCTGCGCACCAACCTGGCGTCAGTGATCCTGCAGATGACCTCGCTGGGCCTCGGCGATATCGCCGCCTTCCCGTTTGTGGAAGCGCCCGATAAGCGCAATATCCAGGATGGCGTCCGCCTGCTGGAAGAGCTGGGCGCGCTGACCCTGAACGAAGAGACCGGTCACTATAAGCTTACCGGTTCCGGGCGTCAGCTGGCGCAGCTGCCGGTGGATCCCCGCCTGGCGCGGATGGTGCTGGAAGCGCAGAAATTTGGCTGCGTGCGCGAAGTGATGATTATCACCGCAGGCCTGTCGATTCAGGACCCGCGTGAGCGTCCGGCAGATAAAAAACAGGCGTCCGATGAGAAGCACCGGCGCTTTGCCGACAAAGACTCCGACTTCCTCGCCTATGTGAATCTCTGGAACTACCTGGCGGAGCAGCAGAAAGCGCTGTCCGGGAATGTTTTCCGCCGCCAGTGCAAAAGCGATTTCCTTAACTATCTGCGCGTGCGGGAATGGCAGGATATCTACACCCAGCTGCGGCAGGTGGTGCGTGAACTTGGCATTCCGGTTAACAGTGAACCGGCTGAGCTGCAGCCCGTCCACTGCGCGCTGTTAAGCGGTCTGCTGTCGCATATCGGGCAGAAAGACACCGATAAGCAGGAGTATACCGGCGCGCGCAATACCCGCTTCGCGATCTTCCCTGGCTCCGGGCTGTTTAAAAAGCCGCCGAAGTGGACCATGGTAGCGGAACTGGTCGAGACCAGCCGCCTGTGGGGCCGCACGGCGGGCCGTATTGAACCAGAGTGGATTGAGCCGCTGGCACAGCATCTGATCAAGCGCAGCTACAGTGAACCGCACTGGGAGAAATCGCAGGGCGCGGTGATGGCCACCGAAAAAGTCACGCTCTATGGCCTGCCGATTGTCGCCGCCCGTAAAGTTAACTATGGCAGCATCGATCCCACCCTGAGCCGTGAACTGTTTATTCGTCACGCGCTGGTGGAGGGCGACTGGCAGACCCGACATGCCTTCTTCCGCGCAAACCAGAAGCTGCGCAGCGAAGTGGAAGATCTGGAACACAAATCCCGTCGTCGCGACATTCTGGTTGATGACGAAACGCTGTTTGCTTTTTATGACCAGCGCATTGGCAAAGAGGTGGTCTCAGCGAAGCATTTCGACAGCTGGTGGAAACAGGCCAGTCGCGAAAACGCAGAACTGCTGAATTTCGACAAGCAGATGCTGATCAAAGAGGGTGCGGATAAAGTCAGTCAGCTCGACTACCCCAACTTCTGGCATCAGGGCAACCTCAAACTGAAGCTGAGTTATCAGTTTGAGCCTGGCGCAGATGCGGATGGCGTGACGGTACATATTCCGCTGCCGCTGCTGAACCAGGTAGAGGATAGCGGTTTTGAGTGGCAGATCCCCGGTGTACGCCGTGAACTGATCATCGCACTGATTAAGTCGCTGCCTAAGCCGCTGCGCCGTAACCTGGTGCCTGCGCCCAACTACGCCGAGGCGTTCTTAGGAAGGGTGAAAGCGATGGAGATGCCGCTGCCTGATGCGCTGGCGCGGGAATTCCGCCGCATGACCGGCGTCACGCTGGAGCGGGAAAACTGGCAGTGGGAACAGGTGCCCGATCATCTGAAAATGACGTTCCGGGTAGTCGACGAGCACAACCGTAAACTGCTGGAAGGCAAAGATCTCACTGCGCTTAAGGCACAGCTGAAAGACAAAGTGCAGGAAACGCTGTCGAAAGTGGCGGATGACGGGCTGGAGCAGAGCGGGCTGCATATCTGGAGTTTTGGCGATCTGCCACGCAGTTATGAACAGAAGCGCGGCAGCTACCAGGTTAAAGCCTGGCCTGCGCTGGTGGACGAGAAAGAGAGCGTCGCCATTCGCCTGTTTGACAGCGAGCAGGAGCAGCAAAAAATGATGTGGCGCGGTCAGCGTCGCCTGCTGCTGCTGAATGTGCCGTCACCGGTTAAGTATCTGCACGAGAAGTTGCCGAACAAAGCCAAGCTCGGACTCTACTTTAACCCTTATGGCAAAGTGCTGGAGCTGATTGACGACTGCATCGCCTGTGGCATCGACAAGCTGATGGGGGAAGCGGGCGGTCCGGCCTGGGATCAAACCTCTTTTGAGCAGTTGCGTGACAAAGTGCGCGGCGAACTCAATGAAACCGTGGTGACCATCGCGAAGCAGGTCGAGCAGATCCTGACGGCAGTCTTCAACATTAATAAGCGTCTGAAGGGCCGGGTCGATATGACCATGGCGCTGGCGTTATCTGACATCAAAGCGCAGTTAAGTGGCCTGGTTTATCGCGGCTTTGTCACCGGCAACGGCTGGCAGCGACTGGCCGATACGCTGCGTTATCTGCATGGGATTGAGCGCCGACTGGAAAAACTGCCTGCCGATCCGCACAGCGATCGTGCGCGGATGTTAAAAGTGCAGGCAGTGGAGCAGGCTTATCAGGCGTGGCGCAACAAGTTGCCGCCGCAGCGTCAGGATGATGAAGAGGTGCAAAATATCCGCTGGATGATCGAAGAGCTGCGTATCAGTTACTTTGCTCAGCAGCTGGGTACGCCTTATCCCATCTCAGATAAGCGTATTCTGCAGATGATGGAGCAGATAGCGGGTTAAACGCCGGGATGCGCGCCGTAACCGGCGCGCATCCGATGATGGGGAGTGAGAGTGCGGACTACTGCGCCAGGGATTCCAGCTTATCTTTAAACGAGGTGACCGAAATCGCGCGGTTATCAGCCAGGTAGCGATCTTTCGCAGCCGGTGCTGAGCTTTGTACCGCGATTAACTGCCAGCCTTTATCGCTGTTGAGCAGCAGTGGCGAACCACTGTCACCTGGCAGGGTGTCACACTGATGCGACAGCACGGCGCGCTGCGCCCAGCCGGTGATCAGGCAATCGCTGTGAGAGTAAAGCGTGTCCAGATGATCAGCCGGATAGCCCGCCTGCGTTACTTTGCGTCCGGTCAACTTCAGCGCCGCAGTGAGATCGCTGCGTGAGCCGTCGAACAGCGGAATAGGCGTAATCGCTGAGGGCGGATTGCGTAAAATCACGATGCCGTAATCATAGGGGGCTGCACTGCTCGGCACGATCCAGCCTTCACCATCCGCTTTTAACTTTGACGCCAGCGAGGGTTCAACCCGCGCATCAATATCATGAAGCTCGTAGCGCCAGCCTTTATCGCTGGCCATAAATCGCAGCGCAACCGGCTTATCGAAATTACCCGGCGGGGCAAGCAGGCAGTGTCCGGCGGTCAGCGCCAGATGCGGAGAGATGAGTGTGGCAGTACAGAGGTTGCCGCTTTCGGTTTCCAGCTGACCAATGGCATCCCAGGGGGCAGCGGTAATATCGGTGATTGCCTGGCGATGATCCTTACCGAAAAACAGCATCTTAATTTCAGCAGGAGTAGGCGAGTCATCGTCATCATCGGCATGAACCGTGGTGGCAAAGCTGAAGAGTCCAACCATTAACAGGGTAGCCAGGCGCATAGAAATCTCAATGGCGAGAAAAAATTAACGTTATTGTTATTACGTAAGTACGGTAACTATAGTCGGTGAGCGTTGAAAAAGGGAGTTTTATTGGTTAATCAGTACGCTACAGCGGTTAAACAAAAAAGCTTGCTGCAACAATGCCACACAGGATCATCACCAGCAGAATAATTTCGAAGCGATAGCGACGCACCATATCATCCACTCCAGTAAAGAAACACCCGGCAGAACCGGGTGTTTTTAATCATCATCTCGTGGCCGTGCGCTGAAGGCGACCTTAGTTTTTAGCTGCTGGTTTCACAACTTTTTTGTGGTGAACTTTTTTAGCAGCCTGAGCTTTCTGTGCAGCTGGTTTAGCTACTTTTTTGTGGTGAACTTTTTTAGCAGCCTGGGCTTTCTGAGCGGCTGGCTGAGTGGCTTTTTTGTGGTGAACTTTTTTAGCGGCCTGGGCTTTCTGAGCAGCTGGTTTAGTGACTTTTTTGTGGTGAACTTTTTTAGCGGCCTGGGCTTTCTGTGCAGCAGGTTTTACCGCTTTTTTATGGTGAACTTTTTTAGCAGCCTGCGCTTTCTGCGCGGCATCTTTTTTCACAGCTTTTTTGTGGTGTTTCTTAGCAGCCTGCGCTTTCTGAGCCGCTTTATGGTGTTTCTTGTGCGCAGTTTTGTGAACGGTTTTAGCCGGTGCTGCAGCGGTAGTAGTGGTTGTTGCGGCTGGCGCAGCAGCTGGAGCAGCTGTGGTGTCAGCAGCGAAAGCAACAGAAGACATACCCATAGCAGCGGCGACAACCAGTGCAAATAATTTTTTCATTGCAAATCCCTCGAAGACTATTTTTTCATGTGTAGCCCACTGCGGGGCCGGTGAAGAGACTATAGGGATATCAATGAACGGTGTCCGTGGGTGTTTGGTATCGGCGTGTAACCGATTGTACAAAGGCGGGAAAGGGCGGTCAGCTGACCGCCCGAGAGCTTAGCTATTCAGGTAACGTTGTTCAAGGTGCTGGCGGAAGAAAGCCGGATTCAGCGCTTCGCCGGTGGCGTTGATCAGCAACTGGTCGGTGGAGAAACGGCTGCCGTGCTGCCAGATGTTCTGTTGCAGCCAGTCGAATACCGGCTGCAGCTCACCGTGCTGAATCAGCTCGCTGAGCTGAGGAATCGCAAGATGTACCGAGCGGAACAGCTGTGCGGCGTACATCGCGCCCAGCGTATAGGTCGGGAAGTAGCCAAAAGCGCCGTCGGTCCAGTGAATATCCTGCATACAGCCATCGCGGTAGTTACCCCGGGTATCCAGACCCAGCGACTGCATCATCTTCTCATCCCACAGTGCCGGGATATCCTCAACCTCAATCTCGCCTTCAATCAGCGCCTGCTCGATTTCATAACGCAGAATGACA
The DNA here is from genome assembly GCF_048685235.1 of Curtobacterium sp. BNK-1. Classification (NCBI taxonomy): domain Bacteria; kingdom Bacillati; phylum Actinomycetota; class Actinomycetes; order Micrococcales; family Microbacteriaceae; genus Curtobacterium; species Curtobacterium sp. BNK-1. Next base: position 1,849,300 of record NZ_JBLQTJ010000001.1, on the reverse strand, counting down.
TGCGCCGGATAGCTGAGCTCATCGGCGTCAACCCGGATCAGGCCAGGCTTAACCTGCTGGGTCAGGCGTACAAAATTATCCGCCTGCAGGGCAGACTGGTCGCCAAAGGTGGCGATCACCTGCGGCAGAATGCGCTGCAGGAATTCGCGGCTGCGACCGAGTTGCATCTCCATAAACAGGCTTTGTGATTCGTGGATAGCGGTGGAGCGCGCCAGCGCCACCGGCTGCCCGCGCCACTGCTGCGGCAGATTTTGCTCATAGCGGGCGTGGCCGGTTTCGTGGATCACGCCCATCAGGGCGCTGAGAAACTCATTCTCGTTGTAACGGGTGGTAATGCGCACATCTTCCGGCACGCCACCGCAGAAGGGATGCGCACTGATATCCAGCCGGCCATGGTTAAAGTCGAAACCCAGCGTTTCCATGATGCTCAGGCCGAGCTGACGCTGAGCAGGCAGGGCGAACGGTCCCTGCGGCGTGACAACAGTCTGTTGCGCCTGTTTTTCCACGACCTGCTGTAACAGATCGGGCAGCCAGGTTTTCAGTTCGCCAAAGGTTTCATCCAGCCGGGCGCGGGTCATCCCCGGTTCATAAAGATCCAGCAGCGCATCGTAACGCGAGCAGCCAGTGGCGTCGGCGCGGCGCTGGGCCTCTTCGCGGCTCAGACGCACCACCTCTTTGAGATTGGCGGCGAAGCCCTGCCAGTCGTTGGCGGGACGCTGAGTGCGCCATGCATGTTCACATACCGAACCGGCGATTGATTTGGCTTCAACAAAATCATCAGGCAGCAGGGTGGCCTGCTGGTAAGCGCGCTGCATCTCGTTGAGATTGGCCCGCTCAACATCGTTGAGTGACTGCTGCTCTGCGGCCCTGAGCCACTCACCAACCTGAGGGGCAGTGAGGATCTGGTGCTGCAACACGCTCATTTCGGCCAGCGCTTCACCACGCGCCTGACTGCCGCCCGGCGGCATGGTGGTTTGCATGTCACATCCGGCGATGGCCGTGACGTGGCTGAAACGGGAAAGGCGCTGGAACGTCTTGGTAAGTTGTTGATACGCTGAGGTCACGTAAGACTCCTTGTGGTTTTTAACGCAGCGGAATTTCCCGCAAGGTTAGATCAACCGGCCAGCAAAAGCGAACGCTGGCGCCGCCCAGCGGACTGGATTCAATAGTCACATTGCCGCTCAGCGCCTGGGCAATAGAGTGCACAATCGCAAGTCCCAGTCCGCAGCCGCCTGTAGCGCGATCGCGGCTGGGGTCCAGCCGGACAAAGGGTTCGAAAACCCGTTCACGCTCTTCAGGCGGAATGCCGGGACCGTCATCTTCCACCTGCAGACACCCTATCGGACCGTCGAACCACAAACTGACGCGCAGCCGCTGTTGCGCATAACGCAGCGCATTGTTGACCAGGTTATCCAGTACCCGCTCCATCAGGCGGGTATCAGAAATGCCGATGTTTTCACGCTGCGGCAGCTCAAGGTCGAGCCGCACGTCGGGATTGATAGTGCGGAAATCGTCAAGCCGCTCGCGCAGCCAGTTGGCCAAATCCAGTGTTTTCAGATTGAGATCGACGCGCGGCCGATCAAGACGCGCATAGGTCAGCAGCTCCTCAATCAGGCTTTCGAGCTGGCCGATGTCGCGATTCAGCGCCACCCGTTCGCCATCCGTGAGGTTGTCGCTCATCTCCAGCCGGTAACGCAGGCGCACCAGCGGTGTGCGCAGCTCATGCGCAATACCGTCTATTAGCTGCTTCTTACTGGCAACCAGCGTATTGATGTTCTCGGCCATCTGGTTAAAGGCGATGCCGAGCCGGAAAAGGCTGGAGGTGCTGTCGAAATGGGTGCGCACGTCCAGCTCGCCACGGCCAAAGCGCTGAGCCGCTTTTTCCAGTCGCTGCATCTCCTGCCAGTGGGGGCGCAGCCAGATAAACACCGGCAGCGCCAGTGACATCCCTATAAAGATCAGCAGGGCAATATCCAGCAGTCGCATCTGATGCAGATAGAAGAGATAGGGAATCGGCCCTACTGACAATACGTAGTGGCTGCGCGGAATGTGCTGCAAAAAGGTGTATTGATCGTCGAGCGCCACGATCTCTCCGGCGCGCAACCGACGCATGTTGCCTTCATCAAGCTGATATTTGTTCATCGGTTCGATGTGCAGATCGAACGACAGGCCGAGATCGAGACTCTTGATGGTTTTATTCCAGTCACGCGGCGGGATCTCGCGCAGTTCGCTGCGGATCAGGTAGAGCGAACTGGCCATCAGGTCATTCATTGACTGGCGGCCCGCACGTTCAGCGGTGAACTTGTAGACCAGCCCCACCAGCAGCGCCATCACCAGAAAGCAGACAAACAGCAGCAGATAAAACTGAATAAAAAGCTTTCTCATAGTCCGCGGGTATCCCAGGCCTGGGGCGCAAACAGATAGCCTTTGTTACGAATGGTTTTAATGCGGAACGGCTCGGTGGCGCTGTCGTGCAGCTTTTTGCGCAACCGGGAGATGGCCACGTCGATGCTGCGGTCAAGGCCGTCATAGCTGACCCCGCGCAACGTTTTCAGCAGCGCATCACGGTTAAGCGTCTGGCCCGCATGGCTGGCGAGTACCCACAGCAGATCGAAATCCGCGGTGGAAAGGGCGATCTGCTCGTCAAACAGCGTGACCTGGCGGTTCAGCGCATCGATGGTCAGCGAGCCAAAACGCAGCATACGGTTGGCGGCGGGTGCGCTGGGCGCATCGTCCGGCTGTCCCTGCTGCGACTGACGCAGATGAAGGCGCAGGCGGGCCAGCAGTACCGCTGGCGGCGTGGTTTTCAGAATGTAATCCTGCGCACCCATCTCCAGGGCCAGAATATGGTTCATGTCGCTGTCCAGTGAGGTGAGCAACACGATCGGCCCCTGCCAGTTGGCCCGCAGGTCACGGCAGATAGTCATGCCATCTTTGCCTGGCAACATGATATCCAGCATCACCAGATCGGGCTGCTGTTCGGCAATGACCGCTTCAGCACGGTCGCCGCGCATCTCGACAATCACTTCAATATCATGACGACCCAGATAGGCCGCAATCAGTGAGCCCACTTCGGGTTCATCTTCTACATAAACAATTTTGTTCATAGTTCACAAAGCAGAGACAGGGATGGACGGAAGCATATCTTTTCCTGGTCCTGAGCTCTACGTTACCGCACGAAATATCCGTGGCTTGCTGGTATATAACCGGCAAAATGTGCAATCATTAGCGCGGCCTTTTTGCGCCAGGTTTGGGATATTGATGATTATCATGAGGAGCGTTAGTGTGTCTGATAAAGAGCTGGCATCAGCCATATACCCCGACCGCATCTGCTTCAATTACAGTGACTTTCTCTCCGCTTCCTGCAAAAAACGCTGGAGCTTCGTCGATGCTATTTATGGTGTGATGCCGATATTTGGCATGGTGACACGTAAATCGGCACACCGCTTACAGGGCAGTGACGACCCGTTAAAAGAATTAGCATTACAAATCATTTCTACTCAGGTCAGCGACGAAATTAATATCGCACGCCTGATTACCCTTGCGGAACAACAGCAGATTAGTCGCTTCGATATTCAGCTTCCTTATCCGCTTTCGGCGGAGCAGCTGGATGCGATCCATCATGAATATTCCAGGCCGCTGAATCTGACACAGCAGGATGACCTGCTGTGTGTCTCAATACCTGTGCAGTCGCACTGATAGCCTCTCCCATCAGGCTCTGAACCTGGGCAGTGCTCACCATCCTCACGTACTGTCTGTACGCCTGGTTGCTCCGCGCTGGCCGGGTTCGCACTGCCTGCAGCCATTACGCCTGCCGGGCCAGGCGCTAAGTCGTCAGCTGCCACACGGCGGGCAGCGTCGCGGCAATCAGCAATCCCATTGCAATCCGCTCCAGCGAAGTCAGCGCAAACTCTGCGCGGCCACCGCGTCGTGCAAACAGAAACAGCAGCAGGCCCGGTGTATAGAGCACCACAGACATCATCAGGTGCAATGGCCCCGAGGCGTAAAGCAGCCAGATGCCATAAAGGCTGGCACCGATACCGGTCGCCATCGCCAGCGGTTTATGCTGTCCGCGTACCACTTTGATCAGATATAACCCCACCAGCAGATAGGGCACCAGAATCATCTCAGAGGCGATGGTCAGCAGGTTGTTGTAATTTGCACCAGTCAGGGCAATCAGGATCAGGCAGAGCTGAATACTGCCGTTGGTCAGCCACAGTGAGGCGGCTGGCGCGTTATGGCGGTTTTGTCGGGCGATACTGCGTGGAAATGCACCCTGTTGCGCAGCAATCAGGGGCACTTCAGCGGCCATAATCGTCCAGCTCAGATAGGCACCGCACACCGAGATAACCAGACCCACCGCAATCACCGCATCGCCCCAGTTGCCCATCAGTCGGGTCATCAATCCCGCCATGGAGGGGTTACGCATCTGAGCCAGTTCAGCACGTGGAACCACGCCAAGCGACAGCAGTGTCACCAGCAGATAGACCAGCAACGCTGCCAGCACGGCGAATAGTGTAGCCCGGCCCACATCCTTTTTCTGGCGCGCGCGTGCAGAGACCACCACCGCCCCCTCGACGCCGATAAAGACCCACAGGGTAATCAGCATGGTCTGTTTGACCTGCTCCCATAGCGGTTGCCCTAGCGTGACGCCGGAAAAATCAAAGCGGAAGCGATCATAGTTGAACGCCATCACCGCCAGCACAATAAACAGCAGCAGCGGCACCAGCTTGCCGAGCGTCGCCATCAGATTAATGCTGGCAGCGGTCTGCACGCCGCGCAGCACCAGCCAGTGAACCAGCCACAGCAGCACGGATGCACCCAGCATCGCCTGCCAGGTGTTGCCATCGCCAAAGATAATCCGGTCCGGCGTATCGGTGAAGAAGCTCAGGGCAGAGAAGACAATCACCAGATAGGAGACGTTGGCGATCACGGCGCACAGCCAGTAGCCCCACGCGGAGCAGAAGCCCATCAGCTCGCCGAAACCGGCACGGGCATAGGTAAAGATGCCACCATCCAGCTCGGGTTTAAGGCGGGTCAGCAGCAGCATCGCCAGCGACAGAAAGATGATGCCGACGCCGGTAATCAGCCAGCCCAGCAGCAGCGCCGCCGGACCGGCCACTGCAGCCATATTTTGCGGCAGACTGAACACGCCTGCGCCCAGCATAGAGCTGAGCACCAGCGCCGTCAGCGCACCGAGACCTAATTTTTTCTCCAAAACAACCTTCCCGCTAGCATATATGGCTGGGTAAATCGGATTCTGTCGCTGGGTTATGTCACACCAAAGGCACAATACAGGGACAATATCCGGTAAAACAGGCGGAGGATTTTACGGAGTGTGGCAGGGGATGGCAATGCGTGACTATGCAAAACAGCGCAGGAATTATGCAAACAGCAGGGCGGCAGGCGCCGCCCTGAGAAGGATTACTTAAACAGGTCAGCCGTGACGGTCAGGTTACCGCCACTCTGGTTCTGCCACTGACGGGTAACGTGGTAGAACTTGGCACCTTTGTCCGCCGCACGCTTCGCCACTTCTTCTGAAATCTCAGTTGGCGTACCGAAGTGACCGGTGAAGGTTACGGTATCGAACGGCTGCATCTGAGCAGCAGTAATGGCATTCACTTCCTGCACCGATTTGCCGTTTGGCAGATTAACGGTATAGCGCTTGCCGGTAGAGCTTTGGGTTTCGAAGAAACGACCCACTTTGTTGCTTGGCGTTTCAGACGAGGCAACGCCTGGAATCTCTACGTTAGCCGCCGCAGCGCCACCGGTTGCCAGTGCGGCTTTACCCGCTTCTGAATCGGCAGGAATCGCATTTGGTGTCTGCACCGCGCGCTCTTTAGCATCCGCTTTATAGACATAGGCGGTGACATACTGATTGCCACCGCTGTTGGCATCGATCTGGCGAACGATAAAGAAGGAGGCTGCGCCTTTCTGTTTTGCGGCTTTCGAAATTGCGTCGTTTACATCCGGCTGGCTGGCAAAGAAGCCGCTGACCGAAACGGTATCGAAGGGTTCGAGTTTATACGCTTCTGCTTTTGGCAGTTCGTTTACGCCGTTGAAACGACGGTAAGTCGTTGACTCTGTGGCTGCCGGGGCATCGGCTTTATAGAGGTCAGCCGTAACGCGCCAGTTACCGCTGTTACCGTTGCTGTCGTTGATCGCCTGGATGTAATAAGAGGCCGCGCCCATCTGATCTGCACGCTTAGATACCGCATCGGCAGCGTCGCCAATTGCGTTGAAACGGCCGGTGATATTAATACGTTCGAATGGCTTCAACGCGGCCGCTTTTTCTGGCGTAAGTTCCTGCGCAGCGAATGCGTTGGCTGCCAGCAGGGACAACAGAGTGGTCGCCAGAATAGTGTTCTTCAGCTTCATAAAAATAATCCTTCGCCTTACGCAAAAATGAGTACGAAAACGTGCTGGACTCTTGATGTATAACAGAATAGCCGCTGATTATTGCATGTTATAAACAGACTGTCGCAGCGATTTTTTGTGTCAGATCGCGTTATTCAACCATGATTTTTTCATTTGTTTGTCATCAAATGCAGTTATGGCCAGTTTTAGTGACAGTTACCACTAAAAGCGGTAACTATTAGCGATAAAATAGTTAATGCATTGTTAAATAAAGGTTTTTGTTGTTGATTAATTCGTCCTCGTACAATTATCTCTGGCAGATTATCTGCCTGTGAGACTATTTTGCAGTGGGATAACGCAGGTTTCTTAACAGAACACTGCATAATTGGGTGAATGTCATCACTCTGCGTGGTCGCTGTAGATCGCTCGTCACATTTTCAGTAGCTTATAAACACTTTGAAATACCTGCGTTTCGTCCAAAAGCGGCTGAAATCGCGTTTCAGTCGCGCTCTCGTGGTGCAGGTTCGGGCCATCATCCTTTAACCGATGAAAGGAAACACTATGTTAATTGGAATACCCAAGGAAAGGTTGCCAAACGAGTCGCGCGTGGCCGCCACGCCTAAGACCGTGGAACAACTCATCAAGCTGGGTTTCAGCGTCACCCTTGAGCATGACGCCGGTAAACGCGCCAGCTTCGATGATGAAAGCTATATCGCAGCCGGTGCCACACTCAGCGACAGAGAGCAGGTCTGGCATTCCGATATCGTGCTGAAGGTGAATGCGCCGGATGACGAAGAGATTGCGCTGACGCGTGCGGGCAGCACGCTGGTCAGTTTTATCTGGCCCGCACAGAATCCCGAACTGCTGTCAAAGCTGGCCGCACGTCAGGTCACGGTAATGGCAATGGATTCAGTGCCGCGTATCTCACGGGCGCAGTCGCTGGATGCCCTGAGCTCTATGGCGAACATTGCCGGTTATCGCGCCATTGTCGAAGCCGCCCATGAATTTGGCCGCTTCTTTACCGGTCAGATCACGGCAGCCGGTAAAGTGCCACCGGCAAAAGTGATGGTGATTGGGGCCGGTGTTGCCGGGCTGGCCGCGATTGGCGCAGCGGGCAGCCTGGGTGCGATTGTCCGGGCGTTTGATACCCGTCCCGAAGTCAAAGAGCAGGTGCAGAGTATGGGCGCCGAATTCCTCGAGCTCGACTTTGAAGAGGAAGCGGGCAGCGGCGACGGCTATGCCAAAGTCATGTCCGAGGCTTTCATCAAAGCTGAGATGGCGCTGTTTGCCAGTCAGGCCAGAGACGTGGACATCATTGTCACCACGGCGCTGATCCCAGGCAAACCGGCTCCGAAACTGATCACCGAAGAGATGGTCGCCAGCATGAAGCCGGGCAGCGTCATTGTTGATCTGGCGGCGCAGACCGGCGGCAACTGCGCGCTGACCGTCGCTGACCAGGTTACCGTCACGCCGAATGGCGTGAAAATCATCGGTTACACCGATCTGCCCAGCCGTCTGGCGACACAATCCTCCCAGCTCTACGGCACCAATCTGGTCAATCTGATCAAGCTGCTGTGTAAAGAGAAAAATGGCGAAATCCAGGTCGATTTCGAAGATGTGGTGGTGCGTGGCGTCACCGTGGTACGCGATGGCGAAGTGACCTGGCCAGCCCCGCCGATTCAGGTCTCCGCCGCGCCACAGGCTGCCGCTGCCGCCGCCAAGCCGTCAGAAAAGATTGAGGCGAAGCCCGTTTCACCGTGGCGTAAATATCTGCTGATCGCCCTGGCTATTGTGCTGTTTGGCTGCCTGGCAAACGTGGCACCGGCCGACTTCCTCTCCCATTTTACCGTGTTCGCGCTCGCCTGCGTGGTGGGGTATTACGTGGTCTGGAACGTCAGTCATGCGCTGCATACACCGCTGATGTCCGTAACCAATGCCATTTCCGGCATCATTGTTATCGGTGCGGTCTTGCAGATGGGCCACGGTGGCTGGGTCACCTTTATCTCCTTTATTGCCGTGCTGATTGCCAGCATCAATATCTTTGGTGGCTTCACCGTCACCCAGCGCATGCTGAAAATGTTTCGTAAGGGGTAACACATGTCTGGCGGATTAGTCACTGCAGCCTATATTGTGGCTGCGATTCTGTTCATCTGTAGCCTTGCTGGTCTTTCGCGTCATGAGACCTCAAAGCGGGGTAATATTTTCGGTATCAGCGGTATGGCGATTGCGCTGATCGCCACCATATTTGGCCCGGACAGCGGTAATGTGGTCTGGATCCTGCTGGCGATGGTCATCGGCGGCGCTATCGGCATTCGTCTGGCGAAGAAAGTCGAAATGACGGAAATGCCAGAGCTGGTGGCGATTCTGCACAGCTTTGTTGGCCTGGCCGCAGTGCTGGTGGGCATCAACAGCTATATCGACCATGCGCCTGGCCTGCCAGCGGTGATGGAGAATATCCATCTCAGCGAAGTGTTTATCGGTATCTTTATCGGTGCCGTCACCTTCACCGGCTCGCTGGTGGCGTTTGGCAAACTGTGCGGCAAAATCTCTTCACGGCCATTAGCGTTACCGCATCGTCACAAGCTGAATCTGCTGGCGCTGGTGGTTTCGTTCCTGCTGCTGCTGTGGTTTGTTAACACCAGCAGCACGGCTGTGCAGGTGTTTGCACTCTTGCTGATGACGGTCATTGCGCTGGCGTTTGGCTGGCATCTCGTCGCGTCGATTGGCGGCGCGGATATGCCGGTCGTGGTCTCGATGCTTAACTCCTATTCAGGCTGGGCCGCCGCCGCTGCTGGTTTCATGTTGAGCAACGATCTGCTGATTGTGACCGGTGCGCTGGTGGGGTCATCCGGTGCGATCCTCTCCTACATCATGTGCAAAGCGATGAACCGTTCGTTTATCAGCGTGATAGCGGGCGGGTTTGGTACTGAAGCCAGCAGTGGCGATGAAAGTCAGGAAGCGGGGGAGCATCGTGAGATTACGGCTGAAGAGACCGCTGAGATGCTCAAGGCTTCCAGCTCGGTGATTATCACCCCAGGCTACGGCATGGCGGTAGCGCAGGCGCAGTATCCGGTCGCGGAAATGACTGCCCGACTGCGTGCGCTTGGCATCAAAGTGCGCTTCGGTATCCATCCGGTGGCGGGGCGTCTGCCGGGTCACATGAACGTGCTGCTGGCAGAGGCGAAAGTGCCTTATGACGTGGTGCTGGAGATGGATGAGATCAACGACGATTTCAGTGACACCGACACGGTGCTGGTCATCGGCGCTAACGACACGGTCAACCCGGCGGCGCAGGATGATCCCCGCAGTCCGATTGCGGGCATGCCGGTGCTGGAAGTGTGGAAGGCGCACAACGTGATAGTGTTCAAACGCTCAATGAACACTGGCTATGCCGGGGTGCAGAATCCGCTGTTCTTCAAAGAGAATAGCCAGATGCTGTTTGGCGATGCCAAAGCCAGCGTGGAAGCGATTCTTAAAGCGCTGTAATAAAAAAGGGCGGCTAATCAGCCGCCCTCTCTGTTTCTGAGGAGGATTAATCCTCCTCATCCTCTTCATCATCCAGGTCAATCGGCGATTTGAAATCGTCCGGCTTAAGCGCCAGCAGATCGCAACGCAGATGATCAATCACCTGTTCCGCCGTATTACCGAGGAATGCCGCCGACAGGCCGGTGCGTCCAATCGTTCCCAGCACCACCACACCGGCTCCCAGATGTGCCGCCAGATCGGGGATGACCTCTTCCGGCAGGCCCTTAGCCACATGGGTGAACTCTTCACCAATCGAGAACTTCTGCCGTAGCGCTTTCATTGCCACCAGATGCTGACCACGGATCGCGTCGTTGTAGACGCTGGGATCAAAATCGGGCAGTTCGATAGCAATATTGATAGGGGTAATCGGGTAGGCGCCGACCAGATGCACTTCGGTCTGATTCACCTTTTCCGCCAGTATCACCGTTTCACGAATCAGCTTCTGATTCAGGCCATCGTGATGCGGCTCTTCGCTGGCAAGATTGACCGCGACAATCGCTTTACCGCCTTCCGGCCACGGCTGATCTTTGACCATCCACACCGGACACGGGCATTTACGCAGCAGGTGCCAGTCGGTTGGAGTGAAAATCACTGACTCAAGGCGATCGTGCTGATGCGCCATCTTCAGCACCAGGTCATGCTGATGGGCGAGCACTTCCTGAATAATGGCTTCATAGGGACGGTTGTGCCAGATCACTTTGATGTCAATTTCGACACCGGCATCAAGGTAAGCGCGGGCCTGCTCGCGGATCCATTCGGTACGCTGGCTGATCACGCCCTGGCGCATCGACGCGCGCTCATCCGGCGAAAGCAGGGTGGTCATCTCATATGAGAAGTCATAGATAGGCAGGAAGGCTTTGATTCTTCCGCCAAGACGTTGATTCAGATAGACCGCACGTCGCAGCGCGGGCTGATCGTCTTGCTGGGCATCAATGGCGACCAGAACATTTTGGTACTGGGACATGAGGCGTTCTCCTTAAACCAGAGCGACTGGAATAAAGATAGCCTATGTTGCACAGCGGAAGAAGTGAAAAAGTTACTGCCGGATCAACAAAATAAGATTTATTGATCCGGCTGAGGATCAGGCGGCCTGGTGGCTCTGACCGGCGAGCTCTTCCAGCAGGGCGTGGTTTTCAATCGTGATGTACTTGCCTTTCACCGCCAGCATACCGGACTTCTGAAAACGCCCCAGCAGGCGGCTGATGGTTTCAACCGTCAGGCCCAGGTAATTACCGATATCGCCACGCGTCATGGTGAGGCGGAATTCGCGCTGTGAAAAGCCGCGCTGGCCAAAACGACGGGAAAGGTTCCAGATAAACGCCGCCAGGCGCTCTTCAGCATTTTTCTTCGACAGCAGCAGGATCATGTCCTGATCGCCTTTGATTTCACCGCTCATCAGACGCATCATCTGCTGACGCAGGGCCGGCATTTTGCCCGACAAATCATCAAGCGTTTCAAAAGGGATCTCACACACCATTGCCGTTTCCAGCGCCTGCGCAAAGCTGGGATGGCTGGAGCCCATAATCGCGTCAAAGCCGACTAAATCGCCCGCCAGATGGAAACCGGTGATCTGCTCATCACCCTGTTCAGTAATGGTGTAGCTTTTAATGGTGCCGGAGCGAATCGCATACAGAGACTTGAGTTCATCGCCTGCTTTGAAAAGCGTTTGCCCTTTCTGAATGGGTTTTTTACGCTCAATGATATTGTCGAGCTGATCCAGCTCATGTTCATTTAGCGTAAAGGGTATGCAGAGCTGACTGATGCTGCAATCCTGGCAGTGAATGGCACAACCGCCCGACTGAATACGACGAATGCTGCGTTTTTCAGGGATCATAATGGTTTGCTCGACGATTATTGACTGGGGTCAATTTTAACATTTTTTGTGCTGAAGGGAACTCATCCGAGCAGTTTTACACTTACAAATATTATGGACTAAGCACACAACGACAAACGCTGATGTGACGGGCTTCTCAGAATCCCGACAGGGCCGACTGTCAAGAAAACTTTCCGCTTATGTGATCTGTCACACGCTTCTGCACTGGCAGTGACTTTCGAAAAAGTGGGGTGGGCCGGTGATTCCAGCTTTTGCTACGCTAACGGGTAAAGCGTGATTTGCACATTCCATCAATTTTAACCAGGTGTGAGAAAACCATGAACCTTGATGATAATGATCTCTTTCGGGATGCCATGGGCGATGTCACGCCGTTAAAAGACACCACCACAACCTTATGGCTTAAAGCACCCTCAACGAAGGCGCCACGAAAACCGCCAGGTGAATCGGAGGAGGAAAATTTCCTGACCCGGGGCGATCTGGAGATCGTTCCACTCAATACCCCGCTGGAATACAAAGTCGACGGCATTCAGCAGGGTATTCTGGATAAACTGCGCAGAGGAGAGTATCAGCTGGATGCCAGCCTCAACCTGTTGCGGCAACCGGTTGAAACCTGTCGTCAGGCGCTCTTTAACTTTATGATGCAGGCGCACAAACAGGGATTGCGCAATCTGCTGATCATCCACGGCAAAGGTCGTGATGATGAATCGCATGCCAACATTGTTCGCAGCTATCTGGCGCGCTGGCTAAAGCAGTTTGATGACGTACAGACCTTTTGCGTGGCCCAGACCCGGCATGGCGGGGCCGGGGCGCTTTATGTCGGATTGCGCAAAACCGATAAAGCCCGGCTTGAAAACCGCGAGCGGCATGCGAAACGCAGCCGCTAACTGTGAAACTTACGGATGGTGGACATCAGCACTTCAGCACTCAGGCTCAGTTCTGCGCCGGTGCGGGTAATGATGCCCACCGGTTCGCCCGGCCCGGAAGAGGCGATCGGCAGCGCACAAACCGCGTTGTGGCTCAGATCCTCTTTAATCGCCCCGGAAGGGACGAACCAGATGTAGTCGTAGCGAAGAGCCAGCTGGCGTGCCAGTGAAGTCGAAGAGGTCTCAATGCAGTGAGGCGGAAGGGTGCAGCCCTGTTCATCCAGCATCTGCTGGGCAATCCGGCGCGGAGCCGTGCCCTCGGGCGATATCACCACCGGCCACTGCATAGCACGCGAAAGCGTGACGTTGTCACTTAACAGCGGGTGTTCCGGCCTGACTACCAGCTTGAGTGACTCCAGAAACAGCAATTCATAGGTCAACCCGGTCATCATGGCGCTGTCCGCCATCCGGCCAATGCCGATGTCGAACTCACCGCCGCGCAAGCCCGCCAGCAGCACATTATTGTGAAGTGTCGCCACCTGAATGGTGGTGTTGGGCTGCAATTGATGAAAACGATCCAGGATGCGTGGCAGCATCCCCATCGCGGCAGTGGTCAATGCCCCCAGCCGGATAATCACCGGCGCATCGCCCGGCTGCTCATTAAAACTCTGTCCGGCATGGTTCAGCGCGTCGAGTACCCGTACCGCATGGGTCAAAAACTGCTCTCCCATGGTGGTCAGCTGCGCGCCCAGCCGGCCACGTTCAAACAGACGAACGCCAGTCAGCTCCTCCAGCTCATTCAGGGTCTTGGAGAGGGCAGGCTGGCTGAGGCTAAGCGTCTCTGCCGCCCGGCCCAGTGTGCCTTGCTGCGCAACCGCAACAAAGGTATGTAGATGGCGCAAGCGAATGCGCTGATTGAAAAGGATATTTTTTTCCATATCCTAAACTTAATGAGAATGACCGGCTTCAGGCAACTGTTTAAAATGAATTCTGTTAACTTAGCTGCAAATTTATTTTAACAAACGAGTCGAAATGACCGCGTTACCCTTTAACTCTCTGATAAAAAAGCGCTCAGCCGGGTATGCCGCTGAAATACGCCATCCTCTGACTACGGTATATCAATAACTTAACAGCTTAAATTTGAATAATTCTCAATATCATATAAAAATCTGACCGCTTAAGGTTAACGATCGGCTATCATTAGCGCCGTTTTTTTTACTTAAACTGATGTCAGATTTCGTTACTCCAGAGGAGTGTTCATTGACCAGCGTCGAGGCGGTAGATGTCCGCCAGCTTATCAACCAGCAGGGGCTGAGCCACTGGCAAAAGCGGCTCATTGCGCTCTGTTTTATCGTGGTGGCACTCGATGGCATGGACATTGCGATCATGGGATTTATTGCGCCGACACTGAAAGCCGCGTGGGGGGTGAGCAATCATCAGCTCGGGGTCGTCATCAGCGCAGCGTTAATCGGGCTGGCGCTGGGTGCCATGGTGGCAGGGCCGCTGGCTGACCGCTATGGCCGTCGCATGATGATTATCCTCAGCGTCTTCTTTTTCGGTCTCTGGACGCTGGCAACGGCGCTGTCACAAAACATTGAGCAGATGATGCTGTTCCGTTTCCTGACCGGACTGGGACTGGGTGCGGCGATGCCCAACGTCGGCACGCTGGTGGCGGAATATGCACCTGAGCGGCGGCGGGCTTTTATCATCACGGTGGTGTTCTGCGGCTTTACCTTTGGTGCCGCCAGCGGGGGATTTGCTGCCTCCTGGCTGCTACCGCGCTATGACTGGCACTCAGTGCTGCTGCTGGGCGGTATTCTGCCGCTGCTGGTGTTGCCATTACTAATCCGCGGCCTGCCGGAGTCGGTGCGATTTCTTATCAGCCGTGGCGCACCGGCTGCCCGCATTCACGCCATCCTCGACCGGATGATGCCGGGCAAAACCGCGCCCGACTGTGCGTTTCACGCGCCTGAGGCCACCATGCCGGTGAGCGGCGCGATAGGCACTGTACTTTCACGCCGCTATCTGTTTGGCAGCACCATGCTGTGGGGCGGCTACTTTATGGGGCTGTTCATGGTTTACCTGATTGGCAGCTGGCTGCCGTCGCTGGTCAACACCCTGGGCATGTCAGTGACCGAAGCGGCGATTATCACCGCGATGTATCAGGCGGGCGGGACGCTGGGCTCCCTGTTTGCGGGCTGGATGATGGATCGCTTCAACGCTAACCTGGCCCTGGCGGCGATCTACGGCTGCGGCGGGCTGTTTATTGTGGCACTGGGCTTTTCACCCGCGGAAGTGGGTATGATGAGTGCGATCGCCTTTTGCAGTGGCTTCTGTTTCAACGGGGCCAATACCGGTATGAATGCCTTATCCGCCAGCTATTATCCTACCCACGCCCGCGCTACCGGTTCCAGCTGGATGCATGGAGTGGGCCGCATCGGCGCGATTTTAAGCGCCTTCGTTGGCGCAGAGATGTTGTCTCTTGGATGGTCTTTCAGCGTTATCTTTCTGCTGCTGGCAATACCGGCTGTGATCACTACCCTGATGCTGCTGTTAAAAAACCGCTACGGCTTTAAGCCGATCACAGATTCGTGATTTTTTCCGCTGAGGCCAGCCTGTTGCATTACATTAGCAGCAACGCTAACGGTGTCAGGTGGATAAGATGGACAACTTTCTCAGTGCGGATCTCATCCGCACCCGTTTCTCTCAGGCGATGTCAGCTATGTATCAGCAGGAAGTGCCGCAATATGGCACGCTGATGCAGCTGGTGGCGACCGTCAACGACCGCGCGCTGGAAGCGGATATCGCGCTGAAAGATCGTCTCACCGCAGCCGATGAGATCGACCGACTCAACCTGGAACGTCACGGTGCGATCCGTGTGGGCACGGCAGATGAATTAGCCACACTGCGGCAGCTGTTCGCGGTGATGGGAATGCACCCGGTTGGCTATTACGATCTCTCTCAGGCTGGTGTGCCGGTGCACTCCACGGCGTTCCGGCCGGTCACCGATGCGGCGCTGCGGCGCAATCCCTTTCGGGTCTTTACCTCGCTGTTACGCCCTGAACTGATCGACGACCACGCGCTGCGTGAAAAAGCGGCGGAGATTCTTGCCGCGCGCGACATTTTCACCCCCCGTTGCCGGGCGCTTCTGGAACTGCATCAGCAGCAGGGCGGATTAACCGACGAGCAGGCCACTGAGTTTGTTACCGAAGCACTGGAAACCTTCCGCTGGCATGCCCATAGCAGCGTGGACAGTCAGACCTATCAGGCGCTGAACCAGCAGCATCGGCTGATCGCTGACGTGGTCTGCTTTCCCGGCTGCCACATCAACCATCTCACGCCGCGCACGCTCGATATTGACCGCGTACAGCAACTGATGCCGTCGCGCGGTATCGATCCGAAAACCCTGATCGAGGGACCGCCGCGTCGTCAGGTACCGATCCTGTTACGTCAGACCAGCTTTAAAGCGCTGGAAGAGCCGATCATCTTTAAGGATGGGCATCAGGGAACCCATACTGCACGCTTCGGTGAAATTGAGCAGCGCGGCGTGGCGCTGACGCCTCAGGGCCGTGCGCTCTACGATCGGCTACTCAGCGAGGCGGGCAGCGGTCAGGATAATCAGCAGCATCAGCAACATCTGGCGGCGATTTTCCGTGACTTCCCCGACGACGAAACCACGCTGCGCCAGCAGGAGCTGGCCTGGTTCCATTATCGCCTGAGTGAAAAGGGCATCGCGACGCCGCCGGCTCAGGGAGAATCGCTGGAGACCCTCATCGAAGAAGGTCGTGTGCTGGCAGACCCCATCATCTACGAAGATTTTCTGCCCGTCAGCGCGGCGGGCATTTTCCAGTCCAACCTCGGCGATCGGGCGCAGGTTCGTTCGGCGGGACAGGCGAGCCGCCAGGCATTTGAAGCCGCGCTGGGCGCTGTCGTGCTGGATGAGATGGCGCTATACGAAGAGCGGCAGCAACGCTCGCTGGTGCAGTGCGGCTTACGGCCAGACTGACGCCTCTGCGGGCAACAGGCGCGTTGCCCGCAACGCTTTCTCCGCACCCGCCCTGCTAAGGCCAGTGGACCTGAAGTGGGGCAACGCGGGTAATATGCTGACAGGACTGGGGAAAAACAACGCTTTACCGCTCAGCGCAGGTTTACCCGCGTGAGTATCTTAATTTATTAGCAGACTGACTGATTAACAGCCGCACAACCGCACGTGATAACAGAGCAACGACGCGCCACTCCGGCGCTGGCAGCGTCATTGACCAATTGCGAAAAGATTAACAACGTTGAATCATAACCGTAACTGACTCTCTGAACCTGTTGATGAGCATGTTCACGCCTGCCCCTCACGCTTCGGCATATTCTGCAAATCCCTTCCGTACCTGGACAATGCTGGCGGGCCTGCAAATAATGGAGGGACGTTTGAACAGGGAAACAGGAATGAAAAACGAAACAGGTCTGAGGATCATGACTGCTGAGGGGGAGTTGCGTGGATGCATGGACGATGACCTTTTCGTATTCAAAGGCATACCTTATGCGGCGGCACCGCTTGGCGCACTGCGCTGGCGTCCGCCACAGCCGGTTACGCCCTGGCAGCAGGTGCGCGACGCCACCGCGTTTGGGGCTTCCGGCTGGCAAAATCGCACTTACTGCCAGGCCGTGGGCGGTGGCGATCCGGGTGAGTTCAGCGAAGATTGCCTCTACCTTAATGTCTGGACGCCCGATGTCGCGCCCGTGAAACCCCTGCCGGTAATGGTATGGCTGCATGGTGGTGGCTACACCATTGGTGCTGGCGGGCTGGCACCTTACAACGGCAAGCCGATGGCTTCACGCGGCGCGGTGGTGGTGACGCTCAACTACCGGCTAGGCCATCTCGGTTTCTTCTCTCATCCGGCCCTGGATGCGGAATACCCTGTTGCCAGCACGGTGAACAATTTTGGCCTGCTGGATCAGATTGCCGCACTGCAGTGGGTGCAGCGCAACATTCCTGCCTTTGGCGGCGACCGCCGCAATGTGACACTTTTCGGTGAATCCTCAGGCGCACGCAGCGTGCTGTCACTCTGCTGTTCGCCACTGGCCGAAGGGCTGTTTCATAAAGGGATTGTGCAGAGCGCCTACAGCCTGCCTGATACGCCGCTGAAAAAAGCGCGTCAGCAGGGAATGGCGGTGGCCCGCCATTTCGGTCTGCCGCCCGATGCCAGCGCTGATGACCTGCGCGCACTGCCTGCCGATGCCTTCTGGTCGCTGGAAGGGCCGCTGGCGATTCCGCCGGTGCCGATTGCGGGTGATGCTGTTCTGCCTGAGCCGATGCTGAAAACCTTTATGGCTGCAAAACAGCACCGTCTGCCGCTGATGGCGGGCAGCAACAGCGATGAAGCCAGCGTGCTGGAATATTTTGGCGTGGATGCCACCGCGGTGTTGCATCAGTTACGCGATAAAAATCGTCTCACTTACCGGACGCTTAAATGGATGTATGACATTCATGACGATCAGCGGCTGGGACGTGCCGTGGCGCGCGATATGGCATTCAGCCTGGTGCCGTGGCTGGTGATGCGGGCGCAGCACAATGCCGGAATGCCAGGCTGGCGCTACTGGTTTGATTATGTCTCTGAACATGCCCGTGACCTCTATCCGCACGGCACCTGGCACGGCAACGAAGTGCCTTATGTGCTGAACACGCTGAGTCAGATGCCGGATCCCAACGAAGAACGACCCTTCAGTGAGGCCGATCGGGCATTTGCGGCACGGGTCAGCGAGTACTGGTTTACCTTTGCCCGTGATGCTACGGAATACAAGCATCAGCTGGAGGGGGAAGTCGTGTGGCCAGCCTGGCACCCAGGCTCTGACGTGACAATGTCACTCGGTGATGATCGGAAGAGCGGGCTGGTTTTGAAGCGAAACTTTATGCGCGCTCGTATGCGGCTTTTCCGGCTATTAATGACTCGTATGGTCAGGCTTTAAGCGATGGGTCATGGTTAGCCTGCTAACCATCAAATTGCGCGAATGGAATTACTCTGCTTTTTAAAGGCTAAGCTATTGAATTAAAAAATCATAAACACAAATCTGTAATATGGACGCTGTAAAATATTAGGTAACAAAACAGTTACATCTTCACAATCGCATGCCGATAAACAACCTATGCCCGACGCTTGCGGGTCAACGTGTATAGGATTTTGGTATGGGAATGCTCAAAAATTTTACCATTCGCGCAGTGATGCTCACGATTCTGGGACTGTTTTGTTTACTGTGGAGCGGCGTCGGGCTGTATAGCATTCACTCTCTGGGCGCGCTCAGCGAAGGGAATGATGTGGACCGTCATCTGGTTGAGCAAATGACGGTGCTGAGCAAAGGCAACGATCAATATTTTCGTGTTATTACGCGCTTATCCCGCGTGATGGAAGGCAAAGCGGCGGGTAAAGCGCTGACCGACGAGGCTTATGCTCCGGTACAGCAGGCGCTGGATGGTATGACCCAGCAACTGGCTCGCTTTAAACAGCTGGCACCCGGTCCGATGAACCCGGAAGTGGTGGATGGCGTAATTCAGACCTGGCAAAAGTTGCTGGATGAGGGCGTGACTCCACAGTTGCAGCTGGCCCGCCAGGCAACACCTGATGTTTATCGCCAGCAGGCAAATAACGTCACGCCGCCACTCAGCCGTGCCTTTGGCATCAGCGCAGAGAAATTCAGCCAGAGCGCAGCTGAAAAGCTGGATGCAACCCGGGTTGAAGTGGATCACCTTACCGCGATGACCAAAACGATTATTACCATCACGGTAATTATCGGACTGTTTATTCTGCTGTTCACCGACCGTTATCTGGTGGCGATGCTGGTCCGTCCGCTGGAAAGCATTCGTACGCACTTCGCGGTCATTGCCACGGGCGATCTGAGTCAGCCGGTATCCGATTTCGGTCGCAACTGCGTCGGTAAACTGGTGCCGCTGCTGAGCGCCATGCAGGACAGCCTGCGTGAAGCGGTCAGCGCCATTCGCAGCGGCACCGAGAATATCTCGCGCGGTGCCGCAGAGATTTCTGCCGGTAACAACGACCTCTCTTCACGTACCGAAGAGCAGGCCGCTGCGCTGGAACAGACTGCGGCCAGCATGGAGCAGTTGACGGCTACGGTAAAATTCAACGCCGATAATGCCCGCCAGGCCAGCCTGCTGGCAGAAACCGCCACCACCACGGCACAACGTGGCGGTCAGCTGGTCAGTGAAGTCGTCAGCACTATGGATGGCATCTCAGGCAGCTCGAAGAAAATCGCTGAAATCACTAACGTGATCAACGGTATCGCTTTCCAGACCAATATTCTGGCGCTGAACGCCGCCGTCGAAGCGGCACGTGCTGGTGAACAGGGTCGGGGTTTTGCGGTCGTTGCCTCTGAAGTGCGTAACCTTGCACAGCGCAGCGCCAATGCCGCGAAAGAGATTGCGACGCTGATTGAAGATTCGGTTCAGCGTGTAGGTAAAGGCGCCGAGCTGGTCAGCACCACCGGCGGCACCATGAACAATATTCTGAAATCGGTGCAGGATGTTGATGCGATCATGAAACAGATCGCTTCCGCCTCGGAAGAGCAGAGCAAAGGCATCTCTCAGGTCGGTGCCGCGGTTACCGAAATGGATAGCGTGACCCAGCAGAACGCCTCACTGGTTGAAGAAGTCTCGGCCGCGGCGAGCGCACTGGCATTGCAGACGGAAGCGCTACAGGCTTCTGTGTCGAAATTCCGTCTCTCCAGCAACCGCCAGACCGCACCGGTCATCACGAATAAACCTGCCGCGCCGAAAGCAACCGTGCTGAGTGCGCCTCAGGCTAAACCGGCGGATAATGGCGACTGGGTCACCTTCTGATCCCTGCACAGCCACGCCACCAGTTCCGCCAGGAACGGTGGCGCATCCTGCGCGGGCCGTTGCAGTAAACTGTAAACGGCACCGGTTTTAACCTCGCCAGCGAACGGCTTAATCAGCCTGCCGCTGGCTATATCACTCTCCACCAGATTGCTGTCGGCCATCGCCACACCAAACCCCTGAATCGCTGCACTGATCGCTAAGTCCATGGTGGCAAAATGCTGGTTCCGCTTCATGTTCAGCGTCACCTGCTGCGCCTGCAGCCAGCACTGCCAGTCACGCGTATCCGCCGTGGGATGCAAAAAGGTCATTGTGGCCAGTGCCGCCGGGGAGTCCGGGCGGGGTTGATCGGCTGCCATCACCGGCGTCAGCGACTCACTGAACAGGCAAATTCCGTCAGGGTGCGGCTTACCATAGACAATCGCCACATCGAAGTTCTCAAGCTGCGCGGCATGATCCAGCGTAGTGGTCAGGGCCACATGCAGTTCGGGCCGATGCTGCTCCAGCGCCATCAGCCGGGGCACCAGCCAGCGCATCGCACAGGTCGGCGCTTTCAGGCGAATGCTGACCTGACTGCGGCGGACCTTCTCGCTGGCCTGAACCATCAGCTCAAAACCCTGCTGTAAGTCGGGCAGCAGCGCCGCGCCCTGAGGGGTCAGGCGCAGACCGCGCGCGTGGCGGTCAAACAGCGTCACGCCCAGCCACTGCTCCAGGGCGGCAATCTTACGACTGACGGCGCCCTGCGTCAGGCAAAGTTCGCGGGCAGCGTGAGTCAGATTGAGATGTCGGGCGGTCACCAGAAAGGCGTGAATGGCATTAAGCGGCAGCGATAAGCGTGACACGGTGAACCTCAGCTATGCATTTTTTTCATGGCTATTATGACGACATTTCGCTTGCCGACTCAAGTCGCAGCCCGTTGAATAGCTATTTACCGCATCTGAGCGGTTATGTCCCTGACGGAGAGAGTATGTCCCTGAAAACGCCTGTCGCTATCCACTCAAAATTGCCGGACGTCGGCACCACTATTTTCAGCGTGATTGGCCAGCTTTCGGCGCAGCATCAGGCGATTAACCTGTCGCAGGGCGCGCCCAGTTTCCCCTGTGATCCGGCGCTGGTCGACTCAGTCAGCCGCGCGATGCAAGAAGGACATAATCAGTATGCCGCCATGATGGGCTTGCCCGCCTTACGCGACGCGCTTGCCAGCAAAGTGCAGGCGCTCTATGGACAACAATATGATGCCGCCAGTGAAGTGCTGATCACCGGCAGCGCCAGCCAGGGGCTTTATATGGCGATTACCGCGCTGGTTCATCAGGGCGATGAGGTGATCTTCTTTGAACCGGCGTTTGACAGCTACGCGCCGGTGGTGCGGTTGCAGGGCGGTAAACCGATTGGCCTGAAGTTGCAGGTGCCGTCATTTGCTATCGACTGGGATCAGTTGCGGGCAGCAATCACGCCACGCACCCGGATGATCATTATTAATACGCCGCACAACCCCAGCGCGCAGGTGCTGACCCCCGACGACCTGAATCATCTGGCAGCCTTAATCCGCAACACCGATATCGTGGTGCTCTCCGATGAGGTTTACGAACATATTCTGTTTGATGGCCGCCCGCATTGTGGGATGGCGACGCATCCGGAACTGGCAGCCCGCAGCGTCATTGTCTCTTCGTTTGGCAAAACCTTCCACGTCACCGGCTGGCGGGTAGGCTACTGTCTGGCACCGGCAGAGCTGATGACTGAGCTGGTGAAAGTGCATCAGTTTATGATGTACGCCGCCGATACGCCGATGCAGGTCGGTTTCGCACACTATCTGCAGACGCCAGAGAACTATCTGTCGCTTAGCGCCTTTTATCAGCAGAAGCGGGATCGGCTGATTGCCCTGATGCAGAACTCCCCGTTCCGGCTGCTGCCGAGTGCGGGTTCGTTCTTTATGCTCGCCAGCTATGGACATTTCAGTGACGAACCGGACAGTGAAATGGTAAAACGTCTTATCGTCGATCACGGTGTGGCGACCATACCGCTGTCGGCGTTTTATATGGATGGCACAGATAACAAACTGATTCGGCTCTCTTTTGCTAAAGACGAGGCGACACTTGAGGCTGGCGCGGCTGCGCTATGTGCTTTTTCTCACTGATTCACGCCACCGCGTGAGGCAGCTCGGGGAACAGGTAACCAGGACTTTTCGGGGTAAATAACATAATGAAGAAACTGAACGCGCTTTTTCTCGCTCTGGGCATGATGACATCGGTACAGGCACTGGCACAGGATTTACGCTACGGCGTGGAGTCACAATATCCGCCTTTTGAAAGCCGCAATGCTAAAGGGGAACTGGAAGGCTTTGATATCGAGCTGGGCAATGCCATCTGTAAGGCGGGCAACTTCAGCTGCCACTGGGTTGAGAGCAGCTTTGATGCGCTGATCCCGGCACTGCAGGCGAAAAAGTTCGACGCCATTAACTCGGCGATGAACATCACCGAAGCGCGCGCCAGAAGCATTGCGTTTACGCAGCCGATCTACCGTATTCCGACCATGTTAGTGGCGAAGACCGGTGAAAATCTGGCACCGACTGCCGAAGGTCTGAAGGGCAAGAACATTGGTGTATTACAGGGATCCATCCAGGAAACCTATGCGAAGAAGCACTGGGAGCCGCAGGGTGTGACCGTGACCTCGTATCAGGATCAAAACCAGGTTTACAACGACATGGTCGCGGGCCGTCTGGATGGCACACTGGTGATGTCCGCTGCCGGTCAGTCTGGCTTCCTCGATAAACCGCAGGGTAAAGGCTTTGGGTTTGTTGGCAAGCCAGTCGAAGATGACGCGATTCTTGGTTCAGGCATCGGCTACGGCCTGCGCAAAGATGACGCGCAGCTGAAGCAGTCACTGGATGCGGCGATTGCTAAAGTGCAGGGCGATGGCACCATCAAAAAGCTGGCTGAAAAATATTTCCCAGGCATTGATGTCAGCGCGAAGCCATAATCGCAATCGGGCGCGTTCTGCGCCCGATTCCTCCGCTTATTCCGCCGCCAGATAACAGAGTTTTTCCGCCACCTGATAGGACTTCACAAACGACGTTACCGGCAGAAATTCGAAGCGTGAATGGAAGTTGTGCGCGCCGGTAAAGAAGTTCGGCGTCAGCAGACCTTTGGCTGACAGCGCAGCCCCGTCCGTGCCGCCACGCATCGGAATCACCTTCGGCTCAATCTCCAGCGCGGCAAAGGCACTGAAGATCAGGTCAATCGCCCGCCGATCCTCACCCAGTGCATTGCTGATGTTGCTGTAGATATCGCTGATGGTGATGCTCACGTCGCCGGTGGGATAACGCACCGCAAGATCCTCAGCCGCCTGCTGCAACTGCTGCTTGCGCGCCGCGAAGCTGGCCAGATCAAAATCACGGATTGAAGCTTTCAGCGTCGCCTTGCTGGCGTTGGCCTGAATCTCATTGAACCAGATGTAGCCTTCACGACCTTCGGTGTGCTCCGGTGTCTGCTGCCGATCAAACAGGCTGATATAGTCATGCGCCATCAGCAGCGGATTGACCAGCACGCCTTTGCCCGACATCGGATGGGCCGGCACGCCGGTAAACACAATTTCTGCTGCGGCACCGTTGAAGTTTTCGTACACCACTTCGCCCAGTTCGCAGCAGTCGATAGTCCAGGCGAAATCGACATTAAAGCGGGTTTCCAGATCGAGTGCTTTAGCGCCGCGCAGACCAATCTCTTCGTCCGGTACAAAGGCCACCACGATGTCACCATGATCGCCTTTCAGGTTCGCCATCAGGGTCATTACCACGGTCACCGCCGCTTTGTTGTCTGCGCCCAGCACGCTGGTGCCGTCGCTGAAGATCACCTGCTGACCCACGTAGGGCGCGATCTCCGGATGCTCATCGCGGCGCAGCCAGATATCCTGCTCTTGATTCAGACAGAGATCGTCACCCTGCCAGGTAAGGATCTGCGGATGAATATCGGGCGACAAACCCACATCCACCGTATCAATGTGCGTAATAAATCCGATGCGCGGTGCGTCAGGACGGTTGCCACGTTTCACTGCCGTCACCGTGGCATGCTCATCAATCACCACCTCATCCAGCCCTAAGGTGCGCAGTTCATCCGCCAGCAGTTCCGCCATGGCGTGCTGGCTCGGTGTGCTGGGCAACGATGTCGATTTCGCATCGCTCTGACTGCTGACGGCGAGGTAACGGAAAAAGCGTTCGGTGAGTTGCGACTCAAGTTTGTCTGTCATCACTATTCCTTATTAGTCAGCCACCGGCGGGGTTCGTTATGGTGCCGAATCGTGCTATCAATGAAGCATCTGAATGATTCATTTAGATATTGTGATCACCGGAAGTCAATACAAAGCGAGGATAATAATGAAAATCAAGATACCCACCTTAGCGCTTGTTACGGATGGGATAGCGCTGGCTGGCAGCGTTAACGCCAAAACGCTGGTCTTCTGTTCTGAGGGATCGCCAGAGAACTTTAACCCGCAGCTCTATACCTCCGGGACCAGCGTTGACGCCAGTGCGGTGCCGGTCTTTAACCGGCTGGTGGACTTTACGCCCGGCACGACCAATCTGGTGCCCAGCCTGGCGGAACGCTGGGAAATCAGCCCGGATGGCACGGTTTACACCTTCTATCTGCGCAAGAACGTGAAGTTTCAGAGCAATAAAGCCTTCAAACCCAGCCGCGACTTCAACGCCGACGATGTGATCTTCTCGTTTATGCGTCAGATGGACCCGAAAAATCCCTACCACAATGTCTCTGGCGGCACCTATTCCAACTTCGAAAGTTTGGAGCTCTCCACGCTGATTAAAAGTATCGATCGGGTCGATGACCACACCGTACGTTTTACGCTGTCCCATCCGGAAGCGCCGTTCCTTGCCGATCTCGCCTGGTACTTCGCCTCGATCCACTCGGCGGAATATGCAGACGCGATGCTGAAAGCGGGGACGCCGGAGAAGGTCGATATGAACCCGATCGGCACCGGGCCGTTTGAGCTGGTGCAGTATCAGAAAGATTCCCGCATTCTCTACAAAGCGTTCCCGGACTACTGGCAGGGCAAGGCGAAACTCGATCGGCTGGTGTTCAGCATCACGCCGGATGCCTCCGTGCGCTACGCCAAGCTGGAGAAGAACGAGTGTCAGGTGATGCCTTTCCCTAATCCCGCCGATCTTGAAAAGATGCGCGCTAACCCGGATATCACCCTGGAACAGAAGGCGGGTCTGAATACCGGCTTCCTGGCGTTTAACACCACTAAAGCGCCAACCGATAACGTTAAAGTGCGTCAGGCGCTGGCGATGGCGATCAACAAACCGGCAATAATCGAGGCGATTTTTAAAGGCACCGGCACGGTTGCGAAAAATATCCTGCCACCGGGCGTCTGGAGCGCCGACAAAGATCTGAAAGATTACGACTACGACCCAGAGAAGGCCAAAGCCCTGCTGCAACAGGCGGGTGTGAAACCGGGTACCGAAATTGCGCTCTGGGCGATGCCGGTTCAGCGGCCTTACAACCCGAATGCGCGCCGCATGGCGGAGATGATTCAGTCGGACTGGGCTAAAGTGGGCATCAAAGCCAATATCGTCAGCTATGAGTGGGGCGAATACCTGAAACGCGTGCGCAGCGGCGAGCATCAGGCGGCGCTGATGGGCTGGACCACCGCCACCGGCGATCCGGACAACTTCTTTGGCCCGCTTTACAGCTGTACCTCGGCACAGGGCGGTTCCAACTCCTCAAAATGGTGCTATCAGCCATTTGAGAAGTTAATCACCGAAGCTCGCGCCGAGCCGGATCAGGGCAAACGCACCGCGCTTTATCTGCAGGCACAGCAGATGATGCATGACCAGATGCCTGCGGTGATGATTGCGCACTCCACCATCTTTGAGCCGGTGCGCAAATCAGTCAGCGGCTATCAGGTCGATCCGTTCGGCAAACACATCTTCTATCAGGTTGATATTAAGCAGTAAGTGATTGCCGCTAAAACCAGAGCCCCACTTCCGAGTGGGGCTAAGCTTATGCACTAAAGTCAGGGTTTATATGACCGCAATGATAAAGCTCAACGCGAAGGGAACACGAGCAGAGGAGGAAAGCGTCCCGCCGCCCGGATAAAAACGCCGGGAGCGTTTTTGAACAACGCAAAGCGTTGGCCCGGCTACAGGCGCACCTCAGGGATGAGGTGCGTAATCGCGTGGGCCGGGCATGCCATGGAGGTCGGCTGTTGCGACTTTCCGATCGGGTCGTGTTTCCTTCGCCGGCACCCTCTCACAGCGAATCGGTGCAGACGTAACCCGTGTTCCTTAGCCAGCACCCTCTCACGGAAGCAGCCAGGACGTTAACCCATATTCCCTTAGCAACCTGAATCACATGGCAATCTGGTACCGAGCTGGTTAACCCACAACCCTGTACCCCTCATCCCATCCTCACCTGCTGATCCATTTCCGTCAGCCGCTGCTGCAAAAACTGCAGAAACAGCGTCAGCGCCGCATTCCGCTGGCGGCCGGACACCGTCTGAAGCTGCAACGTTCGCTGACTCAGCTGATCCACCCCCATCGAACGCAACACCAGATTTTGCGAGTCGCGCTCAAACAACAGGGTAAACGCACTGCAAATGGTTACTGCCTGCGGGGTATGCAGCAAAAAGTGGTAGAGCGTAGCGAAATAGTCGCAGGTCAGCACCGGCTCGACCACGCAGTCGTTCATCTGACAGGAGAGGTCAAACAACTGCCGCACGGTAGTATGCTGACCTGGCAACGCCAGCGGCCAGCCATGCAGATCGGCCAGCGTCACCTGACGCGACGCCAGCGGATGTGACTGATGCATCGCCAGTAACACCGGCGCCGGCCACGAGCCGAGCACCTCAACGCTGCGCTCCGGTTGCAGACTGAACTGCAGCGCAACATCGCATTCACCAGCTCTGACGCATGCCGCCACGCCCTGAGAGTGCGTCACGTTAAGCGCAAACAGCACGCCGGGGTTGGCCTGACGGAACTCCGCCAGCAGACCCGGGAGCAGACTGAACGCCATTCCGTCGGTACAGGCGATGCGGATCAGGCTGCGCCGTATTGCTTTCAGCCCCTTAATCTCCGCCAGCGCATATTCCATATCGAGCTGACTCTTGCGCACATGATGCGCGAATATTTCACCCGCTTCGTTCAATACCATGCCGCGTGCATGCCGCTCAAACAGCGGCACACCCACCTGCGTTTCCAGGCGCTGGATCTGGCGACTAATCGCCGACACCGCCACAAAGAGCTGCTCGCTGGCGGCGCTGAGCGATCCGCACTGTACGACCGCCAGGAAATAGCGGATCTCACTGCTTAACATGGTGACTCCGACGAAACGCATCATAAAAGGGCAGGCGTGGCTTGCTTTAAAAGCAAGGCTCACTCGATAAATTAATAATTGTGGCAAAGAGAGAAGTTTGTCAAAGATAAAGCACGATAAAAAGAACAGACAGGGCAAACATGACAGAGCAACAGACCGTTAACCAGGCGATGCACTATTTCGACAGTGGCGAGTTTCAGCAGCTGCTGGCACGACGAATTTCCTGCGTGACCGAAAGCCAGCACGCCAGCAGGCAGGTGGAGCTGGAGAGCTATCTGCAGCAGGAGATTGGCCCGCAGCTGGCGGCGATGGGCTTTACGCTGCACCCGTTTGAGAATCCGCAGCCCGGCAGCCCGCCGTTTCTGATTGCCACGCTCATTGAAGATCCCTCCAGACCGACGCTGCTCTGCTATGGCCACGGCGATGTGGTGTTCGGCGACGATGAGAACTGGCGCGACGGTTTATCACCGTGGCGACTCACGGCTGAAGATGACCGCCTGTACGGACGCGGCAGTGCGGACAATAAAGGCCAGCACTGCATCAATCTCGCGGCGCTGGAGCAGGTGTGGCAGGCACGCGGTGGCGCACTGGGCTTCAACTGCAAAATCCTGTTTGAAATGGGTGAAGAGATCAGCTCGCCAGGGCTGGCGGAGATTTGCCAGCAGCAGCGGGCGCTGTTACAGGCCGACCTCTTTATCGCCTCTGATGGCCCGCGACTGAACGCGGTGCGGCCGACACTGTTCCTGGGTTCGCGTGGCGCGGCGAACTTTCGTCTGACTATCAGGGCGCGCGACAACGCCTATCACTCCGGCAACTGGGGCGGATTGCTGAGCAATCCCGGCACCCAGTTGGCCAATGCGCTCGCCTGCCTGGTGAATGCACAGGGTGTTTTGCAGGTCGCCGCACTGAAACCGGACTCCCTTACCGATGCGGTGCGCGCCATCCTCAGTGATATCGAGGTGGGCGGCATGCCGGGCGATCCGGCGCTGGCCGACGGCTGGGGAGAACCGGGCCTGACGCCTGCGGAGCGTCTTTATGGCTGGAACACGCTGGAGGTGCTGGCGTTTGAAACCGGTAACCCGGCGCGCCCGATGAACGCCATTCCCGGCAGCGCCACGGCGGTGTGTCAGCTGCGATTTGTGGTCGGCACCGACTGGGAAAATCTGGTCCGGCATGTCGAAAGTCACCTGCATCAGCACGGCTTCGATAACGTCAGCGTAGAGTTTATGCGCGGTTCACCTGCAACGCGACTCGATCCGCAGGATCCGCTGGTGGCCTGGGCGCTGGACACGCTGGCCCGCAGCAGCGGTAAAAAACCGGCGCTGTTGCCCAATCTCGGCGGTTCACTGCCCAATGAGGTATTTGCCGATATCCTCGGCCTCCCGACGCTGTGGGTGCCCCATTCCTATCCGGCCTGCGGCCAGCACGGCGTTAACGAACACATGCTCACCTCTGTTGCACGTGAAGGGCTGGCGATCATGACCCGCCTTTTCTGGCAACTGGGTGAAGAGGGCGAACAACTGATGTCGCGCCACCATCAGTGGCGGAGAGGTGAACAATGAGCAGCATCGCACAGAGTACTCCGCAGGTGAAACCGAGCCTGCACAAAACGCTGTTCGCTACCTGCATTGGTAACGCGCTGGAGTGGTTCGACATCGCGGTGTATGGCTTCTTCGCCAGCTACATCGCGCACGTCTTCTTTCCGGTCAGCGATCCGTCGGTGTCGCTACTGCTGACCTTCGGCAGCTTCGGCATCTCATTCCTGATCCGTCCGCTGGGTGCCATCGTGCTGGGCAACTATGCCGACCGTCATGGCCGTAAAAAAGCGCTGCTGCTCTCAATCAATCTGATGATGCTGGGCGGGGCGATCATTACCTTTATGCCGGGTTACGCCACTATTGGTCTGGCGGCGCCGCTGCTGATTATCCTGGCGCGCCTGATTCAGGGCTTCTCTGCCGGGGGCGAGTTTGGCAGTTCCACCGCTTTCCTGGTAGAGCACTTTCCCGAGCGAAAAGCCTTTATCGCCAGCTGGCAGTTCGCCACACAGGGTGCCAGTACTCTGATGGCATCGGCGTTCGGCCTGGGGCTGACACACTGGCTGAGCGAAAGCGAGATTCAGGCGTGGGGCTGGCGCATCCCGTTTGCTTTCGGCTTACTGATTGGACCGCTGGGGATCTACATTCGCCGTCACGTGCAGGAGCCCGCCAGCTTTGCGACGCAGGAGAAGGAAGCCGCACCGCTGAAAACGCTGTTCGGGCGGCAGAAAGCGCTGATCACCCTGGCGATTGGGGTGATGGTGATCTCGACCGCGGTCAACTACATGCTCAATTACATTCCGACCTACGCCACCAAAACGCTGCATCTGCCGGGATCGGTGGCCTTCACCGCCACGCTGGTCGCAGGGATTATCCTGACGGTGGTGACGCCCATAATGGGATTGTGGGCGGAGCGGATAGGCCGATTGCCGCTGATGTGGGGATCGCTGCTGCTGTTGATGGTCACGATCTATCCCGCCTTCAAATGGATGGTCGATCACACTACGCCCACCACGCTGATCCTGCTGGTGGCGTGGATGGCGCTACTCAAGTCGGTCTATTTCTCCACGGTGCCGTCGGTGATGGCCGATCTCTTCCCGGCGACCACGCGCGCCAGCGGCATGGCGATCAGCTACAACGTGGCCGTGACGGTATTTGGCGGGTTTGCACCGCTGATTTGCAGCATGCTGATTGCCGCCACCGGCAGCAGTCTGGCGCCTGGATACTACCTGATGGCTGTGGCGGTGCTGAGTGGCATCGCGCTGCTGCGCTGCAGTAAGCGGGTGGCATAAAAGAGTGGGCCAATTACTGGCCCACTCTGGTACTGACAACGTCAGGTACGGGAGGAGGTAAGATCGAGCCAGTGATTAACTGAACTGTAAATAGGCAACATGGGTCTGCAGATACTCCTCCAGACCATGTTTTCCATCGGCACCGCCGACACCCGATTTACGCCACCCGGCATGAAATCCCTGCATCGCTTCGAAGTTTTCACGGTTAACATAGGTTTCGCCGAACTTCAGCTTTCGCAGCGCGGTCATGGTGGTATTCAGATTCTGCGTATAAATCGAGGAGGTCAGCCCATACTCGCAGTCGTTGGCCAGCGTAATCGCCTCGTCAAGCGTTTTAAAACTCATCACCGGCAGAACCGGGCCAAAAATCTCCTCCTGCATAATCGCCATCTCCTGGCGCACCTCAGTCAGCAAGGTGGGTTGGAAAAAGAAGCCTCTGTCTCCGGCGCGCTTGCCGCCCAGAACCACTTTCGCCCCTGCGGCGACGGCCTCTGCCACCTTCTGCTCCACCCGATCCCGTGCTGCGGCATTAATCAGCGGACCCATATCGATATCGCTGCGTTCGGCCGGGTCGCCAAATGTCACCTGCTGAAACGCGGCGGTCAGTGCGCTGATAAAACGATCGTAAATGCCTTCCTGCACATAGAGCCGCTCTACGCAATTGCAGACCTGTCCGCTGTTAATGATCCGCGAGCTGACGACCGCCCGCACAGCCAGCTCGAGGTCGGCATCATCCATCACGATGGCAGGGGCTTTGCCACCCAGTTCCAGCGACACTTTGGTGACATTTTTAGCCGCGGCTTCCATGGTGGCAATGCCCGCACCGACGCTTCCGGTCAGACTCACCAGACCGACCTTAGGATTTGCTGCCAGCTCCTGTCCCACTTCCGGTCCCAGACCATAAACAAAGTTAATGACGCCAGCAGGCAGGCCCAGCTTTTGTATGATGTCGGCAAAAAGTGCCGCATTATTCGGTGTCAGCTCACTGGGTTTGATCACGATGGTGTTTCCGGTGATCAGGGCCGGTGCCGCTTTGCGGGCAATGAGGAAGAAGGGGAAATTCCACGGCAGTATTCCGGTAGTGACGCCGATCGCTTTTTTGAACAGGAAGATATTTTCGTTGGGGCGGTCACTGTTGATGATCTCACCTTCATAGCGACGCGCCCACTCCGCCATGTAGTCGAGGTAGTCGGCGGTGAACATCACTTCGGTCTTCGCCAGCCCCTGGATTTTTCCACCCTCAGCCACAATGGTTGCCGTCAGTTCAGGCTCACGCTGGCGGATGGCGGTGGCAATTTTGTGCAGCCAGACGCCGCGCTCTACTGCAGGCAGCGCTTCCCATCCAGGCTGAGCCACTTCTGCGGCGCTGATGGCAAGGCTGGCATCCTGACGACTGCCCTGGGGAATACGGGACAGCAACGCCTCCGTGGACGGATTGATCACTTCAATCCAACGGTCACCCTGATGGGCTACAAATTCGCCATTAATGAAATGTTGATGATGTGTTGTCATTCGCTTAGCTCTCCGCTATCGATACGTTGCAGTAATGTGATAGCAGGGTGAAACAGATTGCTCAGGGCTACCTTTAGCTGATTGCCAGCTGCCGGGAGCGGCTGGCAGCCAATCACAGATATCGGTGAGTTCTGCGGCAAAAACGTCAATATGTTGTAGATTTAAAGGAGTGAAGTGGTAATAAAGGGGTTAAATCATGGCAAATGGGTGGGCGTCAGAAGGCGCAGTACAGGAACAGATCGATAGCACCGTCAATGACGGCATTGAGCGGGTAAGACAGTCGATCGGACAGGGCGAAAGCGCCACCGAATGTGAGCTCTGCGGCGAGCCGATTCCCGAAGCGCGTCGTCAGGCGCTTAAAGGCGTGCACTATTGTGTGGCGTGTCAGGAAAAAATCGACAAGCAGCAGCAGACCAGCAGTTTATATAACCGTCGGGGCAGTAAAGACAGTCAGTTGCGCTGACCTTCAGGAGCCTGGCATCGCCAGGCCACTGCCAATAAACCACGCCAGAAAGCCCACGCCCGCCACAATGATGGCGATCGGAAACAGAATTCCAATTCTCATAATTTACCTGCTGCAAACAGCGATTTCAGGGGCTGCGATCTTATCATGAGATCTGCAATACGGCGCGGTGGGTTTTCAGCAGAGTGAACAGCTGGAACTGCGTTGCATCATTTTCCTCCCGCAACACCTCACCTTTTTTATAGAGAATATGGTGAACATGTCCGAGCTGACGCCAGACCACTATCGCTGAGGCGATCAGGGCGCAATGCTGATCCGCCTGCACACACTCAAGGGTGGCATAGTGGGTTTCATCCAGGCCATTCACAAACACCTTTATCGCATCTGCAGGTAATATCGCGCGCAGATCATCCAGCATGACCTGGCTGACTGACTGCGAAAGAAACAGCGTTAACCACTTTGTCGTCATCCCATTCCCTGATCCGATCAATTTTCCCCAGTTTATACGACCTTGCCCGCGTTAATGAAAGGCTTCTTTGCACATTTGCCAACCTTCCCTTGTGAATGGCAGTCAGATCATAATTGTGCTGCGCCACACAGCAAAAATGAAAAAAACATTGAATAATAAGTTACTTACTTAACTAATCGTCCGGTTTTCTGACAACGGTGAAATTGTGATCCCTGATGGGCACAACGGGTAAATATTGCCACTTCACTGTGGCTTCCGGCATTTATCCAAAGGCTGAGGAATTCCTGCTGAACGTAGACTGCCTGCTGAGCGGAAGCAGACAGGTTTCCGACAGGCCTCAACCTAACCGGGGAATAACAATGAACAGTGCCATTATTGCGGGTATCTTCTGGCATTTTGTCGGAGCTGCCAGCGCCGCGTGTTTCTACGCGCCTTTTAAACAGGTGAAAAGATGGTCATGGGAAACCATGTGGTCGATCGGTGGCCTGATGTCGTGGCTGATCCTACCGTGGGCGGTAAGTGCCATTTTACTGCCAGATTTTATGACCTATTACAGCAGCTTCTCGCTTTCGCAACTGACGCCGGTATTTCTGTTTGGCGCGATGTGGGGCATAGGCAATATCAACTACGGCCTGACCATGCGTTATCTCGGCATGTCGATGGGAATCGGTATCGCGATTGGCATTACCCTGGTGGTCGGCACGCTGATGACACCGCTTCTGCAGGGGCGCTTTGGTGAGCTCTTCGCGTCGGCGGGTGGCCGGTTAACCTTGCTGGGCGTACTGGTGGCACTGATTGGCGTCGGGATTGTGTCGCGTGCCGGGCTGTTAAAGGAGCGGGCGCTGGGGATTAACGCAGAAGAGTTTAATCTCAGAAAAGGACTGGTGCTGGCGGTGATGTGCGGCATCTTCTCGGCGGGTATGTCCTTTGCCATGGATGCGGCTAAACCCATGCATCAGGCCGCCGCTAATCTGGGCATCGATCCGCTGTATGTAGCTCTGCCCAGCTACGTAATCATTATGGGCGGCGGCGCTCTGGTTAATCTGGCCTTCTGTTTCTGGCGGCTGGCCACCCGGCCAGAGCTGTCGGTGCGTAAAGACTTCTCGGTCGGGAAGTCGCTGCTGATTGCTAATACCGCGTTTGCGGTGCTCGGCGGCACCATGTGGTATCTGCAGTTCTTCTTCTATGCCTGGGGCCATGCCAGAATCCCGGCGCAGTATGACTATGTCAGCTGGATGCTGCACATGAGTCTATACGTCCTGTGTGGTGGTCTGGTGGGGCTGCTGATGAAGGAGTGGAAGTCTGCGGGACGCCGCCCGGTCAGCGTGTTATCAATCGGCTGTGTGGTGATTATCATTGCCGCCAATATTGTGGGACTTGGCATGGCGGCCTGATCGCGAATAGTGACTCTGTCTTTATGCAGGCGGGGCCTGCCAGACTGATGGCTCACTCCGTCGGGGTTTTACTTACAACAACACATTAGTTTAATTCGCAGGCACTGTTTCCCGGCAATGTGGAACAGCTTTTCTCTGTTACCTCAACGGGCCTGCTATGCAGGCCCGTTTTATTAAGACTCGGCACTTTTCAGTGCCTGGCGTGGCGCGATAAATTGCTGTCGCCAGGCGCTGGGAGGTAAACCGGTGTCACGGGTGAAAACCACCGAAAAATAGTTACTGTCATCAAAGCCGCAGCGGGCGGCAACCTCACTAATCAGACAATCCTGGGTGCGCAGCAGATATTTTGCCTGACAGAGCTGCAGCTGACGCAGGTAATGACCGATGGTCATCCCGGTCTGCTGACGGAAAAGCTGCCTCAGCGCCCGTTCGCTGAGCTGGTTCTGCTGACAAAACTCCGCGAGATCAAAGGGGCGGGCAATCGCACCCTGTAACGCTGACATCAGCAGATCGAGCTGTTCGCCCTCCGGCAACGCCCAGGGGCGGTCGGCCGCGTAGCCGTGGCGGCGCAGAATCAGCGCCAGCTGTAAAAACAGCGCCTCCGAGAGCTGAACTGAAAGGGGGTCGCTTTTGCGGCTTTCACGCTCCAGCTGGCTGATCACTCCCCGGGCCAGCGCCATCCCTCGCGTGGTCAGCCGCCAGCCGCCTGGCGCATCCGGTCCCTGTTGCGGCAGCAGCTGATTCCAGTCAAGGGCAAGACCAAAGCGATCCCGACAGTAGAGGATGTTATCCAGCACCAGATCGTTAACGCTGTCGTAGCTGTGGCAGTCACTGTCGCGGATATAAAAAACGTCGCCACAGGTAATCAGCCAGGGCCGATCGTTGAGGACGTGCAGGCCATTGCCGCGCCAGACAATCACGATTTCACTGAACTCGTGTCGATGCGGCGGGAAAGAGGGTTGTGGCATCCTTTCGGCGACCGCCACCGGTAGAGTAGTGGCGGGAAAATAGTCATCCCGACTGAGTATCAATGCCATGATTGGCTCCTTTACATCATCTGCTGGCGCTCCGCTCGCGGTGCGCAGCCAAATTCGCGCCTGAACAGGGTTGAGAAATGGTTGCTGTCCCCAAATCCACACTGGAAGGCGATATCGGTAATTCGCATATCACTGTGACGCAGCAGATGACGGGCCTGCAACAGCCGCACACGGTTCAGGTAGCGCTGCGGCGTGCTACCGGTTTGCTGCTTCATTTGCCGATGCAGGGTACGCAGCGACAGGGAGAAGCGGTCAGCCAGTTCATCCCAGATTATCTCATCACTGTAATGCTCACCCAGCCAGTCGAGCAGACGATGCAGCCGCGCCTCCTGATCCTGACTCTGTCCGTCAATGCACGCCTCACGCAACAGCACCAGCAACTGTAAAAAGAGCTGTTCCTGACGCGCCTGTTTTTCCATCGACCAGGTATCATCCGGCTGCATCTGCGCCGCCACACTCAGCGCCTGCGTCATCACCTTTTGATTGATGCGCCAGTGGGAAGCATATTGCCCGTCCTGATCGCAGGGCAGTAAAGCCTGTAACCCGGAGAGAAAGCGAAACGCGCCGGGGCTGCGATAAAGCACGTTGGTCAGGCAAAGATTGTCGGTCTGCTCATAAAGATGACGATCGTGATCGCGCACAAAGCAGACGCAACCGGCGCA
Organism: Curtobacterium sp. BNK-1; assembly: GCF_048685235.1. Taxonomy (NCBI): domain Bacteria; kingdom Bacillati; phylum Actinomycetota; class Actinomycetes; order Micrococcales; family Microbacteriaceae; genus Curtobacterium; species Curtobacterium sp. BNK-1. The sequence continues at coordinate 1,813,201 of NZ_JBLQTJ010000001.1, read as the reverse complement.
CAGCGTTTGTGGCTGACCATTAAACACATGAATGCCAGAGCCTTGCTCAACCAGCACAATTTCATGGAAATCATGATGATGTTCCGGGAAGGCGGCCTGGGGTACGCGGGGTTCAATCGCAATGGCGTAATCGCCTTCGGGGAAAAAATCCGCACTGTGCAATATGGTCATGGTCATCTCTCGCTGCTTAACAAAACCGTAACGCAGTCTAATCAGCACGCTCTAACCTTACCTTGAATTTTCAGCCTGACTCAGCAGGAATCATGCTGATTTTTCAAGAAATCCTCAGCAGTTAACAGATTTGCGGCAGGGGTCACATCCTCCTGCCTTTCGTCTCTGTGATCTCTCTCACGAAGTTCTTTGCAAGTCTGCCAGGGCTTATCAGCCGCTGGCACTCCGGGGAAGGTCTTTAACCGGCCAGGTTTTTACTCTGTGACCACTCAATCACAGGGAAAAGTCGCCATGACCAGGAGAAACATTGTTGCTATTGATCTCGGGGCATCCAGCGGGCGGGTCATGCTCGCAAGCTGGGATGCTGCGCAGCGCCAGCTCGCGCTTCGTGAGGTCCGGCGCTTTAAAAATAAGCGCCAGCGTCGTGCCGGTTATGACTGCTGGGATCTGACGATGCTTGAGCAGGAGATACGCGCCGGGCTGGCTCAGTTAGATGAAGAGAAGATTGTGCCAGACAGTATCGGTATCGACACCTGGGGCGTTGATATGGTGCTGCTGGATGCAGAGGGCGAGCCGGTGGGTGAGGCGGTCAGCTACCGCGATGCGCGCACCCACGGCCTGATGGAGCAGGCGCAGCACGAACTGAGCCGCAGTGCCATCTACGCCCGAACCGGCATTCAGTTTCTGCCATTCAATACGCTCTATCAGATGCGTGCCCTGCATCAGCAGCAGCCCGACTGGCAGGCCCGCGTGGCGCATGCGCTGATGATGCCGGACTACCTGCATTATCGCCTGACCGGCAATCTCAACTGGGAATACACCAACGCCACCACCACGCAAATGCTCAATATTCACAGCGGCGAATGGGATCGTGAGCTGCTCGCCTGGGCGGGCGTTGCTCCTGAATGGTTCGGCCAGCCGCAGGCACCGGGCAACACCGTCGGCCACTGGGTCAATAGCGCAGGTGTCCCGGTCCCGGTGATTGCCGTCGCCACCCACGACACCGCCAGCGCGGTTCTGGCAACGCCGCTGATGCAGGACGATGCCGCCTATCTCAGTTCCGGAACCTGGTCGCTGATGGGCTTTGAAAGTTTGCAGCCTTATGCCTGCGATGGTGCGTTACGCGCCAATATCACCAATGAGGGCGGCGCAGAAGGCTACCGCGTACTGAAAAATATCATGGGCTTATGGCTGTTGCAGCGCATCTGCGGCGAACTGCAGATTGACGATCTCAGCGCACTGATTGATCAGACGGCCCGCCAGCCCGCCTGTGTTTCACTGATTAGTCCCAATGATGCGCGCTTCATCAATCCCGACAGTATGGTTAACGAGATTCAGAACGCCTGCGCAGAGCAGGGAATGCCGGTGCCACAATCTGCCGCCGCGCTGGCCCGCTGCATATTTGACAGCCTGGCACTGCTCTATCGCGAGGTGATCCAGGAGCTGGCAGAGCTGCGAGGCAAACCTTTCAGCCAGCTTCACGTGGTAGGGGGCGGCAGTCAGAACCGTTTTCTTAACCAGCTCTGTGCCGATGCCTGCCAGATTCCGGTGCTGGCAGGTCCGGTTGAAGCCTCCACGCTGGGTAACGTTGGTTGCCAGCTGATTGCACTTGGCGAACTGATCGATGTGGCTGATTTCCGCTGCAGCGTCATCAACAACTTCCCACTGGAAAAATTCGAACCGCAAACTCACAGCGTCTTCAGTGCCAGTCAGGCACGCTTCGCGACGCTGAGTCAACCCGCTAAGGAACCCGCTTATGACTAAGCAGATTGAACAGGCTTTTGAACTGGCTAAACAACGCTACGCTGACAATGGAGTTGATGTTGAACAGGCCATTCGCCAGCTGGACGGCATTCCTGTCTCGATGCACTGCTGGCAGGGGGACGATGTCCGGGGCTTTGAGAACCCACAGGGCGCATTGACTGGCGGCATCCAGGCGACCGGCAACTATCCGGGGCGGGCACGCAATGCCAGTGAATTACGCAGCGATATCGACAAGGCGATGTCTCTGATCCCAGGCGCAAAACGTCTGAACCTGCACGCTATCTATCTGGAAAGTGACAAGCCAGTCGATCGGGATGCCATTGAACCTGCCCATTTCGCCAACTGGGTCGCCTGGGCGAAAGGGCACAACTTAGGGCTGGATTTTAACCCCAGCTGCTTCTCGCATCCGATGAGTGCCGACGGTTTTACGCTGTCGCACAGTGATAAAACCGTGCGTCAGTTCTGGATCGATCACTGCAAAGCGAGTCGCCGCATCTCCGCTTCGTTTGGTGAGCAGCTTGGCACGCCGTCAGTGATGAATATCTGGGTGCCGGACGGCATGAAAGATATTACCGTGGATCGCCTGGCCCCGCGTCAGCGTCTGATGAGCGCACTGGATGAGGTCATCTCAGAAAAACTGAACCCGCAGCACCATATCGACGCGGTTGAGAGCAAGCTGTTTGGCATTGGCGCAGAGAGCTACACCGTGGGCTCCAATGAGTTTTATCTCGGTTACGCCGCCAGTCGCCAGACAGCACTATGCCTGGATGCGGGACATTTCCATCCCACCGAAGTGATCTCCGACAAAATTTCCGCCGCGATGCTCTATGTGCCGCGTCTGCTGCTGCACGTCAGCCGCCCGGTGCGCTGGGACAGCGACCATGTGGTGCTGCTGGATGATGAAACTCAGGCGATCGCCAGTGAGATCGTCCGCCATCAGCTGTTCGACAAAGTGCATATCGGACTCGATTTCTTCGACGCCTCTATCAACCGGATTGCCGCCTGGGTTATCGGCACCCGTAACACCAAAAAAGCGCTGCTGCGTGCCCTGCTGGAGCCAACCGATCGTCTGCGCCAGGCCGAGAGCGAGGGCGATTACACCGCGCGGCTGACGCTGCTGGAAGAGCAAAAATCATTGCCATGGCAGGCGGTATGGGAAGCCTGGTGCCTGCGCCATGACGTCCCGGCTGATGCCAGCTGGTTAGGCGACGTCCGTCATTATGAACAACAGATTTTGAGCCAACGTTAAGGATTTCACTATGCAAAGCATTCTTTCTTCCGGGTTTGTTAAGGGAATGGTCAAAGCAACCAGCGATATGTGGCTGAAGGGCTGGGACGAACGTAACGGCGGCAACGTCAGCCTGCGTCTGCGGGAAGAGGAGGTTAAACCTTTTGCCGCTGATTTCTGCCTGCAACCGCGCTGTATTGAGCTGACACAACCTGCGCCGGCGCTGGCGAACGACTGGTTTCTGGTGACCGGGTCAGGAAAATTCATGCGTAATGTCCAGCTTGATCCGGCGGATTGTCTGGCACTGCTGCAGGTCGATGACAAAGGGCTCTCTTATAAAATTCACTGGGGCCTGTCGAATGGCGGTTTGCCCACCTCTGAGCTGGCGTCACACTTTCAGTCTCACGCGGTGCGTAAAGCGGTCAGTAATGGTGCAGACCGGGTAATCATGCACTGTCACGCTACCAACTTTATGGCCTTAAGCTATGTGGTTGAGATGGATTCCGCCCGCTTTACCCGCCTGCTGTGGGAAGGGAGTACCGAATGTCTGGTGGTGTTCCCGGACGGTGTGGGTGTTTTACCCTGGATGGTACCCGGCACCGATGAAATCGGCACCGCGACAGCCGGGCAGATGCAGTCACATACCCTGGTGATGTGGCCATTCCACGGTGTCTTTGGCACGGGCCCGACGCTCGATGAGACTTTTGGTCTGATTGATACGGCGGAGAAATCGTCAGAAGTGATCGTCAAAGTGCTGTCGATGGGCGGTATGCGTCAGAGTATCACCACAGAACAGCTGGTTGCATTGGGTGAGCGATTTGGTGTGAAGCCGTGGCAACCGGCGCTGGATGCAGGGCCTGCTAATGCTGCGTAAAGCCTTTGTGATGCAGGTGAATCCTTATTGCCATGCAGAGTATGAGCGTCGCCACTCACCGATCTGGCCTGAACTGGCCGAAACCCTGAAAGCGCACGGCGCGCATAACTATGCCATCTGGCTGGACGCTGAGCGGCATCTGCTGTTCGCCAGCGTTGAGATTGAATCTGAGGAGCGCTGGAACGCGGTGGCGGAAACGGAGGTCTGTCAGCGCTGGTGGGCATCAATGAAAGATCTGATGCCGTCAAATGAAGATAACAGCCCGATCAGTGAGCCGTTAAAACCGGTTTTCTTTCTGGAATAAAATCGGGAATAAAAGATGAAAAGGGCGGCATCGCCGCCCTGATATTTTTAACGCTTAGCCTGACACAGGCCGGTGAGTGTCGGCCACATCGCCATCAGCGTATCAATAATGCTCTCCAGATCGTCACGCTCAACGCCTTCACGCGCCCGCACCGACATGCCCTGCAGCATACAACTCAGATAACGTGACAGCGCGGGAATGTTTACTGACGCACTCAGTTCGCCACGCTGCTGACGCGCCAGCAGAAAATCTTTTAACACATGCTCCTGCGACTGATGCTGCTGTTGCAGCATGGTGGCAATCTCTGCTGAAGCCGCCGACAGGGCGGTTGAGGTGCAGATAAAGAAACAGCCGCCGGGAGAGTCGCGTTCGGTAAAACAGGCCGCGGTGGCGCGGAAATAGGCTTCAATAGCCCGATCCACCGGTAACTGGTCATCGCCCAATGCCGCTTCACGCCATGCACTGAACTTCTCCACGTAGCGCTCCATCGCCGCGCGAAACAGTCCCTCTTTATTAACAAACTCGGCGTAGAGGGTTGGCGCTTTCGCGCCGGTTGCGGCCACCAGATCGGCCAGAGAAGTTCCCTCGTAACCGTGCGTCCAGAACAGGGTCAGAGCTTTATCGAGCGCTGCTTCGCGATCGAACACTTTTGGTCGGCCGCGGCATTTCTTTACATCGCAATCCTGAACCTGACTCATACACCCTCACTGACAGTAAAACACCCTATTAAATTACCGATCATTATAAAAATGTGCAAGGCCTGGCGTGGATGTCGCCGGCAGGGGTTGCCATTTTGTGCGCCAGCGCATTATTACAGCCCCTTAGGTTAAGTCAGAAAAGAGGCTGAAGCCCATAATCACGCCACTCCGCGAATAAAATAACGCTCATTAAATAAATGTTGACGACAAACCGTATCGGGGTCTATCATTTGTTTAACGGTCATTAATTAAATAGTGACAACCCATTCAGACCAACCGAATTTCAATATTGAATAGAGAGATTATTATGAAAAACATCAAAATCACCCTGGCAGCACTGGCTCTGACTACTCTGACTTTTGGCGCATCTGCCGCTGACCTGGTGACCAGCGAACCTGTTAATCAGCAGCCAGTTGGCACCATCTCTGTACTGGGCGGCACCAATCTGTCTTCTGTTGAAGCGCAGCTGAGTGCTAAAGCGGATGAAGCGGGTGCGAAATCGTTCCGCATCACCTCAACCAGCGGCCAGAACAAACTGCACGGCACGGCTGTGATTTATCAGTAATTTTGGTTTTTCAACAGAATAAGTGAGAAGGGGTTCGTTATGAAAAGTATCAATATGATGGTCGTGGCGGCTGTGCTAAGCGGTCTGTCATTTGCCAGCGTAGCGGCCCAGCAGGTCAGCAGCACACCGCTGGATCAGCAAAAAATCGGTGTCATCAGCGCAACGGGCAGTACTAATCTGCTCTCGCTGGAGCAGCAACTGTCAGAAAAGGCCAGCGATGCAGGGGCAAAGTCTTTCCGCATCACTTCGACCTCTGGCAGCAACAACCTGCATGGCACAGCCGTTCTTTATAGATAAAGTGATCGGTAAATAACCCTGAACAGGCTTCAGATAACCCGCTTATCTGAAGCCTTTTTTATTATCCGTTACTGCGTAACTGTGGATAACGACGGAAGATATAAACACACCAGAGTAACGCCACCAGGCCAATCATCCCGCCGACATTGCCAACTTCCGCCATGCTCAGATGCAGGCTGACCTGATTACCCAGCAGCGCACCCGCGCCGATACCGATATTGTAGATACCGGACATCAGCGACATCGCCACATCCGTGGCATCCGGTGCCAGCGACAGCACTCGCACCTGCATACCCAGTCCGATCATCATCATCGCCATTCCCCAGACAACGCACAGCGTTGAGATAGCCGCAGGGCGAACGGCAGCAAAAATCAGCAGGCCCATGCACAGGGTGATCAGCGCGATGGCCGCAATCAGCAGTCCGGAGGGAAACTTATTACCGAGTGTGCTGAACAGTACGCTACCCACAATGCCCGCAGAGCCAAACAGCAGCAGTAGCAGGGTAGTGAAGTTGCCACTGGAATGGGCCACGGTTTGCATAAAGGGCTCGATATAGCTGTAAGCGGTGTAATGCGCGGTAACGACCAGCGTCACCAGCAGATACATGCTGACCAGCGCCGGACGGCGAAACAGCATCGGCACACTGCTCAGCGAGCCGGTATGTTCACTCGGCAGACGCGGCAGGATGCGCACCAGCATAATCATCAGCACCAGTGCCGAAAGGCCAATCGCGCCGAAGGTCGTACGCCAGCCAAGATACTGACCCACCACGCGGCCAATCGGCACGCCCAGCACCATCGCCAGCGCGGTACCGGTTGCCAGCATACTTAGCGCCTGAGTTTTCTTACCGGCCGGAGCGACGCGAATCGCCAGCGAGGCGGTGATCGACCAGAACACCGCGTGAGACAGGGCGATACCCACGCGTGACACCATCAGCGACCGGAAATCCCAGGCAACGGTAGAAAGAACGTGGCTGACGATAAAGATCAGGAACAACACACCCAGCAGCAGTCGTCGCTCAATATTGCGGGTCAGCAGCATCAGCGGCAGTGAGAGCAGTGCGACCACCCAGGCATAGATGGTCAGCATGATCCCGACGTCAGCCGTCTGCATTGAAAAGTCAGCAGCGATGTCGGATAACAGGCCAACCGGCACAAATTCGGTGGTATTAAATACAAAGGCGGCGATGGCCAGCAATACCACGCGTAGCCAGGCAGTTTTACGTGAAACAGTAGTTGGTTGCATGAGGAGTCAAGTCAGTCAGTACAGCGAATCGGATGCGGCAGAAACATCCAGCGAAAGTGACCTGCGTCACAAATTACTGACCATTGTAGTGAATAAAGCGGGAAGAGAAACCTTATAAACGCCTTTTAATGCTGAAATTTTTTTATCGCCCCATCACAGGGCGATAGCCTGAGGTTATTGACCGCGACGCCGGGCGGGCATCATTCGCAGCAGAGTATTGTCTTTAAGCAGATAGTGATGGAACAGTGCGGCAGCAGCATGCAGTCCGATCAGCCAGTAACCCAGCGGTGCCAGGGTTTCATGCCAGCCAATCAGCATATCCGCCATATCAAAGTCAGGTTCAGGCGCGACCGGCATGCTGATGCCAAACAGCCACCATTCCCGACCTTTAAGATAACGCGATGTCAGGCCGAGGATCGGCAGAGTGATAAACAGGGCATAGAGCAGGGTATGAGTCAGATGTGCCAGCCCGGTTTGCCAGCGCGGCGGAGCGGGAGTAATGGGCGGTGTGCGATGCCGGGTGCGTAAAAAGAGGCGGGCAAGCATCAATACCAGGATGGTCGCGCCGGCGCTGAAATGGGTAATGATCATGGCATAACCCTGCCAGGATCCGCGCTGTGCAAAACCGCGCAGTTCAATGGTGGCGTAGGCCGTCACCACCAGTAAAAAGGTGAGCCAGTGAAGGGCTATCTGAGCGCGCGCAAACTTATCCCGCATTGTGCATTCCATTAAAGAGAATCAGAAAGATTAACATAACGGAAAACAGCGGTAATTCTTAACAAATTAGCGCAGCGGGAAAAATTTTTTTCCCCTTACCAGGTGGATCAGATTAACGCGAAGCCGGGGTGTGCTTCAGGGCCACGCTGAGCTGGGTGGCCTGCTGGTCAACATTTTTGAGTGGACAACAATTTTCACAGCCGATTGCGCCAGCATAATATTTTTTAGCCTGCAGGATGGCGGCATTCACATGGTAAAAACTGCCCAGAAACATACGGTTATCGATGTCGGGAAGATGGGGGCAGCCTGCGGCATGAACCACATGATTATTGTTATATCCTGACTGTTTATTGACGTAGTAGTAGAGAGCCACAGGCGTTCCTTGTTGCCGTGTTAAAAGGCAAAGCAGATGAATTATTACAATAAAAACGATTATAGCGGGAAACCTGCGTTTTGTTTGCTGTGGCTCTGAATAGCGCGTTTATTGTGATAAACCGCCAGGCCCGCAGGAGAAGCCAGGCCTGGCATGAGAAGACATTCTCAGAGTTTTTTACTGTGCAGACGCCAGGCAACCAGTAACGCCAGGATCAGCAGGACGCTGATAAACAGCGTAATCCCGCTCCAGCCAAAGTTATGCCAGAACACGCCACCCAGCGTACCCGCGACGCTGGAACCCACGTAGTAGCTGAACAGGTAGAGCGAAGAAGCCTGGCCTCGTGCCCGGCGCGCCCGGGGGCCAATCCAGCCGCTGGCAACCGCATGGGCGGCAAAAAAACCGGCGGTGAACAGCATCATCCCTGGCAGGATCAGCCAGAGGGAGTTGAAGGCGGTAATCAGCAAACCCAGCAGCATGATGGCGGTAGCACCCAGCATCACAGGACCCCGACCCAACCGGTTGGTCAGCGCGCCCGCCTTAGGCGAACTCCAGGAGCCGGTGAGGTAGACCACTGATAACAGCCCGACCACAGCCTGGCTGAGATGCCAGGGCGCATCCAGTAAACGGTAGCCAATATAGTTAAACAGGGTGACAAAGGCTCCCATCAGCAGGAATCCTTCGGCAAACAGCCAGGGCAGGCCCGGATCGCGCCAGTGCAGCCGGAAGTTAATCAGCAGATTACGCGGACGCAGCGTAATGGGCCGGAAATGGCGCGACGCAGGCAGAATCTTCCAGAACATCAGCGCCGAGGCCAGCGAAAAACAGCCGATTACCGCCACGGCGAGTCGCCATGAGAAGAGGTCAGTCAGCACGCCGCTCAGCAGTCGACCGCTCATCCCGCCTATCGAGTTACCGCTGATATATAACCCCATGGAAAAGGCGACGACCCGTGCATCCATCTCCTCGCTGAGGTAGGTCATGCCGACCGCCGCCACGCCACTCAGCGACAACCCCATCAGCGCCCGCATAATCAGAATGCCGTGCCAGCTGGTCATGGTGGCCGAGACCAGCGTGCAGATGGCGGCCAGCATCAGGGCTGTGACCATCACCGATTTACGACCGATAGCATCAGAGAGCGGCCCGGTGACCAGCAGGCCCAGCGCCATCAGGCCGGTCGAGATGGAGAGTGACAGGCTGCTGGTTGCCGGAGAGATACCAAACTGCTGTGACAGCACCGGCAGAATCGGCTGCACACAGTAGAGCAGGGCAAAGGTCGCCAGCCCGGCGGAGAAAAGCGCCAGCGTCACGCGCATAAACTGTGGCGAATCCCGGCGGATATGACCTGAAGCGGCAACAGACTCTGGCGGCGCAGAGACCGCATTCTCATCCACTGTGACAGCCTGTGTTGAGCGACTCACACATCATCCTCAAATTTAGAAAACCTGTCGTCAGCTTAAGAAAGCGGCATTATGATGTCTAATATATTAATAATCTCAAATGAGACGTTTAAGATATGAATATCGAACTGCGTCATCTGCGCTACTTTGTTGCGGTGGCGGAAGAATTACATTTCGGGCGGGCGGCCCAGCGTCTGAACATTTCTCAGCCGCCGCTCAGCCAGCAGATTATTCAGCTGGAAACAGAAACGGGCGCAAGGCTGTTCAATCGCACTAACCGCAGCGTGCAGCTTACCGCTGCCGGACAGCAGCTGCTGAGTGACGCCCGCGCGATTCTGTTGCAGGTCGAGCAGGCGGCCGATCGCGCCGCCCGGCTGCATCGTGGTGAAGAGGGGGAGCTGCGGATTGGCTTTACCTCCTCGGCCCCGTTTACCGCCGTGGTCTCTGACGCGCTATTCCGGTTTCGTCAGCGCTGGCCGCAGGTACATATTCAGATGCAGGAGATTAATACCCGCCAGCAGCTCGCACCGCTTCATGATGGACGGCTCGATCTTGGCGTGATGCGCAACACGCCGCTGCCCGCCGATCTGCGTCATCAGCTGCTGCTGAGTGAGCCGCTTTATGCCGTGGTGCATAAGGCGCATCCGCTGGCTGACGCCGATAAAATCTCTGTCACTGCCCTGGCGGCGGAACCCTTTGTATTCTTTGACCCTCAGGGCGGAACCGCGCTCTACAGCGATATTCTGGCGCTGCTGCACCGCTACCATATCAAGCCCTTTATTACTCAGGAAGTGGGTGAGGCGATGACCATCCTTGGGCTGGTGGCAACCGGGTTAGGCGTCTCCATTCTGCCTGCCTCATTTCGTCGGGCGCGGCTGGCCGATCTGGTCTGGTTGCCCTTAACGGAAGAGGATGCCATTTCAGAGCTGTGGCTGGTCTGGTCAGCCGGACGCGAAATAAATGCGCAGATGGAAAACATGATGGCGTTGCTGCGGCGAAACCGGCCCTGATGCGCGGGCAACACCGCATCAATCTGTGCGATAAATCACATTTCTAATCAAATATTTGACGCTGTCGCCGGATCTGGCTCACCATGGCGCATGTTTATTTAGAAGCGCGAAAATAACCGGGAGCAGGGTTGTGAATCCGGACAGTCAACCTGGCCACATTGACCAGATCAAGCAGACTAATGCAGGTGTCGTATATCGATTAATTGACCGTTATGGTCCCATTTCGCGTATCGAACTTTCCCGCCGTGCCCAGCTTGCTCCGGCCAGCATTACCAAAATTGTGCGTGAAATGCTGGACGCACATTTAGTGCAGGAGACCGAGTTTCAGGATCCCGGCAGTCGTGGTCGTCCGGCGATAGGCCTGATACTGGATACCGACGCCTGGCACTATCTGGCTATTCGCCTGCATCGCGGCGCCATGACGTTTACGCTGCGCGATCTCAGCAGCAAGGAACTGGTGGAAGAGAGCCTGCCGCTGCCTGATGAGTCTGCACAGCCGTTACTTACCGCGCTGATTGAACAGGTTGATGCCTTCTTTATTCGTCATCAGAAGAAGCTGGAACGCCTTACGGCCATTGCCATTACATTGCCAGGGCTGATCAACGCCGCGTCAGGTGTGGTGCATCGGCTACCGGGTTATGAGGTGCGCGATATGCCGCTGGGCGATGCGCTGGCGGCGCGAACCGGCTTACCGGTGTTTGTGCAGCACGATATTTCAGCCTGGACGCTGGCGGAGTCGCTGTTTGGTGCCTCACGTGGGGCGCAGGATGTGATTCAGATTGTGATTGATGAAACCGTGGGAGCCGGGGTGATCAGTGGCGGTCAGCTGCTGCATAAAAGTGGCAGGGCGCTGGTCGAGATCGGGCATACTCAGATCGACCCGTATGGTCAGCAGTGCTACTGCGGTAATCATGGCTGTCTGGAGACCGTGGCCAGCACCGGCAGTCTGCTGGCGCTGGCGGCGCAGCGTCTGCCGGCCCAGCCCGACAGCCTGCTCAATAATCAGCCGCTGACGCTTGAGTCGCTGTGCGCGGCGGCGCAGTCTGGCGACCGTCTGGCGCGCGACACCATCGCCAGCGTGGGTCATCATGTTGGCCGGATTCTGGCGATGATGGTCAACATCTTCAATCCTCAACATATTCTTATCGGTTCCCCCCTGAATGCCGCCGCGGATGTGCTGTTTCCGGCCGTGAGCAACACCATTCTGCAGCAATCACTCCCGGCCTACAGCGCGAGTATCCAGCTGGCACCTACCGAATTTAGCGAGCCGGGAACGTTAGGCGGCGCAGCCCTGATCAAAGACGCGCTCTATAACGGACACCTGTTAGTGAAACTGTTGCAAGGTTAAGCGGGCCTAATCTTGCGCTAACGCAATCTGTTCTCATCCTCCATTCCTTAAAATGCCGGTTCGCAGCAAGGTTAATCACCGATTAACCACAAAGGTTCGAGAGGAGAAGTTGAGTGAACAGACTATTTGTTACCGGCACTGACACCGCAGTGGGCAAAACGGTGGTGTCACGCGCCCTGTTACAAAGTTTTATCCAGGCCAGGCTCAGTGCCGTCGGGTACAAGCCCGTCGCGCGCTGCGCGGTCAAAACCGCTGACGGCCTGCGTAACAAAGATGCACAGGTTCTGCAAAGCGCTTCATCCATCGATTTGCCCTATCAGGCGATCAATCCGCTGGCCTTTCAGGAAGAGGAGATCTGCACCCATCCGAGCCAGATCATTGATTACGCATTGCTGACACAGGGCTTAAGCAGCCTGACGGAGCAGGCCGATCGCGTGGTCGTGGAGGGCACTGGCGGCTGGCGCAGCCTGATGAACGACGGACGTCCGCTCTCCTGCTGGGTCGTTGAGCAGCAGCTGCCGGTGGTGCTGGTGGTCGGCATCCAGTCGGGCTGTATCAGTCACGCCCTGTTAACAGCAGAAGCGATAGCGCAGGATGGACTGCCACTGGTGGGCTGGGTGGCCAATCGCATCAATCCGGGACTGGCGCAGTACAGCGATATTATTGAGATTCTGCGTGAAAAAATTAGTGCGCCGCTGCTGGGCGAGCTGCCTTATCTGCCGCGTGCAGAACAGCGCGATTTGACGCCTTACATCGATATTTCTCTGCTGGAGCAGAACAATCTGCACGCTGTGAGTGCAAAGATCGCCTGATTATGAAACAAACTAAGTCATCTGAGTCGGCAATGAGCCTAAAGTTTCAGGCTTGTTGTCGGCTGTCTTTAACTATTTCCATTTAGAATTGAAAGACCTGGCTCGGATATTGCGAAATCGTGGCGTCATGGCGCAGAAAATGCATTAACTCCGCTTATCACACTGAGCTGGAGCCCCATCATGTCGCACTCGCACGAGAAAGGTTTGTTATATGGGCTTGAAGCCCGCATTGGCCCCGCCCCGGCGTTTTTCGCCGCACTGCAACATCTGCTGGCCAGCGTGGTGGGAATCATCACGCCGCCGCTGATTATTGGCTCCGTTCTGGGGTTGCAGGCCTATATTCCTTATCTGATCAGCATGTCATTGTTCGTTTCCGGCTTAGGCACGTTTATGCAGGCCAGACGCTTTTATGGCATCGGGGCGGGTATGATCTGTCTGCAGGGCACCAGCTTCGCGTTTCTGGGGGTGATCCTCTCGGGTGGTCTGATGGTGAAAGGGCGCGGTGGTTCGCCGGAAGAGATTATGGCGATGCTGTTTGGCTGTAACCTGGTGGCGGCGTTGATTCCGATTCTGATTAGCCGCTGCGTTGGCTCGCTGCGCAAAGTGCTGACGCCGGTGGTGACCGGTACGGTGATCACCCTGATTGGCATCAGCCTGATAAAAGTCAGCATTACCGACTGGGCGGGCGGGCACAACGCCACAGATTTTGGATCGCCGGGAAATCTGGCGCTGGGGGCGCTGACGTTGCTGGTGATCGTGGCGCTGAACCGCTCGCGAAATCGCTGGGCTCGGCTGGTGGCGGTGGTGGCCGGAATCGCGGTGGGATGCGTTGCCGCGGCCTTGACCGGTCATCTGCAACTTAATGTTGCGCCGGAGAGCAACTGGCTGGTGCTGCCCGCGTTCTTCCGGTTTGGTTTTGCCTTTGACTGGACCATTTTCCTGCCGATCGCGCTGGTGTCAGTGATTGCGGTGATTGAAGCCGTCGGTGACCTTACCGCTAACTGCCTGATTTCACAGCAGCCGATCACCGGCAAACCTTTTCAGCAGCGGTTGCAGGGTGGCATTGTCGCCGACGGCCTGAGCTGTGTGCTGGCAGCGGTCTTCTCCGCCTTTCCCAACACCACGTTTGCGCAGAACAATGGCGTTATCCAGATGACCGGCGTCGCCAGCCGTTACGTCGGTATGCTGCTGGGAATCATGCTGGCGCTGCTGGGGCTGTTTCCCTTTATTGGCTCCCTGTTGCAGCAGATCCCGCCGCCGGTGCTGGGCGGGGCGACAATCGTGATGTTTGGCAGCGTGGTTGCTGCGGGCATCCGTGTGATGACCCAGACGCCGCTGGGTCGCCGCGAGATGCTGATTGTGGCGATCGCTTTTGGTATTGGTCTGGGCGTGGAGGCGGTGCCGGATGTGCTGAAGCAGTTCCCGCCGCTGATTAACAGTCTGTTTGGTCATGCGGTGACGACCGGCGGTATTCTGGCGATTGTGCTGAACATGGTGCTGCCGGACGAGGCGCCTGTGGTGGAAGAGGTGGAGGCGGAAACGCTGACGGAGAGCTAAAAAGCAGAAGAGCCGATGTATCTCTCACATACGGCTCAAAAATCCAAAGCGATGGGAGCATATGCCTGTATCAAAGCATCGCGGACCAGGGATGGGCCGCGCTGAGCATGCCATGGATGGCATCTTTTGCGTCTTTGCTACAGGCGTATGCTCCCTGAGCTACTACCTGAATTGACAGACAGGACAGGCCGTGACTTAACTGGCTTTAAGATGGAGTCTGCGAAGGGAACAGGGTCAGATCGGAAAGTCGCAAAAGCCGCCATCCGTGGCACGCTCGGCCCGCGCAATTACGCACCTCATCCCTGAGGTGCGCCCGTACCGGGCCAACGCGTTGCGTTGTTCAAAAACGCTCCCGGCGTTTTTGTCCATGGCGCGGGACGCTTTCCTCCTCTGACCCGGTTCCCTGCGCGTTAAGCTTGTTTGTTGCTGTCTGATTTACCCAGGCTTGGGTATATCTGCTTATATCTGCTGTTTTAATGGGCCGGTAAGACCCATTTAGGTGACGAAATTATGGATTCAGACGACGGCGGGTACGACCAGAACTGAGGTAATCCGCAATATAATCCTGCGAAATCTCACCGCTGTAGCGACCCTCTTCATCGACAATCGGCATCCAGACCGTGTTGTGCTCATAGAGTTTTGACAGCACCACGCGCAGGTTCTCTTCCGCTTTACCGGTGACCTTAAAGGTGTGCAGTCGCTCTTCACAGCGGCCACTGACGTTACGCGCCTCGCGACGCTTCACGAAGCCCAGCGGTTTGCCATCCTCATCGACCACGGTAATCGACCGCATATCGTTCTCATCCATGGTGCCAAAGGCTTCTTCCAGCGGAGTAGAGCGGCGGACGGTGATGGTCGGCTGCTGGTCAGTCACATCGCCCGCCTGCACCAGTAACAGGCGCTTAAGCGTACGGTCCTGACCCACAAACGAGCCGACAAACTCATTGGCAGGGGTCGCCAGCAGTTCATCCGGGCTGGCGCACTGCACGATTTTACCCTGACCAAATACCGCAATGCGATCGCCGAGCTTCAGTGCCTCGTCAATATCGTGGCTCACCAGCATCACGGTTTTTTTCAGCTGACGCTGCATGTCGAGAAACTCGTTCTGGATCACTTCGCGGTTAATCGGGTCAACGGCGCCAAACGGCTCATCCATCAGCAGCACCGGTGGATCCGCCGCCAGGGCACGAATCACCCCGATACGCTGCTGCTGACCGCCTGACATCTCACGCGGATAGCGATGCAGGAATTTGGTGGGATCCAGCGCAACCATGCTCATCAGCTCGGTAGCCCGCTCGTGGCACTGCTTTTTGTTCCAGCCCAGCATGCGTGGCACGACGGTAATGTTCTCTTCGATGGTCATGTTGGGGAACAGACCAATCTGCTGGATAACATAGCCAATGTTGCGACGCAGGGTGGTGGTGTCCTGCGTACTGGTATCTTCGCCATTAATCAGGATCCGGCCACTGGTGGCGGGAATCAGGCGGTTAATCATCTTCAGCGTGGTGGTTTTCCCGCAGCCCGAGGGTCCCAGCAGCACGCACATCTCACCGGCTGGCACGTGCAGGCTGACGTTATCGACGGCTTTATTGGTCGTGCCGTTTTTCTGTGTAAAGGTTTTCGTCAGGTTTTCCAGCGTAATCATTATCGAATCCCCTTTGGAGTCAGCGCCTGCTGCAAACGGTGCAGCAGCCAGTCAAGAAAAATAGCCAGCAGACAGATCATCAATGCCCCGGCAATTAACATACGAATATCACTGCCGCTGATACCATCCAGCAGCAGCTGGCCCAGACCGCCCGCGCCAATCACGGCGGCAATCGCCATGACGCCAACGTTCATCACCACGGCGGTACGGATGCCACCGAAGATCACCGGCAGCGCCATCGGGATTTCAACCCAGCGCAGGCGCTGCCAGAACGTCATGCCGATACCACGCCCCGCCTCACGCAGGCCGTCCGGCAGATTCTCCAGTGCGGTGTGGGTGTTTCGGACAATCGGCAGCAGCGAGTAGAGGAATACGGCGGTAATCGCCGGCAGCGCGCCAATGCCCTGACCGATGAGTGAAAACAGCGGGATCATCAGACCAAACAGCGCAATGGTGGGAATAGTCAGCACTACGGTGGCGATACCGAGAATCGGCGTTGCCAGCCATCTTACACGCACGATCAGAATGCCAAGCGGCACGCCAATCACAATTGCCAGTCCGACCGCGACCAGCACCAGCCAGCTGTGCTGCCAGCTCAGGGTGAGCAGGGTGCTCCAGTTATCCATGATGTAGTGAAGGGTATTCACAGTGCCTCCTTACAGCATGTTTTTGGATTTTAGGAAATCACGCGCCACGGTTTCCGGTGACTGGTGATCGATATCGACCCGCTTGTTCAGCTCTGTTATCGCCTCATCGGTGATCTGCGCAGAAAGCTGATTAAGCGCGGTATCCAGCCCCGGATGACTCGCCAGCACATCCTGACGCACAACCGGCGTCACGTTGTAGCTCGGGAAGAAGTGCTTATCATCCTCCAGTACTTTCATGTTGAAGCCCTTAACCCGGCCATCAGTGGTGTAGATCAGACCGGCATCCACGAATCCGTCGCGAATCGCGTTATAGACCAGACCCGGGTCCATCTGGCGGATCTGCGGGCGATCCAGCGTCAGGTTGTAGGTTTTCTGCAGCGGCTTCATGCCGTCTGAACGACCCGAGAACTCCAGGTCCAGACCCAGTCGCCAGTTATGATCCGGGTCGGTTTTACGCACCTGCTCAATCTTCGCAACCAGCTGCGACATGGTGCTGATGCCCTCTTTTTCGGCCCGTTCACGGGTCATGGCAAAGGCATAGGTGTTGTTCATTGGTGCCGGGTTAAGCCAGACCAGCCCCAGTCTGGCATCCAGCTTTTTCACCGTCTCATACGCCTGCTGTGAAGACATCGGCTGGTTGATATGGTTAAAGATGATCAGCGAGGTGCCGGTATATTCCCAGACCATATCAATCTGCTTATTCAGCAGCGCATTACGGCCAATGGTGGTGGCGATATTGCGTTTAGGCACCACCTCGAAGCCTTTCTTCTGCAGCCAGAGCACCGTCATTGCTGACAGGATATGCTGCTCGGTAAAACTTTTGGTCGCCATCACCAGCGGTGCAGCAGCCTGTGCCGTCTGGCTTAACAGCAGTGTCGCGGTCAGCGCGACAACGCTTTTCTTAATCCAACGCGTTAGCATTGCAAAGCTCCTTGTGGTCAGGCCGCAGCGTGCGGACTCAGAAAGCGGCCCAGCGCGGCCAGCATCATATCCAGTACCAGTGCCACCAGTGCAGTGGCGACGGCGCCGAGTATCAGCGTCGGAAAGTCATTCAGATAGATGCCCGGGAAGATCAGCTCGCCAAAGCTGCTGGCGCCAATCAGGAACGCCAGTGGGGCGGTGCCGACATTGATGGCGGTGGCGATGCGCACGCCAGAGAGGATGACCGGCAAGGCATTCGGCAGCTCTACCTGACGCAGACGCTGCCATTTGGTCATGCCGATGCCGTTGGCCGCCTCAATCAGCGACGGGGGAACTGCGCTCAGACCAGAGAAGGTGTTGCGGACGATAGGCAGCAGCGAAGCCAGAAACAGCGCAATCAGCGCCGGACGGTCGCCAATCCCGATAATAACCATCGCCAGAGCCAGTACCGCCAGTGGTGGCAGGGTGTTACCGACATTGAAAATCTGCATCACGTACTCTGCCCAGCGACGTGCAAACGGGCGACTTAGCAGGATGCCGCTGGGGATACCGACCAGCAAAGCGAACAGCATTGACCAGAAGACTAAGAAGAGGTGTTGTTGCCCGAGATAAAGCAGATCGACTTTACGTGCGACCAGCTGATCCCAGCCAAGGCCCCAGATCAGCACCGCGATCACCGCGACCACTGCAAGCAGTGCCAGACCGGCGCGTCGGGCCAGTGAAGCATTTTGCATAGGAGAATCTCCCTGATTACGATCTCAATTGTTATAACAACCATAAACAGCCCGACAGGTACGGCAAAAAATGCCGCCGCGCCCAATACCGAAACTGCGATAAAATGTAGATAAAATGACTGTTTACCCACTCTTTTTCAGTGAATACTGAATAAGATGGTGTAATGCTATAGCAGCCCTTTATTGCACAAGCCAGCTTTTAAGCCACAAATCAGAGAGATAGAAACAGGTTAAAATGGTGTTAAAGCCGCGTAGCCGCTGGGCTAATGCGACAATAAAAAATTTTCATCGACTTCTGGTGACACTGTCACAGAGGGCGCAGAAAATGCGCACGCGCGGGAAACTGCATTGTCTGTTTTTCAGCTAGCCTTGCAGATTAAAAAAGGAACCCTATGACTGAAAGCGCACAAATCCGGACCGGACATCGCCACTGGATCTTGATCGCCTGCATGCTGGCGATGTTTATGGCGGCCATTGAAGTCACTATTGTGGCCACCGCGATGCCCACCATCATTGCTGATCTCGGCGGTTTTTCGCAGTTTGGCTGGGTCTTCTCGATCTATCTGCTGACCCAGGCGGTCAGCGTGCCGCTCTATGGGCGGCTGGCGGATATGGTGGGTCGCAAAACGATGTTTTTTGTCGGCACTACGATTTTCCTGGTGGGGTCGGTGCTGTGTGGCTTTGCCCATACCATGACCTGGCTGATCCTGTTCCGGGCGTTTCAGGGCCTGGGGGCGGGGGCGATCATGCCGCTCAGCTCCACCATCGTGGCGGATATCTATTCGCCGCGCGAACGCGCCAGCGTGCAGGGCTGGCTCTCCAGCGTCTGGGGTGTAGCGGCGATAGTGGGGCCGCTGACCGGCGCGTGGCTGGTACAGCACTTTAGCTGGTCGGTGATTTTCTGGGTCAATCTGCCCATCGGCCTGATCAGCATGCTGATGCTGTGGCGCTGGCTACCGTCGCACCAGAAGGAGGAGAAGTCGCAGCCGCTGAACCTGGCGGGCAGCGGCTGGCTGATGCTCTGCGTGACGGCATTGCTGATTGCGCTGTTGCAGGCGGAACAGCTGGGCATCTGGCTGGTGCCGTTTCTGCTCTTCTCACTGTTCGCTGGCTGGCAGCTCAGACGCCACGAGCTGCATTCAGCGGCACCGCTGTTTCCGCTGATAATCTGGCGCAGCCGGCTTATCGTGGCGGGTAATGCGGGCAACCTCATCATCGGGGCGGCCATGATGGGCATCAGCGCTTTTCTGCCCACCTGGATTCAGGGGATCAGCGGCGGTTCACCGTTACAGGCGGGCAGTGTGCTGGCGATGATGTCGATTGGCTGGCCGCTGGCCAGCACCCTCAGCGGCAGACTGATGCTGCGCACCTCCTACCGCTTCACCGCCCAGCTTGGAGCGCTGTTGCTGGTGACCGGCAGTGCCTTGCTGCTGTTTTTACAGCCCGCAAGCTCACTCTATCAGGCGGGCTTTACGGCGTTTCTGATCGGTACCGGCATGGGAATGACCAGCACCACGTTCCTGGTTTCAGTGCAAAATCAGGCGGATTACCAGATTCGCGGCATCTGTACCGCTTCAATTATGTTCAGCCGGATGATCGGGTCGGCGGTAGGGACGGCGATCATGGGCGCGGTGCTGAATCTCAATCTGCAGTGGCGTTTGCCGCAGGTCGAGGATCCGGTGCAGAAGATTATGTCCGAACCCAGCCGTCAGCAGTTACAGCCGGAAACCCTGCAGCAGATGGTAGGGTCGATTGCCGTCTCACTGCACTGGGTGTTCGTGGTGGCACTGGTGATTGCGCTGTTTGCGGTGGGTGTGGCATGGATGATGCCGCGTCAGCGGCCGGAACAGGCGGACTAACAGGCAGGGCGACAGGATGTCGCCCTGATTTGAACAGAACTACTGGGCAGATGAGTCCTGCGAACTGCCGGCACTGGCAGGTACGCTGGCTTCGTTGTCACTGCCTGAGCGCTTATAAACAATTTTTTGTGTGTCGTTCTCACAATGTCCGACGACCTGGCCACCCGCCTGATCAACCTGATCGTTGGCGACGATGTCGAGACTAAAACCCGACTCAGGCACACCGTTCTGAATAATTTTCTGGCTGATTTCGGTTTTTACCGATTCACAGGATGCCTGCGCCATTAGCGGCAGAGCAAATAACGCCGCGCTTAACAAAACCCTCTGTAGCTTCATCACGTCTTCCTTATGTTAGTCGTCGTCATTACTATAGCTCAAATTTACGGCGCTACCGGGCGACCGGAACGGCGATCCAGACAACGCAGGGTGTTGGGCTCCCAGTATGCGTTGAGATTGAGGCTCTGCTCGCACTTGTCGCGGGTATCAAACGCACGATCGGTTTTATCAAACTCTTTTTCGACGCGGGTGTTCACTTTGTTGCGCAGCATGCGCGTGTCATTCCATTGCTCTTTATCCTGGCGCGCTGCTTCATTGCTCAGCGCGGAACTGCCATCTTCGATAATCAGACGATTAGTATTCGCAGTGGCAGTGAATGCCGCAGTGGAGAGGAGAACCATCAGCACGGCAGGGATCATTTTTTTCATCACACTATCCTTTAGTTAACGCAAACATCGCCATCCACGACAGCGGTTGCAGCGGGCATGCTTAGAGCCTGGCTCATCAGGGGTCATTGAGGCAGACAGTCTGGACACAGACAGCGCATGACAACCGGCGCGTACAGGGTGTACGTGAGGAGGATGAGCACTGCCCGGGTTCAGACGGACAAATAAAACAGCCTGATGGGCCTGGCTCTTAGTATATCATCGCCGTTTCTTTGCTCACCAGCAGTGAGTCGTTTGTTTACGTTAAGGAGAGGTAAGGATGCTGATTAAAACCGCCTTGCTGTTTTTTATTACCGCGCTGGCGGAGATTACCGGCTGCTTTCTGCCGTGGTTATGGCTGAAAAAAGGCGGGTCAGCCTGGTTGCTACTCCCTGCGGCAGCAAGTCTGGCGCTGTTTGTCTGGCTGCTGACGCTGCATCCCGCGGCCAGCGGACGGGTTTATGCCGCCTACGGTGGCGTCTATGTGCTTACCGCGCTGCTCTGGTTGCGGGTGGTGGATGGCGTGAAGCTAAGTGTGTGGGACTGGAGCGGGGCTCTGATCGCATTCAGCGGCATGCTGATTATCGTCATGGGTTGGGGACGCGGGTAACGCCAGCCGTGAGGGCTGGCGCTGCAGGGAGTTAAGGTTTATGCACTTTCAGCCCCGCCAGCGTCTGGCTGACCGGCATCATCTCAAGGCTATTGATGTTGACATGTTTAGGCAGTGTGGCCACCCAGTATACGGCTTCTGTCACATCTTCCGGCGTTAAGGCGGTAGCCCCTTCGTAGACCTGACCCGCCTTGTCATCATCGCCCTTAAAGCGCACGTTGGAAAACTCTGTGCCGCCGACCAGACCCGGTTCAATGTCGGTCACGCGCAGCGCGGTGCCGTGTAAATCGGTTCGCAGATTCAGGCTGAACTGGCGCACAAAGGCTTTGGTGGCGCCGTAGACGTTGCCGCCGGCATAGGGCCAGCTGCCGGCAATCGATCCGATATTGATGATATGACCGACATCGCGCTCCACCATCTGTGGCAGCAGGGCGCGGGTCATATAGACCAGGCCTTTGGTGTTGGTGTCGATCATGTTTTCCCAGTCTTCGACGTTGGCCTTGTGCGCCGGTTCGACGCCCAGCGCCAGACCGGCGTTGTTGACCAGCACGTCGATATTGCGCCATTCCGCCGGTAACTGCGCCACCGCCTCTTCAATGGCGGCACGGTTACGCACATCGAGCTGTACCGTATAAATATTCTCGCCCAGTTCATCCTTCAGCGCTTTTAAACGTTCAGCCCGTCGTCCAGTGGCAATCACTTTATGACCATTCTCAATAAAGCGACGGGTGATGCTTTGACCAAAACCGGCGGTCGCACCGGTGACAAAAATAATCATCTCACTGTTCCTTATGCCATTTTCAGAGTCGATGGCTTCACCATAGCATTTCATTTCCGCTTCTGCGCGTGGAAAAACTGCCTGACCTGTAAACGGATTTTAACGGGTAGCCAGCTGCGCCTTTTCAGGGCAGATTGCACCGTTAAAGGGCAGGTTTGCGGGTAACCCGCCATACTCAAAATGTTCAGGGCGCGCAATATTGAGTAGCAACCGTTTGCATCCGTTCCGCAAACGGTTGCTACGCCATCTCAGTCCTTATTTGTTGCGCAACTTCCCTCTTTTTAGCTTATTTAACTGATATTTAAACAATTTATTCTATTTTAATTCTGGCACGCAGGTTGCACAGGATTATTCAGATAATCCTCTGCAGATATAACATCGCGCTTTCAGAAAGGACTACCCATGCTTTCAGCAACCGACACGGCGATACGCGCCAGCTTCTTTGACTTTACCGGCGTGGTGGATCGTCCCGACGACCTGGCTGGCCAGGCCCGCTATCTTGAGGATGCGGTGCTGCTGCTGCGTGATGGATGCGTAGTGGGGCTGGATAGCTGGGAGAATAGCGAGGCGATGCTGGCGGGGCATCCGGTCATCGACCTGCGCGGCAGACTGATCGTGCCGGGCTTTGTCGATACCCACATTCACTATCCGCAGACAGAGATGATTGGCGCATTTGGCGAACAGCTGCTGGAGTGGCTGAATCACTACACCTTCCCGGTTGAAGCGCAGTATCACTGTCCCGATCATGCTGCGCGGATGTCCGCCTTCTTCCTGCATCAGCTGCTTTCCAACGGCACCACCAGCGCGCTGGTGTTTGGCACCGTCCATCCGCAATCGGTGGAGGCGCTGTTCAGCGCCGCCGAAGCGCTGAACATGCGGCTGATTGCCGGGAAAGTGATGATGGATCGCAATGCGCCCGACAACCTGATCGAAACCCCTGAACAGAGCTACCAGCAGACCCGGGCGCTGATTGAGCGCTGGCACCAGCGCGGACGCCTGAGCTACGCCCTGACGCCGCGCTTTGCGCCGACCTCATCCCCACAGCTGCTGGAAAAAGTGCAGCAGCTGCGTCAGGAGTTCCCGGATACCTGGCTGCATACCCATCTCAGCGAAAACCCGCAGGAGGTCGCCTGGGTCAAAGAACTGTTCCCGGAGCGTGAAGGCTATCTGGATGTTTATCATCATCACCAGCTGACCGGCCGCCGCAGCGTCTTTGCTCACTGTCTGCATCTGGAAGAGAACGAATGGCAGTGTCTGCACGATACCGATTCATCCATTGCTTTCTGTCCCACCTCAAACCTGTTTCTCGGCAGTGGCCTGTTTAACCTGAAACGCAGCTGGCAGCAGGGGGTGAAAGTGGGGATCGGCACCGATGTCGGCGCGGGCACCACCTTTAATATGCTGCAGACCCTGGGCGAAGCCTACAAGGTGGGCCAGCTGCAGCACTACCGGCTCAGCGCGGCCGAAGCCTTTTATCACGCCACGCTGGGCGGGGCACGTGCGCTGGATCTCGACCACGTCATCGGAAATTTCAACATCGGTAAAGAAGCAGACTTTGTGGTGCTGGACCCGGCGGTTTCTGCCCTGCAGCAACTGCGCATCGGCAACAGCAAAGATATCTGGGAAAAACTGTTTGTATTAATGACGCTCGGCGACGACCGCAATATTGCCCAGACCTGGGTAGCCGGTCGTCCGGTCTGGCAGCGCGACGCACAGGAGCAAGCCGCATGATCCAGTTTCTGTTAAATAACCAGCTGGTCAGCGAGAATGCGCTCGACCCCAACCTCACGGTACTCAACTACCTGCGCACCCGTCAGCAACGCCCTGGCACCAAAGAGGGCTGTGCATCTGGCGACTGTGGCGCCTGCAGCGTGACTCTGGGCAAAGCCGTCGGGGGAACAATGCAGTATGAAACGATCAACAGCTGCCTGACGCTGGTCTCCGCGTTACAGGGCAAGCAGCTGATTACGGTTGAGGATCTGCGTCACGGCCGCGCACTGCATCCGGCGCAGCAGGCGATGGTCGACTGTCACGGCTCGCAATGCGGATTCTGCACGCCAGGCTTTGTGATGTCGCTGTTCAGCCTGCAAAAAACCGCTTCGGGCTGGGATCGCCATCAGGCGGAAACTGCGCTGGCGGGCAACCTCTGCCGCTGTACCGGTTACCGGCCGATTATGGCCGCCGCCGAACAGCTCTGCTCGCAGCCGGTGACAGACCAGTTCGATCAAGGTGCCGCCGCAACCGTGCAGCGGCTTGAGGCGCTGGCAACCCCGGAGATGCAGGAATTAGGGGGTGAGGGCCGCCGTTGCTTCCTTCCCAAAACTCCGGCTCAGCTGGCGGCGATCTATCTGGCACATCCCGAGGCGAGGCTGATTGCCGGTGGCACCGATCTCAGCCTGCAGATTACCCAGCAGCATAAAAGAATACCGTTGCTGATTGCGCTGGAGCAGGTTGCCGCGCTCAAAGTCTGCAGCGAATTTGATGACCACTACCTGCTGGGCGCAGGAGCTTCGCTGCAGCAGGTCAGCGAATTTCTTGCCAGCCGCATTCCCGGCGTCAGCGAGATGCTGCAACGCTTTGCCTCGCTGCAAATCCGTCTGCAGGGCACATTAGGCGGCAACATCGGCAACGCTTCCCCCATTGGCGACGCCTCGCCGGTGCTGCTGGCCCTGAACGCCAGCCTGTTGTTACAGCGCGGTGAGCAGCAGCGCAGCCTGCCGCTGGATCAGTTCTTTACCGGCTATCGCCAGACCCGGCTCGAAAAAGGGGAGTTTATTCGCGCCATTCGCATCGATAAAGTGACGGTGTCACCTGATTTTGTGGCCTGGAAAGTGTCCAAACGGCTGGACGATGATATCTCCGCCGTGTTCGCCGCTTTTAATGTGCAGATTGAACAGGGCGTAGTCAGCAGTGCCCGCATCGCCTTTGGCGGCATGGCGGCAACACCGCAGCGTGCCCGTCACTGTGAACAGGCATTCATCGGTCAGCCGCTGAATGCCGTGACAGTGTCACGCGCAGCCGCGGCGCTGGCAGAGGATTTCCAGCCGCTCTCCGATTTCCGCGCCAGCAGTGACTATCGTCTGCAGGTCGCACGCAACCTGCTGCGCCGCTACTGGCATCGCCACAACGGCGAAATAACCTGTATCGAGGTGGCCCGCTATGTCTCATAACCGTCCTGAACTCAACGAAGAGGTCATTAAGGCGCAGTATGCCGCTGATTTACAGAGCGGCGTCGGTCGCAGTAACCGCCATGAGAGCGCGGAAAAACATGTCTCCGGCGAGGCGCGTTTTATCGACGATAAGCCGGAGCTGCCGGGTCTGCTGCATCTCTGTCCGCGCCTGAGTGAGTATGCTCATGCGCGCATCCTGCATATTGATGTGCAGCGCTGTTATGCCGTTCCCGGCGTCGTCAGCGTCCTGACCTGGCAGGATGTGCCGGGCATCAATGATGTCGGGCCGCTGGAGCCGGGCGACCCGCTGCTGGCCCATGACAAAGTAGAGTATCTGGGACAGATCGTGATCGCGGTGGCGGCGGAATCCCCCGAAGCTGCACGTCTTGGCGCGGCCGCTGCGGTAATTGAATATGAGGTGCTGGAACCGCTGCTGGATGTGGAACGGGCGCTGGCACAGGGCAGCTTTGTGCAGGAACCTCACATTCACCAGCGCGGTGATGTGGAAGCGGCCCTGGCGCGTGCGCCGCATCGGGTCAGCGGGGCGTTTCACATTGGCGGCCAGGAGCATTTCTATCTGGAAACCCAGACGGCAATGGTTATTCCCGGTGAAGATCAGCAGTTGCAGGTCTTCTCCTCAACCCAGAACCCCACCGAAGTGCAGAAACTGGTGGCGGAAGTGATGGGCATCAGCCTGAATCAGGTAACGATAGATATGCGCCGGATGGGCGGAGGCTTTGGTGGTAAAGAGACGCAGGCGGCCGGTGTCGCCTGTCTCTGCGCCATCGTGGCGCGACAGACCGGCCGGGCGGCGAAGATGCGGCTTTCACGTCGCGACGATATGCGCGTCACCGGCAAACGCCATCCGTTCTTTGTGCGCTACGAAGCGGGCGTTGAAGAGGATGGGCGTTTGTGTGGCATCAAAATCGATCTGGCCGGAAACTGCGGTTATTCGCTGGATCTTAGCGGATCGATTGTCGATCGTGCCATGTTCCACGCCGATAACGCCTATTACCTCGGGGATGCACGGGTAACCGGCTATCGCTGCCGCACGAACACCGCCTCGAACACCGCCTATCGGGGTTTTGGCGGGCCACAGGGCATGGTGGCGATTGAACAGATTATGGATCACATCGCCCGTGAGCGCGGGCTGGATCCGCTGGCGCTGCGCAAGCGTAACTACTATGGCAAGCAGGATCGCAACATCACTCATTACCACCAGCAGGTAGAGGATAACCTGCTGGATGAGATTACCGAACAGCTGGAGCAGAGCAGCGACTACCAGGCTCGCCGCGCAGAGATTAAGGCGTTTAATGCCCGCAGTCCGCTGCTGAAACGCGGTCTGGCGCTGACGCCGGTGAAATTCGGCATCTCCTTTACCTCCAGCTTTCTCAATCAGGCGGGGGCGCTGATCCTGATCTACACCGACGGCACGGTGCAGCTTAACCACGGCGGCACCGAGATGGGCCAGGGCCTGAACACCAAGGTGATTCAGATTGTCGCCGAAGTGCTGCAGATTGAGATCGATAAAATTCAGATCACTGCCACCGACACCGGCAAAGTGCCCAACACCTCGCCAACCGCGGCCTCCAGCGGGGCTGACCTCAATGGCAAAGCGGCGCAGAATGGTGCTGAGATCCTGCGCGACCGCATGACCGCAATGCTCTGCGAGCTACACCAGTGCGACGCGTCGGCGGTGAGCTTCCGTAACGGGGTGGTGCGCGCCGGGGATAAACATTACACCTTCGCCGAGGTGGCGAAGCTGGCGTGGCTGAATCAGGTGCCGCTCTCCGCCACCGGCTACTACCGCGTGCCGGGAATTCATTACGACCGGGTCGCGGGTCGCGGGACGCCGTTCTATTACTACGCTTACGGTGCAGCCTGCTGTGAAGTGGTGATTGATACTCTGACCGGCGAATCCCGCCTGCTGCGCGCCGACATTCTGCATGACGTCGGCGCCTCGCTGAATCCGGCCATCGACATCGGCCAGGTTGAAGGTGGCTTTGTGCAGGGCGTCGGCTGGCTTACCTGCGAAGAGCTGGTGTGGAGTGATAAAGGCCAGCTGCTGACCGATGGCCCGGCGAGCTACAAAATTCCTGCCATCAGCGACGTTCCGGCGGACCTGCGGGTCACGCTGGTTGAGAACCGTAAAAACCCTAAAGACACGGTGTTCCACTCCAAGGCCGTTGGCGAACCGCCGTTTATGCTGGGCATCGCAGCCTGGTGTGCCCTTCAGGATGCGGTCGCCAGCGTCTCCGACTACCGGCAGCACCCGCTGCTGGACGCGCCCGCCACGCCGGAGCGCATCTTCTGGGGCGTGCAGCGCCTGACGGGAGGGGTTGATGATTTATCATGACTGGATTGGCGTGCTGCATCAGTTGCGTGAAAAACGTCAGAGCTGCGTATTAATCACCGTGCTCAGTGAGCACGGTTCGGTGCCGCGCGACAGCGGCAGCAAAATGGTGGTGACGCAGCAGGAGAGTTATCTCACCATCGGTGGCGGTCATCTGGAGTTTGAGTGCATCGCCCAGGCCAGGGCGATGCTGCAGAGCGGGGCGGTTGCGCCACACACCGAGGATTTCAGCCTTGGCGCGCGGCTCGGACAGTGCTGCGGCGGCAAAACCACGCTGCTGTTTGAGCCGCTGCTGCAGGCGCAGCCGGAGATCTATCTTTTTGGCGCAGGCCATGTGGGACAGGCGCTGGTCAACCTGCTGTCAACGTTACCCTGTCACATAAACTGGATTGATAGCCGTCCGGCGCAGTTCAGCCACGTTCCCGCTGGCGTGATGACAATGCAGCCGGACGACCCACTCGACTGCGTAGCACAGGCACCCGCAGGCAGCTACTTCATCATCATGACCCATCATCATCCTCTCGACTTCGAACTGTGCGAGGCGGTGCTGAAGCGCGGCGATTTCCGCTATGCCGGGGTGATCGGTTCTGAAACGAAAAACCAGCGTTTCCGCTACAGGCTGGCGGGCAAGGGTGTGGCGAACGAACCGCTGGCGCGCCTGCGCTGTCCGATTGGCCTGCCGGACGTCAAAGGCAAGCTGCCCGCCGAGATTGCGGTGGCGATTGCCGGTGAAATCATCAGCGTTTATCAGCAGCACGTCGCCTGAGTTGTCGCTTTCGCGGCAACCTGTCAGGATAAGACTTTGCGATGCCCACCAGGAGCGAACCATGAACGCCCGTCAGAATCCCTTCTTTAGCGTCAGCACACTGCCTTACCAGACTCCTCCTTTTGACCAGATTGAGGAGCAGGATTTTCTGCCCGCGCTGCAGGCGGGCATTGAGGAGAAGCGTCAGGAGATCGAGGCGATCGCACTGAACAGCGACGCGCCCAGCTTTTTCAACACTTATGAGGCGCTGGAGAGGAGCGGACAACTGCTCAACCGGGTGAATCTGGTGTTCAGTGCCATGACCTCGGCGCATACCAGCCCGTATCTGCAGCAGGTGGATGAGGAAATTGCGCCTCAGCTCACCGCGCTCAACGATGACATCATGCTTAACCGCCCGCTGTTTTCGCGGCTCGATGCGGTCTATCTGCAGCGCGCTAAACTGGATGCCGAATCAAAACGGCTGGTCGAGGTGATCTGGCAGCGCTTTCAACTGGCGGGGGCTAATCTGCCGGAAGCGCAGAAACAGCAGCTCAAGACACTGAATCAGGAAGCGGCCCGCCTCGGTACCCGCTTCACCAACAAATTGCTGGCCGCCACTAAAGCGGGCGGGCTGGTCGTCGATGATCTGCAGAAGCTGGCGGGACTCTCACCGGCCGATCTGGCGGTGGCGCAGGCGGAAGCGCAGGCACGCGGACTGGAAAAGCACTGGCTGCTGGTGCTGCAAAACACCACCCAGCAACCCGCACTACAGAGCCTGGCCGATCGCGCAACCCGTGAAGCGCTGTTTAAGGCGGGCGTGACGCGCACTGAAAAAGGCGATGAGAACGACACCCGCGAGCTGGTATTACGTCTGGCGCAGGTCAGGGCCGAGCAGGCGCGGCTGCTGGGATTTGCCAGCTATGCCGAGTGGAAGCTACAGGATCAGATGGCCAAAACGCCTAAGGCGGCGCTGGCGTTTATGCATAACATCGTGCCTGCCGCGCGCGGTCGTGCGGAGCGTGAAGCGGCGGCTATCCAGCAGACCATCGACCAGCAGCACGGCGATTTTACCCTGCAGGCCTGGGACTGGCGTTTTTATGCCGAACAGGTGCGGCGTGCCCGTTACGATCTGGATGAGAGCCAGATTAAGCCCTACTTTGAACTGAATTCGGTGCTGCAGAATGGCGTGTTCTGGGCGGCGACGCAGCTCTATGGCATCCGTTTCACGCCGCGACAGGATCTGCCGGTTTACCATCCCGACGTCCAGGTCTATGAGATTTTTGACGCCGATGAGACCCCGCTGGCGCTGTTTTACACCGACTTCTTTAAGCGCGACAGCAAAGGCGGCGGTGCCTGGATGAGCAACTTCGTCAACCAGTCCACGCTGCTCGACAGCAAACCGGTGATCTACAACGTCTGTAACTACACCAAACCGCCAGCCGGTGAACCGGCGCTGCTAAGCTGGGACGACGTCATCACGATGTTTCACGAGTTCGGTCACACGCTGCACGGTCTGTTTGCCAGCCAGCGCTATCCGAGCCTGTCGGGAACGGAAACCCCGCGCGATTTCGTCGAGTTTCCTTCGCAGATCAACGAGCACTGGGCCAGCGAGCCAGCGGTGTTCCGCAACTACGCTCGCCACTATCAGACTCAGGCGCTGATGCCCGCTGAGCTGCATGAAAAAATCGTCCGGGCCGCCACGTTCAACAAAGGCTACGAGATGAGCGAGCTGCTGGCTGCCGCGCTGCTGGATCTGCACTGGCACAGCCTTAACCGTGATTCCGCGCCGCAAAGCGTGGAGGGATTCGAGCAGCAGGCGTTACAGAGCGATAATCTGGCGCTGACGGCGGTGCCGCCGCGCTATCGCTCAAGCTATTTCCAGCACATCTGGGGCGGTGGCTATGCAGCAGGTTATTATGCCTATATCTGGACGCAGATGCTCGCCGACGATGGCTATCAGTGGTTTGCGGAACATGGCGGACTGACGCGCGAGAACGGCGACCTCTTCCGACAGAAAATTCTGTCCCGGGGGAACAGCAGCGATCTCAAAACACTGTATGAAAGCTGGCGGGGCGGGCCTCCGCAGCTGGAGCCCATGCTGAAAAATCGTGGTCTGGCGGATTGATAACAAAAAGGGCTGTCACGCTGACTAATGCTGGTCAGTGAAGATTAGCCTTGTAAAGGCTGTCACGGTCAAACGTGGCAGCTTTTTTTCCGGGCGAACGAGCCGCAGTGCGGGCCAGCGCACCTCTGCTGCTCCCTGGCTGGCCCCGACCTGTCCACGCTTCCCGGCGTGGACTTCTGGCCCACCGTCACGCCTCAGCGCTGCGGTTAGCCCTTTCAGCAGCAGAGGCGCTCAGGCCTCCACTCTCGTGCCCTTTTTAACAATACACACTGAAGTTTCAGAGCAGGCTGGTGCCGGGCAGGGGCAGGCAATCCGCAGCGCTGAACAGAATGAGTCTGCCAGGAGAGCCCGCAGGACGCGGGCGAAAGGCGGGGCGGCACAGGATGTGCCATCCCCGGCGGTCCGTCAGGCAGAGGAATGAAGTGAAGGGACCGCGCAGCGGCGCGAGGACCGCCAGGCCCTGTCCGGCACCAGACTGCGCTATCACCTGTCGCTTAACTGACTGGCATTAGTCACGCTGACAGCCCTTTTTGATTGGTTTTAGCCCAGCGGGCCACCTTCAATGGTTTCGCACATTCCGGCCAGCACCCGTTCACCGGTTTCGCTTTTCAGAGAGTCATACCATTCTGCCGTGATTGCCGGATCGCGCGCATGGGTGACGTCACAGCGTTTGCGCGCTTTCAGCACCAGATCTTTTACCCGTTCAACCCGTCGCGCCTGATAGCGCAGCAGTGCATCTTCAATACCCAGTGAATGAGAAGCCAGCGTTGAGGCCAGTACCACGGCATCCTCCATCGCCGCGCAGCCGCCCTGGCCGATATCGGGCGTGGTGCTGTGGGCGGCATCGCCCAGCAGGGCCACACGTCCTTTAACAAAGCGGCTGAAAGGTTCAATGTCGTGGATCTCAACCCGATTGGTGGTGTCAGGATTGATTGCCGCGATCAGCTGCTGTACCGGCTCCGCCCAGCCCTGAAAATAGCCGGTTAAGTCCGCTTTCACCGTGCTGCGATCCTGCGGCAGTCCCTTCGGCAGCGGCACATCAAAGAAGAAGTAGAATCGATTGCCGCTGACCGGCATCAGCGACACCCGCTTGCCGTCACCGACAAAGGTGGTCCACTGATCGGCGGGCGCAATCCTCTCATCTATAGTGACCAGGCCATTCCAGTTAACGTAACCGGCGTAACGTCGTTCAAGCTTCTGCTCCAGCACATACTCGCGGATCACCGAATGGGTGCCATCGGCGGCAATCAGGAAATCGCCGGTGGCCTGAGTGTTGTCGGAAAAGGTGGCAATCACGCCACTGCCGGTCTGCTCGACCTGGATCACCCGCTTACCAAACTGCACCCGTTCACGCCCGAAGGTATCAATCAGCATCGCCTGCAGTTCTGCCCGCGCCACCGGACAGGGATATTCGCCAACCTGCTGCACCAGCGGTGCCATACTGAAGCGGGTCAGGGGCGCGCCGGTGGTGCCATCGTGATAGGCCATATAGGCCATGTTCCCGCCCAGCTCACGCAGCGCGGTTTTCATGCCCAGCGCATTCAGGCATTTAACACCGTTGGGCCAGATGGAAATCGCCGCGCCGACGGGCTTCATCTCCTTTATGGCTTCAAAGACCTCAACGTCAATTCCGGATTTCTCCAGCGCAATGGCACTACTCATGCCGCCTATACCGCCACCAATCACGATTGCTTTCATAATGCTCTCCTGTCTGCATAGGTCACTTCCTGCAACTTTTGTACCAGAGAGGGGGTTGTAGAGCGCCTCATTTAAATAATGATGTAAATCATATACTTAATTAATGACAGGAGGCGCATGGCACCCGCTTGCCTCTTAAGCAGTTGCACTGAATTGTGGCAAACGGGCGTGCAAAAAGGGTGCGGCTATAACCGTACTGCATCATTTGTTTCATTATCGCCCGTCTGTGTCTGTGTTAATCATCAGCCAGTGGAACGCGCCGGGCACTTTTCAGCATGGTCATTCTTATTACTTTAAAAGTTATTAACTAAAATCCTCATCCGCTTCGCTAATATTCCTGACAATTAATTAAACATTTACATAACAACTGGCGCGAATATTTCCCGGAAAATAATCGTTATATTCAATAAGGGGTTAGCCTGACACAGTTAAACACACCTGTTAATAAAAAATGCAAATTCATAACCAGACACAATTGTGTCTGTTTTAGCACCGTGCGCAATCATTAGCAAAAGCGTTCAGGCCGCGTCATTACGGGCTTTTAGGATATTGCTCAGACCCGCCAGTCACGATCACGTGATATAGATCACTCCGGACACAAGGACTCTGGAAGGCGAACATGAAAATTGGAATCACGAATAACCAGTATCCGGAGCAGCGTAATATCTTAGTTAATCCGGATAACGAATATATCAATCTGAAAAAGAGCAATCTGTTCTACTTTATTAATCCGTTACGAACCCGATTGCTCAAAAAAAATAAAACCTTTGTCTTTCAGCCTGTGCCTTTTTCAGGGGCATCGCGGGCTGACATCCTGCATCTGTTCAATGAAGTGGCGATAACCCATCAGAAGTGGGTCGCGTCGTTTGAAACGGAGCTGCCGCGTGTGCTGCCGGTGGCGGGCGTCGCCAAGCAGGATAACCCCGAGCTGAAACGCCTCATTCCTTATCTGTTAAAAGATAACTGCCTGGGGTTGATTGCCATCTCAGATGCCACCCTGAACATTCAGATGAAACTGTTCAGGCCGGATATTGCCCAGCAAATCCGCCGTAAAACCCTGGTGCTGCATCCGCCGCAGAAGCTGTTTGTCCAGCAGAAAACGCCGCGTCAGCCCGGTATTCTGAAACTGACCTTTGCCGGTAACGAGTTCTACCGCAAAGGCGGGGCTGAAGTCGTGCTGGCGATCAGTGAGCTGATTGAAGAGCGCAAACTGGAAGAGTCGCAGCTGGATGTGCAGCTGATTGGCGATCTCGCCAAGCGTCGTAACGTGGCGCACCGCCAGTTCCAGGATGATGAGACGTTCTATAGTGGCATTGAGAACCGCATCAAACGCTATCGCTGCTTCACGCATCATTCACAGATGGATAACGGCGCCCTGATGCAGCTGTTCCGCCAGAGCGATGCCGGACTGCTACCAACCTGGCAGGAGACGTACGGTTTCTCGGTACTGGAGATGCAGGCTAACGGCTGCCCGGTGATCACCAGCAACGTGCGCGCGTTGCCAGAGATTAATCCTGCCAGCGCAGGCTGGGTGATTGCGAGTCCGCTGAACGCTGACCGTGAATACAGTATTACCTCGCCAGAGCAGAAAACGCAGTTGCGTCAGTCGCTGGTGGAGGGGCTGAAATCGATACTGCTCGCTATTATCGAACGTCCTGAGATGCTGCAGGAGAAAGGTGAGGCGGCGATTCTGCGCATCAAAGATCAGCATGACACCCAGCGTTACATTGCCCGGCTCAACGATATCTACAGCCGTGGCGTGATTAATGTCACTCAACATCCCCCTGTGGTCTCAATTTGATTAGATTTCTCTGACGGGGCGCGCCAGACTGGCCATACTTAGTGCAGCGTCCCTCTGGAGAACTCTTATGAAAATGATCATCAGCCTGCTGCTGTCCGGATTACTGGGCAGCAGCGCCTTCGCTCAGCCCGCACCGCTTTTTCCGGCCCGCGCGCCCCTGGCACAGCTGACGCCCGTCGCTGCCCGCTGCGATGCCTCCGCCTGTCAGACCAACTGCTACACAGAACAATCGCACTGCAACACCCGGGACAACGGTGGCTGCAGTTCTCAGGCTCAGATGTGCGTGCAGGCCTGTGCCGACCAGTGTAAATAATTTAATTCAGTGAAGAATCCCTTAGTTGCCAATGAAAAAGTCTTTGTTTTATCTCGCGTTATTCTCTCTTTCTGCCAGCTGTGTCGCCGCCGATCTCTCTTCACAGCAGGTTACTTCTCTGGTTAAAGCCGCGATCGAACCGCTGATGGAGCAGCAGGAGATCCCCGGCATGTCGGTGGCGGTGCTTTACAAAGGCCGGGCGCAGTTTATGAACTTCGGCGTGGCCGATCTCGAATCACGCCGCCGGGTCACGGAAAACACGCTGTTTGAGCTGGGCTCCGTGAGCAAAACGTTTACCGGCACCCTGGCTGGCGTCATGATCCGCAACGGCGAAATACGCCTTAACGATCCGGTGCAGAAGTACTGGCCGCAGCTGACCGGTGAGCAGTGGCGTCCGGTGCGGATGCTGCATCTGGCGACCTATACCGCGGGCGGCCTGCCTTTACAGTTGCCGGATGACGTCACCGATCAGGCTTCGCTGCTGCGTTTCTATCAGGAATGGCAGCCAGAGGCAGCGCCCGGCACGCTCCGGCAGTACTCTAACGCCAGCATCGGTCTGTTTGGTTCGCTGATGGTGAA
The DNA here is from genome assembly GCF_048685235.1 of Curtobacterium sp. BNK-1. Lineage (NCBI taxonomy): Bacteria > Bacillati > Actinomycetota > Actinomycetes > Micrococcales > Microbacteriaceae > Curtobacterium > Curtobacterium sp. BNK-1. The sequence goes on along the minus strand of NZ_JBLQTJ010000001.1, from coordinate 1,778,158 downwards.
AGGGGATTATGAGCAGGCGATGGCGCGAAATGTGTTTCAGCCACTGCGTCTGACGCGCACCTATATCACCGTGCCGCCCTCGATGATGCTGGACTACGCCTGGGGCTATAAAAATGGCCAGCCGGTACGGGTCTCACCCGGCATGCTGGATGCAGAAGCCTACGGCGTTAAATCCACCGCGCGTGACATGCTCACCTTTATGCAGGCAAATGTGGATCCTAACCGCCTCTCTTCGGGGAATGCCGTGCTGCGTAATGCCATTCGCACCGCGCAGGCGCGCTACTTCAAAGTCGGCACCTTGTTTCAGGGACTGGGCTGGGAGATCTACGACTGGCCGGTGACTGCCGACACGCTGATGGGCGACAGCGATAATGGTGTTGCGCTGCAACCCCGCCCGGCAACGCTGCTCAATCCGGTCGGGCCGTCGCAGAGCGCCAGCTGGGTGCATAAAACCGGTGCAACCAATGGTTTTGGTGCCTATATCGCCTTTATTCCTGAGAGGAACAGCGGCGTCGTGATACTCGCCAACAAGAATTACCCTAATCCGCTGCGTATAAAGGCGGCGTGGCAGATTCTGCAGGCGTTACAGCAGGAGAAGCCTGAGTAACAGGCATCACGCTTGCTCAGCTACGGGGTAAAGCTGGCACCGCCTGTTCATTTGCGCTAAAATAAAAATCAAATGAACAGGAGGCTGCTATGTCTATCGCCATCTACACACCCGCTCAGCATCGTCGCGACAATTCGCTGCTGCATGCCCTGAATCTGCCGGAAACACTGCCTGATGCGCACCAGCGTATTGCGGTAGGGTTCAGCAGCGGCGTGCTGAAACGCACGGCGTCGTTGTCCACCTTTGACGAGGGCTGGCTGTGCCGTCTGGCGGGCATTGATCGCACCACCTACAACCGCAAAGTCAAAGATCCGCAGCAGACCTTTTCGCCCGATCAGAGCGGACGGATCTACATGCTGATCCGCGTCCTCTCTGCCGCCAGCAAACTGTTCCGCGACGACAGGCAGCGTCTGGTGCAGTGGCTGGAAACGCCCGCCAAAGCGCTGGGCGGTAAGAAACCGGCGGAGATGACCACCACGGTGGCGGGTGCAGAAGCGGTGATTAACCTGATTGGCCAGCTTGAGCATGGCGTGATTACCTGATGGCAGTACGTTTCTTTCGCCTGGTGAAGAGTGAGTATGCGATGAGCGCCTTTGATGGTTTTGGTGCCCGCACTTACGGGGGGCGCTGGAATTCCGTGGGAACGGTCTGTGTCTATATGGGATCAAGCCGGGCGCTCTGTGTACTTGAGGCGCTGGTTCATCTCACCATTCAGGATCTGTCACACGACTACTCAATGCTGTCGATTAGCGTCCCTGAATCGCTGATTACCGAGCTCTCGCTGGCGGCACTCCCCGATGACTGGCAGGCCGATCCTGCGCCATCGTCCACGCGGCAAATTGGTGACGACTGGCTTGCCAGCCCGGATAACGGCCTGGTGCTGAAGGTACCGAGCACGCTGACCGGCGAGTGGAATGCGCTGTTCAATCCCCGTCATCCGGCAGCGGCTGGCATCATTAGTAAGGTGGTGGTGGAGCCATTTTTCTTCGACCCGCGTTTCAGGCTGCAGTAGGGCGCGGATTCGCCACTTTCCTCACCGCAACATCTCACATCACGCAGGCGCCTGCGATTCTGATAGCGCCTGCGCCGCGCAGATCAGCGCCAGATGACTCAGCCCCTGCGGCATATTGCCGCGCCAGCTCTGGCTGCGGACGTCATACATCTCATTGAAGATATCGACGTTACCGTGGCCGTTCAGCGTAGCCAGGATCTCCTGCATCGCCTGTTCTGCCTCATCCGTCTCACCTATCTCTGCCCAGGCTTCCACCAGCCAGAAGGCGCAGGCGAGAAAGGTACTCTCTTCTTCTCTGACCCCGCTGTAGCGATAGAGCATGGCGCTGCCGTCACCCAGTTTTTGCCGGATAGCACGGTAGGTCGAGAGCATCCGCTGCGGATTGACCGCGTTGCCGTAGCTGTGAACCAGCGCCAGCGACGCGTCGAGGCGATCGTCACTGCCGGCGTAAAAGAGATAAGCCTGCTGTTGCTCTGACCAGCAGTGAGACTCAATCCAGTCGCGGATACGGTCACGTTCCCGCTGCCAGCGTCCCAGCCAGGTCGGTTCGATATGCTGGCTTTCTGCCAGCGCCACCGCCCGATCCAGCGCCATCCAGCAGGCCATTTTGGAGTGGGTGTAGTGTTGCAGCTCCGGCAGCTCCCAGATGCCGCAATCCTTCTGCCGCCAGTGATCGGCGCAGCAGTTCGCCAGCTCGCCCAGCATGCGCGAGGTGGTGATATCCAGCACGTGTCCCGCCTCGATAAAATGCTGGGCTGTCACCAGCATGTCGCCATACATACTGAGCTGCAGCTGGTCACGGGCATTATTGCCGACCCGCACCGGCTGAGAGTTCTGATAGCCGCTCAGCGGCGGATAACGCTCGGCGGGGACTTCATCACCATTCAGGGCATAGCAGGCGCGCAGCCTGACGCCATGGCGCATGATAGTCTGCGACAGCCAGGAAAAGGCCGCCTTACAATCTTCCAGCGCCCCGAGATAGACGAAGGCTTTAATAATCAGGCAGGCGTCGCGCACCCAGGCGTAGCGGTAATCATAATTTTTCTCGCCGCCGATCCCCTCCGGCAGGGAGGTGGTGGCAGCAGCAGCCAGTGCGCCGGTCGGGGAGTACCAGAGAAACTTCAGCGACAGGGCTGAGCGCTTCACCAGCGTCGGGTAGCGGCCCTCATAACTCAGGCTCTCCACCCAGCTGGTCCAGCCGGTGTGGCTGGTTTCAATCCGCTGATCGATAGCCTCCAGCGGCGGCACCGCCAGTGGCTCTTTCTCGGTCACCAGCAGCGCGCAGAGCGAGCGGGAACCGGCATAGGTACGCAGCGTAGCGCAGACCTGCTCATCATCCATCCAGCTCTGTGATCTGAATATCTTCGCTGGTGCGCAACATCGCCATGATCTCCGCGATGTGAAACACCTTGCCTTTCTCATTATCGGCCACCCACGGTGAACGGGTTTCGGCGGCGGTGCCGAAGCGCAGGGTGATCGCTAATTCCACTTCACCGCTGACACCCTCTATGCGGCGAGCCAGTTCGCACCAGGGCAGACGGCCCGCCAGCGTGCTGTTAATCGATTCGGTCAGCAGCACGGTGCCGTCACGGGTTTCGAAGCGGGTCTCCAGCACATTGCTGTTATCGCGGTAGCGGCGTGAGACCTGATAAGGCGCACGCGGGACAATCTGGAAGTAGCCACCGAGTCCGGCATCAAGCAGGCGATCAAACAGGGGCTTTGCGTCGAGATTGGGCACACACCACCAGTCAATTGAACCGTCCGGCGCAATCAGCGCGACTGAACGGCCTTCACCAATGGCGGCATAGTCACCCAGGCCCGCAAAGCCCTCTTTTCTGACCGGCGAATGAAAGATCGGGTTTTCCATAATCTGCTTCCTTATATCACGGTGGCGAGGTTTCTTAAGCGGGGCAAAAGCGGGACAAAAAAATGGCCGCATTATGCGGCCACCTGAGTGAGATTACAGCGTACCGGTGCCGCCATCAGAACACCAGACCTGCCCGGAGGAGTAACTGCTCTCGGTTGAGGCCAGGGTAACGTAGAGTGGGGCGATCTCAACCGGCTGGCCCGGACGGCCCATCGGTGTATCGGCACCAAACTGCTTCACTTTCTCCATCGGCTGTCCGCCGCTGGATTGCAGCACGGTCCAGTACGGCCCTGGTGCAACGGCATTTACCCGGATACCGTCGCCACCCAGCTGCTTCGCCAGGGATTTGGTAAAGGCGACGATGGCCGCTTTGGTCTGCGCATAGTCGAGCAGAATATCGCTGGGTTTAAACGCCTGTACGGACGAGGTATTAATAATGGACGCACCGCGTGGCAGATATTCCAGCGCCGCTTTGGTGATCCAGAACATCGCATAAACGTTGGTTTTAAACGTCGCGTCAAAATCTTCCGTACTCAGGGTTCGGATGGACTCATTAAATTGCTGACGCCCGGCGTTATTAACCAGAATATCCAGGCCACCTAATTTATCGGCTGCCTCTTTGACCAGCTGCTGACAGAATTCTTCAGAACGAATGTCGCCCGGAATAGCAAAAACTTTACGGCCTTCCGCTTCGATTAATTTAATCACTTCATCGGCGTCGGGCTGTTCTTCCGGCAGGTAGTTAATCACCACATCTGCGCCTTCACGGGCATAAGCGATAGCCACCGCGCGGCCAATACCGGAGTCACCGCCGGTGATCAGCGCCTTGCGGCCGGTCAGTCGGCCCGTGCCGCGATAGCTGGTTTCACCGTGGTCGGGAACCGGGATCATTTTACTGGCCAGGCCTGGCGCCTGTTGTGGCTGGTCCTCAAAAGGAGGTTTAGGAAATTGATCCAGATCGAGCGTCTTGTTAGTTGGTTTAGCCATTGTATGCTCCTTGAACAGAGTTATCTGAGACATTAAGCCTGGCACAAATGTGATATTTGTCACATCTGACTGCTGATTCATTGAGCAGTTAAAACCAGAAGAACTTAATAATGCAGATAAAGCGTAGACAGAAAATCGGAACACTGTGCAGTAGCGTCCGATTATTTTTCAGTGCAGGGGCGGGATATTTAAAGCGAAGCGTAAGATCGGTTGTGGATTATTTCAGGGCGTAATTACATAGCGGAAGAAAATAAAAAAGGGCGGTTAACCGCCGCGTACCGAACCGCGCCAGACCACATCTGCCGGATATATTCTCCGCTCCTGCTGCTGTTCATTTTTTGGCATCAGTGTCTCCGGTTGCGCTTCCGTCTCTATCAGCCAGGCAATGGCGTCGCGGGCGAACTGTTCCACCGGCTGTGCAAAAGTCGTGAGGTTGTAAGAGGCCCAGCCCGACTGCGCGATATTATCGTGTCCGATGATGCAGAGATCGTCCGGAATACGCAGCGCAAAGCGGTGACGCGCCTCATCCATAAAGCCGCAGGCGAGCAGGTCGGTGGCACAGTACACCGCATCAGGGCGAACTTTACGCGTCAGCAGACGCTGGGCCAGAATCTGGCCGCTTTCGTAAGAGGTGGTGCCGAACCGCTCCACCTGGACCGTGACGCCCACTTTCTGCGCGGCGGCCAGAAAATCCGCTTCGCGCTTCAGCAGACTCGGCGTTCCCGCCAGTGAATTGACAAAGGCGATGCGGCTGCATCCCGCCCGCACAAACGCGTTAACCGCCATTTCTGCGGCGGGGCGGGAGTCGAGGTTGATACTGAGCGTGCCGGGCAGGGACTCGTCGCGGTTAATCAGCACCAGATGCTGACCATGTTTGTAGCAGAGCCGGGTGATACCGCTGTCCGGCATGCCGGAGAGAATAATCGATGCGTCGGCGCGAAAATTAATCGCCTGCTGCAGCGCGGCGGAAACGCGCGCATCAGATCGGTCAGTGTTAATCAGCATCGCCACTTTTCCCGCTTCCTGCAGATACTGGGTCATCCAGCGCACCAGGCTGGCACGGTAGGGCGTGTCAACCTCGGAGGCAATTAAGCAGACGATGCCGCTGCGGTTGCGCACCAGGCCGCGCGCCAGATGATTGACGTGATAGCCCAGTTCCTCCGCCGCTTTCATCACCCGCTGACGGGTAGCATCTGACACGCTGGCTCCCGGTGTAAAGGTGCGGGAGACCGCTGAGCGGGAGACGCCCGCCCGGTCAGCCACATCCTGTGCACTCACCACCGCCTTAAGCTGCTGCATGTTCTCTCCTCGCCTGACATTGTCTGCACTGAGTTTGCCTGAAGTTGCAAGCCTGTGCAAAAAATACAGATGGGCGAAAGGTTTCAAATTTGTGACAGCGACTGACAATTGCTTAACAACTAAATTGACACTGCAGCAGGGCCGCCGTACTAATCTGCACATATGTTTGCACACATGTGCAAAAGCTGGCGCGCCTGCGCCATCCAGCCCAGGAGAACACCATGCGTTATTCCTCTCTGCTCGCTGCTGTAATCGTCTGCCCTATAGTGCCGTTTGCTGCCTCGGCGGCGGGCAATCTTAATATGATCTGCTCAGCCGACGTGGTGGTGTGCGAACAGATGACCACGCTGTTCAGCCACTCCCATCCCGATATCAAACTCAGCATGGTGCGGCTCTCTGCCGGTGAAGCCTATGCCCGTATCCGCAGCGAGGCACGCAATCCCCGTACCGATATCTGGTGGGCCGGTACCGGCGATCCGCACATGCAGGCCGCCGAAGAGGGGCTGACCCAGGCCTATAAATCGCCACTGCTCGATCAGCAGCAGCCCTGGTCACAAAAAGTGGCGGAGATCTCCGGTTATCGCACCGTGGGCGTTTATGCCGGTGCGCTGGGCTGGGGCTATAACACCAGACTGCTGGCGGAGAAAAAGCAGAAAGTGCCTGCCTGCTGGGCGGATTTACTCGACCCTGGCTTTAAAGGCGAGATTCAGATCGCCAATCCCAACTCTTCCGGCACGGCCTATAACACCCTGGCGACGCTGGTGCAGATCATGGGCGAAGACAAAGCCTTTGACTACCTGAAGAAGCTCAACGCCAACATCTCGCAATATACCAAGTCCGGCTCTGCTCCGGTCAAAGCCGCCGCGCGCGGTGAAACCACCATCGGCATTGTCTTTATGCATGATGCCGTCGCGATGGAAGTGGATGGCTTCCCGATTAAGCCCGTCGCGCCCTGTGAAGGCACTGGCTATGAAATTGGTTCGATGTCGATCATCAAAGGGGCACGAAACCTGGCCAATGCCAAAGCCTGGTATGACTGGGCGCTTAGCGCTGAAGCACAGTCGCATATGAAAGAGGCGAAATCGTTCCAGCTGCCCTCTAACCGCAAGGCGGAGATCTCTGAATATGCACCGCGCTTCGAGAACATCAGGCTGATCGATTATGACTTTAAAACCTATGGTGACTCAGCAAAACGCAAAGCGCTGCTGGGCCGCTGGGATAAAGAGATTGGTGCCAGCGCACAATAACGGTGGTGCGCCCCGGCCACCTGAGCCGGGTCTGTGCCAGACCGCGGTGGCGTAAGCCTGATGTCCGCTTCCTGATCGAGGTGATTTATGAATGCGCACAATCGTCGCTTAACCGGCGCGCTGCTGGCGGGCGCCATCGCGCTGACGCTGCTGCCCTGGTATAGCCTGGAGCAGGGCTTCTTCTCGGGTGACTGGCTGTTCAGCTTATGGGGTGATGAGAACAATGCGCCTGCGCTGGGGCAGCTCGCGTTACACAGCTGGCTGGGCATCGCCGTGGCGCTGTGGCTGCTCTGTGCTGGCAGCGCCTTTCTGCCCCCGGGCCGCACCCGCAGCACGCTGCTGTTGCTGTTCAGCACCTGCGGCATTCTGTTTCTGGTGCTGGAAGGGCATGCTATCGGTTTCAGTGGCTGGAACTGGTTATGGCTGGAGAACCTCGCCGGCCCGCTGGCGCAGGGACAACCCGCGATGGGTGCGGGTGCGCTGCTGCTGCTGACCATATTTTTGCTGATTTTCGCCTTTGCCCTGGCGGAGCGCGGCGTGCTGAGAGGCGATGCCTTTGTGGTGGCGTCGATTGTGCTGCTGGTGGCGCTGGTCACGACCTTTGTGCTCTATCCGGTGCTGAGCCTGTTTGTCGCCTCGGTGCAGGATATTGATGGCAGTTTTAAACCTGACGGACTGATTGCCAATATGCAGGATCCCGCCATCTGGAGCCTCGGCTGTTTTACCGGTGGCACCTGTGGCACCGCCTGGCGCACGCTGGGACTGGCGCTGATGACGGCCAGTGGCGCTACGCTGCTGGGACTGGCGTTTGCACTGGCGACGACGCGCACCTCGCTGCCGTTTAAAAAAGCGCTGCGGATGCTGACCATTCTGCCGATTATCACGCCGCCGTTTGTCATCGGTCTGGCGCTGATCCTGCTGTTTGGCCGCTCCGGCGTGGTCACCGAATCGCTGGCGACGCTGTTCGGCATCGAGCCGGGCCGCTGGCTCTATGGCATGACCGGCATCTGGATTGCCCAGGTACTCTCCTTTACCCCCATCGCCTTTCTGGTGCTGATTGGCGTGGTCGAGGGCGTTAGTCCGTCACTGGAGGAGGCGTCACAGACCCTGCGCGCCAGCCGCTGGCGCACCTTCTCCCGCATCTCGCTGCCGCTGATGGCGCCGGGGCTGGCCAACGCCTTCTTAATCAGCTTTATCGAAAGCATGGCCGATTTCGGTAACCCGATGGTGCTGGGCGGGAGTCACGGCGTGCTGTCGACGGAGATCTTCTTCTCCGTGGTCGGCGCACAGAACGACCCGAGTCGCGCGGCGGTGCTGGCGATGATCCTGCTGGGCTTCACCCTGGCCGCTTTTCTGGTGCAGCGCGTCTGGCTCTCCGGCAAAAGCTTCGCCACTGTCACCGGCAAAGGCGATGGCGGCCGTCATGTGATGCTGCCGCGTCCGGTGCGCTACAGCGTCTATGGCATGGTAATACCCTGGGGTCTGTTCACCCTGGTGATCTACGGCATGATCATGATTGGCGGCTTTGTGCAGTCCTGGGGGCTGAATAACAACCTGACGCTGGATCACTATATCCGCGCCTTTAACGTCAGCGTTAATCAGGGGCAACTGGTCTGGAGCGGCGTTGCCTGGAGTTCTTTCTGGACCACGCTGGAGATCGCCCTGATCGCCGCGCCGCTCACGGCCATTGTCGGACTGCTGACCGCCTGGCTGATTGTGCGACAGAAGTTTGCCGGTCGTCAGACCTTTGAATTCATGCTGATGCTGAGCTTTGCCATTCCCGGCACGGTGATTGGTGTGAGCTATGTCATGGCGTATAACCTGCCGCCGCTGGAGATCACCGGTACCGCGATGATCCTGATCGCCTGCTTTGTCTTCCGTAATATGCCGGTCGGCGTGCGTGGTGGTATTGCGGCGATGAGCCAGCTGGATAAAAGCCTGGATGAAGCCTCACTGACGCTGGGCGCAAACAGTTTCCGTACCCTGCGTAAAGTGGTGCTGCCGCTGCTGAAACCGGCCATCAGCGCCGCGCTGGTTTACGCCTTTGTGCGGGCCATTACCTCTATCAGTGCGGTGATTTTCCTGGTCAGCGCCCAGTACAACATGGCGACCTCGTACATTGTCGGGCTGGTGGAGAACGGTGAGTATGGCGTGGCGATTGCCTACTCCTCGGTATTGATAGTGGTGATGCTGCTGATCATTGGCCTTTTCCAGCTGCTGGTGGGCGAACGTCGCCTGCGTCGTGCAATCCAACCGGCGGTGATTATTGCCGCACCCTCTGCATCCACTCTGACTCAGGAGAGAGCCGTATGACGACCATTAACGCCGGATCGGTGGTGTTTGAACATGTCGCAAAGCGTTTTGCCGGTTTTACTGCCGTGCCGGATCTGTCGCTCACCGTAGAGCCGGGTACGCTGGTGACGCTGCTCGGGCCGTCCGGCTGCGGCAAGACCACTACGCTGCGACTGCTGGCCGGGTTGGAGCATCCCACCGCAGGGCGGATTCTGATTGGCGGCAAAGATGTCACCCATCTGCCCGCCAACGAGCGCGACGTGGCGATGGTGTTTCAGTCCTACGCGCTGTTTCCCCATATGAACGCCATCGACAATATTCTCTACGGGCTGCTCTCCTCGGGCATGAACAAACGCGAGGCGCAGGACAGGGCGCGCGAGGGGCTGAAGCTGGTGGGTCTGGAGAGTCAGGGGCAGCGGCTGCCGTCGGAGCTCTCTGGTGGACAGCAGCAGCGTATTGCAGTCGCCCGCGCGCTGGTGCTGGAACCGCAGGTGCTGCTGCTTGATGAGCCGCTGTCGAACCTTGATGAGCGTCTGCGCCGTCGGGTGCGCACCGACATCCGCGATCTGCAGCAGCGGCTTGGGTTTACGGCGGTTTATGTGACCCATGATCAGGAGGAGGCGCTGGCGGTCTCCGATAAGATTATTGTCATGAAAGAGGGGGATATTGCCCAGCAGGGTGCGCCGGAGACGCTTTACCATTCGCCCAATTCGGTCTTTATCGCGGACTTTATGGGGGAGGCGAATATTCTGCCCTGTGAAGTAGAAGAGGCGGATGCGGATGACGCGCTGGTCCGCCTGGGTAATCAGCGCTTCCGGGTACGAGGTGCCGGTGCAAAAACCGGCAGTGCTCAGCTGGCGGTGCGACCGCAGTTTATTACGTTGTCCGGCGACGGCCAGGGTGCGCTGCAGGGGGAGATCATTCACAGCACCTGGCTGGGCGACCATATTGAATATGAAGTTGCCACCGAACTGGGCGCGCTGTTCATTATCGATCCGCAGATGGAGCAGCGTCTGCCGCTCGCCACTACAGTTGGCGTCAACTTCAAGCCGCAGGGCCTTGCCCTGATTGCCCGTTAATCTGACTAACTCAAGGAGTTCGCATGGAATCGCATGATGAAATAATGGCGCGTCTGGCTTTAGCGGAAGCCGTTGCCCGTGAAGGTGGTGCGACGGCGTTATCTTACTTCAACCGTCGCGAGACGCTGGTGGTGGAGACCAAGTACGATTTGCAGGATGTGGTGTCGATTGCCGACCGTGAAGTGGAGCAGCTGATCGCCAGCCGTATACGGGATGCGTTTCCCGCTGATGGCTTTCTGGGTGAGGAGTCGGGACTGCAGGCGGGAGAGTCTGACTACACCTGGGTGGTTGATCCGATCGATGGCACCAGCCCGTTTCTCAATGGGATGCCGAGCTGGTGTGTTTCCGTCGCGGTACTGCGCGGCGATGTGCCGGTCATCGGGGTGATTTTCGCGCCGACCTATCAGGAGTGCTACGTGGCGGCACTGGGGCAGGGTGCCACGCTCAACGGTCATCGTCTGCATGTCGATCCCACACGCACGCTGCAAAACCACGTTACCGGTTTTGGTGCCAACAGCTATGTCAGCCCGCAGCAGGTAGGTGAGATTGTGGCAGCGCTGCTGTCGGCAGGCGGTAACTTTATCCGCATTGGTTCCGGCGCACTAATGCTGGCGTGGGTCGCCGCCGGTCGGGTCGTGGGTTACTACGAACCCTATATGCACGCCTGGGATTGCCTGGCGGGTTACTGCCTGGTGAAAGAGGCGGGCGGCTGGTACCACCCGTTTAACACCGAAGGCGATCGCATTACTAAAGGCGCGCAGGTCCTGGCCGTGGCTCCGGGTGCCGAAGCAGATCTGCGGCGCATTGCCGGTTTATAATTATGTGACCCTGTCACGCTGATTGCGCTGCGGTCAGCGTGATGCCTCAGGCCGTAGCATTTTGGTCAGATAGTGACGCTGCATACCGGTTTGCGGAAAATCGGGCAGGGACATCTGCGGCTGATAACCCTGTTTCTGATAAAACGGCAGGGCCTGAAAACTAAAGGTATCCACCAGCGCATAGAGACATCCCATCTTTCCCGCCTCCTGCTCTGCGGCTTCCAGCAGTGCGCTGCCCAGACCACTGCCACGGAGCGTTTCGTCCACCCAGAGATAATCGATACAGAGCCAGTTTCCTTTGCGTGCGGCGATCACTCCCCCGCGCAACATTCCCTGTTCGTCCCTGTGAGAAACCGACAGCGGTCCCCAGTTATCGCGGCTGATAAATTGCCGGTTGTAAGCCCCCAGTCCTGCCAGCAACTCTTCCCGATCGTCGTCGTTGACCTGATGGGTAAGGGTAAATGTGCTCATCCTCGTCCTCTTTTATTCGTGGTTCCGGCTTATCCCCTGCAAAGGATAATTGTGCGATTATCCGCTATAGGGTATAAAGTAATTGTTATCCCCTTCAGGGGGTAAAAGCTGTTTTATACCCTGTCGGGGATAATGCCCCTGCGCTATGCTTACAGCCTGTGATCCAGAAGGAGCCACCCCATGATATACAGCCCGCTACAGCTGGCAAACCGGCTAAAGCTCATTCGTCAGCGTAATGGCTGGACCCAAAGTGAGCTGGCGAAAAAGGTCGGCCTGAAACAGGCCACCATCTCTCACTTTGAAAATGCCCCTGACAGTACCTCGCTGGCAACGCTGTTTAAGCTGTTACAGTCGCTGGAGCTGAGTCTGGAAGTTCAGGAGAAAGAGGAGGCCGGTGCGCCTCAGCTGCATGATGAGGATGAGTGGTAATGCAAAGGCTGATTGCGTGGATGAACGGCGAGCGGGTAGGCGTACTCACCCGGCAGCGAAACGGCGCTCATGAGTTTCAGTATGATACCGGCTGGCTGAGTAATCCGCTCTCCAGGCCGCTGTCACTTTCGATGCCGTTGCAGGTAAAGGCTCTCACCTCACACGCCGTGATTAACTTCTTCGATAACCTGCTGCCGGATAGCCCATTGATTCGCGACAGAATCGTGGCGCGTTACCAGATTAAATCCCGTCAGCCCTTTGATCTGTTGCAGGAAGTGGGACGTGACAGCGTCGGGGCGACTATGCTGCTGCCGCCCGATATGCCACTGCCCGCACTGCAGGCCCGCTATGAAGTGCTGGATGAAACCCGGCTCGAAAGCGTGCTGTCGGCCTATCAGTCAGATATCCCGCTGGGGATGCTGCGTGAAGAGACCGATTTCCGTATCTCGGTCGCGGGGGCGCAGGAGAAAACCGCACTGCTGCTGACCGATGAAGGCTGCAGCATTCCTGCCGGTGCCACGCCCACCTCGCACATCATTAAGCTGCCGATCGGAGAGATTAAACAGCCGGCCGCGACGCTGGATATGCGTGAAAGTGTGGAGAATGAGTATCTCTGTCTGGCGCTGGCCCGTGCACTCGGTATCGACGTGCCGCAGGCAACGATTATTCGTGCCGGACAGATGCGCGCCCTGGCGGTAGAACGTTTCGACCGCCGCTGGTCACGCGATAAAACCCGGTTGATTCGCCTGCCGCAGGAGGATTTCTGTCAGGCGCTGGGACTGCCATCTTCAACCAAATATGAGTCGGATGGCGGGCCAGGCATTGCGGAGATCATGCAGATACTGATGGGATCGAGCAACGCCATCGAAGATCGCTATCGCTTTATGATGTTCCAGGTGTTTCAGTGGCTGATTGGCGCAACCGACGGTCACGCCAAGAACTTCTCACTGTTTATTGAGCGCGGCGGCAGTTATCGACTGACTCCCTTTTATGATGTGATCTCCGCTTATCCGGTACTGGGCGGCACCGGTCTGAACAAGCGAGCGCTGAAACTGGCGATGGGTCTGCGTGCCACTAAGGGGAAGAAGACAGAGATCGACAAAATCTTCCCGCGCCATTTTATCGCCACGGCAAAAAGCGTCAGTTTTGATCGTGACAGTTTGCAGCAGATCTTCGACTTCTTTATTAAGGCCTTTCCCCAGGCAGTGGTCTCGGTGCGCGATGCCTTGCCGCCCGATTTCCCGCAGCACATCGCCGACGCCATTTTTAGTCATTCACTGATTATGCTGGAGCGGCTGCGGCACAAAGAGTGATGGCGCTTATGAGCTGGCAATATCCTGAAAAACCTCTCCTCATGTGTATGGCTAAAAGCCTGTCGGCTATGCTTATCTGACAGGCTTAACAGGAGAGTCATGGTATGAAGTGTCCGGGATGTGAAGGAGAGGCGTTTGTGTACGCCACGCGCGATGTCAGTCTTAATACGGGTAATCCGGAGGACGTTGTGCCAGATGTAAAGGGCGATCACTGCATCCGCTGTGGAGCGGTGATTATGAATGCCGGAACGTCGGAGTTATATCCCGAAAAGGCTGAAGCGCTGGAGAATGCAGGCGTGCCCATCAAATAACACAGAGAGCCCGTTTAGCGCGGGCTTCTTTGTCTCTGTTACAGGTGAATGTCCCTCTTTTGATAACACGCAACGAGTAAGTTGTGTGATTGTGGCACCCTACAGGCTAAAGCTCAGGTTTACCCTGGGAATGGAAATCAAACCCCGTCAATCTGGCCACTGGAGTGCGTTATGGATGCCAATCGCTATGCCCTGGAAACAATCCCGTCACCGCCGGCATTTCCCGGTGCTGCCAGCCCTGTAATATCTGATGAAACACTGCATCGCCGTCTGGCCGCCATTATTGAGCGGATGCAGCAGCAGCAGATTGCGCAACTGATTATCTATGCCGACAAAGAGCACGGCAGCAATTTTGAATATCTGGCGGGATTCATTCCGCGCTTCGAGGAGGCGCTGCTGGTGGTGACTCAGCAGGGCGAGCTCACCTATATCATGGGTAATGAGAACCTCAAGCTGGTGCCGTTTGCCCGCAATCCGGGACGCTGTCTGCATGCGGCGGTCTTTTCTCTGCCCAACCAGCCTATGCGCGGGGAGCAGCCCCTGGATCAGCTGTTAACAGAGGCAGGGATAGTGGCGGGAGAACGCACCGGGCTGGTGGGCTGGAAGTTATTTACCGGCAGGCAGCAAGGGATGTTTGATCTGCCGCAGTTCATCTATGCCGCGGCGGCGCAGGCAGCGGGCGGCGATGCGCAACTGGTAAACGCCACCGGATTGTTTATCTCGCCTGACAACGGTGCACGCTGCGTTAACGGCGCCGATGAAGTGGCGTTTTATGAGGCCGGGGCCAATCTTGCTTCAACCGCGATGCTGGCTGCGCTGGATAGCGTAGCGCCGGGCGTCACAGAGAAGGCGTTAGGCGCACGTCTGAACGCAGAAGGGCAGCCAAACACGGTGGTGACGATTGCCGCGACCGGCGATCGTTTCGCCCAGGCCCGGCTCTATCCGTCTGATAAACGGATTGCGACAGGCGACAAGCTTTCTCTTACCACCGGCTACAAAGGCGGGCTGACCAGCCGCTCGGCTTACGTGGTCAGTGAAGCCTCTGAGTTACAGTGTAACGTCTCCGACTGGCTGACCCGGCTGGCGATCCCCTATTATCATGCGGTGGTAAGCTGGCTGGAGCAGCTGCGTATCGGGATCACCGGCGGCGAACTCTATTCGCTTATCGAAACGGTGCTGCCGAAAGCGCAGTATGGCTGGCATCTTAATCCGGGGCATCTGGTGGCTGACGAAGAGTGGCTAAGCTCGCCCATCTATCCCGATTCAGCCGTGACACTGAAAAGCGGTATGCTGCTGCAGATTGATATTATCCCGTCGGTGCCGGGTTATGGCGGCTGCAGTATAGAGGATACGGTTGGACTGGCGGACGCGGCATTGCGTGATGAGCTGGCGCGTCGTTTTCCCGATCTCTGGCAACGAATGACTCAGCGCAAAGCGTATCTCACAGACGTGCTGAAGATTGAGCTTGCCGAAGAGGTGATTTTGCTCTCGAACACGGTAGGCTATCTGCGCCCTTTTTTACTGGATAAGCGCCGTGCACTGGTGCGCCAGTAGGGGCTTAACCGGCCTGATGCGGCCGGTAATAATTTGTAAAATTTAACTGAGAGTAAAACGCAGGCGCATCTGTCAGGATACGCGCCTCAGAAAGTTCCTGGTTGCTCTCATTCGATGAAATGGTTTACCAAAAACGCCGTTTTGTTTGCCTGCAAAACCTCCTTTGCCGCGTTTATCGCACTCTCTGTGGCGCTCGTTCTTAACTTCGAAAAACCCGCCTGGGCGCTGACCACGGTGTTTGTCACCTCGCAACTCTATGCAGCATCGACCGTCTCGAAATCGCTGTTTCGCCTGCTGGGCACGCTGCTGGGCGGCATCTTTATTCTGCTGATCTACCCCGAAACGGTGCAGTCGCCAGTGTTGTTCAGCCTGTGCGTATCGCTGTGGGTAACGGTTTGCCTCTGGCTCTCTCTGCATGACCGCACGCCGAAGAGCTATATCTTTATGCTGGCTGGCTACAGCGCAGCGATTATGGGATTTCCAGACGTTGAGTCACCGTTGGCAATCATCAACACCGTAGTTTCACGTATTGAGGAGATTACGCTGGGCATCCTTTGCAGCACGCTGGTTCACCGGCTGATGTTTCCGGTTTCGATGCATCATCTGCTGGGGCAGAGCGTTAATCTCTGGTTTCAGAACGCGCGCAAACTCTGTGATGAACTGATCAGCGGAATGGCAAAGAACAAATCGCTGGAGCGCGAAGATATCCTGATTCAGATGGCGGGTTATCCGTTGAATGTTGAAACGCTGCTGACCCACTGCGTCTATGAGGGCGAAGCGGCGCGTAATGTCATCCGTCTGGTCAGCGTACAGTATCAGCATCTGACTTATCTGCTGCCGACACTGACGGCGATTGAATCACGGCTGGGTGTGCTGGCCGAACTGAATATTCGTTTTCCGCCGTGCGTCACCGACGTGTTTCAGCAGTTCCTGTTGTGGCTGCATCACGATCGGATTAACGATATTGCCGGACTGCGTGAAGCGATTGCTGCCAGTCAGGCAACCCTGGAGCACGAATGGCGGGCCGGGCTGCTGGCAACCGAAGAGAGCCTGCTGCTGATTGGTCTGCTTGAGCGGCTGGCTAACTTTGTGCGCATTGCCGATGCTTATGAGAATGTCAGTGCGCGCGCAGGGGATCTCTACAGCCACGGGGATGGGGCGGCGATCCGCAATATCCGGGAACACCGGCATATCGATAAGGGACTGTTACGGCTGTCCGCGCTGACGGCATTTCTGGCGACCTTCCTCTCCAGCCTGTTCTGGATCGGCAGCGGCTGGGCCGATGGGGCGAATGCACCTCTAATGGCGGCGATTATCAGTTCATTTTTTGCTGGTGTCGATTCCCCGGTAACGCCGATGAAGCTGTTCGTGAAAGGGGTGATGATTGCGCTGGTGGTCAGCCTGTTCTACATCGCTTTTCTGATCCCGCAGGCCAATACCTTACAGGCGCTGATGATCATACTGCTGCCCGGTCTGATGCTGCTGAGCCTGGTGATTGCCAATCCGGCGACCAATCTGGTAGGGCTGAGTGTCGCCATCCAGATCCCCGGTTTTATCGGCTTAAGCCATCACTATGTCCCGAATCTGATCGTCACGCTGAATGCGGCCATCTCCTCGATGGTGGGGATTATGTTTGCGGTAGTGCTGACGGCGTTGATCCGCAACAAACGGCCGTCATGGATAGCCAGAAGAGCGGTGCAACGAGGGCTGCGCGATCTGTTAGGGTTTATTAAAATGGTGGAGCGCAATTCCGCCACGCTACTGTCACGGCAGCAATTTATTGCGCGGATGCTCGACCGGGTGAATATCATTCTGCCGCGTAAAAGGCTCGATCCGGTGCCGGATATCGTGGTGGGGGGCTATCTGATTACTGAAACCTGGCTGGGCGCCAACTGTTATGACTTCTACGCACGTTATCGTGAGGTGCTGGAGAGTCATCAGATTGATAGTGGTCAGATGTTTCACGAGCTGGCGCTATACCTGAAGCGCAAGATGAAGTCGCTGCAGTTAGCGCCACATCAGGATCTGCTGGAAGAGCTGGATCTGTTGCTGCTAAGACTGGAGCCGATCGCCCGAGAGGAGAGTGTGGCAGTTGCGCCCTTAATCCATCTGTTTAATATTCGGGTATCACTGTTTCCACATCAGCGCTGGCCAGATTAACCCGGTATAACAGGGCTGGCTGGTGGGGCTAAGAGAGCGCTTGCCGGGACCAGAGCGGATAATCTTATTTTAGTTACATCATACATTGATTCTTAATTAAATTGAGAATCAGGCAACGTGCCCGTATATATTGTCTGACAGGAAAGTAGGGTCAGCAGACAATAAGAGCAGGGCGCGCGCATCCCAATGCAGGAAAGCAGGGTTGATGCAGGAAAAGTTCAGCGGTAATAGCTCAGCGGCTTTCCTGCGGCTGAAGCTGATAAATCCACGCACTGTATTGCCGATTATCCTCGGCAGAAACGCGAACCTCGACGCGATCGTAGCCATCTTCAAACGCATCCAGCATCGGCCAGTGGGCGTCCAGCTGGTCGGAGAGAAACAGATAACCCGGCACGTCGGGCCCATGCTCATCCAGAACGATGCCCGGAAAATCAGCCGCTGCGCCCCAGCCGCGCTGATAGAAGGTACCGTTCACCGAACCGGCCAGCCATTCTCCGCCAATATTTTCCAGGATATGGGCATTCTCGCGGCCCGGACAGAGCGTGCCATAGACAAATAAGCGCTTCATTTTTTCTCGTCGTTGAAACAGTGGAAGCCAGCAACTCTAGCGCGGCTAAAATGGATTGTCTTGCGGAACTGCCTCTTCAGCCTCTCAAAACGCCATGCGTAGGTAAATTCTGCGTACTGCCAGCCCCATCAGATGCGCAGAATTCATGTAGCGACGCCCTGGACTGCCGCAAAAGGTCGGTTTTATGTGCACTCTGCCTGTCGGCAGATGGCATTCCCGTCCGGTTACTTCAAGGTTGTCGTGTAGTTAACCGGAATCCCCTGGTCATTGATCACCGCATAACTCACTGACTCACCGGGTTTAGGCGGAGTGTGACTGTCAATGTAAGCATCAGATTGTGGGGCAAGAGTGAGATTTTTTATTGATGGCTGACCTTCAGAATAGACATTCATGCTCATGAACCAGGGAGTAGGGTTGGTTATGGCGATTTTATTTCCCTTTACCGCGAAACGGAGCTTTTCCGGATCGGTGGTCAGCGGGGCGTTTAGTCCCTCAGGCCGTATAAAGATTTTTAGCCGGATTCGCAGCGGTAACACCACTTTACGTTCAGCCGCGTTAAGCTCTTTTTTCAGCGCAGGGATCTGATAAATATTTAACCAGTAGAGGCTCTCTTTGTCCGCGGGCAGCGCCTGACGTGAAGTGAGTACCAGACGCAACGATCGCATTTCTCCCGGATACATTTTTACCACCGGCGGTATGACTATGACGGGCGTGATGCTGGCGTCGGGTGAGAGAGTCAGGTCACCGTCATCTGTCCAGATTTGCAAATACGTTTCGTTTCCGCCGCTGTTGACGACGTTAACAGACTGGCTCAGATCCGATTGATTGAAAACGATCCGGGTTTTATCCACATTGACCACCGCCCAGACGCTGAATGAGAGCAGGACGCCAGATAACACAACGACGTTACTGAAAACTGACCACAACCTGTAACTGCGCATTGACTGTTCCTGCTGTAATAGTTTGCCCGCTGAGCGCTTCAAGAGAGGCGGTGAAATCACCACTGTAAATATCAGCGCCTCCTGAGGAGATTTGCGACGTTAAATCTTTATAGGCATACCAGCCACGGCTGTTGCCCGTGCCCGTCACTGTTCTGTCAGGCAGTAAATTGAGCGCCATATTATGACTGTCATAAATTTTTATACCGACGCCGGAGGCGGCAGCGCTGCTACCATAGTGGGTATCCAGCAGCCAGGTTAACCCGCCGCCAGCTGTAGTCAGCCCCAGATTTCTTGCCTGCGTTACCGCATTTGACTGGTTAACGAGAAAGCCCATAGCGACATTTGCTGACGTGATCGTCGATGTACTGGTGCCGGAGATGGCACCGGACTCGCACTGGATAGTGATAGTAAAAGGAGCCTGACTTTTCCCGCCCGCGGCAAGGGTATTCACGCTTACGGTAGGCAGCAGCACCACCGAAGGATAATCCTGGACTTCGCATAGCGCGCCACGCACATAGGTGACATTTGAGAAGGTGCTCCATGCAGCGGGCCAGTTACGGTAAAAACCATACCAGTAAGAGAGACTATCCTGGCCCACTTTCAGATTATTGGTATCCAGCCCGGGTCCTTTAAAAGCAATATATCCGCGAGGTTGTGTCCAGTTGTCCACATAGCGATTGCTGTTGCTGGCGTAATAGCGCGTAGAGTCTATTTTAAACATTTCATACAGCACATTGCTGAAAGCACTGGCCGGAATATAAATATAGGTGCCATCAGAATACCAGTCACTGGCTGTCAGCTGTCGGGCTTTCCAGTAGCGACTGTAATATTCGCCGGTTGTCAGGTTAGTTAGCCTGACGGCAACATTTGCAGCGACATCATAATAGGCGCCGTCCACTTCAGAGGTAATATATTGACCGGCATAGGGGCTGTCACCATTGGTGGCATACATCTCATACAAACTGTCTGCATCTGCCACGGCGCAGCGGTAAAGAATCTGGTTAGCTGAGTAGGAAACATTGCTGGCCGATGACAGAAAGCTGCCTACCGAGCTGGCCAGCAGTGTGCCAGAGGGCTGGAAGGTCTTTCCGCTATTGATGCTGATCACAGATGGCAGGCCCACATTCCCTGAGCAGGTGTCGCAAGCGCCGGTCCAGTAGGCGGCGGTATAACCAGCTGCAATCGCGCTTTGAGACAACGAGGATGTGGCGGTAACAACGCTGCAATTAGCCCAGGTGGGCACATTGAACAGCAATAATAAGATATACAGGAAATATTTTTCGATTCTCACACGATTAACCCTTATGGCAGACAGCATCCAGGCGAACAATATTCTCATTCACGCGACCGGTTATTTGATAATTAACAAAACATGTTTTATTGCCCTTATATTCCCAGTTTACCTTTAAGGTTCCAGAGTCATGCGGTACACGTGCATATAATTGCCCACCCTGGCCCACAATACCTATCACGGTATTATCAGCATCACGGACCTCGGTGCCCATTGGCGGGATTTCATGATCTTCATTTTTGAGCGCGATTAAGACGGCCTTACCCTGCAGCGTGGCAAAATTAATTCGGGTAACGGAACCGGCATAGGGCACAACGCGCTGGCTTCCGCCGCTTAATTCGGCATCAGCATTCATATAGCGTGTATCAAGGCTGACGGTGTTGGCCTGATATGGCGTCAGCGACGGCAGGATAGCGTAACCAAAATGATCAATGACGGCACCCTGACCATTGCGTACGCTGGCGCCCTGGGCACCATCCGCATGGATAAGCGCAAAAGTGTCGCTGGTATAAGGTCCGGCGGTGACGCCGCCGCGATGAATCAGCAACGTACCAGAAAGCCCTAATCCAGCCTGGCGATAATTATCCCCCTGACCATAATTCGCTCTGACCGCGCCTGCGCGCGTATTCTGCTGAATATTTCCGCCGAACGAGACACTGTGGCCGCTGTTACTTTGCGTATTTTCGGTTCCGCCATACAGGGACCAGGATCGCTGATTGTTCTCGCCAGATGAACCGGTCAGTGAGAGCGTCGAATTGCGCGTTTCTTTAGACTGGTTGTAGTTATAGGCCACAGAGGTAGTGTGATTGCCCCAGTTCAGCGGAACCGAGACATTCAGTGAAACGGTATTTTCGGTATATTTCTCGCGGTATGCGTTATCACCATCGTCCAGGTTCAGCCCGAAACGATCATAATTCCAGGTAGTACGCTGACGGGCAACGTTGAGACTGTAACTGATGTTATTCCAGCTGTTGCTGTAACCTAACTGAAGCTGAGTAATACGTGACCGGTTATTATAGTAATCCGCCGTGCTGCCGCTCAGGCTGATTAAGCCATAATCGGCCATTGACTGACTCAGGGTCACAGAAAAATTATTACGCTGATGCAGCGTATCTGAATAGTAACTGATGCCATTGTCCTGCTGGCGCCGAACGCCCAGCACATCCTGCAGGTCGCGATAACCGCTGGTTGAGTAACGATAGGCGGCCAGGACCAGGTTGGTGCCGGTAGCAAAGGTTTTGCTGTAGCTTAGCTCGGCGCGCCATCCCGAAGCATTTCTGTTCTGTGCGACCTTTGCATCAGAAAAGGTGGTGTTTAATCCCACTGCGCCCGCTGCCGAAGTCCAGACACCGCCAAGCAGCCAGGCCTGATAGTCCTGAGCCAGCCGCGATCCTGCCGTAGCGGTCAGTCGGTTACTGATACCGCGCTGCAACAGCCCTTCGAAGAAGGTGTTATTAACTGAGTAGAATTGCCGTACCCGACCCAGTGCAACCGAGTAATGCCAGTTTCCCGGCCTGACCGAATCAGGCACAGAGGCATAAGGAACGGTAAACGAGGACGTTTTGCCATTGGCTTCAATAATCTCAACATCGAGATCGCCCTGGCTACGGGTATTGTACAAATCGTTGATCACGAAGGGACCAGGCGCCACGCTGGTCTCATAAATAACGCGATTCAGTTGCCTGACGATAACCCGGGCACTGGAGGAGGCCACACCGCGAATTTCGGGCGCATAACCACGCCGGCTTTGCGGACGCATCCTTTCATCGGTAGTGAGCTTAATGCCATTATAAGAAAGGCTGCCAAACTGCGAACTTTCTGTATAGCTGTCGCCCAGTGTCAGCAGACTGTTCAGCGGTTCAATGGGGCGCTGAAGCCAGGTTCTGACCGTTGTGTAGCGAACGTCGCTGCCGGTAACGTTATTGTCGATAAACCGCAGATTGCCCTGATGGCGCAGCTGCCAGTTATCAATATTAGTGCCCGCCGTGATGCCACTCCAGAGATACTGGTATCTGTAACCGGAAGCGCTATTTTCCGTCCAGCTATAATTGGTGTTATGCCGGATGAAAAGGGCGGAGATCCCTTTATCCCATTCGGCGACGGGAATATTTCCCCTGGGAAGATGAATTAACTCCGCATCCGGAATGGTGAACTGCAGCCGCAGTGAAGCCTGATCAAATTGCCAGCGGGCCGCTGATGACCAGTGACGCAAGGGCTGACAGCCCTCGCTGGCTGAGGATTTATTCAGTGACTTAAGGCTTAATGATTCAGCCACCGTCAGCGGGAGACAAGGTTCTATCGGCTGACCTTTCTCAGCTGACAGAAAGTTCAGGGTGACGCCGCTTTTAACCAGCTTATTGTTAACATAGATATCGACATAATAGTTGCCGGGGGCGATAGTCTGATGGTTAAACTGATCAATATTCTGGCCAAAGGCGGAACCTTTAAACAGCGAAGGATCGAAGTAGTATTCATCAGCGTGTCCATACGGTGAAAAAGTAAATGATGCACAGAGAGGCAAAAAAAAGATGCGGATATTACCTGCCTGCAATCGGATAGTCTTCACTGACTTTAGCTCCCTGGTCATTCATTGCTGAAAGAGAAATCACGCTATTAGCTGATAAAGAGTGCGTTGCCGGTTTACACCTGACTATTTTTTTGGCAAAGGGTGCAATCATTTCGGCTTCGCAGGCTGTTTTTTTGCCTGCTGTTTTTATTGCAACCTCTGTAAGTGAGAGATACCAGGGTTGAGTGTTGTTGATTTCAACCCCCTCTTTTTGCATCGTTACTTTTACACCGTCGAAAACATTAACCGGCTGACCAATCGCTTTAGGACGATAAAAGAGTTTCATGCGGTTACGTAACATTAAAACAATACTGTTACGGCCTGATTCCGCCTGAATATTACCGGGGGGGATCTGCAGGGAGTTGAACCAGTAAATCGTCTCGCGATCCTGTGGTAATGAGACATTAGGTATGAATCGGATTCTTAAAACCTGGCCGGTCAGAGGCTGGATCCGAAACAGCGGTGGCGTGATAATAAAAGGCACGTCACTCTTATCGCCAGGTTGCGAATCCATATTGCCATTATCAAGCCAGGCCTGAATGACATAAGGAATATTATCGTTGTTCTTTAACTGAACATCGACGGAGAGAGCATTACCCGGATAAATAATTCGGCTGCCAAGAATAGTGACGCTTGCCTGGACGTTATCCGAAATAAACGTCATCAAAAAAATCAGTATTACCATTTTTAATGGGAACAGCATAATGCGCGAATACATGTCGGATATCTCAAGCGTGGCGTGCGTATCTGGCTATCCAGATACGCACGAAAAATATTACTGGTAAGTCACGGCATATTGCAGTGATGCGGTAACGGTACCCGCCGTTGGCGTGCCTGATGCGTAATAACGGGCAGAGTAGGTGGCAGAGCCAGAAGTTTCACCGGTCTGCAGTGTCAGATCACCGCTGCCGGTATAACCACTGGTCAGATTAACCACCGCATCTTTCGGATCGAGGATTTGTACCTCAACATTTTTTGCGGTTCCGGTGTTAGATAAATTACCGGCAGCGCTAACGTTATTCCCCACAAACACCGTCGAGATTTTGGTGGCCGAGGTACTGTCCCCGGCGCAGCCGCTAACGCCCACGGTGAAGGTGGTATCACCCGCAGTTGCACCAGAGGCAGCAAGGTCCGTAGTACTGACCGTTGGCAGCAGCACGACAGGGGACGCATTGTTGCCATTTACGGAAACAGAACAGGTTTCAGTGGTCACTTCTCCCTGAAAGTTGATGGTGTTATCTGAAGCTGCAAACACGCTGGCTGACACCAGCCCGGCACTGATTAACACAGCAAGATTAAGCGTTCTGAATTTGGTGTTCATTTAATACTC
Organism: Curtobacterium sp. BNK-1; assembly: GCF_048685235.1. Taxonomy (NCBI): domain Bacteria; kingdom Bacillati; phylum Actinomycetota; class Actinomycetes; order Micrococcales; family Microbacteriaceae; genus Curtobacterium; species Curtobacterium sp. BNK-1. The sequence continues at coordinate 1,754,016 of NZ_JBLQTJ010000001.1, read as the reverse complement.
CTTTATCATAATTATGCGGAAAATAACTGATTGAGGCTGATGCCCATTTTCCGGCGAATGGCATCTTTGATGTTATAAACACGCTTGACTTCAACTCCCATTTCTCTGGCAATAATCGGCAGTGACAGTCCGTTCATCGCCAGATCAAGGAACCGAACTTCATCCTGTTTAAGTGCATTCACTTTTTTCCTGACCTCGCCTTTTAAACCGAAATAACAGCCCTGGATTTGTCTGTTTATCTCATCCAGGGACAAATCGGCATAAATCACAGTTTGTATACGCAGGTCCTCTTTTTGCCAGTACGCCGCAAGCGGCTCCATATGGCGATCACTGACGATAATCAGCATTAATCCCGTATGTTTCAAATACTCAATCCAGTTGCTATTGGTAAAATACCTGACATTTTCCCTGGAGAAGTCAACGAATACACATCCTCTGCAAAAGAGGCTCTCATATTTTCCAGCGACCATGCTGAGTATGGATGAAGAGAAAAAATGATTCCCTCCAGGCCAGGTGGTAATTTTTTGCAACGGACATCTGTTATAAATGTCTGATGCGCGATGGGTGAGATCACAGCCATATTTACAACTGGCGCAGCGAATTTCCTCTCTGGTTATCTTTATCATAATATTTTGGCGTTGTTGCGAGAGTTGTGATTATTTTATCGATAAAAATCTCCGCGTTTCAAGGCGATGAAAATTATCCGCTATTTTCTTCATTCGGATTTTTCTTAAGGGGTCACCTCCACGGGCGGGAGTAATATTTGTTGAAAATTCGGGACAAAAAGGGCGACGACGCCCTCAGCAGTGCTGAGAGACCAGGATTTTTTTACGTCCGTTAGGAATATTTCGCAAATAACGCCACTTTGATCAATAAAAATTCCGCACTCAATGCTAAATATGAGCGAATTTTGTTCAGTGATCAATTTTGTATATAGCGGCCACTATGATGGCATTGATAAATGATTTTTTACTGACTCTATTATTGCTTTCTCCCTTACTTCATTGAAACGATCTGCATTTTAAATGGCTTTTATAAAAAAATTAGCGACGATATTTATAGTTCACATCCCATTTTATTAAGAATACTCCTGGTAACAAAGATGTTAATTGACGCACTTACTATAAATATTGATCTAAATCAGTTATTTAGTGCATGGAAACATCACTATTTTGGTCAGTGTCATTAAAAGAAAAGAGATCTATATTTATTTCTTTCCCGGGCGTTATCATTCAGATTTTGTATACGAAGAATCATTCTTGCTGTGCGAAATTTACGTTCTGCTTTTTTGTCAGATTATACGAGATAGTTATTGGATGACAGGACAGAGCAGGGACGTTACACCTCATTTTGCGTGTCGCTGATAGTGCTGAAAACGACCGGATGTCACTGACTCTTATTTTCAATGCTCAGGGCAAAAGCATCACTGCGCTGCGGTGACTGCCTTGCAATCGCAATGCGAATAGCCGGTATGAGTCCGGCTGACCAGACAGCCAGCAGAAAGCTGACTCAGGCTTTCTTGATCATTACAGGATTAACCTGGCAAGGAACGGAGTGAAGAAAGCGTAGTTACACGTGGACGCGTGTACGACAATTTAGTGGTACGCACGGCAGACAACGAGGATCAACGAGGATGAACATAAAGCGGTGATGCACATAGACGCCTCTACAGCATTTTTGTGGCCGACAGCCCTGATGAATGCGCTAATTTTCACGTAGCGACGTCACTGCTTAAGTTGTGCAAAGCACCTGAGCAGAGAAACGGTCAGAATGCGCAGCAGTGCATCCAGCCAGCCGCAAAGGGCGAAGTCGTCATTGCATCGTCCGGCTGCAAATCTCCGATATCAGGTTTGTTGATGAGAGGATAGCGTGTAGAGTCGCTGAAGAAGATGTCCCGCAGGGAAAGCCATGCTGAATAACGTAGCATCACATTATTTCAGTTTCGGAACAGAGTAAGCGACAGTAACAAGGTCAGGCAGACGTTGTGATCGTTTCTGACAGATTTTGCTGTACAGAGGAAAACAGTCAGGATCAGCCCAAAATGGTGAGCAGACCATACAATAGAGCATCACGCTCCCGATCATAATCAATATGCGCATAATGTATATTATGTTAAATAAGATATTAACAGCGCACTTATCGCTTCGATACTGCTCCGTTCTTTCCTGGTGTTCCGGCAATCGCACTGCCCTGCGTCTTCGAACTGATTCCTTCAAACTTACTGTATGGTAAGAACCCCGGACGAAGATTCAGTCCGGGGTTGGTTTCATGTGACCGGTCAGTTATTTGAGATGCGAACGCAACTCTTCACCCGCCTGATTAATAGCTGTTCTGACCGTGGGTTCCTGACTTAACGCGTTCAGCAAACCGTAATCATGAATCATGCCATTGTAGCGCGTTACGGTAACCGGCACGCCTGCTGCATCCAGCTTACGACCGAACGCTTCACCTTCATCACGTAACACATCCAGCTCTGCAGTCTGAATCAATGTTGGCGGCAGCCCCTTCAGCTGTTCAGTGGTGGCACGCAACGGTGATGCCAGGATGTTATTACGATCTTTTTCCGAAACGGTATAGTTATCCCAGAACCACTTCATCATGTTCTTCGTCAGGAAATGTCCGTCAGCAAATTGATCATACGACGCGGTGTCGAAACGCGCATCGGTAACCGGCCACAGCATCACATCATAACGGATGGCCGGCGTTTTAAACTGCTTCGCCTGCAAGGCAACCGCCGCCACCATGTTACCGCCAACGCTATTACCAACCAGCGCCAGACGTTTTCCGTCAACGCCAATTTCAGCGCCATGTTCGGCGACCCATTTAGTGGCTTCATAAGCCTGAGTAATTGCCACCGGGAAATGGGCTTCTGGCGATGGTTGATAATTGACAAATACCGCAGCAGCGCCGGATGCATTCACCATGTCACGTACCAGTCGCTCATGGGTCGGAAAATCACCCAGCACCCAGCCACCGCCGTGGAAGAACATAAACACCGGCAAGGTGCTGCTGGCGTGCTCGGGCTTAACGATGGTCAGCGTCAGAGGCTTGCCCTGTACGGTGATGATCTTCTGTGAAATCTGTGCCGGCGGCAGTTCTGCGCCCTTCTGCGCCCCCGTCAACACCGCTCGGGCATCTTTGACGGAGAGTTGCTCAATCGGTTTACCACTCCCGCTGTTGAGCGCCTTCAGGAAAGCGGCCACGCCTGCGGTCGGTTGCGGACTGTTTTCAGTGGGTGCAGCAAACGCGGTACTCATCTGGCTGGCTAACAATAATGCACTGGCGATCAGTTTCATTTTCATCACAGGGTTCCAATTAACTTGCTATTAAGTAGTGTGCTATCTGGTTGGCAGGACAATGACACGTCGAACCTGGATTGTAAACTACTAAATAGCACGCTATTTATCTCAAGCTTTTACCCTCTCTGACTATTATCGTCATTAACAGACTACTTTGCTGCTATCTGTATCGATTTTCAGCAATTAAGCACTGCGCCTGAGCACCTGAAAAAAGTTAAAAGCATAGAGTTTTTTTCTGGTTAAGTTCAGCATGGACGCCAACGGTGCTCGCTACCCTAGCCCGCTGCCGCTGCCGCTGCTGAGTCCGTTCGGTTATACACCCTGTCTCGGTCAGACCTTTGTACGTATCCGGCTCGCTGACCAGACGTGCCGGATTCACATTCTCACGTCATTCGCGACGGAAAGCAGCCCGCCCACGAGTCGATACATGTCCGGTAGTTGATAACTGACGAGACGATTCTGTGGATAGATCAGAGGATTGCTATCGCTACGTTGCCCGCCAGGGGCCAGGCTTTGTTTTATTGCTGAATTCAGAGAGGATTTCATCTGGTGCCTCTGTTCCCTGATTAGCTATGACTGCACAGGTGCTGGACTATGATTAATCAGAAACTTTGTATGATGTAACTAAAGACATTTTCCTTCTTTCTCAGAAATTTCACATTTCCTGCGGCTAAATATCTCTTTGCCCTCAGGCGCATTACTCTCTCTGCACTGTCACCCGACTTCAGACAATCAATAAAGGAAACATTGATGAAAACTTCATATGCCTTGATCGCAACATTACTGATGACCTCTGGCGCATCCGCTATCGCTGCTCAGCCTGCTACCGCTAAAAACCCACTGAGCGTGCACGTTCTTAACCTGCAAACTGGCCAGCCAACGGCAGGCATCGAAGTTGAACTGGATCAGAAGCAGCAGGATAACTGGGTGAAACTGGCATCAGGCGTCACCGATAACAATGGTCGCATCAGCGCCCTGTTCCCGCAGGACAAAACAGCCAGTGCGGGTAGCTACCGCGTGGTGTTTAAAACCGGTGACTTCTATAAAAAGAACAACCAGAAAACCTTCTTCCCGGAGATCCCGGTTGAGTTCAACATGGAAGCCAGCGGTGAGCACTACCATATCCCGTTGCTGCTGAGCCCGTTTGGTTACTCTACCTATCGCGGCAACTGATCCCGATCCGGCACTCAGGTGCCGGATCTCCCCTCTCCCGCTACCCGCGCCGGAAAGCACTCCACCAGCCAGTCGATAAATACCCGTAGCCGTTGCGTCACGTGCCGGTTTTGCGGATAAACCAGATGAAACGGATAACCCGCCGGACGCCAGTCGTGCAGGATCTCAACCATTTCTCCCTGCCGCAGAATCGACGACAGCGAATAATTAAATGTCTGAATGATCCCAAGCCCTGCCAGTCCCGCGGCCAGATGCGCGTTGCTTTCATTGACGCCAATGCGATGCGCACTGGTGATCTCAATTTTCTCTCCATGACGTTCGAACCGAAGCGGAAATGGCTTGCCGGTTTGCGGCGAGAGATAACTCACCAGCCGGTGTCCGTTGCGCAGTTCATCAGGATAGGCGGGCACGCCAAACGCTTTAAGGTAGGCGGGTGTCGCGCAGGTAATGAGCGTAGCGTGCCCTATCAGGCGGGCAATCAGTGAGGAATCGACCAGCGGACCGCCGCGGATCACACAATCAACGTTGTCACTGATAAGATTGACCGGGCGATCGGATACGCCCAGATCCAGCGTAATATCAGGATAGCGGGCAAAGAAATCAGGCAGCAGCGGAATCAGAACGTCCCTGGCGGTAGATCCGCCGACATCGATGCGTAACTGCCCACGCGGCTTACTGCGCAGTGAATTGAAACAGGCATCAATATCCTCGAGATCGTGCAGGATGCGCAGCGCTTTCTCATAGTATTCACGCCCTTCTGCGGTGACGGTCACGCGTCGGGTGGTGCGCTGCAGTAGCCTGACGGAAAGATGCGCCTCCAGCTCCTGAACCAGCTTACTCAGCGTCGCCTTCGGCATATTGAGCGAGTCCGCCGCCCGGGTAAAACTGCCGCTTTCCACCACCCGTGTGGATAGTCATTTTCATTTTAGCGGATTTATCCGCCAATCCTCCTCTCTTACAGTAGCAATCAGTCCGGCAGCCCCGCTGACCGGGAATAACCCAAACTGTCTAAGAGACTATCCGGAGAAGAACTTATGAACGCATCACTCGCAGGAAAAATTGCACTGGTTACAGGCGGAACGAGCGGAATTGGCCTGGCCACCGCCCGGGAGCTGGCGGCACAGGGCGCACAGGTTTTTATAACCGGCCGTCGTCAGGCGGAGCTGGATGCCGCCGTCGCTGAAATCGGCGGAACCGTCAGCGGCATCCGCGCAGACGCCTCACAACTGCACGATCTCGATGAGGTTTACTCGCGAATTGCAGCACAGGCGGGACGCCTCGATATTCTCTTTGCCAACGCCGGGGGCGGCGACATGCTGCCGCTGGGGGCGATTACTGAAGAGCATTTTGACCGTATCTTTGGCACTAACGTACGCGGCATGCTGTTTACCGTACAGAAAGCCCTGCCTCTGCTGGTTGATGGCGCATCGGTAATTCTGACCGGATCGACTGCCGGAGCGCAGGGTACTGCGGCTTTTAGCGTCTACAGCGCCAGTAAAGCGGCAGTGCGCAATTTTGCCCGTTCGTGGGCGCTGGATCTGAAAGATCGCGGAATCCGGGTCAATGTCGTGAGCCCCGGCCCTGTCCGTACGCCTGGGCTGGGTGATCTGGTCAGTGAAGATCAGCGTCAGGGCTTGTTTGATGCGCTGGCAGCACAGATACCGCTTGGCCGCCTGGGTGAACCGCAGGAGGTTGCCCGCACCGTTGCGTTTCTCGCCTCGGATGCCGCCAGCTTTATCAATGCGGCAGAATTGTTTGTTGATGGCGGAATGGCACAGGTCTGAGAGTCACCCTGTAGCTGAATATCAGACCCTGGTGATTGTCATTATCCGTTACGCAGCATCCCGGTTCGCCGGGCGTGAGCAGCAAGGCGCGCCAGGCTGAACCGTTAACGTAATAACCCCTGTCAAAGGCAGCAGGCTGCGTTGATCTGTAACCTGAATCCGGCACGCCGTCATAAAATGTCACGTTGAAGAAACACCCGCCTGGCAAATCCCCCGCTATAGTTATTGCCTGTCACGTCAGTCATAAAAACCATGGAGATAACATGAGCCAACTTTTTTCCACTGTCTCGCTGGGCGAACTTACGCTGGATAACCGCATTGTGATTGCGCCGATGTGCCAGTACTCCGCTGAGGCGGGCAATGCGACCGCCTGGCACCGTATCCATCTTGGCCAGCTGGCCTTTTCCGGCGCAGGTCTGATGATTATTGAAGCCACCGCCGTAGAGGATATTGGTCGCATCTCCCCAGGCGATCTCGGTTTGTGGAATGATGATAATGAAGCTGCGCTGAAAACGGTTCTGGAAGATGTCCGCCGCTACTCCTCTATTCCGGTTGGTATTCAGCTGGGCCATGCGGGACGCAAAGCGTCGTGTGCCGTACCCTGGGAAGGCGGTAAGCAGATTGCGCCTGAAGCCGGCGGCTGGCAAACCGTGGCTCCGTCCGCACTGAGCTACAGCGCGGATGAAGTGAAACCGGTTGCCATGAACACTGACGATCTGGCGCGGGTAAAACAGGCCTTTGTCGACAGCGCCCTGCGTGCGGTGCGTCTGGGAATTCAGCTCATCGAAGTGCATGCCGCACACGGCTACCTGCTGCATCAGTTCCTGTCGCCGCTGTCGAATCAGCGCAGTGATGAATATGGCGGCTCGCTGGAAAACCGTATGCGCTTCCCACTGGAAGTCTTCAAAGCCGTTCGCGATGCCGTACCCGCTTCCGTGCCGGTAGGCGTGCGCATTTCTGCCACTGACTGGGTTGAAGGCGGCTGGGAGATCAATCAGTCAATCGCCTTCTCGCGTGAGCTGGAAGCGCTGAACAGTGCTTATATTCATGTCTCAAGTGGTGGTTTGTCAGAAGACCAGAAAATCAGCGTCGGACCCAACTATCAGGTGCCGTTCGCCCGCGATATTCGTGAGCAGGTGTCGATTCCGGTGATTGCGGTCGGCTTAATTACTGAGCCGCAGCAGGCAGAAGATCTGCTGCAACAGGGTGAAGCTGACCTGGTGGCGTTGGCGCGCGGTATACTTTACGATCCGCGCTGGCCGTGGCACGCAGCCGCTGCGCTGGATGGTAAAGTCCAGGTTCCGCCACAGTATCTGCGTTCTGAACCGCACGATGTAAAAGGCATCCTGACGCAGGATCAGTAAGCTTTAACGGGCAGACCGTATTAACGGCGGTCTGCCCGTTCTCTTATAAAATGCCTTTCAGCCGCAGATGCTGCAGCAGCATGATGGTCTTGGCATCCACAATCTCACCCTGGTCAATCGCCTTTAACGCCTGGTCAAAATCGAGCTCAAGCACCTCAATATCCTCACCCTCTTCCGCTATTCCGCCGCCTTCACCGCTACGCTGCTGATCGCCATACTCGGCAATAAAAAAGTAGAGTTTCTCAGTAACCGAACCGGGGCTCATAAAGGCTTCAAATACCTTCTGCACATGGCTGACGCGAAAACCGGTTTCCTCTTCGGCTTCGGCAACAATACGCGCTTCCGGCGAGGCGTTATCCAGCAGACCGGCGGCTGCTTCAATCAGAAAGCCATCATGCCCGTTAAGGAAAATCGGAAAGCGAAACTGACGGGTCAGTACCACCGTACGTTTGTCACGGTTGTAGAGCAGGATCACTGCGCCGTTACCGCGGTCATAGGCTTCACGGCTCTGCTCCTGCCAGCGGCCGTCACGACGCAGCAGCGAGAACGTATATTTTTTCAGGGTATACCAGTTGTCTGACAGCAACTGCTCATTGATGATGCGCACGCGGGGATGGTTCTGCTGCATGATGCTCTCCAGGATAGGTAGACAGCCATCACGCTATCATGCACAATCGTGCAACTTCAAGAAAAAACATGCAAAGGCCAGTTATGCTATCCAGCCAGCGAAAACAGACGATTCTTGCCCTGCTCGCCCAGGAAAAACAGGTGCAGTCGCGGGACCTCAGCCAGCGATTTGGCCTCTCCGAAGACTCTATCCGCCGCGACCTGCGTGAACTGGCGGCAGAAGGATTATTGCAGCGGGTACATGGCGGCGCGCTGCCGGTTTCCGCTGCGCTGGCCACCTTTGAAACACGCAAAAGCGTGCAGACTGCTTCCAAACAGGTTATCGCGCAAAAAGCCGTTTCGCTGATTCAGCCGGGGCAGATCGTACTGATTGATGGCGGGACCACCAGCGCGGAACTGGTGCGACTGTTACCCGCCACGCTGAGCTTTACCGCGGTCACGCACAGTCCCAGCGTGGCGCTGGCGTTAGCCGATCATCCACTCGTGGAGATCATACTGATTGGCGGGCAGCTCTATAAACATTCAGTGGTGACGGTGGGCGCAGCGATGCTGGAGTCGATCAACCGCATCAATGCCGATCTCTTTTTTATGGGCGTCACCGGCGTGCATCCGGCGGTGGGCCTGACCACCGGTAATTTCGAAGAGGCGACGGTCAAGCGTGCGCTGGCAGGACGCGCAGCGGAAACCGTGGTGCTGGCGTCAGCGGAAAAGCTGAACTCCGCCTCGGCGTTTGCCATAGGAGACCTGTCGCTGGCCAGCACGCTGGTCGTGGAAACGCAGCCGGATGAGGCGCTGCGACAGGCACTGAGCCAGCAGGGTGTGACGGTCATCTGAGTTCGTAGCAGGCCTGCAGCGCAAGATGCGGACCGGTCAATGGTCGCTGTGTGTCAGGAAACTGCTGTGCTACTGGCATCATTGAGCTTTGCGCCAGGGCCACCGTAACGGCTCCCTGCTGATAAGCCTGCTCTGCTGCTGCTGCAATCAGTGCAAAATAGCGTGTTGTCTCCCCCGCTTTAAACGCCGCCCATGCTCCCTCCACCAGCACGACCTCCACCTGGCTGCCGGGCTGGCAGAAAAGTGCCCGCGTCGCCGCCAGCGTTGATTCTGCCGCACAGAGCGCAACCTTGCGCCCTGCCTGATGCTGCAGTGCCTCCGCTAGCATTTCGTCGGTGCGCATGACCCGATCCTGCGCGCTGAAATCACCGGCAACCGGCCCCAGCGTCGAGCAGGTGATCAGCACCGCATCGAACTGCGGCAGCAACGTTTCAATCATTTGGGCAATACGGCGGCGTAACGCAGTCGTCATCCCGCCGCTGCGTTCCGCTTCTGCCAGCAGCGCAGGCATCACCAGATGATTCAGCGGTGGATTGTCACGCGCCAGTGCGCGGGCGGCATCATCAAATATCGCGATATTACTGGCCGCGGTGTGAAAGCAAAGAATGTTCAGGGTGAACTCCGGTACAGGTCAGATTGCGGATTGCCAGGCTGCATGCTGGATAACAACACGATAACCATCCCTGTCGATAAATGTCACGCCCCGTTGGTCCCAATAGGGATTAAATGAATTCAACCGCATAAATCCTGCCTCATCCATACAGGCACATCGGGCCAGCCAGTCAGGCCGTTGCGGAATGTAGAGCACCAGCAGGTCCTCATCTGTTGGCGATGGCCGGACGGGATGCGTGTGACAGAGCGTGAATTCGAGATGCCAGGCCAGCCCTTCAGCGCCCAGCATCACGCCACTGAACCCCTGATGATCAGTAAACTCACCGATTTCTTGCAACCCCAGCCCGTCACAATAGTTCTGACTGCTTTGCGTCAGGTCTGTCACCGGTCGGGCAATACGCAGATGCTGGATAATCATGGTTCTCTCCCTGTAGAGTTCACTGATATTTATCACAATCTTCAGAGCTTCCCGTGACGCCGGATGCGCAGCAACTTCCCATGCCCATAAATTGAAGGCATAAAAAAACCCGCCTTAGCGGGTTTTGGAGGAAGCTGACAGTCAACCAGCCTTTGCTTCGCGTGAACGCACTGTGCCTGAGCGCTCCGCAAGATCAAAAGATTCTTTGAGCTGACGCATTGCTTCCGCTTTACGCTCTGCAACTGTCATTTTTTTCAGGGTTGAAATATCGTGTTTTGAGTACATAACCTCTTCCTCCTTCGCCTATGGCGGTATTCACTTCATACATTACATCACGGGGCGGATGCTGTAAAACCCGGTCAAGAAGCGTTTTAGCTTCTCTGTTTCGGCAATCGCAAAATATGCCCTGGCCCTGTAAGTCTTGTGGTGAAGCGTAATGATAGTCGCCTCTCTCTGACCTGGATGCGTGGCATGCCGCACTGCTGATGACCCGCCTGCCCGTTTTTTGCAAGCGGATGTGAACAGCCGTCAAACTGAATCCATGACGCGAAGGGTCCTGCATCCGCTGTGTCCCCTTGGTTAGCACCCTATGCCCTGTTATCGGTAAATCAGCTTACCGCTCACAGCGCTAAACGCATTCCCGCCGCTGTCATCTACACTTTCCCGGTATTCATAGGGTGATGCCCTGAGCATTGCCCGGCTATAAAAGGATGACAATATGACTGAACAAGCAACCCAGAACCATGCCTGGTTACTGGCTTCACGCCCACACGGTGAGCCGACCAAAGAGAATTTCCGCCATGTGGCGCAGCCCGTCCCGGAAATCAAAGAGGGTGAAGTACTGCTTAAAACCATCTATCTCTCGCTCGACCCCTACATGCGTGGGCGGATGGACGAGGGTAAATCCTACGCCGCGCCGGCAGAGCTGGATCAGCCGATGGTGGGCGGCACCGTCTGTCAGGTCGCCGAATCGAAAAACAGTGATTTTAAGACCGGTGACTGGGTGCTGGCGCAGAGCGGCTGGCAGGAATATGCCGTCTCCGATGGCAAAGAGATTGCGAAGCTGGGCAACGATCTGCCTCATCCCTCATGGGCGCTGGGTATTCTCGGTATGCCAGGCTTTACCGCCTATATGGGTCTGATGGATATTGGTCAGCCGAAAGCGGGTGAAACCCTGGTCGTTGCCGCCGCAACCGGTCCGGTGGGCGCAACGGTCGGTCAGTTGGGTAAACAGAAAGGCTGCCGTGTCGTTGGTGTGGCGGGCGGTGAAGAGAAATGCCGTTACGCCGTCGATACGCTTGGCTTTGATGCCTGCCTCGATCACCACAGCGCCGACTTTGAAGAGCAGCTGAAAAACGCCTGCCCGGATGGCATCGATATCTACTTCGAAAACGTCGGCGGCAAAGTGTTTGATGCCGTATTCCCGCTGCTGAACACCGCTGCGCGCGTGCCGGTCTGTGGTCTGGTCTCGGCTTACAGCCAGCGTGAGCTGCCGCAAGGCCCGGACAGAACCTCTCTGATCATGGCGGGCATTCTGAAACGCCGTATCCGTATGCAGGGCTTTATCATCTTCCAGGATTATGGTGACCGTTACCCTGAGTTCCTGGAGGCGATGCGTCCGCTGGTGGAGAACAAAAAAATCCACTATCGCGAGCACATGATTGAAGGATTAGAGAACGCGCCACAGGCGTTTATCGATATGCTGAATGGCAAAAACTTTGGTAAAACCGTGGTGAACGTCGGCGCCTGATGACGTTAGCGTGCCGCGTCACTGACGTGGCACGCCATTAATCAGTGCGGCTGCCGGGAAACGTGTTCGGCAGCTGCACGATTTGCCGCACTCACCGCTTCTGCCAGCGTTACCCCGCTACTCAGGCGCTGACATAACACGCCGACAAAACAATCCCCGGCACCGTGGGTGCTTACCAGTGTCACCTTCTGCGCCGCCAGTGTATGCGTCTCTCCCGCCTCGCTGTAAGCCACACCATGTTCACCAGCGGTAACCACCACTCTGGCAAACCGGCTGGCCAGCGATTTCGCCGCTGAGCGCGCCGACGTCAGATCCTTCACGCTAATCCCGCACATATCGCGCGCTTCAATGGCGTTCACCACCAGCAGATCGATACAGTTTTCAAACGCGGCTGACAACGGCCGGGCGGGCGCGGCGTTGACGCAGACCGTAATCCCACGCTGCTGTGCCGCCTGGGCCGCACAGAGGTTCACCGCTTCCGGGACTTCATTTTGCAGCACCAGCAGCGACACCTCCTGCCAGAAGCCGGGCTGCTCAAAGGTCTCCAGCGGGATCTGCTGATTGGCATTGGAGACCACCACCGCACCGTAATCTCCTTCGGCATCGGTAATCGCCACGCTCATCCCGGAGGGAAGCGCATCAATGATGCTGATGGCGGTGCAATCGACCCCGGCCTGCTGCAGATGATCCAGCAGGAATTGCCCCTGCTGATCGCGCCCCACTGAACCGGCGAAGCGCACTGCGGCACCCGCGCGTGCCGCTGCGACGGCCTGATTCCCCCCCTTGCCACCAAACTTATAGTGACAGGCGCTGCCCATCACCGTTTCGCCTTTTTCCGGGCGATGGTGTGCATCCAGCATAATGTCGTAGTGAAGACTGCCGGTGACTGCAATTTTGCTCATAGCTAGAATTCCCGCAGATCCTGAACCGCATGCTGGGTTTTCATCAGGTTCTTCTCCGCCCGCTTCAGATCTTTCTTGGCGATAGCGACAAACAGCGCATCCAGAATATTGAGCTGGGCGATGCGTGACGCGGCGTTTTCACCCAGCAGATGCGATCCCTGAGAGGTTGAATTGAGGACCACATGCGCACTCTTCGCGATCGGGGATTCGGCGTAGTTGGTAATGGCAATAACCTTCGCACCATTCCTTCCTGCCAGTTTCACCGGATCGTTCACCGCACGCGTAGCACCCGAATGGCTGATGGCGATAACCACATCGTCATCAGATAACACGGCGGCTGACATCAGCATGATGTGGGCGTCGTCATAGGCAGTCGACTTAATGCCAATCTTCAGCATCTTGTGTGACAGGTCCCGTGCCACGGCGGCAGAGCCGCCCACGGCGTAGAGATCGATATGACGCGCTTTAAAGATAATGTCCGCCGCCCGATTGAATTCAGAAACATCCAGAATCGATAAGGTCTCTTCAATCGCCTGGATAGAGGTTCTGAAAACTTTGGCCAGCAACTGCTCCGACGAATCATCCGGCTCAATTTCCGCATGCAGCCCTGCCACTTCAGACTGGTTGTAATAGATCAGGCCACTTCTGAAATGCCTGAAGCCGGTGAAGTTAAGTTTTTTGGTAATCTTAACGATCATCGCTTCAGAGACATTATTCTCCCGCGCAATCTCCTTTAATGAGGATTGCTCGGTAATGTCGGTTCGGGCAATTATCGCCTCAGCTACCCGACGTTCTAACGGCGTCAGCTGGGGCAAACGCATACGAATCTGAGCGCCAATGGCTCGCGGATCTTGCTTCATTACTTGCCTCGGGTCGCCCGGTCAATCAACATCGCTATGATAATAATAAGGCCGGTAGCGAGCAATTGGTAAAAGGCCTGAATGTTCAGTAAGGTCAAGCCATTACGTAACGCACCGAGGATAACCACGCCGATCAGCGTTCCGAAGATACTGCCCTTGCCGCCCATTAACGACGCACCGCCAATGGCCGCCGCCGCAATCGCATCCAGTTCCCACAGGTTGCCGATGGTCGGTTCGGCAGCCCCCAGACGACCAATCAGAATCAGCGAGGCCAGTGAGGCAAGCAGGCCGGAGAAGATATAGACCGTGACCTTGGTGCGCTTAACCGGCACACCTGCGACCCGCGCCGCCTCTTCATTGCCGCCAATCGCCAGAATATATTCCCCCAGCGGGGTCTTATTCATCACCGTCCACAGCAGCAGCGCAATCACTGCCACAATCACAATCGGCGTCGGGATACCGAAAAGCGTACTGTTGATCAGGCTGCGAAATTCCAGCGGAATACCAAAGATGGGATTGCCGCCGGTGTAGATCAGCGCAATCGCCCGGAACAGCGACAGGCCGCCCAGCGTGACAATAAACGGCTGCAGCCCGGCATAGGCGATCAGCGTGCCGCTGAACAGCCCGCACATCGCGCCCACACCCAGCGTCGCGAGGATCGCCAGCGGCACCGGCACGCCCGATGCCATCAGGGTTGCACCCAGCACCGCAGAGAGCGCCGCCGTGGGACCGACCGAGAGGTCTATCCCGCCGGAGATAATCACCAGCGTCATGCCCAGTGCAATCAGGGCGTTGATTGAGGACTGCTGCAGAATATTCAGCAGATTAGGCAGCGTGAAAAAGACCGGCGACAGAAACGAAAATGTCACCACGATAATCAGTAAGCCAATTAAGGTACCGGCATCACGCAGATTAAATTTAAGCCGCAGCGCAGGTCGGGTACCCGGCCCGGTAGATGTCTGAGTTGTCATAGTTATAACCTTAAATAGTGTCAGGTAAGCGGTCAGGCGGTCTGGTCGATATCTTTGATGGCATAACGGGCAATGTTCTCTTCGGTGATCGCGCTGCCGGTTAACTCTTTGGTTATCCGGCCCTCGCGCATCACCAGCACCCGATCGGAGATGCGCATGATCTCGGTCATTTCTGACGACACCACCACAATGGCTTTGCCCGCCTGGGCCAGTTTTTCAATCAGGTGATAGATTTCAGACTTGGCACCAATATCGATACCGCGCGTCGGCTCATCAAACAGAAACACATTGGCATCCGCCGCAACCCAGCGGCCGATGATCACTTTTTGCTGATTGCCGCCACTCAGCGTGCCGATGGTTTTCTCAATGTCGAGCGGGCGCAGTTTCAGGTCGCCCATGACCTTCAGCGCCTCGCGGTCCAGCCTGGCCTGGTTCATCAGCCCCGCCGACGTGAAGCGGTGCATCGACGGCAGCGCCATATTCATCTTCACCGCCCGCTCTTTGATAATGCCCTCTTTTTTGCGGTCTTCAGGTACCAGGCCAATGCCCGCCTTGATCGCCGCACGCACGTTGTGGTTCTTAACCGCGGCACCGTTGACGCTCACCGTGCCACGGGTGCGCCTGTCGATACCGGCAATCAGCTTCAGCAGTTCAGTGCGCCCCGCGCCGACCAGTCCGGCAATGCCCAGCACTTCGCCCGCACGAACGCTGAAGTTTGCCGCCACCACCTCATTGCCACGCGTCAGATCCTCTACCCGCAGCACTTCGCGATCGGTGACAAACGCCTGATGGTCAAGCTTGTCGATCTTCCGTCCGACCATTTTGGCGACGATGCTCTCCTCATCCTCATCATTGATGTTGACCACCCCAACCTGCTTTCCGTCACGCATAATGGTGGCGCGGTCGCACACCCGGAAAATCTCATTCATCTTGTGCGAGACATAGATCAGCGAGACGCCGGTCGACTTCAGATCGCCAATCAGCTCTGCCAGCCGGTCAAATTCGCGTGGCGTCAGGCTGGAGGTCGGTTCATCCATGGCGATGATTTTGGCGTCATCCAGCAGCGCCCGGGCAATCTCAACAATCTGCTGCTGCGATACCTTGAGGTTCCTGATCGGCGTATCGGGATCGATAGTGGGATCCAGCGTCTTCAGAATCAGGGTAGCCCGCGCCAGCTGGGCCTTTTTATCCACCCACCAGCCTCCGGCGCGTGTCAGCGGGCGACCCAGAAACATGTTCTGCGCCACGGAAAGCTCAGGTACATGCTGTAACTCCTGGTGGATCATCGCGATCCCGGCCTGACGGGCGCTGAGCGGACTGCGGATCTGCACCCGGTTTCCATTGACGCTGATCTCTCCGCTGTCCGCACCGCGAACGCCGGAGAGGATATTCAGCAGCGTCGACTTACCCGCGCCATTTTCCCCAATCAGCGCGTGCACCTCGCCGGGCCGCACTGAGAAATCGACATCCTGCAGCGCGGCGGCGTTACCGTAACTTTTGCTGATGCCACGCATCATTAAGCGAAACTGTTCCATACCCGCTCCCGCTGACTTATTGTTGAGCCAGCAGCTGACGCAACCGGTTGTTGTCTTTGGTTGAGAACGCCTCGACATTCTCTTTGGTGATCAGCGCCTGGGGTGTCGAGACAACGCGCGACAGTTTCTGTCCATTGATCAGCCGGATAATGACGTCCATCGCCACTTCACCGGTCAGCACCGGGAAACTGTCGACCGTGCCGGTCAGCTCGCCGCGCTTAATCGAGGCGTAGGCATCGGAAATACCGTCAGTGCCAAAGATGGCCACCTGTGATGCTTTGTTCTGCGCGCGTACCGCCTCCACCACGCCCAGCGCCATGGTGTCGTTGTTGGCGTAGAAGCCGATTAAATCAGGATGCTGCTGCAGAATGGTCGATGCGGCGTTAAAGGCCTGCTCGCGACTCCAGTTAGCGGGCACGCTGGCCACGATGGTGAACTTCCCGGCGCTGTCCAGCGTCTCTTTAAAGCCACGGGTGCGCTGTCCGGCGGCATAAACCCCTGGCTGCCCTTCAATCACCGCCACTTTGCCGCCCTGCGGATGGTGCTGAATAAACCATTTCGCCACCCGCAAGCCATTGTCCTTCTGGACGTTGCCGACGTAGTAGCGCGCATTCGGCATTACCGCATCATTAACGTTCACCACCGGGATATTTTTACTGTTGGCACTCTCCAGTGCAGGCTCCAGGTTGATATCGGTCTGCGGCGAAACCAGCAGGCCGTTAAAGCCCTGCGAGATCAGGGTTTCCGCAATGGAGAGCTGACCGAGCTGATCATCTTCATTGGCCGCCGCCTGATAAGCGACAGTGAAACCATACTTTTTCGCCGCGTTCTGGTAGCCCTGGCCGAGTGAGCGCCAGTACTCATTGGTCAGGGTTTTCGATACCCCGCCAATCTTCAGCGACTTATCGACTTTTGGCAGTGCGCCATATTTGGTGTCGAGCTGGGTCCAGTCGGTGCGATCCGGTTCGGTATCGGATTGCAGCGGTGCCAGTTCTGCCGCATAAACCGTGCTGCAGAGCAGTGAGGAGGCGATAAGAGCAAGCAGGCGTTTTTTCATTTTTTTATTCTCAGGGTGTTGGGTAGAGGTGTGATGTTTTTATGATTAATCGGCTGTCAGCGGGCCAGCATGATGTCATTGACGATCTGCTGAGAGGCCACCGCATCCTGACGCCCGATGGCCGCCAGTAACGCCGCGTTGTCGTGCAGCTGGTCACACAGCCTCAGCAGACGGGTCACGGTCGCAATATTGCTTTCTGCCTCACGGATCGGGTCAAGACCGCTGGCATCCGGGAAGGTATCGAAGTAGTAGGCACCGCGGTAGCCATCACGCTGCATCTGCCAGAGAAACTCCAGCGTGGCGCGAGGGTTGACTGAGCCGACCATCAGGCCGTCATCACGCTTGCCCCAGCCGTCGTTAAGGTCCAGCCCCAGCAGCCGTGAGCGGCGCGCCACCATAGCGGCGGCGTAAGCCGGGATCTCATTGGCAAACAGTACATGAGCAAAATCCAGGGTGATCCCCAGGTTGGCGCAGCCCGCCTCTTCCACGGCCAGCAGACAGGTGGTGGCGTTGGGAAAGATGCTGTAGGCGCGTGGCTCATTGGGTTTATATTCGATGCTGACGTCAACGTCCGGTGCATACTCCGCCACTTCACGCACGGCGCTAACCGCATCCTCCCAGATCTTCTTATAGTCCGCCTGGAAGCAGTAATCGAAACCGTCCTGCCCCATCCACAGCGTCATCAGCCGTGAACCAAATTCCCGACCCGCGTCAATGCCCCGTTTGGTCAGCTCAATCGCTTCGCGACGCACTTTCGCGTCGGGATGGGTAAACGCGCCGATTTTGAACTGCGGCGCGTCCCAGCGCATCTGCATACCGTTAACGGCCAGACCCGCATCACTGATCGCCTGGCGCAGTGTGGGAATATCGCTGGTGAGATGTTGCGGAAAGTTGAGGTCGAGATGCGTTAAGCCTTTGACCTTGCCTGCACGGGCAACCATCTGCAGCACAGAGGGCTTGCCCTGCTGATCGGGCCAGTAGAGGTGCGCCCCCGAGGCGAAAGAGTTAAGACGGGTAGCAAATTTCAGTTCCGACATGAGCATCAATCCTTCAGAGTGCGTATTGTGAAGTACTTTTCGTATTCACGATTAATTGTGAAGTCATATATTAATCTACGCCTCGCGGCTTAATGCGCAAGTCTGTCAGGCAGGAGAAATCGTTAAAGCGGGAGCGCTGTCACGAAATGGTTTCGATGCGTTATCAGATGATGTGAATGCGGAGATGAAAGAATTGAGATGAAATACAACAGGTTGTCGTGCGAAGCCAGGTGTGAGATCTGACAGGCAGAAGCATAAAAAAAGCTGAGCGCCAGGGCGGCGCTCAGCGGGTCGGTTTTTTAAAAAATCACTTCAGACGGAAAGCGACAACGCTGTCGCCCGCCGTGGTGCCGAGCGAGCCGTGGCCGCCCGCGGCAATTACCACATACTGCTTGCCATCTTTGCCCATAAAGGTGGATGGCGTGGCCTGCGCACCCGCGCTCAGTTCAGTCTGCCACAGCAGTTCGCCGGTGGTGCTGTCGTAAGCACGGAAGAAGTTATCTGCCGTTGCGCCGTGGAACACCAGATCACCCGCCGTCAGCAGCGGTCCGCCGTGCGCCACCATACCCATCGGGAAACCGAGCGGGAAGCGGCCAGGCAGGAAGCTGGTCTTGAGGTTTTTGGTGGTGCCGACGCGACGCAGCCATTCGGTTTTGCCGGTGGTCAGATCCACACCGACCATCCGTCCCCACGGTGGCGCGATGCAGGGAATACCCAGACCCGACGCCATCTGCTGGATGTGGATAGCGTAGTCACCGTGGAAGTTTTCATTCCAGTACGGCGTACCATCTTTGGTGAAGGTACGCTGGGTTTCGGTTTCCGGCGTGCGTCTGATGAGGTTGTATTTGTAAGCCAGGCGTACCGGTGCAGCAATCAGCATCTGACGCTGTGGATCAACCGCTACTGAACCCCAGTTAAACACCCCGATGTTGCCCGGGAAAATCAGCGAGCCTTTCTCCGTTGGTGGCGTCCACGGGTTACCGTCATAGCGCAGCTCACGGAACGTGGTGCGGCAGGCCATCTGGTCAAACGGCGTAATGCCCCACATTGACTTCTCAGTCAGCGGCTGCGGAATGAAGTTCAGGCTGGAGACCGGCTGGGTCGCCGCATACTGCTCGCCTTTAATACCATCCGTGGAGACCTTAACCTGCTCTACCGGATAAACCGGTTCGCCGGTCAGGCGGTTCAGCACAAACAGGTTGCCGGTTTTGGTCGGCAGGATCACCGCCGGTTGCGGCTTGCCCTGATAGTTGATGTCCACCAGCGACGGCTGTGACGGATTATCGCGATCCCAGAGGTCGTGGTTCGAACTCTGATAACGCCATTTGAACGCACCGGTTTTCAGATCCAGTGCCACCAGCGCATCACGGAATTTTTCAGTGTTGCTGGCGGGATCGCGTTCAAGTCCCACTTCATCCGGCGAGGCGTTACCAAACGGCACATAGACCAGGCCGTTTTTCAGATCGGCGCTCAGGGTGGCCCAGGCGACCGGGGTATCCTGCGGATAGGTTGCCCCTTCAGCGACCGGTGCGGTGTTATCCGGGTTAGCCGGATCGAAGTTCCACACCAGACGACCGCTAACGGCATCATAGGCACGGATCACACCTGATGGGTTACCGCTGTTGAAGCCGTTATCCATCACCGAACCGCCGACAATCACCAGGTTGCCCGCCACCAGTGGCGCGGCAGTCTGCATCAGCGCGTGCGGACGCACCTCGCCCATGTTGGCGCGCAGATTCACCACACCGTTGTCACCAAAGTCAGCACAGGCTTTACCGGTATCGGCATCCAGCGCCAGCAGGCGGGCATCGGTGGTGGCATTGAAGACACGCTTGCGGCAGATGGCCGGCGATGCGCCCGTCTGCGCCTGCGCCTGCTGACCGGCATCGAAGTAGCTCACGCCACGACAGGTCTGGTGCTGCTGCAGATAAGAGCGGTTTTTATCCGGCGTCGTTTTCCACTTCACCGCACCGGTTTCCGGGTCAAGAGCATGGACTTCGTTGTGCGGCGTACAGAAGTAGAGCATGCCGTTGGCTTTCAGCGGTGTCGCTTCAAAGGTGTATTCGGTCGCATCATCACCCTGACGCAGGTCGCCGGTGTGATAGGTCCAGGCCACTTCCAGATCTTTCACGTTATCTTTAGTGATCTGCTTCAGCGCCGAGAAGCGCTGGCCATCTGTGGTTCCGCCATAGGCGCTCCACTCTTCAGCGGCACCGCCGGTCGCAGAGGCGTTGCGCGGCGTATTAATGGCGCCCTGCTGCGGCAGCGGATCGTAGAAGCAGAGACCGATGACCAGCAGCACCATCAGGACGACGGAACCCCCGAGGAAAGGATGGAAACGACGCTGCCCCTGATAGAGCGGACGCACCACCCACGGCAGCGCCAGCCAGAGACCCAGCACGCCAAACAGGTCGCCGCGCGGGATCCACTGCCATTTGTCGAAGCCCACTTCCCAGATAGTCCAGAACAGAGTGATCCACATCAGCAGCGCATAAAGCGTCAGTGCACTGCGTTTGTTCATCAACAGCAGAATCGCGCTGAGCAGAACGCCCACGCCCATCAGCGCATAGAACGCGCTGCCTCCTGCAAGCAGGAGTTGTCCTCCCATGTAAATCAGGGCGATAGCAAATATCACCATGATTATACTGGTTATTTTATTGATCATGATCCATCCTCGGGTCATTAGCGGCAATTGAAAGGTTAAGCTGGAAACATAAATTCAACGAGATTTTAACTTACGCACGAAATATGTAAAAACGTGTATAAGCGTTAATCATTAGAAATATTTATTATAAATGTCACCTGTTAATGCGGTCAGGCCGCTTTTTTTACTTTCTGAAGGGCTGATTACGGGATATCCATCACAAAAAATTAACCATAGGCTGCTAATGACCGCACCTTTTGTTCAAAGGCGATTAATTAACAGACAAGCCGCCCTTCTGTAACGCCAGCTAAAGTGTGCCCGACGAAAGTTTTTCAGAGTCAAATAATCATAATGGTTTATTAACTCTGCTCTGAAATAACTCTTATTGCTGAAATCGGGAATGTTACTGCCCTGCTGTTATTATTGGCGGCTTCATCAACGCTGGTGCGGTGTCGCTGCTGTTCAAATGATTTAATTGTGCCAGCCTGAACGCGTTTTTTATTATTTTCCTGAAAATAACACTCAGGAAATAGATTAATGAACAAAGGGATTTTGCCTATGAAAACGATTTCAGATATTCCGTAGCATGACGCTTATTTTATCTGTGATATATATCAGCTCTCTTATATTCGTTTATCCGGCCAGCAGGCGGGATTTTTCTGGCAGCAATAAACCAGGCAGGTTAACTATGACCGCACTTCATGCTATTTATCGCAAGTTTCGTTTCCCTTTTAAGTTTCTTAATGCTGCCATTCGCTATCCTGCTGCGCAGGCACGGGTAAAGCGTTATTCCGTCATGTCGATAGAAGAGACTGTCGATCTGTTATTACGTAACCCACAATTATCTCTGGCCCGTTATGGCGACGGTGAACTGGAAATGACCTGGTATAAAAATATCGGTTTTCAGCCATTTGACCCGAATCTCTCTGCACGGCTCAAAGCCTTGCTGCAGCAGGATTCAGGAGCCAACCCGAACTGTCTGATCTGTCTGCCGGATGCCTTTCGTACCACCCGTAATATGCGGGGCGGGTCGGCCCTGTTCTGGTTCTTCCATAAATCATTTTATTTTAAATATTATGAGGGTCTGCTGAATAAACAGTACCAGTATGGAAATACCTCGGTGACCCGTCCCTATCACGATTATAAAGGCAAGCAATTATCCCGGACGATATTTGATAAGTTTAAACAGCTCTATCAGGGCCGCCGGGTATTAATTGTGGAAGGCAGTGGAACGCGCCTGGGATTAGGCAATGATTTACTGGAGGGAGCCAGCGAAGTGAAACGTATTACGACGCTGAACCGTAATGCCTTTTCCGTCTATGATCGTCTGTTTGATACCATTTTAAAGAATGCCGTCAACTTTGACCTGGTCTTGATTTCATTAGGGCCGACCGCAACCGTGCTGGCATATGATTTAAGTCAGCACGGTATCCGCTGTATTGATAGCGGCCACGTCGATATTGAATATGAGTGGATGCTGGCCAGTGCCACCAGTAAAATAAAAGTGGACGGAAAAAACGTCAATGAGGCGGGCGTACTGCTGAGTGAACAGACTACGGTGGCAGATGCGACTTATCAGCAGCAGATTTTACAACACGTTGGCGAAATACCCCAGGTCGGGACGGCTGATACAGAAGCAGTCACGGAAGCCGTGGTTATCCCGCTGCCACACGTCAGCCCCAACCATCATAACGCCGCCTGAGCCTCACCACCGACAGGCAGCGGCTGCACCGCATTGAAGCGCAGGCGAATTATTAGCGGGATCAGTTAACCCCCTTCGGAGCGGGCTCAGGGGCCCGAATTCTGTGCTTGTCCGCTTTTTGCCGGATAAATGCCCTTTCCGGCATCAATTTTGCTTCTGCTCTCCTGAGACATTCAATCAGGAGAAGTGAGATGACAACCAGCCGTTACCGTTACACCATATTTTCACTGCTGTTCCTGATCGCCCTGATCAACTACATCGATCGCGGTGCCCTGTCGTTTGCGGCTAACGCCATTGCGGCGGAATATCACTTCAGCAAAGTCCAGCTCGGAGCCGTGCTGGGCTACTTTGGCTTTGGCTATCTGTTTGGTTCGCTGTGTGGCGGCTTTCTTGCCGACCGTATCGGCACGAAAAAAGTCTGGCTGCTGGCAGGCGTACTCTGGTCGCTGCTGGAGATCGCCACCGCCTGGGCGGGGGAACTGGGCATGGCGCTGTTTGGCGGATCCGCCATTATGGGCTTTGCTGCCCTGCGCATCATGTTTGGTTTTTCCGAAGGCCCGGCCTATGCGCTGATGAACAAGGCGATTGCTCACTGGGCACCCGATAATGAGCGCGGCTTTGCGCTGGGCATCGGCCTGCTCTCGACCCAGGTTGGCGCGCTGCTGACCGCCCCGATTGCGGTGGGCCTGCTGCTGCTGACCCATGACTGGCGCATGATGTTTATCCTGCTCGGTGTTTTCTCCCTGCTGGCGATGGCGCTGTTTGCCCGCACCTTCAGCGACAGCCCGGAGAAAAGTCCACATACCAACGCCGCAGAACGTCAGCTTATCCAGACCGGCCAGCGCCGCAGCGCGGGCGACAGCGTACCACTGCCCTGGTGGCGCTTCTTTACCAGCCGCACCCTAGTCTGCAACGCGCTGGGCTACTTCTCATTCCTCTACATCACCTTTACCCTGGTGACCTGGATGCCGAAATATCTGCAGGATAATTTCCATTACGACCTGCACTCACTGTGGTACGTCGCGATGATCCCGTGGAGCGGCGCCTGTATTACGGTGCTGCTGGGCGGTCGCATTGCCGATGCCCTGCTGGCTCGCTTCCGTAATCTGCGTCTGGCGCGCAACTTGTTTGCCGCCGTCACGCTGTGCGGCACCGCCTGCTGCTTTATGGCGATCCCCTATGTGCAGTCGGCTGCCGGGATTATTGCACTGATGACCCTGGGCAATGCGCTGAATGCACTGGTAAACAATGTCTACTGGTCGGTGGTGATTGATGTCACCCCTAAAGCGTCGGTGGGTACCTACAGCGGCATGACGCTGGCGATAGCCAATCTGGCAGCGATTATCTCTCCGATGCTCTGCGGCTGGCTGGCGGAATATTACGGCTACAACGCGATGTTTACCGTCACCGCGCTGATCGCCTTTGGCAGTATGCTGGCAATGACACTGCTGCAACCGGAGAAGCCGCTGGTGGCCGAGGCGCAGACCGGCGCAG
The DNA here is from genome assembly GCF_048685235.1 of Curtobacterium sp. BNK-1. Taxonomy (NCBI): domain Bacteria; kingdom Bacillati; phylum Actinomycetota; class Actinomycetes; order Micrococcales; family Microbacteriaceae; genus Curtobacterium; species Curtobacterium sp. BNK-1. Next base: position 1,729,953 of record NZ_JBLQTJ010000001.1, on the reverse strand, counting down.
CGGACGTTTCTGCCGCCTGATCTTAAAAGAGGATTTCCTGACACGCGGGTGATCACACACCCGCGAAGAGTGACACTCCCTGAAAGGCTGCCGCTCAGGCGGCCTGACCTTGTTATTGGGCGGGATAAATTGACTGTTCGGGGATGCCCCGACGATCCCAGCGGCTGGCGATCAGCCATAACAGTGCCGTCGCAAACCAGCCGATGATCCACGAGACATCATTACCGGCAAAAATCCAGGTCAGCGATCCATGGTGCAGCGGATTATCGATAAACGGCAGTTGCACCAGCACGCCCAGAAAATAGACGGTAATACCGGCCAGGTTCCAGCGTCCATAGCGCCCGTCGGGCTGCGACAGTGCCGGGACATCAACCCTGCCCCTGGTGATCAGATAGAAATCGGTCAGGCTGATCGCGCTCCACGGCACAAAGAAAGCCAGCAGAAACAGCAGGAAGTGGGTGAAGGATTTCAGAAAGGCCGGTTCACTGAGCAGAGCAATGATGCAGGCCAGCGTAACCATAAGCACCACAAACAGAATGCGCCCACCCCGACTCAGCGTGGTTTTCTGCCGGAAGCCAGAGACAATGGTGGTCAGTGACATAAAACTGCCGTAGGCGTTCAGCGTGGTAAACGTGATTTTTCCAAAGCAAATGGCGAAATAAATCACCATGGCCATGGTCGCCGTGCTACCCATGCTCACGATGTAACCGACCTCATTGCCTGCAAACGCACTTCCGGCAATGGCAGCGACAATCACCCCCAGCGTCATTGAAGCCTGCGTGCCAAGTACGGTGCCAAAAAAGACTGAACTGAAGAGTTTCTTTGCAGAGACATCAGCTGGCAGATAGCGTGAATAGTCAGAGACATAAGGACAGAAGGCAATTTGCCAGGATGAAGACAGGGAGACCGCCAGCAGGAAATTTGCCGGGGTAAAGTGCTGATTCTGCCACACGGCTGATAAGTCATGCGCAGAGAACAGCGTGATAAACAGATAAGCAAAGGCTAAAACGCCAATGACGCTCGCCAGCTTGCCCAGTTGATGAATCACGCGATAGCCCAGCACCGCAATGATCACGATGAGGATGCTGAACAGGATCATCCCGGTTGAATGACTGACATGGATAAGTTTAGCCAGCGCCTGCCCGGCTAATACTGTCCCGCTGGCTGAAAATCCCACATACATAATGCACACCAGCACCAGAGGAATAACAGCACCAAACACGCCAAACTGCATACGGCTGGTGATCATCTGCGGTAAACCCAGGCGCGGACCCTGGATCGCATGCAAAGACATGATCGCTGCACCCAGAATCTGCCCCACCAGTAAGCCGATAAGAGACCACACGACGTCTCCACCCAGCACCACGGCCAGCGCACCCGTGACAATAGCCGTGATTTGCAGATTGCCACCAAACCAGAGCGTGAACTGGTTAAAGGGATGACCATGACGTTCACCCAACGGGATGTAATCAATGGAGCGGGTTTCTGACAGGCCCTGTTTCTCTGAGCCTGAATAATCTGATACAGATGATTTGACCGACATAGATTCCTCGCTGGAACAGTGAGAGACGTGTTGACTGAAAGCGTGATTTGCCCAATCCAGGGTTGAGAGTACATGTCTATACAAGCAGCGATATTGTCATGCGCATCGGGAAGTTACAAGGCAACCGGTCATTGGAAAATGTGATGATATCGACAGGCCTGTCATGATGGGGCAGGAAAGGATGAGGGAGCGCGGGGACCTGTTTCCGGGGATAACGCCCTTACGGCGGGGCGTAAAACGGGAGTGAGGCGTTTTGGTCGATCACCGCCACAGGCGACAGCGATGATCGGGTAACGCGTACGATGTCAGGCCTGTCAGTTTCAGAGTGTGCGGAAGAGGAAAAACCCTGACGGTTACCCTTTAGCCACTACCCGCTGACGATGACAGTCGGCCGGTTCCAGTTTTTGCCCCTGTGAAGAGATAACCTCCAGGCGTGGCAGCGGCTTTCCTTCCGCATTATCCAGCAGCACGGAGTGGGTTTCGCCCTTCTCAAACAGGTAACGCTCGCCCCACTGGCGCATCGCGACCACAACCGGAAACAGCGAACGGCCTCTTTCGGTCAGGACATATTCGCTGTAGGCGCTGCCGTCGGAGGCCGGCGCAATCTCAAACACCCCTATCTCCACCAGCTGCTTCAGGCGTGACGCCAGGATATTTTTCGCCAGCCCCAAATTCCGCTGGAAGTCACTGAATCTGCGGACGTCATCAAAGGCTTCACGCACGATCATCATGCACCAGCGCTCACCTATCGACTCCAGGGTTCTGGCGACCGGACACTCGCTGGTTCTCAGGGATTCCTGCTTAGCCATGCTCTTCTCTCACGCTGCCTGTCTCACGCTGCCTGTCTCATGATGGCAGTTTAGCCACTCCGAAAAGAAGTTGCAAAAAAAAACCAGCCCGGTTAAAGATATCGCCAATCCAGTTTCAAATAAAAACCAGAAAGGAAAGCCACATGACCTGTACGATTGGCAAGGCGCGTGATCCTGAAGCCGATTCGCCCCCAGCCGCGATCCCGGTGCTCTCGTCCCGGATGATCTTTTTGTTCTCACTCACCTCTGCGCTGGCGGTCGCCAATGTTTACTCGGCACAGCCTCTGCTGGAGTCGATCGCCGCCAGTCTGCAGGTTTCCACCGGCACCATTGGCACAGTGGTAACGGCCACGCAGAGCGGCTACGCCCTCGGGCTGATCTTTCTGGTGCCGCTGGGCGACTGCGTGAACCGCAAAAAACTGGTGATTACCCAGTTGCTGCTTTCCGTGCTGGCGTTAATCACTGCTGCGGTTGCGCCAGACCTGATGACGCTGCTCTGTGCAATGCTGCTGGTGGGATTAATGGCGGTAGTCACGCAGCTGATGGTGGCGTGGGCCGCCATGCTGGCATCGCCAGAACAGCGCGGGCAGGTGGTGGGCAGCGTGACCAGCGGCATCGTGATCGGCATCCTGCTGGCGCGGTTTGTTTCCGGGATGATTGCTGACCTGGCGGGCTGGCGGGCGGTCTATCTGACGGCTGCCTGCCTGTTACTCCTGATCTCGCTCATCCTGGCGAAAGTGCTGCCCGCCACAGCAGGTCAGACGCGGCGCACATCTTATCCTCACCTCTTATTGTCTGTTTTCCGTCTCTTCCTCACGGAACCGCAGCTGCGCAGACGCGGGATCCTGGCGCTGCTGATTTTTGCGGCCTTCAGTATGCTCTGGTCTTCGATGGTACTGCCACTTACCGGCCTGTCACTGTCACACACCCAGATCGGGATGTTCGGCCTGGCCGGACTTGCCGGTGCGCTGGCGGCCTCCAGAGCAGGTGCATGGGCTGACCTGGGCCTGGGGCAGCGTGCCACTGGCTTAGCCCTGGCGTTGCTGACCTTCTCCTGGCTGCCGATAGCCGCGCTTCACACCTCGTTACTGTTGCTGATTTTCGGGGTGATCCTGCTCGATTTCGCCGTCCAGACGGTACATGTGATAAATCAGAGCCTGATCGTGGCCGCCCGACCCGAGGCGGCAAGTCGTCTGGTGGGTGCCTATATGTGCTTTTACTCGCTGGGCAGTGCGCTGGGGGCCATCGCCGCCACTCAGCTTTATACACACTGGGGATGGCAGGCTGTCTGCTATGCCGGTGCAGCGGTCAGTGCCTCTGCCTTTCTCTGCTGGTCAGGAGTACGTCACTCATGAAATTAACGCATCTGCTGCTCGCCGTCATGATCACCGCCATCTGGGGGGTTAACTTTTCGGTTATCAAGCTCGGCCTGCAGGCGGTCGACCCGTTTATCCTGGCAGGCATCCGTTTTACGCTCTGCGCCCTGCCAGCGCTGTTCTTTATTAAGAAACCGGACGTGCCGTGGCGCTACCTGATCAGCTATGGCCTGGTCTTCGGGATTGGCCTGTGGGGTCTGGTGAATCTGGGAATTAAAACCGGACTGTCGGCGGGCATCGCCTCGCTGCTGCTGCAGTTCAGCGCCTTCTTCACGCTGCTGCTCGGTGGCTGGGTATTCAAAGAGCGCCTCAGCCGCTATCAGATCGCCGGGTGTGCGCTGGCCTGCGCCGGTCTGCTGAGCATTTTTTTCATTACCGATGGCTCGGTGACGTTTTCCGGCATGCTGCTGGTGCTGGCAGGCGCGGTCGCATGGAGTATTGCCAATATCATCAATAAAAAAGCGGGCACCCGGCAGGTTTTTGCTTTTCTGGTCTGGTCGAGCGCCTTTGCACCCATTCCACTCTTCCTGCTGGACGGGCTGGTCAATGGCAGCGCGGGCTATCACGCACTCTTCACCCAGCTGGATGTGAAGGCGGTGTTGTCGATACTGTTTCAGGTCTATCCCAATACCCTGCTGGGCTACTGGGTGTGGAACTGGCTGCTGAAACACTATCCGGTTTCTACGGTCGCGCCACTGTCGCTGCTGGTACCGGTGTTCGGCATCCTGGGTTCAGTGGCGATATTTGGCGAAACGGTTTCACCTCAGAAAATCGCCGCGCTGCTGCTGATCGTCGCCGGACTGGCTGTCGGGCTCTATGGCCAGCGGGTTGTGCGCTATTTCGGCGTACAAACCGGCTGACGGCGCCGTGGGGTTATGCACCGTGCCGCTGGCAGAACGCTTCGATGTCACCGTGCTGAAAATCGGGCAGATTCGCCAGCAGTTTCTCCAGCGGCCAGTTCCACCAGGCAATGCGCTGGAGACGTGCGGCGATAGCCGGTGTAAAGCGCACCCGCAGTGGCCTGGCCGGAACACCGCCCACTACGCTGTAGGGCGCGACGTTTTTCGTCACTACTGCACCCGCAGCCAGCACCGCACCATCACCAATGGTGACGCCAGGCAGCACAATTACGCCGTGACCTATCCACACATCGTGACCGATTATCACCCGATCGGCGCGACGGGCGGAAAAGAACCCCTGATCGCGCCGGGCGTCGGGGTGGTAATACTCCGGGCAGTAGGTAAAGCGATGCTGGGAAGCGCGGTCCATAGGATGATTCGGCGCGCCAATGCGCACCTGATTAGCAATGGCGCAGAAGCGCCCCACCTGGGTATCGGCCAGGCAGCAGTGTTCACCGACATAGGAGAAGTCACCCAGCTCGCTATATTCCAGCGTGCTGTGCGCCAGGATCTCACACTGCTGACCCACAGTGGTTTCGCGCATCTTCACACTCTCATCAATCCAGGTGTGCGCTAATCGGGCGGGCATAACGGCGGCAATGGACATAAAACTCCCGGTCTGGATAAGCAGCGCCCCGGCGGCGTGCTTTGCCGCACCACCTTACCCGCCTCCGATGACAGAGAATTGACAAAGAAAAAAGGCGGAGTGGTTAGCTCCGCCTTGTTTCAAGTTCCGGTTAACCTGCGTGACCGGTCAGTTGCATAAGGGCAACGATGATCTGCAAGATGACCCGGATAAGATCCAGAATCAGCTTAGTCAGTTCCATCACTTTCCTTCTCCTTTTACAGGAGCGCGCTGTTCGGCAACCAGGGCTTTGACTCTACCCGCCGGGCGCCTAAGCACATCTTTGTGGAGAGAGCTGAGCGGCACTCATGGTTAAAGCCACAGGCCAGCACCACCTGATGCCTGCCGGGATTTTAAAACCGTGCCCCTGGGAGCGGCCAGTCGACAATGAGGCGATGCTCAACACTCAACACCTGTATAAACATACAGCATTTTGGCGAAACTTGAAATCCTTAGCCGCACATTTTACAATCTTGTTTGTGGAGAGTGCTGAGCACCTCGTTCGCAGCGCGGTTACCAGCCGGGTAGCGAACAAAAAATAAAGGATTTGGCGAAATGCCAAATCCTTTTTTTATGCCTGCTTTCTGCTTAAAAAAGCAGCGCAATGCTTACTTCGCGGCGCTGATTCGCCACACGGTATTACCCGCATCATCAGCAATCAGGACACCGCCCTGTTTGTCGCTGGCCAGACCGACCGGTAATCCACGCACCTGCTTTTCGTCGTCCGTCAGGAAGCCCGAGACCACCGTCTGCGGCTGACCCACTGGCTTGCCGTTTTCAAATTTCACCCACACCACTTTGTAGCCATTCAGCGGCGTACGGTTCCAGCTGCCATGTTCACTGATAAACGCACCGCCCTGGTATTGCGGCATGTTATCTGCGCCGTAGAACAGCAGCCCCAGCGGAGCGACATGCGAACTCAGGGCATAATCAGGCTTAATCGCCTTCTCAACCAGATCGGGACGCTGCGGTTCGGCACGGGTATCCACATGCTGACCAAAGTAGCTGTAGGGCCAGCCATAGAAGCCTTTGTCCTGCACTGAGGTCATGTAGTCAGGCACAAGATCGGAGCCGATTTCATCACGCTCGTTGACGATGGCCCACAGTTTTCCGCTCTGCGGTTCCCACTGTAAACCGGTCGGATTGCGCAATCCGCTGGCGTAGATCCGGCTGGCACCGCTGGCCGCGTCCACTTCCAGCACCGCGGCGCGGCGATACTCTGCGCCAATGCCGTTCTCGGTGACGTTACTGTTGGAGCCGACACCCACATAGAGCTTGCTGCCATCGGGGCTGGCCAACAGCGCTTTGGTCCAGTGGTGGTTAATCGGCCCGCCCGGCAGTTCCGTCACCTCTTCAGGCGCGGTGCGGATCTCCGTCTCCCCTTCGCGATAGGGGAACTTCACCAGGCTGTCAGCATTCGCGACGTAAAGGGTATTGCCAATCAGCTGCATACCAAACGGCGAGTGCAGATTCTCAATAAAGCGGTGCTGCTCCCATTTGCCATTGACGTTGCGCAGCAGCGTAATCCGGTTGCCGCCAGCGCCGCCCTTACCTGACGCTTTCTGCACAATGCCCATAATCAGCTGTTTAGGCCGGGTAGTGGGTTTGGCCGGGCCGTTGGATTCCGCCACCAGTACATCGTTATTCGGCAGCACATAAACCTGACGCGGATGCTGCAGATTGTCAGCGATCTTTTCGATTTTCAGCCCGTCAGCCACTTTTGGCATTTCGCCCGCTTTCCACGGCGTGCCTTCCGGCACCTGCATCGGCGGCATAAAGAAGTTCTGTGCCTGCGGCAGTTCAGGATTCGGTCCGATCTGCTTTTGCGGATCGACAAGCGCACCATCATCACAGCCTGCCAGCAGTGCTGTCAGGGTAAGCGCGAGCAACGTTTTATGCGGTATCTTCATGGTGGCTCCTCCTTAAGCGCTACGCTGACGTAACGCAAGTTGCACATTCGCCAGCAGCAGCAGCGCTACCACCAGCGTCGAAAGCGTCACGCCCAGCGGGATGACAGCGGCGGCATCACGGCTGTGAATAAACGCATTGACGATAGCGATCACAATCGCCACCAGCCAGAGCCAGAAATGACTCTTTTCCGCACTGTCACTGCCGCGGAACAGATAAACCAGCGCGATGAGTCGCGGCACAATCGCCAGTATCAGTCCCAGCGCAATCAGCCAGCCTGCGGCATCCGTCCAGAACAGCACAAAGGTCTGGCTATAGAGAATATCGAACAGCCAGGCCGCGACAAAAAAGCCCAGCGGCACCGGCTCCAGCAGAGCGTACAGCGTCACGGCAAAGGCCGATCTTCCCAGGGTATTGCGCATGTTTCTCTCCATTTTTAACGTGAATGCGGACCGCGTCAGACGTCGCGCTGCTCAGAGCAACTGACTCCGCGCCTGTAAAAGATTAGTAAATCTGAAGAGAAACAGAGGGTTTATTCAGGAGGAATTGCAAATCAGGCGGATGACGTCCCTGTCATCGCCGGTCAGTCAGGGTTTATCAGCGGGTAAAGTAACCCAGTATCCTGGCTGATAAGGCAGCGGCAGGAACTTCTCGTGGAACGTGCGGAAGGTGGCGTCCGGATCCAGATCGGCAAACAGATCGGGATGCAGCCATTTCGCCAGCGCCTGGATAGCCACAAACTGGTAAGGGCTGTCGTAGAACTGATGCCAGATGGCGTGGACATTGCCGTTGTGCGCCACCGGCAGGGTTTTAAAAGCATCGCGCATCATCAGCCCCTTAAGACGCGCGGTAGCCTCGGTGACATTGGCACCCGGACCGACGCCGACCCATTTGCCCACGGTGTTGTAATTCTTCCAGTTAGCGCCGGTCACCACCACCACATCCGGCTGGCTGGCGATAATCTGTTCCGGGTTAACGGTGCCGAAGGTGCCAGGGATCAGATCTTTAGCGATGTTACGACCGCCCGCAATCTCAACCATCTGACCAAAGTTCTCATTGCCAAACGACATGCAGCACTCGTCGCTGTAGCCGCCTGCGCGGTCAATCATCACTTTCGGGCGGTAGCCGGTAAAGTTCTTCAGACGCGAGGTGACAAGGTCAATCTGCTGCTGGCGGAAGGTGATAATTTCCTGGGCACGCGCCGGTTTGTTCACCAGTTCGCCCATGATGCGGATACTTTTCTCCGCATTCACCATCGGCGCTTCGCGGAAATCGATAAACACCACCGGCACGCCTACTGCCTGCAGTTTTTCAATCAGCTTGCCTTCATCGGTGGCGGCTTTGGATTCCAGATTCATCAGCACCAGATCGGGCTTCAGGGTTAACGCCTGCTCGACGTTGAAAGTGCCATCTTTCGCCCCGCCAAAGGTCGGTAATTTTTTAATTTCCGGATAGCGTTTTTCGTAAGCCTGATAACCGTCCCAGTCCGCTTTCGGGAAGTCGTCACGCCAGCCAATCACCCGTTTAAATGGGGCATCAGTATCAAATGCCGCCAGCAGATACATCTGACGGCCCTCACCCAGAATGATGCGTTTTGCCTCCTGCGGCACCTCGACCTGACGGCCTGCGACATCGGTAATCAATTTGGCCGAAGCCGTCCCTGCCAGCGTGAGCAGCCCCAGCGCTAAAAACCATTTTTTCATTGTAAAAACCCGCACAAATGATAATGAGAATTATTAATGTAAAGCGGCGTTACTATCACCTAAAACAGTGGTCAGGGGAAGTCATCCGGTTAAATGTTTTTTGCGGCGGGGTTAACTGGCGGAGTTGCGCTCAAAGAGATCCCTTGAGAGGAAAAAGCGGAGCGTGTCGCTGCTCACAAAACGGTCAGCTTTCGTGAATATGTTCACAACACCCTGGGCAGTTGCACACATATTAGCCATTAATCGTATCGTTTTGGCTAATGCGTTAATGAATTGTGAAGGCTAGATTGAAAATGAAACAGCGTTTTAATAATTCAACAGGACAGACTGCCACAGGAGCTTAACCGTGAAGATCAGCGCCATTGATGTCACCCTTTTTACCTATCCCACCCAGCGTTGCGCCGACAGCGCAGGACACTCCCACCCTGGCCCGGAAAATGATGCGCAGATGGCGCTACTGACCCTGACCAGCGAGGAAGGCGACTGTGGTTACGCCTTTGCGCCGCCGGAAGTGGTGCGATCCCATGTGGTTAATGCCTTTTTCCGCAAAGTGCTGATCGGTCAGAACGCCTTTGACCGGGAGCGTCTCTGGCAGGATCTGGTGCACTGGCAGCGCGGCAGCGCCCATCAGCTCACCGAGCGGGCGCTTTCCGCTGTGGAGCAGGCATTGTGGGATCTGATTGGACGGAAGCTGAAACAGCCTGTCCACAAACTGCTGGGCGGCTATCGCGAGAAGATCCCGGCTTACGGCAGCACCATGTGTGGTGATGAGCTGAGCGGTGGATTATCAACACCGGATGAGTATGCGCAGTTCGCGGAAAAGCTGGTGGCACGCGGGTATCAGGCGATCAAGTTGCACACCTGGATGCCGCCAGTCTCCTTCGCACCCAGCCCGGCGATGGATATCAAAGCCTGCGCGGCGGTGCGTGAAGCGGTGGGCCCCGATATCGCGCTGATGCTGGATGGCTACCACTGGTACAGCCGCAGTGACGCGCTGACCATCGGCAAGGCGCTGGAAAAGCTTAATTTCGCCTGGTTCGAGGAGCCGATGGAGGAAGAGAGCATGGCCTCTTACACCTGGCTGGCCGAAAACCTCTCTATCGACGTGCTTGGTCCGGAGAGCCTGGGCGGTAAACATCACAGCCGCGCCGACTGGGTGCGTGCCGGAGCCTGCGACATTCTGCGAGCCGGTGCCAACGGCGTAGGCGGCATCTCGCCCACCCTGAAAGTGGCGAATCTGGCTGAAGCCTTTGGCATGGATTGCGAAGTGCACGGCAACGGTGCGGCCAGCCTGGCGGTTGTCGGGGCGATCCGTAACTGTCGCTGGTATGAGCGCGGCCTGCTGCATCCCTTCCTGGATTATGAAACACCGCCCGCCTACCTCAACAGCCTGATCGACCCGATGGACGATCAGGGATTTGTCACCCTGCCCACCCGCAGCGGGCTGGGGGAGGATATTAACTTCAGCTGGATTGAGACGCACACGCTGAACCGCTGGTAAATCGCACTACCGAAGTACGGCAAACAATAATAACCCCGTCGCCCGCCTGCTGCCTGCCATCCCGGTGGCCAGCAGCAGGCAGAGTCGTAAACGGGAAAACCTCTGACCTGCTGGACTTTACCTATGACCCTGACACAACGATGTGGCGCGTGGCTGATCACGCTGCTGGTGCTGACGGGCAGCGCGTCAATCCAGGCAAAGACCCCGGATGACCAGCTGATCGTCGGCATGAATATGAATAACCTGCTCACCCTGGATCCGGCCGCTATGACCGGCAACGAAGTGGTCGGCATTGTCGTGAATCTCTATGACGGACTGGTCGAGCTGAACCCGCAGCAACTCACCGAGGTGCGCCCGGCGCTGGCGGAACGCTGGTCAGTCAGTCCGGATAACCGCACCCTGACTTTTCACCTGCGCGACAACGTCAGGTTTCACTCCGGCAATCCGCTGACCAGCGCCGATGCAGTCTGGTCGATGCGGCGGGTGCTGCATCTGAACCTGGCGCAGGCGTCGGTGTGGAAATCGTACGGTTTCAGCCGTGACAACGTTGACCAGATGATTACCGCACCCGACGACCGCACGCTGGTGATCACCCTGCCCAGACCTAACGATCCGCAACTGGTGATCTACTCGCTGGCGGCGCTGGGCAGCATGGTGGTGCTGGACAGCAAAACCGTGCAGCAGCATGAGGTGGATGGCGACTGGGGCAACCGCTGGCTCACTACCCATGAAGCGGGCTCCGGCCCGTTCCGGCTGGATGTATGGCAGGCAAAAGATGTGCTGCGCATGAGTCGTGCGACCGATTACTGGCGCGGCGAGGCGAAGATGTCACGGGTGGTGTTCCGCCATCTGCAGGAGTCGCAGACCCTGCGACTGATGATGGAGAAAGGCGATCTGGATATCGCCAGCAACATGGCGATCCCCGACGTGCGCGCCCTGCGGCACGACCCCGATCTCACCATTGATGCGGTAAGAAAAGGAACGATCTACTACCTGGCGATGAGCATGAAAGATCCGCACTTCGACAATATCAAAGTGCGGGAGGCGGTACGCTACCTGGTCGATTATCAGGGCATCAATAAAAGCCTGATGACCGGCTATGGCGAGCTGCATCAGCGCCCGATTCAGGCTGGCATGCCCGCCACGCTGCCCGATCCCGGTTACCGGCTCGATGTGCCGCGCGCCCGCGCACTGCTGGCTGAAGCGGGTTATCCGGATGGATTCGACACCACGCTGCGGGTGCTGGCCGATCAGCCCTTTCTGAACATCGCCATCGCCGTGCAGTCGACGCTGCTCCAGGGCGGGATCCGCGCAAAAATCATCACCGGCACCGGTAACCAGATCTATGGCGCGATGCGCGATCGCCAGTTCAGTCTGCTGGTCGGACGCGGCGGCAGCGGCGTGGAGCCGCATCCCCACTCCAGCCTGCGCGCGCTGGTCTATAACCCGAATAATGCTGACAGCGCCCGGCTGACCAACTTCCAGGGCTGGCGCACCGGTTTCTACGACGCACAGCTCAACAGCATGATCGATCAGGCGCTGGTGGAGCGCGACAAGACCCGCCAGCAGCAGGCCTATTACGCCATCCAGCAGCGCTATGACCAGCTGGTGCCTGCACTGATGCCGATTTCACAAATGCTCGACTCCGTGGTGGTCAGTAACCGGGTGCAGGATTATCAGCCGCATCCCTCAGCGACCACCTTCCTCCGCGATGTCTGGAAAACCCCTGAAGCCAAAGCGGGAGGCACCCTATGATCCTGACCCTGACCCGAACTCAGTGCCGCCGCATCAGCCATCGCGCGGTGCAGGTAGTGATTACCCTGTTCGGCCTGCTGCTGCTGACCTTTTTTATTGGCCGGGTAATGCCGCTGGATCCGGTGCTGGCGATTGTCGGCCCCGACGCCGATCAGGCCACCTATCAGCAGGTTTATCACCAGCTCGGCTTTGATAAACCGCTGTGGGTGCAGTTTGGCATCTACCTTAACGCGCTGCTGCATGGCGATCTCGGCCATGCGCTGCTCACCGGTCAGCCGGTGGTGCATGACATTGTGCGCGTCTTTCCGGCAACCGTAGAGCTGGCCACGCTGGCGATTGTGATTGGCGCAGGACTGGGCGTGCCGCTGGGTGTGCTGGCGGCGGCGCGTCGCAACAGCGTCATCGACTATGTGGTGCGGATGCTCAGCCTGGCCGGTTATTCCACCCCAATCTTCTGGGTCGGCATGATTGGCCTGCTGCTGTTCTATGCCCATCTCGGCTGGGTCGGCGGCGCAGGTCGGGTGGACTTCAGCCTGGATGGCATCGTGCCACGTCGCACCGGCTTTATGCTGATTGACGCCCTGCTGGCGGGCAACAGTCAGGTGTTCTGGAATGCGCTGAATCATCTGGTGCTGCCCGCCTCGCTGCTCGGCTTTCACTCCATGGCCTATATCAGCCGCATGACGCGCAGCTTTATGCTCGCGCAGCTGTCGCAGGAGTTCATTCTGACCGCGCGGGTCAAAGGCCTGACTGAATGGCAGGTGATCTGGCAGCACGCCTTCCGCAATATCCTGGTGCAGCTGCTGACCGTGGTGGCGCTGGCCTATGGCTCGCTGCTGGAGGGCGCGGTGCTGATTGAAACCGTCTTCTCCTGGCCCGGCTTTGGTTCCTACCTCACCGGCAGCCTGATGCTGGGCGATATGAATGCGGTGATGGGCTGTGTGCTGGTGGTGGGCCTGATTTTTGTGCTGCTTAACCTGATCTCCGACCTGCTCTATCAGGTGTTCGATCCGAGGACCAAAGTATGACGATCTCTTTTGACGCTGCGTCTGTGAGTCATTCCCGTGAGCGGCTGGTGCGCTGTCAGCGTTTTGCTGCCCGCTGCGGCTATTTCCTCTGGCGCATGGCCTGTAATCCCCTGACCGCGATTGGTGGTGGCATTGTGCTGGTGCTCTGCATCGTGGCGCTGTTCGCGCCCTGGATCGCGCCGTATCACCCGCTGGTTCAGGATCTTAACAATGCGCTGACGCCCCCCGGCGCGGCCCACTGGTTCGGCACCGACGAGTTTGGCCGGGATATCTTCAGTCGTCTGGTGTGGGGCGCACGCATCACGCTCTACATCGTGCTGCTGGTATCGGTCACCGTCGGGCCGCTGGGCCTGCTGCTGGGCGTCACCGCCGGTTATTTTGGCGGCAAAGTCGACGGCGTGCTGATGCGCGTCACCGATATCTTTATCTCCTTCCCGAGCCTGGTACTGGCGCTGGCCTTTGTTGCCGCGCTGGGGCCGGGTCTGGAGCATGTGGTGATCGCCATTACGCTCACCGCCTGGCCACCCATTGCCCGTCTGGCCCGCGCTGAAACGCTGTCGCTGCGTCAGGCGGACTTTATCTCGGCGGTGCGCTTACAGGGCGCGTCGCCGCTGCGGGTGCTCTGGAAGCACATTATTCCGCTCTGCCTGCCGTCGGTAATTATCCGCATCACCATGAATATGGCGGGCATTATCCTCACCGCCGCCGGGCTGGGGTTTCTTGGGCTGGGCGCGCAGCCGCCGGATCCGGAATGGGGCGCGATGATCGCCAGTGGCCGCACCTACATGCTGGAGTGCTGGTGGGTGGTGACCGTTCCCGGTCTGGCGATCCTGATTAATAGCCTGGCATTTAACTTCTTAGGAGATGGCCTACGTGACCTGCTCGATCCCCGCAGTGAGTAACGCCTCGCCGTTGCTCGACGTGCGCGATTTGCACGTGAACTTTGTTAACGGACGCCAGATTACGCCGGCGGTGCGTGGCGTCTCCTTTCAGCTCGGTCAGGAGAAGCTGGCGATTGTCGGTGAGTCCGGCTCCGGTAAATCGACCGTGGGTCGCGCCCTGCTGCAGCTGCATCCAGCTAAGGCGCGCATTGAGGCGAGCCGGATGCAGTTTGGCGATATCGACCTGCTGCACGCCAGCCCGGCAGAGATGCGCGCCATTCGTGGCAAACGTATCTCGATGATTATGCAGGACCCGAAATATTCGCTGAATCCGGTGATCCGGGTTGGCGAACAGATTGCCGAAGCCTGGCGCAGTCACCATCGCGGCCAGAAATCTGCGGCACGTCAGCGGGCGATGGCGATGCTGGAGGAAGTGCAAATCCGCGATCCTGAACGGGTATATCAGCTCTATCCCCATGAGATTTCCGGCGGCCAGGGGCAGCGCGTCATGATCGCCATGATGCTGATCACCGAGCCGGAACTGGTGATTGCCGATGAGCCCACCTCTGCGCTGGATGTCTCGGTTCGCCTGCAGGTGCTGGCGCTGCTGGATGATCTGGTGAAAGCGCGCGGTCTGGGACTGATTTTTATCAGTCACGATATCAATCTGGTGCGCAGCTTCTGCGATCGGGTGCTGGTGATGTATGCCGGACGCGTGGTGGAGTCGCTGGCCGCCAGCGAACTTGACCGCGCGCAGCATCCCTACACCCAGGGACTGCTGGCAGCACTGCCCGACCTTGATCGGCGGCGCACCCGTCTGCCGGTGTTACAACGTCACGCCAGCTGGCTAACTGACTAAGGAGTTACGATGATTGAGGTGAAAAATCTCAACCTGAGTTTTGGTGAAGAGGGTCGCCGTAATCAGGTGCTGTTCGACGTCAGCCTGCAGGTTAAACAGGGTGAAATCTTCGGGCTGGTCGGTGAGTCAGGCTCGGGTAAAACCACGGTGCTGAAGTGTCTGGCGGGCCTGTTTAATCACTGGCAGGGAGAGCTGACCATTGATGGCCAGCCGCTGGCGCACCGCATCGATCGGGCGCGCTGCCGTCAGGTGCAGATGGTGTTTCAGGACCCTTATGGCTCCCTGCATCCGCGTCATACGCTGGGCGATATCCTTGAAGAGCCATTACAGATTCAGGGTATCGGGCAGCGCCAGCAGCGCGTCGTGGCGATGCTGGATAAGGTCGGGCTGAATCGCGCCTGGCAGACGCGTTATCCGCACCAGCTTTCCGGTGGTCAGCGTCAGCGCGTGGCGATTGCCCGTGCGCTGATTTTAGAGCCGCGCGTGCTGCTGCTGGATGAGCCGACCTCCGCACTGGATGTTTCGGTGCAGGCGGAGATCCTCAATCTGCTCAGCGATCTGCAGCAGCAGGAGAACCTGACCTATCTGATGGTGACACACGATCTCGGCGTGGTGGCGCACCTCTGCCATCGCGTGGCGGTTATGCAACAGGGCAAGGTGCTGGAGACGCTGGATGTGCCGACGCTGGTGGCCGACCGCGCCGCGATGCCCTACACCCGGATGCTGGTGGAGGCGAGTCGCCATTACAATCCGGCGCTGGCGCAGCAGAGCTGACGTTCAGCTGATGTCGGGAAAGAGAGAATAAAAAAAGGCCGGTCAGACCGGCCTTATGACCCCAGATGCGTTAGTGGGTCAACTGACGCACAAAAGCGACGATTTCCTGATTTTTGCCATGCTCAAACAGACACTGCTGGAAACGTGGGCCACTAACGGCAGTACGCACCAGTTCAGGGTCGATGGCGCGCAGCGTGTCGAGGTAGTTCTCTTTGATCACGGCAGCTTTGACCTGATTCAGCAGACCGGCATTACGCACCTGCGGCTCTTTACGCTCTGGCGGATAGCCATTGCCCTTCTCGCCGGTGAAGGCTTTTTCAAAGATAAAGCGCAGGTTAAGTTCAGCGCCCCAGCCAAAGCCTTTGGCGAACGGCAGAGATAAGGCATTACCGTTGTTGATCTGCGCAAACAGGTAGGCATCCGCCGGATCGATACAGTAGCCGCAGACGACGCCCGGGTGAATGTTAAGCGACATCAGCGCGCCCTGCCCGGTGCCGCAGCCCGCGACCACGAAATCCACGGCCTGGCTGTTGAGCAACACGCTGGCCTGAATGCCGAGGTGAATATAGGTCAGATGGTGATCCTGCTCATCGCTCATACCGACGTTGAAGACCTGATGGCCCAGTGGCTGTGCGACGCCTTCCAGTTCTTTCAGCACGGTAACGTTTTTAGCGGCCTGGCTGTTTTCCATCATTAACGCGATTTTCATGATCTACCCTTATAAATTAATTGAAACACCGTTTCATTTTAGTGAAAAACCACTAAAGTGCATAAACTAATTCACCCGAGTGCTGTGAGATCCATCACAAAACGGTCACCGCAGCAGGGGCAACCGCAGGAGGATTGCGATGTTTATCTACCATAAAGAGCGACCACTGGAAGATCTGGGCAACGGCGTGACCCGCCGCGTGCTGGCGTACGGCGGCACCATGATGGCGGTAGAAGTGATTTTTGAGAAAGAGGCTGTCGGCCCGCTGCATCACCATCCCCACGAGCAGCTGACCTATGTGCTGAGCGGACGTTTTGCCTTCACCATCAATGGTGAAACGCGTGAGGTGGGCGCAGGAGATACGCTCTACAAAGCGCCCAATGTGGTTCATGGCTGTGTCTGTCTTGAGGCGGGCACGTTACTGGATACGTTTACACCGCAGCGCGAAGATTTCCTGACCGCTAAATAGTGCAGGCGGCCCGGTGGGCCGCCTGCTGACCTGACGCAGGACTGACCTGGTTTTTCCCGTCTCCGCATCCTGCTTCAGGCCCGCAGAATTTTTCTGAAATTCCTTCTCCCGCTAACTTAATGATTAGCTGACATTTACGCCGCAACCGCGCTGCGCTTAGCTTCGTCCTGAAAATCAATCGGGCAGATTTCTGTACAAATTCCGGATCGTTGTATAAGTTTAATAGCAATCGCCGAACATTTTTTAACCCGAAACAGGACAATACTATGCCAATGCAAAACACCCTCACGTTGCCGGTGAATCACAGTGGCCCGATCAAAAATGAGTTTAGTTCATCCTTTGCCGTGTCTGAACAGGACAAACTCAACTTTCTGATCGAAGAGTTACTGGAAGCGGGCAAGGAAAAAAGCTGTATGGAACTGCTGCGCCACCTGGCATCCGCAGACAGTGCAGAAGAAGAGGCATGCTGCCGCGAACTGCTGACGTTGCTGATGGCACAAAAATGAAGTCAGTTGCCAGCTGTTCAGCGCCGATTCACCCCTTTCTGAAAGCGTATCTGATATTGCACTCAACGCCTGACCGCACTTCCCCGTTCAGGCGTGTCAACGTGCCCAGCGAAAGCCGCGGTTTTTGCTGAATGCAGTAACGCCCGCAGCAGCGAAGGCTGTTACGCGCGGTAAATCCGGGTTTTACTCACCAGCAACTTTATGCCTCTCATTGCTTATCTCTCCCCTGTTTTGTTAGCCTGAATCCCGCTTCGGCGAGACCTGCTTTACCTTCCTTTCGCGTAATGCGCGCGGTTCACTATCAGGCTGACACAGGAGTGATATGACCATGACCTTTGCCCCCGCCACGCTGCATCTGCTGTGTGGAAAAATTGCCTCCGGGAAATCGACGCTGGCGGCTGAGCTGAGCGCCGCCCCCGATTGCGTGGTGATCAGCGAGGATCAGTGGCTCGCCGCGCTCTATAAGGACGAGATGCAGTCGGTGGCCGATTACGTGCGCTATGCGGCAAAACTCAGAAAGGCGATGACGCCTCATCTGGTCGCGCTGCTTAACGCAGGCGTGTCGGTGGTGCTCGATTTTCCTGCCAACACCCGGGCGAATCGCGACTGGATGATGTCGGTGATTAAGGCATCCTCTGCCGACCATCGCCTGCATTATCTGGACGTACCGGATGCGCTGTGTAAATCGCGCCTGCACGCCCGAAATCAGGACGGCGAACACGCCTTTGCCGCAACGGACGATCAGTTCGCGCTGATTACCCGCTATTTCGAAGCGCCGCAGGAGGAAGAAGGCTTTAACCTGGTGCGCCACGGTTAATGCCTTCTGGCGTGGGATCTTAAGAGAGGTCGAGTGCCGCGAGCACGTCAGCAATCTGCTGGCAGTCCGCCGCGGAGAGTGGCAGCAGCGGGCGCGGCAGGGAGTCGCGTTCGGTCAGTCCCAGCAGCCCCGCCGCGGCGCTGATCACCCGGAAACTGCCGCCATGCTGGCGGAACAGCGCCCATAACGGCTGCAGGCGATCGGACTGCGCCCTGACGCTCTGATGGTCGCCTGCGGCCGCCGCTTCGGTCATCGCTTTTGCAACGCGCGGAAACAGTCCGCCGCACACCGAATACCAGCCATCACAGCCCGCAATCAGCCCGTTGGCGGCTGAGGCATCGCCACTGACGCCAATCGATACGGAATCTGGCAGCGTGCCGCGCAGCTGAGCGAGGCGATCGTTAGCCGCAGATTGCTCCGCCGGTACACCAGGAATTTTCACTGACCCGACACCGGAAAGTGCGGCGATCCGGCTCAGCAGCGCATCGGAAAACGTAAAATGGGTGGTGCCGGGATTGTCATAGATACAGACTGGCACCGAGGCGTGTCGCGTCACGGTCTCGAAAAGCGTGAACACCTCATCTTCATTCAACGTCTGATAACCCAGCGGCGGCAGCAGTAAGGCGGCCGCGCCCGCCTGTTGCGCGTCCTCCGCCAGCGCCAGCACCTCGTCAGTGCCCACCGCACCAATGCAGATCATCACCGGAATCGACTCTGCATGTTCCACCGCCAGTTCTGCGATACGCCTGCGCTGCGCGCGGGTGAGATAGGCGTAGCTGCCGGTGGACCCCAGCACGCCAAGTGAATCGACTTTTGCATCAGTCAGCCTGCGCAGCAGCCGCAAAAAAGCCGCTTCATCGGGCTTGCCTGCCGCAAAGGGAGTAAGGGGGAACGCACTGAGTCCGCTGAACATATCATCTGCTCCATTACAAGATTGCACCGGCTGGAGGTCGCCCCTGCAGCCATATTTCGTTACCGGCCGAAGCATCAACCCGCCCCGCCCGCTATTTTTGCGCTATCACCCAAAGGAGGATAGCGATGATTGCCGTACTATTTGAAGCCGAAGCCCGACCCGAACACCAGATGCGTTACCTGCAACTGGCTGCCGACCTTAAACCGCTGCTGATGCAAAACAGCGGGTTTATCTCTCTTGAGCGCTTTCAAAGCCTGACCGATGAGAAAAAAATTCTCTCGCTCTCCTGGTGGCGCGATGAAGAATCGGTGCTGGCCTGGAAGCGCAACCTCTGTCACCAGTCCGCACAGCGTGAAGGCCGCGAGACCCTTTTTGCCGGTTACCGTCTTCGCATCGTCACGCTGATCAGAGAATATGCCTCACAACAGGGAGTAAATTAACATGTTCGATATTCATGTCATCCTGCAAAATAGTCCAGGCACACTTTCCCGGCTCACCACGCTGCTGGGCCGTCATGGGATTGGACTGGAAGGCGGCGGCCTGTTCTCCTTTGGTGAGCAAAGCCACGCTCATTTTCTGGTTGAGGAAGGCGAACGGGCGCGGGCCGTGCTTGAAGCAGAAGGTATCGCCGTCGAGGCAGTTAACGTCCCGCTTATTCGCAGGTTACCGCAACAGCGTCCCGGCGAGCTGGGGGCGATCACTGCACGCCTTGCCGATGCCGGAATCAACATCCTGGTGCAATACAGCGATCACGCTAACCAGCTGATCCTGATTACCGATAACAATCGATCAGCCGCCGGGCTGACCACAGAATGGGCACTGTAATCTGATGGCAACTCCACAACCGCATAACGCACCTGACGATAGCGAAGCACTTGAGAATGCGATTGTGGGCGTCGCCGCCGCAATGGCCGATCCGTCACGGGTGAAGATGCTGTCCGCGCTGATGGATGGACGCGCCTGGACCGCCACCGAACTCAGTGCCGTCACCGACGTGGCGCCCTCAACCGCCAGCGCCCATCTGAACCGGTTGATCACCAGTGGCTTGATCGTCTGCGTGGCGCAGGGGCGTCACCGTTATTACCGACTGACCGGCAGTGACATCGCTGCGCTGATTGAGAACATGATGGGCGTGTCGTGGCGACGGATTGCCGCGCCGGCGAGCACCACCCCGACATCACTTCGCTCCGCCCGCACCTGTTACGACCATCTGGCCGGTGAGATTGCGGTGCAGATCTATGCCGCAATGGCGCAACAGGGCTGGATCACGCCGGAAGGCAGCGCTGTCACCCTGTTGGGTCTGCAGCAGTTTGCGGCGTTGCAGATTGATCTGTCACAGCCCGGACGCCGCAGAGCCTGCTGTGGCTGTCTCGACTGGAGTGAGCGCCGGTTCCATCTCGGCGGCTACGCGGGTGCAGCGCTGCTGAGTGCCTTTGAAACGCAAGGCTGGCTAACCCGGCAGCCTGGCTACCGTGAAGTGGTTTTTACCGTAGCGGGCGTCCGACATTTACATCAGATTTTTGGCATAACCTTTCCCTGACGCCTTGCTGCCTGCGTTCTGAACCTTTTTTTTGCCGCCAGACTCTGCGCTGATGGCCTCAGACAAGCCAGATTCCCTCTATTCGCCTGCAACACGCTTATGAAATCTGTCACATTTCCGCAAACTCCTCTCAGACTCACTAACAGGCACAAAAAAACCATCCCGCCATTTAACCTGTTGAATGCGAAACACTTTAAGTGATAACGCCTGGCAATCATGCGGCTGGCACATTAATCGATGCCCTTTTTGCACTTATTTAGCGCCGGGCGCTGATCCACTCTTCAGTCACAGGCGCGGCAAAAAGCGTCATACCTTACTGGAGTTACTGATGCAGACAACCTCACCCATGACTCACCGCGCCAGGATTGGCGCAATATTCCGTGTTACCTCAGGCAACTTTCTCGAACAGTTCGACTTCTTCCTGTTCGGTTTCTATGCCACCTATATCGCCCATACCTTTTTCCCGGCCAGCAGTGAGTTCGCCTCACTGATGATGACCTTTGCCGTGTTTGGCGCAGGGTTCCTGATGCGCCCGATTGGCGCGGTAGTGCTGGGGGCGTACATCGATAAGGTTGGCCGTCGTAAAGGGCTGATCGTCACGCTCTCCATCATGGCAGCAGGCACCTTTATGATCGTGCTGATCCCCTCTTACCAGAGTATTGGGCTGTGGGCGCCGCTGCTGGTGCTGATTGGTCGGCTGCTGCAGGGCTTTTCCGCCGGTGCGGAGCTGGGCGGCGTGTCGGTCTATCTGGCAGAGATCGCCACACCAGGCCGCAAGGGCTTCTACACAAGCTGGCAGTCGGGCAGTCAGCAGGTCGCGATTATGGTGGCGGCGGCGATGGGCTTTATCCTCAACGCGGTGCTGGAAGAGAGTGCCATCCGTGAATGGGGCTGGCGCATTCCGTTCCTGTTTGGCTGCCTGATTGTGCCGTTTATTTTCGTGCTGCGTCGCAAGCTGGAAGAGACCCAGGAGTTCAACAACCGTCGCAGCCATCCCGATGTGAAGCAGGTGTTCCGCATCCTGCTCGCCAACTGGCAGGTGGTGATTGCCGGGATGCTGATGGTAGCAATGACCACGACTGCGTTTTACCTGATTACGGTTTACGCGCCGACCTTTGGCAAGAAAGTGCTATTGCTCAGCGCCTCTGACAGCCTGCTGGTGACGTTGCTGGTGGCGGTGTCGAACTTTATCTGGCTGCCGATTGGCGGTGCGATCTCCGACCGCTTTGGCCGTAAGCCTGTGCTGGTCGCCATGACCCTGCTGGCAATAGTCACCACCTATCCGGCTCTGAGCATGCTGGCCGCCGCACCGGGCTTCTCGATGATGCTGGGCGTGCTGCTGTGGCTTTCAATGATCTATGGTCTCTACAACGGCGCGATGATCCCGGCGCTGACCGAAATCATGCCAGCGGAAGTGCGCGTGGCGGGCTTCTCGCTGGCCTATAGCCTGGCAACTGCGCTGTTTGGCGGATTTACGCCGGTGATGTCAACCGGCCTGATTGAGATGACCGGCGATAAAGCCTCGCCAGGCTACTGGATGAGTTTTGCAGCAGTCTGCGCCCTGGGGGCAACACTTTATCTCTATCGTCGTACACGCAGTGCCGTATCGCCTGCCCATGAAACCGTTAGCTGAGGAACGTAAAATGAAACTGAAAACGATGTCGCTGTACGCTGCTCTGCTGTTCAGCGTGGCGGGCAGCGCCACGGCGCAGGCAAAAGAGCTGACGGTGATGATCTCCGGCGGGTTTAAAGCAGCGTGGGATACGCTCTCGCCCCGCTTCGCCCAGCGTGAAGGGATCACTATCAACACCGTCGCCGGTCCGTCTATGGGCAAAACCCCGCAGGCGATTCCGGCCCGACTGGCGCGTGGTGAACCGGCCGATGTGGTGATTATGGTCGGCGATGCGCTAAGCGATCTGCAAAAGCAGGGCGAGACGCTGCCGGGTACACGGGTTGAGCTGGCAGACTCCCGCATCGGCGCGGTGATCAAACAGGGTGCCACGCCGGTTAAGATCGGCAGCGAAAGCGCGCTGCGTACTGCTCTGCTGAACGCCAGCTCAATCGCCTACTCTGACAGCGCCAGCGGTAAGTATGTCAGCAGCCAGCTGTTCAGCCGCCTGGGCATTGAAGATCAGGTTAAGGGGAAAGCGGTGAAGGTTGAGCGCATCCCGGTGGCCTCAGAGGTCGCGGCCGGTAAATACGCTATCGGCTTTCAGCAGGTCAGTGAGCTGCTGCCGGTGCCGGGCGTTACTTTTATTGGCGAACTGCCGGACAAGCTGCAATACACCACCCGCTTCGCCGGTGCCGTGGTGCGCAAGTCAGCGCAGCCGGATGAGGCGGCTAAGCTGCTGCGCTGGCTCGCCTCCTCTGAGGCACAACAGGCGGTGCACGCCAGCGGACTGCACACCGTGAAAGCGTCTAAACCGGTCAGAGACGCTGATACTGTTCAATAATCAGGTTCTCCAGTTCGCCCGCAATGTGCGACAGCGACCGGCCATTTTTACGTAGCAGACCCACGGTGCGTTTCACCTGCGGATCGGTCAATGGAACCGCCATCAGCAGGGCGTGATCGTAGCCAGGCATCGACATGGCGGGGACGGCAGCAATGCCCAGCCCCGCCTCAACCATCCCCAGCATGGTGGTGACGTGCCGGGTTTCACAGATACAGGGTTTCTCCGGCATGATCGCCTGCAGCGCCTGATCCAGCAGGTTGCGATTGCCGGAGGTTTTATCCAGCCCGACCCATTCATACTGATAAAACGCCTGCCAGCTCAGACTCTTTTTGCCAGCTATAGGATGGTCACGCCGACAGGCCGCCACGTAGGGATCATCCATCAGCGGCTGGAAATGCACATCCGGCTGCGAGCGGCTGGAAAAACTGATGCCAAAGTCGGCCTGACCGCCAATCACCGCGTCATAAACGTTAGCCGCACTGCTGTCGATCAGTTTGACTCGTACGCGGGGATAGCGCGCCTGAAACAGCCGGATAATGTTGGGCATAAAGTAGTAGGCGGCTGACGGCACGCAGGCTATGGTAATCAGTCCCGTGCGGGCTAAGCTCACCTCACTGAGATCGGCCATGACCTCCTCAAAATCAGCCAGCAACTTATCCGAGCGCTGAGCAAACGCATGCCCCTTCAGCGTCAGCGTGACGCGGCGCGTGGTACGCTCAAACAGTTTGATCCCCAGCGAGGTTTCCAGCTTATCTATCCTGCGGCTCAGCGCCGACTGTGAGAGACAGATCGATTCTGCCGCCAGGCGAAAATTGCCAAACTCCACCAGCGCGCGAAACGCGTAGAGATCGTTTAGATCGAAATTAACCGGCATAAATCCCTCTTACCGCTTCCTGAAAGCATCACATTTATCTAACATTCGGTGGACATAACAATAACATCATTGTTCTCATTGATCTCATTGCCACCTGCGACTGACTGTTAAAGATTAGTGAGCTGTATCAACCTGATGCAGAAAACGTCCGGGATAATCGGGTTGGATAGCGTGCTGGGCGCTGTAACGCCCAAACAGCTTATAGCGGTTTAACGCGATACGGTCGTAGGCAAAGTTACTGATCGCGTCGGGAAAGTGGCGCAGCACCGCCAGCCCGCGCCAGGGTGCCGGCAGGTGCTGCATCACGCGGAACACCGCCTGCGCCCGCAGCCAGTGCTGGTTATCGGCAATGTAGACAATGGTGCTGATGTTCTCTTCCGGCAGTCCGGCCCAGCGCAGCAGCGCTTTGCCCTGCTCGCTCTGCACTGAGGCAAAACGGACCTGCCGCGCCAGATGGCGACGCAGCAGGAACTGAACCCAGCCGTTGCACAGCTTACAGACACCGTCGTAGAGCACGGCGCTTTCACCGGTTTGCAGATAAGGGGGCGACGACATCCTGCAACTCCTCACTCCTCTGATGATGAACTGAAGTGTAGTAGCGGGTTCTGGTCAGTTGCTGCTGCAGCCAGTGAATGACGGCAGCGTGATCCTGGGCGCAGGCATCAACCTCATACACCTGGCCCAGCGCCATCGGAGTGGCCTGTTGTGCCAGCTGGCGCAGTTCCGGCAGATACTCAGCCCCTGGATGGCCCGGCAGCCGCTGCGACAGCCGCGCCTGATAGCGCGCCACCGCCACCTCCGGCTCAATCTTCAGCCACAGCTCCAGCACCTCTTCGACGCCCGCCTGTTTCAGTCCCTGCTCCAGCAGCGTACGGGGCTGGAACCCAAACCAGGCGTCGATCAGCCAGATCTGACTGGCGGGTGCCTGCGCGACGATGTTCCAGATCGCCTGATAGGCCGCGCAGCCCAGTTGCCGGTTACGCTGGCGATCGACCGGCGCAAAAGCGTGCATAAACGGCTCTTTCAGGCTGTCGAGCGTCAGCACCGGCCAGCTAAAGTGTTGTGACAGCACGCGCGTCAGGGTGCTTTTACCCGATGCCGGAATACCGTTAACCAGCACCACGCGTTTGGGGGGGATGTTTTGCGTCATAAGATATCGATGACCTCCGCGACACTGCTGGCCTGACGTAACCGGACCAGCGTTTCCTCATCTTCCAGCAGCGACACAATCGCGCGGATCCCCTCTTCTATATGCGCATTGCTGTCACGCGCGCCAAACATAATCACAATGTCTGCTTTATCACTGCCCTCAAACGAGATCGGCTCATTCAACAGAATCATACTGAAACAGTCGCGGATCACCCCCGCGTCCGGTCGCGCATGGGGAATGGCGATCCCCTCCTCAAACACGTAGTAAGCGCCATGGGCCAGCGTATTGGCGATGACCGCATCAGGATAAGAGGCATCGAGATAGCCGCCACTGACCAGGGGTTCGGCAGCCAGCGCGATAACCTGACGCCAGTCCGTGGCGTCAATACCAATCTGAATGGCGTTTGCCTTTTGCAATAACTGCTTAATCGTCATCAGCTCTCCTTAAATCGACTGGCGAACCACATTGCGTAATTCATCGATTTTGACAAACAGCGCATCAATTTCATTGCGATAGCGACGGCTTTTCGCAAATAAGCTTAATGCCCGGTTATATTCCAGCATTAATTGTTTTTGCGTTTCGCCATCACGCGGATTAATAGCCAGCTGCTGCTCCAGTTGCGTTATTTTCTCGCGACTTAATTCCGCCAGATGATCCTGCTGCTGCTCGCTGGGTTGTTCCACAGCCGGAGACTTTTTTAAGAATCCAAACATAGGCTCTCCTGCCCCGTAGCATGTCGGGGTGGCTCAGATTAATAGGTAATTATAAAAGGTTTGACGCAATAAGCCGGTGATGGCGAAACGGGCGATTACCGGAATAACTGCATCTTCTCTACCAGCACACTGGTTACCGCATCATTGGCCGGCACCAGGAAATTACGCACGCTGTCATTGACCTTGCCTTTTTCAAAGGTCGATTTGCACTGCGCCACCCACTGAACATTCATTTCGGTGCCGACATTGACCTTCTCAATACCGCTGCTGACCGCCAGCCGCATATCTTCATCGCTGACGCCGGTGCCGCCGTGCAGCACCAGTGGCGTGTGGGTTGCCGCCGTGATATCTGCCAGCCGCTGATGCTGAATATGCGCTTTGCCGGTGTAAAGTCCATGCACGGTGCCGATGGAGATCGCCAGCATATCGACGCCGGTCTCTTCGACAAAGCGGCGCGCATCTTCCACCGGCGTAAACGCAATCGCCTCCATTTCCACGCATTTACCATCTTCCGAGCCGCCAATCGCGCCCAGCTCCGCTTCTACCGAAACATTGTGCGGACGCGCCATATCAATCACCCGGCGGGTATTGGCAATATTCTCCTCAATTGACAGATGGGACCCGTCATACATCACGGAACTGAATCCGGCATCAATCGCGGTCTGAATCGCCGCTAAATCGGAACAGTGATCGAGATGCAGACAGGTCGGGACATTTTTGCTCTCTGACAGCGATTTAATGGCATCGACCAGTAATTTATGGCCGAGATATTTCGCCGTGCCGGTGGAGATCTGAATCATTAACGGACTATTGGTTTTCTCTGCCGCTTTAAAATAGGCGGGCAGCATCTCCAGGCAGTGAAGATTAAAAGAACCCACCGCTTTAAAGTCGCGCTGTTTAGCCAGCTGTAACAGATCGGCGAAGTTATAAAGCTTCATGAATTTTTTCCTCTTGAGGTTTTGTGGATTTGCCATTAACAAACCAGGCAAGCGCGGTAACAAAGGCAATAAACAGGGCGACGAACAGCCAGTTATTCTGGAAGGCGTGGCCCAGCACCAGGCCGGTACTGATAACGTCTGAGTCACTGAAGGTCACACCGGTGAAGCCATAGCTCTCCAGCATTGGCACCAGGATGGCGGGCAGAATGGTGATAAAGAGGCCGTGGACGAAGCCGCCGATCATCGCGCCGCGCCTTCCACCCATGGCATTACCAAATACCCCGGCGGTGCCACCGGCAAAGAAGTTGGTCAGCAGGCCAGGCAGGATCATCGCCAGACCAAACATCGGGAAGACGAGCATGCCGACAATTGAGCCGAGCGTGGTGGCGAGAAAGCCAACAATCACCGCGTTCGGGGCATAGGGAAACATCACCGGGCAGTCCAGCGCCGGTTTGGCATCCGGCACGACACGCATGGCGATACCGCGGAAGGCAGGCACCAGCTCGTTCAGCAATAGACGAACGCCGCTGTAGAGCACAAAGACTCCGGCCAC
This sequence comes from Curtobacterium sp. BNK-1, assembly GCF_048685235.1. Classification (NCBI taxonomy): domain Bacteria; kingdom Bacillati; phylum Actinomycetota; class Actinomycetes; order Micrococcales; family Microbacteriaceae; genus Curtobacterium; species Curtobacterium sp. BNK-1. The sequence goes on along the minus strand of NZ_JBLQTJ010000001.1, from coordinate 1,702,657 downwards.
GAACTGAATCGACTGCATAAAGGCGTACATCAGGTAGTTCATGCCGTTGCTGTACTGGGCGATAAACGCCGGACCGGCCGCCACGGCGGGGATCAGGTACATCGGCACCATCACCAGCGCCATCGACAGATAGGTATCCTGCAGAAACTTGAAGTTATCGGGCAGCTTAAGATCTTCAGTGGATCGCGATCCTTTGCCGACCACTTTGGCGACCGCCGCAGTGACCAGATAACCAATGGTGCAGAAGTGACCCAGGGCAACGTCGTCCGAATCGGTAATACGTCGTACCACCGGCTGCGCCAGCGCAGGCATCACCACGGCCATGATCCCGCCAAAGATACCGCCGGTCAGGATCAGCGGCAGACCGGTCAGCCCCGCTTTATAGCCAATCACCGCGCCAATTGTCGCCATCCACAGCAGGGCCTGGCCGGTCAGGAAGATGTACTTAAAGGGCGTCAGTCGCGCGATGATGATATTGACGATAAAGATCACCAGCAGCGTCAGTGCCACTTCAGACCCCAGCTCACGGTTAGCCAGCCCGGCAATGGCGGCAACATCGGTGATATAGCCGCGCATGCCAAAGCCGTGGGTAAAAATAGTATTGAGGAACGTCAGGGTTCCCACAATAATATTGATACCCGCCATCATAATTAAAAAACCGAGCAGGGTTTTAAAGGTGCCTTCCACCACCTTGCCTGCGGATTTCTTTTGCAGCAGCAGACCGATGAGGGCAATAAAGGCGATCAGAATAGACGCCTGCCCCAGCAGATCTTTTACCAGGAAGTCGATCACACTATTCATGGGCGGCGACCTTTACGTTGCGTTCTTTTAAAAAGGCCAGGATCTTCTGCTCTATTTCCGCTTTATCGGTGAGCCGGTTAAGAATAATGACCCGCTTAATCTGTTCCGGACTGGCGTCGGCATTTAACACATCGGCAAAGGCTTTTTGCGTCAGAATCATGTCCGACTTAAAGGCATTCGCTTCTGAAATGGTGGTGTGATCGATATCGGCCTCAATCTCCAGTTTTTTTAAAACCGCTTTTGCGCTCATCTCAATCGCAAAACTGGATCCTAAGCCACAACCACAGACACATAATATTTTCAGCATGGTTTTCTCCTCACAATATATTGAGTTGTTTAGCGAGTTTGTAATGGTGCCCGTCAATATCGACCAGGCGTTTTTGCATGCTTATTAAATCAATCGGAATCGGTTTATTGCTGCCGTTAATAATGACCGCTTTATTCCGCATGCCTGACTGAATACAACGCACCACTTCACTGGCCATAATGGTGCCCTGATAAATCTCTTCGCAGGTGGGATCACCATTCCGCAGCCCGTAACCGAGGATAGTTTTACGGACGCGTACGCCAATAAGCGGCTCAAGCTGTTTGATTAAGGTGTCGATAGCCCCCTGAAAACCGGGCGAATATTCGCGGGTGTAGCCTTCTGAACAGAGAATGATCACGCTGTTCTGTTCTGCCAGTCGCTGGGTGATGCGCTGCGCCAGCTGTGGCAAAGGAATCTGGCACTCCGGGATCAGCGCAATGTCCGCATTGGATTTAATCGCCGACTGCAGGGTTAATTCGCCGCAGTAGCCGCCGAGTAACTCCAGCATAAATACCCGGCCAGGTAAGGCGCGCCCGGTATTCCGCAGTTTCGCGACCTCTTTTAATACCTGCTCGCAGGCGGTGGAAAAACCCAGGGTGTAATCACTGCCGAAGACATCATTATCGATAGTCATGCCGACGCCGAAACAATTAACGCCAGACTCCGACAGGGTATGGAGAAATTGCAGCGACCCGTCACCGCCCGACATAATTAACACTTCAATACGGGCGCTTTTCAGCTGGCGGGCAATACATTCATATTCGCTGCGCACCAGTTTCTTTTGCGTGCGTCCCGATTGCATAACCGGAATTGAGGCGATGGAAAAGTCGAGCAGATCACGCTGGCTGATATCACGATGGTTATTTGCCAGCAGGCCGGGAATGCCACCATCAAATATCACGATCTCGGCCTGCGTCATACGCCCTAACTGGAAGACAAAATTATTAATGCCGGTTACATCACCGCCACTGATCACCATTCCAATTCGCATTTCCCTCACCTCGCTGTCTTAAGCTGCTGAGGGCCATTCTTCCGGTTCGTGGGGTTGCTATTTGCAGAGGAGATCACAGTTACGAGCGGTATTTTTTGGGCGGAGTTATTGACAGGGGTGTCTGAACGGCGGTTTTTGAGATCAAAATCACACTATTCGCGGGAAGGCCGATTAGAGTGAAACTATATAAATCAATGAGTTATTTCAGAAGACATCTGAATTTTATTTCGCCACACAGCGGCACAGAGTGGCTTATTCCGTGCTGTTGCAAATTTGTGACTTTCGCCTCATTTTTCCCGGTTCCGGGCCAGATAAAGCGTTCAGAAAATAGTTGATGAGGAGATATCCGGATTATTTTATGGCAGATAAACAGGCGGGCAGAATAGATTTCAGAGGGGAAGAAGGCGCGGAAAAAACGAATAAGGGACGTAGCAGCAAGCCACTACGCCCCAAAAAGCTTACTTGGCGTAGGCTTCAGTAGACAAAGTCAGAGTGACTTCGTCGCTTACCGCTGGGACATATTTGTCCAGCTTAAAGTCAGAACGCTTGATAGTGCCGGTGGCATCAAAACCAATCGCCTGCTTTTTCACCATCGGATGCTCGCCCTGCTTGTTCAGCGTCGCGTGCAGCGTAACTGGCTTGGTGATCCCTTTCAGGGTCAGGTTGCCTTCAACATCAAATTTGTTGTCGCCCTTCGCCACCACTTTGGTGCTGTGGAAGGTCGCAGTCGGATATTTAGCGGTGTCGAAGTACTCAGCGCCTTTGAATTCTTTGGTCAGCGCAGCCACGTGGCTGTCGATTTTGCTGACTGGCAGGGTCACGTCAACGCGTGATGCCTCTGGATGATCTTTATCAAACACCAGGTTACCGGTTGCATCAGGGATATCAGCGGTTGGGTTTGAGAAGCCGAAGTGGTTCCACGCAACAATCACCGACGTATGCTCAGGATTCAGCTGGTAGTGCATCGCCTCAGCCTGAGACAACGGGGCGTAGAGGGTGGCAGCGGCTAACAGGGGCAGTGCAATACGTTTGAAGTTTTTCACGGTCAATTCCTTATGCGGACAAAGTGAATTGAGTGTGGTCCAGTTCGCCCGGAATAGACAGTGAAGAGATTTGTCGGTAATTTTCAAATAAATTCAGCAACTTTATACCGGGCGCTACACATTCTCGCCGCCGGTGAACAGCACCCGCCAGCGGCGGCGATCCTGAATCAGCGTGCGGTGAAGCTGTTGCAGATCCGCAAGTGTCAGCGCCTCAATCTGCGCCGCATCCGGTTCTGCCAGGCCATTGTCAGCGCGTAAGCACGCCAGTGGCTGCTCCACTTCCCGGCTCAGAAGACGCGCTTTCAGTGCCGCCAGATCGTAACCCGCCAGCGTCTCGTTCAGTGACCGCAGGAAGTTGCGGCAGTAGCGCAGCAGTGACAGCGCGCTGTAATCGGGCGACTGCAGCGCAAACAGTACCCCATCTTCATCGGCACAGCGCATATAGCGGCTGCTGACCACATAACCGATAGGCTGCTCAACGCGATAGCGCTGGAAAAAGCGCGGCTCGTAGATCAGCGCCAGCGCGCGTAGCGCCGCCAGCTGTTCAGGTCGATGCAGCGGGATAAACAGCAGCAGAGCATTGTCCGCGCTGCTGTGTGGCAGGCGCGTCATACCGGTTTGTGTCGTCATGCGCTTTGGCGGCGTGTCAGGATTAACCGGTAGCGACAGTGCGCTCAGCCGCCGGGCAATCAGTGAATGCAGTGCCGCGTTGCCGCCTTTCAGCGCCGCCCGCCAGCAATGTGGCGTAATGGTGGCGGCCAGCTGCCAGGGCAACTGCCGCAGCAGTGCACGAATCGCGATGCTTTCACCCGAAGAAGGCTGCGCCGCCTCAACCGGCAGCGTCAGTGCGGCGACAATCTGGCTCAGCGCCCGGTCAGCCACCGCCTCATCCGGCGTCAGTTGTAGCGTCAGTTGCCACACGCCCTCCACCTCCTGCCAGCTGCCGTTGCCGCCCTGATGACGCAACGCGGCAAACAGCGGACGTAACCGCCGCCCCAGCGCTTCGCCTGCCGCTTCGGTGAACGTTGACCAGAACTCTGGTCGCAGGATCAGCGTCGCCTGCAGGTCATCAGGCTGATGATGCGGCAATGCCACCGCCTGTGCGGGCAGCGGCTCAGACGTTAAGGCAGTCTCGAACGGGTAGAATGTGAAATGCGCCGGAGGTAGCGCCTCAGACGGGGCTGGCTGCCAGGCGGTCAGCGCAAGGCTGAATCCCTGCGTCTGAAGGGTTTCCTCAGCCGGGTGCGACGTGCAGAACAGCAGCGTGCCCGGCGCGTCGGTGAGACGCGCCAGCAGCGGCTGTAACGCAGGCACGGCTTCATCTGGCGCAAAGCCGATTGCGCGCTGGCGTAACTGCTCCATCGGTGACAGCGTCACGAATCGCTGCTTTGCCAGCTGGTGATAGTGTTGATGTTGTGGCTTATTCGTCTGGCGCAGTGCCTCCAGATAACGGTCGATCAAGACATTAACGGTTTCGGGTTGATGCGTTTCAACGCCCAGCGCCAGCCAGAGCGCGCCTCCCGCCTGATAGATCCACTTCAGCTCCAGCGACTCTGCCAGCCCCTGCTCACGAAGGGTAGCCAGCAGCGATCCGGGTGCTTCATCCAGCAGAAATTCACGCCATAACGTGACACCGTCACTGTTATCCAGTATCCAGCTGCGCCATAGCGCCCCAGGTGCGGTCTCTGCCAGCTGCCAGCAGGTATCGCTGGTCAGCTGCGGCGGTGGCAGATCCTGTCGCCACTGACCAGAGGGCAGCGCGGCAGCAACGTTACGCGCCAGCTGTTCCAGCTCATCCAGTGAGTGCGGCCCCTGCAGCCAGAGCCGCATATTGCTGGCGAAGTAGTAGCGCTGGTGGAACTGGCGCAGGGCCCGCTGCAGTGCAGAGAGCTCATCGCCAAAACTCGCCCGGCTGCCAATATGGAACCGGTGGAATTCCGCAGGTGACGCTGCGGCGTGCAGCAGTGCCGCTTCAATGCGTGACGGCTGATGACGCTGCAATAGCTGATATTCCGCATCAATCACCGCCACTTCCTGACCGATTGCCTGATTATCAAGCAGCGGATGGCAGACCATATCCTGCAGCCGCGCCAGCCCCTCAGCCAGCAGCGACGGCGTAACCTCAAAAAAGAACGCGCTGCGCCGGGCCAGCGTGGTGGCGTTAACCCTGCCACCCTGCGTCTGAATCCAGCTCATCAACCGGCCCTCATCAGGCCAGCCGGTGCTGCCGGTGAACAGCAGATGTTCCAGCAGATGCGCCAGTCCGGGCCAGCGATCGGGTTCGTCGTGACTCCCCGCGCCCACCTGAATCAGGGCGGCGGCCTGGCTGGCATCGGGCTGATGCACCAGTTCAACCGTCAGACCGTTTATCTCCAGGCAACGCGTTTTCATCAGAGGTTCCGTGTTTTATAGATCAGTTGTGAGTTGCTGCGGTTACGGAACTGCAGCTGACCAATTTTAATGTCGCTGCAATCCGCCTCACGCCGGGCGTCAAGGATTTTGCCGTGATGCGGTGATTTGCTGCAGACCGGATCGGTGTTGTCGGCATTGCCGGTCAGCATGTAAGCCTGACAGCGACAGCCGCCAAAATCTTTCTCTTTCTCATCACAGGAGCGGCATGGCTCTGGCATCCAGTCAAAACCGCGATAACGGTTGAAGCCGAATGAGTTATACCAGATATCGTCCAGACTTTGCGTCAGCACTGAGGGAAATTCTATCGGGAGCTGACGCGCACTGTGGCACGGCAGCGCGGTGCCCTCTGGCGTAACGCTGAGGAAGATGGCGCCCCAGCCACCCATGCAGGGCTTAGGGCGCTCTTCGTAGTAGTCTGGCGTCACAAACAGCAGGTTGGTCAGATTGCCGGTGGTGCTCATCCGCTCGCGGTAGGTTTTCACCACCGCCTCTGCGCGGGCGATCTGCTCGCGGGTGGGCAGCAGGCCTTCACGGTTAAGCTGCGCCCAGCCGTAGAACTGACAGGTCGCCAGTTCTACGTCATCCGCTTCCAGCTCAATGCAGAGATCGATGATCCTGTCGATCTGGTCGATGTTATGACGATGCAGAACAAAGTTCAGCACCATCGGATAGCCGTGGGCTTTCACCGCTTTCGCCATCTCCAGCTTCTGCTGAAACGCTTTTTTCGAACCGGCCAGCGCCGCATTCAGGGTTTCGTCACTCGCCTGGAAGCTGATCTGGATATGATCCAGACCCGCCTCGCTGAACGCATCCAGCTTCTTCTCCGTCAGGCCGATGCCCGAGGTGATCAGGTTGGTGTAGAAGCCGAGGTCGCGCGCCGCTTTGATGAGCTCCGGCAGATCTTTACGGACCAGCGGCTCGCCGCCCGAGAATCCGAGCTGCACGCTGCCCATCGCCCGCGCCTGACGAAACACCTCAATCCACTGTTCGGTGGTCAGCTCCTTCTCCTGCTGGGCGAAATCCAGCGGGTTGGAGCAGTAGGGACACTGCAGCGGACAGCGATAGGTCAGCTCGGCCAGCAGCCAGAGCGGCGGATTCACGTCAGGTTTATGCGGGGTCACGGAACTGTATCCACTTCTGTTCATAGGCTGATTGCAGGAACTCTAAAACATCTGCACCCACGCCGCCCGCTTCCGGAAAACGGCTATCCAGCGTTGCGATAATCGCGGCGATATCCTGCTTGCCATCCACCAGTTCAAGGATGGCGGCGGCGGTTTCGTTCAGCTTCGCCATGCCTTCGGGATAGAGCACCACATGAGTATCCTGGGCGGCTTCCCACTGCATACGGTAGCCGCGACGAAACGCGGCAATTGAGTTTTCATTCATCTGTTATACCAGTCGGGTGGTGTGCCACGCCGCTTTATCAGTCACGGTGTGATAAGGCGGACGTTTCAGCTCGTATGCCATGGTCATGGCGTCCAGCATGCTCCATAAAATATCGAGCTTAAACTGCAAAATTTCCAGCATGCGGTTCTGCGTCTCAGCGGTGGTGAAATATTCCAGCGCCAGCGCCAGGCCATGTTCCACATCGCGGTTCGCCTGACCCAGGCGACTGCGGAAGTAGAAATAGCCCTCTTCTTTGATCCACGGATAGTGCTGCGGCCAGCTGTCGAGCCGTGACTGGTGGATCTGCGGGGCGAACAGCTCGGTGAGTGAGCTGCAGGCCGCCTCCTGCCAGTTGGCACGGCGGGCAAAGTTAATATAAGCATCCACCGCAAACCGCACGCCCGGCAGCACATGCTGCTCTGAAAGTAGTTCTTCGCGCGTCAGCCCGACCGCCTCGCCCAGCCGCAGCCAGGCCTCAATGCCGCCCTCTTCGCCGTTGCTGCCGTCGTGGTCGAGGATGCGCTGCACCCATTTACGACGGGTAGCCGGATCGGGGCAGTTGGCCATGATCGCCGCATCTTTCAGCGGAATGGTGGTCTGGTAATAGAAGCGATTCGCCACCCAGCCCTGAATCTGCTCGCGCGTTGCCTGACCGTTATGCATCGCGATGTGATACGGGTGATGGATATGGTAGTAAGCGCCTTTGTCGCGCAGGGCCTGTTCAAAAGCCTGCGGCGACAGCGTGTCAGTGATCTGCATGTTTTAGCCCTGAAGGTGGATCGCCATTCCGTCCCAGCTCACCTCTATTCCCTGCTCCGTCAGAAACTGACGCTGCGGTGACTGCTCGTTGAGGATCGGATTGGTGTTGTTAATGTGGATCAGAATTTTGCGTTTTGCCGGCAGCGACGCCAGCAGTGCCATCAGCCCCTGCTCTTCCGCCAGCGCCAGATGGCCCATCGCCTTGCCGGTGTTATGACCCACGCCAGTAGTCAGCAGCTCATCATCCTGCCAGACAGTACCATCAATCAGCAGGCAATCCGCTTTTTGCAGCCACGGCAGGATCACCGCATCCGGCTCGCCCAGGCCTGGCGCGTAAAGCAGCGTCTGGCCATTCGCGCGGTTTTCAATAAACAGCGCCACGTTATGGCCCGGCAGCGGCCGGTCGCGATACGGCGAGTAAGGCGGTGCATTACTGATAATCGGAATCGCGGTGAACTGAAGATCATCACAGACATCGACGCTGAACGGCGTCAGTGGCGCAATGGGACGGTGCTGTAAGCCTCCATTCCAGTGGGTGAGCATAGGAAATATCGGGAAGCCGGTGCTGAGGTCATCATGCACTTCCGGCGTGCACCACACCTGATGCGGACAGCCCTCACGCAGGCTCAGCAGCCCGGTGGTGTGATCGATCTGGCTGTCGGTAAGGATAATCGCGCCGATCGCCGTGCCGCGTAACACCCCTTTGCGGGTCAGTTCTGGCGTATGCAGGATCTGCTGGCTGATGTCGGGTGAAGCGTTGCATAACACCCAATCTTCGCCGTTATCGCTGAGGATAATCGACGATTGCGTGCGTGCCTGGGCCTGGATCGTGCCGTTACGCACGCCGTGGCAGTTGGCGCAGTTACAATTCCACTGCGGAAACCCGCCGCCCGCGGCTGAACCGAGGATTTTGATAAACATAGAGGAAAACCAGAAGTTGAAAAAAAATGCCCGCTCAGAGGGCGGGCAGAACGATTAACGGTTGGAGATGTAGAGAGTCACTTCCAGACCGAGACGCATATCAACGAAAGTTGGTTTTTTCCACATGAGTTACTTCCTCTTGGTTAACAGTAAATGAGCTGCCTGAAATCAGTGTGACCGGCATTGAATGAGACCGCCGTCACAATTTCCAGGCAGATGTTGCGCCAATGGCGCGTCGGGATCAAGCCCGGAACATCAGGAAATTGTTATCACAGCCCGGTCAGATGTAAAACCCGCTGCCAGTTTCCCCATGCCAGTTTCTCTGTCAGTGTCTGATCATAGCCCGCTTCCTGAAAAGCGGCGAGCAATCGCGGCAATCCGCTGACATCGCCCAGCGCAGCCGGTGGGGTAATCCCGTCGAAATCAGAGCCAAAGGCTACATGGTCGCTGCCCATTATCTTCAACAAGTGATCACAATGCTTAACAATTTCTGTTAATGGCGTGTCAGCGTCGCGTTTACCGTCGGCGCGCAGAAAAGCGTTGCCGAAATTAATGCCGACCAGACCGCCGCTGTCGCGGATTGCCACCAGCTGGTCATCCGTCAGATTACGCGGCTGCGGACAGAGAGCATGCGCGTTGGAGTGGCTGGCGACCAGCGGCGCGCTGGAGAGCCGGGCGGTGTCCCAAAAGGCTTTTGCATTCATATGCGACACGTCAATCATCATCTTCAGGTCACTCGCCTGCTGAATCAGCCTCTCTCCGGCGCGGGTCAGGCCTGGCCCGGTGTCGGGCGAGCCGGGAAAGGTGCCGCTGACGCCTTCACCAAAGCGGCTGGCCAGATTCCAGAATGGCCCGATGCTGCGCACCCCCGCCTGCCAGAAGGCGTGCAGCTGCTCGCCCTCCTCATCCAGCGCATCAGCACCTTCGATGTGTGCCACCATCGCCAGTACGCCTGCGGCGCGGCAGGCGGCAATCTCGTCATGGCTGCGGCAGAGTCGCGCCCGCCCGCCTGACGCATCGGCCAGCTGCTGCAGGATCTCAAGCTGTTGCCACATGATCTGAAGCGGTTGAAACGGCTCGTCGGCACGTGCCGGAACGGTGCGGGCAATGTACTCCTGCGGAGGCACAAAGATTGCAAACAGCCCGCCGCCGAGCCCGCCCTGCTGAATGCGCGGAAAATCGAGGTGGCCCGGTTCAATCCCCTGATAAAACGCCTGCGCGGGCGCATCACGATGATGCAGCCAGAGATTAAGCAACAGATCGTTGTGACCGTCAAAAATCAGCATATGAGTCCACCCAAATAAACAGGCGACCATGCTAACCCTGCCCGGCGGATTCACCAAACCAGAGCGCACGCAGGGTGTTGTCCTGAATATTGCATGGTACGGTGCAGAGGATTTTTATCATGGGCCAGGCAGAATCAAAGAAGCAGGCGCGATTTGGAAGGCAGGTGTGCATCACTAAGGGTGACAGCCCGGATCCTGATCCTTAATGGGCAGATATCGGCTTTAAACTGTACCACAACACTTTAGAATTGTTTTTGCGTAACGCAGTAAATTTATTTATCTTTATTTCAGTTTTTCAGGAATATGAAGTGCTGTTCCTTTAACACCAATACTGATGGAGAATGGAAGCATGGCGCGTAACATAGCCCCCGGATATTGTGTTGTGGAAAGACCTGGCACGCTGGAGTATCAGGCACGGGAACTCTTCAGGGATATTCGCTCCCCGGCTGCCAGTCTGTTTATGAAACTTAATGCGGATACGCAGTATCTGAAACCGGGCCAAATTTTAATTGTTGCTGATCCGTACACGCCTGATCACCTGACAATGCAGATGCTGACGACACTCAGACAGGCTAAAAATAAAACCAACGCAGCGCTTATAGGCTTGGGTAGCGACGATGCCGGATTTATGCAGAAACATTACGGAATGATTGCTGCGCTGACTGGTGCCGGAGACAAGGTTTTCGGCACTGTGGGCGATGTCGGCGAAAAGTATTTTAAAGCTATTGAGCAGACACTGAAAAAAATTGAAGCCAGCTATCAGAATCAATTTCGTACTCAGGGGACATTAATCAGCCAGCAGTTCTTTGTGGAACGTAATCAGTTGCTTAATCAGCTAAAGGAACTCGTCAATAAGCCCCTGTTAAAATCTCTCGCCCGGTATATCGTGAAATTCCAACAGTATGACAATATGAAGCGAGCATTAAACCTCTCCAGTCGTTCGATTGTGCATGAGTGGTCTACCGTTGGGTTAGGTGGCATTCCAGGATATTCGTATTATGTCGGCAATGCAGCAAGGGCAGCGCGCTTCCTTAAGACCGGAGGATATATAGGTATCGGGTTTGCTTTCGTCGGGACAAGTAACGATGTGGTGAATGCCTGCTCAGAAGGGCGCGAAAATGAATGCAGGAAAATAGCTGTAAGAGATTACACAAAGTTTGCTGTCGGCACCGGTGGTGCAATGTATGCTGGTGCATGGGGGGGTTCTGCTGCGTTAGCGGGTTGCGCGGCCATTGGGATAGTGACCGCAGGGGCCGGAGGTGTTGCTTGCGCGGCTGTGGGTTCCCTGGTCGGCGGTTATATCGGTAGTACGGCCGGCGAAAAAGCAGTTGATTATTTACTGGGGTCAACAGGTGACTGAGTTTTATATATCAAGAATGGGGTTGTTCTTTGGCCTGGCAGGCAGCTTTTTTATTTTCATATCTTTCTTCATTTATGTTTTTAACAAAAAAGAATATGACAAATTCATTTCATTGTTTCTGGAAAAATATCAGTTCCCTCCCCCCTATTCGTTCTATCACATGGTCGGTTTTTTTGGCGCATACCAGGTGTGCAGGTTTTTCATTAAGCTGAGCATGAATAAACGAATATCCTCTTTTAATAAGGATAGTCCTGCTTATTCTTTTTTCAGCGAAAACAGACTGACAGTAAGTCGATGGATGATATATTTATCACGCCTGTGGATGTTTGCAGGAATCTGCTATCTCGGAACAGCGCTGGCTGTTCTGATATTGAGCATTCTCAGGTGAAAACTAAGCTTATCGCCACATAACGTTACAAGCCCACTATGTGGGCTTAGTACACGACTACAGCGCCTATCCAGCACCAAATCTGCCATCGACTTAAAGCCCTTCAATGCTCCTTCAGCCATCTGCGCTTTCAGGCGCAACAGCCCTGTTACAGTTTGAGTATTCGCCTTGATGTGTGTTGTCACTTTTGCGCGTCAGGTTGTCAGCCCTGCGCGCGCGGACCCGGAGGCGTGTCGGCAGACTGATAAAAAAACCACAGGAGACTCTTATGCTGACCCGACCCGCTGATAAATATCGTCCCTCCCCGCTGATCACCCTGCCCGATCGCCAGTGGCCCTCACGCCAGCTGACCCAGGCGCCGCGCTGGCTCTCCACCGATTTGCGTGACGGCAATCAGGCGCTGGCAGAACCGATGGATCGGGAACGCAAAATGGCCTTCTGGGATCTGCTGCTGCGCTGCGGGTTCCGGGAGATCGAGGTCGCCTTTCCCTCTGCGTCGCAGACTGATTTCGATTTCGTCCGCGACCTGATTGAGCAGCAGCGTATCCCGGAGGATGTGACGTTACAGGTGCTGACTCAGGCGCGGGAGGACCTGATTGCCCGCACGTTTGTGGCGCTGCAGGGTGTGCCACGCGCCATCGTACATCTCTATAACGCCACCGCGCCGCTGTTTCGCGAGCGGGTATTTAAACAGAGCAAAGCGGAAATCGTGGCGCTGGCCACCGCTGGTGCACGGCAGATCCGCGCCGAATGCGAGGCGCAGCCGGAAACCCACTGGACCTTTGAATATTCGCCAGAGACCTTCTGCTTTACCGAGCCGGAGTTTGTGCTGGAGATCTGCGAGGCGGTAGCCGATGTCTGGCAACCGGACGCGCAGCGCCCGATGATCATTAACCTTCCCGCCACGGTGGAGGTGAACACACCCAACGTTTATGCCGATCAGATTGAGTTTTTCTGCCGTCACTTCAGCCGCCGTGATGCCGTCTGCATCAGCGTGCATCCGCACAACGATCGCGGCACCGGCGTTGCCTGCGCAGAACTGGCGCTGCTGGCGGGCGCTGACCGGGTCGAGGGCTGTCTGTTTGGTAACGGTGAACGCACCGGCAATGTGGACCTGGTGACGCTGGCGCTGAATCTCTATACCCAGGGCGTTTCGCCCCAGCTCGATTTCAGCCAGATGCATGAGGTAATTGAAGTGGTAACCCGCTGCAACCAGCTGCCGGTTCATCCGCGCCATCCCTATGCGGGCGAGCTGGTCTTCACCGCCTTCTCCGGTTCTCATCAGGATGCGATTAAAAAAGGGTTCGCCATCCGCGCTCAGCAGCAGGAAACAGAGTGGCAGATGCCTTATCTGCCGCTGGACCCGGCCGACATTGGCTGTAGCTATGAGGCGGTGATCCGCGTTAACAGCCAGTCGGGAAAAAGCGGGGCCGCCTGGCTGCTGGAGCAGAATCACGGGTTACAAATGCCGCGAGCGCTGCAGCAGGATTTCAGCCGCTGTGTTCAGCAGGAGACTGACCGGCACGGCGGAGAGATGACGCACTACGCGCTGTGGCAGCTCTTCTGCCGCCAGTATGGCGTAACGCAGCCCGCGGTGGCATTACAGCGGGCTGACAGCCAGAGTGACAGCGGCGGGCAGACGCAGATTAGCGCCAGCGTGGTGTATCAGACGCAATCGCTGATGCTGACCGGCAGCGGCAACGGCTGGCTGTCGGCGGCGGTCAATGCCCTGCGCAGCGCGTTTGATCTGCATCTGACCATTGAGGACTATCACGAGCATACGCTGGGACGACGCAGTGACAGCCGCTCGGTGGCCTATATCAGCTGCGTGGATGCCCGTGGCGCGCGAGCCTGGGGAGTGAGTATCGACAATGACACCGCCCGCGCCGCCCTGCAGGCGCTGCTCAGCGCGGCAGGCCAGTTTCTGCAGGCGGAAAATAGTCAGTCGGAGAGACGCCCAGCAGACGACGAAACATCGCACTAAACGCGCTGGGGCTTTCATAGCCCAGTTCCAGCGCCACCCGCAGCACGGAGTCGCCCTGAGCCAGTCGCGTCAGGGCGATAGCCAGTCGGGCGCGCCGCACCCAGTCGCTGAACTGCAGGCCGGTTTCGCGCATAAAATGGCGGGCCAGAGTGCGGCCCGAGACATTCAGGTGGGCACTGGCCCGCAGCAGCGTCCAGCTCTCACCGGGCGTCTGCTGAATCAGCTCGCACAGCGCCTGTAAACGGGGACTGTCGGGCGTTGGCAGCGCAAAGGGCAGCACATCCATGCCCCGAATCTCATCCAGAATTAACTCCATCACCCGCTCGGCCCGACTGCCTGCGGCGTAACGCTCTGGCAGGCTCAGCGCCGTGACAATCAGCTCGCGCAGCAGCGGTGAGATTTGCACCACCTGACAACTGGCGGGCAGATCGGCGCGCGCCAGCGGATCGATAAACAGCGTGCGCGCCGCCACACTGCCGGTAATCTGCAACGCATGACGGGTAAATGCGGGCAGCCAGACGCCACGACTCGGCGGCACAATCCAGCTGCCATACTCCGTCTCTACCCGTACCACGCCGCTCAGGGTGTGGATCAGCTGGGCACAGGCGTGCTGGTGCCAGGGTTCGCTGGCACCGTGCAGGTAATCGTGCGCCAGCGGCACCAGCGGACGCGTGCTGAAGTCAAAATGCTGCTGACTCATTGCGCTTTCAGATAGCGGTAGATCACCGCCAGATCCTCTTCACCGTGTCCGGCCTCCACCGCCTGCTGCCAGAGCTGGGCGATATTCTCCAGCGCCGGCAGTGGCGTCTCTGCGGCATCCAGCGCCAGGCGGGCATCTTTCAGCGCCCAGACCAGATGCATCTGCGGCGTGAAGTCGTCGCTGGCGATCATCCCGAGCTTCATTTTTGCATACGGTGCGGCCAGCGGACCGCCCTCCAGCACCTGCCAGAGATCGTCGGTGGAAAAGCCGAACTGCTCTGCCAGCCGGGTACTCTCCGCCAGGCTTTGCATCATGCCAATCAGCCAGCTGTTGATGACCAGCTTCATCCGGGTGCTTTTTCCCGCCTCACCCAGCCACTGGGTACCTTTACTGATGGCAGCAAATACCGCTTCTGCCGCCTGCGCCCGGCTCTGATCGCCGCTGGCCAGCACCAGAATCTGCGCATTCTCTGCTGGTGCTTTGGTGCCGGAGACCGGCGCGTCGATCAGTAACAAATCGGGGCGTTTTTCTGCGAAAAAGGCGATCAGCGCGTCGGTTTTTTCTACGCCGATGGTGCCCATCTGGCAGAGCGTCGCGCCCTGCTTAAACGCCTCTTTGACCTTATGCAGCACCTGCTCAGTGGTGTCGCCATCAGACAGCATGGCGATCACGACATCTGCTTCATGCACCGCCTCAGCTGGCGAGTCAGCCAGCTGCAAACCCGCATCCAGCAGATCTTCGCCGCGCGCGCGGGTGCGGTTCCAGCCATGAACGCGAAAGCCTTTTTTTAGCAGGTTGGCGGCAAATGCGTGCCCCATTGCGCCTAATCCCAGAACCGCCACTTCAGGTTGTTTCATGCTGACTCCCGTGAGTTTTTTGTCTGCATCCGGGTGAACCGGACGCCTTATCACTGCAAAAGATGGATTCCAGCCTGGCGGTAAACAGAGAAAAAATCCAGCCCGAAACGATGTACCCCAGCGCATCAAACCCTTACCATATGCGGAAATTGTTCCACCTGGTTCATATCCTCTCTTTTTTCAGGCCACATATAATGAAAATAATCTCTCTGCGCCAGGCGACGCTGTTGATGTTGCCTGCCATTTTGCCACTGCCGCTGCTGGCGGCGGATAATGACAATACCCTGGTCGTCACGGCTGCACCGCCGGAAACGGGCCTTAACGAACTCGATACGCCTGCGGCCCTGAGCGTGGTCAGTGGCGACGATATGCGCCAGGCAGCACCGCGCGTTAACCTGTCGGAAAACCTCAGCAGCGTGCCGGGTCTGCAGATCCAGAACAGGCAAAATTACGCACAGGACCTGCAGCTGTCGATGCGTGGCTTTGGCTCCCGCTCAACCTACGGCGTACGCGGGCTGCGCATCTATGTGGATGGCATCCCGGCCACCATGCCGGATGGTCAGGCGCAGACCTCCAATATCGATATCGGCTCAATTGATCATGTTGAGGTGCTGCGCGGCCCGTTCTCTGCGCTTTATGGCAACGCTTCGGGTGGCGTGATCAATGTCACCACTCAGCAGGGTCAGCAGCCGACCACGCTTGAAGCCAGCAGCTGGTACGGCAGCTATGGCAGCTGGCGCAACAGCGTGAAAGCCAGCGGTGCGACCGGTGACGGCAGCCATGCCGGGGATGTTAACTACACCGTCTCCGCCTCACGCTTCACCACTCACGGCTATCGTGATCACAGCGCTGCGCAGAAGAACCTTGGCAACGCCCGACTGGGTGTGCGTATTGATGATGTCAGCACCCTGACGCTGCTGTTTAACAGCGTTCACATTGACGCGCAGGATCCCGGCGGCTTAACCGAGGCGCAGTGGCGTGAGAATCCACGTCAGGTGGTCAGCAACGTCCCGCTTTATAACACCCGTAAGACTGTCGATCAGACTCAGGGCGGCCTGCGTTATCAGCGCCAGATGAGTGAAAATGACGACCTCAGCGTGATGCTCTATGCGGGCATGCGCGAAACTACCCAGTTCCAGTCGATCCCTGCAGCCGTGCAGCGCAACCCGTCTCATCCCGGTGGCGTGATCGCCCTGACCCGCCACTATCAGGGCGTCGATACCCGCTGGACCCATCGCGACACGCTGCTGTCGATTCCGGTGGCGCTGACCGGCGGACTCGACTACGAAACCATGACCGAGCGCCGCAAGGGCTATGAAAACTTCACGGTCAGCAACGGGGTGACACAGCTGGGCGAACAGGGCAATCTGCGCCGCAACGAGCGCAACCTGATGTGGACGCTCGATCCCTATCTGCAGACCGCCTGGCAACTGACCGATAAGCTGTCGCTGGATGCGGGTGTGCGGTTCAGCACCGTTAACTTTGACTCTAATGACTTCTATATTCAGCCCGGTAACGGCGACGACAGCGGTGATGCGCGCTATCACAAATGGCTGCCCGCTGCGGCACTGAAGTATGCCTTTGACCCAGGCTGGAACGCGTGGATCTCCGCCGGTCGCGGCTTTGAAACCCCGACCATTAATGAGCTCTCTTACCGTTCAGACGGCGCGACCGGTCTGAATCTGGGGCTGAAACCGGCCACCAGCGATACGCTGGAGATTGGCAGCAAGAAACGCATCGGCAATGGCCTGATCAGCGCGGCGCTGTTCCAGACCGATACCCAGGATGAGATTGTGGCGGATGCCAGCAGTGGCGGACGCACTACCTATAAAAATGCCGGTCAGACCCGCCGTCGCGGTCTGGAGTTAAGCCTGGATCAGCAGTTTGCCTGGGACTGGCGGCTGAAGATGGCCTACACCCTGCTGGATGCGCGCTATCGCACTAACGCCTGCGGCAGCGACAGCTGTGACGGCAACCGCATTCCTGGTATTGCCCGTAACATGGCTTACGCCGGACTCGGTTACCTGCCGGAACAGGGCTTTTATGCAGGCAGTGAGGTGCGTTATCTGAGCCAGATCGCCGCTGAAGATCAGAACAGCGTGAACACCCCGTCCTACACCGTGGCAGCGGTTAACAGTGGCTATAAGTGGCTGGTTGAGAACTGGACGCTGGATCTGTTTGGCCGGGTCGATAACCTGTTTGACCGGCACTATGTGGGTTCAGTGATTGTGAATGAGAGTAATGGTCGCTATTTCGAATCCGCGCCGGGCCGCAATTACAGCGTCGGTTTAACGCTGGGTTACGCCTTCCGCTAAAACAATTCGGGCCACGGCTGTGGTGGCCCGGATATTACCTTCACACGCGAATCAGGCGCGCGAATTGAATTTCTTTTAAGGATTGATTGTTATGGACAACGAGCTACAAATTGCAATGTCTCCGGTACATCTTGCTGCGGTGCTTTCCGATAAGTCAGTTACTGAATCCGAGGGAATGAGCAACCGTCTTATGGGTGGTCTTGACCAGCTCATGGGTAGTCTGGAGTTGGCTGGTGCAACCGCATTGTGTATGGCTCCCGAACCCACCGGGATAATCAAGGCAGCATGTATTGTCGTTGGTGCTCACAGTATGGATAGCATTAATGCTGCAGCTAACCGGGTGCTGACCGGCCAGAATACCCGAACTGCCACCTACCAGACGGCTGTTGCTCTCGCAAAGAAATTTGGCGCTGACGACACAGCAGCATGGAATATCGGTCTGGCCATAGATGTGGGTGTTCCAGCTGCCTTTGGACTTACTGTTAGTGCAGCCCGTGTTGTATACGTCCGGGCGGGGACGTTTAAAATTGCTGAGCATGAGGCTGTCAGCTCTGTAAGGGCTGGCGGCCACACCATTGCTAAGCACGTCGCAATTTCTGATGATGATTTACTCGCCAGGCTGGCCCTCAGCCCAAATATGCACTCAGTATCATCATATTATTCAGTTCAGATTGCAGAAAAAGCGATCAGCTCAGCCCTGAAAGCTAACCGACTACGGATCATTCATTGGGCGAACTGGGGGAATAACGCCAGTCCTCTGGAACTGGTATATCGTAGCAGGGCTGCTGTGGGTTATGGATTCAGGCAGGGTAAAGCGGCAAAAGAAACCTGTTACGCTGTGCGCGTGGTGCTGCTTAAGCAAACTTATAACGGGAAACCTTACTATGTTCTCACGTCTTATCCGTGGATGGGGTGATAAACCCGAGAAACAATACCCGGCGCTAACCGGCATGTTAAGAGTGTTTTTAAGCTGCCATCATGACGACTTTGGCAATACCCTCGAAGAAATGCTTCAGAGCTATATTGATCATGACATGCCTGTTATCGAAGCGCGAAATGAAATAAACATCCTGCTTCAGAATGAGGATGACGATTTGAATGTCATTATGTCAGCGATTGCTGATGAAGAGTTTCGTCCGGCCCCCTGGGGAGAAACATGGCGCAGTTTTTTGATAAGAGCTATGTCTGCCCTCAACGGGCCACCGTCGCGGTGGCCCGACGCTTAACGTCGCACGCCAATCAGGCGCGTGAATTCAGCTGCGCCTTAATATCCTCACAGCTGCCGGTTTCACCCAGGCGTGGGAAGATCAGGTTCACGCTATTGTTGTGCGTATCGAGGTTGAGATCGGTCATCGCATCGGTCGCCAGCGTGACGTTGTAACCCAGCTCATACGCCTGTCGTGCGGTGGATTCCACGCCGATACTGGTCGCGATACCACAAATAACTACCTGAGTAATGCCGCGCTTTTGCAGCTCATCGTGCAACGCCGTGGCGTGAAACGCACCCCAGGTTTTCTTGGTGACCGTAAGGTCATTTTGCTGTGGGGTCATCGCCGGAACCAGCGTGGCCCAGTCGGCGGGCAATTCGCCGCTGTGACGTGCCTGCTCATTGCGGCCCGGCGCCCCACCAGCCACGTTAACCAGCACAACCGGCAGATCGTGCGCGCGAAACGCCTCAGCCAGTCCGGCACAGCGTTCGATCACCGGCTGCGGTTCATGAACCAGCGGCAGCGCCACAATGCCATGTTGCAGGTCGATAACAATCAGCGCAGTTTTTGCATCAAGTGTGGTTACAGCCATGTTGAATCCTCAGATTTAATAGTCAGTGAGTCGTTGCAGCAGAGGGAGAACGTCGGTCAGTTGCTGCTGTTCTGCCGGACTCAGTCGCGCTTCCAGCGTCCGGACCAGCCAGTCATCGCGCATCGCGCGACTCGACGTAATCACCGCCAGGCTGGACGTCGTGGGAAGATAGCGGGTTTTACGGCCATCATGGGGATCCGGCTCGCCCGTCACCAGTTCCGCCGCCAGTAACCCGGCGACGGTCGCGCCCATTGACTGGGTGCGTACGCCCTCGGCCGCCGCCAGTTGCGTCACCGTCATCGCTCCATCGCGAACCAGATGACCCAGCACCGCGACCTGCGACCAGGTTAATTCGCCAGGCGGTGCTGACTCGCGCAACCGGCGGCCCAGCTTGCCCACCAGCATGCGCAGCATTGCAGCGGATTCAGTCAGATCGCTCATTACACGTCTCCATCGATAAGCGAAAGTATAAAGATACGAAGGTAAACTGTGTAGTTTGCTCAGGTATCAATTTGTAACGTCCGGGCGCTGCAGATAGTGGATCAGACTGTGGAAGCGCAGCGGCGTGCTGAGCGGGTTCCGGTAGCTGTGCAGCACATCGGCCCTGAACTGGAATGCCTCCCCGGCGAGCAGACGTCGCCAGAGGTCACCGACGCCCAGCAGTAGTTCGCCCTCGATGACCACCACCTGCTCCACACAGCCCGCTTCATGGGGCGAAGAATGACTCTGCGCCCCCGCTGCCAGCTCCACCGCCAGCAGATCAAAACGCAGTTGCGGATCGTAAGGCAGCAGCGACCGTACCGACATGTCGGCATTGGGCTGACTGAATGCAGGCGCGGCACCTGAAGGCAACACGCTGCCGTCGATAAAAAAGGAAAACGGAACGTTGAAACCGGTGGCAATCTTCCACAGCGTCGCCACGGTGGGACTCGATTCACCGCGCTCAATCTGGCCCAGCATCGCTTTACTGACGCCGGTTCGCTCCGCCGTCAGCGTCAGGCTCCAGCCATTGGCCTGCCGCAACTGTCTGAGCGCGCTGCTAAGGTGTTGCTGAAAATCCGCCATTTTTTCTCCTGCTTTCTCGTCATCCTGGTGAGTGACGTTATGGCAATAGTGTAACACTTGTGCGTTATAGCGCATCATGCGACCATGTGCGCTATAACGCACAACCTCATAAAGAGTCTGACCATGACGAGAGCGGAACCTCCCCGTTTTACCCTGCCGATGCTGGTCTCCGGCTTCGTGGCTGTGCTGGTGGGCTACAGCAGCAGTGGCGCGATTATCTATCAGATGTTTCAGGCGGCGGGCGCCACGCCCGCGCAGATTGGCGGCTGGCTGTCGGTGCTGGGCATTGCGCAGGGGATCGCTTCGCTGAGCCTGTCACTGCGCTACCGCATGCCGGTGCTGGCTGCCTGGTCAACGCCCGGCGCCGCGCTGCTGGCGACCAGTTTTCACGGCATTTCGCTGAATGAGGCGGTAGGCGTCTTTGTTTTCGCCAACCTGCTGATCGTATTGTGCGGCGTCACCGGCCTGTTTGCCCGGCTGATGAACTACATTCCTGCCTCGCTGGCAGCGGCGATGCTGGCAGGTATTCTGCTGCGCTTCGGGCTGCAGACCTTTGCCGATTTGCAAAGTAACTTTGTACTGTGCGGCAGCATGTGCCTGGCCTGGCTGCTGGCCCGCCGCTGGCTGGCCCGCTATGCAATTCTGGTCACGCTGCTGGTGGGTGTTGCCGTCGCGCTGGCACAGCACGCCATCCACTTTCCGCCTCAGCCGATTAGGCTGGCAATGCCGGAAGTCGTGATGCCGCACTTTACGCTCACCACGCTGCTGGGGATCGGCGTGCCCTATTTCCTGGTGACGATGGCGTCGCAGAACGCCCCCGGCATCGCCACGCTACAGGCGCACGGCTACCGTCCGCCAGTCTCTTCACTGATGAGCTGGACCGGATTAATTGCGCTGCTGCTGTCGCCATTAGGGGGTTTTTCGGTCTGCGTGGCGGCGATTACGGCGGCCATCTGCATGAGCGATGAGGTCGACCCAAATCCTCAGCAACGCTGGCGCGCGGCGGCGCTGGCGGGGATCTTCTATCTGCTGGCGGGCGCGTCCGGTGCGCTGATCGCCGTGCTGTTCAGTGCCCTGCCTGTGGTGCTGATTGAGGCGCTGGCGGGTCTGGCACTCCTTGCCACGCTGGGTGGCAGCCTCCACCGCGCACTGGATCTGCCTGCCGAACGCGACAGCGCGCTGATCACCTTTCTGATCACCGCATCCGGCGTTTCGCTACTGGGCATTGGTCCGGCCTTCTGGGGACTGGCGGGCGGCGTCATCGCCCACCTGCTGCTGGTGCGCAAATCCGGCTGATTGCGTCATACTCTCTGAAATAGCGGTGGTTTTTCCGTCAGCCGGTGAAAAAAACAGTGGATTTACCCCCTTTTCTGCCGTTTGATTTGTCCTTGCCCCGCGTAAAATCAACCTAATCGTCGATAACACGCGATTTTCTGCCTCAGACAACGACCGATAAGGGCCCAACAGGTGGCAAAAACTTTTCTGCGCAGCGGTAATTTAGATGCAGTTCTGGCGTTAGGTGAAAATGGCCAGCCGGTCTACGCCTCAGCATTGCAAATTCGTGAAACCCTGCGCCTGCGCCGTCAGAGCGCACTGGCAGATTGCCTGGCCATTCCTCAGGCCAATGAACGGGGCGATCGCCTCGACTGGTATGCCCCTTTTAGCGGCCGGGTCAAATCCTGGCTGGGTGCCAGCGATCATGAACGTCGCGCGGCGCTGCAACAGCTCACCGCCTGTCAGCAGGATATGCAGGATCTCAGTACGCGCGCGCGCGCAGCTGAGAACCCATCGATGCGGCTGTTTGGTGCGCTGCTGAGCAAAACCCTGCAATTCCCCGACCAGCAGTATGTCTATCTGGTTGATGGCAAACCGGTCATCACCTTCTGGGGCTTTGTCGATGCCCAGGCGCGCAGCCGCGATGACGCGCTGGCATGCCTGCGTGACACGCTGGAAGAGAACCTGCCAGTGGCGCTGGTTGAACCGCTGCCTGAGCTGCCTGCCGCGCCGGTCATCGCTGAACCAGAGATAATCACTGAGCCCGAACCTGAACCTGTGGCTGAACCGCTGCCGGTTGCGGCACCCGTTGAAGCTCAGCCGGCGACGCCTGTAGCGGCTCGCCGCCGTTTCCGCGTCTGGTATCTGTTACCGCCGGTGGCGATTGCTGCTGCCGTGACGGTGGCCGTGTTGCTGCATCGTTCTGAACCCGTAAAAACACCGGTTGCCACTGCGAAGCCAGCGTCAGCCCCGGCGACGGTATCCACTCCGGCCCCTGCTGCGACTCCGGCACCGGTTGCGGCGACACCGTCTGTCACGCCACCTGCAGAGCAGGCAGCACCGGAAAAACTCCCTGAATCGCAGCCGCAGAAACCGGCCAACACCACCACCGATACCGCACCGGCAGACGCATCTGCTACCCTTGCCACAACGGTGACGGCGCCGGTTCCGGCCAAACCCGATGACCTGATCGTGACGCCGGATGCGGTGCGCGATGGCCAGGTTAGGGTGATTGATGGCCGCTGGCGTGTCAATATCGACCAGATGCCGACGCCAACCGGTAAGCCTCCAGTGATGCGCTTCCAGTTTAAAAACGGCAAAGGCAGCGTGCAGATCGCCCAGGGCAATACCACCTGTAAAGCGGATGTCAGCGCGGCCATGACCAGCGCCGGTAACCTGGTGATTGAGAGCCGCTACACGGCGAAGTGCCAGAACAATTCGCGCTACCGTATGCCGCTGCTGGTCTGCCATGCGAGTATCGGTGCCGCAGTGTGTGAAGCGCAGTATGCTGATGACCGGGTCTTCCCGATGACGATTAAGCGTGAGAGTAAATAACGATGCTGGCTCCCCTGATCGATGACAAACAAAAAATTTCGCTGATTGAAAACAGCGGCGTGCAGTTTCTGGATTTCGGCCTGCAACTCTCAGATACCCCTGCGCGCCGCCAGTTTGTGCGCCAGACCGCCAACGGCCCGCTGCTGCGCCTGAACGTCGATGGCAACAGCGGTAAGTTCCTGCTCTATCCGGAAGATGGCGGCGCTGCGGAAGTGGTGCGCCCGGAGTCTGATATCGCGCTGGCGGACTCGCTCTCTCTGCTGTCAGCCTGCTGGCTGCCGCTGCCGATGCTGCGCTGTGCCAGCGGACGTCGTTTTATCGGCGGTCCTGAAAACTGGGCGCGGATGCGTCTGGTTGCGCTGCCCGCGCCCGATGCAGCGGGCAATACCCATCGCGTCAGCCTGGCCTTTGATACCCGCTGCGTGGCGGAACAGGATGGCGGTGAACAGCTCGGCCTCAGCACGGCTGATGCACAGAACGGTGTGACCTTTGCGCTCGCCTGGCACAACTACGAGCTGGGTGATTTTCTTGACCTGACCTGGGTTGACGGCTGGCTGCGCGAATCCTTTACCGACCGCGTCTCCGATCGCCGCGAACAGGCGATTAATCAGGCGCTGCGCGAGTTTGAGTATCAGGCGCACTACCTCAATCTGCTGGAACTGCTGGGCGAACAGCTCGACCTCAGCGAGATCCATATTCAGGCCGCCACGCTGCAGACCCCGGCGGTCAATGTCGATATCATTCTGGATGTCGGTAACTCCCATACCTGCGGCATTCTGGTTGAAGATCACCCGGAAGAGAGCAACGGCCTGAAACAGACCTATGAGCTGCAGCTGCGCGATCTGTCGCAGCCGCATCAGGTTTACAACGAGCTGTTTGACAGCCGTCTGGAGTTTGCCGAGACCCGTTTTGGCAAAGCGAACTTCTCGCTGGAGAGCGGTCGTGAGCAGGCCTTTATGTGGCCTTCTTTGACGCGCGTCGGCCGTGAAGCGAGCCGTCTGGCCCTGCAGCGTGTGGGACTGGAAGGCAGCACCGGCCTCTCCAGCCCGCGCCGTTATCTGTGGGATGAGGCGCGCTATCAGCCAGGCTGGCGTTTTAACACGCCCGGCGAGCAGGCTGAACCGCTGGCCTATGCCGCACCCTTTACCACCCTGCTCAACGACGAAGGCCAGCCGCTCTCGACGCTGGCACCCGACGATCGTCTGCCGGTCTTTTCTCCGCACTACAGCCGCAGTTCGCTGATGACCTTTATGCTGTGTGAGCTGCTGGCTCAGGCGCTGATGCAGATGAACAGCGCGGCACAGCGTCAGCGGATGCCACAGAGCCACGCGCCGCGTCAGCTGCGCCATGTGATCCTGACGCTGCCGTCAGCGATGCCGAAGCCGGAGCGTGAAATTTTCCGCCGCCGGATGCAGGAAGCGCTGGCGCTGGTCTGGAAAGCGGAAGGCTGGCTGGCTGACGAAGATGACCTTTCACCAGCACTGCCACGTCAGAACCCGAAACCGCTGCCGGATGTGCAGATGGAGTGGGATGAAGCGACCTGTGGTCAGATGGTCTGGCTGTTTAATGAAACCCAGGTCAACTTTGCCGGTCGCGCCGAAGACTTTTTCAGCAGCATGGCCCGTCCGGATCGCCCGCGCGATGCTGACGAACTGCCAGGCAAGAGCCTGCGCATCGCCTCGATTGATATCGGCGGCGGCACTACTGACCTCGCCATCACCCAGTATCGTCTGGATGATGGTCAGGGCAACAACGTCAAAATCACGCCGCGACTGCTGTTCCGCGAAGGCTTTAAAGTCGCGGGCGACGATATCCTGCTGGATGTGATTCAGCTGTGGATTTTACCGGCGCTGCAGCAGCATCTGCAGAAAGCGGGCCTGACGCTGGCGGAACCGCTGATGAACAAGCTGTTTGGTCACGACAGCCGCATGGACGGTCAGGCCACGCTGCGTCAGCAGATCACCTTACAACTGTTTATTCCGCTGGCGCAGGCGGTACTGGAACGCTACGAAAACTGGGATCCGCTGGAGAGCCATGCGGAGATCAACGCACTGTTTGGCGAGCTGGTCGATCAGCCTCCGGGCGAAGCGGTACTGGCCTTCGTCAACGGCGAGATTCAGCGCGAATTGGGCGGTAACAGCCGCTTTGACCTGCTGCAGGTGCCGCTGGTGGTGAGCCTGTCCCAGCTGCACGGCGAATTTATGCAGCACCGGATGGCGATTATCCCGGCGCTGCGCTCAATGTGTGAAGTGGTGTCGCTCTACCAGTGTGACGTGCTGCTGCTGACCGGTCGCCCGTCGCGCTTCCCGGGCATTCAGGCGCTGGTGCGTCATCTGCAACCGCTGCCGGGCAGCCGTATTTTGTCGCTGGAAGGCTATCACACCAGCGACTGGTATCCGTTTAACAAACATGGCCGCATCGACAACCCGAAATCGACCGCGGCGGTCGGCGCGATGCTCTGCCTGCTGGCGCTGGATCTGCGCCTCAGCAGCTTCTGGTTCCGCGCAGGCGATTTTGAACCCTACTCGACGATTCGCTATCTTGGCATGCTCGACGAAAACCAGGCGCTGACGGACGAGAACCTCTGCTACAGCGAAATTGACCTCGACGATCCCGGCTATGTGCTGGATAAAAAGCGCAGTTTCCGTATTCGCGGCAACGTCTGTCTCGGCTTCCGCCAGCTTGATAACGATCGCTGGCCCGCCTCGCCGCTCTATAGCCTGACGCTGAACGACGCCACCCTGGCGCGTAAAGTGGCCGGTGAGAGCGTGCTGCGCATCCGGCTGGCGGTAAAAGCCGGACCCGACGCGTCCGGCCCGGAAAGTCTGGTGCTGAGCGATGCCCGTCTGGATGATGGCACCCGCGTGCCGCTGGAGCAGTTGAGTCTCAAACTAAATACCCTGTCGGCAACCGGCAATGCCAATGCGCAATACTGGATTGACAGCGGGAGCGTGTGTAAACGATGAAAGCCCTGAAACCCCGTCAGCCGCAAACGCTGGCAAAACGTCTTGGCCTGTTGCAGGACGCCCTGAATAACAGTCTGGCCTGGATTGAGAGCAGCCGTGAGCAGTCGCCGCGTCTGGCGCTGGAAGCAGAAACCCTGACGCTGCAACTGCGCCAGGCGCGCGTGCAGACTCAGGCGCTGGCGCAACAGGTGGCGCGTCCGGTGACGCTGGCGCTGTTTGGCCAGTCGCAGGCGGGTAAGGCCTGGCTGCTGAACGAAATGGTGGCCGATGCACAGGGCCAGTTAGTGACCCGCATGGGTGATAAACTGCTGAACTGGTTTCAGCATATCAATCCCGGCAACCTCGATTTTGCTACCGCCACCCGTTTCAGCCATCAGCGTGAGCCGCTTTCAAACGAGTGGCCGGTTGAACTGATGCTGCTGAGTGAAGCGGAGATCGTACGGCTGATGGTCGCCTGTGCCGGCGCGACAACACCCGACACCGCACAGATCGACAGCGCACTGCAGCGCCTGCAGCGTCATCGCCTCGCCACGCCGCTGGCGGGTCTGGAAGGCGATGCGCTGGTGACACTCTGGTCCTGGTGCCGTCGTCGTGCGCACCACGATGCGCGGCTTGATCGTCATTTCTGGCCGCAGGCGGTTGAGCTGGCGCCCTGGCTCAGCGTTGACGACCGGGTACAGCTTTTTTCACTGCTGTGGCCGGGTCAGCCTGAACTGAATGAGATGCTGCGCACCCTGCTGCATCTGCGTCACCAGTTGCGTAACAGCAGCCGGGTGCTTGCTCCACTGAGCCTGCTGACCGACACATCACTGCTGCCGGCCGAGCAGCTGATTGTGCCGGCCAGTGAGCAGGATCAACAGCAGCTGGTGGAAGTCTGCCCGCTGAATGGTAACCGCATCGGTAAGGCGCAGAACGTGCCACTGGGATTACTGGCGCTGCTGACGCTGGAAGTGCTGGTCCCGCTGAGTTCCACACCGCGAACCGCACTCTATGATGATGCCGATATGCTGGAACTGCCCGCGCCAGGCCAGTCCGGTGACGCGGCAATCCAGGAAGATCGTCAGCGCCTGCAGCAGCAGGATCCGCTGCGTGCCCAACTGCTGGAGCAGAAACGAGCCCTGCTGCCCGGTTTTTACGCCGCGCGTCAGGCAATTGATCTGCTGCTGGTCTGTACCGCAGCCAGCCAGCGTCAGGATGCCGACCTCGCCAGCGAAACGCTGCGCGAATGGCAGCGTCAGCAGCCCGCACAGGAATCCGCAGAGAAACCGCGTCTGATCTGGGCGATTACCCCTTTCGATGCCCGCCATCAGCAGGTCAATGTAGATGAAGCGGTGCAGCGTCAGATGGGACAGCCCGGTCAGCACTGGGGATCGATGCTGGCACTGGATCGCGCGGGCGTCGACCGCATGGCGAGCTGGTTGCAGGATGAGATGCAGCCGGAAGCGCGCCGCGACATGCTGCTGGCTCAGCTGGCGCAGATTCAGCACACTGTGGTGGAGCGGCGTTTATTGCCCTGGACCGAAGCGGGTGCCAGCCCGGAACAGGCGGCACGCAAACAGAATATCGCCGATACGCTACTGAAGTGTTTACAGCATCGGACCGGCCTGCATGGCGAGCTGCTGGAACGCCTGCAGCCGCCGCGTGAGGCGCTGCGTCAGCTGTGGCTCAATCAGTCGGCCTTGCAAGGCAGCAAACCGGCCAGTATTCAGGCCCCGGAAAATCAGTTTGGCATCGGGTTTGAATTTGATCTGTTCAGTGAGAGCCCGGCTGAAGCGCCGGTTCAGCCGCGTCAGAGTCTGCAGAGCGCGCAGCAGTATCCGCGTCAGGTGCTGCTGCTGTGGCTGGATCATCTGCGTCAGCTGCCGGAAAACCGCAGCCTGCTGGCGTTGCTGAACGTGGATAAGCCAACGATGGAGTGGCTGGTTGAAGAGCTGATCACGGCCGGATTCCGCACCGATATCGCGCAAAAGCTGCAGCAGGCGCTGCATGAGCCCGATACGCAGAGCGTCAGCCATGAATCACGCGCGGATCGTCAGGTGACGCGGGCGATGACGGTGCTGGGGGATTTTGTGGCCTGGCTCGGCTTTTTACAGCGTCCTGAAAATGAACGCCCTTCCAGCCGCGTTAACCGGGGTCAGGTGATTTTCTCGCGGCCTCCGGCTCCCAGCGTCAGCTTCAGTTCCGGTCAGCGTCTGACCAGACTCTCCGCCGCCCCGGCCAACCACACGGCCTACTATATCTACGACTGGCTGGTGGGGCTGAACCAGGTCATCATTGAGAACAATGGTTACACCGGCGGCGGCGATCTGCCGCTGGCAGCCCGCGAAGCACTGGTTGCGCTGCTCAAGCCGCTACGCGCTTAATCAATGATCAGGCGCAGTTCGCCCTCCAGCGACTGCGCCGCCTCTTCCAGCAGCGCCAGCACCGGCGCTAAATCGGCCTGATGCGCGGCATAGTGCTGCAACCACATTGTCGCAGGCAGCGCCATCCCGCCCGTCAGCCAGTCCCATAACGCATCCAGATTATGTCCGAAGGTCTGCGGACAACCGCTCTGCTCAGCAAACTGCTGATAAAACGCCGCGCGCGTGGTGAGCTGACGCAGGTCAAAGGTCAGATTAAGCATGATCAGGGCACCTGCCTGAAACTGCGGTAGTGATCGGTGGAGAGAAACACCAGCCCGTCAGAGGAGTAAACCAGGCGATCGGCGTCGCGATGCCCGCAGCGATAATTCACATCCGCTTCATACCACTGACGGCCCGCACGCGCGGGCAGACGCTTTTCACGGTTCGTAAAGCGATCGCCGCCAATGGCTTTGCCTGGCAACACGTCACACAGGTTGCCTTTGGCCGGATTCCAGCCACGCTTGCGCGCGTCGTTTTTGGTGAGGTAGTAGTCCGGCAGTTGCTGATGCTGCAGCACCCAGCGCGCCACGGTATGGGCGTCAGTCAGGGTGGCGATATCCGCCTGGGCAGGGGCTGAAACGGAATTCAGATAGGGTTTAAGGCCGTAGAAACAGGCCGCGAGGACGAGAAAAAGTCCAATCCAGAGTTTTTTTGACATGATGGCATCCGTGACGACAGGACGCAGATGATACCAGTTTTGCGCGCAGAGAAAAGCGCGGGCCAGACAAGCTGGCCCTGGCGAGGTTATGCTGCGTGCGAATCCCCGCTGTGCCGACGCCATGCACCCGGCGCGACGCCATACTGGCGTTTGAAGCTGCGGTTAAAGGATTGCTGGGAGTCGAAACCTAACGAGATAGCCACATTAAGAATTGGTTCATCTGTGCTGGTCAGGCGGTCGGCTGATTTCTTCAGCTTCTTAACCCGGATGTATTCACCCAGTGGATAACCGGTGTGCTCTTTAAACATGCGCTGCAGGTGCCATTTGGAGTAGCCCGCGCGCTCTGAAACGGTATCCAGATCCAGACGTGCTTCGATGTTGTTATCAATCCAGTCGATTAAATCGTGAATAAAAGCATCACTCATCATTCCAGTCTCTCCTGTCGCCGTGGCGAAAAGTATTAGTATCAGTTGCAGTTACACTTAAGGGTGGCTGACTATGCCATTTAATGCAAGTTTTATTAGTACATTAAATGCCGCACTATTTGTGGGGTTTTAGCTAAGTTGTTCAGGCTTTCATCGCCCTGCCCTAAACCGCACATAAAGTGTATCTGTTATTCTTGCAGTTGCCAGCCACGCAAGCCTACACTCACCGCGATTAATTGCAATCTTAAAAGTTGCAAATATTGGCCTGCAGGCCGCCTGTTTATATCTATCGCGGAATAACAACAATGATTACGAACCGGGTTCGTCAGGGTTTAACCCTCTTAGGGATGGTACTGCTCATCACGCAACTGAGCGGCTGCGATAAAGGTGTGGCGCAAAACGCCGCTCCCCCGCCGCCTGAAGTGAGTGCCGCACCCGTGCTGATCAAACCGGTCAGTCAGTGGGACAATTTCAATGGCCGGGTTGAAGCGGTGCAGAGCGTGCAGTTGCGTCCGCGCGTCTCTGGCTACATTGATGCCGTTAACTATCGTGAAGGCGATGAGGTCAGAAAAGGTCAGGTACTGTTTACCATTGATGACCGGAGTTACCGCGCGGCGCTGGAGCAGGCCAAAGCGGAACTGGCCCGGGCGCGCAGTCAGGCGAGTCTGGCCCGCAGCGAATCGGGCCGCAGCGAGAAGCTGATCGGCACGCAGGCGATTTCCCGCGAAGCGTGGGAGCAGCGTCGTTCTGCCGCCAGTCAGGCGCAGGCGGATGTGCTGGCCGCAGAGGCCGCGGTCGATATGGCGCAGCTGAACCTCGACTTCACCCGCGTCACCGCGCCGATTGATGGTCGCGCCAGCCGGGCGATGATCACCGCCGGTAACCTGGTGACCGCCGGCGACAGCGCCAGTGTGTTAACCACGCTGGTGTCGCAGCAGCAGATGTATGTCTATTTCGATGTCGATGAGAACACCTTCCTGAACTATCAGGCGATGGCGCATCAGGGCCAGCAGCGCCATGCGCTGCCGGTTGAGATCGCGCTGGTCGGCGAACAGGGTTTCCCGCACCAGGGCAAAATTGACTTTCTGGATAACCAGCTGACCGCCAGTACCGGCACTATTCGTATGCGCGCCCTGCTCGACAATCAACAGCGGCAGTTTACGCCTGGCCTGTTTGCCCGCGTGCGTCTGCCCGGCAGCGCGCAGTTCGAGGCGGTGCTGATCGATGATAAAGCGGTATTGACCGACCAGGATCGCAAATATGTCTACGTGGTGGATGGCGAAGGTAAAGCGCAGCGGCGCGATATCCAGCCTGGCGCGATGGTGGATGGTTTGCGCATCGTTAAATCGGGTCTGCAATCCGGCGACAAGGTCATCATCGCCGGTCTGCAAAAAGTATTTATGCCCGGCATGCCGGTCACTGCTCAGCCGGTCGCCATGCGTGCGGCAGCCGCTCAATAACCCGAGGCCGCTATGGACTTTTCCCGTTTTTTTATCGACCGGCCCATTTTTGCTGCGGTGCTGTCGATCCTGATTTTTGTGACCGGGGTGATTGCCATCCCGCTGCTACCAGTCAGTGAATATCCCGACGTGGTGCCACCCAGCGTGCAGGTGCGCGCCGAGTATCCAGGCGCTAACCCGAAAGTGATTGCGGATTCCGTGGCGACGCCGCTGGAAGAGGCAATCAACGGCGTCGAAAACATGATGTACATGAAGTCAGTGGCCGGTTCTGACGGCGTGCTGGTGACCACCGTCACCTTCCGTCCAGGCACCGATCCTGATCAGGCGCAGGTGCAGGTGCAGAACCGCGTAGCGCAGGCGGAAGCCCGTCTGCCGGAAGATGTGCGTCGGCTGGGGATCACCACCCAGAAGATGTCGCCGACCCTGACGCTGGTCGTCCACATGTTCTCACCGAACAATACCTACGATTCGCTCTACCTGCGTAACTACGCCACCCTCAAGGTGAAAGATGAGCTGGCCCGCCTGCCGGGTGTCGGTCAGATTCAGATTTTCGGCGCAGGCGAGTATGCGATGCGCGTCTGGCTTGATCCCAATAAAGTGGCGGCGCGTGGTCTGACCGCCTCTGACGTGGTAACGGCGATGCAGGAGCAGAACGTGCAGGTCTCTGCCGGTCAGCTGGGTGCCGAGCCGCTGAAAAAACAGAGCGATTTTCTGCTGTCAATCAACACCCAGGGACGACTGGAGAGCGAGCAGCAGTTTGGCGATATCATCCTGAAAACCTCGGAAGATGGTTCGCTGGTGCGGCTGCGCGATGTGGCGCGGATTGAGATGGGCTCGGGCAGCTATGCCCTGCGCTCGCAGCTGAATAACAAAGATGCGGTCGGTATCGGCATCTTCCAGGCACCTGGCGCCAACGCCATCGACCTCTC
The DNA here is from genome assembly GCF_048685235.1 of Curtobacterium sp. BNK-1. Lineage (NCBI taxonomy): Bacteria > Bacillati > Actinomycetota > Actinomycetes > Micrococcales > Microbacteriaceae > Curtobacterium > Curtobacterium sp. BNK-1. Next base: position 1,670,613 of record NZ_JBLQTJ010000001.1, on the reverse strand, counting down.
CAATGCGGTTCGCGCCAAAATGGATGAGCTGGCGACCCGCTTTCCCAACGACGTGAAATGGGCCGCGCCTTACGATCCGACGGTGTTTGTCCGCGACTCGATTAAAGCCGTGGTGCAGACCCTGCTGGAAGCGGTCATTCTGGTCGTGCTGGTGGTGATTCTGTTCCTGCAGACCTGGCGCGCCTCCATCATCCCCCTGCTTGCGGTGCCGGTTTCGATAGTCGGTACCTTTAGCGTGCTCTATCTGCTTGGCTTCTCGCTGAATACGCTGAGCCTGTTCGGGCTGGTGCTGGCGATTGGTATCGTGGTGGATGACGCCATTGTGGTGGTGGAGAACGTCGAACGTAACATTGAGATGGGGCTGTCGCCGCGCGCCGCTGCGCATCAGGCGATGCGTGAGGTCTCCGGGCCGATCATCGCCATTGCGCTGGTACTGTGCGCGGTGTTTGTGCCGATGGCGTTTCTCTCTGGCGTCACCGGGCAGTTCTATAAGCAGTTCGCCACTACCATCGCCATCTCTACAGTGATCTCTGCCATTAACTCGCTGACGCTCTCGCCTGCGCTGGCGGCGATGCTGCTGAAAGATCATCACGCGCCGAAAGACCGGCTGACGCGGATCATTGATGCGCTGTTTGGCTGGCTGTTCCGGCCGTTTAACCGCTTCTTCCAGCGCAGTGCCCATGGTTATGAATCGCTGGTGGGCCGTACGCTGCGTCGCCGTGGCGCCGTGTTTGGCGTCTATATTCTGCTGCTGGCGGGTGCCGGATTTATGTTCCACACCGTGCCGGGTGGATTTATTCCGACGCAGGATAAGCTCTACCTGATTGGTGGCGTGAAGATGCCGGAAGGTTCCTCTCTGGCGCGCACGGATGAAGTGATTCGTAAGATGAGCGAAATCGGTATGCAGACCGAAGGCGTCGCCTATGCGGTCGCGTTCCCTGGCCTGAATGCATTGCAGTTCACCAATACGCCGAACAGCGGCACGGTGTTCTTCGGTCTGAAGCCGTTTAATGAGCGCAAACATACGGCGGCGGAGATCAACGCTGAGATCAATGCGAAGATCGCTCAAATCCAGCAGGGCTTTGGCTTCTCGATTATGCCACCGCCGATTCTGGGGCTGGGCCAGGGCTCGGGCTATTCGCTCTATGTGCAGGACCGGGCGGGTCTGGGTTATGGCGCACTGCAGACGGCGATTAATACGCTGTCGGGCAGCATCATGCAGACGCCAGGGATGCACTTCCCCATTTCCTCTTATCAGGCCAACGTTCCGCAGCTTGATGTGAAGGTAGACCGGGATAAAGCCAAAGCGCAGGGAGTATCGCTGACCGCGCTGTTCAGCACGCTCCAGACCTATCTCGGCTCGTCGTATGTGAATGACTTTAACCGCTTTGGCCGCACCTGGCGGGTGATGGCGCAGGCTGACGGGGATTTCCGCGACAGCATCGAAGATATCGCTAACCTGCGTACCCGAAACGATCGCGGTGAGATGGTGCCGATTGGCAGCATGGTCAACATTACCACCACCTACGGTCCCGACCCGGTGATCCGCTATAACGGCTATCCGGCGGCGGATTTGATTGGTGATGCCGACCCACGCGTGCTCTCCTCGGCGCAGGCGATGAGTCAGCTCGAAGCGATGTCCGGTCAGCTATTGCCAAACGGCATGAACATCGAGTGGACCGATCTGAGTTATCAGCAGTCAACGCAGGGCAATACCGCGCTGATTGTCTTCCCGATGGCCGTGTTGCTGGCGTTCCTGGTGCTGGCCGCGCTGTATGAGAGCTGGACGCTGCCGCTGGCGGTGATCCTGATTGTGCCGATGACCATGCTCTCTGCGCTGTTTGGCGTCTGGCTGACTGGCGGTGACAACAACGTCTTCGTGCAGGTCGGACTGGTCGTGCTGATGGGGCTGGCCTGTAAGAACGCGATTCTGATCGTCGAGTTTGCGCGGGAGCTGGAGATTCAGGGCAAAGGGATTGTGGAAGCGGCGCTGGAAGCGTGTCGCCTGCGTCTGCGTCCGATTGTGATGACCTCCATCGCCTTTATCGCCGGTACAATACCGCTGATTCTGGGTGAAGGCGCGGGTGCAGAGGTCCGCGGCGTTACCGGTATTACGGTCTTCTCCGGCATGCTCGGCGTGACGCTGTTCGGCCTGTTCCTGACGCCGGTGTTCTACGTCGCCCTGCGCAAGCTGGTGACGCGCCGGTCAGGTAGTGCATCGTCCGTGACGGCGTAAACCGTAAAAGTTAAAAGGGGCGACCATATGATCGCCCCTTTTTTTGCCTGTGATTCACTGATTCCAGCAGACCCCACCTTGTAGGCTAACGCCGCTTCAATCTTTCATTCAACGTTTCAATGATAAACGCATTCAGCGAGGTTTCATTGATCACGGCGGGTTGTCCGGCGACATTAGCCAGATCTGAATTATTACTCATCTTTGACCTCCAGCGTTCTGCTTGCGGGCAGATGATCAGGTACGAATTTCAATCCGGGCTTTGCGTCCCAGCTGAGCCAGCGCCAGTTCCACATTTTCGACTTTCGATGAGTGCTCCACATCCAGTAGTCGATCAACCTGTGGACCATTCACACCCAGCTGGCGTGCCAGATCGACTTTACGGGTGCCGGTTTCAATCATTGCGTTGTAAAGTGCCGCTTTCATTGCCACCAGTACAGGCACAGAGACAATGTACTCTCCTTCCAGCGGTTTACTGGCAACCGGAATCGGACGACGCGTATCCATCTCGAGAGAGATTGCCGTCACCAGCCCATCTTCGGCTTCTGCAAGTGCTTCCTCAACGGTGTCACCCACGGAATGCAGTAACGGCAAATCACGACACGAGACCTCATAGGTATCGGTTTTGGCGTCATGAGTTAATCTGACGGCATAATTAAACATAGAGTTACCTCTCTGATCGGGCTCACAGGCCCAGATCTTTTAAAATTTTTCTGCGCGTACCTTCAGGCATTTCTTTTGCTCCGTGATCCGGAAAAATGGATTGCCTGTCGCCCAGGAAGACCTTGAAATGGCTGCTTCCACTGCGGTGCTTAGTCAAAATAGCGCCCTGCTGAATGAGCCAGCGTCTGAATTCACTGTACTTCATCGCGTTCCCTCGCTGTGTATAACAGCAAGAATAACATTGGTGATAATCAATACAACATTAATGTTGTGATGGATGCTGAATTTTCAAATGTTTATCAGATTCAGCGTGATAACCGACCCCAGGAAAGTGAGTTATTGGCTTATGGCAGATTTGAGGCAGGAAGTTAGTGACCAGCAGGCATAAAAAAAGCCGCTAATCAGCGGCTTTTTTTGCAGAGATCATCAATCTCTTCGGGTTCAGGTTCCGGCACGGCGGTGCAGTTGCTGGTGTCGCGTTTCTTCAGTTCGTTCAGTGCGTCTGCCACGGTGCGTTTTGCCAGCACATCCAGCGACGCCTGCTCGGCTTCATCGGCTATCGACTTGAAGTACCAGCAGAGGTTGGCACTGACCAGACAGCGTGGCGCGACGTCGGGACGCGCGGCCCAGATTTTTTTGTCTTCGATCACGGAGACATAGATATCCCGCAGGGTAATTTCCGCAGCAGGACGGCCCAGATGAATCGAACCGGTACGGCCCAGCGTGGAGACGATAATGCCGTCACGGGTCAGCGGGACCATTAATTTTCGTATGAAACTGGGATTCGCTTCCAGCCCGTAGGCCAGAATCGCGCTGGTAGAGCGTTTTCCCATTTGCTCCGCCATCGCTACGCTCAGAACCATTTGCAAAGCTGTCGGGAAGCGGTAATCAAGCATTTCTTTATCCTGAGTTGCGGTGCATCTTATTGTTTTATTGCCGCATAAGTGAACAATCAATGAGCAATAAATATAACAAACACTGTTGCTTTTTTGAAGCAAACCGGCGGTGACAAGGCACGTATTCACCAAAGGCTGAGGCCCGATAGCACAAGGTGCTTAGCCTGCTAACGGCCCTCTTCCTGCGGAGCAAGGAGAACCGTTCCGTTATGCCGTGGTGGCCGCTGTCGCCGGTAATCGCTGCTTCAGCGCAATAACCAGTACCACGTTAAAGATTGCCAGGGCGCAAAGCAACCACAGCGTCGCCGATGCTCCCATCTTTTCAAACACATATCCACCTATCAACGGCGTCAGTGCCTGCCCCATCAACGCCGGGCGGGCCATTTTACCCACCACAATCGCATAGGACTCTGGTTTGACCATCGCCAGCGGTAAAGTTCCCCGCACGATGGCACGTAAGCCATTTCCTGCGCCATACAACACCATGCTCAGCAACGCCATCTGCGGAAAGAGTGCCAGTAACAGCAAGCCCAGCGCCACCAGGCCGACGGAAAAAAAGGTGGTACGGATGGGATGACTGCGTTTAAAGGCGATATCGACGAGTCGGGATCCCACCTGACACGGGCCAAGTACGGCGCTGATTGCCAGCGCCGAGGTCAGCGTATGGCCACTGGCCTGCAACAAGGCGATAAGCTGCACGGAAATAGCCGTCATGATCACTGACGCCAGGGTAAAAATGGCACACAGCAGCCAGAACAGCGCAGGCGCAATCTCCGCCGAGCCAGGCTGCGGACTCAGTCGTTTCTCCGGCCGCTTAGCGTGACTGTCGGGTAAGGCAAACAGATAGGCAGGCAGCACGCAGACGACCATCAGTGCCGCAATTATCAGCGACGCGTTTCGCCAGCCGAATCCGTGGATTAACAACGCCGTTCCCGGCCAGACCAGCGTGGTGCAGAAGCCAGATATCAGGGTGATACCGGTGATCGCTGCACGCGCCTGACCGCCATAGCAGGTGCCGAGCGTGGCAAACAGTGCGTCATAAAGGCCCATCGCCATACCGATGCCAATAATTACCCAGGCAAACAGAAACAGCGGCAGAGAGTGGCTATAAGCCATGATCATCAGCCCCACCGCCATCACCATGCCACTCAGTGCCAGCAACAGGCGGCCACCGGTGCGGGCGATAATCCTGCCTGCCAGCGGTGACAGCAGGCCCGATACCAGAATCCCGGTCGAGAGTGCGCCATAAATCCACTGCTGTGACCAGCCTGTCTCAGCCGCAATCGGATTCGCCATCACCGCCATCAGGTAGAACGACCCGCCCCATGACAGGATCTGCACCCAGCCCAGGGTAATAATGGCGGCGATGCCGGGTTTGTTGTTCTGATTCACAGGCAATCTCCTGGTTAGCAGGCGAACCGTTTTTATAACATGTTCTGCGATAAGCCAAAATGCGTGATGCCCTTTTGACTGGATAGCCATGCAGGCCGCACGGTTTTGAGTAAACCATCTATAGTATGTTGTAACTATATGACGCTTGCATCCTCGCCAGGCTTCTGCCACATTGTGGACGTTGTAACTATGGAGGCACAACATGACGCGCTACGACTTAGTGGCTGATATGCATCAATGTGTAAATGACCTGGAACTGGCGCTGGGTGAATTGCGTCAGCAGATTGAAGTGCAGCCTCTGCTGATCGCCCGCGTCTTCAGCCTGCCGCCGGTGGTTAAAGGTCGCGAACATGAAGCGATCACCCGGATTGCCGTCGAGCAGCATCTCGGGGAGAGCGCGTTAAAGATGGCGCTTGACCACTACTGCCGCCTGTTTATGCAGCATCAGTCAGAACAACTGAGCACCAAGGCTGCCGTGCGCTTGCCTGGCGCACTCTGTATCGAATGCGACGCGCAGCAGGAGGCGGAGATCGGCGCACTGGTCGACGTCATCAATCAGCTGAAAGCACGGCTGGAGCAGCTGATTACGGTGGACTCTGGCCTGCCGAGTGAAGCGCGTTTTGAGTTCGTCCACCAGCATTTGCGCGGGCTGATCACCCTGAATGCCTATCGCACTATCACCCTTCTGAGCGCACCGGACAGCCTGCGTTTCGGCTGGGCCAACAAGCACATTATCAAGAATCTCAAGCGTGAAGAGGTGATCGCCCAGCTGGAAAAAAGCCTGAAGTCGGGACGTGCAAAAGCGCCGTGGTCACGTGAACAGTGGGCGGAAAAAGTGCAGGAGGAGCTGGCAAGCGTGCGCGCCCTGCCCGCCTCAGCACGGCTGAAAATCAAGCGCCCGGTGAAAGTCCAGCCGGTTGCCCGCGTCTGGCGCGCGGATGAACAAAAACAGACTCAGCTGGCCTGTCCTTCTCCGATTCTGGTTATCTGTCGCGATCGCAGCCAGGTTCCGGTTCTGGGTGAATTGCTTAACTACGATGCCGATAACATTAACCATCGTTATAAACCTGCTGCAGAACCGCTGAATCTTTTAATCCCCAGACTGCATCTGTGGGTCGATTGTCCGATATAAATAAAAAGGCCAGCTTTCGCTGGCCTCTGATTCACTCAAACCCTACGACTTCATGCTGCCGACCATCTCTTCCGGACGAACCCAGGCATCAAACTCCTCTTCGGTAAGATAACCCAGCTTCAGCGCCGAGCCTTTCAGCGTCAGCCCCTCTTTGTGTGCCTTCTTGGCAATTTCTGCCGCTTTGTCATAGCCAATATGGGTATTCAGCGCCGTCACCAGCATCAGCGATTCGTTAAGCAGTTGATCGATGCGCTCACGCACCGGCTCAATGCCGACCGCGCAGTGATGATTAAAGCTGTCCATGCCATCCGCCAGCAGGCGAATCGATTGCAGGAAGTTATGGATTACCATCGGACGGAACACGTTAAGCTCAAAGTTACCGGATGCGCCGCCCATGTTGATCGCCACATCGTTACCCATCACCTGACAGCAGAGCATGGTCATCGCTTCGCACTGTGTCGGGTTAACTTTACCCGGCATGATGGAGCTGCCTGGCTCATTTTCCGGGATGGCGATTTCGCCGATGCCGCAACGCGGGCCGGAAGAAAGCCAGCGCACGTCGTTCGCGATTTTCATCAGCGAGGCGGCCAGCCCTTTCAGCGCGCCATGCGAATGCACCAGCGCATCACAGGTTGCCAGCGCCTCAAACTTGTTTGGCGCAGTGACAAACGGCTGCTGCGTGAGATCGGCCAGCGCCTTCGCCACGCGCACCGCATATTCCGGATGGGTGTTCAGGCCCGTACCTACTGCCGTGCCGCCCAGCGCCAGTTCCGCCACGTGCGGAATGCTCTGCTCAATATGCTTCAGGTTATGCTCCAGCATCGCCACCCAGCCGGAAATCTCCTGGCCCAGGGTCAGCGGCGTGGCATCCTGCAGGTGAGTACGGCCAATCTTGACGATATCTTTGAAGGCGTCGGACTTCTGGCTCAACGTCTTTTTCAGTACCTGAATCTGAGGGATCAGCTGTTCGCGCAAGGCGATAACGGCGGCAACGTGCATCGCCGTCGGGAAAACATCGTTGGAGCTCTGGCTCTTGTTCACATCGTCGTTGGGATGAACCAGCCGCGCCATACCACGCTCGCCGCCGAGGATTTCACTGGCGCGGTTCGCCAGCACTTCATTCATGTTCATATTGGTCTGGGTGCCGGAACCGGTCTGCCAGATCGCCAGCGGGAATTCATCCGCATGCTTGTCAGCCAGCACCTCATCGGCCGCGCTGACAATCGCCTCGGCGCGGTCAGCGGGCAGCAGTCCCAGATCGCGGTTAACGCTGGCCGCGGCGCGCTTGGTCAATGCCAGTGCATGCACCAGCGCGGTCGGCATTTTTTCGGTTGAGATGCGGAAGTGCTCCAGTGAGCGCTGTGTCTGCGCGCCCCACAGTTTGTCTGCCGGTACGTCGATGGGGCCCATTGAATCTTTCTCAATGCGATTGGCTGCCATGAATACGTCTCCTTCATCTGGTTTTTAAAAGAATGACCGCCCGGTACGTCATTACGATCGACTGCCGGGCGGTCAGGATAGTAATACACAATAATTTAACATTATCAGAGCTTAGCGTCCTTTTGCGCTGGAGATGTATTTTTACCGGCAGTTTCTGCTTTAATACTGGCAATAATTTCCCGTGATAAAGGGTTATACAATGCAAAAAATGAACAATACGCTGCAAAACTACGCATGGGGCAGCAAAACTGCGTTGACTGAGCTTTACGGAATCGCCAATCCACAGGGACTGCCGATGGCGGAACTCTGGATGGGCGCACATCCGAAAAGCCCCTCCACCGTGATTGACCAGGGCAGCGAGCGTTCGCTGCGTGACGTGATTGATGCCGCGCCTGCCGCCATGCTGGGCGAAGCGGTGGCGCAGCGTTTTGGTGAACTGCCCTTCCTGTTCAAAGTGTTGTCTGCCGATCAGCCGCTGTCGATTCAGGTCCATCCCAGCAAACGCGCGGCCGAAGTGGGCTTTGCCCGTGAGAATGCGGCGGGTATTCCGCTGACAGCTGCTGAGCGTAATTATAAAGATGCCAACCACAAGCCGGAGCTGGTCTACGCGCTGACGCCCTTCCAGGCGATGAATGGCTTTCGCACCCTGACGGAGATGGTCTCACTGCTGGAGCCGGTTGCGGGCGCACATCCACAGATAGCCCATTTTCTGCAGCATCCCGATCAGGATACGCTGGCCGCGCTCTTCTCTACCCTGCTGTCACTGGAGGGTGAGGCGAAATCGCTGGCGCTGGGCATCCTGAAATCCGCGGTTGATGCACAACAGGGTGAGCCGTGGCAGACCATTCGCATGATTGCGGCAGAGTATCCTGACGACAGCGGCCTGTTTTCGCCGCTGCTGCTGAACGTAATCACGCTGCAACCGGGCGAGGCGATGTTCCTCTACGCGGAGACCCCGCACGCTTATCTGAAAGGCGTGGCGCTGGAGGTGATGGCAAACTCTGATAACGTGTTGCGGGCCGGGTTAACCCCGAAATATATCGATATTGCCGAGCTGATGGCGAACCTGAAGTTTGAAGAGAAGCCAGCCAGCACCCTGCTGACTGAGCCAGAGCAACAGGGCAACGCGCTGCGCTTCCCGATTCCGGTGGAGGATTTTGCCTTTGCCATTCATACCCTGAACGCAGAGCCACAGCCGCTGGCGCAGCAGAGCGCCGCACTGCTGTTCTGCATTGAAGGCCAGACGGTGATCGCCAAAGGCGAGCAGCAGGTAACGCTGAAACCAGGTGAATCCTGCTTCATTGCCGCCAGCGAATCCCCCGTAACGGTCGCAGGCACGGGCCGACTGGCGCGGGTATTTAACGACTTAGGGTGAAGCGGCTGACGGAGTGCCTGTTAACTGCTATTATTTCAACCTATTAGCTTTTAAACGCCTGCGGGCGTTTTTCTTCAGTCGCTGGGGTAAACCTGCGGCATAAGCGGACTCAAGGATAAGGACGAATCAGCAATGAAAAAGACCAATGTTGCCGTAGGTGTCATCATCGCACTGGGCGTAGTCTGGACTGGCGCGGCATGGTTCACCGGCAAGCAGATTGAAAACCACAGGGATGAGCTGGTGCAGAACGCCAATGCCCAGCTGAATGCTTATGCCCCTAACAGCCGACTGAAGATCAGCTATCAGGACTATCAGCGCGGCGTGTTCAGCAGCAAAGTGAATCTGGTGATTCAGGCCAACTCGCAGACGGAAGATAATCCCCTGCTGAAACCAGGCCAGAGCATCATCCTGAACGAAACCATCGATCATGGCCCTTTCCCGTTTGCTCAGCTGAAGCATTTCAATCTGATCCCGAGCATGGCGTCGGTTCATACCGAACTGGCTAACACCGATGCGGTGAAAAAGCTGTTTGAGCTGACCGGCAACAAGTCGCTGATTAACGCCGATACCCGTATCGGCTACAGCGGTGCCACCGATACGGCGCTGCGCGTTCTGCCGGTTGATTATCAGAATGCGCAAAGCGGCGAGCGTCTTGCCACCAATGGGGGCACCTTCAACGTCAGCGCGGATAACAAAGGCGACAAAGTCTCGCTGGACAGTGATGTTGATAGCCTCGCGCTGACCAGTAAAAATGAGATGGGCCAGCCGGTGCTGTTCACCATTAATGGTCTGAAGCTGAGCGGTAACACCCATCTCAGCCCGGAAGGCGTACGTATTGGCGACCAGTCAGTGGATATTGAGAAGGTCAATGCCAGCATCAATGGTCAGGACGCCCTGACGCTGCACAAAATGAAAGGCACCTCCTCTTTCGATAACAACGCCGGTAAGATTGGCGGCAATATCGACTACAAGGTTGAAGGCATTCAGCTGCAGAAGCAGGATTTTGGTCAGGCAGCGCTGAAGATGAAACTGTCACAGTTTGATGCGCAGGCGGTAAAAGCCTTCTCCGATCGTTACAACGCGCAGATGCAGGAACTGCTGAGCCAGCCTGGCGTCGCGGAAGATCCTATCCGCTACCAGGCGGGTGTGCATCAGATTCTGATGAGCAACCTGCCGATGCTGCTGAAGGGCTCACCTGCGATCAGTATCGCCCCGCTGAGCTGGAAAAATGATAAAGGTGAAAGCACCTTTAACCTGAACGCTAATTTCAACGATCCCTCTGCGGTGACCGGCGAAGCCCAGACACTCAGCGCCATGGTTGATCGGGTACTGAAGAGCCTGGACAGCAAGCTGGTCATCAATATGCCAATGGCGACCGAAACCATGCATAAAGTGGGACTGGCTGAAGGATATCAGGCCGATGACGCACAGAAGCTGGCAGATCAGCAGGTGAAAGGACTGGCGGCGATGGGTCAGATGTTCCGCCTGACCCAGCAGCAGGATAACAATATCGTCACCAGCCTGCAGTATACCAACGGTCAGGTGAACATGAACGGCGACAAAATGACGCTGGAGCAGTTCCTCTCCCGCTATATGCTGGGTATGCCGACCAGCGAAGGGATGCCGCAGTAATTCTCTACTCTTCCTTTAAAGGCGACCTCCGGGTCGCCTTTTTTATGCCGAGCCGCGAATAACCAGCTGCGGCGGCATAATCACGTTCTGCCGGGCGGCATCGGGTTGCGCTATCCGTTGCAGGATACGCTCAGCTGCCACACGGCCAATCTCCCGGGCTGAACTGGTGACAAACGTCAGCGGCGGATCGGTCAGTTCCGCCTGCGGTTCATCGCCAAAGCCCATCAGAGCCAGTTGCTGATCGTAATAGCTGTCGACTGCACCCCGGGCGAATGTTCGCCCGGTGCGCAACAGCCCAAAATAGCATCCCAGCGCGGTAGTGGCGTTATAGGCCAGCACGGCAGTCAGCCGCGGATGGTGCTGAAACAGCTGTACCGCTGCTTCCGCCGCCTCTTTTTGCGTGTTACCGCATTCAATAATCCACTCAGGCCGGAACGGCAGCCCATATTGCAGCAGGGTGGCGCAGTAGCCGCCAAGACGTTCTGCCCGGGTCAGTGATGCGCTATGGCCGCCCAGCCAGGCAATGCGCTGATGCCCCTGACGAATCAGGTATTCTGTGGCCAGACGCGCAGCCTGAGCATTATCGGGGCGGATAGCGTCCACCTCCTCCAGACTACTGGCGCGCGCGGCACAGACTAAGGCCATATTCACCTCTCTGGCCCGCGTCACAATCTGACTGGCCTTATCGGCACCGCCTCCCAGCACCACGCCATCCACTCCCTGAGCGACCAGTGACTCAAAGCAGCGATGCAGATGCTGTCCCTGGGCGCCGCTCTGCGTCAGGAACAGCAATTTGCCCTGCTTCTCCAGCGCTTCACTCAGACCTGCCGTCATTTCGGCATAAAATGGCTGGCTGAGATCGCGGACGATCAAGCCAATCACGCCACTCTCACCCCCGCGCAGCATGGTTGCCGAACGGTTACGCACGAAACCGAGTTGCTCAATGGCCTCGTTCACGCGCGCCATGGTGGCCGCAGAGATCCGTCCTTTGCCGGATAACACCAGCGATACCGTAGTCACCGACACGCCCGCCGCCGCCGCAACATCATTGATGGTGATTTTACTCATCAGATTACTCAACTGAACTACAGCATTAGAAAACAAGGTAAAACGTTACACCTTATGACGTCAGAATTATATCGTCCATGACCTGAAGAGTGTGATTCAGCGCGCATAAGATCCAGGTAAAACGTTTTATCATCCCGCCACTTCACTCAGTGGTCCGTTTATCCAGGAGCGTTCATGTCACCCTCTCACCAAAAAATGTCCGTCTGGGAATTTTTCCAGAGTCTGGGGAAAACCTTTATGCTGCCGGTTGCCCTGCTTTCCTTCTGCGGCATCATGCTCGGGATTGGCAGTTCGCTGAGCAGTCGTGATGTCCTGACCCTGTTACCTGTGCTGGATCACCCCTGGCTGCAATATCTGTTTCTCTGGATGGCCAAACTGGGATCGTTCGCCTTTAGCTATCTGCCGGTGATGTTCGCCATTGCGATTCCGCTGGGTATGGCGCGCGAGAACAAGGGCGTGGCAGCGTTTGCCGGCTTTGTGGGGTATGCCGTGCTAAACCTCAGCATCAACTTCTGGCTCAATATCCACGGCATTCTGCCAACCACCGATGCCGCCGTGCTGAAAGCTAACAACGTTCAGCCGATCCTGGGGATCCCGTCGATCGATACCGGCATTCTGGGCGCGGTCATTGTGGGTATTGTGGTGTTCTGGCTGCATGAGCGCTTTCATAACATCCGACTGCCCGATGCGCTGGCTTTCTTTGGCGGCACCCGGTTTGTGCCGATTATCACCACGCTGGTGATTGGTTTACTGGGACTGGTCGTCCCGCTGATCTGGCCTTTTTTCGCGCGGGGTATCACCGGATTAGGCTGGATGATTAACAGCGCGGGTGATTTTGGCCCGATGATCTTTGGAACCGGCGAACGTCTGCTGCTGCCGTTTGGCCTGCAGCATATTCTGGTCGCCATCATGCGCTTTACCGATGCAGGCGGCACACTGGATGTGTGTGGCAAGAGCGTGAGCGGTGCCTTAACCATTTTCCAGGCGCAGCTCGCCTGCCCGGAAACCCACGGTTTTGCTGAAAGCGCGACCCGCTTCCTGTCACAGGGTAAAATGCCTGCGTTCCTGGGTGGTCTGCCAGGTGCTGCCCTGGCCATCTATCACTGCGCCCGCCCGGAGAATCGTCATAAGATCAAAGGCCTGTTGATCTCTGGCGTGGTGGCCTGCGTGGTTGGCGGCACCACCGAACCTATCGAATTCCTGTTTCTGTTTGTCGCCCCGTTCCTCTATCTGATCCACGCCCTGCTGACCGGCGTTGGCTTCAGCATCATGGCGATACTGGGCGTCACTATCGGCAATACAGACGGCAATATCATCGACTTTGTGGTGTTTGGTGTGCTGCACGGGCTGTCGACCAAATGGTACTGGGTACCCGTTGTTGCAGCGATATGGTTTGTTGGTTACTACCTGATTTTCCGATTCGCCATTCTGCACTTCAATATCAAAACACCGGGACGCGAAGTGGAAAGTGCCAGTGCGGTTGCGCAGCAGGTCAGCAATGCCGGTAAAGGCAAATCTGGCTATAACTCACCAGCTATTCTGGCGGCACTTGGCGGCGTAGAGAATATTACCTCGCTGGATAATTGTCTGACGCGTCTGCGTCTGAACCTGGCGGATATGAGTAAAGTGGATGATGCGGCGCTGAAAGCCAACGGCGCGATAGGTGTGGTCCATCTTAATCAGACCAGCCTGCAGGTGGTTATTGGTCCACAGGTGCAGTCGGTGAAAGATGAACTGTCACACCTGATGAATGTCCCTGCCTGATGTGCCGGAGCCGATTAATGTTTAACTTTGACGAAGTCATCGATCGCCGCGGCAGCTGGTCGACCCAGTGGGATTTCGTGGCTGACCGCTTTGGCGTCCCCGATTTGCTGCCGTTTACCATTTCGGATATGGACTTCAGAACCGCGCCAGCGGTTCAGCAGGCGATGGCCCAGCGCGTAGCACACGGCGTGTTGGGTTACAGTCGCTGGCAGCATGACGATTTTCTTTCCGCCTGCTGCCACTGGATGTCCAGCCGTTTCGGCTACCAGCCCGATGCTGACAGCCTGGTTTATGGACCCTCGGTGATCTATATGGTGGCGCAGATGCTGCGCCGCTGGAGCAACCCGGATGATGAAGTGGTGCTCCACACTCCCGCCTACGATGCTTTTTATAAAACGGTACGCGGCAATCAGCGACAGGTGCTGGAGATGCCGCTGCAGCGGGATAACGGTAGCTGGCGATGTGATATGGCCGCGCTGGAGACGCGGCTGGCGCGCCCGCGCTGTAAAATCCTGTTGCTCTGCAGCCCGCACAATCCCACCGGCAAAGTGTGGACAGCAGCTGAGCTGCAACAGATGGCGGCGCTCTGCGATCGTCACGGCGTGCGGGTGATCAGCGATGAAATCCATATGGATATGATAGTGGGTAATCAGCCCCATACTCCGTGGGCCAGCGTGGCGCGCAGTGACTGGGCGCTGTTTACCTCGGCGTCGAAAAGCTTCAACGTGCCAAGCCTGACCGGTGCGTGGGGAATTATCCCGGATGTGGCAGACAGAGCCGCCTGGTTTCAGGCGCTGAAAAATGCTGACGGCCTTTCGTCTCCGGCCGTTCTGGCCGTCACGGCACACGTTGCCGCCTACCGACAAGGCGCACCCTGGCTGGATGCCCTGCGCAGCTATCTTTATGGTAATTTCACACTGGTTGCCAATCGGCTTAACGCTGAGTTTCCCGCACTGAACTGGCACATTCCCGAGGCGACCTATCTCGCCTGGCTCGATATCAATCCGCTGGGCATTCCAGAAGAGGCCCTGCAACAGGCGCTGATCCAGCAACGGGTCGCAATTATGCCCGGCTCGACCTACGGTGATGCAGGCAAAGGGTTTTTGCGTCTTAACGTTGGCTGTCCGCGCAGCAAAGTTGATGAGGGCGTTTCACGCCTGATTGCGGCGATCCATCATTTACAGAAGTGATATTAACCGGCGAGGCAACCATTGCTCGCCGGTTATGCGTAATTAAGCAGCATCCGGCGCGGCTGTTGCGCAAATAGCTGGCGCTGTTGCGCAAGATATTTTTATAATGCTCTGCACTTCACCGACAACTGAGCGAGTGCGCCATGATCGATTCTAAAATTCCTCTGACTGATATTCACCGCCACCTTGATGGCAACATCCGTGCACAAACCATTCTCGATTTAGGTCGCCAGTTTAACCTCGCCCTGCCTGCTTCCACGCTGGAGACGCTGCGTCCGCATGTGCAGGTCGGCCAGAATGAGCCTGACCTGGTGAGCTTCCTGCAGAAGCTCGACTGGGGTGTAAAAGTGCTGGGTGATCTGGATGCCTGCCGCCGGATCGCGCAGGAGAATGTCGAAGATGCCGCCCGCGCGGGCATTCACTATGCTGAACTGCGTTTTTCCCCTGGTTATATGGCGATGACCCACAACCTGCCGATTGCCGGTGTGGTTGAAGCGGTAATTGAGGGCGTGCGCGCAGGCCGTCAGCAGCACGATATCGACGTGCGTCTGATCGGTATCATGAGTCGTACCTTTGGCGAAGATGCCTGCCTCAGCGAACTGGAAGGTTTGCTTGCCCATCGTGATCACATCACCGCGGTCGATCTGGCGGGTGATGAGCTGGGCTTCCCGGGCAGCGAGTTCCTGAGCCACTTTACCCAGGCGCGCGATGCCGGTTTCCGCGTGACCGTCCATGCGGGCGAGGCGGCCGGACCCGAGAGCATCTGGCAGGCGATTCGGGAGCTGGGTGCAGAACGTATCGGTCACGGCGTGAAAGCGATTGAAGATCGCGCGCTGATGGATTTCCTGGCGGAGCACCGTATTGGTATTGAATCCTGCCTGACCTCCAATATTCAGACCAGCACCGTGCCATCACTGGCGCAGCATCCGCTGAAGACCTTCCTGGAGCATGGCATTCTGGCGACGATTAACACGGATGATCCTGCGGTTCAGGGCATTGAACTGGCGCATGAGTATCATCACGCCGCTCCGGCTGCCGGTCTGAGCGCGGCGCAGATCCGTCAGGCGCAGGAAAATGGTCTGACGATTGCGTTCCTGAGCGAAGCAGAGAAAGCGGCTCTTCGCGCACGGGTGCAGTAATCCTGAAGCGTAGCGACAAAAAACGGGCCGGATATCCGGCCCGTTTCGCTTTTTTACTTATTGCGTTTTAAGCACCGACCGATTAAACGCGCTTCAGCGACATCGTCTGGCGTTTCTCGGCAGATTGCAGACCTAACTCGATCAGCTCCATCACATGAATCGCCTCTTCCGCTGTCACCGGATTGTTACCACGTCCGGCAATCGCATCGCGGATGCCCGCATAGTAAGCGGGATAGTTGCCTGGCTGGGTCAGCTGGGTCGTTTCGGTCAGGGAATCTCCGTCAACCAGCGTCAGAGTGCCATCACGCATGTCATAGCCCCAGTCTTCCTGCGGCGGGAAATCACCTGACTTCAGGCGATCTTCCTGTGGATCAAGACCATATTTGACGTAACTGCCGCGCGTGCCGTGGACGGTATAACGGGCAGATTCTGCCGCGACCAGCATGCTGGCGTGCAGCACGACACGGCGCTGCGGATAAGTCAGCGTCGCGTGGAAGTAGTCCGTAGTCTGCGCGCCCGGACGCATCTCGGCCAGATCAACCGTGATAGCGACCGGCGGGCCAAACAGCTGCAGCGCCTGGTCCAGCAGATGCGGCCCCAGGTCATACCAGATTCCGCTGCCTGCGCCTTTCATTTCACGCCAGCGATTACGCACTTCCAGACGGAAGCGGTCAAAGTGCGATTCGAAGTAGCGCACTTCACCCAGCGTACCGGCCTCAATCAGCGATTTCAGCGTCAGGAAGTCACTGTCCCAGCGGCGGTTGTGGAACACCGACAGCAGCAGCCCTTTGGCTTTCGCCAGCGCATCCAGTTCACGTGCCTGTGACAACGTCACGGTGAACGGCTTATCGACTACCACATGTTTACCGGCGTTCAGCGCTGCTTTTGCCAGCGGGAAGTGCGTGTCGTTGGGGGTAGGAATAACGATCAGTTGCAGCGTCGGGTCGTCCAGCAGCGCCTGAGGGTCGGCCACTACCTTAACGGCGGGCCAGTCGGCGTAGACTTTGCTGGCGTCGCTACTGGAAATGGCTGCCAGCTCGACGTCCGGCGTCCCCGCAATCAGCGGGGCGTGAAACGTTTTACTGGCAAAACCGTAGCCGATCAGACCAACACGTAATTTATCGCTCATTTGGATTCCTCTCAGAGCCTGATTGACCAGACTCTTAGTTGATAACCTGATTGATTTAAGACTATTAACCAAATGACGACAAGCCGGAATTCCCCGAAAAAACTAAGAGATAGCACTTCGCGCCAGCGGCCAGGCGGTCTGAGCGGCCAGGCTGTCGTGCGCATCCTGATTACGGCGGCGGAAGTCGCTGGGACTGACGCCGACCCGCTTGCGGAACACCCGCGAGAAGTAGAGCTGATCGTCATAGCCCACTTCACGTCCTACCGAGGCGATCGGCTCCTGGGTGGTCTGCAGCAGCAGTTTCGCGCGGATTACACGCTGATCTTCACGCCAGCGCAGCAGGTTCACGCCCATCTGCTCGCGGAACAGGTGCGCCAGCCGCGACGGTGACAGACAGACGTGGCGCGCCACCTCTTCAATCTTAACCTCACTGGCGAGATGGTTAGTGACGTACTGGCAGGCTTCAATCACGCGCGGATCGCGAATTAACTGATGGCTACGAGGATCTTCTTCAACGGCGCGCAGCAGCAGCCGTTCCAGCAGGTTCATCGCCAGCTCTTCCGCAAAGCGACGGCCCGAATTGTGGGTCTGTTCGATACTGGCAAACAGGCGGTCAAATTCGCCGCGCAGCGATTCAGGCAGCAGCAGACGTCCCACGCCCTCCTGCTCATCCTGCCAGCGCAGCCAGTCGTGCCAGTAGGCGCGCGGACGGAAATAGACCCAGCGGTGAAACCACTGCGGGCTGTCCGGCGCGCGACCATAATAGTGAGCCGTTTTCGGCTGAAACAGCAGCATTTCGCCAGGTTCGCAGTCAAATGCCCGCTCGCCGTCAAATACCCGCCCTTTACCTTTGATAGTGAGATTCAGAATGTAACCTTTCATGCCGTGCGGGCGATCGATAAAGAAATCGAGCGGACCATCGGCGGTGATCGGCGTCAGCCCCGCCACCAGCCAGGCATTGAATGAATAGCCCGGCAACAAGGGGTTTTGCTGCTCGGCCGGTAATTCGCGGTGATACATAGCGTCCTCACTCAGTCTGTTATTGTTCGGATAGCCCGCAGAGGCTTCTGCCTCTGCGGACCAACGGCTCGCTCAATCAGGCTTTTTTCTGTTTGTAACGGTCAAAAATCACCGCAGCTAACAGTATCAGACCGCGTACCACATACTGTGAGAATGGCGAGATATTCAATAAATTCATCGCATTCTCTACCGTGCCGAGGATCAGCACCCCTGCCACCACATAGGAGATTTTACCGATGCCGCCCTTCAGCGAAACGCCACCCAGCACGCAGGCAGAAATCACCACCAGCTCATAGCCGATGGAGGTCATTGGCTGGCCGCTGGTCATACGTGACGCCAGAATGATGCCCGCCGCCGCTGAAACCAGACCGGAGAGGATAAAGATGATGATGCGGGTGCGCACCACCGGCACACCGGCCAGACGTGCGGCTTCTTCATTGCCGCCAATTGCCAGGGTGTTACGGCCAAAGGTGGTTTTGTTGAGCAGGAAGCCGAAGATCAGCATGGTGGCCAGAGTCAGCCAGATGGGCGCAGGCACGCCAAGCCAGTTGGCAAAGCCCAGTTCGAAGAAACGCTCATCTTCGATACCGACCGCTTTACCGTCAGAGAAGATATAGGCCAGGCCGCGGACAATCTGCATGGTCGCCAGCGTGGTGATCAGCGCATTGATCTTGAGTCGGGCAATGACAAAGCCGTTGATAAAGCCGGTGATCATACCGAGAACCAGGCCGGCACCCACGCCAATCCACAGGCTTTCGGTCATGTTAATCACCACGGCGGTAACCACACCCGCACAGGCGATGACGGAAGCGACCGACAGGTCAAAATCACCGGAAGCCAGACAGAACAGCATGCCGCAGGCGACCATGCCGGACATTGACATTGCCAGCCCTAAGCCTTTCATATTGATAAACGAGCCGAAGTTCGGCACAAAGATCGCACAGACAATAAACAGCAGTGCAAATACCACCAGCATGCCGAAGTTGTCCCAGATGCGACCTAACTGCAGGCCGCCGCGTGAAGCGGGCTGCGGCGTATTTGAGGTCGTGGATGAAGCCATGATGATCTCCTGTCAGGCCACGGCGGCCGCTTGAGTGGTTTTGGGCATCGCCAGGCTCAGCGTCTGCTGTTCCGTGGCGTCGTCGTGTAGCAGTTCACCGGCAATGGCACCTTCGCGCATCACCACGATGCGATCGGCCAGGCCCATCACTTCCGGTAAATCGCTGGAGGCGAACAGCACCGCAATGCCCCGGTTCGCCAGCTGATAAATCAGGTTATAGATTTCATGTTTGGCACCGACATCGATACCGCGCGTTGGCTCATCCAGCAGGATCACTTTCATATCCTCTGACAGCCAGCGTCCCAGAATCGCCTTCTGCTGGTTGCCGCCGGAAAGGTTCATGATCAGCTGATCGGCGCTGGGCGTTTTGATGTTCAGCGAGCGGATATGGCTGTCGGCATTTTTATTTTCCCAGCCGTTTTTAATCAGGCAGCCCGCAGTAAGGTTATGACGACGGGCGCTGATGTTGATGTTGTCGCGCACCGAATGCACCGGAATAATGCCCTCGGCTTTGCGATCTTCCGGGCAGAGCATGATGCCCGCACGGATGGCATCGATCGGCTCCCGCAGCGGCAGCGGTTTGCCGTCCAGAATCACCTGACCGCCGCGCAGACGCGTGCCGCCAAACAGCCCTTTCAGCAGTTCACTGCGACCGGCACCGACCAGGCCAAACAGGCCGACGATTTCACCGGCATGGACTTTCAGCGAAATCGGCGTCCGCACGCCCTTCGCTTCGACCTTGTCCAGCTCCAGCCGCACCGCGCCTTTGGCACGCGGTGAATAGCCATAGATATCACCGAGGTTTCGTCCCACCATCGCCTGCACCAGATCGTCGTGATGGGTGTTAGCCATATCGGTAAACGTCCGCACGTAGCGGCCATCTTTAAAGACGGTGATGGCATCGCTGAGGGCGAAGATCTCCTCCATGCGGTGTGAAACGTAGAGCACCACCCGGCCCTCCTCACGGAGCTGACGGATGACGCGGAACAGGTTGTCGATTTCACGCGCTGAAAGTGAGCTGGTTGGCTCATCAAAGGCGATAATACGCGCGTTACGCGCCAGCGCTTTGGCAATCTCCACCATCTGCCACTGCCCCAGCGACAGATATTTCAGCGGCATATCGGGATCGATATCCATGCCGAGATTTTTCAGTTGCAGGCCCGCCTCAAAACGCATCAGCTTACGGTTGACCAGCCCATGTTTGTGCGGGATCTGACCGAGATAGATGTTCTCTGCCACGCTCATTTCCGGCACCAGATGCAGTTCCTGGTAAATAATGGCGACGCCTGCGTCCAGCGCATCGGTGGTGCGCTGAAAGCTCATCGGCTGGCCTTTAATACGAATCTCACCGCCGCTCGGCTGATAACTGCCGCTGAGTATTTTTAACAGCGTCGATTTGCCTGCGCCGTTCTCGCCCATCAGAGCATGGACTTCACCGCCACGGCAGTCGAAAGAGATATCCTGCAACGCTTGCACGCCAGGGAAGGTTTTACTGATGCCATGAAACGACAGAAATGCTGAATCAGTGTTCATGTTTTTCCTCACTCTTTCGCGCCACCGGCCGGTTATGGCGGGCGGCGCGAAATTGGCTATTAAGGATGCCAGGCGACAAACTGCCTGGCAGGCTCAGGGTTACATCAGTCCTTTTTTCGCCAGTTCAGTTTTGAAGTTGTCACGGGTGATCAGCACCACATCGGTAACTTCGGTGAATTTCGGTGGCTCTTCACCTTTGCTGACCCAGTTGTAAAGCATCTGGCTGCTTTTGTAGCCGTGGATATCCGGGCTTGGCAGCAGCGAGCCGTAGAAGCCGGTCGCCTTCTCTTTCGACAGTTCACTGATGGCATCCACGCCGTTGATGCCGATACCGATGACGTCAGCCGCTTTAAAGCCCTGACCTTCGGTCGCACGCACGCCGCCCAGCACGGTGTTGTCGTTCATGCCGACAATCAGCCAGTGTTTGACTTCAGGATGCTGAACCAGCAGAGAGTTACCGGCGTCAAACGCGCCAGGGATGTCGTTAGATTTGGTGGGGACCTGGTAGATCTGCGCTGCCGGGAAGCCAGCGGCTTTGATGGCGTCCATGGAGCCGCCGGTACGACGACGAGCAGTGTCGAGTTCGTTAGCGGTAATCGCCATCACGCCGGTGGTTTTCACATCCCAGCCGCGTTTCTGCATCTCTTTATAGAGTTCCTGACCCTGACGCTCACCAATTTTGGTCGCAGCCATCATCACCAGCGGCACGGTATCCATTGGTTTGCCTTTGGCGGTGACGAACTGGTCATCGACCGCGATGACTTTCAGACCGTAGCCACGCGCTTTTGCCATGATGGCAGAGCCGAGTTTCGGATCGGGCGTACAGATAACAAAACCTTTCGCGCCGTTAGCCGCCAGGCTGTCGATGGCATTCAGGGTTTTTTCACCATCCGGCACGGCAATTTTAATGACATCAAAGCCAAGATCTTTGCCCGCTTTGTCGGCGAATTTCCATTCAGTCTGGAACCAGGGTTCTTCTGGTTGCTTGACTAAGAATCCCAGCTTCATGGTCTCGGCGATAGCGGATTGTGACATAACCGCTGCCAGGCCGATGGCCGCGAACGCTTTAGTGAATTTATGCATGATGCTCTCCGGTACCAGGTTATTTTTCGCTGCTAATAACGAATCGGTGTAAACGCTACCAGTTTGTTTTGTTTTGTGGGTACAGCCATAAATCAGTGCGTTAGGCTGGCATGTGCTGACAGACTGTCCAGACGCTGGGCTAGTTTTAGCGGTATTAGCGAAGAAAAATGTAGAGCGGTATCACATCTTAAAATCACGACAAAATGATCCATATATTCAGCAAATTTAACCGGACCTTAACTTTTGCAATGGATCACAAAATCACTGCCGATGACAGAAAAGTGCATATTGTCAGCCAGCGATGACTAACTGATTTGGCGCGCCGAACCCAGGATACAGGAGTTAACTAACTACAGGAGATTCCGATGCGTGCTGGAGCCATCACCCTTGGGCTGGACTTTGGTAGTGATTCGGTGCGTGCGCTGGCCGTGGATTGTCATAGCGGCAAAGAGCTGCAGAGTGCGGTGTTCAGCTATCCGCGCTGGCAACAGGGCTTATACAGCGATCCGCACACTAACCGTTTTCGTCACCATCCACAGGATTACATCGACGCCATGGAGCAGGCGCTGCTCGGCGTGCTGAATGCACTGAGTGAAGATCAGCGCAACGCCGTGGTCGGCATTGGTGTTGACAGCACCGGTTCGACCCCTGCCCCTATTGACCGCGACGGCAACGTGCTGGCGCTGCGTCCGGAGTTCGCCGACAACCCCAACGCGATGTTTGTGTTGTGGAAAGATCACACCGCTATAGAAGAAGCGGAAGAGATCAATCAGCTGTGCCACAACGGCCGCTTCCAGGATTACAGCCGCTATATTGGCGGAATTTACTCCTCAGAGTGGTTCTGGGCGAAGATTCTGCACGTGTCGCGTGAAGATGCGGCCGTGCGTGACGCCGCTGTCTCCTGGGTCGAGCTGTGCGACTGGGTGCCAGCCCTGTTAAGCGGCACCACCGCACCTGACAAATTGCGTCGGGGCCGCTGTGCGGCCGGGCACAAGGCGCTGTGGCACGGCGACTGGAACGGTCTGCCCGATGTCGATTTTCTCAATGCGCTGGACCCGCTGTTGACGCAACAGCTCGACTCTCCCCTGTTTACCGATACCTGGACCGCTGATCTGCCTGTCGGCACGCTTAGTCCTGAATGGGCGCAGCGTCTTGGCCTGACGCAAACCGTGACGCTTTCGGGTGGCGCATTTGACTGCCATATGGGCGCGGTCGGTGGCGGTGCCAAACCCTATACCTTGGTGAAAGTGATCGGCACCTCGACCTGCGACATCCTGATTGCGGATAGTGAAAAGGTCGGCGATCGCGACATCAAAGGCATCTGTGGTCAGGTCGATGGCAGCGTAATGCCAGGCGCTATCGGGCTGGAGGCGGGTCAGTCTGCCTTTGGTGATATCTACGCCTGGTTCAGCCGTTTACTGGGCTGGCCGCTGCAGCTGGCGGCGCAGCAGCATCCGGAGCTGAAGCCTCAGCTGGCTGAGATGCAAAAGAGTCTGATTAAAGATCTGACCGAGGCCTGGGCCGCAAACCCGCAGCTCGACCATCTGCCGGTGGTGCTGGACTGGTTTAACGGTCGCCGCACGCCAAATGCTAATCAGCGGCTGAAAGGGGTGATTACCGACCTCAATCTGGGCACCGATGCCCCCGCGCTGTTTGGTGGTCTGGTCGCCGCCACCGCATTTGGCGCACGCGCAATTATGGAGTGCTTCGAACAGCAGCAGATCCCGGTCGAGAGCATTCTGACCCTGGGCGGCATCGCGCGGAAATCCCCGGCGATTATGCAGGCCTGCTGCGATGTGATGAACCGCCCACTGGATATCGTCGCCTCTGACGAGTGCTGTGCGCTGGGTGCGGCCATTTTCGCCGCCGTCGCCGCCGGTGTGCATGCCAGCGTTCCCGACGCCCAGCAGGTGATGGCCAGCCCGATTGCCGTGACGCTGCAGCCCGATCCGGCGCGCGTCGCACGCTATCAACAACTTTATCAACGCTATCAACAATGGTGCGTGGCGGCTGAACCGCAATACGCCGCACGCCCCGCTTCCGCTAAGAGCCTATCTCAGCAGGCGTAATGTTGCAGGCAGTCTGGACACGGACAGCGCGGAACAATCCGTAGTACACGGAGTACGTGAGGATTACTCGCTACGCTCGCCCTTTCAGGGCCGCCCTGACGGGCGTTCAGGTTGCTAAAGCAGCCTGTGTGAGCACTGCCCAGGTTCAGACTGACAAATAAAATAGCCTATTGAGGTAGGCTCAAAGTAAAGGAGTGATTTTATGGAACAGTCAAACAGCTACAGCGTGTGGTTTGTCATCGGCACGCAGCACCTCTACGGGGCGGAGACGTTACGCCAGGTTGAACAGAATGCACGTCAGGTGGTAGAGGGTTTAAATCAGGCCGGTTTACCGCTGCGTCTGGAGCTGAAACCGCTGGTTAAGTCACCGGATGAAGCGCTGGCTCTGTGTCGCGACGCCAATTATGACAAGGAGTGCGTCGGTATTATTACCTGGCTGCACACCTTCTCCCCGGCCAAAATGTGGATCGGTGGTCTGAGCGTGCTGAATAAGCCGCTGCTGCAATTCCATACCCAGTTCAATGCGGAGATTCCGTGGGACAGCATGGACATGGACTTTATGAACCTGAACCAGACCGCACACGGCGGCCGCGAGTTCGGTTTCATCGGCGCCCGTATGGGCCTGCAGCACAGCGTGGTGACCGGTCACTGGCAGGATAGCGCCAGCCAGCAGCGCCTCGGCAACTGGATGCGTGCAGCACTGACAAAACAGGCCAGTCAGCAGCTGAAAGTTGCGCGTTTTGGCGACAACATGCGTGAAGTGGCCGTGACCGAAGGCGATAAAGTCGCCGCGCAGATTCAGTTCGGTTATTCGGTGAATGGCTGGGGCGTCGGCGATCTGGTTGAGGTGATCAATGGCGTCAGCGATGGCGACGTGAATGCGCTGGTCGATGAATATGAAAGCCTTTATCGCTTTACCGATGTTGCCGCTTCCGGCGGCGAAAAGCGTCAGAACGTGCTGGATGCCGCGCGCATCGAGCTGGGTCTGAAGCGTTTCCTGGAAGCAGAAGGCTGCCACGCTTTCACCACCAACTTCCAGACGCTGCATGGCATGACGCAGTTGCCAGGTCTGGCGGTTCAGCGTCTGATGGGTCAGGGTTATGGCTTCGCAGGTGAAGGTGACTGGAAGACCGCTGCGCTGCTGCGTATTTTCAAAGTGCTGGCTGGCGATCGCAAAGGTGGCACCTCCTTTATGGAGGATTACACCTATCACTTCTCACCCGGTAACGATCTGGTTCTCGGCTCGCATATGCTGGAGGTCTGCCCGTCGATTGCCATTGAAGAGAAGCCATTGATCGATGTGCAGTTCCTGGGCATTGGTGATAAAGCCGATCCGGCGCGCATGATTTTCTCAACGCCAGCGGGTCGCGCGATTAACGCCAGCGTAATTGATATGGGTGATCGTTTCCGTCTGCTGGTTAACGTGGTGGATGCTATCGAACAGCCGAAACCGCTGCCGAAGTTGCCGGTTGCGCGCGCACTGTGGAAAGCCCAGCCGTCACTGGCAACGGCATCCGAAGCGTGGATTCTGGGCGGCGGCGCGCACCATACGGTGTTCAGCCAGGCGCTGACGCTGGATGATATGTATCTGTACGGTGAGATGAACGATATCGAAGTGCTGGTGATTGATGAGCACACGCGTTTACCTGCGTTTAAAGACGCACTGCGCTGGAACGAAGCGTATTACCGTTTGAAACGTTAATAACTAAAGGGCGCTGTTCGATTTTTTAATTAACAGCGCTCTTAAGTAAGTTAATGAAACGGCCGACGCAGGATTATGTGGCATCAGTTTTTGATAAATACTGTGCTATTCAGTCGGGAATTGAAAATTCCATGCGGCGAACACCTTAATTTACTGCTCGTTATCTACCCCTTATTAATACTTTCTCGCATGTTTTTAAAAGCAATGATTAAGCCTAATCGGGAAGGAAAGGTATGCCTGAAAAGCAAAGCGTCCGTGCCAGGGATGGCGCGGCCGATCCGCATGGATGCGGGAATCCTTTGCGATCAGGCATATCTTTCCTGACCTTTCTCATCAGCCAACAGCAATTTGAATTAATCCACCATCAATAGAAATATCCACTGTCCTGCTTCTTAAAGCGATGCATCAGCCCAACCGGGAAGGAAAGATATGCCTGAAGAGCAAAGCGTCCGCGCCAGGGATGGCGCGGCCGATCCGCATGGATGCGGGAATCCTTTGCGATCAGGCATACCTTTCCTGACCTTTCTCATCAGCCAACAGCAATTTGAATTAATCCACCATCAATAGAAATATCCACTGTCCTGCTTCTTAAAGCGATGCATCAGCCCAACCGGGAAGGAAAGATATGCCTGAAGAGCAAAGCGTCCGCGCCAGGGATGACGCGGCCGATCCGCATGGATGCGGGAATCCTTTGCGATCAGGCATATCTTTCCTGACCCTGCTCCTTAATCTAAAGCGATTGTTTTTCCTGTCATACAAAAGAGAACCAAAGTCTTTGCTATAACTTAACCCTTTCTTGAACTTGCACTTTCCCCCACCAGCCTGTATTGCTTGTAGCCTGACAAAAACAAAGGTCGCCAGCGCCATGCAAATTGCCGAGCTAAACCAACATCCCGGCTATGCCGGACAAACTGCACAACTGTTGCACACTGAATGGTCACACCTTCCTGCATGGTCTCACTCGCCTGCCATCCTTGAGCGTTTAAAGCAGCGCAATCAGAAACCTTCGGCAGAATTTACTCTTATTGCCACACCGGATGGCGAAACGGTGGTCGCGACCTGTAGCGTCATTCGCTATGAACTGGATGACATTCCGGCACGAGAATTCTGGATTGGTGAGGTGGTGACGGACAAGGCATTCCGGGGTCAGGGCGTGGCAAAAGCGTTGATACAGCAGGCGATTGCGCGAGCCAGACAACAGCAGATGGGTGAACTGTGGCTCTATACACCCGATCAACAGGCGTACTATCAGCGTTCAGGATGGCAGGCGGTGGAGCAGCGGCAAATCGCGGGTGAAGAAGTCACGGTCATGGTGCTGCGCCTTGCGCAGTAAAAGGCGGCTCCTGCGAGCCGCCATTGACCGGAGTACTGAAGAACTCAGGAAGGTAATCGCTTAACGGGCGCGTTCTGCTGACGATCCCAGATGACCGTCAGTAACCGCTGCAGGGCGATAAACGCAAACAGCAGAATTCCGATGGCGATCTTGGTCCACCAGGAACTCAGCGTACCGTCGAAGTTAATCCAGGTCTGAATCAGCCCCTGAATCAACACACCGAACAGCGTGCCCAAAACTGTACCGACACCACCCGACAGCAGCGTGCCGCCAATCACCACTGACGCGATCGCATCCAGCTCTACACCCAGCCCTGCCAGCGCATAACCTGCCGAGGTATAAATCGAGAATACGATCCCGGCCAGCGTCGCCAGCGTGGTGGAAAGCATATAAATCTTAATGGTGGTCGCACGTGTCGAAACGCCCATCAGCTGGGCGGATGTCATATTGCCACCGATGGCGTAAACCCGGTTACCAAAACGCGTGCGGTGCGCCAGAATAATCCCGCCAGACACCACCACCAGCATAATCACCGCCAGCAGGCTGAGACGCCCACCGCCCGGCACTTTCCACGCCAGACTGGAAAGCATGCTGTAGAACGGATGATCGATAGGAATTGAGTTCTCCGACACCAGATAACTGCATCCGCGCAGGAAAAACATCCCCGCCAGCGTAATGATAAATGCCGGAATCTTCAGCGCATCGATCAGCCAGCCCATCATGGCCCCGAACAGCGCGCCCAGCGACAGAATCAGCGCAAAGGCCAGCAAGGGATCGATATGAAAATCACCGATCGCCCGGGCAAGAAACACGCCGGTAAAGGCGATCACGGCACCCACAGACAGATCGATACCGCCCGATAAAATCACGAAGGTCATGCCGACGGCGATAATCCCAAGGAAAGCATTATCGGTCAGAATATTGCAGATTACCCGGGTGGAGGCAAAGCCCGGAAACTGACTCAGACAAAACAGGTAACCCGCCACAAACACCAGCAAGGTGATCATCAGCGGAAGATGACGTTTAATCATGTCGGGCGTCTCCGTTTCAACATCGCAATAAACCGTGGTGACTGCAGCAACAGCACGCACATCACCACCACCGCTTTCACCACCTGATTCAGCTCAGGCGGGAAGCCGGAGAGCAAAATCCCGGTATTCATCGACTGAATAATCAGCGCGCCGATCAGCGACAACACCAGATTAAAGCGGCCACCCATCAGCGACGCACCGCCAATCACCACGGCGAGAATCGCATCCAGCTCCAGCCATAATCCGGCGTTATTAGCATCCGCACCGCGAATATCCGCCGCGACGATCAGCCCCGCAACAGCGGCACAAACGCCACTTATGGCGTAGGTTGACATCACCACCAGCCAGCCTGTCACACCCGCGTTACGGGCCGCGCGCAGATTAATCCCCACAGCTTCGATAAACAGACCCAGCGCGGTTTTGCGCGTCAGCAACCAGACCGCCAGCGCTACCACCAGCGTGATCCAGACCGGGACCGGCAACATCCACAGCGAGCCGTTACCAAACCAGCCAAGACTGTCACTGTCGAACGTCACAATCTGCCCCTGCGTAATCAGCTGAGCGATTCCGCGCCCGGCGACCATCAGAATCAGCGTGGCAACAAATGGCTGAATACGCAGCAACGCCACCAGCACGCCATTCCATACGCCACAGGCTAAACCGGTTCCCAGCGTGCAGAGAATAATAAACGGCACACCGTGTCCGGCTACGGTCAATGTCGCAGCCGTCGCGCCTGCGATCGCCATCACCGCACCCACGGAAAGATCGATGCCGCCGGTGGCGATCACCAGCGTCATCCCAATCGCCAGCAGGGCAACCGGTGCCGCACGGTTAAGAATATCGATCGGACTGCCGAACAGACGCCCATCCTGCAGATGCACGGCAAAAAAGTTATTGGCCACCAGACTGTCAATCAACAGCACCAACAGCAGCGCGGCGATTTGCGGCATCCCTGGCGGGAGTTTCAGCTTACGACGTGGCGTTTTTTCAGATGTCATAGGGGACTCAAGCATGTTTTACCCCTCCGTCCGCGATAGCATTGACGATCGACGCTACCGAAAGCTGCTCCAGCGGAATTTCTGCCACCTGCTTCAGATCGCGCATAATCAACACCCGATCGGCATAACCGACCAGCTCTTCGAGTTCAGAGGAGATCACCAGCAGCGCCAGACCGTCGGCGCACAGGGATTCAATTAAACGGATAATCTCGGCGTGCGCGCCCACATCAATGCCGCGCGTCGGTTCGTCGAGGATTAAAAACTGCGGTTTGGTCACCAGCCAGCGCGACAGCAGCACCTTCTGCTGGTTGCCGCCCGATAACAGCTCCACAGGCTGCTCTGCATGCGGCGTACGAATACCCAGACTCTTGATAAAACGATCGGCAATCGCCTGCTGCTCGCGCTTCTTAATCGGCCGTAGCCAGCCGCGCTGCGCCTGCAACGCCAGAATAATATTTTCACGCACCGAGGCCGCGCCGATAATCCCATCTGTCTTACGGTCTTCCGGGCAAAAACCCATGCCCAGCTGCGAGGCTTTCGCCGGATTAGTAATGCGCTGCACCTTGCCTTTGATCTTCGCTGTTCCTCGGTCGGCACGACGAATACCAAACAACACCTCGGCGGTTTCGGTGCGGCCCGAACCCAGCAGCCCCGCCAGTCCCACTACTTCGCCTGGACGAACTTCCAGATTAAAGGGCTCAATGGTGCCTTTCCTGCCGTAATCTTCAAACGACACCACCGGCTGATTGCTGCGCAGCGTGCTGCCCTGCCGCTGCAGCGCCGTCTCCAGCAGTTCGCGACCCAGCATCAGCTTAATCAGCTCAATCTGCGGCAGCGTGGCGGTATCGCGGGTGGCGATAAATTGCCCGTTACGCAGCACGGTAATCCGGTCAGTAATGCGGTACACCTGGTCGAGAAAGTGCGTCACAAAAATCAGGCTCATCCCTTTGGCTTTTAACTGCGCCATCAGGGTAAACAGCATCTCAACCTCGCTGGCATCCAGACTGGCTGTCGGCTCATCCAGGATCAAAACCTGGGCGGAAAGATCGACCGCGCGGCAGATGGCGATAATCTGCTGCATCGCCACCGAGTAGTGGCCCAGCGGACGTGTCACATCAAGGGAAAAACCATAGTTCCGCATCAGCGCATCGGCCTCCCGCACCATCCGGCGACGGTCAATCATGCCAAAGCGGCGCGGTTCGCGGCCAATATAGAGGTTATCTGCCACCGACATGTTCGGCAGCATATTCACTTCCTGATAAACGGTGCCGATGCCCATCTCCTGCGCCTGCGCCGTATTATGCGGCGTAATCGGCTCACCATTCAGGGTGATGGTCCCTGCATCACGGCTGTAAACACCGGTCAGCACTTTAATCAGGGTGGATTTGCCGGCACCGTTCTCCCCCAGCAGCGCCATGATCTCCCCTTTACGGATATCAAAGGAAACATTATTCAGCGCTTTGACGCCGGGAAAACCTTTGCTGACGCCGCTGATGGATAACAGCGGTGTTTCATTTTGCGTGGTCATTCTGCTCACTCCGCCTCACGTCATGAAAAACCGCCCCGTAGGGCGGTCTGCGGCTGGTCTGCGGCTGATCGGTGAATCAGTAACCCATGCCTTTTTTGGTATCCAGCTCCTTCTGCGCGTCGGCAGGCAGGAACAGCTTAGATTCGGTCTTGATCACTTTTGGCGGCAGCGTGCCATCTTTCTTGAATTTTTCCAGCGCATCAAACGCCGGGCCAGCCATGTTTGGCGTCAGCTCCACGTTGGCGTTAGCCTCACCCGCCAGCATCGCTTTATAGATATCCGGTACACCATCAATCGAGCCGGTCAGAATATCTTTGCCCGGTTTCAGGCCAGCTTCTTTAATCGCCTGAATGGCACCGATCGCCATATCATCGTTATGCGCGTAAACCATGCAGATGTTTTTGCCGTTGTTCTCCGCCTTGATAAAGCTCTCCATCACCTCTTTACCCTTACTGCGGGTAAAGTCACCCGACTGCGAGCGGATCACTTTAATGTTTGGATGGTTGCTGATCGCTTCAGCAAAGCCTTTCTTACGATCGATTGCCACGCTGGCACCCACCGTGCCCTGCAGTTCCACCACGTTACACTGCTTGTCACCCACGGTTTTCACCAGCCAGTCGCCAATCAGCTTGCCTTCCAGCACGTTGTCAGCCGTCACCACCGCCTGATAGAGCGATTTGTCTTTTACCACAATGGCGCGGTCCAGCAGGTAAACCGGGATTTTGGCATCTTTGGCTTCTTCCAGTACCGGCTCCCAGCCGGTCTGCACCACCGGTGCGATGAAGATGGCATCAACGCCCTGAGCAATGAACGAACGTACCGCCTTGATCTGATTCTCTTGTTTCTGCTGTCCGTCGGCGATTTTCAGGGTGATTCCGCGTTTTTTGGCTTCGCTTTTCGCTACGTTGGTTTCCGCCGAACGCCAGCCAGATTCCGAACCTACCTGCGAGAAGCCGACCGTCATATCTGCAGCGAGTACCGGGCCGGTTAACGCGGCGCTGACCAGCGTGGTCAGAAGTAAACGTTTCCACATAGTTTTTAATCCTCTGAAAGGCGTTTGCTGTTTAGGGTAGAGAGCCTGCTTAGACTGGACTAAAAAAGCGTGCATAATGGCGACACACTTCACAAAACAGAGCAATTTAAAGGGGTTACGTGTAGTCACACGGTTTGGCTGACGAGGGAGTTATGGATAAAACGGCTGAGTAGAAAAAATCTGCTCGTTAAATAATTGTAATAAACAGAATCGCTTATGCTTACTGCCACTGGAAACGATTACAGCCAGGCGTACAAAACGGGTTATCCGGCCTGCGATGAACAAAAAATGGGATTTGTGATAGTCCGCACAGTAGATCGCTGGCCTGAGTCAGGGGCGAAACGTTTCTCTGGCACTAAGTGCAGAATGGTTAATTTTTTTGGGCTAAAAGGGTGATAAAGAAGCCACTAATGCATTGTCAGCGCTGAATAAGAAAAAAAATAATATTCAACCTCTGCTTTTAAACGCTTTATGCCGGCTCTGTCCGTAATAAGTTAGTGAGGTGTTTAAGATAGAGACGCTGAGTTGCTGGCTCAGACAATAGTAAAAAAGCCAGATATGGAGTTTTAGTGACTAATAAGGTGCTTTTATCTGATTTTCGCCTTTTTTAAGCCGCATGATCTGGACAGCATAAGCTTGCCCCCTATACTGAGCACTCCTTTGTTACTTCTATCTGTTATGGCAATGATGACTGCGCACGATTACCTGCTTAAATTCCGCAAAGTAAATAATTCAGACAGTCTGGAAAAGCTTTTCGATCATCTTAATTACTCCCTGACGAATGATCTGGAAATCATCAATATGTACCGGGCTGCCGATCACCGACGTGCTGAACTGGTCTCTGGCGGACGGTTATATGATCTCGGCTGTGTCCCTAAAACGGTGTGGCGCTACGTGGTCTGATTTTCGGCTGATTTATCGCTGTTTATCCCGCTGATCTTGTCCGGATGGGCGTGCCCCTCTGGACATGTTATTCTGCTGCGCTTCGACTCCCCGAGACAGGAATAACCACGATGAATGAACAGGTTGCTGCGCCGCGTATTGGTGGCTGGCTTTTGCTGCCGCTGGCCTGGCTGATAATGACCCTGTTAACCACCGTTCTGGTGCTGGCGATGTATCTGACACCACTGTTTAATCCGGAATGGCGTGTGGCGCTGTTTTCTCACGGCAGCACACTCTTCTCTTACTGGGCTATTTCCCTGCTCACCGCCGTGGCGGTCTGGGCTTATAGTCTCTGGATCAGCTGGCTGTTCTTTAAGCGCTCCCGCCGCCTGCCGCGTCACTACCTGCTCTGGCTGCTGATTACCGTGCTGCTGGCGCTGAAAACCTTTGCCTTTACGCCGGTTACCGATAGCCGTGCCCTCCAGACATTACTGCTGTCACTGCTGGCCGCTGCGGTGTTTGCGCCCTACTTCAAACGCTCAAAACGGGTAAAAACGACCTTTATCGCGCCATAACGCTGTGAGTTATGTCAGGAATTTAATTCTGAGTGCGGTCTGCCGCTCAGCAGATGGCGCAGGTGTTGAGATACGCCGCGCTATCAATGATAATAAGCCGCTTTCTGGCTCCCAGGCGAAAAAATGACCGATTATCTGCTTCTCTTTGTTGGCACCGTGCTGGTGAATAACTTCGTCTTAGTGAAGTTTCTCGGCCTGTGTCCTTTTATGGGCGTTTCCAAAAAACTGGAAACGGCGATTGGCATGGGCCTCGCCACGACATTCGTCATTACCCTGGCCTCGATCTGCTCATGGCTGGTCAACCATCTGATCCTGCTGCCGCTGGATCTGGTCTATCTGCGTACCATGGCCTATATCCTGGTGATCGCCGTCGTGGTGCAGTTCACCGAAATGGTGGTGCGTAAAACCAGCCCGTCGCTCTATCGTCTGCTGGGTATCTTTCTGCCGCTGATCACCACCAACTGTGCGGTGCTGGGCGTACCTCTGCTGAGCGTCAACCTTAACCACACCTTTATGCAGGCCGCGCTGTATGGTTTCAGTGCCTCTATCGGCTTCTCGCTGGTGATGGTGCTGTTCGCCGGTATGCGCGAGCGGCTGGTGCTGGCTAATGTTCCTGCCCCGTTTAAAGGCAACTCCATCGCCCTGATTACCGCGGGCCTGATGGCGCTGGCATTTATGGGCTTCAGCGGTCTGGTGAAATTCTGATGACCGCGATCTGGATTGCTGTTGCCGTATTAAGTGCGCTGAGCCTGGTGTTCGGCGCGCTGCTGGGTTACGCCTCGCGCCGCTTTGAAGTCGAAGAAGATCCTATTGTTGAGCAGATTGATGCCATCCTGCCGCAGAGCCAGTGCGGTCAGTGTGGCTATCCGGGTTGTCGTCCCTATGCGGATGCGGTCGGCAATAATGGTGAAGCGATCAATAAATGCGCGCCAGGTGGTGAGCAGACCATGCTTAAGCTGGCAGCCCTGCTTAACGTTGAACCGCAGCCGATTGATGGCGACGAAACGGCGAAAGAGCCGGTGCGCACCGTGGCGTTTATTGATGAAGCCAACTGCATTGGCTGCACCAAATGTATTCAGGCCTGTCCGGTGGATGCGATTGTCGGGGCAACCCGCGCCATGCACACCGTGCTGAGCGATGTCTGCACCGGCTGCGATCTCTGTGTCGCGCCCTGCCCGACTGACTGTATTGAAATGCGTCCGGTTGCCACCACGCCAGCTAACTGGAAGTGGGATTTAAATACCATTCCTGTACGGGTGATCCCGGTAGAAACTCATGCTTAATCTGTTTAACTTCCTGAAAAAAGAGAAGGTCTGGGATTTTCAGGGTGGTATTCATCCGCCGGAAATGAAAACCCAGTCCAACGGCACGCCGCTCTCCGAACTGCCGTTGCCGCACCGTTTTATTATCCCACTGAAACAGCATATCGGACATGAAGGTGAGATCTGCGTTGCGCCTGGCGACAAAGTGCTGCGCGGTCAGCCTCTGACATTTGGCACTGGCCGCATGCTGCCAGTCCATGCGCCCACCTCCGGCGTGATTGAAGATATCGGTCAGCATATGACCGCGCACCCTTCCGGTCTCTCTGAGCTTTGCATTTTCCTGACGCCAGATGGCGACGACCGCTGGATGCCGCTGGATCCGCTGCCTGACTACCGTCAGCATCCGCGCGCCGACATTGTTAAGCGTATTCACGACGCCGGCATCGCCGGTCTCGGCGGCGCGGGTTTCCCTACCGCCACCAAACTGAAGGGCGGCCTGCGCGGGGTTAAAACCCTGATTATTAACGCGGCGGAGTGTGAACCTTATATCACCGCTGACGATCGTCTGATGCAGGACTACGCTGCCGAAGTCCTGGAAGGCAGCCGTATTCTCGCCTGGGTGTTACAGGCTGAACAGGTGCTGATTGGCATTGAAGATAACAAGCCTAAAGCCATTGCCGCACTGAAGCAGGCGCTGGGTAGCGAGCGCGATCTGCACATCCGGGTCATCCCGACCAAATATCCCTCCGGCGGTGCCAAGCAGTTGACCCGCATCCTGACCGGGAAGGAAGTGCCGCACGGCGGGCGTTCCTCCGATATCGGCGTGCTGATGCAGAACGTCGGCACCGCCTGGGCGGTTAAGCGGGCCATTATCAATGGTGAACCGATCACCGAACGCGTTGTGACGCTGACCGGCGAGGCGATTGCCCAGCCGCGTAACGTCTGGAGTCGTCTCGGCACCCCGATCAGCCATCTGTTACACCAGGTCGGGTTCACGCCTGCGCCGCGTCAGATGGTGATCATGGGCGGTCCGCTGATGGGCTTTACTCTGCCATCGCTGGATGTGCCAGTGGTGAAGATCACCAACTGTATTCTGGCTCCATCTGCCAGTGAAATGGGCAACAACGACGAAGAGCAGTCCTGCATTCGCTGTTCAGCCTGTGCCGATGCCTGTCCGGCCAAACTGCTGCCGCAGCAGCTTTACTGGTACAGCCAGGGCGGCGATCACGATAAAGCGCGCGCTCACCATATTGATGACTGCATCGAATGTGGTGCCTGCGCCTATGTCTGCCCGAGCAATATTCCGCTGGTGCAATATTACCGTCAGGAAAAAGCGGAACTGCGCGCCATCGATCTGGAAGCGAAACGCACGCTGGAAGCCAAAGCACGCTTCGAAGCACGCCAGGCGCGACTGGAGCGTGAAAAGCAGGCTCGTGAAGCGCGTCATGAAGAGGCGAAGCAACGCGTTGCCCGCACCGATACCAGCGAACTGGCTGCGGCCAAAGCGCGGGTGAAAGCCCGCCAGACGGCCGAACCGGATGAGGCAACGCTTGAAGCCCAGCGTGAAGCCCGCCATGCGCAGGCGCGTCTGCGTCAGGCCGAGGCGCAGGCTGAAACACAGCCGGTGACGCGTCAGACCGTCGATCCGCGTAAAGCGGCGGTTGAAGCGGCTATTGCCCGGGCGAAAGCGAAGAAAACAGTGCCGGTTGATGCGGCGGATAACCAGGCTGAGGCCATTGTCGATCCGCGTAAAGCGGCAGTCGAAGCCGCCATCGCCCGTGCCAAAGCGAAGAAAGCCGCTCAGGCTGAAGGCACCGAGGCACCGCAGGCCGCAACCGACAGCGCTGCAGAAGCCGTGCCAGCCGACGCCGCTGAGACCGAGCCGCGTAAAGCCGCGGTTCAGGCAGCCATTGCCCGCGCCAAAGCGAAGAAAGCCGTGCAGGCGGAAAACGCCGAGGCACCGCAGGCCGCAACCGACAGCGCTGCAGAAGCCGTGCCAGACGCCGCCGCTGAAAGCGATCCGCGTAAAGCCGCGGTTCAGGCCGCCATCGCCCGCGCCAAAGCGAAGAAAGCCGCACAGGCTGAAAACGCCGAGGCACAGGCCGCAGGCGACAAAACTGCAGAAGCCGCGACAGACGCCGCCGCTGAGACCGATCCGCGTAAAGCCGCGGTTCAGGCCGCCATCGCCCGCGCCAAAGCGAAGAAAGCCGCACAGGCTGAAAACGCCGAGGCACCGCAGGCCGCAACCGACAAAACTGCAGAAGCCGCGACAGACGCCGCCGCTGAGACCGATCCGCGTAAAGCCGCGGTTCAGGCCGCTATCGCCCGCGCCAAAGCGAAGAAAGCCGCACAGGCTGAAAACGCCGAGGCACAGGCCGCAGGCGACAGCGCTGCAGAGGCTGCGCCAGATGCCGCCGCTGAGACCGATCCGCGTAAAGCCGCGATTCAGGCCGCCATCGCCCGCGCCAAAGCGAAGAAAGCCGCACAGGCGGAAAGTGAGGCGGATGCCGCTTCACGTGATGCCGCAGCACTGGCCACCGCCGCGCATTTTGCGGTGGATAAAGCGGAGCAGGCCCAGGAGCAGGCAAACAACGCCAATGCAGAACCTGAACAGGCACCTGAACTGAATCAACCCGATGATGCGCGCAAGGCCGCTATTGCTGCCGCCATCGCCCGTGCCAAAGTGCGTAAAGCGCAGTCGTCTACGACGCTTGAGGATTAAATGGCTTTTCGTATCGCAAGTTCTCCTTACACCCATAATCGCCGCAGCACCGGCAATATCATGCTGCTGGTGGTGCTGGCCGCGGTGCCAGGTTTTGCTGCACAGTGTTATTTCTTTGGCTACGGCACCTTTTTACAGGTCTTACTGGCGACGCTGACCGCCTGGCTGACAGAGGCAGCGATTCTGCGACTGCGCAAAGCGCCCGTTGCCAGCACGCTGGCAGATAACTCGGCGCTGCTGACCGCCGTCCTGATCGGTATCAGCCTGCCGCCGCTGGCGCCGTGGTGGCTGGTGGTGATCGGTACCCTGTTTGCTGTCGTCATTGCGAAGCAGCTCTATGGCGGACTGGGCCAGAATCCGTTTAACCCGGCGATGGTCGGCTATGTGGTCCTGCTCATCTCCTTCCCGGTGCAGATGACCAGCTGGTTGCCGCCCGATACGCTTCAGGCGATCAAACCCGGGCTGATGGACAGCCTGAGCATGGTGTTCCAGGGCCACACGCTGGCGGGTGAAACCATGCAGCAGCTACAGATGGGTGTTGATGGCATCAGCCAGGCGACGCCGCTTGATACGTTTAAAACTGGTTTACGCGCGGGGCACAGTGCTGAACATCTGCTGGCGCAGCCGATTTACAGCGGTGTGCTGGCGGGCCTCGGCTGGCAGTGGGTTAACGTGGGTTATCTGGCCGGCGGCCTGTTCCTGCTGTGGAAAAATGCTATCCGCTGGCATGTCCCTGCCGCCATGCTGCTGTCACTGGCCTTCTGCGCGACGCTGGGCTGGTTCTTCTCACCAGAATCGCTGAACAGCCCGCTGATTCATCTTTTCTCCGGTGCCACCATGCTGGGTGCGTTCTTCATTGCCACCGATCCGGTGACCGCTTCAACCACCAACCGTGGCCGCCTGGTGTATGGCGCGCTGATTGGACTGCTGGTCTGGCTGATCCGCAGTTTTGGCGGTTATCCCGATGGCGTAGCGTTTGCTGTGCTGCTGGCGAACATCTGTGTGCCGCTCATCGATTACTACACCCAGCCGCGCGTTTACGGCCATCAGAAGGATTAAGCGATGCTGGAGACGATTCGCAAAAACGGGGTTACGCTGGCGATTTTTGCTGCGATCACTACCGCCGCCACGGCAGTGGTAAATACGGTAACCAAGCCGACGGTGGAACATCAGACCCTGTTGCAGCAGAAAAACCTGCTGGACCAGGTGGTGCCTGTTGAGCTTTATGACAACAACATCCAGCAGGACTGTTACGTTGTCACGGATGCAGCGCTGGGCAACAGTGCGCCGCATCATCTCTTCCTGGCGCGTAAAGGCGGCCAGCCGGTCGCGGCTGCACTGGAGACGACTGCACCTGACGGCTATTCTGGTGCGATACAGATGCTGGTCGGTGCCGATTTCCAGGGTAAAGTATTGGGCGTGCGGGTGATTGAACACCACGAAACGCCCGGTCTGGGGGATAAGATCGAACTGCGTATCTCTGACTGGATCAACAGCTTTAATGGCAAAGTGGTTCATGGTCCGGCGGATAAAGCTTTTGCGGTTAAGAAAGATGGCGGTGAATTCGATCAGTTCACCGGTGCCACCATTACCCCACGCGCGGTGGTCAATGCGACCAAACGCACCGCGCTGTTAATGAAAACGCTTCCGGAGAGACTCTCTTCGTTACCGGTATGTGGAGACGCAAATGAGTGAAGCTAAAAGCCTGCTGGTCGGTGGATTATGGAAGAACAACTCAGCGCTGGTGCAGCTGCTGGGCCTCTGTCCGCTGCTGGCGGTCACGGCAACCGCCACCAACGCGCTGGGTTTAGGTCTGGCGACCACGCTGGTGCTGACCCTGACCAACAGTTTTATTTCCGCCTCGCGCCGCTGGGTGCCATCGGAAATCCGTATCCCGATTTATGTGATGATCATCGCCTCGGTGGTGAGCTGCGTACAGATGCTGATCAACGCCTATGCCTATGGTCTTTATCAGTCGCTTGGGATTTTTATCCCGCTGATCGTGACCAACTGCATCGTGGTTGGCCGTGCTGAAGCCGTCGCCTCTAAAAGCAGCATCCCGCTTGCCGCGCTGGATGGCTTTGCCATCGGCATGGGCGCGACCTGCGCCATGGTGGTGCTGGGATCGCTGCGCGAAATTATCGGCAGCGGCACGCTGTTTAACGGTGCCGACCAGCTGCTCGGTCCCTGGGCGAAGTCGCTGCGAATCGAAGTGGTCCATTTCGACTCGCCAATGCTGCTGGCAATGTTGCCGCCAGGCGCCTTTATCGGCCTGGGCATGATGCTGGCGGGTAAATATCTGATCGATCAGAAGATGAAACAGCGGGCAGCACTGCGTGCTCAGGCGGCTGAAACCGCGCCGCCTCAGGACGCTGTCGGGAAACCGGTGTGAATCAGACCAAGCGCACCGAAATTCTCCGTCGGCTGCAGCAGAATAATCCGCATCCGACCACCGAACTCAACTTCAGCACGCCGTTTGAGTTGCTGATCGCGGTGCTGCTCTCGGCGCAGGCGACCGATGTCAGCGTGAACAAAGCCACCGCAAAGCTCTATCCGGTGGCCAATACGCCTGCCGCGATGCTGGCGCTGGGTGTGGATGGCGTGAAGGAGTGCATTAAAACCATCGGCCTGTTTAACAGCAAAGCGGAAAATGTGATTAAAACCTGCCGCATTCTGCTTGAGCAGCACAACGGCGAAGTGCCGGAAGATCGTGCGGCACTGGAAGCCCTGCCCGGTGTCGGCCGTAAAACCGCCAATGTGGTGCTCAACACCGCCTTTGGCTGGCCGACGATAGCCGTCGATACCCATATTTTTCGCGTCAGCAACCGGACGAAATTTGCGCCGGGTAAGAATGTGGAAGAGGTGGAGCAGAAGCTGCTGAAGGTGGTTCCGGCGGCGTATAAGGTTGATTGCCATCACTGGCTGATTCTGCACGGTCGCTACACCTGCGTAGCGCGTAAACCCCGCTGTGGCTCCTGCCTGATTGAAGATCTCTGCGAGTATCCCGACAAAGTCGAGTGATTGCACTGATGAAAGACCCGCTGCGGCGGGTTTTTTATTATCCGGCGATCACTTCTGCTAACGCGTCTCCTGCCCGATCCCCCTTTTCGCTGCTCTCCCTGCTCGTACGAATAACAGTACAGTTTGTCGGGTTGTTACATTGATGTTGATGATGGAAAATCGCCGCCCCTGACGATAAGAAAATGTTATGACACAGTGAGTAAAGTAATGAACAAAAGCGCTTCTGCCGGAAGCCATCCTCTGCGCCTGTTTCTGGCGCGCCTCTGGCCACATCCGCTGGCAGTGAGTAAAAAGCATGTGGTGATCGCCGGACTGGGTGCCGGTATCGGCTTGATCCTGACCAGCCTGCTGAGCCACTGGGTGCTGGGCGAACTGAACCTGTGGTTTGTCGCGCCGGTCGGTGCCTCGGCGGTTTTACTCTTTGGTCTGCCCGCCAGTCCGCTGGCTCAGCCGTGGGCAATCGTCGGCGGCAACAGCCTGTCAGCGCTGGCGGGCGTTACCGTCAGCCAGCTGATCCCTGATCCTGCCCTTGCCTGCGGCGTCGCAGCCTGTGTGGCGATCCTGTTAATGTTCCAGCTGCGCTGTCTGCATCCGCCCGGCGGTGCCGTTGCGCTGACCGCTATTCTGGGCGGCCCTTCGGTGCAGCAGCTTGGATATCACTTTGTCCTGACGCCGATCCTGCTCAATTCACTGACCCTCGCCCTGCTGGCTCTGCTGTTTAATAATCTGGCCGGTCGTCGCTATCCGCATCCGCTGGCCCCGGAAGAAGTTAAACCCGATCCGGTAGCCATGCCGGTGCCGCTGACGCGCGCCGATCTGCATCAGGCTTTGCAGGACGGTGAACTGCTGGATATTGACGAGGATGATTTGCAGGCGCTGCTGCTGCGTGCTGAAGAGATTGCCCAGCGCCGTCAGTTCAGTGGCTGAAACCTGTCGGCGCGAATTCTGGCATTCAGGTCTCCCCTGAACCCTGGTCCTGAGAAGTTGATCGCTGCCACAGTTTTACTCTGCCGCTTCGCCCACGCCACTCCGTAACATACTGATAACACAACCGTCCAGGCCGTACGCCCATCGGCTCCTGGGCGGATGCCCATAGAGCTGGCCTTTTCAGCGCCCTACACTTTGCTCTTCTTTACGTTTCTCACGAGGAAGACCGATGGATAGCGCCTTGTCCCCGCAGCACGATGAGCTGATCGCCTCCGCCATCAAAAAGTTCTTCACCCATATCATCCCGATGCTGGTGGTGATGCTGATTATTAACCAGATCGACCGCGCCAATATTGGCTTTATCAAAGCGGAGTTGCGAACCGATGCCGGGATCAGCGCGGCGGCCTTTGGGCTGGGCGCGGGCCTCTTTTTTATCGGCTATGCGCTGTTTGAGGTGCCGAGCAACCTGATGATGAAGCGCTTCGGCGCCCGCGTCTGGCTGACGCGCATTATGATTACCTGGGGACTGGTGGTGGTCCTGACCGGTTTCGTCACCTCACCGATCCAGTTTTACCTGCTGCGTTTTTTACTTGGCGTAGCGGAAGCAGGCTTCTTTCCTGGCGTGCTGTTCTATTTCCGTCAGTGGGTGCCCAATGCCTGGCGCGGCCGCGCCACCGCGATGGTGCTGAGTGCCACCGCTGGCGCCTTTCTCTTCTCCGGCCCCATCACCGGCGCGATCCTGATGATGCACAATTTCATGGGGATTGCAGGCTGGAAGTGGGTGATGTTTCTCGAAGGCGGTGCGTCGGTGCTGGTCGGCATTCTCGCCGCCTGGGTGCTGGTGTCACGACCTGGCGAGGCGCGCTGGCTGAGTGCCGCGGAGAAACAGGCGCTGGTGCAGCAGCTGCAGAATGAAGAGGCGCAGCGTGACGAGCTTAACCGCGAGCCAGGCAAAATGTCGCTGCTACGTAATCGCAGCCTGCTGTTCTTCTGCGCGATCTTTTTCACTATGACCATGACCGGCTATACGCTGGTGTTCTGGCTGCCGCAGATTATTCAGCGCATTCAGGGCTTCAGCAGTTTTGGCATCGGCATTCTCACCGCCGTGCCCTGGCTGTGCGCCATTATTGCCATTAATCTGCTGAGCCGTTTTTCAGACCGCCACCGCGACAAGCTCGATAAAGCGCTGGGTGTCGCCATGCTGGTCGCGGCCTGCGGTACCTTTATGGCCACGCTGGGTTCCCCGTGGTTTGGCTTCCTGGCGATGATCGTGGCCTGTATCGGCTCGAAAGTCAGCGCGACCTTTTTCTGGCCGATGCCACAGGGAGAGCTGCCCGCCTCGATTGTTGCGCCCGGTATTGCGCTGGTGAATTCCGTTGGCAACCTTGGCGGCTTCTTCGCACCGACGGTGTTTGGCTATCTGGAGATGAAGACCGGCTCCACTACCGGCGGTCTCTATGCCCTGACCAGCGTCTCGTTGCTGACCGGACTGTGGCTGCTGCTGCGCCGCAAGCCATCCCCGCCTTCCCTTGATCCTATGGAGAATCAACATGTCAGACAGTCCAGTCATTAAAACAATGCGGGTAGTGCCGGTCGCCGGATATGACAGCATGCTGCTGAACATTGGCGGCGCACACAACTGCTACTTTACCCGTATCCTGGTGATCCTGACTGACTCGGCTGGCCGTACCGGCGTCGGCGAAAGTCCCTGTCACGCTTCAACGCTGGCGCTGCTTGAGCGCTTTCGTCCGCAGATTGAGGGCAGCGAACTCCTGCGGCTGAATGCCACTATCGCCACGCTGTTTGCCAGCGACGCACGACACCAGCAGACCGCGCATACCGACGACATTCATATTCCGCAGATGAACCCGGAGAAGTTTTACAACGCCACCGCGGCGATTGAAGCGGCGCTGCTTGATCTGCTGGGTCAGCACCTGAATCTGCCGGTGGCCGAGTTACTTGCCAGCGGCAAGCAGCGCGATCGGGTGCCGGTCCTCGGCTATCTGTTCTATATCGCCGACCGTAATCTGACCAGCATGAACTATCAGGCGGGCCACGCGGGTGGTGATGCCTGGCTGCAACTGCGTCATGAGAAAGCGATGGACGCGGAAGGCGTGGTGCGGCTGGCGGAGGCGGCAGCGGATCGCTATGGCTTCCGCGATTTCAAACTCAAGGGCGGTGTGCATCACGGCGAAGTGGAAGTGGAGACGGTCAATGCCCTGCTGGCGCGCTTCCCGCAGGCCCGGGTAACGGTTGATCCTAACGCCAGCTGGTCGCTGGATGAGGCCATTTATTATGGCAAACAGCTGGCGGGCCGCATTCCCTATCTGGAAGATCCCTGCGGCGCGGAGCATGGCTATTCCGGTCGGGAAACGCTGGCAGAATTCAGGCGGGCCACCGGCATTCCGGTTGCCACGAATATGATCGCCAATGACTGGCGACAGTTGCAGCATGCGCTGCAGCTCAATGCCATCGACATTCCCCTGGCCGACCCACACTTCTGGACGATGCGTAACGCACACACCGTGGCGCAGCTCTGCCATGAGTGGGGCCTGACCACCGGCTGCCACTCAAACAACCACTTTGACGTGTCGCTGGCGATGGTGGCGCATCTGGGGGCAGCCGCACCCGGTGATCGCCTGACCGCCTTTGATACCCACTGGATCTGGCAGGATGGGCAGCAGCTGACGCAGCATGCGCCGCAGATTCGGGATGGCTATCTGGAACTGCCAGAGGGTCCAGGGCTGGGGATTACCCTGAATATGGCGCGGGTTGAAGCGGCACATGCGCTCTACAACTCGCTACCGGACAAAAACCGAAACGATGCGCTGGGCATGCAGTTTCTGATCGATAACTGGTCCTTTAACGCAAAACGTCCGGCCATGCTGCGCTGATACACATCATCCTGTGACAGTGTCACAGGATGATTGCGTTTAGCG
This sequence comes from Curtobacterium sp. BNK-1, assembly GCF_048685235.1. Taxonomy (NCBI): domain Bacteria; kingdom Bacillati; phylum Actinomycetota; class Actinomycetes; order Micrococcales; family Microbacteriaceae; genus Curtobacterium; species Curtobacterium sp. BNK-1. Next base: position 1,626,842 of record NZ_JBLQTJ010000001.1, on the reverse strand, counting down.
TTGCGCCAGCGCCGCCTGCATCCAGGCAATCACCAGCGGAGAATCTTTGTCCTGCAGGGCGGCGCGTTCCGACTGAAACAGCGTCGCGACATAGAATGGGTGATCCGGTAGCTCAACGCCACGCACATCGCCCGCGTTGTCCCAGGCAGTAATGCGCAGCGTATTATCGCCCAGCGCTGCACTGAATTCCGGGTTAACACCAAAGTTACAGTGATAACCTTCATCGCTCTCCAGCGCGCCATAGGCTCTGGCAATGCGTGACCCGGGTCCGAACCTCACCGCGCCGCGCTGTTCCACCAGCGAACAGCTCAGCGGGGCAATCACCATCCTCCCCTCGGTGTCCGTCTCGGCATGACTGGCATCCTGCCAGCCCAGTACGTTGCGCGCATACTCGATCAGCGCATACTGGAATCCACCGCAGGAGCCAAGAAAAGGCTTTCCGGTTTCACGCACCCAGCGGAGTGTTTCAAACACGCCGGCATCATTTCGATAGGGGCTACCGGGCACCACCCAGACGGCGTGGCTGAGTTGCAGTTCTGACTCATCCAGTCGGTCAGTGGCGATCCACTCCGCTTCAGCGGTGATATTCAGCCAGCGGGCAGCACGTTCAATAGCAAGGGGGATAGCCTGATGGGCAACCGCATCGGCGCGGTAGTCACCAACCAGGGATAAGCGCAGGGGGGACGACATAAACAGATCCTTCTCGGGGAAATTGAGAGGTTACAGTAATGTTAATTTTCTGTCGAGGGCGAGCTGAAAGCGGATTATCGCGATACGTTTTTTAACACGCACGGGCGGCTTTTCACCGGCAGGCTGAGCTGATTTTTATCTTGCCTGCGCCTGCGAGCCCCCTCAGCTCCCGCGTCAGACGAGACGACGCAACCGGTTTCTTTTTTTCCTTTCTGAAATAAATCATCTGTTTGTGCACAGGATCATCATTTGACGGTTTTTGCGGCAATGCCAGGCGTGTAATGTCCGATAATTCGGCAGATTGACTGTGAATTAATCAGCAACCTGCCGTTAGTGCTGCCTGATTATCATTCAGCAAACTATTTATCTGGTTAATCACGCATTAGCAGTTAATGTTAATACTCTCCAGTGCGAGGCGCTTATCCAGCGCTTATGCGCTGCTATTTTCCCTACACTCAAAATTAAAAACCAATTAACAGTTTGCTATAAGTTTTTTAACCCAACATTCCAGGGTCGGGCGGGTTGTCAGAAAATTCTTGCCCTGCCGCCCGTAATCAGCCAAATTAGTCGCCGCTTTTCCCTTCTAATAACAATCTTGCGCATGGAAAACTCACATGACGCGGACTTAATTCCTGTCCCGAAACAGGGTATGAAAAAACTGAGGTACATGTGTCAACTGCAAACAAACACACTGATGAGGCTGTCAGTCTCAATGCGTTTAAACAGCCGAAGGCGTTCTACTTAATCTTCTCGATTGAGTTATGGGAACGTTTTGGCTTCTATGGCCTGCAGGCCATTATGGCGGTTTACCTGGTGAAGCAACTGGGGTTGTCTGAATCAGACTCCATTACCCTGTTCTCTTCATTCAGTGCGCTGGTGTATGGTCTGGTCGCGATTGGCGGCTGGCTCGGTGATAAGGTGCTGGGTACTAAACGCGTCATCGTGCTGGGTGTCCTGGTGCTGGCGCTGGGCTATGCGCTGGTGGCGTTCTCCGGTCATAACGTCAGCATTGTCTACATCGGTATGGCGACCATCGCGGTGGGTAGCGGCCTGTTTAAGGCAAACCCCTCTTCGCTGCTCTCTACCTGCTATGACAAAGATGATCCGCGTCTCGACGGTGCTTTCACCATGTTCTATATGTCGATCAACATCGGTTCACTCTTCTCAATGATGCTGACACCGTGGTTAGCGGCGAAATATGGTTATAGCGTAGCCTTCTCACTGTGCGTTATCGGTCTGATCATCACCCTGTTTAACTTCCTGTTCTGCAAACGCATGGTTAAGGATTACGGTTCTAAACCCGATTTCGCTCCGTTGCAGATCGGAAAACTGCTGATGACGCTGGTCGGCATCGTCGTACTGATCGCACTGGCCAACTGGATGCTGCATCACCAGTCTATCGCACGACTGGTGCTGGCCGTGATTGCCCTGGGTATCGTGCTGGTGTTTGCCAAAGAGGCCTTTGCACTGCAGGGAGCGGCACGTCGTAAGATGATTGTTGCCTTCCTGCTGATGGTCGAAGCGATTCTGTTCTTCGTGCTTTATATGCAGATGCCAACGTCACTCAACTTCTTTGCTATCCGCAACGTTGAGCACACCATTCTCGGCATTACTTTTGCCCCCGAGCAGTTCCAGGCGCTGAACCCGTTCTGGATTATGCTGGCCAGTCCGCTGCTGGCGGCGCTCTATAACAAGCTGGGCGATAAACTGCCGATGCCGCACAAGTTTGCCTTTGGTATGGTGCTCTGCTCCGCTGCGTTCCTGGTGCTGCCGGTGGGTGCGAAGTTCGCCAGCGATGCCGGTATCGTTTCCGTTAACTGGCTGATCCTGAGCTATGCGCTGCAGAGTATCGGTGAGCTGATGATCTCTGGCCTCGGCCTGGCGATGGTGGCACAGCTGGTGCCTCAGCGTCTGATGGGCTTTATCATGGGTTCCTGGTTCCTGACTACCGCTGGCGCGGCAGTGATTGCCGGTAAAGTGGCAAATCTGATGGCCGTGCCTGAAAACGTTACCGATCCACTGATTTCGCTGGCGACCTACAGCCGCGTATTCCAGCAGATTGGTATCGTGACGGCGGTGATCGCCCTGCTGATGCTGATTACGGCGCCGATGCTGAACCGCATGGCGCAGGATCCTGACGCGAAAAAAAATAACGTGCAGGCGTAATTCACGCTGCACTTCAGCTAAGCCGGGCTCTGCCCGGCTTTTTTTATGGCTTGCCGCAACGCCCTTCGCAGATCCCTGATCTTTGTCACTGGTAATCCCGCTTTGACTCTTTACTATGCAAGGATCCCATTGCAACAAGGAGTACCTGGTCATGAAACTGTTTTGCAAAGCGGGTGCCTGCTCTCTCTCACCCCATATTGTTATGCGTGAATGCGGACTCGACTTCACTCAGGTGAGTGTTGATCTGGCCACAAAAATCACTGAACGGGGCGATGACTTCCGCCAAATCAATCCTAAAGGCCAGGTGCCCGCGCTGCAGCTCAGCGACGGTTCTGTGCTGACAGAAGGCGTTGCCATTGTTCAGTACCTGGCGGATCTTAAGCCCGATCGCCATCTGCTGGCACCGGTTGGCAGCCTGACGCGTTATCACACCGTGGAGTGGCTCAGCTACATCGGCAGTGAGCTGCATAAAAGCTTTGGGCCACTGTTTCGCCCCGGTTACTCCGATGAGGTGAAAGCGCAGACCCGCAGCCAGCTGGAAGCAAAATTCCGCTATGTCGATGAGTCACTGCGCGACAAACAGTGGCTGATGGGGCTGCATTTCAGCGTGGCGGATGCCTATCTGTTTGTGGTGACGCGCTGGGCAAAAGCGCTGGGACTGGATTTATCCGGCTTTACGGCGCTGGGCGCGTGGTTTGATCGTGTCGCGGAACGTCCTGCGGTGCAGGCGGCGCTTAAAGCGGAAGGCTTAGCCTGAGTCAACAGGGCCGGTTATCCGGCCCTGATGCGTTACAGTTTTTCTGCCGCGAAGTGCTGCGTCGGCGTGGCGATGGCATCCTGTGCCGCCACCAGCTGCAGTTCATATTCGCCCATCTGATGGGTTTTCAGCATCACCTCGTATACCGCTGCGGTGACATGCTCCAGCGCATCCTGCAATGATTTGCCGTGTAGCAGATTCACCAGCAGCAGACCGCTGGTGAGATCGCCCACGCCGACCGGCTGACGGACACCGAAATCGACCAGCGGACGGCTGATGTGCCAGGCATCTTCAGCCGTCACCAGCAGCATTTCAAAGCGATCGCTGCGACGACCCGCACGCGCCAGATGCTTCACCAGCACCACGCGTGGTCCCTGGGCAATCAGTGCCCGCGCAGCGTCTACCGCCGCGTCGACGTCTGTGACGGTGCGCTCGCTCAGCATCTCCAGTTCAAGCAGGTTCGGAGCGATAATGTCGCTGGCAGGCATCGCCATTTTACAGTGAAACTCCGCCACACCCGGCGCCACGATGCAGCCTTTCTCCGGATGGCCCATGACCGGATCGCAGAAGTACCAGGCATTCGGGTTGGCCGCTTTGACCTGACGGACAATCTGCAGAATCTGCTCGCCCTGCTCTGCCGAGCCCAGATAACCGCTCAGGACCGCGTCACAGGTCTTCAGGCGGTCGATGTCAGCAATGCCTTTAACAATGTCGGTTAAATGCGTTGCAGGCATCACCGTGCCGGTCCAGTGGCCATATTGTGTATGGTTGGAAAACTGCACAGTATTCAGCGGCCAGACGTTTGCGCCCATACGGCGCATCGGAAACTCAGCCGCCGCGTTACCGGCGTGACCAAAAACAACGTGCGACTGAATCGCTAAAATATTTTTCACTTGTTTGCCCTGTCCTGCCTTGCCATAAAAAAAGGGCCGGAAACCGGCCCTGAAATCTTACTGCCAGTTAATCAGGCAGTAATGTTTCTTGCCGCGACGCAGCAGCGTATAGCGGTTAAACAGTTTGTCACTGTCGCTGAAGCGGTACTCCGCATCGGACTGCTTTTCACCGTTCAGTGAAACGGCATTGGAGCCGATCATGGTGCGCGCCTGGCCACGGGACGGCACCAGCTCTGCTTTTACCAGCGCCTGCTGCAGATCATCGTCAGCGCCCAGCACGATAGTTGGCATACCATCCTGCGCCAGCTGTTCAAAATCGGCTTCGGTCATTTCGCTCACGGATCCGGAGAAGAGGCTGGCAGTAATGCGTTTCGCCGCCGACAGACCCGCTTCGCCATGTACCAGACGCGTCACCTGCTCAGCCAGCACGTACTGCGCACGTGGCGCGGTGCCGCTGTTTTTGTCCTCTTCTTCCAGCGCGTTGATCTCTTCCATGCTCAGGAAGGTGAAGAACTTCAGGAAGCGATAGACGTCAGCATCCGCGGTGTTGATCCAGAACTGATAGAACTTGTACGGGCTGGTTTTCTTCGCATCCAGCCAGACTGCGCCGCCTTCGGTTTTACCGAATTTGGTGCCGTCAGACTTGGTGATCAGCGGAACGGTCAGGCCAAAGACCTGGTTCTGATGCAGACGACGGGTCAGATCGATACCGGAGGTGATGTTGCCCCACTGATCAGAACCACCAATCTGCAGGGACACACCGTGCAGCTCGTTCAGACAGGCGAAGTCATAGCCCTGCAGCAGATTATAGGAGAACTCGGTAAAGGAGATGCCCTGATCGTCACGGTTCAGACGCTGCTTCACCGCTTCTTTGTTGATCATCTGGTTAACAGAGAAGTGCTTGCCGATATCACGCAGGAAGGTCAGCACGTTCATGCCGCCAAACCAGTCGTAGTTGTTGGCAGCGATGGCGCTGTTGCTGCCGCAATCGAAGTCGAGGAATGGCGCCACCTGCTGGCGGATCTTTTCAACCCATTCGTTGACGGTTTCACTGGTATTAAGTTTACGCTCTGCGGCTTTGAAGCTCGGGTCACCAATCAGGCCGGTTGCACCACCGACCAGCGCCACCGGCTTGTGGCCGGCATCCTGAAAACGCTTCAGGCAGAGCAGCGGTACCAGATGGCCCAAATGCAAGCTGTCAGCAGTGGGGTCAAAGCCGCAATAGAGCGAAATTGGCCCCTGCGCCAGTTTCTCTGTTAACGCGTCTTCATCCGTCACCTGGGCGATTAGGCCCCTCTCCTGCAATTGTTGTATCAGGTTACTGCTGGTCATTACTGACTCCAAATTGATCAGACTGCACCTATGCTGGTACACAGCTTTCCGCTGAGTTGCGGAATCGAAAAAAATCAGGGCTATAGCATAAAGCGCTGACGCTTTCTGTGCCAGCGCTGATAGGGGCGAATCGTGCAGATTCAGGGTGCCAGACGGTCGATTTTCCAGCCGTCGTGATCGCGCTGATAGATGAAACGATCGTGCAGACGATGTTCGCCACCCTGCCAGAACTCCAGCGTGTGAAATTTCACCCGGTAGCCACCCCAGAAGCTGGGCAGCGGCACTTCGCCCTGCTGGAACTTCTGTTTAAGCTCCAGGAACTTTCCTTCCAGAATACCGCGTGCCGAAATACGGCTTGACTGCTTCGACACCCAGGCACCAATCTGACTGTCGCGCGGACGACTGTGGAAATATTTCAGCACCTCGAGGGGCGACAGTTTTTCCACTTCACCCAGCACCATCACCTGACGCTCCAGATAGTGCCACGGGAAGTGCAGAGAGATGCGCGGATTGTGCGCCAGCTGCAGCGCCTTACGGCTGCCGAGGTTGGTGTAAAACACCATGCCCTGCGCATCGTAGTGCTTCAGCAGCACGATACGCTGCCATGGCTGGCCCTGCTCATCCACGGTTGCCACGGTCATGGCGGTAGGATCGGGCAGTTTTGCCTCGCAGGCCTGGCTTAGCCACTGTTCAAATAGCGCGATCGGATCGTCCGGCAGATCCTTACGACGCAATCCACCGCGGGTATATTCACGCCGCAGATGGGCAATGGTGTGTAGCGTTTCGCTGTCGCTCATAATGCTCGCCTATTCAGATAACAAGTCAGCTGGCAGGTTGCAGCTCACAATCATTCACGACAATTTTATCGTTACGTTCGATAAATGCGCCGTTTCCTTTGGACCAGAACACATAGGTGTTATCGCTGTAGCGTGCGCCGGAAGCGGATACCGTCTGCTTCAGCGTCAGAGGCTGCCCATCCATAATGAAACTGACCTGCTGCTGCGCCTCGTCCAGCGTCACGGTCAGGGGCATGGTTCCGCAGCGATAGTGCAGGGTCTGCGGCGACGGCGGCTGTTTATGCATCAGGCTACAGCCTGACAGCAGTAGCACCGCGGCAATGGTTAATCCTTTCAACATTAGCGGGTCTCCTTCACGAGTGAAGCTGGCATTATAAGAAGGATTGGGCGCGAAGTAAGTGGGAATCCACGCCAATCTGGCAGATGCTGTCAGTCAGGCTGAATTATTGCGCCTTTTCAGACGGTTGTCTGAATGCACAGGCCGCGTTCTCAGGCTACGCTCTATAGATCTTAAGCGAGGAAGACAAACATGAAATTTGATAACGAAGATGCATTTAAGCTGGCAGTGGCGTTTATGAACCACAAAGAGAATGCCACCATCGCCAGCAGCTACTTTAAAACCTTTATCGACACCTACCAGAAATTTGACCGCTGGCTGAGCGCATCAGACCCGGTCAGCGCCATGAAAGCAGAAAAAGCGGCCGCCAAAGCGGGCGAAGACTCCATCCTCTGATCCGCTTCTCCACGGGTCCGATAGCCTTCAGGGTATCGGACCCATGAATCCCGCCAGACATTCCCCCACATGCTGACTATTTCCGCACAGCTATTCTGGCTTTTACGGAAATATCCGCTCTGGCTGCCGTGCTTATTTCCCGCATCAGCATCGATCTTATTTTGATACAGCGCATCTTCTGCTGAAATGGCACAGAACGGCTGGGTACATTTGCAATAAATGCTATTTCACGTCGTCATACCCCCTAATCAGCACCACACACTCCGGTTTTGTTTAAAAAACAGGCAGCGAGACGCGACAGGGCCAGCAAACCTGATAAAGCCGACTATGCTGTAAACGTTCGGATATACTTCATGGAGCAGAAAAAATGAAAATGAAATCCCTGTCAGCCATTGCGTTGCTGGCTCTCTCTTTAGGTACGCTGGCAGGTTGTGCCTCAAACCAGTCGATTAAGACCACCGATGGCCGCACGATTGTCACCGATGGTAAACCGCAGATTGATTCAGATACTGGTCTGGTTTCTTACCGCGATGCTCAGACAGGAAAAACTGAGCAGATCAATCGTAATGAGATCAGTAATATGAGTGAACTCGACAACTAATATAAGGTGAATAAGATGAAAAAAGCGCTGATTTTACCTCTCGCCGCATTGATTGGTATGACCGTATTAACCGGCTGCACCCGTACCAGTTATGCGATTCAGACTAACGATGGACGCACCATTATTAGTGATGGCAAGCCTTCTGAATCGGATGCCGGCCTGCTGGCTTATACCGATGCAAATGGCGTGAAGCAGCAGATTAATAAAGCGGACGTTAAAGCGGTCTCTGAAGTACCGAAGAAATAATCCGATCGCTGTTGCCCGATGAATAAAGCCGCCCACGAGCGGCTTTATTTTTGTCTGCGCCTGGCACGAAGTGGCGCACAGGCCCGGTTTTATTCCCCGGTGGTTTATAAATCAGAAATATCCGCTGCGGCGTGGCCATAATATGGCAGGCAACCGTGCGGATAGTGGTGCAGATAATAATCTGATAACGAAATGCGCCGTTCCGCCCTTATCTGAATTTCCGGCAACTCCCAGCTTTTTTAACCAGCATAATAGCTCAGCTTATTTCTCACAAAAAACCTCAGCCTGTTTTTATGCTTTGATATGAGTGGTTTACCGCCTCGATTAAAGGTTCACTTTATTTTCGGTAAATTTTAATCATAGCGCCCTGCTGTTTCCCACCTTTTAGTCCAGAGCGCCTTTAACTAGACTCTTTATATCGCTACTTAATCAGGAGGGTGCAGATGGTTTATCACGACAAAACAACGGGTCATATGATTCTTGGTGAAGCTGCAATTAATCTGGCTTTTGACGAACAGGAGATTACGCTGGTAGCACTGATTCGCCAACTGAGCGAAATGGCCGAACAGGAGCGCAACGATGAGCGGGTCACGCAGATTGCCGATGCGCGGAACTGGCTCAAAGGTTTTATCGAATCCTCAACGCGCGACCGTGCCGAATTAAACTGGCTGGTCGAGACCGGACAGGCGCCGGTTAATCTTAAAGATTATCGTTAGTTATGTGCGGGTCATTGCTGTTTATTTTGGGTGCCGGGCGCGCGCCTGGCCTCTCAGCCAGAGAAGCAGGGACAGCGTGGCAGTGGAATAGTGCATGTCGGCCAGAACGTGACCAGAACGTGAATTGCAACGCTCTGCACCCGGCTCCCGTGTCGGCCTGAAACGGCTTCCACGCAGATTGATGAGTGCTATTGCTCTGCACTCATCGGCCTGCCATCTGGCCGTTAACCGGCCTTCATCGGCTTCTCCCCACCTGCCGTCACGCTCAGCGCGTCAGCGGCTCCCCGTTTTCAGTCACCTGCAGCGTTTTTGGATGTTTCGCTGTAGGGGTTTCAAACCCACCACGGGCAGCAAAAACAGAACAGCCAATGGCTGCCACAAGTGTCAGTAAGATTGAGGTTTTCACGAAACGCGCCTTAATTTTCTTCGCTACAGGATAAAGCGTGAAAGCCTGGCACATAATCAGATGGGGGGAAAGGAAAGTGCAGAATTTCTCTGTCTGGAAGCCCAGGTCCGGGAAGTCTGTTTACTGATTGAGCGGCCTTGCCTGGTTACCCCAGTACTTTCAATGCCAGCGCCAGCGTCTTTTCTTCGTTAGTCACATCGCTGACCTTACCTGCCACCCGCAATCCAAAAGCAATACAGAGAATTAAACCGGCTGCCGCCTCGCTGTCCAGCGTGTTATCGATAGATCCATCCTGTTGTCCCAGCTCCAGCAGCGAGACCAGGAAGCGTTGATTACGCTGAACGACCTCATCAATGCGCTGCGCGAGTGGCTGATCCATCGTCTGCAGCGCAATCGCGCTGGCGACGACCAGACAGCCGCAACGCCCTTCTGTGGCACGTGCCGAATCCAGGTAGAATTGCAATAGCTCGGTTATTTTCCCCCGCCCGCTGGCACAGGGTGCCAGACGACGGTGCAACTCACTATTTCTCAGCAACAGATAGCGTTCGAATACCAGCAGGAAGAGCGAGCGCTTATCTTTAAACGCCTTATAGATGCTGCCTGCGGAGAGATGCATCGCCTCACCCAGATCGTTCATTGAGGCCGCGTGATACCCTTTTTGCCGGAAAACGATCATGGCGTGATCCAGAGCCTGTTCGATCCCGAACTCTCTGGGGCGTCCCCGCTCTTTGTTTTTATACGTTTTGGCTGTCGTGATCATTGCTACCGGCCTGGGGGGTGTGTTGCTGTCAAAATCAGTGGCGATTCTATCCCAGGCGCGGGTAACAAGCCAGGCCGTCCGTCACCCGTCACGCGCAGACGGCCCGTTATTTCCCGGACGCATTAATATGATTCGCCGCTGTCTGACCAGCCGCCGTCTGGTCTGCGGTGCAAGCCGGACGCGGTTCATTCAGATAAAGATGTTGTCTCTGTGCGGCCTTTTTCCCGCTGCTGGCTGCGCTTCAGCGCGTTTATTTTTATCAGCCATAACGTAAATTGCTTAATAAGCAGGCTGGCGTGGTTTTCATTGTCAGCAAAACAGAGAAAGAGTCGGGTTTTTATATTGCTGTTATCGTCGATCGCATAAATCTCATATTCGTCATGATGGCGGGATTTTATGATTGCTGTGAAATGTATTGCGGGCCAGAGCATCACTCTGGCTTCAAACTGCCTGAAATCCATTATATTTACCTGGTAATTTGCTTAAAATACCCGATGAAAAACTACTCATCGGGTCAGGCAAAGCATAACTTCCTGCCACTTTAATCGCGTGATAAAAAAAGCTTTTAGCAGAGGCCGCGGCTTCAGCAGCAGAGGAACATCGGGTCAGCCTTCACTTAAGCGCAACCACAGGCAGATCGGTTATCCGGGTGGTATAGGCAGGCGACAGCATCTCGCGTTTCATCGACCAGGCTTTGTTGATCCCCTGCCCGGCAAACCACAACTTCCCGCTGCCGAGCTTGTTGACTGTGTCGATCAGCTTCATCAGCTCTTCGCTATTGCGGCGTGGCTGATGTTCGTCAAACAGATCAAACTGAGCCACGCCCTGGCTGAAAAAATCCCCCAGCACGATGCCGGCCTTCATATAGCGATGTCCCTCAATCCAGATGTTATCCAGGCACGCCATTGCAACTCTGATGATGTCGCGTGTGTCCTGCGTCGGAATCAGCAGTTGCTCCATCGACTGATTGCCATAAAAGGGTTCGTCAGTCGCATGCGGACTGGTGCGCACAAATACCCCTACCTGACGGCAATATTGATTCTCACGGCGCAGCTTCTCCGCCGCACGCTCGGCATACGCGCAGACAGCCTCGCGCATCTGATCGTAGTCGGAGATACGGCTGCCAAACGAACGCGAACACATGATTTGCTGTTTTACCGGCGTCACTGACTCCAGCTCCAGACAGGATTCGCCACGCAGCTCTCTGACAGTGCGCTCCAGCACGACGCTGAACTGTTTGCGGATGGCCTCGGTGCTTTGATCGGCCAGATCTTTCGCCGTCATGACGCCCATGGCGTTGAGCCGTTTGCCGATCCGATGACCCACGCCCCAGACTTCCGCCACATCAATCAGCGCCAGCAGCTTTTTTTGTCGTTCAGGGTCCGACAGGTCGACAATGCCGCCGGTTTTGCTCCACTTTTTGGCCGCAAAATTCGCCAGCTTGGCCAGCGTTTTAGTCTGTGCAATGCCGACGCCCACGGTCAGATGGGTCTCTTTGCCTATTCGTTCTCTGACCTGGCGACCAAAGGTCTCCAGCGCCATACAGTTCTGCACGCCGGTGAGATCCATAAACGCCTCGTCGATCGAGTAGATCTCCACCGACGGCGCCATCTCTTCCAGTATGGTCATCACCCGATGGCTCATGTCGGCGTAGAGCGCATAATTTGAGCTGAAGACCTGCACCGCGTGACGCGTTAGTTCTTCACGCATTTTAAAATAGGGCGCGCCCATTTTGATGCCGACTTTCTTTGCCTCGGCGCTGCGCGCAATCACGCAGCCGTCGTTGTTCGACAGCACTACTACCGGTTTACCTTTAAGGTCAGGCCGGAAAACGGTCTCACACGACGCGTAAAAGCAGTTCACATCGACCAGCGCGAACATGGTCAGTGGGTCGCTTTAATAACAAAGGTCACAACGCCAAACACTTCCAGCGCATCTTCGGTCTGGATAGCGATCGGTTTAAATTTGGTATTCATCGGCATCAGTTGCAGGCAGGGATGAAGCTGGAGACGTTTAACGGTGAATTCACCTTCCACCGCGGCGACCACAATATCGCCGTGTGAGGCGGTGAGTGAACTGTCGACCACCAGCATGTCACCATCATTGATGCCCGCCTCAATCATTGACTCGCCGCTGACACGGACAAAATAGGTGGCGCTGGGGTGCTGAACCATCAGCGCATTGAGATCAATACGTTGTTCGACATAATCCTGCGCCGGGGATGGAAACCCGCACGGCACACGTTCGATATATAGCGGTAAAGGCATAACGGCACGAATGTCCGCAGGTTTAATGAATTCCATAATTTCGCTCCTTTTTCAGATTACTGTATATAAACACAGTAATAGCTAATCCCCCTTTTAATCAAGTGACATGGAACATCTTTAAGCGAAAGGGTTGATGGTAATGCACTTTTTTTTAAACGTTTTTTCGCATTGCCGTCAGAGTAAGCGGAAACGGGTTACTTTCACCGCACCGCCGGAATAGCGTCGATTTCTTCTTACAGTAAAGAATCTTATAAATTCACCGGCTGATTATTTTTACTTAAGGAAAATCTGACAACGCTTCTCTGGCATTCGGAGAGGTTTGAATATTACGGGCGGGCTGGTTATTCTGCTTTTTTAAGCATGGAGGGATTATGGCAGACGACGATCGAATCAAACATCTTGAAGAGGCAGTTGCGCAGTTAAGGGTTGAGACTACGGTATTAAAAGCGATACTCGGTCAGCAAATTGCGCTGAATAATCTCAATTACAAAGGGAAGTTTGACGATGTACTGGCGGCGCTGGCGAAAGAGTATGCCGAACGCGGTCTGGAAGAGGGCAATAACCAGGCTATCCATGATGCCCTGCGTCAGTATATTAAATATGAGCCACCCGCAATGGAATAAGCGGATTTTCCGGCAGCGTCCGATTGCCGGACTTTATCGGCTCCTGAACGCTGCCACCGCCCTGTCCTGCACCGCCTCCGCAGCAGCCTCAGACGATACCGGTTAGTATTTACACCTCGCTGTCACTCTCCAGCGCATCCTGAATCGCGTCGGCCAGATTAGCAACTTCATTCGCCACGGCCTGCAGATCCCAGGCGGTTTTTGAGCCGGTTGCAGAGGTGGAGGCGCTGACGGACTCCTTTGCCACTGACAGAGCAGCAGCCACGGCGACCGAACGTTTATGTTGTTCCTGAGTCATGCCCGCAGGCGGAATTGCGAAATAGTCGTGAACCATGATCATTTCCTTGTGATAAATAAGGGGTCAACCTTAGCCTTCTGCATCAGGCGTGGGAAGTGAATTATGCGGCATGGCCTGTCAGACGGCCAGGATTGCAGCAGCACAATCGCACCCGCCACTTTTCCAGCGCTGAAACCTGTACAACTTTGGCTGAAATCTGCGGAAAAAAGCGGTTTTAACGCATTGATGTGTCGTCAGCACAATCCCCAGCCTCCTGGTCTGAAAATCGCCACCCCTCTGAAAACCTCACCAACTCACTGTATTTATTCAATTAACCATCGAAAGCCTCTTTTTTCACTTTAAACATGCTTTTTACATACACCACCGACCAGTTAAATTTTGTCAAATTTCATTGTACAACTTTGCGATTCTTGTATAACTTTGTCTCGTGATGTTAAATCACTTGTAACGAAAGGTGCTTTGCACCGCATCTGAAGGTGTTGTGGATTTCCACCTTCAGATGCATTTTTTTTTGCGTCAGCCGGTAACCGGATCTGAATCGACGCGTTCTTCCCCCCATTTCTTATGAGGCCTGACATGCAAACAACGATGAATACAGAGTCTCAGATTTCTGATTACTTCATGAACTCTGGCACAGCGCTGACCACTGAAAAACAGGTTATCGCCGCAGTCCATGCCGAGCTCGCCCATGCGAAAACCCATGTCTCCGATAAAGACATTGTGCTGGGCCTGATTCACCGCCTGGAGAGTGAGCGTGACGTGGTTAAGCAGGATATTTACCGTCAGGCGCTTGAACATGTTCTGCAGCGCGCTTCGGCGACCAGCGACAGCTAAAAATCTGTGTCTGTTATGAGGGAACGCGAATTAGCATGGATGCTTTTCCCGTCCGGAATCAGCCCCTGTTATGGGGCTTTTTTTATTCCTCCTGCTCTGAATCACTTGTCCCCTTCACACCGCTAAGATTGCCTGCCCCACCGGACCAGATATAGCTCCGGAAAACACCGTTTTCGCCATTTATTTAACCTGAAATTCCGGTTAATTGCTGTCGTTTCGCTTTATTTATCCGATATCTGTGTCCAGGCTTTTTCTGCATCTACTGCAAACACAGATGAGGAAAATAATCATGTTTCATCATTCATCAAAACTTCAATTCCCGGTTCGTGTAGAGAAACCCGATCCAGAATTTGCCATGCTGCTCCAGCAGGCCATCGGCGGCGTCGAAGGTGAGATTCGTGTAGCGATGCAATACTTTTTCCAGGCGATGGGCGCGCGCGGTGATGTGCGGATTCGTGATCTGCTGATCTCGACCGCTACCGAAGAGCTGAGCCATATCGAAATGCTGGGCTACGCCGTGGCGCTTAACCTTGAAGGCGCCCCGCTCTCTTACCAGGAAGCGTCAGCGAAAGATCCGGTAGTTAATGCAATTCTGGGTGGAATGAACCCGCGCCATATCCTCTCTTCCGGTCTGGCAGCGATGCCGGTTAACGCCAACGGCATGCCTTTTGATATGAGTCATATCTATGCCTCCGGCAACGTGGCGGCCGATATGCTGGCTAACGTCACCGCAGAAGCCACCGGCCGCGTACTGGCTACCCGCCTCTACAACATGACGGAAGACAAGGGCATGAAGGACTTCCTCTCCTTCCTGATCGCTCGTGACACTATGCATCAGCAGCAGTGGCTGACGGTGATCGAAGAGATGGGCGGACTGAACGCGTCGCTGCCGATCCCGAACAGCTTCCCGCAGGAGCATGAGGCGCAGGAGCACTCTTACTACTGTCTGAATACCTCGCTGGATAAACCGCTGCCGGAAGGTCGCTGGAGCAGTGGCCCGGCTTACGATGGCCATGGTCAGTTCAGCGCGAAACAGCAGCCAGAGATTCTGGGTGATGAGCCGCTGCTCGGCAATGCCCGTCCCGGTTCTGGTGCGCAGTCAGAGCAGATTGACGGCGTTACACCACCGAAACTGTAATTACTCGCCTGTCAGGGTTTGATGCCCTGACAGGCTTGTCCCACCTTTTGACGGAGGAATAGTCATGTCATCGACTCAACGCCCGCAACCCCCTTTTGCCGAACAGCAACAAACGCCACCGGGTAAAACCGCGGCGATGCAGCCTCAGCCCGATCACGGCGAAGAGAGTTATCAGGGTTCAGGCCGCCTCACGGGGAAAAAAGCCATTATTACCGGTGGCGATTCCGGCATTGGCCGGGCCGTCGCCATTGCCTTTGCCCGGGAAGGGGCCGATGTCCTGATCTCCTATCTTGATGAACATGAGGATGCGCAGGATACCGCCCGGCTGGTTGAAGAAGCGGAACAGAAAGCGGTTCTGGTGCCTGGCGATATTACTGAGGCGTCACACTGCAACGCCCTGGTCGATAAAGCCGTCGAAGCCTTTGGTGAGATTAATATTCTGGTGAACAACGCGGCGTATCAGATGACGCGCGAATCGCTGGATGAGATCAGCGACGAAGAGTTTGACCGGACCATGAAGACCAACCTTTACGCGATGTTTTACATCACTAAAGCGGCAACACGGCATATGCCTGCTGGTGGATCGATCATTAATACGGCCTCGATCAATGCTGACCAGCCGAAACCGAAGCT
Organism: Curtobacterium sp. BNK-1; assembly: GCF_048685235.1. NCBI lineage: Bacteria > Bacillati > Actinomycetota > Actinomycetes > Micrococcales > Microbacteriaceae > Curtobacterium > Curtobacterium sp. BNK-1. The sequence continues at coordinate 1,610,952 of NZ_JBLQTJ010000001.1, read as the reverse complement.
GCTCGCCTACTCCGCCACCAAAGCCGCCATCGTTAATTTCTCTGGCGGCCTGGCAGCCTTACTGGCTGAAAAAGGTATCCGTGCCAATGCGGTCGCGCCCGGCCCTATCTGGACGCCACTGATCCCGTCGACCATGCCGGTTGAACAGGTGAAGAACTTTGGCAGCGAAGTGCCGCTGCAGCGTGCCGGTCAGCCTGCAGAACTGGCTGCAACCTATGTGATGCTGGCCAGTGATGAAGCCAGCTACATTTCAGGTGCGACCATCGCCGTGACGGGCGGTGTGGCCATTATTTAACGTTCGCCGATTCCCTGGTCGCTTCGGCCAGGGGATTAGCTATCAGCTTCTGTGTTATCCCCCACTGGTAGAGTTGTTCCCGCGCCAGATTCTTCATTTTCACTTCGCACATGATATCGAAATCCTGAAACGACAGTGCCCATGCATTCAGCGTCGGATTAAAGAAGTAATCAGAGTGCGCCCGCAGTTTGCTTTTGCTCACGCCCAGCTGCTGCTGATCGGGCCAGCCCTCCTGCGGAATCATCCCCTCCTGCGAAATCGAATAGTGCAGCACCGGCCGCACGCCGCGCCAGGATTCGATCACTCTGGCTACACGCGCGTCATCCGGCTGAATAAACTCACTCTCTTTTACCCAGTGATGGTGAATATCCAGCACCACCGGACAGAGCGGTGCTGCCTGCAGCACGTCATCCAGCGAGCAGGAGATCTCATCATTCTCCACCGTCAGCATCCGCCGCGCTTCCGGGCTGAGCTGATTAAACGACCGTTTGAAACCGTCGAATCCCGCCTTGCCGTTCATATGAATGTTGATTTTAAAATCCTGGAAGGTCTTGCCATATCCCATCAGACAGGCGCAGAGCGTGTGATACTCCACATCCTCCAGCGCGCGCACCACCACATCGGGATTATCGGAGGCGAGCACGGTATATTGTCCTGGATGGAATGAGAGACGGATGTGATGCGCCCGCGCCAGCTCGCCACAGCGGGCAAAGAGCGGATAGAGTTCGGGCAGAAATTCGGTGAACAGTGGCGTGGCCTCGGGAACCGTATAGAGCGGTAACAGATCGCTGCCAATACGCATCATCCTGAGTGGCTCAGGTAAGGTGGCCAGATGCTCAAGCGTCAGGTAGAGATTGTTGAGGTTAGTGACGGTAATCTCATAGATCAGCTGATGACGTTCATCGTGCGATAAACTCAGAAACCGTTTACGGGTGGTGGCGCGAAGCGGGAAAAACTGTTTGCCATCGCTGTTGAGATACTTACATGCAAAGCCTAATTTCATGTCTGCTCCTGATTTATGCTTATCAGAAGTGTAACAGGCCCCTGGCGACCAGCCAGTCGCGGGCCGCAGACTCAGGCTGAATAATTACAGGGAGACTCACTATGCAGGGCCATGAGATCCAGCGCATCGCCATTGAAGCGGCTGAGCGGCTGCCCGCCGCTGAATGCAGCTATCCATTCGGGCCGGAACATCAGGTCTATAAAGTGTGTGGCAAAGTGTTTTTACTGCTGACCGAACTGCGGGGTGTGCCGATTATCACCCTGAAATGCGAGCCGCAGCAGGCGGAGCTGCACCGGGTGATCTATCCCTCGATCACCGCCGGTTATCATATGAATAAACGTCACTGGATCACGGCCTATCCCGGTGACGACCTCTCGCCTGGCTTGATTCAGCAGCTGGTTGAGGATTCGTATCAGCGTGTGGTTAAGGGTATACCCGCCTCGCGCCGCCCGGCCTGGGTGGGATAAAACCCGTGGAGGGGTGCGTGTGCACCGGAAAGAAAGTTTGCTTGATAGCAGGCAAGATAAATAGCAGGGCCAGCATTGTTCTGGCACCTGCCGTCATCTCTCAATCAAAGAGAGATCTGGGGATTTTCAACGCCACAGGCACGGGCATAGCGGGCGAGTGTTTCAACTGTGGCTTTATCTGCGCGACGCTCGGTGCGTGACACTGCCGACGGGCTGACACCGAGCGCCTCCGCGACCTGAGCGCTGGTCATTCCGGCGCTTTCCCGCCATTTGGCTAACTGCTCGCGCAGGTGCTCTGCCCGAACTTCTGCCTCGTAATGTTCGCGAACAGCCGGATCAGATAAAATTTCTTTGCGGGCCGTCGTCCACGCAACTGATTTCTTACTCATCGTTTAACATCTCCTCTAAACGGTGCGCCGCTGCCGTCATGACTGCTGCTGGCGTTTTCTTTGTCTCTTTCACAAAAGCTTTCAGGATAAAAATACGTCTGCCTTTCTGGTAAACATACACCGCTCGCCCAATCTCATTGGCCTTCGCCCTGAGCTCAAAAAAACCCGACCCTAACGGTTTGGTATCCGGCTCTCTCAAATCAGTTCCACGGGCAGCCAGTTTATCTATTTGCCGGGCCAGCTTAGCCCGGAGCATCTCTGGCATTGCCTTAATTTCAGTGAGCGCGTCCTTGTGTATCGTTATCTCAAACATAGATCCTCCGTTGGAGTTAAGTTAACTCATGAGTTAACTTAACTCAAGGATCTATATTTCCTCAAACGGGGGAAATGAATCCAGTCGCTATCCTTGCGAAACAGCTCTGATCCGCGGAGCATCTGACACCGGCCCGGCTCTCAGTGGTGCAGCATCTCCTCCACGACCTGTGAGTTCATCATCTGGTAAGGGTAATAGGTCGGCCAGTTATCCATCTCCGCCAGCAGGGCTTGCTGAGAATCGTTGCCCATAAAGATATGGAAATGGGCAGATTTACGCGGCCCGATGGTGTGGTCGCTGAACTGCACATATTTCGGCGCTTTGCTGCCCGCGTCCTGGCATTCAAACAGGTAGCGCACCCCTTTTTTACCTGAGGCATAGGTCAGGATTTTGTGGCCCGCATACCGGTAGTGGCAGGCGCTGACCTGGTCGCCGATGTGGAACTCCATCACGCCATTTTCAATACCGATGGTATCGACGTCGGTGGCGTAGCCTTTGCGGTAATACGCTTTATACTCCTCTGCCGTTTTGCTGTGATCCTGCTGCGCTTTCTTCTGCCAGACCGGGTCCAGCTCCCCGCTTTGCAGCAGCGGATAAACCGACTGCCACAGGCCATCCCAGTCAGCGAGCGGACGATCTTTCACATCGCTGTCAGCAAAAACCCCTTCTGCCGCTTTCTGCTCCAGGGCTGACAGCGGTTTTCCATGTGCATGCGTGCCGTGTGCCAGCGACGGCTGGCTGACTAACAGTGCGCCCAGTAGCCCAATCCATTTACCTGCATGATTCATCAAAGTCTGATACCCCGGTCAACGTTACAAAATGAAATGTTATGATATAACATTTCTAACTTCAACCAAAAGCAGCAAACTCCAGCATTAATTTTATTAATCGGTTAATGCCCTGCATCAGGCAATGAGCGCCTCCTGCGGCGGCAGATTCTGCATCCTCTGAAACCTCACTTTCCGTATAGCAGGCGCGGGCTGGAACGCCGTTAAGCCAGACGGCACAAGGCATGAATAAGCGAAGCGATAATCCGGATTGAGAGATAAGTGCGCTTTTCTGGCGGACAAAAAAGGCACAGTCGTCACAGTTAAATGCCCGATTTAACCTCAGTATTGTTCAGGTTGTTCTATATTTAGTGTCGTCGAAAGTAAAATAACAGCTGGAGCATGAATTAATGTCGAAAGAAACAGAGAAGAAACCCCTGAGCGAGCGCGCCCCCACCACCGGTCCGGAATCCTCAGAGCCGGGTCTGGGTTCACTGGCACCAAAAGATGGTTCGCATCAGCCCCCAGCCGAACCGACTCCGCCAGGCAAGCAGCCCACCGCCCCAGGCAGCCTGAAAGCGCCTCAGACGCACAACGCCAAACTTGACCAGCTTGAAGCCAGCCGCAAAAACGGCACCGACCGCGCCCTCACCACCAACCAGGGCACACGCATCGCCAACGATCAAAACTCACTGCGTGCCGGTTCGCGCGGTCCGACGCTGCTGGAAGACTTTATTATGCGTGAGAAAATCACGCACTTTGATCATGAGCGTATCCCGGAACGTATTGTTCATGCCCGTGGCTCAGCCGCACATGGCTATTTTCAGCCTTACCGCTCCCTGAAAGATCTGACCAAAGCGCAGTTCCTCAGCGATCCCGAGCAGACCACGCCGGTTTTCGTGCGTTTCTCCACGGTTCAGGGCGGTGCCGGATCGGCTGATACCGTGCGTGACATTCGCGGTTTCGCCGCCAAGTTCTACACCGAAGAGGGTGTCTTTGACCTGGTGGGCAACAACACGCCGGTGTTCTTTATTCAGGATGCGCATAAGTTCCCTGACTTTGTGCATGCCGTTAAGCCGGAACCGCATAACGAAATCCCGCAGGGCCAGAGCGCCCATGACACCTTCTGGGATTACGTCTCTCTGCAGCCGGAAACCATGCACAACGTCATCTGGGCGATGTCTGACCGGGGTATTCCGCGCAGCTATCGCACCATGGAAGGCTTTGGTATTCACACCTTCCGCCTGATTAACGCAGAAGGTAAAGCGACCTTTGTCCGTTTCCACTGGAAGCCGGTGGCCGGTAAAGCGTCGCTGCTGTGGGACGAGTCACAGAAACTGACCGGTCGCGATCCCGATTTCCATCGCCGCGATCTGTGGGAAGCCATTGAAGCGGGTGATTTCCCGGAATATGAACTGGGCCTGCAGCTGATCCCGGAAGAGGATGAGTTCAAATTTGACTTCGATATTCTGGATGCCACCAAGCTGATCCCGGAAGCGCTGGTGCCGGTTGAGATTGTCGGCAAGATGGTACTTAACCGTAATCCGGACAACTTCTTTGCTGAAACCGAGCAGGTGGCGTTCCACCCGGGTCATATCGTGCCGGGCCTCGATTTCTCCAACGATCCGCTGCTGCAGGGTCGTCTGTTCTCCTATACCGATACGCAAATCAGTCGTCTGGGCGGACCGAACTTCCATGAGATCCCGATCAACCGTCCGACCTGCCCGTACCATAACTTCCAGCGTCAGGGCATGCATCGTCAGGATATCGACACCAATCCGGCGAACTACGAGCCGAATTCGATCAACGATAACTGGCCGCGTGAAACCCCACCTGCTGCAGAAGGCGGCGGCTTCGAGAGCTATCAGGAGCGGATTGAGGGCCATAAAGTGCGCGAGCGCAGCCCCTCATTTGGTGAGTACTATGCGCAGCCTCGCCTGTTCTGGCTGAGCCAGACTGAAGTCGAGCAGCAGCACATCATTGGCGCCTACTCGTTTGAACTGAGTAAAGTGGCGCGTGCTTATATCCGTGAGCGTGTGGTGGATCATCTGGCACGCATCGATACTAAACTGGCGCAGGGCGTGGCGGATAACCTGGGACTCGCTCTGACGGATGAGCAGCTCAACATTCAGCCGCCTGCACCAGTGAATGGCCTGACTAAAGATGACAGCCTGAGCCTCTACGCCATTCCGGATGGCGAGATTAAAGGTCGCCAGGTCGCACTGCTGCTCAGCGATGGTGTGAAGGCGGCTGATGTGCTGGCGATTTTGCAGGCGCTGAAAGCGGTGGGTGTTCACGCCAAACTGCTGGCTCCGCATATGGGCCAGGTGCGCGCCGATGATGGTTCAGTGCTGCCGGTCGATGCGACGTTCGCCGGTCTGCCCTCTCTGACCTTTGATGCGGTGATGGTGCCGGATGGCAATATCGATGCCCTGCTGCTGAGCGGCGATGCCCGTTACTTCCTGCTGGAAGCCTACAAGCACCTCAAGGTGATTGGTCTGGTGGGCGAAGCGCGCCGCTTTAAAGCACAGTTTGGTCTGGAGGATGCGGATCAGGAAGAAGGTATTGTGCAGGGCGACTCGGCGGAGAGCGCGCTGATGTCTGAGTTCACTCAGGCGATGAAAGCGCACCGCGTCTGGTCGCGCAGCCAGAAGGCACAGTCCGTCCCGGCCTGATGTCAGCGGCATGATGCTGCATGCCGCGTCACAAAATAAAAAACCGCCCTTCGGGGCGGTTTTTTTTATCAGAAGGTCTGCCAGTTATCGTTGTCCGCCAGGCGGGCAGGCTGAAGTTTTGGCACGGCAAGGGCTTTCGCCACCGGCGCAGCAGAGAACGCCACCTGCAGAGTGCCGGTTTTGAATACCGATACCGTTTTACGCAGGTAGCTTGCCTGCTCTTCCAGTGAGGCGGCAGCAGTCGCGGACTCCTCCACCAGCGCGGCGTTCTGCTGCGTCACACCATCCATTTCCGAGACCGCTTTGCAGACCTGCTCAATGCCACGGGTCTGTTCAGTAGAGGAGGCCGCGATCTCTTCGATCAGCTGCGTGACACGACTCACCGACGTCACGATGCTCTCCATCGCGACGCCCGCCTGAGAAGCATGACCGGCACCGGTTTTAATCCGCTCGGCTGAGCGGTCGATCAGTCCCCGGATCTCCTGCGCGGCGCTGGCGCTGCGCCCGGCCAGCGAGCGCACTTCACCCGCTACCACTGCAAATCCACGACCCTGCTCACCGGCACGCGCGGCTTCAACGGCGGCGTTCAGCGCCAGAATATTGGTCTGGAAGGCAATACTGTCGATAATGGCGATGATACCGGCGATCTGATTCGAGCTTTCGCTGATCTGATCCATGTTGGCGATGACCCGGGCGACAGTCTCACCGCCCTGCATGGCCGTGGCTGAAGCCTCTTTCGCTACCGTGGTCGCCTGCTGCGCATTGTCTGCATTGAGTTTCACCGTTGAGGTGAGCTGCTCCATACTGGCTGCGGTCTGTTCCAGCGCGGCAGCCTGCTGTTCGGTACGGGAAGAGAGATCGGTGCTGCCCGCAGAGATTTCCGCTGCACCGGTAAAGATAGAGCGGGTGGCGTCATCGACCGAGGTAATGGTCACCACCAGCGCATCGCGCATCTGTTGCAGCTCCTGAATCAGCAGGCCCATCTCATTGCGGCCTTCGTGCTGAATATCGGAGGTCAGATCGCCGCCCGAAATGGCGCGCATATGGCCGGTCAGCCTGCCCAGTGGGCCAATCAGCAATTTCTGCAGCCCAATCCAGACCGCGACCCCAATCACGCCGGTGATCAGGCCGATAGTCAGCAGCGCCCAGAGCGCATCCGTCAGGCTACGCTGGTTATGCTCCGAGGACGCTTTCATCAGCTGGATGTTCACTGCACGCCAGGCCTCATAAGCACTGTCGAGCTGGTCCTGCGCCGCCTGCGCTTCAAGGTTGCCGTAGCCCGCGTAGTTGCCCTGCTTCAGAAAGGTAATCGAGGCCAGCATGGTGTCACGCATCTGCTGGTAGGCTGACTGCACCTGCGTCGCCTGGGCTTCACCCTGGCCCTCTTTGCGCGGCAGCGCCTGCCAGGCTTTGAAGTCCGCATCGGCGGCAGCAGCAGACTTTCCAGCCTGCTCCAGCAGCGCAGCCATGGCTGCCAGTGATTTTGGATCCTGCTGATTTTTCAGGAAACGGATTGCCACGCGGTTGATGGTGACGCGGGTTTTGATCAGGGTTTTTACCGCGTCACTCAGGTGCTGCTGCTGCAGCGTAAGCTGCTCTGCCGCCACGAAGTTTTTGTCGGCTTTTGAGACGCCGTTATAGAACAGGAATCCGGTCAGGGTCAGTAACGCCACAAAGATCACCAGAACAGCAGCGATACCGTGAGTGATTTTAATATTTTTAAGCATGTCCGCAGGCTCATATCAGAGGAGATAAAGCTGTTATCGGCCAGCGCGGCGTTTATCTGAGTGTTGCACCAGAGAAGGTAACAATCCGCAGGATGGAGGGTGCTGTCAGCGCGCCGTTACGCAAAAAAAGCGGTGCGGCTCAGCCTGAACGCATTCGGCGCTTAACAACCGTCCCCGTGCTGTGGTTGAATTCGCCCCTTATCTTTTTTGCACGTGGTTATCATGCATTACATTCAGAGTCTGATGAGTTTTATTGAGGGAAACAGGGTACTGTCGATCAGCTTCAGCCTGTTGCTGCTGATTATGGCCGGGATGGTCACTCACCTGATCTGCAAATTTTTCATTGTCAAAGTGATCAGGAAGGTCTTTTTCAGCAGCCACAAAAAGGGCGTGCCGCTGGATAAAGATGTCCGCCTCTCTCAGAAGCTGTCAAATTTTGTGCCGGTGATTGTGGTCTACAATTTCCTGCAGTTTATGCCGGGCCTGCCTGAAAATCTGAAAGTGGCGATTCAGACCATCTGCGGCATCCTGTTTTTTGTCTATCTGTCGATCTTCTTCAACGAAGTGCTGGAGATTGTTAACAACTCCTATTCGCGCAAATCAAAACGCAAGAATCACTCGATCAAAGGCTATATCCAGATCGGAAAAATTCTGGTGCATATTATCGCCGCGATCATGATTCTGGCGATTATGTCCAACAAGTCGCCGGCGATTATCATCTCCTCGCTGGGTGCGGTCGCCGCGGTGCTGATGCTGATTTTCCAGCATACGCTGCTGTCGCTGGTGGCGAATATTCAGCTCTCCTCTAACGATGTGCTGCAACTGGGCGACTGGATTGAGATGCCGGACAGAAATATCAGTGGTGAAGTGATCGATATTGCTCTGCATACCATCACCATCCGCAACTGGGACAACACCATTTCGCGCATCCCGACCAAGAACTTCCTGACCGAGACCTACACCAACTGGCAGGCGATGTTCTCCTCGGGCGCACGCCGCATCATGCGCAGCTTTTATCTTGATCAGAAGTCGATCACCTTTGTGAATCAGGAGATGCTGCAGGCGATGAGCCAGATCCGTCTCGCTGGCGAATCGATCACTGAGCTGCTGGATGGGCGTGATATCAATGCCGTGGGCGACCGCTGGTTTATGGAGAACGGCATCACCAATCTGATGGTGTTCCGTAAATACCTGACCGCCTGGCTGGCGCAGCGTGACGACATTCAGAAAGAGATGTATATCGTGGTGCGACCGCTGAAACCGTCGCCGGATGGATTGCCGGTGGAGATCTACTGCTTCACCTCCTCTATTTTCTGGGCCGATTATGAAAATACTCAGGCAGCGATCTTTGAGTATATCTACGCGATGGCCCGCCACTTTGAGCTGCAGATTTATCAGCATCCGGCAGGATCCGATTTTGCCCGTCTGGCTCAGCCGCGCCCCGACAGCCGGGATGCACAGCAGAGCGGCGGGCAGTAACCAGAATACGCGGTGGCGATCTGCCGCCGCCGTGATTCACGTTTGCTCAGCGCATTAACTTTTACTCAGCGCATAGTTCAGCACTTTGTCATTTTTCATCTGCACGGTCAGCGTCTGCCCTTCGGTGGTATTCAGGGTGCGCGCCTCGCTGTAGGTCCACTTCAGCAACCGTTGCCCGTCCGGGTAAGGCGTTTCACTGTCAGGCTGACCGAACAGCGCGATCAGCTGGGCTTTAGTGGTCTGACCGGCATGAATTTGCTGCAGATTACTGCTGTCCAGCCTGTGTCCGACCCGGTTAGAACAGGCGGAGACCAGCAACAACAACGCGGCTAACAGAACTCTTTTCCTCACGTAACATCCTTCTGAAGTGTTCAGCGCCGCAGGTCATCCGGAGCGACCTGCGCCATCGCGCATAAGCTTATAGCGAATCGGCGCCATCCGGCAGGCTTTTCTGCGCCTGGTTCCTGCTTTCGCCCCGCCGGATGCAGATTCACAGCAATTAACGCAAATTAATGCCTCTCCACCTCCCGCCGCCCTGCGATTGCAACATCTTAGTCTATGATTACTCTCTGTATGCCGCGTGGAAGCGGTCTCACGGCCCGTTTTCCGCCACACCACGCTGAATACCAGTCCGGCTTTCTGACTGAAGAGACGCGCCAGCCCACCTGGCCTCCTGGTCTCCTGGTCTCGCTGATAGCTTTAAGATTTTTTGACGCTTGCGTCATCGACATCCTTTTCGTGCGGTGGCCACCATCGCGCATTTCCAGGCTAAATGAGGCAACTGAATGGAATCCAAATCTTTTTTTAAAAGTTGGGGCGCTGAACGGGTTGCCAGCGACGAGGTGCGTTTCCGCCTCTGGGCAACCGGTCAGCAACGCGTGACGCTACGGCTCTCCGGTAAAGACATTGAGATGACGCCGCAGGCTGACGGCTGGTTTGAAACTCAGGTCGCTGGTGTGGCAGCCAATGCCGAATATGATTATGTGCTGGCCGATGGTACAACGGTGCCCGATCCCGCCGCCCGCGCTCAGAAAGCAGAGGTCAATGGCCCGTCGCTGGTGATCGATCCTGACGCTTATCAGTGGCAGAACACGAGCTGGAAGGGTCGTCCATGGCAGGAGTCGGTGGTGTATGAACTGCACATCGGCACCTTTACGACTGAGGGCACCTTCCGGGCGGCGATTGAGAAGCTGCCAACGCTGGCTGAAACCGGCATTACCATGATTGAAGTGCTGCCGGTGTCGCAGTTCGGCGGGAATCGCGGCTGGGGCTACGATGGCGTGCTGCTCTATGCACCGCATGCTGCCTACGGCACACCCGATGATTTTAAAGCCTTTATTGACGCAGCACACGGCCACGGTCTGTCGGTAGTGCTGGATATCGTGCTGAACCACTTCGGCCCTGAGGGCAACTATCTGCCGCTGCTCTCACCAGACTTCTTCCACAAAGAGCGCCAGACGCCATGGGGCGCCGGTATCGCCTATGACGTTGATGCGGTGCGCCGCTATATCGTGGAAGCGCCGCTCTACTGGCTGCAGGAGTTTAATCTGGATGGCCTGCGCTTTGACGCCATCGATCAGATTGACGATCCCAGCGACAAGCATGTGCTGATTGACATTGCTGAGCGCATCCGCGCCACGATTACCGATCGCCCTATTCATCTGACCACCGAAGATTGCCGTAACGTCACCTTCCTGCATCCGCGTGACGAAAACGGGGACGCTCCGCTGTTTACTGGCGAATGGAACGATGACTTCCACAACGCCGTGCATGTGCTGGCAACCGGTGAAAGCCACGCCTATTACCAGGATTTCGCCGACCAGCCAGAACAGCGGGTTGCGCGGGCGCTGGCAGAAGGCTTTGTCTATCAGGGCGAAGTCTCGCCGCAGTCGGGTGAACCACGCGGCGTGAAAAGCAGCAGCCAGCCGCCGGTCGCCTTTGTCGACTTCATCCAGAACCATGACCAGACGGGCAACCGTGCGCAGGGCGAAAGGCTCATCAGCCTGGCCGGCGCAGAGCGCACCCAGGTGCTGCTGGCGATGTTACTGGTCTCGCCTCATATTCCGCTGCTGTTTATGGGTGAAGAGTATGGCGAAACCCGGCCGTTCCTGTTCTTCACCGATTTCCACGGCGATCTGGCCAAAGCGGTGCGTGAAGGTCGCGCAAGAGAGTTTGAAGGCCATGCCGGTCACGGCGAAACTGTGCCGGATCCCAACGATGTCACCACCTTTGAACAGTCGAAGCTTAACTGGCAGCGAACAGAAACGCCGGAAGGTCAGCAGTGGCTGGCGCTGACGCGTCAGCTGCTGGCCCTGCGTCAGCAACATATCGTGCCGCTGCTGCAGACTGCCGGTGGCGATGCCGGTCAGGTGGTGAAAACGGCGGAAGGTTTCCTCGCGGTGCGCTGGGACTTCCCGCAGGGCACGCTGTCACTGGCGCTGAACGTCGGCAACAGCACACAGCCGATCCCCGATCTGCCAGGCGAAACGCTGTTTGCCTGGCCGCAGGCCGCCAGCGAACTGATTCCCAACGCTATCGTGGTTCGCCTGGCTAAGAGAGAAGCAGAATGAATATTCCAACCGCAACGTACCGCATTCAGTTCCGCAACGGCATGACGTTTGACCGTGCGGCGGCGCTGGTGCCCTACCTGAAACAGCTGGGTATCAGCCATCTTTACGCGTCACCGATCTTCAGCGCTACTGCTGAATCGACCCACGGCTATGACGTGACCGACGTTAACCAGATCGAGCCGTCGATTGGCGGCCGTGAAGGATTTGATCGCATGGCTGCTGCGCTGAAAGCGGCCGGGCTGGGGCTGATCCTCGACATCGTGCCCAACCATATGGCCGCCTCGCTGGAGAACCCGTGGTGGCGCGACGTCATTGAGCATGGCGAACAGAGCCGCTATGCGCATTACTTCGATATCGACTGGTCACGCCGCCTGACGCTGCCGTTCCTCGGTGACACCTTTGAGGCGGTGCTGGCCAACGGCGAGATCAGCGTGAAGCGCGATCCGCAGACCGGCAAACCGGCGCTGGCCTACTTCGACAATTTCTATCCGCTGGCACCTGAGACCTGGCAGGATCGGGAAGAAGCGGTGCTCGCCCTGCGCGACGCGGCGGAGATTGCTGAACTGCATGACCAGCAGCCGTGGCGGCTGATGTCGTGGCGCGATGCGCCCAACGATCTCTCCTACCGTCGCTTCTTTGAAGTCACCGGTCTGGTAGGCGTGCGCGTGGAAGACAAAACGGTCTTTGATGCCGCGCATGAGCTGATCCTGGAACTGGTTCACAGCGGTGCGGTGCAGGGCTTACGCGTCGACCACGTGGATGGCCTGGCCGATCCGCACGGCTATCTGGAGCAGTTACGCCAGGCTGCCGGTCCCGACTGCTATCTCACCGTGGAGAAAATCCTGGGTGACAATGAACAGCTGCCTGATGCATGGCCGGTTTCCGGCACCACCGGATATGAATTTATGGCCGCACTCGCCAATCTGCTGGTCGACAGCGATCAGCTGAGCGGACTGCGCAAAGCGTATCAGGCCGTCATCGGTAAAACCGTTGATATGAAAGCGGAGCTGCGCGCCGCCAAACTGTTGATGGCAAACCGCAATTTTGCCGGTGAATTTAACCGGTTACTGCAGCTGGCACTGAAGATTGCCGACGCAGAAGGTACGCCACAGCCGGAAGCGGAACTGAAGAATGCGCTGCGTGAACTGCTGGTGGCGTTCCCGGTCTATCGCACCTATGGTACGCCGCAGGGCCTGACCCCAGCCGACACCGCGCTGTTGCAACAGGTGGTCAGCGAGGTGAAAGCCAGTGCCCATGCGCCCGACAGTCAGGCGCTTGATTTCCTGACCCATATTCTGCGCGCAGAGGTTGCCGACTCCGCTCGCGACGATGCCACGCAATTCCGCACCCGCTTCCAGCAGCTGACCGGACCGCTGATGGCGAAATCGGTGGAAGATACCCTCTTCTTCCGTCAGCACATGGCGCTGGCGCTGAATGAAGTCGGCGCTGAACCGCTGGCGCGCCACTTCTCGCTGGATCAGTTTCACGCTGAAATGCAGGCGCGGCGCGAACATCAGCCCGATGCGCTGTCGGGCACCTCTACGCACGACACCAAGCGCGGTGAAGATGCGCGTGCGCGACTCTATACCCTTACCGAAGCGCCGCAACGCTGGGCGGATTGCGTCAACCGCTGGCGGGAGATGAACCACGATCAGGTCGTACGTCTGAAAGATGGTCCGGCACCCGAACCGGCCGTGGAATGGATGCTGTATGAAGCGCTGGCGGGCGTCTGGCCAACCACCCTGCTGCCGCAGGATGCGGAAGGTCTGGCGGCGCTGGAAGCCCGCTTTGTGGTCTATGTGGAAAAAGCGCTGCGTGAAGCCAAGCTGCGTACCGACTGGGCCGACAATAACGACGCCTATGAGGAGGCAGTGCTGGGCTATGCCCGTCACCTGCTTGCGCCCGCCAACAGCACCTTCCTCAATGACTTCTGCCAGTCGCTGCAACCCTTTATGCGTGCCGGTCTGGTCAACAGTCTGACACAGACTGTGGTGAAGCTTACCGCGCCTGGCGTACCCGATATTTATCAGGGCAGCGAGGCACTGGACTTCAGCCTGGTCGATCCGGATAACCGCCGCGAACCCGATTTCGACGCGCTGGCGGCGATGCTTAACGCGCCACAGCACGACGGCAGCGAGGCGCACTGGCTGCGTGGTCAGGTCAATCAGCAGGCGATTGTGACGCTGCTGACGCTGCGTCAGCAACAGCCTGCCCTGTTCCGCCACGGTGACTATCTGGCACTGTCGGCAGAGGGCGAGCAGCAGAATAATGTGCTGGCCTTTGCCCGCACCAAACAGGATCAGGCGGTGATAGTGGTTGTGTCACGCCGGGTCTTTAACCAGCTTCCGGAGAATCTCGACCAGCCGCCCGCTGCGCGCTGGGCTGACACGGTCATTGCGCTGCCCACCGCACTGAGCCAGCGCCGCTACCAGGATGTGCTGACCGGTAAAACGGTGGCTGCGGGCGACCAGTTGCCGCTTACCGGGCTGGCATCGCAGTGGTGTGCCGTGCTGGTGGCACAGTGAATTCCGGAAAGAACTTTTTTTATTACGCGTCAATCTGTTCATTGAATAACGAGGCATAAATGTCAAACAGTCAGCGTTTTGAAATTACGGCGGGATACAGCCATTTACTGGGGGCCAACTTTGATGGTCAGGGCGTGAACTTCGCCCTGTTCAGCGCCCACGCCGAGCGGGTTGAACTCTGTCTGTACGATCCCAGCGGTAAAACGGAAATTGCCCGTCTGGAGCTGCCGGAATATACCCATGAAGTATGGCACGGCTATATTCCGGGCCTGCAGCCCGGCGCGCTCTATGGCTATCGCGTTTATGGCCCTTATGACCCGGAAAATGGTCATCGCTTTAACCCGAACAAGCTGCTGCTCGATCCCTACGCCCGTGAACTGGCGGGAGACATCGCGTGGAACGAGGCGCACTTCGCTTACGATCTCTATCATGACGATAAAGATCTGACCTTCGACAGCCGCGACAGCGCGCCGTTTACGCCAAAGTGCCGGGTGATCGATCCCAACGAATTCGACTGGCAGGATAAAAACCGCCCGAATGTGCCGTGGCCGAAAACCGTCATCTATGAAACCCACGTTAAGGGCTTCACGCAGCTCAACACCGCCCTGCCACCTGAAATGCGCGGCACCTTTGACGGCATGAGCCACAAATCGACCGTCGACTACATCAAAAGCCTGGGCATTACCTCGGTCGAACTGCTGCCGGTACACTGGTTCCCGGATGACCAGCACCTGCTGGATAAAGGGTTGAAAAACTTCTGGGGATATAACACGCTGAACTTCTTTGCCCCCGCCACCCGCTACTTTGGGCCGCGCGGCATTCAGGGCTTCCGTGACATGGTGCGAGCCTTCCATGATGCCGGTATTGAGGTGATCCTCGACGTGGTTTACAACCACACCGCCGAGGGGAATGAGCTGGGGCCAACGCTGTCGTTTAAAGGCATCGATAACTTCTCCTATTACCGTACGTTGCCAGACCAGCATCGCTATTACATCAACGACACCGGTACCGGTAACACCGTCAACACCTCGCATCCGCGTGTGCTGCAGATGGTGCTCGATTCGCTGCGTTACTGGTCAGAATCAATGCATATCGACGGCTTCCGTTTCGATCTGGGTACCATTCTCGGTCGCGAGCCTGATGGTTTTGACCCGCGCGGCGGCTTCTTCGATGCCATCATGCAGGACCCGGTCCTGTCGCAGAAAAAGCTGATTGGTGAACCCTGGGATATCGGTCCGGGCGGCTATCAGGTGGGCAGCTTCCCGCCAGGCTGGGCAGAATGGAACGATCAGTATCGCGATACGGTGCGTGACTACTGGAAAGGCAACAACGTCTCCACAGACTTTGCTGCCCGCCTGCTGGGTTCCGGCGATCTCTACGATCAGCACGGTCGTCGTCCATGGGCCAGCGTCAACTTTATCACCGCACACGATGGCTTCACCCTCAACGATCTGGTGTCGTACAACGACAAACATAACGCGGAGAATGGCGAAGACAACAACGACGGCCACAACGACAACCGCTCCTACAACTACGGAGTTGAAGGCCCGACCGATGATGAAGGCATCAACGCGGTGCGCGAGCGTCAGAAGCGCAACTTCCTCGCCACGCTGATCTTCTCACACGGTACGCCAATGCTGCTGGCGGGCGACGAGTTTGGCCGCAGCCAGATGGGCAACAACAATGGCTACTGCCAGGACAGCGAAATCTCCTGGGTACACTGGGATAACCTGCCGGAATCTGCCGAGGCGCTGCGCGAGTTCACCCGCCAGATCCTGACGTTACGTGCTCAGCAGCCGTTACTGCGCCGTGAAAACTGGCGTGATGGCATGGATATTAAATGGTTTAACGCCGGTGGCGGCTTCCAGCAGGCTGAGCAGTGGGACGAAGGCTCAACGCTGGGGGTTTATATCGGCCGACCAGACCTCCAGACCGAGGAAGGCATCTGGCACGACGTCCTGATGCTGTTCAATCCGTTTGAAGGCAATGTACCGTTCCAGATCCCGCAGTTTGGTGAAGGCGGCTGGGTGCTGGAACTGACCACCAGCGACACCGAGAAGCGCGGTCTGGTGATCACCAAAGAGAAGGATTTCGAACTGGAAGGACGCAGCTTCGCCCTGTTCAGACGTCCATAGCCGCTCACCCGGTTAAAAAGCAGTCATCTGGCGCAGCGCATTTCGCGCTGCGCTTGTGTTTCTGGCGATCGCTGCCAGGCTTAACCGGTTGTTAACAGTGAGAATTGATGCTGAAAAGGAGGCATAATGTCCAGATTTACGCAGAAAGTTGTGGTTGTGACAGGTGCCGGATCCGGCATTGGCGAAGCCAGCGCAAAACGCTTCGCTGAAGAGGGTGCATCAGTGGTGCTGGTGGGCCGTACCGCGCAGAAACTGGAAGAGACGCTGGCCGACATGACGCCAGGCGATCACCTGGTGGCTGCCTGCGACGTCTCAGAAGCCGCACAGGTTAAACAGCTGTCAGAAACCGTGCTGAAGAAGTATGGCCGTGTTGACGTGCTGGTAAATAATGCCGGCGTCATCGTGCAGGGCCGCATTCATGAAGTCGACCTCGACGCATGGAAAACCCTGATGAAAACTGACCTTGATGGGGTCTTCCACGGCGTACACTATTTCATGCCTGCCCTGTTAAAGAGCAAAGGCAACGTGGTTAACATCTCTTCCGTTTCCGGCTTAGGCGGCGACTGGGGTATGAGCATCTACAACGCGGCTAAAGGGGCGATTACCAACTTCACCCGTGCGCTGGCGATGGACTACGGCGCAGATGGCGTGCGGGTCAATGCAATCTGTCCCGGCTTTACCTTTACCGATCTGACCGAAGATGCCAAACAGGATCAGGCGCTGCTGGAGCGCTTTTACGACCGTATTCCACTGCGCCGGGCCGGTGAAGCGGATGATATCGCCCGTGCCATTCTCTTTATTGCCAGCGATGAAGCCAGTTATATTACCGGCGTTAATCTGCCGGTTGATGGCGGAATTACCGCTTCAAATGGCCAGCCTAAACAGGCTTAAATAAAGAACAGGGCAGCGTCTTTACGCTGCCTTTTTTTATTCTAACCGGCCCGCAGCATTAATTCCCTTTATTATCCTTCTGCCACAGCAGAACAATAACTGCCTGCATACAAATTAATGTTTTGGCGTATGGCGGGTTGGCGTTGCCGCGCGTGCCGGTTTAATTGCCGTGCTGCTGGTCGGGCAAATAAAAGTGCTCAGGCAGGCATTACAGAGTATGGCATTAGCGTGATGGACTTTCGCCACGGCCAGCGCCTGCTGGCGGGTATAAAGCGAACCAATAAAAACGCGTTTATCGTTCTTTGACAGATTAACGCAACCTTCTTTGTGTAAAATCCATCCACCCATGGGACGCGGGCACAGATAATAGTAGCTGGCTTTGAGCATGGTAGTCATCCTGATAGTTGCTGTATGTATCTTAAAAAACGAACCAAAATTCGTAAGAGGTTTTTTTTGTAATCTGAAGCTTTATTAAACTAACTGAGAATTATCCCTAAAACCACTTTATTGCGTGAGTCTGGCTGACTTTGAGAATATGCCCTTTCTCATTGCTTATGTCGCTTCAGGCATTCCACGCGCTGTAACGCCCTCACCCTCACTGTCGCCCCGCTTACATTTATACTGCTAATGCATCATTAAAAAAGCAAAAAACAAAATAAAATTTAAAAAACAATAGTTTATAAAATCAATCCGCGCGCCATGGGTGACGCGCTACTCAGATATGATTAGAGCAGAAGCTGAAAAATATCATCCCCGCAGGGGTATTTATGAGTATTGATAAACTGAACCTGAATAAGAGTGAAAGTGGTGCACAGCGTGCCTTTAAGCGGAACGCCAGCTCCCCTGGCATCAGGGATTTATCAATACCAGCGGGCGTAATTAACAGCGACCGGCTTGAAAAAGTAAAACGATCGGTTTACTTTTAAAGCATGAAAAAGAGAAACGATATCATCCAGGCCGCCGAGCGGCTCTTCTACACCCACGGTTTCCACGCCACCAGCACCGACAATATCTGTCGCGAAGCGGGCGTCTCTACCCGCACGCTCTATCATCACTTCGCCTCACGCGAAGCGCTGACCGCAGCGGTACTCGACGCGCGCGAGCAGCGCTTTATGGCCGATCTGCTGCCACCGCAACAGCCTGATGCGATAGCGCATCTGTTCAGGGTACTGGGCGAGTGGACGGAGGCGAACGGTGCCCGGGGCTGCTTTTTTCTGAAAGCCTGGGGAGAGTATGCCGAGCGGGACAGCGAACTGGCCGCTCAGGCGCTGGCCTTCCGGACCACGATGCGTGCTTATATCACCCATTGTGTGACGCATCTGCGCGGTGCTGAAGACAAGTCGCTGAGCGATGCTATCTGGATACTCTTTGAGGGTGCCATTACCACGGCGCTGATTACCGGTCCCGCCGCTGCTCAACAGGCGGCGCAGGTCGTCAGTCAGTTACTTCAGAACAGGGCGACAGGATGAGATCGCCCATCGCGCTGGCGCTGACCGGCTTCAGCCTGATCGCCGTGACCTATGGCATGGCGCGCTTCTCATGGGGATTGATGCTGCCCGCTATCTCAGCGGAGATCCCGTTCAACCCGCAGCAGGCGGGTATGCTGTCAGCCTGCAGCTTTGTGGCATATTGCCTCACCATTCTTACCGCAGCCGCGCTGGCGGATCGCTATGGCACCCGGCTGACGGCGCTGCTGGCCTCACTCAGTGCGACGGCGGGTCTGCTGCTGCTCGCCTGTGCCTCATCAACGCTGCTGCTGGCGGCCGGACTCTTTATTGCCGGATTGAGTGCCGGTCTGGCTTCACCTGCCCTGGCGGCGGCGGTCAGCGATCGAATCCCTGCTGCGGGTCAGCCGCGCATCAATACCCTGATCAATGCCGGCACCAGCGCGGGCATTATCCTGACGGTGGTCATCCTGAGCGTTCTGCCCGGCGGCTGGCGTGCCGCCTGTCTGCTGTTCGCTTTGCTGTCGCTGGCCTGTGTGCTGCCGGTGATGCGCGTGTTATCGGGTCACGCCGCCAGCCGCCCCACCAGAGTGGGTCACTGGCACCAGCGGCTGTATCGCCGCTCCATGCATCGGCTGATGAGTATTGCGTTGATTTCGGGTCTGGTCAGTGCAGCCTGGTGGAGCTTTGGGTCAGCGCTGCTGCGACAGCATGTCGGTGTGGATGAAGAGACCGCCCGCTTACTCTGGCTGATTGCCGGAGGAGCAGGCATCGTGGGTGCGGCAACCGGCCCGGTCGCTGCCCGTATCGGGCTGAAGGGTGTATACCGGCTCTCACTGTGCGGGATGGCAGTGCCACTGCTGGTGCTGGCCTGGAGTCGGGGCGAATCCACCGGTTTAGCGATCGCGGTTGCCTGCTGTGGCGCAGGTTACGTCACGCTATCGGGCGTGCTGCTGGTGTGGGGCGCACGCGCCACTGCTGAAGATCCGGCGACCGGCGTCGGCATCCTGTTTTTTATGCTGGCGGTGGGCCAGGTAGCGGGATCGCTGCTGTTTGGTCAGCTCTACGCCTCTTTGGGTGCCAGTACGGCATTGACGCTGTTTGCGGTCAGCTCCCTGCTGTTGCTGTTTATTGCACCCGCGCAGAACAGCAGCGAGTCGGCTAAATAAGCAGGCGTAAACGAATGGGTTGGCAGAAAACAGGGAAGTTAGAAATAGCGTCGATGCTATTTACCAGACAGTGCCAATATTATCGCCCGGAGAATGAGGAAATATTACGCAGGTGTTATGGCTGAAGCGATAAACTCATCGCGGCGTCCGTTCAGATCGCGCGGATATTTTTAATGCGTGGATTTATTTTCTGCTGAAGCAAATCTTCTTCGGGACCCAGATAATAAGGCACAGCACACTGCTTACCATCTTTGGTAAAAATAATCTGGTTATCATGCAGGAATAACGCAGTAAAATGGCCAAGTACCACACCATTTAATTCAAAGCAGTGATTTCTTGCTGCACGCAGCCCCTGCTTACTATTCAGAAAATCAACAAATCGCATCACGCTGCGCCTCCAGTTAATAAATCAATTCCATCAGAATCGCGAAGATAATAGCCTTAACGCAGGCCCGGATCATCCGGCTGACGCTGTTTTCAGAATAGGCTTAATTACCATTCAGTAGTGGCACTAAACCGACGTGATTTTTTATCTGCTTCCTGCCAGGAATAATCCTGGAGAACGACGCACTCATAAAATTTCATGAGCGCGTAATATTTATATTGCGCCCTCACATCGCCCGCTATACCGTTGTTTTTCCACCAGGTGCAGACTTTCGGGGCAAAACCGCATAATGGAAATTTTTGAGGCAGATGAACGCCACATCATGGCGATTCAACAGATCTACGCCTGGCATGTCCTTAACGGCACCGGCTCATTTGAGACAGTGCCGCCCGACGCGGCAGAGATTGACGAGCGGATGCGGAAGATTCAGCAGGCGGGCCTGCCGTGGTTTATCGCCGTCAGCGAGGGAGAAGTGCGTGGGTTCTGTTATCTGACGCCTTATCGTCCGCGCCATGCCTACCGGCATACGCTGGAAGACTCAATTTACATCGATCCCGGATTTCAGAAGCGCGGAGCCGGTTCGCGCCTGTTAAACCATGCAATCCGCTGGGCTGAGCAGGCAGGATTCCGCCAGTTGATCGCCAACGTCGGCGACAGCGAGAATCAGGGCTCGATTGCCGTACATCGCGCCGCAGGCTTTGAGATGACAGGTATCCTGCGCTCGGTGGGTTTCAAACAGGGTCGCTGGCTGGATACCGTTTTTATGCAGCGCTCTCTGGGAACGGGCAATACCACGCTGCCGGTTGATTAAAACAGACTCAGAGTGAGAAAGACGTACTGGCCCTCGTTTTCCCCGGAAGAAGCTTCTGGTAAGGTGCCATAACAAAAAATAAAAAATTCCGGAAACCTTTATGTTGTCGACAATCATCTATCGCAGCCACATTACTGAACATGTGCCGCTTGAGATCCTGAATGGTTTGGCGCGGAAAGCGAATAAAATCAATAAATCCTCAAGCGTCACCGGAATTTTATTATTCAATGGCACGCATTTTTTCCAGCTGCTGGAAGGGCCGGAGGCGGCGGTAAATGCAGTCTATAGCCGGATTTGCCAGGATCCACGCCACCATAATCTGGTCGAACTGCTGCGCGATTACGCCCCGGCACGCCGTTTTGGCCACGTCGGTATGGAGCTGTTCGATCTACGGCTGCATGATAAAGAGACGGTACTGGAGGCGGTGCTGGCAAAGTGCACCACAAAGTATCAGCTGACCTATGCCGATCGCGCACTGCAGTTCCTGCGCACTTTTGTCGAAGCGCGGGAAAAAGAGAACTATTTTGAGATCCCGGCCGCCAGCGGCTGGACGTTTATCCGTGACGAGTCAGAACAGCGTGAAGGCAACGCATCGCTGGTGGCTGCGGATGAGGTCAGCTTTGCTTTTCAGCCGATCGTTGACCCCTTCGCCTGCGAAATCGTCTCGCTGGAAGCGCTGCTGCGCGGCCCGCACGGTGAACCGCCGCTCGACTATTTTGCCCGACTGTCACGTGAGCAGCTCTATCAGCTCGATCTGAGGTCGAAAAAGATCGCCTTCGCCCAGGCGAAGCAGCTGGGGATTGAGGGCATGACTCTGTCGATCAATCTGCTGCCGATGACGCTAGTGGAAGTGCCCGACGCCGTCCCGTTTTTGCTGGATGAGATTGCTGCGCAGGGACTGGTGCCAGAGCAGATCATGGTTGAATTCACCGAGAATGAAATTATCTCGCAGCCTGAGGCCTTTGAAGCCGCCATCAGGCAGCTGAAGGCGGCCGGCATCAGCCTGGCGCTGGATGATTTCGGTGCCGGTTTTGCCGGCCTGTCGCTGCTGACGCGCATTCAGCCTGACAAGATTAAAATCGACCGAACCATCATCGCTGATGTGCATAAAAGTGGGCCGAAGCAGGCGATCATTCATGCCATTCTGAAATGCTGCTCCTCGCTGGAGATCGGTGTTATCGCCGAGGGCATTGAACAGCCGGAAGAGTGGATGTGGCTTGAAGCGGCAGGCGTGACCCAGTTTCAGGGCTTTCTGTTCTCAAAACCTGTACTCAATGGCGTTGCGGCCGTGGCCTGGCCGGAGCTGATCTGACCGCCTCTGCGATTTGGATGAATTTGCGATTTCCTGCCTTGCTGGATCACCCGGTGGCTGCTAATTAATTAACAGCCCCGGGGGATCATCTTTCTGTCATCTTCCCGCGGCAGAGTCAGTCATTACCCAGTCAGTGATTAAATGTTTAGCAGTCAGATGTTCAGTGTTTAGGCCAGCGCTACGCGCCATGCGTGCGACGTGACTCCAGGGACAGCATTTGAGGAACTGAATGAAGCAAATCATCCGCGGTGATAAAGAACCCTCCCATATTCTCGCAGCGACCCGTGCGCTTGAAGCGCACTACTCCCGCTACGGAGAAGGTAATAAGTACCATCCCGTTATCTATTCCATCGCCTACCGCAGCCGGTTTTATCAGGTTGAGGTGATTACCCGACGTGAAACCATGGTTGCCTCGGTGATTACTGGCGTTCGCAACCTGACGCATCTCTCCGGCGCCGCCTGACGGCCGCCTGTCATCCTGCGGGGGCAGATTGCCCCCGACTCACTGCTTAGCGTCGATAGAGTGAATTCGCCGGAAAAATTGCGCCAATCACGCTTTTTTCCCGTGCGCCCGTCACCGCAGGCAGATTGCCCGGCAGGCCGGAGAGCGTGCGGAAAGCCAGCCAGGCAAACGCCAGCGCCTCCATATCGTCACCACTGACACCCGCCGCATCGGTAGTCGTTACTTCCGTTCCCGGAAGATGCGCTGCCAGTCGTGCCATCAGCAGCGGATTGCGGCTGCCGCCGCCACACACCAGCAGACGGTCGCAGCCATCATTGAGTAACACCTGCTGCGTGATGGTGATGGCGGTCAGCTCGACCAGCGTAGCCTGCACGTCCTGCGCAGCCAGACCCGGGAAATAGCGCAGATGCTGCTCCAGCCAGCTGAGGTTGAAATGTTCGCGCCCGGTGCTTTTCGGCGGCGGCAACGCAAACCAGGGCTCACGTAGCAGCGCCTCCAGCAGTGCCGGAATCACTGACCCGCTGCGCGCCCACTGCGCATCTTTGTCATACGGCTGAGCCTGATTACGCCAGATCCAGGCGTCCAGCAGCATATTGCCGGGGCCGGTATCGAAGCCGCGCACCGGCTGACCCGGGATCAGCAGCGAGAGATTGGCGATGCCGCCAATATTCAGCACCATGCGGCGTTCAGTGGCATCCATCAGCAGCGCCTGATGAAAGGCAGGCACCAGCGGCGCGCCCTGCCCGCCCAGCGCCATGTCACGGCGGCGGAAATCTCCTACCACGGTGACGCCGGTGGCCGCCACGATCTGATTATGATCGCCAATCTGCAGCGTATTGGGTGCGTCACTCTGTGGCTCATGCCAGACGGTCTGACCATGACAGCCAATCGCCGTGATATCGCTGGCGTCAAGCGATTCGCGCTTCATGAATGTCACTACCGCTTCAGCAAACAGCTGGCCGAGGCGGGTATCAAGCTGGCCGAGCTGCGACAGCGTCAGGGACTGTCCCTGACATATCCCCAGAATCGCCTGACGCAGTTCTGGTGGCATCGGATGGCAGTAGCTCGCCTGCTGCGCCACCATATTTTCATCAATGGCAGCCAGCACCACATCCACTCCATCCAGGCTGGTGCCTGACATTACCCCAATATAGCGTCCTGATTTCATAGCCATTCCTTACTTCCGGCGGGAAGTGCGATTCATCTGCGGTTAGCCTGACAAATAATGATCGCTAATTCTATGATTAAATTCTTTTTATCCAATCGTGCTGACTGATAACGTAATGGGACTATTTTTAGTCCACGATTGAATTATTGTTGATCCTGCATAGTCTATGCTTCGTCCAGCCGTGTTTTATTCGGACAGGGATTAATTTGCCAGGTTTGTGTCTTATACTGTGAGCAGGATACAGCGGTAAACGTGGCACCTTCTCAACTAAAGGAGTTTCAAATGATTAAGCGTGTAATTGTGGTCGCTCTGGCCGGTGTGATGCTGGCAGGTTGTAGCAATACCAGTACGCTGTCGGGTGATACCTACAGTGCCAGTGAAGCTAAGCAGGTGCAGAGCGTTTCGTACGGTACCTTAGTCTCAGTACGTCCGGTGAAAATCCAGGGCGGCGATGAGAGCAATGTCATCGGTGCTATCGGTGGTGCGGTGCTGGGTGGCTTCCTGGGTAACACCATTGGTGGCGGCAGCGGACGTAGCCTGGCGACAGCCGGTGGTGCGGTTCTGGGTGGCGTAGCAGGCCAGGGCGTACAGGGCGCAGTCAATAAAACCGATGGCGTTGAGCTGGAAATCCGTAAGGATGATGGCAACACCATCATGGTGGTTCAGAAACAGGCCGCCACGCGTTACTCTGTTGGCCAGCGCGTTGTGATGGCATCCAACGGCAGCCAGGTGACGGTTTCACCTCGCTAATGAAGCTAAACAAAAAACCGACGCCTGGGCGTCGGTTTTTTTATTTCTCTTTATGCTGAAGTTCGAGAATGTTTTTTTCAAGCCGGGCGATCAGCGTCACCATCTGACTGATCTCTTCCCGACTGATGCCGGACAAAATGTCATCCCGCGTCTCATCAATCACACTCTCAACCTGTTCGATAATCGGCTCGGCCTGCTGCGTCAGCTTAATGCGCTTGGCACGACGATCGTTGGCGCAGGTCGAACGGGTGATTAATCCTTTCTCTTCCAGCTGATCCAGCGTGCGCACCAGCGAAGGCTGTTCAATACCAATCGCCTTGGCTAACTGAATCTGGGACTGTTCGGGCGGCAGTTGATGAATATTGTGCAACGTCACCCAGTGAGTCTGAGTCAGCTCAAGCGGCTTCAGCCGCTGATCAATCAACGCGCGCCAGATGCGCACCAGGCGAGATAAATCCGTTCCGAGGGGCGTATCCATTTCATCTCCTTATAATTAGCTTGCTAGCTATCAAGCCAGATTTTACACTATTCTGCGAGTTTACAGGACAAATTACAAATCCCGGACCAGGCCACCATAACGTGGCAGCGCTTTCACTCTGCTGTTTGGGTTAACGAAGGATGTTATCACGTGCTCACTCCTGCTTTTTCAGGTGCGAATCCGCTGACCGATCTGGTGGTGGGCGCCTCACTGTTTTTCCCGCCGATATTCAAAGCGGTGATCCTCGGCTTCTTTTTCTGGCTGCTGATCCACCCTCTGGTGCGTGGCTGGATCTACTCCGGCGATGTCTGGCATCCCACCCTGTTTGATCTCTCCCTGTTTGTGCTGTGCGTTACCGCCGCACTCTGGCTCATCGGTCACGGATAATCGATATGAAATTTAACGCGGTAAAATACTTCTCCACGCTGATCGTGTTTGCCCTGGCGCTGCTGGCCGCTGGCTGGCTCTGGAACTACTACATGCAGTCGCCCTGGACCCGTGACGGGAAAGTACGGGCAGAGCTGGTGGATATCACGCCTCAGGTGTCGGGACGAATTACGCAACTGAAGGTCAAAGACAATCAGTTTGTGCATCAGGGCCAGCAGCTGTTAACGCTGGACCCGGTGCCGTGGCAGATCGCGCTCGACAATGCCGCCGCCCAGCTCAGCAAAGCGCAGGCGGATCTCGCGAAAGCGCAGCATGAATTTAACCGTCGCAGCAGCCTGCCGCGCAACATCATCTCCGCAGAGGACCTTGATGCCGCGCGATTAAGCGCCGGCGCGGCGGCCGCCAGCACCAAAGCGGCACAGGCGGAGTGGGAACGGGCGCGCTGGAATCTGCAGCAGACGACGCTGACCGCACCGGCGGATGGCTGGATCACCAATCTGACGCTGCGTCCCGGCAACTATGCCACCGCGGGTTCGCCTCTGTTTGCTCTGGTCGACAGCCACTCTTACTACGTAATGGGCTACTTCGAAGAGACCAAACTGCGCCATATTCACCCAGGCGCAGCGGCCCAGGTGGTGCTCTACAGCAATGGTATGCGGCTGCAGGGTCAGGTGGATAGCATTGGCCGCGCCATCTATGACCAGAGCATTGAGACCGACAGCGGCCTGGTGCCCGATATCAAACCCAACGTGCCCTGGGTGCGGCTGGCGCAGCGAGTGCCGGTGCGTATTCGTCTCGACCCGCTTCCTGCCGATGCAGACCTGGTGGCGGGAACCAGCTGCACCATCACCATCCAGCCATGAATTTTCAGTGGCTGGCCTGGGATCAACTGCCCTGGATTAAGGCGAACGCCGGCCAGTGGCGCTATGCGTTGCGCAACGCTATTGCGATGTGCCTGGCGCTGAGCATCGCCTACGCACTGGATCTGGATGAGCCGTACTGGGCAATGACCTCTGCTGCCGTGATTAGCTTTCCCACCGTCGGCGGCGCGATCAGTAAAAGTCTGGGGCGCATCGTTGGCAGTCTGATGGGGGCCAGCGCTGCGCTGCTGATCGCCGGACATACGCTTAATGAGCCGTGGCTGTTTACCTTTGCCATTGCCGGCTGGCTGGCGCTCTGTACCGGCATAGCGAATCACTACCAGAATAACGTTGCCTACGCCTTTTCGCTGGCGGGCTACACCGCCGCCATCATCGCCTTTAGCAGCGTTAATATCACCGATATCACCTCGCTATGGACCATCGCTCAGGCACGGGTTTGCGAGGTGATCTCCGGCATTCTCTGCGCCGGATTGATGATGATGGTACTGCCGAGTACTTCCGATGGTGAGACGCTGATTACCTCACTGAAACAGATGCATGCCCGGCTGCTGGAACATGCGGTGTTACTGCTGCAGCCCTCAGCCAGCGAGACCATCCGGACCGCGCATGAAAATGTCATCAGCCAGATCCTGACCATGAATCTGCTGCGAATTCAGGCGTTCTGGAGCCACTACCGCTTTCGCCGACAGAACAACGTGCTGAACTATGTGCTGCACCAGCAGCTGCGACTCACCAGCGTGCTCTCCAGCCTGCGACGCATGCTGCTGAACTGGCCCGACGCGCCAGAGGCGCTGTTTGAGGCGCTGCAACAACTGCTGGCGGAGCTGGCGAAACCGGCGTGTGATAAATATCGTCTGGCGCAAATCCTGCGCAGCGTGACCCCGGCAGCGGATGGCGACTACCGGCAGCGCGCTTTTTGTCAGCGGCTACGCTACTTCTGCTGGATGTACCTCAACGTGCTGCGCTGGATCCGCCTGCTGGATCGCGCCGATGCCTACACCCGCTTTCAGCCACCGCCGGTTCCGGCGCTGGCGCGCGACAGTGACAGCGCCGAGGCGGGCTGGAGCGCCCTGCGTACCTTCTGCGTTATCGTGCTGGGCTGCGCCTTCTGGATCAATACGCAATGGTCTTCCGGTGCCGCCGCGCTCACCTTAACCGCCATTGCCTGTGTGCTCTACGCTTCATCACCCTCACCTGGCGGCAGCGTCACGCTGCTGCTGAAGACCCTGCTGTGGCTGTTTGCGTTTAGTTTTGTGATGAAGTTTGGGCTGATGGTGCAGATCAGTCAGCTGTGGCAGTTTTTACTGTTTCTGTTCCCGCTGCTGGTGACGCTACAACTCTTTAAGCTGCAGCAGAAGCAGCGCGCCGGGATGTGGGGACAGTTCATCGTCTTTATGGGTTCGTTTATCGCGGTGACTAATCCGCCCACATGGGATTATCAGGACTTCTTTAACGATAACATCGCCAAAGTCTGCGGGGTGCTGCTCGCCTGGCTGGCGTTCCAGATTCTGCGACCCAGCTCTGATGCGCGGCGCAGCCGACGGCATATCCGGGCGCTGCGGCTGGCGTTTCTCGATCAGCTGCGGCAGCGGCCCCGGCTCAGCGAGAGCCGCTTCGAATCGCAGATTTACCACCGTATCAGCCAGCTCAGTCACAGCCGGGACGAGCAGGCACGCGTCTGGCTACTGCGCTGGGGCGTGGTGCTGCTCAACTGCTCGCATATCGTCTGGCAGCTGCGTGAATGGCGCGCCGGTTCAGCCGCACTGATGGGGTTTCGCGATCACTGCCTGCAAGAGTTACAGCAGATTATCAGCAGCCGCGGCGTGCGCCACAGCTCGCTGGATCGAATGCTGACGCAACTGGAGGAGACCATCACCGCGTTACTGGCACTGGAAAGCAACGAGGCCAGCGAGCTGGCGGGGATTATCTGGCGGTTACGCTGTTCACTGGCACAGCTGAAGCAGGCGGTGCCGGAGTGATCACTGGCAATATTGCTGCTGTTGCCGGTTAAAATCATCCTGCAGCTGTTGCAGCGTTTTATGGCCTTCGAAGCGGGTTTTATCCATTTCGGTCATCGGTTCAATCACCAGCACTTTCTCATCGGGTGAGAAGATAAACCGGCGTGTCAGTTCGGTACCGGTAAAACTCTGACCATGAATGCCACCGCACACCATAGTCATGGTGCGGCGATAAATAGTGCTATCCGTGAAATTGGTTTCGGTGGCGCTGCGAAAGACCTGATCGCAACCCTGCGCTTCCAGCTTACGCACCATGTTTCGGCTCAGCCATTCACGACCCTTCGCGATCTTTTCACAGGTGATACGCATTGGGTTGGTATCGATGGTGCGCTGCAGTTCGCGTCCGGTTTCGGTGACCAGTTGCGTATCATTGGGTTTATCGCATCCCACCAGCAGCAGACACAGCAGTAATGCGCCCTTGAATTTCATTTTCCTGCTCCTTTCCCGATCACGCTTTCTTACCTGAATCAATATCATAGGGGGGAAATGTCAGGGATGGTACAACAATTCATAAACAGGCAGGAGAAAAGCGGGCGGCCATCGCCTGCCGCCCGGAAACTCAGATGACACCGCAGGCGTAGCGTGCCCCGCCACCGCCCAGCGGTTTAGGATGGTCGGCATGATTGTCACCGCCGACGTGCACCATCAGCGCTTTGCCTTTGATCTCTTTTAACGATTTCAGACGCGGCGCCAGCACCGGATAAGTGGCGCTGCCTTTGTCATCGACATAGACCGCGGGCAGGTCGCCCAGGTGCCCCTCTGCATAAGGCCCCAGATGTTTGCCGCTGTTGGCTGGATCAAGGTGACCACCCGCCGCACCGGCGGCGACCACTTTGCCTTCAGACTCGCCCGGTTCACAGCTGCCTTTAGCATGAACATGGAAACCATGAATGCCCGGCTGAAGGCCCTGCAGATCCGGCGTGAACTGCAGACCATACTGTGTCTCGTCAATCTTAACGGTGCCCAGCGATTTCCCAATCCCTTCAGCGGTAACCTGATGGATCGTAACCTGCTCGCTGGCAGCCTGTGCTGAGCCGCAGGCGATCAGTGCGAATAGGGCAACTACTTTCATTTTCATGGTGACTCCATTTGCATACCAGGGTTTGAGATAAGTCTGGTCGCTGTTGCACTATTTTGCCGGAGATTGACGCAGTTTTACGCTTCAGGGCACATCAAATCCCAGCGCCGCCTTGCGAATACGGAACCACTGCTGACGCGACAGGGATAAGTTCAGTGCTCCGGCGGCTTCGCTGACCCGCGCCGTTTTACCTGAGCCGATGATTGGCAGCGGGCGCGATGGCAGCATCAGTATCCAGGCATAGACCACCTGCTCAAGGCTGGTGGCACCGGTTTCCTGCCGCACGGCTTCCAGTTCGTCTCGCAGCGGCTGGAAATGGGGATCGTTAAACAGGCGACCGCCACCCAGACAGGACCAGGCCATCGGACGAATACGCAGCTGCTGACACTGATCCAGCGATCCATCCAGCAGCACACTTTGCTGCACGGGTGAGATCTCCAGCTGATTTGTCACCAGCGAGAACGGCAGACGGGATTGCAGCAGGGAAAACTGTGATGGTGTGAAGTTAGAGACGCCAAAATGCAGAACCTTGCCGCTGTGATGCAGCGCCATAAAGGCTTCGGCCACCTCGTCAGCCTCCATCAGCGGATCGGGACGATGGATCAGCAGCAGGTCGAGACGATCGGTATGGATATGGCGCAGTGAGTTTTCAGCACTCTGCAGGATATGACGTTTGTCGGTAATGTAGTGGCCTATCTGATGCTCAGGCTGGGCGCGGGTGGCGATGCCGCACTTGGTGACAATCTGTAGCTGGTCGCGCAAGCCGGGTGCCAGTTTCAGTGCCTCGCCAAACGCCGCCTCACACTGGTAGTCACCGTAGATGTCCGCATGGTCAACGGTAGTGATGCCGAGCCTCACGTGGTGCTCAATAAAGGCGACCCGTTCCTGTGGCGACATCCCCCACTCCATCAGACGCCAGTACCCCATGACCAGCGGTGAAAAATCGGGCCCCTGTGAAGCGATGGCTTGCGGTTCTAACATGACGTTCTCCCTGTTGCGCGTTGGCTGAAATTAGCGTGTCAGAGAGTATAACGGAAAGCGCAAAGTCGTCAGAATAACTCCGGCTGTTGTGGCGCGTGTGGCTCCTCACCTTTCTGTTGCCGTTGCAGACGCTGACGCCGCTGCTGACAAAGACGAATGACCTCAC
The DNA here is from genome assembly GCF_048685235.1 of Curtobacterium sp. BNK-1. NCBI lineage: Bacteria > Bacillati > Actinomycetota > Actinomycetes > Micrococcales > Microbacteriaceae > Curtobacterium > Curtobacterium sp. BNK-1. The sequence continues at coordinate 1,580,224 of NZ_JBLQTJ010000001.1, read as the reverse complement.
GCTTTTGCGCATCGCTGAAGCGCAGCCAGTTGAACCGCTCATCGCGGCTGCGTAAACATCCCAGGCAGTAGCCGCGCGCATCCGTCTGGCAGATGCCGCGACAGGGGCTGGGAACCGGGAAAAACTCAAGCTGCTCGGCCACCACGCCTCCGGATTCACAGAATAAACAGTCCAGTAAAAAGCGTAGCCTGGTTGCGCAGGAAGTAAGCCCCACCCGGTCAGAATTATCCTGTTCTTTGACTCAGGAGTGAACACTCTGTGCCAAATAGTGAGAGTTGCGTTGCATTAGACCGACTGGTCTACTAATCTCACTGCCATGAATAAGACGCTACAACGCAACGAAACCCGCGAACACCTGCTCCAGACAGGTGAGCAACTCTGTCTGCAACGCGGCTTTACCGGAATGGGCCTCAGCGAACTGCTGACGCAGGCGGCGGTGCCGAAAGGCTCCTTCTACTACTACTTCCGTTCTAAAGAGGCGTTTGGCGTGGCGTTACTGGAGCGCTATTTTGCGCGTTTCCTGCAGGATGTGGCGTTGCAGCTTAACCAGACCGAAGGCACGCCGCGTGAGCGTCTGCTTAACCACTTTCGTGCTGCCGTTGATCTGTTTGTTCAGCAGGGCCACATCGTAGGCTGTCTGGGCGTCAAAGTCTCCGCGGAGGTGTGCGATCTCTCAGAGCCGATGCGTGATGCATTGCAGCAGGGTGCCGGAAAGATCACGGCACTCTACGCCCGGACCCTGATTGCCGCAGAGCAGCAGGAGTCGCTGAGCCTGCCGCAGCCCCCCGCGCAGATGGCGGAATTGCTGTCGCTGCTGTGGCTGGGTGCCAGCCTGCAGAGCAAAATTTCCCGCGAGGCGCAGCCACTGCGTCTGGCATTGAGTACCATCGAACAGTGGCTTGAACGCCGCTGATTTTTAAAAAACATGTTTGTAGACGACTGGTCTACTAATCAGGAGCTATTATGGCGAGTACCCAGCTGTTTCGTCCGCTAAAAGTCGGTGCAATTACCGTCCCAAACCGCGTATTTATGGCACCGCTGACCCGTCTGCGCAGCATTGAGCCAGGCGACATTCCTACCCCAATGATGGCGGAGTATTATCGCCAGCGCGCCAGCGCCGGTTTGATCATCACCGAAGCGACCCAGATCTCTTTCCAGGCGAAAGGCTATGCCGGTGCGCCAGGCTTACATACTCAGCCACAGATTGCAGCGTGGAAAGCGATTAACGAAGGCGTGCATCAGGCTGGCGGTCACACCGCAGTACAGTTATGGCACACCGGTCGTATCTCACATAACAGCGTGCAGCCGGAAGGCAAAGCACCGGTTGCGCCATCGGCGATTGCCGCTGGCACCCGTACCTCACTGCGTGCTGAAGATGGCAGCGTCTATCGCGAAGATACCTCAACGCCGCGTGAGCTGACAGTGCCAGAGATTAAGCAGATTGTGGCAGATTTTGGCCAGGCTGCGGCCAACGCGCGTGAAGCGGACTTTGACCTGCTTGAGCTGCACTCGGCGCACGGTTACCTGATGCACCAGTTCCTGGCTCCTGGCTCAAACCAGCGTACTGATGAATATGGCGGCAGCATCGAAAAACGCGGTCGCTTTGCGCTGGAAGTGGTTGATGCGGTGATCGCTAACTGGTCAGCCGATCGCATTGGTATTCGCGTCTCACCTATCGGCAGCTTCCAGAATCTGGACAACGGCCCGGATGAAGAGGAAGCGGCGCTGTGGTATATCGGCGAGCTGGCAAAACGCAACATCGCCTATCTGCACCTTTCCGAGCCAGACTGGGCCGGCGGTCAGCCTTACACCGATGCCTTCCGTCAGAAAGTGCGTGATCTCTTCCCGGGTGCCATCATTGGTGCCGGTGCCTATACCGTTGAGAAAGCGGATGACCTGATTGGTCGCGGTCTGATCGATGCGGTTGCGTTTGGTCGCGATTACATTGCTAACCCGGATCTGGTTGAGCGTCTGCAGCAGGACGCCCCACTCAATCCACAGCGTCCGGAAAGCTTCTACGGCGGCGGCGCGGAAGGTTATATCGACTACCCGACGCTGTAACCGGTTCGGGCTGCCGTCCGGGATGATGACGGCAGCCATTATTCAATAGCGATTTTCATCGCTATACTTAGCGCCTGAGTCATCGGGCGATGGCGTTTTATTTAAAAGAGGATGTTATGCGTTTACTTCATACCATGCTGCGCGTTGGCGATCTGCAACGTTCAATCGATTTCTACACCCGTGTGCTGGGCATGCGCGTGTTGCGTCAGAGCGAAAACACCGAATACAAATATACCCTGGCATTTGTGGGCTACACCGACGAGAGCGAAGGTGCGGTGATCGAACTGACCTACAACTGGGGCGTCGATAAGTATGACCTCGGTGATGCCTATGGTCATATTGCGCTGGGCGTTGATGACGCAGCAGCGGCCTGCGAACGTATCCGCAAAGATGGCGGCAACGTGACGCGTGAAGCTGGCCCGGTTAAAGGCGGCTCCACCATTATTGCCTTTGTTGAAGATCCCGATGGTTACAAAATCGAGCTGATCGAAAACAAAGATGCCGGTAACGGCCTCGGCAACTAAACCTGCCTGTCAGCCTGCCCGATCGGGTGGGCTGAATCCCCTTCTCTGCGCTTCATCTGCTGCACCCGGCCCCGTTTTTTGCCATAATACGCGCTGCCCTTTTTCTGCAACGAGATCCTGATGTCTGAATCGAATTCCCCTAATGCACTCAATCAACGTTTCCGTGGCTTCTATCCGGTGGTGATCGACGTTGAAACCGCGGGTTTCAATGCGCAAACCGATGCGTTACTGGAGATTGCCGCTATCACGCTGAAAATGGATGAAGAGGGATGGATTCAGATTGACCAGACGCTGCATTTCAACGTCGAACCTTTTGTCGGGTCGCTGCTGCATCCCGAAGCCCTGGCCTTTACCGGCATCGATCCCAGCAATCCGCTGCGCGGCGCGGTCAGTGAATATGAGGCGCTGCACGCCATTTTCAAAATGGTGCGCAAGGGCATTAAAGACAGCGGCTGCAATCGCGCCATTATGGTGGCACATAATGCCACCTTCGACCTGAACTTTATGTCAGCGGCGGCGGAACGAGCCAGCCTGAAGCGCAACCCGTTTCACCCGTTTGCCACCTTTGACACCGCGGCCCTGAGCGGGCTGGTTTTGGGTCAGACGGTGCTGGCGAAGGCCTGTATTGCGGCGGGAATGGAGTTTGACAGCACGCAGGCGCATTCGGCGCTCTATGACACTCAGCAGACGGCAACGCTGTTCTGCGAGCTGGTGAACCGCTGGAAACGGTTAGGCGGCTGGCCGCTGCCCTTCGCGGAAGGCGATGCAGAAGCCACGACATCCGCATAAGGGATGCCGCAATGAAAAAGGCCGACGTGATGTCGGCCTTTTTTTATTCTGCTTCTTTAAATTTTTCTGCGGTCTCTTTGATCAGCGTCTGCAGTTCACCACGCTGTAACATCTCAACGATGATGTCGCATCCACCGACCAGCTCGCCATCGACCCACAGCTGCGGGAAAGTTGGCCAGTTAGCGAATTTCGGCATCTCGGCACGAATGTCCGGGTTCTGCAGAATATCCACGTAAGCAAAACGCTCACCGCAGGCTGACAGCGCCTGCACCGCCTGTGCAGAGAAACCGCAGCTTGGCAGTTTCGGGGAACCTTTCATGTACAGCAGGATCGGGTTTTCTGCGATCTGGCGCTGAATTTTTTCTACAGTACTCATAATTGCCTTCCTTAATTCGTTACATCGTGTTTGTTTATTGTAGCGACTTCGCAGCGTGACTGAAAACGAGATTTTGATCGCTGCCCGATTAAATCGCCATCATTGTTAAGTCCTGCTCCGGGACACCTGAATTCCTGATTATTAACAGCAGGTAACAGATTAATAATTCGTAATAATTTCGTTGATATAAGACGCTGAAAATGTTCATTTTCAGCACAATTGCGTGGGTTGCAAAGATTAATATTAAAAGGCATTACAGTTTTTAAAAGAACTGGACTAGAATGGCCTGGGCGCTGATCCTGGATCAGATTAATCTCAACTTTGTCGCGGTGCGTAGTGGCCCTGACAACTTAACTAATCAACGGACTATGCGTTTAATCATTACGTTTTTCATGCTGGCCTTTGCGCAACTGTTTTTCAACATCGCCGCTGCGTCGCCTCACGCGCCGGTGAACGTCAGTACGCATAAAGCAGAGAAAAAGAGTGCGCGCGACGATGAGCGTCGCAAGCGTCGCCCGGTCAAAACGGTGACGAAAAAGACTCGCCTCAGCCCGGTTCAAAAACTAAAAACAAAAAAACTGAAAAAAGTCGAACTCGCCGCGAAACAGACGCCTGCTAAGAAGACCTCGCTAAAAACCGCCCGTCTCAGTAAGAACAAAGAGAAAAAACGTTATGGTCATCAGCGCCTGCTGAAAACCGCTGAGGTCACCACCAGCGAAACCGGCACGATTAAGATGAGCAAATCTCACCGTCAGCGCTACCAGAAGGCCCGCGAAACCGCGATGACCAAGCTAATGGGTCAGTTGGGTAAACCCTATCAGTGGGGCGGCACCTCTCCCCATACCGGTTTCGATTGCAGCGGCCTGGTCTGGTACGCCTATAAAGATCTGGTGAAGTTTAAGATCCCACGTACCGCTAACGAGATGTACCACCTGCGTGATGCCGCACCGATCAAGCGTGAGTCGCTGGAGAAAGGCGATCTGGTCTTCTTCCGTATCAATGGACGCGGTACTGCGGACCATGTCGGCGTTTACCTGGGTGATGGCAAGTTTATCCAGTCGCCACGCACCGGCAAAGATATTCAGATCAGCGCGTTAGGAGAAGATTACTGGCAGCGTCACTATATTGGTGCACGTCGGGTGATGACGCCAAAAACCATACGCTGAGCAGCAGAACAACCAGAAGAGAGCCGGGATAATCCCGGCTTTTTTTTAGTGCAGAATAGCGGTAAAACTAAAGGCCACAATCATCAGCAGACAGCCCGCGGTGGTCATTAAAGCCAGTTTAAGATCGGTACTCATTGCTTGCTCCTTAGTCACACAATCAGTAGGGGTATCGCATTTTCCCACAGGGCCCGGTAAAAATCTCGTTTTATCCGTTCAGCCTTGTTAGAATCCCGCCTTTGTTGCGCAACGCGCGCAACCCTGATTCCGTTTGCGCACGTTTTCAGGCGCTTTTACGCCGCCAGCGGCCTGTTTCCTGGCCATGAAAGCTGCATTTTTGCGGAAAAAACCCTGAGCAGACGCAAACGTTTAACACTACGCTTATCATAGAGTTAGATAAGCACTGGAGTCCGATTTTCATGGCAACAATTAAAGATGTGGCGAAACGCGCTGGCGTCTCAACGACCACCGTTTCGCACGTCATCAATAAAACCCGCTTTGTGGCTGAAGAGACGCGCAACGCGGTCTGGCAGGCGATTAAAGAGCTGCACTACTCGCCGAGCGCCGTGGCGCGCAGCCTGAAAGTAAACCACACCAAGACGCTGGGCCTGCTTGCCACCTCCAGCGAAGCACCCTATTTCGCTGAAATTATCGAGGCGGTTGAAAATCACTGTTTTGACAAAGGCTATACGCTGATTCTGGGTAATGCGCATAACGATCTGCAAAAACAGCGCGCCTATCTCAGCATGATGGCGCAGAAACGCGTCGATGGGCTGCTGGTGATGTGTTCTGAATATCCGGACGATCTGCTGCAGATGCTGGAAGAGAACCGCAATATCCCGATGGTGGTGATGGACTGGGGCGAGTCGCGCGCTGACTTCACCGACACGGTACTGGATAATGCTTTCCAGGGCGGCTATCTGGCGGGACGCTATCTGATTGAACGCGGACACCGGGATATTGGTGCAATCCCCGGCCAGATGGAGCGTAACACCGGTGGCGGACGTCATGCCGGTTTCCTGAAGGCGATGGAAGAAGCGGGTATTCAGCCACGCGCCGAGTGGATTGTGCAGGGTGACTTTGAGCCGGAGTCGGGCTATCAGGCGATGCAGCAGATCCTGTCGCAGAAGCAGCGTCCGACGGCGGTGTTCTGTGGCGGTGACATCATGGCGATGGGCGCGATTTGCGCCGCCGACGAGATGGGTTTGCGCGTACCCCAGGATATTTCGGTGATCGGCTATGACAACGTGCGCAACGCCCGTTATTTTGCACCGGCCCTGACCACAGTGCATCAGCCTAAAGCCCAGCTGGGTGAGAAAGCGCTGGAAATGCTGCTGGACCGCATTACCAGTAAGCGCGAAGTGTCACAAACGATTGAGGTCCATCCCACGCTGATTGAGCGCCGTTCCGTGGCCGATGGCCCGTTCCGCGACTATCGCCGTTAATGCTCGCTTAACCACTCCTGATTAAGCGTTTGCGCATCACCCAGATAGCTGAGCAACCAGCCTGTCGCGGGTGATGCGCGATCTTCTGCCCAGCTGACGCAGCATGGACTGTCCGGAAACGCCACCGGCAGCGTCAGTTCTACCAGCTCGCCGCTGTCGAGCAGTGGCCTGGCCAGGTGACCGGGCACCATCGCCACACACAATCCCGCCTGCACGCACTCCAGCCCGGTTTGCCACTCCGGCACCACCAGCCGGCGCTGGTTATCCAGCGTCCATGTCATACGACGCGGCAGTGCGCGAGAAGTATCTTCCAGCACCAGGGAGGGCCAGCTCCGCAGCGTGTCATCATCTATCTGGCTCGCCTGTGTCAGAGGATGGTCGGGCGCAACCACGCAGCGCCAGTTAAGTGTGCCCATATCCCGAAAAGCAAAACGTCCGCCCACCGGTATCGCCTGAGTGGCACCAATCGCCACTTCCACCCGGCCATCGGCCAGCGCATCCCAGACGCCGTTAAAAACTTCATAGCTGATGATCAGCTCCATATCGGGAAAGTGGCGATAGAAATCTTTGACCAGTTGCCGGGTGCGCTGAGGTTTAGCGATACGGTCAACGGCAATGCTTAGCTGGCCGCGCCAGCCGTTAGCCAGTTGCTGACACTGTCGCCGGGTGGCAAGCATTTTTTTGATGACGCTGCGCCCTTCCCGGACAAAATGCTCACCCGCCGGGGTCAGAACCACTTCGCGATGCTGCCGTTCAAATAGCGGTACCGCCAGCCAGTTTTCCAGCTGACGCACCGTATAGCTGATGGCAGAGGGCACCCGATGTAACTCCTGCGCGGCGGCGCTGAAGCTCCCTCCGCGGGCGACAGCGTCAACCACTTCTAATGCATATTCTGACCACATAATCTGCCTTCAAAAATTTTAACAGCAATCGGCAAATATTACCGTTTCACAGCAGCAAACGCACCTTTTACACTCTGCCGCGTTTATCCTGCAAAAATGAGAATCAGATGCTGTCGAATAAAGGGTTTATGCCCTACCTTGCCCTGCTGAGCATGCTGGGCTTTTTAGCCACTGATATGTACCTGCCCGCCTTTGGTGCGATGCAGCAAACCTTTAACACTTCACCCGGTCTGATCAGCGCCAGTATGAGTCTCTTCCTGGGCGGCTTCGCCGTGGGTCAGCTCTTCTGGGGACCGCTTTCCGATCGCATCGGTCGTAAACCGGTGCTGCTGTCCGGACTGGCCATGTTTGGCGCTGGCTGCGCAGGCATGCTGTGGGTGAATGATATCTATCTGATGCTGGCGCTGCGTTTTGTCCAGGCGATTGGCGTCTGTGCCGCTGCCGTAAGCTGGCAGGCGCTGGTGGTGGATCGCTATCCTGCAGCGCGCGCTAACAAAGTCTTTGCCACCATTATGCCGCTGGTTGCGCTCTCTCCGGCGCTGGCTCCGCTGCTGGGTGCCTGGCTGATCGGCCACTTCCACTGGCGTTCGATTTTCCTGGTGCTGACCCTGATTGCGGTGGCGTTGATTCTGACCACGCTGCGTCTGCCCACCGTGCGCAAGGCAGCGGGAGAAAAAGGTGCGCAGCCCGGCTTTTTCACGCTGCTTAAATCCCGGGTCTACAGCGGCAACGTGCTGATCTACTCCGCCTGCTCAGCCAGCTTCTTTGCCTGGCTGACCGGATCGCCCTTTATTCTGGCGGATCTGGGTCTGTCGCCCGCCGATATCGGTCTGAGTTATGTGCCCCAGACGCTCGCCTTTTTAATTGGCGGCTTCGGCTGTCGCACCCTGCTCAACCGCTTTAACGGCGCACAGTTGCTGCCCTGGCTGCTGGCCGTCTACAGCCTGAGCATTCTGGCGCTGTTTGCTGTTGCGCTTGCTGGCAGCAGCACGCTGGTGAGTCTGATGGTACCGTTCTGCGGTATGGCGCTGGCTAACGGCGCGATCTATCCGATTGTGGTGTCCAGTGCGCTGATGCCCTTCCCGACCGCTACCGGTAAAGCCGCCGCGTTGCAGAATACACTGCAGTTAGGACTCTGTTTCGCTGCCAGCCTGGCGGTGTCGGCCGGCTTAACTCAGCCGCTATTTACCACCACACTGATGATGACGGTGACAATTGTGCTGGCGCTGTTGGGTTACGCCATGCAGCGTGCCGCAAGCGCACAAACTGTTGTTGCCTCTGCGCAAACTGCCTGCCAGGATAATCAGTGACACACTGACTTTTTAGTTAGCGCCCTAACAATAAGTTATTGAATATTGACCCGCGTGAGCATATACTCATCCGGGTCAACAAATCTGTAATAAATCAACAATATAATAACGTAATAATCTGATTGGCACCCTGCTGCCGGGACGGTATTCGCGCGCGTTATTCTCACCTTACCCGACCTGCTGCAGGCTGTTCCAGTCCTCTGTATCACACAGATAACCGGTTTGCGGAGCCATCCGCATCGTTTCTCATTGCCTGAATAAATTGGCTACTCTTTGTTCAGGTTCAGATTGGACAGGTGGTGGAAAATCTATGAGTTCATCTTATGCAGAAGAAGTGAGCCTCGAAGAAAACCATTGGTATCGCATCGTTCATGAACTGCTGGAAAAAGCGGATATCGAAATTAATGGTTCACGTCCCTGGGATATTCATATTAATCATCCTGGTTTTTTTAAACGTGTTCTGCAGGAGGGCTCTCTTGGGCTCGGTGAGAGCTATATGGATGGATGGTGGGAGTGTGACCGGCTGGATATTTTCTTCCACCAGGTACTTAAACATAAACTCGATCAGCAGCTGCCTCATCACTTCAAAGATACGCTGCGCATTGCCGCCGCACGCTTAACCAATCTGCAGTCAAAAAAACGGGCGTGGATTGTCGGTAAAGAGCATTACGACCTGGGCAACGACCTCTTTTCACTGATGCTCGATCCCTATATGCAATACTCCTGTGGTTACTGGAAAGAGGCGACGACACTGGCGACGGCGCAGGAAGCCAAGCTGGATATGATCTGCCGTAAATTAGCGCTGGAACCCGGAATGTCACTGCTGGATATCGGCTGTGGCTGGGGCGGACTCGCGGAATTTGCCGCACGTCATTATGGCGTTAAAGTGCATGGCGTGACGATTTCCGCCGAACAACAGAAACTGGCGCAGCAGCGCTGTAGCGGATTAGACGTCACGATTCTGTTGCAGGATTATCGCGACCTGAATGAGCAGTTTGATCGTATTGTGTCGGTGGGTATGTTTGAACATGTCGGACCGAAAAATTACGCGACCTATTTTGACGTGGTCGATCGTAATTTAAAGCCTGACGGTATTTTCCTGCTTCACACCATCGGCGCGATTAAAACCGATATGAGTGTCGATCCCTGGATCGATAAATATATCTTCCCCAACGGCTGCCTGCCTTCGGTGCGCCATGTGGCCGATGCCAGCGAGCCCCATTTTATTCTGGAAGACTGGCACAATTTCGGCGCAGACTACGATAAAACACTGATGGCCTGGCATGAACGCTTTTTGCAGGCCTGGCCAGAGCTGGCCGATAAATATGGCGAACGCTTTAAGCGGATGTTCTCCTATTATCTGAATGCCTGTGCCGGTGCCTTCCGGGCGCGTGATATTCAGCTGTGGCAGATCGTGTTCAGTCGCGGTGTTGAGGGGGGATTACGGGTGGCGCGGTAGGGGTTAAAAAGCGGGCAATTAACAAGGCGCTGCCCCGGCTGAACACTTGAAAAGAAGGGCCTGCTTTGCTTTAACAGGGAGCGTTGCGCAAGGAACGGGGTCAGATCGGAAAGTCGCAAAACCTGTCATCCCTGACACGCCCGGCCCACGCGATTACGCACCTCATCCTGAGGTGCGCCCGTTGCCGGGTCAACGCTTTGCGTTGTTCAAAAACGCTCCTGACGTTTTTGTCCATGGCGTGGGACGCTTTCCTCTTCTGACCCGGCGCCCTGCGCTTTTATAATGCTGACAGAGTAAAACCGATTAGGCTGTCTGCGGTGCTTACGCGCCTTTTATTAACTCTCTGTCGTTGACTGGCCGGTCAGCATGCTCATCGCCGCCGCGGCATCGCGCTGTGCTAACACCCGCTCAACAGTCTCCACGATTGCCTGCGTGTGCGGATCGATTTCAATATTCACCCGGTCGCCAAAGGTCTTCGCCCCCAGCGTGGTACGCTCCAGCGTTTCCGGGATCAGATAGACGCAGAACTTAGTCTTAGTCACATCGCCTACCGTCAGGCTGATACCGTCGATGCCGACAAACCCTTTATGCAGAATATATTTCATCTGCGCCGCATCCTGGATTTTAAACCAGACCTCGCGGTTATGTTCTGACTGGATAATCTTGCAGATTTCAGCGGTGGTCATAATATGACCAGACATCAGATGTCCGCCTATTTCATCGCTGAATTTCGCTGCACGCTCAATATTGACCACATCGCCCTGACGTAAATCGCCAAGGTTAGTCACCCGCAATGTCTCTTTAATTAAATCAAAACTGACGCGGTCGCCTTCAATTGCCGTTACGGTTAAACAGCAACCGTTATGGGCTACGGATGCGCCCAGCGCCAGACCCGGTAAGAGCTCTTCCGGCAGGCGGACAGTGTGGGTGCGAAACAGTTCTTTCTCTTCAATGGACACGATTTCTGCGGTGCCCTGCACAATACCGGTAAACATAGTCTTTGCCTCTGCGAAGTTTACGCTAGTTTATCACAGCTCAGGTCGGCTGTTAGATTTCAGCCCGCACCGCCGCTTTATAGCGGAGCAAACCGCATTGTGTGACAAAGATTGGCGAATTCTGTTACGCCAGTTACACTAGCTCGCGAAATTCCCCGGGCTTCCTGCCCCTTTTAATTCATTCAATAAGTCAGGTGTTAACGTGCAGAAGTATTTAACAGAAGCGCGTCAATTGCTGGCCCTTGCGATTCCGGTCATCCTTGCTCAGGTGGCTCAAACCGCAATGGGATTTGTGGATACCATTATGGCCGGCGCAGTCAGCGCCACGGATATGGCCGCCGTTGCTGTCGGCACCTCTGTCTGGCTACCGGCCATCCTGTTTGGTCATGGTCTTCTGCTTGCATTGACGCCCACCGTTGCGCAACTCAATGGTTCTGGCCGCCGCGAACGCATCGGTGAACAGATCCGCCAGGGATACTGGCTCGCCTTTTTCGTCTCCCTGCTGATTATGGTGCTGTTGTGGCATGCCGGTTATCTTATCCGGGCGATGCATGACATTGATCCAGTGCTGGCGCTGAAGGCAGAAGGCTATCTGCATGCCCTGCTGTTCGGCGCGCCTGGCTACCTCTTCTTCCAGGTGCTCCGCAATCAATGCGAGGGGCTGTCGAAAACCAAACCCGGCATGGTGCTGGGCTTTTTAGGCCTGATGTTCAACATCCCGCTTAACTATGTCTTTATCTATGGCCACTTCGGCATGCCTGCCCTGGGCGGTGTCGGCTGCGGCGTGGCGACCGCCTCGGTCTACTGGGTGATGTTTATCTGCATGCGCTTCTGGGTGCGCCGGATGGGTAGCATGCGCGATATCCGTATGGAGAGCCGCTGGTCACCCCCTTCCCGTCCGATTCTGAGCCGCCTGATGACGCTGGGATTGCCGGTGGCGCTGGCACTCTTCTTTGAGGTCACGCTGTTCGCCGTTGTCGCCCTGCTGGTTTCGCCACTGGGCATCGTTAACGTGGCCGGTCACCAGATTGCGCTCAATTTCAGTTCACTGATGTTCGTATTGCCGCTGTCGCTGGGTGTCGCGACCACCATCCGCGTCGGTTATCGTCTGGGCCAGGGCTCCACCGAGCAGGCACGGGTCGCGGCCTGGACCGCACAGGGTGTAGGCATCAGCATGGCGGCGCTAACCGCCATTTTTACCGTGACGTTCCGTCATCAGATTGCCCTGCTCTATAACGACAACCCTGAAGTGGTGACGCTGGCGGCACAGCTGATGTTGCTGGCGGCAATTTATCAGTTCTCAGACTCGATACAGGTGATTGGCAGCGGGATCCTGCGCGGCTATAAAGATACGCGGTCGATTTTCTTTATTACCTTTATCGCTTACTGGCTGCTGGGGCTGCCAGCCGGTTATCTGCTGGCGCTGACCGACTGGGTGGTGCCGCGCATGGGACCTGCGGGCTTCTGGTGCGGCTTTATTATCGGCCTGACCTCGGCTGCGGTGATGATGATATGGCGCATCAGACGCTTACAGCAATCACCGGCGGAAATTATCCTGACGCGTGCAGCGCGATAACGTTCGAGGCGGGTCATTCATGGCCCGCAATGACGAAAAAAACGACGGTTAGCACAGTTGCTGTGCAGTCAAGGCGAAAAAACTATTTTCCCCTTGCCAGCCTCACACGCTGCCGTTAATATTCGTCCCCGCTGTCGCCCTGACAGCATGTTGCGCTCTTAGCTCAGTTGGTTAGAGCACCACCTTGACATGGTGGGGGTCGATGGTTCGAGTCCATTAGAGCGCACCAAGTGCGTCCGTAGCTCAGTTGGTTAGAGCACCACCTTGACATGGTGGGGGTCGGTGGTTCGAGTCCACTCGGACGCACCAATATTCAGTATGCGCTCTTAGCTCAGTTGGTTAGAGCACCACCTTGACATGGTGGGGGTCGATGGTTCGAGTCCATTAGAGCGCACCACTTTCAGAATTCCTTCAGCTTGCGCAACTCCACTTTTATTGATCTGCATCGCTTCCCCCTTCTGCTTTTTGATTGGTTTTCGCATACTTAGCGTCTATACTGTCCCGCGTTGCTTACTTGAAAGGTTTCAGCGATCACGTGCTTACTGCGATAACTCAAATGATTTGCGCAACAACAGCGTGGTGGTTACCAACCGTAACCGCACAACTTCCCTGCACGCCTGGCCTTCGTCACCTATTCTTACTCAGTACTGCCCATTTCAGTCTCAATCAGAAATTTCACTTCGATGCGCTGCCATCGGATTCCGCCCTTATTCATCCATCACAACTTACAGAAAATCCGTCATGAAAAAGACTAAAATCGTTTGTACAATCGGCCCGAAAACCGAATCCGAAGAGATGCTGACTCAGCTGCTTGAAGCTGGCATGAATGTTATGCGTCTTAACTTCTCTCACGGCGACTACGCTGAGCATGGTCAACGCATCACCAACATGCGTGCCGTTATGCAGAAAACCGGCCGTCAGGCCGCTATCCTGCTGGATACCAAAGGCCCTGAAATCCGCACCATGAAACTGGAAGGCGGCAACGATGCGGCTCTGAAAGCCGGTCAGACCTTTACCTTTACTACAGACCAGAGCGTGATTGGCAACAGCGAGCGCGTTGCGGTGACCTACCCGGGTTTCACTGCTGACCTGAAAATCGGCAACACGGTGCTGGTCGATGATGGCCTGATTGGTATGGAAGTGACCGAAGTCACTGAAAATACCGTGGTGTGTAAAGTCCTGAACAATGGCGATCTGGGCGAAAACAAAGGCGTTAACCTGCCAGGCGTCTCTATCCAGCTGCCAGCACTGGCCGAAAAAGATAAGCGCGACCTGATTTTTGGCTGTGAGCAGGGCGTAGACTTCGTCGCCGCCTCTTTCATCCGTAAACGTTCAGACGTGCTGGAAATTCGCGAACACCTGAAACAGAACGGCGGCGAGCATATCCAGATCATCTCCAAAATCGAAAACCAGGAAGGCCTGAACAACTTCGACGAAATCCTCGAAGCCTCAGACGGCATCATGGTTGCGCGTGGCGACCTGGGCGTTGAGATCCCGGTTGAAGAAGTGATCTTCGCGCAGAAGATGATGATCAAAAAATGTAATAAAGCACGCAAAGTGGTCATCACGGCTACCCAGATGCTCGATTCCATGATCAAGAACCCGCGCCCTACCCGCGCAGAAGCCGGTGACGTGGCAAACGCCATTCTCGACGGTACCGATGCTGTCATGCTGTCAGGTGAGAGCGCCAAAGGCCGTTATCCGCTGGAGTCGGTCACCATCATGGCGACCATCTGTGAGCGTACCGATCGCGTGATGAAGTCCCGCATCGACAGCCAGAGTGATAACCGCAAAATGCGTATCACAGAAGCCGTCTGCCGTGGTGCTGTAGAGACCGCTGAGAAGCTGGAAGCGCCACTGATTGTGGTTGCTACCGAAGGGGGTAAATCTGCTAAAGCCGTACGTAAATATTTCCCGAACGCGACCATCCTGGCACTGACCACCAATCCGATGACTGCCCGTCAGCTGATCCTGAGCAAAGGGATTGAGACACGTCTGGTGACTGAGATCGCTTCAACCGACGATTTCTATCGTCTGGGTAAAGAAGCGGCGCTGGAAAGTGGCTATGGCCAGAAAGGCGATGTCGTGGTACTGGTGTCAGGCGCATTAGTACCAAGCGGAACTACCAACACCGCTTCTGTACACGTTCTGTAAAACTCTCTCTGACCATTATTTTGAAGCGCCTTTATCGGGCGCTTTTTTTTATTTCTACTTAAACCAAATGTCAGAAAATTCCAATCGAAAATAACTATTCAAATACTCTTAATATTAAGGTTAATCCGATTAAATCTCTCTGTTTTCGCTAAATTTTTTTATCATATTCTGTGATTCGCTGCTTCTTTGAGCGAACGATCAAATTTAAGCATCTTCTCATCAAAAATTTATTCTCAACTTAAAAAGCTTTGTGTAATACTTGTAACGCTACATGGAGATTAACTCAATCTAGAGGGTATAAATAATGAATCGTACTAAACTGGTACTGGGCGCGGTAGTTCTGGCTTCAACTATGCTGGCTGGTTGCTCAAGCAACGCTAAAATCGACCAGCTGTCTTCAGACGTTCAGACTCTGAACGCTAAAGTTGACCAGCTGAGCAACGACGTGAACGCAGTGCGTTCAGACGTTCAGGCTGCTAAAGATGACGCAGCACGCGCTAACCAGCGTCTGGACAACCAGGCTCACTCTTACCGTAAGTAAGAGTTCTGGTTTAAAAATGGCGCCTTTATGGCGCCATTTTTTTTGCTCCGAATTCAGTGCCCTTCACAGGCACTTATCCGTTCAGGGCTGAACCGCGTTGCCCTCAGCCTGTGTCACCGGGATATCAGCCCCCACAGACGCGCTCTCCAGCCCTGCAGGCGGCACCGTATCACTCTGCACCGGCTCCCCACTGCTGACCAGCACAGGCATGCCTGAGCGTCGCGCTAAGCTGGCTTTAATCAGGGAACTATCACTCTTCTCACTTTTCATAAACTGCTTCACTCCGGCAGTGAGTGCAATCGGCATGGTCTGTGGATCGTCCTTATCGTTGCGTGACAGCGGCTGATGCACTTCCACGTAGCGTTTCCCATCCGGCTCTACAGCGTACTTCACCGGCTGATTGATGATCTGTACCCGCGTCCCTTTCGGGGCTGAATTAAACAGCGCTTCGATATCTTCTGAACGCAAGCGGATGCAGCCTGAACTGACGCGCATGCCGATGCCGAATTTCGCATTAGTGCCATGGATCAGATACTGGCCGGTGCCGCGCGCCAGACGCATGGCAAACTGCCCCATCGGGTTATCCGGTCCGGCGGGGACCACGCCAGGCAGCGTAATGCCCTCTTTAGCGTAGCGTTTGCGGATGTTCGCCGTGGGCGTCCAGGTGGGATTAGGGATCTTCTGGCTGATCTGCGTCACCATCACTGGCGTGGCTGCACCCAGCTGGCCAATACCGATGGGATAGACAATGACCTTATCCTCCCCTTTGGGATAGTAGTAGAGACGCAGCTCGGCCAGATTCACCACAATCCCTTCGCGCGGCGTATCGGGCAGGATCATCTGCAGTGGAACCGTCAGCTGGGTGCCCGCTTTGGGCAGCCAGGGATCGGTACCGGGATTTGCCTCCAGCATGCTCAGCAGGCCGACCTGGTAGCGCGCCGCAATCGCTTCCAGAGGTTGTTTATTGTCAGGAACCTGAGTCAGGACGTTTTCGCCAATCAGGCGACTGTCAGGTGGTGGCAGCGGATATTCGGTGGCGAACGCGGGTGCAGAGAGCCCAAAGCAGGTCAGCAGCAATGCACCGGCTAAACGTAAAGCAGGTTTCATGCAATTTTCTCGTCAGATAAAAAAACAGACGCCGGATGGCGTCTGTGGAGTGTAACTTAGCTGAGGTTCTGAGCGGTATGGCGAATAGACCGAATCATCGCCTCCAGCCCCTGCGACCGGGTGGGCGTCAGGTGCTGCATCAGTGCCAGTTCGCCAAACCAGTGGCGCACATCCAGCGCCAGGATATCGGCGGGCGGCAGGTTCTGATAAAGGCTAAATACGATAGCAATCAAACCTTTAACAATAGCGGCATCGCTGTCGCCTTCAAACGCAATGGAACCATCCGCCTGCGGGGTCATTCTGATCCACACCTGACTCTGACAACCCGAAATCACGTTCTCCGGCTGGTGCAAGGTTTCAGAAGATTCCGGAAGCTTTGAACCCAGCTCAATAATGTAGAGGTACTTCTCTTCCCAGTTAGCGCAACGGTTGAAGTTGCGAACCAGTTTCTCTTTTTCAGGCAAATTCGCCATCAGTGACTCCGTTAAAACTGTTCAGCCGCCCAGCAGACGATGAATGCGCGTCAAACCGGCAGCCAGACGATCCACTTCCTCTTCACTGTTATAGAACGTGAAGGAGGCACGGCACATCGCCGGTACATTGTAATGCTGCATCAGCGGCATCGCGCAGTGATGTCCGGTGCGGATGGCAATGCCATATTGATCCAGGAAGCTGCCAACATCGTAGGCGTGGTGTTTACCGAGATTGAAGGCGATAACGCCAGCTCGTGACTGCGGACCGTAGATCTGGATATCCGGAACGGTGCCCAGCTTATCGAGCGCATAGTTCATCAGTGCCGTCTCGCGCTGATGAATCGTATCCAGTCCCAGCGCCTGCACATAGGCCATCGCCGCACCAAAGCCAATAATGCCGCCGGTATTCGGCGTACCCGCTTCAAAGCGCCACGGCGCACTGTTCCAGGTGGTGCCGGTGGGCAGCATGACGCGCTCAATCATTGAACCGCCCCCTTCCCATGGTGGCATCTGATCCAGCAGCGCTTTACGGCCGTAGAGGATACCCACGCCGTTGGGGCCATAGAGTTTATGGCTGGAGAAGGCGTAGAAGTCGCAGCCGATATCCTGCACATCAACCTTGTCATGCATCACCGCCTGGGCACCATCCACCAGCGTGATGACGCCAGCCGCTTTTGCCTGAGCAACGATCGCTTTAACCGGGTTAACCGTGCCGAGCACATTTGAAACATGCGTCACCGCCAGCAACCGCGTACGGCTGTCGATCAGCCCCGCCAGTTTCTCCAGCGCCAGCTCACCGTTGTCATTTAATGGCAGGACCCGCACTTCTGCGCCGGTGCGCTGGGCCAGCATCTGCCATGGAACGATATTGGCGTGATGCTCCATCTCAGTGATGATCAGGTTATCGCCAGCCTGGAGGTTACTGCTGCCCCAGGTGTTCGCCACCAGATTGATGCCTTCGGTGGTGCCTTTGACGAAGACAATCTCTTCCTGTGACTGCGCATTGATAAAACGGGCAGCCTGATCGCGCACGTTCTCCATGTCGCTGGTCGCCTGCTGGCTCAGCGTATGGATACCACGATGCACGGCCGCATAGCCGTGCTGATAGAAATGACTCTCGGCGTTAATCACCGAGAGTGGACGCTGTGCGCTGGCCGCACTGTCAAGATAGGCCAGCGGATGACCGTTGACCTCACGCTTCAGGATAGGAAAATCAGCCCTGACGCGTTCGAGATCGAAGTTCATCATATCTCGCCTCCGGGAAAACGTTGCGCGATACGCTGCAGCACGGCCTGACGCATCACCTCATTTTCCAGTGTTTCGGTCAGTTCTGCGGCAAACGCATGAATAATCATGGTCTGTGCAGCATCCTGCTCAATACCGCGCGAACGCAGGTAGAACATCTGCTCATCATCAATACGACCGATGGTGGCACCGTGGCTGCACTTGACGTCATCCGCATAAATTTCCAGCTGCGGTTTGGTATCGACTTCTGAGAGCTTGCCCAGCAACAGGTTGTTGTTGGTCATCTGCCCGTCGGTCTTCAGCGCATGCTGTGCCACTTTAATGTGGCCGTTAAACACCGCACGGCCTTTGTCACGCACGATGGTTTTATGCATCTGGCGGCTGACGCAGTAGCCCTTGTTGTGCTCCAGGTAAGTACGGGTATCCGCCACTTCCTGTTTCACCGGCAGCACCAGGCTGTTGATCGCCAGCGTGGTGTTTTCGCCGTTCAGCTGGGTACTGGTGTTGTGACGCGACAGCCCGGCACCCAGCAGGAAGCTGGTGCTGCTGACCTGGCCATCGTTGCCAATGACCAGATCGTTATGCGCAAAGTGATAGCTGGCGCTGCTTTCAAAGGCCAGCTTCGTGTGCGTCAGTTTGGCATTGTCGCCTACCGCAAAGGTAAAGCGCGTGCCGGTGAAATGGGCGCGCTCATCCAGTGAAACGTAGTGCTCAATCACTTCCGCTTCGGCACTCTCTTCCAGCTGCAGGTGATGACGATAGTGAACCGTGTTCATACCCGTCTGCTGACCGCTGGTGATGTGCAGCAGATAGACTGGACGCGCAGCGGATTTACCGCGTGCCAGACGCAGGGTCGTCACCTCTTCTGCCAGACTTTCTGTCAGATGCAGGAAGACTTCAGGCTGAACCGCAGCAGGCAGCGGACGGCGCTCGGCGGCCACGCTGTGCTGAACCTCAAACAGTTCGCAGTCGCGACTGCTGAAGGCTGGCTGGAACTGACCGTCAACATAGACCAGACGGATCGCATCCAGCGGCAGCGCCAGTGCATCAACCTGTTCAGCGCTCAGGGTCTGCGGCGCGTCAGGCAGTACAAACTGCTGTGACAGTAAGGTGTCCAGCGGCGTGTACTTCCAGTTTTCGTGCTTGCGGGTTGGCAGGCCAACGCGCATCAGTTGCTGCCAGTGCTGCTGTGCCTGCAGAGAACGCACGTCGCCACGCGACTCAAACAGGTGATGCCACTGTTGCAGCGCAGAATCACTCTTCGTCGGTAAGCCAGCCATAACCTTGCTCCTCCAGCTGTTTCACCAGCGAGAAGTCGCCAGATTTCACGATTTTGCCCTGATACAGAACATGAACGAAGTCTGGCTTGATGTAATCCAGAATACGCTGGTAGTGGGTCACGATGATAAAGGCACGCTTCTCGTCGCGCAGGCTGTTTACGCCATTCGCCACGATTTTCAGCGCATCGATATCCAGGCCTGAGTCGGTCTCATCCAGGATGCAGAGTTCTGGCTCCAGTGCCGCCATCTGCAGGATGTCGTTACGCTTCTTCTCACCGCCGGAGAAGCCAACGTTGACTGAGCGGGTCAGCAGATCTGCCGGCATCTTCAGCAGCTCAATTTTCTCTTCAATGAAGTCCTGGAAATCGAAGCGATCCAGCTCTTCCTGCTGACGATATTTGCGTACCGCATTGACCGAGGTCTGCAAAAAGAACTGGTTGCTGACGCCCGGAATTTCTACCGGATACTGGAATGCCATAAAGATGCCTTCACCGGCGCGCTCTTCAGGGGCCAGTTCCAGCAGATCTTTACCTTTGAAGCTGACCGAACCGCCGGTTACTTCATAATCTTCACGGCCTGCCAGCGTCGCTGACAGGGTACTTTTACCTGAGCCGTTCGGGCCCATGATGGCATGCACTTCGCCGGGTTTAATTTCGAGATTCAGGCCACGCAGAATGGCTTTATCTTCAACACTGACCTGCAAATCTTTAATGCTTAACATACTTATTCCTTCACATTGCTTCCGGCAACGCGTGTGACGGCATCAGCCCACACTGTGCTCAAGGCTGATGGCTAACAATTTCTGGGCTTCCACAGCAAATTCCAGTGGCAACTCCGAGAATACGTCTTTACAGAAGCCGTTCACGATCATCGAGATGGCGTCTTCTTCACTGATACCGCGTTGCAGACAGTAGAACATCTGATCTTCGCCGATACGTGATGTCGTGGCTTCATGCTCAAGCTGAGCGGTATTGTTGCGGGTCTCCACATACGGGAAGGTATGTGCGCCGCAATCAGGACCGATCAGCATCGAGTCACACTGCGTAAAGTTACGGGCATTGGTCGCGGTTGGCATGATTTTCACCAGCCCGCGATAGGTGTTCTGACTTTTACCGGCCGAAATCCCTTTAGAGATGATGGTCGACTTGGTGTTTTTACCAATGTGGATCATCTTGGTGCCGGTATCGGCCTGCTGACGACCGCTGGTCAGTGCCACTGAGTAGAATTCACCCACTGAATAGTCCCCGCGCAGAATGCAGCTTGGGTATTTCCAGGTGATAGCAGAGCCGGTTTCAGACTGTGTCCAGGACATCTTGCTGTGGTCGCCTTCACACAGCGCGCGCTTGGTTACGAAGTTCAGGATACCCCCCTCACCTTCGCCGCCTGGGAACCAGTTCTGAACCGTCGAATATTTCACTTCGGCATTTTTGTGGATGATGACTTCCACCACGGCCGCGTGCAGCTGATAGGTGTCACGCACTGGCGCTGAACAGCCTTCGATGTAGCTGACGTAGCTGTCTTCATCGGCAATCAGGATGGTGCGTTCGAACTGACCGGTTTTCGCTGCGTTGATGCGGAAATAGGTCGACAACTCCATCGGGCAACGCACCCCTTTCGGGATATAAACGAAGGTGCCGTCAGAGGCGACTGCCGAGTTCAGCGCCGCAAAGAAGTTATCGTTCGCCGGAACAACCGTGCCGAGATACTGCTTCACCAGCTCCGGGTGCTCCTGGATCGCTTCGCCAAAGGAACAGAAGATAATCCCCTGCTCCGCCAGCTTGCCGCGATAGGTGGTCGCCACCGAAACGGAGTCAAAAATGGCGTCAACCGCCACTTCACGGCCTTCACGCACCGGGACACCCAGCTGATTAAAGGCGTTTTCCACTTCCTGTGTCAGATAATCGCTGGCTGGCGCGCTGCCTGAAGCCTGCAGTGCACCGGGTTCTGATGCGCAGCTGTCATCACAGTTGCCGCAGGAAGGCGCGGAGTAGTAGCTGTAATCCTGGTAGTCGAGTTTTTCGTAGTGCGCTTTCAGCCAGTGTGGCTCTTCCATTTCAAGCCAGGCACGAAACGCTTTAAGACGAAACTCCAGCATCCACTCTGGCTCGTTACGCTTGGCCGAGATCGCCCGCACCACATCTTCATTGATGCCGTTGGCAAATTCTTCGGTTTGCAGTTGGGTAAAGAAGCCCTCTTTGTAGTTGAGCTTGCCTTCCCAGATTTGTACATCGTCAGATGTTTCGCTGTGTCGTGACATATTTCACTTACTCGACGCCAAAGCTCTCACCGCACCCGCAGGCGTGCTGAGCTTTAGGGTTATTGAATTTAAAAATCTGATTCAGGCCTTCACGAACGTAGTCCAGTTCGGTGCCATCAACGAATGGCATCGCCTGTAGCGGCACAAACAGCGTTGCGCCATGGAATGAGAACTGCAAATCATCCTCGACTGGCTCTTTCACCAGATCCATGACGTAACCAAACCCGGCGCAGCCGGATTGTTTTACGCCGAGCCGCAGACCCTTGACATCGGGGTCCTGAGCCGCCAGATTGAGAATTTGTTGCGCTGCGGTTTCAGTCAGCGTCAGCCCTTTCCAGACAAAATCGTCGGGTGAGAAAGAGTCTGTATTAACGGATGCCATGTTGATACCTCTTGAGTCCGGACCTTTTCAGGCTATCCCCCTATGGTAGTGATCTGACCAATCACTTCAACCTCTTGTTTTGCAGGGATAATCATCTTGTGCGGTTTTATTTGCTTAATTATTAAGCATAGCCTCTTCAGCTCACCTTGTGGTGAGCGCGTCAGCATAAATAAGCCAGTGTTAACCTATTAATAAATCACTCTTTTTTAAATAACCATTTTTGATAAAAATGCTTATTGATAGGTTACGCCTTTCTGCGATGTAAACAGATTGTTATTTCCGATTATACCGACAGGCAGGATAAATCGATAAATTTTTCTGCCCGCCAATTGCAATCACAGCTCAATTGAATATGATAATTATTATCATTCACATTCAGGGTGGCGTTATGACGCTTTCTGTCTCAGCCTGGCTGCAGCACAAAATCGACGAATATCAGTTTGCGGTGCGTGATATCACCGTCGACTTTTATATGGCGCAGGCAAAGCTCGACCGGGCCGACTGCACGATTCATCAGCTACGTCAGTTTAACGATGCCTGTCAGGATATGGCAGAAATCTGCCAGTTGAACGGTGACGACCAGAGTTACCTGCATGCCATGGGTAAACTGCATCACCGACTGGTGCAGGAGATGGGAAACAGCGATCGCGATCGCCTGTTTCGCCTTCAGGCTTATCAACTGGCGCGATTGTCCCTGACCCTCCTCTGCCATCAACTGGCAATGGTCGGGGAGTGGAACCAGGCCACTGCGCTGCAAAGTGACTTCATGCGTCACGCAGGCTGGATATTCTAATCCAGCCAGGGCGTGACGTCGCGCACAATTTTTTTACATTAGCTCTAACAATGCCTGAAGCGGATGACGCATTCCGTTGCCCTCTACACGCTTGACCTGACTGCGGCACGAATAGCCAGTGGCCAGGCAGCGCTGGCGTGGCAGTCGCTGAAGCTGGGGATGCCAGGAGAGCGCGTAGATCCCCAGCGAGTTTTCAAGGTTCTTACTTTCGTGACCGTAGGTGCCAGCCATACCGCAGCAGCCAACATTGATGTTCTCCAGCTTCGCGCCAAAAAGGGAGAAGATCGCCTGCCACTGATTCGGTGTGGAGGGCAGCGCGGTCACCTCGGTGCAGTGTGCAAACAGATACCAGGATTCTCCGCCCGTGGCCTGCACGTCACGCTCTGCCAGTGCACGCTCTAACCACTCATGTACCAGCAGGACGTTAAAGTCGCCGCGTGATTCGCCCAGCGTCTGACGATACTCATCGCGATAGCAGAGCACCGTGGCCGGATCGACACCGACCATGGGCAACCCCAGTTTTGCCACCCGATTCAGGAAATCGGCTGTGCGGGACGCCGTGCGGGCGAAACGTTGCAGGAAACCTTTCACATGTTGCGCTTTGCCATTTGGCGAGAATGGCAGGAGCACGGGCCGGTAGCCCAGTTTCTCAATCAGCCTGACAAAATCGTTAACCAGCTGCGCCTCATAGAAGCTGGTAAAAGGATCCTGCACCACCAGCACACAGTTTGCGCGTTCAGCGGCTGACAGCCCTTCCAGCTGCTCCAGCGTCATGTTCATGGCGGGATGACCACTGAGCTGCTGTTTCAGATTTGGGGCCGAAAGCAGAGGCAGATCGACCATACCGATATGGGTTTTACTTATCTCTTTCAGCCACGGCTGGCGCAGGAAGAAGTTAAACACTTTCGGTGCTTTTGCCATCAGCGGCGCGTAGCCCTCCACTGCAGCCACCAGGTGATCGCTGACCGGACGCAGATAACGGGTATGGTAGAGCTGTAAGAAGCGCGAGCGGAAAGCGGGCACGTCAATTTTAATCGGACACTGGGTAGAGCAGGCTTTGCAGGCCAGACAGCCAGACATCGCCTCTTTCACCTCGTGCGAGAAGTCATACTCCCCTTTGCTGGCGTGCCAGCTATTGCGGGTACGGGTAATCAGGGTGCGAAGCGACAGCCGATTTTCAGGCAGCTGCTTTTCCAGGGTGAGCGGATCGACGCCCTGCCCGGCCAGCAGCCGCAGCCACTCCCGCGTCAGTGTTGCCCGCCCTTTGGGCGAGTGAATGCGGTTGCGGGTGATCTTCATGGAGGGACACATCGGGCTGCGGGCATCAAAGTTAAAACACAACCCATTGCCGTTACACTCCATCGCGCCACGCCATTCATCCCGGACCGTTAACGGGATCTGACGATCATAGGTTCCGCGCTTCACCGCATCGACCTGCATCATTTCATCATTACTGTTGTATGGCGTACAGATCTTGCCCGGGTTCAGGCGATTGAGCGGATCAAAGGCCGCTTTGATGCGGCGCAATTCGTTAAACAGCGTCTCACCGAAGAATGCCGGACTGTACTGGGCTCGAAACCCTTTGCCATGTTCACCCCACAGCAGGCCGCCGTAGCGCGCTGTCAGCGCTACGACTTCGTCGGAGATCTGCTTCATCATCATCTCCTGCTGCGGATCACACATATCCAGCGCCGGACGCACATGCAGTACGCCTGCATCGACATGGCCAAACATGCCGTAGCTCAGCCCGTGGCTGTCGAGCAGCGAGCGAAACTCGACGATGTAGTCCGCCAGTTTTTCCGGTGGAACCGCGGTATCTTCCACAAAGGGAATGGGTTTAGCCCGGCCTTTGGCATTTCCCAACAGACCCACCGCTTTTTTACGCATGTTATAGATGCGTTCAATGCCATCCAGGTCGTTACAGAACTGATAGCCAATCACGCCGCCCTGCTGCTGCGCCATCAGTGCGTCAAGGCGGCCACAAAGCTGTTCAATCTGCTGATCGATCAGCGCGGCGTTGTCACCGGCAAACTCAACAATATTCAGACCCAGCATCTCTTTGTCGGGTACATCGGCGATCAATTCACGCACCGAGTGCCAGACAATGTCTTCGCGCGCCAGGTTCAGCACCTTAGAGTCAACGGTCTCTACCGAGAGCGCCTGCGCTTCCACCATAAAAGGCGCATTGCGCAGGGCGGAGTCAAAGGAGTCATATTTGATATTTACCAGCCGGCGCACTTTAGGCAGCGGCGTGATATCAAGCCGCGCTTCCGTGACAAAGGCCAGCGTGCCCTCTGCGCCGCACAGCAGGCGCGTCAGGTCAAAGGTTTGCATATCGTCGCTGAAGACATGGCGCAGGTCATATCCGGTCAGGAACCGATTCAGCTTTGGAAACTTTTCCAGAATCAGCGCACGATGCTCGCGGCAGCGCGTCAGCACCTGCTGATAGAGCCGGCCTTCGGGCGTCGCCGTCTGCGCCAGGGTTTCAGCCAGCGCGGTGGCCATTGGACGCGTATCAAGGATATCGCCGCCCAGCAGCACGGCGCGCAGGCCCAGCACATGGTCCGAGGTTTTGCCATAGACCAGTGAGCCCTGGCCGGACGCATCGGTATTAATCATGCCGCCCAGCGTGGCACGGTTACTGGTGGATAACTCCGGCGAGAAGAAAAAGCCGAATGGCTTCAGCCAGGCGTTAAGCTGATCTTTGATCACCCCCGCTTCAACCCGCACCCAGCCCTCATCCGTATTGATCTCCAGGATACGGTTCATGTAGCGCGACATATCCACCACAATCCCCTGATTCAGCGACTGACCGTTGGTGCCGGTACCGCCGCCGCGCGGGGTAAATACCAGACTGGCAAAGCGCGCTTCTCCGGCCACGCGGGCGAGCAGCGCAACATCCGCAGTCGAGCGCGGAAAGAGCGCCGCGTCGGGCAGCAATTGATAGATGCTGTTATCGGTAGAGAGTGAGAGACGGTCGGCATAGCTGGTTGCCATGTCACCGGTAAAACCCTGCTCTTTCAACGACTCAAGGAACGTCAGCACCAGTTGAACGAGGCCCGGTGCCTGCGAAATCTGTGGGATCATGATTGTCTGACCGAAGGTGTTGTAAACGTTTGCGTTTATAGATTAGCGATTTCTCGTTTTATCATATTTTTCCTGCGCCTGCCCTTTTTTCAGAAAAGGCAAAAACCTTTCTCCGCAACTCTGTTTAAACCTCAGCAAATAGATCATGATAAAAACGGGCATCCGAATGCCTGAAAATGAAGGATTAAGACGAGGTTATGAGTCAATGATGAAAAGCCAGTACCGGGATATGGATTTACCGCAAATACTCTTCACCCTGATGTTCATTCTGCTGCTGATTGTCGCCTGTTTATGGGTCGTGCAGCCGTTTATTCTGGGCTTTGCCTGGGCCAGCATGGTGGTGATTGCCACCTGGCCATTGATGCTGAAATTCCAGCGACTGTTATGGGGACGCCGTTCCCTGGCGGTGATCGTGATGACACTGCTGCTGCTGCTGCTGTTTATTATCCCTATCGCCCTGCTGGTCAGCAGCCTGATTGATAACAGCGCGCCGGTGATTGCCTGGGTTACCCAGGGGCATATGATGCCGCGACTGTTATGGCTCAACGATGTACCTATGGTCGGCAAGAAGCTTTATGTCAGTTATGACACGCTGGTGGCGAGCGGCGGTGCCGGCGTCATGGCAAAAATACAGCCCTATATCGGCCGTACCACCGGCTTTTTTGTCGCGCAGGCCGGTCATTTCGGACGCTTTATGATCCATCTGGGCGTGATGTTACTGTTCAGCGTGCTGCTTTACTGGCGTGGCGAACAGGCTGCCCAGGGCATTCGTCACTTTGCTTTCCGCATGGCGGGACGGCGCGGTGATGCCGCCGTACTGCTGGCGGCGCAGTCGATTCGTGCCGTGGCGCTTGGCGTAGTGGTGACGGCGCTGGTGCAGGGCGTGCTGGGCGGTATCGGTCTGGCGATCTCCGGCATTCCTTACGCCACGCTGTTGACGGTACTGATGATCCTCTGCTGTCTGGTACAGCTCGGCCCGCTACTGGTGCTGGTTCCCGCCATTATCTACCTCTACTGGAGCGGAGATACAACATGGGGAACGGTGCTGCTGGTCTGGAGCTGTGTGGTCGGCACGATGGATAACGTGCTGCGCCCGATGCTGATCCGTATGGGTGCCGATCTGCCGATGATCCTGATTCTTTCTGGTGTTATTGGTGGACTGTTTGCGTTCGGGATGATTGGTCTGTTTATTGGGCCAGTGGTTCTGGCGGTCTCTTATCGTCTGGTTTCCGTCTGGGTTCATGAAGCGCCTGCCCCGGATAGTGACCAACTGGCCGTGGCTGATGCCCTGGCGGATCACGATGATACCCCGCCTGCTGTATGATGGGATGCAATAACCCGCTGCGCCGCTAGCCCCCATAAGCATTGATTAGTGCGGTTAATGATGATTAACCGCACCCCTTCTCTCAGATCAGATAAATTCTGTTTTCCATTAGCGATTTTTAAGAAAAAAGCCACCTTTGGCCTGAAAGTGACCTTTTCGGGCCAAAAAAGATTACTTTCTGCACTGTTTCTTAAGCCAAATGGCGAAGTAAAGGTCACAAAAGATTATTGGCTTTAAACTAATAAGAGGATTCTTAAAGACGACAGCCAGCCGTATGAATAACATGTTTCCTATGTTCGAAATCAACCTGATGATTTTCAGACAATCTCATTCCCCTGAGTAGAGTAAAGAATTGCTGTGTGTAGTCTTTGCCCATCCCCTGTGATGGGCTTTTTTTTTGCCTGAATCTGACCAGATATAAACAGAAAAGGCCCGCATAGCGGGCCCTGAAGAGTGCTAACAACCCGTATCAGGCTGTTTTATTTAACTGCGCCAGACTCACCCAGGTCTCCACCACCGTGTCCGGGTTCAGTGACAGACTGTCGATGCCCTCTTCCATCAGCCATGCGGCGAAATCCTGATGGTCTGACGGTCCCTGCCCGCAGATTCCGACATATTTCCCCTTCTGCTTCGCGGCCCTTATGGCCATTGAAAGCAGCATCTTCACGGCCTCGTTACGCTCGTCAAACAGCGCGGAGACGACGCCAGAGTCGCGGTCCAGCCCCAGCGTCAGCTGAGTCATGTCGTTTGAGCCAATAGAGAAGCCATCGAAGTGCTCCAGGAACTGATCCGCCAGCAGGGCATTGGACGGGATCTCGCACATCATAATGATCTTCAGCCCGTTCTCGCCGCGCTTCAGTCCCTGACGCCCCAGCTCTTCCACCACAGCCTTCGCCTGCTCAACGGTGCGCACAAACGGAACCATAATCTCGACGTTTGTCAGGCCCATCTCGTTGCGAACACGTTTCACCGCTTCGCACTCCAGTGCAAAGCAGTCCCGGAAGCTGTCAGCGACATAGCGACCCGCACCCCGGAATCCCAGCATCGGGTTTTCCTCTTCCGGCTCGTAGCGTTCTCCACCCACCAGGTTGGCATATTCATTGGTTTTAAAGTCAGAAAGTCGGACAATTACGCGTTTCGGCGCAAAAGCGGCGCCAAGCGTGGCAATTCCTTCAGTCAGGCGAGCGATGTAAAACTCCACCGGATCATCAAATCCTTTCATCATTTTACGGATCTGCTGCTGCAGCTCCGGCGTCTGTTGGTCAAACTCCAGCAGCGCTTTAGGGTGGACGCCGATCATACGGTTAATGATAAATTCCAGCCGCGCCAGACCCACGCCTTCGTTAGGAAGACAGGCGAAATCAAAGGCGCGATCGGGGTTGCCCACGTTCATCATGATCTTCAGCGGCAGTTCAGGCAGTGAATCGACCTGCGAACTGGTGACGTCGAAGTCGAGCAGTTGATCATAAACGTAGCCGGTATCACCTTCGGCACATGAGACCGTGACGTTATGCCCCTCTTTCAGCCGATCAGTGGCATCGCCACAGCCCACCACTGCCGGAATGCCCAGCTCACGCGCGATGATCGCAGCATGACAGGTCCGTCCGCCACGGTTAGTCACAATCGCTGATGCTTTTTTCATGATCGGTTCCCAGTCCGGGTCGGTCATGTCGGTCACCAGCACATCGCCTTTTTCAATGCGATTCATTTCGCTGATATCGTGGATGACCTTCACCACGCCTGCGCCAATACGATGACCGATAGCACGACCTTCCACGACGACGCTGCCCTGCCCCTGCAGCGTGTAACGCTCCATTACCTGACCATTTGAGCGTACGGTTTCAGGGCGCGCCTGAACAATAAACAGTTTGCCGGTGTGCCCATCTTTGGCCCACTCAATATCCATCGGGCGCTGATAATGCTGTTCAATCAGCACCGCCTGCTTCGCCAGCGCCTGCACTTCCTCATCGCTCAGGCAGAAACGGTCGCGTTCGGCCTCAGGCACATCTTCGATCCGCACCTGCTCGCCATGCGCCTGGGAATCGGCATAGACCATGCGAACCTTTTTCGAGCCCATATTGCGGCGCACAATCGACGGACGATCGGCTGCCAGGGTTGGCTTGTGCACATAGAACTCATCGGGGTTAACGGCACCCTGCACCACCATTTCCCCCAGCCCCAGTGCGGCGGTGATAAAGACCACCTGATCAAAGCCGGACTCGGTATCAATGGTGAACATCACACCCGAGGCGGCCAGGTCTGAACGCACCATGCGCTGTATTCCCGCTGAGAGCGCAACACCACGATGGTCATAGCCCTGATGCACACGGTAGGAGATAGCGCGGTCATTAAACAGCGAGGCGAAGACATGCTTTACCGCCACCATGACGGCGTCGATGCCCTGTACATTCAGGAAGGTTTCCTGCTGGCCGGCAAAAGAGGCATCAGGCATATCTTCTGCGGTTGCAGAGGAGCGCACGGCAAACGACGCGGCATCATCATCAGCAGAAAGCTGCTTATAGGCGTCCAGAATGGCGGACTCCAGCTCGGGCAGGAACGGTGTCTCCACGACCCACTGACGAATCTGCTTACCCGCTTTTGCCAGCGCATCAACGTCATCAATATCGGTCTCATCCAGCAGCGCATAAATACGCTGATTCAGCCCGCTTTGATCGAGGAACAGGTTAAAGGCGTAGGATGTGGTCGCGAAACCATTGGGCACGGAAACGCCCAGCGACGTCAGATTAGTAATCATTTCACCCAGAGAGGCATTTTTGCCCCCCACCCGGTCAACATCATGCATGCCAAGCTGGTTATACCAGAGCACGAGTGGCTGTTCGCCTTTACTGGACATTGAGCTTATCCTTTATCAATTATCAATGAATGGACACAGGGAGTAATCTGTCTTCAGCCTGGCATATCACCCTCTCAATAACGATCTGTTGAATCGTTAAAGCAGAATCTCAGCCACAGTTTCGGAATTGTGAGCGCATTATTTTGCTGTTGCGCAAAGTCGCCTTTTTTCTCTAAATGATTGATGCCACAGGAAATGGCAGATTTTCAGCCACTTAAGCATTCTGTTTTGTTGCGCAACAACTGCGTGGCTATTTGCGGCTTAACGACAGATTAAAAAGAATGCTGGCTCAACGAGCCACCCTTTCATTTTTAGTATCATGATGAAACGACAGACAAATAATCCGGACAGACATTCCAGAAATTAAAATCAGAGATGATTTATTTAATCGCATGGCCCATGCTGAATGCTCACTCTTGTCTGAGGCTGATTTCGTTATGACAACTGACAGAAGCGTTTTTTATATCTCCGATGGTACGGCCATTACGGCTGAGGTGCTGGGTCATGCGGTGCTGTCGCAGTTTCCGGTCAATATCACCAGCCTGACGCTGCCGTTTGTGGAAAATGTTCAGCGGGCGCTGGCGGTTAAAGCCCAGATTAACGCGCTCTATCAGCAGAGCGGTGTCCGGCCGCTGGTCTTTTTCTCCATCGTGACGCCGGAAGTGCGCGACATCATCGTACAGAGTGACGGCTTTTGTCAGGATATCGTCCAGGCGCTGGTCGCCCCGCTTCAGCAGGAGCTGGGGTTATCGCCCGCGCCGGTGGCACACCGTACCCATGGACTGGATGCCAGTAACCTGGGTAAATATGACGCACGTATCGCGGCCATCGATTACACCCTGGCGCATGATGACGGCATCTCGCTGCGCGGACTGGAAGATGCGCAGGTGATTCTGTTAGGCGTCTCGCGCTGTGGCAAAACCCCCACCAGCCTCTATCTGGCAATGCAGTTTGGTATTCGCGCCGCCAACTATCCATTCATTGCCGACGATATGGATAACCTTAAACTCCCGCCCGCGCTGCGCGCGCATCAGAATAAACTGTTCGGGCTGACCATCGATCCGGAACGGCTGGCTGCGATACGTCAGGAGCGAGCGGAAAATACCCGTTACGCCTCGATGCGTCAGTGCCGGCTGGAGGTGGGCGAAGTGGAAGCGCTGTTTCGCACTCATCAGATCCGCTATCTCAACAGCACCAACTACTCCGTGGAGGAGATTGCGACCAAAATTCTCGACATTATGGGCCTGACTCGCCGCATGTACTGATGGGTAACCGGCGCTGAACTGTAAAGCGGCGCTGCCGTCGCTTTTGATTTCATTATTAAATTCCGGGTTGAATTCGCAGACTAATGGTTTATTGTGACCACCATCACTTCCCGGTATTTCACCGCTGCGAAGAACCGTTTTCGAGAAACCCATGAACAAAACCGACGAACTGCGTACCGCACGCATTGGTAGTCTGATTACCCCCGCCAGCCTGGCGGCTGAGCATCCTGTCTCTCCGGCAATTGCCGACAATGTCACCGCTGCCCGTAAACGTATTGCCCGTATTCTGACTGGTGAAGATCCCCGCCTGCTGGTGGTGATTGGCCCCTGCTCGCTGCACGACCCGAAAGCGGCGCTGGAATATGCTGAGCGTCTGAACGCGTTACGCCGCCGCTATGAAGATCGGCTGGAGATTGTGATGCGCGCCTACTTTGAAAAGCCGCGCACCGTAGTGGGCTGGAAAGGCTTAATCTCCGATCCGGATCTGGATGGGAGCTACGATGTGAACCGCGGCATAGGCATCGCCCGCCAGCTGCTGATTGATATCAACGCGCTGGGCCTGCCTACCGCCACGGAATTCCTGGATATGGTGATCGGCCAGTTTATTGCCGATCTGATTAGCTGGGGCGCGATTGGCGCACGTACCACCGAAAGCCAGATCCACCGCGAAATGGCATCGGCCCTCTCCTGCCCGGTCGGCTTTAAAAATGGCACCGATGGTAACGTACAGATTGCCGTGGATGCGATTCGCGCCGCGCGCGCCAGCCACATGTTCCTTTCGCCCGATAAGCTGGGCCAGATGACTATCTATCAGACCAGCGGCAACCCGCATGGTCATGTGATCCTGCGTGGCGGCAAACAGCCTAACTATCATGCCAGTGATGTCGCCGCCGCAGCCGAAAGTCTGTCGGCGTTTAATCTGCCACAGCAGCTGGTGATCGACTTCAGTCACGGTAACTGCCTGAAGCAGCATCGTCGTCAGATGGATGTCGCGGCAGAGGTGGCAGAACAGATTAAAGCGGGATCGCAGGCCGTTGCTGGTGTGATGATTGAAAGCTTCCTGGAAGAGGGCAATCAGAAAGTTGTCAGCGGCGAACCGCTGGTCTACGGCAAGTCGATTACCGATCCCTGCCTCGGCTGGCAGGAGAGCGAAAAGGTGCTCGCCCTGCTGGCCGAGGCGGTTTCTCACCGCCTCTGAGTCTGCATCAGCTGGAGCAGCTCACTTCCAGGGTTTTGCCCCAGTCTGGCGGCCGCTGACGATATTCAGCGGCTGTCTGATCGCTAAAGGGTTGCTGTAACGCCTGATGCAGACGTGCCAGCGCCCCCTGCTCTCCCCGCTCCGCCTCTTCAATCGCCTGCTGCGCCAGATAGTTGCGCAGAATCACCGCCGGATTGGCCGCCTTCATCACGGCCTGACGTTCTGCATCGCTGACCTGCTCATCCATCAGACGGCTGCGGTAGCGCTGATACCAGCTATCAAACGCCTCACGATCGATAAACTCATCCCGCAGCGGTGAACGGCTGTCAGCCTGTTGCGTCTCACTAAGCAGGCGGAACGTCAGGGTGTAATCGCTATGCTCCTGCGTCATCAGTGCCAGCAGATCGGTCAGAATCTCATTATCGCTGCTCTGCTGCGTCAGCAGACCGAGTTTCGCCCGCATCCGTTCGCCCCAGACCCGCATCAGTTCAGGTTCGTAGGCGCTCAGTGCCGTCCGCAACTGCTCGGTGGTCAGCAGACCCGACAGCGTATGTGCCAGCCGGTTAAGATTCCACATACCGATCATTGGCTGATTTTCAAAGCTGTAGCGCCCCTGATAGTCGCTGTGATTACAGATGAAGTCAGGCTGATAATCATCCAGAAAACCAAAGGGGCCATAGTCGATGGTCAGACCCAGAATCGACATGTTGTCCGTGTTCATCACTCCATGAGCAAAGCCCACGCTCTGCCACAGCGCAATCAGACGCGCAGTGCGTAACACAATGTCGGTAAACCACTGTTGATAGCGGTCTGCTTCAGCGTCCAGATGCGGCCAGTGATGGCGAATGGCGTAGTCGGCCAGTTGCTGCACTTTCTCCTGCTGCTGGCTGTAAAAGAAATGCTCGAAATGACCGAAACGCAGATGACTTGGGGAAATGCGCATCAGCATCGCGCCACGCTCTGTTGTTTCGCGGTAGACCGGCTCATCACCTATCGACAGCGTCAGCGCACGCGTAGTGGGAATGCCCAGATGATGCAGCGCTTCCGAGGCGAGAAACTCACGCACGCTGGAACGGATCACGGCACGACCATCCCCCATGCGGGAATAAGGCGTCAGGCCTGCGCCCTTGAGATGCCAGTCCAGCTTGCTGCCATCCTCCAGACGCTGCTCACCCAGCAGAATGCCGCGCCCGTCGCCAAGCTGGCCCGCCCAGACGCCAAACTGATGGCCGCTGTAGACCTGCGCCAGCGGCTGCATGCCGGGCAGCAGTGCGGCACCGTGCCAGACGGCATGACCCTTATCGGCAAAGAGCGCGCTATCCAGCCCCATTGAGGCTGCAAGCGGTGCGTTATGATACAGCAGGCGTCCGCCTGCCAGTGGCGTGGGGTTTAGCGCGGTGTAACACCCGGTAAGTTCACGGAACCAGGTGTTGTCAAAAGAGGCCTTGCCTGAGGACATTGTTTCTCCCATGCGATGCTCAGCGTTACTTAAGGTTAGTCCTCTAGTGTAACGCTGATAGCGGGGATTAACAGGAAGTATCAGCCGGGATGCTGCGCGGATGGCACACGATCGTCGGCGCAGATCAGCGAACGCAGCGCGTCAGATTTTACCACCGGGAAGAGCGCACCCTGAAACTCGGCACCGCTCAGCTGGCTGACTTTATCCAGCAGCACGTCGTCATCAATGCCACAAATAATGAGCCGGTCACAATGGGCGCGGAAATTATCGATAATGCTCTGAATAAATGGCACGAATGAAGCGCGCTTTGCCAGCGAATGAATAAACTCTTTGTCCAGGCAGATGCAGCTGAATAAATTATCGTAGACCGCATTAGAGGGGGTCTTACCCGCGCCGAAATGAGAAATCGCTAAATTAAACTCAGCATGCAGGCTTGCCAGCAGGGGATTATTTTTTCCCAGTTTTAGTTGCGGAAACGTTTCAGTGATATTCAACAGAATGAATGGCAACTGCTTTATTTTGCGCATCACTAATTCGCTGGCCAGCAGCGTCCGGGCCATGCCTTCATCAATACGTATAAATGCTGACACGGAATGCGCTTCAAAAAAGCCGCGATTCTGCTCCAGCAATCCAATCTGACTTTGCAGCAGGCGCAGCTGCTGCGACTCATCGAGCTGCGGCAGCAACAGATCCTGCGGCAGGGTGATGGGGGCACTTTCATGCACAAACTGCGTGACCAGCTCGACAGCGGTCAGTCGCCCATTAACATCACAGACAGGATAAAACCAGATTTCCGACTGATAGTCGGCCGAAAGATGAATTTTCATTTTAATGCCAGAATATGCGGCGATGGGGATATCGTATAGTAATGGTCAGGCGCAGGCAATAGTGCCAAATCATTGAAGAGACGAACTTCTTTACTCTTCCATTGCCGTTTGGCAGCAGGCGATCACCCTTAAGCCAAATAGTAGCGATAAAACAGCGGTTATTAGTGGAATTAAATAAGCGTTTATTATGTTTATTAAAACCCACGCTCAATAACTGTCATTTAAAATAAACCTTTTACTCTCTGTTTTAACTCTATTTAAAATTGGACTTAAGTCTGATTCCCCGGACCTGCGTTTAAATACGACGCGCCTGCCAGAACACTTTTCGCCAGTAGACATTGTCGAGCGAGGAGCGGATGACGCCCTGGCTGGTTGAGGCATGAATAAAAGCATTATCGGTGTCATAAATGCCAACATGCAGGCCATTCTCCCCGCGACCGGTTTTGAAGAAGACCAGATCGCCTGGCAGCAGCTCGTCTTTGCTGATTCGGGTGCCGATATCGCTTTGAGCTGAGGTGGTGCGCGGCAGTTGCAGCGCAAATTTATCGCGGAAAGTCAGATAGACAAAGCCGGAGCAGTCAACCCCGTTACGACTCATGCCGCCATAGCGATAAGGCGTCCCACGCCAGTTACCGAGCTGATCGTTCAGTTCCGCAATCACGGTGATCGAATCGGAAAGACGGCCATTAATCGGCGGAGCGTGATGACTGCATCCCGTCAGCAGCAGAACTAAAATCAGCAAACCCAGGCGCATCGCCAAATGTCCTTATCAGAAGTTGCAACCGGCTTAATGTAGCGGTAAAGCCCGCAGGGTAGCAAGTGTCAGGGCAATACGGTCAGCAGCGTGCGTCCTTCGAGTTCAAGCTGCCGGAAAGCAATCTGGTAGAGCGGTGTCAGGCGCTGCGGCGTCAGAACCTCTGCCGGTTCACCCTGGGCTATCAACGCTCCCTGATCCATCAGCCAGACCCGATCCGCCTGTTGCAGGCTGTGGTTGAGGTCGTGACTGCTGGCGATAACGCTGATGCCCGCCGCGCACAGGTCGGCAATCAGATCGTCCACCGCTTTTTGCTGGGCGATATCCAGCGCGGTCATGGGCTCATCAAGGATCAGCAGCCGCCCGTGTGGATTGATGTGGGGATCAATCTGCATACAGACCGCCGCCAGCCTGACGCGCTGCCATTCACCACCGGAGAGCCGGGTCAGTGAACGCGATAACTTATCCTGCAGCTGAAGCCGTTTCAGCAGCGTGCTGAGACGATCGTCTGTCTGCCCCCCCGCCTGTTTCAGATGCAGACGCAAATAGTGCCAGACCGGCATCTTGCTCAGCGGTGCCTGCTGCTGAGGCAGCCAGCCGCGAACCCGGGCCATCGCCGCGCCGTTCCAGTCACTCAGCGGCTGTTCGTCCAGCAGCACCGTGCCGGAGGCGGGTTGCAGTCCCGCAATCACACTGAGTAAGGTGCTTTTGCCTGCACCGTTCGGGCCTGCCACGTGCAGCAGCTGACCGGCGGCAAGCTCACCGGTCAGTGGCAGCAGCCGTCCGGGGACGGCTGCCTGTTGCAGGCGCAACAGCATCTATTTTGCCAACGCCTGCTTAATGGTTTCCAGAATGATCGGATCTTCCGGCGTCATGTCAGGTGCAAAACGCTGGATCACGCTGCCGTCACGGCCAATAAGGAATTTTTCGAAGTTCCACAGGATGTCGCCCTGCTCTTTCGGCGCGCGTCCTTTGCTCTCCATGCGCTCGTAAAAGCCGCTGCCTTCCGGGCGCACCGCGTCAGGTCGGGCCGCAATCAGCTGGGCATAGAGCGGATGGCGGCCTGCGCCATTCACCTCGGTTTTGGCAAA
Source organism: Curtobacterium sp. BNK-1 (assembly GCF_048685235.1). Classification (NCBI taxonomy): domain Bacteria; kingdom Bacillati; phylum Actinomycetota; class Actinomycetes; order Micrococcales; family Microbacteriaceae; genus Curtobacterium; species Curtobacterium sp. BNK-1. Next base: position 1,543,533 of record NZ_JBLQTJ010000001.1, on the reverse strand, counting down.
CATCGGGAACGTGACACCATACGTGGTGCTGCAGAAGGTTTTAATCTCCTCACTGCTGCCCGGCTCCTGCTCCAGAAACTGGTTGCAGGGAAAACCGAGTACGCTGAAGCCCTGATCCTGCCAGGCTTTCTGCAGGTTCTCCAGCTCTTCATATTGCGGCGTCAGACCACATTTCGAGGCAACATTGACCACCAGCAGTACCTTGCCCTGCCATTGTGATAGCGTGGTTTTTTCCCCATCGAGCGTAACCAGTTCAGTTTGATATATGTTCATGCTGTTTCCTGTTGTGGATGCTGTTGTGGATGCAGAGTCGCCAGCCGAAGCTAGCGTGAAGATTTCACCAGTAAAATAATAAACAGCGGCGCGCCCAGTGTCGCCGTCACGACGCCTATCGGTAATTCCGCCGACGTCAGCGCCAGGCGTGCCACAATATCGGCTGCCAGTAATACACCGGCGCCAGCCAGCGCCGATGCCGGCAGCAGATAACGGTGATCGCTGATGCCGCTCATACGCAGCAGATGCGGGATCACCAGTCCGACAAAGCCAATAGCACCGGCCATCGCAACGCTGATGCCGACCAGCCAGCCCATGGCGAGCACCAGCAGGTTACGCCAGTAGAAGAGAGACAGTCCGAGCTGGCGGGCGGATGTCTCGCCCAGCGCCAGCAGATTAAGAATCTGCCCGGTCGCCCCCAGGGCCAGCATCACCGGCAGCAGCGCCAGCATCATCCAGCCATAGCGCCAGTCAATCCCGCTGAATCCCCCCATCATCCAGTACATCAACTGACGCAGATCGAGGCTGGTACTGAAGTAGACCGCCCAGGTCATGATGGCACTACAGATAATCCCCAGCGCTACGCCGGTAAGCAACAGCCGGGTGACTGAGAGCTGACGATGGGCAAAATGCAGCAGGATGAGCGTAATTATCAGTGCACCGGCCATCGCCGCCAGCCCAAGGCTCCACAGCGAGCCGCTGCCCAGCAGCACGCCGAGCACCAGGCCAATACCGGCACCATTTGAGACGCCGAGCAGGCCGGGCTCCGCCAGCGGATTTGTAAACAGCGCCTGCATCACGACACCGCATACCGCCAGCGATGCCCCGACCAGCACCACCGCCAGACTGCGAGGCAGCCGCAACTGCCAGACAAAGAGCCTGCCGCTTTCCGTGAACCAGTCTGAGGGCGCGATCCAGCTGTCACCGGCACACAGGCTGAGACAGAGCAGAGCAGAGAGCATAAGTGCTAACACAATAAGCCATTTCTGGCCGCGCTGGTCGGCCTGGCGCGCGAGCTGGTCGAGCAGAGACATAAGCGGGATTAGCTGAGAAAACAGAGATTTGATTGTAGAGGGATTGCAGAAAAAAGAAAGGCAGATGAGGCGGTTTGCATTTTGCTGTCAGGGAGATTAACGGGCGTGGGAGGCGGGATTGCTGCGTACTGAAACCATGAAAAAAGGCCGCTTGCGCGGCCTTTTTGAAACGCTGAAATTCAGTCAGTCTCTTTGGGTGTAGCGTTCTCTACGCGGCTTTTCAGCTTCTGTCCTGGGCGGAACGTTACTACGCGACGCGCAGTAATCGGAATATCTTCACCCGTTTTCGGGTTTCTGCCAGGACGCTGGTTTTTGTCACGCAGGTCAAAATTACCAAACCCAGACAGTTTTACCTGTTCTCCATTCTCCAAAGCGCGACGTACCTCTTCGAAAAACAGCTCAACTAACTCTTTGGCATCGCGTTTGCTCAGCCCGAGTTTCTCAAACAGGTACTCTGACATCTCAGCTTTTGTAAGCGCCATAGGTTCAATCCCTCAAGGTTGCCTGGAATCGCTCTTTTAATGCCGCAACGCATTTGCCAACGGTCGCGGCAATCTCCTCTTCTTCGAGTGTCCGGCTGGTATCCTGCAAAATCAGGCTGATTGCGAGGCTCTTGTAGCCCTCAGAAACGCCCTTACCGCGGTACACGTCAAACAAGTTTACGCCAACTACCTGATTTACGCCAACTTTCTTACACTCCGCGATGATATCTGCTGCGGGGACGTTTTCAGCCACCACAACGGCAATATCACGACGGTTCGCCGGGAAGCGAGAAATCTCGCGCGCGTCAGGCAGGACGCGGTCTGCGACCTTATTCCAAAGCAGTTCAAAGACTAAGGTGCGGCCATTGAGATCAAGCTTACGTTCCAGCTCAGGATGAACCACGCCGATAAATCCGATATGTTCATCATGCAAATAAATCGCCGCGCTCTGTCCTGGATGCAACGCCGGATTCGCTTCAGCACGGAAGCTGATGTCATCCAGTTTGCCGGTTAAATCGAGCAGCGATTCTAAATCGCCTTTCAAATCATAGAAGTCAACTGTCTGACGCGCCAGATCCCAGTGCTCTTCAACGCGGTTACCGCTGATGACGCCAGCCAGCATAAGATCCTGACGGATGCCCAAATCTGCCTGGGTATCCGGCACAAAGCGTAAGCCGCTCTCAAACAGGCGCACGCGGCTCTGCTGACGGTTCTGGTTGTAGACTACCGCGCTGAGCAGGCCGGTCCAGAGTGAGAGACGCATGGTCGACATATCGCTGGAGATTGGGCTCGGCAGCAACAGCGCCTCTTCACCCGGGTGCAGCAGCTGCTGAATTTTCGGATCGACGAAACTGTAGGTAATCGCTTCCTGATAGCCCTTGTCCACCAGCAGGTTTTTCGCGCGCTTCAGCGACAGATTCGCTTCGCGATGCTGAGTCATCACCAGACCCGCCTGTACCGGCACATCCGGAATGTTGTTGTAGCCATAAATACGGGCCACTTCTTCAACCAGATCTTCTTCAATCGCCATATCGAAGCGCCAGCTCGGGGCGATGGCCTGCCACTGCCCTTCTCCCACGGTCACTTCACAGCCGAGACGCGTCAGAATGTCAGTCACCTGCTCATCCGCGATCACGTGGCCAATCAGACGGTCCAGCTTTTCACGACGCAGCGTGATCGTCGCTGGCACAGGCAGGGCTGCCTGATGGGTCTGATCGATGATCGGGCCCGCTTCACCGCCGCAGATTGACAGCAGCAGCTGGGTAGCACGCTCCAGTGCGGTATGTTGCAGCGCCGGGTCAACACCACGCTCGTAGCGATGTGACGCGTCGGTATGCAGACCATGACGACGGGCGCGGCCGGTAATAGAGAGCGGATCAAAGTAAGCGCACTCGAACAGGATGTTCTGCGTTTCGCCGTTCACGCCCGAATGTTCGCCACCAAAGATACCGGCCATCGCCAGCGCTTTCTGATGATCGGCGATCACTAAGGTATCACTCTGCAGGCTGGCTTCAGTGCCATCCAGCAGCGTCAGCTTTTCGCCCTCTTTCGCCATACGCACCACGATACCACCGTCGATGCGGTCGAGATCGAAAGCGTGCATCGGCTGACCCAGCTCCAGCAGAACGTAGTTAGTGATATCCACCACCGGATCGATAGAACGAATACCACAACGACGCAGCTTCTCTTTCATCCACAATGGCGTTGACGCCTTTACGTTAATCCCTTTTACTACACGGCCCAGATAGCGTGGACAGGCTTCTGTCGCGTCAACCTGAATCGGGAAAGTGTCGTTCAGCGTCGCAGCGACCGGCTGCATCTCCGGCACGTTCAGTGGCAAACCGTTGAGGACGGCGACATCACGGGCGATACCGATCAGACCCAGACAGTCAGCGCGGTTAGGCGTGACGCTGATTTCGATGGTGTTGTCATCAAGCTGCAGGTAGGTGCGGATGTCAGTGCCAATCGGCGCATCGGCTGGCAGTTCGATGATGCCGTTGTGGTCGTCGGAAATCCCCAGCTCGGAGAAAGAGCAGAGCATGCCTTCAGACGGCTCGCCACGCAGTTTGGCCGCTTTGATTTTGAAATCACCTGGCAGCACGGCGCCGACGGTGGCGACCGCGACTTTCAGTCCCTGACGGCAGTTCGGCGCGCCACAGACGATATCCAGCAGGCGATCGCCGCCCACGTTGATTTTGGTCACACGCAGCTTGTCTGCATTCGGGTGCTGGCCGCACTCCACCACTTCCCCGACCACGACGCCGTGGAAGGCACCGGCAACCGGATCAACGCCGTCCACTTCCAGACCGGCCATAGTGATTTGTTCAGACAGCGCAGCGCTGTCCAGGGCTGGATTTACCCATTCGCGTAACCAGAGTTCACTGAATTTCATTGGATATCCTGCCCTTACTTAAATTGTTTGAGAAAACGTAAATCATTTTCAAAGAAGGCACGCAGATCGGTCACGCCGTAGCGCAACATGGTCAGACGCTCCATGCCCATACCAAAGGCGAAACCGGAGTAGACTTCCGGATCGATGCCGACATTACGCAGCACGTTAGGGTGAACCATGCCGCAACCCAGCACTTCCAGCCACTTGCCGTTTTTACCCATGACGTCTACTTCTGCTGATGGCTCAGTAAACGGGAAATAGGAAGGACGGAAACGAATCTGCAGATCTTCTTCGAAGAAGTTGTTCAGGAAATCGTGCAGCGTGCCTTTCAGGTTGGTAAAGCTGATGTTTTTATCCACAATCAGCCCTTCCATCTGATGGAACATCGGGGTATGGGTCTGATCGTAATCGTTACGATAGACGCGGCCTGGCGCAATAATGCGAATCGGCGGCTGCTGAGCCTTCATAGTACGGATCTGCACGCCGGACGTCTGGGTACGCAGCAGGCGCGTGGCGTCGAACCAGAAGGTGTCGTGATCGGCACGGGCCGGGTGATGGGCAGGAATATTCAGCGCATCGAAGTTATGGTAATCATCTTCAATTTCTGGCCCGGTTACGACGCCAAAGCCTAACTCACCAAAGAAGGTCTCAATGCGATCCATGGTGCGGGTCACCGGATGCAGGCCGCCATTCTCAATGCGACGGCCAGGCAGAGAGACATCAATGGTCTCTTCAGCCAGACGGGCATTCAGCACCGCAGCTTCCAGGGCATCTTTGCGCGCATTCAGACGCTCGGTGACCTGCTGCTTCGCTTCATTGATTACCGCACCCGCTGCCGGGCGCTCTTCGGCTGGCAGCTCGCGTAACGTAGTCATCTGCAGTGTCAGATGTCCTTTCTTACCCAGGTATTCGACGCGCACCGCGTCAAGGGCGGCGATATCCGTCGCCCCGTCGATGGCCGCCGTGGCGCTGGCCACCAGTTCTGCGAGTTGGGACATAGTTTCCTCTTTTTCCAGTCAGGCTGGTCAGTTCTCGTTGGGACCTGCCGGTCCAATATGCTAGCGCCAGAAACAAAAAAGCCTCCACGAGGGAGGCTTTTAGCGCGATTTTTCGTTTCTTTTCTTATGCGCAAAAGCCCCTGGATGTCAGGCGCTAAAGTAAAAAAAGAAACGGAAAATAGCAGCGTTCATGCTTGCGGTTACCTTGTCATGCGATACAGGGGGTCTATTGAAATGCTCAGCGACGGAAATGTCAATCTTTTGCGTAAGTTACAGGCAATAAAAAAGGGAGCAAGCTCCCTTTTCCATCTGACTTACGCCAGGGCTGATTTCGCTTTTTCGACCAGTGCAGAGAATGCCACTTTATCGAATACCGCGATGTCGGCCAGGATCTTACGGTCAATCTCAATGGCTGCTTTTTTCAGACCATTGATGAAACGGCTGTAAGACATGCCGTTCTGACGAGCCGCTGCGTTGATACGCGCGATCCACAGCTGACGGAACTGACGCTTACGTTGACGACGGTCACGGTAAGCATACTGACCAGCTTTGATAACAGCCTGGAAGGCAACGCGGTAAACACGTGAACGTGCACCGTAATAGCCTTTAGCTTGTTTTAAGATTTTTTTGTGACGTGCGCGAGCAACTACACCACGTTTTACACGAGCCATTTAGCTCTCCTGTTTAATATTCTGATTTAATGAAAAAATTACTTATGCGTACGGCAGGCAGGCAATTACCAGACCCAGATCGCCTTTTGACACCATGCCTTTAGGGCGCAGGTGACGTTTACGCTTAGTAGATTTTTTGGTCAGAATATGACGCAGGTTTGCGTGTTTACGCTTGAAGCCGCCAGAAGCGGTCTTGCGGAAACGCTTAGCCGCACCACGTACAGTTTTAATCTTTGGCATTTTAAAAATATCCACTTCGCATTGTTAATAACATGACCCAGACAGGCGAACAGTTAACCGCACAGCGCGAACGCTGCGCGGTTAGTGTTACTTGAAAGCCTACTGTTTCTTCTTAGGAGCGAGCACCATGATCATCTGGCGGCCTTCGATCTTCGAAGGGAAGGATTCGACAATGGCCAAATCCAGATCTTCACACAGGTCTTTACGGACGCGGTTAAGCACTTCCATACCGATCTGCTGGTGCGCCATCTCACGACCGCGGAAACGCAGCGTGATTTTGGCTTTATCGCCTTCTTCCAGAAAGCGAATCAGGTTGCGTAGTTTGACCTGATAGTCGCCATCATCGGTTCCAGGACGGAATTTGATTTCCTTAACCTGAATAACTTTTTGCTTCTTCTTCTGTTCCTTAGAAGATTTGCTTTTTTCATAGAGGAACTTGCCGTAATCCATGATGCGGCAGACCGGCGGTTCGGCATTCGGGCTGATTTCGACTAAGTCGCCGCCCGCTTCCTCGGCTTTTTCCAAAGCTTCGCGTAATGTGACAATGCCAATCGGCTCGCCATCCATGCCTGTTAAGCGCACTTCAGTTGCGCGGATTTCACTGTTGATTTTGTTCGGACGCGTCGGTAGTACTCGTTTTCCGCCTTTAATACTTTATTCCTCCAATTGTTGAAGATTTCGGCTGCGAATCTCTTGTTGAAGTTTCTCAACAAACACATCGACATCCATCGACCCAAGGTCTTTACCACGGCGGGTGCGAACGGCAACTTTGCCAGATTCCACCTCTTTATCACCGCAGACCAACATATAAGGGACGCGACGTAATGTGTGCTCGCGGATTTTAAAGCCTATCTTCTCATTTCTCAAGTCTGCCTTCACACGAATGCCAGCATTCTGCAGCTTACGCGTCAAAGACTCAACATATTCTGCTTGTCCGTCGGTAATATTCATTACCACGACTTGCAGCGGTGCCAGCCAGGTTGGGAAGAAACCGGCGAATTCTTCGGTCAGAATACCGATGAAACGCTCCATTGACCCCAGAATCGCACGGTGAATCATCACTGGCGTCTGACGATCATTGTTTTCACCCACGTAGGTTGCTTCAAGGCGTTTTGGCAGGGAGAAGTCTAGCTGAACTGTTCCGCACTGCCAGGCGCGATCAAGACAATCGTACAAAGTAAACTCAATTTTAGGACCGTAGAACGCGCCTTCGCCTGGCTGGAACTCAAACTCAATATTGTTTTCGTTCAGCGCCGCAGCCAGATCTTCCTCGGCACGATCCCACATCTCATCCGTACCGATGCGCTTCTCAGGACGGGTGGATAACTTCACCACAATCTTTTCAAAACCGAAGGTGCTGTACATGTCATAAACCATGCGGATACAGCTGTTCACTTCGTCACGCACCTGCTCTTCAGTACAGAAGACGTGTGCATCATCCTGGGTAAAGCCACGAACACGCATCAGGCCGTGCAGTGCGCCTGAGGGTTCATTACGGTGACAGCTGCCGAACTCTGCCATACGCAGCGGCAGGTCACGGTAGGATTTCAGACCCTGATTAAAGATCTGAACATGCCCAGGACAGTTCATCGGTTTGATGCAATATTCACGGTTCTCAGATGAGGTGGTGAACATTGCTTCTTTATAGTTTTCCCAGTGCCCGGTTTTTTCCCACAGGACGCGATCCATCATGAATGGACCTTTAACTTCCTGGTACTGGTACTCTTTTAACTTGCTGCGGACAAACACTTCCAGCTCGCGGAAGATGGTCCAGCCGTCATTATGCCAGAAGACCATGCCTGGTGCTTCTTCCTGCATGTGGTAGAGATCCAGCTGCTTACCAATCTTACGATGGTCACGCTTCGCCGCCTCTTCCAGACGCTGCAGATAGGCTGCCAGCTGCTTTTTGTCTGCCCATGCGGTGCCATAAATACGCTGCAGCATTTTGTTGTTGCTGTCGCCGCGCCAGTAGGCACCGGAGATCTTCTGCAGTTTAAAATGATGGCAGAACCGCATGTTCGGCACGTGCGGACCGCGGCACATGTCGACATATTCTTCGTGATGATACAGGCCAGGCTTATCGTCATGGCTGATGTTTTCATCAAGAATGGTGGTCTTGTAAATTTCGCCGCGCGCCGCAAAGACGTCGCGAGCTTCCTGCCAGCTGACCTTCTTCTTCACCACATCGTAGTTGGTTTCAGCCAACTGATGCATGCGTTTTTCCAGCAGGTCGATATCTTCCTGGGTCAGGGTACGATCGATGTCGACATCATAATAGAAGCCGTTATCGATGACCGGGCCAATCGCCATTTTGGTATCCGGCCACAGCTGTTTAATCGCATGCCCTAACAGGTGCGCACAGGAGTGACGGATGATTTCCAGACCCGCTTCATCTTTAGCGGTAATGATCGCTACGGCGGCATCTTCAGTGATGGGATCAACAGCATCAACCAGTTCACCGTTAACACGGCCAGCGATACAGGCTTTCGCCAGACCAGGACCGATGTCCAGCGCAATATCCATCACACTGACAGGGCGGTCAAACACGCGCTGGCTGCCATCAGGAAGCGTAATTACAGGCATTTCATATCCTTATTTGCAGTGGTAAGCCACACGAAAGCCTACATGCAACGTAATGTAAAATTAGTGACCCGGCGTGATATCAGACCCACATTGTCGGAATGTCGCCAGGATTTCAGTGCGGGGCCGATGATAGCAGTTTTCCCCGGCGAGAAAAACCCATGCCTTTTTCGCTAAGCCCTGGAGAAATCAAAAAAAATCGGCCTGACACACTGTCAGGCCGCTGTGAATGCTGCTGCAAAAATGCGCTTACATAGCGTAAGAGAGCATGATTGAGGTTTTGGTATCGGTGCGATCAGGTGCCGATTCCGCCGGATTGTTGTTCCAGCTGACGTTGTAAGCCAGCTTCAGCGCGAAGTGGCTGTTGATCGCCACCTGCAGACCAGTTTCGGAGTTCACCGTGGTGTCTTCTCCGAAGCTGCTCAGCACTGACACGCCCTGAATAAATTTAGTGGTGTCGGTCAGCTGCCACTGATAGCTGACTGCGCCATAGCCCAGCGCTTTGGTCTGATGACCACCCGCGTGATAATCGTCATAACGTACACCCGGACCCAATTCCGCACGCAGCGAGTGCACCGGTCCATTCAGAATCTGACGACCGTAACCGGCTGTCAGCACGTCGCGTGAATCGTAACCATTGAAACGATCGCTTAACCAGCTCGCCTGTCCAAACAGGTAGTCATACGAGTTGAGGTTGTAACGTGAACGACCACCGATGTTGTAAGTTTCAGAAGAGCGCTCATCGTTTGACGAGGTGTTGGCTGCGTTACCCCACAAGCTGTAAGCCATAGATGACTGATACCAGGTCATATTGGTCTGAGCCGTCATTGATGAACTGGTGGTGTTACCGGTTTGCGCCAGATATCCCGCAGCAGCAGAACCTTCAAACGGCTTTTTAGCTGTTGAAGGGTCATCCATTGACGTAAATACGGCGTTATCGGCCATTGCCTGGTGACAAAAAGCTCCGGCGGAGAGCAAAAGAACAGCAGACAGCTTGTTATAGGCTTTCATTAAATGTGATCCGTGCGACTGTTTAAAAAACGGAGAGTCTGAAGCGTTTTGCCGGGCATTCAATGCAATTTACGGTAAGTTTTGTAAAAAATTATTAACTTACACAAAATGCCTGGAATCGCCCTGACAACCCCTGTTAATTGGGACTCATCTTATTAACGTCGCGCATTATAGTGCTGCCCAAACGAAAAGCCAGACGCAACGGCAGAAGATTTTTACGTTATGCTGCTGGCTCCTGACACGAATTTACGCTATGCATCACGTCACACACACGGCATCTCCTTCATAATTCGCCTGATTTTTCACCATGGTCTACGCTCAGTTCAGTTTCCCTTCCCCGGAGGTGCCTCATGAGCAACACCTTAACCCGCTATATCGTGACCTTTCACTATCAGGAGTCGGGCTTAAGTGACATCCTGGAGCTGACCAGCGCAATGACCGCTGCAGGTTTCACGACCACGATGACAGATGACGACGGCCATCCGCATGAACTCGGTACGAACAGCTATGGCATCGTCAGCACGCTGGAGGCTGAGGATCTGCGGCAACAGGTCACTACGGCCGGTGAAAGCGCGCTGGGTCAGGAACCCGAGGTGACCGTCACGACCTTCGAAGAGTATCTGCGCGATGCTGCCGATCATCGCCCTGCCACCTCAGCGCCAGAATAAAGGGTGCAATTGCGCGGTTTTTGGTGAATATTTACGCAATACAATCGAACTTACGCAGCGAATAACGAGGATAGCCCAATGTGGTCAGCCATTAGTCGTCTGTTAAGCGAGCAGTTAGGCAACGCCGAAATCACTCAACGTCACGCCCTCGCGGGGGGTGATATCCATCCCACCTGGCAGATCCGCTACGGTGATCACGACGTCTTCGTCAAAAGTAACAGCCGCGATATGCTGTCGCTCTTTACCTGGGAAGCAGACCAGTTGGATTTGCTGGCGCGCACCGGCACGGTTCGGGTGCCTAAAGTCTATGGTGTGGGTCATCATCGCGAGGAGAGCTTTCTGCTGCTGGAATATATCAGGCCACAGCCGCTTGATGAGCAGAGTGCATATCAGCTCGGTCAGCAACTGGCGCATCTGCATCAGTGGAGCGAGCAGACGCAGTTCGGCCTCGATTTCGACAATAACATCACCACGACGCCCCAACCCAATAGCTGGCTGCGACGCTGGTCGGTTTTTTTTGCTGAACAGCGCATTGGCTGGCAGCTGCAGCTGGCGGCAGAAAAGGGAATTCAGTACGGGGATACAGAGCTGATCGTTGCCTGCGTGCAGCGGGTGCTCGCGTCACATCATCCGCAACCGTCGCTGCTGCATGGCGATCTCTGGCCGGCTAACTGCGCCAGCAGTGAGAGTGGCCCCTGGCTGTTCGACCCTGCCTGTTACTGGGGCGACCGTGAGTGCGATTTAGCCATGCTGAGCTGGTACCCTGACCTGCCTCGCCAGATTTACGACGGTTATCAGGCGGTGTGGCCGCTACCGGATGGTTTTTCGCAGCGTCTGCCGGTCTACCAGCTCTACTATCTGCTCAACCGGGCTAACGTCTTTGGCGGGCACTGGCCAGGCGATGCACAGTTCGCCATTGGCCAGTTGCTGGATGAGGATGCGCTGGGCGCCAGTCAGGCCAGACCGGCCTGACAAAGCTCGCGGTCAGATAAAGCCCAGCAGCGACAGCGCAAAATAACCGGCTATCGCAATCACCACCGGCAGGACATAGAGCGGGAAGATCTGCAGGAAGATGGTGTGCCGAGGTACGCGCACCTTCTCTTCCAGTTGCTGACGGCTACGCCCTTCACTGCCTTTTGCCTGCTCCAGAATCATCTGATCCTCAATGCCTTCTTTGACGTGACGCGCCTGACGTCCCATCCGCGCGCCTGACGACTCCAGCGCCAGCCCGACAAAAATCAGAATGTAGATCAGCCAGAAACCCAGGTTCATCTGACCGTTAAATTCCGGTACCGGCGAGTTATGCCAGAAGACATTCAGGAATGGCGTGTTAAAGCGCAGCATATCGACGATGACGTGGACGAAATCGAGCATGACGGCATCAATGCCTGGCTGCTTTTCGCTGTGCTTAAACATAAAGCTCAATACAGAAATAATGGTCGACAGCAGCGCCACTAAAAAGAGCACCCAGCCTGCCACTCGCTTGAGGATGGCGATACGGCCAGCCTGTTGATAGGTCATAATATCTCCTGAACCCGGAATCCAATTTGCCGTCAGTTTACCTGCCAACGGTGAAATTTCCCAAATAAAGCGTGGCCTGTCGGGCAGAGCGTGCGCCAGCAAAGAATGATGGTAAGGTAAAGCTGACTTTAAAAGGAGACCCCCTGATGCCTTATCACCGCCCTGTCCTTGCCGCCCTGTTTGATATGGATGGCTTACTGATCGATTCTGAGCCTCTGTGGGATCAGGCTGAGCTGGATATCTTTTCAACGCTGGATGTTGACCTGTCACGTCGCAGTGAAATGCCCGATACCCTGGGTCTGCGCATCGATCAGACTGTACGGATGTGGTACGAAACGCTGCCCTGGCATGGCCCCTCTCAGCAGGAGGTCACTGAGCGGATTATTACGCGCGCCATGACGCTGGTGGATCAGACGCGGCCACTGCTGCCGGGCGTGGAAACGGCGCTGCAACTGTGCCGGGAACAGGGGCTGAAAATCGGCCTTGCCTCAGCATCACCGCTAAAGATGCTGGAACAGGTGCTGGAGATCTTCAATCTGCGCCCTTATTTCGACGTACTGGCTTCAGCAGAAGCGCTGCCCTACAGCAAGCCCCATCCGCAGGTCTATCTCAACGCCGCCGCCAGCCTTGCGATCGATCCGCTCAACTGCGTCACGCTGGAAGATTCGTTTAACGGCATGATCGCCACCAAAGCAGCGCGAATGCGATCGATTGTGGTGCCCGCCGCTGAACACCGTGACGATCCCCGCTGGACGCTGGCGGATGTCCGGCTGGACAATCTGACCCAGCTTAGCCTGCAGCATCTGCAGGGATAATATCAGCCCGCTTATGGCGGGCTTTTTATTGCCTGTTGCACCTGTCACTTGATCTGACCCGCAAAAAATAAAACAACGTTTCATTTTTATTGAATTCCCATCCCGCTCTGCCTAAGATGCCAAAAGCGTCCCCGTTTGGGGCATGAATAACCTGACCTGCAGAGAGGCCTGAGATGGACGTTCGTCAAAGCATTCACAGCGATCACGCTAAGCAACTCGACACTGAAGCACTGCGCCGCGAGTTCCTGATTGAGAAGATATTTACTGCCGATGATTACACCCTGACCTACAGCCATATCGACCGCATCATTATTGGCGGCGTCATGCCGGTGAATAATCCGGTCACTATCGGTGATGAGATGGGAAAACAGCTGGGCGTCGCTTATTTTCTTGAACGCCGCGAGCTGGGCATGATCAATATTGGCGGCCCGGGTCTGGTAGAAGTTGACGGTAAAGCGTGGGAAATCGGTCACGAAGAGGCACTTTACATAGGCAAAGGTGCGCGCAACCTGCAGTTCCGCAGCCTGAACCCTGCGCAGCCGGCCAAATTCTATTACAACAGTGCGCCAGCACACAGCACCTTCCCGGACAAGAAAATCACGCTGCAGGAAGCCGCCACCGCGACGCTGGGTGATGCCGCGACATCCAATCGCCGCACCATTAACAAATTTATCGTGCCGGATGTGTTGCCCACCTGTCAGCTCACCATGGGCTTAACCAAACTGGATGAAGGCAGCCTGTGGAACACCATGCCCTGCCACACCCACGAACGCCGCATGGAAGTCTATTTCTACTTCGATATGAGCGAAGAGTGCGCCGTCTTCCACATGATGGGGCAACCGCAGCAAACCCGCCATCTGCTGGTACACAACGAGCAGGCGGTGATCTCACCCAGCTGGTCAATTCACGCCGGTGTCGGCACCCAGCGTTACACCTTTATCTGGGGCATGGTGGGTGAGAATCAGGTCTTTGATGACATGGACCACGTCAAAATCAGTGAACTGCGCTGAGCAGAGGAGAAATACCATGGTACTGAGTACGTTTAACCTGGAAGGTAAAGTCGCGCTGGTGACCGGCTGTAATACCGGTTTAGGGCAAGGTATGGCGCTGGGTCTGGCCCAGGCGGGTTGTGATATCGTCGGCGTTAACCGTGATGGCCCGGATGATACCCAAAGTAAAGTGGAGGCGCTGGGTCGCCGGTTCTGGCCGGTACAGGCCGATCTGATGCAGACCAGCGTGGTGGCCTCAGTGGTTGAACAGGCGCTGGCCGCTGCCGGTAAAATTGACATTCTGGTCAACAATGCCGGCATTATCCGCCGTGAGGACGCACTGAATTTCAGTGAGCAGGACTGGGATGACGTGATGAATCTTAACAGCAAGAGCCTGTTTTTCCTGTCGCAGCAGGTTGCCCGTCAGTTTATCGCGCAGGGTAATGGCGGCAAGATCATCAATATCGCCTCCATGCTCTCCTTCCAGGGCGGTATCCGGGTGCCCTCTTATACGGCGTCGAAAAGTGCCGTGATGGGACTGACCCGTCTGATGGCGAACGAGTGGGCAAAACATGGCATTAACGTCAATGCCATCGCTCCCGGTTACATGGCCACCAACAATACGGAACAGCTTCGTAATGATGAGTCGCGTAGTGAAGAGATTCTGGGCCGTATTCCGGCAGGCCGCTGGGGCGTGCCGGATGACATGATGGGCCCGGTAGTCTTCCTGGCCTCTTCCGCGTCTGACTACGTGAATGGCTACACCCTGGCGGTGGATGGCGGCTGGCTGGCGCGTTAATCTTACTGGCGGACAGTGTTTCATCGCTGTCCGCCTTGTTAATAATATTCATGCTTCGTTACAGCGTCACATGTTCTCATTTACTGGATAAATCCCTATACTGGATGCATCGACAGTTTTCTTTGCAACCAGGTTCTATCATGACGGGCGAAGGCCACATCATTTTTGCCATTGCCAGCGCTATCTTTGCGAAGCGTGCTGAGCTGACACCGGTGCTGGCGCAGGCCGACTGGTGGCATCTTGTCCCCTCAGCGCTGCTGACATGTCTGTTGCCCGATATCGATCACCCTAAATCTCTGCTGGGACAGCGACTACGCTGGCTCTCTCATCCTATTGCGCGCGCGTTCGGCCATCGCGGCTTTACCCACAGTTTGCTGGCGATAGCCGCCGGTTTGTGGCTTTTTCAGATAAACCTGCCCCAGTCGTCGCCGATACCGCCTGATGTCCTGCAGGGTCTGACGCTGGGCTACCTTAGCCATATTGTGGCCGATATGCTGACGCCTGCCGGGGTTCCGCTGCTGTGGCCCTGCCGCTGGCGTTTCCGGCTGCCGATTCTGCGCAGTCAGAAAGGCAACCAGCTTGAACGGGCATTGTGCCTGGGACTGGTGGGATATGCGCTCTGGTTTCCGGTGGGCATGCCATCTTTTGGTGCAAACGGCTGGCCGTCACAGCTGTTCGATACGCTACAAAATGGCGTAGGACGGTTGATTTCCAGTCATACTGCGCAATAAATCAGCACAAAACGCCTTTAAGTTATAAACCATGCCATTTGGATATAAGGCACCCTCTTCGCCTGCTGTTACCATTCCTGCTGTCTTAATTCGTGATTAACATTATGCGGCCTTTCCAGAGCGAAAGGCCGCATTACTCTGGAGTTTCAGTATGGACCTTCCTCTTACGCTTAATATCGTAGCCTTTGTGGTGCTGCTGGTATTGCTCTCTCGCTTCAGCCGTCAGAACTGGAGCCTGTCGAAAAAAGTGCTGACCGGTCTGGTAATCGGCGTACTGTTCGGCCTGGTTTTGCAGTTGATCTACGGCGAAAACAGCGCAGTGGTCAAAGAGTCTATCAGCTGGTTTAACATCGTCGGTAATGGCTATGTCCAGTTGCTGCAGATGGTCGTAATGCCGCTGGTGTTCGTTTCCATTCTGAGTGCGGTTGCCCGTCTGCATAACGCCTCGTCGCTGGGAAAAATCAGCGTACTGACGATTGGCGTACTGCTGTTTACCACCGCGATCTCGGCGCTGGTCGGCGTCTTCGTGACCGGCCTGTTTGGCCTGAGCGCTGAAGGTCTGGTTCAGGGCGTGCAGGAGACTGCGCGTCTCAGTGCGATCCAGAGCAACTATGTCGGCAAAGTGGCTGACCTGACCGTGCCGCAACTGGTGCTCTCCTTTATCCCGAAAAACCCGTTTGCCGATCTGACCGGAGCCAGTCCGACCTCGATTATCAGCGTCGTTATCTTCGCCGCCTTCCTGGGTGTAGCTGCACTGCAGTTGCTGAAAGATGATGAAGTTAAAGGTCAGCGCGTGCTGGTCGCGATCGATACGCTGCAGTCCTGGGTCATGAAGCTGGTGCGTTTAGTGATGAAGCTGACACCTTATGGTGTGCTGGCGCTGATGACCAAAGTGGTTGCCGGTTCTAACCTGCAGGACATCATCAAGCTGGGCAGCTTTGTGGTTGCCTCTTACCTCGGTCTGGCCATCATGTTTGGTGTCCACGCCCTGCTGCTGTCGGTAAATGGTATCAACCCGATGCGCTTCTTCCGTAAAGTGTGGCCGGTTATTACCTTCGCCTTTACCAGCCGCTCCAGCGCAGCCAGCATTCCGCTGAGCGTGGAAACCCAGACCCGTCGTCTTGGCGTGCCTGAGTCAATTGCCAGCTTTGCGGCCTCTTTTGGTGCCACTATCGGCCAGAACGGCTGTGCCGGTCTCTATCCAACTATGCTGGCAGTGATGGTTGCGCCAACCGTCGGGATCAACCCGTTTGACCCACTGTGGATTGCGACGCTGGTCGGGATCGTGACGCTGAGCTCAGCAGGCGTTGCCGGTGTCGGCGGTGGTGCAACCTTCGCGGCACTGATTGTCCTGCCTGCGATGGGCCTGCCGGTCACCCTGGTGGCGCTGCTGATCTCCATTGAGCCGCTGATCGATATGGGTCGTACAGCCCTGAACGTCAACGGTTCCATGACCGCCGGTTCTCTCACCAGTCGCTGGTTAGGTCTGACCGATAAGCGCGTCCTGGAAAGCGACGACAACGCCGAACTGGCACACCGCTAATCTGCTCTGAACCTGGCGCGCCCGCGCCAGGTTATTCCCGCCCTTCTTCTCCATAATCTCCCCCATTAATGGCAACGCCGTTAAGAAAGCGTTAAGCATGGTAAACAGGCGAAAAATCGCCGCTTTATTGCTTGTCTTTGCCGGGTAAAAAGCGAATTCTGCATCCAGTCTTATGAGGAGAACACCTGATGAAAAAGATAATCGCCTCGCTTCTGACGCTGACGCTTTTGACACCCGCTCTGGCTTTCGCTCATCCTGGCGACTGGGGCCCGCCGGGTGGATGGGATCGCCATGGCGGCCACGGGCCACACTGGGGCGGACCCGGGCCGGTGCGCTTTTTGCCTGAAGCCGCAACCGCGGTGCTGATAGGCGGACTGACCTACTATCTGCTCAATGGCAATTATTATCAGCGTCACGGCGATGAGTATGTGGTGGCAGAGCCGCCTGCAGAGTCGCGGGTCAGCAGTGAAATGCGGGTACTAGACTTTAACGGCAAACGCTTCTATGTGCAGGCTGGCCACTTCTACCAGCGGCAGATAGATGGCGATTATGTTGAGGTGCCGCGCCCGGCAGGTTTGTAGTCAGTGCCACAACGAAAAACGGCCCGTCATGATGACGGGCCGTTTACTATTCAGGGGTGCTAAGAGTTACTGCTGAACCTGCGGGTCGGTGTCATATTCCGCACAGCTCTGGAAGCCGTAGTTCATGACACGGCCGGTGTCGTTATAGCTCACGAAGTAAGTCTGAGCTTTACCGTCGCGCTGACCCAGTACATAAGTCTGGCAGGTGCCGCGCGCGTGAACCATGGTGATTTCAGTAGAAGGCGTACCGGCGATCTGACGAACCTGATCACGGGTCATACCCTTTTTAACATCCTTTACCACTGGCTTAGTCACGTAGCTTTCCGCACGATCGTAAGTCGTACAACCAGACAGTGCAGCCAGCGTCAGCGCCGCAGCGATACATCCCATCACTTTATTCATCTTGTTGTTCCTCATTTATTGTCCATGTGGAAACAAGCCTGGAACATAAATGCTGATTTATCAAGTTTATGACGAACAATTAGTGGCCTTCCAAATGTCAGGATTTCGTAAAGAAGGCTGTTTTGCTGTCAACGCAGACGTATACTGCCCGGCAAAACAGGTACCCGATAGCGCCCCGTTTTCAGAGACCACACCGTCATCCGCGCAGTCGCAGATCGGCGTAAATGTCACGTTACCGGACGCTGTTATTCACTGACTTACCCGCTTTCTGTTTACCCCATCGCTGACAATCCCGAGGATAAATGACCCCTGTACACTCCAATCGCCTGGTTTATGCCATTACGCTGGGCCTGCTGGCCGCACTGGGCCCGCTCTGCATCGACCTCTATCTGCCTGCACTGCCACAAATGGCCCAGGACCTGCACACTGAAACCGCTACCGCGCAGCTGAGTCTGACCGCTGGCCTGTTAGGTCTCGGCTTTGGCCAGCTGCTCTTTGGCCCGATGAGCGATAAGTTCGGCCGCCTGCGCCCGCTGACCCTGTCACTGGTGTTGCTATTTATCGCCTCGATGGGCTGTGCGCTGGCGCAGGATATTAACCAGCTGCTGCTGGCGCGGCTGTTCGAAGGATTAGCGGGTGCGGGCGGCGCGGTGCTGTCACGGGCGATTGCACGCGATATGTACAGCGGCCACGAGCTGACGCGGTTCTTCGCTCTGCTGATGCTGGTCAACGGTCTGGCACCGATCGGCGCACCGGTATTAGGCGGCGTGCTGATGACGATTTTAAACTGGCGCGGCATCTTCATGGTGCTGGGCGGCATTGCCATTTTGCTGATCCTGCTGGCCCGCTGGAAGCTGCATGAAACCCTGCCTGAGGCACGCCGCAGTAAAGGATCAATATTCTCCGCCTACGCAGCATTGGGTCAGGTGATTACCCATCGCCCCTTCATGGGCTTCTGCCTGACCCAGGGGTTTATGATGTCCGGCATGTTCGCCTACATCGGTGCCTCGCCGTTCGTGCTGCAGCAACTCTATGGTCTTTCGCCTCAGGCCTTTAGCTTCTGCTTTGCGGCCAACGGGTTTGGCCTGGTGATTGCTTCACAGACCAGCGCCCGCCTCTGTCCATTGTGGGGCGAATATCGGGTGCTGAAAGGCGGACTGACGCTGGCCTTTGTCGCCTCCAGCCTGCTGCTGCTGGCCGCGCTGCTGCATGCTCCCTTAGCGCTGCTGCTGGTGGCACTGTTCTTTACCATTGCCAGCAACGGCGTTATCGCTACCACCGCCTCGTCCCTGGCGATGCAGAGTCAGGGCCATCGCGCTGGTAGCGCCTCCGCGGTGATTGGCGTCACGATGTTTACGCTGGGTGCGATTACCGTGCCGATTACCGGCATCGGTGGTACCTCGGTGCTGAGCATGTGCGCCACCATTTTTGGCTGCTTTATGACGGCGATTCTGATGTTTAGCGTGCTGGCGAAAAAACCGCTGCCGCAGGTAAAAACTCACTGATTTCGCAACGTTTCATGGTAATGAGTTACCGCTTTGGCTTGTTGTTTTCGCAAAGGCACGTTAGCTTTAATAAAACGTTCGCATCGAGCCGACAGGCCACTGACCTGAGGAGAAGTTCATGTCACTGCAGCAGGAAATTATTGAAGCCCTGGGTGTGAAGCCCACTATCGACGCCGACCAGGAAGTGCGCGTCAGCATCGATTTTCTTAAAGCCTACCTGAAACGCCACAGCGGCCTGAAAACGCTGGTGCTGGGGATCAGCGGCGGTCAGGATTCAACCCTGGCGGGCGCGCTGGCACAGCGGGCGATCACCGAACTGCGTCAGGAGAGCGGTGATAACGACTACACCTTTATTGCCGTGCGTCTGCCCTATGGTGTGCAGGCGGATGAGCAGGATTGTCAGGACGCGCTGGCCTTTATCAAACCCGACCGTTCGCTGGTGGTAAACATCAAAGAGTCGGTGCTGGCCAGTGAGCGCGCGCTGAAAGAGGCGGGTATTACGCTTTCCGATTTTGTCCGCGGCAATGAAAAAGCCCGTGAGCGGATGAAAGCGCAATACAGCATCGCCGGCATGACCAAAGGCGTGGTGGTCGGCACCGATCACGCGGCTGAAGCCGTGACCGGTTTCTTCACCAAGTATGGCGATGGCGGCACGGACATCAATCCCCTGTTCCGCCTGAACAAGCGTCAGGGCAAGCAGTTGCTGAAACACCTTGGCTGCCCGGAGCATCTCTATCTGAAGAAACCGACTGCCGATCTGGAAGATGATCGTCCAGGCCTGCAGGATGAAGTGGCGCTGGGCGTCACCTATGAGATGATTGATGACTACCTGGAAGGCAAAAGCATCAATCCTGAGAGCGCCCGTATCATCGAAGGCTGGTATCAGAAAACCGAGCACAAACGTCGTCCGCCGATCACGGTATTCGACGACTTCTGGAAGTAATCCTGCCCCTCCCTTGCCGCGGCAAGGGAGGCTTCTCTCACTGACTTTGTTGATCGCTGCATGCCTGCCACCGTTTCGCGCGCGACCCTCATCGGGCTTGTCGCCATTCTGCTCTGGAGTACGACCGTTGGCCTGCTGCGCAGCGTCAGTGAAGCCTTTGGCGCCACCGGTGGTGCGGCGCTGATCTACACCACCACGGCGTGTCTCCTTTGCCTGACCCGGGGCCTGCCCAGACCCGGCGCGATGCCAGCCATCTACCTGTGGTTGGGCGGCGTACTCTTTGTCGGCTATGAAATCTGTCTGGCACTGGCCATCGGGCTGGCCAGCGATCGCAGCCAGTCGCTGGAGCTGGGGATGATTAACTATCTCTGGCCCTGTCTGACCATCGTGCTGGCGATCCCATTTAATCAGCAGCGTTTCCGTGTCTGGCTGTGGCCAGGACTGCTGCTGTCGCTGCTGGGGATCGTCTGGGTAATGAAAGGCAGCGGCAGCGGATCGCCGGCGCTGTTGTGGCAGAATATGCTGCGCAACCCGGTCGCCTATGCACTGGCCTTTATCGCCGCCCTGACCTGGGCGCTCTACAATAATCTCACCCGCCGCTTTGCCCGTGGTTCCAATGGCGTCACGCTGTTTTTTATCCTGACTGCACTGGCGCTGTGGCTGAAATATGCCTTCAGCGATCACACTGTGCCGATGGCCTTTACGCTGGTGCCGCTGCTGGAGGTGCTGTTTGTCGGGCTCTCCACCGCCATCGCCTATTCCGCCTGGAATCACGGGATTCAGCAGGGCAATCTGACGCTGCTGGCCACCGCCTCCTACTTTACGCCGGTGCTGTCGGCCCTGATGGGATCGCTGTGGCTCGGCCTGACGCCGCCGCTGGCCTTCTGGCAGGGCGTGGCGATGATCACGCTCGGCTCGCTGATCTGCTGGCGGGCAACACGGTCTTTGTAACCAGACGGCTGGCGATCATTTCACCTGCCTGTTATGCTGTATGGACAACCAGTAAATGGAGTCCATCTTGGTCAGACGTTCTGCCATACTTCGCCCCGAACCCGATGCGAATGCAATTTATCAATATCCCGAACACCTGCGTGAATGGCTGGAAGGCCTGCCAAATCATCCTGGCGTCTATACCTTTCATGGCGAAAGTGAGTCGCTGCCGCTCTATATCGGTAAAAGTGTGAATCTGCGTTCGCGGGTGATGTCCCATTTCCGCACCCCGGATGAGGCGAAAATGCTGCGCCAGTCGCGGCGTGTAAGCTGGATCCCTACCGCGGGCGACCTCGGCGCGCTGCTGCTGGAAGCGCAGATGATCAAAACCCAGCAGCCGCTGTTCAATAAGCGACTGCGCAAAAACCGGCAGCTCTGTTCATTGCAGATTACCGACGGCAAACCGAATGTGGTCTATGCAAAAGACCTCGATTTCAGCCAGTCCCCCAACCTGTTTGGGCTCTATCGCAGTCGCTTCGCCGCGCTGGAACGGCTCAAGCAGCTCGCGGATGAGTATCAGCTCTGTCATGGCCTGCTGGGTCTGGAAGCGCTGAGTGCGGGGCGAGGCTGCTTCCGCTCGGCACTGCGCCGTTGCGCCGGGGCCTGCTGTGGAAAAGAGCCGGTCAGCGATCATCAGGATCGACTGCTGGAGGCGCTGGAAAACGTGCGGGTGTTCTGCTGGCCATGGCAGGGTGCCGTGGGGCTGGTGGAGGAAGGCAAAGAGATGACGCAGATCCACGTTATCGACCACTGGTTCTATCTCGGTTCGGTCAGCAGCATGGATGAGGCCAGAAAACTGCAGCGGCCCAAAGGCGGTTTTGATCATGACGGCTACAAAATCCTCTGCCGCCCGATTCTGTCAGGTGCCTACCCTATTCTGCCGCTATAAAAAAACCGCCGACGCTGCCCACTCACCTTCAGTGGACAGCGCCGGCGGTCTCAGACCGTTCGCTTAACGAGTGTTATTCAGCCGGTTCTGCTGGCGGTGCCATTTTGCCCTCGTGCGGGCCTTTCTCAGTCAGACGCTTTTCAAAGTTAGCGTTGTACTGTTTCTTCTGCTCCGGCGTCAGCACGTTATAGAGCTTGTTCTGGGTTTCCAGCATCTTCAGCGCATGCTCTTTGGCATTGGCGGACATCTTCTCTGCCTGTGCTTCTGCTTTGCTCTGGTCGAAGCTGTCAGAGGCAATAATGCTGTGGGCCGCACGACGCTCGTCCAGTGACGGGCGTTTCATATCTTTGTGGCTCTCTTTCATGATGTCGCGCATCTGAGTTTTCTGCGCGTCGGTCAGGTTCAGACCTTTAAACATCATCTCCATGCCGTGGCGCATTGGCGGCTTGTGCATCGCTTTTTCGCTGCCTGCTGGCGGTGGAGTCAGGTTGTCAGCGGCTGCATGGACGGCGCTGGCTGCACCAAACGCCAGCGAGGAAGCCAGTAAAAGGGAAGTCAGTTTGCGCATAATAGTGTCCTTATAATTCATGATAATGACGACAGCACTCTGTCGCGTCTTCGGAAACAAGCATACGACGCTGAACGTCAACTACTCAGAGCCTGAGTAAAGCCGTGAAAGCATAAAAGATAAAAATCGGGCAATCATGAAGAGAATAAGAAGAAAGGCGTGAGGAATTGAAAATGTTTATGAATTTAAAGCGAATTTGGCAGAAATCATGGAGGAGTGTAAGGGTTACGACAGGAAAGCGGAAGCCGATCTTCCACTTTTCCTGTCGGTTTTTTAGCGCCGAGGGTCTGCGCTGTTAACAACCGCTATCAGACCGGCAGCGCCTGAGTCTGTTCGCTCTCTTCAATCAGCATCAGTCCGGCACGCAGCCCGGCGGCCACGTTAGGGTTAGGGAACAGCACATACTCCCGCGCCTGCTGCACGTAATAGCGGGTGCTACCATCTTCCGCCAGCAACGTCCCCTGTGGAAACGCGGTAAAGTTCAGCGTTTCCGGCGACATATGCAGCGTAAAGTGCTCACTCAGTCGGGTGATCTGCTGCGCGACCCGATAGTGACGCGGTTTAACCGCCGCCGCAGGCAGCACTTCGCCATAGAGTAAAGACGCCAGCGCCTGTTGTGCCGCACTGAAATGACTGAGGTCGTTTTCGCCAAACGGCAGCGCTTTGCCCAGCTCCAGGGTACAGCTGGCCGCACCGAAGTGCTCGCAGCTGAAGTGGGTAAAGGTGCCGCCCGGCGAGCGATGGAACACCAGCGCTTCCAGCCCGGCAGCGGCCAGCCAGTCAAGAAACGTGGGCGGCCAGGGGCGTTCATTATGCGGCATTACGCCGAACTGAGGATGATAAGAGCCACGAATAGCCGTGTGCATGTCGAGATGCCAGCGCGTTTCATCGCACTCGCCCAGCTGCCAGAAGGTCTCCAGCGTCTGCTCCAGCCGCAGCACGCGGCGGGCCTCATCACCATCATCAATCTGCTGCCAGCGTCCGCCAAACAGCCGGTTAATGTCATAACGCACATAGCGCTTACCGGCGCGTAGCGCTGAGGGATTACCCAGAATCACCAGCATGCGCTGCTGTAACGGCTTTTCGCCCCGCAGCAGCGGATTAACCAGCTGGTTCACCATTTCTACCGGGGCCGTTTCATTGCCGTGGATCCCGGCAGAGAGCACCAGCGCCTGTTTAACCGGCACCGTCGGCTCCATCAACAGTATGCCGTGATACAACCATTGCCAGCGAAGATGCGCCGTTTCACCACTACGCTTACGCGGCACCTCGCCGGAGAGCGTTTGCTGTAAAAAGTCCTGCATCGTTCCTCCTTTTCGCCCTGAGCAGGCGGCAGACTGTGCTGCCCCCTCCTTCACTGCTGAAATGCATATACATTTCCTAAGTCTAGCAGCTTCGTCAGTTCATCCAGCGCGTCGCGTCCCTCACGCAGCAATTCTGGGTCGACCAGATCGGCCTGGGTCAGGCGATCGCGGTAATGACGGTCAACCCAGTTATTCAGCGTGCTGAAGAGCCGATCGTTCATCAGCACCGCCGGATTCACTGCCTGCTGCTCCTGTGGTGTCAGCACCACCCGCAAACGCAGGCAGGCTGGACCACCCCCGTTATACATGCTTTCGCGCAGATCAAACACCTTCAGGGCTTTGAGTGGCGTGTCAGCCTCAACCTGTTCACACAAGTAGCGCCAGACACCCGGATGCTGACGTGACTCCTCCGGCAGCACCAGCATCATGGTGCCGTCGGGACGGCTCAGCAACTGACTGTTAAACAGATAGGTCTCTACCGCATCTTTCACTGACACCCGATTTTCCGGCACTTCCAGCGCAACAAAACCGGGGACGCGCGACCGAAGCTGCGCCAGCAGTTCAGGCTGATTAACAAAGGCGTGCTGGTGACAGAAGAGCATCTGCTGGTTACTTACCGCAATCACATCGTTATGGAACACGCCCTGATCGATCACCGCAGGATTCTGCTGCGCATACAGCACGCTTTCCGGTGAGAGCTGATGCAGACGGGCGACAGCCTCGCTGGCTTCCCGGGTCTGACGTGCCGGATAGCGCTGCGGGGCTTTGCCCTCATGGCTGCTGTCGCGGCCATAGACAAACAGCTGCACGCCGCGCTCACCATAGGCGCCGCCCAGTCGGTTATGGTTCGCCGCCCCTTCATCGCCAAACATCGCCACCTGCGGCAAAGCATCATGCACCGCAAAATGGCGATCGTCGCGGAAGATGGAACGCAGCAGCCAGGCCGTTTCCGGCGCTTCTATCGCACGGTGGAATTTGTTGTTAAGGTTCGCCACCGTCAGGTGAACCCGGCCATCAAGGCTGTCCGCTGACGGCGAGACCGTGGCAGCATTGGCGACCCACATCGCCGAGGCTGAACTGACGGCGGAGAGTAATCCCGGCGCAGTTTTCCCGGCCGCAGCCAGCACCTGCTCATCGCTGCCACCAAAGCCGAGCTGGCGCAGCGCCGCAATATTGGGCCGCTCATGCGGCGGGATCACCCCCTGCACGTAGCCCATATCGGCCAGCGCTTTCATCTTGAGCAACCCCTGCTTTGCCGCCAGACGGGGATTCGACGGCTGCAGCTGATTGCGGGTCGAGGCTTCGTTACCAAACGATAGCCCGGCATAGTGGTGTGTTAACCCCACCAGCCCATCAAAGTTGGCCTCGGTTGCCTTCATGACGTCGTCTCCTGGGTGGAGAAATCGAGGCCCGGCGACAGCGTGGCGGGCAGCGTCAGGTCAGGCGTCTCCAGCGAGGCCATTGGCCAGGCGCAGTAATCCGCCGCATACCAGGCGCTGGCGCGATGGTTGCCCGAGGCACCAATGCCGCCAAACGGTGCGGTACTGGCTGCGCCGGTCAGCGGTTTGTTCCAGTTGACGATACCGGCACGCGCTTCAAGCAGCAACTGATCAAACTGCTGGCGTGAAGGCGAGATCAATCCGCACGACAGGCCATAACGGGTCTGGTTCGCCAGCGCTATCGCCTCTTCAAATGTCTCATAGCGGACTATGCCTAACAGCGGACCAAAGACCTCTTCATCCGGAATGCCCTGCACGCCGGTTAAATCGATAATACCTGGCGTCAGGATGGCAGTGTGGCGATCCGGCCAGCGCATTTCCAGCAGCACCTCGCCGCCCGCCTCAACCCGCCGTTGCCACTCACCCATAATCTTCTCTGCTGCGCCGGTGGAGATCACGCTGCCCATAAACGGCTGCGGTTCAGCATTCCAGGCGGCGGGTTGCAGTCGCCCCGCCACCTCCACCAGTCGCCGCAGAAACGCATCCCCTGCATCGCCGCGTCTGACCAGCAGACGCCGCGCGCAGGTGCAGCGCTGACCGGCGGTTATAAAGGCTGACTGCAACGTGATGTTGACAGCCGCATCAGTGTCCGCCGGATCTTCAACAATCAGGGCATTGTTACCGCCCATCTCCAGCGCCAGCATCTTTTCAGGCTGACCGGCAAACTGGCGATGCAGCTGATAGCCGGTATGGGCGCTGCCGGTAAACAGCAGGCCATCAATCTGCTGACAGTTGGCCAGCGCCTGACCAGTCTCACGTCCGCCCTGTAACAGTGCCAGCACACCGGCAGGCAGGCCCGCAGCCAGCCAGAGCTCAACGGTTTTTTCGGCGGTCAGCGGCGTCAGTTCGCTGGGTTTAAATACCACACAGTTGCCCGCCAGCAGCGCCGGAACGATATGGCCATTTGGCAGATGTCCCGGGAAGTTATAGGGACCAAACACCGCCAGTACCCCATGCGGGCGGTGGCGCAGGGAGCTTTCGCCTTCACGCTGTTCACCGGTGCGGCTATGGTATGCCTTCACCGAAAAGCCGATTTTGTTGATCATCGCGCCCACTTCGGTCAGCGCTTCCCAGCGCGGCTTGCCGGTTTCACGGGCGATGGTTTCCGCCAGCGCCGTTTTATGCGCCTCAAGCCCGGCGGCAAATTTCTCGACGATCGCCTGCCGTTCCGCCAGCGGGCGTCTGGCCCAGGCTGGAAATGCGTCGCGCGCCGCCTCACAGGCTGCGGTGACCTGAGCGGCTGATGCCGCGTGGCCCTGCCATAACGTCTCGCCGCTGACCGGATCCGCTTTCGTCAGAATCTCAGCGTCACCGTTCAGCCATTGTCCATTTATCAGATGTGTCATGCTGTTTTCTCCTCTTTGCAGAGCGTCACCACACGCAGGCTGTCGCCCGGCTGGCAATGGAGCGCCCGCATCTGTTCATCCGTGAGTTGCACGCTGTCGCTGTCAGCCTTTGCCGGAATCAGCGCCACACGGAACTGGCGATAATCGCTATTGGCAACCAGACAGAGCGGGCCATCAGCCGGGTTTTCGCCCCGTTCTGCGCTGCGCAGACGGCTTTTACGCACCGCACGGATATGATCGATATCGCACTCCAGGGTCGGGCCGCCATCAAAAATGTCGACATAATTGAGGTAGCGGAAGCCCTCTGCTTCAAGCACCGCCCGCGCAGGCGCGGTTTGCGGATGGACCTGTCCAATCACCGCCTGCGCTTCCGGTGTCAGGTAGTCGATGTAGAGCGGATGTTTCGGCATCAGTTCAGCGATAAACGATTTCTGTCCGGTGCCACTAAGGAAATCCGCTTTGCTGAATTCCATAGAGAAGAAGCGACTGCCGACGCTCTCCCAGAACGGCGAATGGCCCTGCTCATCGCTAACGCCACGCATCTCGGCCACCACCCGGTTGGTGAAACGTTCACGGAAACTGGCCATAAACAGGAAGCGTGACTTCGACAGCAGATAGCCGTTTTTGCCATCACGGTAATCGGGATCGAGAAACAGCGTGCAGAGCTCACTGCTGCCGGTATGGTCGTTACTCAGCGACAGGGTGGGCAGCGCGGCATAAACATTCAGCTCTTTTGAGGCGTGCACCTGGGTACCGACGCGAAAGTTGTACCAGGGATCCTGCAGACCCACCGCCACCTCAATAGCGCAGATACCGACGGCGCGGTTATCTTCGCTGTCGGCCAGCACAAAGACATAGCCCTGTTCGGCACGTGGCAGAGAATCCTCCCAGGTCTGCAGCGATCGATCGATACGCGCCTGAAGCGTCGCGCTATCAACCGGCAACGAGGTCAGCCCGCCACCGGTTTTGCCCGCCAGCGCCATCAGCTGGCTTAAGTCATCGCGTTCAACCGGACGGATTACCATCATGATGTTGACCCTCGCACCAGGCTTTCACACACTTCGGCAAAGCGGGCCATGCCCAGCTTCACTTCCTGCTCACTGATATTCAGCGCCGGGGCAAAACGCACCACATTGGCACCCGCAATCAGCACCATGACGCCCATTTCCGCGGCGGCAAGGTTGATCGCTTTGGCTTTACCGGCAAAATCGTCGCTGAGCACCGCGCCAATCAGCAGGCCAAGACCGCGCACTTCTTTGAACAGGTGCAAACGCTGGTTGATCTCATCCAGTGCCGCCACAATCCACTGGTGACGTTCTGTTACACCCGCCATCAGTTCAGGCTGGTTGATCAGCTCCATGACTTTACCTGCCACTGCGCCCGCCAGCGGATTGCCGCCATAGGTGGTGCCGTGGGTGCCAACGCCCATCACCAGCGCCAGATCTTCGCGCGTCAGCATCGCACCAATCGGGAAGCCGCCGCCCAGCGCTTTGGCGCTGGTGAGCACATCCGGCGTGACGCCATAATGCATGTAGGCATAAAGCGAACCGGTACGGCCAACGCCGCTCTGCACTTCATCAAAAATCAGCAGAGCCTGATGCTTATCACAGAGCTCACGCAATCCACGCAGGAACGCCGGATCGGCAGGCAGCACGCCGCCTTCACCCTGAATGGGTTCAACAATGACTGCGCAGGTATGGTCATTAATCAGTTCAGCCGCCGCAGCCAGATCGTTAAACGGGGCATGCTGGATCTCTGGCGGCAGCGGCGCAAAATCTTTTGAGTAAGCGGGCTGACCCCCGGCTGTTACCGTAAACAGGGTGCGGCCATGAAATGCATTCTTAAACGCCACGATGCCACTTTTATGCGGACCGACACGATCATGTGCCACCTTGCGCGCCAGTTTCAGCGCCGCTTCGTTCGCCTCCGCCCCGGAGTTACAGAAGAACACCCGGTCAGCGAAGGTGGCATCGATCAACTGCTTCGCCAGTCGCAGGATCGGTTCGTTGGTATAGCCATTACCGGTGTGCCATAAACGTGCGGCCTGTTCCTGCAGCGCCTGTTGTAATGCCGGATGCGCATGCCCTAACGCATTGACGGCGATGCCACCGGCGAAGTCGATATAATCTTTGCCGTTTTGATCCCAGACGGTGGAGCCTTCCGCGCGAACCGGTATAAAAGTCGCAGGCGCATAAACCGGCATCATCCATTGATCGAAATCGTGACGTGAAACGTGCAGTGCCATAACCCACTCTCCTGCTTTACTTTACCGGCCGGGTAAAGCTTATGTTTTAAAATTGTTAAAAGATGTTGTAGTGCAGCCCTACTGTAGAGTGCAGTTAACGTGCCAGCCAGAGAATTAATGCATAAAATGGTCTTCACGACGTAATATCAATGAGTTAGATGCTGACAATATTCACTTAATTTGCATATATAGTGAATAGCTGTCTGATTGCAGCGCCAGAACCGGGTTTTAAACAGCAGAATTATGCATTCACGGGATGAAATATCGCTTTTGTGATCGCTGATAAATTATCTCTCCAGAAAAGCCCCTTCACTGCCCTGTTTTAGCGCAGTTTGCCTCGCGCTGGTGCAGCGATTACGCGGGAACTCGCCCGGAAATGTCAGAACACCCTGGCTTTATTTAACAAAAGTTTTTCATTTCCCCCTGCAGACACATTAATCTGCGTATCTTTATCAGGCTATTTTATAAACAGGATGATCAATATTTAATCAGCAACTCTGACTATTATTCCGGAGGTGATTATCGGGCCAGAAAGAATATTCTATAAAGATGAACAAATATTAATACGCAGACTAATGGTTAGGATAAAAGCCTTATAAGGCTATTCTTAGCGGATAATCACCCATAATTAAATCAGGGGTTATATTGATTTAAAAATGTACAAAAAATGCCCATTTAAGACCACTACATACAAACATAACCCATTGATAAATAAAGATATAAAATCAGATAACTCATAATTACTTATTAGAAGAAAATCTTATTACTTTACAATTTAATCTTCTGTTCCTCGCTGTTATCCATCAGCTGAATATAGACATCACATTTTGTTACTTTTATTGCACTTTGTAGTTTTACCTTTTTGTGTCATTTTCTTTTCACCCCATATCAGGGGAATAATAATTAATGAATACAGGGTAATAATTAAATGATGAAGCGCACTTTACTGGCGGCTGTCATGCCGTTACTGATCGGTCTCTCCTCCGCGCAGGCCGCAGAAGTTTATAACAAGGATGGCAATAAGCTGGATCTGGTCGGCAAGATTAACGTGTCACACCTCTTTTCTGACGATAACAACAACGATGGTGATACCTCCTCTTATGCCCGCTTTGGCTTTAAAGGCGAGACAAAGATTACTGACCAGCTTACCGGCTACGGTTTCTGGCAGTATCAGTACAGTCTGCATAACTCCGAGGGCAGTGATGCCCAGGCCACCAATCGTACCCGTCTGGGCTATGCTGGCCTGAAGTTTGGCGAGGCGGGTTCGCTGGATTACGGACGTAACTACGGCCTGGTCTATGACGTGCTGAGTTATACCGATATGCTGCCGTTCTTTGGCGGCGACTCCGGTTATACCGACGCCTTTCTCTCTGGCCGCTCAACCGGTGTGCTGACCTGGCGTAACAGCAATTTCTTTGGTCTGGTTGACGGCTTAAACCTTGCCGCGCAGTATCAGGGCAAAAACGATCGCAGCAGTAACATTGACGGCGTGCGTCGTTCCAACGGCGACGGCTTCGCCCTCTCCGCTTCCTATGACTTCGATTTCGGCCTGAGTTTTGCCGGCGCGTTTGCCAGCCTGGATCGCACCACGGCGCAGAACGCTGCCGCACGCGGAGAAGGCGAAAAAGCCCAGCACTGGGCGACCTCGGTGAAATATGATGCGAACCAGGTCTATCTGGCTGCCATGTACGGTGAAACTCTGAACGCCACGCCAATTACTGGCGGTTTCGCTAACAAAGCGCAGAACTTTGAAGCCGTGGCGCAGTATCAGTTCCTGAACGGCTTCCGTCCGTCCGTGGGTTACGTCTCATCCAAAGGCAAGGAAATTGAGAATATCGGCGATGCCGACATCATTAAATACACCGCCGTGGGTGCCACTTACTACTTCAACAAGAACATGTCGGTCTATGGTGAATACCGCATCAACCTGTTGAAAGATAACAATCCGCTTCGCCTGCCGACCGACGACATCACAGCCCTGGGTCTGATTTACCAGTTCTGATGTGACAGCGGGCCCGGCTCTGACCGCCGGGCCCGTTTATTGTTTTAATCCCGGCCACAGAGAGTGTTGCGCGCTTTCAGCCCAGCGACCTGACTAAGCTAACGGCCATCGCCTCTTCCTGCATCAATTCCTCCACGTTAGCGGACGCCAGCAACGTGGTGGCCTGCCCGGCAGGAACCGGACGGCTGAAGAGATAGCCCTGACCGTAATCACAGCCGCGCTTTCTCAGCCACCTCAGCGTGGCGACATCCTCAATGCCCTCTGCAGTAATGATCACATTAAGCCCCTGACAGAGTGCCAGCAGCGTTTCCACCACTTTTCGCTGCTCAGATCCGGTCACGATTCCGGCGATAAACGTCTGGTCAATTTTGATTTTGGTAATACCCAGCCCCAGCAAAACCGACAGGTTGGAGTAGCCGGTGCCAAAATCATCCAGCACCACTCCGATACCGGCCTCTTTCAGCAGACGGATCGCCTGGCGGGCATCGTCAGAAATGGCCATGACATTCTGTTCGGTGATTTCAAGTTCCAGCATTACCGGCCCGGCATGCTGCATAATGCTGGACAAACAGCTGGTCAGCGACGGTCTCAGCAACTGCTCCGGGGTAATGTTCAGCGACAGGCAGAGCCCGGCTGGCCATGCCCGGGTTGCACTGACAGCATCCTGCAGCAGCGCCACGGTCATGCTGTCCATCAACCCCAGCCGCTCCACCACTGGCAGAAACTCTGCAGGTGAAACCGTCTGACCGGACGCAGTGATCCAGCGCGCCAGTATCTCAAAGCCGGTAATGTTACCGGTGCGCAGTGAAACCAGCGGCTGCAGAAAGGGAACGATGGCGTGACCGCTTACAGCGGCAACAACCTCCTGCTCCAGCCTTTCCCGCTGGCGAAAGCGCAGCTCCATGTCCGGGGAGAATCGTGCCAGACAGGCGCACTTATCCTGCTTCGCCTCGTACAGCGCCAGATCCGCCGCCCGCACGACATCGGCCTGACCCGTGCAGGATGAGCTGGCGATGCCTGCTGAAAGGCTCAGGAAGGTGTGCGGACCGGTCCGGATGGATGCCGCATGCTGGCAGAAGCTTTCGGCGGCGGCCAGCGCCTGATCTGCCTGTGAAGCCTGGGCAACAATGGCAAATTCATCCCCGCCGATGCGAAACACCTGACTCCCGGTACCCGCCGAGGTGGTCAACAGATTGGCCAGCGCGACCAGCGTGGCGTCGCCCTGACGATGACCGTTCAGATCATTGATATTCTTAAAGTCATTGATGTCGAGCAGCGTCAGTGTGTAAGACGTCCCGTCGGCATCAAGCGCAGCAATGTGTGCAGTGAACGATCGGCGGTTCATGACCCCCGTCAGCGCATCAGTTCCGGCCAGCCTGAGGGCATTTTTTTCCGCACGCAGCGTGTTGCGGATCAGACCCGCAATAAGCAGCGCCGGAATAATCATTGCCAGTCCGGCAAACGAGGTGGAGGTCAGGATAAACCGCAGCCGCTCGCTGGTTTCAAAATCGGGATCATAGCTCAGGCCCAGCAGGCTGGAGATCCACGCCTCGAGCCCGAATTCCCACAGCGTCGAGAGTAAAATGATGGTCGCAATATTCAGCATTGCGAGCCAGAAAAGTTTCAGGCGCATGCGTTAGTTCCCGGTGATGGAAAGTGTCAGAGTTTTGTTTTAATTTTCAGTAAAAAACCGGGGCGTACTTCTCATACAATGCCTGCTAAGCTGCCGACAATTATCACCCCTCCGCTATTTTTACTCATCGCATTTGCACGTTCTCACCCGCCTTACGGCAGTGAGGCAGACGTTTTGCGAAGCCCGATGCGTGTCGGTTACGTCATCAATGTCGAATAGTGTTCTATCGGCAGCAGCGGCCAGATTAACAGGCCCGTCCGGTTAAATTTGTGCATTCCGGTGTTTTTAACCGGTTACGCTGCTGGCGTATCGCGCCGCTGAACAGCGCGAAAAGGCGCACACTCGCCAGACGATAAAAAGCGATTTATCAGGATATTGGCCGGGTTTTCGTTATCAATTCCGTTACGATTTTTGTGGCATAACGAGGTGGGTATACGTGCAGTTTTTAATTTCGTTAAATTAAATAGCGAACAATTTAGTTAAACGTAACTCTCCAGAAGTTCTCTCGCCTGCCGATACCGGTTTACCCAATGAACTCTTTCGGAACGAGAGATGAAAATTTCAACGCGCCTTAGCGCAGGTTTTGGCTTGCTTATTCTGCTGTTTATTATCTGTACCGGCACCGCGATTCACGCCCTGGATAGCGCTCGCGATGGTATGGACGAGGTGGTTAATGTCCGTTTGAAAAAGTACCAGACGGTGCTGGATATGCGCGGTGGCGTGCGGGATATGGCAATCGCGGTGCGTAACCTTGCTCTGCTGACCGATCCCGTTGCCATGAAGCCAGAATGGGAACGTCTGCAAAAACAGCGCGCGCTCTACATCAGCAACCGCGAAGTACTCTCAGGCATGATGCAGACCGACCCCGGACAGGCAGGACGGGAGGCGATGAGCAGAATCGAGTCCACTGAAGAAGCCGCTCTCTCCACGCTGATGACCGCCGGGAAACTGGGGATGGAAAATCGTCAGCAGGAGGTCACCGACTATCTGTTAAAGGTGGCGCGTCCGGCTCAGCAGAGCCTGCTGAAGGCGATAAACGATCTGACCGAGCTTGAGATGCGCAGCAGCCGGGATGCGGTAGTGGATAACGGCATCGCTATCGCCCGCACCACCTGGATACTGATCATCCTGGCGGTGCTCTCCGTGCTGGCTGCCGTCGTCACCTGCGCGTTTATTGTGCGGATACTGATGCGCCAGCTGGGCGGCGAACCGGTGCAGGCTCAGACGCTGGCTGCTGCGATTGCCGCCGGTGATCTCACCTCGCCGGTCACGCTGCGCCGTGGCGACAGCACCAGCCTGCTTGCCTCGCTCAGCGGCATGCAGACCAACCTGCGTGAACTGGTTACGCAGATCAAAGGGGCATCCGCCTCGGTGGCGCTGGCGGCCGATGAGATTTCGCAGGGCAATACCGAGCTTTCATCCCGTACCGAGCAGCAGGCTGCTGCGCTGCAGGAAACGGCCGCCAGCATGGAGCAACTCACCGCCACGGTAAAAAGCAACGCCGCGGGCGCGCAGCAGACTGCCGGTTCAGCGCGCGAGGCCGCCACCCTGGCCCAGGCGGGCGAAGCAGATGTCCAGCGCCTGTCCGAAACCATGCATGACATTTCACTGAGTGCCGTTCGGGTGCGCGATATTACCTCGGTGATTGAAGGCATCGCTTTCCAGACCAATATTCTGGCGCTCAACGCCGCCGTCGAAGCCGCGCGCGCCGGTGAAGAGGGCCGCGGATTTGCCGTGGTCGCGGGTGAAGTCCGCTCGCTGGCCCAGCGCAGCGCCACCGCAGCACGCGACATTAAGCAGCTGATTGAGCAGGCCGTGACGCAGGTCGAGGATGGCGTGACCGTAGCGGCCGGAACGGGTGAGCGCATCCTGAAGATTGTCAGCCGCGTCGGTGAACTCGCCGATGCTATGGACAACCTCTCCCTCTCCTCCGGTGAACAGATGCAGGGCATCTCCCAGGTCAGTATTGCGGTGAGTCAGATGGATGGCGTCACGCAGAATAACGCCGCGCTGGTGGAAGAGTCCTCTTCTGCATCGCAGTCACTGCTGGCCCAGGCGCGCGACCTGCGCGGTATGGTAGAGACCTTCACCGTATAAGCCGTATCGGCGGGCGGCTTCAGCCTGGGTTAAATGCTGAAATTGTCCTGCCGATCTTAGCTGCGTTGCACCCGGCGCACGTTGTGCGCAAGGGTTGCGACCGGTTATGTTGACTTCAATTTAATTTGACTCAATACTGTGCCGACTTTCAATCGGCGGCGCAGCTAAAGGCTTTTTCTCCCGCTGCGATAGCGCTTAAAAGTCTGGTGTCTTACACCAGAAAGAGATGCTGCCGAAATCAACATCTCCCCGAGATACTATTCGCGAGACTTCACGGCTGACCAATAGCCTGGGGTCTGGCTGTCCCACCCCGGACTCAGAATGAGTAAAGATATGAATGACGAACCCGCGGGGATCTCCGATACGCCTCCCGCCAGTGCAGCGCCTGAAACCATCGACCAGTTTCTCTGCTTTGCGCTCTATTCCGCCTCACTTGCCATGACAAAGCTCTATCAGTCGCGGTTAAAACCGCTGGGTCTGACCTATCCGCAATATCTGGTGCTGCTGGTGCTGTGGGAGAAAGATCGCCTGACCGTCTCTGATATTGGTGCACGCGTCCGGCTTGATTCCGGCACGCTCAGCCAGCTTCTGAAGCGGCTTGAAAGCGCGGGCATTATCTGCCGCCAGCGTGACACGGGAAATGATGAGCGCCGGGTGCTGATCTCCCTGACAGAACAGGGCCACCAGCTTAAAGTCGCGGCGGCTGGCGTCCCGGCTGATATGATCTCGGTGATGGATACCGCCTGTAGTGAACTCGGTGAGCTGACAACCCAGGTGGCAACGCTGCGTGAAAAGCTGCTTAAGGCCCTGCCATGATGCTGGCTTATAAAAAAACCTGTGACCAGGCTGATAAAGCTGAATCGCCTGAGTGTTGCCTCTTCAGGTGCTATTCAACAGAACGGTTGCGCTGGAGTTTCAATTGAGTACCGATAAACCGGCAGATATGGCTGACGTCCATGCCGTTGTAGGGCAGGCCGTGTCGAGCCTGCTGAAGTCAGGCAAGACGGCAGGCTTACAGGACATAATTGCATTCCTGCAGCATCAGCAGGCACGGTCGGTAAACGGTCAGCGAGAAGTCTACGCCAGAGCGGTGCGTATTGTGATGAGCATGGTTAACTGATAACCGGGCCGCTGTGCTAAATGGCGGCGCTGCCCGCGCCTTCTTAATATCAATACCCTGCCCGCAGCGCAGCGTCGTTCCTGCTTTCACCCAGTGGTTCCCGCTCTCATTTCAGGATCAATCGTGATGTCACTCTGCCGCACCCGCGCCTTCGTCAACCCGACAACTTATCTCTGCCAGTAACCGCTGTCGGGCCTGCAGACGTTAACAACAGCGTCTGCACACCACCGCCGCTATTCACTCCCCCCAATCCTTTCTGTGCAGTAAAGCATCCCAACTAAAGTGTGGTGCCGCCGGGTGCCATCAAATCATAACGATCGTTCTGCGGGGCCTCGTCCACGGTCATCGGTGGCTGAATTTTCAGGGTGATCCAGTTAGAGGTCACACGCTGCTGCTTGCTGTCCTCCAGCGTTACCGACAGGCGATATTCGTTGCTGGCGTCTGGCGACGGATCCCACTGCGGTAAGATCACACTCCAGCCCTGCGGATCGGCGTTATTGGCCGGAGGTGTCAGGCTCAGCGCCTGCGTATCGCCCTGCCAGCTTACCGCCTTGATAGCATTGCTGGCGCGCACCTGCAGCTTCAGCGGCAGACTCTCGCCACTGCTTAACTGCCAGGGCGGTGTGGCCAGAAACACGGACAGCGTTTTGCGCTGACGGAAAGCGAGCACCGGCGTATCACTGCGGGTGACGGTATCGTAACGGCTGCCGCGCAGGGAGTGCGCCTCCGCAACGTTTCCGGCATCGAGCTGACGTCGCAGCGCCACGCCAAAGCGATAGTTGAGTTTCAGCCCCAGCTGATCCTGACTCTCACCGGCGCTGCTGGTTTTATGGGTAGCGGACAGCGTCACCAGCGGCACGGGAGTGTAAGAGAGGCCAAACGACATGGCGGAGGGATTGTGATAGCGGTTGCCGCTGTTAAACAGATCGACATTCTCACCCAGATATTGCTGATAGCTCACCGAAACGCCCAGCTGACGATAAAAGGGCAGATAGCTCTGGCTGGTAATATCGTAGCCGCGCGCCATGCGCTGCTGCTGCGAATCGCCCAGATTTTTCCAGCCGGAAAGCGGCTGATAGTAGTTGGCCGAGAAGCGCATTGAATCGCTCCACGCTTCCGTACCCACAGAGGCGCGCTGCAGGCCGCTGCTGAACACGCGGTCAACAAAGCCGTTGTAACCCAGCAGCCAGTCACCGGCATCCCAGCGTTGCCCCAGTCCTGCATTGCCAACCAGGCCATCGCCGGTATCGTGCAGACCAAGCTGGCTGAAGGTGAGCCGGCTGTTTTCGTCGGCCAGTGCGCTGAAGAGATCGCCGCCGGTGCCGGTAAAGTTTCCGTTCATGTCGACTTTCAGATCCAGCTGCGCGGTGCCGTAAGGGGAAAGCAGTGACTGCCCTTCGCTCTCAACCCGATCGGCCACTTCATCGCGCAGATGATTGAACGCCCAGACGCCCGCCTGCTGACCAAACGTGACATTGCTGTCGCTGTTGTTACTCGCTTCACCGATACTTTTGGCCACGGCCGCCAGCTTTTTGCTCCACTCTTCATCCTGATCGCTGGCACCGCCGAGCGTCGGCAGCGACTGACTGTAGCGCGCAGGATTGTCGAATGGCGTCTCTGACACCGCTGTTTCAGTCTGGAAGGCGCGGGCGCTCTGCGTGGCAGTCAGCGACAGCGCAATCAAAGAGAGAACCCCTGTTTTCCGTATCATGTCACCCGGCACATTGATTAGTTCGTAGCTGCAATTAAAGAAAAATCATCAGCTATTACCTTAACATATTGTGACGGCGATGCAGGACAGCAGCGGCGAATTGTGCATATAACAGAAAAGTCCGGGTCAGAAAAAGGCCTGCGTTTACAGCAGGCCTGCGATCTCTCACCGCATCAGGAGAAGATCAGCCCGCCATCCACATTGATTGTCTGCCCGGTGATGTAGCGCGCATCCTCTGATGCCAGAAACGCCACCAGTCCGGCGACATCTTCCGGCTGACCGGCACGCTTCAGCGGAATGTTTTTCACCCACTCCGCCATCAGCTCCCCTTTACCGTAGGTTTTCTCCTCGCTGCTGAGGATCTCGCCCCAGACGCGATCGTTGTAGTCCCACATCTCACTCTCAATGATGCCAGGGCAAAAAGCGTTGACCGTAATGTTCCACGGCGCCAGTTCCAGCGCCAGACTCTGGGTAATGCCTATCACCCCCATTTTGCTGGCGGCGTAGTGCGGCGTGTAAATAAAGCCCTGTCGTCCCTGCCCCGATGAGGTGTTGATCAGGCTGCCACTGCGCTGCTGCACCATATATTTCGCCGCTTCACGGCAGCAAAGCCAGACGCCGGTGGTGTTAACCGCCAGAATCCGCTCAAAGTCGCTTTTCGGCATGGTGTCGAAGCGGTCGATGGTGATCACACCCGCATTCTGTATCGAGACGTCGATCTGACCAAAGCGTTCAAAGGCCTGCTGATAGAGCTGCTGAACCGCAGCTTCATCCGTGATATCGACCTGCAGCGCCAGAATCTCACTGCCATACTGCTGCTGAAGCTGGTCGGCTGTAGCGAACACCCGGTCAGCATTCGACACCATCACCAGCCTGGCCCCGTCGCGGGCGAAACGCGCCGCGATCCCGGCCCCGATGCCACGACAGGCACCGGTTATCACCACTGTTTTTCCACGTTGTTCGCGGCTCATAATCGCTCCTGTTAACTGTGACGAATATCAGTAAGGGGGGCTGCCTGCTGCTTTTTTTCATGGCGACGCAGCAGCACCACTTTGCTTTGCAGACGTTGCTGGAACTGGTCGATGACTACCGCAGTCACAATCACCAGACCTTTGATCACCATCTGCCAGAAATCGCTGACGCCCATCATCACCATGCCATCCGCCAGGAAGACGATAACGAAAGCGCCAATAATCGAGCCGGAAACCCGGCCACGTCCACCTGCCAGCGCCGTGCCGCCCAGCACGGTGGCACCAATGGCATCCATCTCAAACATGTTGCCGGTCATCGGGTGCGCAGTCTGCAACTGAGAGGCCACCACCAGCCCGACAAGCCCCGCGCATAGGCCGGAAAAGGCGTAGACAAAGACTTTCACCTTGATAATCGGCACACCCGCCAGTCGCGCGGCGGACTCATTGCCGCCAATGGCGTAGATGTAACGACCCAGCGGGGTTTTGCGCGTCAGGTAGAGGCCGAGCAGTAAAAAGCCGAGCATCAGCCAGATTGGCAGATAAACGCCCAGTACGGTGCCGGAGCCGAGCAGCGAAAAGCCGGTGTTGCCCAGCGCGGGCACTCCCACCAGGTTGGCGTAGGTACCGCCGTCGTTGAACAGCAACGCCGCACCGCGCGCCACATACATCATGCCCAGGGTGCAGATAAAGGGTGCGACGCCCAGTTGGGTGATCACCGTGCCGTTAATCAGTCCTACCAGCACGCCAAAGATGGCCACCACCAGAATCACTTCAGGCACGTTGAGAAACAGCGTATTGCCGCCCCACAACGGGATGCCATTGGTGAGCAGTGCGCCCGCCACCATGCCGCAGATCCCGGCGACCGCACCCACCGAGAGATCGATACCGCCGGTCAGGATCACCAGCGTCATACCAATGGCCAGCAGGCCGGTAATCGCCACGTGCTGCGTCATGATCAGCAGGTTAGAGGGGGTAAGAAAGTTCGGCACCATCACGCTGAAAAAGCCGACCACAATCAGCAACGCAATAAAGGTGCGGGCCTTGAGCAGGTACATATAGAGCAGATATTTTTGGTTCATGAAATTCTCCGGCCAGCTTAGAGCCTGGCCCGCCAGGCGTAATGGTTTCAGGCAGTCTGGACACGGACAGCGCGGAACAACCGGCACGTACACGCAGTACGTCAGGATTACTCGCTGTGCTCGCCCCTTCAGGGCCGCCCTGACGGGCGTTCAGGTTGCTAAAGCAGCCTGTGTGACCACTGCCCAGGTTCAGACGGACAAATAAAATAGCCTGATGGGTCAGGCTCTTAATCCTGCGGGGTTGATGCCGCAATCAGATGTTCTCGCGTCGCCGCTGCGCGCGGCAGATCGGCAGTAATCCGGCCATCGGCCATCACTAAAATGCGGTCCGCCAGCGCCATCACCTCATCCAGTTCAGACGAGGAGAACATCACTGCCAGCCCCTGCTGTGCCAGACTGCCAATCAGGTGATAGACGTCGGTTTTGGCACCCACGTCGATACCGCGCGTTGGC
Organism: Curtobacterium sp. BNK-1; assembly: GCF_048685235.1. NCBI lineage: Bacteria > Bacillati > Actinomycetota > Actinomycetes > Micrococcales > Microbacteriaceae > Curtobacterium > Curtobacterium sp. BNK-1. Next base: position 1,503,448 of record NZ_JBLQTJ010000001.1, on the reverse strand, counting down.
TCATCCAGCAGCACCACCTGCGGCCCGGTCATCAGCGCTTTACCCAGCACCACCTTCTGCTGATTACCGCCGCTCAGCGCCGTAACCGGCAGGTCGGGATCGCTGACTTTAATCGCCAGATGGCCGATCATCTCACTGACCCGCTGCTGCTCCCTGGCAGGATTCAACAGCCCCAGCGCACGTCGAAAACCGCGCAGGCTGAAGTCAGAGAGCGTCATGTTGGCGGTGACCGACATCAGTTCAATCACCCCTTCGCCTTTGCGATCTTCGGGCACCAGCGCTATGCCACTTTTCAGCCGCTGCTGGAAGCTGCGTTTCGCCAGATCCCTGCCCGCTAAACGTACCCGGCCCGACTGACAGGGCATCAGGCCAATCAGCCCCTTGAACAGCTCGGTGCGTCCGGCACCCAGCAGACCATAAATGCCGATCACCTCGCCTTTGCGCAGCGTAAAACTGACCTCATTAAGCTTGTAACCGCCGTTCTGATGCAGCGCAGTCAGGCCCTCTACCTCCAGCACCGTTTCCCCCTGTGGCGCAGGCTGATAGTCGAACTGCTTTTTCTTGTCACCCACCATCTGGGCGATAATCCACGGCACGCTGGCGTCCCGTACCTCGCGCTCACTGATAAAACGGCCATCGCGGAAAATGGTGATGTGATCGCCAATCTCCATCAGCTCTTCCAGCCGGTGAGAGATGTAGATAATGGTGACACCGCGTCGCTTAAGCTGATCGATGACGTTAAACAGCACTTTCACTTCAGACTGGCTCAGGGCGCTGGTCGGTTCATCCATAATCAGCACCCGGGTATCCTTCGACAGCGCCCGGGCGATCTCCACCAACTGCTGATGACCAATACCCAGCTCACCCAGCGGCGCGTAAGGATCGACATCCAGCTGCAGCCGCTCCAGCAGCGACTTTGCCAGTGCGTACTGATACTTTTCATTGATCACCCCGCGCTGGAAATACTCATTGGCGATAAAGATGTTGTCCATCACGTTCATGTTGGGAAACAGATTCAGCTCCTGAAAAATGATGCTGATCCCCTGCTTCTCTGCCTGATGCGTGGAGTTCAGCGACACCACCTTGCCATCCAGCAGAATCTCGCCCGACGACGGCGTCTCTACACCCGCCAGCATCTTCATCATGGTGGACTTACCGGCGCCGTTCTCACCGATCAGCACGTTAACTTTATTGCGGTAGACCCGATAACTGACCTGATCGAGCGCGGTAACGCCGGGATAAAGACGCGACACGTTGCGCGTTTCGATAATCACGTCGCCGGACTGTTGCGGTTGAGGATTTTGCATCTGCCGCTCCTTATTGCCGGGTGATCGCAGCCGGAGTGATATCCGGCAGCTGCTGCGGAATGTCCCAGCTGCTGAACACGCCGGAAACCCTCACTTTATCGCCCACCTTCGGCGCAAACTGCTGCATCAGAGTGGAGGCGTGCTGGTTAATCGCCTTGCCGTAATCACCAAACAGCACCTGGTCATTGAAGTCCTGATAGCTCACGCCTTTGTAGACATCCCGCAAAGCGGTGCCACGAATGATTGGCCCGACCTGAATAGTGACACTGTCACCTGATTCATCTTTCACGGTCATCTTCCCGCTCCGTGACGTGGTATTCACGGCGGTCACCTCGCCGCTAACCGAGACGCTGAAGACACAGGGATTCTCAGCCTGACTGCGATAGCCGTAGCTCTGACAGGCACTGTCGAAGTCTTTAGCAGACTGCAGCGACTTCATCAGCGTCGCCAGCGGTTTAGCCTCTGCCTGAACCTGTGGCACCAGTTTCTGCTGCCAGAGCTGGTCGATGTTCGCCATTTTCGGATTGGGGGGATTTTTCAGGGCAGCCAGCTCCTGCTGCGACACAATTTTGCAGCCGCTTAACAGCAAGACCACCAGCGTCAGCCAGACTCTTCGGGACATCATCTTCTCCCTGGCGCCCGCTTTCGCAGGCGCGACAGCGTTTAATTACGACTTGTAGTTAAAGTCCTGTACACCTTTAGCGTTTTCCGGGGTAATCAGAATGCCGCGGAACATCACCCGCTGTTTTTCCGGCTTCACGCCCTTCTGAATGAAGTTATCGAGATCGGTCACCCCTTCAGCGGCAATCGCCTGCGCCTGCAACATGACCGTGGCTTTCAGCGTGCCCGCTTTCACTGCATCGCGTTCGTCGTTGCTGCCATCAATCCCCACCACGATGACATCATTGCGACCGGCCGCCTTCAGCGCGGCAATGGCGCCCAGCGCCACCGGGCCGTTACCGCAGATCACCCCTTTCACATCCGGATGCGCCTGCAGGATGCTGTCCATAATGCGCTTGCCGTCGATCAGCGTGCCTTTGGCATCCTGCCGTGCCACGCTCTGCATATCAGGATACTGATCCAGCACCTGATGGAACGATTTCGAGCGTGTCACGCAGTTGTTATCCGCCAGGTTACAGGCGAGTTCGGCGTATTTGCCCTTTTCGCCCATCTTTTCAACAAAGACGTTGGCAACGTCTGAACCCGCCTGGAAGTTGTTGTGGGTGATCTGCGCCAGCGCCACGTCATCCACCGGGATTTCGCGGTTGATCAGCACCACCGGGATCCCGGCATCTTTGGCTTTTTTAATCGCCGCCACGCTGGCGGTGGAGTCGGCGTTATCCAGCACGATACCCTGCACTTTTTTACCGATAGCGGCGTCGATCAGTTCGCTCTGCTTTTTCACATCTTCGCCGTGCGACAGCACCGTTGTTTTGTAACCCAGCTCCTGCGCTTTGAGATTGGCGCCTTTGGCTTCGGAGGCGTAGTAGGGATTATCGAGTGAGTTAACCAGAATCATAATGGTGCCCTTTTCGGCGGCAAACGCCGCCTGCGAAACCAGACAGGCAGCCACGGCAGTGCACAGCAAGGTACGGTTTTTCATGATGTTCTCTCTTATCGTTATGGCAGGGTATGAATTCCCGGGTGCTGGATTGGCCTTACCAGATGGTAAAGCCCCCATCAATCATCAAATCGGCGCCAGTGATCATGTCGCTGCCGTTGCTGGCGAAAAACAGCACCGCAGCGGCGATCTCATCGGTATAGGCAAAGCGTCCGAGCGGAATCAGCTTCTTCATCTGCTCGCCCTTCTCGCCGCGCCAGGCCTTTTCGCCCATCGGCGTCAGCACCACGGTGGGCGACAGGGTGTTAACGTTAATGCGATGCGGGGCAAACTCTTTGGCCATCACTTTGGTCATGCCTAGCAGGCCCGCTTTGGCTGAGGTGTAGGCGACATGGTTGTCGATAGCGATGGATGCCGCCTGGGAGGCGATATTAATAATTTTGCCGCCCGCACCGGCACGGATCATCAGCCGTGCGGCGGCCTGTGAGCAGAGAAAAGGCCCGGTGAGATTCACCGCAATTTGCTTCTGCCACTCGGCAAAATCGGTCTCGATCACCGGCTGCAGCATCACGTAGCCTGCGCAGTTCACCAGGATATCGATCCGGCCATAGTGGGAAACCACATCGTCAAAAGCCTGTTCAACCGACGCGGGATCGGTAACGTCACAGCAGACAAACTGCACCCGCTCGACGGGGAAATCTGCCCTCAGGCTGGCCACCTTCTCTGCTTCAAACGGCGGATAGAGTAGTGCCAGACTCGCGCCCTTCTCCAGCAACATGCCATTGGTCGCCATCGCGATACCGCCCAGCCCGCCGGTCACGACGGCCACTTTGCCGGCCAGATTCATTGCGGTATCCACGCCGTAGCGCAGGTTTACGTCATATTCACCACTCATCCCACTCTTCCCCTCAGATTTTTGCCGATGCCGTTGACTCACTCATTTTCGAACAAAAATATAAGCTATCGAAAAGAAATGTTGTGTGGAGCAGATCAAATTTCGACCATCTGCCCTGCAAAGCGGCTTATCTGATTGAAAAGACGTGATCTGGCTTCCAGTCCCGAAATAAAGGCAGCTGGTTGCAATCCGGAAAGCGTGAGAGATTCAATAACCTGCACATTTTATATTTTCGTTCGAAAACCAAAGGCAGATCAGGCTATCTCGCATTCATAAAAATGGCGCGTTAAACTCAGCCACAAAGACCTTGTTCGCCCGACTTCTCAGGTTATTGGAAAAGGGAGCATTTCGATTGAAAAGCAAAAGTGAGCAGTTCGCTGACATGCAGCAACGCCGCGAGAAAATTCTGGAGATGATCCGTGAGGATGGCACGGTCACGGTTAAAGCTTTGACGGAGACCTTTGGACTGACCGAAGCCACCTTACGCAGCGACCTTCGCATGCTGCAAAAACAGGGTTTTGTGCAGCGCTACCATGGTGGCGCGACGCTGATGACGGGCAAACAGAATACCGGGGCGATGCTGCTGGAGCGGCAGACACATCTGGAAGAGAAAGAGGCGATTGGCCGACTGGCGGCGCAGCATATCGAAAATGGCGACACGGTGATTTTCGATTCCGGCACCACGACCACCGCGATCACCGATGCCATCAGCCACATCCGCCGCCTGTCGGTCGTGACAACCGCGGTGAATATCGCCCTGAAACTGGGCGGCGAGCCGGGGATCAACATCCTGCTGACCGGCGGTACCTTTAAATTTCCGACGCTCTCAACCTCCGGCGAAAAGGCGGCCAGCTTCTTCGAAAATGTGCTGGCCGGTAAACTCTTCCTGGCGACCGCCTGCATCTCACCGCGTCTGGGCCTGAGCTTCCCCAGTGAAACTGACATCAAGGTAAAGCTGGCGATGATCAAATCCGCCAGCACGGTTTACGTGGTCGCTGACTCCAGCAAAATCGACAAGGTTTCGATGTTCGCGCTGCCCTGTGACTGGAGCAATATCCACTACCTGATCACCGACAGCGGCATCAGCACTGCGCAGGTAAAAGCGTTTGAAGCGCTAGGCGTGAAAGTGCTGGTGGCCCCGCTGCCGCTGAAGCGGGCGATGTAATGCTTGTTGAAACAACATCGATTCAGCCACTCGCTGTCATCAGACAGCCACAGGATTAAGTTACGCTCCAGAGCGAATGCTAAGCAGGGATGTAACGGATGATAAAACGATGAAAAACGAGATTTTCGAGCGCAGGAAAGCGCGGGCTTTAGCCCTGATGGCAGCGAAGAAAATATGGCCGAGTAACTCTGCTCCGCCATTACATCGTTTGTTATGGAAAATGAATATCCATCTTCCACCCCCGAGTTTCACTCCTTTCTGGCTCAATCTTGTGGTGTTTGCCAGCATGTACACGCTTATGATGCCACTGCTGCTCTTATTGCCTTCTCTTCCGGGCGTGTCTGACGACAACTATTCGCTGATACCCAATCTGATCGCAGGTCTGTTCTTCGGTGCGACAATGGCACTGTTTCACGCATATCGAAAAAAGGTTCACAACCTGCCTGTGTGGGAGGAGCTTTAAAGCCAGCTAAAGCTCCATCGTCTTTTATACAGTGCACCTGCACGATGGTGCCTCCACTGTAAGCACGTACTATCGCTAATCGTGCAGGTAAGGCCTGCTGAAGAGCAAAGTGTGCGAGCCAGGGATGGCGAGCCCAGTCCGCAGGGATGCGGGATCCCTTTGCGATCAGGCAAGCCTTTCCTGCACGACGCACCGTCTTACCAACCCTCACCTGCCTTCCCACACTGGACTGCTCTTTTCGTCCTGCTCGGGCACTTCCACTCTCATCAACCGCACTCAATCCAGATCTGATCCCAAAAAAAACCGCACCGCCGCCAGCCGGGCAGGAAGGGCCTGCCTGAAGATCAAAGTGTGCGAGCCAGGGATGGCGAGCCCAGTCTGCAGGGATGCGTGATCCCTTTGCGATCGGGCAGGCCTTTCCTGCACGCCGCACCGTCTTGCCGCACCGTTCCGGCCTTACCACCAAGACATACGCCCACTCAATCCAGACCTGATCCCGCAAAACCCCGCACCAATGCCAACAGTGCAGGTAAGCCCTGCCTGAAGAGCAAAGTGTGCGAGCCAGGGATGGCGAGCTCAGTCCGCAGGGATGCGGGATCCCTTTGCGATCAGGCAGGTCTTTCCTGCACGACGCACCGGCTCACCGTCTCCCCACCCCGCACCTGCAAATCCGCCCGATAAAACCGCACCACTTCACCCACCATCAGCAACGACGGAGACACCGGCTTATCCCGCGCCACCGTCTCCGCTAATCCCCCCAGCGTGGTAATCAACACCCGCTGATCGGGCCGGGTCCCATTCTCAATAATCGCCACCGGCGTCTCCGCATCACGTCCCTGCGCCTGCAACTGCGCACTGATCGACGCACTCCAGCTCAACCCCATATAAAACACCAGCGTCTGATTCACCGCCGTCAGCGCAGCCGCCTCCAGCTGCGGCTCGCCGTTCCGCCCATGCCCGGTAATCAACCGCAAAGACTGCGCGCAATCCCGATGCGTCAACGGAATTCCGCTGGCTGCCGCACAGCCCACAGCCGCCGTAATCCCTGGCACGACCTCACAGCGAATCCCGGCCTGCTGCACGCTCACCATCTCCTCGCCTCCGCGACCAAAAACAAACGGATCGCCCCCCTTCAGCCGGATTACATTGCGTCCACTGCGCGCCAGTTCCACCAGCAACTGATTAATCTGCGCCTGCTTCAGACCATGCTGCCCCGGCTGCTTACCCACATCAATACACAACGCCTGCTCCGGCACCTCCGCCATCACCGCGTCACTCACCAGCCGGTCATATACCACCACCTCAGCACGCTGCAGCAACCGCAACGCCTTAACGGTCAGCAGTTCCACATCGCCAGGGCCCGCACCCACCAGCCACACCGCGCCCTGTTGCGACACGGCATCCACCGGGGCCAGTAACTTATCCAGAGAATCAATTGCTCGTGTCATCATTCCTCCGACATCACTTCGGACAGCAACAACTGCTTCAGCTCCGGAATACAGGAGCCGCACTGCGTGCCGCACTTTAGCTTTTCGCCCAACGCCTGAGTTGTACGACACCCCTGCGCCACCGCCTGTAAAATCGTCTGCTCACCCACCGCCATACAACTGCAAATAATCCGTCCCGTGGCCGCGCCCTGCGCGGGCTGTCCTGCCAGTACACTGTGCCGCCCTGCCGCATCCTGCGGCGCATGACTAAAGGCCTCGGCGACCCACGCACTATCAATCGACGGCAACACGGAGCCGGCATAAAACGCCAGCTGCAACTCGCCGTCACGCCATGCCAGCAACCGGTAATCATTGCCGCTGCCGGTCGCAAACTGCCTGTGACAGCCTGAAAGAACAACCTGCCCGTCCAGCCAGACCTGCGGCGAGCCCTCGCCCGCCACCGCATAACGCTGCACCGCCGGATAGGGGGTACGCGCCCAGTAACGCAACCCTGTGGGCTGCGCTATCTCGCGCTGCCATAGCCAGCCCTGCCAGCTCACCCTCAACGGCAGAATCCGCACCGACGTCTGCTTCAGCGCGGGCTGCCCCGAAAACGGACAGGCGCGGGCGGCCACCAGTAAATCGACGTGACTCTGCTGACTGAACTGCCGGTTCCAGTGCATCGGCACAAACAGCTCGCCGCGCCGCATCCCGGCATCGACACGCACCCGCACGCTAATCCAGCCCTGAACAGACTGCACCCGCGCCAGTCCGCCCGCCGTCACGCCATACGTTGCCGCATCCGCCGGATGCAGCGCGACAAACGGTTCATCGCAATGCTGCATCAGACGCGGCACCAGCCCGGTACGCGTCATGGTGTGCCACTGATCGCGCACCCGTCCGGTATTCATCAACAACGGATACGCCGGTTCGCGCGGGGCGACAACCGGCGTGGCCGGCACCCGCAACCGGGCCTTACCATCCGGATGAAAAAACCGACGATTGCCAAACAGCCGGGCGCAGCCCTGCGGACAGGCCGCGTTAACCGGCCACTGCACCGGACGCAGCGCATCCCAGTCAGCATTACTCAATTGCGCCAGGCCGCTGATATCAAACGCCCTGGCGCCCCGGTTCTCGAAACCTGACAACGCCGCATGCTCACGGAAAATCTCTGCCGGATGCTGCCAGTTAAAGCCTTCATCAAACCCTAAACGCCTGGCCACCTGCGACAGCAACCACCAGTCAGGCCGGGCGTCACCGGGTGCGGCGGCAAAAGCGCGCTGACGTGAAATACGCCGCTCGGAATTGGTCACCGTGCCGTTCTTCTCGCCCCACCCCTGGGCGGGCAGCAGAATATTGGCAAAGGCGCTGGTATCGGTCTGCGCCATCACATCTGATACAATCACCAGCGGACAGGCCGCCAGCGCCTGCGCGACGCGGTTGCCCTCAGGCATCGACACCGCCGGATTGGTGCCCATAATCCACACTGCTTTCACCGTGCCATCCGCCAGTGCCCGGAAAAGATCCAGTGCAGTCAGTCCCGGTTCCCGGGCAATGGCCGGACTGCGCCAGAAACGCTGCACCCGTTCGCAATCCGCTTCAGTAAAATTCATATGCGCCGCCAGCTGATTCGCCAGGCCACCCACCTCCCGTCCTCCCATGGCATTTGGCTGTCCGGTCAGCGAAAAAGGACCACAGCCCGCGCGGCCTATTTTGCCCGTCAGCAGATGCAGATTAAGAATCGCCTGGTTATTGTCGCTGCCGGTGGCGGACTGATTAATCCCCATGCACCATAGCGTCAGCACCCGATCGTGCTGGCTGAAAAGCTGGAAAAAGTGCGCGACCTGCTGCACGGTTAAGTCACATGCCTCTGCCACTCGCGCCACACCCCACTGCGCTGCGGCGGTCAGCGTCTCGTCCACACCATTCAGGTGCGGCAACATGCTGGCATCAATGCCATCCTGCTGCGCCAGCCAGTGCAGCAGACCGGAAAACAACGCCGTATCGCTGCCGGGCCGCAACGGCAGGTGGAGATCGGCCTGATCGCAACTCGCCGTACGCCGCGGATCGATAACGACAATACACATCGCCGGACGTTGCAGCTTCGCCTGCATCAGCCGCTGCCACACCACCGGATGCGCCCAGGCAGCATTAGACCCCACCAGCAGCACCAGGTCGGCCTGCTCCAGATCCTCATAGCAGCAGGGCACCGCATCGGCCCCCAGCGCCCGCTTATAACCGACCACCGCCGACGCCATGCAGAGCCGCGAATTCGTATCGATGTTGGCTGCACCGATGTAGCCCTTCATCAGCTTATTGGCGACGTAGTAATCCTCGGTCAACAGCTGGCCGGAGCCGTAAAACGCCACCGCCTGCGGGCCATACTGATCGATAACCGCCCGCAATCCCGCCGCCGCCGCATCCAGCGCAGCGTCCAGGCTGACGCGCTGCCCGTTAACCTCGGCGTTCAGCAAACGCCCTTGCGGCGTCAGGGTCTGGCCCAGCGCTGCGCCTTTTACGCACAACCGACCTGCATTCGCGGGATGGTGCGGATCGCCGATCACGGTTGCCTGATGCGCCCCCTGCGGGGTGACGCAGACGCCACAGCCGACGCCGCAATAGGGACAGGTACTGTTCATGATGCCTGCGCCAGCTGATCCAGCGGACGATTTGCCAGCCAGATCTGACCCGCTTCCAACTTCACCGGCCAGCAGCGCAGCTGATGCTGCGGGTTATCCAGGCTCTGTCCGTCACGCAACCGTATCCGCTGCTTATAGAGCGGGGAGATCACCACCGGCTCGCCGCCCACATCGCCAAGGATCCCACGTGAGAGCACGCTGGCGTCGCTGCCGGGTTCGCGGTCTTCCAGCGCAAAAAGCGCATCGCCAAAGCGGAACAGCGCAACACGTTCGCTACCCAGTCGCGCCCCGATCCCCGCCTGCTGAGGAATCGCCTCCAGTGTACACACCGCGCTCCACGGCTCGGCTGGCGGCGGTAACAGCGGACGATCGGTAACGGCCTCCGGCTGACGCTGACCGCGCACCCGGCTGTAGTGCAGAGTCTCATCCGGGCGATCGCTGTTGACCGTAGGGGTAAACAGCGCAAGTCGTGAAGGATCCGCCAGCGTGGTCTGCCACTCGCACTGATACGCGTCCACCACCCGCTGCATCTCCTGCTCCAGCGTCTCGCCCAGACCGAGGCTATCCTCAATCACCACCTGACGCAGATAGTCCAGGCCGCCTTCCAGATTGTCCATCCAGACGCTGGTGCGCTGCAGCCTGTCTGCGGTGCGGATATAGAACATCAGCAGGCGGTCGACATAACGCAGCAGCGTGGCATCATCGAGATCGCTGGCGAACAGGTCGGCGTGGCGCGGCTTCATGCCGCCATTGCCACACACATAGAGATTCCAGCCCTTTTCCGTGGCGATCACCCCGATATCTTTGCTCTGCGCTTCCGCACATTCGCGGGTACAGCCCGATACCGCCATCTTGATCTTGTGTGGGGCGCGCAGCCCCTTGTAGCGGTTCTCCAGCGCAATGGCGAAAGCGGTTGAATCCTGCACGCCGTAGCGGCACCAGGTCGACCCCACACAGGACTTCACAGTGCGCAGCGACTTGCCGTAGGCGTGACCGGTTTCAAAACCCGCCGCCAGTAGCGTCTGCCAGATATCAGGCAGTTGATCGAGCCGCGCGCCAAACAGGTCGATACGCTGACCGCCGGTGATTTTGGTGTAAAGATCGTAACGCGCCGCCACCTCGCCAATCGCGATCAACCCCTGCGGCGTGATTTCGCCCGCCGGGACGCGCGGCACCACCGAATAGGTGCCATCTTTCTGGATATTGGCGAAATAGCGGTCGTTGGTGTCCTGCAACGGCAGATGCGCCGGTTTTAGCAGATAGTCGTTCCAGCATGAGGCGAGCAGTGACGCCACCAGCGGTTTGCACACTTCACAACCCTGCCCCCGACCATGTGACGTCAGCAGCGCATCAAAGGTTCTGAACTCACCGGCCCGCACCAGGTGATAAAGTTCCTGGCGCGAATAGCTGAAATGTTCACAGATATCTTTTTTTACCTCGACACCGAGGTTTTCCAGCTCAAACTCCATCACCTGTTTTACCAGTGCCGCACAGCCGCCGCAGCCCGTAGCCGCTTTGGTGCAGCTTTTGATGCTGCTCATCTCACCGCATCCGCCTTTCACCGCCGCGCAGATTTCGCCCTTGCTGACGTTGTGACAGGAGCAGACCTGGGCGCTGTCAGGCAACGCCGCGACGCCTGGCGCTTTCGGCGCCCCCGACAGCGCAGGCAGGATAAGGCTTTCTGGCGCGGCAGGCAGCGGTAACTCATTGAGCATCATCTGCAGCAGCGTGGCGTAGTCGCTGCTGTCACCGACCAGCACGCCGCCCAGCAGCCGGGTGCTGTCGGCAGAAACCACGATTTTCTTGTAGATGCCTTTTGGCCCGTCGGTCCAGTGATAGTGCTGACTGCCCGGCGTGCGGCCATGCGCGTCACCAAACGACGCCACCTCCACCCCCAGCAGTTTCAGTCTGGTACTCATGTCCGCGCCGCTGAAGGCGGTGGATTCAGCCGCCAGATGCCCGGCCAGCACGCGTGCCATCTGATAGCCTGGCGCGACCAGACCAAAGATCTGACCGTTCCACAGTGCGCATTCACCAATGGCAAACACCTCTTCATCGCTGGTCTGGCAGCGATCGTTGATCTCAATGCCGCCGCGCGGTCCCAGCGTCAGGCCCGCTTCACGTGCCAGCTCATCGCGCGGCCGGATACCGGCGGAGAACAGCACCAGATCGCCGGGTAAACTGCTGCCGTCAGCAAAGCGCAGCACCACGCTACCGTCGGTCTGACGCTCAATCAGTTCGGTCTGTTTTGAGGTGTGAACCGTGACGCCCAGCGCATCGATCTTCTGGCGCAGCATCAGCGCCCCGCCCTCATCGAGCTGCACTGCCATCAGGCGTGGCGCAAACTCCACCACATGCGTTTCCAGCCCGAGCTGCTGCAGCGCATTCGCCGCCTCCAGACCCAGCAGGCCGCCGCCAATCACGATGCCGCGCTGGCTATTGCGGGCGCAGGCAGCAATGGCATCAAGGTCATCCAGCGTGCGGTAGACAAAGCAGCGTTCGTCGTCGTGGCCCGGCACCGGCGGCACAAAAGCACGCGAGCCGGTGGCCAGCACCAGCTTATCCCACGCCAGCTCATTGCCCGCGCTGTCACGCAGACTGCGCTGCTGACGATTGATCGCCACGACTGCGCAGCCGCTGCGCAGTTCGATGCCGTGCAGGGTAAAAAAGTCCGCGCTGACCAGCGACAGATCGTCGGCCGTTTTGCCGTTGAAATAGTCCGACAGATGCACCCGATCGTAAGCCTGCTGACGCTCCTCGCCGTAAACCACGATGTGGTAGTGCTGATGCAGTTCGCGGGCAACCAGCTGTTCAAGAAAGTGGTGACTGACCATGCCGTGACCCACCACGGCTAATACCGGTTTACTCATCTCAGGACTCTCTGCAGCCTGCGGCTGCGGTTCAGGTTGACGGGAATCGAACAGGGCTTCGAGCGTGACAGCTTCGGTGTGCAGCAGACGCGCCAGCAGCGCGGGACCCTGCCGGGTGTCGCCAGAGAGCAATACGCCACAGAGGCGGCCCTGACGAAGAAACAGACGGCGGTAGTCGCCGGAGATCGGATCAAAACTGCTGATGGAGGGTGCCTCACTAACATCCCCGGCGCTGAACAGCGAAATGCCACTGACTTTGAGCCGCGTCGCCTGCGGCTGGCTGACAAAATCCGCCAGTGGCGACCCCGCCAGCTGTGCGGCCAGAATCTGCGCCTGCGTCAGGCAGGGTGCGACCAGGCCAAAGGTTTCGCCGGCAATTTCGCAGCACTCGCCTACGGCGTACACCGACGGGACCGCTGTGCGTAACTGCCCATCGACCAGAATACCGCGCTGACACGGCAGCCCCGCCGCCTGCGCCAGCGTTATCTCCGGCTGAACGCCGATGGCAATCACCACCTGCGTGGCGGCGCAGTGACGACCGCTGGTCAGCGTCACACCCGCCTCGTCAATCGCCGTGAGTCCGCTGTTCAGCACGCAGCGGATACCGCGCTGCTGGAGTGCCGTCAGCAACAGCTCGCCCGCCTTTGCATCCAGCTGGCGATCCAGCAGCCAGGGTTTGTGATGAACCAGCATAACCTCACGCCCACGGGCACAGAGTGCCGCCGCCGCTTCAATGCCGAGAAAACCACCGCCCAACACCACCACCGGTCCCTGGCCCGTCAGGAGTTGCCGGACGTCGGCGATACTGCGAAAACCCAGTACGCAATCCGCGTTGATGCCGGGAATGGCGGGCAAACGGGGCTGTGAACCGGTGGCAAACACCAGCCGATCCCAGCCCAGCTGGCGATAATCGGTCTGCACTGTACGTGCCGCCAGATCGACCTGCAGCACGGTTTCGCCGTTCAGCAGCGTGACGCCGTGCCGCTCATACCAGTCGCGATCGTGGATCAGCGTTTCACTGAACGGCGTTTCACCTGCCAGCACCGGCGACAGCAGCACACGGTTATAGTTGCCGTGCGGCTCGCGGCCAATGACCGTGATGGCGTAGCGCTGCGGCGCACGTTGCAGCAGGCTCTCCACCATCTGCATTCCCGCCATGCCATTACCTATCACCAGCAACCGTTGCTTCATGGTCTGTTCCTTACGCCGCAGTCGTCTGTTTTTCATAGAGGAAATGCAGCACTTTCTGTCGCAACTGGTGGTAGCGCGGCTCATCCGCCAGCGCCACCCGTGAACGCGGACGTGGCAGATCGACAGTGAGGATCTCGCCAACCTGCGCCGCCGGGCCGTTAGTCATCATCAGCACCCGGTCTGACAGCAGCACGGCTTCATCCACGTCATGGGTAATCAGCACGATGGTGGTGTTCAGCTCCTGCTGAATGCGCATCACGCTGTCCTGCAGATGAGCGCGGGTTAAGGCGTCCAGCGCGCCAAACGGCTCATCCAGCAGCAGCACGCGTGGCTTCATCGCCAGCGCCCGCGCAATACCGACGCGTTGCTTCATGCCGCCGGATATTTCGCCGGGCCGCTTGTGCATGGCATGGCTCATCTGCACCCGGTTAAGGTTGTGCTCGATCCAGTCACGCATCTCCGCTTTGCTGAAGCGCCCTTTAAACACCTGTTGCACCGCCAGCTCGACATTCTGAAATGCCGTCAGCCACGGCAGCAGCGAATGGTTCTGAAACACCACCGCGCGCTCCGGACCGGGGCCAGTGATTTCGCGGTTATCACACAGCAGCACGCCGCTGCTGGGCCGGGTTAAACCGGCAATCAGGTTCAGCAGCGTCGATTTGCCGCAGCCGGAGTGGCCGATCAGGCTCAGGGTTTCCCCTTCGTGAATATCAAAACTGACATTGTCCAGCGCCAGAAACTCGCCGCTGGCGGTGGCAAAACGCTGGCTGACCTGCTGGACGCGAATGATCTGTTGCATCGTGCTCTCCTTATTTATCCCAGCTAAAACGACGGACCAGCAGCATCAGCCCCTGTTCCAGCAGCAGCCCGATTACGCCGATGACCAGAATGGCGACCAGAATATTTTCCACGTTGAGGTTGTTCCACTCATTCCAGATCCAGAAGCCGATGCCCAGTCCGCCGGTCAGCATTTCGGCGGCGACGATCACCAGCCAGGCGATGCCGATAGAGAGACGGACCCCGGTCAGCACCGCGGGCAGCACGGCGGGCAGCAGGATCCGGCGCATCACCGTCCACTCAGAAAGCTGTAACACCCGCGCCACGTTGAGGTAATCCTGCGGAATACGCTGTACCCCTTCGGCGGTGTTAATGATCATTGGCCAGATCGAACAGATAAAAATGGTCCAGCTGGCGGCAGGCTCGGCGCGCTGAAACAGCAGCAGGCCAATCGGCAGCCAGGCCAGCGGACTCACCGGCCGCAGCAGGGCGATGACGGGATTGAACATCTGCGCCATAAAGCTAAAGCGACCGATTAAAAAGCCCGCCGGAATGCCGACCAGCGCGGCCAGGCCGAATCCAATGCCGACGCGTTGCAGCGACGCCAGCACGTTCCAGCCGATGCCCTGATCGTTGGGGCCGTTGCTGTAGAACGGGTCAGCGAACAGGACCTGAGCGGCCTGCCAGGTGGCGTAAGGCGAAGGGAAACCCGGTTGCGACAGCGCCGCGATCTGCCACACCAGCAGCATTAATAACAGGCCACCGGTGGCGGGAATGGCGCGCTGCAACAGCGGACGCAGACGCGCCGGACGGGCTGCGGCTTTCGGGGTGACCTGTAACGGAATAACGGTGGCACTGTTGTGACTCTGCACCGGCTGCGCCAGGGCGCGCGCGTCAGTTTTCATAGCAACCTCTCTTAACGTTTGATAGCGAAACTGGCGGCATAGGCGGCAGGATCGCTGCCATCCCAGACCTTGCCGTCGATGAAGGTACTGCTGCGCATTTCACTGGCGGGCAGTGCAACCTGTCCGACTGCGCTGGCGGCCTGTTTGTAGATGTCGATGCGGTTGATCTGGCGCGCCACCGCGAGGTAGTCGGGATCGCTGGCAAGCAGGCCCCAGCGTTTCATCTGGGTCAGGAACCACATGCCGTCTGAGAGCCAGGGAAAACTGACGTTGCCGTTGTCAAAGAAGCGCATCGGGTGAGCGTCCTGCCACGACTGCCCCAGGCCGTTCTGATACTGACCGAGCATCCGACCCTGTAACGTCTCCACTTTGGTATTGATCCAGGCGCGGCCGGCTAACACCTGCGCGGTTTCACGGCGGTTGTCGTCCGAGGCATCAATCCAGCGCGCGGCCTCCAGCACAGCGGCGGTGAGTGCACGGGCCGTGTTGGGGTTCTCTTTCACCCACTCTGCGCGGGTGCCGAGCACTTTTTCCGGATGCTCCGGCCAGATCTGCTGGCTGGTGGCGGCGGTAAAACCGATGTTGTCGCTGATGGCGCGCTGGTTCCACGGCTCACCAACGCAGAAGCCGCTCATGTTGCCAATTTTCATGTTCATCACCATCTGCGGCGGCGGCACGACCACGGTGCGCACGTCATCAAACGGGTGGATGCCCGCATTGGCGAGCCAGTAATAGAGCCACATGGCATGGGTGCTGGTCGGAAAGGTATGGGCGAAGGTAAAGCTGCCTTTGGCGCTGCCATCAATGGCCTTTTTCAGGCTGGCCGCATCGGTGACCCCACTGGCTTTCAGCTGGTTCGACAGGGTGATCGCCTGGCCGTTATGGTTGAGCGTCATCAGGTTCGCCATGTCGTGCTGCGGACCCGCTACGCCCAGTTGCAGGGCGTAGATCATGCCGTAGAGCACATGCGCCGCATCCAGCTCACCGGAGGTCAGTTTGTCGCGCACCGCCGCCCAGCTCGCCTCTTTGCTGACCTGCAATGTGAGACCATACTTTTTGTCGAAGCCTTTCACAGAGGCCATCACCACCGGCGCGCAGTCAGTGAGCGGGATAAAGCCGACCCGCACCTGCGCTTTTTCTGGCGCATCTGATCCCGCTGCCCAGACCGCATTTCGTAATCCCGGAACGATCCAGGCCGCACCCAGCGCGGCGCCGGAGATCAGCGCCTGACGTCGTGTCAGTGAAAATGGCGTTTTGCTCATCTTGTTGCCCCTGAACAGAAATAAAAAAAGGCGTCCTCCGACAAGCCGAAGCCTGCGGATGGACGCCTTTATCCAAAGCACTGACCCCACCGCCATTGGCGGGAGCAATGCGTACTCTCTATAGGGATTAAGCAAAGGGTGTGCCAGATCGCCGAAACAGCCTTAATGCCGATCTGCGGTGACGCACTGTTGAAAAATTAACCGTTTTTGCACGTTTCTGACGCAGATCACGCACAAAGGTTGTGCAGCTACCTCATCCGGGTTAGTTGCTCAGGGTCTTCGCTACTGCCAGTACCGCCTGCGCGATCTCCAGTACCCGCTTATTCTGATTCATCGCACTTTTGCGTAATGCCTGCCAGGCGGCCTCTTCTGTGAAACCCTGCTGCTGCATCAGCCAGTGTTTGGCCTGATCGATCACCCGCCGCTCGTCTAGTGAGGCGCGCATCGCCGCCAGTTCATCCGCCTGCTGCTGCAAACGCTGCGACTGTTCGCCAATCAGCGATAGCACCGAGCGCCCCAGCTGCGGGGCCAGACCGTCGCTGTCGAGCGCCGCCGCGCCAGGCAGCCAGTCCGCCCCGGAGACGTAAAGCGAAAAATTGCTGTCGCCCTGCACCACTGTTCCTGCCGCCTGCTGTTGTGCCTGATCAATGGTAGCCCGGCAGCGCTGCATCAATGTCGCCGTCAGGGCATCCTCCAGCATTTTCATCTGATCCAGCCGCTCAGAGAGCAGGGAAAACCAGTGCAGCGCGCCGGTCTCATCACAACGGCCGCCGGTGCAGGCGATGCGACGAAGGCGTTCGATGTCGCGGCTGGCCTGAGCCAGCGGCTGCCAGGATTCACACGCGGCGCTGTCAGCAAACTCCCGGAAGGTGATAAAGCTCTGCTCCTGTGCCGCAATCAGGGCGACCATCTGGCTGCGCTGGTCGGGGGTGAACTGACGCGCCGCAAAGCCGGCTGAGCCGATGGCCCGCTCCTGCCCGGCCAGTTCTTTGCCCTGCATAAAACTGAACAGGGCGATCAGTGCACGGGAGATGCCGGGATAGCTGGCGGTGTCGGCCGCCTCAAACACCAGATTGAGTAAAGTACGGATAACCTTGTTAAAGGCGGCCATCGCCGCGGCCTGATCAAGCTCACGCTGGCTGATTTGCTGGCGCAGCGCAGGCAGTCCGGCCAGCGCCTGCAGGGCAGCGGCAATCAGGTTGCAGAAGCGGCTGTAGCCGGGCTGCGCTATGGCGGCCGGCAGCGCCTGATAAAAATGCTCCAGGCCGGCGCTGACCTCCTGCTGGCGGGCATGACGTTCGGCGCTGAACAGCGCTCCGTCAGAGCAGATCCAGAGATTGTTTGCGCCACGTTCCCGCTGCAACCGATGGACCAGTTCACTGACGGCAGCCATCAGCTCGCCGGTTTCCAGAAGACGTTGCAGGCTGGCGATATCGCTCGCGCGTGATGCCTGCAGCCAGGTCAGGGCGTCCCTCATTGCTCACCTCAGTGCGGTTAAAACCTTTCAGAAGCAAAAGGCGTGCCGCTTTCCTGAAAAAAGAGGGTCTGAGCAGGGGCGTAAAATCTGATTTTGATAAGTTTCTTAACGCAAACTGATAAATTTTTTCGGCAACAAGTTATTAGTAAATCTTAATAGTTTCCAATCGGATTCATTGCATGTCAGAATGCGCGGCACTGTTCTCAACCAGTTTGTCTCTGCGATAATTCAGTTCGCTTTAACTATCACATTACCTGGCGCTTTTCTTATACCGAAACCCGCCCGTAAAGCGCCTGCTATCACGCATCAGCAGCGGGTGCAATGGTTTGAATTCTCAAAAGTCTTAGGTAAACTGAATGCGTTACTATCCCGATGTAATCTGACCCTTTTTTTAAAAACAGAATTTCGGCACGATGCGGCGCGATAAAGATCGCCCCATGGCATCGGGCCTGGCAATATGCAGATACTTTGATGAGATCACGAGGAACATGGTGAAAAAGAGTCTTGCGTTAACGCTGCTGGCGGTTCTTACCCTGGCAGGCTGTAAGGCCCCGCCGCCGCCCGTCACTGACGATACGCTGGTTACCAGCGAAATTAACGGCGTCAAACTGGTCCATCGACACGCTGTCGCGGCACCGACTGAATTTGAGCCGGTCAATCAGACCTGGCGGGCGCTTTATGGCGCATCCGTCATGACCTCGCCTGATTACGGCGGCAAAGTGGTTCGCTATCTCGAAACGGGTAAACCGTTCGAAGTATTAGGTAATGTGGAACACAGCTGGCTGGCGATTGCTGACCAGGCTGACGGCCCACTGATCGGTTATGTGCCATTAAAAGCGGGTGTAGAGAGCAGCCGTTATGATGCCACCGTGCAGAGCGATCGTCCCCGTCCCCGCAAAACGAAACAGGTCTGTGTGGCCGTCGGCGGCGCCAGCAAAGCCTGCCGGACTAACGATACCGCGACCTGGATCTTAGACTGAATATGAAATCCGGCGCATATTGCCCGCAGAACCGTCCCGGGCTGCGGGTACAGGGATTTGCCATTGGCTGGAAGATCACGAATTAATGACTGTGGAATCCCCTGCGCGTGAGGCGACCCCCTCAGGCAATGAGAATCTCTTACTTCAGGCTGCGGCGCCACTGCTGAACGCGGTGGTGCAAATTCGTCAGGCAGCCACCCACGATGACCCTGCGGGTCTGCGCCAGTCTCTGATCGATGAAATCCGCCAGTTTGAACAACGCTGTAAACAGGCAGGGCTGCCGTTTGAGATGATTATCGGCGCGCGTTACTGCATCTGCAGCGCGCTCGATGAAGCGGCAGCACAAACCCCCTGGGGCACGCGCGGCGTCTGGTCTGGCAATGGCATGCTGGTGACCTTCCATAATGAAAGCTGGGGCGGCGAGAAATTCTTTCAACTGCTGTCGCGCATTTCACAAAGCCCGCAACAACACCTCTGGCTGCTGGAAGTGGTGCAATACTGTCTGCTGCTAGGCTATGAAGGCCGCTATCGCGGCAGTGAAAATGGTCGCGCCCAGTGCGATGGTATCCGTAAACGCCTGAAAACCCTGATTGACGAAACGCGTGCCCAGCGCCAGACAGCGCAACCGCCACTGGTTGAAGTGCATCCGCTGGTTAGCACCCTCGCCCGCCCGATGGTGCCGCTCTGGGCCTGTGCCATGCTGGTCGCGCTGATCGGCTGCCTGATCTACAGCGGCCTGAACTGGCGTCTCGGTAATGCCGCCGAACCGCTGCTGCGTACCATCTATCAGACGCCGCTGCCGCAGATTACCGCGGGCCGTCGTCCCTCTTCCCCGCAGGCGCTGCTCGATCTGCGTCAGCGCCTGAATGATGTGATTGCAGCCGGGCAGCTTGAGGTCAGCGATGGTGCCTTTGGCAGCAAAGTGATCATCCCCGCGGACAAACTGTTCGCCGAACAGGGCACGGTGATCAATCCAGTCGGGCGCGCCCTGCTGGCCCGCGTCTCAACCGCAATGAAAGATGTCAAAGGGACCATTCTGGTGTCGGTGTTTACCGATGATCATCCGGTGGATAACAGCCGCTTTGCCTCCAGCTATGAGTTCTCATTTGCCCGCGCCCGCGCCATCACCCAGTTGTTACAACTGCAACTGGCTGACGGTCATACGGTTCGCTCCGAAGGCCGCGGCGACAGCGACCCCTTGCTGCCCAACGACAGCAGCGAAAACCGGACCCGCAACCGCCGTGTTGAAATCACCCTGTTTGCCGCGCCTGAAACGCTCAGTAATCATCAAGGAGCACAATAATGCGCGCCTCCCTTCGCCTGCTGCTAACGCATCGCCTGCTGTGGAGCTTTATTGGCGTCACGGCGCTGAGCTGCCTGGTCTGGATGCTGGGTCCGTTCTGGTCATGGGGGGAATCGCGCCCCCTGGAACCCGTACTGCCTCGCCAGCTTACCGTGAGCGCTCTCTATTTTCTCTGGATCCTGTTCCAGCTGATCCCGTCGCTCTATCGTGCCTGGTTCAACAGCCGCTTACTGACCCAGCTTCAGCTGTCGGGCAACGACGACCCGGCGGAACGTCAGATGACCGAAGAGCGGCTCAACCAGCGCTTCAGCGAAGCTGCGATGCAGCTGAAACGCACCCAGTTTGGCCGTCGTCACAGCGGGAACCTGCTCTCACGCTTTAACGCTAATTATCTCTATCAGCTGCCCTGGTACCTGGTCATGGGTGCGCCCGGCGCTGGTAAAACCACCGCACTGTTTAATGCCGGCCTCGATTTCCCGCTGACCGATACGCTGGGCAAAAATGCGGTCCGCGGCGTCGGGGGCACCCGCAACTGTGACTGGTGGTTTACTGACAGCGCGGTGCTGATTGATACCGCCGGTCGTTATGCGTTGCAGGAGAGCCAGCGCGTGCGAGATGCCGCGGAATGGCACAGCTTTATCAACCTGCTGAAACGCTATCGCACCCGCCAGCCGATTAACGGTGTGATCATGACCATCAGCGTCGCCGATCTGCTGAGTGATTCAGCCGAGGCGCGTTTCGCCCAGGCCAGCGCGCTGCGAGAGCGCATGGCAGAACTGCATCAGCAGACCGGTATTCACTTCCCGGTTTATGTGATGGTCACCAAAACCGATCTGCTGAAAGGCTTTATGAGTTACTTCGGCTCGATTGATAAAGCGCGGCGTGATGCTATCTGGGGCTTCACGTTCAACTGGGAGCTGGGCAAGCCGCACAAAGATGACTGGCATCGCCATTTTGGACAGCAGTTTCAGCGGCTGGAACAGCAGCTCCAGCAACAACTGGCGGAGCAGATGACCCATGAGCGCGACCTGAACGAGCGCGCTGAGTGCTTCCTCTTCCCGCAGGAGTTCGCCTCGCTGCGTCCACTGCTGAACGAATATCTGGATATCGTTTTTTCTGATCACCAGGATGCGGTCGCCTGGAGCCCGCGCGGCCTCTTCTTCACCAGCGGAACGCAGGAAGGCCTGCCGTTTGATCGGGTGATGGGTGAACTGAGCCGCAAACTGCAGTTGCGTCAGGCGGGCGATCACTCGATTGCGGCCTGGGACAGCGTTAATCGCAACAGTCCAATTCCCGGCAACAAAGGCCAGAGCTTTTTTATTCGTGACCTGCTCAGCGATCTGATATTCAAAGAGAGCGGCCTGGCCGGCAGTAATCGCCGCTGGGAGTACCGTAATCAGCTGTTCCACTGGATTGGCTACGGCGTGCTGGCAGGCGCCCTGCTGATCGCCTCCAGCCTGTGGGGCATCAGTTACTACCAGAATCAACAGTATCTGCAGCAGGTAGCCGCACGGGTACCGCTTATCCGTGAGCAAAGTCAGCAGGTGATTCATCAGCCTGCTGATAATATTTTTGATCTGCTACCCTTTCTGAATAACCTGGTGAAGTTGCCGCTCTCGGCGCGCTTTTCCCTCGATAATCCGCCGCTTACTATGCGGGCGGGCTTATACCGGGGTAATCAGATCAGCGATGCCGCCTGGGTGCTTTATCAAAATGCGCTTAAGTCTTTGTTGCTGCCGCGTGTGGCGCAGCAGATCACGAATATCCTGCGCAACGACCCGGGTGATGATAACGCCTACAGCCGCAATGCGCTGCGCGCCTATCAGATGCTCTATCAACCGCGTAATTATGATGGCGAGTTTTTACGGGCCTGGCTGCTGCAAAATTTACAGCGCTCCCTGCCCGATACGGTAAGCGCCCGCGACCTGCAGCAGCTTGACTGGCACCTGAGCCAGCTGCTGGATCAGCAGATTCAGTCGTCGCCTTATGCACGTGATAATGCACTGATGATGCGCAAGCTTGCAGAGAATCTGCAAATTGCGGACCAGGCGGGCGGCGTGCTGGCGGTAGCGCCGCGGCACCCGGCCCCGCAATCAAACTCGCATAGCGAGTAATGGTGAGGTGAACATGGCTGCTTACACGGCCCCCGGCTGGTATGGCAAGCTGCCGTCGACCGGTGACTTTCTGCACCATCGACTGAGCGAGCAACAGATTAGCCCGTGGAATCACTGGTTCCAGCAGGGATTAATGCACTGGCATCAGCAGGCGTATTCCTACAGCGCGGACTTTCTCCATGCGCCGGTGTGGAACTTTGTGCTGCCGGTTACCGCGACCCGGCCGCAGATACAGATGGGCTGTCTGCTGCCCTCCTGTGACCGCGTCGGACGCGCCTGGCCGCTGCTGGCCCTGCACAGCTTCACGCTGGCTCAGTGGCATCCTGCTCAGCTGACCATTTCCGGCGACTGGTTTCAGGATCTGGGCGCGACACTGTTACGGGCGGTTCAGACACCGCTGAACGGCGAGCAGTTAGAGCAGCAGATACAGGCTTTACCACCGCTGCTGGTGCCGGCCAGGAAGCCCTCTGAAATCATGGATGTGATCGGTTTTCAGGATCTGCCCTGCACGCTGAGCTGGCGTGAAGTGGCTGAACGTTTCGACCCTCAGCAGCATATGAGCTACTGGTGGAGTAACCGCAGTGATGGTTTTGCCCACGCGACCCACAAGCACAGCGGCAACCTCACCGCGCAACTGTTTTCGTTACTGTTTAACCCGGCGGCAGGTTCACAGCCGGGACGTAATGGCCTCTATCCTCCGATGTTCGAGTGAGGCCGGAAGCGTTTGCCGTTCAATCTGGGATAACTCATGCAATTTACCATTGTGCAATGCACTACGGATGTTCCGGTCAGAAGCGTCGCGTTTCAACCGCCTGGCGGCACCATTGGCCGCAGTCAGGACAACGATCTGGTGCTGCCAGATGAGACTCGGGCCATTTCGCGTCTGCAGGCGCTGGTTCACCTGTCGCATGACGGAGAGTGCCGTCTGACGAACCAGGGCAGCGTGACCCCGGTGGAGCATAACGGCATTACCCTGGGTCGCGGCATGCAGGTCGTGCTGAAGCATGGCGATGCGCTGCGCATCGGTGACTATGCGCTGGAAGTACGAGACCCCGCCTGCCACGACACGCAGAGCGATCCGCTGGCGCTGTTTGCTGGCGACAGCGCTCAGCCCGCGAATCCGCTGGGCATCCACGAACATCATGAGGTTGAGGACCGGCTGCTGGTCAGTGAGGCAACGCCCTCACGCCACGAGCGCCACAACGATGCGCGACTGGCTATCGATCCCCAGGCCAGCGAGCCGCGTCGGGCGCTGACGGCGCAGCCGGTGGATCAGGATCGGCTAATCGCCGCACTGCTGGAGGGGATGGGGCTGAGCAACGGTCACGCCACGCCGGTGGATGAAGAGCAGATGCGCATTACTGGCCGGATGCTGAGCCTCTTTTCCCAGGGCACCGTCGCGCTGCTCTCTTCGCGATCCATTCTCAAGCGTGGTGTCAAAGCGGACATGACGATGATCCTGAATGAGGCCAACAATCCGTTCAAGATCCTGCCCTCCGGCAAAACCGTGCTGATGCAGATGTACCAGAGCCAGATGCCCGGGTTTATGCCGCCGGAACAGGCGGTACGCGATGCCCTGGTCGATTTGCAGGCCCACCAGCTGGGGATGATTGCCGGTATCCGCGCCATTATTGCGGCGATGCTGCAATCCTTTAATCCGCAGCGGCTGGAGGAGCAGGCGCGTGCCGATGGCGTGGTGTCAAAAATGCCCTTTTCCGCCATGAAGAAGGCGGCGCTGTGGGACTACTTCACCCGTAATTATCAGCGTACGGCCGGAGAGATCGAAGATGATTTCCATACGCTGTTTGGCGAGGCCTTTCTCCATGCCTATGACATGGAGGTGAATCAGTATAAGGACTCTCAGACGCGGGTAGATGAACCATGAAAATCGTTTTTGCCAGCCGCTGCCAGCAGGGGCTACGCGATGAGAATCAGGATCGCACCGGCGCAGAGCTGGATGAGCGTAAAGCCTGCTTTGTGGTCTGCGATGGCGTGGCCGGTCTGCCCGGCGGCGAGATGGCGGCACAGCTGGTGCGTGACACCCTGCTGAGCCAGTTACAGGCGCACGCCGACCTGACGCCGGAGATAACCCATCAGGCGATTGAACAGTGCCGCTTAGCGCTGCATGAGGCACAGGGTAAAAATCCGAAATATTCACGCATGAGCACCACGCTGGCGGCCCTGTTTATTGACCGCGAAAAACAGCGCGCATGGTGGGCGCATGCCGGTGACAGCCGGGTTTACCACTTCCGCCGCGGCGTGCTTCATGAGGTCACTCGCGATCATAGTCTGGCCCAGCAGCTGAAAGAAGCGGGCTATGAAAATACCGGCATTAACAGTAATTTACTCTATAATGCGCTCGGCGCTGAACCGCCTCGCTTAGTAAGCTTTTCGCAGGAGATTGCGCTGGAGGATGGCGACGCGTTTCTGGTCTGCACCGATGGCTTCTGGCTGAATCTGGCCAGTCATGAAATGGAACAGGCGCTGCGCATGGTGAATGCCTGCGAAGAGTGGCTGGCTCTGATGGAACAGGCGGTAAGCCGCAACGTTAAGAAAGATAATCTCAGCGCACTGGCGGTCTGGATTGGTGAGCCGGAGGAGGCAACGCTACTCTATTCACTGGCTGATTCGGCGCGCTTTCTGCCGCCTCGTTTTTGATTCCAAGGATCCTTATGAAACTGTGGTTGCCCGGCATCATCACCCTGCTGATTGCCTTTCACGCCCAGGCTGAAAATTATCGGGTTGTCTACTCCCCCAGCCTGGCGCTGGAGGTCTATATCGATAATGTGGTGAGTAAAGCGCCTGACGACTGGTGCAAAGAGACGCTGCCACTGCGCATCGTCTCCGGCAAAAGTAAGGATTCGGCGGTGCTGACCACCTTTTTACCGCGCGTCGGCACCCTGCTCGCTAATCAGTGCGGATTACTGGACGAGCTACCCTGGCAGATGACCAGTAAAGAGGGTGGCGTACTGGCCAGCGGCAGCGCCAGTAAGCTGCAGAACTGGCGTCCTATCGTGATGGCAGATGCCACCGCCAGCGCCAGTGAGAGTAATGCTGCACCGCTTGACCTGTCTCGGCCCGCCAACAGCACGCCGCTGCAACATTTTGATCTCCCCAGCGGCTGCCATTTTCGCACCGCCTGGGATGAAAATGCCCAGACCCTGTTTATCCCGGATGTCAGCAAGCAGCAGTGCTCACCGGATGGCTGGGCAGAAGGCAAAAGTGAGCTGATGCTGGCGACCCCAGACCACCCAACGCCGGTGGCAGTCACCTTTTATCAGGGCTATCCCATCGCCAATCTGACGATCCCGGACAGCAAGCTGGAGGTTATCGCCGCGAACAATCAGCGCATGATTGTGACACGCCCGGATGCGAATGATAGCTGGCTGGTGCTGCCCTTTGATGCCAAACAACATGTCTGGCGCTTCAATGGTGCCCTGTTGATAAAGATGGATAAGAATGCTGCGCAGCAGGATGCTGACGCTGTGAAATCGCGAGTTGATACGTTGCGCAGCCACTGGGCGCCCTATTTCATGCCACAGCAAAAAGTGAATGTGTTACTCATCGACACCCTGCACGCGGATCTGGTTGATCCTGCCATTGGTGCCTGGCGTAACATCAATTAATTACCGCGCAGCCTGGCGAGCAGGCCGTGTACAGAGAGTTCACTATGTCGGCAAATGATAATCCGAAAACCGTTCCGAATGCCCTGCCTGACGGATACCGTTTCAATGAGTTTGAGATCAAGGAAGTGATCGGAGGCGGCGGCTTCGGCATCGTCTATCGCGCGTGGGATCACCAGCTTGAACGCACTATTGCAATCAAAGAGTACATGCCGGTGTCGCTGGCAGTCCGTGCCGCCGATTTAACGCTGGAGCTGCGCGGTGAGCGTTTCCAGAAGCTGTTTAATGCCGGGCTCACCAGCTTTATTCAGGAAGCGCGTCTGCTGGCCCGCTTTAATCATCCGGGACTGCTGCACGTGCTGCGCTTCTGGGAGCAGAACGGCACAGCCTATATGGGCACGCTCTACTACAGCGGTATGACGCTGAAAGAGTGGCAGGTAACCAGCCCGGCGTCGATCACTGAAGCCTGGATCCGCCGCCTGCTGCCGCCGCTGTTGGGTGCCATCAGCACCATCCATCAGGCCGGCTATCTGCATCGCGATATCTCGCTCGACAATATTCAGATTCAGGAGAACCAGCTGCCGGTTCTGCTCGATTTTGGCTCGGCGCGTAAAGAGATTGGCAACCTCTCTGACGAAACGGAAATCATGCTTAAACCTGGCTTTGCGCCGATTGAGCAGTACAGCGAAGAGGGTGAAGTTGAACAGGGGCCGTGGACCGATATCTACGCCCTGGGCGCGGTGCTGCATAACCTGATTACCGGTAATCCGCCGCCGGTCAGCGTGGTGCGCTGCATTGAAGATAATTATCAGCCGCTGGTGGAACGCCAGCCAGAAGGCTACTCACTGCCGCTGCTGCATGCCATTGACTGCGCGCTGGCAATGAAGCCAGGCGATCGCCCACAAACGATTGATGCCTTTGCCGCGTTGATTGATCTGCCGGTCAGTGATGTGGAAGCGGTGGTAAACAGCTTCCCGGTGCCGGGCGAGTCGCCTGCTCTGCCGGTCGAGGAGCCGGTGGAGGCTGCTGCGCCGGTGGTGATGGCGATGAATCATGCCGCCGCGTCCGCCGAGCCGGTGACGCCGCGCACGGTGCGTAAACTGTCGCCTGGATTGCTGGGTCTGGCTGCCGTGGCTATTCTGGCCGTGGTTGTCGCCACCTGGCTGGCGAATCGCCACAGTGCCACACCAGAGGTGGTTAACAACAGTTCAGCCATGACGCAGGCGCCCGCATCGATTCCGTCAGCCGCTGCCGTTCCGGCCGCGCTGGCGACCGTCTATCTTAAGCTGGAGAGCGGTGAAAGCGTGGTGCTTAACGGACAGCCGGTTGAGGTAAAACCGGGCAGCAGCGGATTTGCCGCACTGAATCTGGCGGCGGGACAGTACAAAATTGACGTTAAGAATG
The DNA here is from genome assembly GCF_048685235.1 of Curtobacterium sp. BNK-1. Lineage (NCBI taxonomy): Bacteria > Bacillati > Actinomycetota > Actinomycetes > Micrococcales > Microbacteriaceae > Curtobacterium > Curtobacterium sp. BNK-1. The sequence continues at coordinate 1,476,085 of NZ_JBLQTJ010000001.1, read as the reverse complement.
GCAGTGAGACGCACACACAATCCCTGACCATCGATAAACCCGGTACCTGGCTGATTAATCCGGGTAATTAAGCCCGGTAACCCGCACCCGGATCGTAAAAGGGCGCGACCCTGTCGCGCCCTTTTACTCTGCTTATGCCCCGGTTCAGGCCTGCTTCAGACAGGCTTGCTGAAGTGTTCGCACCTGATGGGCCAGCCGGCTCAGACTCTCCTCCTCCATGCCGCGCCGGGTCAGCTCCTCTTCCAGAGCAAACAGATATTGCGCATTCGAGCCGAGCGGGCCGCTGGCCGCGGCGATTAATGGCGCAATCGCCTCCGGACAGGAGTCCGATTCATACAGCGGATGACGCGGATCCATAATAAAGGTCAGCGCAGTGACGCTGCGACCATCCTCCAGCTGTAATTCACACCAGGTTGGAAGATAGCAGCCGGTGATCATCTCACGCTTCCACAGCAGCGCCAGCTCTTCATGCAGCCGCTCTTCCGGCAGACGAAACGCCAGACCCGTGGTTCTGCCGCCCTGCTTCAGCGCCAGCATGCGACCGGGATGCGTGGCGGTGCCACGTCCGGCAATCAGCCGCAGGCAGAAAGCACGGTGCCAGCCCTCCAGCGCACCGGACGCCACTTCATCCGCCTCAAAAATCGGGTTCCACATCAGCGAGCCGTAACCAAAGATCCATACCGGGCTGTGATCGGGACGACAGGCCAGGGTGGCTGCCAGCGAGGCCGCGCGCTGCTCGCAACTCCAGAGCAACGCCTCTTCGATATCCCCGAACGACGTTTTACAATCCGCTTTTAATAGAAATTCCCGGGTAAGCAATGCGACCTCCTCAACATCAACGGCGTCCTGCAGAATGGCTCCTGTAACATGATCTCCAAAACGGCGCTGCGTTTCGTTCATCAAATTGACATTAATCTATTTCCGCGCGGGGTTACAAGCGTGATTCCGGTCGCAGGTCAAAAAAAACCAGATAAACCTTATAGCGAAGATGAAAAAAAGGGCCAGATAATCCTGGCCCTTTGGCGTGAACAGGCTAGCGACGGCATTAACGTTTAGGATGCCACTTATCGTCATCACCTTTTTCATACTCTTTCTTCACGGCTGCCCAGGCGACTTTGTGCGCCACCTCTTCCCGCGAATCATCGCCCCGTCGATCCTTAGCTTCTTTATATTCTTCCCACGCGCTGTTAAATGCCTGCTGATAGATATCCTGCGCATGCGCGGGAAGCACGTGTTTTACGTTGTCAGGTAAGTCGGTTCGTTTAGAGTAAGGCATAACGGCTCCTCAGTTTATGGATTCCTGTTAAGCCTGGCGCAACAGAATAAAAATACAAACAGCCACTTATCTCCCCTTCAAATTAAAAACCAGAAACAGGCGACACAAGTTACAATGATAAGCAGATTTTCCGGCGTTTGACGGTCAGATAGGTGGGTAAAGAGAAGTTGTTGTGGCCTGATTAATATTGCAATATTTGAGATAACTTCAGGTTAATACTGCTTCGACCATTTATTGCATTTAAGTAAAAAGCAGTAAATTTTTCCCGTTCGGACCGGTGAAAAGATAAACTGCGCCCTGCCCTAAAACTGATTATATTTCTAACAGCAGCACTCGCTGTGTCCGGATAATCATTAACCAGAGAGGATGGTGAATGCCTTCACATGAAAAAACACGTCACAAGGAATTCTCGCTGATACTTCCCCTTATCACGCTGGGTATACTCTATTTTTTTGGTGCAACCACATCATTTCCGATTGTAGTCGGTATCAACTTAGTGGCGCTGGTTGCCATTCTGAGCAGCGCCTTTAGCGTTGTACGACATGCCGACGTGCTGGCGCACCGGCTGGGCGAGCCCTATGGCTCTCTGATCCTGAGTCTGTCCGTGGTGATTCTGGAAGTGAGCCTGATCTCGGCGCTGATGGCGACCGGCGATGCCGCCCCCGGGCTGATGCGCGATACGCTCTATTCGATCGTAATGATTGTGACTGGCGGACTGGTTGGCTTTGCGCTGCTGCTGGGCGGTAATAAGTTTGCGACGCAATACGTGAATCTGGCGGGCGTGAAGCAATACCTGATCGCTATCTTTCCCCTGGCGATTCTGGTGCTGGTGTTTCCCAACGCACTGCCGGGCGGTAATTTCTCTGTCACTCAGGCACTGCTGATCGCGGCGATTTCAGCGGCGATGTATGGCGTGTTCCTGCTGATTCAGACCAAAACCCACCAGAGCCTGTTTGTCTATGAGCATGAAGATGAGAGCGATGATGGCGACCCGCATCATGGCAAACCCTCTGCCCACAGCAGCTTCTGGCATACCAGCTGGCTGATCGTGCATCTGATTGCGGTCATTGCCGTGACCAAGATGAATGCTAATACGCTGGAAAGCCTGCTGACGGATCTGAATGCACCGGCACAGTTTACCGGTTTCCTGGTGGCCCTGCTGATCCTCTCACCGGAAGGCCTGGGGGCGATCAGGGCCGTGCTGATGAATCAGGTGCAGCGCGCCATGAACCTCTTCTTTGGTTCAGTGCTGGCGACCATCTCACTCACGGTACCGGCGGTAACCATTATCGCCACCCTGACCGGACAGGAGCTGATATTTGGTCTGGAGCCGCCGCAGATGGTGATTATGATGGCGTCGCTGATTCTCTGTCAGCTCTCCTTCTCGACCGGACGCACAAATGTACTGAATGGAGCCGCGCATCTGGCGTTGTTTATCGGTTATCTGATGACCATCATGCTGTAACGTCACCGGATTTCAGGCGAAAAAAAAGAGCGATTAATCGCTCTTTTTTTGTCGTTGAAAACCCAGGTCAGAATACATCTGGCAGCAACAGATGAACTCGACGTGAAGGGAACAGGGGCAGAGGAGAAAAGCGTCCCGCGCCAGGGACGGCGCGGGCCGAGCGGCCATGGATGGCTTTAGCGTCTTTTCGATCTGCCCCTGTTCTCTGAACTGGCTCGATTTCACAGCGAATCCAGCAGCACTTTCCCACAATCTTATTAAACGACTCAGTGCTCTTTTTTACTGCAAACTTATTTGCTGGTATCGAGTTCCGGGAAGCTTTTCACCAGATCGTCAATCGCTTTCATCTGCACCAGGAATGGCTCCAGCTTATCCAGCGGCAACGCGGATGGGCCGTCACACAGGGCGTGTTCAGGATCCGGGTGCGCTTCGATAAACAGACCGGCAATGCCGACCGCCATACCGGCACGCGCCAGCTCAGCCACCTGAGCACGACGACCACCTGATGCTGCGCCAAACGGATCGCGTGTCTGCAGCGCATGGGTCACATCGAAAATCACCGGGCTGTTTTTGGTGACTTTCTTCATCACGTTAAAGCCGAGCATATCGACAACCAGATTGTCGTAGCCGAAATTGCTGCCGCGATCGCACAGGATGACCTGCTCGTTGCCACCTTCAGCGAACTTATCAACGATGTTGCCCATCTGACCCGGGCTGACGAACTGGGGCTTCTTGACGTTAATGACCGCGCCGGTTTTCGCCATCGCTTCCACCAGGTCAGTCTGACGCGCCAGGAACGCGGGCAGCTGGATCACATCAACCACTTCAGAGACCGGCTGCGCCTGGGACGCTTCATGCACATCAGTGATAATTTTGACGCCGAAAGCCTGCTTCAGCTCCTGGAAAATCTTCATTCCCTCTTCCAGGCCTGGGCCACGATAGGAGTGAATAGAGGAGCGGTTCGCTTTATCAAATGACGCTTTGAATACGTAAGGAATACCAAGCTTACTGGTGACGGTAACGTAGTGTTCGCAGATGCGCATCGCCAGGTCGCGCGACTCCAGAACGTTCATCCCGCCAAACAGCACAAATGGCAGATCGTTTGCAACCTTGATATCGCCAATACTCACGACTTTCTGTGTCATGCCCTTTCCTTTTCAGTGGGTCCGCTTAGTGCAGCGTGACCTGTTTTTGTTCGATTGCGTGAATCTGAACTTTGATCATTTCGCTGACCGGGTCTTCAGGACACTGCTCAACGAAGTAGGTTAAATCATTCAGGGCGATATGTTCGCACTCCAGCTGCGCGTAGATCAAACCGCGATCGCGGATTTCGTAGGGATCGTCAGGATCGATACGTAACAGCACCTGACTGACGTTCAGCGCCAGCTCCATCTTCTTCTCTTCCATCAACGCCGCTTTCAGCGTGTCGAGCATCTTGCGCATCACGGTGACGGTTTTGGCTTCGTCGAGATCATCGTCATACAGACGCGCTGTCGGGCTGATATTGCCTTTGAGCCACACTTCCAGCGTGTGCCGGTCAAGGGTTTCGCCATTAAACGGGTTGATCATCCACTTATCGCCATCAATCCAGTCGGCGCGCAGAATCAGCTGCGTCGGGAAGATCACCGGCATCAGCGGCAGTTCCAGCTCGGCGGCGATGTGCAGCAGGATAACGCCCAGTGACACCGCCGTGCCCCGGCGGGTCTTCAGCACATTGTCGATCCAGAGGGCATCAGAAAGATTGTAGACGCCACTGGCACCGCAAAATCCCCACTGGCGATAGAACAGTTCCAGCAGCTTTTCGAGCTGCATGTCAGCATCTTCAGTATGGCTGACATAGTCACGTGCTTCGGCGACTAACGCCGCAAGTTGTGCTTCCACCGACAACGCCGGGAAATCGGCGCGGATGGCAAGCGTGGCACCAATCACCGCTTCACACAGCGGTGTCTGGCTGAAATCTAATTGTTCGGTCGAGGTCATGCTATCCCCATAACGGCATTTTGGTCAGCGCCAGCTTAATGATGGCCACCAGGGCGATTAACGCTACCAGAAAAGCGATCCAGCGGGTGCGATCAGTGCGTGGACGGCGACTCAATGCCACAAATCCTAAGGCGATGTAGATGATAACCGCTAAAAGCTTCTCCGTCAGCCAGCTTCCTTGCGGTGTAAAGGGATAGAAGTGGGTAATCATCACCAGCGAGACGCCGGTCACCAGTAACAGGGTGTCGTTAGCGTGCGGCAGGATGCGCACCCAGCGTTTCGTCATCATTGCCGATCCACGGCGCAGCCAGTAAAACCGCAGCAGGAACAGCGTCACGGTAAGCACCACCGTTAAGATGTGCAGATTTTTAATTAAGGGATAAAAGGCGAACATCATGAATCCTTTTCAAAGCGCTTTTATGAAGGGAACTGGCCTAAGGTCACACGCGGATTGCCGCCGTAATCATCGACGGTTTCCACGGCGTGATAGCCTTTTTGCCGCATCAGCGTGGCCACCGCCTCGCCCTGCTGCCAGCCATGTTCCAGCAGCAGCCAGCCACCCGGCAGCAGCCATGTGGGTGCCTGCTCGATCAGCGTGCGCAGATCCGCCAGTCCCGCTTCATCCGCCACCAGCGCGCTGCGCGGTTCAAAGCGCACGTCACCCTGCTCCAGATGAACATCGCTGGCATCTATGTAGGGTGGGTTACTGACAATGAGGGTAAAGCGCTGTGGCGTCAGCGCCTGGAACCAGTGACTGAGCAGAAAGGTGGTGTTGGTGAGGCTGAGCTGCTGCGCATTACTGTTCGCCAGCTCAACGGCGGCTTCAATGCGATCCACGCCGGTCACCTGACAATCGGGACGCTCGCTGGCCAGCGCCAGCGCAATCGCTCCGGTGCCGGTGCCCATGTCCAGAATGGTTGCCGGTGTCGCGGGCAGATGTGCCAGCGCCTGTTCAACCAGCAGTTCGGTATCCGGGCGCGGGATCAGCGTGGCGTCATTGACGCGCAATGGCAGCGACCAGAATTCGCGTTCGCCCACCAGATGCGCCACCGGCTCACCGCGGGCGCGACGCGCCAGCAGGCTATCCAGCTGCGTCAGCTGTTCTTCGCTGAGCACCGTTTCATCAAAGGCGATTAACCAGCTGCGTGATTTGCCGGTCACAAAACCTAACAGGATCTCTGCGTCACGCTTCGGACTGTCACCACCGCACAGCGTGGCGACCGCCTGTTTCAGCCAGTGACGAATATCCATTAATCCTGACCAGCCAGCGCCGCCAGCTGATCGGCCTGGTACTCCTGAACAATCGGCTCAATCAGGCTGTCGAGTTTCCCTTCCATCACTTCATCCAGACGGTAGATGGTCAGGTTGATACGGTGATCGGTCACGCGGCCCTGCGGGAAGTTGTAGGTGCGGTTACGGTCAGAACGATCGCCGCTGCCCAGCAGGTTGCGTCGGGTACTGGCTTCGGCGGCGTGACGGCGGGCCATCTCTGCAGCGTGAATACGCGAGCCCAGCACCGCCAGCGCTTTGGCTTTGTTTTTATGCTGTGAACGTTCGTCCTGACACTCCACCACGATACCGGTTGGCAGGTGGGTAATACGAATAGCGGAGTCGGTGGTGTTAACGTGCTGACCGCCTGCGCCGGATGAGCGGAAAGTATCGATCTTCAGATCGCCCGCATTAATTTCCGGCAGTTCCGCTTCCGGGATTTCCGGCATCACGGCAACGGTACAGGCTGAGGTGTGAATGCGGCCCTGGGATTCGGTCTCCGGCACGCGCTGCACGCGATGGCCGCCTGACTCAAACTTCAGGCGTCCATAGGCACCTTCGCCGGTGACGCGGGCAATCACTTCTTTGTAACCGCCATGCTCGCCTTCGTTGGCGCTGATGATCTCCACGCGCCAGCGACGCGCTTCGGCATAGCGGCTGTACATGCGGAAGAGATCGCCGGCGAAAATCGCCGCTTCATCGCCGCCGGTTCCGGCGCGCACTTCGATAAAACAGGCGCGCTCATCATCCGGATCTTTCGGCAGCAACAGAACCTGCAACTGCTGCTCCAGCACGTCACTCTTCTCACGCGCTTCCTGCAACTCTTCCTGAGCCATGTCACGCATTTCAGGATCGTCGAGCATCTGCTGCGCGGTTTCGATATCTTCCTGCACCTGCTGCCAGTCGCGGAAGCAACGGGTCACATCGGTCAGCTGAGCATATTCGCGTGACAGCGCACGGAAACGCTCCTGATCGGCGATCACGCCTGCATCGCCCAGCATCGCTTCCACTTCTTCGTGGCGCTCCTGCAGGGCTTCCAGTTTGGCAACTATAGAGGTTTTCATTTAAATGTGGGATTCCCGTAACAGGTGGCGACAGCGGTGTGCCTAATCGAGACCCAGGCTGTCGCGTAAAATCTGCAGGCGTTCATTATCGCCGTCGCGGGCGGCCTGCTGAAGTGATTTGGTTGGAGCGTGTATTAAACGGTTGGTCAGCTTGTGCGCCAGTTCCTGCATGACTTTCTGCGGATCGGCACCCTGCTGCAGCGCCTGCAGCGCACGGCCTTCCAGCTCAGCGCGGATCTCTTCCGCCTGAGAACGATATTCACGGATCGTATTCACAGCGCCCTGTGAGCGCAGCCACGCCATGAATTCGCTGCTTTCCTGAACCACGATGCTTTCGGCCTGAACCGCGGCCGCTTTGCGCTGCGCCAGGTTCTGCTCGATGATCGCCTGCAGGTCATCCACGCTGTAGAGATAGGCGTTAGGCAGGTCGCCCACTTCCGGCTCTACGTCGCGCGGAACTGCAATGTCGACCAGCAGCATTGGCTTGTTACGTCGCGCTTTCAGCGCGCGCTCCATCATCCCCTTACCGATAATCGGTAGCGGACTGGAGGTTGACGAGATAATAATGTCGGCTTCTGCCAGACGGGCGTCGATCTCCGCCAGGGTGATCACCTCTGCACCCACTTCCGACGCCAGCGTTTCGGCGCGTTCGCGGGTACGGTTGGCGATGATCAGATTTTTAACCTGATGTTCACGCAGATGACGCGCCACCAGCTCAATGGTCTCACCTGCGCCAACCAGCAAGACATTGACGGAGGAGAGCGATTCGAAGATCTGACGGGCCAGCGTACAGGCGGCAAACGCCACCGACACCGCGTTGGCACCGATATCGGTTTCCGTACGTACGCGTTTGGCAACCGAGAAGGTTTTCTGGAACATGCGTTCCAGTTCACTGCTCAGCGCCTGACCGCGTGAGGAGTCGGCAAAGGCTTTTTTCACCTGACCGAGGATTTGCGGTTCGCCCAGCACCAGTGAGTCGAGTCCGCTGGCGACGCGCATCAGGTGGCTGACCGCCTCGTTATCCTGATGCCAGTAGAGGCTGTTTCGCACATCCTCTTCATCCAGCTGATGATAATTGCATAACCAGCTCACCAGACGCGCCTGTAAGTCGGCCTGCTGCTCTACACTCAGGTAGAGTTCAGTCCGGTTACAGGTGGACAACACCACGCCGCTCTGCACCATTGGCTGTGATAACAGGCTGTTTAACGCCTGCTCAAGCGTCTCCGGCCCGAACGAGACGCGTTCGCGCAGAGCAATGGGGGCTGTCTTGTGATTGATTCCGAGAGCGAGCAGCGTCATAGCGGTTTTGGTTGGGATGTCCCAATAATGTCAGGGTTTTGTGAGGCGCATTCTACAAGATGCGGCAGATCAAGAAAAGCCATACAAAGGCTATGACTGTAATAAGATTAACCCGATCGTGCTCAATTTGCTGCATAACAGCATTGACGGTTAAAACCGGGACGGTTAGCGTTATCCGTTACGAATAATAAATGTGTCCGAGGAGATGACCACTTGATGCTTAATTCACCACGCAATCTGTTGCGCCTTTTGCCCCTTGCCAGCGTGCTGCTGGCAGCCTGTAGCGTCAACAAACCGCAAGGCCCGGGCCCCAGCGTTACCGCGCCACAGTGGCAACAGCATCAGCAGGCGGTCTCAAAGGTCACGCACTATCAGACCCGCGGCGCCTTTGCCTATCTTTCTGACAAGCAGAAAGTCTATGCCCGCTTTAACTGGCAGCAGACCGCGCCCGATCGCTATCGCCTGCTGCTGACCAATCCGCTGGGCAGCACCGAACTGCAGCTGGATGCGCAGGGCTCGGTGGTACAGATCGTCGATAACAAAGGCAAGCGTTACGTCAGCAACGATGCGCAGAAAATGATTTCGCAGCTGACCGGCATGAACATTCCGCTGGCGAATCTGCGCCAGTGGATGATGGGTCTGCCAGGCGATGCCACCGACTATCAGCTCAACGAGAGCTATCAGCTGAGCAGCCTGAACTACAGCCGCGACGGTCAGAACTGGCAGGTCTCTATTGCGGGCTACGACAGCAAAGTCACCCCGCCGCTTCCTTCGAGCCTGGAGCTGAAAGAGGGTGACCAGCGGATTAAACTGCGTATGGACGGCTGGACCGTTCAATGATCACCCACTGGCCTGCCCCGGCAAAACTGAATCTTTTTCTCTACATCACCGGCCGTCGTCCCGACGGCTATCACAACCTGCAGACGCTGTTTCAGTTTCTTGATTACGGTGACCAGCTGCAGATTACCGTCAATCAAAGCGGCTCGATTACACTGTTAACGCCCGTGGCAGGCGTTGCGGATGCGGATAACCTGATTGTCCGCGCCGCAAACATGCTGAAACAGGCGGCGCAGGATAACCACCGCCTGTCCGCTCACGCGGGCGCGCAGATTGCCGTTGAGAAAAACCTGCCCATGGGTGGCGGTCTCGGTGGCGGCTCCTCTGATGCGGCAACCGTGCTGGTGGCGCTGAATCATCTGTGGCAAACCGGCTTCACGCCGGATGAGCTGGCGGCGATGGGCGTGAAGCTGGGCGCGGATGTGCCGGTGTTTGTCCAGGGCTTCGCGGCCTTCGCCCAGGGTGTGGGTGAACAACTTCATCCCGCAGAGCCGGAAGAAAAGTGGTATCTTGTCGCCCATCCCGGCGTGAATATCAGCACCCCAGTAGTATTCAACGACCCCGAACTGACGCGAGATACTCCATCGCGCAGTTTATCGACGCTTTTAGCATCACCCTTCACCAATGATTGTGAAGCAGTGGTAAGAAAACGTTTTCGTGAGGTTGATGAGCTTGTTTCCTGGCTGCTAGAATACGCGCCGTCACGCCTGACTGGCACGGGCGCTTGTGTGTTTGCTGAGTTCGACACCGAGTCTGCTGCCCGCCAGGTGCTGGAGCTTGCCCCGAATGGGGTACGCGCATTTGTAGCCCGGGGCGTAAATGTTTCGCCGCTACAGCGTACCCTGCGAGGCGATTAGCGAATGCGTGACAGTGTCACCACGTTCCGGACACTGCACGTTTCGCATCAACACACCCGTGTGAACGCACATGACCGTACGCGCCGGTTACAGTCATGCCGTTCATTCTCTGGACGCAAAGCCTGAGGTTCTTCTCGTGCCTGATATGAAGCTATTTGCTGGTAACGCCACCCCGGAACTAGCACAACGTATTGCCAACCGCCTTTACACCAGCCTGGGAGACGCCGCTGTAGGACGTTTCAGTGATGGTGAAGTGAGCGTACAGATCAACGAAAATGTACGCGGTGGTGATATTTTCATCATCCAGTCCACCTGTGCCCCCACCAACGATAATCTGATGGAACTGGTTGTGATGGTCGACGCGCTGCGTCGTGCTTCTGCTGGTCGTATTACCGCAGTCATCCCCTACTTTGGTTATGCCCGTCAGGATCGCCGCGTGCGTTCCGCGCGTGTACCTATCACCGCTAAAGTAGTGGCAGACTTCCTTTCCAGCGTCGGTGTTGACCGTGTTCTGACGGTTGACCTGCACGCCGAGCAGATCCAGGGCTTCTTCGACGTCCCGGTTGATAACGTATTTGGCAGTCCGATCCTGCTGGAAGATATGATGCAGATCGGTCTGGAAAACCCGATTGTTGTTTCTCCCGATATTGGTGGCGTAGTACGTGCCCGTGCTATCGCTAAACTGCTGAACGACACCGATATGGCCATCATCGATAAACGCCGCCCTCGCGCGAACGTTTCTCAGGTGATGCACATCATTGGTGACGTTGCTGGCCGCGACTGCGTGCTGGTCGACGACATGATCGACACCGGCGGCACGCTGTGCAAAGCGGCTGAAGCGCTGAAAGAGCGTGGTGCTAAACGCGTATTTGCCTACGCGACCCACCCGATCTTCTCCGGCAATGCGGTTGAAAACCTGCGTAAATCTGTGCTCGACCAGGTAATCGTCTGCGATACCATCCCACTCTCTCAGGAGATTAAGTCACTGCCGAATGTGCGCACGCTGACCTTATCTGGCATGCTGGCCGAAGCCATTCGCCGCATCAGTAACGAAGAATCAATCTCGGCAATGTTCGAGCATTAATCTTCGCGGAACCGGGCCCTGTGCCCGGTTTTTTTATGCCTGCCGGGCGCCCGATTAACGCGCTTCTTTTTCTGATATTTTCGCGATAAATTTCCCCAAAATCGCCTGTTTTCAACGCCACCCACTCTTTTGATAAAACGCCGCGTTCCCCGCTTCTGCCCTGTGCCGTTAAGTGGTAATTTGCAGCGCACTTTTCATAAGAACCCTGACCGCCATGAGCCTCGATATCTATACGTTATTTGTCTGCGAGCTTTATGTGCTGGGGTTTCTGAGCATCATCATGTTTTTTGCCTGGATCGGATCGCAGTATGATCGCGTTCTCGGCTTCACCTGCCTGTCGCTGGTTTTTACCCTGATTGCGGTATTCTTAAGTAGCCTGCGCAGCAGTGGCCTGCATTTCCTGCCCGTTGCAGTGGGTAACGTTTTAGTGATGCTGGCTTACGGCGGATTGTTAAATGCGTTCCGGCGCTTCTGCGGCAAGCCCATCGGCACTCACTGGCTATTGGGCGCCCTGCTCTGGGCACTCCTCTGCTGTTTCCCGGCGTTCTATTACAGCTTACCCAAACGGGTGCTGGTGCTCTGCATCGCCTGCATCGCCTATACCGCCGCACTGATCCAGCTGGTCTGGCTGGCGCGTGCCACGCTAAAGGTGACCTTCTGGCCTGCACAGTTGCTGCTGTGGATCCATCTGCTGTTTCACCTGGCTCGCCTGTTTCTGGACAGCGCGATTCCCAGCACGCTGCCTGGCGCCATTGGCGGATCAAACTTCTCGATTTACGTCATCCTGGAATCGATTCTGTTTGTCATCGGTCTGACATTTACTATCCTGGCCATGGTGAATGAACAGATGCAGTCAGTCTTAAAACATGCCTCGATGCACGATCCTCTGACCAGCGTCTGGAATCGTCGGGCTTTATTTAATGAAGCAGAGAAGATTGTGGCGCGATGCCGCCGTCAGAACCGGCCGTTTAGCGCGATTCTGTTCGATCTGGATCATTTTAAGAGCATTAACGATCGGTATGGCCATCAACAGGGCGACCAGATATTGATTCACTTTTGCGACATTGTCAGAGGGCTAATACCGGCTGAGGGGCGTTTTGCGCGACTGGGCGGAGAGGAGTTTGCGGCGATAATTCCGGCGGCGGCAACAGAGGCAGAGGCATGGTGCGAGACTATCCGGCGGGAGGTCTGTGCGTCACAACCCAATTCAATTGCCTATTCGGTAAGCATTGGGTTTGCCACGGTCTCACATCAGCAGCAGGGTTTTGACGATTTACTCGCACTGGCGGATAAAGCGCTCTATCACGCTAAGGCCAGCGGCCGGAACCGCATCGCGCAGCATCCGGTCACTGCTGGCATCGGTTAATGGTGAGAATTGTGCGACCGGCGACAACGTTTGTCATAGTGACGATGCCAGTAATAACGATCTTCAACCTTTTCACGACCACTCAAACCCGCCCCGACCAGCCACATCATTGCACCAACAAAGATGCCGAGGATTGCGCCCTGCGCCAGCGCATCTGGCAGATCAAGCGCGGGAAGCTGGTTCATAATTGAGAAACCCACGCCCAGCACCATTGTGACTAATCCCAGTACCATCAAGCTGTTACCCGCTACGCGGCAGTGTTGATGTTTCATGCTGCACCTCCATCCATATGAGTCAATAACCGCACACAATGTTAAGTGCCATAAGCTTAGGCAATGGGTGAAGATAACGTTGCGGAGTGGATCACACATCAGCCATAAATAATTAACTGGCCCTGATTGCAGCCTGTTGATTTCGATAGAAAATGATTAATCACCGTCATGAACCATTTCGATGCTTGTACTTTGTCATCTCGCCCGTGGCGAAGTAAACTAACGCCCTTTCGCGATAACAGCAGGATAATCATTGTGAGCAGCATTAAACTGATTGTGGGCCTAGCCAATCCAGGCGCTGAATATGCCGCCACGCGCCACAATGCGGGTGCCTGGTATCTGGATTTACTGGCTGAGCGCCACAATCAGTCACTGAAAGAGGAAGGCAAATTCTATGGCTATACCGCGCGCCTGGCGATAGCCGGAGAGGATGTACGCCTGCTGGTGCCGACCACCTTTATGAACCTGAGCGGGAAAGCCGTGGCGGCGATGGCGACTTTTTATCGCATCGCGCCAGAAGAGATCCTGGTAGCGCATGATGAACTCGATCTGCCACCCGGCGTGGCGAAGTTCAAGCAGGGCGGCGGGCATGGCGGCCATAACGGGCTGAAAGATATCATCAGTAAAATGGGCAACAACAACAATTTCCATCGGCTGCGCATCGGTATCGGGCATCCCGGCGATCGCAACAAGGTGACCGGATTTGTGCTGGGCAAGCCGCCCGCCAGTGAGCAGAAGCTGATTGATGATGCCATTGATGAGGCGGCGCGCTGCACCGAACTGTGGCTGAAAGAGGATCGTATCAAGGCGATGAACCGGCTGCACGCCTTCAAGCCTGCTTAAACGCCCGAATCGTCGTGATTCCGTGTATAATGCGCGAAATTTTTCAATTCGTCTCCGACAGTCCGCCTTCTGGCGCACTGTCCATCCAGTTATAAAGGGTATCAAACCATGGGATTCAAATGCGGTATCGTGGGCCTGCCGAACGTCGGTAAATCCACTCTGTTTAACGCGCTGACTAAAGCGGGCATCGAAGCGGCTAACTTCCCCTTCTGCACCATTGAGCCAAACACGGGCGTGGTGCCGATGCCTGACCTGCGTCTCGACCAGCTTTCTGAGATTGTTAAGCCGCAGCGCGTGGTGCCGACTACCATGGAATTCGTCGATATCGCCGGTCTGGTAAAAGGCGCGTCAAAAGGTGAAGGTCTGGGCAACCAGTTCCTGACCAACATCCGCGAAACCGAAGCGATTGGTCACGTAGTGCGCTGCTTTGAAAACGACAACATCATCCACGTGGCGGGCAAAGTTAACCCGGCTGAAGATATTGACGTGATCAACACTGAGCTGGCGCTGTCCGATCTTGAAACCTGTGAACGTGCGATTCAGCGTGTGCAGAAGAAAGCCAAAGGCGGCGACAAAGATGCCAAAGCCGAGCTGGCTGCGCTGGAGAAGTGCCTGCCGCATCTTTCTGAAGCGGGCATGCTGCGTTCACTGAATCTGGATGAGGACGACAAAGCGGCAATCCGCTATCTGAGCTTCCTGACCCTGAAACCCACTATGTACATTGCTAACGTCAATGAAGATGGTTTCGAGAATAACCCGTACCTGGATCAGGTGCGCGCTATCGCCGAAGCGGAAGGTTCAGTCGTGGTGCCAGTGTGCGCCGCCGTTGAGTCGGATATCGCCGAGCTGGAAGATGAAGACCGTGACGAGTTCATGGCAGAGCTGGGACTGGAAGAGCCAGGCCTGAACCGCGTTATCCGCGCTGGTTACTCCCTGCTGAACCTGCAGACCTACTTCACCGCTGGCGTAAAAGAAGTGCGTGCATGGACTATCCCGGTTGGCGCGACGGCTCCGCAGGCTGCTGGTAAAATCCATACCGACTTCGAGAAAGGCTTTATCCGCGCCCAGACCATCGCGTTTGAAGATTTCATCGCTTATAAAGGCGAGCAAGGTGCTAAAGAAGCAGGCAAGATGCGTTCAGAAGGTAAAGAGTACATCGTGAAAGATGGCGATGTGATGAACTTCCTGTTCAACGTCTGATTAAAGATTGTTGTCTTATGGGGTTTAACTGAATCTCATGACCATCACAGAATAAATCCACGCTCTTGCGTGGATTTTTTATTTCATAAAGTCTGACTTCATTTCGTAATGACGCAATCATAAATTAGTATATGGATGAGTATTAATTTTTCCATCTTCATTTAAGTGAGTTCAAGAACGGTATTAAAAAAACAAGGCACCGTTATGCTCATAGATAATCAATGCCGCGCTGTCTAGCCGAAAAAAAACCATCGGCTCAAGGATTTCAGCGGCCTCAAACTTGAAATAAAAACAAGTGGCAATTGGGCA
This sequence comes from Curtobacterium sp. BNK-1, assembly GCF_048685235.1. Classification (NCBI taxonomy): domain Bacteria; kingdom Bacillati; phylum Actinomycetota; class Actinomycetes; order Micrococcales; family Microbacteriaceae; genus Curtobacterium; species Curtobacterium sp. BNK-1. The sequence continues at coordinate 1,460,964 of NZ_JBLQTJ010000001.1, read as the reverse complement.
TGACGCGATCATTTTAAAAAAACAGTAAACCCAGCATGTTTGCGTTGGGTGAGTATCCGACGGTTAAACCTGCCGAGTCTCGCGATAAATGCGAGCAAGCGCGTAAAATAGGGATCTTTCCTTTCAAAGGAAAAATGAATAAAATTTAACCTCACCCTCCAATAGCATTTATTTGTGAGAATAAAATGCAGTAATAAATGACAAGTTATATATTTACAAAATAAAAATCGAAAAATAGCATCTTCTAGGAAGATTTAAAATGAAAAAAATTTTTACACTAGCTTTGAACTGGCTTTTTGAAAAAAAATATAATGTCATTACATTTATAGCATATACGATTATTGCTGCCCTCCTGTTAAAGCAACATATTTACTCTGCTTTTGTATTGATGTTTTTAATCAGCCTAAAAGAAATATACCCCATCAGTAAAAAACTAATAATAATAGCTAAAAGTGCTTTCATGATAAAATTTTACAATATATTCATTTGGTTCATATCTTATATAATATCACTTAAAATATTAAGCTATTCAATTGGCATTAGCGAGGACAAGTTAAAATTTGCACCTTTAATTATGGCAGTACCTGTGTCTATCATATTAGTTTATATACTAATAGCCTTGCTTTCTCTTTTTTTATTATTATCAATCCAGGTCTTAGCTCAACTATCCTTTTTCATGACTACAAATTTAAAAAATAGAATTACAAAATCAGGATATTATATCTTCGCAAATAGATTTTATTTTCTAATGATTTTACTTATTCCCTTCTTAATGGGTGTTGCTTATATTTCACCCTATTTCATAAGGCTGGCGTTGCTTGCAGATTCAACATTCATATCGGACTGTGGTGAAAAAGAGAAAAACAGAAGTTATTTAAGGATTGATGATAAATCATGCCTCGCATTTGATTTAAACTGGTCGGTTATCACTGAAACACCAAAAAAAATAATAATTGATGAAAAAGATAAGCATTAATAATGCTGTAAACTATGTGCTTCTATTTTTGCATGATTTATAATCAGTGGGCTTGATTAAATTAAGCCCTTCCATTGATGTTATCCAAGACTTTCCAATTTTTGTTTAAGAGATAATTCAAGACCTTCCCGGAAGCGCACCTGTATCATTTTCCTTGCATCTGACAAAGATTTATCACCCTCACGGAAAGTGGATATTTCTTCCTCAAGAATACTAATAAGAATATCAACATTACATGATGGGTATTTGCTAATCATATAAACTAAATAATAAATTTTTTGTTCCATAAAAACAACATCTGGTCGATTATAATATGCTGCAATTGATTTTTTATATTTATTAATAATTTCAAGTGATTCGGAAACATCAAAACCATTTAAGAAAAGGTCATCATAATATTTGCTGAAAATGTATTGCTTATGATTTGATGATTTGTCCGGCTCTCCTTTTTTAATCGCTAATAAAAGCTGACCAAATTTCTCCATTGTGATTTGATAATTGTAATTTTTATCACTATCACCTATATCGCCGCTCTTCCTAGAGTAAAGAATGTCATAATTAGATAAATAGTTTTCAATATCGATCTGTTCTGAGCTTAAAGATTTTAGATCGGCTGTAGAAATTGAATTTTGGCTGTTTGTATATTCCGCAATCTTATTTATTGTATTATCATTACCACTAGATGAGAAAATTCTCACAAGAATTTCACATTCATTAAGAATGTCAGTTATATTCTTTTCCGACTCTTTATTAAAGTCGTGGATAGTTCGTAATGTTTGCCCACCATTCAAAACCTGAAAATCATTTATCCTCATCTTTTGTTTTCTGTTACCATTGATACCTTCAGAATGTATTTCCTTAGCTACCATTGTAATTCCATTATTATACATAAATAATTTTGACGGACTATTGCTTAGTGTTTTCTTTATGTTTACATTATACTTTGAGTTCATAACAAAACCACGAACATTATCAAACAAAACACCATAATCTAATTCGGTTTTTGACAAAGGATGTATATCTTCAATATTATAATCATCCCTTAGCGAAGAATTTTTAGAAGTAATTCTTATTAATTCACTCGCTTTCATTCTAACTATATAGGATTTAGAAGATGACAATTCATGTTCAACATAAGGCATAATACAAGTTGAATCAAACAGTATTGATGCACATATTGGCTCTGGCCTTAAAGACATCATATCAGAAATATAATCTAATGATATTGACTTCACTTCAAGATCATATATATCTCTCAATCTATCCAAATGAGGATCGTTTAACCGTATGTTATTACTCTCATTACTTACGGCGTAAAAAGTTATTTTCCATATATTATTGCCATTTAATAACTCTATGATTCTTTCTAACGAATCCTTCACCTTTCCGTTAACACCAGATAGATTTTCAGTTTCAATTGCGTTGAAATACTTTGAACTTATAAAGGGATCATTAATAGCTTGCGTTGATGTTGCGCTAAACTTTTCTCTGTATTTAAAGTTGAAGAGGTTTATCTCTTGATTTTCGTCATCAAACAGGACAGCATCAATACCAAGATCATCATGCCCCACACCATAAACAATATCATTGAAATCAGAATCAATAATACATTGTGAAAGATCAACGATATCCTTTCCTCTGCCAAAAGACTCTAAAATAAAAAGATAGAATCCAATCCTGCGCTTATCAATTACTTTCTCTTCTGATAGTACTTTTTTAATGGGAATCGTTTTTGTAAGAAGGTTATAATACTTCTCACATTTAACATTCAAATTTTTAAAGGTATTTAACCCTGCCATTTTAACCACCTCTATCTATAATAATTGTGTTAATTATACATCTGAAATAAAAATAACATACAATTTATCACTCCACTTTAATGTAGGAATGGAGTTGACACGAAAGCATAAATAATACAGCCCAGAAATTTAGTTGGAAAATAGCAGCCAAATACATGATGGTATCTCTTTCGCTTTTCTGACAAGACCATTCCAGTAATGATATTTCAAGCTTTGTCTTTTTGACAGATATCCGTTTATCGCATTACCCGCCTGAAGCGTTACATCTTCCCAGTCGACGCTCGTTATATGGCTGATAAAATATGATTCAGCAGTTATGTTTTTTATATCATTCAAATAACCGCCTCTACCTAAATTAACAAACCACGGGATATTCTGAAGACGATCTACAGCAGTCCTGGAGATTTCCATCTGTATTTTTCTTCCGGGCAATACTAGTGTCTTCTACCAGTCCGGCGAGAGCTATGCAATGTAAAATTTACTTTAATCGTTGCCTTATCAACGTTCGCAGACTGCCATGATCCTCAATGCCACTCTTTACTTCATTTTTTACGCGTTAAATCGAGAGTCGATTCAGCTAGCCTTATTTACCCTGGCAGATTCAAGTGGCTTTACGCAAAAAATACTCAATCACAAGTTACATTTTCTTGCTCTGGACTGGGACCTTAACATCACTTCATAAGCTTCCAGCCCACTTTGGCGAGCTTTAATAGCCTCCTGTTCACTTATTTCATATCTTATATCTTTATTGCTAATGCCGCCTTCATCAAAGTTGATGTAATACTTACTATTCTCTTCAGTGATGAACATGCCATAGCCACTAAATATAATTTTTTCCATCACCAACACCTTAGCGACACGTTGTATTGTCATAAAACTGGCCTGAGCATCCTGTTATAAGGACAGAAATATAGTATCTTAAGCAAACCTTTCTCATACATTGGAATAAAATTTACGATAAAAATCTTTAAATCCTTCAGGTTTTTCGTGGGACTTTTTTAATCCTGTCTCCTAATGACATAATAACTTCATAGGCATCCTGTTGGCTTTTTTTGATTTTTAGAGCTTCATGCATGCTAATTTCAGCTTCAAGATATTCAGGAACAAGCCTGCCCGAGTCAAACAAAGCAATAAGAATCCCATCCCTGTCTACAAGGGTTATCCCATAATCGCAAAAGATTTGATATTGCATATTCAATACCGATTAATAATTAAAGGGGTCTGATGAACATGTCAGAAACCTGACTGCACTTCTCCGGGCCTGAGCAAAACGCCTGATTGAAGTGCTCTTCGCACCCAGACTTATTTTCAACACCGTCGTTCACATAACGAATAGGTCAGGATGTAAAGCTGCCACATGAGTCTCCATAAGCTTTCCTATGGATGCACGGCGCTATTTTTGCATGCCCTGCCTGACAATATAGAAAACGCAACAGGCTGGAAACACTTTTAACCGCGTTATGGAATGACAGATAGGAAAACATGAAACCGATAATCTCCAGACAAACGATTTGCTATTTTTCCACGTAATCAAGAATCTTAGCGATATTACTCTTTATTGAATCCAGCGGAATATTACGTTTAACCCTCTCATTGTAATCATCATGCCAGAGATGATAATCAGAGAAAGAACCATTTCCGCCATACATTAACCTCCATGTATCACATGCATCCTTACAATAACTTGCTGATTCAACCCCCTGAGAGTCGATAGAAACCCTGAGCTTTTCTATTATTGATAAAACGCCTCTAATCCAGTTACGCTCTCCATCATTGATTAGAATGTTTTTTAAATTCATAAATTCAATTAATAGTTTTTGAGCCATTTCTTTACAATACACTACCCACCTCACAGGCCATGCTTCTGATACCTCAACCCACTCACACGACCGAATTCACAGGCCATTTAATCATTAGTATAACATTCGCATTGCAGGCAGTGAGGGCCGGTATAATTCGCTGCGGCCATTATGATTTATATTAACTTTTACAGCATCAGTAAGCTCGTGATAACCGCACCAGTTGATTAGTTTGCTGATGGAAAGAGAAATGCCAGTCACTCCAGCCATCAATTTTGCCAGTAAAAACGCAGACTATTAAGACTTCTTTTTTTGAATCCACCGTCATGTAGTAGAATGCTCCACCATCGGGCGGTGAAAAAGATGATAAAATTTTGCCCTGCGCATTTATTATAGTGAGTCTTTCAGGCAAACTTTCCTTCTGATCAAGAACAAATATTAAATCTCAGCTTTCATCAACCAACACCTGATCGATTCCTGATAATGTCAATGTAAATTCTTCATCCATAAATCCCCACTGAATAGTGGATTGATCAGCTAACAATGTTAACCCACTGATGTTATTCATTTAAACACTTTTCTTATTGACTGACGACTTATTAGCGAAAAACACATTAATTTTTCCATCAATAAATCAACTTTAACTCTCACTTTTATTCAATGCAAAAAGCACTTATTCAGTATTTAGCCAGGCCATAAATTGACAGCATGGAGCATGGTTAGGTGAGAAAAATTCTGGCATTAATTGCAGCTCTCATTCTCCAAAAATAACCAAAAACCATCAGTAATCATTAAAGCAGAAGATGACCTGTGATGTGAGTGATGAGCCATGATCCGACATGCGTTATTTTTCACTGGACAACTTACCCTTAAAAACATAAATAAGATCAGTCCATTCCTTATAGCTGAAATCACTAATGTAATAATCCCCAAGCCATTTAACGTGGCTACGGGAAATCAAATCATCAATAGCAGATATTCTGTTCTTATCATTCTTTTCCAGTGTACTAATCATTAAAACCATCGAGCTAATCTCACTGGCCTCTTTGTTAAAACCAGACCTACTCAGAATATCGCACACTGTTCGGCTTATTTCTTCGAAAGTCATAATGGTTCCGTTTTTCAACGCAGACAAAGTGGATGACGTGATATTTTCACGCTGCGATTAGCATAATAAGCAATCTACTCTTTGTGTAATGACCTGTTCTGGATTCACCATGCCTGATGCGACGCTCCAGTGGATCGTAGCGGAAGCTCACCTTCGTGCATGGCTTATTGCGGCCCCACGGTTCGCTGAGGAAGTTCGTCAAACGGTGCTCACCATTGTAACGGTAGTATTAGTGGGGCTGACCATGCTACTTCCCGGTGGTACGCCCATGGAAATTATATTGCAAGCGGATATTGTTTCGTGCGGTTATGGCGGAACCAGCCTTGCAATCCAGCGTGTTGCCTGCATTGTCCCATCGCAATTGCTCACAACTCAGCTGCGCGTCATCATAAGGCAAACAAACAACCGGTATTATCGTAGTTCCATAATGTCTGTTGAAAGGATATCGTCGCGCTCTTCGAGTTTGAGGTTGTTAGCGTAATCGTAATAACGCTAATGAAACCTGCATATCGCAGAGCTATCCTCATCATCAATACTTACAAGGGGGTAACTTGCATCTGGCTTTTGGTTTCAGTTTGAGAGAAAGTGGATGAAGACCAGAGTCGCGGAATGGGTATTCCGCGATAACAGTACTACAGATCAGTATGGGTTATTTCATGCGACCCTGCCGGGCGACGCTGGCGAGGCGTTGTGTCCGGCAGTAAATGGCAAAAAGGATGAAAGCCTGCCCGTTAAGTATCCAGCGAGCCCCCACCAAAGCCGCGAGTGCCAGAAGCAGCCACAGACCCGAGTGGCTACCCGTAACTACGCTGTAGCTCAAGAGTAAAACGGTCGATATAAACAACATCGCACAGACGTAAGCCAGCCCCGCCACACCGGCTGTATGGCCTCGCGCAAGCAGGTAACTGGCCGTGAGTATCGCGCCAATAACGACGATTGAGGGAACAAAAAAACTCAACGCATGTATCTGTGGACTGAGCGGAGGTAAAGCGTGCAGAAACGTCAGCAAATTAAATGCAAATGAAACCAGCAACAGCATCAGCACTATCGCAACCGGGAAGCCGTTTTGCCTGGGAAGCGACTCAGCAGGCTGTTTAAAATAACGTTCAAGCTCTGTAGTGGAACGGGCAAGTATCGAATTATCCTGCCGTGCGATTAGCTGATCTATTTCGCGACCATGTTGCAGTAGTTCAGTGATATTTCGCCCGACAAGCCATGATAGAAATTGCATTAAAATACCGCCAGTGATTGAATTGTCCCCACAATATAGCGCCCGGAGCGTGGCACATTACCTGGAGCAGCAATGATACCACTGACAGCACTGCCTGCCACAGCAGCTGCGCTCGTAACGACCTGCGCGAGTTGCTTAACAAGTTCTTTTTGCACCGACTCTACAGGGAAACGCTTTGGATAAAGTCCTGCACGGATGGCGGCTTTAAGCTCTTTATTACTTATACCAGGGTTTTGTGCCTTAATGATTAATTCAGTAAGGCGAGCCCGGTCCTGCCTTGGATAGTTCCGGAGCCACTCCGTTGCTTTTAAAGAAGAGACTGATTTCATCGCTCGCCATGTTGCAAGGGCTTCTTTTAACGCACCGCCCACACTGGCTAGTGAAATAAGGTCAAGAGACGTTGAAGTGGCAACGTACCAATCCTGAGAGTCCAGCCACGCTACGTTTTCACCACCATTTTCGACGAGATCATAAACCCGGTAAATACCATTGACACATTGCACGCCTGTTGCGGCAGCGCCAGCATAACCAATAGCAACAAGCACGCCGCTACTGCCAGCGGTTATAGGCGTTGCTGAAGCGCCGATAACCGCTACACCAGCGGTGATAATCATTGCACCACAGGAAAGCACGGTCGAGGCAATCTCCGTTCCCATTGAGGTTACGCTTACGGCTTCACTAAGTGACTTGCCCGTATTAGACGCTGTGGCTTGCTTAGGCGTTTTGGTCACAATCAGATGTGTAACGATACCACTTTGACCATTGGGATGACGCTGACCAGGCCGAACAAGATAACGCTGTGCGCCATCTGCATAGATGATGCCAGCCTGATAAAACTCCCGAGTACAATCCATTGCTGCACCCAGCGCTTTGAAATCAAAATCAGGTGCCCCATAACCGGTCATCCTGGCGATGTCATAACCCGGTAAGTTATTCTCGGGATTTATTCCTGGCAGGTTCATTTTATCTCCTTATAGGCTCAAACTGATGAAGAGAGAGTTCTTAAAAATTGAAATTTGGAATGCAGGCCCAGTCATTACCGCAACAGGATTACATATCAATAAGCATGTAATACGCTAAAAAAGCATCATGTTTTAATTAAACAAAAGAACAATAGTTATTCTACTTAACCTTTCACCAAGGACATATAATAGCAGAACCACACTCCATCATAAAAAACCTTTAAAATAAATTGACATCAAAAATAACATTATTCAGGCGGTAGTCACCATAGTAGCAATAGCGCTAACAGGCATGCCCGTCATCTTTTTCAATCGTTCGTCCTTGAATATCGTAGTGCCTGCAGGCATTTATAATCCTTACCAAGATTAATAGTTAAACCTTAACGCCCTACATTATAATTTTCTGCAATAGCACTACGCATTAATATATTAACAGGGTGATTAACTTTAAATTTATCTCCACTCAATATATATCCCACACGTAAATGATCTTTCATTAGACTGTACTGTCATCTCACCCCATGAAAATTCCCAAACATGACCATAAGGAGGATCTTTTAATTCACCCTTGTAATTATTTGGATACTTTTTCATCATCCACTCATACAATCTTTTCTCTTCATCAATTAAAACGTTTAAATTTGCTCTTTTTTCCCAATTATTAATGTTTTTATAAAAATAACCAGTTTTACTGATCAGGAACACGCTCTTATTAATAGAAAAAATAGCAGGCCTAAATTGCACATGGAACGGTTCATTGTGCCACATGACATTTTTTGCAGAAAAATAATATTCCCCTACACTTATAAGATCATCAGATGATTTAAAAAACGAAGAATTAATAAATTTTTCGTAAGAAGAAAGTTCTATTTTACTTCCATCTACAAGCAAAGCACCATTCTCTTCTAAAATCATTTTTTTCATATATCAATTACTTTTCCAGGTTTCAGTTTAAGCCGAGCCTCTTCCGGTATATAAAACTGTAGCCCCCCTCCTCGACCATACTGAGCATTAGCTTCAGCACGTCCTCTGGCTACATATATATCTTCGGTAACGTAGTAAGCTCTCACCTTTGAACGCATTGTAAATGCTGGGTCTAGCATAACTTGCAAAGCTTTATGATAGCCAAGTGGATCACCTTTATACTGCCTGACTGTAGGATGGCTTACAGTATAAGCAGGTAACCGATCTCCATTAGGATGAAGAGCATAAAGTATCGTCCCTTTTTTTATAACCGTATTCTCATAAACATCGATGCCTGGATAATCTCTATTCCCTGGCCCCTGCCACTTCGTCGCTTCTTTCGCAGGGTCTTTACACTTCATCAAACCCCATGGATCCACCCAACCCAGCGCGTTCGGCGCATACTGGTAGAGGTTGATCCCGCCCGCCAGCCCTATCGGGTCCTGCTGGGTAAATCGTCCGCTGTCCGGATCATAATATCGAAACAGATTGTAGTGCAGTCCTGTTTCCCGGTCCAGGTACTGGCCCTGCATACGCAGGTTCTGCTCCACCACAGGAACACGCTGGCTGGACTCGCGCAGCAGCTTGCCCCAAGGGCTGTTAATTCCTTCCCAGGCTTTTTGCCCTTCACCGTCAGTCAGCAGCTCCGGCATTCCGTTGGCCGCATTATGGAACCAGTAAATCTCTGGGCTTTCAACACCATCAATACGGGCCAGCGGCTCATAGCTCTGACTGTCGCTGTAAACGTAGGTCAGCGGGATCCCGTCGTGGATTTCCTGCAGCAGGCGGTAGCCTTCCCACACAAAGCGCGTCGTGACGGCGTTCCCCGACGGTCTTCCCTGCAACAGCTGCTGGCTGGTTTTACTGATGCGGCGCCCAAGCGGATCGTAGCGGAAACTCACCTTAGTGCGCGGCTTATTACGGTCCCGTGGCTCGCTGATGACGTCCGTCAGGCGATGCTCACCATCGTAGCGATAACGCCAGCGGGTGTGCCCGTCATCTTTCTCAGTGGTACGGCCATGAATGTCATATTGCCAGCGGATACCGTTCAGTTCGGTGACACGGTTGTGCAGGACATGTGCGGCAGTATGGCGATCCAGCGGGTTGCCTGCGCTATCCCAGCGCCACTGTTCATTACCCGGCTGCGCACCGTCCTGAGACAACAGCCGCCCGGCGTTATCGTAGTTCCATAATGTCTGGCTGAAAGGATTATCGTCGCGCTCTTCACGGATCAGGTTGTTGCCGTAATCGAATTCGCGTCGGCGGGACCAGACGCGCGGTGCAGGACGCTGTGAGTCACCCTTAAACACGTCACGGCGGCGCAGTCTGCCTAAGCGATCGTACTCACTGCGCATGGTCAGGCCGCCCTGCGTCCGGCTCAGCTCCCGATGCAGTGTATCCCGGGTAAATTCCGTGACCGGCAGGTTGTCTAATGCGATGCTCAGCAGATGCCCGCTACCATAATAAAGCTGCTTCAGGTTGCGGCCATCCGGCAGCGTCAGGGCAGTGCAGTTGCCCAGCGCGTCATACTCCCACGCCAGTTCGCCCTGCTCCCCCTGCTCAGCAACGATGCGGCCCAGCGCATCATACTTAAAGGTGATCTCCTGCTCGGCCTGCTGGCTCCACTCGGTGTCAGACAGCGGCAGATGCTGCGACACTTTGCCCAGTTGCCCCCCACCGCTGTAGTGATAGCGCGTCTGGCCTTCCGGCGTGGATCGCGCCAGCAGTTGCCCCGCACGGCTCCAGTGATAGCGATGGGTAATGGACTGAGGATGTCCGGCGGCAAAGGTGCGTGATACCGTGCGGCCCGCCGCATCATAGTCATATCGTGTGGCAACGCCATCCAGCCCGACCTGGGCCAGCAACAGAGAATCTGCGCCCCACTCGAACTGATACTGCTCGCCGTTCTCATTTTGCAGCGCCGTCAACCGGCCACGGCTGTCCCAGCTTCGCTGAACCGTCTCACCCTGCGCATTACGGTTGGCGATCAATCGCCCGACATTGTCGTAACGGAATTCACTGCGCTTGCCATCAGCCGATTCATAGGCCAGCGGCAGTCCGTTTTCACTCCAGTGCAACCGCTCTTCCCATCCTTCTGCGCGTTCCAGCTGAAGAGGACGGCCTGCTGCGTCATAGTGATAACGGGTTTCTTCACCATCCGGCGCGATGACACAGCTGAGCCAGCCCAGGGGATGATAACGGTAGCGCGTGGTCAGCCCTGAACAGTCGGTTTCACGGATAACCTGGCCGGCATCATTAAACTCACGGCGGTAGCTATTACCTGCTGCGTCAGTCTCTTCGACAACCAGTCCGAACTCATCCCGCTGATAGAGCGTGCTTTGCCCGAGCGCATCAACAACGCGTTCAAGGCCGTGATGGGGATCGTAATAGTATTTCGTTGTGGAACCGTCTGCTCCGGCAACAACCGTGGGCAGCGAACGGTGTGACAGCCATTGCACCGCCTGCACACCACCGTCAGCATCCTTCTCTTCAACACGGTTGCCCAGATCGTCATAGGTGAAGCTCACCGCGTTGCCCAGCGGATCGATGCGACGCGTCAGGAGTTCGTTTTCATCCCACTCATAACGCCATTTCTCACCACGCTCATCGATAAAACAGGTGATGAGCCCCGCGGCATTCCAGTGGTGTTCGCGCTGCTGACCGTCATAGGTCGACACGCGCGTGATGCCCGCCTCAAGATCGTAATGCATGTGGCAGCCATCACCGCTGTTGGTGCGGTTTTCTACAACGCGCCAGTGATCCAGCTTCTGCCAGCGATATTCACTCTCCAGCCCGCCCGGCAGTTGGTGCCAGACCATTAACCCTTCGTCGTTGTAACGGAAGCGTCGTGAGACAACGCCTGCGGCATCAGTAACGCTGGCAAGCTGGCCCCGATCATTGTAGGTCCAGCGTGCTAATGACCAGTGCTGATCGCCATCAAAATGGCTGGCTGATGTCGGACGCCGCGCGTGCTGTTTGTCGTCGTAGTGCAGCGTGACGTCAATCGCCAGCGGCGCGTCATGGATACGCACCAGGCGGGCCTGTTCATCCCAGCCCATCTCCAGCGCATTACCGTACTCGTCGCTCAGTGAAGCCAGGCGCAGCACCTGCGGATCAGCGGCCGTGCGCCTGTAAAGACGCCATACCGCACCGTCATCATCGGCAATGGCGATATCGCCAGACTCGTTGCGGCGCACCATCAGCCCTTCGCTGATGCTGTAGAGCACCTCTTTTTCACCGGGAACGTCAAAACTCAGTTCGCGCCCGTTGTCATCAAACCAGGTCGCCCGATTCCCTTCCAGCGTCAGGTAGCTGTCAAACACCGTGGCCCAGCTCTGACCAAACAAGCCAGCGCGCTGAGTCAGACTGTTATAGCTGCGCTGAAAACTGAGCGGGAAACGTCCTGGAAGGGAAAAATCGCGCTCGGCATCATCATTAAGGACTTTGACGCCGGTCGCCGCATGAACCGGAAACAGCGACGAGAAGGCCGCATTGATAGCCATGTCCGCCGCCATACCGCCCACGGCACCGGCCAGCGCGCAGGGCATGTTTTTGATGATCTGACTGGGGCGACCACGGATGAGGGAAAGGCCGATCATCATCACGGCCAGACCTGGCACCTTGCCACTTTTGATCTCTCTGACCGTGACGGTTTCACCACCAATGATGACATTGGGGGAAACATCGTCGCTCACGGTGGCGTCACAGGTGGTTTTATCCTTTGCGCGCACTGCAGGCTGGCCATTGATAAAGACGCTTTTCGATCCCTGAGCCAGATATTGCGGTGCGCTGTGTTTTTCACAGGCCACTTTGTCCTGCTCCAGCGGAGAGGTGCCCGCATCGGCGGAGGCTACCGTGGGCTGCCACATTGCACTGCCAAACTGGCCGACCGCAGAGAGCAACATGCCGCCATAGTCGGCGAAGCTCTGCGGCGATTGTGGTTCCGGTGGCGGTGTCTCGCCGGGCGTGAGCATCCCGGCCGCGCGTGCGGCTAAAAGACCATTAACGTAGACATTCACTGATCCAGTGGCGATTACTCCGGCAGGTGACGGCGGGAATATCATGTTTCCCAGCCCATCGGCCGCTTTGCTGATCTCCTGTGACAGACCAACGGCATTGGCCAGTACACCACCCAGAATACCGCTGAGCAGGCAACTGTTACCCACGGCTGCTACACTCGCCGCTGCCGCCCCTGTGCCCAGCAGAGGCGCTGCCGAGACGATAGCAGCACCCACTGCGGCACCAATGACGGCATAGGCCGCACCTTCCGCAACAATGCTTGTGATATCAGCGAAAATGCTGGAGTGAATGATCTCGTCGCCCACGCGGGCAGCAGGGTTATCCATAGGTTATGCTTTCCGTGGATTGTTCAGACTCAGGCTTTGTTTAAATGCACTCCAGCGCTGTCCATCCTCTTCATTGAATGGACGCATGGCTGATAGCGTAAAAATCATTAAGATGTTCGAGTCAGGCACCTGTGTAGCCAGCTGTTTCTGCCACACGGCTTGCCCGTTACGGTCAAATACGGTTTCAACTTCTACCGCGTGTAATGTGTTATCCACACCTGCCATCAAACGTACAAATTCAGTCTGCTGGATATGGCCCATCTGACTCCGCAATGTGTCCCACTGACGCTGGAACTCTTTTTCCGCATCACTGCCCTCAGAAATAACACCACGGCTCACAACCCAGGCCAGCCCACTGGCTTCATCGCGGAGAATATTCATGGTGGTGTCCTGCCAGGCAGCAGGAAAAAGCGCAAAGGCGCCCTCATTGAACTGATAATTCATATTGGGTGTCCGTTTTATTAATTGTTTGTGGCGGGTGGAATCAGGCTATGGTATTCGCCATCAACGTTATCGGCATTAGTGAGTATCTGTGTATTATCACGCGCAACTTTAATGTCGAAAAGTCGATGCGTAATATCAGGATCGCCACCGCAACTGTCGTCGTGATTATCTTCACGAACCGTAATGACAAAGAAACTTTCATCACTGCTGTCGTCAAGATCATATCGCAGGCATTTCTCATCGAGGGTGGTCAGTTGCCAGGTATGAATTGCTTCGGTTGCAGCGCTGATAGCCTGGTCAGCGCTGATTTCGCTTTGCTCTGCACCCATATCTGTTTTCAACATGATGCAGCTGACTTTTCCCTGGTCAATCTGGAACATCAACTGTTTCCCGCTCGACTGGTAGACAAGCCAGTGCTGATTATCACTGTTATCTTCTTTTCCGGGTCCATAGGCTTGCTGAACCTGTTCCAGGCTATCGCCTACCTTTATATTTCGGGACGTCGGAACATTGGCATTTTCCAGTAGGATCTCAGCCAGAACCGTGTGGCTGGCATCTCCAGCCGCCGCAGCGCTGAACAACTCAAAGCCGTCATAGCTATGCTGGAAGTAGTTGTACTGCTGGTTATTGATAGCCACTTCTCCGGCCAGAACTGAACTCAGAGCCTTACCAGCCCGTATGAAGCTTTCATTGCTCCATGTGTCTCCGGGAGTGAAAGCATAGTCGTTTAGCAGAACGGAAAAATCGCCCTCGTTAAGAGCAGGAACGGTCAATTCCGTGCTGGATTCAGCCCTGGCAATGCAGGATAAAACCATGAGGACAGGCACAAATATAATGCTGGCGAAATAACGGTTTACAATCATTATGTTTTTATCGGGGGTTGACAATAGAAAACAAGAAGGGTATTTAATCACTAAGAGCAACGTAATTAAAATATTTTAAATTAAAGAAATTACTCACACTTCAACATTATGTGGGGTGGAGAGTACTCATCACCACCCTAATGAAACCCATAACATTATTATAATGTCATTCTTATTAATTGAAATACAGTAAAGATCTCACTTGAGTGATAATGAAAATTATCATTCCCACTTGCCACCTTGCTTAACAAGCGTTTTATTACCCTGTACCACCTTCAATTCAAGCGGATTAAAGCTCACAACATAATCTACACCGCTATTATTGAAAAGCATCCCTTCAGCTTTATTTGAGTTTACAGGCTGCGTAGTTTTACCTTCAAGAGTAATTTGTTTTCCATCTTTATTTCTGAGGCCTATGTATTTAACCTTATCACACACAGTATAAAAATCCCCACAGCTATTCAATAAAGTAATCGTGAAATCAGATGTAGACAAAACCTTCATATCTGATTTTAAATCCCCTTCACTAACATCTTTGTCAAGATTATAGGTTTTTGGCGCATAAAAACCCCCATTCTCAGGGTCTTTGATTAATTTCCATAAAACTTTATTATCTTTAAGTTCTAAATTTGCTTTACCCTTCATTCCGCCAAATGAAGAATCAAATTCAACCAAAGCATTTTTACCATTTGTAGTGCCTTTGAGATTGCTGTCATTATCATCAGGGCAATCTATTTTATTTCCGCCCCTTGTCACATAACAATAACTACCCGTTATGTTATTATTATTCTGTTTTAACTTTAATGTTAGAGTGGAATATAATGATCCATTATCATTTTTCTCTTGCCCACTCCACTGACCAGTAAAATTATCAGTAGCAAACAAGGATAATGAAGAAATTGACAACAAAACCGCTAAGCTAAATCCAACTTTATTCATTTGATTAACCTTTAAAATCCAGACAATCATTAACCCTATTAATCCAGCCGTTAAGATTAGGTAAATTTAGAGTTACAGCGCCTGGCTGAGCGAGTTGCCATCACGCTTTTCACAGATTAGGTTATTGTCATAGTCAAAGTTTTCACTTATCTGCGTGCCCGCCTGCTTCTGAGTTTAACTGCTACAATCTTCACCTAAAGCAAAACAATGATGATTAATAATTATACGAAAGTCAGAGGCATTCAGTTCAGTACTGAAATAATCCGCCATTACACAATGAGCATAAAAAATAACAGACAGCAGCACACTTAATCGAAAAATAAATTATATTTAAGATCTGCCACTTTAAAAATCCATTTATATATGATGTGCAAAAATCGTGTGTGATAGTGCGTAAAATTAGCACACCATCACACAGAAATTTAATTACTCGGAATCACTCTTCCATTTTCCGTCTTCAGATAGTACGATTTTATTATTAACAACAACAGTAAGATTACTAATTACATTATTGATAATATAGGTTGCATCATGATTACGGAATTTATAACTCAACACCGGGCAGGATGCTTGATCACAATCACTTTTCATGGCTTTGCCTTTTAATCTGACAACTGCCCCATCTGATTTCCTTACACCCTCATAACTAACGTCATTACACTCCGAACCCACAGGGCAAAGCGACGTTATTCTGATTTTGAATTTTTCCGTCTCGAAAACTTTCTCGCCATTGCTTTGCATTTCTTTTTGGTTTTTAGCAGGAGTAACTGACTGTTCTTTATCAAAACGCTTTGCCCAACTCGCAATATCTTCCTGCATTTTATTATTTGCACGATCATTGCTTACATAATGTATTTTATTATCTTCAGGCAGCATCCATGCAGCATACACTTTACCGTCAGGCTGTATAACAAATGCTGAAGCCTGCTCAAGATAAAGATCTTTTAACCAGCCCTCGACAAATATACCCCCCTTAGCTGTTTTGTGAGGCTCGCCAAATACATCAAAATTCTGGCTAAAGTCACTGTACTCGCTGCCTAAAACAGATTTTAAACTGGAAACGACTTTCTGGTCATTAAAAATAGCTGAAACACTATTCAGGTTATTATACTGAGAATAAGCCGTCTGAGTATCCGATGCTGTTGCAACACCTATTGAGCCACCTGTAAAAACAACCAGAAAAAATAACTTAATAAATAGATTCATTTCATTCACCTGAAAACTTCAAAAATTCAGCAGCTTCATTGGTATAGCGCTTAGTCAAACCGGTTGAATAATGATCCCACCAGTTATATGAAACACCATTTTTCACCGTAGTGGTTGAACCATATATAGCCTTGTCATAATTCAATCTGGCGCTGACAAGGTCATTTTGGAATTCAGAAGAACCCATTTTTTCAACATAGTCAATAGATTTTTCAGTGAGTTGTGAAGATTTGACGATATCATCACCACTCATAGAATTGAGTATAGCCTGAGCACCTCCCACTCCTCTCATGTGTGCTAATGACATAACGGCTGCTTGTTTTCCTGGATCACTAAAATTAAGCGCCCCGGCTTTTTGGGCTGTCTGGTTCATATATTTTGACACCACCTCAAATTCTTCATCACTCCCCTGACCATACTTCTTCCTGGCGGCTGCGATATCTTTATATGCAGGCCCAAATCCTTTTCTGAAACCGTACATTTCCGGAACACCGCCCTGTTCACCACCCGCTCCTTCTGACTTCATAATTGATCGAACAACACTGTCATCAAGTTTCTTAGCGTCATCCGAATTAGCGGTTTGTTTTAACGGTGCAGCCGCCCCTTTCGCCGGTGCCGCCGCAGCTTTTGGCGCAGCCGGAGCCGCCTGTCCTTTCTGCTTCGGCGGGAACAGATTCTCTACGGCCTGGCTGATATTCTGTTTATGACTGGAGCCCGGTGCGCTTGTGCCCGGCTTCGCGCCATCCGTGTTCAGGTTCAGTTTGCCGCCAGAGGTGGTGATATGACCATCACCCTGCACAAAAATATTGAAGCCCTTGCCCACAATATTGATCTGACCATTCGCATTAAGTTCGATAGCACTCTCTCCGCATTCAAGGCGAAGTTTGGTGCCCGAACCCACTACATAGGTATCGACCACCGCATCGAGTTTGCCCTTACCGGTCAGCCGCTCTTCGCCCCCTTTTACACCGTGGACACGGTTGGTTTCGACACGGTAGAGCTCATTGCCGCCCGCGTAATGGCTGTGATTGTTGGCGACTGAATGGCTGGCGTCATTTTTAACATGCGTATCCATGTTCTTCTGTGCCTGAATCCACAGATGTTCCTCACCCGACTTATCCTCAAACCTCAGCGCGTTCGCGGTGTCCGCCGTGCCATCCTTCGACCGGCTTAAAAAGCCCATCTGCGTCGCCGCTGCCGGCAGCGCCCACGGCGGCATGCTCGCCTCGTTGTAAACCCGGCCGATGATCAGCGGACGATCCGGATCGCCGTTGATGAAGTCCACCACCACTTCGTCGTTCACTCGCGGGATCTGCACCCCGCCAAATCCCTGGCCCGCCCAGGCGCTGGAGACGCGCACCCAGCAGGAGCTGGTGTCATCGCCCTTCGCCAGCCGGTCCCAGTGAAACTTCACCTTTACCCGGCCGTAGCGGTCGGTCCAGATCGACTCGCCTTTGGGTCCCACCACCTTCGCGGTCTGCGGGCCGTGCGTTTTCGGCCACGCCGTTTCCGGCGGCGTGCGGTAGGTCACTGACGACGGCAGCACCGTGAAGTGGATGTTGTGACGGCTGTCGCCGGTGTCGCCGCTGGCGTAACTGTTTTCGGCAAAGTCATAGGTCGCCGAGGTCACCAGATACTCGCCGTTGTCGCTGAAGTGCGGCGCGTTGATGATCGAGAAGGTAAAGCCCGGCGCGATGCCGGTGGCCGTGCCCGACCCGCTGACGCTGTGGTGCTCGGCCTGCCACACCTCCTGACGGATGCGCGCGTAGGACTCGCCGTGGCTGTGGTCGACAAAATGGCCCGGCCAGTCATAAACGTCCACCGAGCCCGGCACCGGCGACGCCGGGTTCTGCCGCGCCTGCAGCATCCAGGCGTTCGGCTTGCGGAAGTCATAGTCGTCGGTGCTGTAGATGCCCGGCGTCACGCTCTCCGCCAGCGACCACTGGCTGATGCCCTCTTCAGTGACGACGCCGCCCGACGGGGTGACGTGATAGGCAATGGTCTCATAGCCCGGAAACGCCTGATGCTGATCCGGCGCGTCGCACAGCACCAGCGTGTGTCTGTCCGCCTCGTGGCGGAAGAAGTAGTAAATCCCCTCCAGCTCCATCAGGCGGCTGATAAAGTCCAGGCTGCTCTCCTGATACTGCACGCAGTACTCCCACACCCGGTAGCTGCCCGCCAGGCGCGTCTCCACATTGACCCCGTACTCCTTCAGCAGCGTCTGCACAATCTGCGGCACCGTCTGGCTTTGGAAGATGCGCAGGTTGCGGTCGCGCTTCATCGGCCACAGGTCCGGCTCGACCGTCAGCTCATAGACCGCGTAGCGGGTGCCGCTCAGCTCCTGGCTGCGCACCGCCACCCGGGTGATTTTGCCGTTGAGGTAGCGCGGGCTCAGCGCGTTCATCAGGCCATCGGTCGGCAGCGTAAACGTCACCGGCTTCCCCAGCAGGGCGTGGCGGTCGATGCGCGCGTCGGTGGCCAGCAGTTCAGCGGTGAGCACAAACGGACGGGACAGCGTCTCGGTGCCCTTAAGCGTATGGAACAGCAGGCCGTCCGCCGGCAGCTGTGCGGTAATGCGTGAGAACATAAGTAATCCCTGACTATTAACTGTGTGGATCGAGCAACCAGACACCTTCTTCACTGATGTTCAGCGTTTGTTCGCGGGTGCCACTCTGGCCGCTGATGGCGAAGGTGTAGTTGCCCGGCGCCAGCTGCAGCGTGGCGAAGCCATTCACCGCCGGCACCAGCGCCTGCGGCTGACCGTTCACCTGAACGCGTTCACCCTGCTGCAGACGGATATAGACCTGGGCGACCGGAGCGGGCGGTGGTGCCGGTTGTGGATCAGGTTCACGCGCGGCGGTCTGCGCGGGCTCAGACGTCTGAGCCGGAGTGCTGGCAACGGTATCCGGCGGGGCCTCAGTCTGAGTCGGAGGCGCGGCAACCGGCTGGTTAACCGGCGCGACAGCGGCGGAAGGTGCGCTGTTCTGCGCCATCTCATCCGGCGGTGACTGCTCGTTGCCGCGTGACATCAGCAGACCGGCGCCCAGGCCGACCAGCACGCCAGCGGCAACCAGGCCCGGCAGTGCAAAGCGGTGTCCCAGCAGCGTTTTCAGTTTAGAGGCGGGTTTGATGACCTCCTCTTCTTCTTCAATCGGCACCAGCATGGTGCCCGGTCCGCTCATTTTTGCGCTGAGCAGCGGTTCCGGTTCACGTTCCGGCAGCGCCATCAGCGCAGCAAAATCATCAATGCTCTGCGGACGATCTTCCGGTTTCAGCGCCAGCGCACGATCGACGGCGCTCAGCAGCGCAGTCGAGTAGCCTGCCATACGGCGCTGCACCAGCGGCTGGTAGTTATCTTCGATGCTGCGCACCACGCTGACCGGCGGCGGCGCACCGGTGATCAGGGTATGCAGCACCGCGCCCAGCGCGTAAATATCGGTCCACGCGCCCTGCTCGCTCTCATCGTTGTCGCTGTACTGCTCAATCGGTGCATAGCCGGGACGCAGCATCGTCTCGCTCTCATCCGACAGATTGCCGATAGTTTTACGCGCCGACCCGAAGTCCAGCAGGATCGGCTCGCCACTGCTCTGAATCTGGACGTTATCCAGCGAAATATCGCGGTGCAGATAGCCCGCTTCATGGATGGTTTTGATCGCGCCCAGCAGCGGTGGCAACATGCGACGGATCCAGGCCTCATTTACCGACTGCGGATTACGTTCGCTGAAGTTCGAGAGCGTGGTGCCGCTGTAGAACACCGTGCCCATGTAGGCGGTGTCGTTCTGCACCCAGAAACGCAGCACGTGCAGCAGGTTGGGATGATTAAAGCGCGCCAGCAGACGCGCCTCCTGAATAAAGCTATTCAGTCCGGCGTGAAAGGTTTTGCTGAACCGTTCGCTGCGCAGCACCAGATTCAGATCATCGCTACGGACCGCCAGTGAGGCGGGCATAAACTCTTTGATGGCGATATCACGTTCCAGCTGGTGATCCCAGGCGCGATAGACGATGCCAAAGCCGCCACCGCCGATGACCTCTTTGATTTCAAACTCATTGAAGCGGTAACCCAGCGGCAAGGCGTTGGGGACATTCAGGGGTTGATCATGTTCCGACATATTCGATTACTCTCTGATAGCCAGGCTTTAAACCGCGAACTGGCAGACAAATTCACCCTGCTCACAACGCACATCGACGCGGCGATAGCGTTCATCACGGGCGTGGGCGCTCAGCAGGATCTGGCTCATCTGTGGCAACAGCGTGTTGGTAAGGATGGCATCCACCATGCGACCGCCCGACTCGACTTCGGTGCAGCGCTGAACGATCTGGCTCACCACTGACTCGTCGATCTGCGCCTCAATGCCGTGGTTCTCGGCCAGACGACGCACAATGCGCGCCAGCTGCAGCCGCACAATCTCCGCCAGCATCGCGTCGCTGAGCGGGTAGTAAGGCACCACCAGCAGACGGCCCAACAGCGCAGGCGGGAACACCTCCAGCAGCGGTTTACGCAGCGCGGTGCTCAGGGCATCGGGATCGGGCATCAGTTCAGGATCGGCACACATCGCGCTGATTAACTGCGTGCCGACATTGGAGGTCAGAATGATGATGGTGTTGCGGAAATCGATGTGCCGGCCTTCGCCATCCTCCATCCAGCCTTTATCAAACACCTGGAAGAAGAGCTCATGCACATCCGGATGGGCTTTCTCAATCTCATCCAGCAGCACCACGCTGTAGGGACGACGGCGAACGGCTTCGGTCAGCACGCCGCCCTCGCCGTAGCCGACGTAGCCCGGCGGTGCGCCTTTCAGCGTCGAGACGGTGTGCGCCTCCTGAAACTCACTCATGTTGATGGTGATGATGTTCTGCTCGCCGCCGTACAGCGACTCGGCCAGCGCCAGCGCGGTCTCGGTTTTACCGACACCGGAAGGCCCGCACAGCATAAACACACCGACCGGCTTGTTGGGATTATCAAGGCGCGCGCGCGAGGTGCGTACCCGTCTGGCGATCAGATCCAGACCGTGACGCTGGCCGATGACCCGCTGGTTCAGGGTATCGGCCAGATTCAGCACCGCGTCGATCTCATTCTTCACCATTCTGCCCAGCGGAATACCGGTCCAGTCAGAGACCACGGCAGCCACCACGCCTGCATCGACGGCGGCAAACAGCAGCGGCGTGTCGCCCTGCAGCGCAGTAAGCTGCTGCTGCGTCGCATCACGCTGTGCACGCAGCGCCGCATCCTCTTCTGTCACACAGCGGGCGCGCAACGCAATCAGCGTCTCGACCAGTTCGCGCTCCTGCAGCCAGCGCTGTTGCAGCGCATCCCGCTCGGCTTCCAGCGCAGTGCGCTGTGCTGCAATCGCCTGCTGGCGGGTGGCGTCGCCCAGGCCCACCCGGATTTCACGTTCAATGATCTCCGCTTCAATCTCCAGCGCCGCCAGGCGGTGCAGACAATCTTCCAGCGCCGCGGGCTGCGCACCCTGGCTGACCGCTACGCGGGCGCAGGCGGTATCCAGCAGCGCCACCGCTTTGTCAGGCAGCTGGCGCGCCGGAATGTAGCGATGCGACAGTTTCACCGCCGCACTGACCGCATCATCCAGCAACAGCACCCGATGATGTTTCTCCAGCGCGCTGACGGTGCTGCGGAGCATCAGAATCGCTTTGGCTTCATCCGGCTCCTGCACCTGCACGGTCTGGAAGCGACGGGTCAGCGCCGGATCTTTCTCGATGTACTTTTTGTATTCAGCCCAGGTGGTCGCGCCGATGGTGCGCAGCTGTCCACGTGCCAGCGCCGGTTTCAGCAGGTTGGCGGCATCACCGGTGCCCTGCTGACCGCCTGCCCCGACCAGGGTGTGGATCTCATCAACAAACAGCACAATCGGCGTCGGGCTGGACTGCACCTCATTGATCAGCGCCTGCAGTCGCGCTTCAAACTCCCCTT
The DNA here is from genome assembly GCF_048685235.1 of Curtobacterium sp. BNK-1. Taxonomy (NCBI): domain Bacteria; kingdom Bacillati; phylum Actinomycetota; class Actinomycetes; order Micrococcales; family Microbacteriaceae; genus Curtobacterium; species Curtobacterium sp. BNK-1. The sequence continues at coordinate 1,438,399 of NZ_JBLQTJ010000001.1, read as the reverse complement.
TCATGCCGGCACCCGCCTGCAGCATGCCGATGTCCAGCAGCCAGAGCTGCACATCGCGCAGCGGCGCAGGCACATCGCCCGCCGCGATACGCAGCGCAAGGCCTTCGACCACCGCGGTTTTGCCGACGCCCGCTTCGCCGGTCAGCAACGGGTTGTTCTGGCGGCGACGCATCAGGATATCGACCATCTGGCGGATTTCGTCGTCACGTCCGGTTACCGGATCAATGCGGCCTTCACGGGCGCGCGCCGTCAGGTCCTGCGCATATTGTGCCAGCGTACTGCCACTGGCGGCGGGCGGTGCGCCGCCAGCATCCGCCGGTGCGCTCAGCACCTGCTGTGCTTCCTTGCTGTTGCTGAGCAGCGTGTCGAACTCCGCCAGCAGCGCATCGGCGTTGACGCGGCTGAACTGACCGGAGATGCCTTTCAGCACGCTGGCCAGGTTGAAGGTTTTCAGCATGCCGATAAGCAGATGGCCGCCGCGAATGCGGGTCGCGCCATATTTCAGCGAGGCGTAAACCCACGCCCGTTCAACGGCGCTGTCGATATGCTCGGAGAGGTCGGAGACCGCACTGGCACCGCGCGGCAGGCGATCCAGCGCGGCAACGATATCCTGAGTCAGGGCCTTTTCATCCAGTGAAAAATGTGTGATGACCTGCTGTAAGTCACCATCCTGCTGCTGCATCAGCTGATGCAGCCAGTGCACCAGCTCGACATAGGGATTGCCGCGCAGTTTGCAAAAGGCGGTGGCGCTTTCCAGCGAGGTAAATAACAGCGTATCCAGTTTGCCGAATAGCACGGCACGGCTGATTTCTGACATAGGGGGCTCTCTTCAATGAAAGACGCAGGCTGTGTAACAGGGAAAGCGGCTGGGCTAGCGCGAAGCAGCCTCAACCTCAAACATAAAATCTTCACGATCTTGCGACTGCGGCGCGAGCCCCAGCCAGCTGGTATAGCCGAGTCGGGCAGTTCCACCCAGCGTCACACCCTGTACCTCGTCAGCGGCCAGGATCAGGCTGAGATCCCACTGCATTTCAATGCCGAGGTAGTGACGCACCCAGTCGCGTACTTCACACGCGCCGGGGGCATCCGGCAGAAAACGGGCATACTGCGCGGCGCTGAGCGGTCCCAGGTGCAGGCGAAAACGGTGCTGCACATCGCGCACCGCCACGCCGAGAAACGCAGAAGCGCCCAGCCGGGGCATATGGCGTCCCGCGCCCAGTCGGGCCTGATCGCGGCTGTCCAGCGTCAGCCAGTGCGGCAGGTTCTGCGTCAGCCTGACCGGCACGCCAAAGTAGTGACGCAGAATGCGCACCAGCCCTTCAGCATCGTGGCCGTGGCGGCTGAGATGGCCCACCAGCATCAGCCGGGCATGGAGGCTGAGCGAGCTGGCCTGCTGCTGGGCCGGTAAACCGATGCCCGCCAGGCAGGCGAGATAGTTCAGGAAGCGACTGTCGTCGGGGCGATCCAGCGACACGGTCGGCTGCGCATCGGCCCAGGCACGATAAAAAAGCAGCGTGGCGCGATGGTGAAACAGGTCAGCAAACGCCGAGAGGCTGTGATCCTGATGATGCACGATACGTTCATGCACATATTCGGTCAGATGGGTCGGCAGCGGGCCGTTGGGGCCAAACAGGCCGAAGCTGTAGATGGAGAGCTCATGACGTCCCGCCTCGTCACGCGGCGTGGCGCTGGCGACGGTGGCGGGCGCAAACGCCAGTGACGGTGTCTGACCGATGCGCACCGATTCGAACTTCGGCAGCGGCGCACGGCCCAGCGGATAGCGCTGACCGCCCTGCGCATCCAGCCGCCGCAGCAGCTGGAACAGATCGTAGCGCCACGGCGCGGCCATCACCCGCTGCCAGAAATCATCCGGCAGACGGGTGAGCCGGGGCAGCGAAATCACCTTTTCGCCACTCATATCAGCGCTTTCCGGCCCATGCGCGGCGGCCAGTAGCCCACTTCTCCACGCTGCTGGCTGTTCAGGGTGAACTCCGTGAAGCTGTTCAGCGCCACAAGGCGGCCACAGACCCGCTCCAGCACGCTGCCGAACAGCCACGGGCTGGCACCCGAAAACGCCTGCTCATCCACTTCCAGCGTGATGCTGACACCGCGCGCAAACACCACCGGGCCCGGCTCCGGCACGCGGCGGTTGACCGCGCTGAGCGTGCAGTGGCGGATGCCGTCAATCTGACGGGCGACCGGCGCTTCCGCCAGGTTGGCGTAGAGGCTCAGCAGCTGACGCAGCGCCGCCGCGCCTTCTCCGTCGCTGCTGTCCATCAGGCTGAGGTAGTTCATCTGCAGATGGCTGATCAGCCGCCACGCGGAAAGTCCCTCGGCCAGCGCCGGACGCGGAGGCGTCGGCCCTTTGCACAGCTTCAGCTCCGATACCGGAATGGAGTCCGGCATCACGAAGTTACCCTGATCCTGCTGCAGCATCAGCGGCAGATCGCGACTGGTGCACATCACGTCGGCGGAGAGATAGCGCACCTCGTCGTGCCACGGCGCGTGATGCTCATCCACCAGCGACAGAAAGACTTCTGAGCCGATGTAACCGGTGCGCGTGCCGTAGCGCTGCGCCTGCTCGGACAGCGTGCGCTGTTCGCGGCGCAGTGAAAAATAGGCACCGTAATCGCCCTGGTCACCGCTGAAGGTGCTCCAGAACGGACGGAAAACCTGCTCTTCGCGCTTGCCCTCTACCGTAGCGAACAGCCGCTGCACCGAGTGCACCTCATAATCCAGCGGACGGATGTTATCTACCACCAGATGATATTCATGCTGGCTGTCGCTGACCTTCAGGCGCTCGGCGGTTTTCGGAAACAGATTGATGACAGGCGTGCAGTGCAGCGCCAGATGGCTGTGATCAACCACGCTTTCCAGTGCGCTGTCCGCTTTGTCGAGCAGAATGATGATGTCGAACGCCATGGCATTGTCGCAGCGGCGCAGAAACGGGGCCAGCTGGCTCAGACTGATAAACTGGAAGCGCGCCGGAAAGGCGAAATACTCCTGCAACAGACGATAGCCGTCAAAGTTGCGCAGATCGTCCGGCAGCAGCGCCTGCTCCGGCGCAAAGCCCTGCTGCTGTAACGCGTCATCTGTCAGCACCTGACGCTGCGGACGCTTCTCAACCGACTGCAGCACGATGCCCACCCGGTGCTGCATCAGCAGCTCCAGTAGTTTCAGTGCCTGGATATCCGGGCCGCTGAGAAACAGCATCAGATCGTCCACGCTGAGCTGGCTAAGCGAGGAGATCCCTTCGCAGCTGATGCGGATACGCAGCGCACTGACCGCGCCCAGACCGCCGAGTTTCAGCTCGCCAGAGGGCAGATCGCCGGGCACGCCGCCGAGACTGGCTTCACTGATGCGCAGCGGATGCAGTACCACATCGTGCGCGGTGGTGTAGCTGCAGGTCACGCCGGTTTTTTTCAGGTTCTGGCTCTCCATCATGGTGCCGCGCGGCACGCGAAAGCCCTGGGTGATGTCGCCTTTGCGGCTGTCCGGCGTCAGCTGAGCGATCGCCATTGACGGCGTTGGCGAGAGATAGGATGGCGCAATCATCTCCAGCAGACGCTGCGAGAAACGCGGAAACTCCGCATCCATCTTCAGCTGCACGCGCGACGTCAGGAAGGCAAAACCTTCCATCAGCCGCTCGACATAAGGGTCCGCCACGTCAATGCCGCGCATGCCAAGACGTCCTGCCACTTTAGGATAGCGCGCAGCGAACTCGGCCCCCATCTCACGCAGGTAGGCCAGTTCACGGTTGTAATAGTCGAGCAGATTGCTGTCCATGATTACCCTGCATCCTGTAGTTCGAAATGGCCGCTCTCCAGATCAACCTGAGTGCGGAACAGAAACGCCAGCGGATAAGGCACGCACCAGAGCCGCCCTTTGATCTCAATCGACAGCACGTTGTGCAGGCTGAGCGAGCCGAGATCGCTGACGCAGCGCACCTGTAAACCCTGCGGCAGAATGCGCGGCTCGAAGTGCAGAATGGCGTTGGTCATTTTGCGCTGCATATCCTGCCATTCGATATCAGAGACGTTCTGCCCGGCCAGCGGTGCCACGCCGAAGTTCCAGACAGAGCGCTGCACCTGGTCAAAGCCGCTGAGATCCTGCTGCGCTTCGTTGTTGATGGTGTTGAACAGCCACTGCAGATCGCGCAGTACGTGGCGGCGCAGCGTGCTGTGAGTGATCAGCATGCTGTTGTCCGCCTCCTGCTGTTTATCCGGCGCGTTGTCGGTCAGGCGATCCAGCAGCGAGGATTGCAGCTTGTCGCGGGCGGTTAAAGCATCGCGCTTTTTGCGCGCGCGAAAGCCGCCATGCAGCTGGGCATAGCCGTCATTGTGCGCGCCTGAATCATGGCTCATCGGCGGACTCAACGTTGTCAAACGCGACCTGCTGCAGGCTCAGCAGCGAGAATTCCGCGCTGTCGCTGAGCCACATTTTTTGTCCCTGGCCGATAAACTGGTCCGGATCCTCACCCAGCGGCTGCCATTCGGTGACGCTGGCGCGCAGAAAACGTTCGTCAGATGCCGCCAGCAGCGGATAGCGCGCCGGGATCTGGCACACCTGCTCACTGCCATCAACCAGCTGCACACGCGTGTGACGCCACACCAGATCGGTGACGCTGGCGGGTGCCTGAAACTGCATCTCACGAATGGCGGCAAACGGGATCCAGTAATAACGGCCCTGACTGATAACTTCACACACTGGCCCGAAACGGCTGTCGCCATCCATCAGCCAGCTGAATGCGGTGGGCTGATCCTGCTGCGTCGCGGTGCCGGGATTGGCCGCCGCGAGCTCAAGCGCTTCAGCCCGCAGCGTGCTGCCGCGCGCGACATCACCCGCCGTTTCGGCCTTTAAGGCGGCCAGCAGCGTGTTGCACCAGTGCCAGGCGCTGCCCGGCAGCACCGGCCCGGCCTCGCCACGCAGCACCGCGTCACGCTGCAGCTCACCGGCGATCGCCTGTTGCAGCAGATTAACTGTCGGTTGCGCCTGCGGGCTTAACGCCAGCCAGGATTGCAGCTGCGTCTGCGCGCGCGACCAGTTGCCTGAAAGACAGAGCAGCTGCACAAAGGCGGCCCGCAGGTCAGCATTCGCCGGATTCGCCTGAATCTGGCGGGTCACGTCAGCGAGCGTCTCGCCGAGGGTGGCGCTGGCCAGACGGTGTTGTAAGGATTCCATGCAAACTCCTTTTGCGTCAGTTAAGGGTGCGGTAGACCGCAGCGGCGGGATCTTTCAGTTCAGGATGGAGTTTTTCCACCAGCTGCACGCTCAGCGCGGCATCGCCGCTGATCCACGGCGACCAGACTTTACGGACTTCCTGCAGACGCGCCTGCAGCGCACTCTGATCGGCGGCTTCGCTGACGGGCATCTGCACCACCACCTGACGCGTTGCCTGCCAGCCGTTAAAGCGGTTGCTGAACGGCAGAATCAGCCAGCTGTCCGGGGATTTTTCATTGCTCAGCACCATGCGTTCACTGTTGACCGTGGTGATGTGCAGTTCGGCAGTGGGCGACTGATTGCTCAACCCCATCACCGGAAAACCCTGCAGGAAGGTCACGCCGACTGCCGCAGGTGCGCCGTTACCCTGTTGCGTCAGTCGGCTGTGTCCGCTGAGCCAGCCATCCGAACCGCAGATCAGCCCCTGATTTGCCGGAACAAACAGCGCGCTGCCCTGTGCCGGGTGCTGCCACCAGGTACGGAAATGGCATCCGTCCAGCAGACTGAATTGCAGCCACGGCGACGTGTCGGCCTGAGCGGCGTTGCGTAGTGCGTCTGCGGGGACCGCTGTAGCCGTCGGCTGGACCGGCTGCGTCGCGGGCGGCGTCACCACGGTTTTCCACTGCTGCGCACGGGCGGCGCTGCCAGTAGCGATTTCACTCCCCTGCGCATCGGTCAGTTGCCAGTGCAACTGTTGCAGCGGTTTACACTGTGACGCCATCAGTCCGGCAACGCGCGGCAGAAAATCTTTCAGCACCGCGGCGTTTTTTTCGCCCAGGGTTACGATGCGCAGGTTAATGGTGCTGTTACACCAGCTCGACAGCTGATTGTTTTTTACGTCATCAATCCAGACATCCAGTTTCTGTGCCGGGGACTGTACGATGCGATAGTTTTCAGCATAAGCCTGCGTGCTGAGCAGCAGCGCAGCCAGACCCAGTAATCCATATTTCATGTTGGCGTTCTCAATCTCGCAGAGGGAAGAACTGCGCCGCTTCAGAGAGCGAGTGCAGCAAGGTGGTGTCCTGAGGTGATCCAATCCAGACGGCCAGCGCGCTGAAATTATCCTGCTGCCCCTGATCCGGCTGATCGTTCCTGATGATTTGCTGCATCAGCGTCAGCCACTCTTCCGGCGTATTCACCATGTGCAGCGACTGCTGCATCTGTTCCAGCGTCACGCCGTGCCAGAAACCATCGGTGCAGAGTAAAAAGGCGTCGCCATCTTCAATCCCGACCACCTCGCTGTAGCTGGCGTCACGCTGCTCATCGCCCATCCCCAGCGCAAAATAGAGCAGATTGCTGTTAATGCCTTCGGTGCGATGCCCGGCATCTTTCATCTGCTGCACCAGGCTGTGGTCGGTGGTGACAAGATAGAGATAGCCGCGACGGAACAGATAGAGGCGGCTGTCGCCTGCATGGGCCCAGCAGGCCAGATGGTAGTCGCGGTCAATGAACAGGCTGACCAGCGTAGTGCCCATCCGGCTGTGTTCGCTGCTGGCTTTCTGCTGCTGACGGATGGCGTGATTCGCCTGATTGACGTAGTTACGAATCGACTGCGCATTGAGATGCGCATCGCCATCAAACGACTGCAGCAGGCTGCTGCGGGCAATCGATGCCGCGATGTCCCCGCCGGGAAATCCGGCCACACCGTCGCAGACCACAAAGCAGGCCGAGCGCTTACCGATGACATCACCGATCTGATCCTGATTACTGGCGCGATCGCCCTGATTCGACGTCGAGGCAATAGTGATATTCATGCGTCATCCGTGTGGGTTTGTGAGTCTTTGTACTGATTAACTTCCAGGTCATAGGCGTGCAGGAACGCTTCGCCGAACAGGGTGTGGAAATCGTCTTCGATCTCGCCCGCCGTCTCGCCGTAGCGCTCAACAAAATGCTCCCAGAGCGCCGCTTTACGGCTGCCCGGCAGGCCGATACGTGACACCGATCCCGCCTGACGCGCCTCCTCCTCCAGCTGCTCCGGGTTAAAGGATTGCAGCATTGAGGCGATGATGGCGCGGATACCGGCGATCATGCCCAGCTGGTGCGCCTGCAGATCGATCAGCGCATCACGCACAGCCTGACGCGGCGGCATAAAGCCCGGCATCCGGCTGCCAAACATCTGCATTAAGACGGTTTTGCCTGAAGGCAGCAGCTTGAACGGGTTGTTGGCGTCGTCGAGGATCACCGTCATGTCAGCCTTCACACCGCGCTTGAGGATCGAACGCGATGAGAGCAGCGCCACCGTGCCCTGCGAAAACATGCTCAGCATCTGCCCGAATTGCAGCATCTGCTCACGGTCAAATTGCGGCGTCGGCTGCAGGTCGCGCAGACCCATTCCCTCCAGCAACGCATCCAGTAGTTCGCCCTTGAGAGCATCACCGCTGCTTTCGCTGGGTGTCGTCGGGTGCGCAGCGGCGGCATGGTGGCGACCGGAAGCTACGGGATCGATGCGCAACCGCCCTTTCGGCGTCGGTGATGGCGTACGCTGTACCGCCTGCGGCGTGGGCAGCGTAATTCCGCCGTAATCGATCTGTGGATTTACCGCGTCAGACTGGCCGGGCAGTTCCTCGTCAATCAGCTGTGTCTGCTGCTGTGCCTCAGGGTGAGGCTGGCTATGAGTCTCATGCTGTGATTCGTCGAAGCTGAACAACGGTGAGTGATCGGTGTCGGTCAGGCTGGCGGGATCCTGCTCCGATGGACGTGCGGCCATCGGCTCATTTTTTGCCACCGGTTGAGGTGGTACATGCAACGTGGCCGGCTTCGGCGTCGTCAGCTCCGGCTGCGCCAGCGGTACCGCGTTGCCCATCATCAGACCCAGCGGATCATCATGGTTGCGCGCATCCGTACTGCTCTCGCCGTCAAAAAGGCTCAGCGGATCAAGTTCAGCGGCAGGCGTTTCAGTCTGCGGTGGCGCCGTGTTTTGCTGAGCAGACAGCGTGCTTGGCGTCCGGTCGTCAAAAATACTCTGCTGCCCGAACAGCGCATCGCCTTCATCAAACAGGCTGCTGTTTTTTGGCTGCTGCCCATAATCCAGCGGCGCATCGTTAATCAGCTGAGCCAGCGGATCTTCCGGATTTCGGTCAGGACGAGCGGGCGCAGTCAGCGGATGGGCCTCAGGCATCTCTGGCGCAGCTTTGCGTTTAGAGAGATCGTCCGAAATCGAAAACTCTTTCGCCAGGCTGTCCCAGATTTCGCTGGGAATGGCGGCGGTGGTGCTGGCTTTTTCCGCTGCCGGTTCGCGAGCGGGTGCTACGGGCTGCACCGGCTCAGGACGCGGAACAGCTCTTTCACTCTGCGGTTGCTGTGCACTGTTGAGATCGCTGACCAGCAATTGGTAATCATCGATGCCCAGTATGTCTCCATCCTGCAGCTCAACCTGACGTCCGCGTTCCAGCGGAATATCGTTGAGTAACACGCGCGTCACATTGCCACGGTTGGTCAGGCGACATTCGCCATTTGCCGTGATGTGTACAATCGCCTGCAGGCGGGAGAGTGTGCGATCGTCATCCGGCAGCACCAGATTATTATCCACACCACGACCAATGGTGCCGCCAGGCGGAAAGAAATCACAATGAGTTTGCGGCGGCTGTTGGCCGGGTTTAGTCGTTATTATCGTAAAGCGCATAACGGATTCCTGCGGTTAGCGGTTCGGCATCTATACCGCGCACCTCTCAAGGAAAGGCGCGGGGTATAGAGAGCGGGGGGATTTAATTTTGGGAGTTGTTTTTTAATTACTCTGCCACTGGATTAATTCAATTTTTTAAACAGAGGTAGAGTTATATTTATTTAAGAAGATGAAGCTGCGTTAACGGCTTATTTTTAATTAACATACAGGGTAAACATTAAAATAGCTGCAAAGATGATTGCATTACAATCACCAGAAACCACTCTGCTGAAATATCATTTATGCAGAATTATTTACCGGCATTGAAAAAACGGGATTAAAGCGTAATGCAGAGAGTGATATTCATAGAGAATATCGTGCCCAGCCTGTAAACCCTGAGCACGACGACATAATCAGTAAGGCAGTTGCTTCAGAATAGCAGTGCGTTCTTTGTCGATGCGGATAACACAGAGGTTGGTGGCAACCGCATTCGCATTGCTGCCTTCTTCAGCGGCAAAGGCTTCCAGCTTGCACTGACCATCACGATACTTCAGCCAGTTACGCTGGGTATCCACCAGCGTGGCGACATAGTCATCAGCCAGTTTTTTCTGCGTGCCGTACATCTTTACAATGCGTTTTTTAGCCGTCTGGTATTCTTTGTTGAGGTCATCTTCCGCCAACTTCTTCTGCTGAACAGTACACTGAAATAGCGCACCGTCTGAAGGCTGTTTTGCACAGGTATCTTCAGCGAGCGCTGAAGCGCTGATGCAAAGAGACACAGTGATTAAAGCCAATTTATGCAGTCTCTTCATATTTTTCTCAGCAGTCTGTACCATCAATGATAAGGAATTAACTTAAGTTTTTTAATTCTTTGCTCGTTAAGTTCAGAAGTACACATATTAATATTAGCGTTACTTAAATCACTTCCCTTATCTGCAGCATAAGAAGCCAGTTTACAATCATTCTCTCTATACTTCAGCCAGGCTCGTTGTGCTTCAGTAAACGCATCCATATACTGGCTTAACTCTTTGTTGTCACCTTTAAAAAGCGTTTCAACTCTGATCTTAGCCAGCTTATATTCTTTGTTTAAATCAAGCTCAGTTTCGTTCCTGTTTTTCTGGGCACAGGTATAAACTTCCTGATCATTATTGCCGCTTGAGCAATCACTGGTTGCGTAGACGGGGGAAACATAAAAAACTGTGACACACAGCAACAAAGAAAAATAAGTTCTCATTAAAAATATCACCTGTAATAACACACCTATGTCTGAGAGCAAGTGCAGGCTCAATATGCAAGAATTTTTATAAGCGATGTTATTTAATCACCCCAAGATCCCGAGCAATAACTTTACTTTTAAAGGTTACGATATAATCCCAGAGGCCGTTGCCCTTCTGGCTTGGATAAAAAGAATAATCATACTGGCCGTTAGTAAAGCGATAACCCCGGAAGTCGCAGACGTCAGGACAATTTGAATTTATCGTTTCACCTTTAAGAAATATCGATGAATTGTCTTTTACTCTGGTTGACTTAAGCGAAACGTCATCACAGGTGACGTTTCCTTCATCACAACCATATTCAATATCCGCTTTGAATATTTTCCCTTCAAAGTGTGAAACTGACTTCGCCAAAGCAAATGAAGGTGAAACTATAAGCACCATCATAATCAAATGACTTACTTTGTTCATCATGTGGCAAGTTCCGTATAAGAGTAATTTACACTACACTGCTCAACTTCAGGATTAATTATCGGCTTCATTTAACTAAACATATTCTCTTTTGAAAATTCGCTGCTGATGTTTAGCGCTGCCTCAACTTTTAATTCCCTTAAAAATAAACGCTATTTCTTATACTTATTGTAAAGCGCCTCAGCATCCTGGCTTTGCGAAAGCAACGTGCATTTCATCATGTTGAAGTTTCCTGTGACCGAGCCAGTCAGGTTCATCTTCAGATAGGCATTGATTAACTTATCGCCTTCGCTGAAAGCTTCAACAGGGAGATGGCTTACCTCTAACCAGGCTGATGCGCTTTTAAAGGCATCATCGGTAAAAGCCTTGTCAGTGGCAGCTTTACCTGCACAACGGTTCAGAAGCCAGTTGCTGAAAATCTGCGGTTGCCTGAATGAGTCAGGCGCCGGTGGCGATATCGCCAGCGCGGCTGGAGATAACGTCAGGGCAAATAACATCAGGAATTTTTTCATTTTAGTATCCACAGGGAGGCAACATCAGGAACAAAACTACCATTTTCTGCGCCACCCAGGAAGTGACAGGTATCAGAACAGATGTTGCCATTCCAGAGTGTCACGTGTCCGCGGGCATTGCTCCAGCCACTGCCCTGAAAAACAATAATTCCCTGTTTACCGTTAAATGAACCGGGTTTTGGTGACGTCACGTTCAGGTCTGGCTGACCGAAGGCGCCGACTAAAAAGTCCATCATATCGTTGACGCGAAACATATAACGCTTTTTGTCTTTTCCCGTCACGGTTGCATAACGACTGTTGGCGGGTATGGGAACACCAGTGTAATTAAGGACATAGCTCATTCTGATGGGACAGGCATTCTCGAAAATTCCGGAGGAGATATTCGCTTCTACTTTACCACCCAATATTTCCCCAACCTTCTCAACGGGAACATTAACTTCTGAGAAGCGGTTCCAGGCGGCCGAAAATTGAGGTCTTAAATGTACCATCGCAAAACTCCTTTATAGCCTCCCCTGAGGGGAGGCTGCTGACCAGAATTACGCTTCTTTGTTGCCTTTGATGTCCCAGCCGGCGCTGCTCTCTGCGCCTTTGCCGCCGGAAGAGCTCTGCTCCCAGTACTGCTGCTTCACTTTAGAAGCCTGGAAGGAGTAGGTCATTCCCAGGGTATCGCCGTTGTCGGAACCATTGTAATTTACAGCGGTAACCAGAACATCTTCCAGGGTAATGCGTGCATACTCAACCTGAGAGCCACCCGCTTTACAGATAGAGAGTTCGACTTTAGCGAGATGTTTACCGCTTGCGCAGTTCTTCAGCAACGCCGTGGTCGATTTGTCAATCAGTGCATTAACGTGCAGGTCGTTGAAGTTAACCTTACCCGCACCGCCGCCGCCGCCAACAGACATGTTGCCTGGCTGAGAAGCACCCCATGAGAAAGAGGTGATATCAGTCCAGCCAGTGTGGTTTGAGTCTTTAGACTCGCCGGTGACTCCGTCAACCTTCATAAACATATCAATAGCCATTATCTTTCACTCTTTATTGGTTAAGATTATTGCTTTCAAAAAAGCAAGGATATGGCAAAAAGAAAAGCATGGGGCTGAATAAAACAGTCCATATTTTACCTTTGCCTTGCTTCTGAAATATCGTTATAAACCATATTCCAGACGTCGTATTGCCGGTTATTTAACCGGACAAAAATCGGTATGCATTTTCATGGCGAGAACAACAGCAGATAATCTGATGCCCTGCCATAGACCTCATGCCCAGGCGGTCATTTCATAGACAGCATCCTGGCAGATCGTTTATAGTAAGCAGGCGCTTATAAAGTTCACAGAAGGAATGAATATGAAAAAGATCATCTCACTTTTCCTGATAGTCGTGTTGTCGCTGCTCTCTCTCTATGCCATCGCTGATATTATTGGTTCGATATATCTGGTTGCTCGCTATGAAAACTTTACTCTTTCTTCCTCCGGGATTATTGCTGGTAAAATTCTCTTCACCGCCGTCTGCGTGGCCTTTATTTTTATTTTAATTAAGATATCACGCAGAAAACTGGTTAATTAATTTGCTTCAACTTTTGCGCCACGGCATAAAGCGATATTGACGCAGTTATTGAAATAATAATCAGGACTGCGTTAATAACCTTACCCATTACTGATATGTCCCAGTCAAAAAACAGAATATAATAACCCGAGCAGGTAATTAATATCAGGGCAGAAAAAAAGGTCAGCAGATAACTCATTAAAAAGAGAGCGGCCTTTTTAAACATCATGCATTCCTTCCACAAAGTTAGTAAAGACCTCATTGGCGAGCGGGGAGTTATTCTGTTGCAATGCAATTGCATCCAGCCAGGGATCAATGTTGTCCTCCAGCAGGAAATAGAGTAAATCAAGATCGCCCGCTCCGCGCAGCAATGCGTACACCTCCTTGTTCTTTTTCATCAAATCTCTGGAGGTATAGATCGATCTTGAAACTGATGCGCCAATTGTGATGATCCCTGTCATCCCCGCGCTAAAAAGAAACTTAGGTATGACCCGACTAAAAAATCGTGAGACGATCGCATCCACAAAAAGGTATTTAAACGTAAAAGAGCCTGCAGCGCTTCCGCCCATTTTGACCAGCATTTTTTCTAACTGCTGTTCATTAAGGCGTTTAATATATTGCTCAACCACCAGCTTAATTAGTTTCCTGAGATCGTCACTGGTCGCCCCTTTTTTCAGTAAGGTGAGCAATCGAATACGATCCGTCTCGTTATCCCAGCGATGATCGCTATCTAAAAAGTCTTTGGTCAGCGCATAGAGATCACCCGGAATAGAGGTAAATCCACTTATTGCACTCACCATAAACGTCTCAACGCCTGATTTCTTTTTGGTATTGAACAGGCCCAGCATGCCATCGGCGATATTTTTCGGTGAATCCATGTCCCACATCCTTTTTTATGCAGCAATCTTTCCCGTAAACCGGGAGCGTAAAACCCTTTGTCCCGGTTAACTCTGTGACTCAAGGGAAACGTGATGCCCGGTTATCCCAGGCATCACGCCTCCCTTTCAACCCTTACGCATTATCATTTTTCAGCGACGGCAGCTTAGAGACCAGACGCAGAGAAACCGTCAGCCCTTCCAGCTGGTAGTGCGGACGCAGGAAGAATTTCGCGGAGTAGTAGCCAGGATTATCCTCCTGCTCTTCCACATTCACCTCGGCAGCCGCCAGCGGCTTGCGTGACTTGGTCTCCTGCGAGGAGTTGGCCGGATCGCCATCGACATAGTTCATCACCCAGTCGTTCAGCCAGCGTTCCATTTCATCACGCTCCCGGAAGGAGCCGATCTTGTCGCGCACGATGCACTTCAGGTAGTGCGCGAAACGGCAGCAGGCGAACAGGTAAGGAAGACGCGCGGCCAGACGGGCATTGGCGGTGGCATCAGCGTCGTGATATTCCATCGGCTTCTGCAGTGACTGCGCACCAATAAAGGCAGCGAAGTCAGAGTTTTTGCGATGTACCAGCGGCATAAAGCCATTTTTCGCCAGTTCGGCTTCACGACGATCGCTGATGGCGATTTCGGTCGGGCACTTCATATCCACGCCGCCGTCATCGCTCGGGAAGGTGTGGCACGGCAGATTTTCCACTGCCCCACCCGACTCCACGCCGCGGATTGCGGTGCACCAGCCATACTCTTTGAAGGAGCGGTTGATGTTGGCGGCCATCGCGTAAGCCGCATTGCTCCACGTATAGTTGCCATGATCGGAACCATCGGTCTGCTCTTCAAAGTCAAAGCTGTCGACCGGGTTGGTACGGATGCCGTAAGGCAGACGCGCCAGGAAGCGCGGCATCACCAGGCCCAGATAGCGTGCATCTTCCGATTCACGCAGGCTGCGCCAGGCAGCATACTCAGTGTTCTGGAAGATTTTGGTCAGATCGCGTGGATTCGCCAGCTCCTGCCAGGACTCCATCTGCATCACTTCGGGCGCGGTGCCGGTGATAAACGGACAGTGCGCGGCTGAGCCGATACGCGCCATCTCACCCAGCAGCTCAACATCCTGCGGGCTGTGGTCGAAGTAGTAGTCGCCCACCAGGCAGCCAAACGGCTCGCCGCCGAACTGACCATACTCCTGCTCATAAATTTTCTTGAACAGCGGACTCTGATCCCAGCCGGCACCCTTGTAACGCTTCAGAGTGCGACCCAGCTCCTGCTTGGAGATGCTCATAAAGCGGATTTTGAGCATCTCGTCAGTTTCAGTGTTGTTCACCAGATAGCTCAGGCCGCGCCAGGCGCTTTCCAGCGACTGAAACTCCGGATGGTGAATAATCTGGTTCACCTGCTGCGACAGCTTTTCGTCGATCTCCGCGATCAGCGCCTGAATGGTGCGATAGGCATCGCTGGAGACGGTAACGGTGTTCTCCAGCGCCTGCTGTGCCAGGGTTTTCACCGCGCTTTCGACCGCAGCACGTGCCTGATCGCTTTTTGGCCGGAACTCTTTATTCAGCAGCGCGCTGAACTCATCCTGACTGAAACTGGCTGCGCCCTGCGACTGCGGTTGTTGTGAAGTCTGCGTCATGCCTGCGGCTCCTTACCTTCAGTGGCCTCATCCTGCTTTGGCAGATGGGTCAGGGCCTGCAGCAGCGTAGGATCCTGCAGCACCTTACCAATCAGCTCTTCCGCGCCGTTTTTGCCATCCATATAGGTCAGCAGGTTCGCCAGCTGGGTACGCGCTTCCAGCAGCTTGCTCAGCGGCTCCACGTTGCGGGCCACCGCGTCCGGCGAAAAGTCATCCATGCTGTCAAAGGTCAGATCGATGTTCAGCTTGCCTTCGCCATTCAGGGTATTGTCTACCTGGAACGCGGCGCGCGGCTTCAGTGCTTTCATGCGCTCATCGAAGTTGTCGATGTCGATTTCCATGAATTTACGATCATCAATGCCTGGCTGTGGCTCCAGCGGTTTACCCACCAGATCCGCCAGCACGCCCATTACAAACGGGAGCTGAATTTTGCGTTCCGCGCCATAAATTTCCACGTCATATTCAATCTGAACGCGAGGCGCGCGATTGCGGGCAATGAACTTCTGCCCACTGGATTTGCTTGTTGCCATGGTTTTCTCCATACATGATGCGCGGATAAAGTGTCACAGCAGGCGCGCAGGTCCCGCTGAGTGTGTGTGCGTCACGCCTGCTTAATCGCGACGTCCGAAAATGGTTTCCAGCTGATGTACGCCGTCGGGTGCCAGTTCGCGGATGATTTCCAGAAAGTCGCGCTCGATTAAGCGCTGTACACGGTCGATCATCAGCGGGGCCGGATGACTCGGCTCATGCTGGGTGAAGTAGAGCTTCACTTTCTCCAGCATCAGCTGCGCGTCGGCGCGGGAACTGATCTGCACCGTGCGCCAGTCAGCGGCAGCGCGCGGGCTGGCCGGTGCAGGCGATGCCGTGGTTTCTGCGGGCTGTTCCACGGCGGCTGTGGGGATCAGCGCATTCAGATCGGTGGCCTGGCAACGTTCAGCGATCAGCGCAATCTGTCTGCGCAGCTGTGTGAGTTCCGGCACCGCGGCTTCGCCCAGTCGTTCGGTCACGGTTTCGCAGATGGTCTGCAGCCGCTCATGAATCTGCAGCACCGCCTCAATACCAGGCTGGTCGCCGCGCGCCAGTTCGTCGATCAGACGCGGCAGGCCGCCAGGATAGTCCGCGACTTCGGTTTTACTGCCGTCGCACAGGGCGGCCGCATCGCGCAGCGTGATGCCGTCAGAGGGATAGCGCAGCAGCCAGCACTGACGCACCGCGCCGCTCAGATCAGTTTTGTCACCCAGCAGCGCCAGTGCATTAATGCGGTAGAAGGGATCCTGCTCGCCGAACTCCTCCAGCCGGGGCCACAGCGGCTCCCAGTAGAGCAACAGCGCCTGTTCAATCAGCTTCAGGCCCTGGGCATAGCCCGGCAGCCCTTTCAGTTCGGTCCAGGCGTGGGTCAGCGCCAGCATTACCCGTAAATCTTTGCTGCGCGCCAGCAGCGCTATCGCCAGCTTCTCAACTCTGTTCCAGTCGGCCGGTTCTGCCGGAATGATGGTATTGCCAAACTGCTGCTCCGCTTTACCGGCGCTGGCCTGCTCCATCGCCTGAAAATCAGCGTGGTACTCCAGGTTATCGCCGCCGGGATTGTCCTCGCTGACCGGAGCCAGCAGAGCCTCTGTATTCATCGTCATGCGTGTCGCCTCAGGATTCAAACATCGGGGGATAAAGTCCGTTTCGTCCCGGCTTTGCCCCACCGGCCGGATCAAACAGCAATGAAAAGAGCTGGGCGGTAAAATTACCGCTGTGGACCTGGGTATAAAGCGGGAAACCGTCGCTTTGATTGGTCCACCAGAAACTGGTGTAGAACTGCGGGTCGAAGTTCTCGCCCGGCAGTGTCCAGTTCAGCGTCGAAGGGGTATCGCCATGCCCGATGACGTTGAGAATGTCTGACGTCTCGTCCGACTCCTGCGGCGGCTGTGGCTGAGGAATGCTGATCAGCGCCTGATCCAGCTGCTCCGGTGACCCGCCGCCCTGCACCACCCGCAGCAGCGTGTTGCCCACCTGCTGATACCACTCGCCGGAGCGCGCCAGCAGGGCTGGCGACCACTCGGCGGGCGTGAAGTGGCGCAGTGCGCAGAGTGGGTAGTTACGGCCCACGCTGTCACGCGCGGCAATCAGGCAGCCCATCTGAATCAGCTGGCTGCCCAGCATCGGCGGCACCACAAAATTCCAGACCGGCGCGTTAAGGAACGGGCGCGACGGGGCGTTATCACTCTCCTGACTGCTCTGCCAGTGATGCAGGCCCACCTGAAACCAGCTGGACCATTGGCGATAAAGCACGTCCGGGAAGCGGCGCTTCACAAAGTCACCCGCGCTGGGCACTTTGCCGTACCAGCAGGGTGCAGCGTAATGAGTCATTGTCGGGTCCTGTTTCAGGGGCAGCTAAAGCCGGGAAGCTGGAACGGGTTACGAATGCTGCCAGGGGTGAACGACAGCGTGACCTGATGACCGTCCACGCTGAAACTCGCTTCGCGGGTCAGGCCGCCTGCCGCTGTCAGCCGGGCGCGGTCAAAGAAGCGATTGAGCGCCCAGGGACCGCTGGTGACCAGCGTGGAGGTGGTGCCGTTGGTCAGACCCAGCTGCATCCGCACCTGGCTGGTGCCGCCGGGGCCGGGCCAGCTGACCATCTGTACCGCCTGCGGTCCGTGGCTGTAGCGTAAAATCTGCCCATCCACATCCAGCGTCAGGTTAAGGATGTCGTTATCCATTTTTACCGTACGCAGCGTGACGCGGAAGCCGGGCGTGGTCGCACCATTGGCAAAGAAGGCATCGCGGATTGACTGCGCCTGCTGGAAAGGCCGCAGCAGGGCTTCGCCCCCCGGCAGGGTTTTACCGTCAATGCCCGGCGTAAAGCGCCACGCCGCGTTTGTGGTGTCGACTTTGCTGGCCAGGTTGTCGCGGAAGAAGCTGTCCATCATGCCGCTGCCGGGTGCAAACATCCGCGCCAGATCGTCTGGTGTGACCTCACTGCGCGCAGAGCGAACCAGCGGATAGCGACCGGCGATCGCCTGGCGGCAGAAACTGCCCACTTCCATGGTGATGCGTTTGCGGACGTTATCCATATCGCGGCGCTGTGCGTCGCTGCTGGCACCCACCGCCATGCTGGAAACCATGTTCTGCAATGAACCCGGCAGACGGCCGGCACTGGCCTGCAGACGACTGATGGCATCGCTGGCCGGGGGCGGCATCCCGCTGTTCGCCGCATCCTGCACGGCGGTGAGGTAGCGATAGAGATCGTCAATCTGATGCAGGAAATCATCCACCGCCAGCACCTTACTGCCCTGCTGTAACGGCTGAGCCAGCTCAAGAACCGGCGCAAAATGCACGGCAACCGCCTGTTCCGGAGACGCCTGCGCTGCCGCCTGTCCACGCGCCGCAGCCGCTTCGGGTGAGGTAAACAGCGCTTCAAGGGTGCGGGTGGCGCTGTTATCCGACGGCTTTGCTGCCTGCGCGGTTTTCTCATCCGGTTGCGCCCGGTTCAGCGTCAGCAGACCACCGAGATTGATCACCAGCTGGCGCAGCGGCGAATGGTTGCCCGACAGCAAACGGGCGGTGTTGATGCGTTGCGAGAGATCGGCGCTGCTGTTGAGCTGAATATCGCTGAGAAACTGCTCCCACTGCCGGATATAGTCCTGCACGTAGAGCTGGCGCACCGCAAGATCCGTCTGCTCACTTTTCTGCTGCGGCGCGGCGCCGCCCAGCACCCAGAGATCGTCCTGATACAACGCCTGGGTCACCGGGGCAATCTGCTTATCCACGTGCTGCCAGTAGCCATCCGGCGTATAGAGACCCGCCACACCGTCATTGACCGATTTACCGCTTTTGCGGGAAAACACCAGCTCGCTCTGGGGACCACCCAGCGCCGCCAGCGTCACCGGCTGCAGGCTGTCATCGCGTTGCAGCAGGCGCTTCAGCCGTCCATAGACGCGCTGTGACAGCGGCATCTGATTAATCAGCGCCTGCTCGCGCTTTACCAGCGCTTCATCCTTCGCATACGGCGACGAGTGAATCTGCGTCTCCAGCAACTGTTGCAGGTGCCACGCCAGCTGTTTCACCTGCTGCTGAGTGACGTTCTGCGGCAGTTCGCGTGACAGGTTGAGCATCAGCCACGCCTGCAGGAATTTGCCATCGTAGTGCTTTGGCTGATAGAGCATCTGATACGCCTTCAGCGCTTCGTAGCTGTAGTCAGCATCACTGCCGTTGTCATTACGCAGCCAGCGGGTGATGTTCTGCGCCACCTGCGGCAACAGCAGCTGTTTCAGTGCCTTGTCGTAGAGCGCACGGGTGGCATCGCTGACCTCGGTGCCGCGATAAAGCCCCATGCGGCGCGTCAGCGGCGGTGCTTCCAGTGAGAAGTCGGCGCTCTCCGGCAGGTGCAACAGAGTGTTGAGATAAGGCACCAGCGCAAAGAGGTCGCCATTGACCTGCTGCTGAAGCTGATCGCCCAGTTGTTCAACCTGCGGCGCTTTAGCGGCCATCTCCTGCAGATAGGCTTTGTTTTTACTGTAGCTGGTGAGCCACAGCGCCCCGGCCACCAGCAATACCATCAGCAGCGCCAGATAACCCGACCAGAGCCCGGCGCGGTTGCGCAGCTCCCACCAGCGGTTGCTGCCCGCCAGACCGGACTCCTGGAAAATCACATTTTCCAGCACCCCTTTCAGAAAGAAGCTCTGCCCTTTGTTCTGCGGGATGGGCGACTCTTTATCGACCTTATCCCAGCTTCCTGACTCGCCAGCCTGCTGCCCCGGCAGATTCAGTGCGCGGTTCAGCTCGCCCATCACCCTGTCAAACGGCAGTCCCTCCTGGGTGCCGCTGGCAAAGTAGATACCGCGCGGCGCGAACTGGGTTTCAAAATCGGAGCGGGCAAACAGCGTATCCAGCGCGTCTGCCAGCAACGGCCGCAGCGCCGCAAACTCCTGCGGGAAGAGATAGCTCTCTGCCCGCGCCTGCGCGTCGCTTTCCGTCAGCAGCCGATCGGCCAGTCCGGCATCCAGACGCTGTTGCAGCAGGGAATACTCCTGCTGGAACTGGTTATTAAGTTCGAAATCGGCGGCGGAGGCCTTCGCCCAGGGAAAGGTGAATCCCCAGATTTGTTCACGCTGCGCTTTATCCAGCGAGGCAAAGTAGCTGCGGAACCCTTTGAGCAAGTCCGCTTTAGTGACCAGCACATAGACCGGGAAACGGATGCCGAGGCGATCGTGCAGCTCCATTAACCGCTGACGCAGTGCCAGCGCCTGATTACGCAGCGCCTCGGGCGACTGCGACAGCAGGTCGGAAACGCTCAGCGTGACGATGACGCCGTTGATCGGCTGACGTCCGCGATATTTACGCAGCAGGTCGAGAAAATGATGCCATTCGCTGGCATCACGCTCCTGCTGACTCTCCTGGGTACTGTAGCGCCCGGCGGTATCGAGCAGCACCGCGTCATTGGTGAACCACCAGTCGCAGTTGCGGGTGCCGCCAATGCCGCGCAGCGCCGACTTGCCGAATTTATCTGCCAGCGGAAACTGCAGGCCCGAGTTGACCAGCGCGGTAGTTTTACCGGCACCGGGCGCGCCGATGATCATGTACCACGGCAGCTGATAGAGATACTGACGGCCAAAGCGCTGTGCCCAGAACGGCGTGCCCTTGCTGCTGTGGCGCTGGAAGTGCGCCTTTTTCAGCATGTCAGTGGCTTCGGAGAAACGCCCTGCCAGCACCTGCTCTTCACTGGTCAGGCGCTGACGATCGGCTTCCGGCGCATCGCTTTTGCCGGTTTCAAGGCTCGACATCAGCTTGCGATTGAGCCAGATGTTATAGAGCCGCGGAATCGCCTGGCCTAAGCCCCATACCAGATAGAGCAGCGCGATACTGATAATGCGGTTCTGCTCCGGCTCAAGCGGGCGCGAATCGACGATTGAGAACACCGGGCCAATTACCCAGATGATAAAAGAGAGCGCGGTAATGCCGACAAAGCCCCACGCGAGGCGGCTGGTCAGCACCGCAAACAGAATATTCAGCATGGATCAGTTCCCTCTCGCCAGGCCGTTGAGTTCGGCATGCGTCGCATCCGGTGCCACCAGCAGGGTAATTTCAACACGACGGTTACGTGCGCGATTTTCTGCGCTGTTATTAGGCACCAGCGGATTGCTTTCACCGCGTCCTTCCGCTTTCACCCGTGACGGCTGCGCCAGCTGCTGTTGCAACAGGGTCTGTACTGACCGGGCACGTGCCAGCGAAAGCTCAAAGTTGGAGGCGAAGCGGGCACTGCGGATCGGCACGTTATCGCTGTAGCCAATCACCTGAATCTGGCCGCTGACATTGTTCATGGCAGCAGCGATGCGCTGGATTACGTCGGTGTAACGTCCACGTACTTCGGTGGCCGCCGAGGCAAACAGTCCGTCCCCTTTCAGCGTCACCACGCTGCGGTCCGCTTCGTCACGCACCGCTACCAGCCCGGCATCAATTTCCGGTTTCAGGAAAGCGCGCAGGTTCAGCGTGGCGGGCGGTGGTGGCGCAGGATTGCCGATCTTCACTTCCGGCAGCGCCGTCTGATAGATACGGGCCAGTACCGGCGAGGTGTAATCGCCGAGACGCCAGTTGAGCACGATGTAGAACAGACAGGCCGCCAGCCCCGCCACCGCCGCACAGGCCCACAGCGGGATCATTGGCCGCCA
This sequence comes from Curtobacterium sp. BNK-1, assembly GCF_048685235.1. NCBI lineage: Bacteria > Bacillati > Actinomycetota > Actinomycetes > Micrococcales > Microbacteriaceae > Curtobacterium > Curtobacterium sp. BNK-1. Next base: position 1,416,675 of record NZ_JBLQTJ010000001.1, on the reverse strand, counting down.
CAATTTGCGCAGGACCGGCTGATCGGTGGGATGCGGAGACAGCGCCGCTGCATAATTGCCACGCACGCTTTTGATCATCTGCAGCAGGCGCTGTTTGATGGTCTCCAGCTGCGAGCGACCGTTGTCCAGCACCCGGTAGCGTCCTTCGAACCCCAGCAGCAGGCAGAAGTAGATCAACTCCAGCATCAGAATGTGGCGTCTTGGGTTCTGCGACAGCTTAGCCAGCAGCTGAAAAAACTTTTCGCCGCCCCAGGTTTCATTGTGAAAGGTGACCAGCAGACCATTGCTGGTCCAGACGCCGCGGCTGCCCCACGGCGTCAGCGCCGCCGCCTCATCCAGCGCGGTACAGAGACAGTATCGCGCACCGATGATCACTTCATAGCCCAGGCCTGACTGCTGGCAGCTCAGCTCGAAGCGCCGAATCTGATCGATCAGCTGCTGACGCAGCTGCGCCGGGTCTTCATGTGATACCGAGTGACGGATCTGAGGAATGGCGTTAATCAGGGGGTTGGCCGCCGCGACCAGCACATTCTGATGGCTGGCCTCCGGCGCAAGATCGCTGTGTGATTTTTGTTGTTCCTGCATCATGCTGCGTGCTCAGTTTATGATTCTGACTGACTACGAATGGCCCAGAACTCCATGTTCAGACCTGGAAACTCACCGGCAAGATGCAGCGCAAAAGCGCCCGAGCGCTCCATCTCTTTCCATAGCTCGCTGTTCTTATCCAGTTCGAAATAGCTGTATCCGGCATGCCACGGGATCTGCGGCGGCGCGCCGGGCATCGCCCGAAGTGCCAGACCGGGCAACTGCAACTGCACCAGATCGCGAATTTTGCTGACCGGGGCGACTTTCATTTGCGCCGGGAAGTGGGTTTTGAGGGTGTCGGCTGGCACGCTGGCTTTCACCGCCAGCACAAAGCCAAACTCATGCACCATACTGCTCTCCGGCACGGTCGCGACGTTAAGACCGTGCGAACGCTGAATCAGCGGCAGCTGAATCGCGCTCTCTTCCATCACCTGGGACAGCCCCTGACGCAGCAGTAGTGACAGGCGGCTAAAACAGCTGTGCAGATCGTCATGATCATAGAGCGGCAGGCCATCGGGCGCGCGGGCTGGCGTCCAGGTACTGAGCTCCGCCGCCAGTTGCAGCCAGTGGTTGTAGAGCGTTTCAGGATGCAGCAGCGGCAGATGTTGCAGATGAGTGTGCAGGCCAAGCTGACGATTCAGCAGCGCCAGCAGCATAAAATCGACCATATCCGCGCTGTTAAAACGACCGGTGCCCGGCGCGCGCTGACTCAGCTGCTGGCTGCGTTGCTGGATCAGCCCGTGCAGATCGTTGAACATGTTTTGCAGCGGACGGCTGCTGTTAAGCGTCAGCATCGGCGGGATGTAGTCGCTGTCGAGCCGGATGTGGTTGTCGCTGCGTTTTTCAATCACCTGAGCCACGCCCATGGCGGTCCACTCGGCGGTCAGATCCTGTTCCAGCATCAGCCGCAGACGCAGTTTGCCGAACTGCACCGTGGCGCTGCCCACGGCCTGGGCATTGTCATCTTCCACTTCTGCTTCCCAGGCGAGGTAGCGCGCCAGAGAATCCTGCGACTCCTGAAAGGCGACCGCTTCACGGCCATTGCGCCGTGCCGGAATGGCCAGCACCACTTTGCTGCGGTCAACGGAGGCAGGCAGATCAAGCGGGGCCGGACCGTGCTGTGGCTGGCTGAAGGCAAAAAACGTGCCGTCAGGCAGACAACCGCTGGCGGCGCTCAGCGCCAGTTTCCCCTGGCGCAGCAGCGCTTCATCGAACTCCAGATCGTAAAAACCCCAGGTATAGGCGCGCTGCGACTGGCCCCACTCACGCAGGGTGCTGAGAAGATAATTTTCTGACTGCTGGAAATGGTGAGGACGCAGAAACATCCCCTCGGTCCAGACCACCTTTTCGGCTCTGTTCATAGACATCACTGTTTTTCCACGCGAAGGCCGTTAATCCCCGCCACAATGCGCGCATTCAGCTCACCATCGTCACGCTTCCAGAACGCCCAGAATGAGGGTGATTCGCCTTCGGGAACCGGCAGCGACAGTCGCCAGACCTTGCCATCCAGCGCCTGATATTCCGCCATGATGCCGATGAAGCGCGCCTCGGGCAGACTCTTAATCCGCAGCGTTTTATGGGGCTGAGTGGAAGTCAGGAAGAACTGTTGCGTATTGAGTTGCGCATTACCCAGCGCATTAGCGGACTGGTTTTGCAGGGAGTAGAAGTCAGCCGACATAAACTCCGCATCGGAGGTCAGTAATACCACCCGGACTTTCAGCGGCGCACCGCCGTTAACCTGGTTTTGCGCCTGAACGTCCAGGTTGTACCAGGCAACGGGCTGTGGAGTACTGCTGCACGCGGTCATCAGCCACGTCAGCAGCACTATCAGCGCCCCACGCCATTGCGTTGTTGTCATCATCCCGCCCTCCCTGCTTAGTGCGATTAGTTAATAATCCAGGTTCCGTTAGTGCTGTTCTGGCAGGCGGTGCTGTCACCGTTTACCGCAACACAGGTTTTCTTCTTGCTGCTGCGCACCCGGCGCTTCGGCTGGTCAGCCTTGATCGTCTGATCGTAAAGCTCGCTTTTCACCACGGCGCGAAACGGCACATAGCCGGTCAGCTGAACGGTTGCCTGCGGTGCTGCGGAGGGCGCTGACTCTTTAACGGCACTGCTGGCTTTACCCGGTTCAGGTTCTGCTGACGCCTGAGCGGGTTCACCCAGCGCCAGCCAGTTGTTCTCTACCTGACCAATCACGGTGTAGCTTTCGCCGGTTTTCAGCGTCTCCACCACCTTGCCGCCAAAACTCGGATGGCTCATCACTGAAGCGGGATAGAGCGCACGGTAGGTTTCATTGACCGGGCTGAACTGCGCAGGCGGTTTAACCGCATAACGGTGACTGATCACCACGCCATCCACGGTGCTGGTGACCAGCGTGTCATCCGTCATTTTTGGCGGCGTTTTACAACCCGCGACAGAAAAAACAAACATCAGGCCTAACGCAATACGGAGCTTCACCATTTTTTTCATGTTGTGTTCCATTCATATCCTGGAGAGTGGCCAGAGGCCGGTTGTCAGTAATGAAAATCGGGGATGTGGTGCTGAGAGAGCGCCACTTAGTGCCAGCCTAAAAGAAAAACCTTAAGCAAATAGCGTTAAAGTGCCATGGCGTGGCACGTTAACAGATCAACTAACGTTAACTATTAAAAAACAACTCTGGCGACCGGGACGGGCGCAGGGAGAAATCTGAGCTGGCGATAAATGATCAGAAACATGATCTATTTTTTTCCGTCAGATTGGATGAAGAAGGCAAAACCCAAGCTTTACTTATGCCATCCCTGGCCGAAAAACTGACATATTGACTCAGATTTACACTTGTGACGCTATTCGCTGACAATAGGAAAAAGCGCAGCGCACAGGCTGATTTTCCTGTTTTAACGATCACATTCAGTAAGTTACAAGATGTGTATAAGCTCATAGCTACCGCACGAGCCAGGTATATCCTGCCCGTAGGTATGAAATCACAATTCCTTTGTAAACATAAGCTGCGAGTTTACAGAAGATTGACAAAATTTCAACGGGCCACTTTCATAAGATTTTACTTAAGTAAAGTTTAAGTAATTTACTTAGTGCAAATATGTGTTACTTTTAATCACTCGCTTAGGATTATTCTTAACAAGATGAGCAACTATCAAGTATTCTTACACAGAAACCAGACACTCCTGTAGTCAGCATTAAAAAAACTCATGTAAAAAATGGCGCTGTTTCACCAGGCCGTAATGAAGGTTAACGCCGAGGTGACCGTAATACGTGGCAGTTTTTAGCGTAAAAACAGTGAGATAATGCTTACAAATCAGCAAGTTGTTTCATTATGGGACGATTCAGAAAGGGCTGAGGATGAGGTGGTCGTGAAGCGAGGTAAGCGAAGCGCAAAACGGCCCGGCGTCGCTTTAAGAAAGGACTGATTAATTGTTCTTTATCGGCATTGCAGCCATCGCCATGCTTCTGATGCTTCTCAGCATGCCCGGCTATGTGGAGCAAAAAAACCACGCCGTAGCGTGGTTCTGAGGGAAGAGTGCAGGGTTATCCTGGCAGGTTGCGGGCCAGAACTAGAAGAAGCCCAGCGGCTCGATACTGTAGCTGACCAGCAGGTTTTTAGTCTGCTGATAGTGATCCAGCATCATTTTGTGAGTCTCACGCCCGATACCCGACTTCTTATAACCGCCAAAGGCGGCGTGCGCCGGATAGAGGTGATAACAGTTGGTCCAGACGCGCCCTGCTTTAATCGCCCTGCCCACACGGTAAGCACGGTTGATATCGCGGGTCCAGACGCCAGCACCTAACCCATAGATGGAGTCGTTGGCGATACTGATTGCTTCCGCCTCATCTTTAAAGGTGGTGATACCAATGACCGGGCCAAAGATCTCCTCCTGGAAAACGCGCATGCTGTTGTTGCCTTTCAGCAGTGTCGGCTGAATGTAGTAGCCGCTGTTAAGTGAGTCATCCAGCTTCTCTACGCCACCGCCCACCAGCACTTCCGCGCCCTCCTGTCGGGCAACCTCAAGATAAGAGAGAATTTTATCAAACTGCTGCTGCGACGCCTGCGCGCCCACCATGGTTTCGGTATCCAGCGGATCGCCACGTTTGATGGTTTTTACCCGCTTCATCACGGCTGCCATAAAAGGTTCGTAGATCGACTCCTGTACCAGCGCACGCGACGGACAGGTACAGACTTCGCCCTGATTCAGGAAGCCCAGCACCACGCCTTCGGCGGCTTTCTCTATAAAGCTCTCCTCCGCCTGCATGATGTCTTCAAAGAAGATGTTAGGTGATTTACCGCCCAGCTCAACGGTCGAGGGGATCAGGCTTTTTGCTGCCAGCTCCAGAATATGACCGCCGGTTGCGGTAGAGCCGGTGAAGGCTACCTTGGCGATGCCGGAATGGGAGGCGAGCGCTTCACCCGCCTCTTTGCCGAACCCATGCACCACGTTCAGCACACCCGGCGGCAGCAGATCTTTAATCAGATCGACAAAAACGGTGATCGACAGCGGGGTCTGCTCAGCCGGTTTCAGCACCACACAGTTACCCGCGCCCAGTGCCGGAGCCAGTTTCCACGCCGCCATTAATAGCGGAAAGTTCCATGGAATGATCTGCGCTACCACGCCCAGCGGCTCATGGAAATGATAGGCGGCGGTGAACTCATCAATCTCGGCGGCACTGCCCTCCTGCGCCCGGACACAACCGGCAAAGTAACGGAAGTGATCGACGGCCAGCGGCATATCGGCCGCCAGGGTTTCGCGAACCGGTTTACCGTTATCCCAGGTTTCATAGACCGCCATCGTCTCCAGATGCTGTTCCAGCCGATCGGCGATTTTCAGTAACAGCAGCGAGCGTTGTTGCGGCGAGGTCTTGCCCCAGGCTTCCGCCGCCGCTGCCGCAGCAGCCACAGCGTTATTAACATCGGCAACGTCTGAGCGCGGAAACTCACCGGCCGCAGAGCCGTTCACCGGGGAGGTATTGGTGAAGTAGTTGCCGTTCACCGGCGCGACGAATTCACCATTAATGAAGTTGCCATAATTCTTTTGTAGGGTAATCAGAGAACCCTGTTCTCCGGGGGCGGCATAACGCATGATCATTCTCCTGACAGGTGACTGATGTAACAATGATGAAACTTATTATTAACATGAAGCATCATCAAGAGCCTGTCAGTTCTGTTAACCGGAAACTGTGACCGCCCCGAAGGAATGGGTGTTTACGCTTCGTCTTTAGATAATTCCGACTTTTACCCAAAAGGCTGGTCAGAGAGAAACTTGTGCGGCACAAAGGGGTCAACGTGAGGATGAATTCATTCTGGAGATGAGCATGCTGGCTTCAGCTTTTACCCTGATGCGCGCTAAAGCCAATTTCGTGCATCAGTTTATCCGCAACCCGCGCAAGATGGGCAGCATTACGCCCTCGTCAGAGGCGCTGTGCCGCACCATGATTACGTCGGTGGAATGGCCTGAAAAGTTACGTATTGCCGAACTCGGCGCGGGCGACGGTGTACTGACGCGGCAGATACTGGCGCAGATGTCACCCGATGCCACGCTGGATGCCTTTGAGATCAGCAGCACGCTGGCCGATAAGCTTAATGCGCTGAACGATCCGCGCATGACGGTGCGCACCTGTTCAGCGGAATACCTGAGCGGAGAATATGACGTGATCTTCTCTGGCCTGCCGCTGCTCTCATTACCCACTGAATTGCGTGAGGCGATTCTGCGTGCGGTGTATAACGCCCTCGGGCCCAACGGCGTCTTTGTACAGTTCCAGTATACCTCGCTGACTCAGCCAGACCTGTCGCGCTACTTCACCTGGGAGCGCCAGCGGGTGATGAAAAACGTGCCACCCGCCTGGGTCTATCGCTGCACGCGTCACTACGCACCCTGAGCTTGCGCCATTGCAGGGCGCGTTTGTTGCCAGAACGCCACCAGCAACTCACGCGCCCAGTCTTTCCCCTCCATCTCGTTTGCCCCATCTTCTGTACAGCCTTTGGGCATACAAACGTTCATGATGTGCCGTGAAAATTCAGGATGAAACTGCACCGATAGCGCCTGCGGCGAATAACGGACAATCTGACAGCCATCGCGCGCAGAGGCGGCCAGCACCTGCGCCTGTTGTGGCGCGCTGATCACCGACTGGCGATGTGACAGCCAGACGCTGAAGTCCTGTGGCAATTTCTTCAGTAGCGGATCGCGCTGCGCCTCCGGCATACAGTTGATTGGTAACAGCCCGCGCTCCCATCCATTGGGATTGTCCGCCACCTCGCCACCCAGCGCATAGGCCATCAGCTGGTGACCGTAGCAGACCCCCAGCAGCGGCAAGCCGTGATCCATCGCTGCGCGAATCCATACGGCGCTGCGTTCGCTCCATTCAGCGTGATCGGTGACCATCGCCCAGGAACCGCTGAGGATCGCCCCGGAAATCTGGTCGAAAGCGGGTAGCGCCTCGCCCAGATGGGGCCGTACAATCAGGTATTCATCGGGTTGCAGGTTTAACGCGTCGATGAACCAGCGCGGCTGTTCACCAATCTCTGAGACAACGTTTGCAGGTGGGACTTCAAGCTGAATTAACGCAAGGGGTAAGGCGGACGTGTAGGTCATACCGAATCAGTTCCTTTAAGAAGTCGTTTCAAATCAGTCTGCCAGCAACGCGCCCGAAAGTCTCATCAGGCTGCGCGGCAATCGCAGAAAATTTCTCCCTGCGATTGGCTGCAATGCCGCAGTTCGTGCCATCATTAGCGGGCTAAGCAAAAAACATCGAAAGGATATTATCGTGGCTGTGCGGCATTTTTTTCTGATTCTGATGGTGGTTTCAATCTGGGCCTTCAACAACGTTGCGGTGAAATGGGGCCTGCTGGAGCTTCCGCCACTTTTCCTGACGTTTATGCGCTTTGTGGTCGTCGCCATCGTACTGGTACCGTTTTGCCGGATTAACCGTCAGCAGCTACCCTGGCTGTTGCTGCTGGCTTTCACGTTCGGTTTTATGCACTTTTCGCTGCTGTTTGTCGGCCTGCGCTATACCGATGCCGGCACCGGCGCGATTGTGGTTCAGCTCGGTACACCCATTGCCATGCTGCTGGCGATGGTGGTGCTGAAAGAGAAGCTGAAGCTGGTGCAGCTGATGGGCATTATGATCTCGCTGAGCGGCGTCGTCGTGCTCTCCGGCAGCCCGACGATTCCGTCGTGGTGGGTGCTTTGTCTGTTGTTGTGCAGCGCCACCGGCTGGGCTGTCAGCAACCTGATTGTGAAAAAGTCACCGCCGATTAAACCGCTGACCATGACCGGCTGGATTGCGTTTCTGGCCATTCCTGTCGTCGGCGCATCCAGTCTGTTGATGGAATCACATCAGCTCTACGCCCTGCAAAATGCGGGCTGGCACGGCTGGTTTGCCATTCTTTACAGCGCTATCGCCTCGTCGATTGTCGCCTATACACTGTGGTATATGCTGCTGAAGAAATATAACGTTAACCTGATCATGCCCTACTCACTGCTGACGCCGGTATTATCCGTGCTGATGGGAATTGTGGTGCTGGGCGACAGCCTCAACAGCTTCAAGATTATCGGTGCGTCGCTGGTGATCCTTGGCACCGCTATTGCAGTAATCAACCTGCGTAGCCTGCGGATGCATGCCCGCTTCCCGCGCCTGCGGCGTCGTTAATCCCGCGTGCTATGCTTGAGAAATCACCTCTCTCAGGAAGCACAACATGGACTCACCGCTTGCCGCCTCTCTCTGGCAGCAGATGCAGCAGGGATTGCGAGGTCGCGACGCCGCCTGGCCTCTCCCCGCCTTCGTTGATCGCGCCACCTTCTCTTCTGCCTTTGCCGTCAGTGAACTGGCGGCCACCAGTATCGGTCTGGCAACGCAGGCTGCTGCTGCGCTTATCGCCACATCCCGCCCTGAACTCTCTCCGCCCGTCACCGTTAACGTCCGGCTGGCGTCACGCTGGTTTCAGCAGAGCTTCCATCCGCTGAATCGCGCGGCACCCGCGATGTGGGATGCGTTTGCCGGTGACTATCGCAGTCAGGATGGCTGGATCCGTCTGCACACCAACGCCGCACATCACCGGCTGGCGATGGAGCGGGTGCTGGGCGCGCACGCCGATCGCGCAGCACTGGCGCAGCAGGTGCAACAGTGGCAGGCCAGCGAACTGGAGCAGGCCGTTATTGATGCGGGTGGCTGTGCCGCAGAGATGCGCAGTGCCGCCGCCTGGCAGCAGCATCCGCAGGGCCTGGCCGTGCAGCGCGAACCGCTCTTTAGCTGGCAGACCACACAACAGGCAGCGGCGCCGGCGTGGCCGCTGGCCGAAGCTAGTCCTTTACTGGGCATCAAAGTACTGGATCTGACGCGGATTATTGCCGGGCCGGTCGCTACCCGTTTTCTTGCCAGCCTGGGAGCCAGCGTGCTGCGCATCGATCCGCCCGGCTGGCAGGAGCCGACGCTGGATGAAGAGATGAGTTGCGGCAAGCGACGAGCGGTGCTGGATCTGACTCAGCCCGCCGATCGCGAGCAGTTTATCCACCTGCTGCGTGAAGCGGACGTGCTGGTGCATGGCTATCGGGCGGATGCGCTGGAACGGCTCGGGTTTGACGCGGAGACCCTTCAGTCACTCTCACCCGGTCTGGTTGATGCCGGCCTGAATGCCTGGGGCTGGCAGGGTCCGTGGCGCAATCGCCGGGGTTTTGACAGTCTGGTGCAGATGGGATGCGGCATTGCTGAAAGAGGCATGCAGTGGCAGCAGAGCGACAAACCGGTTCCGCTGCCGGTGCAGGCGCTGGATCATGCCAGCGGCTATCTGCTGGCGGCGGCGGTGCTGGAGGGATTACGGCGACGCATTACTGAGCGCCACGGCAGCCAGGTCCGGCTGTCGCTGGCGCGCACCGCGTGGCTGTTGCAGCAGCATCCCACCGATCAGCGCACAGGCTCCGGCATTGCGCCGCAGGTTAACGATAACCTGCCCTGTTACGAATTAACGCCGTGGGGGCTTGGAGTGAGGCTGCGAGCGGCCGCCTGGCTGCCCGGCACCCCACAGCTCTGTGCGACGCCAGGCTGTGCGCCGGGTACGCACCCGGCGACGTGGTGAAGCGGATGCGGCTCGCGTCTGTTTAATCCGAACCGGAACATTTTATGTCTCAGGGATGAGCATCACGGCGTGGATGTAAGCTGTTAGCGCGTCTGTCTAAACCCGCATCACCATTTCCCCTCGCTTACTGGCATCATTAGATGATTAGAAAACTCATTTGATAGCATTAGATAATAACCTTATCATTCGCCATAATTCATGAACTCCGGCCACTTACTCAATACTATGCAGTTCCGGCATAGCCTTACGCACTCACGACCTCTGCTGCGACACACAATTACCACGGATAAACTATGTCAAAACAGTACATCTATGATGAAGCAGGCAAACCCCAGTTTGTGGTCTTGCCGGTGGCGGAATATGAAAGGCTGCTCTCGGCCAGCGATGGCGAATGGGAGACTATTCCTGTGGAGGCTGACGAGCACGACGATGAGACGATCCCGCACGACGTTGCAGGGATCATGATTGAGCAGGAAGTGAGTCTTCAGGCGGCCTGGCGCATCTGGCGGGGGCTCAGCCAGCATGATGTGGCTCAGCAGTTGGGAACCACGCAAAGTGCGATCTCTCAACTGGAGCGTATTGAAAGTAAGCCGCAGAAAAAGACGCGTGAACGTCTCGCAAAACTGTATGGTTGCCGACCCGGGCAGTTAATCCTGTAAGCCGATTGAGAGGGTTCAGGTGCCCGAAAAAAAGCACGCCGTATCCAGAGAATCCCCCCCCAGAACCCATTGAGAAAGATGATTCAGCACTGTGCGCCGGGTACGCACCCGGCGACGTGGTGAATCAGGCGTCAGGCGTCTCTTCGCTGCTATCCAGCAGTTCGTTGTACATCGCCTGGATCGCTTCGCGGCTCAGCATGGCAAGAGTACGATAAAAAGCGGTGGTCGCGTGCGCTTCCACTTTACCCAGGAAAGCACCGCACCACGGCAGCAGATACTCTTCAAACAGCGCCATCTGCGCCGCGCTCTCATCTTCCGCTGACTGATCTTCCAGCCATGACGCAGCCAGCATCAGCACACCAAAATGATCAGCAGGCGCATCGCTCAGCGGCATTCCGCGTGAGGTTAAAAACGCACGCACTTCTGGCTCCGTTTTGCCTTCCGGCCACTGTGAGGCGTACGGCGGCACGTTGCAATCGCTGCCAACAAACAGCGCGTTGTAATCGGCGGCCAGCGCCTGGGGATCGCTGTTCTGTTGCAGACGGGTCAGCAGCTCATCCTGCTCCAGTGGCCACTGCGACTGCAGTTTGCCTTCACGCAGCAGCGTAAACAGCGGCACCAGCAGCGGATCCTGCGGCTGACGATTAAACAGTGAGCCGATCACGCGGCACAGAATGGAAAACTCATTCATGAGTCAGATTTCCTTGAGGCAAGTAAATTAAAAGTCAGCCAGTTCAGCAATATGTTTTCCGCTGCGCAGCTCCAGAAAGTCGAGCAGGCGACGCGGCGTGACATTTAACACCCGATCCTCAGGAAAATCCACCTCACGGGCGATGCGCAGGCAGTGATCGAAGTGACCCAGCGTAAACGCCGTATGGGAATCGGAGCCAAATGCCAGCCGTCCACCGGCATCGGCGGTCTTAACAACGGCGATGACCGGGACTCTGAGTAATCCACCCTTACACCTGGCTATCTCAGCCAGAAAGTGAGTTCATACTTCAGAAAAAATCTTAAAGCAACTGGTTAATTTTGCATAGAAAACTTCAGAATACATCATCCAGCAACTTCTGATTCTGATGAACTATTAGCCAGGCGGAATGAAGATATGCAATAACAGGCTAATCAAACTCGTAAATTTTCATAAAAAAATAGAATAAAATAAAAAGCACTTTTCATACGGGGGCTTACCTCCACTAGTAATAGCGAAAATATTTTCCACAAAAATAAATAATTAAAAGGATCCATAGAAAAGCGAACAGCAGACCATATGTAGGAAAAACGCTTACAAAAAAAATGGCCCCGACCAGACCGGCCGCTGGTGGTATAAGTCCAAAGAAGGATTGACTTACCCAGGCATATAGCCAGCGAAGGAACGCCTTCATTTTATTAAAATCTTGTTTAGTAGATTTAAAATCTGCTCTTCGCTAGTGGAACCTGAATTTTTCAAATAGATTATTTTAGACATTTCCGGCTCAATCAAATAATAGAACATTTCTAAATTAGCATTATATAAGTCGAAGTAATACTCCGCATCATCGAAGCGTAATTTTCTTGCTGCTTTTGTGGCAATCTCAAACTTACCATAAAATTTAAAAGCGGTCACGGCATACGAACTTGTAGCATTAATTACATTAATATGTGACTGTTTGAAATCCCGGGATTGTGTAATAACGAGAGCGATTAACTGTGCTATAGCAAGTTTAGAGAATTTACCAGAAGCATAATCAGACGCTTTTTCAGCTAACAGTCTCTGTATGTTCTGGATGCCTGTATCACCAATACGGCTCAGTTTTTTTCTGAAGTATATTTCTACCATCTTTAAAACCACGTCCTGCCGGGTAAACAGCATTCTGAGTTGCTTCAGGTATCGCAAATCTTCCTGCTTAAGTTGATTACAAACATCCTTGTAGTCATCAAAAAAGCATGAACCATAGCCGCTTGCACGTTGAGCGCCAGACACAATCCCCCTTCCTGTATCAAGCATTGTTTGATGTAACTCAGCAAGTGCCTTCTCAAAGTTAAGCGCAATGGTTCGCTCTGCCTGAAGTTTAATCTTAAGATAAGACATGCTCATACTCATCCCTTTGTGTAGAATTCCTTATGCAACGATTGTATACTGAAGTGAAAGGTATGCAAAGAGAATGGCTTATGAAAAGGATCAAGTGGCTGGCTTTATACACCGTATTTACTCTATTTTATCTTATAGTGATCCCGGAAATCATCTTCAGAACCCTTTCGGAAGATGCTTACATGAAGCTCGGTGAAATCGTAAATCCATTTCAAATTTTTCCTTCAACAGCGAATGCATTATTCGTAGCAATAATAATTTCAGCTTTGCTATTAGCATGGTTAACTATTAAATTAGTAAAGCGCGTTACCAGGCGTGGTAATTCTACGCTTTGATCTAACGCGATCAATAAAGAGCAGAGTAGAACTTAAAGTTTACGCCATTACCCGCCCGGACGAACCGCCCCGTTGACATTGCTAACCCGAACGATTGAGACCATTTTTCAGTTATTAAGTGCTCTCTCAGCTTTAAGCTTCAGGTCTTGCCACACGCCCTTTCCGGGCTGATAAGAGAACAGGTTACGGTAAAATACTCGCCTCAGTCATTATATCCCCGCAGATAAAAGCGGGGATTTTCATCATGGTGAGCGTGTTGCTTACCTGGCATGGCGCTAAAAGTCAGCCAGTTCAGCAATATGTTTGCCGCTGCGCAGCTCCAGAAAGTCGAGCAGGCGACGCGGCGTGACATTTAACACCCGATCCTCGGGAAAATCCACCTCGCGGGCGATGCGCAGGCAGTGATCGAAGTGACCCAGCGTAAACGCGGTGTGGGAATCGGAGCCAAATGCCAGCCGTCCACCGGCATCGCGCACGGCGGCGGCGATAGCCCGGCAGTTCGGTTCACTGCCCGGACGCGAATGGGTAAAGGAGGAGTTGTTCAGCTCCAGCGCCACATCGTAGTGCGCGGCTGCCTCGGCGATAGCCGGGATATCGACCGGGAATTTCGGGTTGCCTGGATGACTGATAATATGGACCAGCCCGCCCGCCATCGCGGCGATCATCGCATCCGTGTGATGTTTCCGGTCGCGCGGCGCATAAACCGGCTCGTGAAAACCGGCGACGATCAAATCCAGCGCATCGAGCATCGGGCCGGAACAGTCGATTTCGCCCTGCTGATTTTTAATATTGGCTTCGATACCGCGCAGAATACCCACGCCATCGATCACGCGCGGCCAGACGCGCATATTAATGAAGTGCCAGTAGTGCGGCGCGTCGGCCATGTCGGGGCCGTGATCGGTAATGGCAAACAGTTTCATGCCGGTTTGCTTCGCCTGAGTCACGTAGTCGTGCAGCGTGCTGTAAGCATGCGTGCTGGCGATGGTGTGCATATGCAGATCTACCGGATACATCCTCTTCTCCTGCTGATTGCCCCTGACGGGGCCGGTTCATTAATAGCCGCGCTGACGATCCACCCTGCCCTGCGGCGGCTCGCCTGCCTGGTCCTGGGTGATGGCGCGGGCGATGTAGTCGATAGCTTCGTCGATCAAGGTTACCGCCGCATTATGGGGCGTGATCGTGACGCGCGGATGTGACCAGAGCGGATGCGCTTCGGGCAGCGGTTCAACCTGAAAGACATCCAGCGCCGCCGCTTTCAGCTGCCCGCTATTGAGCGCGGCCAGCAGATCTTCTTCCACCACCTGCGCGCCACGCGCGATGTTGAGGAAGAAAGCGCCGTGCGGCAGCTGCTGTAAAAAGTGGTGGTCGATAAGATTAATGGTTTCTTGCGTGCTCGGCAGCAGGTTGATCACCACCCGCGTCTCCTGCAGAAAGGCAGGCAATGCATCGCGACCGGCAAAGCTGGTCACGCCATCGATCGCTTTGGGCGAGCGGCTCCAGACGCGTAACGGGAATCCCCAGGGTTTAAGGCTTTCCGCCACACTCTGCCCCAGCACGCCCGCCCCCAGGATGCCGATAGTAAAGTTTTCACGCGTGTAAGCGGGCAGTGGCTGCCAGCACTGTTGCTGCTGCTGGAGACGGTAGTCGTCAAAACGGCGGAACCAGCTCAGTACGCTATGAACCGCATACTCCTGCATCTGCCGCGCCATGCCGGTATCTTCCAGCCGGTACAGTGGCACGCTGTCGGGCAGCATCTCAGGGTTCTGCTGCAGCTGTTTCAGAATCTCGTCCACGCCTGCCCCCAGCGCAAAGACGCCGCGCAGGGTGGCGCGTCCCTGCAGCATTTCTGTGGGGGGCGAGCGGACCAGCGCGTAATCAGCCGGACCGTTATCGCCTGGCTGCCAGGCACGCACCCGCGCCTGGGGCAGACGCTGTTGTAAACCGTTAATCCAGGCCGCTGCAGACTGCGACGGGTGATACCAGATGATCTCCATCCTGCTCTCCTTTTTTTCTTTCAGCGTCAGGGAAAAGTAGGGTGAGAGCAAGAAAAAACCAGCGTAATAAAGCGGTTTTTTCCATAAAAATAATTCCCGTGGCTTCACATTTCCGGCTCGCTTCAGGGTGAAGTGGTCAGATAAGGTCTAAAGTTGGTCCTGTGGTCAATGCGTTACGCGCGGCCGCGTTTCGGACAAGGAGAAAAACCGATGACAAAAATTGAGGTAAACGCCGCTCCACGGCGTCAGCGTTATGCGCCCTTTCTGCTCACGTTGCTGCTGAGCGTACCCGCCTTCACTGCCCAGGCCGACGACAACAGTCGCATGCTGAATAATCAGCCGCAGCCACCTGACGTTCGTTTAGGACCGCTGTTTAATGCCGTGCAACAGGCGAAGTTCTATCCCGATCAAAAGACCTTTGCGGATGCGGTGCCGAAATTCGATCCCGCCTCAATTCTTGCCGACTGGCAGATGCAGAAGAAACAGCGCAATTTCGATCTTAAGCGCTTTGTGGATGCCAACTTTATCCTGCCCGCGGCCGGTGACAAATATGTGCCGCCAGCCGGACAAAACCTGCGTGACCACATTGATGGCCTGTGGCCGGTGCTGACGCGTACCACCAGCAGCGCCGGTCAGTATGACTCGCTGCTGCCGTTGCCCAAACCCTATGTGGTGCCAGGCGGGCGCTTCCGCGAAGTCTATTACTGGGACAGCTACTTCACCATGCTGGGGCTGGCCGAGAGCGGGCACTGGGATAAAGTGCAGGATATGGTGGATAACTTCGCCTCGCTGCTCGACCGCTATGGCCACATTCCCAACGGCAACCGCAGCTACTATCTGAGCCGGTCACAGCCGCCGTTCTTCAGCCTGATGGTCGATCTGCTGGCGACGCACGATAACGGCAAAGCCTATACCCGTTATCTGCCGCAGCTGCAGAAAGAGTATGACTACTGGATGGCAGACAGCGATAAAGTCGTGGCGGGCGCAGCCAGCAAGCGTGTGATTAAGCTGGCGGACGGCAGCCTGCTCAACCGCTACTGGGATGCGCGCGACGTGCCACGCACTGAATCCTGGATGGATGACATTGCCACCGCCCAGAAAGCGCCGCAGAGGAATAAAGCCGAACTCTACCGGGAGCTGCGTTCCGGTGCGGCGTCGGGCTGGGATTTCAGTTCGCGCTGGTTTACCGATGCGCATAACCTGTCGACAATTCGTACCACGCAGCTGGCCCCGGTTGACCTCAACAGCCTGCTGTTCCATCTGGAGCAGACCCTGTCGAAAGGCTATCAGATGAACAAGCAGAGCGATCTGGCGAAGCAGTTTGCCGATCGCGCGGAGAAGCGCCAGGCGGCGATCAACCGCTATCTGTGGGACAGCAAACAGAACTGGTACGCCGATTATGACTGGCAGAAAAAGCAGGTCCATCCTCAGCTGACTGCTGCCGCGCTGTTCCCGCTCTATCTGCAGGTCGCCAGCGATAAGCAGGCTGAAAGCACCGCCAGCGCAGTGGAAAAACAGCTGCTGAAACCTGGTGGTCTGGTGACCACCACCGTGAACAACGGTCAGCAGTGGGATGCACCCAATGGCTGGGCACCGCTGCAGTGGGTCGCTGTGGAAGGTCTGGAGCACTACAACCAGCCGAAACTGGCGAAAGAGGTGGGATTACGCTTCCTGCAAAACGTTCAGAACACCTATGACCGTGAGCATAAGCTGGTGGAGAAATATGTCGTTGATGGCAAAAATCTCGGCGGCGGCGGTGGCGGTGAATATCCGCTGCAGGATGGCTTCGGCTGGACCAACGGCGTCACGCTGAAACTGCTGGATAAGTACTGCCCGAAAGATAAAACCTGTAACAGCGCCCACGATATTCCGCAGGCGTCTGCCTCACAACCTTAATCCTCTCTGGATACCTCTGGCCTTGCCGGGGGTATCCCCACTTCATTTCCGCGAATTTTACTTGACCTTCTTTCATCAACAGGCAAAATTGCAGCCAATTTACAAAAGGTAATAATTCTCATTATGATAATGAGATTGCCTATCAAAGCTTTTATTCACCTGCCTGAACCTTTGCCAAGAAAGGAATTTTGATGAAACTGTCATTGTCGCTGAAAGGTTATGTTCCCCTATGCACCCTGGCGCTGACCGCGCCTGCTCTGAGTTATGCTGCCGATATGGTGGTAACCGCGCAACCGCAGGAAGATTCGACCTCGCCGACCCAGGGCTATCTGGCGACGACCAGCCAGGGCGCAACCAAAAGCGATCGTCCGCTGATCACCACGCCGCAATCGATTTCCGTGGTTACCCGTCAGCAGATGCAGGATCAGGGCGCGCTGACCCTGAATCAGGCGCTGGGCTATAGTTCCGGCGTCTTCACCAACTTCGGCGGTGCCGCGACCCGTTACGACACCATTGCCCTGCGTGGCTTCCATGGCGGCGATGTCGATAACACCTTCCTCGACGGCATGCGGCTGATGAGCGACGGCGGCAGTTTCAACGGCCTGCAGGTGGATAACGCCTTCCTTGAACGCATCGACGTGATCAAAGGCCCCTCTTCTGCGCTCTATGGTCAGACGGTGCCGGGCGGACTGGTGAACATGGTCACCAAGCGTCCTCAGTTCAGCGAAGAGGGTCACATCCAGTTGCAGGCGGGCAGCAACGCCACTACCGGCACGATGTTTGACTACACCAATGCCATCAACGATCAGTGGGCGTTTCGCCTGACCGGCGTAACCCGCAACAGCGATACCCAGTACGATCACACCCGCGAAGAGAAATATGCGCTGATGCCGCAGCTGATGTGGCAGCCGGATGAAGATACGCATCTGATCCTGAAAGCCTATCTGCAGAAGGATCCGTCGGGCGGCTATCACGGTTCGGTACCGGGTGACGGCAGCCTCACCGAACACAACGGCTACAAGCTGAGCAACGGCTTTTATGAGGGCAACAGCAATCTCGATCAGTTCAAGCGTCGCGAGCAGATCTACAGCTTCGATTTCGCCCATCGCTTTAACGACGTCTGGTCATTCTCCTCGACCGGCAGCTACAGCCACTCGAATGTCGATCTCGATCAGGTCTATCAGATTGGCTGGGACAGCGTGAATCCCGATCTGCTGAACCGCTACTACTCTGGCGAGCGCTCGTCGCTCTCGGCCTGGTCCACCGATAACCGCTTACAGGCAGAGTTCGGCACCGGAGAACTGGAGCACCGCGTCACCCTGGGTGCTGAGTATCATCGTTATAAAAATGAGATCACTGCTGCTGGCGGCTCTGCCAACCAGCTTAATGCACGGACTGGTGAACAGGTTGGCGACATGCCTGATTACACCTGGGCCGATAAAACCCGTCGCTACTATCAGACCGGCCTCTATCTGCAGGATGAGATGACGCTGGATCGCTGGCATCTGGATCTCTCCGGTCGTTATGACCGCATCGTCGCCAATAACAGCGGCAGCGATCGTCGTCAGGACGATCACATCAGCGGCCGCGCAGCACTGCTCTATGCCTTCGACAACGGTATCTCGCCTTACGTCAGCTGGAGCCAGGCGATTACCCCGACCGCGCTCACCGATCCCAACAACAACCTGCTGAAGCCAACTACCGCCGAGCAGTATGAAGCCGGGGTGAAATATCAGCCGGTCGGCACCCGCGATCTCTATAGCGTGGCGGTCTATGACCTGACGCAGAAAGATGTGGCGAACCGCGACGTGCTGACGGCGACTTATACGCCATCAGGCAAAGTGCATTCACAGGGCATTGAGCTGGAAGCGCGTAATCAGTTAACCCCGCGTCTGAGCACCGTGGCGAGCTATACGCTGAATCATCTGCGCTTTAAAGAGTCGGTAGATGGCAACGACGGACATACGCCATATGTCACACCCAACAGCATGGCTGCACTCTGGGGTCACTATCAGTTTGATTACGGTCTGAGTGCGGGTGCGGGCGTGCGTTACATCGGCAAACAGTGGGCGGACAATGAAAACACCACGCGTGTGCCGTCTGTTACGCTGTTTGATGCGTCAGTGCGGGCCGATCTCGGCGTCTGGAACAGCAGCCTGAAAGGTGCCTGGGTGCAGGTCAATGCCAATAACCTGACCGATCGTACCTATGTAGCGGGCTGTTACGGCACGGGCTATTGCTACTGGGGCGCAGAGCGCAGTGTAATGGCGACAGTCGGTTACGACTTCTGATAGCAAAATAAGAGATAAAAAAAGGGGACGAATCGCTTCGTCCCCTTTTTCGTTTAAACCTTTACGGTCAACTGCGTACTTTGCGGTAGATAAACAGCACCACGATGGCACCGATAACAGCGACCACAAAACTGCCGAAGTTAAACCCATCGACGCGGCCGAAGCCAAACAGCGTACTGATCCAGCCACCCACTACTGCACCGATAATACCCAGAACGATAGTCAGAATGAAACCGCCACCGTCTTTACCCGGCATAATCCACTTCGCCAGAATACCTGCGATTAAGCCAAAGACGATCCAGGAAATAATACCCATCTGTTACTCCTTCCTTTTTATGATTAAATCGTGAACGCCTGATTAATCAAGCGGTTTACCGCGATAAGTATAACCCGCTTTTCAAAAAATGCCTGCCTGCTCACAGTTATTATTGATGAATGGCATGCTAAAGCTTTTTTTTGCGGCGCCGATAACCGAGACGAGGCAAAAAAACCGCATCAATAAAGTAACCCCCCTTGTGGAGCAGGACGTGAAAGAAGCCGACCAGGAACAATATCTAAAACGTGGCACGCTGGCGGTTCTTGGCGTTATGAAAGATCTGCTGCGATTGCAGACGCCATTACTGGTGCGCTTTCCGCGTGGGCAGTTTATCAGCCGGATGCTGGCTGCCGATGAAGATCGCCTGCTGTTTGACCTCGGCAGTAATAATCTGGATAACGATTATGCCCTGACCAGCGACGATCTCAGTATCACTGCGGAAACCTACGGCGCTAAGGTGGAATTCAGCCTCGCCGCGCTGGAAATCGTGGAGTTTGAAGGGTTACCCGCTTTCAGCGCGCCGCTGCCAGACCTGCTGTGGCAGATCCAGCGACGTGAGTTTTTCCGTGTCTGCGCCCCGCTGGAGCCGCAGTTCTGGTGTCATACCGTGTGGCCCGATGGCAGGAAAACGCGCCTGCGTCTGCAGGATCTGTCGCTGGGCGGTATCGGCGTGCTGGTGGATGAAGCGCTGCCGGACGGGTTGCAGGACGGTGACAGTTTCAACCCGTTCCGGGTCGAGTTGGGCGAGTATGGCCATTTTGACGTGCCGGTAAAGCTGCTGAGCATTGGCGAGCGCAGCGTGGTGACTGGCAAAAATGAAACCCGCATCACACCGCGACTGAGCTTTCGTTTTGCCACGCTGAACCCGGCGCAGGAGCGGCAGCTTCAGCAGATTATTTTTGCCCTTGAGCGCCTGGCGCGCGATAAATCGACCCGATTCCAGTAACTGCTTTACGGATGCGCCACACAGGTGGGCCGCATCCAGGCTATGCTTCTTGCTTGTTTTCTTTTAAACCGGAACCCAGCAAGGAGACCCTCCCCAATGGAAAACTGGCTCTCTTCACGTCGTTTTCACTCCCTCTTTTTTAATCAGGAACTCTGGCTAAACAGCGCCATCGTGGTGGTGTCCACGCTGGTGATTTACTGGATATTACGTACTCTTATTCGCTTTATCTCCAACCGGATTGCCCTTTACAGCGAACATCGTCATGTTCGCGCCACTGCGATTCTGGTGGAGATATTGCGCAGTACCAGCCAGACCCTGCTGCTGATCTTTTCGCTGCTGATTGCCCTGAAGTTTGTCGATCTGCCCGCGTCGTGGAGTGTAACCATCGCGCACGGCTGGTTCCTGGCGCTGATTGTGCAGCTCGCTCTGTGGCTCGACTGTGGCATCCGGCTATGGCTGAAAAGTCTGCTGCGTGACCCGCTGCACGTGCGCAACCCGGTCACTACGGTGATCCTCGGGATTCTGCTGCGGGTGGTGGTCTGGATCATGATGTTCCTGGCCATTCTGTCGAACATGGGCATCAACATTACCGCACTGGTCGCCAGTCTCGGGGTCGGGGGCATCGCGATTGCGCTGGCGATACAGACGGTACTGAGCGATGTGTTTGCTTCACTGGCGATAGGCTTTGATAAGCCGTTTGAGCATGGCGATTTTATTGTCTTTGGTGACATTGCCGGTTCCATTGAGCATATCGGCCTGAAAACCACCCGACTGCGCAGCCTGAGTGGCGAGCAGATTGTCTGCTCAAATACCATTCTGTTGCAGCAGACGATCCACAACTATAAGCGCATGCAGCAGCGCCGCATCGTCTTTAAGTTTGGTATCAGCTATGCCACGCCGTCAGAGCAGGTCCGGGAGATCAGCCCGCTGGTGAAAGAGATTATCCAGGGCGTTGAGACCACCCGTTTTGACCGCGCCCACTTCCTGGCCTTTGAGGATTCAAAACTGACCTTCGAAGTGGTCTATTTTGTGCTGGATGCGGATTACAACAAGTACATGGATATTCAGCAGGAGATTAACCTGCAACTGATGGCAGCACTGGAAGAGCGAAATATCCGCTTCGCCTTCCCGATTCGTCAGGTGGAGTTCAGCGGCGGCAATCTGCCACCGGTGGATCTGGTTGCGGTACAGAATGATGATGACGAGGTGCGCAGAATGACGCGCTAAATCAGTGCCCGCCTTCCTTTTCAGGCGTGGCGCGCATACAAGCCGGTGCGGGCGGAATCGTGACCGCACCGGCTGCTTCATCCCCTGCATTCAGCCGTTCCGCCTTACCGCTTACTGATGCCGGTAGCAGCTCACGCCGAGATACTCACTGAACGCTTCCTGCAGCACACCAGCCGTGGCAGAGTGGTTCATCGCCACATGATGCTCAAAGCCGTTACTGCAGATCCACGCCAGCAGTGTCTCCAGCTGCGGCACCTGGATCACCGCACGGCAACCTACCGTGTCCAGCGGATCGGTGACCGACATTCCCTCTCCCACATAGGCTTTGATTTCGCCGCTGAAGTCGTCGGTAGAGAGGCGGAAATAGGTCAGATCGCCCTGCTTCATGCGGCCATGCACTGCGCCACAGGTGTTCTCTTTGCCCACGGTGGTGCCGATGATATCCGCCGTGCCCATGGTCGCTGACTCCAGGCTGGCGCTGGCGAAATTACCGCAGTGAAACAGCACACATTTGTCCCGCTCGTCGCCAAAGTTGTTGTTCCAGTCTGCCAGCGAGGCGGGGTTCAGCGAGCAACTGGCGAGCGCATACATCGACAGCGCCCCCATCACATCCACTTCGCAGGCGCTGGGCATCAGCTGGCCCGACATCACGCTCATGATTGAGCAGACGTTAATGCCCAGGTTCTCCTGCAACGACGTCCAGCACTGGATGGCGGTGGTATCGATATCGTTGTCGCTGATCCACTCGCTGATCACCACAAACAGTTTGGCCATGGTCACCAGTTTTTCACCCGGAATCCCCCGCGCATCGGCGTTGGCCTCCAGGATTTCACGCTTCTCTGCCACGCGGATATCGTCATCGCGCAGCCGGTTGGTGCGGGTAAAGATCTCCGATAAATCCAGGGTCTCCACCGCGATACCCATCTTCTCCAGCAGCTTTTCGCTGTAGCGCACGGTGTTGAATCCGGCGGGCCGGGCACCAATTGCCCCGACGCGTACCCGGCGCATAGCATTCACCACCCGACAGAGCTGGCTGAACCGCTGCAGATCCTGCATAAACACGTCGCCGCTCAGGGCGCAGACGTGCTGGCGGGTCAGCGTAAACGGGATGCCATATTGCCGCAGGTTGTTGCAGAGCGAAATTTTGCCGCAGAAGCTGTCGCGGCGGGTCGCCAGTCCCATTTTATCCAGATTGTCCTCTTCGGCCTGCACCAGCACCGGCACGTTCAGCCCGGCGAGACGCAGTGCTTCCGCGATGGCTTTTTCATCACCAAAGTTAGGCAGCAGCACCACAATGCCGTGAATCGCTTCGCGATGCTGTCGAAACAGCGCGGCGCAGGTTTTCGCCTCCTGACGCGTCTCGACGCCGCCCAGGTTGGTCTGGTTCTCATCCAGCATCACCGTATTAATATTCATCTTTTCAAACAGCGCGACCGCCTGCTGGCGCGCCTCGCCCACCAGATAGCTGGGAAAAAAACCCCGGTTGCCAATAATGACGCCGAAGGTTAACTGCTGAGGAAGTGTTGACATGGCTCTGCTCCGGATAAGGATTAATGTGGCTGATAACGACAGCGTGCAACGGCGTCAATCCAGCCTTTATAGTTTTCCTGCATACGCTGCGCGTGCTCTTCACGCGGCATGATGACGCTGCCGCCCTGCAGCGCCTGCATATCACTGCCCTGCTGCCACCATCCCAGCACTTTGCCTGCCAGCAGTGCCGCGCCCAGCGCGGAGACCTCGGCGGTAGGCACCCGCTGCAACGGCCGCTGTAACACATCCGCCTGTAACTGCATCAGCCAGCTATTTTCGGTGGCGCTGCCATCCACACAGAGCGCCGGAAGCTGCTGGCCGCTGGCCTGCTCCATGGCAAAAAAGACGTCGGCGATTTGCCAGACGATCGACTCCAGCGCCACCCGCGCCAGCACGGCGGGTGTGGCGGCATCCGTCAATCCGCACACCATGCCGCGCGCCTGCAGATCCCACCAGGGCGCGCCCAGGCCAGAGAGCGCCGGGACAAAATAGATGCCCTGATTATCGTCGCAGCGCTGCGCCATCGCGGTGAGCTCGCGCGGCTCCTGCACGCCGAGCATTCTGCCCAGCCAGGCGGCACCGGAACCGGTGTGAGTGATGTTGCCTTCAAAGGCATAACGCAACGTGCCGTCATGCCAGGCCACGGTGGTGCTGAGGCCATTTTCCGTCAGCAGCGGCGTCGCCATGGACATCATCAGTGAAGACCCGGTGCCGTAGGTGGCTTTCACCACTTCAGACTCGCCGCGCCGCTGCGCCTGTAAGGCGGCATGTGAGTCGCCGATGCGCGCCAGAATCGGCGTGCCTGGCGCTAAGCCGGGAATATCATTCACCGCGACCACGCCCTGTTCACTGGCTGAGGCGGTGATGCGCGGCAGCGCGGAGCGCGGCAGCTGAAACAGCGTCAGCAGCTCGTCGTCCCAGTCATTAAGATGCAGGCTGTAGAGTTGAGTACGGGAGGCGTTAGCATGATCGGTAATAAATACCTCGCCGGCGCTGAGCTGCCAGCTGAGCCAGCTGTCGACCGTGCCGATACAGAGCTCACCCGCCGCCGCCCGCGCCGCGCCGTCGGGAATGGCGGCCAGCATCCCGGTCAGCTTGGCGGCCGGAAACATCGGGTCAACGGCCAGGCCGGTCAAACCGGTGATGCGAGGTGCTTTGCCCGCCTGACGCAGGTCGCGACAGAGTGACTCGGATCGTCGATCCTGCCAGCTCACCAGCGGCGTCAGCGGCTTGCCGTCACGCCGCTGCCAGATCAGTACCGACTCGCGCTGATTACTGATCGCCACTGCCGCGACAGGCGCGCCACCACAGGCTGCCAGGCAATGGGTAATGGCCTCTTTTACCGCCTGCCAGATCGCCACAGGGTCCTGCTCAGCCAGTCCCGGCTGCGGGTGTTGCAGGGTTAAGCTCTGGCTGCCGCGTGCCACCACGCGGCCATCGCGATCAACCGCAATCGCTTTAGCATTGGTAGTGCCTTCGTCGATCGCCAGAATCAGGGGTCCCACCATGTTTATGCTCCTGCGCAGATGCGCGTTGCACTGTTCACCACGCTACTGGCATCAATGCCATGATGGGCGCGGGTAGAGGCGCGATCGCCGGCAATTGCATATTCCCCATCAGCAATGCCGAGCCGCAACAGCGGGATGCCGCAGCCGCCTTCCGCCAGCACTTCGGCCACCAGGCTGCCGACACCGCCATTAACGTTATGCTCCTCTACGGTAATCACCGCTGGGTAGTGATTTAACAGGTTGCGCAGCTGTTGGGTATCACAAGGTCGAATCGATGGAACCGCGATCACACCGGCTGAAATGCCCTGCTCAGCCAGTTGCTCAGCAGCGTGAACCACCTCGTGAACCGTTGAGCCCATCGCCACCAGTGCGATGTCGCTGCCTTCACGCAGCAGGTCGATCGCGCCCGGCCTGAACTGGTAGCTTTCCGCGTGCAGCTGCGGCAGATCTTTGCCATCCAGACGAATATAGACCGGCCCGATATGCTCAAGGGCGTAATCGATGATCTGACGGCACTCCAGTGGACAGGAAGGCGCATAGATCTCGATGTTGCCGAAACCGCGCATCACCGCAATGTCATCAATGCTGTGATGGGTACTGGCTAACGGGCCATAGCTGGTCCCGGCATTCAGCCCGAACAGTTTGACGTTGGTGTTGTTGTAGCAGACGTCGACTTTTACCTGCTCATTGGCGCGTGACACCAGAAATGGCGCGGCGTTACAGGTCACTGCGACCTTGCCGCCCAGCGCCAGACCGGCCGCCGTGCCCACCAGCGTCTGCTCAGCGATGCCGACGTTAATCAGCCGGTCGGGAAACGCCTTGATAAAGGGGGCGATTTTGGCCGTCGACGTAGAGTCGGCTACCACCGGCACCAGATCCACACCGCGATTCACCGCGTCGATAAAGGCCGTGACCATGACGCTTGCTAAATGTTGTGCATTACTCATCTTTCAGTTCCTCCAGTGCCAGTGCGATCTCTTCGCCTTTCGGCACCCGGTGATGCCATTCCGCCTTGCTCTGGATAAATGAGACGCCAAATCCCTTCTCGGTATGCGCCACAATCACCTGCGGTTTGCCGTTCTTCGGCAGGTTTTCAATGGTGTCGACCACCGCCGCCATATCATTGCCGTTGCATTCGGTGACCTCCAGCCCGAAGGCGCGCCATTTTTCCGGCAGCGGATCGGTGTTCATGATGTCGCGGGTCGCGCCCGCCAGTTGCAGCTTGTTTTTGTCATTGATGATGATCAGGTTGTCGAGGCCGTAATGCGCCGCCACCAGCGCCGCCTCCCAGTTGCTGCCTTCAGCCAGTTCACCATCGCCGGTCACCACAAAGATGCGGCGCGGGCTGTTATCTTTTTTCGCCGCGATAGCGATGCCCACCGCCACCGGCAGGCCGTGACCCAGCGCACCAGTATTCAGCTCAACGCCCGGCGTTTTCTGCCGTACCGGATGGCCGGGCAGATGCGAGTCGGCATGCTGATAGGTTGCCAGCCAGTCGGTCGGGAAGTAGCCCGCTTCCGCCAGCACGCAGTAATAGCCCCCCACCGCATGCCCTTTGGACTGGATATAGATGTCACGCTGATCGTCGTCTGTGCGATCCGGTGCGCAGTTCAGAATGCGGAAGTAGAGCGCAGTAAGGATCTCTACCTGTGACAGGTCAGCGCCGGTATGACCGCCTGCCGGGCTGCCCGCGTTAAGCTGGATGATGCGGCGGCGGATTGCCCGCGCCCGGCGCTCAAGGTCATCGACCGGAAGATTGAAAGGATTCATACACTACCTCTGAATTTTAAATCGGTTATGAATATATATTCACGTCGGTTAAAAAATTTTGTGCCTGAAAAAAGGGGCTAATAAACTAAACCGCCCTTTGTTCACTACTCTGCCCATTAAACCGGGCAGGCCGTCCGCTGCCAGGAATCACTCAGCGGCACCCGCTGTCCGGTTCAACGCACTTTCCCGTCAGGGTTTTGCCGGTGTCCCCTCCTCGATTAACGCTTTCTGAGCCACCACGGCCGCCTTCTGCTGCATCCGGCTCTGGGTCTGGTCGATGATCACCGCGATGATAATCACGATGCCTTTGATCACCATCTGCCAGAATTCACTGACACCCATCATGATCAGGCCATCCGCCAGAAAGCCGATGACGAAGGCACCAATCAGCGTGCCGAGGATGGTGCCGCGTCCGCCCGCCAGCGACGTGCCACCCAGCACCACGGCGGCAATGGCATTCATCTCAAACGCGGTGCCGTTAGCCGGATGGCTGGCGACCAGTTGCGATGAGACCACGATGCCAGCAATCGCCGCGCAGAATCCTGACAGGGTGTAGACCAGAATTTTTACCTGCCGGGTTTTCACACCCGACAGTTCAGCGGCACGTTCATTGTCTCCGATGGCATAGACCTGACGGCCAAACGGCAGGCGACGGGCGATGTAGGCGATCACCAGCGCCAGCAGCACCATCATCCAGATGGCGTAAGGCAGCCCCAGAAAGGTTCCGGCACCAATCCGATCGAAACCGGTATTGCCCAGCAGCGGATTCCCCTGCAGACCAGGAAAGGTCTCGCCGCCGGAGGTGAGCATCGCCGCGCCGCGCAGGATATACATGGTGCCGAGGGTGCAGATAAAGGGTGCCACGTTGTAGCGGGTAATGATCCAGCCGTTGCCCGCGCCAATCAGCGCGCCGATCAGCAGCACCACCGGCACAATCACCCAGACGCTGGGAAAAATAGCGATGCCAAACATCGGCAGCACAATGCCTTTGGTAATCAGCCAGCCGGCGATCATGCCGCACAGTCCCAGCGTCGCCCCAATCGACAGGTCAATTCCCGCGGTGATAATGACAAAGGTGATGCCCAGCGCCAGAAAGGCGTTGATGGCGATATGTTTCACCATGATCACCAGGCTGCCGGTGGCGAGAAAGTCCGGCACGGTGATGGCGAAGAAGCCGACGATCAGAATCAGCGCAATAAAAGTGCGCAGCTTCAGAAGCAGCAGCAGAATGCTTTCACGTGAACTGAACGCCTTAGCCGGAAGTGTGGTCAGCGCGACGCTGTCATTGCTTTTCATGCTCAGAACCCCTGCGCACTTGCTTTCACCAGCGCTGCCTCTTCCGCCTGGTCGCGGGGAAGATCAGCCGTAAGTTTGCCGCCCGACATCACCAGGATGCGATCGGCTACCGCCATAATCTCTTTCAGGTCCGAAGTGGAGAACAGCACCGCAATGCCCTGCTGCGACAGCGCCACCATCATGCGAAACACCTCTGCTTTTGCACCGACATCAATGCCGCGACTCGGCTCATCCAGCAGCAGCAGGCGCGGATTGGTCAGCAGCGCGCGGCCAATCACCACTTTCTGCTGGTTGCCACCACTCAGCGCGCTAATGGCCACGTCCGGCGAGGAGATTTTGATCGCCAGGTTGCCCACCGTCTGGCTTACCGCCTGCTGCTCCGCCTGATGGGCAATGGCAAAGCGATGTGACAGACGCCGCCACAGGCTGGCGATGGTGAGATTACTGGCGACCGATGAGACCGGGAAAATCCCGGCGCGTTTGCGATCTTCCGGCACCAGACTCATGCCCATGCGGATACGGTCGGCGGTGGGCAGACGGGTCGGCAGCGGTTTGCTGTCGAGCCACAGCTTGCCCAGATAGTGACGCTGACTGCCAAGCAGACACTCAAACAGCTCGGTGCGGCCTGCGCCCATCAGCCCGTAAATCCCGACAATTTCCCCGGCCCGCACCTGAAAACTGACATCATCCACCAGGGTATTGCCGTTGGGGCTGACGCAGGTAATGTGCTGCGCCTCCAGCACCGGCACGCCAAACTCACGCGCTTCCGGCAGGAAGGTGGTGACCGGTTCACTGCCCAGCATCTCACGCACGATCCACGGTACATCGATGCTGCTGACCAGCGCTTCGGCCTGAAAGCGCCCGTCGCGCAGAATGGTGATCACGTCGCCAATTGCCATCAGCTCTTCCAGCCGGTGGGAGATGTAAATCACGGTAACGCCCTGCTGTGTCAGGTCGCGGATCACCCGGAACAGGATCTCCACTTCGGTTTTGCTCAGCGCCGAGGTCGGCTCGTCGAGGATCAGGATGTCCGCATCTTCCGCCAGCGCTTTGGCAATCTCGACCAGCTGCTGCTGACCCACTTTGAGATTACCGACCCGCTCATGGGGTGAAATCGGCTGATCCAGGCGCGCCATCAGCGCGGCGGTGCGGCGAGCCTGCTCTGCCTCGTTGATCGGGGCCAGGCCGCGCTGGATCTCCCGGCCCAGAAACAGGTTTTCAGCCACCGTCAGGTTCTCAAACAGATTCAGCTCCTGGTGCACCATGCCGATGCCGTGCCGGGCGGCGTCACGGGTGCTGCTCAGCGTCAGCGGCTCGCCATTCAGGAACAGCGAACCGGCCGTGGGCTGCTGTACCCCGGCCAGAATTTTCATCAGGGTCGATTTGCCCGCCCCATTCTCACCGATGATGACGTTAACTTTGCCGCGCCAGACCCGATAGTCGACGCGATCCAGCGCCAGCGTGCCGGGAAACAGCATCGATATCTGTTCGGCCCGCAGAATGATCTCATCGTCCATCAGGGCGTCCCCCGCTTCAGCTCAACCGCCACCACATCATCAACGCTGTTCTGCCCGATGGTTATGGCCAGCAGCGCCTGCACCGGCTGATTGACCCAGCTGGCATCCAGCGGTGGCAGTTGCTTCACCGCGTGACGGTTCAGCGCCCGCGTCAGCTGGGCGTACTGCACCTGATTGGTAAATTCTTCGAAACGGAAACCGGCGGCATCCCGGATAGCGTTACTGCGCAGCACCGGCCCGACACTGACCGCCACCGGCTTGCCGTTAATCATCAGCGTCAGCGTGCGTTCACGCGGGTTACTCTCATCAAAGGCGCTGGCTGTACCCCCGGCTCGCACGAAGACGCTTTCGCGCCCGCCGGGTTTGACCGTCTGACTTTTCGCCTCCATGTCGGCCCAGCTCAGCGCATGGCTGTTCGCAGTGGTCATCACGCGCGGCTGCCAGGTCTCTTCCGCAATCTGCTGCGGTGTCTGGGTGGTATAGCTGGGTTTCGCGTGCGGATCCTTCGGCAGAATCGGCTTACCGTCCGCGTCCAGATCCACCACGGTGCAGGCGCTGAGCAGCGCCATACCGGTCAATACCGCCAGCATCCGTTTCATGGTTATTTCGCCAGGTTGAAGTTTTTCAGCTTAGCGGCGTTGCTGTCGTCAATCAGCACGCAGTCCATCAGCTGCTTCTCCTGTTTCTGCGCTTTGCCGTTCTTCAGGTAGTAATCCGCCTGCGTGACCGCCATCTGCGCCTGATCCCAGCCCGGCTGCAGCACCGTCGCTTTAATATTGCCTTTGTTGAGGATCGAATCGCGGGTGTAGTCGCTGCCATCAAAGCCCACCACGATCACCGATGTTTTCCCGGCGGCTTTCAGCGCGGCTTCGGCACCCAGCGCCATGGTGTCGTTACCGGAGATGACGCCCACGATGTTGGGGTGTTTCTGCAGCAGGGTTTCCATGCGGCTGAAGGCTTCGGTCTGACTCCAGTTGGCGCTCTGCTGAGCCACCATTTTCATGTCGCTGTAGTCATCCAGCACATCGTGATAGCCCTGCGACCGCACGCCCGCGTTGGTGTCAGACTCTTTGCCCAGCAGTTCAACATAGTCCCCTTTGCCGCCCAGCAATTTCGCAAATTTCTCCGCGCCCAGCTGCGCCCCCTGATAGTTGTTAGAGACGATCTGCGCTACCGCGATGCCGGTTTTGTTGATCTCCCGGTCAATCAGGAAGGTCGGGATCCCGGCATCTTTGGCTTTCTGCACCGGCCCGACGGTGGCGTCGGCACCAGCGTTATCAAGAATGATCGCTTTGGCTTTGCGCGCAATCGCGGTCTCAATCAGCTGGTTTTGCTTGTTTACGTCATCATCGTGCGACGCCACCAGCGTGGCGTAACCCAGCTCTTTGGCTTTCGCTAAGGCCCCTTCCGCCTCGGCTTTAAAGAACGGGTTGTCATGGGATGGGGTGATAATCGCCAGCAGGCCTTGCTCTGCCGCCAGCGCGGTCGCTGAAAAGGCGAGCATCGATGCGAGCAGGGTCAGTTTGATCAGAGGACGAGTCATTATTTTTCTCCGCTTGAATATATATTCACACGCGATTTTATATGCATAATGACTATGCGCCCGCGCTGACGTGCCGTCCAATGCGCGATCGTCAAAAAGCGAAAACGATCACAAATTAGCCTGCGTTGTGATTTTGATCATCCTGGTTAACAATACCGGGCAGAATCAGAGAGGGAAAAACCGATGGCAAAACAGGATGAACAGCGACTGATGGTGAAGATTGCCACCCTTTACTATGTCGAAGGGTTGAAGCAGTCAGAGATTGCGGAGTCGCTGACCTTATCGCAGTCGTTTGTCTCACGCATTCTTAATCGCAGCGTGAAAGAAGGTGTGGTCAAGATCAGCGTGGTGCCACCAGCCAACGTTTATCCTGAGCTGGAAAAGGCCATTGAGCAGACCTATAACCTGCCGCAGGCGATTGTGGTGGATGTGCCGGATCAGGCGTCGCCGCTGCAGATTAAGCAGGCGATTGGATCGGCGGCCGCTCACTATCTGGAGACCCGACTGCGAAACGATGAGCTGATTGGTATTTCGTCATGGAGCGGCACGATCCGGGCGATGGTTGATGCGCTGCATCCGCTCAACAGCGCCTGCAAAGGGGTGATCCAGCTGCTGGGTGGCGTCGGGGCTAACGGCAATGTGCAGGCCACGATTCTGACGCAAAATCTGGCGGCGCTGCTGAACTGCCCCGCCTGGCTGCTGCCGTCGCAGTCGATTGAGCATTCGGTCAGCGATCGCCAGCGGCTCTCTGCCAACGCGGAGGTCGCCGAGGTGCTGAGTAAATTTGAGCAGGTCGACCTGGCGATTGTCGGCATTGGCGATCTGGAGCCGTCGGCGCTGTTACGTAATTCGGGCAACTACTACGATGGCAGGATGCTACAGACGCTGGCGGCGCGCGGTGCGGTAGGCGATATCTGTCTGCACTATTTCGACGCCTGCGGACAGCCGGTGCTGAAAGCAGAAGAAGATCCGGTGATTGGTATGGAGCTGGCACAGGTAAAACAGTGTCCACAGGTGGTCGGGCTGGCAGGCGGAAGAGAGAAAGCCCAGGCGATTCGCGGTGCGCTGCTGGGCGGCTACATCAAGGTGCTGATCATCGACTATCCCACGGCGCGGCTACTGCTCACGCCGCAGGATTCATCACAACCGGTCAGATAGTGCGGTAAGCCGTGGTGACTTTCCACAGATAGCGCGGGGCCTGCGCCGCCGGATGCTTGTTCTGCACATGCTGATAGAACTCATCCGGTGACATCGCATTGATCATCGCAATGGCCCGATCGCGATCGCTGGAGAAAGTCCGCAGTAACGCCCCTGCGCCGTTGGCATAAGAGACGATGGTGGCATAGCGCAGGGTCAGCGGATCGCGGATGCCCGACAGCGCGGAGTTCTGCAGAATGCGGATATAGGCGGTGCCGATATCAATATTTTTGGCCGGATCGCGCAACTCGGCATTCGACGGCTGACCACGACGGCCCAGCGTGCGATAGACTTCGCGCCCGGCGGTCGAAGCTTTAATCTGCATCAGCCCCACCGCATTTGAACGGCTCACCACGCCCGGATTTCCACCCGACTCGACACTGATAATGGCGCTGATCAACTTCTCATCAACGCCATAATGACTGGCGGCATCTTCGGTAAACATCGCCCAGGTGCCATTGACGCTGGACGGCGGTGCCTGAGTTAATGGCGTGTTGCGCTGCTTAACGGCATGGTGCGGTGGCTCGCTGGCACAGCCGGTCAGGAGTAACGCTGAGAGTATAAGGTGTCGGATTTTCAGCAATTTTTCATCTCGTAGCTGTTGTGGCGAATGCTATCATACCCAGGCAGCCTGAGAGCAAAATTACCGTTTATCCTAAATGCATGAAAATGCGGCGCGTACCGTGACTTCAGCGGCGCTTTTCGCCATCATCGCCGTCAGTCAGGCGCTAACAGCAGGAAAGTATGATGATTTCACGTTCAGTTCGTCTTATCTCCCCCTCCGGTTACTGTCACAATCAGTCTGCGGCGCTGCAGGGCATTGCACGACTGCGTGCGGCCGGCCATCAGGTAGAGAACGAGCAGGTGATCACCCGCCGTTTTCAGCGCTTCGCCGGTACGGACGCGGAGCGCCTGGCGGATATCAACCAGCTTGCCAGTCTCAGCACGCTGCCCGATGTGGTGCTGGCGGTGCGAGGCGGTTATGGTGCCAGCCGGTTACTGGATTCCATCGACTACATCGGCCTGCAACGCCGTCTGCTGAATCAGCCGCTGGCGCTGTGCGGCCACAGCGACTTCACCGCGATTCAGCTGGCGCTGCTGGCGCAGGTCGGCCTGATTACCTTCAGCGCACCGATGCTGGCCGGTAACTTCGGCGCCGCGACCTTATCTGAATTTACTCTTCACCACTTCTGGCAGGCACTGACTTCACCTACAGTAGAGGTGACATGGCAAAGCGAAACGCCTGACGAGGGCGAGTGGCAGGGTACGCTGTGGGGCGGGAATCTGGCGATGATCTGCTCACTGATTGGCACGCCGTGGATGCCGCAGTTTGAGAGCGGCATTCTGGTGATTGAGGATGTGAATGAGCATCCGTTCCGCATTGAACGCATGCTGATTCAGCTGCAGCAGAGCGGCATTCTGGCGCGACAGCGGGCGATCGTTACCGGCAGCTTCACCAGCACAGCCCTGACAGAATATGACAACGGGTTTGACTTCAGCACCGTCTGGCAGCGACTGCGTGACACCACCGGTCTGCCGCTGATTTGTGGATTAGATTTTGGTCATGCCGCTGACACCGTAACACTGCCTTTGGGTGCCAGCGCACGATTAGCGGTCAGCCAGGGCCACGCCCGTTTGCAGGCGACCGGGCATCCCGTCCTGCGGGAATAGCGTTTGTTTCAGGAGATCGACATTGAAGCCGTTGTATGACGATTTGTGGATCTCAACCCCGGAATTTCCGGTGGAAGATGCCGTTAATGACCTGATGATGCATGGCTTTATGCTGCGTCACCCTCGCGGCAATCTGTTGATTGGCCGCGTAGAAAATCCGCTCGATCATGAAGTCATGGCCGATACCGGCGGCGTGATCCGCCACTACCTCACCCACTGGCATGAATCCGCGCCCGGTGCGGCACTGATCCAGCAGCGCTTCAGCAGCGCACTTTACTGCCATAGCCGATCGCTGGGCCCCATCAGCCGTTTTGCTGAGCCTGATGACACCTTTTCGCAGCAGGAGACGCACTTCGGGGATTTCCATCTGCTGCCAACGCCAGGACACACACCGGGCAGTTGCAGCTATCTCTACACCTCGCCGCTGGGGCTGACCTATCTGTTTGTTGGCGATACCGTGACACGTTCGCATGACCGCTGGATCACGGTGCTGGTGCCGGACAGTAATCCGGCTGAGCTGAGCCAGACGCTGGAGTTTTACCGCTCCCTGCGTCCCGACGTGGTGCTGATGAGTACCACGCGCGGGCATCTCTCCTGGAAAAAAGTTACGCTGCAGAGCTGGCTGGCCGCGATTGATGAAGCAGAACAGCATCCGCTGGATTTGCGTCAGCAACCATTATTCTGATTACAGGGCTTTCGTCAGATAGTGGCGCTGATGATGCCGTGGATAGTTATCCAGGCTGAAGCGCAGTGTATAGCCAAGCTTTTCATAAAACGGCCGCGCCTGAAAACTGGCGGTATCCACCTGGGCAAAGCGGCAGCCGCGATCCCGCGCCTCCTGCTCTGCCGCCTGCATCAGCTTGCTGCCCGCCCCCTGCCCGCGTAGCGCCTCACTCACCCACAGCATATCAATCCGCAGCCAGTTTCCGGCGGTTGATCCGGTCAGTCCGGCCAGCTTTCTGCCCTGGTCATCACGAATAAACACGCCGATCGATCTGATCTCATCAATATTAATATATTTGCTGTTGAACGCAGTCAGACCCAGCCTGACTTCATCCAGATCCTGCGTTGTGACCTTATCGGTAATCTCGGGTTGCATAGTGGCTCCGTGGGTTAAGTGTCGGAGTGCTGACGATCGTCGTAACGCTCCAGGCTCAACGCATCAACATCGCGTTTTTCGCTGCGGCTGCAGGGCAGCAGTTTATCGCTGTCGCGGTAGACAAAAAAGGTCGCCTGGCTGCGCTGGTTCACAATCAGCTGATCGCCATTGCGAAAGCGGGTAATCGCCACCTTATCACCCGCCTCTAAACGGGTACGCTGCTGACCGGCGGCAATCTGGAAATGCCCCGGCGGCCACATTAACGTGGTTAAACCATATTCGGCACGCGAAACGGTCATGGTTGTCCGGCCGGGACAGTTAAGCTGAAATTCCGTCTCGCTCCAGGCGGGTGCGATGTGACAGGCCAGCAGGCCCAGGGCAATTAATGCTGCCTTCATGCTGTTTCTCCGCTGATTTTATTGAGATTTTTTAGCTTAACACATCACAGGACGGAGAAGGGACGCGGGGCAATCCGCAGCAAGACCATTGAAAGATAGAATCGGCGTGCGAAGTAATCTGAAAGTTGAGAAAAAATGAAGTAATCCGGCCAGCGTAACAGGCTGCCACACTGACCGGATATGATTATTCGGCTGCTACCTCGGCGGCCACTAACATCAGTGCCAGCCCGGCATTCTCGCTATCGTAAGCCTGCATTGCTGCACGTATATCCGCTGAACAAGCGATCACCTGTTGCTTCTTATCGGCTTCTAACTGGTCAATCGCATGGCGAATAATCATAAGACTTGCTTCTTCTTCGTTCATCATTTATCCCTGAATTTGCCTAAGTGGTGCGCAAAGGAGCCAAGAATAACGTTTATTGATAAGCAAAGTCACCCTTTTACATTCCTGTTGCTTAACGATTAAACAAATCACAAACAGGAAGCGCAGCGTAAACTGCTATGATTAAGTAATCAGTGACGCAGCAGGATAGACTCTGCGCCACGAAACTCCCAGGGATTGAAGCAGGTAGAAAATCATGATGCGTCTCAGCATTTTTATCCTCATCGCGATGGTGACTGGATGTTCATCTGGCCCGAAAGGGGTGGAATGTCCGGGTGAGGTCTCGACAATTTATGGTCAGTCGATGGGGCATACCCAGGGCGTGATTTTTGATCTGGTTAATAGCTTCACCGTGACCCGGGATAAGGTCAGCGTTAAGAGTGGCCCGCTGCAGTCGCTGGATCGCTTTAAATATGTTCCCTCCGCCGTCACGCCTGAGGGCTATTACGCGCAGCGCCTGTCAGATAAGCAGTTCCGCCTGATCAACCCTTACCAGGACACCCAAATCACCTGGACCTGTCCATAAGGGATGAATCCTGCTGCCAGATGGTTTATTGTCAGGAAACGTCAAGCAGCAGGTCTCCCCGATGGAAAAGCGTCTGGATAACAACGGTTATATCGACTTCCCCTTCCCCGCCACCCGCAATGCGGATGGCTCCGTGAATCCCTGTGGCTTTGATCTGACGCTGGAAACTGGTCGCCTTGAGGAGATCGCGGTGCTGAACCATTCAGTGAATCTGCGGCGGCTGGTCGAGGAGATCAATCTGCAGGAGGGGCTGTTTATGACCCTGGCCTGCGACTGGCAGCAGCAGGCAGATGCGGTCTGTGGCTTTATCGATGTGGCTTTTCGTCCCGACCTGCCGCAACACGGCTTTGAGGAGGCGCTGCAGCTGGAAGCGAACTTTTATCGCTACCTGACCGGGCAGGAGCAGCAACATCAGATGCCCGCGGAGACGCTGGTCAATTATGCCCGTTCGGTACTCGACTGGAGCTGGTCACCGCTGCGCCAGCGTCAGCGCGATTATGAAAAGATCACTATTCAGTTCTATTGCCCGCAGGCGGATGACGCCGAATGGTGTTTTGATCATCTGCGTCACTTCCTGGTGAGCGTCTATCCGGCCTGCGTCGCCGCCCGTTCACTCTGATCTTCATTGCCCCCGGAGTCGCTATGCGTTCTGCTGCGCTGTCTGCTGTCACGCTGTTCTGCTCACTGTTTTTTGCCGCTGCTGCCCAGGCCGATCGCTGCCAGCAAATCCGCGCCGGTCTGGATATCGGTTCCGGCACCACCAAAATTGCGGTAGCCCGTGTCAATGTCTGCCAGCTGCGCATCGAAAAGATGCTGTATCAGGATCAGCGCGCCGTGGCCTGGAACGAGGCCTTAGCGCATTCAACAGATAATCAGCTCAGCCCGGCAATGACTCATGAAGGTGCCGCCGCCCTGCAGCAGCTTTTAACGCAGGCACGGCGCTTTCATCCACAGCGGATCAGCGGCGTTGCCACCGCGGTGTTCCGCAACGCCAGCAACGGACAGGCGGTCATCGATCAGTTGCAGCGCCAGACCGGTGCGCAAATCAGCATCATCTCGCAGCAGCAGGAAGCGAAACTCGGTTTCCTCTCCGCTAAAGCCGCGCTTAACGATCCGGCGATCCGTGATGAGCAGCTGCTGGTCTGGGATATTGGTGGGGGATCGATGCAGATGACTGCCTGGCGACAGCAGGCGGGTCAGCCGGTTGCAGATATCTATCAGGGCAAACTGGCCTCGGTGACGCTGAAAAACTTTATTCTGACGGTGCTGAAGAACAGCCCGGAGGCCAAATCCCCTAATCCGATTGGCTCCTGGCGGCAGTCGGTGCTGCGCTTTGTGCAATTTTATGCCGCTAATGAGGTCAGTCCGCAGATTAAACAGGATCTGGCGAGCCGTCGGGTCATTGGCATCGGCGGCGTCCATGGTTTTTCAATCCGCAATCAGTTACCGGGCAAACCCCATCGTTACAGCCTGACGACATTAAGTCAGCTGTCGCAGCAGCAGGTCTGGAAAGGCGACAGTGAACTCCCGGGCGACTACCGGGCCACTGATGTCAGCAATCTCTTACTGGTTGAAGGTTATATGCAGGCGCTGAAAATTAATGAGGTTACGATTGTTGAGGCCAGTCTGATTCAGGGCGTGCTGCTGCAGTAGCGCAGCGTTTCCGCACTATGCTAAACCTCTGGCTTAATCAGCCGGATAGCATGATCCAGCATCCGCTGCTCATCCCGTTCACTGTGCGCGCGCTGCTGACGTATACGTTTAAGCAGGTCGTAGATTTCGCCACGGCGGGTGTCATGGCCGCGCTCCGACAGCACAATGACCGCATCGCCAATGACCCGGCAGACTTCATCATAGTCGTCATCATTCAGTGCATCACGTTTCATTGCTTATCCTCCGGCTGTAGCTTTGGCTTTGGCTATGGCTGTGGCTGTGGCAGCGCCTGAGTGCGCCTCTCTTTCCAAAGGCTAGACAGTAAATCCCTTACCCGCAAACGCAGCGCCATTAACAGCCAGAAATGATTTTTTAGCCCATTTTCCTCCGCTGGAGGAGCAGAATTCACTATCTTTGCTACGCTTTGAGGGTCTCACTCAAAACCAAGGAGCAATAAATGTCAGGAAAAATCGAAGATAAAGTAAAAGAAGCCGCTGGCGCAGTTCAGGAACAATGGGGTGCAGCAACCGGTTCATCTGAGCATCAGGCTAAAGGCGCAGCACGCCGTTACACCAATCAGGCAAGCTATGCTGCCCGCGATGCTGCTGACTGTATCAAGGATCAGGTTCAATCCAATCCTGTTGCAGGTCTGGCCGTTGCTGCAGGCGTTGGCGTATTTATCGGCTTCCTGCTGGGCCGCAAGTAATCGCGCTGAACGTCAACAGAACGGGAGCCACTGGCTTCCGTTTTTTTTGCCTGGACTCTCTCCGCCGGCTGAGAAACATCTGAAAGATAAGCCTTTTCAGGCCAGAATGCGGTAAGTATCTATGCTTAGTCTGGTTTCGTCTCTTTCTGACAACATCAAGGTGACCTTATGAAAACAATTCCTGCCCTGCTGCTGGTTGCAGCGACCTTAACCTCTCTGGCGGGCTGCTCGCAGAAGAGCGACGCAATTAAAGATGATGGCCGCCCTCATGCACCAAGCGGTCAGTCGTCACCGGGCGGTACGCTGGGTTCAGGCCCGGTGGGTCAGCCACAGTCGTAATACCCTGCCCCGGCACACGTGCCGGGGTTTGTTTTATCGCATGTTTTTTAATAGATAGAAGTCATAGAATAATTCCGCTAATAATTAACCTGCTATTAGTTATGACCGGAATCAGAATATTTTCCATACTTTCCTTTTTATAAGAATCATCCCATCTCTTTTTAATAATCTCTTACTTCTTTTACACAATTCTGTATATATACCCAGAATAAACAACATTAAAATTGTGGAAACAATTTAAACGAAACTTCTACGGCCGCGAAAAAATAAACCTTAATAATGAACTTTAGTCGCAGAAATATTCTCTAATAACACACAACACCTTTTGTTAAATATTATTGATACGTTTAAGAGAATTCAGACGTGAAGAAAAAAAAGATTTATCTGATAGACCGACTTTTAACGCTCTATTCTCGATTTTCCAGCAGAACAAAACCACAGGCCTTGCACGACCTGGCCCCACAAACAGTGGTGATATACTCCACCACGGCACTGGGCGATTTTCTGATGAATACGCCGGCTATCTGGAGCCTGAAAAATCGCTTTCCCACCAGCAAATTTATTCTGGTTTCCAGCAAGAAAAATAAGGATCTCGTCAGCCGTTATAACTGGTTTGATCAGATCTATATCTGGGATAACAAACTGGCGAATTTCCTGCCACTTTTTTTCAAACTGCGCCGCCAGAAACCTGACCTGTCAGTAATATTACACGCCCATTTCCCCTACGATATTATGAGCTCGGTACTGACCGGCAGTAAGGTAATTGTGCGCGATCATTACGGCCGCGAGTCGCCTCTGCTAAATAAATATCTCGATCACTATTCAGGCTATTTTGATGACCATACCATCAAGCGTAAGCTGAAACTGATTGAAGTCCTGGGCGCAGAGACAGAGCAGACCCGGATGCACCTTCCGGCACTGAACAACAGTCCGACTGCAAAGGCTGACCATCGCCGTATCGGTTTTCAGTTAGGGGCATCAAAAGATATTCGCCGCTGGCCGCTGGCCTCCTTCAGCCAGCTGGCGACAGCCTTGCTTGAACGCTGGCCTGACACGGAAATTATCGTTACCGGCACCGCCGCTGAGCAGCCTCTTGAGCAGGAATTTATTGAAAGCCTGCCCCTGCACTGCCGTCAGCGTGTGACCCCGATGGCGGGTAAAACGAATCTCAGCGGCCTGATTAGCCTGATTCGCACGCTGGATGTGCTGGTTACCGGGGACACCGGTCCATTGCACATCGCCGTGGCCGCACAGACGCCGACGGTCAGCCTGTTCTCCACCGCCAATCCGCGCTATACCGGTCCCTGCCAGGACAGCGCTCGGCACATCATTATTCACCGCCCGGATAAAACCGCCTCACAGCATCCGATGGCAACGATCAAGGCCGATGAGGTCGGGCAGGCCGTGGCGAAACTGGTGGGGTAATGAACGACCTTTCTCAATCCATCATTGCGCTGATTGAGCACCACAATCAGCCAACCGCACTGGGCTGGTTCCGTAAAGTGGATCGGGCGGGATTTCATCTGCAGCAGTTACCGCTGAGTGAGGTGGATTTCGCCATTCTGATGAGTGATTTTTTTATCACTTTCGGCGTCTGTTCAGAACAGTATGATGACGCCCGCTATTTTCCGGAGCCGCGCCGACGGCGTTTTGCAGTGGCAAACTGGTTTACTGCGGGCACAGCACAGCCTTATCGTCCACTGACGGTCGCCATGCTGTATGAAGCGGCCAGACTGGGACGCTGGCCTGAAGAGGCTTACTGAGTAATGGTATGGGCGAACGCGTCATAGACCTCGCTGCTGCTCAGCGCATTGACCTCACGTGACGCCGGTTGCAGCACCTGATAGTTAACCTGCCACGGGTGCCAGCATGCCGGATCGCTGTCGCCAAACAGCGCGACGACCGGCAATCCCAGCGCCGCACCAATGTGCATTGCCCCGCCATCACTGCTCACCAGCCCCTGACACAACGACATTGCTGCAATTAACTGCGGCAGGCTGGTGGTTGCCACCGCTTTGATCGGCAGATGCGGGCAGAGCGCCATAATTTCATGCGCTTTTTCATCATCTCCCGGATGACGCGGATTATCACGGCTGCCGGGTGACCAGAGCAGCATTATCTGGCAGGGATGACGCGCCGCGATTTTTTCAGCCAGCCCGGCAAACCGCGCGGCTTCCCACTGCTGGCTCGGCTTGCGGGCGCTGATTTGCAATGCATAGACCGGAACAGCGGGATCAATTGCACAGCTGTCACGCAGGCTGGCCGCGATTGCCGCATCCGGTAGCAGCGTCAGTTTGCCTGGCGCTGTGGCGCTGAGATTGAAAGGCCGCCCCAGGCTAAACAGGGTTTCACTGATATGACACGGCGACTGGCTGGGTGGCGGCAACAGATCGGTAATCAGCGGATGGGAATGGCCCAGGGCGATCACTCTGGCGGGACGCACTGTTTTAACCCACTTCAGGCCATGCTGATCCCAGCGGCTTTTTGCCAGAATCACCACATCGTAACGCTGTTTTTTCAGCGTCAGCATCAGCTTCAGTCGCTGTAATACACAGGCCAGTCGTCCCTGCCCTGCCTCACGGTGATGCAGTTTGGTGTAATAGAAGAGCTGCCGGATATCGGGATTATGCTGCAACACTGGCGCAGCATAATTGTTAGTCAGCACGTCGACCTGATGCTGCCCCGATTGCGCCAGCGCACTGATCAGCGGCGTGGTCAGTAAGGTGTCGCCAATATTATCCCGACAAATAATTAAAAACCGCATGTCTGACATCCTCTGCGCAAAGGCTACGCCGTTCTGGCTGAATAAAAGTAAGACTCGCCCGGTTAACGTTCTGAAAACGGTAACGTAACGGTATAGTCAGCAAATTAGTCAGCGCAGTGTCAGATTGGTTCCATAGTTGCGATATTGTTAAAATATGAGGCCAGCACGACAGGCCAGAGACAGGCCAGAGACAGGCCTGAATTATTAACCGGATTATTATTTTTACGGCGTCGGCCATGCCGGGCCAGCGTATAGGAAGGAAAAGGCCGCCCATGGCGTAATACTGGTCAGTTAAGATTAGATTTGTAAAGGCTGTCACGGTCAAACGGGGCAGCTTTTTTTCCGGGCGAGCGAGCCGCAGTGCGGGCCAGCGCAGGCCGGTGGCGATCAGGGGCAGGCAATCCGCAGCGCTGAACAGAATGAGTCTGCCAGGAGAGCCCGCAGGACGCGGGCGAAAGGCGGGGCGGCACAGGATGTGCCATCCCCGGCGGTCCGTCAGGCAGGCGAATGAAGTGAAGGAACCGCGCAGCGGCGCGAGGACCGCCAGCCCCTGAGCGGCACCAGACTGCGTTATCACCTGTCGCTTAACTGACTGGCATTACGCCCATGGCGGCCTGAGGTCTCTGGCTTGATGACCGGGATCGGTCAGTCGGCGCGGGTTGTCAGCAGGCTGATAGCCAGCGTCATCACGGGTTCCGGGTTGATTCCGGTAAACATTTGATGAATTTTTTCAGAAATGGCTTCGCCAGTCACCGGCTTATTTTCAGCCACGATTTCCATCACCGCCTGTCCAAATAGCAGGCGACATGCCGCAATAGCATCACTTACCGCTTCATCATCCATAATGCTCTCCCTCTGTATCGGCAGAAGCGTACACGTCTGCGGCAACCGGATCATGCGTAACTCTATTTTTTTGTGGTACAGGTTACAAAAATGAATCAGCTGTAAGGAGCAAATAACGTGGCCCGACGCATTTAATGCCGGGCGCTTAACTGATACTGAAAGAGATTAACAGAGGGTCGTTTAACAAATCAGGTGTGACAGGGTGGATGACAGATATGCGTTCACTCACTCTTTTACCGTGGCATCAGACAATTCAATTTGCAGAGAGAGTAAAATGCCATGCAGCGGGAAATGATTTAGCAGCACTCTCACTGAGAAAATGTCTTAAACAGTACGGTGCGAGAGCAATAAGCGCTTAGATGAGTAACCGCTATAACGATGATCGCGGCAAAGCCTGGATTGTGGTTGCTGCGTGAAGGTGATTTTATGAAGAGTTTTGGGGAAAGAAAGCGGGAAGTAAAAAGCCAACACGATTTTTACATCCGTGTTGGCTATATGTTATGTAATGCGGATTACATATTTTCGATGATCGCGTCACCAAACTCTGAACATTTCAGCAGTTTAGCGCCATCCATCAGGCGTTCGAAATCGTAAGTCACGGTCTTGTTAGCGATAGCGCCTTCAAC
Source organism: Curtobacterium sp. BNK-1 (assembly GCF_048685235.1). Taxonomy (NCBI): domain Bacteria; kingdom Bacillati; phylum Actinomycetota; class Actinomycetes; order Micrococcales; family Microbacteriaceae; genus Curtobacterium; species Curtobacterium sp. BNK-1. The sequence continues at coordinate 1,373,932 of NZ_JBLQTJ010000001.1, read as the reverse complement.
ACCTTTAACAATCAGGTCAGCCGCTTCGAACCACTCCATGTGACGCAGCATCATTTCTGCGGACAGAATAATTGAACCTGGGTTCACTTTATCCTGACCTGCATACTTAGGTGCTGTACCGTGGGTCGCTTCGAACAGCGCACACTCGTCACCGATGTTGGCGCCTGGTGCGATACCAATACCGCCAACCTGCGCTGCCAGAGCGTCAGAGATGTAGTCACCGTTCAGGTTCATACAGGCAATAACGTCATACTCAGCCGGACGCAGCAGGATCTGTTGCAGGAACGCATCAGCAATCACATCTTTAACGATGATCTCTTTGCCGGTGTTCGGGTTTTTGAACTTCATCCACGGGCCGCCGTCGATCAGTTCGCCGCCGAACTCTTCTTTCACTAACTGGTATCCCCAGTCTTTGAAAGAGCCTTCGGTGAACTTCATGATGTTGCCTTTGTGGACCAGGGTCAGTGAATCACGATCGTTAGTGATGGTGTATTCCACTGCCGCGCGCACCAGACGTTTGGTGCCCGCTTCTGAACATGGCTTAACGCCGATACCGCACTGCTCAGGGAAGCGAATTTTCTTCACGCCCATCTCTTCGCGCAGGAACTTGATCACTTTGTCCGCTTCGGCAGAGCCCGCTTTCCACTCGATACCGGCATAGATATCTTCGGAGTTTTCACGGAAGATCACCATGTCGGTCTCTTCAGGACGTTTAACCGGGCTTGGCGTGCCTTTGTAGTAACGTACCGGACGCAGGCAGACGTAGAGGTCAAGCTCCTGACGCAGGGCCACGTTCAGTGAACGAATACCGCCGCCGACCGGGGTGGTCAGTGGGCCTTTAATGGCCACGCGATATTCTTTGATTAAGTCGAGAGTTTCCTGTGGCAGCCAGACATCCTGGCCGTAGAGTTCAACTGACTTCTCACCGGTGTAAATCTCCATCCAGGAGATCTTACGCTCGCCGTTGTAGGCTTTCTTCACCGCCGCATCGACGACTTTCAGCATTACCGGGGAAACATCAACACCGATACCGTCACCCTCAATGTAAGGAATGACCGGATTGTTTGGCACTGTGAGCTTGCCCTGATTCAGGGTGATTTTCTGACCTTCCGCCGGAACAACTACTTTGCTTTCCATTAACCTCTCCTGGGCGTTTGTTAATGATTTGTAAGATGCGCGTCAATACTACTTGAATATTTCCGCCACGCCAATCACCGCAATTTCACGTTATAATGCGCCGAATGTTTCTGACTGCAAAGCCCATGCGAAAAACTTCTCAACGAATTCACCAGGATAAACGATTCAGCCGCCCGACGCGTGATGCGCGGCGTTCCCCTGCCCGCCCTGCGGCTCCGCGCCGCGTGATTCTGTTTAACAAACCGTTCGACGTGTTACCGCAGTTCACCGATGAAGCGGGCCGCCGAACACTGAAGGATTTTGTCAGCGTCGCAGAGGTTTATGCCGCAGGTCGCCTCGATCGCGACAGCGAAGGATTGATGGTGCTGACCAACGACGGCGCGCTGCAGGCTGCGCTGACTCAGCCCGGCAAACGCACAGGTAAGATCTATTATGTGCAGGTGGAAGGCGAGCCACAGGAGACGGATCTGCAGCCTTTGCGGGATGGGGTTAATCTGAAAGATGGGTTGACGCTGCCCGCTGGGGTAGAAAAAGTGGCTGAGCCTGAGTGGCTCTGGCCACGTCAGCCACCTATACGCGAACGTAAAAACATCCCGACGCAGTGGCTGAAAATCACGCTGTATGAAGGCCGTAATCGTCAGGTTCGCCGGATGACCGCCCACATTGGCTTTCCCACATTGCGATTGATCCGGTACGCGATGGGGAGTTATTCGCTCGACGATCTGGCTCCGGGCGCGTGGCGTGAACTCAGCGAAAGTGCGCTCTGAAAACCGGTTTTTTATAACCTCAGGTTAACAATTGCGGAGAAGTGATGTTTAAACCTCATGTTACTGTCGCCTGTCTGGTTCAGGCCGAAGGTGAATTACTGGTGGTGGAAGAGACGATCAACGGTCGCCCCACCTGGAACCAGCCCGCCGGGCATCTTGAAGCGGATGAAACTCTGCTGGAAGCCGCAGAGCGCGAACTCTATGAAGAGACCGGCATCGCCACGCCGATGCACTATTTCATCGCGATAAACCAGTGGATCGCACCCGACAGTACGCCTTTTGTGCGTTTTCTGTTTGGCGTGGATCTGGCGGAAAAAGCGCCAACCCAGCCGCAGGACAGCGACATCGATTGCTGCTGGTGGTTGCCGCCAGCGCAGATTCTCACTGCCTCTAACCTGCGTTCGCCGCTGGTCGCGGAAAGCGTACGCCTGTGGCAACAGGGCACGCGCTACCCGCTACATCTGGTCAGCCCGTTCCGGTGGCCGTTTCACGAGGGTGCGCGCCTGCCTTCTGCATGATAGAATGCGCCGCCTGTTTTTTTATCGTAATGCGAGCGTGTCATGTCTGACAACAGCCAGAAAAAAGTGATCGTCGGTATGTCCGGCGGCGTCGATTCTTCCGTTTCCGCCTGGTTACTGCAACAGCAGGGTTACCAGGTTGAAGGCCTGTTCATGAAGAACTGGGAGGAGGACGATGGCGAGGAGTATTGTACCGCCGCGGACGATCTGGCGGATGCGCAAGCGGTGTGCGACAAGCTGGGTATGAAGCTGCACAAAGTTAACTTTGCCGCTGAATACTGGGATAACGTCTTTGAGCATTTCCTCGAAGAGTACAAAGCGGGCCGCACGCCCAACCCCGATATTCTCTGCAACAAAGAGATCAAATTCAAAGCGTTCCTGGAGTTCGCGGCTGAGGATCTGGGCGCAGATTTTATCGCCACCGGTCACTACGTGCGTCGTCAGGACGTGGCTGGCCAGAGCCAGCTGTTGCGCGGTCTGGATGGCAACAAAGATCAGAGCTACTTCCTCTATACCCTGAGCCACCAGCAGATCGCCCAAAGTCTGTTCCCGGTTGGCGAGCTGGAAAAACCGGAAGTGCGCCGCATTGCCGAACAGCTGGACCTTATCACCGCGAAGAAGAAAGATTCGACCGGTATCTGCTTTATCGGTGAACGCAAATTCCGCGACTTCCTGGCGCGCTATCTCCCGGCTCAGCCTGGCGAAATAGAAACCACCGAAGGCCAGATCGTCGGTGAACATCAGGGGCTGATGTACCATACTCTGGGACAGCGTAAAGGCCTGGGTATTGGCGGCCTGAAAGAGAGCAAAGATGATCCCTGGTATGTGGTCGACAAAGATGTGGCGCGTAACCGCCTGATTGTTGCCCAGGGCGGCGATCATCCGCGTCTGATGTCCGTCGGCCTGATTGCGCAGCAGCTGCACTGGGTTGATCGCCAGCCGATTACCGCCCCGCTTCGCTGCACCGTGAAAACCCGCTATCGTCAGACCGATATTCCCTGTGAGATTATCCCACACGGCGACGATCGGATTGAGGTGCGTTTCGACGAGCCGGTTGCAGCGGTGACGCCGGGTCAGTCTGCGGTGTTTTACCTTGGCGAGGTCTGCCTCGGTGGCGGTATTATCGAACAGCGTCTGCCGTTAGTGGCGGAGTAAGCGGGCTCAGCCCGCATTGATGACGCGTAAACAGGAGTAACCGTGGCGAAAAATTATCAGGAAATTACGCTGGCGCTGGCGGGCATCTGTCAGTCGGCCCATCTGGTGCAGCAGCTGGCTCAGCAGGGTCACTGCCAGCCGGAGGCGCTGACCGTGTCGTTGCGCAGCGTACTGGACCTCAATCCTGGCTCAACGCTGGCGGTGTTTGGCAACAATGAAGCCAACCTGCGCCTCGGACTTGAAACCCTGATGGCGGTGCTGAACAGCAGCAGTCGTCAGGGCGCAGGTGCAGAGCTGACGCGTTACACCCTGAGCATGATGGTGCTGGAGCGCAAGCTCAGCGCCAGTAAAACGGCCATGGCGACGCTGGCCCAGCGCATCACTCAGCTGGATCGCCAGCTGGCGCATTATGAACTGGAGTCAGACACCATTCTCAGCGCGATGGCTGCCATCTATGTGGATGTGATCAGCCCGCTTGGCCCGCGTATTCAGGTCACCGGTTCGCCTGCGGTACTGCAGAATACGCAGGTACAGAGTAAAGTGCGCGCCACCCTGTTAGCCGGTATCCGTGCTGCCGTATTGTGGCAGCAGGTCGGTGGTGGCCGACTGCAACTGATGTTCTCGCGTCAGCGTTTGCTGCGTGAAGCGAAAACCCTCTTATCCCGGCTGCCACTGACTTACTAAGTCGGTGCGGCAAAACACTGCTAAATGATTCAGGAGTTGCACTGATGGAATTATCCTCTCTGACCGCCGTCTCACCTGTCGATGGTCGTTACGGCGATAAAGTCAGCCCGCTGCGTGCGATTTTCAGCGAATTCGGTTTGCTGAAATTCCGCGTTGAGGTTGAAGTTCGCTGGTTACAAAAACTGGCCGCGACCGCAGAGATCAAGGAAGTTCCTGCATTTGATGCCGACGCAAACGCTTTCCTTGATGCGATTGTCGCCGGTTTTTCCGAAGAAGATGCCGCGCGCATCAAAACCATTGAGCGCACCACCAACCACGACGTCAAAGCGGTTGAGTATTTCCTGAAAGAGAAAGTTGCCGACGTCCCTGCCCTGCATGCTGTTTCTGAATTTATCCACTTCGCCTGTACTTCTGAAGATATCAACAACCTGTCGCACGCCCTGATGCTGGAAACAGCCCGTCGTGACGTGATCCTGCCTTACTGGCAGCAGCTGATTACCGCTGTGAAAGATCTTGCCAGCGAATATCGTGACATTCCGCTGCTCTCCCGCACCCACGGCCAGCCGGCTACACCGTCGACGATGGGTAAAGAGATGGCGAACGTCGCTTACCGTCTTGAGCGTCAGTTACGTCAGCTGAAACAGATTGAGGTGCTGGGCAAAATCAACGGCGCTGTAGGGAATTACAACGCCCACATTGCCGCCTATCCCGAAGTGGACTGGCATGCGCTGAGCGAGAACTTCGTCACCTCGCTGGGGATCACCTGGAACCCTTACACCACGCAGATTGAGCCGCACGACTATATTGCCGAAATGTTTGACTGCATCGCCCGCTTTAACACCATCCTGATCGATTTCGATCGCGATATCTGGGGTTATGTGGCGCTGAACCATTTCAAGCAGAAGACCATTGCGGGCGAGATTGGCTCGTCGACCATGCCGCACAAAGTGAACCCAATCGACTTCGAAAACTCCGAAGGCAATCTGGGCCTGGCGAACGCGGTAATGCAGCATCTGGCCAGCAAACTGCCGGTCTCACGCTGGCAGCGCGATCTGACTGACTCCACCGTGCTGCGTAACCTCGGCGTGGGCGTCGGTTATGCGCTGATCGCCTATCAGGCGACGCTGAAAGGCATCTCGAAACTGGAAGTGAACCGCGATCGTCTGCTGGATGAACTGGATCACAACTGGGAAGTGCTGGCAGAACCGATTCAGACGGTAATGCGCCGTTACGGCATTGAGAAGCCTTATGAGAAGCTGAAGGAGCTGACGCGCGGTAAACGCGTCGATGCCGCCGGCATGCAGGCCTTTATCGACAGCCTGGCACTGCCGGAAGAGGAAAAAGTCCGTCTGAAGCAGATGACGCCTGCAAACTATATTGGCCGCGCTATCCAGATGGTTGACGATCTGAAATAATGCCCGCCGCAGACCGGCCCAGTCCGGTCTGCGTTAACATCTTGTTTAATACATTTCGCGTATACTTTCTGCAGGTTGACTCAAACAGAGTGTAAGGAATTTCTATGCGTGTTCTGGTTGTTGAAGACAATGCCCTGCTGCGCCATCATCTCGCCGTCCAGTTACGTGACATGGGCCATCAGGTCGATGCCGCCGAAGACGCCAAAGAAGCTGACTATTTTCTTCGGGAACATCTGCCAGATATCGCGCTGGTGGATCTCGGCCTGCCGGATGAAGATGGTATGTCTCTGATTCGCCGCTGGCGCAGCGATGCTGTGCGCCAGCCGATTCTGGTGCTGACCGCCCGTGAAGGCTGGCAGGCCAAAGTTGAGGCGCTGGAAGCCGGCGCGGATGACTACGTCACCAAACCGTTTCACATTGAAGAAGTCGCGGCACGCCTGCAGGCGCTGATGCGTCGTAACAGCGGACATGCCTCGCAAATCATCGATATGGCCCCGTTTCAGGTTGATCTCTCCCGCCGTGAACTGACGGTCAATGAACAGCCGGTGAAGCTTACGGCCTTTGAGTACACCATTGTTGAAACACTGATCCGTAACGCGGGCAAAGTGGTGAGCAAAGACTCGCTGATGCTGCAGCTGTATCCTGACGCTGAACTGCGTGAAAGCCACACCATCGACGTTCTTATGGGACGTCTGCGCAAAAAAATTCTGGCGTTGCATCCTACTGACGTGATCGCCACCGTGCGTGGCCAGGGCTACCGCTTTGATCTCTGACCATGTCCTGGTTTAATCGTTATCGCCCTATTTCGCTGCGCGCCCGCTTTCTGCTGGCCTCCGCAGCGATCGTCCTCTTCCTCTCACTCTCCTACGGCATGGTGGCGGTGATTGGCTATGTGGTCAGTTTCGATAAAAACACCTATCGCGTAATGCGCGGCGAGAGCAACCTGTTCTTTACGCTGGCGCAATGGCATGACAACAAACTCACCATCGCCCAGCCGGAACGGATGACGCTCAACTTCCCGACGCTGGTGTTTATTTACGATGAGCACGGCAAGCTGTTGTGGCAGCAACGCGACGTGCCGGAGATCCGCAAGAAGATCCGCCGTGAATGGCTGCTGAAGCCTGACTTCTACGAGATTGATACCAGTAACCGTACCAGCATGGTGGCGATGGGCAATAACCTGAATGCTCAGCAACGACTCAACGACTGGGACAATGACAGCAACGATACCTTTACCCACTCGGTCGCCGTTAACCGTTACGATGCCACCACGAATCTGCCCGCACTCACCATTGTGGTGGTCGACTCTATCCCGCAGGAGTTGCAGCATTCTGATGTGGTCTGGTCGTGGTTCAGCTATGTGCTGGCAGCCAACCTGATACTGATCATTCCGTTGCTGTGGCTGGCGGCGCACTGGAGTCTGCGGCCGATTGGCGCGCTGACACAGCAGGTGCGCGAACTGGAGACCAGTCAGCGCGAAAATCTGGCGGATAATCCGCCGCAGGAACTGCGCAGTCTGGTGCGTAACCTCAATCTGTTGCTGACCAATGAGCGGCAACGCTATACCCGCTATCGCACCACGCTTTCAGACCTGACCCACAGCCTGAAAACGCCGCTGGCCGTGTTGCAGAGCACCCTGCGCTCGCTGCGCAACGGCAAGGAACTGACGGTGGAACAGGCTGAGCCGGTGATGCTGGAGCAGATTAGTCGAATCTCGCAGCAGGTCGGTTATTATCTACATCGCGCCAGTATGCAGGCCGATCACAATCCGCTGCAGCGCGATCTGCATTCCGTTTCCGGTCTGCTCGACAAGCTCTGCTCAGCCCTGAATAAAGTCTATCAGCGTAAAGGCGTGGCGATTTCGCTGGATATCTCACCGGAGCTGACCTTTGTTGGCGACCAGAATGACTTTATGGAAGTGCTGGGCAACGTGCTCGATAACGCCTGCAAGTATTGCCTGGAATTTATCGAAATCAGCGCTTTTCAGAGCGAAAATGCACTCCATCTCTATATTGACGATGATGGTCCGGGCATTCCCGAGAGCAAGCGCGATTTAGTGTTTGTCCGGGGTCAGCGCGCCGACACCCTGCGTCCCGGTCAGGGACTGGGTCTGGCGGTGGTGCGCGATATTCTTGAGCAATATGAGGGCAACGTCATCGCCTCCAGTAGCGCACTCGGCGGAACACGCATGGAAGTGGTCTTTCAGCGCCAGGAAGTCGAACATCGCCGCGAGTAGAAAACCCTCAGGGCTGTTATACTTGCTGGCATTTACAGCCCTAAGCGGAACCCTTTTATGGACTATCAGCTCGATATTAACTGGCCCGATTTTATTCAGCGTTACTGGCAGAAACGCCCGGTAGTGCTGAAGCGTGGTTTTAAAAACTTTGTCGATCCTCTTTCACCGGATGAACTGGCCGGTCTGGCGATGGAAAACGAGGTGGATAGCCGCCTGGTCAGCCATCAGGATGGCAAATGGCAGGTCAGCCACGGCCCGTTCGAGAGCTATGATCATCTGGGTGAAAACAACTGGTCGCTGCTGGTACAGGCGGTCAATCACTGGCATGAAGCCTCTGCCGCACTGATGCGCCCTTTCCGTTTCCTGCCTGACTGGCGTGTTGATGACCTGATGGTGTCGTTTGCCGTGCCTGGCGGCGGCGTCGGTCCCCATTTTGATCAGTATGATGTCTTTATTATTCAGGGTGCTGGTCGCCGTCGCTGGCGCGTCGGTGAAAAGGTGCCGCTGAAGCAGCACTGTCCGCATCCGGATCTGCTGCAGGTTGAGCCATTCGACGCCATCATCGATGAAGAGATGGAGCCGGGTGATATTCTCTATATTCCGCCGGGGTTCCCGCATGAAGGCTACTCGCTGGAAAACGCCCTGAACTACTCCGTGGGTTTCCGTGCCCCCAGCGGACGCGAGTTAATCAGCGGCTTTGCGGATTACGCGCTGGCCAATGAGCTGGGCAGCCTGCGCTTCAGCGATCCGGATGTGCCTGCACGTGATTGCCCGTCGCAGATTCTGCCGCAGGAGATTGAAGGCGTACGTCAGTTGATGCTGGATGTGGTCAATCAGCCGGAGCAGTTCGCTCAGTGGTTTGGCGAATTCATTTCCCAGTCACGTCACGAACTCGATGTCGCGCCACCGGAACCGCCTTACCAGCCTGATGAAATTTATGATGCGCTGCAACAGGGCGATACCCTGAGCCGGTTAGGTGGCCTGCGTGTTCTGACGATTGGTGATGCGGTCTATGTCAACGGTGAGCGGGTTGAGTGTTCACATCCCGATGTGATGGCGGTACTGGCGCGCCACTATCGCATCACACTGGACGATCTGGGCGATGCGCTGGATGACCCGTCGGTACTGGCGCAGATCGCCGACCTGGTCAATGCCGGATACTGGTACTTCGGCGACGAATAATCTGAGCTGATACTGAATCAGGCTCTCTTGCCGCTGTGGCAGAGAGCCTTTTTTGTGCCTGCAGGTTAATTCTTCTTCTGCGCCGCCAGTTCTGACAGCCGCACAATCACTTCCACCGATTTCGCCATGATATTCAGCGAAGCAAACTCATGCTTGCCGTGATAGTTATAGCCACCGGTGAAGATATTCGGGCAAGGCAGCCCTTTCCACGACAGCGCCGATCCATCCGTACCGCCGCGAATCGGTTTCACTACCGGCTCAATGCCGCAGTCACGCATCGCCTGTAAAGCCAGTTCGATGATGTGCGGGAACGGCTCAACCTTTTCACGCATGTTGCGATAGCTGTTGGTGATCTCGACGGTGACCGAACAGTCCGGGTGCAGGGTTTTGTTGATCTCTGCGGCAATCTGCAGCAGCGTCTGTTTACGCTGTTCAAAACTCTCCGTTTCGAAGTCACGAATGATATAGAGCATCTCGGCGTGTTCAACGCTGCCTTTGATCTGATGCAGATGATAGAAGCCCTGATAGCCGTCAGTATATTGCGGTTTTTCGCTGGCCGGGACCGCGGCATGAAACTGGTTTGCCAGATCCAGCGCATTGACCATCACCCCTTTGGCGGAGCCAGGGTGCACGTTGTTACCGACGATTTTGACGGTGGCCGAAGCAGCGTTGAAGTTCTCATATTCGAACTCACCCAGATCACTGCCATCAATGGTGTAGGCCCAGTCAGCGGCAAAGCCTTCCACATCAAAGTGAGAAGTGCCGCGACCAATCTCTTCATCGGGCGTAAAGGCAACGCGGATCGCACCGTGCGGCGTATCGCTCGCAGCCAGTTGCGCCATCGCCGTCATGATCTCAGCGATACCCGCTTTATCATCCGCGCCCAGCAGGGTTTTGCCATCGGTAGTAATCAGCGTATGCCCAATCAGCTTGTGCAACACCGGGAACATCACCGGCGAGAGAATTTCGTTGCCGTTACCCAGCGCAATGTCTCCACCGCGATAATTTTCAATGATCTGCGGATTAACATGTTTCGCCGTAAAGTCTGGCGAGGTATCCATGTGAGAGATGAAACCGATGACTGGCGTCGGCCAGTCAACATTGGCAGGCAGTGTGCCCATGACGCAACAGTGATCGCTCAAGGAGACATCGACAAAACCCAGTGCCAGCAACTCCTCCTGCAGCTGACGCGCCAGCGTCCACTGCCCTTCACTGCTGGGCACCTGGCGCGCCTGCGGCTTAGCCTGTGTCTCAACGGCCACATAACTTAAAAAGCGCTCAAGTAACTGTTCCATATCCCATCCTTTAAAAGTGCCATCCGGTATTATTAACAGACCAGCCGGTTACAACGTTGCGTAAAATCATTCGCAGACAGGTTAGCGCTGTCGATAACCTTTGGGAAAGCAATAAGCCCGAAAAAAACGGCTGATTACGAGATTGTTGCGGCAAACCTCGCAATGTTGATAAACACCGGGCGGCTGGAATCAGCATGACGGGCAAAAAACGGCGAGGCGGCCATAGCCGCCCCTGCTTACTTATAAAGCGCGCGCAGCAGCTTATGCACAAACTCCGGCACCACTTCGCTCGCCAGGCCGTAATGCCGCTCGGCAAATTCGTTGCCCACCTGGCTTGGCTCCAGGTTCAGTTCAACAGTATGCGCGCCCTGCAGTTTGGCTTCATGGACGAAACCCGCGGCCGGATAGACATGGCCTGAGGTGCCGATAGCGATAAAGTAATCGGCCTGTTCAAGCGCCTGATAAATCTGCTCCATGCCCAGCGGCATCTCACCAAACCACACTACGTGCGGCCGCAGCGCCGAGGGGAACTGGCAGCAGGTGCAGCGATCGTCCGGCGTGATATCACCGGTCCACTCAATGACCTGACCGCTGGTGACACAGCGCACTTTTAGCAGCTCACCGTGCATATGCAGCACCCGGCTGTTTCCGGCACGTTCATGCAGATTGTCGATGTTTTGCGTGACCAGCAAAAAGTTATCGCCTAATACCTGTTCCAGCTCCGCCAGCGCCAGATGGGCCGCGTTAGGCTGAATCTCTGCCTCCTGCAATTGCTGGCGGCGCGCATTGTAGAAGCGCTGCACCAGCGCGGGATCGCGCTGAAATCCTTCGGGCGTCGCAACATCTTCAACGTGGTGCTCTTCCCACAGGCCGTCAGCGGCGCGGAAGGTCCGGATGCCGGACTCCGCTGAGATGCCTGCGCCGGTCAGCACAACAACATGCGGCTGAGGATGGGCGGCCAGTTCGGCCTGACGATCGCGCTCAAATATGCGCTGGCGAAAGCGCTGATGCACTTTTCTCCGGGTTTTCTTCAGGCGGGCAAGTCGTATGCGGCGACGTGGTGTACGCATAAAATCTCCTGGCGTAGCAGCTGCGGCGAGCCGCTCTAAACAGATTCCGGGTTAACATCACCCGATAGTAACGGTTGCTGAGGGCCGCGCCCAACAGCAAAGGTCTTAAACAGATGCGGCGCGAAAGGATTCGCGCCGCATTTTTTCACTGACCGCTTAATACCCGAGCCGGGTCAATGCGGCTGGCGCGTCTGGCGGGATACCAGCTCGCCAGCAGGCTCAGCAGAATCGCGGTAATCAATACTGAGAACACATCAATCCAGTGCAGTTCCGACGGCAGGAAATCAATGAAGTAGATATCACCCGCCAGCAGATGATGACCGGTAACCGACTCCAGCCCGCGCACCAGTGAGGTCAGATTCAGCGCCACCAGCACGCCCGCGATCACGCCGCTGACGCTGCCCAGCAGGCCTGCCAGCAAACCGTACCAGATGAAGATGGCGCGGATCAGCCGGTCTTTAGCACCGAGGGTACGAAGCACCGCAATGTCACTGCTCTTATCCTTCACCGCCATCACCAGCGTTGAGACAATGTTAAAGCAGGCGACGCCAATCACCAGCACCATCGCCAGATACATGATGGCGCGGATCATCTGAATATCGCGGTACATATAGCCGTAGGTGCCAATCCAGCTCTTGATGTAGACGTAGGAACGGGTCGCTTCACCGGCATCCCGCACCAGTTTGACCGCCTGGAACGGGTCGGTCATCTTCAGGGCGATGCCGGACACGCTGTCACCCATCTCCAGATAGTGCTGTGCATCGGCGAGTGGCACCAGCGCCAGGCTGTGATCGAGCATGCCGCTCAGTTGCAGAATACCGCTGACCTGAAGCCGGATACGTTTAGGCTGAAGCAGTTTGTTATCACCATCGTTGTTGGGGATCATTATGGTGATCCAGTCGCCCTGCTTCACGTTCAGCGATTTAGCAATGCCGCCGCCCAGAATGATCTGCTGCTTACCGGCGGCAAAAGAGGACCAGCCGTTATCTGCCACAAACTGTGGCAGGGCACTGAGACGCGGCTCCTGTGCCGGATCAACGCCCTTTACCTGCAGCGCTTCCAGCCGGGCGCCGCTCTCAATCAGGCCGGTGAAGTTCATATAAGGCGCTGCCGCCGCAATGCCGGGCACCTTTTCAATCGGGGCAATCATCGACTGCCAGTGCTGGAACGGCTGATTGACCGCCTCGATCTCGCCGTGCGGCACCACCGCCAGAATGCGGTTGTTCAGCTCACGCTCAAAACCATTCATGGCGCTCAGACCGATAATCAGCACCGCCACGCCCAGCGCAATACCGATGGTGGAGATCACCGAAATCAGCGACACCATGCCGCCACGACGGCGGCCACGGCTAAAGCGCAGGCCCAGCAACAGGGATAACGACGAACCCATTACACCGCTCCTGCCATGGTGAGCTGATCGCTTAACTGACCATCACGCATCTCCATCTGACGCGTCATGCGTTTTGCCAGCATCAGATCGTGGGTCACCACCAGAAACGCGGTGCCCTGACGCACGTTCAGTTCGCCCAGTAATTCAAAAATGGCGTCGGCGTTGCGTGCATCAAGGTTACCGGTTGGCTCATCCGCCATCACCAGCCGTGGGCGGTTAACCAGCGCACGGGCAATCGCCACGCGCTGGCGTTCGCCGCCTGACAGTTCTGAAGGCCGGTGCGCGGCGCGATGGTCCAGCCCGACCGCGGCCAGCATCTCACGGGCGCGATCCTGTGCTTCCGTTTTAGCCGTTTTGCCAATCAGCAGCGGCATCGCCACGTTCTCCAGCGCGCTGAAGTCCGGCAGCAGATGGTGGAACTGATAGATAAAGCCCAGCTCGCGGTTACGCAGCTCCGCTTTGGCCGACGAGGACATGGCATTCAGTGACTGGCCATCAAACACCACGTCGCCCGATGTCGGTGCATCCAGACCGCCGAGCAGATGCAGCAGCGTACTTTTACCGGAACCGGAGCTGCCGACAATCGCTGTCAGTTCACCGGGCTGGAGGCTGAAAGCCACATTGCGCAGCACATCGGTCTGCACGCTGCCTTCCTGATAGCGTTTGCACAGGTCGCGGCACTGCAACAAAGGAGTGTTACTCATAACGTAAAGCCTCAGCAGGTTGAACGGCGGCAGCGCGCCATGAAGGATAGAGCGTAGACAACAGCGCCACAATCATGGCGCTGAGGGCGATGGTGACCACCTGCCACACATTAATATCAACCGGCAATGCGGCACCATCAAGGAACAGGCCAATCACCGGCATTAAGTTGTTGAGCTGGCTGGCCAGCAAGACACCGAGCAGCGTGCCGAGCAGCGTGCCGATAATACCGGCGCTGGCACCCTGCACCATAAACACCGCCACTATTTGCCGGCGCGTCAGGCCCTGGGTTTGCAGGATCGCCACTTCGCCCTGCTTCTCCATGATCAGCAGGCCTAACGAAGTGATAATGTTAAAGGCAGCCACGGCGATGATCAGGCTCAGCAGCAGGCCCATCATGTTCTTCTCCATACGCACCGCCTGGAAGAGATCGCCTTTGCGCTCACGCCAGTCTTTCCAGACCAGGCCCGCAGGCAGTGTCTGCTGACTCAGACTGTCGACCGACAGCGGTTTATCCAGCCACAGTCGCCAGCCGGTAATATTACCGGCCGGATAGCGCATCACGCGCGACGCATCCTGAAGATTGACCAGAATCTGATAACCATCGACTTCGCTGTTAGCGGCATAGGTGCCCGCTACGGTAAACAGACGCTGACTTGGCACGCGTCCCATCGGGGTGAACTGGCTGACCGACGGCACCATCAGACGCAGTTGATCGCCACGTTTTACGCCAAGCTGGGATGCCAGCTGTTCACCGAGGATGACATTATACTGCCCGGCCTGCAGCACGCTCTGCCGGGTATTGACCAGGAAAGGGGTAAGCGGATCTTTTTCAGCCGGCTCAATGCCCAGCATCACGCCAACGGAGACGCTGTGCGGGCTTTGCAGCACCACATTGGCGGTGGTCAGCGGCGCAATACGGCTGACACCCTGCAGATTCAGCGAAGTGGCGGGTTGCTGTTGTGGATTGAGACTGCCTTTGTCGCTGGTGATCAGCGCCTGAGGCATCAGGCCAAGAATATTGCCTTCGAGTTCACGCTCAAAACCGTTCATCACCGATAACACGGTGACCATCGCCAGCACGCCGAGCGTAATGCCAATCGTTGAGAGCCAGGAGACAAAGCGACCGAAGCGATCCGATGCTCGTCCACGCATATAACGCAGACCGATAAATAGCGCGACAGGTTGATACATGGAATCCAGTAAGCCGTTGCCTGAAAATAGGTAGTGGGATGATAAAGGAGCGGCTGGCTTTATGAAACCTCTAACCCTCTGAGTCGGCAGCAAAGTTGCATCCGGATGCGTCACATTCCGCGCCAAAGCAGCGGAATAGCCGATAAAGCCACCGCTTATTGGCTGATTATTCAGCGTCCAGGGGGGTAGACTACAATCAGTACCATGATCACGGGTGATTTATTGCCGGGCAGTATGAGGTAGCGACCATGTTGAAATTTCCCAAAGGCAGCATCGTTAAACATAAATCCGGGGAGATCAGAGGCGAAATCATCAACGTCTTTGAGCAGGGAAACGCACCAGCCGGCTACTACGTAAAGTGGGACGACGGTAACCTTAGCTATCATCCTGAGCAGGAGTTATCCTGGGCGAATATCGACCGCCCACGCATGCATTACACACAGCAATCCATAAAATAAAATGCCCGTTTAACCCCGTCGCTGCATGGCGACGGCGGTTTTTTCTGATCCCTTGCCAGACTCCGTCTATCCTCTCTTTATCCGCACGATTACCGCTGACGCCCGGTAATGGCTGACCGATCCCCTGGTTCAGCGCGGCGCGGCAGGAAAATTGTGCCGCAGAGGTGATCCCCCTGACATAATATGGAATGATTACGTCCTGGAAAAATGGAGCAACCCCGAGATCCCATGCCCGAACAGACTCGTTATACCCTGCCCGTTAAATCCGGCGATCACCGTCAGCTCGGCCAGCTCATAGGCGCGGCGCACGCGGTGGAGTGTGCCAGCATTACCGAACGACATGCTGGTCCGGTGTTAATGATTACACCCGATACCCAAACCGCTCTGCGTCTGCTGGATGAAATCCGCCAGTTTACCGATCTGCCGGTGGCGCACCTTGCCGACTGGGAAACGCTGCCCTACGACAGCTTTTCGCCGCATCAGGATATTATCTCCGCCCGCCTGTCGACCCTCTACCAGCTGCCGGTGATGCAGCGCGGTATGCTGATCATGCCGGTCAACACCCTGATGCAGCGCGTCTGCCCGCACAGTTTCCTGCACGGCCATGCGCTGGTGATGAAGCAGGGACAAAAACTGTCTCGCGACCGGCTGCGCGACCAGCTTGAGCAGGCCGGTTATCGCCATGTCGATCAGGTGATGGAGCACGGTGAATACGCCACGCGCGGCGCCCTGCTCGATCTGTTCCCGATGGGCAGCGATCAGCCCTACCGCATCGACTTTTTCGATGATGAGATCGACAGCCTGCGCCTGTTCGACGTCGACAGTCAGCGCACGCTGGAAGCAGTCCCCGAAATTAACCTGTTGCCTGCGCATGAGTTTCCCAGCGACAAAGCCGCCATTGAGCTGTTCCGCAGCCGCTGGCGTGAAACGTTTGATGTGCGCCGTGAGTCGGAGCATGTCTATCAGCAGGTCAGCAAAGGCACGCTGCCAGCGGGCATCGAATACTGGCAGCCGCTGTTTTTTGAGCAGCCGTTGCCCAGCCTGTTCAGCTATCTGCCGGATAATACCCTGATTGTGAACTGCGGCGATCTTGAAGGCAGCGCCAGCCGCTTCTGGCAGGATGCCGAGGCGCGCTATGAAAATCGCCGCGTTGATCCGATGCGTCCACTGCTGGAGCCGGTCACCCTGTGGCTGCGTCCGGATGCATTAATGGGAGAGCTGAAAGCCTGGCCGCGCATCCAGATGACCAATGAGGTGCTGCCCGCCAAAGCCGCGAATACCAACCTCGGTTATACCCCGCTGCCTGACCTGACCGTTCAGGCGCAGGCAAAAGCGCCGCTGGATCATCTGCGTCAGTTTATTGAAACCTTCAGCGGCACCGTGGTCTTCTCGGTCGAAAATGAAGGCCGCCGTGAGAGCCTGCAGGATCTGCTGGCCCGGATTAAACTGCGTCCTCAGCCGGTGCACCGCTTCGATGAGACCGGCGAAGAGCGTTTCCGACTGATGATCGGCGCCAGCGAGCGCGGTTTTATTGATACCCAGGGCAACCGGGCGCTGATTTGCGAAAGCGATTTGCTGGGCGAACGCGTCAGCCGTCGCCGTCAGGATACCCGTCGCACTATCAATCCGGACATTCTGATCCGTAACCTGGCGGAACTGCATCCCGGCCAGCCGGTGGTGCATCTGGAACACGGTGTGGGTCGTTATATCGGCCTAACCACGCTGGAAGCCGGCGGCATTGAGGCGGAATACCTGATGCTCTCTTACGCCAACGACGCCAAACTTTATGTGCCGGTTTCATCGCTGCACCTGATCAGCCGCTACGCAGGCGGTGCCGACGATAATGCACCACTGCACAAACTGGGCAGCGATGCCTGGTCACGCGCACGGCAGAAAGCGGCTGAGAAAGTGCGTGATGTGGCGGCTGAACTGCTGGATATCTATGCTCAGCGCGCCGCCAAAACCGGCTTTGCCTTTAAGCATAATCGCGAGCAGTATCAGCTGTTCTGCGAAAGCTTCCCGTTTGAAACCACCCCGGACCAGGCGCAGGCGATCAACGCGGTGCTGAGTGATATGTGCGAGCCGCTGGCGATGGACCGTCTGGTGTGCGGCGACGTTGGTTTCGGTAAAACCGAAGTAGCCATGCGCGCGGCGTTTCTGGCGATTGAGAACCATAAACAGGTGGCCGTACTGGTGCCGACCACCCTGCTGGCACAGCAGCATTACGACAACTTCCGCGATCGCTTCGCCAACTGGCCGGTTCGCATTGAGATGCTTTCCCGTTTCCGTACTGCCAAAGAGCAGACGCAGGTGCTGGAACAGGCCAGCGATGGCAAGATCGACATCTTAATCGGCACCCATAAGCTGCTGATGAGCGATCTCAAATGGCACGATCTTGGTCTGCTGATTGTCGATGAAGAGCACCGTTTCGGGGTGCGTCACAAAGAGCGCATCAAGGCGATGCGCGCCGATGTGGACATTCTGACGCTGACCGCAACGCCAATCCCTCGCACCCTGAATATGGCCATGAGCGGCATGCGCGATCTCTCGATCATCGCCACGCCGCCTGCCCGCCGTTTAGCGGTGAAAACCTTTGTCCGTGAATTTGACGATCTGGTGATCCGCGAAGCGATCCTGCGTGAGGTTCTGCGTGGCGGACAGGTCTACTACCTCTACAATGACGTTGAAAATATCGAGAAAGCGGCGCAGCGTCTCAGCGAACTAGTGCCGGAAGCGCGTGTCGCTATTGGTCATGGTCAGATGCGTGAGCGTGATCTGGAACGGGTGATGAACGATTTCCACCATCAGCGTTTTAACGTGCTGGTTTGTACCACCATTATCGAAACCGGTATCGACATACCGACCGCCAATACCATCATCATTGAGCGGGCCGATCACTTTGGCCTGGCGCAGTTGCATCAGCTGCGTGGTCGCGTCGGGCGTTCGCATCATCAGGCTTATGCCTGGCTGTTAACACCTCATCCGAAGTCGATGACCGCCGATGCGCATAAGCGGCTGGAGGCGATCGCTTCACTGGAAGATCTGGGAGCGGGTTTTGCCCTGGCAACACACGACCTGGAGATTCGCGGTGCCGGCGAACTGCTGGGTGATGAGCAGAGCGGACAGATGGAGACGCTGGGCTTCACGCTTTATATGGAGCTGCTGGAGAATGCGGTCGAGGCGCTGAAAGCGGGTCGCGAGCCGTCACTGGAAGATCTCACCAGCAACCAGACCGAGGTGGAGCTGCGGATGCCCGCCCTGCTGCCCGAGACCTTTATCCCGGATGTCAGTACCCGTCTTTCACTCTATAAACGCATCGCCAGCGCGGAGGCTGAAGAGGAGTTGCAGGAGCTGAAGGTTGAGATGATCGACCGCTTTGGCCTGCTGCCCGATCCGGCGCGTAATCTGCTGGATGTGGCGATTATCCGGCTGAAAGCCCGCGCTGTCGGTCTGCGTAAGATCGAAGCCAGCGACAAAGGCGGTTATTTCGATTTTGCGCCGAAGAACAACGTGGATCCGGCATGGCTGATAGGCCTGCTGCAGAAAGAGCCTCAGCAGTGGAAGCTGGACGGTCCGACACGACTGCGGTTTACCCGTGAGCTATCGGAAAGAAAGGTGCGGCTTGAGTGGGTGCAGGGATTCGTTTCGCAACTGGCTCAACGGCAGGCGTAACACCCTGCCCGTGCGTTGGTGATCTAACCGGTAAAACGCCGGTTAGTTTGCCGCAAAAAAAGGCGCATCCTGAGATGCGCCTTTTTCATTACTGCTGTATTACGTTGTGCTGTGTGGCCGCGTGAGCGGCAAAGCTTTGCCCAATTACGCCTGATCGCCGTTGAGAACCAGCTGGCCATTGCGATCCAGTGGAATACGCGTGCCGGGGTCATTTTCCATACGGATTTTACCCTGCTGATCGCCTATTTTATAGGTCACGTCATATCCCAGTTTTTTCTCTTGTTTGTCGTAAACGGTTTTGCAGCGCTGTTCGGTTGTGGTGTAGGTATCCCGATCCTGCAGTCCGCCCTGGACCTGATTACCGGCATAACCACCCGCTACCGCACCTGCTACTGTCGCCACATCTCTGCCGCGACCGCCACCAAACTGGTGACCCAGCACTCCACCTGCCACTGCACCTAATACAGACCCGGCAAGACGGTTTTCATCCTGCACGGCCCGACGGTGGGTCAGAGTGACATTACGGCACTCCTGACGAGGCTGTTTAATGCTCTCTTTGATTGGCGTTGCAGACAGTACCTGAGCATATTGAGGACCGCGATCAAACACGTTCATGCCTGCTACGGCTGCAACACCCAGAGCTGCTGCCACACCAATACCGATACCCGCTAACATTGATTTATTCACAGGAAGTTCCTCCTGAAAAGTGTTACCGCGCAATCCTGCTGCTAAAGCATCCTCGTTAACTGAGGTATAACCGGCGTGCGCGACGCGCCGTGTTTGTTGAGATGAAGTTTTACAGATGGACCGAAAATGCAACATCAGATAAATGGAGGAAATTGGTCACTTTGCTATCAGGACCAGTTTTTAGGAGAGTTCTGAGGTGGGGAACGTTATTAATGATGCTTTTTCGCTAAGGAAATTAAACCAATTAAATCAACGGCATATAATTTTATATACCTTAAGCAAAGCCTGACTGCCCGTTATGGCAACGGCCTTTCCATCGTCACCCAAAAGTATCATCTTTATGTACCGTTATCGGGAACATTCATTCCTGAAGCACTCAGGCTTCAGGAATGAAGAAAAAGGAAACTAATCAAAAATGCTCTCGGATGGGCATACCTTTACCTCGCCCCAGCCCACAATGGTGCCATTGGGGGTAAGGTCTTTGATGGAAACGCTATCGCCTGAATATTCGGACCCTCTGACTACAATATCGTAGTCATGGTTAGCCTGAGGAATAAATTCAACAGTGGCCGATTTTTGAGTGTTCTGATGGTACCCAGCCTCTGTCCAGTAGTGAATGACACGAATCATTTGTCCCGGCTTCAGGGTAAATTCATTGATGAAAGCACCCTTGTTTTCAGACGACGCTGACATACCTATCCGTTTATTACCTGTAACGGGGATGCCCAGAATGGCAAAACCAGGAGTGATACGGCGTTCCAGCATTTTTTTATAGCAACCTGAACTCTGTTTTTCATAGAACTGAAGTGCCGTATTGCCCTCTGAACCCACCCGGATTCGGGCCGCATCCTGCCCTTTATAATCATCCAGTGAAGGTCTGAAGCCTGCCGTGCAACCACTCAATAATAGTGCTATCAATCCGGTGATCAAAATTTTTGCAGCCATTCTTTATTATCCTTAATCTAACTGACACAGACTGGAACTGGTTATTTTATTGGTACTATAACGAGGCAGGTGTTGCGTTACCCATCGTTTATTTTGTGACAAAAAATATTGACCGTATTAATGCACAAAGACTTTATTAATCCTGCTGGAAAAAATAAAATATGGTACCCATATCAGACAACTGATTAAGGCCCGAGCCAGCATATTGATAGCAGGCTGCGTAAGATTTACGTGAAAAACCAAAGCAGGATAAAGCGTGCAAAAACTCGCAAAGATAAGACCGTATAAATAGTACGTTATCATCACGTATCTGGTTTTTACTTTCTTCCTAAAGAAGAACCAGCAAGCCAGCACTGTTACGGGAGCATTAATAATGGACAGCGCTAATAATAAAACACTAAAACTATTAACCACACCTTGTTTCTGATAAGTGTTGGCAATCAAGGAAACAATACAAAAATCATTATACAGCATCGTAAAAGAACCAATAATCAAGCCTAAAGCTGGCAGATATAATAAGCCATTAATCCTGCCCTCTTCTTTTTTTCACAATTATCACAAAAGCCTGATTCTTTATTCTCTTCTGCTTCCTGACATTTAATGCATAACATTCTCGCCCCCTGAAGCTGTAATTGTTTTTCTTTGTTTTAACAAAATTCAAATCGGTTAATTCAGAAGATCGACGTCTTTGGTCAGACAGGATCAGGTACTATTTTAAATGTATCGAAGAACTGCCTGATTCGACCTTTATAAAAAACGATCCTTTCCAGAGTGCAAAAAAACAACCCTGACCAGATGACCAGGGTTGCGGTTTTTAGCGTTGAATCAGAAACGGTATCCGATGCCGATGTTAAAACCATTAATGGCAACATCTTCGTTATATTTTACGCGAGTACCTTCATAGCCAACACTCACAGAGAGGTTGCTAATAGGATTCACGACAACGCCAGCGCCATAGGCAAAAGAGGTTTTATTTTCGCTGTATTCTTCGGAATAGATACCGGGATAAGTCACGTTCTCATCCACTTTGGTATGGGCAACACCAATTAATCCATAGAAGCTGATGTAGTCATTGATGCGATATGCGGGACCTGCCATCAGTGAGTAATATTTAACTTTGGTTTTTCCATCATATCCGCTAACGTCGCCATAAAAATCTTCTCGCTCAGAAAAACTTTCATCGCCTTTCATGTAGCTGAATGAGCCAATCACACTGAGAGGAGAATTCCATTCATAGCGATACTGAACATTGACACCGCGGATGTTTTTAAAGTCTTCAACTTTACTTTGCGCATAACCAACCGAGACGGTGTGATTATCAGCCAGCGCATTGCTGCCCACGAGCAGACCGCCACACAGTAATGCCAGCATTGTCATTTTAGAGGTCATGTAATTAATTCCTTTTCATAATTTAACATTATTTCCCTGCGCTTAACGCAGGACTTCGTTCCCTGAATCACCAATACCCGACGGACAGGATGATTTTTTATCTATCCGCCTGTATCGGACAGGAATTTCATGTAGCGCTCCGCGCCTGATGTTCAGATCGGTCGGAGAGCATCTATTCATACCCGGATTTTTTTAAAACTGGCTGGCCTGAGTCAATGTGAAACTTAAACGCCAGCCTTATTAAATGGCACTTCGGCCATTTAATTTAGGTTAAGTAAAGAATTTAACCACAGGATTCATCCTGGCGATTAGTTATCAATCAATTCTTAATGGCACTATTAGACCAAAAAGAATTAGAGGTATCAAGACCGAGTTGCCATAAAAAAGCAAAACACCTGAAAACCATTACGGCACATACATCCAGAAAATTATCCTGCCTTATACAATCCATTAACGCAGATTATTAACTGACCTGATATGTTCCCAACCCTTTAAAAGACTAAGTTACAGTTCTATTTAAACCCCTCTGAATAAATGAAAGCATTCGGAAAAATAATACCTGTATTTTCCCAAAAAGCGGTACTTTCAAGCTGACTGCCAATGCTGCCGCCGGTACTCATGCCCATCCTTTACCTGTGACTGATTCTGCACATCAACACTGGTGATATTCAGCAAGCTGACGATCTGCCCGTAAGCATCCGGGGCTGGTAACCCTGCCATTACTACAGGCATCCATAACTTTCTTATCACTAATGATGTCATTCTCAGGCAGGTCGTTTATCAGACACTAGGTCTTTTGGCATGCTATCCGTAATAAAAACCTCGGTGAACATGCGCCGGGACAACCTAGCAGCTTAGCCTATGTGAATGAAACTTTTGTAATTCGCCTGCATCTCTTTCAAGAATACCAATGTAATGCTGGTATGACCTAATTAACTCAAAATAACCTAAAATTTAGATAATCCCAAATGCGTCATACAAGTCAGAATAATCTATTGTTTTCTCGGTAATGATACATCCCCAGTCAGGCGGCAACTTATCATCCAGTACATTAAAGATATTTGAAGGTACCCATAGTGGATTCTCACCTTCAGGGCATAGCAAAAAATCTATTCGAGTCGTATAAAACATAATACCGTAGACTTTATACTCCATACCAGTTTTTAGCGGCTCAAATAATGTTTCGTCAGTTTCCCCCATGATTCTTGCATCATCGGGTAAGCTTTTTCCGGATATTGAATTGCATATAACTAACATTTATCACACCCTACTTAAATTTGAAATCGTCTACTTGGCCAGTTTTGGTATTCCGAACATAGTGAACTTCAACACCATTAATATTTTGAGCCATTTTGACCCAACCATCTTCTCTAGGCCATCGTTTATCTGTCATTGGTATTGGCAGTTGACGTCCAGATTCTGGATTCGACAGTGCTTGTTCAATAGCCAGTTTTTCTTGCTAAGAATTAGGTTCCGTTCTACCAGTTGAACCACGGCCTAATTGTGCCGCTGCTCCTCACTCAGGTCTTCGCGCTTAACCCCCGGATACATCTGCTGCGCGATGTACTCGCCCATCGCCGCGCCAGAAGCACCCGCAAGTGCAGGATTACCCGACGCGTATGACGTCACCGCGCCCACCACCGCGTGCGCAATCAGGTTCGCCTGAACGTTCACCACCTCTTTGCCGTCCGGGCCTTTTGTGGTCGTCAGCTTGTGTATCTGCTCCGCCAGGTATGGCGCGGCCGCCCCGCTCACCGCCTGGGCAATGTTGCCCCCCGCCAGGCCCTGAATCGCCGCCGTCGCCGCGCTGATGCCCTGCTGCACCGGCCCGCCGGTTCCCATTCCGCTGGCCAGCATCTCCCGGTTGTACAGCGTCTGATAGACCTGTCCGGTGATGTCGGCCGCGGTCGGCTCCTGACCCGGATTCGCTTTGCGCCACTGCGCTTCGGCATCCTTCTTCTGGTCCGGCGAGATGTTCTTCATCTTCTCCGTGGCCGCTTTCGTCGCCGCAATCTCGCCCTGCGTCCGCGCAATGTCGCCCGCCTGGCTGCCGATTTCCGCCAGCAGCTGCGCCGTCTCCATCCGCCGCTGCTCTTTATCCTTATCGAAGATTTTATCCAGCCCCGGATTCGCACCCGCCGCGTCGCGGTTCAGGTCCGCCACGTCCTGCGTCTGCTTCGCCTTATCCCGGATAATGAGGGTGCCGTCGCTCACCGCCGCCTTCGTCACCGACGACGCGCTGCCGCTGCCGTTCAGCCCCGCCAGTAGACCGTTCGCCATGTAGCCTTCGAACTGGCTGCCGATGCTGCCGCCGGTGCTCATGCCCACGCTCTGGTGCTCGGTTTTATAGTCCGCGTGGTTCTCAATGTTGCTGAAGCCCAGCGTGCCGGTGTCGAGACGGTTTTTATCGGCGGTGGCGGTGGAACTGATGACCGCGCCGTTCAGTTGGGTGTGCTCACCCGCCGTCACGTCAAAGCCGCCCTTCCCGGCAAAGATGCCGGTCTGCTCGGCCACGCTCTGCCAGTTGCTGTGCATCTTATCCTGGCTGAGGTTGACGCTTGCGGAGCCGGTCATCGAGCCGAAGGTGAAGCTGCCGCCCGCGCTGGCGTTCTGCTGCTTACTGTCGTAGCGGTCGCTGTCCTGCTCTGAGGTCAGCGTCAGGTTGCGGCCGGTATCCACCTTCACGCTGTCCCCGCGCACCTGTGCGCCGGTCAGCGTGGTGTCGCGCCCGGCGTTCAGGCTCAGCCCGTTGCCCGCCGTGAGCGTAGTCTCGGTATGGGTCAGCCCGTTGCCGTTCTCGCGGCCTTTGCCCGCGTTGACGCTGGCTGAAACGCTGATACCGTAGCCGCCCGACCCGGCGGTCAGGCCGATACCCAGGCTGCCGCCCTTGCTGCTGTTAGTGCTGTCGGTGCGCTCGCTGTTCTGCGCTGAAACCAGGCTGATGTCGTTTTTCGCCGTCAGCCCGAGGTCGCCGCCCGCCTGAAGCTGGCTGCCCTGCACGAGGATGTCGCCCGCGCTGCCCGGCTGTGCGCCGGTGGCGGTGATGGCCAGGTTACCGCCCGCACCCAGCGTACTGCCACTACACCTCTGCATCCTTCTTCTGCTCTGGCGTTATCATTTTCAGCTTATCAGTGGCTGTTTTCGTCGCCGCAATCTGCCCCTGTGTCCTGGCGATGTCCACCGCCTTAACGTCAGGTGTACTTAAGTTTTTGCAGGTTTCTTTTTTGGCCTAAAGCAACAATTTCACAATCAGGTTCGTCATAACGCCCCAATGCAAAAAAAACAACACCATTATTTATCCAGATATTACTCATCCATTCTGTTATCTGCCTCGGTATGGAAGCAGTCATATTTACATTAGTTGATTGGATGGTTGAAAAAAACACCTTCTCGCCGCTATTAATTAAGCTTTCAATTACTCCCAAGCTATTTGATTTAACAGAACCTAAGCCGGAAAGAATCAACCCTTCACTTCCCTTAACTATCACATCTTTTTTTTCCTCAACCCCATTAACTTTAACACCTCTAACATTAAGTAAACCCCAGGTTTTTCTGTGGTTAACAATTGCGCTATCAGGTTGCTCCGCTGATAAAACGACAAATGTGTATATGTCTTCATCGCTAACACCTGCAGAATAACTCTCTACCATTTTTTTCAATAAACCTTCACCAAATTTCTTTAGTGGCGCATTGGGTAATTCCCAGCTCACTGCAGAGATACCCTTGCCGCTTATTGAAAATAAGTTAAAATCTGTAATCTCATTTTTTTCATTTATATCTTCAGCATATCTAATAACAACATCAGTAGTCATAGTGGTTACCTGCAGGATCGTTAAAATGTGAGCCTCGATTTTGAGGATCATCGACTCCAAAGAAATGGCCTCCAGCATCATCTCTTATATAAACTTTTTGCGTACCTCCTCCCGGTTTTTGAACTATAAATTCATATATATAACCTGGTTGAGGATTACCACGCTTGTCTATATTAGGGGATACCTTATTGGGGCTCTGACTCACTGGTATACCAGACTGTCTCTTCGCCTCATTAAAAGCACCTGAGCGACCAGCCCCTTCAGGAGAAAGATTTGCAGGCTTGTCCCCTTCAGCCAGATAAGCCAGATCATCCTTATTCTGCTCAGGGATCGGCGTAACCGTGGTATTGCCTCCCGTATCCGGCATACCATCCGTATTTCCGGTATTGCTGGATCCCTGCTCACCAGACTGATCCGGCGTGATCAGCGGAGTTCCCTTATTCTCATCCTGCGCCGGATTGACCAGCTTACCACCCGTCAAATCATCATTAACCGGTACGGTTTCAGTTTTGCTGCCTGCTCCGTTCGTGTGCTGCTGTGCCGTAACCACAGCCATTATCACACAGCTGGTATTCGCCAGGCAGGTCGCGTCCAGCCCTGCTTTTACCTTTTTGGTCAGCGCCAGTGCCGCCTGTTCATTTGCGCCGCCCTGGCCCGCTTCGGCCACTGCCGCCGCATCCAGCAACGATTTAGCCTGCATCATCTGCAACATGCCCATGCTGACCATATTGTTGCTGATTTCGTTCTGGCCCGCCTGCGCTCCGGCTACCGTGTCCGCCGTAGTCTCTCCAGCCAGACCACCTGCAAGACCCGCCGCAACCGTTCCCAGCGCAACCAGCGTCTGTTTCTGCTGTTCGCTAAGCTGACTGACCGGCACGTCACCGTACAGAACATTTTTGATGGCTTCACCCATCGCGGCGGTGGTAGCCGCGCCCGCCGCACCTGCTGCCGCTGAATTACCCTGTGCGGCAGCTATAACTCCGGCTACCGCAGCATGTGCCATTATACGACTGGCCTCATCCGGCGCTTTCTGCTTAATCAGTTCTGCAAGGTAAGGGGCCGAACCGCCAGCCAGAGCGGCTTTCAAATCGCCCCCCGCCAGGCCCTGTATCGCCGCCGTCGCCGCGCTGATACCCTGCTGCACCGGCCCGCCAGTTCCCATTCCGCCGGCCAGCATCTCCCGGTTGTACAGCGTCTGATAGACCTGTCCGGTGATGTCGGCCGCGGTCGGCTCCTGACCCGGGTTCGCTTTCCGCCACTGCGCTTCGGCGTCCTTCTTCTGGTCCGGCGAGATGTTCTTCATCTTCTCCGTGGCCGCTTTCGTCGCCGCAATCTCGCCCTGCGTCCGCGCAATGTCGCCCGCCTGGCTGCCGATTTCCGCCAGCAGCTGCGCCGTCTCCATCCGCCGCTGCTCTTTCTCCTTATCGAAGATTTTATCCAGCCCCGGATTCGCACCCGCCGCGTCGCGGCTCAGGTCCGCCACGTCCTGCGTCTGCTTCGCCTTATCCCGGATAATGAGGGTGCCGTCGCTCACCGCCGCCTTCGTCACCGACGACGCGCTGCCGCTGCCGTTCAGCCCCGCCAGCAGACCGTTCGCCATGTTGCCTTCGAACTGGCTGCCGATGCTGCCGCCGGTGCTCATGCCCACGCTCTGGTGCTCGGTTTTATAGTCCGCGTGGTTCTCTATGTTGCTGAAGCCCAGCGTGCCGGTGTCGAGACGGTTTTTATCGGCGGTGGCGGTGGAACTGATGACCGCGCCGTTCAGTTGGGTGTGCTCACCCGCCGTCACGTCAAAGCCGCCCTTCCCGGCAAAGATGCCGGTCTGCTCGGCCACGCTCTGCCAGTTGCTGTGCATCTTATCCTGGCTGAGGTTGACGCTCGCGGAGCCGGTCATCGAGCCGAAGGTGAAGCTGCCGCCCGCGCTGGCGTTCTGCTGCTTGCTGTCGTAGCGGTCGCTGTCCTGTTCTGAGGTCAGCGTCAGGTTGCGGCCGGTATCCACCTTCACGCTGTCCCCGCGCACCTGTGCGCCGGTCAGCGTGGTGTCGCGCCCGGCGTTCAGGCTCAGCCCGTTGCCCGCCGTGAGCGTAGTCTCGGTATGGGTCAGCCCGTTGCCGTTCTCGCGGCCTTTGCCCGCGTTGACGCTGGCTGAAACGCTGATACCGTAGCCGCCCGACCCGGCGGTCAGGCCGATACCCAGGCTGCCGCCCTTGCTGCTGTTAGTGCTGTCGGTGCGCTCGCTGTTCTGCGCTGAAACCAGGCTGATGTCGTTTTTCGCCGTCAGCCCGAGGTCGCCGCCCGCCTGAAGCTGGCTGCCCTGCACGAGGATGTTGCCCGCGCTGCCCGGCTGTGCGCCGGTGGCGGTGATGTTCAGGTTACCGCCCGCGCCCAGCGTACTGCCCTGCGCTTCACGGCTTTCGGTGCGGGTCTCGCTTTTCGACGACTGGCTGCCGTAAGAAAGACTGATGCCGATCGAGTTGGTGGAGCCTTCTTCATAACCTTTGTCGCCCGGCTTCAGGCCTGCGGCGGTGTTTCTGGCGTTCGCCGCGTCGGTCTGCGCGCCGTCCATCTGGTACGCCTGCGCGGCCTGAGCCGCCGTCAGCGCCGCTTTGGTGCCCTGCAGCGCCTTCAGCCGGTCATCGCCGCTCTCATCGGCCGTGCGGGCGGTCTGCACTGCCGTGTTCAGCGCCGCGCCCACCGTGCCGGACAGCGCCAGCGTCAGCCCGCTCTGCTTCTGCTCGGTTTTCGTCAGTGCGGTGTGGCTGTTTTCGGCCGCACTGAGGGTCACGTCGCTGCCGCTCAGGGAGAGATCTTTACCGGCGATTACGTCGCTGCCGTGCACGTTAAGCTGGTTACCGGCGCTGAGGGTGACGCTTCCGTCGCTGCTCCCCACCGTGCTGCCGCGGCTGAGTGCGCCGCTGGCGTCGGTGCTGCTCTTCTGCATCGCCTGACCCACGGTGAAACCGATGCCGCCAGTGCCCATCAGGCCAGATTTTTTCTCCTCGCGCTGATGCACTTCATCACGCGTTTCTGTGGCGGTCGTGATGCTGAGATCGCGGCCGGCGGCCAGGGCAACATCCTGCGTACCGGCGACGTTGCTGCCGGTCACGGCAATGTCGCGGCCCGCCTGAAGCCGGACGCTGTCGCCGCTCAGCGTGGTACTGAGCGCCTCGCTGCTGTGCAGTTCGTCGTGGGTTTCCAGACTGCTGCCCGACAGCAACCCTTTGCTTGACTGCCTGCTGTGTTCGGTGAGATCGGTACGGCTGTTGCCCGCGCTGAGCACGATGTCGCGTCCGGCACTGGCGGTCAGTGCCCCGCCCGACGTGACGTCCGCTGCCGTAGCGCGGATATCCTGTCCGGCACTCAGCTGCAGCGCGCCGCCGGCGGTGATGCGTGACCCGGCATCGCTCTGCTGTGACAGGCGACGGTAGTTGCTGCTGTTCCAGCTGTCATTTTCAGTGTGCTGCGTGCTGAGGGTGCCGAGCGTCAGGTCATTGCCCGCCTGAATCTTCGTGGTGCTCTTCTCTCCGGCGTTGCCGATATCGCTGGCGGCCAGGGTGATGTTGTTCAGCGCGCTCAGCGTCAGCGCACCGTCGGTGCCCTGCACGTAGATACCGGCCGGACGATCTATCCAGCGGTCGGTACCGTCGCCGCGCAACGTTGACTGGCTGGTAATATCCCGTCCGGCCAGCAGCGACACCTGCTTATCACCGCTGATGACGCCGCCCAGGTTAGTGATATCCTGACGGGCGGTGAGATTGATCGTGTTGCCGCTGATGTAGCCGCTGTTGGTCAGCGACTGCGCCGTCAGCTGCGTCACGTCGCGGCCCTTAATGGTCCCGCTATTAGTGATGTCGTTGCGGGCATTCAGCGCCACGCTACCGCCCCCGATCAACGCGCCGTCGCCGGTTAAGTCACCCTCTTTCACCTTCGCATAAACCTGCGGCACCAGCACGGTTTGCTGTGTGCCATCCGGCAGCGTCACGGTCTGATTCACCAGCCAGACGATATCGCTGGTGAGCAGCGCCATCTGCGCCGGGGTCAGCGCCACGCCAAGTTCCAGGTCGTAGGCTTTGCCGAAGGCTACCCCATTATTCATCAGTCCGCGATACTGATCTTCATCACTGCCATACCCGCTGATATAGCGGTTGCCGGTCAGCTGGATAATTTGATCGCGCACCAGTCGCTGCTCGTAATAACCATCGCCCAGCCGCTTCAGGATCCGGCTGCTGTCGGTGGTCAGCGCGTTCTGCATATAGTCGCTGCTGAGCCACTGCTTCTGATTCACAAAGCGCGGATCGGTCTCGACCAGGTAATGGCTGTCACTGCCAGGTTGCAGCTGGTACAGGCTGTTGTCCGGCAGCCGGATATCAGGTGAGACGGCGCGGATCACCGGCGTAATCGTCTGTCCGTCGACGACCGTTGCTGGCAGTGTCAGCGAGAATTGTTGCCCGGCAGGTAACAGGAGTGGCCGGTCTTTGAGGCTGCCGAGCTTGTCCAGCGTCAGCGCACTGTCATAGCGTAATCCGACTGGCAGTAACGCACTGCCGCTATCCGTGGTACTCAGCGCCACGGCCGCAACCGTCTGCTGGAGAGCAGGTGTGCCGATGCGGTCAGCCTGCGCGGTGACGCCCTGCTGCTGGCGGTTGCCGGTCTGATAGCCATTTCCCTGCGGCGCAGCATTCGCCTGCCAGCTCAGCGTCTGCAGATCGATGGTTTCCGTCACGGGTGCCGGGCGGTAGTTTTTCTTATCTTTGCCCTGCGACGTTTTGGTTCCACCCAGTTTCTTTTTCTTCTTCTTCGCATACCAGCGAACCGATTTCCCGTCGTCCGTGGTAACGCGCGTTCCTTTTGTCGCCTGATTATTCAGCTCGCCTATCTGACCGCCGAGCACAGCACCCGCGACAATCTGGCTGTCGTGGTTGTTAAGACGACCGGCGCTAAAGGTCATGTTACCGCCCGACAGAATCTTGCCCGGATCGCTCTCCAGAATCTGGGTTTCTTTCACTATCCGCCGGTAGTCATACTCATAAAACTCGCTGCCGCTGGTGCCATCCGGCATTTTTGCCGTGTGCACGCCATATTTGTTTTTTTTGCTGGTATCCACGTCGGCCCAGTCAAAACGATCGGTGTGGCCTTTTAGCACCGCGTCGTGATGCTGGCTATCTTCGGTCGTAACGACCTGCGTGGTCAGGTGGCGGTTGGTATTGTTGATTTCCGCCATGCTGATCGTGGCATCCTGCCCGGCCTCAATTGTTGCCCCGTCATTGTTGAGCTGCTGCCCCTGTCCGGTGGCCTGATTATTCGCATCCAGCTGGCCGCCAATGTGCAGATCGCCATCACTGTAGATCAGCGCATGGTCGCGGTTGTTCAGCGTGCCAGCCGCAATATCCAGTCGCTGCCGCGCCGCAATCACCGCTGCTTTGCCCGCTTCACTGAGGTTGTTGAGCAGCGTAGCCGCAATGGCAATGTGATCGCCATAGATACGGCCGGTGCCGCTGTTATTCAGGACGCCCGCAACCAGGTGTGTCAGTCCGCCGTCAATCAGACCGCGATTGTTCAGGGTGTCGGCTGCAGTAATTTCGGTCTGCCCGCCGCTGATCTCGCCATTTGCCTGATTACTGATATTTTGCGCGGTAAGGAATAGCGCCTGCTGAGCAGCAAGGGTGCCGTCGTTGGTCACGTTTCCGCCCGCCGTCAGCCGCAGCGTGCCGTTGGCTTTGACCTCAGAGAGGTTATGGAAATCACCTGCCAGCGTGATGCCGAGATTCCCCTGCGACAACACCTGTCCGTCGCCACTCAGGGAAGCTGCGTTGATCTGCGCCTCTTTATCAGCAATCAGCGTGCCCTGCTGATTGTTGATGGCGAGCGCCTGCCCCTGGGCTGAGTCCTGAATAGTCAGCGTATCCGCTGACGAGATCAGCCCGCTGACGTTATCCAGTGCCTGTTGCACGGTAAGCGCCAGCCTCTGTTTTGCGCGCAGAGCACCCTGACTGTTGTCCAGCGTGCCGGTTTCGATGGTTAAACTGCCCGCTTCAATGCCTTTACCGCTCTGTCGTGTATCACGGTTGATCAGCGATGGCGTGGTGATCGTCATCTGCTGGCCGCCCTGAATCATCCCGCTACGGTTATCCAGCTGCTGGCTCAGTGACAGGGTACCGGTGCCGACGCTTTGCACCAGGCCGTCATTGTTGACCAACTGACCCGCCGTCAGCGATAGCGTGCCTGCCGAAAGGAGTTTGCCCGCCTGATTAAGCAGCGCATTTTGTCCCGCATTGAGCGTCAGATCGGTGCCACCCTGGATCTGTCCCTGCTGGTTATCCAGCGCACCACTTTCAATATTGAGGTTACCGGCACCGGCAATAAGTCCGCGCTGGTTAGTCAATGTCTGACCTGCCGTGGTGAGGGTGATATCCCCCGCCGACTGCAGTTTACCGTCACTGTTGTTCAGCGCCTGACCGTTGAAAGTCAGCCCGCCATTGCCTGCGACCTGCCCCTGGCTATTGTTCAGTTCACTGGCGCTGAGTGATGCCTGCTGTCCTGCAGCAATGAAACCCGCCTGGTTATCAATTGCCCCGCTGCGCAGATCCAGACTGTTGAGGGCAACGATACCGCGCTGGTCACCACTGTCGCGATTGATCAGGGCGTGCCCCTGGGTGTTCAGCGTCATGTCGCTGCCAGCCTGTAACAGGCCACCCTGGTTTTGCAGCTCCCCGCTGGTGAGATCGAGGCGCCCTTTGCCGCCCGTCAGCGTGCCGGACTGGTTGTTGATATCGCCCGTCACAACCTGCGCGCCGCTATGACCGGTGATGAAGCCGCGCAGATTATCCAATGCGCCGCTGTAGAGCTTCAGCATGCCCGCACTGAACAGGCCGCCTGCGGCTCCGCTCTCACGATTGATCAGGCTGTTGCCGTGGGTGTCCAGTTGCAGATCGCCACCCGACTCAATCCTGCCTGCCCGGTTGTTGAGGAGTCCGCTATCCAGTTGCAGGATGCCTTTAGCACCCAGTTGACCCTGTTGGTGGTCGAAGGTCTGCTGATGAGTATCGATGCGAATATTCTGTCCCAGCATCACCCCGCTACGGCCATCAATCTGGCCGCTGGAGAGCAGCAGATCGCCGCCTGCAACAATGCCACCGCGTTCGCCACTGTCGCGGTTATTCAGTTCGCCGCCCCGGGTGTTGACGGACAACGCCTCACCCGACTGAAGCAGGCCGCGCTGGTTATCCACGCTGCTGCTTTCCAGCGTTAATCCATGATCGGCATTAATAATCCCATCGACGTTGTTCAGTCCACCGCTGGTGAGCCGCATAGCGCCCGCCGAGACCAGCGAGCCCGTGCTGTTATCAAGATCACCACTGCTGATATGCAGATTAGCTCCCGCAATAACGCCGCCTGATGCCGCATTATTCAGCGCCTCTCCGTGCGTATTAAGCTGCATATCACCGCCGGACTGCAGTCGCCCGCCGCTGTTATCCAGCGCGCCACTGCTCAGCAATAGTTCGCCGCTGGCGCTGAGCAGAGCAGACCTGAAATCAGCGGCCTGGCCCTGCGTATCGATTACCAGGTTTTGTCCCTGAATGACGCCGTGATCACCGGCTAACTTTCCGGTTGAGAGTTGCAGATCGCCGCGTGCCACAATGCCGCCGCGATCGCCGCTGGCGCTGTTGTTCAGCTGCGCGCCGTGAGTATCCAGTGAGAGCGCCTGACCCGATTGTAATAAGCCTCGCTGATTGTCGAGCGCGCCGGTCTTCAGCGTCAGCGCCCCATCAGACATCAGTGTGCCGTCAATGTTGGTCAGCAGGCCGCTGCTGATGCTGGCCGCCGAGGCAGCGGCGATAACGCCGTACTGGTTATCCAGGTCGCCACTGTTAAGGGCAAGTGCGCCACCGCTGATTATTCCTGCTTTACCGCTGTCACGGTTAATCAGCGCCTGTCCGTGGGTATCAAGTGTCAGATCGCCGCCTGACTGGATCAGACCGCTGTGATTGTCCGTTGTCCCGCTGGAAATGCTGAGATCGGTACGGGCGACCAGGTTACCGCCAGTATTGTTCAGTTCACCCTGCTGCGTGTCGATGGTCACGCCGCGGCCGAGCAGGGTTCCACGCTGATTATCCAGCGCCTGACTGCGCAAAGTGACCTGCTGACCCGCTTCGATGCGACCCTGGGTGTTATCAATAGCCTCGCGGGTCATCAGCGTAGCGTCACCGCCAGTTGAAGCAATCAGGCCCTGCTGATTATCCAGGCTTGCGCTGGTGAGTTGCAGATTGTGACTGGCCTGCAGCACACCCTGCGCGTTCGTCAGGGACTCCTGAACCTGCAGTTGCAGATCGCCGCTGCCCGCAGCCAGCAGCGTGCCACCGCTGTTATCCAGGCTACCTGAGGCAAGATTCAGATTACCGCCGCTCTCAATCCGTCCACCACGGTTGTCTGTGTCACCCGAAACCGCGATCGCCATCTCGCCAGCGCCACGCTGCGACAGCAGACCCTGACGGTGATCCAGCGTGCCCGCCTTCAGCGTCAGCGCCTCTGCCTGGGTGTGTGCCTGTGAGAGATCGAGCCTGTCGCCGCTGAGCGTTAACGAACCCGCTGACAGCAGATTGCCCTGATTGCCCTCCAGCCGGGTCGCATTAAGGTTCAGCGCGCCATTATTGCCCGCCAGCTGCACGGTGCCGCCCTGATTATCCAGCCATGGCGTATCCAGCTGCAGTAAGTCACCGTTACCTGCGATGAGCCCGCTGCGGTTTTCAATATGCTCTGCCTGCAGC
This sequence comes from Curtobacterium sp. BNK-1, assembly GCF_048685235.1. NCBI lineage: Bacteria > Bacillati > Actinomycetota > Actinomycetes > Micrococcales > Microbacteriaceae > Curtobacterium > Curtobacterium sp. BNK-1. The sequence continues at coordinate 1,339,459 of NZ_JBLQTJ010000001.1, read as the reverse complement.
CGGGTATCACCTTCATTGCTCAGCGTGCCCTGATTGTTGAGCAACGACCCCGTGGAGATCGTCAGGGCTTCGCGGTTTTGCTGCCGCAGCAGGCCGCGATTGTTACTGACGTTTTGTGCCGCGACAGCGAGGCTGCCCGCCGCCAGTTTGCCGTCATCATTGTTAAGCGCCGTCGCAGCCTGAATCCCGAGTGTACGGCCCGCCACCGTGGCGCCCTGGGTGCTGATATCCGCCTGCGTAGAGGTCAGCGCGATGGCATCTGCTGAGGTCTGGCTCCCGGCGAGATCGACCCGGCTGCCCCGCGCCTGAATCTGGTCGTGCGCCAGGTTTTTACCCCGCGCCTTAAGCTCACCCTGGCTGGTCAGCAGCAAATTACCGGGCTGGCTCAGCGTCTCATTGCCGCCAACGCCTGCCGCCAGCGTACTTTCAGCGGTGCTCTCAATGGTGCTGGCGGAGAGCGTCGCGTTACGGCCTGCGCTCACCAGCCCACTGTTGCGCAGCGTGCCGCTGGAGGCCAGCGTGACATCCTGCTGTGACACGATGTTGCCGCGGTTCTCCTGGTCGCCATTGCTGGCTATCTGCAGCGCGGCCTGACTTTGCAGCGTGCCGCTGTTCTCCAGTCTGCCATCCACTGTCAGGTGCAGCTCACCGGCACTGGCACCCAGTTCACCGGCATTACGCACGCCAACGCCCTTTTCAGTGCCGGTCAGGGTGATTTTATGGGCATACATGCCGCCAATAGCTGCGACGTCGAGCGCAAACTCAGGCCGTGTCGTCCCATTATCCCCTTTCACCGTAGTGACGGTACCTTCGGTCGCAACCTGGTTCCTGCCTGTGACCACATTGAGTTCGCGGGCATGAACTTTTGCGTTAACCGCTACCGACTGCGCAATGATCTGGGTGTAGTCAGCATCGCTGTCATTCAGGCCCTGACCTTCGATATTGATTCGGCCGCCATTAACATCGAAGCCTTTGAGCTGGCCGTTTTCAATCAGCGCCTGTCCGGTGGTCAGCGTATTGCGGCTGGCGTTAATAAATCCGCAGCCGTTACAGGTAATGCCTGACGGGTTTGCAATGACTACCGCAGCCCGTTTACCGGCTACTTCGATAAACCCGTTAAGCTGGCTGGGATTACGGCTGTTGACTTCGTTAAGGATAACCGTGGCTTCCTGCTTTGACAGCCACGGGTTAGCCGCCACCATGCCACCCAGTTGAGTAGCCGTGTTCTGATGGCTGTTGTTCAGGATTGCGCCGCGCGCGTCAACGTCGAGCTGGCTGTAATGGTTGCGGGAAACACCCTGGCTATTGGGCGTCTGAATGTTGATTTGCGGCAGACCATTTGCGGTGGCCATGACGGTAGGCTGCTGGCTGCCCGGCGCGCTGTTGTCTGCCACAATGTTGGCCTGCACCGGCAGACTGACCCCACCCGCTGCCAGCCAGAGTGCAAAGCTGAGCGGTGAGATCCGCACCCTCACCTCTGCATATGAGGTGCGCTTCGGGCTTCGGGCAACACGTGAATAGCCGCTACGGGTGATGTCAGACACCACCATTAACATGCCGCGAACCCGGTTGAAAATAAGGCGATAGCAGAGTTTATTCATAATGCGCACAGTCCATTGTCAGCAATATCGATAAAAGGTTTAGTAGTTCCAGTTCACGCTGAAACCATAGGTGACAGGATCGGTTTTGAAGCCGTCCGGTTTCGACAGAGGAATCCCGGCAAAAAAGTCGTAGCTCAGGCTGGCGGGCGTGATCGCGCCGCGCAATCCGATGACGCCGCCCGCCAGATGTCGTCCCAGAGGTCCACCCTGGGAGGCGCTGTTGCCGCCCACCTCGCCATAGTCGGCACCCAGGTAAAGCTCCTGAGTGGGCAGCGGCGTCTGCCAGGCCAGCGTGTTCTGAACGGTCCAGCCGCGACTGGCACTGAGGGTGCGTTCACCATCAAAACCGCGCACCGTCCAGCGGTTGCCAATCGCGAACTCATCCTGCGGTGTCAGCGGGGTGTTGCTCATCTGGCGACGATATTGGATGTTGTAACTTAAACGCTGATTACCCAGCGCGAACGGCGTGGTGAGTCCCGCCTGCCAGGTCAGGATTTTAGAAAGCGCGGTGGCATAGGTAGAGTCCTGATATGACTCCTCCCAGGCGGGCAGCGCACCGAACCAGCGCGTACCACGCTGATAACTGACACCGGCGTCCAGCGTCGCCGGACCGATGAAGTGCCGGTGCGACAGGCCGAGTCGCCATGCGCTGGTACGGCGCTGCTGGCTGCTGATTTCGGTGTCGTTGATGAAGTTGCGCGACTCTTTAACCAGCACATCGGCGCTGACGGTGGTTTTGGCGGCGGCATTGCGGTAGATCACCCGGCTGGCCTGCACATCCAGCGAGCGGCTCTTTCCGGCGTAGAGAAAATCGCGGCTGTAACCGGCGACTGTCTGATGGTAGTCGTAGTCGCTGGCGGTAAGGCCAAACAGCCAGTAGCCCACAGGCACCGCGTAATGTCCCGACAGGCTTTTGCTGCTTTTTCTGCCAGCAAATCCCAGGTCGCGACTGGCGGTCAGGTAGAAGAGATCGCTGAGAGAGGTCGGGTTATCCAGCGCCAGCATAATCCCGCTCTGATAGCGCCCGGTACTTTCGGTGCCGGAATCATCCAGCCATGCGCCGAGTCGCCAGAAACGGCGCTGCGTGCGTTCAATCACGATGTCACTTTCACCCGGATTGAGGCCTGGACGGAGCGCCATATGCGCTTCCACCGTCGGCAGACGCTGCAGGTTTTCCAGCCCCTGTTCAATATCCCGTAAATCCAGCAGATTGCCTGCATGGGCGGGTAATGTCGGCCACAGGCTGACATAGCGGGATGATGAGGGTGACAATTCCACACTGCGGATTTTGCCAGGCACTATCAGAAGTTGCAGCACGCCCTGACGCAGATCCTGCTGCGGAGCCAGCACGCGCGTAGTGACCCAGCCATGATTGATCAGCCGGTTTTGCAGCGTGCTCATTAACTGGCTGATGCCTTTCACGCCGAGACAATGACCATTGGCCTGACTGGCCAGACGCTGCAAAGGCACCCAGTGCGGCAGCGCCTCCTGCCCGGACAGAGTGACCTGCTGAATAACAAAACAGGGTGTTTCCTGCGGGAACGTCAGGTGGGAAGGTGCCGGAACCGTTTCTGAGAGACGCACATCAGGCACCTGTGGCATCAGCCGCTGCTGACGCGCTTTTTGTTGCTCCTGCTGATGCTGTAATTGCTCATCACCCGGTGCCGCCTGCACAGTGCAAACTGGCAGGGTGGTAATCAGCAGAGCGCAAAGCAGAGGTGCCAGCGTTATTAAAACTCCATTTTTTTGGGGCTGCATAACCGATCCGTGTGGTTAAGTTGTAACAAAATGTATATTACTGCTTTCCTGCGCACATTATGCCGCTGGAATCAAAAACCACAAGAAAAATTATAGAAAAACTTACACTAAACTTACAAAAGTTAGTGAGACAGGCCATTTAAAAAAGTACCAGTAATTATCCGTAGTTCAGGGGCTGCTGAGTCTGGCGAATCGCCGGGATTAGCTAAAGGCGCAGAGACGGATATTTTTAGCCAATGAATAACAAGGAATTAGCCATTCGTTCTGCGCGTCAGAGACCAGCTTTGTAGCCGGGCTAACGACGGAACTGAAGTAGCCGAACTCGTTACCTGTAAAGTTTTCTGGCTATAGCAAATATTCTTACGGTTACTCTCTTGTTATTAATGGTACGCATTTCAGGCATCACCAACATACTACCCTGCCATGCTCATAAAATTTTACTTTAGTCAAAATTATGAATGCATTTTGCTTTAGTCGATATCGCACTCTCCTGCGCCAGCGTCTGTTTCAGGGGCTTCTCCAGGACATAAAAAAAGCCCCCTCATAAAGGAGGAGGCTTAACATTAATTAGCCAGCGTTATTGCTGTTGCTTAGTGCAGCTTCAGCCGGGGACGAATAACCCGGTTAATACTGCCGACCAGCATCATCAGCCCGGTTTTGAAGTAGCCGTGCAGCGCAATCTGGTGCATACGGTAAAGCGAGATGTAGACAAAGCGCGCGATGCGCCCTTCCACCATCATTGAGCCACGCATCAGGTTGCCCATCAGGCTGCCGACCGTACTGAAGCGGGAGAGCGATACCAGCGAGCCATGATCTTTATAGACATAGGCTTTCAGCGGTTTACCGTCACGCTGCGCCAGAATGTTGTTCATGGCGCGTGAAGCCATCTGATGCGCTGACTGGGCGCGCGGTGGTACAAAACCGCCGCCCGGCAAGGCGCAGGAGGCGCAGTCACCAATCGCGTAGATGTCATCGTCCAGCGTGGTTTGCAGCGTCTCTTTGACCACCAGCTGATTGATGCGGTTGGTTTCCAGTCCGCCAATCTCTTTCAGGAAGTCGGGTGCTTTAATCCCAGCCGCCCAGACCATCAGATCGGCTTCGATAAACTCACCGCCTTTGGTATTCAGGCCATTACGCTCGGCGCTGGTGACCATGGTCTGCGTCAGCACGCGAACGCCCAGCTTGGTCAGCTCCTGATGTGCCGCAGCAGAGATGCGTGGTGGCAGTGCAGGCAGGATACGTTCACCCGCTTCAACCAGCGTCACATTCAGCGCTTCGCGTCCCAGGCCTTTGAAGCCGTAGCTGTGCAGCTGTTTCACCGCGTTGTGCAATTCAGCTGACAGCTCAACGCCTGTTGCCCCGCCGCCCACGATGGCGATGTTAACTTTCTCGACCCTGCCTTCGCTGGCGGAGAATTTCAGGAACAGGTTGAGCATTTCGTTATGGAAACGACGCGCCTGATGCGGATTATCCAGGAAGATGCAGTGATCTTTGACGCCTGGCGTACCGAAATCATTCGAGGTGCTGCCCAGCGCCATCACCAGCTGGTCGTAGGCCACTTCACGCTGTGGCACCAGCACTTCGCCCTGCGCATTCAGCACTTCGGCCAGGCGGATCACTTTTCGGGTGCGATCGATATCGGTGAGTGAACCCAGCTGGAACTCAAAACCGTGATTGCGGGCATGAGCCAGATAGCTCAATGCATCAATGCCTTCGTCCATTGAGCCGGTCGCCACTTCGTGCAGTAGGGGCTTCCACAAATGACTGTGGTTACGATCAACCAGGATAATCTCGGCCTTCTTTTTTCGGCCCAGTTTATGGCCCAGCTGCGTGGCCATTTCCAGGCCGCCCGCTCCCCCTCCGACAATAACAATTTTCTTAACAGACGTAGTCAACAAAGACCCCCTCAAATTGTGAACCAAAAGTTAACCAAAGGTTAAATTAAACCTTAAGAAACATAGGGTTGGCGAAGTTAAAATCGCAATCTGCTGGGAGAATAGCATGGCGGGAAGAGGAGAACATAAGAATATTGATATACATCAAAGCGGGAAAATAAAACTCAGATAATTACGTAATAAAAACAGGCACCTTGCGATGCCTTTGCTGCTTAACCTAATGTTTTAAAAGCTTTTATCCGCTTAAGATGTGGGGATATATTTTTGAATTTGTGCCCTTCCGTCTCATCCCAGACAATTTCATAAAACGGATGCAGCTGGTCAGCAATGTGCTGGCTGTCGAGCGCCTCATCGTGACGGGAGAGAATGGCCAGACAGCGGTCACGATTACGCTCGCGAAAATCGCTGACGCACTTCGTTGCGATATCCTGATACTCCTCCGGCCGGTCGATCTTCCCTTCCATGTTCGCCTGCGGCGAGAGGTTGGGATTAAAAATCACCTGCCGGATGCCGCACAGAAATCCAATGCGCTCTGACCAGAAGCCGCCCAGTCCGACGCCGCAAATCAGCGGCCGGTCGTCGTCAGAAAGCGTCAGCATCTTATCGGTCTCTTTTAGCAGAAACTGCATGTCATGTTTGGGATGGCGGGTGCTGTAACTGATCAACCTGACGTCAGGATCGATAAATTGCAGTTGCAGCACTTTTTCGTGATTGCCCGGACTGTTGGAATCAAAACCGTGCAGATAGATGATCATGATAATCCTCAAGGTAGTGATAGCGCCGGGCAGTCACTGCTTACCACGACGCCTTATGAGCCAGCCAGCGTTCCTGAAGCGCACTCAGTTGCTGAGCATTATTTTTCCAGCGATGCGTTCCCCGCAGTTCATCGCGGGTAAACCTGCCCTGATGATACAGCTGTGTAACCCGCTCTGACCCGACCGGGATCAGGTTATCCAGTACACTGATGGCACCCTGACGCTGATTGCAGACCAGAATCATGTCACAGCCCGCGGAAAGGGACTGCTGCGCCCGCTCAGGATAGCTGCCCATCACCGCTGCGCCCTCCATCGACAGATCGTCGGAGAAAATAATACCGTCAAAGCCCAGTTGCTCACGCAGCACGGTTTTAAGCCAGTATGGCGAACCACTGGCGGGCAGCGGATCAACTTCGGAGTAGATGACGTGTGCGGGCATGATGGCGTCCAGTGCCTGTTCGGTAATCAGCTTGCTGAAGATTGCCATGTCATGCTCACGCAGCGTCTTTTCGTCCCGCGGATCGCGTGGGGTCTCTTTATGCGAATCCGCACTCACCGCACCGTGACCCGGAAAATGTTTACCCGTAGTCTTCATGCCCGCCTCGTGCATCCCGGCAATAAAGCGGCGGGCGACATCAAGGGCGATGGCCGGATCGGCATGGAAAGAACGGTCACCAATCGCGGCGCTGATATGACCAATATCGAGTACCGGCGCAAAGCTGATATCGATATCCATGGCGATCATCTCGGCCGCCATTTGCCATCCCGCCTGTTGCGCCAGTTCACCGGCGGTATCCAGGTCGTGCAACGCAGCAAAAGATTGCATGGCAGGCAGTTGGGTGAAGCCGTCACGGAAACGCTGCACGCGACCTCCCTCCTGATCCACCGCCACCACCAGCCGAGTGTGAGAGGCGGCGCGGATCTGCCGCACCAGCTCAGCCAGCTGTGCGGGATCATGATAATTTCGGGCAAATAAAATTAAACCGCCCACCAGCGGATGCTGCAGGATGTCGCGCTCTTCGCCATCCAGTTCATAACCCTCGACGTCAAGCATCAGTGGGCCGGGTAAATCTGATCTCATATCATGAATCCTGTAGCGAAACGCACCTGCGTAACGCGATTAAATCTGTTCCCAGCTCTGTCGAGCCAGATGTTGTAATGTGTCGTCGTCACGCTGACCGGCACGGAGCTGATACCAGCTGGCCATCAGCAACTGCAGCCAGGGCTGCCAGCGTCTGACCTGCTGCACCAGCGCGGTAAGCGGCAACTGCATCGCCGCGGCATACTCAGCCAGCCACTCGGCATGGTGCTGCGGATCGCTGGCACAGACAGCCGCCAGCTCCAGCGCCACGTCGCCATCGGCGGCATACTCCCAGTCGATCAGACGCAGACCTTCGGGACCTTGTATGACATTTCCGGCATGCAGATCCATGTGCAGCGGAGCCAGCCGCAGCGGGTGAGGTTCACCCTGCTGCGTCAGACGCCTGAGCGCCCGCAACCAGCGGTGATGCCGCTGTGGAGTGAGCTGCCAGTAGCGCCATAACAGCGGCAACAACTGCAGACGATAGCCGGTCAGCGGCTGCTGATGCAGCTGCTGTAGCAGTGCCACGATCTGTGGACGCTGCTGGCTGAAACGGTGTTCATCCAGCGCTTCGCCTGCGCACCAGGTCAGGATGATTCCCTGACGATGGCCCGCCACGGGCTGCGGTGCCACTCCGCTGGCTTGCAGTTTGCGTAACAGACGGAATTCGCGCTGCCGATCCACAAACGGAATAACAGGTTGCGGTGCCGCCCGCGCGATAAAAGTTCCGCGCGGGCTGACAATCTTCTGGCTGTGCCCGGTCAGACCGGCAAGCGGGATAAAGGATGTCTTTTCTGGTTCGCCGGTGACCTGCTGAATCATCCGCTGGAAAGCGGGATTAATTCTGTGCAATGCCGTTGCCGGACCAGATGATCTCACCGGTCTGGACCAGCATCAGTTGCATTTGCAGCGTCGGCGCTTTGACATCGCCACGCGCGTTGCTGTAGAGCACATACTGAGCATTAACGTTACGCGCCAGGCCAATCGCTTTACTGCGCGAGTTCAGGCTGTCATCCGGCGATAATCCCAGCGTCTGCTTGGCCTGCGCCAGTTGGTCAGCAGAAACCAGGGTGAATTTGCCGTTGTTATTCAGCGCATTCTGGATAGCTGCCGTCGCTTTCTCGCTTTGCAGCGCACCGTTGGTGCTGTTTTTAACCCGATCCACCAGCAACACGCTGCCCGGCTCGGCGCTGGCGGCCTGCAACATCTGCGCCACCAGCGGCTGAACGCTGGCATCCCAGTTGATAGTGACCAGTTTCGGTGGCTGCGGCACAGGCTGCGGTTGCGGCACCGGTTCAGGTTGTGGAACGGGCTGCACCGGCTCCACAGGCTGGGTCGGTTCAACCGGTGCAGGCTGCTGCTGTTTCACGACACAGCCGGTCAGAATGAGCGCCATCAGTATCGCTCCGGTACGATTAACACTGCGTATCACGTAGAAAATCCTTAAAGATAGAGATAAAGACGAACCTTGCTGGCCGTCAGGTTACCCAGTTGCGAAGTGGCGATAATGCTGCCCTGCGCCGGAACGGTAACGGTCTGCGCCGGTTCCTGCGGGGTGATTTCCAGCCCTTTGTCGTCATACCAGTAGTAACGATAGTGCACAACAACCGGTGTTTCGCGCTGATTATAGAGCACGCTGGTGGCACGCTTCAGTCCATCGTTCTCATCCAGCGTCGGTTCATCGGTAATGATCCCTGCCGACAACACAGAGGACTCCATCACCAGCGACTGTGACGTATTGATCATCGGTTTATCACTGCTGCAGGCCGTCAGGCAGAGCAGGATCGGCAGGCCAGTCAGCCAGGATCGCATAGCACGCTTCCGTTATCAGGTCAGTTAGAGAGCATCGGTCCCAGCGGTTCACCGCCCAGCAGATGCATATGAATGTGATAAACCTCCTGACCACCATGTTGATTGCAGTTCACAATCAGACGATAACCATTTTGATCGATACCTTCCTGACGGGCGATTTTCGCCGCGGTAGTAAACATACGTCCCAGCGCATGCTCATGCGCCGCTTCCGCCTCGTTGACCGTTGGGATCAGCACATTCGGCACGATTAAAATATGGGTCGGCGCTTTGGGCGAAATGTCGCGGAAGGCAGTGACCAGCTCATCCTGATAAACCACATCAGCGGGGATTTCGCGGCGGATAATTTTACTAAAAATGGTTTCTTCTGCCATGGTGCAATTCCTTTAGCCTGAGTCTTAATCAATCAGTATGCGGGAGAAATTTGTTTTCTTTCAACCTCAGGACCACTTTTCTTGCATTGTTCGCCTGCCTTTGCAGCAGCCCCCTCTCTCCGTGACCCGCACGCTGTTCAGAATGCTAACAACGCCCCTGCCACACCAGAAAATGAAACGCTGTTTTATAAATTAGAATTTCGCCACCCTTTTCTTTGTATGACTGCCACTTCAGCGCCAGCACTTGCCAAATTGCGAAGGTTTAGCCGACCCGTCAGTTCTACTTTGCTAACCAGTCCGGGTGAGATGACCGGCGTCACCAGGGATAAACCGCCATAAACATCAAGGAGCATCAGACATGCGCTCACGTAAAATTGGTCTTGGCCACTATCTGGCCTACGGTTCCGGAGATTTTCTTGGAGCAGGCACCACGGCGCTGACCGCCGCCTGGTTGCTCTATTTTTACACCACCTTTTGTGGGTTAACCCCGATTCAGGCCACGCTGATCTTTGCCGCTGCCCGCGTGCTGGATGCGATAGTCAGTCCGCTGATGGGCTTTCTGACCGATAACTTCGGTTCGACCTGGCTGGGCAAACGCTTTGGCCGCCGCAAATTCTTTATCCTGCTCGGCATACCCTCTGTATTCAGTTATAGCCTGATGTGGCTCAGCGACATGAGTTTCTGGTGGTATCTCTGCACGTATCTGTTGTTTGATATCGTCTACACCATGATCCTGGTGCCGTATGAAACGCTGGTGCCGGAAATGACCGACGATTTCAAACAGAAAACCCGCTTCTCCGGTGCCCGCATCGGCCTGGCACAGCTGTCGGCCATTCTGGCTGCCTTTTTACCCGGTATTTTGCTGGGTATGCTGGGCAAAGATAATCCTCTCTCCTTCTTCTACGCCAGCCTGGTGTTTTCGGTAATCTGCGCGCTGGTGCTGACGCTGGTGTGGTGTTTTACCTGGGAGCGTCACCCCGATGACTTTTCCGCCGAGTCACGCCGTGCAGAACAGGAAAAGCAGCAGCTGACGCTGATGCAGAATCTCAAGCGGCTCTATGTCGAGCTGGCTTCAACCTTACGCATCCGCATCTTCCGCCAGCACCTTGGCATGTACCTCGGCGGCTATATCGCCCAGGATGTGTTTAACGCCGTCTTTACCTGGTATGTGGTATTTGTGCTGATGCAGAGCGCTCAGGTCGCCTCCAGCCTGATGGGCACCATGGCGGTGCTGCAGTTTATTGCCGTGATGGCGATGATTCCGCTCTGCATCCGCATGGGACCCGCGCCCGCCTACCGTCTGGTGGCTGTACTGTTTGGACTTGCGGCGCTCTCTTACGCTGGATTGTGGTATGCCGGAATGAACGACAACATGTCACTGCTGCTGGTGATCTCCGCCCTGGCAGGCCTGGGACGTGGCGGCATCAACTATGTGCCGTGGAACACCTATACCTATATCGCCGATGTGGATGAGGTGATCACCGGACAGCGCCGTGAAGGGATTTTTGCCGGCATCATGACCCTGACGCGTAAAGCGTCGCAGGCTGGCGCAGTTATGCTGGTCGGTATCGTGCTGCAGCTCTCCGGCTTTGTTTCTGGCCAGGCGACCCAGGTACCCGGCGTCAGCCACACTATTCTGGCGATTCTCAGCATTGGCACTGTGGCCGTACTGGCCTGCGGCTTTATCGTGTCACTGCGCTTTAAGCTTAATCTGCAGACCCACACTGTGCTGCGCCAGGAGACGCTGAAGATGCGCGACGCGGGCCGCATCGTGCCGGAAAGCATCACGCCGGAAGCACGCGGAATTGTAGAAACGCTGGCTGGCATGCCTTACGAAAATCTTTGGGGCAACAACAACATTGGCTTCCTTAATCGTAATAAGCCAGCGCCGGAAAAATTGTCCGCACATCCCACTTTAAACCCTTCTTTAAACCCGACCTTAAAACGACAGGAATAAACCATGACTGTATTTCCCGTTAAACACAGCAAATTATTGTGCCAGCCCGAACATCTGTTGCCACGCAGCGAACTGGTACAGCTGATTCAAAAGCTGACACAGAATCTGGTTAACATCACCGATGAGACAGGCGAATTTTTATTACGGCTGGACGATGGCCGGGTGATTGATACCAAAGGCTGGGCGGGTTGGGAATGGACACACGGCATCGGTCTGTATGGCATGCTGCACTACTATCAGCAGACCGGTGACCAGCAGACGCTGGCCATTATTGATGAGTGGTTTAGGCAGCGTCTGGCGGAAGGCACGCCGACCAAAAATGTGAATACCGTTTGTCCTTTTCTGACGCTGGCCTACCGTTACGAAGAGACCGGGAATCCGGCCTGGGTGCCGGTGCTGGAGCGCTGGGCAGAATGGGTTATGTATGAGATGCCGCGTACCGAACAGGGCGGCCTGCAGCACATTGTCTATAACAACGAAAACCCACAGCAGCTCTGGGACGATACGCTGATGATGAGCGTGATGGCGCTGGCTAAAATTGGCCAGTTGCTGAAGCGCGATGAGTGGATTGAAGAAGCGAGTTATCAGTTCCTGCTGCACACCCAGTATCTGATGGATCGCAAAACCGGCTTATGGTTCCACGGCTGGAACTTTGACGGCCGCCATAACTTTGCTGATGCACGCTGGGCGCGCGGTAACAGCTGGGTGACGATTGTCATTCCCGACTTCCTGGAGATGATGAACTGGCCTGAGCATCACGCTACCCGCCGTTTTCTGCAGCAGGTGCTGGAGACCCAGGTTAAAGCGCTCAGGGAGTGTCAGCACAGCAGCGGATTGTGGCACACCCTGCTTGATGATCCGCACAGCTACCCGGAAGCCTCCGCCACCGCCGGGTTTGCCTATGGCATTCTGAAAGGGGTTCGTAAACGTTATCTGCCCGCGGAGTATCGCGAGGTGGCAGAAAAAGCGTTGCGCGGCGTGATTGCCAATATTGATGACGATGGCGAGTTAAAACAGGTCTCCTTTGGTACCGCAATGGGCATGGATCTGGATTACTACCGCACGGTTCCTCTGACCTCTATGCCCTACGGCCAGGCGATGGCCCTGCTCTGCCTGACAGAGTATCTGCGCGTTTACCTCTGAATCCCGGCCAAAAAAAAGCCCCGCTTAGCGGGGCTTTTTCATCGCTGTAAATCATTACATGCTGCGGATGTAATCATCCATATCGGTTTTCAGGTTATCGGATTTAGTCCCGAAAATCGCCTGCACACCGGAACCGGCAACCACCACGCCACGGGCGCCGAGGTTTTTCAGTTCAGTCTGATCCACTTTCGCCACATCGGCGACGCTGACACGTAAACGGGTGATACAGGCATCCAGGTTGGTGATGTTCTCTTTACCACCAAACGCCGCCACCAGTTTGCCCGCCATCTCTGTACCGGTCGCGGTAGATTGCTCGCTGCTGCTGCTCTCTTCACGGCCAGGTGTTTTCAGATCCAGCTTCGCGATCAGTACACGGAATATGGTGTAGTAAACCAGACCATAGATGATACCAACAATCGGGAACAGCCAGATTTTACTGCTGTTGCCGCTCAGGACGATAAAGTCGATCAGACCGTGAGAGAAGCTGGTGCCATCACGCATCCCAAGCAGGATACAGATTGGGAATGCCAGACCCGCCAGCAGCGCATGGATCACATACAGGATTGGTGCCACGAACATGAATGAGAATTCAATCGGTTCGGTGATACCGGTCAGGAATGCGGTCAGCGCGGCGGAGATCATGATACCGCCCACTTTGGCGCGATTTTCAGGCTTCGCTGAATGCCAGATAGCAATCGCTGCCGCTGGCAGACCGTACATTTTGAACAGGAAGCCGCCAGAGAGTTTACCTGCGGTCGGGTCACCCGCCATATAGCGCGGGATATCACCGTGGAACACCTGACCTGCCGCATTGGTGTATTCACCGATCTGCATCTGGAAAGGAACGTTCCAGATGTGATGCAGACCAAATGGCACCAACGCACGTTCAATTACGCCATAAATACCAAAGGCGACAACCGGGTTTTGATAGGCTGCCCACTGCGAGAACTCCTGAATCGCGGAACCTATCGGTGGCCAGATAAAGGAGAGCAGCACGCCGAGAATGATAGCTGCCAGACCGGAAATAATCGGCACAAAACGCTTACCGGCAAAGAAGCCCAGATATTCTGGCAGCTTGATGCGGTAGAAGCGATTAAACATGTAAGCGGCGATGGAACCGGCGATAATACCGCCCAGCACCCCGGTGTCGGCGAGGTGTTTAGCCTCGATCTCCGCCGCAGGCAGATGCAGCACCAGCGGGGCAACCACCGCCATGGTTTTCACCATGATGCCATAGGCAACAACCGCTGCCAGCGCCGAAACGCCGTCATTATTGGTAAAGCCCAGCGCCACACCAATAGCGAAAATCAGCGGCATGTTGGCGAACACCGATCCACCCGCTTCTGCCATCACATGCGAAACCACTGCAGGTAACCAGCTGAAATTGGCTGAACCGACCCCTAACAAAATACCGGCAATCGGCAGAACCGATACCGGCAGCATCAGCGATTTACCGACCTTTTGAAGGTTGGCAAAAGCATTTTTGAACATAGCGTGAAGCTCCTGAGTAAGAGTGCATATTTGCGCAGTGCGCGTGGCAAAGAGGGAGGATTCTTTGCCGGGCTGGCGGTGACCGCCTTTTGATTTATTACGAAGGGTAAAATAATTCCCGATTTGTTACTTTGACGGGTATCACGTTTCGACAATCACAAGGGCGCACTTTACGAAATTTCTTACTGATCCGCACCAGTAATCGGCGATAAAAAGCTGACCCTGTCTGAAAAAACAGGGTCATATACGCAGGTTACAGATTAATTACAGAGGCTGAAATAATAGCTGATCAGGCGCCCAGCTGGCTCATCGGGATATGAAACAGCGTTGAGAAGTTTTGGGTTGTTGTGGCTGCCAGCGTTTCTAAATCCACCCCTTTTAGTACAGCCAGATATTCGGCAACATCGCGCGTATAAGCGGGCTGATTCTCTTTACCACGGAAAGGCACCGGGGCCAGATAAGGCGAATCCGTTTCCACCAGCATCCGATCCAGCGGCACATAGCGTGCGGCTTCACGTAACTGCTCGGCATTGCGGAATGTGACGATGCCGGAAAAAGAGATGTAGAAGCCCATATCCAGCAGTTTTGCTGCGGTGGGCTGATCCTCAGTGAAGCAGTGCAGCACGCCGCCGCAACGTTCAACCTGCTCTTCACGCAGAATCGCCAGCGTATCTTCGCGGGCATCACGGGTGTGAACAATGATCGGTTTGTTCAGCGCAATACCGGTACGGATATGTTCCCGGAACGAGCGCTGCTGCTGATCTTTTGTTTCTGGCTGATAGTGATAATCCAGCCCGGTTTCTCCCAGAGCCACCACCTGAGGATCGGCAGAGAGCCGACGAAACTCCTCAACATCATAGGCCTCTTCCTGATTCAGCGGATGCACACCGCAGGAGAGCGCTATATTTTTCCGTTCGCCGACCAGACTTTTAAGGGTATGAAAACCCGGCAGCGTGGTGGCGATTGCCAGCATAAATTTCACATCACGCGCCGCCGCTTTGGCGATCACATCATCCAGGTCACGATGGTTCTTTTCATAGTCCAGGCCATCAAGATGGCAATGGGAATCCACAATAAACATAATTACTCTCAGATAGGTTTAGCCGACAAGCGCGGGCTTCTGTTTGTCCGCCCAGCTCAGAAGCTGATCGGTCAGCAATAATTCGCGATTCACCGATGCCACATGCAGTAGCTGCTCGCGACAGCGCATCCAATCCTGGAGGCTGCTGTTGAGCGCGCTGGCAGAAAAGTATCCGGCCAGCAACTGCACCACATCCTGACGATCGATATTACTCAGCCACTGACCTGCATGTTGCTGCCACTTCATTGCATCCAGCAGCAAAGAGAGCAGCCAGCCGATACGCGCTGCCGCGTCGTCGGCGTTCAGCGCAGGCAGCAGTTGCAGGATGTCCTGCTGCAACGCAGCGGACAGCGCATCGCAGAGCTTCTGCCGGGCCTGCCACGGTCCGTTTTCCAGCAGGCTCAGCGCCGCACCGGGTGCACCTGCGCTCAGACGCAGAGCCGCCAGCAGCATCTGTTCGTCGTGCGCAGCGTGCTTCTTCAGCCAGAGCAGGCTTTGTCCTTCGTCCGGCGGCGTCAGATGCAGCGCCATGCAGCGGCTGCGCAGCGTGGCCAGCAGGCGCGAGGGATCCCGGCTGCTGAGGAAGAACCAGCTGTTGGCTGGCGGCTCTTCCAGCGTTTTCAGCAAGGCGTTGGCCGCCGCTTCCGAAAGCTGCGCGGCATCCGGCAGCCAGACCACTTTCGCGCCGCCCTGCTGACCAAAGTGGTACATTTTTTCCGTTACCTGCCGCACCGCGTCGATGCCCAGGGTACTTTTGCCCTTCTCCGCCTCAAGCCGATACCAGTCAGGATGGGTATTGGCCTGCATCAGCTGGCAACCGTGACACTGTCCGCAACTTTTCAGGCCATCCCGCTGCTGGCACATCAGCCAGCGGCTCATCCCCCAGACCAGCGCCTCATCGCCCATACCTGCCATCGCCTGGATCAACAACGCATGGTGAGCGCGATTCTCCTGATGCTGGCCAATCACCTGGCGATAAGGCTGATTCAGCCACGGATACCAGTGCATCACGCCTGCTCCGCCAGCCAGCCATCCAGCGCCGCCTGAAGTGACGCTGTCACATCGCCCAGTGATTGTGTCGCATCGATGGTGATGATGGTGGGGTCCTCCGCTGCCAGCGCCAGATAGCGCGCGCGGGTGCGTTCAAAGAAGCGCAATGACTCCTGCTCAATGCGATCCAGCTCACCGCGCGCACGGGCGCGCTGCAGACCGATGTCGGGTGTCACATCAAGATAGAGCGTGAGATCGGGACGGAAATCGCCTAAGACGGTATCACGCAGCGTCTGCATCAGACCGGCGTCAACTCCACGTCCGCCTCCCTGATAAGCCTGAGAAGAGAGATCATGACGGTCGCCGATCACCCAGGCACCGCGCGCCAGCGCCGGTTTAATGACCGTTTCCACCAGCTGAACCCGCGCCGCATAGAGCATCAGCAGTTCCGCTTTATCTGTAACCTGCTCGCCCTCAATACCCTGCTTAACCAGCATCCGCAGCTGTTCTGCCAGCGGCGTTCCGCCAGGCTCACGGGTAAAGACCAGATCGTGAATGCCCCGGGCACGCAGCGTGGCGACGATGGCATCACGCGCGGTGGTTTTACCGGCGCCTTCCAATCCTTCAATGACGATAAACTTACTGTTCATTTTTTTCCTTTAGCGTCTGCCGGTAAACCTGCACCGCCTTGTTATGGCTGGCAAGATTAGTCGTAAAGGTATGGCCGCCCTTGCCGTCCGCAACAAAGTAGAGATAGTTGGTTTTCTCGGGATGAGCCGCTGCCTGCAGAGAGGCTTTACCCGGCATGGCGATCGGACCCGGCGGCAGACCGTTAATGATATAGGTATTGTAAGCGCTGGCCGTCTCAAGATCTTTGCGGGTCAGCGTCCCGTTATAGCTGTCGCCCATGCCATAGATGACGGTGGGATCGGTCTGTAACCGCATACCGGTGCGCAGGCGATTGATAAATACCGAGGCTACGCGCGCGCGCTCCTCGCTGACGCCGGTCTCTTTCTCAATGATTGAGGCCATGGTCACCAGATCCTGTGGGGTTTTATAGGGCAGATTATCCGCCCGTCCCTGCCACACCTCAGCAATGGTTTTTTTCATCCGCTCATGAGCGCGCTGTAGCAGCGCCATATCGGTGGTGTTAGCCGTGTAAAGCCAGGTATCCGGGAAGAAGTTGCCCTCCAGCTGCTCAGGCTCCACTTTTAGTGCGCTGGCAAGGGTGGCGAACTGATCATCTTTCAGGGTATGCCGGATATAAGGCGCTTTGCGCAGCTCACTCAGCCACTCTTTCAGCCGCTGGCCTTCCACGAACCGCACCGGGAACTGCGCCTCTTTACCGCTGGCCAGCAGCTGTAACAGCGAGCGCACCGTCATGGTCGGCTCAAGGCGATAGGTACCCGCCTTGAAGGTAGCCAGTTCAGGTTCCAGACGCAGCAGCGCGCCAAACCAGATACTGTGCGGAATAATCTTCTGCTCTTCCAGCTGCGCTTCAAGTGCGACCCGGCCCGTGCCGGCAGGCAGCGTGTAGATCGTTTCCTGCTGCAGGGTTAACGGGGTGGCCGCAAACCGCTTAACCTGCCAGTAACTCAGCACAGCCGCGAGACCCACGATCGCCAGCAGGCTGACGACGATTTTTTTGCTTCGAATCATGATGCATCCATTATCTTTTCACAGCTTGCGCGCAACTGATTAAACAGCGAACGCTCAGTAAACTCTACCGCTTCTATCTGTCGGACCGGCAGGACCGGCATCAGCGCGTTACATATCACCACTTCATCGGCGGCCAGCAGCTGCGCCGGTTC
Organism: Curtobacterium sp. BNK-1; assembly: GCF_048685235.1. NCBI lineage: Bacteria > Bacillati > Actinomycetota > Actinomycetes > Micrococcales > Microbacteriaceae > Curtobacterium > Curtobacterium sp. BNK-1. The sequence continues at coordinate 1,321,713 of NZ_JBLQTJ010000001.1, read as the reverse complement.
GCTTTTTATTACCTGGCAAGCCTGGCCTGCGGCAGCAAGTTGCGCCATCAGACTTCGCCGCATAATGCCATCCACACCCGACGCTGATAGATCAGGCGTGAAAATTTGCGAGCCCTGACGCCAGAATAAATTGGCCGCACAGCATTCCACCACCCAACCTTCAGTGTCAAGCACCAGCGCCTCGTCGGCGTCTGTCTGGTCAAGATGAGCTCTGATCATCACCTGCTCCAGACGATTAAGGTGCTTGATACCGGCAAACTGTGGATTACGTGCCAGACGGACCGGGCTGAGCCGGAGTGACACGCCACGCTGCTGTAAATCGGAGTAGTGTTGCGGCCAGGGCGCCAGCGAGACAATTCGCGTGGGTTCACCACAGCCGCGCCGGCTGTAGCCCCGTCCGCCGCTGCCCGTGCTGATAATCACTTTTAGCACCGCCTGGGTTTGTTGCTGCGCGGCCTGTCGCATTTCAGTCTCAAGCTGAAGCCAGTCGACGCCATCAATCCATAACCGCTCACAGCCCTCTTTGAGGCGCTGAATGTGACTTTCCAGCAGCACGATTTTACCCTGACGCACGGCGGCGGTAGTAAAACAGCCATCCCCAAACTGCAGGCCGCGGTCGCTGGCGGCCAGCATCGATTGTTTTAACCCGTTAATCCACATGGTTCTCTCCTGAGCGTGACTCGTGATTTCAGCGCATTCTGCAGGATAAAAAAAGGCCCGCATCGCGGGCCTTTTTAGCAATCAACAACGATTACACTTTACGGAAGATCAACGAACCGTTGGTTCCGCCGAAACCGAAGGAGTTACACAGGGTGTACTCCAGACCGGGAACCTGACGCGCGGTGTGGGGCACGAAGTCGAGATCGCAGCCCTCATCCGGATTGTCGAGGTTAATGGTCGGTGGAATGGCCTGGTCGCGCAGCGCCAGAATCGAGTAGATCGATTCAACCGCGCCTGCCGCACCCAGTAAGTGCCCGGTCATTGATTTGGTCGAGCTCACCATCACGCTGCTGGCTGCTGCCCCAAAGACCGATTTCACCGCCCGCGCTTCCGCTTTATCACCCGCTGGCGTGGAGGTGCCGTGCGCGTTGACATAGCCAATCTGCTCTGGCGTAAGCTGAGCATCGCGCAATGCGTTGATCATTGCCGCGGCGGCGCCTGATCCATCTTCTGGTGGTGAAGTCATGTGGTAGGCATCGCTGCTCATACCAAAACCTACGATTTCCGCGTAGATTTTCGCACCACGTTTCTTCGCATGTTCATACTCTTCGAGTACCACAATGCCAGCGCCGTCACCCAGCACAAAACCGTCACGATCTTTATCCCACGGGCGGCTGGCCGCTTGCGGGTTTTCATTACGGGTTGAGAGAGCACGTGCTGCACCAAAGCCACCGACGCCTAATGGCGTACTGGCTTTCTCTGTGCCACCCGCCAGCATCACATCAGCATCGTTATAGGCGATGATGCGTGCGGCATGACCGATGTTATGCACACCAGAGGTACAGGCTGTCGCGATAGAGATGCTTGGACCTTTCAGGCCATACATGATGCTGAGATGACCCGCCACCATGTTAACGATGGTTGAAGGCACAAAAAATGGGCTGATTTTGCGCGGGCCGCCGTTGACCAGTGAAGTATGATTCTCTTCAATCAGACCTAAACCACCGATGCCGGAGCCAATTGCTGCGCCCATACGGCTTGCATTTTCGTCGGTAACAACCAGACCACTGTCCTGCATGGCCTGCATACCGGCCACAATGCCGTACTGGATGAAGGCATCCATCTTGCGCTGATCTTTGCGCGAGATGTAGTCATCACAATTAAAATCTCTTACCAGACCTGCAAAACGTGTTGCATAAGCACTGGTATCAAAATGGTCGATCAGGGTAATGCCGCTCTGACCGGCAAGGAGAGCACTCCAGGTAGACTCTACGGTATTGCCGACAGGAGACAACATGCCAAGACCAGTCACAACTACACGACGCTTAGACACGTTCGTCCTCCAGGGAGGGGAAATAGGGAACTATGTGGGACAAACAAAAAAATCAGGCGGTCGAGCGACCGCCTGAAGATATTCATTAGCCTTTATGGCTATTGATATAGTCGATCGCTGCCTGAACGGTAGTGATTTTCTCAGCTTCTTCGTCTGGAATCTCAGTATCAAACTCTTCTTCCAGAGCCATCACCAGCTCAACGGTATCAAGAGAATCGGCACCCAGGTCTTCTACGAAAGATGCAGAGTTGGTGACTTCTTCCTCTTTCACACCCAGCTGCTCACTGATGATTTTCTTAACGCGTTGTTCGATATCGCTCATACTATTTAATTTCCTATCAAAACTCGCTTTCGCGATGGTTTTCGTAGTGTATAAAATGGTGAAAAAGATGCAACAAAATCCCGGCTGGTCGAACCACGATTTTGCGTTATTTTGCGGTTCTAACCGCAAATAAAGCAAATCATTTCGTGATTTATCAGACCATGTACATTCCGCCGTTGACGTGCAGCGTTTCACCTGTGATGTAGGCTGCTTCGTCAGAGGCTAAAAATGCCACAGCATTGGCGATTTCCTGAGCATCGCCTAAGCGACCCGCAGGAACTTCCGCCAAAATACCGGAACGTTGATCTTCGTTCAGTGCCCGCGTCATGTCAGTCTCAATAAAGCCTGGAGCCACGACGTTGACGGTAATGCCACGTGACGCGATTTCGCGCGCCAGTGATTTGCTAAAGCCAATCAAACCCGCTTTTGCTGCCGCATAGTTTGCCTGGCCCGCATTACCCATAGTTCCAACAACGGAACCAATGGTGATGATACGGCCCACGCGCTTTTTCATCATGGCACGCAGGACCGCCTTGGAAAGGCGGAATACCGATGTGAGGTTGGTATCCAGGATATCCTCCCACTCATCGTCCTTCATGCGCATGAGAAGATTATCACGCGTAATGCCTGCATTATTGACTAAAATATCCACTTCGCCAAATTCAGCACGAATATTCTCTAAAACAGTGCTGATTGAGTCAGCGTCAGTCACATTCAGTAACAGGCCTTTGCCCTTGTCGCCAAGGTAAGCACTGATGGCGTCGGCGCCACTCTGGCTGGTTGCAGTTCCTACCACTTTAGCACCGCGTGCCGCCAGTGTTTCTGCAATCGCACGACCAATGCCGCGACTCGCGCCGGTAACCAGCGCAACTTTACCTTCAAAGCTCATGATTTTCCTCTTATTCCTTACCGAGTGCAGCCGTCAGGGATGCAGTATCGTTAACGGCAGCCGCTGTCAGGCTATCGACAATACGTTTCGTCAGTCCGGTCAGGACTTTACCTGGCCCCATCTCCAGGAGCTGCGTCACGCCCTGTGCTGCCATCGCTTCCACGCTCTCGGTCCAGCGAACCGGGCTGTAGAGCTGACGGACCAGCGCATGGCGGATGGCCGCAGCGTCGGTTTCAGCTTTCACATCGACGTTGTTGATCACCGGTACCGCAGGCGCGTTAAAGGTGATGCTCTCCAGCGCCACCGCCAGTTTATCGGCCGCAGGCTTCATCAGTGCGCAGTGAGAAGGAACGCTGACCGGCAGTGGCAAGGCACGCTTAGCGCCCGCTGCTTTACAGGCGGCACCCGCACGTTCAACGGCTTCTTTGTTACCCGCAATAACCACCTGGCCCGGCGAGTTAAAGTTAACCGGTGAGACAACCTGACCCTGCGCGCTCTCTTCACAGGCTTTGCGGATAGCCGCGTCATCCAGGCCAATAATCGCCTGCATCGCGCCAGTGCCTTCAGGCACCGCTTCCTGCATCAGTTTGCCGCGCAGTTCAACCAGCTTCACTGCATCCGCAAAGTTAAGCACACCCGCGCAAACCAGCGCTGAATATTCACCCAGGCTGTGACCGGCCATCAGGGCTGGCTGTTCACCGCCCTGCTGCTGCCAGACACGGTAGATTGCCACGGAGGCGGCTAACAGTGCAGGCTGAGTCTGCCAGGTTTTGTTCAGCTCTTCAGCCGGACCCTGACTTACTAATTGCCACAGATCATATCCCAGCGCGTCAGAGGCTTCACGGAAGGTCTCTTCTACCAGCGGATACGTTGCCGCTAATTCAGTCAGCATGCCCACGGTCTGTGAACCCTGACCGGGGAAAACAAATGCAAATTGCGTCATTTTTCGTTCCTGTCAATCAAAAGCGAACCAGCGCAGAACCCCAGGTGAATCCACCACCAAAGGCTTCCAGCAGAATAAGGTGTCCGGGTTTGATGCGGCCATCACGGACCGCTTCATCCAGTGCGCTTGGCACCGATGCGGCAGAGGTATTGCCATGACGATCCAGTGTGACGACCACTTTATCCATGGTCATGCCGAGTTTTTTCGCGGTGGCGCTGATAATGCGCAGGTTCGCCTGATGCGGCACCAGCCAGTCCAGCATTTCACGATCGAGATTATTGGCCTGCAGCGTTTCATCAACGATGTGAGCCAGCTCGGTGACGGCAACCTTGAAGACTTCGTTGCCTGACATGGTGACATAAGCAGGCTGATCCTGATGCGCACGATCCTGATAAGGCAGCGTCAGCAGCTGTGAATAGCGACCATCAGCATGAAGATGGGTAGAGATGATCCCCTGCTCTTCGCTCTGACCCAGCACGACCGCGCCTGCACCATCGCCAAACAGGATGATGGTGCCACGATCTTCCGGATCAAGTGCGCGTGCCAGGACATCCGCACCAATCACCAGAGCATGCTTCACCGCGCCATTTTTGATGTATTGATCGGCCACGCTCAGTGCATAGGTGAAACCTGCACAGGCGGCAGCGAGGTCAAACGCCGCGCAGTCTTTGATTTCAAGCATTTGCTGGATCATGCAGGCAGAGCTGGGGAAGGCATGGCTGGAAGAGGTTGTGGCGACAATAATCAGCCCAACATCGTTCGCTTCAATGCCTGCCATTTCAAGGGCGCGTTGCGCCGCACTGAATCCCATGGTGGCGACGGTTTCGTCAGGCGCAGCAATACGGCGCTCGCGGATGCCGGTACGGGTAACAATCCACTCGTCCGACGTCTCCACCATTTTTTCCAGATCGGCATTGGTGCGGATCTGGCTTGGCAGATAACTGCCCGTACCGATAATTTTGGTATACATCTAGGCTTTGTCACTCCTGGCTAATACAGCATCAAGGCGCGCAGCAATTCGCTCGGGAATTTGCTGCCTCACCGCCTGCTCTGCCTGTTCTATCGCCACAGCGAAGGCGTATTGATTTGCCGCACCGTGACTCTTGATCACTGTTCCGCGCAATCCTAACAGACAAGCGCCATTGTACTGGTCAGGGTTGAGATGCCCGAAGCGCTTCGTCAGACGTTTCTGAATCCAGCGCCCCAGCAACTGAAGCCACCATGACCGTTTTTTACCTTCCCCTGATGACTTCAGCAGAGAAAGAAACATTCTTACCACGCCTTCCATAGTCTTCAGCGTGACGTTTCCGACAAAACCGTCACAGACCATCACATCCGTTTTACCGGTGAGCAGTTCGTTACCTTCAAGGTAACCAATATAGTTGATTTGCGGTGATTCTCGCAGCACTGCCGCGGCGTCGCGGATCGTTTCCAGCCCTTTGGTCTCTTCATGACCAATATTGAGCAACGCGACACGGGGCCGTGCAATACCAAGCACATGCTCAGCCATTACCGACCCCATTACAGCAAACTGCACCAGCATCGCACTGTCTGAGCCCACATTTGCGCCCAGATCCAGCACCACGGTTTTACCCTGTTGCTGGTGCGGTAAAACGGACATCAGCGCCGGACGTTTAATGCCATCCAGCGGTTTTAATAAGAGCGTCGACAGCCCCATCAGCGCACCGGTATTCCCGGCGCTGATGCAGGCCTGCGCACGTCCCTCTTTAACCATCTCCAGTGCCACACGCATTGAGCTGCCGCGACTGTTGCGGATGGCCTGAGCGGGCCGCGCATCACTTGCAATAACCGATTCGGCAGGGATGACCTGCAAACGCCCCATCAGGGAGGAATCCGCTTTGGCAAGCAATGGCATGAGGGTGTCGGGATGTCCGACCAGAAGAAGGAATAGTTCCGAATGAGAGGCCAGTGCCTGCAATGCTGCAGGCACTGTCACGCAGGGACCGAAGTCCCCGCCCATGGCATCAATCGCCAGGGTCAAACGTGTCAAGGTATCGCCTTGCTAAGCAAGAAACTTACTTAACGATAACCTTGCGACCGCGGTAGTAACCGTCCGCAGTGATGTGGTGACGCAGATGAGTTTCGCCAGAAACTTTATCTACTGACAGAGCAGCAGTGGTCAGCGCATCGTGCGAACGACGCATACCACGCTTAGAACGGGTGGGTTTATTCTGTTGTACGGCCATGGACCTTACTCCTATTACTTACGCTTTAAACTGGCTAATACGGCAAATGGATTTGGTTTCTCCACCTCTGCAGGCAGTTTACCAAAGACCATGTCCGCCTCGGACACTTCACAGTGTTCAGAATCGTGCACCGGAACGACCGGCAGCGCGAGAATAATTTCATCCTCGACAACCGCCAGCAGATCGATCTCACCAAACTCGTTGACATCGACCGGCTCGTACGCTTCCGGCAATGCCTCGGCCTGCTCTTCAGAAGAGACAGGGCTGAAGCAGTAACTCACTTTTACGTGATGAGGAAAGGTCTGGTTGCAGCGCTGGCAACGCAACGTCACTTGTACTTCAGCAGTACCCGTCAGTACTGCCAGACGTTGGTTATCAACCGCAAACGACATGGCACAATCCACATCACTGTCCACACTAACGACCGACTCGGCCACACGCTCCACCTGTACAGATGTGTAGACACCCTGATAATCAAGGCGCTTCTGAGCAGTGCGGACAGGGTCCAGCGTTAGGGGTAATTTTACCTTTTGCATAGGGCGCGCATATTAACTTTGTAATGTCATAGAGTCAAAGAAAAAGGCCGTTAAACAGCATCTTTCAACCACTATTCGCATCCAGTGCGGCGCACAGTTTAAAATGACTGTCACCAATTCGCTATCACTATTGAAAAAAAATGACGCCATCGATTCTTTTAGCTTCAACCTCGCCCTTTCGGCAGGCATTACTGCATAAACTGGGCCTGCCTTTTATTACCGCCGCGCCTGAGGTTGATGAGTCACCCCAGCCCGATGAAACCGCTGAAGCGCTGGTAACCCGTCTTGCCGTAGCTAAAGCGCAGGCACTGGCAAAAACGTATCCCAGCCACTGGATAATCGGCTCCGACCAGGTTTGCGTGCTGGATGGCGCAATCGCCGGTAAGCCTCACTCGGCTGAGAATGCGCGGGCGCAACTGCGTGCCGCCAGCGGAAAAGCCATTATCTTTTATACCGGTCTGGCGCTATTTCATCCGGTCAGTGGCACGCTGCTGCACTGCTGTGAGCCCTTTGTGGTTCATTTCCGCACGTTAACTGACGCTGAAATCAGCGGCTATGTGGAAAAGGAGCAGCCGCTTCAGTGTGCGGGCAGTTTTAAGAGTGAAGGTCTGGGGATTTGTCTGTTTGATCGGCTGGAGGGACGCGATCCCAATACGCTGGTCGGGCTGCCGTTGATCGCGCTCAATGAGATGTTGCAGCAGGCCGGCATCAATCCTTTAACGAACTGATGCCGGAGAGATTACGCTTTCCGCTGACGCAGCTTAAGCAGGCATTGCTTCAGGCCATCATCCAGTGGCGCTTCGACCCGCATCACTTCGCCGGTGCCGGGATGCGTAAAGGTCAGCGCCGCAGCATGCAGGAACAGACGTTTTAAACCGGTTGCCGCCAGCTGACTGTCAAACTCACGTTCTCCGTAGCGATCGTCGAAGGCAATGGGATGCCCGGCATGCAGCGTATGGACGCGAATCTGATGCGTACGACCGGTGACCGGGCTCGCTTTCACCAGCGTGGCAAACTCGAACCGCTCTTCTACTTTAAAGCGGGTTTCTGAGGCTTTGCCTTCGCTGCTGACGCGCACCACGCGCTCACCGCTCTGCAGAATGTTTTTCAGCAGCGGCGCCTGAACCACCTTCAGGTGTGACGGCCAGTTGCCGCGCACCAGGGCCAGATAGTCTTTCTGCATCCCCTTTTCACGCAGTTGCTCATGAAGAGAACGCAGCGCCGAACGCTTTTTAGCGACCAGCAGAATGCCGGAGGTGTCACGATCCAGGCGATGCACCAGCTCCAGAAAGCGTGCTTCCGGTCGCAGGGCACGTAACCCTTCAATCACCCCAAAGCTGAGTCCGCTACCGCCATGCACGGCTGTGCCGGAAGGCTTGTTCATCACCAGCAGCGACTCATCCTCAAACAGGATGGCATCGGCCAGTGAAGCCACTTTCGCCAGTTTGGGGGAAACGGCATCTTCATCGCGTTCCGCTACCCGAACCGGCGGAATGCGCACCTCATCGCCCTCCTCCAGCTTATATTCTGGCTTGACGCGCTTTTTATTCACCCGCACCTCGCCTTTGCGAACGATGCGATAAATCATGCTTTTGGGCACACCCTTGAGCTGGGTGCGCAAAAAGTTATCAATGCGTTGTCCGGCATTTTCAGCCGTGATGGCGACAAAATGTACGCCGGGATTCTCTGTTTTCATGGCGGCGATTCTAAATAGTGTCCCCTGATAGCGCCACCCCTTTTTCTGTGCTTAACTCTGGAGTTGATGTGACGGCAGGTCGCCTCTCTGCTGGCTTTTTCAGCAAAGCGCTGTTTTGTCCGACACATTAGCGATTTAAATGTAAAGAAACTTCACAAGCTGGCTAAAGTCGCCTTGCTATATGAAGGTTAGCAATGGAATAATGCTTGAGTTTCTTACCTGAACCATTTCAGGGCAGAAAAAGAGCGAAATTGTCATTTTGCCGGATTGAGCAGACACGCAGCAATGGCGTAAGACGTAATGCGAAATCAGGCACTTAGCGGGCTGCGGGTTGCGGCCTGGACAACAGTATGGGATGCACGGGTTTTCTTTATTCTCTCAGGCATTTCCACTATCTGGTGCTGTTTTCCCTTATGAAAAACAGGCCACCGACGTTATTTGCGCCCCTCGCGCGGTCGACAGCCGTGAGGTTGACGACATTGCACTAAGTCACGGGGCCATCGGTTGATACTCGTCCAGGGTAACTATGCCCGCAGCTGTAATCACTCATGAAAGAATAACGAGTAAGTCACGATGAAAAGAATGTTAATAAACGCAACTCAGCAGGAGGAGTTGCGCGTTGCCCTGGTTGACGGTCAGCGTCTGTACGATCTGGATATTGAAAGTCCTGGACACGAGCAGAAAAAAGCCAACATTTACAAAGGTAAAATCACTCGCATTGAACCCAGCCTTGAAGCTGCGTTTGTCGATTACGGCGCAGAGCGTCACGGTTTCCTCCCGTTAAAAGAAATCTCCCGCGAATACTTCCCCTCCAGCTATAACGCGCATGGTCGTCCGAATATTAAAGACGTGCTGCGTGAAGGTCAGGAAGTCATTGTTCAGATCGATAAAGAAGAACGCGGCAATAAAGGCGCTGCGCTGACCACCTTTATCTCTCTGGCGGGCAGCTACCTGGTACTGATGCCGAACAACCCACGTGCAGGCGGTATCTCTCGCCGTATCGAAGGTGACGATCGTACCGAGCTGAAAGAAGCCCTGTCGGCGCTGGAACTGCCGGAAGGCATGGGCCTGATTGTCCGTACTGCGGGCGTCGGTAAATCAGCCGAATCGCTGCAGTGGGATTTAAGCTTCCGTCTAAAACACTGGGAAGCGATCAAGAAAGCCGCTGAAAACCGCCCTGCTCCGTTCCTGATCCATCAGGAAAGTAACGTGATTGTGCGTGCCTTCCGCGACTATCTGCGTCAGGACATCGGTGAAATCCTTATCGATAACCCGAAAGTACTGGAACTGGCGCGTCAGCATATCGCTGCGCTGGGCCGTCCGGACTTCAGCAGCAAAATTAAGCTCTACACCGGTGAAATCCCGCTGTTCAGCCACTATCAGATCGAATCGCAAATCGAATCCGCTTTCCAGCGTGAAGTCCGCCTGCCTTCCGGTGGCTCGATTGTGATCGACAGTACCGAAGCGCTGACCGCTATCGATATCAACTCAGCACGTGCAACGCGCGGCGGTGATATCGAAGAGACGGCGTTCAACACCAACCTTGAAGCGGCCGATGAGATTGCTCGTCAGCTGCGTCTGCGTGACCTGGGCGGCCTGATCGTTATCGATTACATCGATATGACGCCGGTACGCCATCAGCGCGCGGTTGAGAATCGTCTGCGTGAAGCTGTCCGTCAGGACCGCGCCCGCATTCAGATCAGCCACATTTCACGTTTCGGCCTGCTGGAGATGTCCCGTCAGCGTCTGAGCCCGTCATTAGGTGAATCCAGCCATCACGTCTGCCCACGCTGTAGCGGCACCGGCACCATCCGTGATAACGAGTCACTGGCGCTGTCGATCCTGCGTCTGATTGAAGAAGAAGCGCTGAAAGACAACACCAAAGAAGTTCACGCCATTGTTCCGGTTCAGGTGGCCTCTTACCTGCTGAATGAAAAACGTGAAGCGGTTAACGCTATTGAAACACGCCAGGGTGGCGTGCGGGCTATCATCGTTCCTGATGACAAGATGCAGACCCCACACTACTCCGTGCTGCGCGTGCGCAAAGGCGAAGAGACGCAGACCCTGAGCTATCATCTGCCGAAGCTGCATGAAGCCGAAATGGCGATGCCGTCGGAAGAGGAACATGCTGAACGTCGTCGTCCTGAGCAGCCTGCTCTGGCCGCGTTTGTGATGCCTGATGCGCCTCCGGCACCGGTAGAAGTTGAGCCAGAAGCGCAGCGCGCTGAAGCCCAGCCAGCCGCAAAAGCAGCACCTGCTGTGGCTGCGCCTGCTACCGTCAGCACCGGCTTCTTTGGCCGTCTGCTTGGTGGCCTGAAAAAAATGTTCGCAGGCGAAGAAGCCCCTGCCGCCGCACCCGTGGCCACTGAGGTTGCAGAACCGCAGAAAGCGCCTGAAAGCGAGCAGGAAAACGGCAACGGCCGTGGCGAGCGCCGCAGCAACAATAACAACCGTCGTAACAATAATCGTCGTGAGCGTACGCCGCGTAACGGAGATAACGCGCAGTCGCGTGAAGGCCGTGAACCACGCGAAAACCGTGAGCCTCGTGAAAACCGCGAACCTCGTGAAAGTCGTGAACCGCGCGAAAGTCGCGAGCCACGTGAAAATCGCGAGCCGCGCGAGGGTAACGATAATCGCCGTAACAAGCGTCAGTCCCAGGCTGGTGAAGTGCGTGAAGAGCGTCCGGCACTGAGCGAAGAAGCGCGCCAGCAGCGTGATGAGCAGCAGCAACAGCGCCGTGAACAGCGTGCTGAGCGTCAGCGTCGTCGTCAGGAAGAGAAACGTGCCGGTGAAGAAGCCGCCAAAGTGGCTGAGCAGCCGGTAGTGGTAGCCGATGTTCCGGACGTGACCGAGCCGCAGGATGATGAGCGCGTACAGGTTATGCCGCGTCGCAAGCCGCGTCAGCTGAACCAGAAGGTGCGTGTTGATGATAACCGTCCACCTATGCCAGCCGAAGCCAGCGACTTCGCCCAGCCGGCTGAAGTGCGTCAGCCTCAGCAGACAGACGTGGCTCAGCCGCAGCCTGAGTTCCAGGCACCGCAGGGTGAAGAGCAGGATGACAACGACAACCGTGATAACGCCAATATGCCGCGTCGTTCACGTCGTTCGCCTCGTCATCTGCGCGTCAGCGGACAGCGTCGTCGTCGTTACCGTGATGAGCGTTATCCGACTCAGTCAGCAATGCCGCTGACCGCTGCAGCTGCATCACCAGAGATGGCATCCGGTAAAGTCTGGATCCGTTACCCGGTGAGCCAGGCCAGCGAAGAGCAGGTTCAGAATGTGACTCACGAGACGCCAGCGTACAACCGCGAAGAGACAGCAGACGCCGCCAGTGCGCAGCCCGTTGCTGCCGCTGTTGAATCTGTTGCTCAGGAAGCGCCTGTGCAACAGGCCGAGCCGCAGGCAGAAACGCCAGTGCCGGTCGTGAACACTGACGATACCCGTGCTATCGACGCGCCGGTTGACGAGCAGCCTTCCGTTGTTCCGGCGGCAGATGAAGCAAAAGCGGAAGCGGTAGCAGCCGAAGCCGTGCCTGCTGAGCCTGTCACCGAAGCGCCGGTTGTGACACCTGCGGTTGAGACTGCACAGCCTGCAGCGGTTGCAGAAGAAGCACAGCCTTCAGAGGTTGCTGAGCAATCGGCTACCGACGTCAGCGAAGCGATCGCAGCGGAAGTTGAAGAAGTTCTGAATGCGCCGGTCGCTGCTGAAGCTGAAACAGCGCCAGTTCGTGAACCTCATGCTCCGGTGGCCGCACGCGATGTCGCCCCTGCAGCACCGGTGACTGCGGCCGAACCTGTTGCATCAGTACCTGCAACGGCATCAGTGCCGAATGACGGTACGCGCTGGAAGCATTTTGCCTCTGCGCCGATGACTAAAGCGCCGGCGCCAGTCTGGCAGTCAGAACCGGCACCGCACAGTGACTGGGTGCGTGCACCCTATGAGTTCGACGGTCGCGGTTCTGCGGGTGGTCATAGCGCCACACATCATGCCACTGCCCCGGCGACCAAGCCGTAACGCATAAGCTGTTGTGAACTAAACCCCGGCCTGCAAGCCGGGGTTTTTTTATGCCTGCGATTCTGCCCGCCAGCGGACAGAGGATAATTAACCTCCCCTCCTCGCTTATCAGGAATCAGGAAAGTGCGTGTGTGCGTGTGTGCGTGTGTGCGTGTGTGCGTGAAAGCGTGAAAGCGTGAAAGCGTGAAAGCGTGAAAGCGTGAAAGCAAGACTGACATGCGAGCTGACTGTCGCTGTAAATCAACCCGGTTTAATTTCTATGGTTCCCACCACCGGCTGAATCGCAGGCAAAAAAATCCCACCCTCCTTTAGCGGGAGGGTGGGAAAAAGTAAGCGTATCCGGTTAAAGTACGCTCAAAATTTCAGGTCAGACTACGAGTTCATCTGGAACAGGGACATCTTAGACATGTCGGTAAAGGTCTTATAGGACGCCTGTAATGCCGTCTGCTGCATGGTGTAGTTAGAAGCTGCTTCGGTTAAATCCACGTTAACCAGATCACTCATCTGCGAGCTGTAAATCACACTACGGTCATCGCCCTGGGCATTCAGCGTATCGATCTCTGAAAGCTGGGTACCAATCTCAGAACGCACGGTTAAGACATTATTCAGCGAGTTACCCAGGCCACGGTTGGTTTTATCCATCGCCGCCTGGAAGGTCTGTTTGGTTGCGGCGTCAGCATCATCCTGCGGCACTTTCAGCGCAGCAATGGCGCTATCCAGCATCTTAAACACATTCGTTTCGCTGGCGCTGCCATCCGGCTCTTTGGTGGCATTGCCGGAGATCGCCATAAAGATATTGTCACCGGTATGGCCCACAGTCATGGTACGGCTGGTATCGACCTTCTGAGTGATCGCCTCGGTGCCGCCTGCGTAGCCGACGCCGGTGCCTGCCGCATCCACAAATGGCGCACTGTCAGTTTTATAACCGGCAAAAATATAGCGGCCATTGGCATCCTGGCTGTTTGCCTGGTTCAGCAACTGGGCGCGGATACCCTCCAGCTGGGTAGCAATCGAACCACGGTCATCGTCGCTCAGCGTACCGGTTGAACCGTTGACGATCAGCCCTTGCGCAGCAATGATCCCATCGGTGACGCCTTTCAGCGTATTCTCTTCCAGTGAGAGACCCTGCTCGGCAAAGGTACGCGCCAGCGCATACTGCTTGCCCTGCTGCTGGGTTTGTGACAACACGACAGCACGAGACGCGGCAATCGGATCGTCCGAAGGATTATTCACACGGCGGCCGCTGGAGAGCTCCTGGCCTGATTTCAGCCAGGAGGCCTGTGAGTCAGTGATGCCACGCACCTGCTGCTCAAAAATCATATTTGTACTGATTCGCATGTTATCTCCTGCCCTTAGCGAATATTGATCAATGCATTAAACACGGTGCTGGCAGTCTGCAGCACCTGCGCATTGGCCATGTAATATTGCTGATATTTGGTCAGGTTGGCGTACTCCTCATCGAGGTTTACCCCAGAGACCGATTGCTGGCGCTGGGTCAGCTGACTGACCACGCTTTTCTGAGTGGTGCTGGTGGTTTCCAGTGAACTGGTTTTGTTACCCACGCTGCTGACGATGGTGGCGTAGGCCTGAGACAGCGTGGCGTTACCGCCGACCAGTTTCACATCCTGCAGATTCAGCAGTTTTTGCGCATTACGGTTATCACTCTCCCCGCCTACGGCACCCGCGGCGGCCACCTGAGATTCACTGGTGATCGCGACTGACATATCGTTGATGGCGTTCTGGACCGGCTTCACCAGGAAACTGTCTTTGGCAGCAGGTGCAGGCGTGCCGGCGACGGTCAGTTTCAGACCGTCAAAGCTCAGCGTGGTGTTGCCACTGGCATCGGTACCTGGCGTGATGGTAACGGCCGTACTGTCTGAGGCGCGGGTCGCGGTCCAGTTATTGCCGTCATAACTCACGGTGTAATTGGATGCTTTCAGTGCACTGGTATCGGTCCACTCAGCGGTGACGGACGCGGCGGTGCTGTTTTTACTGTTGCCCACCACGATCGGGCTGCCGATATTAAAGAAATCGACACCCTGATTGCCTTTGCTATCGAAGCCCTGCTTGTGAACATCGTTGAAACTGGTGGTAAACGCCGCCGCTAACTGACCCAGCTGGTTCTGTGCCAGATCCAGATCCTGAGTACGGAACGCCAGCAGACCGCCCAGCGAACCGGTGGTGATCAGCTTCTCCGGGATCTCGACGTTGCCCGCCTGTTTATCGACATAGCCGATGGTGGTGCGGGTCGGATCGCTGCTGGAGGGCATCGCCACCAGATCGTGAGATTTGTCGCCGTTTACCAGCGTCAGGCCATTGGCCATCGCGACCGTGTAACCGCCATCCTGCTGCGATACCGTCACACCAACCACGTTATTCAGGGTATTCACCAGCTGATCGCGCTTATCGAGCAGATCGTTAGGTGCGGCACCGTTTGCCGTGCTCAGTTTGCCAATCTGTTTGTTCAGATCGGCAATCTGGCTGGTAATGGTATTGACCTGCTTGATGCTGGAATCGACATCGGCGTTGACGCTGTTCTGCATATTATTCAGGTATTGCGCTGACGTCTGGAACTGACTGACCAGCCCCTGCGCATTGCTGAGCATCGACTGACGCGCCGACGGATCGTTGGCGTTGCTGACCACGTTCTGCAGGTTAGTAAAGAAGCCCTGCAGCGAGGTCGACAGGCTGGTAGTCGAGGTCGACAGCAGATCGTCAATGTTAGAAATCTGGCTGTGCTGGGTGCTTACCGCGCTGTAGTTCGCGCTAGAACCGCGCAGCTGCGTAGCAATAAACGCATCATATTCACGTTGTACACCGGTGATATTCACGCCGTTACCATAATAGCTATTGCCCTGCAGGGTACTGTTCGCCTGCGCCAGTACCGTGGTCTGACGTGAATAGCCCGCCACGGTGTAATTGGAAATGTTGTTACTCGTGGTGCTCAGAGCGGCCTGCGCGGCACTCAATCCGCTCATCGCGGAGTTAATTATGCTGGACATCTCGGTTCCTTACGTTCCCCGTCAACCGGGCTGGCAGACATCAAAGTGGGCGCCAGCAGGCGAAAACGCTTCTGGCTATAGGGATGTTATCGGCTTGCTAAAGTGAAACTTGAGGCGCAATGATCAGAACAGGTCGCCCATATCCTGACTGTAAGCTTTGACGACTTTGTCGCCCATACTTTTGAATTGCTGAATCATTCCCACCAGCTTTTGCGCATATTTTGGATCGGTGGCATAACCGGCCGCCTGTAAGGCCTGCGCACCCTGCTCTGCGCTTGAGGCGTTCGTCACCGCCGCATAGCGTGGGTTTTTGGTCAGGAGTTTGACGTAGTCGGTCAGCGCCTCGAAATAGGAGTTATAGACGCGGAAGCTGGCACGCACTTTCTTCGCTTCGCCCTGCTCATATTCGGTGGTCATGATATCGGTGGTGTCACCTTTCCAGTCGCCGCTGGCTTTAATCCCGAACACGTTGTAGCTCGGTTTGCCGTCGCGGGTCAGGATCTGACGCTGGCCCCAGCCCGACTCCAGCGCAGCCTGCGCCAGAATCAGGTGATGAGGAATGCCACTCTGCTGGCTGGCAGCCTGCGCCGGTTGCGTCAGCTGGGCGATAAACTCGCGGCTGTCACTGGGCAGACCCGTCGGTGAAGCGACCGGCGGCAGACGCGGCATTGCCTTACGCACAATCTGCTCCAGCTGCTGCGCGGGCAGTGGTGTTGCCCCGCTGGTGCTGAGAATAAAGCTGTTATCCAGCTTCATCGGCACCGTACCGGCTTTTTCATCCGGCGCGGTGGCGGGCTGCATCTGTTTGACGATGGTTTCCGCCAGGCCGAGGCCGCGCTTCCCCATCTCCTGTGCAATCTGCTGGTCATACATAGAGGTAAAGAGTTTGGTCTGCTCGTTGCCCATAATGCCGTCCTGCGGCAACGCCTCGCGCATACTCTTCAGCATCATCTGTACAAACATCCCTTCGACCTGACGCGCCACCTGCAACGCTTGTCCTTTCGGATCGTTGCTGGCCTGGCGTTTCAGTTCATTCAGGGAACGGCTGTCGAAAGCCGAACTCGTCAGAGATTGCATATCAGCCATCAGATAATTTCCAGTTTGGCACGCAGACAGCCGGCACTCTGCATCGACTGCAGAATTGACATCAGTTCGATAGGTGACGCACCCAGCGCATTCAGCGCACGCACCACGTTGTTCAGGTTGGCGCTGGCGTTGACGCGTTGCAGCGCACCGCCGGTCTGGCGCAGATCGATCTGAGTCTGCGTCGTCGCCACCGTCTGACCACCGGCCAGGGGGGTATCAGGCTGACTGACGTTCTGCTGCTGATTAACCGTCACCGACAGGTTGCCCTGCGCCACAGCACACTGATTCAGCGTCACTTCACGGTTCATGACGACTGAGCCGGTACGGGAGTTGATGATCACCTTCGCATCTTCAACCGGAATCGAGACATCAATATTCTGGATCTCAGCCAGCAGACGCACCTGCGCACCATTATTAGGCGACACGCGGATCTGCACGGTACGGGCATCCAGCGGCTGCGCCGCGCCGTAACCGCCACGGGCGTTGATTGCATCAGCAATACGCTGCGCCATCGAAAAATCTTCGCTGTTAAGCTGCAGGTTAATGGTGTTCTGCGAACCAAAGTTGCTCTGCAGTTCACGCTCAACGGTGGCGCCACTGGTAATACGGCCACCGTTCAGCTGGTTAACCTGAACACTGCTGCCGCCCGCTGAGGCACCCGCACCACCGACCAGGATGTTACCCTGTGCCAGCGCATAGACCTGGTTATCTACCCCTTTCATCGGCGTCATTAACAGTGTGCCGCCGCGCAGGCTTTTGGCGTTACCCAGCGATGAGACCACCACATCCAGCGTCTGTCCCTGACGGGCAAACGATGGCAGTTTCGCGGTGACCATAACGGCCGCCACGTTTTTCAGCTGCATGTTAGTTCCGGTCGGAACGGTAATGCCAAGCTGTGACAGCATGTTGCTCACGGTCTGCGTAGTAAATGGCGTCTGAGTCGTCTGGTCACCGGTGCCATCCAGGCCCACCACCAGGCCGTAGCCCAGCAGCTGGTTATCACGTACGCCCTGTACCGTGGTTAAATCACGAATCAAATCGGCTTTTGCCAGCAGGCTGACGCCCAGCAGCAGCGCCAGCCCGGCGCGTAACAGCGTTAACTTTTTCATTGAAACCTCTTACATCGGCGAGATGTTCAGGAAGAAACGCTGGAACCAACCCATGGTCTGCGCCTCATTGATGTAACCATTTCCGACGTACTCAATACGTGCATCGGCGACAGCAGTAGATAACACGGCGTTGCTGGCGCTAATGGTGCGTGGGTTGACCACGCCCGAGAAGCGAATGAACTCCGTGCCCTGATTAATGGCAATCTGTTTTTCACCGACCACGTGCAGGTTGCCGTTTGACAACACCTGATCCACGGTGACGGTAATGGTGCCGGTAAAGGTGTTATTGGCAGATGCGCCGCCTTTACCTGCGAAATCGTTTTTGCCTGTCGCGTCGATGTTGGCTTTTTCACCACCTGCACCCACCAGGCCTGCCAGTCCGGTCGGCACCGCGCTCACGCCAAAGCTGCTGCTGCCATCGCGGCTGGCATTGGCTGAGGAGCTTTTGCTGGCGCTGACGTTTTCCTGCAGCGTAATGGTCAGGGTATCGCCAATGTTGCGTGGACGACGATCTTCAAACAGCGGCTGATAGCCGTAGTTAAGCGGCGCGACGCCCTGGAATATAGAGCCGTTGACCACCGGTGGCGCAGACGGCATGGGTTGCGCTGTGGTTGCACCTTCGACCAGCGGGGTACGCGGGACCAGGGCACATCCGTTAAGAGTTAGCAGCAACGAGGCAACTAACCAATGTCCAGGCTTGAGAATCTGTTGCTTCGCCACGGCGTCACGACCTTATTAATGTCTGTCATTCAGGCCAGCACGGGCTGGCCCTGTTCGGGATTAAAGCTGTGTTAATTTCGCCAGCATCTGATCAGAGGTGCTGATCGCCTTGCTGTTGATTTCGTAGGCGCGCTGCGTCTGGATCATGGTGACCAGCTCTTCCGCCACGTTAACGTTCGAGGTTTCGGTGTAGCCCTGATAGAGCAGACCTGCGCCGTTCTGGCCTGGCGTGCTGTCTGTCGGTGCGCCCGATGCCTGAGTTTCCTTGTAGAGGTTTTCACCCACGCTATCGAGACCGGCGTCATTCATAAAGGTGCTCAGGGTTAACTGCCCCACCTGCGCGGCCTGAGCCTGACCCTGCTGCGTCACGCTGACCACACCGTCACGCGACACGGTAATGCTGGTGGCGTTGGCCGGAATGGTGATGCCTGGCTGCACCGGGAAACCGGAGTTGGTCACCAGCTGGCCGTTCTGATCAACCTGAAACGCGCCGTCACGGGTATAAGCAGAGGTGCCATCCGGCATCTGAATCTGAAAATAGCCCTGGCCGTTAATGGCGATATCTTTTGAGTTACTGGTCTGCGACAGGTTGCCCTGCGTATGCAGACGCTCAGTGGTCACCGGACGAACACCGGTACCGATCTGCAAACCGGATGGCAGCGTTGTCTGCTCTGATGACTGTGTGCCCGGCTGGCGCATGGTCTGGTACATCAGATCTTCGAACACGGCACGTGAACGCTTAAAGCCGTTGGTGCTGACGTTTGCCAGGTTGTTGGCAATGACGTCCATGTTCATCTGCTGCGCATCAAGACCGGTCTTAGCGATCCATAAAGAACGAATCATGTTGTTATCCTCGTGCCTTAGCCCATGCTCAGGAGCTGGTTGGCTTTTTGTTCATTTTCGTCGACGTTGGTGATGACTTTCATCTGCATCTCAAAACGTCGGGCGTTGGCGATCATATCGACCATGGTTTCTACCGGTTTGACGTTGCTGCCTTCCAGCACGCCAGGCATCACCTGCATGGTGGGATCGGCCTGCAGCGCGGCACCGCGGGTTGTCTGCGTCGACGCAGTCGGACGGAACATGCCGTCATCACTGCGCTGCAGCTCCTGCCCTGTTGCCCTGACCAGCTTCAGCTTGCCCAGCTGAACCGTGGCATTCGGTGAATCACCGGCATTCAGCCCGGTGATCGAGCCGTCGGCTGCAATGGTGATTTGCGTGCCCTGCGGAATCACAATCGGACCGCCATCGCCCATCACAGGATTGCCCTGAACCGTCAGCGTACCGGTCGGACTGATTTGCATATTGCCGTTGCGGGTATAGGCTTCGCTGCCGTCAGCGGTACGTACCGCCAGCCAGCCATCCTGCTGCACCGCCACATCGAGTGGACGCTCGGTGTAATCCATCGCGCCCTGACTCATGTCGGCGCCCGGTGTTGAGGCGGCGACCAGCGTGCGGGTTGGCAGTGACCAGCCACTCACCGGCACTGCGCGCAGCGCATTCAGCTGTGCACGAAAACCGGGTGTAGAGGCGTTGGCGAGGTTGCTGGCGGTAACCGCCTGCTGATCCAGCGTCTGGCTGGCCGCGCCCATCGCGGTATATATCGCGTGATCCATATGGCAATCCTGTTAGCGAATTAACGTAAGTTAACCAGCGTGTTGAGAATCTGGTCCTGAGTTTTGATGGTCTGCGCATTCGCCTGATAGTTACGCTGCGCGACGATCATATTCACCAGCTCTTTACTCATGTCGACGTTGGACGATTCCAGTGCGCCGGCGGTCAGTGAACCAAAGGTACCGGTGTTAGCCAGACCAGTTGCTGCCTGACCGGATGCGCTCGAAGCCTGCCAGACGTTGTCGCCTTTAGACTGCAGGCCTTCCGGGTTAGAGAAGCTCGACAGGACAATCTGACCCAGCAGCTGGGTTTTCTGGTTTGAGTAGCTGCCAGTGATGGTGCCGTCATTATTGATCGCGTAGCTGGTCAGATCGCCAGGTGCATAACCATCCTGGGTCGGGCTGCCAAAGTTGGTGGCGCCGGTGTTCTGCTGCAGGCTGCCCAGCATGCTCAGGTTGATGGGCTGATTGGCTACTGCGCCATTGGCGCCGCCCACGTTCAGCGTCAGGCCGACGGTGCCATCCGTCGTGGTGCTGACAACCGCGCCGCTGGCATCCAGCTTAGAAACGCTGGTCAGCTTACCGCTGGTGTCAAACGCCATTCGGAAGTCACCCGCGGAGGTGCCGGTGGTGCCATCAATGGTACGCACGGTCCAGCTGTTGCTGGTGGTGTCTTTCGAGAAATACATGTCGAGCGCGTGGTCATTACCCTGCGAGTCGAACACGGTTGCCGTGGTTTTCTTGTTGTAGCTGTCTGCGTTCGCCGTCGAGAAGGTAGGCACGGATGGCGTGGTATCCGTTGAGTTCAGGTTGGCAACCAGACCGGCGGTGGTGGTGGCGCGGGCTGACATCTGCTCGGTAGGAATACGCAACGCTACCGGGTTAGCACCGGCCTGAATGGTGGCCGGTGAACCGCTGGCCGGATAGCCGGTCACGTTCAGACCCTGGGTGTTGACCAGGTTACGGTTAGCATCCAGCGTTAACTGGCCATTACGTGAATAGAAGACGCCGCCGCTGCTGTCGGTCATACGGAAGAAACCGTTACCGCTCAGCGCAACGTCCAGGCCACGGCTGGTGGTGGTGGTCGCACCGTCGTTAAAGTTCTGAATCACCGCCGCGACTTTGGTGCCGAGACCGACGTTAGAACCGGCAAACATATCGGCAAACGCGATGGTGCTCGATTTAAAGCCCGCTGTTGCGGAGTTAGCAATGTTGTTACCGATGACATCAAGGTTACTTGAAGCAGCACCAAGGCCGCTGACCGCTTGGGAAAATGACATTTATAGGTTTCCTGTCTACAGGTTAATCAGAGAATCTGACGTACGTCGTCAAGGGTGGCGGAGCCCATGGTGCCGAGATCCAGTTTTGTGGTGTTGTTCGCAGTACTCACCCCATTGACGTAGGCGTAGTTAAGCGGTTGTGCCACCAGTTGTGTGTTGCCATTGCTTGCGGCAATCGCAACGCTGTATTTACCATCCGGTGCTTCAGAGCCATCGGTCAGCTTGCCGTCCCACGAGAAGGTGTGCACGCCAGCACTGAGCGCGCCCAGATCGACGGTATCGATCACGTTGCCACTGGCATCTTTAATCGTGGCCGATGCGCCGGTTGAGGCAGAGGCCAGTTCAACGCCAAATGGTGTTGTGGTGCCTTTGCCGACCAGAATCTGTCCGCCATTCACCATCACGCCATGTCCAATCAGCGTGGAGCTCTGCAGTGACTGGCTCGTGGTGATCTGGCCGGAGATCGATCCCAGCGTGGTATTCAGTTTTTCAATACCGCTCAGGGTATTGATCTGTGCCAGCTGCGTGGTGAGCTGGCTGTTATCCATTGGATTGGTTGGATCCTGGTTTTTTAACTGCGTCACCAGCATGGTCAGGAACTGGTTCTGCAGATCCTGTGCATTGTTGCCGGTGCCACTGGTGTTTGAAGAGCTAAGGACCGTGGGGTCCAGCTTGTCGTTAACGCCTACCGCGATAGCCATAATTTTTCTCCGTTATTGCCCGAGGGTCAGGGTTTTCATCATCATCGACTTCACGGTGTTGAGCACTTCGACGTTGGCCTGGTAACTGCGTGACGCCGACATGGTGTTGACGCTTTCAGAAACGACATCCACGTTCGGCATCTTCACGTAGCCTTTGGCATCTGCCATCGGATTGCCCGGGTCATAGACCAGCTTCGCTGGCGTGGGGTCATCCACAACTTTTGCCACTTTCACGCCGCCGGTCGCTGAACCTGGCGCCGCATCGGTCTGGAAGACCACCTGCTTGGCCACGTAAGGCTTACCATCCGGGCCGGTGACGCTGTCGGCGTTCGCCAGGTTACTGGCACTGACGTTTAATCGCTGTGATTGCGCGGTCATCGCTGAGCCGGCAATGTCAAAAATATTCAGCAAGGCCATAATTATTGCCCTTGTAACACGCTCATCATGCCTTTGATCTGGCTACTGATGAGGGTGAGGTCGGTTTGATATTTCAGGCTGTTATCCGCGAACTGCGTACGTTCACGGTCCATATCAACGGTGTTGCCGTCGGCAGAAGGCTGATCGGGAATGCGATAAAGCATATCCATCGATGGCGCGCCGTTTGTCTGTGCTTCAATGTGGCGAGCTGACGTGACTTTTAACGCCATGCTGCTGCCTTCCGCACGACCATTGGACATCACCCGACTCAGCTCGCTGGCAAAGTCGATATCCCGGGCCTGATAACCAGGGGTATCGGCGTTGGCAATATTTGACGCCAGGATCTCCTGACGTTGAGCACGCAGGTTGAGGGCCTCCGTACCAAATTTCAGCGCCGCATCCAGTTTGTCGAGCATGTTTCCTCCGCGTATGAGAATTTCGAGTTCGCAGCTTAATTTGAAAAAGCAAGAGGTCATCGTCTGAATAGCGACTCAAATGACCGCTATTTTGACAATTGAGGATTTTTCTTAACGGGTACACTCGTCGCCATCATCAGTGAGGAAATGCACAATGCGTCGATATCTGACCCTGCTGACCAGCCTGCTGGTCGCGTTCGCCCTGCCAGCTTCTGCCGGGGATCTCAATGCACAACTGAATCAATTTTTTAAAGCGCGTGACGCCCAGCATGCTGATGGCATGGTCGTGGTAGTCCGCACGCCGAAGGAACAGTGGCCAGCCTGTGAGACGCCACAGTTCACTCTGCCCGGCAACAGCCGGTTGTGGGGCAATATGAGCGTGGCGGCAAACTGCGGTGAGAATCGCCGTTATATCCAGGTACAGGTTCAGGTCACCGGGTCCTATCTGGTGGCAAA
Source organism: Curtobacterium sp. BNK-1 (assembly GCF_048685235.1). Classification (NCBI taxonomy): domain Bacteria; kingdom Bacillati; phylum Actinomycetota; class Actinomycetes; order Micrococcales; family Microbacteriaceae; genus Curtobacterium; species Curtobacterium sp. BNK-1. The sequence continues at coordinate 1,298,313 of NZ_JBLQTJ010000001.1, read as the reverse complement.
CCGGCTGCTGAGCCAGGGCAGTAGCGTCAGCGAGAGTGATTTCACGCTGCAGACTGGTCGCCTGGATACCCTGCCCGCCCGCGCCCTGCTGAATGCGGACTCGGTCGCAGATGCCGTGGTATTGCGCGATATCCCGCCAGGACAGCCGATTAACCCATCCACACTGCGTCAGCCGTGGCGGGTCAAGGCGGGTCAGAATGTGATGGTGATTGCCAGCGGCGACGGATTTGATGCCAGCGGTGAGGGCAAGGCACTGAATAACGCCGCCCGATCGCAGTCGGTCCGGGTCAGGATGGGAAATGGTCAGGTTGTCAGCGGTAAGGTACGAGAGGATGGGAATATTCTTATAACGCTGTAAAGTGTTAAAGAAGCCCGTAGTGCTGCCGATAGAAGAATCAACTAAGCGATAACGCTATTCTGATTCAGGTGGCAGACTTCCCCTGACCGTACAGGAGCCCGAACATGAGCATTGACAGAACGCAACCTCTGAAACCCGCCAGCACCGTACAGAGCCGCGATAGCAGTGAGTCCGGTAACAGCAAAGTGCGCCAGAGCGCCAGCCCGGTGGCAGCAGCCACGACCCCTGCTGCAGCCCAGGTAAAACTGAGCAGCGCGCAGTCGCAGCTGATGCAGCCGAGCAGCAAAGATATTAACGTCGAGCGCGTTGAACAACTGAAAACCGCCATTCGTAATGGCGAACTGAAGATGGATACCGGCAAAATCGCCGATGCGCTGATTGCCGACACCAAGGCGTATTTAGAGGGTAATTAATTCCCATGAGTAATTTGCAGACCACCTTAGATAAGATGCAGGATGTGCTGGCGTCGCTGTCAGCCGTGCTGGAAGAAGAGCAGCAGCAGCTGGCAGCCGGAAACATTAACAGCAATCTGCTGCAGCGTATCACCGAAGATAAAAGCGCGCTGCTCAGTACGCTGAACTATCTGGACGAGATGCGCCGCACCGCTGAACAGAGCCAGGCGACCTCGGCTCCTTATCGTGGTCAGAACGACATGGCGCGCCGCTGGGACACTATCCAGCAGCATTCCCGTCGTCTGCAGGATGCCAATGTTCATAACGGCCTGCTGCTGCAACACCAGATCCGCTACACCCAGGATGCGCTTGACGTGCTGAAGCCGCATCAGACCCAGGCCTTTTACGGCCCGGATGGGATGGGTAAAGGCCAGGCGACGTTAAGTCGCAAAGCCTGAACCGGAAAGTAGCGAAAAAAAATCCCGCCTGGTGCGGGATTTTTTATTGGTGCGTTTTTTCCTTCACCATGATGAGCTTTAAAATTGAGCCTGCACAGGGAACAGGGGCAGATCGGAAAGACGCTAAAGCCAATCCCTGGCCGCTCGGCCCGCGCGATTACGCACCTCATCCCTGAGGTGCGCCCGTTGCCGGGCCAACGCGTTGCGTTGTTCAAAAACGCTCCCGGCGTTTTTGTCCATGGCGCGGGACGCTTTCCTCCTCTGCCCCTGTTCCCTGCGCGTTGAATTTATTTATTGCGGCAAGCTTTACACAGCGGTGCGACGCGCATAGTCGCGAAGCCGGAAGCCCAGCAGCCCCAGCGCCAGGAAATAGGCCCCGCCGCCCACACCACAGACCGCGGCCAGACGCAGCAGCCGCCACAGCATCGATCCCTGCTCCCAGGCTGGCATCCACTGCAGCATGGCAAACAGCGCGCCTGCCATCACCACTACAGCTATCAGCAGGCGGATCAGGAAGCTGCTCCAGCCCGGCTGCGGCATAAAGATATTCTTCTTACGCAGCTGCCAGTAGAGCAGCGACGCATTCAGACAGGCTGCCAGCCCAATCGACAGTGACAGACCGGCGTGTTTCAGCGGACCAATAAACGCCAGGTTCATTACCTGCGTCATGATCAGCGTGATAATCGCAATTTTAACCGGCGTTTTGATGTCCTGACGGGAATAGAAGCCCGGAGCCAGCACCTTGACCACGATCAGCCCCATCAGTCCGACGGAGTAGGCGATCAGAGCGCGCTGAGTCATCAGTGCATCAAAGGCAGTGAATTTGCCGTACTGGAACAGCGCCACGGTCAGCGGGCCGGAGAGCATGCCCAGTGCCACCGCGCTGGGAAGCGCCAGCAGGAAACAGAGGCGCAGACCCCAGTCCATCAGCCGGGAATATTCATCATGGTTGCCGCTGGCAAAACTTTTGGCCAGCGACGGCAGCAGAATGGTGCCCAGCGCCACGCCCAGCACACCCGAGGGGAACTCCATCAGGCGGTCCGCGTAGTACATCCAGGAGACCGAACCTGAGACCAGAAACGAGGCGAAGATGGTGTTGATGATCAGCGAGATCTGACTGACAGAAACGCCCAGAATGGCAGGTCCCATCTGACGCATGACCCGCCAGACGCCCGCATCACGCAGATTCAGGCGTGGCAGCACCAGCATCCCGAGCTTCTTCAGGTGTGGCAGCTGATAGCCGAGTTGCAGCACGCCACCTGCTACCACTGCCCAGGCCAGCGCCATTACCGGTGGGTGGAAGTGCGGCGCGGCAAACAGCGCAAAGCCAATCATGCTGACGTTCAGCAGGGTTGGTGCAAAGGCCGGTACCGAGAAGCGGTTCCAGGTGTTCAGCACCGCACCCGCCAGTGACGCCAGCGAAATCAGCATAATGTAGGGAAAGGTCACCCGCAGCAGCGAGCTGGTGAGCGCAAACTTATCGGGACTGTCGGCAAAGCCGGGGGCCGTCACCATGATGACCCAGGGCGCAGCAATCATGCCCGCCACCGTGACCAGCGCCAGCGCCAGCGTCAGCAGGCCCGAGACGTAGGCCAGGAACAGTTTCGTCGCCTCTTCGCCCTGCTTGCTTTTATATTCAGCCAGAATGGGCACGAAGGCCTGAGAAAAGGCGCCTTCAGCAAAAATACGCCGCAGCAGATTGGGAAGTTTAAACGCAACAAAGAACGCATCGGTCGCCATTCCGGCGCCAAACACCCGCGCCACGATGGCATCACGGGCAAAGCCCAGTACGCGGGAAAACAGGGTCATAGAACTGACCGCTGCCAGCGATTTCAACAAATTCATAATTGACGGCGCATCCTGAAAAGAATCGGCAAAAAAGGAGAATTAGCGCGGGCACCCAGAAGATGCCCGGCGACAGTCTACTGCCACGGAGGGAAATGACCAGCACGGAGTGTTACAAGGCGTTATTCCTGCGTCGCCTCACGCCACAATTTTTCCACCACACGCTGCGCCATCAGCGCCTGCTCACCGCTGGTTTCAGGCTTCGTCTGATTTTGTACGCAGTCGATGAAATGGCGAGCCGCACCGCTGAAACCGCGCTGGGTCAGATGACTCTGCCAGGCGGGCGGTGGCGTAATCAGCAGCCCGTCACGCCGTTCTTCCTGCCAGTCGCGCATCTCACTGATGTCGATGCACTTACCGTCACATACTGCGCTTACCCGCTCGCGCTGACTGCCTGCGCGCCGGTGCATGCTGGTGGTAATCGACAAGCCCTCAACAGCGAAATGGTGCTCAGCATAGAGCATCTGCCCCTGTTCGTTGGTGTCGATGCGTCCCTGAACCTGGCGAAAGGGTTTCCCGCCCAGCCAGAGGGCGGTGTCCACCACATGCAGATAGTCATCGAGCAGGGTAAAGCGGAGATCCTGTGGCCCGACGCTGTCGCTACGGTGCTTTTCAATCCGCAGAGAAGCGGCGTCCGCCATCTCCGCCCGTAGCTGCTGATAGCGCGGGGCAAACCGCCGGTTAAACGCCACCATCAGTTTACGCTGCCGTTTTTCCGCCAGCGCCACCAGCGCCTCAGCCTGTTCCAGGGTTTCAGCCAGCGGCTTATCGACGCAGACATCCTTTCCTGCCAGCAGCAGCGCCCTGACCACTTCATAGTGCGTGGCGGTGCTGCTGTGGACAAAGACCGCGTCGCAGGCAGCGGCTAATTCATTCAGCGAACCAAAATATGGCATGCGATAGCTGTCACAGACCGGCCGGGCTTTGGCCTGGTTCGGGGAAAACGCCCCTGCCAGGGTCCAGTCCGTCGCCGCCGACAGCACCGGCAGCCAGGCTTTCTGCGCGATACCGCCTAATCCCACCATGCCAATACGTAAGGTCATCTCAGCTCTCCGGTTGCAGCAGTTGGGTGAGTTGTGCCTGAAGCGCTGCAACCTGCTGTTCCAGCGTTGCGACGCGCGCCGCCAGTTCGCCCTGCTCTTCCGACGCGTCTGCGGCCTGCGGCTGGTCAGGCTCATCGCCCAGCAGATGCATAAAGCGACTTTCGCGCCTGCCAGGTTCACGCGGCAGACGGATCACCTGAGCACTGTCGTCGCGCTGCATCAATCCTTCCAGCGTTTGCTCAACTTCGCTGACATCACTGAACTCGTGCAGACGGCCGCTGCGGGTACGCAGTTCGCCTGGCGTCTGGGGCCCGCGCAGTAACAGCAGCGTCAACAGAGCGACTTCTGCGCTGTTAAGCTTTAGTGTGCCAAACGCGGAGTTGCAGAAACGCTGCTCATATTTCACGACCCGCTGCCCGGCGGCGCTGCTGGCGGTAATCAGATGCCGTTTTTCCAGCTGATCGAGCTGATCCTGTACCTCACTTTCGCTCAGCTCCATCACCGGCTCGCGGTTCGATTTCTGGTTACAGGCCACCACCACGCCATTCAGCGACAGCGGATACTGTTCCGGCGTGGTGACCTGCTTCTCCAGCAGGCAGCCCAGCACGCGCATCGCCTGCGCCGATAAAGTCATCTTCATGCTCGCATCCTCATTATTATCCACGCCGGTCAGGCGTCCATTCCCGCAGGGTTAAGGCTGTCAGCACGTGATCCTGCCAGCGTCCGTCGATCAGCAGATAATCTTTCGCGTAACCCTCTTTCTCAAAACCGAGTCGCGCCAGCAGATCGCCGCTGCGCTGGTTGTGCGGCATGTAGTTAGCCATGATGCGGTGAATATGCTGCTGGCGCTGCATATAGCGGATTGCCACCTGCAACGCTTCGAACATGAACCCCTGCCCCTGCCACTTTTCACCCAGTGAATAGCCGAGATAACAGGCATGAAAGGATCCGCGCAACACATTGCTGAAGTTCGCCACTCCCCTCACTTCGGTTTCATCGCTGTCCATTAAAATGAAATAGAAGGCCGAACCCTGCTTATGCATGTCGGAAATCAGCCCAAGCCGCGCCTGCCAGCCCGAGGGGTAGCAGTGGCTGTCATCACGCACCGGCTCCCACGGTTTTAAAAACAGGCGGTTTTCCGCGTAGTAATCTGCCATTCGCCAGGCATCACGCTCGTGAACCAGACGGACCACCAGCCGATCGGTGGTTAATCGCACCCTGGGCGCGGCAGAACGATAGCCAAACATCCTGACTCCTGAAATCAATGGCTGATAGAGATGAGCCGTCATTACCCGGCTTTCACTATAACCGCCGCCTGGGCTCCGGTAAAACGTTACAGCGGTTTAGCGATAAAGAGGCTGATTTTGCTCGGGTCGCACCGCGGATAACCCCTGCTGCAGGCGGCATCACCAGCGGATCCTGCAGCGCACCTGACAGGCAGGTTTGCCCTGTGGAGTAATCTCTTCCATACTTTTTACGAGCCCGAAAGCAGGATGAATTGATTCACTCTGTTAAACACTAAACCTGTAAAATCCGGGAGATCAGGATGAAGCTCTATATCTACGACCACTGCCCTTTCTGCGTTAAAGCACGAATGATTTTTGGCCTGAAAAACAAACCGGTTGAGCTGGTGGTAATGCTCAACGACGATGAAGAGACGCCAAAACGACTGATCGGACAGAAAATGGCGCCCATTCTGCAGAAGCAGGATGGCAGCGCGATGCCTGAGAGTATGGAGATCGTACACTATGTCGATCAGCAGGATGGCGAGCCGCTGATCATCGGCGCGCTAAATCCGGCGATCGGCGACTGGCTGCGTCACATGAACAGCTATGTCAATAAACTGCTGCTGCCGCGTATTGCAGAGGCGGCGTTTGCCGAATTCGCGACGCCGGAGGCGCGTGACTATTTCCGCAACAAAAAGCAGGCGAGCATCGGTGATTTCGACACGCTGAAAAGTCATTCTGCCGGCCTGATTAAGAACGTCAGCGACGATCTGCGCAAGCTGGACAAATTAATCGCCCAGCCCAATGCGGTGAATGGCGAGCTGTCCGAAGATGATTTTAATCTCTTCCCGCTGCTGCGCTCTCTGACGCTGGTGGCCGGAATCGACTGGCCGAGCCGGGTCGCTGACTACCGCGATAACATGGCTAAACAGACCCAGGTGAATCTGCTCTCCTCGATAGCTCACTAACCCCTCCCGATGAGAGACGCTGCGGCGTTTCTCATCTCTTTCCTGATGACACCCGCTACGCATTCAGGCAGGCTATGGCCTGTTTATTGGCTCTGATATTCAGGATAAAGATCGATGAAAAAGGCTTTTTTCGGGCTGACTGCCCTGTTGATCGCGCTGCTGGTGAGCGGCTGTAATCAACTGACGCAATACACCATCAGCGAACAGGAAGTAAACCAGGCGCTGCAGAAGCACAACAACTATGAGAAAGATATAGGCGTTTCCGGGCTGGTTAATGCGCACATCGTCCTGAACAACCTGACCAGTCAGATTGGCCGTGAAGAGCCAGGTAAAGTGACGCTCTCTGGCAATGCTAAAATCAATGTGACGTCACTGTTTGGTCCGCAGCAGGCCGATATGCAACTGAAGATGCGTGCTCAGCCGGTCTATGACCAGCAGCAGGGTGCAATCTATCTGCGCGATCTGGAAATAGTTGATGCGCAGGTCGCTCCGGAAAAAATGGCCTCCATTATGAAAACGCTGACGCCTTATCTGAATCAGTCGCTGAAAAACTACTTTGATCAAAAGCCGGCTTACGTGCTCAGCGCCGACCGCAGCAAAGGCGAGTCGCTGGCGAAGAAATTTGCCAAAGGACTGGAAGTAAAACCTGGCGAACTGGTTATTCCCTTTACGCAGTAATGCCAGTCAGTTAAGCGACAGGTGACAACGCAGTCTGGTGCCGCTCAGGGGCTGACGGTCCTCGCGCCGCTGCGCGGTTCCTTCACGTCATTCGCCTGCCTGACGGACCGCCGGGGATGGCACATCCTGTGCCGCCCCGCCTTTCGCCCGCGTCCTGCGGGCTCTCCTGGCAGACTCATTCTGTTCAGCGCTGCGGATTGCCTGCTCCTGAGCGGCACCGGCCTGCTCTGAAACTTCAGTGCATGTTGTCAGAAAGGGCACGAAAGTGGAGGCCTGAGCGCCTCTGCTGCTGAAAGGGCTATCCGCAGCGCTGAGGCGTGACGGTGGGCCAGAAGTCCACGCCGGGAAGCGTGGACAGTTCGGGGCCGGCCAGGGAGGGCCGATCCCCGAACGGTTCGTCGGCACGACGTCAAAGCCGAAGGTACCGCGTGAGCGGCGCGAGGACGGCCCGGCAGCAGCAGAGGTGCGCTGGCCCGCACTGAGGCTCGCTCGCCCGGAAAAAAAGGCTGCCACGTCTGACCGTGACAGCCTTTACAAATCTAATCTTAACTGACCAGCATTACCCTGTTGGGCAGCGGATTTTCTTTATCAGCATAAAAAGCAGGTGCAAACGGTTGCCTGAATCCTTATGCTTAGACCCCGGCCAAAACACGCCTTTTGTTTCCCTTCTGCCGGAGCTTCACTGATGACAGCACAACCTCAGCAACTTACCCTGCGTCGCCCTGACGACTGGCATATTCATCTGCGCGACGATGAGATGCTCAACACGGTCCTGCCCTATACCAGCGCGGTGAATGGTCGTGCCATTGTGATGCCTAACCTGGTGCCACCGGTGACCAGCGTGGCAGCAGGTGAAGCGTACCGCGATCGCATCCTGGCGGCGCTGCCCGCCGATCACGCCTTTACGCCGCTGATGACCTGCTATCTGACCGACTCGCTTGATCCTGATGAGCTTGAGCGCGGTTTCACCTCCGGTCTGTTTACCGCGGCTAAGCTCTATCCGGCGCACGCTACGACGAACTCCAGCCATGGCGTTACCGATATCGCCTCCATTGCCCGCGTGCTGGAGCGGATGCAGAAGCTCGGTATGCCACTGCTGATCCACGGCGAAGTCACCGATGCGCATGTCGACATTTTTGACCGCGAAGCCCGGTTTATCGAAACGGTTATGGTGCCGCTGCGCAGCCAGTTTCCGGCACTGAAAGTAGTGATGGAGCACATTACCACTCAGGACGCCGCAGAATATGTTGCCGCCGCCGATGAGACGCTGGGCGCGACCATTACCCCGCAGCATTTGATGTTTAACCGCAATCACATGCTGGTGGGCGGTATTCGTCCGCACCTCTATTGCCTGCCGATTCTTAAACGCAACGTGCATCAGGAAGCATTGCGCAAATTAGTGGCGAGTGGTCATCCGCGCGTCTTCCTCGGCACCGACACAGCACCGCATCTGCGTCATCTCAAAGAGGCCAGTTGCGGCTGCGCGGGGGTATTTAATGCGCCAGTGTCGTTACCCGCTTACGCCACCGTTTTTGAAGAGCTGAACGCGCTGGAACATTTTGAAGCGTTCTGTTCGGAGAATGGCCCGCGTTTTTACGGCCTGCCGCTGAATGAAGGGACGATTACTTTGGTGCGTGAGTCCTGGCAGGTGCCAGAGTCCATCGCGCTCGGCAGCCATTCACTGGTGCCGTTCCTGGCGGGTGAAACACTGAACTGGCGCATCGCATAATTTTACTTGCCTCCGGCCTGCCGATACTGTAAATATATACAGTATCTTAAACGGAGGCTGTTATGCGCGTTGAAATTACCGTATCAAATACCCGACCTCTTCCTGCTGGCGCGATAGAAGCGTTGAGCGATGAATTATCGCGCCGCATTGATGAACAGTTCCCTGACTCGACCAATCACGTCAAGGTACGTTATGCCAGTGCCAATAATCTCAGCGTGCTGGGCGGTGGAAAAGAGACGCGCGACCAGATCAGCGAGATCCTGCAGCAGACGTGGGAAAGCGCTGACGACTGGTTCAATACTGATTAACCGCCACTGTGCTTTTTTTCCGGGTGTCGCCACCCGGTTTTTTTATCTTTTCTCCCCTCTCGCACTTACCCCGTCCTGCATCTAGACTCTTAATGATCAATGCCCTATCCTTGCGCTCGTCACGCATAACAGGAGGTGCGACACCATGACTACTGATAAACCGGAAGAGGCGATGACCTTTGGTGAGTTGTTAGCACTGATTGGTGATCAGAAGCGTCGTTTAACGGTGCTGGAAAATGCCTTTTCCAGTCTGATTTTCTGTCTTGACGATCGTGCCAGTCAGCTACTGGTACACAATCTGTCGCTGGAAGCCCAAAATCAAAACCATGATGAGCAGCTTCAGCAGCACTTTGCCCGTCTGGCAGAAACACTGCAAAAACGCGGCGGCGGCGTAGTGCCAGAAACGCCGGCTCTCTGAGTCCGGTCACGCGGCTAAGCCCGCTTTTTGCCTGTCTTTTGACTGCTGATAAAAATGCCTGCCCGTCAGGCATTTTATTTTTTTACGCCCGCCTTTCAAACGCAAATATTCTGTGAGAAGCTGACTCACGGCATTTTTTAAACAGTGATACCCTCGTTTACTGTTATAATTGTTTCGCTATTGGAATAAAAAAGCCGCATTGAACCTCATCATGCACTTCGTTTAACGAGTAATAAGGAGGTTATAATGGACAGAAGAAAAGATGTTATACAGACTCACCCACTGGTGGGCTGGGATATCAGTACCGTTGACAGCTATGACGCCATGATGATCCGCCTGCACTCGTTGTCGTCGCAGGATCAAAAAGAAGAAGAAGCGGATGTTGGCCCGACATACTGGCTGACAACGGATGTGGCAAGGCAATTTATCTCGATCCTCGAAGCAGGCATCGCCAAGATAGAATCAGCCGAGCAGATAGAACGACTCCTCAAAAAGCATTAATTTCTGCCGCATCAAAGAGGCGCCCTCAGGGGTGCCTTTTTCGTTTCTGTTTCTGGTATGCTTTTGATTATCTGTCTCTTAGAGCGTAGTTACCATGATTTATGATCTTATCGTCGTTGGCAGCGGTTCCGTGGGCGCGGCGGCAGGCTACTATGCCACCCAGGCGGGTTTATCGGTGTTAATGATCGACAGCGCCCATCCTCCCCATAATCAGGGCACACATCATGGCGAGAGCCGGCTGATTCGTCACGCCTATGGTGAAGGTGAACGCTATGTCCCCCTGGTTCTGCGGGCGCAAACGCTGTGGGATGAGCTGGAACAGCGTGCCGGTGAGCGCATCATGCATCGCAGTGGCGTACTTAACCTCGCCCCGAATCAGTCGCCGTTTATTCAGAACGTCATCGACAGCGCGACCCGCTGGCAGCTCAATATTGAGGTGATGCAGCCAGATGACGTGCGCAAGCGCTGGCCACAAATCAATGTGCCTGAGGGCTATCTGGGCGTATTTGAGCCGCAGTCCGGCTATCTGAAATGTGAACAGGCGGTACGCAGCTGGATCCAGCTGGCGGAGCAGGCGGGCTGCGCGCAGCTGTTTAACTGCCCGGTTTCAGAGCTGGGTCGCGATGGCGATCTGCAGCAGGTCACTACCCTGGATGGCGTCTACCGGGGCCGCAAAATGTTGATCAGTGCGGGCACATGGGTTGGCAAATTAGTTCCTGACCTGCCGGTCGCGCCCACCCGCAAGGTGTTCGCCTGGTATCAGGCAGATGGCCGCTACAGTGAGAACAATAAGTTTCCCGGTTTTACGGTGGAAATGGGCGATGGCAGCCAGTTTTATGGCTTCCCGGCGGATAACAACGCCCTGAAAGTGGGTCGTCATGATGGCGGTCAGCTGATGCAGCAGCCTGAGGATCGTAAGCCTTTTGGCGCGGTGGCGGCCGATGGCAGCGAAGCTTTTGGATTCCTCCGTCAGTTTTTACCTGGCGTCGGTGTCTGTCTGCATGGCGAAGCCTGCAGCTACGATTTTAGCCCGGATGAAGACTTTATAATTGATACCCTGCCGGGTGAACCAGACCGCTTGTTAATCACCGGGCTCAGTGGACACGGGTTTAAATTCGCCAGCGTATTGGGCGAACTGGCTGCAGAATTTGCCCAGCAAAAACCGTTCTCTTTTGATCTGACACCCTTCCGCCTCTCACGTTTCTGACTCGATAAAGGGTGGTATCAGCCTGATGCCGCCCGACTGACAGACTTTGACGAAAATTGACTCTTACTGACATAAAGTCAGAATATATTTCGCCCTTTTGGTTAATTCCGGCTCTTTTTAGTTAACGACCAGCGCCTCACAAATAACTCATTCAGTAATATTGCGCATTTCACACCTGATTTATTCAACCTTTTCACAATATAAAATTAAAGTTATAGAAGCGTAAGGATGATTGCTTTTATATTTCATAATGTGGATGCTTATTTCAGATTATTACTTCATGAAAACCTCATTATGTTATTACGTAATTCATCTCATCAGTTTGGCCTGGTTGCCGTGCTGCTGCACTGGTCGATGGCGCTGGCAATTTACGCCATGTTTGCGCTGGGATTATGGATGGTCGGCCTCGGCTATTACGACAGCTGGTATCACGACGCGCCTGAGATCCATAAAAGCATCGGCGTGATCCTGTTGCTGACGCTGATCGTTCGCCTGCTGTGGCGCGTTATATCACCGCCGCCAAAACCGCTTAGCAGTTATTCTTCGCTGGTACGCATCAGTTCGGTGGTGGCCCACCTGTTACTGTATACCCTTCTGCTGGCGATTCTGATCAGCGGCTATCTGATCTCCACCGCCGATGGCAAACCCATCTCAGTATTCAGCTGGTTCACCCTGCCCGCGCTGTTCAGCGGTGCTGGCGAACAGGCTGATCTTGCGGGCGACATTCACCTCTGGCTGGCCTGGACGGTTGTGGTCCTGTCACTGCTGCATGGGCTGGCTGCGGTAAAACATCACTTTATCGATCGCGATATCACCTTAAAACGGATGTCGGGTTTGCGTTTCACCTCTCCCTCTGAAAAGGATAAATAATATGTTTAAAAAGACCCTGCTGGCGATGACCGGTGCCAGTCTGCTGCTCGGCTCACTCACCGCCTCTGCCGCTGACTACAAAATCGATAAAGAGGGCCAGCACGCCTTTATTCAGTTCCGTATCCAGCATCTGGGTTACAGCTGGCTCTACGGCACCTTTAAGGATTTTGATGGCCGCTTTACCTTTGATGAGAAGAATCCTGCCGCAGATAAAGTCGACGTCACCATTAACACCAGCAGCATCGATACTAACCATGCTGAACGTGACAAGCACCTGCGCAGTGCCGACTTCCTGAACACCAGCAAAAACCCGCAGGCCACGTTCAAATCCACAGCGGTGGAAAAAGAGGGTGATGAGCTGAAGATTACTGGCGATCTTACGCTGAATGGCGTGACCAAACCGGTAACGCTCGAGGCGAAAATGCTGGGTGAAGGTAAAGATCCGTGGGGCGGCTACCGCGCTGGCTTTGAGGCTGAAGGGGAAATTGCACTGAAAGATTTCAACATCACCAAAGATCTGGGGCCAGCTTCGCAGAAGGTTCAGCTGATGATTTCGGTTGAGGGTGTACGCCAGTAAAACAGCAAGCCGCCTGAAGCTGACTTCAGGCGGCCACGCTTATTTCTTCAGCGGCGAGGGAATGGTCATGTTTAACAGGCCACGCGACTTGTTAAAGATTTTGTTGCCATTTTCACGTCCTGCCCGACGCGCGCGCTGCTCTTCCGGTGAGAGCTTCGCCTCTTCCTGGCAGATCGGGCTACAGCAGTTCTCAAACTTCTCCGCGCAGCTTTTGCACTGAATAAACAGCAGATGACAACCGTCATTGACACAATTAACGTGGGTATCACAGGGTTCGCCGCACTGATGACAGTTCGACAACACATCGTCAGAGATCCGCTCACCCATCCGCTCATCAAAAACAAAGTTTTTGCCTTTGAAACGTACCGGTAATCCCTGCTCACGGGCACGTCGGGCATACTCGATGATACCGCCCTCAATGTGATAGACATCTTCAAAGCCGTTGTGCCGCATCCAGGCACTGGCCTTTTCACAGCGGATCCCGCCGGTGCAGTACATCACGATCTTTTTGTCTTTCTGATCCTGCAGCATCTCAACCGCCATCGGCAGCTGATCGCGGAAGGTGTCAGCAGGCACTTCCAGCGCATTATCAAAGCGACCCACTTCATATTCATAGTGGTTACGCATATCCACGAACAGGGCGTCAGGATCGTCCAGCATGGCGTTAACGTCCGCCGCTTTAAGATACTGACCCACATCGCTGGCATCAAAACTGTCGTCTTCAATACCGTCCGCGACAATACGGTCGCGTACTTTCAGACGCAGCACCCAGAACGATTTACCATCATCATCCAGCGCAATATTCATCCGCAGGTTGTTCAGCGCCGGATCAAAGCCATATAGCCATTCTTTCATCTTTTCATACTGGCTGGCTGGCACGCTGATCTGCGCATTGATGCCTTCGTGGGCGACGTAGACGCGACCAAAGACCTTAAGAGCTGTCAGGCCAAGATAGAGCGCGTCACGGAATGCTTTGGGATCGGCAATCTGGAAATATTTATAAAAAGAGACAGTGGTGCGCGGCTCGGTTTCAGCCAGCATGCGCGCCTTCAGCTCTTTATTGGAAACGAGGTTATGTAACACTGGCATGGTGTTCGTCCTGTTATCAATAGAAGAAATTTAGCGCGCACATGATACCTGATTTCACCGGGATGCAAAGGCCAGTGACCAGATTGATCGCCTGTTGCCGTTTTTTGCAGCAACATTGGACTATTAACCTTTGTTCATTGATGGCACGTTCCAATAGTGATATTTAAGCGCACGTCAAAAACTGGCACAATGGTGTAAATCAACGAGATATCAGCACCGCACGGTGCGCGACGCAGGAAAATTAACCTTCACATGACTCAGTTGCCTCAGTTTTCACGAGAACTGCTTCACCCGCGCTATTGGCTGACCTGGCTGGGTGTCGCTTCTCTTTATCTTTTGGTGCTACTTCCTTATCCCCTGCTTTATGTTCTCGGCTGTAATATTGGCCGCATTGGGATGCGTTTTATGAAACACCGCGTCAGTATTTCCCGGCGTAATCTGGAATTAAGTTTTCCGGATATGCCGGTAAATGAACGCGAAGCGATGGTTAAACACAATTTCGAATCGGTCGGCATGGGATTAATTGAGACCGGTATGGCGTGGTTCTGGCCTGACTGGCGCATCAATAAATGGCATACGCCTTCAGGGCTGGAGCATATTCAGCAGGCGCGCGATAGCCAGCGCGGCGTGCTGCTTATCGGCATGCACTTTCTGACGCTGGAGATTGGTGCACGCATGTTTGGTATCCATAACCCTGGCATTGGCGTCTATCGCCCGAATGACAACAAACTGATCGACTGGCTTCAGGTCAAAGGTCGGATGCGGTCGAATAAAAGCATGCTCGATCGTAAAGATCTCAAAGGAATGATCCGCGCACTGAAACAGGGTGACATTATCTGGTATGCGCCCGACCACGATTATGGCCCGCGCAGCAGCGTCTTTGTCCCCTTCTTTGGCGTGGAAAAAGCAGCCACAACGGTGGGCACTCATCTGCTGATCCGCACCGGTAAACCGGCTGTCATCCCTTTCGTACCGCGTCGTCTGCCTGGGGGTCGTGGCTATGAACTGATGATACTGCCTGACATCAGCGGCGAATTTACGCTGGAAAGTGATGTCGCAACCGCAACCAGAATGAATCAGGTTGTTGAAGAGGGTGTGCTGCTGGCACCTGAACAGTATATGTGGCTCCACCGCCGCTTTAAAACGCGCCCCGAGGGCGAACCCTCCCGTTATTAATCTGTTCGCGCTAAATGTCTGTCAGGCATTTAGCGCGTTTTACTCCCCTCTTAAATAAATCACTCATGGCTGACTCAGCCTGTAAGCGAAACCGCAGGTCCAGTAATTAATAAACACCTATATTCATAATATAATTTCTCTCTTTTTAAAGTTAAAAAAGCTAATCAATTAACAGGACGGCAGGCGGCATTCAGCCTGTTTCGCTATTTATTAATTAATATTGCAGCGAGTGCTATTAAATCTGTTATGGCGCTGATTATTCTGCACGCCAGGCCTAATCCTATTTAGCTGGTCTTAACGGTGTCTCACCGCTTATGAATCGATAAAAATTAACTTATTTTACAAGCGATTGCCTTGCTGATTTAGCTTATATTCCATTTTACATTTTTTTAACACCCCGATAGACCATTATGGAATTTGAACTCATTAATGCTTATCGGTAGTTTCGTTTGTAACAGTCAGGCCTTTAAGGGCTCTGGCCAGAATTATAAAAAAGACAACACAGCAAACCTCTAATGGGACAGTTAATATGAACAAAGGTCTCTACTATTACGTTACAATCGGTACCGATCAGGAAAATTATCACTTTCTTCATCGTAAAGGGTGCAAGCGTATGCCTGATAAAGAAGAGGTCATATTTATCGGCACGTTATATAATTTGAGTCAGGCCCTCTCCATCGCCAGAATTAATTTTAAGAAAGTTAAGCCATGTATAAAATGTTGTATCCGCTACTCAGCCCCCGTGATTCATGAGTCCGTTCAACCTGTTTTGCATTTCCCGCAAAAGATGATCTGACCCTGACTGGCGGGAAATGGCTTATTTCCCGCCAGTTGCACCGGCCTGACCTTTCCCTCCTTCAGATTTCGTCTATCCTTCACTGAAATCAAATAAATCCATAGTCAAAGACCCGTGAAGGAGAAGAGCGATGAGCATGTACAGTACCTTAGAGGAAGCCATCGATGCTGCACGTGAAGAGTTCCTCGCTAACCACCCGGAGCTCGAGGAAGGGGATGCATCAATCAGCCAGTTTGGTCTGCAAAAGTATGTGATGCAGGATGGCGATATCATGTGGCAGGCTGAATTCATGGCAGAAGAAGGTGAAGCAGGCGAATGTCTGCCTTATCGTAGCGGTGAAGCGGCACAGGCCATTTTTGATGCAGATTTTGACGAAGTTGAACTACGTCAGGAGTGGTTAGCAGAAAATACCCTGCACGAGTGGGATGACGGCGAGTTCCAGCTGGAGCCGCCGCTGGACACCGAAGAGGGTGAAGCCGCCGCGCAAGAGTGGGAAGATGATAACAGCGATTCCGATCGCAGTTACTCGTAAGGACCGTGGCTGGCATCCACCGGTAACAACAGGGTATCAACCACCAGCGACAGCGGCAGGTCGAGGATCGTCAGGACCCGCCATCCGCTGTCGCGAACATCCCACTGTACGCCGGGATAGTACTGATTACCGTGCCCCTGCCCGGGAATGGTACGGCTGATAATACTGCCGCATCCGCTTAAGCAGAGCACAGCCGCGACGATAACAGCCGCCTTTAAGCACCCTTTCACCACACATATCCGCCATGAAGAAACAGCCATTGAGATCGTCACGCGCTGCTCGCGGTGACTGCCAGCAATAAATTTATCAGCCAATCGCTGTTTTAATCCGATAAAAAAAGCGGCATCGCTGCCGCTTTTTCAGATTACGCGTTGTTTGCCAGCGCGTTGGGGTTGAGCGTGAGTTTCTGATAACTCTCAACCCACTGATGATACTTGTCCGCATCTTCCCACAGTCGGGTATGAACACGGGCCAGCACCACCGGATCGCTGATCAACTGCAGACGCTGTTCGCGGCCCAGTTTATCCGGCGCATCGCTCAGCGCCTGATCAACCCGACGGTCACGCGCATAGTCCAGTAACTGACTCTGCTTGTGGCGCGATGTGGCCAGTGCCGTTGCCAGCGCGTTGAAGGCAGGATGGAATAAGGCATGCATAAAGCCATTTTCCAGCGCGCGCTCACGGTTCAGTACCACATAGCGATCGGTATCCACCAGCTCCTGCGGCGGTGAGTACTCTTCCGGGATCAGGAACAGCTTCGCTTTCTTGCTCTTAATGCCCAGCGTTGCGCGGCTCGACATGACCGAGACAAACGGCGACAGAATCAGTGAGAAGACGATCGGTGCCAGCCACCACAGGAAGTTAAGATCCAGCAGTCCCATACCAATCGCCCACACCAGACCCAATGCCATCTGCGAACCGTGACGTTTAAACGCCTCGCTCCACGGTGTCGCATCGTCATCACGCTGCGGTGAGTTCCACACCACTTCCCAGCCGAGGAAGGCGCTGACCACAAACACCGTATGGAACAGCATACGCACCGGTGCCAGCAGCACCGAGAACAGCGTTTCCAGCACCAGTGAAGCCAGCAGCCGCAGAGGTCCGCCGTAGGCCTTCGATCCTTTAAACCAGATCAACACGACACTCAGCATTTTCGGCAGGAACAGCAGCACCATGGTGGTTGAGAACAGCGCTATTGCCAGTTCCGGACGCCACTGAGGCCAGACCGGGAAGAGCTGCCGCGGTTGCAGGAAGTAGGTCGGTTCCATCAGCGTATGCACTACCTGCAGGGCAGTGGAGAGCGCCAGGAACATAAACCACAGCGGAGCCGAGAGGTAGGACATCACACCCGTCAGGAACACCGCACGGTGAACCGGGTGCATCCCTTTCACCAGGAACAGGCGGAAGTTCATCAGGTTGCCGTGACACCAGCGGCGGTCACGTTTCAGCTCATCCAGCAGGTTCGGTGGCAGTTCTTCATAGGATCCCGGCAGGTCATAGGCAATCCAGACGCCCCAACCGGCACGACGCATCAGCGCAGCTTCTACGAAGTCATGCGACATGATTGAACCCGCAAAGGAGCCCTCTCCCGGTAACGGTGCCAGGGCACAGTGCTCAATAAAGGGTTTCACGCGGATAATGGCGTTGTGACCCCAGTAGTGAGACTCACCCAGCTGCCAGAAGTGCAGACCGGCGGTAAACAACGGACCGTAGACGCGGGTCGCAAACTGCTGACAGCGCGCATAAAGCGTATCCATACCCGATGCTTTCGGCGACGACTGGATGATCCCGGCATTCGGGTTGGCATCCATCATGCGTACCAGACCGGTGAGACACTCTCCGCTCATGACGCTATCGGCATCCAGCACCACCATGTAGCTGTAGTTGCTGCCCCAGCGACGGCAGAAGTCATCGATGTTTCCGCTTTTACGCTTCACGCGACGACGACGACGGCGATAGAAAATCTTGCCTGCCCCGCCAACATCCCGCACCAGTTCCATCCAGGCTTTCTGTTCGGCAATCGCGATATCCGCATCGTAACTGTCGCTGAGGATGTAGACGTCGAAGTGTTCAGCGTTACCGGTACGAACCACCGACTCCCAGGTCGCACGCAGACCGGCGTAAACACGCTCAACGTCTTCATTACAGATCGGCATAATCAGCGCGGTACGATGTTCCGGGTTAAGCGGTTCATCTCCGACCGTTGAGTAAGAGATACTGTATTTATCACGTCCAATCAGCAGCTGCAGGAAGCCCATCAACGCCGTCCAGAAACCGGCAGAGACCCAGCAGAAAAGTATGGCGAACAGGAACAGGATGCCGGTCTGCAACAAATAAGGCAGGATCTGCATCACTGACTGCTGCCAGTTCTGATTGATCATCTCCATCGGATCCAGAAGCGTCCAGCCCTGATACGGCAGAATACTCTTCATGTACCAGGTGGCGACCACGGTCTGGAAAATGGTCAGGATCAGCAGAATGTAGCGGCGAATTGAACCGACATGACGCCACTTCTCCTCGGCACGCCGCTCTTCGGCATTGCTATAACGCGGCACCGATTTGTGTCCACGCAGTGAGTCCCAGGCACGGGCGACCGGGTTGGTACGCCAGGCTTCCGGGAACATCAGTGAGCGTTTGACCTTCGGCATCGCCTTTAGCGTGGTGCGGTCGAGGTAATCTTTACCCAACTGCTGACCTTCGGCCAGCGAATCGGGCCAGGCCATTTCAACCCGCGATGAGACCGATTTTAACGGCGCATCGTCGGGACGGTCACTGGCTGCGACATCCCTGCCCAGCACATCATGGATGAAGTGGAACTCGCTGGCATTCTGCAATGAGACGCTCAGGCGGGCCTTCCCTGCCGCATCCAGCGGCAGAGATTCCACATAACGTTGAGGTGTAAAAGTCGATTTATTCATTGGCAGGTAACTGATAGCTCCAGGTTTCCGTCAATGTCTTGTCGCCGCTAACCAAGGCCGCACGCATTTCGGTGGACTGTTTGGCATCTTTCACACGCAGACGCAACACCAGACGCCAGCCTTTGGTGACCGGGTTATAACGTACGCTCTGCTCAACCACATCAGCATTTTTACCCACGCTGACCTGCGGTGCCACCTGACTGTTTTCCGCCATCTTGCTCATGTCTTTACCCACGAAGTCGATGGTGAAAGCCACGGTGCCATCCGGCTGACGCACCAGATTAGACTGCTTCACGTCACCCGCTGAACGCAGGGTATTTTTGACCCAGGCGGTATCATCGGAGTGCAGCTGGTTTTCGTCGCGCGAGAAGTGCAGACGATATTTGAAGTTCATCTCTTTGCCAGGCTCTGGCAGCGTCTCCGGCGTCCAGAACGCAACGATGTTGTCGTTGGTTTCATCTGCCGTCGGGATTTCAACCAGTTCAACCCGGCCTTTACCCCAGTCGCCTATTGGCTCAACCCAGCCGCTTGGACGAAGATCATAGCGGTCATCAAGATCCTGATAGTTGTTAAAGTCACGCCCACGCTGCAGCAGACCAAACCCTTTCGGATTCTCGATGGTGAAGGTGCTCACTGCCAGATGACGCGGGTTGTTCAGCGGACGCCAAATCCACTCCCCGTTGCCATTGTGGATAGAGAGACCGTCAGAGTCGTGCAGTGCCGGACGGAAGTTGTTCACCGTCGATGGCTGGTTCTGACCAAACAGGAACATACTGGTCAGCGGTGCAACACCCAGTTTGCCGACGTTATCACGCAGGTAAACTTTTGACTGCACATCAACCGTTGAAGCGTCACCCGGATGCAGCACAAAGCGATACGCACCCGCCGCACGCGGCGAATCGAGCAGTGCGTAGATCACCAGCTGTTTGTCCTGTGGTTTAGGACGCTGAATCCAGAACTCTTTAAAGCGCGGGAACTCTTCACCGGACGGCAGCGCCGTATCGATGGCAAGTCCACGCGCCGACAGGCCATAAACCTGACCGGCACCGATGACACGGAAATAGCTCGCGCCCAGGAAGCTGGCGATCTCATCGTTTTTACCCTTGTTGTTGAGTGGGTAAAGTACTTTGAAACCGGCAAAACCGAGGTTTTTTACCGCATCCGCGTCATGTTTTACATTACCGAAATTAAAATAATCGGGGTTGTATTTAATCTCGCGCACCGCGCTGGCGGTCACTTCGTTGATCTGCACCGGGGTATCGAAATACATTCCCTGATGATAAAACTCCAGCTTGAACGGCGTGCGCAGTTTGCCCCAATACGCTTTATCGTGGTTAAACTGGATCTGCTGATAATCAGCAAATTTCATTTCACGAAATTGAGAGGGTAAATTGCTTTTAGGCGCTTCGAAGCTTTTCCCTGCCAACGCTTTGGCTTGTTTGGCAACATCGTCGATGTTAAACGCCCAACTGTTATTGGCGTACAACGCCAGCAGAACTGCAGTACCAATCCAGCGTACCTTCATCAGTCCGGCTTTATTTTTTTCTTTAGTCAGCACATCCCCCCCTTTCGTGTGCTTAAATCAAACCCGTTTATCTTAAAGGATTATTCGGTTTTCCGACAGCTTATGCGCAACATTGTTCCCGCATTTCGTCAGGCTTAACCCTGCTTTTAGGACAATTAGACACTACGGATTCCACTGATAGTATACCTGGTTTATCCCAGGTAGAATTTTCACAGAGCATAATCCGGTTTCAGGGTGAAACCGGTTAAACGTACTAACGAACTGGAACTTTATGAGTACTGTAAAACCTGAACGTGAATAC
Source organism: Curtobacterium sp. BNK-1 (assembly GCF_048685235.1). NCBI lineage: Bacteria > Bacillati > Actinomycetota > Actinomycetes > Micrococcales > Microbacteriaceae > Curtobacterium > Curtobacterium sp. BNK-1. The sequence goes on along the minus strand of NZ_JBLQTJ010000001.1, from coordinate 1,277,399 downwards.
TTCCTCGACTCCATCCGCGCGTATCTGATGTTACTGGGGGTGCCGTTTCACGTTTCCCTCATCTACTCTGCGCAGAAATGGGCAGTAAACAGTCATGAAGCGTCGTTATGGCTGACGCTGCTGAATGATTTTATTCATGCGTTTCGTATGCAGGTGTTTTTCGTCATTTCGGGCTATTTCTCCTACATGCTGTATCTGCGCTATCAGCCACGTCGCTTCCTGAAGGTGCGTCTGGAACGGGTAGGTATCCCAATGCTGACCGCCATTCCGCTGCTGACGCTGCCGCAATTTTTTATGCTGAAAGAGTGGACGGATAAGCTGGCTGACTGGCCCCGTTTCACGCCCTATCAGAAGTTTAATAACCTGATGTGGGAGCTGATTTCACACCTGTGGTTCCTGGTGGTGCTGGTGATGCTGACCACGCTGGGGATGGTGACCTTCCGCTGGCTGCGCGATCAGCATCGCACCATTGATTATTCGCGGGTTGGCTGGGGATCGCTGACGGCGGGCGTACTGGCGTGGGCGCTGCTCTGGTGCGTGTTCCGGCGTCTGGTGTTTATTTTCCAGCCTGCGTGGCTGATGGATGGTTTGTTTAGCATCATTGTGATGCAGACACTCTTCTATCTGCCGTTCTTTATGCTGGGAGCGCTGGCGTGGAAACATCCCCCGCTGAAGCAGCTGTTTGTCCGCTTCAATCTGGTGATGTGGGTCGGTGCGCTGCTGATGTTTGCGGCCTATTGCGCCAACCAGCGACTGAGCAGCGGTGAGGGCTGGTTGTATGAGCTGGATGCGATTATCTCGACGCTGATGGGCATTTGCATGCTGAACGTCTGCTTCTGCTTTGGTCATAAGCTGCTGAATTCACATTCGCCGCGCATTATGTATCTGGTCAATGCGTCACTGTTTATCTATCTGGTGCACCATCCGCTGACGCTACTGTATGGCATTTACGTGACGCCACGGATTGAAAATAACACGCTGGGCTTCTTCGTTGGCCTGCTGATGGTGTTTGGCATCGCGTTTCTGCTGTATGAGATTCACCTGCGCATCCCGCTGCTGCGGTTCCTGTTCTCGGGGAAATTTGAGCGTAAACAAGCACAATGACAGGCGATCAGTGACCTCGGGCCATAAGTGAGGTCAGGCTATAAATGATGTGTCTCACAGACAGCTTAAGAGTTTAAAGCGATGGGAGCATACGCCAGTAGCAAAGCATAGCGGGCCAGGGACAAAAACGCCGGGAGCGTTTTTGAACAAAGCAACGCGTTGGCCCGGCAACGGGCGCACCTCAGGGATGAGGTGCGTAATCGCCCGCGCTGAGCCCGCCAGGGATGGCGGGTTTTGCGTCTTTACGGAGGGCGCATGCTTCCTGAGCCAGCGCCTGTACCCAGGCAAGGTCCAGCTTACAGCAGCCACTCAATCGGCAGTCGCCACACCAGGCGTACCTGCAGGCGCTGCCACCAGGAGCAGCCTGGCTCGTGTTTATGCACAATCTGCTCCGGCTCACCCGGATACTCCAGCCAGTTTACCCTGCCCCAATTATCCAGCCGCAGCGTCCATGCCCGATCGCGCATTGACTGGCTGAAACGCTGATGCGTCTCTCCGGCGAGCGCCGCACTCTCAATCACCAGTCCCATTTCCGTATTCAGCACCGCTGAACGGGGATCGAAGTTAAACGAGCCGATAAACAGCGTCTGTTGATCCACTGAGAAGGTTTTGGCATGCAGGCTGGAGCCGGAGTTACCGGTTAATCCCCGGTCGTGCGGGGCATCAGGCACTCCCGCCTGCGGTTTCAGCTCATAGAGCGCAATACCATGACGCAGCAGTTTTTTGCGCCACTTAGCGTAGCCGGCATGGACAATCGACACATCGTTAGCCGCCAGCGAATTGGTCAGAATGGCAATTTTTACCCCTTTGCGCTTCAGCGACAGCAGCTGAGCGACCCCTGCGCGGGTCGGCACGAAATAGGCCGAGATGATGTCGAACTGCTTTTGCGGCGTGCCTATCACCTCCAGCATTCGCTGCGGCAGCAGGCTTCTGGCACGCGCTTTGCCCAGCCCTTTACGCGGATCATCGCTCAGCAGGCGCGCTTTTGCCCAGGTCAGAGCCAGCGTGCCCTCTTCCAGCTCCTGTAGCAGCGAAGAATTTTCCAGCCGCTGAAGATAGCGCTGCACCGGTTCACTGTGACGCCACTCTGCTGGCAGACTCACACTGTCCTCTTCCGGCTCCTCTTCATCCAGCACCTGCTGCAGCGGAGAGACCGGCTTGCTGCGCCAGTAGCGCTCAAAATCCTCTGCGACTTCTTTAACCACCGGGCCTATTGCCATGACGTCGAGATCGGCAAACAGCGGTTCATTGCCAGTGCCGAAATATTCGTCGCCGATATTGCGCCCACCGACCACGGTCGTGACGCCATCCACCGTAAAGCTTTTGTTGTGCATGCGGCGGTTCAGACGGGCAAAGTCGGTGAGATAACCCAGCGCGCGCAGGGTGCGAAACGAGAACGGATTAAACAGCCGCACCTCGATGTTGGGATGGCGGTTGAGCTGGGCCAGCGTGTCGTCCAGGCCCGGCGTATTATTGTCATCCAGCAGCAGCCGCACTTTCACCCCGCGTCGGGCAGCTTCCAGCACGGCACTGAACAGCAACCGGCCAGAGAGATCGTTTTGCCAGATGTAATACTGGATATCGAGTGAACGCTCCGCTTTTTGCATCAGCAGATAGCGGGCAGCAAAGGCATCCAGCCCGTCGCTCAGCTGATGGACGCCGCTCAGCCCCGGATGGCGCAGACACTCTGGCTCCAGCTGTGTTTCCAGCCAGCTGGACCGTTCCAATGGCTGGGAGAGCTCAAACGCTTCGGTCATGACATTTCCCTGTAAAATGCAGTTATTTTTATTATTCCCCGGTCCGACCTCTGATGCTATTCCTCTGTTCTGAGTTAGTGAGGGGTCACGGGCGTTTTTTAGTCTAGACTTAACCGGACGATCTGTGACCGGCATTATCCCGGCAGGAGAGGAATATGTCTCATCAATCCCTTACAGATGCCCGCCAGCGCTATCATCCCAGCCTGTTTCGCAGCTTTTTCCAGGGCAGTTTCCCCTGTTCCACAGCCTGCCGTACACCCGGGAAACGGCTGGATATGGTGATCAGCAGCGGACACGATATGCTGCTGGAAAAAGATTATGCCGCCCTGGCTGAGCAGCATCTGCTCACCGCCCGCGACGGTGCGCGCTGGCATCTGATCGAAAAGATCCCTGGCCAGTATGACTGGCAGAGCTTTCTGCCGATGGTCGACGCCGCGCGACGTCAGCAGATGGAGATCATCTGGGAGCTGGCTCATTTCGGTTATCCCGATCATCTTAATATCTGGAAAGCCGAATTTGTTGACCATTTTAGTCGTTTCGCTCGCGCGATGGCACAACTGATGCGCGATCAGGGCATCGAACGCCCCTTCTTTACACCGGTTAATCAAATCTCATTCTGGTCATGGGCTGGGGCGGATGTGGCCTGGTTTAATCCTCATGCTGCGCAGCGCGGTAAAGAGCTGAAGCGCCAGCTGGTTCGCGCCTCGCTGGCGGCGATACATGCCATTCGCGAGGTCTATCCGGAGGCGCGCTTTGTGCTGACTGACCCGCTGGTGCAGATCGCTCATCATCCCGATAATCCGGACAGCAAACCCTATGCCGATGCGCAGCATCAGGCGCAGTTCGAAGCCTGGGACATGCTGGCCGGTCGCGTCGATAAGGAGCTAGGCGGCAGTGAAGATTGCCTGGATATCCTCGGCCTGAACTACTATCCCGATAACCACTGGTTTTTCCCCGACCAGCCGATGTCGCTGGAGGATCCGGAGCGTGTGCCGCTGCATATCCTGCTGGCGCAGTGCTGGCAGCGCTACCAGCGTCCGATGCTGATTGCCGAAACCGGCGCTGAGGGTGAAGCGCGCGCCCCCTGGCTGCAGGAGATCAGTGAAAACGTGGCGCTGGCGCTGGATCAGGGCATTGCGGTGGAGGGGATTTCGCTCTATCCGGTAGTGGAGTATCCCGCCTGGGCCGATGACCGGCGTTCCCCTGGCCCGCTGCTGGGATTAGCCGATCCCAATGGCAACCGTAATCTGCATGAGCCGCTGGCGCTGGTATTGCGCAGTCAGCAGATTAAGTTTGCGACACGAAATCAGACGTGCTGAGAAGGTGGCTTTTTAGGGTAACAGGAGCGAACGTCGAGAGAGGGATCGGCAGGATGACGTACGTCGGTCAGCCAGACCATGGTAAACAGGAAGGTCACCCCGATCAGGCAGGCCGCCAGCAAACCGATAATTGCGATTAATTTGTCATCTCCGGAGTCCATCGCCTTCTCCTTATTCAATCCGTTGAATCCCTGTGCGTGTCAGCTCATCCAGAGCGTAATCATCAGGACAAAGATTATAAGCGTTACCGAGGTCACCGCAAGCACCACTATCGCAAAGTGCGCATCGTCAAGTGACTGGCGAATTGGCTCATCGTGATCGTCGGGTGGCAAGGGTAAAGACATAACTATCCTGTGAAAAACATGGGCCGCCGGGAGTGATGCGGTGAGTGACAGTGTAGATGAAAGGCTGATTATCGTCCGGTTCTTTCGTCCGAAAAATAAACTGGCCCGTGCCAGCGCGGCACGGGCCTGAGATCAGACGCCGCCCCAGCGTTTGAAGATCAATGAAGTGTTAATGCCACCAAAGGCAAAGTTGTTGCTCTGGATATAGTCGGTTTCAATCTCACGCGGCTCACCCATGATGTAATCCAGCTGGCCGCCATCTGCTGCCGGTTGCGTCAGGTTCAGGGTTGGCGCAAACCACCCTTCCCGCATCATCTCAATGCTCATCCAGGCTTCCAGCGCCCCACAGGCACCCAGCGTATGGCCAAAATAGGACTTCAGCGAAGAGATCGGCGTCGTTTCGCCAAACACCGCCGCCGTCGCCAGACTTTCGGCCATATCACCCCGTTCAGTGGCGGTGCCGTGCGCATTCACATAACCAACGTCTGCGGCCGTGATACCGGCGCTTTGCAACGCCCGCTCGATGCAGATCTGCATGGTTTCCCGCTGCGGCTGAGTAATATGGGCGGCATCGCAGTTGGTATGGAAACCGGTGAGCTCTGCGTAGATCGTTGCACCGCGTGCCAGGGCATGTTCCAGCGACTCAAGGATCAGCGTGCCCGCCCCTTCGCCAATCACCAGACCATCGCGCTGCTGATCAAAGGGTGCAGGCGTGGTGTGCGGCGCGTCATTACGCTGGCTGGTGGCAAACAGGGTGTCAAACACCGCGGCTTCCGACGGACAGAGCTCTTCTGCGCCGCCAGCCACCATCACCGTCTGATACCCGTGACGAATCGCTTCCCAGGCATAGCCAATCGCCTGGCTGCCAGAGGTACAGGCGCTGGAGGTCGGGATCACCCGGCCGCGCAGGCCGAAAAAGAGTCCGGCATTGACGGCCGTGGTATGCGGCATCATCTGCACATAGGTGGTGCCGGTGATATTGTTGGTGTGCTTTTCGGTCAGCATGGTGGCGAACTCGCTGACCGGCCCGGTGCTGCCGGTGGAAGAACCGTAGGCGATACCCGTTTCTCCGCTGGTCAGCACCGGATGGTCAATCAGGCCCGCCTGGGTCAGCGCCAGCTCGGTCGCGCGCGTTGCCAGCAGCGAAACGCGGCCCATGGCGCGGATACGCTTGCGGGTGTAGTGCGCCGGCAGCACAAAGTCATCCACCGGTGCGCCGAGCAGCGTATGCAGCCCGTCGTAGATCTGCCACTCCGGCATAAAGCGCACCGCATTGCGGCCCGCACGGATCCGTGCCGAAACTTCAGCCCAGGACTCACCAAAGGCGGTTACGCCACCCATACCGGTTACGACTACCCGCTGGATCACAGCATGCCTCCGTTAATAGAAATGACCTGACGCGTCACGTAGCCTGCGATATCGGACATCAGATAGCTCGCCAGTCCGGCGACCTCTTCAGCCGCGCCCATGCGCTTCATCGGCACGATCTTCATCGCTTCCTCAATCACCTGAGGTTCCAGCCCCTCCATACCGGTATCAATCAGGCCTGGCGCGATGCAGTTAACGGTGATTTTGCGTTTCGCCAGCTCAATCGCCAGCGCCTTAGTGGCACCAATAATGCCCGCTTTCGCCGCGCTGTAGTTCACCTGACCGCGATTACCCATTATCCCCGACACCGACGAAAGCGTAATAATGCGGCCGCCGCGCCGCAGACCGATCATCGGCATCACGCAGGGCTGGATCACATTGTAAAAACTGTCGAGATTGGTGTGGATGACGCTGTCCCACTCCTGATCCGTCAGGGCAGGAAACGCCGCATCGCGGGTGATACCGGCGTTGCTCACCACACCATAATAGGCGCCATGTTGCTCAATATCCGCCTCCAGCGCAGCGCGGGTTGCTGCCCGATCGGTCACATCAAATCCCAGCACACGGCCGCTGCCGCCTGCGGTTTCGATCTGCTGCAGGCACTGCTCAGCGCCTGCGCGGTCACGGTTGAAATGGACGATAACCTGATAGCCATCCTGGGCGAGACGCAACGCAATCGCGCGGCCAATCCCTTTACTGGCGCCCGTCACTAATACCGAATCTGTCATGGCTGATTTCCTTTGACATCAATTGCTGTAATTCTGCTTCATTGGGTTGATACGTATTCAGACGACCGCTGGCAAGCCGCTGGGTGCCGTAATGAATGTCACCCTCAAAGCTGCCCATGCGGTCATCGCGCATCAGCAGCGTCATTCTGATATCCAGCGTAACACTGGCGGGAAAGAGGGATCGCTCTGCCCGCCAGCCGCGTCCGCCCAGCAGCATGCCGAGCGGGATAAGGGTGGCGCCGCCCTGCTTTGCATGCCAGCCCGACCAGACGCCCACGGTTTGCGCCATCATCTCGACGCCAAACCAGGCGGGCAGTTCACCCTGAGGCGTCAGAAACGGTGTCAGTACGCCACCGGCGCAGGTCGACACCTGACAGTGAACCTGCTCATCATCCACGGCGATCAGCTGATCAAGCAGCAGCATCGGCGCAGCGTGCGGCAGCCAGCGTGCCGCGGGAGAATTAATAACCATGTTGGCGTCCCAGAATCAGACAGGTGTTGTTGCCGCCAAAGGCGAAGGAGTTAGAGGCGATGACCGGCCGTTGCAGCGCCTGCGGCTGTAATAACAATCCGCAATCCGGCAGCGTCTCATCCGGCGCCATCTCACTGAAATCCTGCGCGGGCAGCGGCAGATTGTTTTGCAGGATCAGCGCACTGAGAGCGGCTTCACACACTCCCGCCGCGCCGAGCGTATGGCCGGTCAGATGTTTGGTCGAGCTGCACGGCACCGCATTGCCAAACAGGCGCTGAATCACGGCGGCTTCCATCTGGTCGTTAAGCGGCGTCGCGGTGCCGTGCAGATTGATATAACCCACCTGCTCTGGCAACAAATTCGCCTGTTGCAGCGCCATACGCATCGCCCGTTCAGCGCCCTCGCCCTGCGGATGGGGAGCGGACATGTGCCAGGCGTCAGACGATTCGCCAGCTCCCAGTAGCGCCAGCGGCTGCGGTTCCCGCGTCAGCAGCATCAGTGCGGCCCCTTCGCCAATCGAGATACCGTCGCGATCGCGGCTGAAAGGGGCGCAGCGACGTTCAGAGAGCGACTCCAGGCTGTCGAATCCGTTGATGGGCATCCGGCTCAGCGAGTCCGCACCGCCCACCAGCGCCACATCCACCAGCCCCGCCGCGATCAGCCGCTCACCACTGATAATGGCGCGGGCGCTGGAGGAGCAGGCGGTTGAAATGGTATAGGCCGGGCCATCCAGACGCAGATAGTGAGCCAGGAAACGGGAGGGATCGCCCAGCTCCTGCATCTGATAGTGATAACCGGACTGACTGCCGCCAATCTGCTGATCGCCCTCATCCACGCCCGAGGTGCTGGTTCCCAGCACAACTGCCACTCTGCTGGCACCATAGTGCGCAATCGCCGCGTCGAGCGCCGGACGGATTTGCGCCAGCGCGGCCAGCAGCAGCTGGTTATTACGGGTGTTGTGCACGCTCAGGGCAGCAGGAATCGATGGCAAATCGCCTTCAACCCTGCCAAGCCAGCAGGCGCGGTCACCGCTCAGCCAGCCATGACGCAACTGCATGCCGGGTGCCTCACCCCTGGTAAGGCTGGCCGCAATCTGCTGAGTGTTGTTCCCCAGGGCATTCAGCATGCCGATGGCAGAGATGTAAATCATGAGCCGTCCAGATGTTGAATGCGGATCTGATAGCCAAACGCATGCTGCTGAATGCTGATGGGCTGGCGCTGATTACCGCGTTGCAGATAGTCGATTTCGGTAACCAGCTGGTTATCGGCATCGATCAGCCGTCGCTTTAACCCCTGATCCTGCAACGTCCAGCCTGGCGGCAGCTGTTTTTGCCACAGCTCCCGTGGCCAGTAGCTGAGCATAATATCCGCCAGCACCTGACTGGCAGGCGGCATCTGCGGCAGCGGCATCAGCTGCTGGGTGTGAATACCGCTGGCATCGTAGCGCAGGCTGAACAGGCGAATACCCACCGAGGAGAGTCCGGCCAGATCAATTTGCTGTTCATCGGCGCTGAGCAGCACCAGCAGTGACTGACTCTGGCCTTTCACCTGTCCGGTCAGCAACTGCTGCTGCTGGAAGGCGGGACGGATGCCCGGCGGTGGCAGCGTCACCTTCACGCCCGGTTTCAGCCAGGCGGTGGGACGACTGCTGTCGGGTGCAGGTCCGGCACAGGCGCTGAGCAGCAGAGCCGTCAGCAGAATAAGAGCGGCGCGGATCATCGTTTACTCCTTGATCGGGTGGGTCGCATCGCCAGCGGCGACAGCAGGAAAGCGCTGAAGATGCCGCTGCATAACACTGTGCCAAAACTGGCAATCGCGCTGGTGCTGCTGAATACCAGCATACCCAGCGTCAGTAAGGTGGTAATCATCGCCAGCGACACTGCCAGCAACGAGGTCAGCGGCGTACCCTGCGGGTTGCTGAAAAAGAGCGTGTAGTTAATGCCGATGCCCAGCACCAGAATCAGTGCCAGCAGCGCAAACAGGTTCAGCGACGCGCCGATCCAGCCCAGCGTTGCCAGCGCCATCGCCAGCGACAGCACTGACGGCAGCGCGCTGCGTAAGCCCGCCTTTAACCCCAGTCGCAGGACAAAACTCAGGGTGATCAGCAGCAGCGCCAGCGCCAGTAACCCGCTCAGCAGGGTGCGCCAGAAGCTGAACAGCGAATCGTAACCTGATTTGCGGTCAATCCAGCTGACGCCCGGACGCTGTTTGGTCAGCTCCGCGAGTGCAGCGCTGTTTTTTACACCGCTGGTGGGGATCAAAACACCGCTGCGCCCGTCTGGCAGCGTCAGCCACAGCAGTCGCCAGCCTTCACTCAGCGGACTCGACAGCCACGCCTCTGGCGTTACCGGCATCGGGGTCAGATCCGGTGCCGGCAGCGTGATACCCGCCTGCTGCAGGCGGGCCGTAATATCCGGTACTGCCTGTTTCAACAGCTGAAGATCCCGCTGTTGCTGCGCCAGCGACGTCAGCGGCAGCAGACGATAGTGCTGCAGCCAGCCCTGCTGCTGCGCCTGGTGCAGATCCGGTGCCAGTTTTTCCAGCCGCTGCAGCGTCTGCTGCGCGTCATCGCCCCAGACCACAAACCAGGTCTGATCGGCGCGCTGTCCGGTCAGGGTTGCCAGCTGGCGATCCTGCTCCAGCAGATGCGCAGGCGCACTTTGCAGATGGGCGATGTCATCATCCACCTTTAACTGGGCGATACCGGCCAGCGCGAAGATCGCCATCGCCATCGGTAATCCGACGCGCAGCCCGCGCTGGCGACGCCAGGCGGCAAGCCAGCGCGCCAGAGGCACCATCAGCGGCACCGGACGCACCGGTAATCCGCGTACCAGCCACGGATAGATCAGAATCACCGTCAGACAGGAGGCCGTTAATCCGCTGGCGGCAAACACCGCCAGCTGCCGCAGCCCCGGGAACGGTGCCAGCAGCATCAGCAGCCAGGCGATGGCGGTGGTCGCCAGCGCCAGCAGCAGCGTGCCGCGGACTTTTCGCAGGCTCTGCCACGGCGTCTGCTGATCGCCGTGCACCATGCGCTCGGTGAGATAATAGAGCGTGTAATCCGCAGAGATGCCGACAATACTCAGGCTCATCACCAGCGTCATCAGATGCAGTTCACCGAAGCAAAGCAGCGTCATCACCGTGCCCGCCATCGCGCCGATGGCCACAGACGTGACCGTCAGCAACAGCGGGCGCAGTGAGCGAAAGACCAGCAGCACCAGCAGGACGACGCCACCCAGCGTCACACTGCCCAGCGTTTTAACGTCATGCTGCGCACGCTGGCTGGCGTTGTCGCTGAACAGCACCGTGCCACGCGTCAGCAGTTTCGCCTGCGGCCAGCGGCTTTTAAGCTGTTGCTCCAGCGCGCTAAGTCGGGTAACCAGCGCATGACTTTGCTGCATACTGAAGGCGTTGTTCGCCAGTTCGCCATGCAGAAAATACCACTGCTGACCCTGTGCATCTTTTACTGTCAGCCAGCCATCATGCAGCGTCATGCGCCCGGCGTTTTGTGCCAGCGCCAGCTGCGAACCCCGCACCAGCATCAGGGGATCGCCCTGCAACTCTTTGCTGCTGACGCCAGAGAAGGCCGAAAAGAGCTGCGCCAGCAGCCAGTCAGCCTGCGCCTCGCCGCCGTTCTGCAAGCGGTCGCGCGTCACCTCATCGATCAGGCCGTTACGGTGTTGCCAGGCAAAGCGGCCCCACTGCTGCTGCTGTTGCCCGTCGAGATCACCCTGCACCTGTTTCAGGTCAGGCAGCGCGCGCAGCTGGGCCAGCCACCAGGCGGCGACCTGGGGATCGTCCTGCTCACCGGGTGAAACCAGCCACACCAGCTGGCGATCCAGCCGCTGCATAAAGCCCTGCTGCAGCGCAGGCGGTGCCGCCCCCAGATTCTGCTGCGGCAGCAGCGCCAGCACGCTGCTGTTGAGCTGACTGCGCGGCAGCAAAAAAGAGAGCGCAGCCGCCAGCAGCAGACAGAGGGCCAGCCACAGGAGGGCCAGCAGCCGATCGTTACGGCCCGGCAAAACGCGCCTGCTCCTCGTCGCTTAACTGCGGCGGTTCAATTCGGGTGTTGCTGAGCTCTATTTGCGTTTTATCGCCCTGCTTATCATCCAGGTTGATGCTGTCCAGGTAGGCGCTGCCCGCCAGCGAGATACGGTTGAAGATTTTGTTGAGCGGCGCCGCTTTGGGCGTCAGCTCCAGCGTCCAGGCTCCGTTGCCGCGATCGCTGAAGGCCACGCTGAAGTTCTCGTTCAGCACTTTCTGGTCGGCCTGGAACAGCGCCCGCAAGAGATGGTTGAACTGAAACATCTGCGGGTTGCTGTCGGCGGTGATCACCTGAGGCTTCTGGCCGCTAAGGCTCTGCACCATGCGTTTATCATCCAGCAGCAGCGTCATCACAAAGGGTGTCTGCTGATGCCACCATAAGCCCTGCTCGCGAGCGATCAGCATCTGCCCGTGCGAGACCAGCGGCTGACGCATGCCGGAAATGGTGCGCGTCTGGATAAAGTCTGCCCGAATCACAGGCTGGCTGGCAAAACGCTGCTGCAGCTGATCCAGCGTGACCGCGCTGGCGGCACTGGCCCACAGCAGCAGGCTGGTAAGCACAATTTTCAGCATCCTTTCACTCCTAAACGTTCCAGTAAAATATCGGGTGAAACAAAGCACAACGCCTGACTCTCCTGCTCCACCGCCACCTGCAGAGTATGCGCTTTGGTGGTGATCTGGCCGGCAGCATTTCGCACTTCATAGTCGATGCGCAGACGGTTCTCATATTCCGTAATCCGGGCGCTGACGCGGATCGTCTCTTCGCAGCGCAGTGGCTGGCGGTATTTGACCCGGGTATCGACCACCGGCCAGACGTAGCCGCTGGCGGCCATCTCGGCATAGCTGTAGTTAATGCTGCGCAGCAGGGCTTCACGCGCCACTTCGAAAAAGCGGAAATAGTTGCCGTGCCAGACCACGCCCATAGGATCGCAGTCGTGGAATGAGACGGTCAGCACGACTTCAGCATGATGTTCAGTCATGGTCAGACTCCTTGTGGTGCGCCTGTTGATCAGGCAGCGTCCAGAAATCGAAAAAGTTAAACCAGTCGAGCGGCGCCAGCAGTGCGTAATGGGCCAGCCGCGCTGCGTAACGATCGACCGCCTGTTGCAGTGCCTGCTGACGTTGCGCACGCGGCAGCAGCAGCGGATCGGCGAAGGGCTCACAGTGAATACGCAGTTTACCCTGTTGCTGCAGGGCGAACATCAGCAGCACCGGACAGCGCAACGCGGCCGCCAGTACAAACGGCCCCTGTGGAAAGGGCGCGGCGCGGCCCAGAAAGTCGCTCCAGATCACCCGCCGCTCGCCGCCGCGCTGCGGATTGACCGCGGTGCGATCCCCGACAATCGCCACCCATTCGCCCGCATCCAGCTTCTGTTGCAGCAGGATAGCGGTCTCCGGCCCGATATCGCTCACCGGCATCAGATTCACCCCCGCCTGCGGGGCGACGGTTTCCAGCACCGCCCGAAAACGCCGGGCGTTGTCGGTAAACACCAGCGCATTAATCACCAGCCCGCTGACCTGCTGCGCCATCGCGCGACAGGCTTCAATGTCACCAAGATGGGAAGCGAGAATCAGCTTGCCCTGCGGCGTGGGTGTGCGGATCACCGCTTCTGCGCCTGGCGCAAAATCGATATCACGTCCCCAGCGCAGATCGCCGCGCCAGCTGGCCACTTTATCCAGCATTGCCCCGGCGAACCGCAGGAAATGGCGGTAGCTGTTAAGCCGTGGCGGTAACGCAATCTGCTGCTGCTGCGCGGCGGTAGCGACCTGCGCCAGCCACTGCCGGGAAGCGCGTCGCGCGCGCTGACCGCTCAGCCAATAGACCGCCACTACCGGCCAGAGTAGCAGCGTAAAGGGCAGCCGCCCGCCGTAGCGATAGACCGCCAGCATAAAACGTAATCCCCACTGTCCGCGCCGCTCCGTTTCCGCAGACCAGTGCGTCGGCGGTTTACGCATCGCCAGCAGACGAGGAATGCGCGGCAGCATGCCGAAAAACAGCCGGGTGTGCATCCAGGAGATGCGCAGGTTGTCGTAGAGCGCATCGAAGTGTGACAGCCCGCTGGCCGGATAGGTGACGCGGGTCGGGATAAAGCGACTGCGGGTTCCCTGCCAGTAGAGCCGCACCATGATCTCGGTGTCAAAATCCATGCGCTGACCGATGGCCCGGCGATCGCACAGCGCCAGCGTCGCGGCCAGGGGATAGACGCGGAAGCCGCACATGCTGTCGCGGATCGACAGCGACAGCGTTTCAATCCAGACCCAGAAGTGGGTGATGTAGCGACCATAAAGGCGTGATTTGGGGATCGAGTCGTCATAGAGCGGCTGACCGGAGATCAGCGCGTCGGGATAACGCTCCGCTTCCGCCAGCATCAGCGGCAGATCTTCCGCCTGATGCTGGCCGTCCGCGTCAAGCTGCACCGCATGGGTGAAGCCGCGTGCCGCCGCGGCCCGCAGTCCGTGGATCACCGCCGCGCCTTTACCCTGATTGCTGTCGAGTCGCAGCAGGCTGAGCTGCGGGGCGTGCAGCGTCGCCAGCTGAAGCTGAGTGGCCGCATCGCTGCCATCATCCACCACGATTACCGGCAGATTAAAGGGTGCCAGCCGTGCCAGCACTGACGCCATCATCGCGCCGTGGTTGTAGCAGGGGATCACCACGCAGGGTGAAAACGGGGCGCTTAACACAGCGCGATCTTCCCGCTGCTGGCGATCTGCTCGCCGTCGTTCTTCAGCAGGCTGTAACGGAAACTCAGGCGGGATTTTTCAGCGTCCCAGTCCAGATGCAGTTGCAATAGCGAGTCGGGTAATACCGGCTGCTGAAATTTAATGTTATCAACGGCGGCAAACTGTTTACCGGGCGCAAGCAGTGATACGCCGTAGTGCATCACCCAGTCGAGCTGAGCCACACCCGGCAGAATGGGCAGATGCGGAAAGTGGCCCTGAAACCAGAAGAGTCCGGCATCTATCTGCAGGATCAGCGTGACGCTGTCAGCCCGCAGCTCCCGGCTGCGTTCAATCGGCAACATGAAAAAGTTCCTCTATTTGCGGCCAGGCGCGTTTGCTTTGGGTGGTCACCGGAATAGTGGCCACAATCCGCCAGTAGCGTGGCATCGCCAGCGGTTCCAGCCAACGCTGCAGCTGGCGTTTCCACTGCTGCCTGCGCTGATGCAGAGCCGCCTCATCCAGTGCGCTGTTCAGCGCCAGCACGACGCCAATCGCCTGACGCTCATGACGCGTGACCACCAGCGCTACGGCATCCTCTATTTCCGGCAGGTCGGTCAGACGGCGCTCTATCTCGCTTAATGAGATGCGCTTGTCACCGATTTTTACGATGCGATCGTGGCGGCCTGCAAGCTGAAATCCGCCGTCCGGCTGCATAGTCAGTCGATCGTCGAGCTGCAGCCCGCTGTCACCGGCAATCAGCGGCGACCAGACCTGCCAGCGATCGGGCGTCACCTGCTCCAGCCTGACCTGCGGGAAGCGGCGCCACGGCGCCTCCGCCTGAACGCACTGACGCCAGGCCAGAATGCCGGTTTCGGTGCTGCCGTAGATTTCACTGACCTGACAGCCAAACCGCTGCCAGACCTTCTCCGCATCAGAGTCGCGCAGTGCGCCACCGGCAGAGACAATCAGTTCACAGGCGGGCGCTTTCAGCGTGCTGTCCAGCCGCGATAAAAAGGCCGGGCTGCTGATAAAGGCATAGCGAACGTCGCGCGGAAGCTGGGCCAGTTGTTCGCCGTAAAACAGCGGCTGGGCGGCAAACGGCAGCCTGAGCGTCATCGGCAGGAAAAGTCGAAACGATAAACCGTAGAGATGCTGATGGCTGACCGAGGCGATGACCCGGCACCCACGCAACGGTTCGCCCCACAGGCTGCTGAGCCAGCGACTCTCCTGCTCCATCACCGCCAGCGACTTCACTACCTGACGCGGTGCACCGGTGGATCCCGAGGTGAAGAGCACCAGTTCTGCACTCTCCGGCAGCGGCGGCAGCGGCCCCTGCGCTTCTGCGTCGTCCCACGCCAGCAGCGGCAGGCTGACCGCCAGCGGCATGTCGCACAGCACGCCATCCAGCCGATCCTGCCTCTCATCCAGCAGCGCGGCGCGGCAGTGACCCGGCATCACCGGCGTTTTGCCGGCATACCAGCATGCCAGCAGCGCCACACAAAAACGATAACTGTCATCAAAACAGAGCGCCCAGTAGCTGCCCGGTTGTGCTGCCAAGCGCTGGCGGAGCGCCACGACCTGACGATGCATCGCGCTGAGCATCAAACGTTGGTCGCCGCGCCAGGCGACCTCGCGATCGTCTCCCGTCAGCCAGTCGGCCACTCTCATGCTTTTCGCCTCACGCGCTGACGTACCAGCCATTCAGCGCTCATCAGCACTGCGATTAGCAGATAACTTATGCCGCCATTCCACAGCGTCCAGAGCCGCAGATCGCCCAGCAAACAGGTATAGATCGCCATGCTGCCGTTGCCGATAAAAAACAGGCACCAGATTTGGGTGACGCGGCGGGTATAGCGCACTGCCGCAGGGGGAAGCACGGGCTCACGCAGCCGGGCGATGCGTTCCACCAGCGGCATCGCACTCCAGAGTGAGGCGCCAAACACCAGCAGCATCGCCAGATTGACCGCCACCGGATACCACAGCAGCAGATGCTGAGTGCGTAATAGCTGGCTGCTGACACAGAGCAGTGCACCGAGCAGCGCCAGCCAGCCCATGACCGCGCCCATGGCGTTTTGCTGACGACGCAGCTGCAGCCAGCGCAGGCCAAACAGCAGTGCCAGCAGCCAGAAAAGCCCCTGCCAGCGCGGCTGGGTCAGCGCCAGCCAGACCAGCAGTGGCCAGGCCAGTAGCGTAAGCAGATTCAGCAGGCGAAGCGTAGCAGCAGGCACGGCGGGATCAGGCGTCTTCGCGCATCAGTTGTTCCACGGCATCCACCACATCCTGCACGGTGCGCACTGCGCGGAAGGTTTCCGGTTTAATTTTACGGCCGGTACGTTTTTGCAGATGAACCACCATATCGACGGCATCAATGCTGTCGAGTTCGAGATCTTCATTCAGACGTGCCTCGGGATGGATATCCTCAGGCGCAATTTCAAACAGGCTGGTCAGCAGCGAAGCCACTTCCTGATAGATCTGTTCTTTGTTCATCATAAGGTTGTCTCCGCTTTCAGCCGCGCTGTTGGTTGACGAACGCAGCCAGCGTCGCAACAGAGAAAAAGTGGGCGCGCAGGGTTTCACTCTCAGCGGACAGCGCCACGCCGTAGCGATTTTTCACTGCCAGGCCAAGTTCCAGTGCATCAATCGAGTCCAGCCCCAGTCCGTCGCCAAACAGTGCAGCGTCGGTCTCTATATCATCGGGACTGAGATCTTCAAGGTTCAGCGTGTCGATAATCATCTGTTTGATATCGTTAATTAATGAATCCATACCGGTTTTCGTCTTACCTGTTCTGGGGGACCAGCGCCTGCTGTAAATGGCGGGTCAGGCGACGCGCGGCCAGCGGCTGCGCGTCGGGATTGCTTTCACAAAACGACTGACTGTCGATTCGCGTTTGTACACGCACGGTAAACAGTGGTTTAACCGGCGGAATCTGATACCAGCGGCTCTGTTTATCGAGCATACGCTGGCTACAGGTGATGTGAACCACACGCAGATCGCATCCGGCGCGCACCGCAATATTGGCTGCCCCGCGCTGCAGAGTCAGTGGATGACCGTAGCGGGTGCGGGTGCCTTCCGGAAAGATCAGGATATTGTCGCCGCGCGCCAGTCGCTGCTGGCTGTCCGGCAACAGCGTCTCCGCTTCACTGTTGATCAGATAGTCCGCGGCGCGGATCACCCCACGCATAAAGGGGTTCTTTTGCAGATCGGCTTTAACCAGACAATCCATCTCTGGCAGTACCGAAGCGATCATCACGTAGTCGATCAGTGATGGATGATTAGCGACAATCAGGCATCCGCGATCCTGTTGCAGCAGCTCTGCGCCTTCAATCCGGTAGTCATAGACCCCGGTCATCCGGCAGAATCGCAGAAAGCAACGGAAGCTAAAGGCGATAGCGCGTCGGGCCAGCAGGCGGCGGCGCAGCGAATCGCGTTGTACCAGCAGCAGCAGGTTGAAGCCAATCAGCGACAGCAGCAGTCCGCCTATGCCAAACAGCGTAAAACTCACCGCCGTCATCACCAGCCGCCAGCAATAGTTCATGCGGCTGCCGGTGTAGTGCGCCGGTTGTGAACAATCAGCCATGATGAATCTCCCAGTGCCATGTCAGGCGTTCGCCCGGCAGGCTGAAGGTGGGCGATTCCGCCAGCCACTGCTGCAGAAAGCGCAGGCTTTGCGGTAACCCTGTTTCTGCCCTCTCCTCTCTGCCAGCACGGCCAGTGCAGTGCAGCTGGTCGCCCGGGCGCAGCAGCAGCGCCACCGCATAGGGAAAGTTCACACGCTGTTCCGGCAGCCACGGCAGATAGTAGTCAGGCACGATGCCGTCGAAATCAACCAGCAGTACCTGCTGATAACCCGCCTGATGCAGCGCGCTGACTTCGATCAATCCCTGCTGAAACGAGTCGACTCCGGCGGCGATTGAGGTGGAGACCAGTGGTGCTTTGGCTGCAATAGTCAGGCTGCCGACCGCCGAATTGTGAACTGACATGGCAAAATCCGTGGGTGACATTGACTGCTGATCGGCCAGCGTAGTGAGGATACGCAGATTACGTTCCAGTTCACCATGACGACTGGTGAACACGATAGCGTCAACCTGCTGACGCGCGAGCAGCGCCAGCCCACACTCTACCGCCGCACGACTGCCGCCGCTCAGACGACGTGCAGTCATCATCGGTAAAAATTGCGGCTTTGCCATCGCCTCTTTAGGGTCTATGACGATGCCCTGTTGCGCCCAGTGCTGCCAGCCCTCGCCCCCGTGTAATCCCGGAGCCAGAGCCTGCCAGTCGACCAGTGAGTAAGCGAGTCTCATCTCAACACTCTTTTTGTCATATGTGTGGCATCGGCGTTTATCGGGGCGTCATCCCGGCCCTCTGCAAAAAAAGTGCGTCCGGGAAACCCTCTGCCGATTCCGCATCAGGCCTTCACGGTAGAGGGTTACTCAGTGGTTCAGCAATAGCAGCTCATCTGATTTGTCGGCCGGCTGCCGGAGATCTTTATGCTTTGATCGGCTGTCGACACATCATTGCGACAGCGCACGCATTACTGAGCGGCAAGAGCAGAGAGTCGTAACTGAATATCCTGATCGAGATTGGCAATCCAGCGGTTGTAGTTATTGTGGATCTCGCCCTGCTCCGCTTTCAGGTTCTCACTGCTGACATAATCGATGCGGTAGTTCTGGCTGGTATACGTGATGCGAATAGTCGCCACGAAATCACGCTGAGCCAGACGACCATTGATCACGCCAGGCGAAACGGGAGTCATCACCCATTTCCGGCCAATACCCGCTTCGATGATCGCCAGTTTCATCTGGTTGTCGCTGTAACGCTGAGTGAGCGTTTGATTCACGTTATGAATCGGCGCAGTGCGCGCACAGCCGGTTAATAACGCAGCGACCACGGCCAGCGTGCAAATAGTTTTTTTATTCATGATGAATCCCTTCTTTTATTTTTATATCAGTAAGTTAAACGGATAATCCGTCTCGCGCAGGCTAAGCTTTCAGTGCGCTTTTCCGTCTGGCTGGCTTAAAACCCGCGCATGATACCACCGAATGTAAAGACAGGTAAGCAGAAGTATGCATGGGTTTTAGGGGGTTATTTGGGGGATTAAAGCGGGGAATATGCGCAGTCGCCGCGACAGCGCAGAGGCCGATCCCGGCCGCAGAAACTCTGGCTGCGGCTGGATCGGTCTGGGGATTACTGTGTGGAGGCGGGTGTCCAGCCACCGCCCAGCGCGCGGTAGAGATCGATCTGCGCCAGCAGCAGGTTATTTTTGACAGTCACCCGATTCAGCTGCGTTGAAAACAGGGTGCGCTGCGCATCCAGTTCATCCAGATAGGAGGCGTAGCCGTTCTGATAGCGATTGCGGGCAATGCGCAGCGCCTCCGTTACATAGGCTTCCTGCTTTTGCAGCTCCTGAAGTTGTGCCTCACGCTGCCTGATAGCGTCTATTGCATCGTTAACTTCCGAGAAGGCGTTGCGCACCACTTTTTCATAGCCATAAAGTGCCTGATTTCGCGTCGCCATTGAGACATCCACCTGCGCCGTCAGCGCTTCACGGTTCAGCAGCGGTGCCAGAATGCTGCCGCCCACGCTCCACAGCCGGAACGGATCATCCGCGAGCTGGTGCAGAACCGAACTCTGCAGATTGCCGGTCGCAGTGAGGTTAAGCCCAGGCAGCAGCTTAGCGCGCGACGATGCCAGGCTGGCATCTGCGGCCAGTAACTGACGCTGAGCCTGCACAATATCCGGACGGCGATTGAGTAGCTCTGATGGCAGCAGTGACGGCATCCGCTGCGGTGAAATCTGGTCAAACTGCTGACGACGGGCGATGCTGCGCGGGTTCATACCCACCAGAAGGCTCAGCGCATTCTCCTGCTGGGTGATCTGGTGCTGCAACTGAGGCATCTGCGCTTTAGCCGACTGATATTCCGAGGCGGCCTGCATCCACTCCAGCCTGGAGGTGTAGCCGGTTTCAAACTGACGCTGTGCCAGCTTCAGCGAATTGTTGCGGGTCGCCAGCGTTGCCTCCGTGACCCGCAACTGCTCATCCAGCGCGCACAGGTTGAGATAACCTGACGCCACCGAACTGGCGATGGTCAGCTCGGCGGCAGACGCAGCGGCCTGCTGCGCCGCTAGACTCGCCTGCGATGCTGTGATGCTGCTGCTGCGTGCTCCCCAGAGATCGACCTCGTAGTTCGCCTGTAATAAGCCCTGAAAAATATCGGTTTCATAGGGCTGGCCCGTCACTGACGAGAGCGTACGCTCACGGGTCGCGGCCACACCGGCGCTCAGGGTCGGAAAGTTATCGCCCTGCGTGGCGCGCAGCTGGGCGCGATACTGGTCAACCCGGGATCGCGCCGTGAGGATATCGGGGTTATTGCGCAGCGCCTGCGTCACCAGCCGGTTGAGATTTTCATCATGAAAAGCGCGCCACCACTCCGCCTCCGGTGCAGCAGATGGCCCGACACTATTGCGCCAGGCGTCAGGGATCGGCAGAGAGGCCGGTGCCTTTTCAACCTGCGTGGCACAGCCGGTCAGAAGGAGTGCCAGTGCGCTTACCATTAAGCTGCGCCGCATCATGGCGCACCCTCACCGGCGGGTTGTGCGGCGGTGTCGATGTTGACTTCGACCGACATACCCGGGCGTAACTGATGCATATCCTGGCCATTGATGCGGATGCGAACCGGAATGCGCTGCGCAATTTTAACGAAGTTACCGGTGGCGTTGTCGGGCGAAATCGCGCTGAACTCTGAGCCTGCGGCCGGAGAGATAAATTCAACCTGACCCGTAAAGCGTTTGCCATCCAGCGCATCGACCCGAATCGTCACCGGCAGGCCAGGACGAATATTTGCCAGCTGGGTCTCTTTCAGATTCGCGATAATCCATTTGTGATTAGGCACCACCGAGGTCAGGCGCGTACCTGCCGTGACATAGGCGCCGGTGCGCACCGCCAGCTGGCCGAGCTGGCCATCATCGGGCGCGGTAATCCGGGTATTCGCCAGATCGATCTCCGCCAGCTCCAGCGCGGCGCGGGCGCTGTCGACATCGCCTTTCAGCGCGTCACGGTTAACGATGACGGTTTGCAGATTCTGCTGGGCGACGGCGATCTGCGCCGCAGCCTGACGAACCTGCGCCTGCGCCTGGGCGTCTGCGGCCCGGGCGGCGTCGCGCTCACGCACTGACAGGGATCCATCCGCCGTGAGATTTTCGACACGCTTCAGATCGAAGCCGCTTTTCAGCGCCTGTGCTTTGGCATTCTCCAGTGCCGCTTTATTGCTCTGAATGGTCGCTTCTGCGCTGCGACGCTGCTGCAGGTTATTGTTCAGCGCCGCCTGCTTCATCGCCAGCTGCGCCTGCGCCTGATGCACCCGCTGGCGATAGATACGGTCGTCAATCGTCATCAGCAACTGCCCTTTTTTCACCGGCTGCAGATCGATCACTTCGACTGAGGTGAGATAGCCATTAACCTGCGGGCTGATAAAGGTCACCTGACCGCGCACATAGGCATTCTCGGTGCTTTGTATTGCGCTGGTGAAGGGCCAGAGTTGCCAGGCGTAAAGAATAACCAGTACACCAATCACCACAATGCCGCTACCTGCGGCGATAGAAAGAATACGGCGGCGATTCGCGCGTTCGCGTTCCGCCGCCTGAAGCTCATCCTGCTGACTCATTGTTTCTCCGTTGATTCCTGTAATGCGGCCAGCTGTTGCTGCTCACGCAGGTTAAATTGCGCCTGACGCCAGTCAAGATAACGACGACGTGTCAAACGCCAGATCACCCACATCAGGGTGACCAGTGCCAGCGCAGCGGTTAACAGGTAGGTGTCGTTATAGGCGAGCACGTTGGCCTGCAGCGTGGCGATTACCTGTAACTGGCTGGTGCTCTGCGCGCCGCGCAGAACGTCGTCACCCACCAGCGAATTAAACAGCGCATTATACTGGCTGAGCCGTTCGGTGACGTTGGGATCGAGCAGTGAGAGCTGATCGCCCAGCAGGCTGGAGTGATATTTTTCCCGCCAGACCTGAAACGTGCCAAGAATAGCCGAGCCGATCAGCCCGCCGAGGTTCTGACTCATGCCAAACAGCACCACGAAGCTCACCAGATTTTTCGGCTGAGTCACCACGCTGCCAATGCCCATCAGCATCGCGGGCGCCATGAAAAAGGCGCTGCTGAAGCCCAGCAGAAACTGGCTGAAATACATATTGCTGGCGCGGGTCAGTGGACTGGATTGCGCATCCATCAGCGAGGCGATAATCATCACTACCAGCGAGGTAACAATCGGCCAGTTGAGATGATTGGGCTTGATAGTCAGCGCACTGGCGGCGATGCCCGCAATAACCCCGGCCATGATCGCCAGCGCCAGACCGCGCATTTGATCGTTCTGCAAGCCAATCTGCTGCAGAAAGCCGATTGCACCGGTGTTCTGTTCCGCCAGTACGATACGGATCATGATCATCACAATGCCCAGCCGCACCATCATGCCGCTGCTGAGCCAGCGGGTATTGATCAGCGGGTTGCGCCGGTTATGCTCAATGACGATCGCAGCGACAATCAGCGTCAGGGCGATCGCGGTACAGATACCGAGCCAGGGCGTGGTAAACCACCACTCAATACGGCCCAGCGTCAGTACGCCGCACAGCAGCGCCATACCGGGTGCCAGCAGGATAAAGGTGACGAAATCCATCTTTTCAAAGGTTTTGATGCGATCGCCCGGTGGCAGTTTCACCAGCAGTACCCCGCCCAGCGCAATCAGCGCCAGACCGAGTTCAAACAGATAGAGACCGCGCCACTCGTTGAGCTGCAGCAATTCCGAAGAGAATAAGCGGGCCAGCGGGATAGCCAGTTGCGATACCGTCAGGCCAATCACCAGCGCTTTCAGCCGATGTTTCGCAGGCCAGGCCTGTACCTGATAGTAGATGCCCAGAGAGCTGAGCGCCGCAGCCACCATACCGTGAGCGGTGCGCACAATGATTGCCGAACTGAGATCGTTGGCGAAGAGATGGAAAAACGCCACCAGTACATACAGCACCAGAAACGCCTCGGTAAAGACACGCAGGCCAAACTGCTGGCGGAATTTCACCAGCAGCAGGTTAATAGAGATGTTGCCCATCACGTAGACCGCGGGCAGCCAGGCAATCTCATTCGACCAGGCACCAAAGGTACCCTGCAGGTTGACCAGATTCGCCGTGACCAGCGCGTTACTCAGCGCACCGGTCAGCGAGATAAGTAAACCGATCAGGCCAAACGCCAGGCGTTTTGGCATCGGATGCAGCGGCGTCGAGGGCGATCCCGGCAGCATCGGTTTTTCGTGCGGCAACCACTCGCGTGCAGCGTAGGGATTTCGCTTTGCCACTGCTACATACTTCCCATGCGGCTCAGGAGTTGTTGCAATACGCGCTCGGTCACGGCCAGATCCTGAGGGTCAATATCGGCCAGCATTTCAGTACGGAGTGCGTCAGCCTCGGTTTTCACTTTGGCGAACGCTTCGTTACCCTTATCAGTCAGCACCAGGTGACGCTTACGTCGATCTTCTGGCGGCTGTACCCGCATCAGCAGTGACTGTTTCACCAGCCGATCCACCAGCGGTACCATGCTGGCATCTTCCAGCCCCAGCAGCTGTGCCAGCTCGGTCTGGGTCATGCGTTGCGGCTCACTGGCAATCAGCCCGATGGCCATCCAGCTGCTCATGCTTAAGCCGCTATCTTTAAGGTGACGATCCACCGCCAGGCGCCAGGCATGTGCGGTCAGATGCAATAAGTGGGTAAAGGTACGCGTGTGCTGAGACAAATGTTAGCAGCCTAATAGTAAGAGTTCTAATTGAGTGGTGACGTTATTATACGCAAAGCGAAACGCCAATGAAAAGCGTCCGGTCTGTTAAAAATTAGTGGATCGCGGCAGAATGTCCAGAGGCCGCAACCGGGAGCCGGATAACATGAAACAGGCATCAGCAAACTGGGTCGATCTGCGCCGTGACGCCGTCAGCGGTATTGAGGCGCTACGCGCCCATTTTACCGGACACGCCTATGATCCTCACTGGCACGACAGTTATCTGATTGGCGTGACCGAGCAAGGTGTACAGCAGTTTCATTCGCGGCGCAAACAGCATCAGAGCCGACCAGGCACGGTCTTTATGCTGGAGCCGGAGGAGCTGCATGATGGTGATGCCATCAACGAAAGCGGTTTTACCTACCGGATGCTCTATCTTTCGCCGCAGCAGATTGCGCAGCACCTGGCTCCGATGCTGGCTGATAAACCCTCACTGCGTGAGCTACGTTTTGCCGTCACGCTGCGCGACGAGCGTCCACTGGCTTATGCCGTCTGGCATGCGTTCGATGCGCTGTGGCACAACCATCCCGCCATCATCAAAGAGGCGGCGCTGGACCGGATGTTTGGGCAGCTCATCCCGCACCGGCAGTGGTCACTGCCCGCTCAGCCCCCGGATAAAGATGCCCGGCTGGCACTGCAGGCGCGTGACTGGCTGATTGCCCATCATGCGGATAATCCCGGCCTGGAGCAGATGGCGCAGCACCTGCAGGTGGATCGCTTCCGGTTATCGCGCCTGTTCCAGACTCACTGGGGTTTACCGCCCCACGCCTGGCTGGTGCAGTGGCGGCTGAGCCAGGCGCGTCGTCAGCTGGCGCAGGGCCAGCCCGTCGCCGATGTGGCAGCCGCGCTGGGTTTCGCCGATCAGAGTCACCTGGGCCGCTGGTTCAAACGCGCCTGCCAGCTTACCCCTTCCCGTTATCAGCACGCCTGCACAAATCTTCCAGACCTGGGTTAAGCCACTTGCCACAATGCGTTTTTTTAGTCAGGAGAAGCGCAATGCAAGACCCACGCTGTGTAATGATACTCAATGCCGCTCTGCCGCCTGGCAAAGCCACCAATGCTGCCGCCGTGATGGCATTAACCCTGGGACAGCGACATCCGGCGCTGGTTGGCGACACCCTGGAGGATGCTGAAAGGCGCCCTTCTCCCGGTTTGATCACTACCGGGATTCCGGTGCTGGCCGCGACTGATGAACAGCTCAGTGCATTGCGGGAACAGTGCGAACAGGCTGAATACGATCTGGTGCTGTTTCCGGAAGAGGGTCAGACCACCACCGATTATCAGGCGCTGAGCGCCGTCCTGCGACAGCAACCGCGTCAGCAGTGGCGCCTGCTGGGCGTCGCCATCGTCGGCGATAAAAAAGCCCTGCGAAAGCTGACGGCAAAACTGGCGCTATTCAGCTAATCTTTTTGCGGGAAGCTGGTCATGGCTTCCTGTTTTTCCCCTCCCGCCCCTCGGCCCCGCCGTTTGTACAGGTTACTTGTACAGCTTTCGTTTCGGAATAGTCCTTATAAGCTGCTGATAAGTGTCAAATAGCACACTTTGTTAAAGAATCCGATTGTACAGATTGGGCTTCATTGTATAAGTTTACTGCCACGAGTTGTCATGCGACTCTGTAACGAATGATGCACTTGCGTCGCCTCTGAAGGTGTCAGTGGATTTCCACCTTCAGAGGTTATTTTTTCTGTTCAATTTGTGACACTGGTACCATCGCATCTGTCCATGCGGTGGTTTTTTTGATCGCTTTTGTCCTGACATCCGAACCGGAATCGGGCTGTTCTGAAGGGCTTACACATGCAATATATTCTTCCCCGGACCAATCAGGAAATTGCTGATTATTTTAATCCTGCCGCCAATAAACCCGCCAGCGAGATGGAGATGCTGGGTATCCTGGTTGCAGAAATTTTGCAGTCAGGCATGCCAGTGAACAATAAAGCGATTATCTCAAAGCTTATTCATCGGCTGGAGCTGGAAAGCGACAGGGAATTACTGGATATCTACCGACAGCTGCTTGAACTGGTGGTCCATAAAACCCCGGACGATTTTTCACTGTAGCATCGACTCCACGGAGGGAGTCATCCGCCTTTTTCTGGTATCTTCGCCAGTCGCCCGGTACTATCTGCCCCTCACTGTTTATCCTGATCTTCCCGCCCCTCGCGCGGGAGCAAAATAACTAAAGAGCCTGCAATCCTTTATGACTCAAACCAATGATATTGCCGCAACCGACGTTGTGGCGGGCGATATCAGTGTAGGGCGCGTTCTGCGTTCGCCTGCGCTGCTGACCCGCGAATGCCTGGCCGGGGTGATTACCGCGCTGGCGCTGATCCCTGAAGTGATCTCCTTTTCCGTTATTGCCGGTGTAGACCCTAAAGTCAGCCTCGTCGCCTCGGTGGTGCTCTGCCTGACCCTGTCGATACTAGGCGGACGTCCGGCGATGGTAACAGCGGCTGCGGGTTCAGTGGCGCTGGTTATCGGGCCGATGGTCCATCTGCATGGCGTCGAATATATTCTGCCCGCGGTGGTGATGGGCGGCGTCATTCAGATTCTGTTTGGTGTGGCTGGTCTGGCGCGCATGATGCGGTATATTCCCCGTTCGGTGATGCTGGGATTTGTGAATGCGCTCGGGGTGCTGATTTTCTTTGCTCAGGTGCCGCACGTCTGGGGACAGTCATCACTGGTGTGGATCTTCTTTGCCGTCACACTGGCTATCGTGCTGTTGTTGCCGCGTCTGATAAAAAGTGTTCCTTCACCGCTGGTTGCCATTGTGGTAGTGACTGCCGTCGCGCTGTTAATGGGCTATCGCATGCCGAACGTGGGCGATGAAGGGCCGATGAGTCCCGGTCTGCCCGGTTTTAACAGCCTGCTGGTGCCACTTAACCTGCAGACCCTGCAGATTATCTGGCCCACGGCCCTGAGCATCGCCTTTGTCGGGCTGATGGAGTCACTGCTGACCGCCAAACTGGTCGATGACCTGACCGATACCCCATCCAGTAAGCGTCGCGAATCCTGGGGCCTGGGCGTGGCGAATATTCTGGCGGGCTTTTATGGCGGTATCGCCGGGTGCGCGATGATAGGTCAGACCATCGTCAATGTTGAGCTGGGCCGGGCGCGCAGCCGGGTCTCCACCGTGGCCGCCGGTCTGGTGCTGCTGTTACTGGTGACCGGACTGAGCCGGATTATGGCGCAAATCCCGATGGTGGTACTGGCCGGGATCATGATGGTGGTGGCCGTGAAAACCGTTAACTGGCATAGCCTGCAACCCGCTACCCTGAAACGTATGCCGTGGTCAGAGACGCTGATTATGGTGCTGACGGTAGCGGTGACTGTCTGGACAGGTAATCTGGCACTGGGCGTTCTGGCTGGGGTAATCCTGGCTATGCTGCTGTTTGCCCGCCGTATTGCGCACGTTATTCATGCGGAGCGTCAGCTGAGCGAAGATGGCGAGTCGGTGCGCTATGTGGTGCGCGGCCCGCTGTTTTTCGCCAGCAGCAACGATCTGTTTGAGCATTTCGATTATGCCCATGACCCTAAAAAGGTCACTATCGATTTAACGCACGCGCAAATCTGGGATGCGTCCAGCGTCGCGGCGCTGGACGGCATTGAGTATCGCTATCAGCGTTATGGTGCAGAGGTGACCATTGAGGGGCTGGATCCACGCAGCACGGACTTCCATCAGCGTCTGACCGGTAATTTCGGCTAAAAACGCCGTTCTGCTGCCTCTCCGGCAGCAGAACTCACTCAGCCTGTTGCCGCCGCGCGCGGTAGCGGCCAACCATGGTAATCAGCGCCTGGTAGATTAAACCGGCGTAGAGACTTGTCAGAATCGCCAGACCAGGCTCTTTGCCCTGCTGATGCCATGACATAAACCACATGAATACGCCCCACAGTACAGAGAACACCAGCCACCCGCGGACGAACTTCATCATGCCATTCATAACAACTCCTCTTAAATGAAGCGCTACCTTAGCGCGCTCCGGCCTGAAACGCATTGCCAGCATGCACGAGTTGCGAGGCGTCTCAAATAATCGTCGACAATTTGCCATGCGTATTGATGATTTAGTCCTGTCCGGGCGGTTTTGTTGCAATTCTCTATACTCAACGTTCCGCTTACCTGATCGGGGAATTACGATGAAACGTACTGCTTATCTGTTATCCACACTGGCTATCCTCGCCACGCTTACGGCCTGTGCACCGCCGCCACCGGGCAGAGATGCCCCGCCACCGCCACCACCTGGCGGGCAGCAGCCGGTGGGCGCACCCGGCGGCAGCGGCCCGGCAGGACAACCGCAGGCCTGACATTATTCTGCCAGCCTGCGTTGCGGGCTGGTTAATGCCGGAAGGCGCAGCCGCAGGCTGACATCTCACCCGGCAGCACTTTGCCTGCGTGAGAGTGACGCCGCTGTAATTGCTCCTGCTCTTCAGCACTGCTGTTGCCTGCCTGCTGTCCCAGCCAGCGATCCAGCGCGCGGCCAGCGATCTGCCGGATGTCAGGTGACCAGCTGGTAAGATGCCAGGTTGAGCTGCGGGCTTCTTCACTATCGCCAAAACCTGCCACTGCCAGATGGATACCCTGACCAAAATCCCGAATCGCCTGCATTGCTCCAAAGGCCATCAGATCGCTTTCACAGAAGAGTGCCTGGATACGCTCAGCAGCACGTGTCTTTTTCAGGTAAGACATCATCGCCTGATAAGCGCAGTCACGATCATCACTGCCCACAGTCAGTTCGGCGTTCAACGCCGTGCCCGCCGCCAGCAGGGCGGCGCGATAGCCCTGTTTTTGCGCCAGTTCGCCTGGCTGAGCCTGCATAAAGCCAAACCGCTGATGCCCCTGTTTAAGCAATAATTCCGCTGTCACCTCACCCGCCCGCAGTGCATCCGCCTGCAGTTCAGGCTCAGCGTCAATCTGAAGCACTGGCAAATTGCAGGCATCAGTAACGCGGTTACCGGGGAGTAACAGCAAACCACGCAGCCCGAGTGGTGTAGCCTGCCGGATGAGTGCGGTCAGTGTGACGTCGGTTTCGGCACTCAGTAGCACCGAGATAACACCGCGCGCGTTAAGCTGGCGCATCACTTCGTCCAGCATTTTTTGTTGATACGGATTGAGCAACTGGCTGGCGATAACACCGATAACCGGAGGGACCGCCGGTTCAGTTAAGTCAGGTGTGGAAGGTGTAATCATTGGCATTAATTCTCTGCGACGGCAAACAATAGCCACCACAATACGGTAAACCACAACGTTTCAACAGGTTACAGAGTTCGACACAGGCCGCAAAAATGAGTGAAATCGGATGTAATTGGGATGGATCGGCAGAAACCCAAAAGGGATAAGGCTGGCGTTAACGTAGATGCAGGAGAGGGACCGGGCAGCAGGAGTTGAACCCGCATCGTCAACCCGTTAAGAGTTGCAGTAATACCTTTATACCATGCCCGAATGGCGTGCCTGGAAAAGCCGCGCTGTGTGAACAAGAAGCGTAGTACGACTCTCTGACCAGACAAGCGCAAGCGGCAGGTATTTTTGCAACCGTCGTATGAAATCAAAAAAGAGGTGCCGCCGCCTGTAGGCATTGATTATTCAGCTAACCTTAAGTTTCAGGCAGCCTGTTCCGACCGGGACTTATGGCCAACATTTTGCAGAGGTCAAGACTATGCCGTCAGGACAATTTTACGTGGTTGATCAACCCGAACTGAATTTTACCGCCAATTATCATATTGATACGGTTAATGATAAACCCTACCCCTCGCGCATGGTACTGGAGATCCGGAAGCAGTCACAGCCGACTGAGGCCTTTGATGATATCAGCATCGGCCATGAAGTGACCTTTGTCTCTTCCAGTGGTGAGGCGCAACGGATGGTGCTGGTAAGTGACACTGATGATGAGCTGGTGTTCAGCTCCCGGGGCTGATGCCGGCTTATACCGCTAAACAGAGGTTGCAGTCGCCGTATCCGCCAGATAGCAGGCACAAAAAAACCGCCCTTGGGCGGTTACGACATTACTGCATATTGCTTTTATTTTATTAGATTTTCTTCGGCAGAAATATGGTGCCCGGGGCGGGACTTGAACCCGCACAGCCTTACAGCCGAGGGATTTTAAATCCCTTGTGTCTACCGATTTCACCACCCGGGCAGGGTGTAACTGGAGGCGCGTCCCGGAGTCGAACCGAGGTACACGGATTTGCAATCCGCTGCATAGCCACTCTGCCAACGCGCCTTAAACTGATGTGCCGTCAGGTTAACCTGACCTGCGAATCTGGAGCGGGAAACGAGACTCGAACTCGCGACCCCGACCTTGGCAAGGTCGTGCTCTACCAACTGAGCTATTCCCGCAATTCAGCAATTTCGTCGAACCTGCTGATTTTATTTATCTTCTGGCAGCCTGGCTGCCGTTCGATGCGATGCATTCTACTTAGATGACGCAATGAGTCAATAAAATTATCCTCACAGCGCGTCCGTTTGCTGCTTTTTAAATCGTATCGATCACGGTTCGAGCAGATCACCGCGCGCGGCGCTTAAATACTGGAACATAGACCAGAAAGTCAGCACGGCAGCAATGTATAACGCCACCACACCAATCGCCACGACGGTCGCATCAGGACGCCACAGCAAGGCAAACAGTGAGAACATCTGGGCAGTGGTTTTCACTTTACCAATCCAGGAAACCGACACGCTGCTGCGTTTACCAATCTCCGCCATCCATTCACGCAGCGCAGAGATAATGATCTCGCGTGCAATCATGGTGGCGGCGGGCAGCGTAATCCACCAGGCGTGGAAATATTCCGCCACCAGCACCAGCGCAATGGCCACCATCACTTTATCCGCTACCGGATCGAGAAACGCACCAAAGCGTGTCGTCTGCTTCCAGCGGCGCGCCAGAAAGCCATCAAACCAGTCGGTGATGGCAGCAAAAACAAAAATCAGTGCAGTCGCCAGCGGCGCCCAGGTGAACGGCAGATAGAAAGCCAGCACAAAGAACGGGATGAGCACGACTCGAAACAGGGTGAGACACGTCGGAATGTTTAATTGCATATGCCGGTAACTGTCTGGATATAGGTAGAATTTAGCCTATGTTCCTACATTGCCCCCCCCGTTTCAATGCTAGTGTTTCAACGAGTAGTATATTTTTTCTGCCAGAGCATGTGAGATACCGGGTACATTGGCGATCTCCTCCACCGACGCGTTCATCAGCGGTTGCAGGCCCCCCATGTACTTAAGCAGTTGCTGACGCCGTTTCGGCCCCACCCCTTCGATGCTTTCCAGTGCGCTGGTGTTCTTTACTTTGGCCCGTTTTTTACGGTGGCCTGAAATGGCATGATTGTGAGCGTCATCACGAATATGCTGGATCACATGCAGCGCTGGCGCATCGGGTGGCAGCGAAACGCCCTCACCTTCCGCTTCAAAGAACAGCGTCTCCAGTCCGGCTTTACGATCGCTGCCTTTCGCTACGCCGAGTAAAATCGGCCGGCTTTTGTCCCAGGGCACATCCAGTTCCGCGAAGACCTGCTTCGCCTGAGACAGCTGGCCTTTACCGCCATCGATCAGAATCACATCCGGAATCTTATCTTCTTCAATGGCTTTACCATAACGGCGGCGTAACACCTGATTCATGGCGGCATAGTCATCACCCGGCGTAATGCCGCTGATGTTGTAGCGACGATAATCGGCACGCAGCGGACCATTCTGGTCGAACACTACACAGGAGGCGATGGTCTGCTCACCCATGGTATGACTGATATCGAAACACTCCATGCGTTTAATTTTGTCCAGCTCAAGAAACTCCGCCAGCGCCATCAGCCGCTGATGAATTGTGGAGTGCTGTGACAGCCGCGTGGTTAACGCCGTCGCGGCGTTGGTGCGCGCCAGTTTGAGATAACGGGCGCGATCCCCGCGCGGCTTGCTCTGAATACTCACCCGACGTCCGGCCAGTTCACTGAGCGACTCAGCCAGCAGTTCACGCTCTGGCAAGGTGAAGTCCAGCAAAATATCGCCAGGCAGCGTACGTGCCTCGCTGCCCTGCAGGTAGAACTGCCCGACAAAGGTCTGAACGACCTCAGCCAGATCGGTATCGACGGGCACTTTCGGGAAGTAGCTGCGGCTGCCTAACACTTTGCCCTGACGGATAAACAGCACGTGGAGACAGGCCATGCCCGCTTCATAAGCCACACCCATCACATCAAGGTCATCACCCTGATTCGAGACAAACTGCTTTTCGGTGATCCGTCGCACAGCCTGAATCTGATCGCGCAGGCGTGCCGCCTCTTCGAAACGCAGGCCCGTGCTCGCCTCTTCCATCCGTTTGACCAGCTGGTTGAGAACCTGATCGTCTTTACCCGCAAGGAACAGACGCACGTAATCGGTCTGCTGCGCATACTCCTCCTCACTGACCAGTCCCGCGACACAGGGACCCAGACAGCGACCAATCTGATATTGCAGACAGGGCCGGGAGCGATTGCGGTAGACGCTGTTTTCGCACTGGCGGATAGGGAAAACTTTTTGCAGCAGCCCCAGCGTTTCACGCACCGCATAGCCGTTGGGGAACGGGCCAAAGTATTCGCCTTTGGCATGCTTTGCACCACGGTGCATCGCCAGTCGCGGATGGGTATCGCTGCTAAGAAAGATGTAAGGGTAAGATTTATCGTCGCGCAGCAGCACGTTGTAGCGCGGCTGGTAGAGCTTGATGTAGTTATGCTCAAGCAGCAGCGCTTCGGTTTCGGTGTGGGTTACGGTGACATCGATGTGCTGGATATTACTAACCAGCGCTTCGGTTTTGCGGCTGCCGACCTGAGTGCGGAAGTAGCTGGTCAAACGCTTCTTCAGGTCTTTGGCTTTGCCCACATAGATGACGGTGCCTGAGGCGTCATACATGCGGTAAACACCGGGCTTGCTGGTTACCGTACTCAGAAAGGCTTTGGAATCAAAAACGTCATTCACTACTGATTAACGGCTCCGCATTATAGAGGCCATGTCGAATGGCCAGATGCGTTAACTCTACATCGCCACTGATATTCAGCTTGCTGAACATCCTGTAGCGGTAACTGTTAACGGTTTTAGGACTGAGATTTAACTGCTCGGAAATTTCCGTCACCTTTTGTCCACGGGTGATCATCAGCATAATCTGCAATTCCCTTTCCGACAAACAGCTGAAGGGGGATTCCGCTTTTTGTGGCTCAATCTGGCTCAGCGCCATCTGCTGAGCGATATCTGAAGCGATGTAGCGCTGTCCGGCATTGACCGAGCGAATCGCATTGATCACCTCCTGCGGCGCAGCCCCTTTACTGAGGTAGCCTGCAGCCCCCGCCTGCATCACTTTCGCAGGCAGCGGATTTTCCGTGTGAATGGTCAGCATGATGATTTTGATATCGGGATTGTAACGCACGATTTTGCGCGTCGCCTCCAGTCCACCGATGCCCGGCATGTTCATATCCATGAGGATCACATCAACCTGATTGGCACGGCACCACTTAGCGGCATCCTCGCCACAGTTGACCTCTCCGACCACGGCCAGACCTTTGACATCCTCCAGGATGCGACGGATTCCGGCACGGACAAGTTCATGGTCATCAACAAGAAGCACACTGATCAACGGGGAAACTCCAGAGGCTAAAAAAAGAGGAATCAATTAACGAATACAGGCGATAATCATACCCGCTTTTACCTCAAAAGCACATCAACAAAGCAAAACAGTCGACGCTTCGCATAACGATTTCCAGCCCCGTGCAGCCAGCAATAACAGAGATTTCTTACAACCGACAGGCGTACTGAATAATCCTTAAACTCTTACTATTTCATGGTATTAACATCAGACTTTGCTGTGCCTTATCGCTGCAGGCCCTTGTGATATCTGGCCCGGCAACACCTGTAATTACTTTCAGCGATTGATTAGTTGTACTGGACAAACCAGCTGTTTATAGCGAAGCGAACCGGCTGCTCCAGCAACTTACTGACCCTGTGATATACTCACGCACTGCTGTTCGGACAGATTGCCGACATATTGTCATTCACCAAGGAGAAACGCATGAGCGATGAAGATTTTGCAACTTCGCAGGAAGCCCGGAAATTAGCGGATGAAATCGCGGGTCTGAAGATGATGATCACCCTGATCCTGAAAGGTATGGGCCAGGCTGATGCCGGCAAAGTGATTATCAACATGGAACGCTATGTACAGACGCTGGGCGACAAGCCTCAGGCGGAAGTATTCAGCAATACCATTAAGCAGATCAAAACAGCCTACCGTCAGTAAGCTTGCTTGCCCCCACAGCCGCGGGGGCAAATTAATTAACTGTGCGCCTGCCAGTTAACCGAAACGCCCAGCGTAGGCAGTACCTCTTCCGGACTAAAGCGCCGCGTTCCCCGATACTTTTCAGCCAGCGCTGGCTGAACCACCGGAATACGGATCGCAAACAGATTATCTTCTGACAGAATAAGTCCCGGCGTCAGCGGCTCATACACCACCTGATGCTCTTCAAACATCTTCTCCAGCATCGGCGTTGCCGAACTGATGATGTATTCCATACCGTTCAATTCTGCCAGCTGCACGGCGTGCCAGAGAATATTCAGTGGCAGCTCAGCGTCCACATCCAGCCGTGCCGAGAAGCGCGACATTTCCCACACTTTCTCATGGCTGAAAGGCAGTACGATGCCTTCACTCAGTTCAGGTTCGAACCAGGGCATCAGACGCGCACAGCCGCTGATGCCCTCCCGCGCATTCCATGCGATCAGCCAGGTGACATCTGAACGATCGTAGCGATCATATTCCTGTCCTGGCGTGCTCAGACGTGGCGGAATTGACCACCCTTCGCCGCGCGCAAAGACGCTGTATCGGTAGCTGCCGAGTTCGGCAAGCAAAGAGGATGGCATATCCTTTAATTGCGTTTGCACTATTTTCATCATGCGCCTCTGACATCCCCATGTTTGCAATGATTTCTTTGCGCCAGCCTGGCAAAGTCCCGGCGCAGAATAGACAACAGACCTGTGCAAAGGAACAGCTAAATGTAGCCGTTGCTTTAAGTTCAGATCAGTCCGATTGCCGCTGCATAGCAGGCAATCTGCGTTTTATTGGAAACATTGAAACGCTTTTGCATATTTTTTTGGTGAAAGTTAACGGTATGTTCAGAGATGGATAAAATAAGTGAAATTTCGACCGCCGTTTTTCCTTCGGCTGTCCATTTCAAAATTTCCAGCTCGCGCTGACTAAACTCTTTTTTTAGTACCATCATTGCATCATCGCTAAAGCGTTCCAGCGTATCCAGACTTAGTTCCGCTAAAAGGTGTAGTTTCACCTCCAGCTCAGCATGGCAGAGCTGGACAGAAATGGGCTGTTGCGACGATATAGATAATATACCAATGACGCGATTTGGTGCCATTGCAGAGCAAGAAAATCCGCTCTGCAGCCCATATTCTCTCGCCTCACGCCACAAATTGCCGGCGTCAGCGAACAGTTCCTCCGTCCACGCCATGCCTCTGCCCGGTCGCTGACACAACCTGAGCACCGGATCGACAGCGTAATAATTCTGCTTCTCATAGCGTTTAACCCATAATCTGGGATAGGTGCTATGTAAATGAATGCGCGGTCGGTTAAAAGGCACCGGGTGCTGAATCAAAAAGGCAAAATAATCGAAGCCTAATGATTCAGTAAATTGTTGCAATAACGGCTTCAATTCAGAAGAAACCGTTAATGCCTGAAATTGTTCTTTCGCTTCATGTCGCCAGGCGAAATAATTTTCAGTGCTCATATTGCCTCAGCGTTAATTTCACTCGCCCTTCCGGTAA
The DNA here is from genome assembly GCF_048685235.1 of Curtobacterium sp. BNK-1. Lineage (NCBI taxonomy): Bacteria > Bacillati > Actinomycetota > Actinomycetes > Micrococcales > Microbacteriaceae > Curtobacterium > Curtobacterium sp. BNK-1. The sequence continues at coordinate 1,242,021 of NZ_JBLQTJ010000001.1, read as the reverse complement.
TATTCATTCGGATTCATCGGATAAAATAAATTTGCACAAGAAAATTAATTTATCGTTCAGGACGAATCTGTCGCGATCTACAGCGCATTTAACCTTTCACCGTTGGAGCGGAGTGAAAAAGTGTTCCTGCCTTTACAAGGTGAGGCCGATCACAGCAATTTCAATCACCCCAGGAGAATAAGATTTTTCTGATAGGATTTCAATCCCTGACCTCCAGTGCAATTTTATCTCAGACCCGAAACGTCTGCTGAAAATATTGAATCGCGATGCTGATTGTTGGGTAAATAACGAGTAAACAAGGCGTTAATTACTCTTTTATAAGCGAAGCGGCAGTGACAAATTTCTGACATATTTTTCGTCAGGAAATAAGCCCGGCTCTCTCTTTGCAGCATCAGGATCGGTTTCGTCAGACGTCCCCGCAGCCCCTGTGGCGTCTGTTGAGGCAGCTAACCGGCATGCTGCCCGCGCCACGCGCTTGCCGGTGACAGACCTGTCCCGGTTTTCCGAGGCAGCCCTGTAAGCGTAACGATGTGCTGTTTAATAAACCTTTTCTGGTCTCCTCTACCCGACCATGCTCTGTGCCCGTCGATTCACATCCTGCTGGTTTATCCACTTATCTGACTGCAAATACCTGATCCAGGACAGCGCATTCGTAAAAGTCTCGTTTACTTACTTTGCTGTCTGACCGCAATACGTGGCGGAGATCACTATTTACGGCGTAATGCTCAGCACTGACTCTATTTTAATCAGTTAAATCACTTTCCCGATAGTCACGCAACTAAATCATCTGAAAATAAATTTGCAGGTAAAATCCGTTCTTTTCTTAATCACGCACTTTTTTATTTATGCGATACCTTTCCCTTATTTCTGCCAGCGCAATCATGAAATAATTTCATCATGCCGCCAACAAGCGCTGAGCAAATGACGCTGAGAATCTGCACAAGGGTTTTATCCCGCAGGCATCGTTTTATTCTTACAAATGGCCCTGAAATCGGTTTTTTTAGGAGCATCCAGACCTGTTGTCAGACTATTTCAGTAAGGGATCAGGTTCAGCAATGATAACTGGATGGGTTTTACTGGCACCATAAGAACATTTCTTAATCAAACACGGTATTAATCCTGTCTGATGATTTATCGGCAGTAGCCTGCACCTCGCATACCCAGATGAAAATGTGAGGCGTGAGCGGCGTTATAGTCCGGCCCCAGCGCATTGCCGAATACCTCACAGCCGCCACGCCACAGCGTATGAAGCATTGCCGCTTTTTCTTCCGGCTGTTGCCAGTGACGACTGACCTCAAGCCGCTGGCCATCAGCCAGCTGAAAGCCTGTCACATCCCAGGCATCGGCGGTGGCATGTTCACTGAGCCGCCCCTGGGCACGATGATAAATATTACGGCAGGCGTAACTGCCGACATGGGTAATTCGTACCAGTGGACTGTGCATCTCTCTGGCGGTCTGTTCACGACTGCGCAGAGCATACATGGTGCTGGCGACGGCCATAGGACAGCTGGCCAGAAAGCTGCTGCTGAGGCTGACCGGGCCAAATTTCTGAACCCGCAGCGGATGACTGAGCGGACAGTGACCCGTGACGTCCGGACGCTCGCTGAAGCTGACCCAGCCCGCCTGTTGAGCGCGGCGCATCACCGCCAGACATGCGTCGGGATCGCTGGCCAGCCTTTTCATCTTAATCTGCGTCATCCAGCCCGGCGGATCGGTAACAGAGAGTGGCGTAAAGGGATTAAACTGCGGCGGCAGATGCTGCTTAAGCCAGGGTAAGCTGACCCATCCCAGCGCAAGCAATAGCAAAAACAGGATAAGCGTGCGCATAGTCCCTCTCGCAGCATGATGATTAGCAAACAAAAAGTGTAGAAGCCCATCGCCCTTCACGCCGCCTGACTGACATAACGTGATGAATAATTACCCAGGCTGACGAAGGTTTGAACAAAATCGCGCTTTATTGCCGCTTCCGGGATGGCAGGCATCACAATTGGTAAAAAAGCGTTACCCGATTCCGGCTCTCTTCCTCTATCTTATGCCGACTTGCCCTCAGGCAGACGCCTTGACTAACAGCCAGCAGAGCTGAACACAACATCACGACAGGAAAGACAATTCTATGGTTGATCAATCTAAAGAAACCGCAAGCACCCACGAAACGCCCGATAAACTCCAGCGCAATCTGCACAATCGTCACATCCAGCTGATCGCCATTGGTGGCGCTATCGGTACCGGCCTGTTTATGGGCTCAGGTAAAACCATCAGCCTGGCTGGCCCCTCGATCATTTTTGTCTATATGATCATCGGTTTTATGCTGTTCTTTGTGATGCGCGCCATGGGGGAGCTGCTGCTCTCCAACCTTGAGTACAAATCCTTTAGCGATTTTGCCGCTGATCTGCTTGGCCCGTGGGCGGGCTACTTTACCGGCTGGACCTACTGGTTCTGTTGGGTGGTAACCGGCATTGCCGACGTGGTGGCAATCAGCGCCTATTTCCAGCTCTGGTTTCCGGGCTTCTCGATCTGGATGAGCGCCCTGCTTTGCGTGGTGGTTTTTCTGGCGCTCAATATTGCCACCGTCAAGCTGTTTGGCGAGATGGAGTTCTGGTTTGCGATCATTAAAATCGTCGCCATTGTGGCACTGATCGTAACCGGGATTGTGCTGGTATCGATTCACTACCCCTCACCGGGCGGCGGCACAGCGTCACTCAGCAACATCTGGGATCACGGCGGCATGTTCCCGAAAGGCCTCAGCGGCTTCTTTGCCGGCTTCCAGATTGCGGTGTTTGCCTTTGTCGGCATTGAACTGGTGGGCACGGCAGCGGCTGAAACCCACAATCCGCATAAAGTTTTACCGCGCGCAATTAATGCGATTCCGTTGCGGGTCATTATGTTTTACGTGCTGGCGCTGATGGTGATTATGGCGGTAACGCCCTGGACCCAGGTGATGGCCGATCGCAGTCCGTTTGTTGAGATGTTCGTTCTGATTGGTCTGCCTGCGGCTGCGAGTATCGTTAACTTTGTGGTGCTGACTTCTGCCGCCTCCTCAGCCAACAGCGGCATCTTCTCCACCAGCCGTATGCTCTATGGCCTGTCGCAGCAGGGTGTGGCCAGCCGCGCCTTTGGCCGACTCTCTGCCCGTGCGGTGCCGACTACCGGCCTGTTTTTCTCCTGCCTGTGCCTGCTGATTGGTGTGGCGTTGATCTACCTGATCCCGGATGTAATGAAGGTCTTCACGCTGGTGACCACCGTCTCGGCCATTCTGTTTATGTTCGTCTGGACCATCATTCTGTGCAGCTATCTGGCCTACCGTAAAAAGCATCCGCAGCGCCATGCGGAGTCGGCATTTAAGATGCCGCTGGGCAAATTCATGTGCTGGGTCTGCATGGCATTCTTCGCATTTGTGCTGGTGCTGCTGACGCTGCAGGAAGATACGCGCCAGGCGCTGATGGTTACGCCACTCTGGTTTGCCCTGCTGGGTGTCGGCTGGATGCTGCGTAATCGTCGTAGCCGCTAATCGGTAATATCATGAAAAAAGCCCGGTCAGATGACCGGGCTTTTTTTTACAGGCGATCGCCCAGCGCAGAGAAAATGGCGGATAAAGAGGGGCGTTCATAAGGTATGCGCTGCGGCCGGGGATCGGGCTGCTGAGGCGTGCCCAGACCAAAGGTGAAGGTATACTTATCGCCTTCGCCCATGCGCAGGTCGGCAATCGTCGTCTGCCCGTCCTGCTCACGCAGTGCGTAGAAGCCGTGGCTGAACCAGGCGACACGTTCTGCATACCAGCTGCCCCGAAAGGCGTCGAACAGTTCAGGATGACGCGGATACCACGCCACCTGCAGTGGTCGTGAGGGCGACAACAGCGACCAGTAAACTTCGCCATAGCGATCCGGCGTCATAATCACGCTGCGCCATACCAGCGTATTAAAGGCCGTGGGCGTCACCAGCACTTTATTGTCCGGAATACCCTGCTCCGCCAGCGACGCTCTGATCTGCCAGCCTGCGACGCCCTGAATCACCACGCTCCAGACCAGATAAAGGGTACTCAGCATCAGCCCGAGCCGGTTTCCGCGCAGCCCTTTATCACTGCGCCGCCAGAGCGCGATGCCCAGGCCTGCCAGCAGCGGCAGGGTATAGAGTGGATCGACGATGTAGATACTGCCGATGGCATAAGGATAATCGGTGATCGGCAGGCCAAGCTGGGTGCCATACACCGTCATCAAATCGAGCAGCGGATGGGTAATCAGCGCCAGCCAGATGGCAGGCCACCATGCTGCCCACTTCACCCGCTGGCGAAACAGACCCGCCACCAGCCATGCAATCAGTGGCGAGAGCAGCGTGAGCCAGAGCAGCGCATGCGTTTCCGTGCGATGCAGGGTCATGTTGCGTATCGCATCGCCATGATCAAGAAAGACATCGAGATCGGGTAAGGTGCCGCAGACGCCGCCCACCAGCGCGGCCTGCCAGACCGGCACCCGACGTCCCATCACTGCGACACTGACTGAGGCACCCAGCACCAGTTGCGAAACAGAATCCATTGATTAACTCCGTACCTGAACCGTGGATGTATCCTGAATTAGCGTACGCGAATCCCTTCGATGATCATGCGCTGCACGTTATCAACAGCCTGATCGAAAAACGCCGGATCGCTGAGCGTCTGGCCGGTAACGGCCTCAACCTGAGTGGCAAAATCGGCGTAATGCTGCGTGGTGGCCCACAGCATAAAGATCAGATGCTGCGGCTGTACGCCCGCCAGTCGTCCTTCATCAATCCAGCGTTCAATAATTGCCGCTTTGTCATCCACCAGCTGCTTAAGATCGCCTGCCAGCTCCCCTTTCAGAAGCGGAGCACCCTGCAGCATCTCCAGACAGAAGAGCCGGGAAGCCTGAGGATGATCGCGCGACACTTCCAGCTTCAGCCGGATGTAGCGCCGAATCGCGACCAGTGGATCCTGATCGTGCGCCAGCGCGCGCAACGGTGCCAGCCAGACATCCAGAATCTGCTTAAGCACGGCCACATAGAGCACTTCTTTAGAGGGAAAATAGTAGAGCAGATTGGTTTTAGAGACATCGGCCAGTTCGGCCACCTTATCGAGGCTGGTGCCGTGAATGCCAAACTGTGAGAAGAAGGTTAATGCCGCTTCCAGTATGGCGGCCCGCTTCGCTGCGACCGCACGCGAACGTCGCGTTGGCTTTTTTTCATCGGTATTCACACGTTTACCTCATCCTTCTGGTGTCAGCGCATCATAGCAAAGGGATTCATCGCTGCCCAATCCGCGCCCTGCACCTTTTTTGCTCAGCCTGCATGGAAAACGTGCAGCGAATTTTGACCAGACGGTCTGAAATGGACCAGTTACTCCACTTACCTCTTTCGGGTTAATTTTAACTCACTGTTATATAAAACATTAAAAAAAGTGGCACACCGTTTGCAGAATTGTGACTGAGCGCGGCCCACACGGACGATGCAGGATGCAGTGCAGCGCGTGAAACACCTTTCCCCCATCGCAACGAGGTTTCACATGAAGATAGGCGTCTTTATTCCGATTGGTAACAATGGCTGGCTGATTTCGTCCAATGCGCCGCAGTACATGCCGACCTTTGAACTGAACAAAGCGATCGTGCTGAAAGCAGAGCATTACCATTTCGATTTTGCGCTCTCGATGATCAAACTGCGCGGCTTCGGCGGAAAAACCGAGTTCTGGGATCATAATCTCGAATCGTTCACCCTGATGGCAGGCCTGGCCGCCGTGACATCACGCATTGAGATCTACGCCACCGCCGCCACCCTGACGCTGCCTCCGGCGATTGTGGCGCGCATGGCGTCCACCATCGATTCCATTTCAGGCGGTCGCTTTGGCGTCAACCTGGTGACCGGCTGGCAGAAGCCGGAATATGAACAGATGGGAATGTGGCCTGGCGATGAGTACTTCAGCAGCCGCTACGCTTATCTGACCGAATACGTTACCGTGCTGCGCGACCTGTGGGGCACCGGAAAATCGGACTTTAAAGGTGAGTTCTTCACCATGAACGACTGCCGGGTGAGTCCGCAGCCGCAGCGCCCGATGAAGGTGATCTGCGCCGGACAGAGCGATGCCGGTATGGCCTTCTCTGCTCAGCACGCCGATTACAACTTCTGCTTTGGTAAAGGTGTTAACACGCCTGCCGCGTTCAGCTCTACCTCGATTCGCATGAAGCAGGCCGCTGAAAAAGCGGGCCGCGATGTCGGCTCCTATGTGCTGTTTATGATCATCGCTGCTGAAACGGACGAAGAAGCGCGGGCGAAGTGGGAACACTACAAAGCCGGTGCGGATGAAGAGGCGCTCTCCTGGCTTACCACTCAGAGTCAGCAGGACACCAAATCGGGCAGCGACACCAATGTGCGCCAGATGGCGGATCCGACCTCGGCAGTCAATATCAATATGGGCACCCTGGTGGGGTCGTATGCCAGCGTGGCGCGGATGCTGGATGAGGTTGCGCAGGTCGAAGGCACCCACGGCGTGCTGCTGACGTTTGATGACTTCCTGCAGGGTATCGAGAACTTCGGGCAGCACATTCAGCCGCTGATGGCCTGTCGCAGCGCCCTGCTCGACGCACAGCAGGAGGTGGCATGATGGCTACTGTTTATTGTGCTCACACGCCGGATGTTCCCCAGGTTGAACTGCCGGCGCGGCCAGAGCCGATCGCCTTTCCGCCTGGCCAGACCGCGCTGATTGTCGTGGATATGCAGAACGCCTACGCCACTGAAGGCGGCTATCTCGATCTGGCGGGCTTCGATGTTTCCGCCACCAAGCCGGTGATTGCGAAAATCCATCAGGCGGTGACGGCAGCCCGTGCGGCAGGTGTCCAGATCATCTGGTTCCAGAACGGCTGGGACAGTGACTATGTAGAAGCGGGCGACGCCGGTTCCCCCAATTTCCACAAATCGAATGCCCTGAAAACCATGCGTAAACGGCCTGAACTGCAGGGCTCGCTGCTGTCGAAAGGCGGCTGGGATTACGCGCTGGTCGATGAACTGGTGCCGCAACCCGGTGACATCGTGCTGCCGAAATCACGTTACAGCGGCTTCTATAACACCCCGCTCGACAGCATGCTGCGCAGCCGCGGGATCCGTCATCTGATGTTTACCGGCATCGCGACCAACGTCTGCGTTGAATCGACGCTGCGCGACGGCTTCTTTCTGGAGTACTTCGGCGTGGTGCTGGAAGACGCCACTTATCAGGCCGGCCCGCCCTTTGCTCAGCAGGCTGCCCTGTTCAATATCGAAACCTTTTTTGGCTGGGTATCGGATGTCGATACCTTCTGCGAAAGCCTGAATGCCCGCTAATCCACGATAAGGACGACGCTATGCCGAAAAGTATTATTGTTCCGCCAGGCACCACCACCCCCATTGCCCCGTTCGTTCCCGGCACGCTGGCGGATGGCGTGGTCTATGTCTCGGGTACGCTGCCGTTTGATGCTGACAACAACGTGGTGCATGTGGGTGATGCCGCAGCGCAGACCCGCCACGTGCTGGAAACCATTAAAAAGGTGATCGAGACCGCCGGTGGCAGCATGACCGATGTGACGTTTAATTCGATTTTTATCACCGACTGGTCGAACTACGCCGCGGTGAATCAGGTTTATGCCGAGTTCTTTCCCGGCGAAAAACCGGCGCGCTTCTGTATTCAGTGCGGTCTGGTCAAGCCTGATGCGCTGATTGAGATCGCCAGCGTGGCGCACATCGGCAAAGCGGAGGTCTGATGCAGCTGGATATTCTGGGTCTGCAAAATCCCGATGCACCGACACTGGTGCTCTCATCCGGTCTGGGCGGCGTGGCGGGTTTCTGGCAGCCGCAGCTGGCCGCGCTAACGGCACGCTATCGCGTGGTGACCTATGACCAGCGCGGCACCGGTCGCAGCGCTGACAGCCTGCCGGAAGGCTACAGCATGGCGATGATGGCGGCGGAACTGGCCGCCGCGCTGGCGCAGCACGGCATCCTGCGCTTCAGCCTGATCGGTCACGCGCTTGGCGGTCTGATGGGGATGCAGCTGGCGCTGGATTATCCGGATCGGATCGAACGGATCGCGGTGATCAATGGCTGGCTGACGCTGCATCCCCATACCCGTCGTTGCTTTCAGGTACGTCAGGACCTGCTGCTCAACGTCGGCGTCGAGGCATTTGTCCGCGCTCAGCCGCTGTTTCTCTATCCTGCGGAGTGGATGGCACAGCATCAGACACGGCTGGATCAGGAAGATAGCCATCACGTCGCACATTTTCAGGGGATGGAAAATCTGATGCGGCGGCTGCACGCCCTGATGAGCGCCGACTTCAGCGCGCGGGCTGCTGCCATTCCACAACCGGTGCTGGTGATTGCCAGCCAGGACGATCTGCTGGTGCCGTGGAGCTGCTCCACTGAGCTGGCCGCGGCCCTGCCCAATGCGACTGAACAGATGATGGCCTGGGGCGGCCACGCCATGAGCGTCACCGCCCCCGAAAACTTTAATGCCCTGCTGCTGCTGTGGCTGGATCAGACTGATGACGTGCAGCCGCTGCAGCGCGTCGTCGGATAACCTTTTCGCGGAGAACACGATGAGCCTGGATACCCTTACCCCTGCCGTTGAGAAAACTGAGTTTCGTAATGCGATGTCGCGGCTGGGTGCTGCGGTCAACATCATCACCACTGAAGGCCCGGCCGGACGCGCAGGCTTTACGGCCTCGGCGGTGTGCAGCGTCACGGATTCGCCGCCGACGCTGCTGGTCTGCCTTAACCGCTCTGCCTCGGTTTACCCGGTGTTCCGCGAAAACATGCAGCTCTGCGTCAATACGCTGGCGGCGGGCCATGAAACGCTCTCCAATCTGTTCGGCGGCAAAACGCCAATGGCTGATCGTTTTATTGCCGCTGAGTGGTCAACGGCCGTGACCGGCTCGCCGGTGCTGAGCGGCGCCGTCGCGTCCTTTGACTGCCGCATCACTCAGATTGTCAGCGTCGGTACGCATGACACGCTGTTCTGCGAAGTCGTGGGGTTAGTGCGCAATGATGACACCCACGGTCTGGCGTGGTTTGACCGGGGATACCATCCCCTGTTGCGGCAGGATGCCTGTTAACGCTTCCCTGAATCCCACCGGCATTCATAACGCTCTGGAGTAGACGATGGCACGATCCTGGTTTCCGCAATGGCAAAAGAAGTCGGCATTAACAGAAAACGGTATTATCGCCCCGGATGAGACCCTGCCTCTGGGGCAGACGCTGGTGCTGGGTTTACAGCATGCGGTAGCGATGTTTGGCGCAACGGTGCTGATGCCCCTGCTGATGGGGCTGGATCCCAATCTGGCCATTCTGGTCTCGGGTATAGGCACGCTGCTGTTCTTCTTTATCACCGGCGGTCGGGTGCCCAGTTATCTCGGGTCGAGCGCTGCCTTTGTCGGCGTGGTCATTGCGGTAACCGGCTTCAGTGGTCAGGGGCTGAATCCCAATCTCAGCGTGGCGCTGGGCGGCGTGATCGCCTGCGGCCTGCTCTACACGCTGATTGGTCTGGTGGTGATGAAGTCCGGCACGCGCTGGATTGAAAATCTGATGCCGCCGGTCGTGACCGGTGCGGTGGTGATGGCTATCGGGCTGAATCTGGCCCCTATTGCGGTTCACAGCGTCTCCGCCTCGTCATTCGACAGCTGGGTTGCGGTGATGACCGTACTCTGCATTGGTCTGGTAGCGGTATTTACCCACGGGATGATTCAGCGACTGCTGATTCTGGTCGGCCTGATTCTGGCCTGGGCGATCTATGCACTGCTGACCAACGGTCTGGGGCTGGGTAAGCCGGTCGATTTTACCCTGCTGTCACAGGCCGCCTGGTTTGGTCTGCCGCACACCACCGCTCCCACCTTTGATCTGCAGGCGATGGTGCTTATCGCCCCGGTGGCGATCATTCTGGTGGCTGAAAACCTCGGGCATCTGAAAGCGGTGGCGGGCATGACCGGACGCAATCTCGATCCTTACATGGGACGCGCTTTTGTTGGCGATGGCCTGGCCACCATGCTCTCCGGCTCAATCGGCGGCAGTGGCGTCACCACCTATGCCGAAAATATCGGGGTGATGGCGGTGACCAAAGTCTATTCTACGCTGGCATTTGTCGCCGCGGCGGTCATCGCCATCCTCGCCGGTTTCTCGCCGAAGTTTGGTGCGCTGATCCACACTATTCCGGCCCCGGTGATTGGCGGCGCATCCATTGTAGTGTTCGGGCTGATTGCGGTAGCGGGTGCCCGCATCTGGGTACAGAACCATGTTGATTTAGGCCAGAACAGTAACCTGATCATGGTGGCGACCACACTGGTGCTCGGAGCCGGGGATTTCGCGCTGAAAATCGGTTCTTTCACGCTGGGGGGTATCGGTACCGCCACCTTTGGCGCGATTATCCTCAATGCGATTCTGCGCCGACGCAGTGCGGCAAAGCAGGACAAGCCACTGGCGCGACAGCAGGGTTAACGACCTACTCCAGCGGTGTGGCAGCAGGCTGCACCGCTTTTTTTCGTTTCAGCCGCAGCTCACTGACGATCACCCCGCAGACGATCAGCGCGCCGCCCAGCAACGCCAGCGCAGGCAGGCGCTCACCCGCAATACGCCCCACGACGCCGGCCCAGACCGGTTCCCCGGCATAAATCACCGTAGCGCGGGTTGGCGAAACGCTGCGTTGCGCCCAGTTCATGGTGACCTGAATCAGGGCGCTGGCTGCACCCAGCCCCAGCGCGCTGAGCAGCAGCGGCGTTGAGATGGCAGGCACCGTTTCCCCATTGGGGATCATCAGACCAAAGGCGCACAGCGATGCCACCGCCAGCTGGATCAGGGTCACACGGCGCACATCGACCTTACCGGCATAGCGGCTGATTAAGATGATCTCGGCGGCGATCGCCAGGGTACTGATCAGCGTCGCTATTTCACCTGCATTCAGAGTGATGCGACCATCCTGCGGCCCGGCCACCAGCAGCAGGCCGGTAAACGCCAGTACAATCCCCAGCCACGACATCAATCCCGGCGGACGGCGCAGAAACAGCCATTGCAGCAACGGCACGACAGGGACATAGAGCGCGGTGAGAAAGGCGGACTGACTGCTGGAAATGGTCTGCATTCCCCACGTCTGAAGACCATAGCCCCCGGCGATCGACAGGCCAATCAGCGCGCCCGCTTTCACCTCCAGCCAGGTCATGCCTGCCAGATAGCGGCGGAAAAAGAGCGCCAGCAGCAGCGCGGCGGTGGCAAAACGCAGGCCGACAAAGAAGAACGGGCCGGAGTGCTGCATCGCACGATGCACCACCAGAAAGGTGCCGCCCCAGATCATGGTTATGAAAAGTAATACCAGCTCCTGCCGCGTCAGGCGCAGGGTTAAACCGCGGAGTGTGTCCGACATAATTCACCTGATGATGTGTCCGGACAATATTGTGGGGAGAGCGAGGGGGAAAAGCAACGACGTTAACCGCCGGTCTCAACCGGCGGCAGTGTGGGGTTATGCGTCCGGTTTTTTAGGACTGCTGCGTCCCCCTTTCTCCCCGGCACGCGCGGCGCGCTGCGGATCGTTTTTAAAATTACCGCCGCTGTTTTTCCCCCCTTTACGTCCCGCTTCTGCGGCACGTTCACGGTTTTCAGCAAAATTTCCAGAACCCCCACGATGTGTTGTCATGATTTGCTCCTGTCGCGTAGTGCGATAATTAAGAATTAAAAACAGAGGGCTGACGGCCCGAAACGCGAGCTCAGCCCATGTTTAAATAATAGCCAGATTATCCTTTCACTCGTCCGCCAGTCACATTTAGCAACAGAGTAATCACCAGAAATTTGGCTAAACAACGAACACTCTGCCGACTTACAACCGATTAGCTGCTGATTTATTGCCCGACTCCTCCGTTCCGGCTTCGGCATCGCCTGCGTAAAACGAAAGCTCTTCTATACTTTTTCTGGACGTCAAAACCATCTGGAGAGATCAATGGCTAAGATTCTGGTGCTCTACTACTCGATGTACGGACATATTGAAACAATGGCGAACGCGGTTGCAGAAGGCGCTCGTCGGGTTCCCGGCGCGGAAGTGGATATCCTGCGGGTACCAGAAACGATGGAGGCCGATCGCTTTGCCCAGGTGGGCGGCAAAACCGATCAGCAGGCAGCAGAAGCCACGCCTGAGGTGCTGCCGCACTATGACGCAATTATCGTCGGTACCCCGACCCGCTTCGGCAACATGGCCGGACAGATGCGGACATTCTGGGATCGCACCGGCGGACTCTGGGCGTCAGGCGCGCTGTTTGGCAAGGTTGCCAGCGTCTTTACCTCAACCGGCACCGGCGGCGGTCAGGAACAGACCATCACGTCTGTCTGGACCACCCTGGCGCATCACGGCATGGTGATTGTGCCAATCGGCTACGGAACCAAAGAGTTGTTCGATATTTCACAGGTTCGCGGTGGAACGCCTTATGGAGCCACCACCCTGGCGGGCGGCGATGGTTCGCGTCAGCCTACCGAAGCGGAACTGAATATCGCCCGTTTTCAGGGCGAACATGTTGCCGGACTGACCGTCAAACTGCAGGACTGATTTAATCAAGGAGAAAAGTATGTCTACTGAACAATCGAAAGCACATCACGTTGGCGAATGGGCAAGTCTGCGTCATACCTCCCCTGAAATTGCCGAGGCCATTTTCGAAGTGGCTGACTACGATGAAAAACTGGCAGAAGAGATCTGGCGTCAGCAAGGCAGTGATGACGTGCTGATTCGCGCCTTTGAAAAAACCGATAAAGATCTCCTGACCTGGGATGACAAGCCCGTAGAACGTAAGAACGTCTGATTCAGGGGCGGGACTTTCCCGCCCTCAATTTTTAGCTCACCAAGGAGTACGCTATGTCTTCCTATCAAAGCATTAATCCCGCAAACAACCAGTTGCTGAAAAGCTGGCCGTCACACGATGAAGCCGCCGTCAGCCATGCCCTCGAAGTGGCCGATCGCCTTTTCCATTCTTCATGGAGCAAAGGTGATATTCAGCCGCGTCTGCAGGTACTGAAAAAACTGGCTGACCTGATTGATAGCCGCGCGGAAGAACTGGCCACCATCGCCAGTAAAGAGATGGGTAAACTGATTGGTCAGAGCCGCGGAGAAGTGAAAATCTGCTCGCAGATTGCCCGCTACTACGCAGAGAATGCGGAACGTATTCTGCAGCCGCAGTCCTATCCCAGCGATCTGGGCGAAGCCTGGGTTGAGTATCACCCGATTGGCGTTTTAGTCGCCGTCGAGCCGTGGAACTTCCCTTACTATCAGCTGATGCGCGTGCTGGCACCTAACCTGGCGCTGGGTAACCCGGTGCTGGCAAAACATGCCAATATCGTGCCGCACTGTGCCGATATCTTTGAGAAGCTGGTTCGTGAAGCGGGTGCGCCTGAAGGGGCCTGGACTAACCTGTTCATCTCCACCGATCAGGTCGCCGATCTGATTGCTGACGACCGCGTACAGGGTGTCGCCCTGACTGGTTCCGAGCGCGCGGGCAGCGCCGTGGCTGAGCAGGCCGGTAAGCATCTTAAGAAATCGACGCTGGAGCTGGGTGGCAATGACGTGTTTGTGGTGCTGGATGATGCCGATCTTGATGAAGCGGTACGTCAGGGCGTGCAGGCTCGCCTCAGCAACTGCGGACAGGTCTGTACCGCCGCAAAACGTTTTATTCTGCATGAGAAGATTGCCGATCGCTTTATCAGCCAGTTCAGCGCTGCACTGAGTTCCGCTACGCTGGGCGATCCGCTGGATGAGAAGACTACGCTTGGCCCGCTCTCCTCCGCTGACGCGCGTGACCGTCTGGTGAAACAGGTAGACGAAGCCGTCGCCAATGGCGCAAAACTGGTCACGGGCGGCAAAGCCGTTGAAGGTGCAGGTTGCTATTATCAGCCAACCATTCTCACTGGCATTACTCCGGATAATCCCGCCTATTATCAGGAGTTCTTCGGTCCGGTCGCGCAGGTTTATGTCATAGGGGACGATCAGGCGGCTGTGGCGCTGGCGAACGACTCTCACTATGGTCTGGGCGGCTCGGTCTGGACACGCGATATTGCACGCGGTCGTAAACTGGCCTCTGCCATTGAAACCGGCATGGTGTTTATCAACTCTCAGAGCGACACCTCAGCGGAACTGCCCTTTGGTGGCGTGAAACGTTCAGGTTATGGCCGTGAGCTGTCTGATCTGGGCATTAAAGAGTTTGCTAACCAGAAACTGGTGGTCGTGGCGGGTTAATCGCCTTGCAGCCATAAAAAAACCCCGTCTCGACGGGGTTTTTTATTATCAGCCGGATAGCGCGATTACTGTGTTGCCACAGCTGCTGACTTTGAGTCGTCGTTGTGCGCTGTTGCAGGCGTGTTCGAGGCGTTAGCCTGGTCAGCCGCACCTTTATCGGCACTGGCTGATTTCGCTGCCGCGTTGTCCGCTTTCGCTTTCTCAGCGGCGGCTTTATCCGCTGCTGCCTTGTCCGCTTTTGCCTTCTCAGCCGCAGCTTTATCGGCTGCTGCCTTGTCCGCTTTTGCCTTCTCAGCCGCAGCTTTATCGGCTGCTGCCTTGTCCGCTTTTGCTTTTTCAGCGGCGGCTTTATCCGCTTCAGACTTCTCAGCGGCAGCTTTATCGGCGTCAGCCTTCTCTTTGGCTGCGGTCGCTTTATCCGCTTCAGCCTTATCAGCAGCAGCATCATTGGTCGCTGCGGCTTTCGCAGTGTCGTCGTCAGACTGGGCTGCCGGTTGTGGTGCCGCCACTGGCTGCATTGGCGTGCCCTGCAACGCAGCATTCAGCACCTGAGAGAACTGATCCCAGCTGCAATAGCCGTTTGCATCGGTCTCACAACCCGCCAGCTGCAGCGTAACGCGCTTCGGTGGGTTCTTCAGGCTCAGCACGTCTGCGTTGCGCAGCTGATCGGCGCTCTGATAGACATACTCAACTTTGAGCAGGTCTTTATCATTTTTCGCATCATGCCAGCGTTCGAAAACAACCTGACCGCCAATCGGCGTTTTTTCGAAGGTATCAGGCAGTTCATAAGGCTTGACCTGCAACGCGCTCAGCAGCGAGGCGATGTTTGAGTCATGGCCTACCATCAGCGTAATTTTTGGCGCGTTGGCTTTGTCCTGATCCACTAACTGACTGCGGATGTAGTCCACCAGCGGTGCCGCCACTTCACGGGAAATGTCCGGGCTGGTAAACAGCGCATCCTGGTAACCATTTTTAATCGCTGACAGCTCTTTCCACTGCTCAGGCGTTTTGATCTGGCCCCATGCAACCTGATCCAGCGGGAAACCTTCGTAATATTGCAGCGTGAACGCATCCATCAGGGAATTCCCCGTTTTCAGCGGGCCACTGACATTCGGTTCTTTACCATTTTCAGCGCTGAAGGTGTTCTGACCACTGCTGAGGTCGCACTGCTTTTTATTGTTGCAGGCAGGCGATGCTTTGTAATCGACAATCTTTTCCAGGCGCTGGAAGGCAGGCTTCAGCGACAGTTTTTCATTTGCAGCGGCCATCTCAGCCAGCGCTTTCTTATTGAATGCTTCACTGCCATCTGTGATAACCGGATTGAAGATAGGATCCATGGAACCCATTTCATCCTGATGAGAAACAGCGACGTCACAGCCCGGGAAGGCGCCATTAACAAAGAACTGGGCGGTGGCCACAGTGCGCTGCAGGCTGTTGGCGTAAACAAAGACGTTATTGCTGTCAGGACAGCTGCCGTTCTTCACCAGGCCCTGCTGTGCCAGCCACTGACGGGTATAGTTACCCATGTAGACTTCCAGCACACCACCTTTCGTGGTCAGCTGTCCGCCGGGAACATCCCACTGCGGCCAGCTCTTTTTGGTCGACTGCGCCAGCACGCTGCCATTATCAGCCAGCGGTGCACGCAGATTGTGACGACTTAACATCAGCACCTGTTGCAACTGCATATCACCCTCAGCAGCAAATGCTACCGTTCCGACCGGCAATGCAGCGAGCACTGACAATGCGCAAAGACTCAGTTTCTTGATCATTGTGCCTATTCCATTCATTCAGTAAAGAAACACTCTGGCTATCAACCCATTAGCTCGCCTCAGAGCGATGTAATCAACAGTGTAACTCAGCTCGCCTCAGAAAAGCGCCAGATGTTTGCAAAAACGGTGAGTGGACTATAGCAGAGATGCACCGGAGAGATGAATGCGCAGCCACGCGTCACAGAGAGTGGCACGCTTTTTTCGGACAGGAAGAAGTAACAGAGAGAGCAGAAACGAAACAGGCCAGCACTGCGTGCTGGCCTGTAAAATGTGGCGGAGGAGGAGAGATTCGAACTCTCGGATGGTTTCCCATCGGCGGTTTTCAAGACCGCTGCCTTAAGCCGCTCGGCCACCCCTCCGTTTTGAAACTGTACTGCATTGGCAAAACATCTATTTTTGCCGCTTTATTGCCCAGGGCAGATAAAGTGGCGGAGGAGGAGAGATTCGAACTCTCGGATGGTTTCCCATCGGCGGTTTTCAAGACCGCTGCCTTAAGCCGCTCGGCCACCCCTCCGCAATGACGCGCACTATAAACACCCCGTTTAGGGATGTAAAGCACCTATCTGTCTATTCGCCTGAAAAACAGCCAGATTGTGATTTTTCGGTGTCAAAATCGCCACTCTGCTCAAACAATTAGCAGTTTAGCGCGTAAAGAAGGGTAAAACGCCTTTTCCCTCTTTAATGGCCTGCGTATTCTCGGCACATATTTGGTGTTCTGCTTAAAGGAGCGCAACATGGAAAGAATTGTCACCTCATCGCAGTCCTCACTGCTGTCTACGCACAGAGTTCTGCGCAATACCTATTTTCTTCTCGGACTGACCCTGGCCTTCTCGGCCGTTACGGCTACCGCCAGCACCCTGCTGGCCCTGCCTGCGCCGGGTTTAATCCTGATGCTGGTTGGCTTCTATGGCTTAATGTTTTTAACCTACCGTCTGGCTAACAGCCCGATGGGCATTCTGGCCGCTTTTGCCTTTACCGGCTTCCTGGGTTATTGCCTGGGGCCTATCCTGAGCTCATTCTTAACCGCAGGCATGGGTGACGTGATAGCGCTGGCGCTGGGCGGCACGGCGCTGGTGTTCTTCTGCTGTTCGGCCTACGTGCTGACCACCCGTCGTGATATGTCCTTCCTCGGCGGCATGATGATGGCAGGTTTCGTTGTGTTGCTGGTTGCTGTGGTAGCCAACATCTTCCTGCAGCTGCCTGCATTGCATCTGGCCATCAGCGCCCTGTTCATTCTGTTTTCAGCCGGTGCGATTTTGTGGGAAACCAGCAACATCATTCACGGTGGCGAAACCAACTACATCCGGGCGACGGTCAGCCTCTATGTTTCGCTCTATAACATCTTTGTCAGCCTGCTGAGCCTGCTGGGGTTTGCCCGCAGTAACTAATCCGCAGTGACAGTGGCCTGTAAAACCCCGCTTCGGCGGGGTTTTTGCTTTTACTGCCCGCCAGGTTTGATAAACTGCGCCGTCATTTACTAAGAGGATGTCACGTGAATTTTAACGGTAACGAAATCGTCGTCGATGCCGAAGGCTATCTGAAGCATCCCGGCGACTGGAGTGAAGCACTGGCTGTCCACATCGCTGAGCAGGAAGGCCTGACCCTGACCGAAGCACACTGGGAAGTGGTCCATTTTGTGCGCGCCTTTTATCTGGAATATAACACCTCACCCGCCGTGCGAATGCTGGTGAAGGCGATGGCGCAGAAATATGGCGAAGAGAAAGGCAATAGCCGCTATCTGTTCCGCCTGTTCCCTGAAGGGCCGGCTAAACAGGCGACGAAAATCGCCGGCCTGCCTAAACCGGCGAAATGTCTGTAATTAACCGCTCGTAAAATCGCGGGGTGGCTCTACGGGCTGGTGCGGCTCCACCAGCACCTTTTCAACGCGCGCGCTGCGTGGCCCGCCCGCTTTAAGCCAGGCGATCAGCGCATCGACCTGCTCCGCCTCACCCCAGGCCAGCACCTCGACACTGCCGTCATCCAGATTTCGCGCATAGCCCAGTACGCCCAGCGTCCTGGCTTCTGCCTGAGTACTGTAACGAAACCCGACGCCCTGG
The DNA here is from genome assembly GCF_048685235.1 of Curtobacterium sp. BNK-1. Lineage (NCBI taxonomy): Bacteria > Bacillati > Actinomycetota > Actinomycetes > Micrococcales > Microbacteriaceae > Curtobacterium > Curtobacterium sp. BNK-1. The sequence goes on along the minus strand of NZ_JBLQTJ010000001.1, from coordinate 1,223,980 downwards.
ACGCGGCCATGAACCCATGCTTTAAAACAGGCTGCTGACATTATTCTCTCCTGCTGCTGTTCGTTGCAATTTCCCGTTATCCACCGGACAATGGCGCCTCATTTTTTCAGGTAAGCATAGCAAACTATGACAGTCAGATTGATTCTCGCAAAGGGACGTGAAAAGTCCCTGCTCCGTCGCCATCCATGGGTCTTTTCAGGTGCCGTTGCGCGTCTGGAAGGTAAAGCGCAACTGGGTGAAACCATTGACGTTTGTGACAGCAACGGTAAATGGCTGGCTCGCGCCGCTTATTCACCCGAGTCGCAGATCCGCGCCCGCGTCTGGAGCTGGCAGGCCGATGAATCCATCGATATCGCCTTCTTTGTCCGCCGTTTTGAACAGGCACAGCAGTGGCGCGAATGGCTGGCGGCCCGCGATGGTCTGGACAGCTATCGCCTGATCGCCGGTGAATCTGATGGTTTACCGGGCGTCACCATTGACCGCTTTGGCAACTTTTTAGTGATGCAGCTGCTCTCAGCAGGCGCAGAATATCAGCGTGCAGCGATCATCACCGCCCTGCAGCACTGTTTCCCTGGCTGCGCCATCTATGACCGTTCTGACGTCGCCGTTCGTAAGAAAGAGGGGCTGGCGCTGACGCAGGGCACCGTTACCGGTGAACTGCCACCGCCGCTGCTGCCGATTACCGAACATGGCATGAAGCTGCTGGTGGATATCCAGGGCGGTCACAAAACCGGCTATTACCTTGATCAGCGTGATAGCCGTCTCGCCACGCGTCGTTACGCACAGGATGCCCGCGTCCTTAACTGCTTCTCTTACACCGGCGGATTCGCGGTTTCTGCGCTGATGGGTGGCTGTAAAGAAGTGATCAGCGTGGATACCTCCCAGGAGGCGCTGGACGTTGCCCGTCAGAACGTTGAACTCAATGAGCTGGATCTCTCCCGCGCGCAATTTGAGCGTGATGATGTTTTCAAACTGCTGCGCCGTTATCGTGACAGTGGCGAGAAATTTGATCTGATTATTATGGATCCGCCAAAGTTCGTTGAAAACAAAAGCCAGTTGATGGGCGCCTGTCGCGGCTATAAAGACATTAATATGCTCGCCATTCAGTTACTGAATCCGGGCGGCGTATTAATGACCTTCTCCTGCTCCGGTCTGATGGCCACCGATCTGTTCCAGAAGATTATCGCCGATGCCGCGCTGGATGCGGGCCGCGAAGTACAGTTTATCGAGCAGTTCCGCCAGGCCGCAGATCATCCGGTGATCGCCAGCTATCCGGAAGGTCTCTACCTGAAAGGTTTCGCCTGCCGCGTCATGTGACTTGAAAAAACGGCTCCTGCCCCCATATTGGTAAGAGAGCTTTTTTTTCGGAGGTCACAATGATTGCCAGTAAATTTGGTATTGGTCAGCAGGTTCGTCATCGTTTGTCCGGCGTACTGGGCGTTATCGTCGATGTCGATCCTGAATACTCGTTAGATGAGCCTAAAATTGAAGATGTTGGCGCGGAAGAGAAAATGCGCACCGCGCCCTGGTATCATGTGGTGATGGAAGATGAGGAAGGCGATCAGGTACATACCTACGTTGCTGAGATTCAGCTTTCCGGCGAAACCAGCATTGAACACCCTGAGCAGCCTTCAATGGATGAGCTGGCAGCATCGGTACGTCAGCAATTACAGGCACCTCATCTGCGACATTAATCTGTGGCGGCACGCTCTGCCGCCACACTCATTATTTCTGACGCGTTATTCCCAGGCGCGGAATTTCAATCTTCGGGCAGCGATCCATAATTACCGTCATGCCCGCATCCTGTGCCAGAACCGCCGCCTGCTCATTAATCACACCCAGCTGCAGCCATAATGTTTTTGCCCCCACGGCAATAGCCTCCTGGGCCACGCCCCACGCGGCTTCAGAATTGCGAAAGACATCCACCATATCAATCTTGCCCGGTACATCCGCCAGGCTGGCATACCCCTGCTGCCCCAGCAGCGTTTTCCCTGCCAGTTTCGGGCTGACCGGGATCACCTCATATCCCTGGTCGAGCAGATATTTCATCACACCGTAACTGGGACGTTCGGGGCGATCGCTTGCTCCGACTAAGGCGATACGTTGGGTGCGCGTCAGCACCTCACGAATTGTCTGATCGTTCATGTTTATCTCCTTTCAGGCCAGTGTTGAGTGTAGATTGGCGTGCCCTTTAGCGGGTAAGTCCTCAGCAAAATTAATTGAACCCGCGCACGAATAAATATGTTTAAATGTAAATTAACTGCCATAATGTAAGAATTTGCTACACACCATCCTTTGTGTCTTCAGTTACCGGAGTTGAAATGAAGCTGTCGCTGGCTGTAACGGGGTTAATTACCCTCCTCGTTTCGGCGTCCTGTTCTGCCATCACATTAAAGCTCGATCCTCAGATCGATTTGCTGGTGCTGGATGGTCGAAAAATTTCAGGCTCCCTTCTCAAAGGTGCAGACAGCCTGGAGCTGGACCGCGGTCAGCATCAGTTTCTGTTTCGGGTAGAGCAGCAGCGCAAAGGTCAGAATGAGAACGTCATCGCTTATCAGTCGGTACCGATGATTGTCACGTTCACCGCGGTTGCCAAAACCATTACCATTCGGTTGCCTGCGCTGGAGACAAAACGCGAGCGTTATCATTTTGACCGCAGCCTGAACTTTCAGCTGGTGGATGAAAAAGGCACGGAGATTACCAGCGTGCGCGACCACCTGCCGGTCACCACATCCGCAGATATGGAAAAAGCGATGCTGAATTATAATCGCACCCGCCAGATTGCCTCTGTGCCGCGGTTTGCAAATACCCCTTCTGCAACGCCCTCTTCCGTCCGGCTTACCGCCGATCTGGACTGGACTACTCAGGCCGAACTGCCCTCGCTGCACCGCTGGTTTCACCGCTTCGATGAAGCCACGCGTCAGCAGCTTCTGACGCTGGTCAAAATGCTACGTACGAGTTGATAGAGTCGAAAGGCCAGAGGTACACTCGTGCTCTCTCTTCTTGCGCATGAGCCTTACCAGGACGCCTTTATGGAACAGACTGTTCGTACCCTCGGCACCACAAAACATATCGCGCTGGTCGCCCACGACCACTGCAAAGCTGCCCTGCTTGACTGGGTGAAACAAAACCAGCCCGCGCTGGAATCGCACATCCTCTATGCTACCGGCACTACCGGGAATCTGATCAATCGCGATACGGGTCTGAATGTGACAGCCATGCTGAGCGGCCCGATGGGCGGCGATCAGCAGGTGGGTGCGCTGATTTCGGAAGGGAAGATCGATGCACTGATTTTTTTCTGGGATCCGCTCAACGCAGTGCCGCACGATCCGGATGTCAAAGCGCTGCTGCGTCTGGCTACCGTATGGAATATCCCGGTAGCCACTAACCGCTCCACGGCTGACTTTATCATTCAGTCGCCACTGTTTGCGCAAAGTGTAGAGATTATGATCCCCGACTATCAGCGCTATCTGGCCGATCGTCTGAAGTAACTCAGGCTTTACGCAGCACCGGCACACCCAGCTCGCGGAAGTGATCGACAAACGGTGACGGCGCTGCCTTATCGAACATCAGAAAAACCTGCTGACGCGCGCGCGTCAGTGCCACATAGGCCAGACGGCGCTCTTCTGCATCAGGGAACGCTTCTGGCTGCGGTAATAAGCCCTGTTCAATAATCGATTCGCGCGCCTCTGCCGGGAAGCCCTCTTTACCCTGCTGTAATCCCAGCAAAATGACGTAATCTGCCTGCTGACCTTTGCTGGCATGAATCGTCATAAATTCCAGATTGAGCTTTGGCCAGCGGGTTCTGGCTTTATCCAGTAAATCCGGCCGCAGATAGTGATAACGCGCCAGCAGCAGAATTCGCTCATCAGGCTTCGCGTAACCGCTGAGTTTGTTCAGCAAGGCTTCCAGCTGATCCTGCGCCAGCAGCGAAATCGACTTTTTATTGCCTTTGGTGACGCTGTTCAGCGGTTTTGCCAGCTGCTGCGGATTCTGTTGTATAAACCGGTTGGCAATGTCGCCGATGCGGTCGTTGAAACGGTAGGTTGTGTCTAGTACGCAGCGGTCTCCCTCACCAAAATAGTGATGGAATGCCGTCGTCAGCGTCATCTCCGCCCCACTAAAGCGGTAGATGGCCTGCCAGTCATCGCCAACAGCAAACAGTGCGGTACGCTTATTCTGCTGGCGCAATGCGCTCAGCAACGCGGCACGCTGAGGCGAGATATCCTGGAATTCATCCACCAGAATGTGTTTCCACGGACTGATAAACCGTCCTTTTTCCAGAATGGCAATCGCCTGGTGAATCAGACCTGAGAAATCGACCGCGCCCTCCTCTTTTAATGCGCTCTTCCACGCTTTCAGCAACGGTGCCATCAGTTTAATGCGCTTACTGAAGAGATCGCGGATCTCTTCGGGCACGTCGGCGATCATCGCTGCCTGCGCGCCGCCATGCATGCGCATCAGACCAAGCCAGCGCTCCAGCCGTGACGCCAGCCGGTTTGCCAGCCTGTCGTCCTCCCAGAATGGCCCCTCGGGCAACTCCCACTCCAGTTCATCACGCAGCCACTGACGCCAGCCGTTTGCCTGCGCCTTCTTCTCATGGCACTGCTGCCGCCACTGCTGGATCAGCAGCGTGCGACGCGCATCGGCATCACTCTCAAGTTTGCTGATAACCGGCTGCTTATTACTGCCTTCACGAATAATATGCAGTGCCAGAGAATGGAAAGTCCGCGCCTGGATGTCAGCGGCGGAGAGCCGCGACTGGAGACGTGCGTTCATCTCTTCAGCCGCCTGGCGGCCAAATGCCAGTAACAGGATTTGATCGGCGCTGGCCAGCTTGCGCTGCATTAACCAGCCTGCACGAGCCACCAGCACCGAGGTTTTACCGCTGCCCGCGCCTGCCAGCACCAGCAGAGAATTCTCGCCATTAACCACCGCCTCACATTGCGACTGATTGAGTGGCGTGCTCTCGACGCTGGCAAAGAAATCCTGATAGCGGGTGAGCATGGCGGCCGTCCAGTCGCGGTTTCGCTGCCGCAACGCCGTTTCACCCTGCTCCAGCCAGCGCTGACAGAATTGCCAGTTATCCCGGCAGTCAGCAAAATCTTTTAAGCGGGAGAGCGGCATCGGCAATGCATCGAACTGTTTGAGGATGTTGGTTTTCAGCGCCTGCAACTCGTGGCGGTTCAGCCAGCGATCCTGCGCGCCAAACGCCTCGATTTCGTCGCGTAGCGCCTGCAGCACCTCGCGGCACACTGCGCTCATCTCCAGACTCCAGCTCTGCCAGGCCTGCAGCAGATAGTGGTGAAAGCGCTGCGTTTCCTGCCATTCCGTGCCATGCAGGCGGACCACTTTTTCATCGGCCAGCAAAAACTCCAGCTCGCCCCACACCAGCCCGCGCTTGCAGGCGATATCCAGTAACTGGTTAAAGGGGATCAGATACTCATGCTTATCGCCGCTGACTTCGACGCCTGCCGCCATCAAACGGACACGATTATAAGGATGCTGGGCAAGCCGTTTGCCCATCGAGGTTGCTTTCAGTTCCACGCCGACACCAACGTCAGAGAATAGGATTAGGGGGAGTTTACCTGTCAGACCCTTAGCGCTCCAGCCTTAAAACAGGCTAAACTTGGCGTCACATCTTGCGGAATGCAAAAGGAAAAGAAGATCATGCGCACCGTTTTAAATATTCTTAATTTTGTTCTGGGCGGTTTTTTCACCACCCTGAGCTGGCTGTTTGCCACGTTAATCAGCATCGTGCTGATTTTTACCCTGCCGCTGACCCGCTCCTGCTGGGAAATCACCAAACTCTCGTTGCTGCCATTTGGCAACGAGGCGGTGCATGTTGATGTGCTGCGTCCGGAAAGTAAGAGTCATATTCTGAATACCGGCGGCACCTTTCTGAATATCTTCTGGCTGGTTTTCTTTGGCTGGTGGCTCTGCCTTTCGCACATCTCCGTGGGGATTGTGCAGTGCATCAGTATCATCGGTATTCCGGTAGGGATTGCGAACTTTAAGATCGCCGCTATCGCGCTCTGGCCGGTTGGCCGCAGGGTGGTATCAGTGGAAGAGGCGCGCGCCGCGCGCGAAGCCAATGCCCGCCGCTATTAATATGATGTCGGATGCCGTGCCAGGCTGGCGCAAATATCTGTTTAACAGTACGTGGCGCTATCTGCTGCGGATCCTGTTTGCACTGAGTGGCTGCGCCGCCATTCCCTGGTGGCTGCATCAGATTGAGTGGACGATCCCTCTGACGCTGGGAGTGGTCGCTGCTGCGCTGGCCGATCTCGATGATCGCCTGGCCGGTCGCCTGAAGAATCTGCTGATTACCCTGCTCTGCTTCTGCATCGCCTCGGTTTCAGTCGAGTTACTGTTTCCCTATCCATTCGCCTTTATTATCGGGCTGGCAATCTCGACCTGGGGCTTTATTCTGCTGGGCGCCCTTGGCCAGCGCTACGCGACTATCGCCTTTGGTGCTCTGCTGATTGCGGTCTATACCATGCTCGGCATCGGACTGTTCAGCCAGTGGTATATGCAGCCGATGCTGCTGCTGGTCGGAGCGCTGTGGTACAACCTGCTGACATTACTGGGCCATCTGATGTTTCCGGTCCGGCCGGTGCAGGAGCAACTGGCCGGGAGTTTTTCACAACTGGCGCGTTACCTTGATGCCAAAGCGAACCTTTTCGATCCCGACGCAGGCGATCAGGATGATGCCGCGTTTATCGATGCGGCGATGGTCAACAGCCAGTTAGTGGCGCAACTTAATCTGACCAAGACCACACTGCAGAGTCGTCTGCGCGGCGATCGCGGGTCGCGCGGCACCCGCCGTAGTCTGCACTACTACTTTGTGGCGCAGGATATCCATGAACGGGCCAGCTCTTCCCATCTGCAATATCATCTGCTGCGCGGCGACTGGCGCTACAACGAAATTCTGTTTCGCTTTCAGCGCCTGCTGAATATGCAGGCTCAGGCCTGTCGCCAGCTGGCACATTGCATTCTGATGCGTCAAAGGTGGGTGCATGACAGCCGTTTTGAGCGTGCATTTGAACGATTACAGAAAGCGATAGAACGTCTGGAGCAGCATGATCCTGACGCTACGCATACCCGTGCTCTTTTCTGGCTGCTGCGCAACCTGCGCGCCATCGACGCACAGCTTGCTTCGATCGAATCAGAACAGACGCTGGCCGGTGAAGATCCTCAGCACAGTGACAATCTGCTGTCACGCGAAGGATTGAGTGGCTGGAGTGATATCCGGCTGCGCTTCAGCCGACACCTCTCGCCCGCATCGGCGCTGTTCCGGCATGCGGTTCGCATGTCTGTGGTGCTCTGTATTGGATATGGTTTTATTCAGGTAACCGGGCTGGAGCGGGGATACTGGATTTTGCTGACCAGCCTGTTTGTCTGCCAGCCCAACTACAATGCAACGCAGCGACGACTGGCCTTGCGCATCGGCGGAACGCTGGCGGGGATTGCGATTGGTCTGCCCGTTTTATGGCTGGTGCCTTCGATTGAGGGTCAGTTAATCCTGATAGTGATCACGGGCGTCCTGTTCTTCGCTTTCAGGCAGGTGCAGTATGCACAGGCCACGCTGTTTATCACTCTGCTGGTGCTGCTCTGCTTTAACCTGCTGGGTGAAGGATTTGAAGTTGCCCTGCCGCGGGTAGTGGATACCCTACTGGGCTGTGGGCTGGCCTGGCTGGCTGTCGCGTTTATCTGGCCAGACTGGCGCTTTCGTCAGTTACCTGCCGTGGCAGAACGAACGCTGAAAGCGAATTGCCGCTATCTGGACGCGATCATGGAGCAATATCATCAGGGCAAAGATAACCGTCTCGCCTATCGCATTGCACGGCGTGATGCGCATAACGCGGATGCTGAACTGGCGTCAGTGGTCTCAAACATGAGCAGTGAAAGTCGCACCAGCCAGAAGTTGCGCGATTCGGCTTTTCAACTGCTTTGCTCCAACCATTCGTTTCTGAGTTACATTTCTGCGCTGGGCGCTCACCGCGATAAAATTACCGCACCCGAACTGCTGACATTGCTGGATGATACGGTTTGCTATGTGGAGGATGTGCTGCAAACGGAAGTTGTCAGCGATGAGCACGTAGAAACGATGCGCCATCAACTGGCTCAGCGAATCAGCCAGCTGGCCGCAGATGCGGATACGCGTGCGCCGCTGGTGCTCCAGCAACTCGGTCTGCTGGTGGCCTTAATGCCCGATGTGGCTCGCCTGCGCCGCACGCTAATCACTGATTAGCCTTCGCCGCTTCTGAGATTGGGGTTTGATAAAAGCGTGCGCTGGAACCACGCATTCAGCTCCGCCCGTGTCGCCTGCGGCAGCGCGGCAGCATGGTGGCCCGTGATGGCCCCCTGCAGCGCAAGTAACGTCTGGAACCCAACGTGCTGGTTGATCGCTTTAAGCTTCAGCCAGCACTGTTTAGCCCCCATCTGGTAGAGATGATTGACGCTCATGACGCCCGCCTCGTACAGCATCATCTCCATACGTACGCTGAGATTTGGCAGATCTTTTAACCGCGGTGAGGATTGTCGGTCCTGCAACTCCAGCTGCGCCGTTTCTAAAGAGGCAGCGGAGAGCGCCAGCAGATGGTCAGGGTCGCGCCACAACGCCTCATCGACCCGAAAGTAATTGAGACTCACCAGCTTGCCGCGCTTGCGAAAAATCAGGGGTTGCAGCGGACGATCTGTAAGGTATTCCCGCAAAGGTTCACTGGCACGCAGATAGAGTTCGTCTTTATTAATTAAGGCAAAAACCACACTTTCTACAGCCAGGGCATAGCCTCCGAACTGGGTGCGCGACTCTATTGTTCCTAATGGGGCCAGGCGCGCTCTGGAGCGCTCTACAACCGGATTCACCTTTTTCATTGCACCACCTCCATGTAAGAAATATATCGTAAATTACCTTGGGTATCAGGTAATTAGAAGATAAAAAAAAGCGTCAACGGGTTCAATGAATAAATAGCGTTTCAACTAATCTTGTCGCGATTTTGCGAGGCGTTTTCAGAAATTTGGGTTGATCTTTATCCAGGATGACAGTACTGTATATTCATACAGTCCACTGCTGGTGATTAACTTATGCGAACACAACATCCTAATAATGCACGCTATGCTCATCATTATGCGTCCTCTTCCGTTTCGGCCTCTCAGGGCGGTGGAATTACTGAGTTACGCTACAGCGAACAGCCCGGTATGATGCAGATGTTACTGTTGCCATTATTGCAGCAGCTGAGTCAGCAATCGCGCTGGCAGTTGTGGTTAACACCGGCATATAAACTGAATCGCACCTGGCTGCAGGAATCAGGATTACCACTGGATAAAAGTATGCATATCGCCGATTCTGAACGTCTGAATGCGGTTGAAGCGATGGTTAAAGCATTGCGTACAGGAAATTACAGTGTCGTTCTGGCATGGATTCCTTACGATCTTGACGAAGATGAACGACGTCAACTTGAAAATGCGGCGGCAGAGGGTGAAGCGTTAGGATTGATTTTGCGTGCAAGCGGGACATCAGAAGCGCCTCTCAGACCGCAAACTGCGATAAAAATTCAGTCGGATTTGTTTCATTAAGTAAAAATCAGAAGTTTCCCAAGCTATTTTTCTTATCTGTCGCAGCTAAACCACTGATTCTGTTAGTTCGAGCGTTGACAATGGTTTAGCAAGTTTTTAGGGCTTTTTGCCGCGGCAATAAGACCAGCCTAATTGTTAGAAATTGTGTATAAATCGCTGTTTTTTTACATAAGCGCCTCACATCATACTTGTAAGTTTCCAATCTCGTTGTAGACTTTAGCTCGCCAGGGTGCTCAATAACCTCCGTTTTTTGCGGTAGAGTCATAAGCGAGCGTTTTGACCCGGCGAAGGATTTAAACCAAGAGCAACCTTTTTGCTCATTGCCTATTTGGATGATAACGAGGCGCAAAATGAAAAAGACAGCTATCGCAATTGCAGTGGCACTGGCTGGCTTCGCTACCGTAGCGCAGGCCGCTCCGAAAGATGACACCTGGTACACCGGTGCTAAACTGGGCTGGTCTCAGTATCACGACACTGGTTACTACGGTAACGGTTACGAAAACAATGACGGTCCAACTCATGAAAGCCAGCTGGGTGCAGGTGCATTCGTTGGTTACCAGGCAAATCCATACCTGGGCTTCGAGCTGGGCTATGACTGGCTGGGTCGCATGCCTAACAAAGGCAACGTGACTAACGGCGCATTCAAAGCACAGGGCGTTCAGCTGGCTGCTAAACTGAGCTACCCAATCTATGACGATCTGGACGTGTATACTCGTCTGGGCGGCATGGTATGGCGTGCAGACTCAACGCAGACTAACCCAACTACTGGCCGCATCAGCGACCACGACACCGGCGTATCTCCGCTGGCTGCTGTTGGTGTTGAATATGCGCTGACCAAAAACTGGGCTACCCGTCTGGATTACCAGTGGGTTAACAACATCGGTGATGCACAGACCGTTGGTACTCGTCCAGACAACGGCATGCTGAGCGTAGGCGTTTCATACCGCTTCGGTCAGGATGACGTCGCTGCTCCGGCGCCAGCTCCGGCTCCAGCACCAGCTCCAGTTGTTGAAACCAAGCGTTTCACTCTGAAGTCTGACGTTCTGTTCACCTTCAACAAATCTACCCTGAAGCCAGAAGGCCAGCAGGCTCTGGATCAGCTGTACAGCCAGCTGAGCTCAATGGATCCTAAAGATGGTTCCGTTGTCGTACTGGGCTTCACCGATCGCATCGGTTCAGAGCAGTACAACCAGAAACTGTCTGAGAAACGTGCTCAGTCAGTCGTAGATTACCTGGTATCTAAAGGTATTCCTTCTAACAAGATCTCTGCACGTGGCATGGGTGAATCTAACCCAGTTACCGGCAACACCTGTGACAGCGTGAAAGGCCGTAATGCCCTGATCGACTGCCTGGCGCCGGACCGTCGTGTAGAAATCGACGTTAAAGGTATCAAAGACGTTGTAACTCAGCCACAGGCTTAAGTTTATACGTAATAAAAAACCCCGCTAAGGCGGGGTTTTTTTATGCCGGTAATAAAACCGGACTGAGAGATGAAGGCTCTGATTGCCCTGCCCGTTTATTCGCTCTCTGAACCGGAGTTACCCAGAATCGCCTGCAAATCCTGCTTCAGGCTCGACATCTGAGTGGCATATTTCTCTTTACGTTCTGCATCTTCTATCAGCTGAACAATCGTTTCAGAGAGCGTGCAGCCGCGCCGCTGTGCCAGACCTGCCAGTCGCTGCCAGACCAGATACTCCAGGTCTATCGATTTTTTTCGCGTATGCTGATGTTCAGCGTTGAAATGGCGTTTTCGTCGGGCACGGATGGTCTGCTTCAGTCGGTTATCCAGATCAGCGTGAATATGTTCTGCGATCCATTCATTCACTGTAACCGGATTATTTTCCATTGCCAGCAGCTTATCCACTGCTGCCTGCGCCGCGCTTAACTCAAGGTGACGCGTGATCAGTTCACCTTCCCGATGTTTTTTCACCAGGTATTTCCACTTCCATCCACATTCAAGATTTTCGAGTTGCTGGTATTTCATCGGAATCTCATCGTGATCACGTAACGAACTAAGAATAACAGCTTTTTTCCCGGATGCAGCAACGAAAAACATGCTGTCACCATCACATCTTCAACAGGAAGTCTGCAGTGCTTAACAAGGGTGAATCCTGTATAATCTCGCTTTTCTTAAAACAGACAAATGCGATTATTTTGACCAGCACTCAACTTACGTGGCAGACCTTACAGCCAGATAGCGCGCAATACCAATCCGTTTTCTCCCGAATTGCTGATGAAGAAACTGATGCTCTGGCAACGGTACAGCCCCGGTTGCTGAATGCACTGGCGCATTTACACCATCAGACGCAGGGTTTCCCATTACTGCTGGTTCGTAGCCAGGAGAATCGCGATTATCTGACATTCATTGCCCAGGCCGCAGAGCGGGTTATGGCCGACAGTACCACTCTATTCGGCGGTGATTACCATATCATGGCCGACAACGTCACGCTCCAGCCCCCCTCCGATCCTCAACGCCCATTCACCAGTCAGGGTGGTATTCACTTTGCTGAATGGACTGAGATGGAGCAGTTGTTTGGCTGCGTGCGCCAGTATAAAGATCGCATCCAGCTGGAACCGGGCCTGATCCATCGTGCTAATGGCGGCACGCTGCTGCTTTCACTGCGTAGCCTGATGACGCAGCCGATTCTCTGGTTGCGCCTGAAAAAGTGTATTGAGCAGGGCTATGTTGAGTGGACATCTCAGGATGAACGCCGGCCGCTGCCAGTCTCGATTCCTCCCTTGCCCCTCAATCTGAAACTGGTCCTGTGTGGCGATCGGGAAGCGCTGGCAGAATTTCAGGAGCTGGATCCCGAAGCTCACGAAATGGCCATCTATACTGAATTTGAAGAGAATATTCAGATTCTGGATGAAGATGACATGCTTGCCTGGTGTCGCTGGAACATCGAACTGGCGCAACAGGCGGGGCTGCCCCAGCCGGAAGTGGACTTCTGGCCAGAACTGATTAAAGAAGGCGTCCGCTACAGCGGCGATCAGGAAACGCTGCCACTCTGCCCCCGCTGGCTACAACGCCAGATGCGCGAATCGGCCCTGATGGGCGATGAACTGAACGCTGAAGCGCTGCGTGATGCGCTGGAAGCGCGTTTGTGGCGCGAGAATTATCTCAATGAGCGGATGCGTGACGAGATCCTGCTGCGACAGATTCTGATTGAAACCGAAGGCGAAGTGGTTGGTCAGATTAATGGCCTGTCGGTCGTTGAATATCCTGGCCATCCCCGTGCCTGGGGCGATCCCTCGCGTATTACCTGCGTGGTACATCCCGGCGATGGTGAATTCATGGATATCGAGCGTAAAGCGGAGCTGGGCGGTAATATTCATGCCAAAGGCATGATGATTATGCAGGCTTACCTGATTGCCGAACTGGAACTCGATCAGCAACTGCCCTTCTCGGCCTCAATAGTCTTTGAGCAATCTTACTCCGAGGTGGACGGTGACAGTGCTTCACTGGCTGAACTCTGTGCCTTAATCAGCGCGCTGGCTAATCAGCCCATCAATCAGCAAATTGCGGTGACCGGCTCGGTTGATCAGTTCGGCAACGTACAACCGGTGGGCGGACTGAATGAGAAAATCGAAGGCTTCTTTGATATCTGCCATCAGCGAGAACTGACAGGTCAGCAGGGTGTGATTATTCCCGCCAGCAATGTCCGTCATCTCAGCCTCAGCCAGGCGGTTGTCAGTGCGGTTGAACAAGGTCATTTCCATATCTGGGCAATTGACCGTGCCGATGAAGCGCTACCGCTGCTGACCGGTAAAATCTGGAGTACCGAGGATGGCCTGGGCGACTGCCTGCTGAATACCATCCAGGAACGCATTAGCCTGTTCAACCAGCCGGACGGTCCGCAACGTCCCTGGGCGCTGCGCTGGCTTAACTGGTTCAACCACCGTTAATCCGATTTGCTCAGCGTACAACTGTTCGCTAATATTCGTGATTCACTAAAACAAGGCTTATTGAAAACATGGTAGATAAACGCGAATCCTATACCAAAGAAGATCTGATTCTGTCAGGTCGTGGTGAACTGTTTGGCGAAAATGGTCCGCCGCTTCCATCCGGCAACATGCTGATGATGGACCGCGTGGTCAAAATGACCGAAGACGGCGGCAAATATGACAAAGGCTTTGTTGAAGCGGAGCTGGATATCAATCCTGATCTCTGGTTCTTCGGCTGTCACTTTATTGGCGATCCGGTGATGCCGGGTTGTCTGGGCCTTGATGCCATGTGGCAGCTGGTTGGTTTCTATCTGGGCTGGCTGGGCGGCGAAGGTAAAGGTCGTGCGCTGGGCGTGGGTGAAGTGAAATTCACCGGTCAGGTCCTGCCAGATGCGAAGAAAGTGACTTACCGCATTCACTTCAAACGCGTTATTAACCGCAAACTGGTTATGGGCGTGGCAGATGGTGAAGTGCTGGTTGACGGTAATCTGATCTATACCGCCAGCGATCTTAAAGTCGGCCTGTTTAAAGATACCGCAGCTTTCTAAGCGTTTCCTCCGGAAACAAAAACCTCCGCGCATGGCGGAGGTTATATTCCCTTTTCAGTGACATCCGGTTATGCAGCTACCGACCTGTCCTCCATGGCTTGTCGCCAACCTCCCAACCAGTGAGACTTAGCGTCAATCAACTGATACGGACACATCTCTTTTGAGCGTCCAGTAATGCCTGCCTGATAACCACGTGAATGGGCGCGTTCGAGGCGGTCTCGTTTCTGTCTCTTCATACTCCGTGTCCCTCATGTAAGGTCTGTGGAATCTGGTGGAAAGAAAAGTGGTGAATTAATGTTCAACCACCCTTATGTTCTACCTCCTGCGCACCCAAAGATCAATGCCCAATCTTCATGCCAGTGTCATAAATGTGACCTTAATCGGTAAAAATAATGACGTTCTGTGATGCATGCAACAACACTATCTTTCTGATTAAGCTAATAAAAAAGCCCCTGACCTCTGTCGAAAAAGCACGACAATCGGTCAGGGGCTTAGCTTATTTATTCACATCAATCTTAATTTAACGCAACCACACTATTGGCAATCTTCTGTGCTGTCTGTTGCCAGCCCGCCGCCAGCGTTCTGACCATCGCATCGTAGCCATCTTCGGTCTGCGGCAGTACCAGGTTAAACGCCTGTTTAGTCAGCCGGCCCTGATGTTCCAGCGTCCATTCGCCACTGACGATTGCTTTGCCATCATAGCGCCCCTGGAAGCCTGTTACGGTCACATTCAGCGTATCGTGCTGCGCGCCTAAAGGTGAACCGGCTACCAGTCGGCCTGGCAGCGCCTTGCTCAGGTTAGTGATCAATGTCTGCTGCAACTGCTGATCGAGCGGGCTGGCCCAGAGATTATTCGCGGCGATAACGTATTTGACATCGCTGGTCTGATAAACCAGTCCGTTGCCTGCCAGATAGTCCGGCACCGTCACCTGCTGCACCCATAACATCGGTTGCGCTTCATTCAGCTGGCTGCTGCTGACCTGCATGGAAGCCGCCCCGGAGGGCAGCTGATACCAGGTATTGTCAACGCTGCTACTGCACGCACTCAACACCAGCGCGGCACAAAGTATCAATCCTTTATTCACTGTTTCGCCCTCTTCGGCTGGGGATCCTGTCCCGGTTTTGCCTCAAATACCAGCGCATTGCTCTTGGTGTTAAGCGTTCTTAACACCGGCTGGAGTTCACGCAGAACCTTATCCAGGCGCTGCATATCCCCCACCAGCTTGCTGTAGGCTGGTGAACCTGGCTGCAGGCCTTTCATGCTGCGGTTCAGCTCGCGCAATGTCTGCTGCAGGTCTTCCGGCAGGGTTTTCATAGCCGGACTGGCGGTGACTTTGTTGATGTTGTCGATGGTGCGCTGCAGATCACGCATCGTTTTCTGGCTCTCTTTAAGCGTACCTGTCGCTTCATTGACCATACCGTTCAGTGGCAGACTGTTAATCTTATCCAGCGCCGCCATCAGCTTCTGCTGAATCTGGCTCAGGCCACCGCTGACCGTTGGGATAACTTCATAGCCAGAGACTTTCTGCGGCCCTTTGTAAGGCGGTGCATTGTCATAGAAGTCGAGATCGACATAGAGCGCACCCGACAACAGGCTACCGGTTTTCAGCGTCGCACGCAGGCCACGTTTTTTACCATCCTGCAGATGCTGTTGCAGATCGAAGTTCTCACCCAGTCGGCTGATAAAGCGATCCGGCTCAATGCGAATCAGCACCGGCACGCGGTAATCATTGTTCAGCGCCTGGTCCAGACCGGCTTTCATCAATGGCGCTTCTGAGACGGTACCCAGGCGAATGCCGCGGAACTCAACCGGCGCCCCCGCCTGCAGACCACGAATGGAGTCGGTGAAGAACATCAGGTAATCAATATGGTTGGTGTAGAGCGAGTCCTGAATGCTGCGCTGATCGTCAAACAGATGATAATCAGACTTATTCTGCGCAGGCTGACCCAGCTCCCAGCCATCCGGCACGTCAAAACTGACGCCGCCACTGAACAGCGTGGTCAGCGATCCCATTTCCACCCGCATTCCTGAAGCGGACATATCCACGGCGATGCCGCTGTCCTTCCAGAAGCGAACGTTGGTTGTAATCAGGCGATCGTAAGGCGCAGCGACGAACAGCTGATAGGTCATCATGCGTTTTTCGGTATCAAAAGCGCTGGTCTCGACCGTACCGACGCGATAGCCACGGAACAGCACCGGATCCCCCGGATTGAGCTGACCCGCTTTCTTGCTGTCCAGCACGATGCGAATCCCTTTGGCATCCGGTGGCGCTAACGGCGGCGCATCCAGCAGCTTAAACTGCTCGGGTGCCTGGCTTTTAGTGCCCGGCTGTAATTCGATATAGGCACCGGATAACAGAGTGCCGAGACCGCTGATCCCTTCGCGACCCACCTGCGGTTTCACCACCCAGAAAACGCTGTCGCTGTGCAGCAGTTTTTCCATGCCTGAATTCAGGCGCGCTTTGATTTCCACATGGTGAAGGTCGTCGCTTAACACCGCGCTTTCCACCACACCGACATCCACACTGCGGCTTTTAATCGTGGTTTTACCCGCAACAATGCCTTCGGCGTTTTCGGTGATGAGGGTGACTTCCGGCCCCTGATGGCTGAAGTGATAAAAGAGGATCCATCCGCCGATTAACAGCGTAACGATGGGGACAATCCAGACTGGCGACCAGCGCTTAATCTGTTCCACCTTTGCATGGCCGTGATTAGTTTCCGTCAAGGCGCGACTCCTTCATATTGTTTTCGCGTACACGATCCCAGGTTAATCGCGGGTCAAAGGTCATGGCAGCAATCATGGTGATAATCACCACCATTGCAAACAATACTGCCCCCCACGCGGGATAAACATTCATTAATTGCCCCATGCGCACCAGCGCAGAGAGCACGGCAATAACAAACACGTCGATCATTGACCAGCGGCCAACAAATTCGACCACTTCATAAATTTTGTGCATCCTGTGGCTGTCACGCTGTCCGCGTCCGCTGGCATCCCAGCAAAGCCAGCCAATCGCCAGCATTTTCAGCGTAGGCACCATGATACTGGCGATAAAGATCACCAACGCCACCGGATAGGAGCCATCACCCCACAGCACAATCACCCCCGCCATGATATTGGAAGGATAGGCAGTGCCGAGGGTTTCCGTCACCATAATCGGCAACAGGTTGGCCGGGATATAAAGCAGTATGGAGGTGAACAACAGCGCCAGCGTCCACTGCAGGCTGTGCTTACGCCGTGCCTCAGCCGTGACGCCGCAGCGGGGACACTTATGCTCTGCTTCCGGCAGAATGGCCGTACAGCAGGGACAGGAGCGCAGACCCTGCTCTAAACCACTGATGCCCACTTCGGGCGGATGGGGCAGTGCAGGTCGGGGTGACAGACTGTCCCACAAGCCGCGTCGATCAACGCACTGAAAGGCCCGCAACTGCAGCAGACAGAACAGAACCCACGGCCAGAAGCTGGTCTCCAGGCCGATCTCGCCATAGGCCATCAGCTTGACGAAACTGACCAGCACGCCCGCCATAAAGATTTCTGCCATGCCCCAGTTACGCAGCTGAAACAGAATACGTGCCAGACCAGTTTTGAGTCCAGTCGGCAACGGGACCCGATTGACCAACAGGATAATGGTGATCATGCAGAAGGCCGGGACCGCCTGCACAAAGAGAAGGAACAGCGTCGCCAGACTGCTGTAATCTTCCGTCACCATCACCTGAGGTATCTGCGCCAGGGTGATCTGGCTGGTCAGCCCCGCCACCTTCATTGAGACAAAAGGAAACAGATTCGCCAGCAGCAGCATAAACAGCGCTGCCAGCGCATAGCCTGTTGGCCGTTTACGCGGTTCGTGCCAGTTGGCCGTCAGGGAGGTGTGGCAGCGCGGGCATGACGCACGGCTGCCAACGGGAATGTCCGGCAGCTTAATCATTAAATCGCATTGTGGACAGAGCATCCACGCGTTACTTTTCACTGCTGAACACATCCGTTAACCCTGCCCTACGCGCCGTTTTTCAGTGACTCTAGCTCTTCCCAGCGCGCAAAAGCGGTTTCCAGCTCCTGCTCAGTCTGAGCCAGATTATCCAGCACCGGTTGCGTCTGATCGTGTGCCTGACTGAAGAAGTCGGGATGACTCATCTTCGCCTGCAGTTCTCCGATACGCGCTTCCAGCTGCTCCAGTTTTTGCGGCAGCTGTTCCAGCTCACGCGCCAGATTGTAGCTGAGTTTATTCACGCTACGCTTCGCATCACCCTTCTCGGCTGCAGGCTTAGAGCCGTTGCCCGTCGCTTTCGCCGGTGCTGCCGCCTTGTGCTGCCGGTAGGCGGCGCGCTGCTGCTGAGCATCGTGATAACCGCCAACAAAGGTGCCAATCTCACCGTTGCCTTCAAAAATCCAGCACTCGGTAACGGTATTATCGACGAACTGACGATCGTGGCTCACCAGTAACACGGTGCCCTGATAACCATCAATCAGCTCTTCCAGTAGTTCCAGCGTTTCGACGTCGAGGTCGTTAGTCGGTTCATCCAGAATCATCAGGTTGCTGGGACGCAGGAACAGGCGCGCCAGCAGCAGACGGTTTCGTTCACCGCCCGAAAGGGCGCGCACCGGCGTCATGGCACGTTTTGGATGGAACAGGAAGTCCTGCAGATAGCCCAGCACGTGGCGCGGTTTGCCGTTGACCAGTACTTCCTGCTTGCCTTCGGCCAGGTTGTCCATCACGGTGCGATCCGGATCCAGTTCAGCGCGATGCTGGTCAAAGTAGGCTACTTCCAGCTTGGTGCCGGAATGCACGCGGCCATGGTCAGCTTTCAGCTGCTGCAGCATCAGGCGCAGTAAGGTAGTTTTCCCGCAGCCGTTCGGTCCGATCAGCGCAATTTTGTCGCCACGCTGCACCTGGGTTGAGAAGTCCTTCACCAGCACTTTGCCATCGACCGCGTAGTCGACATTTTCCAGCTCAAACACAATCTTGCCGGAACGGGACGCTTCGCCCACCTGCATGTTGGCTTTGCCCATCACTTCACGACGTTCTGAATGTTCACGACGCAGCGCTTTGAGCGCACGCACACGACCTTCATTACGGGTACGACGGGCTTTGATGCCCTGACGGATCCACACCTCTTCCTGCGCCAGCTTACGGTCAAATTCCGCGTTCTGCATCTCTTCAACGCGCAACGCTTCCTCTTTGCCTTCCAGATAGAGATCGTAGTTGCCTGGCCAGGAGACCAGCTTGCCACGGTCCAGATCGACAATGCGCGTCGCCATGTTGCGGATAAACGAACGGTCATGGGAAATAAAGATGATGCTGCCGGTGAAGTTCTTCAGGAACGTTTCCAGCCAGTCGATGGTTTCGATATCGAGGTGGTTGGTTGGCTCATCCAGCATCAGGACGCGCGGGTTACTCACCAGCGCACGGCCCAGCGCCGCTTTACGCAGCCAGCCGCCCGAGAGCGACGACAGCTCGGTATCGGGCTGCAGACCAATCTGCTCCAGCACGTCATGGATGCGGCTCTCCAGCTGCCACAGATTCTGGTGGTCGAGAATGCTCTGCAGACGCGCCATCTCATTGAGGTTTTTATCGCTGGGATCTTCCATCACCACATGGGAAATGGCGTGATAGGCTTTCAGATGCTCAGCCTGCTCTTCAACGCCCTCGGCCACGAAGTCATACACCGAACCGGTAATATTGCGCGGCGGATCCTGTTGCAGACGCGCCACGACCAGATCGGTTTCATAAATAATGCGGCCATCATCCAGTGGCTGTTCGCCATTGATGATTTTCATCAGCGTGGATTTACCCGCACCGTTACGGCCCACCAGACAGACGCGTTCGTTCTCTTCGATGTGCAGTTCGGTATTGTCTAACAGCGGCGCATCGCTGAAGGAGAGATAAGCGCCGTGGATACTGATTAATGACATGTAAGCTTATTCCTTACCGGCGTGAGTGATCAGCCAGCAGTTGTGAATTTGACGGTTACGCGCGAAGTCCTGCGACTGCGTTTTCTGGGTAATATCCTGCGCCTGCAGGCCCAGTGATTTCAGGCCATCCATGTCCATTTTGAAACCGCGTTTGTTATTGGAGAACATGATGGTGCCGCCGCGACGCAGCAGGCGCTTCAGGTTACGCATCAGCATCATATGATCGCGCTGAACGTCGAAGCTCTCTTCCATACGTTTTGAGTTGGAGAACGTTGGCGGATCGATAAAGATCAGGTCAAAGTTCTCGTCACTCTCATTCAGCCAGCTCAGACAGTCCGCCTGCATCAGACGATGCTGACGCCCGGTCAGTCCGTTAAGACGCAGGTTGCGCTCCGCCCACTCCAGATAGGTACGCGACATATCTACCGTGGTGGTTGAACGCGCGCCACCCAGACCGGCATGCACACTGGCAGTACCGGTAT
Organism: Curtobacterium sp. BNK-1; assembly: GCF_048685235.1. Lineage (NCBI taxonomy): Bacteria > Bacillati > Actinomycetota > Actinomycetes > Micrococcales > Microbacteriaceae > Curtobacterium > Curtobacterium sp. BNK-1. The sequence continues at coordinate 1,203,512 of NZ_JBLQTJ010000001.1, read as the reverse complement.
AGGCAAACAGGTTCAGGAAATCTTTGCCCTGACTCATCTGGCCCAGCATTTTACGGGCAATGCGGTGATCGAGGAACAGGCCGGTATCGAGATAGTCGGTCAGATTCACCCAGAAACGCGCATTAAACTCTTTAACTTCGAAATAGTCGCCCTTCTCGCTGAGCTTCTGATACTGCGCTTTGCCTTTCTGGCGTTCACGCGTTTTCATAATCAGACGGTCGGCAGGCAGTTGCAGCACGCTCAGCGTTGCGCTGATGACATCGAACAGACGCTGACGCGCTTTATCAGGATCGATGGTTTTCGGTGGCGCATACTCCTGGATAATCACCCAGTCGCCATAGCGATCGACAGCAACGTTGTAGTCTGGCAGATCGGCATCATAAATACGGTAGCATTCAATGCCTTCCTGACGCGCCCACTTCTCCAGTTTCTTCACGTTTTTACGCAGGCGGTTAGCGTAATCTTCCGCAATCTGTCCGGCGCTTTCATGACTGTTAACCGCCAGCTTATAGTTTTTCTGCACGCAATCCAGCGGACCGTTCTTCGCTTTAAACTGGCGATCGGCACGCAACTGCAGGCAGCTCAGCAGTTCTGGCGAGGCGCTGAACAGCGACAGGTTCCAGCCGCCAAAATGCTGCTTCATCAGACGTCCGAGCTGGCTGTGCAGCGCAATCAGGGCTGGTTCGCTCTCCAGACGTTCACCGTAAGGAGGATTACTCAGCACCGTACCGTGAACCGCCGGATCGACCGGATTAGTCAGCTTCAGCAGATCCTGCTGGCCGAAGGTGAAAAGTTCAAAGACGCCAGCGCGGCGGGCATTCGCCTGCGCCCACTCCAGCACCCGACCATTATTGTCGTAGCCAAAGAAGCGCGCCTGAGTGGCAGCCGTACCAGTGCGGGCACGATTCTGCGCCTCGGTTTTAACGTCCTGCCACAACGCAGCGTTAAACTGGCTCCAGGCGGTGAAGCCCCAGTGCTTGCGCAGCAGGCCAGGCGCACGATCGCAGGCAATCAGTGCGGCTTCAATCAGCAGCGTACCGGAACCACACATCGGATCGATCAGCGGTGTCGTCGGCTCCCAGCCAGAACGCAGCACGATGGCCGCCGCCAGGGTCTCTTTTAACGGCGCCTGACCGGTCTGCTGGCGATAACCACGCTGATGCAGTGAGCTGCCGCTGAGATCCAGTGCAATGCTGGCGCGATCGTCATTCAGCCAGACGTTGACACGGATATCTGCCTGTTCACGATCGACGTTAGGTCGTTCGAGATTCTGACGGGTAAAGCTGTCCACGATGGCATCTTTAACTTTCAGCGCACCAAACTGGCTGTTACGAATCGAATCGTTGGTGCCGCTGAAATGCACAACAAAGGTTTTGTCACTGCCGAACATCGTCGGCCAGTCCACGCTCTGCACACCCAGATAGAGATCCAGATCGCTGTAGACGCCAAACTCTCCCAGCGGCAACAGGATGCGTGATGCTAAACGACTCCACATCAGGCTTTGGTACATAGTGCGATCGTCGGCTTCGTAGTGAACGCCTCCCTGCACCACTTGCAAATCCTGCGCGCCCAGCGCGTCCAGCTCACTTTTTAACAGCTCTTCGAGCCCACGCGCCGTGCTGGCAAACAGAGAATTCATATCGTCACTTTTTAACTCTTGAGAAAATTGTCGCGCATTATAGCGAATCGGAGACCTATGTCATAAAGTTAGCTTCTTTTGTGCTGCGCGTCGGGTTCAAGGAGAACACCATGATCACGCTTTCCCGCTTATTTATTCATCCTGTGAAGTCGATGCGGGGATTAGCGCTGTCACACGCGCTGGTCACTGACAGCGGACTGGCATTTGATCGTCTGTTTATGGTGACCGAACCTGATGGCACCTTTATTACCGCGCGTCAGCATCCGGAGATGGTGCGCTTCACGCCCGCGATTTTACCGGATGGCCTGCTGCTGACGGCCCCGGATGGCAGTCACTCCCTGATCCGCTTCAGCGATTTCGATGAGCAGGATCACCCCACCGAAGTCTGGGGAAATCATTTCACCGCGCGCATAGCGCCGCCTGCGATTAACCAATGGCTGAGCCAGTTCTTCCCGCGTGAGGTTCAGTTGCGCTGGGTCGGGCCGCAACCCAGCCGCCGGGTTAAAGCGTTTAATCATATTCCGCTGAGCTTTGCCGACGGCTTTCCGTTTTTGCTGATCAACAACGCGTCGCTGCATGATCTGCAACAGCGCTGCCCGGCCAGCGTCCGTGCCGAACAGTTTCGTCCGAATCTGGTCGTCAGCGGCGCTGCCGCATGGGATGAAGACAGCTGGGCGGAGATTCAGATTGGCGACGTGATATTCGAGGTGCCTAAGCCATGCAGTCGCTGCGTGCTCACCACTGTCAGCACCGAGACCGGCGTTAAGCATCCTGCCGGTCATCCACTGGCCACGCTGCAGACGTTCCGCACCGCCCTGGATGGCAGCGGGGATATTGATTTCGGTCTGAACTTAGTGGCGCGCAACAGTGGGGTGGTGCGCGCCGGTGATGAGATGATTGTCCTGAAACGTCATGCACCGCGCAGCTATGGTGCCGGTGAAGTGGTCGAAACACTGAAACCAAAGCAGCAGGCGCCAGATGCCGTGGCTATCACGTTTCAGGGTCAGACGTTCACCGGGGATAATCAGCAGGTATTACTGGATCAGCTGGAGATGCAGGGCTTCCGGATCCCCTACTCCTGTCGGGCGGGACTGTGCGGCAGTTGCAAGCTGAGTCTGGTCGCGGGTGAGGTTAAGGCGCTGAAACAGAGCGCCCTGCGTCAGGACGGCACGCTGTTGAGCTGCAGCTGTATTCCGGCTGGCGATGTAGAACTAAGGTAGTCAGACTGCGCGGGCGTAGCGCGGCGCGACATCCTGATACAGGGGCTGCAGGCGATCGTTCATCACCTTGATGGCATCGCCGAGCACCATGTTTTTTCCGGCCAGCGTCAATCCCGGCTGCGCCAGCAGGCAGAGCGCCGCATTATCGCCACTCTCAACCACCAGCAGTCGTGCCTGCGTTCCCTCTTCTGCCAGCGTAACCTGTACCATTTCACCGGGACGGGGCTGCATTGCCGGAGCATAAGAGGCGAAATGCCAGCTTTTCGGCATCAGTGGCTTGAGGAAGCGTGCAGCGACCAGCGCATTTAACACCAGTTCGGCGCGATGGCTGCCACTGAGTTTGCACTGACGGCAGGTCTCTTCAAAGGTGTAATAAAGGGCGGCGTCATCGACACAAAAACCCGATTCAGTGAAGGCATCCGGCGTGAGCATCTTGCGGGAATAACGGGAACGGAAAAGCATACCGTCTGCCAGGTCGAGCATCATTCGGTCGTGGCTGTTGTCAAAATACCAACGCCAGTTATCATCGGGTTTAATTTTCATCGTGTGCCCTGTATTTACCGCTGCGCCAAAAATCACGCAGAATTCAGCGAAAAAAGAAACATAAGGAAAAGCTGAAAAAGCGTGCAACAGGACAAAATATAAACGAGCCGAGGGGATAAATAAACCCCCCGGCCAATGATTGTGAGAATTGTCTTAGAGATGGGTGACGATATCTTTAATTAAGCCTGGCCCCTGATAAATAAAGCCTGAATAAATCTGAACCAGTGTTGCCCCGGCGGCGATTTTTTCACGCGCTGCCGTCAGAGAATCGATCCCGCCTACCCCAATAATCGGCAACCGCCCCTGCAGTTCCTGAGAGAGACGCTGGATCACCGCCGTGCTGCGCGACTGCACTGGCCGTCCACTTAACCCACCCGCTTCCTCAGCATGCTTAAGACCGCTCACCAGCGAACGATCGAGCGTGGTATTGCTGGCAATCACGCCATCAATCTGATGACGAATTAAACTGTCCGCGACCTGAATTAACTCTTCTTCAGAGAGATCGGGCGCAATTTTTACGGCCAGCGGAACATATTTCAGATGACGCTGTTCCAGCTCTTTTTGTTTCTGTTTGATGGAAGAAAGCAGATCATCCAGCGCCTCGCCATATTGCAGCGAACGTAAACCTGGGGTGTTAGGTGAGGAAATATTGATGGCGATATAACCGGCGTGGGCATAAACCTTTTCCATGCAGATGAGATAATCATCTTTGCCCTGCTCGACCGGCGTATCTTTATTTTTACCGATATTGATCCCCAGCACGCCGTTAAAGCGCGCTTTCTTCACGTTTTCAACCAGGTGATCAACACCCAGATTATTAAACCCCATCCGATTGATAATTCCGCCCGCTTCCACCAGACGAAACATGCGTGGCTTATCGTTCCCCGCCTGGGCGCGCGGCGTGACGGTGCCGACTTCAACAAAGCCAAAGCCCATCGCCGCAAACGCATCAATACACTCTGCGTTCTTATCCAGACCCGCCGCCAGGCCCAGGGCATTCTTAAAGGTCAGTCCCATACAGGTGACCGGACGCGATGGCAGATTCTGGCGATAAAACATCTCCAGTGGGGTGCCGTTCATAAAACGCAGTTGCTGAAAGGTGAGTTCGTGTGCGCGTTCGGGATCAAGTTTAAACAGCGCCGGTCGGACGATAGGATAAAACATGCACTCTCCTGAAGGACGGAAGCGATCGTGGAAGTCGGTGCACGGGAAAATGTGCGCCAGAATGGTAAAGTGCTCTGGCGCAAAAGTAAATCGAACAGCGGGGATGCATAAAACTATCTGAAAATGCTTTGATCTTACGCGGCGGAATCGTTTACGGGTTGATTTTTCACCTGAGAGGGAAACAGATATTCCCGCAGGATGCCGTGACGTTGCATGATGCCAAAAATACCGAGACAGACGAACGCTTCAGCCCCGACCATGGACCATGCGGCACCGATTGCGCCAAACTTCCACGCCAGGAAACAGCAGAGCGGCACGTTAACCACACCAGCGGCCATCATCACCCACATACGCTGGCGGGCCAGACCATGTGGGATCAGAATCTGTAATCCAGCCGGGTAGGCAATGTTGCCAAACAGGAAGCAGAGCACAAAGACGCGCAGCACATCCGCTGACTGGATAAAGTCTTTACCCAGCAATATTGAGACCACCAGGTCAGCAAAGAACCAGGTGAAGATTACAATCGACAGACTCAGGGAAAACGACAGCAGCAGGCTTTTGCGTGTCGCGGCAATCGCGGCCCGTTTATCCCGGCCGAACAGGTGGCTGACGCGCGGGAAGAAGGCGCTGCCGATCTGCTCCGGCACAGAGTTGGCCGCTTTACGCAGGCGATCGGCGCCGTTGTAGATCCCGACCATGTAAGTAGAAGCAAAGGTGGCGAGAATCACCACGTTGACGCTGTTGAAAAGGTTAGCGCCGGCGATGGCGATAAACACATCCATGCTGTCGGTGATGCGCTGTTTGATTTCGCGCGGTTCAAAGCGGTAGCGGCCTATGACTTTCATCTCCAGCACAAACTTCAGCGTAATCGCCGCGCTGATAATGGAGACCGCGCCAGGGATCAGGGCAGCCAGCCAGGTATCCTGCGGAGATTTCACCAGCAAAAAGGTCAGCGGAATCGCACAGAAGTTACCGAAGGTGGCGATCATCGCCGTCTTACCCAACTTCTCAAAGCCCTGCATCAGCCAGCCGAATGAAAACAGCGAGCCGACTAGCGTGGTGCAGTTCGCCAGAATGATGAAGAACAGAGGATGCCAGGAGGGATTGAACCACGTCGCAGTCAGCAGCGTGCCGCTGGTGACCACCAGCAGCATCAGCTTGGCGTTAAACGTTGACCAGAAGAGCTGGCTGACGCGTTCTTTGTCATCACGATGGTGAGCAATATCTTTGGTGGTAAAGACATTGAATCCCCAGTCGGAGATGGTGCTGCAATAGAGGACGCAGGCGATCGCCAGCGCCAGCGTACCCATCTGCTCTACGCCCAGAACGCGGGCAAGATAGGGCAGCGTGGCCAGCGGAAACAGAAACGACGCGCCACGGTAAGCCAGCAGCGAGAAAATATTAATAACCAGACTTTTATCGAGTACTTTTGCCATGTCGCAACAACCTTATACACATTGCATGTCTCACCTTCTCATTTCGCTAAGGCATAAACAATATCGCTTCACATTTTTCAGAATCAGGCTGTTTTTCAGAATCAGGCTGCGCGCCTGAGTTCTTTTTTGACCTTATAATGCTGCAGTGCAATAAACAGTTCAGGCCGATTGAACAATAGCCACTCTTTAATGTTCTCAGTTTTTACGTTGCGTCCCATAAAGCGAATAGCATTAAGAACATATTCTGGTACCGGCGTTTTATTATAGAGAGACAAATAGATCATCAGACGGAACGAGTGAAGTAAATAAGATTTTTCCAGCGAACTACGCCAGGCTGATTTAGGGAGCGAACTGGTTAACGTATTATAAGCATGCATAAAAGCGTCATAGCGCTGATAGAAAAACTCATTGCCTTTGGTACTGTTGGTCAGTGAACCACTGCGGATGCGCTGCTTATAATAGACCTGACGGCTGACCCATGCGTGCTGGCATTTCATAAACACGGAGAGCGTAAAGTTGTGGTCTTCATGAACCCGACGTACAAAGCGCAACTTATGCTGTTCAATGACGCTTTTTCTTAAGGCGTAATTCCAGACGGCAGAGGTATATCTGCCATTACGCAGCAGGCGCAGAAAGACCTCCTGTGGTTTCTGCTGGCCAAACTGGTCATGCTTCACTTTTGGCGAGGTGATATCAATGTGGCCATCTTCATAGACGCAGGAGTTAAAACAGAAAAGATCCGTTTCAGGATGCTTCTCCGCCACCATTGCCAGCTCAGTGACGAGGCCATCAACCACGACATCATCCGGGTCACAGAAAAAGAGAAACTGACCCTTTGCCAGTGCAATGCCGGTGTCCCGTGCATTGCCGAGGCCGCCATTTTCAATGGTGATCACTTTCACCTGAGAAAGGTGCGCATAATTCTGTTCAATTAAGGCTAATGTTCCATCAGTAGATCCATCATTCACAATGATTATTTCATTGGGCGCTTTAACCTGGCGTAATAACGAATCGACGCACTCTACAATATATTTCTCAACATTGTAGGTTGGAATAATAACGGATAACAGGATGTCAGACATATGCAATTCTCTGCTGTTAGAAAATGACAATACGATTCACCTGCCTGATGCAGGTTCTGACCAGAGGCGAAACGTCGAAAAGAGTAAGGCGCGATTATTATGATTGCTTTCATTGAGCCCGATTATCTTAAACCTGTAATGCGAAAAAAGACCAGCCGTAAAAATCATCTTAATGTTTCATGTGAGCATCACTCTTAACGAAAGTGCATCTATAGCCCGCAGTAATGTTAAAACCGTTGAGGATCGATTTAAATTAGCCCTGCAAAGCAGACGTAACCAGATTCAGAAATCTGTAAGCGAACATCTGAAACGATGAATAAGTTCAGCATTCCTTCATTATTATTACAGTTTGCTTTCTGCAATAAATCTTAATCTTTGGCAGAGGCTGCCGCAGATAAGCTGATTCTGTGCTGCTTCGCAGCGCTATTTTGTCAGCCGTTGCGCTTTATGGCCGCGCCACTCTCAGAAAAAATGATTAAGCAATCAGACGAAAGATATTTTTTCTGCTCAACCGACACATTTTGACGATCTCGTATCATGCCCCTTAATGAATTGTTCCGCTGCCAGCGCTTAATTTAAGAATTATCGGAAGCGGCGATGCTGACATCTGTCGCAACGCCTTCTATTTGCAGATTTCACCCTTACTTTGCCGGATAAATCATTTAAGCCCACTCCCCTGCTCTGACAGTATGAAGACATAAGTTCTCAACATTTGATAATCAATAACTTTTAGTTATAAGGAGTGATGATGCGAGTTATTACGCTGGCAGGCAGCCCACGATTCCCCTCCCGCTCAACCTCACTGCTGACGCTGTGTCAGCACAAGCTGGAGGCGCGTGGTATTGAAGTTATTCCGTGGAATATTCACAACTTTCAGCCTGACGATTTAATCAATGCGCGTTTTGATGCACCTGCGCTTCTCGCCCTGCGTGACGATCTGGCTTCGGCTGATGGACTGATTATTGCGACACCTATCTATAAAGCGTCGTTTTCGGGTGCGCTGAAGACGCTGCTCGATCTGCTGCCTGAACGCGCACTGGAACACAAAGTCGTTTTACCGCTGGCCAGCGGCGGCAGTGCCGGTCATATGCTGGCGCTGGACTACGCCATGAAGCCGGTGCTCAACGCCTTAAAGGCGCAGGAGATCCTGCATGGTGTTTATGCCGAGGATCATCAGATCAGTCATTACGACCGTCAGCCCGAACTGCAGGATTCACTGTCACAGCGCCTGGATGAGGCCGTCTCCGCCTTCTGGCTGGCACTGACCCGTCACCACCATCCCGTTGCGCAAGCGGTATAAGGAAGCGATCGATGAAGCTGAGATTAGGAAAGTGGCTGGTGGCCGGACTTCTGCTGGCCGGCCTTCAGGTACAGGCCGCCGAATCCGATCCGTCTGAGATTCGCATCGGCTATCAGAAAGGTTCGGTCAGCATGGTGCTGGCGAAGTCACATCAGTTACTGGAGAAGCGTTTTCCCCATACCCGGATTAAGTGGATCGAGTTTCCTGCAGGCCCACAAATGCTGGAAGCGCTGAATATTAACAGTATCGACCTGGGCAGTACCGGTGATCTTCCCCCGCTGTTTGCCCAGGCCGCGGGCGCGGATCTGCTCTATGTTGGCGCGGAGCCGCCAAAACCCAAAGCGGAAGTGATTCTGGTGCCAAAAAGCAGCCCGCTGAAACAGGTTGCGGATCTGAAAGGCAAGAAAGTGGCTTTCCAGAAAGGCTCCAGCTCTCACAACTTACTGCTGCGCGCCTTACAGCAGGCGGGTCTGACCTTTAAAGACATCACGCCGGTTTATCTCACTCCCGCCGATGCGCGCGCCGCCTTCCAGCAGGGTGACGTTGATGCCTGGGCAATCTGGGACCCCTACTATTCATCGGTGCTGCTGCAGGGAAATTCGCGCCTGCTGATTGATGGCAGCTCCCTTAACCTGACCGGCTCCTTCTATTTAGCGACCCGCAGCTACGCCGAAGGCCATGGCGCGTTTATTCAGCAGGTGCTCGACACCTTCAGCACTGCTGACGCGCTGACAATCAGCCAGCGTCAGCAGAGCACCACGTTACTGGCGCAGGCGATGGGCTTGCCGGAACCGGTTATCGCCAGCTACCTCAGCCATCGGCCACCCACCCGCATTTCGCCGGTCAGTGCCGAAACTGCCGCAGCTCAGCAGCGCACCGCTGACCTGTTCTATGCCAATCATCTCTTGCCAGTAAAAGTGACGATTCAGGATCGCATCTGGCATCCGCATACCGTGACGCAATAAGGAGCAACAATGAGCGTATCCATTTTCTGGTTCCTGCCGACGCATGGCGACGGCCACTATCTTGGTACCGCCGAAGGGGCGCGACCGGTTGATCACGCCTATCTGCAACAGGTGGCGCAGGCCGCTGACCGCCTCGGTTTTGGTGGCGTACTGATCCCGACCGGCCGCTCCTGCGAAGATGCCTGGCTGGTTGCCGCCTCGCTGATTCCGGTGACGCAGCGCCTGCGATTCCTGGTGGCGCTGCGTCCTGGGGTGATTTCACCGACCCAGGCAGCGCGTCAGGCCGCCACGCTGGACCGTCTTTCTAACGGACGTGCGCTGTTTAATCTGGTGACCGGCGGCGATCCGGAAGAGCTGGCGGGCGACGGCGTGTTTCTCGATCACCGCGAGCGTTACGCGGAATCCGCCGAGTTTACCCGCGTCTGGCGTCGGGTGCTGGAAGGCGAAACCGTCGATTATGAAGGCAAGCACGTGAAGGTACGCGGTGCGCGTCTGATGTTTAAACCGGTGCAGCAGCCTCGTCCCCCGCTGTGGTTTGGTGGCTCTTCTGAACCCGCCCAGGAGCTGGCGGCCGAACAGGTCGATGTCTACCTCACCTGGGGCGAACCCCCTGCGCAGGTTAAAGAGAAGATTGATCAGGTGCGTGCGAAAGCGGCAGCCCAGGGACGCACCGTCCGGTTCGGCATCCGTCTGCATGTGATCGTGCGTGAAACCAATGAAGAGGCCTGGCAGGCCGCAGACAAACTGATTGCCAATGTGGATGACGCCACCATCGCGAAAGCGCAGGCGGCGTTCCAGCGGGCAGATTCTGTGGGGCAGCGCCGGATGGCCGCACTGCATGGCGGTCGCCGCGACAAGCTCGAAATCAGCCCTAACCTGTGGGCAGGCGTCGGCCTGGTGCGCAGCGGAGCCGGGACCGCGCTGGTCGGCGATGGCCCGACCGTGGCCGCTCGCATCAAAGAGTATGAAGCGCTGGGCATCGAGACTTTTATCCTGTCGGGTTATCCGCACCTGGAAGAGGCGTATCGCGTTGGCGAACTGCTGTTCCCGCATCTTGATCTGCAGATTCCACTGGTGCCCCAGCCACGCGTGGTTCAGGCACACGGTGAAGCGGTAGCCAACGATTTTACCCCTGAGAAAAAAGTCGCCCGGGGCTGAGGAGAGCATGATGACCAGAACCCGAAAACGCCTTGCTGATACGCTGGTGCCCTGGCTGCTGCCGACGCTGCTGGTGGTGGTGTGGCAGATTGCCTCGCAAACCGGCTGGTTGTCGACCCGCATTCTGCCCGCACCGGAGAAAATTGTAACCACCTTCTGGCAGCTGACCGCCAGTGGTGAGCTCTGGCAACACCTGGCGATCAGTAGCTGGCGGGCGCTGATCGGCTTCAGTATCGGCGGTTCTATCGGCCTGCTGCTAGGGCTGATTACCGGCACCTCCAGAACCGGTGAACGACTGCTGGATACCTCGGTACAGATGCTGCGCAATGTGCCGCATCTGGCGCTGATCCCGCTGGTAATCCTCTGGTTCGGTATTGATGAGTCCGCCAAGATCTTTCTGGTGGCGCTGGGGACGCTGTTCCCGATCTACCTGAATACTTATCACGGCATCCGCAACATCGATCGCGGGCTGGTTGAGATGGCGCGCAGCTATGGCCTTTCCGGCTGGAGCCTGTTTATCCAGGTGATCCTGCCCGGCGCGCTGCCCAATATTATGGTCGGCGTGCGTTTCGCGCTGGGTCTGATGTGGCTGACGCTGATTGTCGCAGAGACCATCTCTGCCAACGCGGGTATCGGCTATCTGGCCATGAACGCGCGTGAATTCCTGCAGACCGACGTGGTAGTGGTCGCCATTATTCTTTACGCCCTGCTCGGCAAACTGGCAGATGTCGCCGCGTTGTTACTTGAACGTGTCTGGCTGCGCTGGCATCCCGCTTATCAACTGAAGGAGGAGAACGCATGAGTCAGACTCTCTCACCGGCGCGCCTTAACACCGGCACCCCGGTTGGCGTTAACGGCGTCAGCAAACAGTATGGCAGCCGCACCATTCTGAATAAGATTGACCTGCATATTCCCTCAGGTCAGTTTGTGGCGGTGGTGGGTCGCAGCGGCTGTGGCAAAAGCACGCTGCTGCGCCTGCTGGCCGGTCTCGAACAGAGCTCCAGCGGTGAACTGCTGGCAGGCAATGCGCCGCTGCAGTCGGCTCGTGAAGATACCCGCCTGATGTTTCAGGATGCGCGACTGCTGCCGTGGAAAAAAGTGATCGATAACGTCGGACTGGGTCTGCGCGGACGCGAATGGCGCAGCGCGGCGCTGGATGCGCTGGCGGCGGTAGGCCTCGCCGATCGGGCTGATGAGTGGCCAGCCGCCCTCTCCGGCGGCCAGAAACAGCGCGTCGCACTGGCCAGGGCGCTGATCCACCGGCCCGGTTTACTGCTGCTGGATGAACCGCTGGGGGCGCTGGATGCCCTGACACGCATTGAAATGCAGGGATTGATTGAGTCACTGTGGCAGCAGCATCACTTTACCGTGCTGCTGGTTACGCATGATGTCAGTGAAGCGGTGGTGATGGCAGATCGCGTGCTGTTGATCGAAGAGGGTCAGATCGGGCTGGATCTGCTGGTGGATCTGCCCCGTCCCCGCCGTCGCGGATCGGCGCGGCTGGCCGAGCTGGAAGCGGAGGTTCTGGATCGGGTCATGCAGCGTACGGAACGACCCCAGCCGGTTCGTTACGCGCAGCAGCGCTAAAAAAGGGGAGTGTCTCAGACGCTCCCCTTTTTAATTATCAGGCGTTCAGTGCCCGGGTAATTTTCTCGTAGAGGTCGCCAGAGAGTTTATCCAGCTCCAGCAGCTGCTCCAGCGCCTGGCGCATCATCGCCTGACGGCCTTCGTCATAACGTTTCAGGCGAATCAGCGGCTCCACCATCCGCGCCGCAACCTGCGGATTGCGGGTGTTGAGGTCGGTAAGCATCTCCACCAGGAACTTGTACCCGCTGCCATCTTTAGCATGGAAGGCGGCCGGGTTAGCCGAGGCAAAGGCACCCACCAGCGAGCGAACACGGTTCGGATTACTCATGGTGAAGGAGCGATGATTCAGAAGCTGACGCACATTGCGCATCACGTTAGCGGCCGGACTGGTCGCCTGCAGCACAAACCATTTGTCCATCACCAGACCATCCTGATGCCAGCGCTCATCGTAAGCTGCCAGCAGCGCATCACGGCACGGTAACTGTGCCGCAACCGCAGCAGAAAGCGCCGCCAGCGCATCGGTCATGTTGGTCGCCTGGTGATACTGCGTCTGCACCAGTTTATCCGCCAGTTGCGCATCGCTGAAGGCGAGATAGGTCAGGCAGATATTTTTCAGGCTGCGCTGACCTATCGCGTCATGCTCCACGCGGTATTCAGGCTGCTGATTGGCGTTGTAGATCGCAAAAAACTCATCGGCCAGTTCGCGTGCCAGCGTGCGTTGCAGCGCATCACGCACCAGCGCAATCGCCTGCGGATCGATAGTATCAAACAGCTCGGCAATCTCATTTTCCGACGGCAGCGTCAGGATCAGCGCGGTCAGCGCCGGGTCGCAGTCGGTATCCAGCAGCACCGCGCGGAAGGCGTCGGCGACATGCAGCGGCAGTGACAGATGCTGGCCCTGCTGATAGCGGGCGACATTCAGACGGATATAGGTCGCCAGCAGGCTCTGAGCCGCATCCCAGCGGGAGAAGTCGTTGCGTGCATGACGCATCAGGAAGGTGAGCTGAGCATCACTCCATTTGTAATCAAGCTTCACCGGAGCAGAGAATTCGCGCAGCAGCGACGGCACCGGCTGGAAGTAGACGTTATCGAAAATAAAGGTCTGGAACTCCTCGGTGACATTCAGCACATGATGTACCGGATGACCATTATTCTGCAGCGGGATCACCTTGCCTTCGCCATCGTAGAGTTCAATATCCAGCGGGATATGCAGCGGCAGCTTCTCTTTCTGATCGGCAGTCGCAGGCGTGTGCTGCGTGACGTGCAGCGTATACTGCTCCAGCTCCGGGTTGTAATCGTCGCGCACCGTCAGCACTGGCGTACCGGACTGGCTGTACCAGCGGCGGAACTGCGACAGGTCAACATTCGAGGCATCTTCCATCGCCTGAACAAAATCATCACAGGTGGCGGCGCTGCCGTCGTGGCGATCAAAATAGAGCTTCATGCCCTTCTGGAAATTCTCTTCACCCAGCAGGGTGTGCATCATACGGATCACTTCTGACCCTTTTTCATACACCGTCAGGGTATAGAAGTTGTTCATCTCGATGACCTGATCCGGACGGATCGGGTGTGCCATCGGGCTGGCATCTTCGGCGAACTGCGCACCGCGTACGATACGCACGTTATCAATGCGGTTCACCGCGCGTGAGCCCAGATCAGAGCTGAACTCCTGATCGCGGAACACTGTCAGTCCCTCTTTCAGGCTGAGCTGGAACCAGTCGCGGCAGGTCACGCGGTTACCGGTCCAGTTATGGAAATATTCGTGACCGATAACCGCTTCAATGCCCAGGTAATCTTTGTCCGTCGCCGTTTCCGCTTTAGCCAGCACATATTTGGCATTGAAGACGTTAAGGCCTTTGTTCTCCATGGCGCCCATGTTGAAGAAGTCCACCGCCACGATCATAAAGATGTCGAGGTCATACTCCAGACCGAAACGCTCTTCATCCCACTTCATGCTGTTTTTTAGCGAGGTCATCGCCCAGTCGGCACGGTCGAGGTTACCGCGATCGACGAAGATCTCCAGCGCCACATCACGTCCTGAACGGGTGGTGAAGCTGTCGCGCAGCACGTCGAAATCGCCCGCCACCAGCGCAAACAGGTAGCAGGGTTTCGGGAACGGATCCTGCCACTTCACCCAGCTGCGACCCTGCTCATCCCGGCCGCTGTCAATCCGGTTACCGTTGGAGAGCAGGAATGGATAGCGCTCACCGTCGGCATAGATGGTGGTGGTAAAGCGCGCCAGCACGTCGGGGCGATCGAGATACCAGGTAATATGACGGAAGCCTTCAGCCTCACATTGGGTGCAGAGCGCCTCGCCCGATTTGTACAGCCCTTCCAGCGCGGTGTTCTGGTCCGGATGAATATCGTTAATAATTTTCAGGGTGAAGCTTTCCGGCAGCTGGCTGATGACCAGTGCGCCCTCTTCTTCACGGAAGGCCGTCCAGGCTTGCCCGTCGACCTCCAGTGCAATCAGCGTTAACGCTTCGCCGTCCAGTCGCAGCTCAGCCTGGCTGTCGCCCAGTCGTTTAACCTGGCTGATGGCCGTTACGCGGGTGGTGGACGCATCCAGTTCAAAAGTTAAATCGATATCGGTGATGGTGTACTCAGGCGCACGGTAGTCGTGGCGATACTTGATTTGGGGCTGTTGCGTCATATTGCGTCTCGCGTTGTTATAAGTTTACCGGCAAAGTCTAAGCTTGTTACTACAAGCTTGCCACGCACAATGCACCTAAAGGGTGAAATGGCTACACTTTGTTAACAATGGCACAGATTGGCCTCGACCCGCCCGTCTGAAATATGCTGTGATCGGCTTCAGATAGTGAATTATACTTTTGCGTCTTTATGACTGTGTACAACACCGGGCTCTGCGCCACCGAACAGGATGCTGAAACGCGCCATGACAGGACATGCTTCCCCGATACTGACCTCGCTGCTGGATACGGACGCCTATAAGCTCCATATGCAGCAGGCCGTTTTCCACCGCTATCATGACATAACGGTGGCGGCGGAGTTTCGCTGCCGCGGCGACGAACTGCTGGGTCTCTACGCTGACGAAATTCGTGACGCGATAACCGCAATGCAACACCTGGCGCTGACTGATGATGAAGCGACCTGGTTGTCTCACCTTCCCTTCTTCCGGCAGGATTACCTCAGCTGGTTACGCCAGTTCCGCTATAACCCGGATCAGGTTGAGGTGCGCAATCACCATGGCAAGCTGGAACTCCGTATTCAGGGGCCGTGGCGCGAAGTGATCATGTGGGAGGTGCCGCTGCTGGCGCTGATCAGTGAGATTGTGCATCGTCATCGCACGCCACAGGTCACCACTCAGCAGGCACTTGACCATTTACATCAGAAACTCGGCGACTTTAAAGCCCAGGTGGCTGACCTTGATATGTCACGCTTCCGCCTGATGGATTTCGGCACCCGTCGTCGCTATTCGCAGGATGTGCAGCAGTCGATCGTCTCAACGCTGAAACAGGAATTTCCGTGGCTGATTGGCACCAGTAACTATGATCTGGCGCGCCGTTTGTCACTGACGCCGGTGGGAACACAGGCGCATGAGTGGTTCCAGGCCTTCCAGCAGATCAGTCCGGTACTGGCCAACAGCCAGCGCGCGGCGTTACAGGCGTGGCTGGATGAGTATGACGATAAGCTGGGCATCGCCCTGACCGATTGCATCGCCATGGACGCATTCCTGCGCGATTTCGGCCCGGTGTTTGCCCGCCGCTATCAGGGACTGCGCCACGACTCCGGCGATCCGGTCGAATGGGGCGAGAAAGCCCTCGCCCACTACCAGAAGCTGGGTATCGATCCGCAAAGCAAACACCTGGTCTTTTCTGACAACTTAAATCTCGACAAAGCGCTGGCGCTTTACCGCCACTTTGGTCAGCGGACGAACGTGGTGTTCGGCATCGGAACCCGTCTCACCTGCGATATTCCGGGCGTGACGCCACTGAACATCGTTATCAAACTGGTGCAGTGCAATGGCAAGCCGGTGGCGAAACTCTCAGACAGCCCGGGCAAAACCATCTGCCAGGATAAAGCTTTTGTCAGAGCCCTGCGTAAAGCTTTTGATCTGCCGCTGGTTAAAAAAGCGAGTTAATCCTCTTCTTATCGGGGCGTTGATACGCCCCGCCTCTGCTGTAATAAATCTGCTTTCCCCCTGAATTTTGCTTGTTTCCTGAAGACTCGCAAGTAACATAGCAAAACCCCGGATGGGGCAACTTTTTTACTCACTTCTTCTATATAGAGAGATATTTATGAGCGTAGTGCCTGTAGCGGACGTACTGCACGGTCGCGTCGCGGTTGACAGTGAAGTCACCGTACGTGGTTGGGTGCGTACCCGAAGAGATTCCAAAGCCGGTCTTTCCTTCATCGCTGTCTATGACGGCTCCTGCTTTAATCCCGTTCAGGCTGTCGTCAATAATTCTCTGAATAATTATCAGGATGAAGTGCTGCGTCTGACCACGGGCTGTTCCGTTATCGTCACCGGTAAAGTGGTGGCCTCGCCGGGTCAGGGCCAGGCGTTTGAGATTCAGGCGACCAGCCTGGAAGTCGTAGGGTGGGTGGAAGATCCCGACAGCTACCCGATGGCGGCGAAACGCCACAGCATCGAGTATCTGCGCGAAGTGGCTCACCTGCGTCCGCGCACCAACCTGATTGGCGCGGTCGCCCGCGTTCGCCACACCCTGGCGCAGGCGCTGCATCGCTTCTTCCATGAAAATGGCTATTTCTGGGTCTCGACGCCGCTGATTACCGCCTCCGATACCGAAGGTGCCGGCGAAATGTTCCGTGTCTCTACGCTGGATATGGAAAACCTGCCGCGTAACGATCAGGGCAAAGTTGACTTCAGCGAAGATTTCTTTGGTAAAGAGGCTTTCCTGACCGTTTCAGGTCAGCTGAATGGCGAAACCTATGCCAGCGCCCTGTCGAAGATCTACACCTTCGGTCCGACGTTCCGCGCAGAGAACTCCAACACCAGCCGCCATCTGGCGGAATTCTGGATGCTGGAGCCGGAAATCGCCTTTGCCTCACTGGATGATGCCGCTGCACTGGCCGAATCAATGCTGAAGTATGTCTTCAACGCGGTGCTGGAAGAGCGTGCCGATGACATGGCCTTCTTTGCTGAGCGGGTAGATAAAGAGGCGGTTGAGCGCCTGCAGCGTTTCATCACCACCGATTTCGCGCAGGTGGATTACACCGATGCGGTTGAGATCCTGATGAACTGCGGTCAGACCTTCGAAAACCCGGTTTCATGGGGTATTGACCTCTCATCTGAGCATGAGCGTTACCTGGCCGAGAAACATTTTAAAGCGCCGGTGGTGGTGAAAAACTATCCGAAAGACATTAAAGCGTTCTATATGCGCCTGAATGACGATGGCAAAACCGTGGCGGCGATGGATGTTCTGGCGCCAGGCATTGGTGAGATCATTGGCGGTTCACAGCGTGAAGAACGTCTGGATGTCCTGGATGCGCGTCTGGAAGAAATGGGTCTGAATAAAGAAGACTACTGGTGGTATCGTGACTTGCGTCGCTACGGTACCGTGCCACATTCTGGCTTTGGATTAGGCTTTGAACGTTTAATCGCCTATGTCACCGGCGTACAAAATGTCAGGGACGTAATCCCCTTCCCGCGCACCCCACGCAACGCGAGTTTCTGATATTCGGCATTAAATATAAGAAATTCATATATATAACGAGGTCGGCACTGCCGGCCTTTTTTTATTTTTGTAAATTTTGAGTTCTCTCACAAAGTTCCGTGTTTTTTACATTTTGTAATACATATTTTCTTACTGAAACAAGATTACGAGTTTAGTAGCATTTAAGCGCTAGAATTACGGCGGGTGGGATGGAAAGATGCGTGCAGACACAGGAAGACACCAAACTTCGTTCAGGGTTCCCGTAAAGGTTTCTTGACGGCAGTGGCAGGTGTACAAATAACTCCAATGAGGGTAATGAATAATGATGAAGCGCAATATTCTTGCAGTGGTTATCCCTGCTCTGTTAGTAGCTGGCGCAGCAAACGCTGCAGAAATCTATAACAAAGACGGCAACAAACTGGACCTGTACGGTAAAGTGGATGCGCGTCACCAATTCTCTGATAGCGCTGGTGATGATGGCGATCAGACTTATGTGCGCTTCGGCTTCAAAGGCGAAACCCAGATTAATGACCAGCTGACCGGTTACGGCCAGTGGGAATACAACATTCAGGCGAACAAATCTGAAGGTGATGACGCACGGGACGGCACCAAAACCCGTCTGGGCTTCGCGGGTCTGAAATTCGGCGATGCCGGTTCAATCGACTACGGCCGTAACTACGGTCTGGTTTACGATGCAATCGGCTGGACCGATATGCTGCCAGTATTTGGTGGTGACTGGGGCGGCTCAGATAACTTCCTGAACGGTCGCAGCACCGGCCTGCTGACCTACCGCAACACCAACTTCTTCGGCCTGGTTGATGGCTGGGACTTCGCAGTTCAGTATCAGGGCAAAAACGACCGTACCGACATTACTCGTGCTAACGGCGACGGATGGGGTGCATCAACCAGCTATACCTCACCAATCGGTGTAGGCATCGTTGGTGCCTACAGCAGCAGCGACCGTACTGATACACAGGCTGCAGGTGTTACTGATGTTAATGGTAATGTAATTGGACAGGGCAAACGTGCTGAGAACTGGGCAACTGCGCTGAAATATGATGCAAACAACGTTTACCTGGCAGCGATGTATGGTGAAGGTCGTAACTCTTCATACTTTACCGCCACTATTCCAGGCACCGCACCTAACACAACCGCCGATGCTAATGCAACCATTAACAAAACCCAGACTATTGAGTTAGTTGCACAGTACCAGTTTGATTTCGGCCTGCGTCCATCTATCGCATACGTACAGCAGAAAGGCAAAGATATCGAAGGTATCGGCGATGCTGACCTGTACAAATACATCGACGTTGGCGCGACTTACTACTTCAACAAAAACATGTCTACCTATGTTGATTACAAAATCAACCAGCTGGATGACAACAACCCACTGAATCTGAACACAGACGACATTGTTGGTGTAGGCCTGGTTTACCAGTTCTAATTCCGCTTAAAACATGTTGAAAAACGGGGCTAAGGCCCCGTTTTTTTATGGCTGCTATTCCCGACAGGTGCGTTTTCCCTCGCGCCGTTACCCCGCTTTAATCACTACCTTTCCCCGTCGCGCAATCCACACTGCAAAATGTATGAATTTGTCTCGCAAACGGTTGGCATTTGTCTGGCCGGACGCTAACCTGAGAGCTCTTTTCGCTAAAGTTCACGCTAATGGACCTGACACATGTTTGAATCGATCTCTGCTGCACCCGCCGATCCTATTCTTGGGCTGGCCGATCTGTTTCGTGCTGACGACCGCCCGGAAAAAATCAATCTGGGCATTGGCGTCTATAAAGACGAAACCGGCAAGACCCCGGTGCTGACCAGTGTTAAAAAAGCTGAGCAATATCTGCTGGAAAATGAAACCACCAAAAACTATCTCAGTATTGATGGTCTGGCTGATTTTGCCCGTTGCACACAGGCCCTGCTGTTCGGCAACCAGAGCCCGCTAATCACCGCTGGCCGTGCTCGCACGGCTCAGACACCGGGTGGTACCGGTGCGCTTCGCGTTGCAGCCGATTTCCTCGCCACGCAAACATCGGTGAAGCGGGTCTGGATCAGCAATCCGAGCTGGCCGAATCACAACAATGTGTTCAATGCTGCCGGTCTTGAAGTCTGTGAATACCACTATTATGACGCTGCAAACCATACGCTCGATTTCGATGGTATGCTGGCGTCACTGCAGCAGGTTCAGCCAGGCGACGTGGTGCTGTTCCACGGCTGCTGCCATAACCCGACCGGTATCGACCCGACCGCTGAGCAGTGGCAACAGCTGGCGGAGCTGTCACAGGCCAACGGCTGGCTGCCGTTGTTCGACTTCGCTTACCAGGGTTTTGCCCGTGGTCTGGAGGAAGATGCAGAAGGCCTGCGTATTTTTGCCGCCTCGCATCAGGAACTGATCGTCGCCAGCTCTTACTCCAAGAATTTCGGCCTGTATAACGAGCGTGTCGGTGCCATCACGCTGGTTGCCGCCGATGCGAGCGTGGCAGATACCGCGTTCAGTCAGGTGAAGTACACCATTCGCGCGAACTACTCCAATCCGCCGGCACATGGCGCCGCCATCGTCGCCACCATTCTGGGCAACGATACCCTGCGTACCATCTGGGAGCAGGAGCTGTCGGACATGCGTCAGCGCATTCAGCGCATGCGCCAGCTCTTCGTAAATACGCTGGCGGAGAAAGGCGCACAGCGCGACTTCAGCTTTATTATTAAGCAGAACGGCATGTTCTCGTTCAGTGGCTTAACCAAAGACCAGGTCATTCGCCTGCGTGAAGAGTTTGGCGTCTACGCGGTGAACTCAGGGCGTGTGAATGTGGCGGGCATGACGCCAGACAATATGTCGGCGCTGTGCGAAGCCATTGTCGCCGTGCTGTAAGCAGGATGACCGAATTGAAAAATGGGCCTGCTGGCCCATTTTTTATTGCAGGAAAGGATTGCTGATGCGTTCATGCCCCAGCGTAGAAATCGGGCCGTGACCGGGCAGAAAAGTGACATCATCGCCCAGCGGCAGCAGTTTCGTGCGGATAGCATCGATTAACTGTTGATGATCGCCCTGCGGGAAGTCTGTGCGTCCCACACCACCATTAAAAATCACGTCACCTGAAATCAGTAACCTTCCTGGCCGCTCGAAGAACACCACGTGGCCAGGCGAATGGCCCGGACAGTGCAGGACTTCCAGCGTGGTCAGCCCTACCTGTACGCTCTCCCCCTCTTCCAGCCAGCGATCGGGGGTAAAAGGCGCGCATTCATCAAGTCCGAACATCCGGCTCTGGGTAGGCAACGCCTCCAGCCAGAATGCATCACGCTTTTGCGGTCCGACAATCGGAATCTGCCAGAAGGCAGCCAGCTCGACGGCAGCCCCGACGTGATCAAGGTGCCCATGGGTCAGCAGAATCCGGGAAGGTTTAAGCTGGCGTTGTTCCAGCGTCTCTTTGATCAGATCGGCATCGCCGCCTGGATCAACCAGCGCGGCTTCACGAGTGGACTCGCACCAGATAACTGAACAGTTCTGGGCAAACGCGGTAACAGGAATAATGTGGTAATTCATAACGCTCCATGACCGGCTCACGCAGCGTTGCCGGTGTCATTACCAGTGCCTGATCGGCCCGGTATCAATATGTACAAAGTTACTGCGGGGATAATATCCTACACCACCCGCACGCAGAGATAACGCCGCTTTGCGTACATTGGCCAGAGAAACCCCTTCGATATGGAAATCCATTGCCTGGCCTTTGGTGTGATAGCTGTGCTTTGCCACCCCAGGACCGCTCTCACGTAACATGTTGTTGGTTGCCAGTGAACGGTAGCCCGAAACCAGCTGTATCGGTTTACGCATTCCCAGCAGCGCCTGCAGCCGGAAGATTTGATCAAACAGGTGCGGATCGATGCTTTTCACTTTATTGGCGCGATAGTCACGGAAAAAGTGATTTAATCGTGACAACTCATCCTTGTCGTAACTCTTACCATTAAAAAACTCAGTTTTAAGGGTTTCACCGGTATGAAGATTATTAAGCATCAATACACGCGGGCGAGAGGTAGAAAGCGAGGCCCTTGCAGAAGCGGGTAATAATGCCAGACCGGCGGCGGCGCTACCGCACAGCAGTAGTTTGCGACGAAAAGAATCAATAGTAGACATGTAACGATTTACCTGAGAGTGAAGCCATAGAAATGTGCAAAAAGCGCACAGCCCGAACCATAACTTTCTCTCAGTAGAGCGTCAACCCATCTGCAACCTGTTTCCGTGGCGATCCCTGCAGGAATCGCCATTTGATAACATTTTTCTGAATAACCGGCCCGCCGCTAACGATTTAAAATCAATCACTAGAGCAGCAATTGCTCAGCCCGACTCAAAGCCTGGCTGCCCGAACGCGCGGTGTCATCATAATTGTAAATATCTGTGCGGAACTGTGGTTTGCCATCATCAGCGACCCACGCCGTCAGATAATAGAGATTGACCGGAATACGATGCCGAATGGGCACGTAGCGGGTGTCACCCTCTTTTAACGTACTGGAGATGCGGGCATCGTTCCAGCCCGCGTCCTGCAGTAATAAACCTGCCAGTTCAGACGCTTTATTTACCCGGACGCAGCCTGAGCTGAGCGCGCGGATATCCCGCTGGAACAGGTTGTGGTTCGGCGTGTCGTGCAGATAGATCGCATCTGAGCTGGGCATATTAAATTTATAGCGGCCCAGCGCATTCGCCACACCCGGTGCCTGAATCAACCGATAGGGGAACGATGAAGCGGTGACCATGCGCCAGTCGATCATGCTGGGATCGATCACTTCAGCATCAGCGCTCCAGCCCGACAGCAGGGTATAACCGTGCTTATAGAGATAGGTCGGATCCTGCTTCACTTTCGGAATGATATCTTTGCGCACCAGCGTGGTTGGCACATTCCACGGCGGGTTCAGCACCACATTATTCAGCGCGCTGCGCATCAACGGCGTTTTGCGATCGGGACGCCCGACGATGACGCGTGATGAGAGGATCTTGTTGCCGTTGTTGTAATAAATCAGCGAGTAGTTGGCGATGTTCACCATAATGCCGTTGTGCATATCGTCCGGCAGCAGGCGCAGTCGCTGAATGTTCAGCGCCAGCAACGAAGCACGCATCTGCGGAGAGACGTTAAGCCACTGCCGCGTTCTGGCACCGATAGCACCGTCGCCATCCAGTCCCTGCCACTGCTGGAAACGCTTCACACCCGCCACCAGCGTCTCGTCATAGACATTGGCGGTGTTCCCTTCCAGCGTCTGACTCTGAACGTTACCCGGCGATTGCAGTGAAGGCGCAGACAGATCGGTGACTGGCGCGGCAGAAGGGCTGACCGCAACCGGCTGGTCGCTGTGGGTCACTGGTGAGGCGGCCACCGGCACCGCATCGTCATCCGGTGCCGGCGCATTAACCTGCGCCGTTAACATGCCGCTGCGCTGCAGGATTTCACGCAACGCAGGCACATCGTCACTGACCTGTCCCGGACGCAGCGTTTCACTGCTCTTCAGCTGCGGCCAGGGCTGCTTATCACCTAGCAGGGTTTTCAGCGCGGCGTGCATCGGCTGATACTGCGGGTGCTGCGGCTGCAGTGACGCAATAAACGTGTTGCCCGATCCTGCATTGACCGCGTTCTGCCACTGATTCACGACCGCCACCGACGGCTGTGTCAGCCGGTAGGGAACATTGCTGTAAAGCCAGGTTTCACCCTGCGTCGGCACATTAGAAACAAATTGCAGATAGCCCAGCATCGCATCGGACAGCGCGACATCCCGGGCAAAGCCGGTGATCGCCGGGTTAGTCAGACGCTCAATCCAGCGCGTGAATTGTGGCTGAACACCAGAAAGTGCCACTTCAGCCAGCTGCTGCTGAAATTTTTGTATCGCCTGAGGATCCTGCCAGAGTGGTTGCATATGGCGGGATGCATAGAGCGTCGCCAGCGGTGCCAGATAAAACGGCTGATCGGCGCTGGAAAACGCCTGCCGGATGCGTTGCTGACTTTCGGAAACGGAGATAGCCGCCTGCGTTGTCCCGGGCAAAGCGGCGATAACAGCGGCCTGCGGTAGCGTAAATGGAACAACGGTTAGCGCCAGCGCTAACAATGATAGAACGCGATGATGATTTAATTTTTTTACCAGCAACATCCCTGCCCCCTTGTTTTTCAACTTCGCAGTGTTCCCTGTATCCACTGCGACCGCGCCGTGACTCATCATGTGAGTATACAAACAAAAACGGCATTTGCCTCATGCGACAAATGCCGTAACCAGATTAACGAATGGTTCAGTTTTTGACTACGTTTCCGCCTGCGAATTTTCAGCGGTTAAATCGGGCAGCACATCTGCGTCGCTTCCCGCCCGCACCGGCGAAGGATCGGCAGCAAAACCACGCAGACCGACCACATGCACATGCTCGGTGTTATTAAACACCTTACGCACCAGTTTGTAGGTCGTGCCTTTTTCCGGACTGATATTCTCCGGTGCTGCAATCACCAGCTGCATCTCCAGTCGCTCACACAGTTCAAACAGCGTGGCGATGGAGCGGGCATCCAGACGGGCCGCTTCATCAAGGAACAGCAGTCGGCATGGCGAAATATCTTTGCCGCGCAGACGACGGGACTCCTCTTCCCAGCTCTGCACTACCATCACCAGAATGGACATACCGGTACCGATCGCTTCACCGGTTGAGAGCGCCCCGCTCTCTGCGCGCAGCCAGCCATCGGAACCTCGGTTGACTTCCACTTCCATCTCCAGATAGTTGCGGTAGTCCAGCAGCTCCTCACCGATGGTCTGCGGCGTACGCTGCCCCATGTCGATATGCGGATTAAGACGCTGATAGAGTTTCGCCAGCGCCTCCGAGAAGGTCAGCCGATTGCTGTTAAAGAGATCCTGATGCTGCTCGTGCTCTTCCGACAGCGTATCCAGCAGCATGGCGTGGGTTTCACGCACGTTCACGTTGAGCCGCACGCTGCGTACCTGACCAAAGCTGACGGTCTGCAGGCCCTGGTTGAGCTGGCGGATACGGTTCTGTTCACGCTGGATCGTTTTACGGATGATGTTGGCCGCACTGCGCGAACTGATTGCCAGCATCTGCTCACGCGCCGTCAGCTCTTCCGTCAGACGGTTCAGTTCGATTTCCATCTGCTCAATCGCTTCGACCGGATCGTCAGTCCGAATAATATCCTGACGAATACGCTCGCGCAGATGCTGATAAACCGCAATAAAGAACTGAATTTTACGTTCCGGACGTTTTGGATCTTCCGACAGTCGCAGCACGTCGCGCAGATGTTCGTTGTCCGCCACCGCCAGACGCAGCGCACCCAGCGCTTTATCCGACATAGAGCGCAGCTCATCGCCGCTCAGGTAGGCCAGTTCACGGCGATGCAGACGACGCTCAACGCCATTCTCTTTCACCAGACGCAGTACGGTACACCAGCCCGCTTTGGCGCTGACCACCTGTTCACGCACCTGATGATACTGACGCTCCAGCTGACGCAGTCGCTTCTGCAGGTTATCCATCTCCGCTTCGCAGAAGGTAAGCTGTTTCTCCAGCTGATTGCGGCGTGCGCGGTTGTGACTCAGTGCCGTGTAGAGCTCGTCACGGCGAACACGCGCGCGTTCTTCCGCGCTGCTGTCAGCCTGGACGCCAATATCCTGCATCTCCTGCTGCAGCTCTTTCAGCATGTCGCGTTTGGCGTCATAGGCGCTTTTCAGCGAGGCCAGCACCTGGGAGTATTGCGTCAGCTGCGCCTGATGTTCACGCAGGCGATCACGACTGCGGCTGCGTTCGCCCTCAGCCTGCTCCAGACGCTGACGCAGCTTATCGCTGAGGTCGTTGTTGCCATTGAGCATGCTGGCCGAGTCGTCGTAGCTGAAGTGGGCGCGACGCTGCACCACCTCTGTCAGGGCAAAGGCCTGCTGACGGGCGTTGCGCTGCTGCTGCTGCGCCTGCTTATAATCCGCC
Source organism: Curtobacterium sp. BNK-1 (assembly GCF_048685235.1). Lineage (NCBI taxonomy): Bacteria > Bacillati > Actinomycetota > Actinomycetes > Micrococcales > Microbacteriaceae > Curtobacterium > Curtobacterium sp. BNK-1. Next base: position 1,177,837 of record NZ_JBLQTJ010000001.1, on the reverse strand, counting down.
TGTAACTGCTCATGCTGTTCCGGATCGCTCTGCAGCACGGCGATAATCGGTTCCAGTTTCGCCAGCTTAGCGCCATGCTGATGCAGGAAGCGCGCCGCTTCCTGTGCGGCATCGACCTGCTCGCGGATCTCTTCACAGCGATCGCCCAGCGTGTCGTCCAGCAGCAGATTGACGCGTGGCAGCAGCCGGTTTAACTGTGACACGCCCTCTTTGGCCAGCTCATACTGCTGACGCTGCTGCTGATTGTTGCTCTCATGCTGATTCAGCGCCCGCTCCAGCTCACCCCGGCGCGCGCCGAGCTGACGGATCTGCGCTTCCGGATCGGCGTCAAAGGCGACGGCCAGATGACTGCCGATAAAGCGGCTGAATGACTGATGCAGACGCTGCGTTTTCTGCACGTCGAACGACAGCGTGGCGTATCGTTCGGCCAGCTTATCGCGCTCAAGGTGCAGCAGCTCCAGCTGATTCTCACGCGCCGCGCGGCCAAACAGCGGTATTTTCGGGAAGCGGGAGTAGCGCCACTGACGCTCCGCCACCTTCACCACCACTGCATTCTGCAGTTCATCGACGCTGAAGACGCTGTCATCGAACGACTGCGGATCACCCTCGATCAGGTAGAGATCTTCCGGACACTCTTCCAGACCATCCAGCAACTCACGAACGCGCGAGAGATCCGGCACCACAATCGCATGACGCGACGGACCGTAGAGCGCCGAGAAGTAAGGCGCATCATCCAGCGTCACATCATCGTAAATCTCTGACAGCAACACGCCGCCAAACCGTTCTGCCAGCTGGGTCAGGCGCGCATCTTCCGCACCGCCTGGCTGGCTAAGACGTTCAATCTGCCGCTCGATATCACGTTTTTGAGCGGCCACTTCGTCGCGCTCGACGGTGGTTTCACGCTCACGCTCCAGCAGCTGCTGCATATATTCGGTGACGTCCTGGCTGCTGTTCAGCGCCTGGCCGGTCTGTTCGCTGAGCTGGGTCAGGATCTCCTGCGCCGCCAGCCAGTGTGGCGCACGGGCGGTCAGGCTGGTGATGCGTTCGCGCAGCTGCTCCAGCTCCTGGCGCATCATCATGCGCTGCTCACCGGCGTCGGAGACGCTGCTATTCAGCTGTTCAATCTGTGCTTCAAGCTCCTGCTGCAGGCCTGCCAGCGCATCCGCTTCATAATGCTGCCCCTGACGCTTGCAGAATTCCGCCAGCAGACGCTCCGCCTCATGCTGCTCGCGCAGACGCTGCTCCAGCTCATTCAGACGCAGACGCAGCGACGAGAGCTGTTCGGCGTGATGACGCTGGTTGCTGGCATCACGCAGCAGTTCGCGGCCGGTTTGCCAGGCGTCCTGACGGGTCACGTCACCGGCAATGCTGGTCACCAGCGCCAGCGCCTGTTCAAACTGACTGTGCGCTGCTTCCGCTACGCTCAGCTTCTGCTCCAGGCGCAGCAACCGTTCTGTCGCCTCTTCCTCTTTGGCCTGGAAGCTTTCCTGCCATTCAGCCGCATTGTCAATGCTCAGATCGGGCAGCTGGCAGAGCGTGCGGGCGCGTTCCAGCGCCTGCAATGCCTGCTGATACTGGATAGCGCGGGTTTGCTGCACGTCGAGCGCCTGCTGGAAATCGGCCAGCTGGCTTTTCAGCTCATCTACTTCCAGCTCAGCCGCTTCGGCCCGCGCTTCATTCTCTTCCTGAATTTCACGCGCTTCGGCGACCACTTCGGTCTGCTCTTCCAGCCGCAGCGTCAGATCTTCGATATCCGCATCGTAGCGCTCAATCTTCTCCTGCTGACGCATCGCCGTCTGTACCAGGTTCAGGTGATCGCTGGCGGCCTGATAATCGACTTCTAGATCGTTTTCTGCACCACTGTGCTCGGCCAGTTCGCGCGCCATCTCAACATGACGATACTGCTCGGTGGCGAGCTGCTTACGGCTGCTGAACAGTTCGCTGCGCAGCTGTAACGCGCTGTCGAGGTGTCCCCGACGCTCGTTGGCGTGGCGCATATAGTCAGCCGAAACGTAGCTGGTCGCCTCGGAGATCAGATGCTTGAAGAGATCGCGGTCAGACTGGGTAACGCGGATCGCCTCCAGCGTCATGCGGTTCTCGCGCAGCGCGGCCTCCATATCCTGGAATGCTTTGCGCACGCCACTGTTTTCTGGCAGCAGGTAATCACGCAGCGATCGGGTGATGGCGCTGGAGATACCGCCATACAGCGAGGCTTCAATCAGACGATAAAACTTGCTGCGATCGCTGGCAGAGCGCAGACGACGCGGCACCACGCCAAGATCAAACAGCATGGCGTGATAATCGGTGACTGAGTTATAGGCGCGGAACTGCACGCCTTCCTGCGCCTCAACCCGATCTTTGACTTCGTTCAGCGGCAATACGCGAGCCTGACGGCTGTTGAGCACTTCCGTCAGCATATCGGTTGGGTTGGTGTCGGTGGGCAGGCCATGAATACTGAATGGCTTGATATCGACCTTTTTATCGCGTCCGGCGACCTGTTGCAGACGGACACCGACCACGACACGCTGATGGCGTGAGTTCACCACATCCAGCATGGAGTAGCAGACGCCAGCCCGCAGTTTACCGTGCAGACCCTTGTCACGAGATCCTGATGTCGCGCCCGCTTCGGTGGTGTTACGGAAGTGCAGCAGCGTTAAATCGGGGATCAGCGCGGTAACAAATGCCGCCATCGTGGTGGACTTACCCGCACCGTTACCGCCTGACAGCGTGGTCACTAATTCATCGAGATCAAAGGTACGGGCAAAAAAGCCGTTCCAGTTGATCAGCGTAAGCGAACGAAACTTTCCGCGCTCAATCATGCCTGTTCTTCCTCTGCGTTCTCACTCGCGTCACCTTCCTGCCCTTCACCTTCATCGGTGTCGACCGGTGCTGTCGCGTTTTCCAGTAGCATGGCTTCGCCATCACGAATCAGACGAAGCTGCGCTTCACGGGCATCATCACCGCCGCGCACGTCGGCACCAAAGCGGAACACCGATTCCGTGATGCGGAACTTGCTGCTGTCATTGCCGAAAAACCACACCATGCCAAGGCGACGCAGGCGGCTCAGAGAGGCGCGCACTTTCTCCTGCAGTTTGGTGCGATCCAGATCCGAACCGGTTGAACGCTGGTTGACCAGCTTCAGCAGGCGGTTCTCATCGGCCAGAGAGAGCAGTTCGTCGTACAACTCCTGCTGGGTGAAGATACCTTCATTGGCCAGTCGTTCCGGGCTGAGATAGAGATAGCAGAGAATCTTCCCGACCATCATGTCCAGTTCAGAGAGCACGGAACGCGGAATCAGCGTGGTTGAACGCGGACGCAGATAGAAAAAGCCTTCCGGCGCACGGATTAACTCAACGTTATAGCGGCTGTAAAACTCTTCGAGAAACGACTGGTAGTCCATCAGAAAAGCGTGATTATCCAGCTCTTCGATACCGATATGGCGTCCGGCGCGTAACTGGCTGTCCAGCGCGGGAAAAATCGGGTTGGCCAGTGCCTGTGCCAGCTTAACCGGCATCACTTGTTCAATATTTGTCGATGACATGTGCCTGCACCTTGGCTCCGTAATCATTGATGGCTTGCCATTCCACAGGCAAACCGGCTAAATCAGCTTCCGCTACGCCAAGGCGCACCGCCTGATCCACCACAATGCGCGCCAGATCGAAATGGCGGGCTCGGGGATACTGGGCCAGGTAGTCGCGCATCACTGACGCGAGGTTGAGCGGTTTTTGTTGCGATTTGTAGACCTGCAGCGCTTCTTCAATCATCGCTGCAAGCTGTTCGCGGATTTCGTTGATCTCTTCGTACTCCATCTCCGGCGGCAGTTCGCCCATCACTTCGTCGTTACGCAGCGTCAGCGCCTCATCACGCATGTCATACAGGCGGTCGGCGTTGGCATAGGTCAGCGCCCAGGGCGCGTCGAAGTAATTCTGCACCGATACCCGCAGGCGCTGCGCAAAGACGCGGTTTTTATCCATGTCGATGGCGGTACGAATAAATTTATGGACGTGGCGGTCATAGCCGATCCAGAGGTCAATCGCCTGCTGGCCCCAGCTGGTAATACGGTCGAGTTTGCTTTGCAGATCAAACACCAGCTTATCGACAAAGCCCAGATCGGGGCTGTCCAGCGTGGCATCCTGAATGCGCAGCAGATTTTCCTGAAGTTTGTCGCCCGCGGCTTCCAGCGTATCCTGCAGTTCACGCAGCGTTCCTGAGGTTTCAGAAAGCAGCATTTCACAGCTGGAGATGGCCGCGCGCCAGTCTTTATTCAGCAGTTCGGCGATATCATTTTTAACCGCCTGCTGCTGTTCATCCATCAGACGCTGGGTCATATCGATGCTGTCAAAGATCTCCGCCACGGAATATTTCAGCGGCGCGAAAACATTGCGGTGCCAGTGAAACTCATCGCCATTTTCCTGCGCGGCATCGGCTGCCCGCTTAAGCTCATTGGCCACAATCGACAGCTGCATCGACAGGCGCAGAGTCGAGAACTCACGCTGGCGGATGTAATAGTCGGTGATGCCGATCGCCAGCGGCGTCAGGCGATAGATGGCATTGCCTTCCGTGATTTCGCTGGTAAAACGGTTGAGCAGGCGCTGTCGCACCATGTCGTTGATGGCGTTGTTGGCACGAACCAATACGGTTTCATGGGTTTGTTCGAAAGCTTTGCTGACGTGACGGAAAGCATCAATCAGATCGCCTTCGCTCATTTCGCCATCCATCCGCTCACCGTTGAGGGTGGCGATAGCCAGCAAAAAGGCCAGACGTTCCACTGGCAGCGCAAGGGAAAAGTCATTTTTGCGCGCCCAGGAGACCAGTTCAGGTACCGTCTGGGAAAATTCACTCATAATTCGTCCTTCTGCCCGGGTTTACGCGCGGTCACGTGGATGTAGCGCCCTAAGCTCAAAAAGGGTTCCTGACGGCAGTAACGCCGCTCCATCTCAATAATTTCGTCGTCGCTTTTTGGCTCGCCCTTCGGCGGCTTCATGTAGTCACTGAACACCCGGATCCCGGCACGCTGCTCAATCATAAAGCCACACGCCTCCAGCCAGCGATAGACCTGCTCGGGGTCGCGCGGATAGTCAGGCGACAGCGTTCGCTTTTTGCGTTTAGTCAGGTTGGTGCGCAGATAGCCGAAGTTACCCAGCGTTAAAGTGCGCAATGTCAGGCCGTGCAGATTGTAAAACATCAGCGACATGACGCCCCCCGGACGCAGCAGATCGAACAGCGCTTTCAGCACCTTCTCCGGTTCAGCGACCCACTCAAGCACAGCGTGGAACAATACCAGATCCACCGGCTTATCCAAATGTTCGCCCACCTGCTGAGCGCTAATTTGTCTGAATTGCATGTTGTGGCTCACACCCTGTGCCGCTGCATTTTCCGCGGCCCGGCGCAGCATCTCGCTGGAAAGGTCGCACAGCAGAACCTGATGGCCCTGCGCAGCAAGCCCGCTGGAGACCTGGCCGACACCGCCGCCAGCATCCAGCACCGACAGCGGGTGCGGTGACAGACCGGGCAGTATCTTCTCCAGCTCATCCCAGAGGATGGCCTGGCGTATCTTCCCTTTAGTGGTGCCGTAAATATTTTGCGAAAATTTATCCGCGAGATCGTCAAAGTTACGATCCTGCATGGCATGCGCTCCGGTATGCTGCGGTGAGACTTGTGCTATTTTGTCACAGGCACCAGAAGAATGAACCTTTCATCCCCATCTTCCCTTCCGGGTGCTCTATTTTCGGACAACAGGACTCTTTTTTGATGTTATTTACCCTTAAAAAAGTTATCGGCGGGCTGCTTTTACCCCTGCCGTTTCTGCTTTTGCTGATGGCGCTTGGCATTTTACTGCTTTGGTTTACTGGCTGGCAGAAAAGCGGCAAAACCGTGATCTCCGTCAGCTGGCTGTTACTGCTGCTGCTGAGCCTGCAACCGCTGGCCGATCGTCTGCTTTTGCCGCTGGATAGCCGCTATCCGACCTGGAACGGATCAGAGAAGGTGGACTACATTGTGGTGCTGGGCGGAGGCTATACCTTTAACGCGGCGTGGGCGCCCAGCTCAAACCTGCTGAATAACAGTCTGCCGCGTGTGGCAGAAGGCGTTCGTCAGTGGCAGCGGAATCCGCAGTCGACGCTGATTTTTACCGGCGCAGCGGGCGGCACCAATCCAAAGAGTAGTGCCTGGGTAGCGGCACAGGTGGCGGAAAGTCTGGGCGTTCCCCGCGAACATATTCAGATTCTCGACCAGCCCCGCGACACCGCGGATGAAGCGCAGGCGGTCAAAACCGTGGTGGGCGATCGCCCGTTTCTGCTGGTCACATCCGCGAATCATATGCCGCGGGCAATACGCTTTTTCCACGCGATTGGGTTGAAGCCAATGGCCGCTCCCGCTAATCAGCTGGCGATTACGTCACCGCTGAATGGATGGGAACGGGCGATACCCTCATCAATCTGGCTGAGTCACAGCGAACGTGCGGTCTACGAAACGCTTGGCACACTATTGCAACGGCTGAAAGGCGAGGAATCGGACTCAGCCGAGCCAGGGAAGTAATTGCGCGCGTGCATGGTCAAAACGCGGACGATTAAACGTGCCGGTCTGTACCAGATGATCAATGCAGTCCCACAGTTGATAAACCCACCGACGCCAGACAAAACCTTCTGAAACCGGCGCCCGTTGCAGGTAGCTGTGCAGCAGCGCCGTTTCGGCAGGCGAGGTATCCAGATGGATAAGATCGTATTCACGGGGTGCCCAGAGGATGGTGCCCGGCTGTGTCATCGCGATTAACTGGTCACTGCGGCTATCTTTCAGCATGCTCTGCAACTGCACGTTGCCGTGAACCACCACGCAGGGATCGTCGAAGCCGCGAAACAGATACGCCAGTCGCGCCCGGCAGCGAAACAGAATCTGGCGATCTTCCAGCGTAAAGGCTGGCGGACGCAGATAGCTCAGGGTCGCCCATAGCACCTCAACCCGTTGTGCATACCAGGCGGGCCAGCTGTTCTGCTGCGTGCTGTCCACCGTACCGACCAGGCCATGGCTGTCGAGCCGGTGCCAGGCCAGCACTCCCTCGACCACCTGTTCGCAAAACTGTTGCCAGCGCTGAGCATCCCGCGCAGGTGCCTCCGCCGTCACGCCATTCAGTCGCGCCAGCAGGAGCATTTCATGCACCGGCGGCTGCTGGCTCATCACCAGACCATAGACCGCTGGCACGGCGATCAGTCCGGCCTGGCCCAGCAGCGCCAGCTTTCTGGCTTCCATCGCCGCCCGGCCCTGATGACGAAAATATTTCGCCACCACCGGCATGGGGCGCCCGTCCCGATCGTATAACGCATAAAGCCGGGTGGGTGGATGTTCACTGATCATTTCGAGGCGGCTGATGGTTTCACCCAGCGCCAGCGTGAGTTCCGATTTAAGCTGTTCCATGCGGCATCCTCCTCAGATGAGTATCACAATATCCTGAAGGAAGTGTTGGAGATAAGTTTAGCGGCGGATCAAGAACGTTGCGCTGAAACGGGGAGACAGGCTCCCCGTTTGTCAGGCCTGCATGGCATCACGAACGCGTTGCAAATCGTCTGGCGTATCCACACCCACACTGGGAATGGTTTTCGCGACGGCGACATGAATTTTTTCGCCGTACCATAGAACACGCAGTTGCTCGAGCAGCTCAATCTGTTCCAGAGGACAAGGCGCCCAGGCGACATAGCGGCGAATAAAACCAGCACGGTAGGCGTAGATGCCAATGTGGCGCAGCAGCGTATCACCGATCTGCTCGCGCGATGCGGCGTACCGTTCACGATCCCAGGGGATAGTCGCCCGTGAAAAATAGAGTGCGTAGCCATTCACATCCATGACGACTTTCACCGCATTCGGATTAAAGGCTTCTTCCACATCGGTGATCGGCACCGCCAGCGTCGCCATCCCGGCCGCCGACCCCGCCAGATTGGTCGCCACCTGACGCACAATCTCGGCCGGAATCATCGGCTCATCGCCCTGCACGTTTACGATGATTTCATCATCGGCAAACTGATATTTTTCGATCACTTCCGCCAGTCGCTCAGTACCAGACTGGTGATCGGCGCGCGTCATGCAGACTTCGCCGCCTGCCGCTTCCACTGCCTGCGCCACGTCGGGATGATCGGTGGCAACAATGACCCGGCTGGCACCCGATTCACGGGCCCGCTCCATTACATGCACGACCATCGGTTTACCGTGGATATCGAGCAGCGGCTTGCCGGGTAAGCGGGTTGACGCATAACGCGCAGGAATGATAGCGGTGAAACTCATGGATGAATCTCTTCAACTGACAGCGTGCGGGCTTCGGTTTCCAGCAGCACCGGAATGCCGTCCCGGACCGGGAAGGCCAGGCCATCAGGTTTGCAGATCAGCTCCTGTTGAGCATTGTTGAAGTAGAGTTTGCCATTGCAAACCGGGCAGGCAACGATTTCGAGTAAACGATGATCCATATGTCCTCCATCAGGGACCGAATGCTTAAGGATTCAAGCATACCATAGCGCGGCGCGTGCGGGATGGGGTAAAACGCCATCCCGCAGCGGCTGCCGCAAAATTGATTAATCCAGCGTCCACAGGGCTGGCCACTGATCGTTAAGCGCGTCGGGTGCCTGCAGGATAGCGACACTTTCAGCACCCTGCCACGTCGCGAAGCGTTCGATAGCACGCCGGATATCCAGCAAAAATCGCGCCGTAACGCGGGTCTTCTCCTCCAGCCAGATGTTTTTAATCTCCAGCTGTTTTGCCTGACGCAGCATGCGGGCATCCAGCCGCCCTTTTATCTGGCCGCGATGGAGGATGGGCAAAACAAAATAGCCAAATTTGCGTTTTTCCTCCGGGGTATAGCACTCAATACGGTAGTCAAAATTGAACAGCTCCCGCGCACGCTTGCGATCCCAGACTACCGGATCAAACGGCGACAGCAGCGCGCTGTGCGTCGCCTGCAGCGGCGTATCCAGCAACGGCACGTAGTCACGATGCAGCCACATCTCACCCAGTCCCTCTGTATTGACGGCGACCAGATCGCCCGCAGCCTGGGCGTCAGCGATAAAGTCGTTCACGGGTGCCCGCTTCAGGCGGTAGTAATCCGCCAGCCAGGCCGCGCGGAAAACCCCTAAGCTGCGGGCGCTGTTCATCAGCATCTGACGGGTTGCCTCCGCTTCACTGATGCCATGTATCGCATCCTGCCAGTCAGGCATTACGCGGCTGCGCAGATCGTAGACGCGCTGAAAATTACGGCGTTCGGTGACCATAAGCTCACCGGCGCTGAAGAGATTCTCCAGATGACGTTTGTGCGGTTTCCATGCCCACCAGCCTGACTTCGGGTTATCGGCATGGGTAAAATCGGCGGCGCGTACCGGGCCGTTGTCTCTGATCTGCTGCAGTAATTCGGCAATGGCCTGCTGGTGCTCAGCGACCCATTGCGCATTGTATTTCCAGCCCAGACGTTCCGGCGACAGCATGCGATGACGAAGAAGTCGGTAATCGGCACGGGGAATAAAGCAGGCTTCGTGCGCCCAGTACTCAAAGAGTTCGCCCTGTGCCAGAGCCTGTTCCAGCCATGCCTGAGGATAGTTCCCCAGGCGACTGAACAGCACCAGATACGGACTACGGGCCACCACATGAATGGTATCGATTTGCAGCAGCGACATGCGGGAAATGCAGTCAATCAGATCCTGATAAACAGCACGTTTTGCCGGAGTTCGCAGCAGGCCCTGCGCGGCGAGATGAAGGTGGCGTGCTTGCTGTAACGAAAGTGAATGCGTACTGTTCATCCTCTTCCTTATCAGGCTTCACCTGAACGGGGACGGGTATCAGGAAATATGGCGGCAGAGTTGTTCAATGTCATCCAGTAACGGCGTCACGGCATTACCAGTTAAATGGGCATCGACCGGCAAATACCACCAGTCAGGCTGGGCAAAGTGACGGCATTTCACCGCGTCTTTTTCGGTCATCAGCAGTTGCTGCCCCGCCTGGAGTAATCGGGTCAGTTCATCTTTGCTGTAGGCGTGATGATCGGCAAAGGCGATCTCTGCGACCGGCGTTATACCCTGCTGTTTCAGCGTGGTGAAAAAACGCGGGGGATGACCAATACCGGCCATGGCGACTACCGCACACAGTTGCTCCGGCGGGCAGGTTTCACCGGTCAGCAGATTGGTGGCCAGCCCGGGCTGAAGTTGCATGGCAATCTCGTCGGGCTGTGCTTCGCCGCCGTTAATGATCACGGCATCGACCTGCTGCAGACGATCGGCACGTTCACGCATCGGACCGGCAGGCAACCACCAGCCATTACCAAAACGACGGACCCCATCAACCACCACGATCTCGCGATCGCGCTGCAGGGCGTAATGTTGCAGGCCATCATCCGTGATGATCACATCCAGCGAACCCTGTTTCAGTAACGCCTCAATCGCCCGACGCCGTTGAGGGGCGACCGCGACCGGCGCCCCGGTGCGCTGGGCGATCAATACCGGCTCATCCCCGGCCTGTTCGGTGGGGGTCTGCGCCGTGACCAGCAAGGGATAGTGGTCCGCCTTGCCACCATATCCTCGGGAGACCACGCCAGCGCGCAGGCCGCGCTGCTGTAACGCCTCGACCAGCCAGATGACCACCGGCGTCTTTCCATTCCCGCCAGCAGTCAGGTTACCTACCACCACGACCGGCAGAGGCGCACGCCAGCTTTTACGCCAGCCGCGCCTGTAACTGAAGCGTATCAGGGCCGTGATCGCACCATACAGCAGGCTGAATGGCCATAGCAGCAGCCATAGCGGTGAGCGACCACTCCAGATACGTTCAATCATTGGCCGAATTGCATCTTGTGCAGCTGTGCATAGGCACCGCGTTCTGCTAACAGCACCTGATGCGTACCGCGTTCAACAATCTGGCCATCTTCAATTACCACGATTTCATCCGCTTTCTCGATGGTAGAGAGTCGGTGTGCAATCACCAGCGAGGTACGGTTCTTCTGCAACTCATCCAGTGCAGACTGAATCGCGCGTTCAGACTCGGTATCCAGCGCCGAGGTGGCTTCATCGAGGATCAGGATCGGGCAATCACGTAACAACGCACGGGCAATGGCAATACGCTGACGCTGACCGCCAGATAACAGCACGCCATTCTCGCCAATCATCGTATCCAGGCCCTTATCCATTTTATTGATAAAGTCCATGGCATGCGCCATGGTGGCCGCCTGCTCGATCTCTTCACGACTGTATTGCTCACTGCGGGCATACGCGATGTTATTGGCAATCGTGTCGTTGAAGAGGTGCACATTCTGTGACACCAGCGCCACCTGATTACGCAATGAGCGCAGGCTGTACTCACGCAGATCATGACCGTCCAGCAGGATTTCGCCCTGCTGGATATCATAAAAGCGGGTCAGCAGGCTCGCCATCGTAGACTTACCGGAACCGGAACGGCCCACCAGCGCCACCGTTTTTCCTGCTGGCAGCGACAGATTGATATTACGCAGTGCCGGAATTTCACGACCTGGGTAGGTAAAGGTCACATCACGGAATTCAATATCCCCTTTAGCACGGGTGATTTCGCGCGTACCGTTATCCACTTCCTGCTCACTATCCAGAATAGAGAACAGTGTCTGACAGGCCGCCATCCCACGCTGGAACTGGGCGTTGACGTTGGTCAGAGACTTAAGCGGGCGCATCAGGGCAATCATCGAGGAGAAGACCACGGTGATGGTACCGGCTGTCAGGGTATCCATGACGCTGGGGAAGCTGGCGGCATAGAGCACAAAAGCCAGTGCCAGCGACGCGATCAGCTGAATAATCGGATCGGAAATGGAGGAGGCTGAAACGAGTTTCATTCCCTGCTGACGCATCCGGTTACTGACGCGGGAAAAGCGCTCCGATTCAATGTCCTGTCCGCCAAAAATCAGCACTTCTTTGTGCCCTTTCAACATCTGCTCGGCGCTGGTTGTCACCTGCCCCATAGTGTTCTGCATACTTTTGCTGATGGTGCGGAAGCGCTTAGAAACGGTGCGGATAGCAAAAGAGACGATAGGTGCCAGTACAATCAGGATCAGCGACAGCTGCCAGCTGTAGTAGAACATCATGATAAACAGGCCAATAATGGAAGCCCCTTCACGCACTACGGTGACCAGCGCGCCCGAAGAAGAGGAGGCGACCTGCTCAGAATCGTAAGTAATGCGTGACAACAGGGTGCCGGTTGACTGCTGGTCGAAAAACGAAACCGGCATGCCCATCATATGGCTGAACAGACGACGGCGGATATTCATCACGACGTTGCCAGAGACCCAGGAGATGCAGTAGCTGGAGATATAACTGGTGACTCCGCGTACCAGCATCAGGCCAATAACCACTAACGGCAGCCACAGCATCACCGATCTGTCAGCTTTACCAAAACCATCATCCAGTAACGGTTTCAACAGTGAGAGCATTAAGGCGTCGCCCGCAGCATTAATAATCAGGGCGACTGAGGCCGCAATTAATCCCGCTTTATTAGGCGCGATCATCGGCCAGAGTCGGCGAAACGTCTGCCACGTAGAGAGATCTTTATCTTGATGCATTATTTATTCACGCTGTTGGAAATAGCCGGCCATTCTACCTGGATTCGCGTTTGACGCCAAACCACTGATGATACCAACGGGGCATTAATTGTTCCCGCAGGGTAGAAACCTGCGCTCTGCCCTGCTCTATCCTGATACTGATTTGTCCTGACTGGCCCGTATCCAGCCAGTGAAAACCGGCCGTTCGATAGTTTTCCAGCACATTTTTCGCGGGCATACGCCATGCATTGTAGCGTGCCAGCGAGGCGATAGCGGTGTGGCCTGCGGCTTTACGCAGCAGCAATGAGGTCGACGACGTCCGGCTACCGTGGTGCGGGACCTGCAGAATATCGACCTTCAGCCCCTGCTTCTCCAGCGCCACCAGCTGGCGTTCCGCTTTCGCTTCAATATCACCGGTTAACATCAGCCGGACCTGACCATCATCGACGATCACCACACAGGAGTCATTATTTCCGCCCGGCAGGGGTGCCGTCAGCGGCCAGACCACCCGAAAGTGGAGCTGCCGCCAGCGCCACTGCGTGCCCCGTACGCAGGGTAAGTGTGCCTCATCAGCCAGCGCACTTCTGACTTCAACCGCTGGCCAGCGTTGAGTAATCGCCGCCAGCCCGCCAGTATGATCCAGATGTTTATGACTCAGGATGACCTGTTTTAACCGTAACTGCCTGCGCTCCAGCCATGGAATGATCACCCGACTCCCCGCATTATCGTTCTGCCAGCGCGGGCCGGTGTCATACATCACGGCCTCGTCGCCCTGGCTGATCACCAGACTCAGACCGTGCCCGATATCCAGCATATCGATGCGCCAGCCCTGCTCCTGATTTGGCTGGCGACTCAGTATCATCGCCAGCGCTAAGGCGCAGCTGCTTAGTGGCAGAGAGAAGAAGAGCTGCGCACGCCAGAGAGTCAGGCCGCCCCATACCATAACCGTAAACCAGGTTGTGCCACTCAGCGGCCACCAGCCTGGTGGCAGCAACGTCAGGCAATGAAACAGTGCACGTAAAGAGAGATCGGCCGCTCCCCAGAAGAAGCCAGATAAATGCGCCACCGGCAGCAGCAGGGCGAGCGTCACCAGAGGCATGGTAATAAACGAGACGACCGGAATCGCGACAACATTCGCCACCAGCGCAGTCAGGCTGATGCCGTTAAAAATCGCCACCTGCAACGGCACCATTAAAATCATCATGCCCGCCTGTAAATGCAGCAACTGTACCGGAATCCAGCGCCGTTGCTGACGGAACGCCGCAGGCAGCGGGAACCAGTGATACCAGACCAGCAGCATGCCCACAGCCAGTACCGAGAGCCAGAAGCTGTCAGAGAGCACGGTCAGCGGGTCGGTTACCAGCAGCAATGCAATACAGAACGTCCAGACCTGCCAGCTATTCAGCTGAACTCCCGCAAACCGTGTTATCGCCCATAGCGTCAGGGCAAGCAGCGAACGCTCTGCGGGAGGCTGTGCACCGGAGAGCCAGGTATAGATTGCAGCAAACAGCCAGCTCACGATGAGGGGGAAAAGATAGCTGATATAACGTGCTGGCAAGATAAATTGCACCCCACGCGCAATCATCCAGCCGGTGCTGGCGGCCAGGGCGATATGCATGCCCGATATCGCCATCAGATGCGCGGTACCGGTATCCCGCAGTAGCTGACGCGTCTGCTGGCTCATCTCATCCCGAATGCCAAAAGCCAGTGCCTCCAGCGTTGCACGTGCAGGCATTGCACGGGTCCTGTCACGATGCCATAAAATAAATCGCCAGCGGCTATCACAGCGATCGCTTACCGCAGTCTGCTTAAGGATTCGTCCCTGAAGCGGCGTATTATTAGCCAGTGCAAAACGCTGTGCATCAAAATCGCCCTCATTAAGGCGGGCATGTACCGGTCGCAGACGTAGTTGCATCGTCCAGCGTTGTCCTGGACAGTAGACCTCCGGATCAGCATCAAACCAGATCCAGGCAAAGCGAGGCGGAAAAATCATCCTGCCCTCCTCTTTCAGCAGACGAACCCGGATTTGCTTCCGCTCTTTCCGCAGTTCACTGATCTGAAGGGTGTAGGTGACAGGACGCGCCGAGAACTTTTCGATATCCCGCACTATCAGACGGGCGTCGTTACAGGCCCATGCCAGCAACAGCAGAGTAATACCGGCCAGACGGACGGGTTGGTAAGGGCAATGCAGCAGAGCCAGTCCTGTGAGGAGGAAGCCCCACATCACCTCACCGGAAGGCAGCCGGGCCATCAGCATTAGCGGTAACGTTGCAACGATCGCCAGTCGCGCCAGAACGGTCCATGTCAGCATAATCGTATCCATTGATTCAGTTCGATTATTCTGGGCAAAGGAGATGAAAGTAACAGCGGATGATCAGGCAGGCTGGAGCGCTCTCACAAAGAGAGTGCGGTGTTGCAGTGTTGATGACAGCAATCCGGATGTCAGGTCTGAGCCTGAATCGCAGGCAAAAAAAAACGACATCCGGAGATGTCGTTTATCTGGTTCGGTATCGGCTTAGCCGTAGATATTTGCGCGATCGCGCAGCTCTTTGCCTGGCTTAAAGTGGGGAACGTATTTGCCTTCCAGATCCACTTTGTCACCCGTTTTCGGGTTACGTCCAGTACGCGGAGCGCGATAGTGCAAAGAAAAGCTGCCGAATCCCCGGATTTCGATGCGTTCGCCCTGTGCCAGCGTAGTGGCCATGTGCTCAAGCATCTCTTTTACTGCATCCTCAACGACTTTCGCCGGTATATGAGTATGCTGTCCCGCCAGTCTTTCGATCAGTTCTGACTTGGTCATGTAACCTCCGGTTTATCCCTATGGGAATGTATGACAGCTTTTACCGAAACCGGGTGGTTGCCCACCCGGTGCTTCAGGCCGATTACTCGCCTTTAGCCGCTTTGAACGCTTCAGCCATAGCGCTAGAGAAATTGCCTTCTTCCTGTTTGGTGTTAACAGTATTGATAGCTTCTTTCTCATCAGCCTGGTCTTTCGCACGGACAGACAGGCTTACGACACGGTTTTTACGATCAACGCCGGTGAACTTAGCTTCAACGTCGTCGCCAACGTTCAGAACCAGAGTTGCATCTTCAATGCGGTCCAGTGAAGCTTCAGAAGCGCGCAGGTAACCCTCAACGCCATCTGCTAATTCAACTGTAGCACCTTTAGCATCAACTGCAGTCACTTTACCGGTGACGATGGCACCTTTCTTGTTCAAAGTGATGTAGTTGTTGAACGGATCTTCTGCCAGCTGTTTAACGCCCAGAGAGATACGCTCGCGCTCTGCATCAACCTGCAGTACAACGGCAGCGATTTCGTCGCCTTTTTTGTACTCACGAACGGCTTCTTCGCCAGTCGCGTTCCAGGAGATGTCAGACAGGTGAACCAGACCGTCGATGCCGCCATCCAGGCCGATGAAGATACCGAAGTCAGTGATTGACTTGATTTTACCTTCAACACGATCGCCTTTGTTGTGCGTCTCAGCGAACAGCTGCCATGGGTTAGATTTACACTGCTTCAGACCCAGGGAGATACGACGACGCTCTTCGTCAATGTCCAGAACCATAACTTCAACCACGTCGCCTACGTTAACAACTTTAGACGGATGGATGTTTTTGTTGGTCCAGTCCATTTCAGACACGTGTACCAGACCTTCAACGCCTTCTTCGATTTCCACGAAGCAGCCGTAATCAGTCAGGTTGGTAACACGACCGGTCAGGCGGGTGCCTTCCGGATAGCGTTTAGCGATAGCAACCCATGGATCTTCGCCCAGCTGCTTCAGACCCAGAGAAACACGGGTACGCTCGCGGTCGAACTTCAGCACCTTAACGGTGATTTCGTCGCCCACGTTGACGATTTCGCTTGGATGCTTAACGCGTTTCCATGCCATGTCAGTGATGTGCAGCAGGCCATCAACGCCGCCCAGATCAACGAATGCACCGTAGTCAGTCAGGTTCTTAACGATACCTTTGACTTCCATGCCTTCCTGCAGGTTTTCCAGCAGCTGATCGCGCTCTGCGCTGTTTTCGGATTCGATAACCGCACGACGTGAAACCACGACGTTGTTGCGTTTCTGATCCAGCTTGATCACTTTGAATTCAAGCTCTTTGCCTTCCAGGTGCAGCGTATCGCGCACCGGACGCACATCTACCAGTGAACCTGGCAGGAACGCACGGATACCGTTGAGCTCAACTGTGAAGCCGCCTTTAACTTTGCCGTTGATAACACCGGTAACAGTTTCAGCGTCTTCGTAAGCTTTCTCCAGCGTGATCCATGCTTCATGGCGCTTAGCTTTCTCACGGGACAGCAGGGTTTCACCGAAGCCGTCTTCCACTGCATCCAGAGCAACATCAACTTCGTCGCCTACCTGGATTTCCAGTTCGCCGGCTGCGTTCTTGAACTGCTCTGCAGGAATTGCAGATTCAGATTTCAGACCCGCATCAACCAGAACGACATCTTTGTCGATAGAAACGACGATGCCACGAACGATAGAACCCGGGCGGGTTTCGATTGTTTTTAAGGATTCTTCAAATAGTTGAGCAAAAGATTCAGTCATATTGATAATCTTCAGGATTCTTCAATTTAACGTCCATCTGACTTCATGTCGGATGGGGTTGTTTCACATGCCCGGCACCGGATCCATGGTACAGGGTGGTAGATTCAGTTAAGCCGTAATACCCAGCTTCTCGCGGGCATATTGTAGCGCTTTTTCAATGACTTGATCGATAGACATCTCGGTAGAGTCCAGAACCAATGCATCGCCAGCGGCTACTAAAGGCGCAATTGCGCGATTACGATCGCGGTCGTCGCGTTCTTTTATCTCGGCTAAAAGGCGGTCAAAGTTAACATTAAAGCCATTATCCTGCAACTGTAGCATACGGCGCTGAGCTCGCTCTTCCGGGCTGGCATCAAGGAAAATTTTCACTGGCGCATCCGGAAAAACCACGGTGCCCATATCACGGCCATCAGCAATCAGGCCAGGCATCTCGCGGAAACCGCGCTGGCGGCGCAATAATGCTTCGCGTACCCGGGGAAAAGCGGCAACACGAGAAGCGGTGTTGCTGACCTCCTGAGTACGGATTTCACCGGTGACATCTTCACCTTCAAGTATGACCTGCATTTCACCATTTTGTGACACAAAGCGCACATCCAGGTGAGCGGCAATCGGCACCAGCGCCTCTTCAGATTCAATCTCCACCTGATGATGCAATGCGGCTAACGCCAGCACGCGATAAATAGCACCGGAGTCCAGCAGATGCCACTGCAGCGATTCCGCCATCGCTTTGCACAGGGTTCCCTTTCCCGCTCCACTTGGCCCATCAATAGTTATGACCGGGGCAGTTACTGTCATTATTCCCTCCTGTTGCTGCGTGCTTCCTGACCTTTCGGTCACCATTAATGACTAGCATTATACGCTGCATAGCACGGCTTGGTTACCCTTTCGCACTGATCAGGTTCGTAATCTTAGTCAATTCAGAGGATCTCTGGCCTGTTACAGCCAGATAAAATCAGGGGAGTTCCGGTGCGAACCGCACCGGAAAGGGAGATATCAGGCGCTCTGGCTGATTTTAGCCAGTTGAACGAAATAGTCCGGGAAGGTTTTTGCAGTACAGCCAGGATCGAGAATGGTCACCGGGGTATCAGAAAGTGCAACCAGAGAGAAACACATCGCCATGCGGTGGTCATTGTAGGTGCCAATATCCGCATGAATCAGCGTCGCTGGCGGCGTAATACGGATGTAGTCATGACCCTCTTCGACTTCTGCCCCGACTTTACGCAGCTCTGTGGCCATTGCGCTCAGTCGATCGGTCTCTTTTACCCGCCAGTTATAAATATTGCGTAACCGGGTGGTGCCCTCTGCAAATAGCGCCGTAGTCGCGATGGTCATTGCAGCATCCGGAATATGGTTCATGTCCATATCGATGGCCTGCAGTTTTCCGGCCGTACAGGCAATGTAATCATCGCCCCACTCAATCGTCGCGCCCATCTTTTCCAGCACGTCAGCAAACCGGATGTCACCCTGCACACTCTGGCGTCCAATCCCGGTGACGCGAACCGTGCCGCCTTTAATGGCGGCAGCGGCCAGGAAATAGGAAGCGGAAGAGGCATCGCCTTCAACCAGGTAATCACCCGGCGACTGATACTGTTGCTGTCCCTTGATCAGGAAGCGCTGATAGTTCTGATTCTCAACCTCGACGCCAAAGCACTGCATCAGATTAAGGGTAATATCGATGTAAGGTTTCGACACCAAATCACCTTTGATGGTGATGCAGGTATCCTGCTGTGCCAGCGGCGCGGTCATCAGCAGCGCGGTCAGGAACTGGCTGGAAACGCTGCCATCCACACTGACTTCACCCCCGGTAAAACCACCGCGTAAACGCAGCGGCGGATAGTTTTCGTTTTCCAGGTACTCAATGGTTGCTCCGCCCTGACGAAGTGCGTCAACCAGATGCCCGATTGGACGCTCTTTCATGCGGGGTTCGCCGGTCAGTTCGATATCGTGCTGGCCCAGACAAAGCGCCGCGGCCAGCGGACGCATTGCGGTTCCGGCATTGCCCAGAAACAGTGACAGCGGTTGAGATGCGTGCAGTGGCCCGGCATTTCCCGTCACTTCACACAGGGTGCGATCGCTGGAAAGCGTATAGCTTACACCAAGCGCGGTCAGCGCGTTCAGCATGTGCTTAACGTCGTCGCTGTCGAGCAGGTTGGTAAGACGGGTTGTACCTTTAGCCAGAGCAGCCAGCAGCAATGCACGATTGGAAACGCTCTTTGAGCCGGGCAGATTTACCGTGCCGTTGACGCGCGCAATCGGTTGGAGAGTCAGGGAGTCCTGCATGTGAAACGAAATCCTCAAAAAATACAGAGACCTCGCCGTGTGACGAGGTCTGGCATCAGCATCAATGCTGATATCTTAATAATCAGCCGTGACGGCGTTCAAAATCGACCATGAAATCGGTCAGGGCCTTCACACCTTCCAGCGGCATCGCATTATAAATAGAGGCGCGCATACCGCCTACTACACGATGGCCTTTAAGCGCGTGTAATCCCGCCTTAAACGACTCTTCCAGGAACAGCGCATCGAGTGAAGCATCGGCCAGCTGGAAAGGGATGTTCATGCGTGAGCGGTTTTCTGTTGCCACATCATTACGATAGAAGCCACTGTGATCGATTACGCCATAAAGCAGGTCAGATTTTGCCTGATTGATACGATCAATTTCAGCGACACCGCCCTTCTCTTTCAGCCATTTAAACACCAGCCCTGAGAGATACCACGCAAAAGTCGGCGGGGTGTTAAACATCGAATCGTTATCGGCCAGCACTTTGTAATCGAGGATTGAGGGCACAGAGGCGTGCGCCTGACCCAGCAGATCTTCGCGAACGACAACCAGCGTTAATCCGGCCGGGCCCACATTTTTCTGCGCACCCGCATAAATCACACCGTAACGACTCACATCGATAGGGCGTGACAGAATGGTGGATGAGAAATCAGCAACAACGGTTTTACTGCCAAAGTCGGGCTGTTCGTCAATCGCGATGCCATCAATGGTTTCATTCGGGCAGAAATGCAGGTAAGCGGACGTCTCACTCACCTCCCATTCGCTCATCGGCAGGATGGCTCGTTTACCGTCGCGCGTTGTTTTGACATCAAGCGTGCGTGGGGAACAAAACTTTTCCGCTTCTTTTATTGCGCTATGCGCCCAGTAACCGCCATCAACATAGTCGGCACTGGTCGCTTTACCCAGCAGATTTCCCGGTACGGCAGCGAACTGCGCACGCGCCCCACCATGACAGAATAAAACTTTGTAATTCGACGGTATTTTTAGCAGATCACGGAAGTCCTGCTCCGCTTCTTCAGCCACCTGAATAAACTCTTTACTGCGGTGACTGATCTCCATTACAGAGGTACCCAGACCGCGCCAGTTCGTCAGTTCCTGTTCTGCACGACGAAGCACTTCAACCGGTAGCATCGCCGGGCCAGAGCTAAAATTATAAACTTGCGTCATTTCCCCTCACCACTGTCATATCGAACGGTTATGAATAACCATCCGGTTTTATCACTGCATTCTGATAGCTGCAATCATAAATCAGGGAGCGGTCACATTTTCTGAATCCGGCTCGCCGGAGGTTATGTTACCAATGCAAATCTGCGCGGAATTTTGTGAGGCTTTATCCAGCGCCATTAATTCGCGTTTGGCCTGAGAGCGAAAGTGATGAAAACTAAGCCGGTAAAGTAAGCCGGTAAAAATGTCCCGCCCTGATAGCGGTCTGTTAGCAAAATCCGTATCATTGCGCGCTTTACGCACCCTATGACAACTGAGAGAGCGGCACTATGACGCAAACATTTATCCCGGGCAAAGATGCCGCACTGGAAGACTCCATTGCGCGTTTCCAGAACAAGCTGCAGGATCTTGGCTTTAACATTGAAGAAGCATCCTGGCTGAATCCTGTCCCCCATGTCTGGTCAGTGCATATCCGCGACCGCGATTGCCCGCTCTGTTTTACCAACGGCAAGGGCGCCAGTAAAAAAGCGGCGCTGGCCTCCGCGCTGGGCGAGTATTTCGAGCGTCTCTCAACTAACTATTTTTTTGCTGACTTCTGGCTGGGAAAAAAGATCGCTAACGGCGATTTTGTTCACTATCCCAATGAAAAATGGTTTGCGTTACCTGATGATGAGTCCTTACCTGAAGGTATTCTGGATCCGCGCCTGCGCGCATTTTACGATCCCGACAATGCCCTGACGGCTTCCGGCCTGATTGATCTGCAGTCCGGGAATACTGAACGTGGTATCTGCGCCCTGCCCTTTACCCGTCAGTCCGACCAGCAGACTGTCTATATCCCGATGAATATTATCGGCAACCTCTATGTCTCAAACGGCATGTCGGCAGGTAATACCGCGAACGAAGCGCGTGTTCAGGGGCTGTCTGAAGTGTTTGAGCGCTACATTAAAAACCGCATTATTGCTGAAGCGATCAGCCTGCCTGCGATTCCAGATGACGTGATGCAACGTTATCCTGAAGTGATCGAAGCTATTGCACGTCTTGAAGCGGAAGGCTTCCCGATTTTCGCTTATGACGCCTCTCTCGGCGGTAAATATCCGGTTATCTGCGTGGTGCTGTTTAACCCAACCAACGGAACCTGTTTTGCCTCATTTGGTGCTCACCCTGATTTCGGTGTGGCGCTGGAGCGTACCGTTACCGAGTTGCTGCAGGGCCGAAGCCTCAAAGATCTGGATGTGTTTACCCCACCGACCTTTGATGACGAAGAAGTGGCTGAGCATGCCAACCTTGAAACACACTTCATCGATTCAAGCGGCCTGATCTCCTGGGATCTGTTTAAAGAAACTGCGGATTATCCTTTTGTCGACTGGTCATTCGCGGGCAGCACCGAACAGGAATTCGCCACGCTGATGGCAATCTTCGCCTCGGAAGATCAGGAAGTCTATATTGCAGACTACGAGCATCTGGGTGTCTATGCCTGCCGCATCATCGTGCCAGGCATGTCTGATATCTACCCGGCAGAAGATCTGTTCCTGGCGAACAACAGCATGGGAGCGGGCATGCGTGAAACCCTGCTGGCCCTGCCTGACAGCAACTGGAATCCGGAAGAGTATCTGGATCTGATTGGACAGCTTGATGATGAAGGCTTTGACGACTTCACCCGTGTTCGTGAGCTGCTGGGTCTGGCGACCGGTAAAGACAATGGCTGGTACACGCTGCGTGTTGGCGAATTAAAAGCGATGCTGGCGCTGGCGGGCGGCGATCTGGATCAGGCATTGATCTGGACAGAATGGACGATGGAGTTTAACAGCTCAATCTTTACGCCAGAGCGCGCTAACTACTATCGTTGCCTGCAGACCCTGCTGTTACTGGCTATGGAAGATGAGCGTGATCCGTTGCAGTATCATCACGCTTTCCTGCGGATGTATGGTGAGAGCGCAATGGAAGCAGCTTCAGCCGCGATCAGTGGTGAGAATCCGTTTAATGGCCTTCAGGCTGTTGATGATGAGCTGCAGGCCTTCCCTGCCCATCAGTCGCTGCTTGCCGCCTACGAAAAACTGCAAAACGCCAAACGTCACTACTGGAAAAACGCGTAAGCCATAACGCGTCAGACTGAAAGCAGACGGCTAACCATGGCACTGGATTTATCTGGTGCCATCATTCCCCACTTTCTCTATGAAACATTAGCTACTTTAAAATTCCTTCTTATTACATCACATCATTTTAATTAACACATAAGCCATTAATTAATAACACAGCCTGAACTAAAAAAGTGGCGCATCACTTTATATTAAAATATTTTTGTATTTTTAAAATAAATTTATTTGTTGATATTCAGTTAGTTAACTCATTATTTTCTCATTAATTTGCGACCAGTGTGTTACCACCCTGGCAAACATGATCCATATCAATTACTGACCTATACTCCTTTGTTAGTATTTTTTCAGACAACTTCAGGAGTAAGTTAGTGTGAAAACTGACAACCCTTTTAATCTTTTATTACCCGCCGCGATGGCGAAAGTGGCCGAAGACGCGGGTATCTATAAAGCAACCAAACATCCTTTTACGACCTTCTTTCTGGCAATAAACGCCGGCGTATTTATCTCAATCGCATTCGTTTTTTATATTACAGCGACCACCGGTAGCGGCGCGATGCCCTATGGCATAGCCAAACTGATTGGAGGTATCTGCTTTTCACTCGGCTTAATGCTGGTCGTGGTATGTGGTGCTGACCTTTTTACCTCTACTGTATTAATCGTTGTCGCCAAAGCCAGTGGCCGCATCAGCTGGGGCCAGCTGGCCCGCAACTGGATTAACGTCTACGCCGGTAACCTTGCAGGTGCACTCTTCTTTGTCGCCCTGATGTGGTTTGCCGGACAGCACATGGTCGCGAATGGTGCCTGGGGATTAAATGTCCTGCAAACCGCCGACCACAAGATGCATCACACCTTCATAGAGGCGGTTTGTCTGGGTACATTGGCCAATCTGCTGGTCTGTCTCGCCGTCTGGATGAGTTACTCAGGCCGCACCCTGACCGATAAGCTGGTCGTGATGATTCTGCCTGTTGCGATGTTTGTCGCAAGCGGTTTCGAACACAGTATCGCCAACATGTTTCTTATACCCTATGCCATTGCTATTCGTGACTTCGCGACACCTGAATTCTGGCAGGCAGCTGGCACCACGGCGGCACAGTTTCACTCGCTGACCCTCAGTAACTTTATTATCGACAACCTGATTCCCGTGACCATCGGAAACATTATCGGCGGCGGCGTTCTGGTTGGGTTGACCTACTGGGTTATCTATCTCCGTAAAGGTGACCAGGTTCATTAAACGCATTTTTGACGGCACAGGAAGTTGGCTGTGCCCGACCGTAAAGTCTCCTCATATAAGGCAGGTATATTATGACCGAACTTAATGCAAAACTGGCTTCAGCATGGGAAGGATTTGCTGAAGGCGAATGGCAGAATAGCGTCAATGTGCGCGACTTCATTCAGAAAAACTACACCCCATATGAAGGTGACGAGTCATTCCTGGCGGGTGCCACTGAAGCGACCACCAAACTGTGGGAAAGCGTGCTGGAAGGCATCAAAATTGAGAACCGCACCCACGCGCCAGTCGACTTCGACACCGATCTCGCCTCAACCATTACCTCGCACGACGCGGGTTACATCATTAAGCCACTGGAAAAAATTGTTGGTCTGCAGACCGAAGCGCCATTAAAACGCGCCATCATTCCTTATGGCGGCATCAAAATGGTCGAAGGGTCATGCAAAGTGTATGGCCGTGAACTCGACCCTTCACTGAAAAAAATCTTCACCGAATACCGCAAAACGCACAACCAGGGCGTGTTCGATGTTTATACCCCGGACATTTTGCGCTGCCGTAAATCAGGTATCCTGACCGGCCTTCCTGATGCTTATGGTCGTGGCCGTATTATCGGTGACTATCGTCGTGTGGCGCTGTACGGCATCGATTTCCTGATGGCGGATAAATTCGCTCAGTTCGCCTCACTGCAGGAAGATTTAGAGAATGGCGTTAATCTGGAAGCGACTATTCGTCTGCGTGAAGAGATTTCTGATCAGCATCATGCGCTGGCCCAGATTAAAGAGATGGCAGCAAAATATGGCCATGACATCTCCGGTCCGGCTACCAATGCGGTTGAAGCAGTACAGTGGACTTACTATGGCTACCTGGCTGCAGTTAAATCACAAAACGGTGCTGCCATGTCATTTGGCCGCGTCTCAACCTTCCTTGATGTTTATATCGAACGTGACCTTAAAGCCGGTAAACTGACTGAAGAGCAGGCACAGGAACTGATTGACCATCTGGTGATGAAACTGCGTATGGTTCGCTTCCTGCGTACACCTGAATATGATGAGCTGTTCTCAGGTGACCCAATCTGGGCAACGGAATCCCTGGCAGGTATGGGCGTTGATGGCCGTACTCTGGTCTCAAAAAGTACGTTCCGCTTCCTGAATACCCTCTACACCATGGGTCCTTCACCTGAGCCGAACATGACCATCCTGTGGTCAGAAAAACTGCCGATTAATTTCAAAAAATATGCCGCTAAAGTCTCTATCGATACCTCATCTTTGCAGTATGAGAACGATGACCTGATGCGTGCTGATTTCGACAATGATGACTACGCAATCGCCTGCTGCGTGAGCCCGATGATTGTCGGCAAACAAATGCAGTTCTTTGGCGCACGTGCCAACCTGGCGAAAACGCTGCTCTACGCAATCAACGGCGGCGTGGATGAAAAGCTGAAAATGCAGGTTGGACCGAAAGGCGACAAAATCAGCGACGACGTACTGGATTTCGACACCGTCATGGAGCGTATGGATCACTTCATGGACTGGCTGGCAAAACAGTATGTGACTTCGCTGAACATCATTCACTACATGCATGATAAATACAGCTACGAAGCGGCGCTGATGGCCTTACATGATCGGGATGTCTACCGCACCATGGCCTGTGGTATCGCGGGTCTCTCCGTCGCTGCGGATTCACTTTCTGCCATTAAATATGCCAAAGTGAAACCGATTCGTGACGAAGATGGTCTGGCCATCGACTTCGACATTGAAGGCGAATATCCGCAGTTCGGTAACAACGACTCACGGGTAGATGACCTGGCCTGCGATCTGGTTGAACGCTTCATGAAGAAAATTCAGCAGCTGAACACCTATCGTAATGCCGTGCCGACGCAGTCTGTTCTGACCATTACCTCGAACGTGGTATATGGTAAGAAAACCGGTAACACACCAGATGGACGTCGCGCTGGCGCGCCGTTTGGACCAGGTGCTAACCCGATGCATGGTCGTGACCAGAAAGGTGCAGTTGCCTCACTGACTTCCGTCGCGAAACTGCCGTTTGCCTACGCGAAAGATGGTATCTCTTATACCTTCTCAATCGTACCAAACGCGCTGGGTAAAGATGATAACGTGCGGAAAACCAACCTTGCCGGTCTGATGGATGGTTACTTCCATCACGAAGCCAGCATCGAAGGCGGTCAGCACCTCAACGTTAACGTTATGAACCGTGAAATGCTGCTGGATGCGATGGAACATCCAGAGAAATATCCGCAGCTGACCATTCGCGTTTCCGGTTACGCTGTACGCTTTAACTCACTGACTAAAGAACAGCAGCAGGATGTGATTACCCGAACCTTCACTAAATCACTGTAATTACTGCTCTACCTGATAAAAAAGGCTCCTCGCGGAGCCTTTTAATTAAAAGTCTGTTCTGGTGGTCATCTCCATCAAGGTTCCCACCAGAATCGATTTCCTGCCCTGAGCGCTACAGAGATTGCGCCGTCTGTCCCGGCAGACTTACTGGAGAAAACATCGCAATGTCAGTTAACGGTCGTATCCACTCATTTGAATCCTGCGGCACCGTCGATGGTCCCGGTATCCGTTTTATCACCTTCTTCCAGGGCTGCCTGATGCGCTGCCTCTACTGTCACAACCGCGACACCTGGGATACGCACGGTGGCAAAGAGATCAGCGTCGAAGCGCTGATGGCGGATGTACTCTCCTATCGCCATTTTATGAACGCCTCTGGTGGCGGCGTCACGGCCTCAGGCGGTGAAGCCATTCTCCAGGCTGAATTTGTGCGCGACTGGTTCCGTGCCTGCAAGGCCGAAGGTATTCATACCTGTCTCGACACCAACGGCTTCGTACGCCGCTATGATCCGGTGATCGATGAACTGCTCGACGTTACCGACTTAGTGATGCTCGACCTGAAACAGATGAATGACGACGTGCATCAGATTCTGGTGGGTGTCTCCAATCACCGTACGCTGGACTTTGCCCGTTACCTGCAGAAAAAAGGCAAACGGACATGGATCCGTTTTGTCGTGGTGCCCGGCTATTCCGACGATGATGACACCGCGCATCGCTTGGGTGAATTCACGCGTGACATGGAGAACGTTGAGAAGATTGAATTGCTGCCCTATCACGAGCTGGGTAAGCATAAATGGATTGCGATGGGTGAAGAGTACAAGCTGGACGGGGTGAAGCCACCGAGCAAAGAGACAATGGAGCGCGTGAAAAACATTCTCGCCAGCTATGGCCACGAAGTGATGTACTGAAGAATCTGCCACAAAAAAAGGGAGCTTAACGCTCCCTTTTTGCTGTTCAGCGATCAGGCATGTGCCACTGGCGTAGCCTGATGATTCGCTTTGCGCAGCAGCATCACCAGATAAATCAGTGCCACAGCAGCGATCATCACGAACAGTAGCTGGTCAGAATAATTCTGCATCAGAACAGAGGTCATTGCCGGTCCAGCCAGACTGCCCACGGTATAACTCATCAGCAGTGCCTGATTCATCGCTACCAGTTCATGATGTGCGACCGTCTCGCAAGCCCAGGACATCGCCACCGGATAGAGTGTGAAGCCTGCCAGCCCCAGAACAAATAGCGCTGGTGCCATCGCGGCATTGGTTAACATGGCCATCGCACCCAGGATAACCACAAAGACCTGAACTCGCAGCACCAGCATGCGACCAAAACGATCGGCCAGACGGCCAATGGGCCACTGGCCCACAATGCCTGCGCTGACCAGCAACGCCATCCAGTAACCCACATTGGCATCACTCATTCCCTGATGTGACAGGTAAAGCGGCATCAGGCCATAAAGCGAGCCCAGAAGGATGCCAGAGATAATGCAGCCATTGATGCCCAGACGTGAGCTACGGCGACGCAGCATCGGCCAGATGCGGGCCGGAGCGGCTTCTGTCGCTTCACCGCTGGCGGAGACGCGAGTAAAGACCAGTGGCAGCACGGCGCAGAAGACCAGCGACGTCACCCACGGAATCACGCTGAGTAATTCCGTAGACAGTTTGCTGACCAGCAACTGGCCTGTCACGGTGCCGATGTAATAGACAACCATATAGGCCGCCAGCAGCTGTCCCCGATTACGTACCGTTCCGCTGCACAGAAGTGCGCTCTCGACCACCACCCACATCAGCGCACAGCCGACACCGGCGATGAAACGCATTGAACTCCATGCCCAGAAACCCGACATCATCGCCAGGCACAGGGTTGCGACGGCAAACATCAAGGTAGCCAGGTAGTAGCTGCGGTTGAAGCCGTAATGCCTGATTAACCAGCCAGCCAGCAGAGTTCCTGCGAGATTACCGGTGTAATAGGAGGAGCTTACGATGCCCACCTGCCAGGTTGTCAGTAAGTCATGCGTCAGCCACAGTGGAACGAGCGTATTCAGCACGGCAATTGCGACCGTCATTAACATCAGGCCGCAAAGCAGCAATATCACGGGGCGTGACCAGGTTGACATAGGGGATAGAAACCAGAGCAAATGAAGGAAATTGCGCGCAGTTTGCCATTGGCTTTTTTAAAGTCAATGGGCGAACTTTAACGGCAGCACATTTTGCTGTGCGACAATTTAATTTACTAATCTTCAGTGGGTTACAATCGTAAGAAGCGGCAGGTCGCTAAATGCTATCTCTATGAAAAATTAGGTTTTTAGCCATTCCGGCCTGGCTGGTATCGATAACGTTTATTTGTGATTAAAATGAGGCCTGACAGAACAGTTTTTCCGGAGCAATAACATAAAAAAACCCGGCCATGGCCGGGTTCAGAGAGTTACTGTTGCTTAGCCGATAATTTCGACGCCATTCATATAGGGGCGTAAAACCTCAGGCACAGTGATGCGGCCATCTTCCTGCTGATAATTTTCCAGCACCGCCACCAGGGTACGGCCTACGGCCAGCCCTGAGCCATTCAGGGTATGAACCAGACGCGGTTTCTTATCCTGTTTGTTGCGGCAACGCGCCTGCATACGACGCGCCTGGAAATCACCCATGTTGGAACAGGATGAAATTTCACGATAGGTATTCTGCGCCGGTAGCCAGACTTCCAGATCGTAAGTTTTAGTCGATCCAAAGCCCATATCGCCGGTGCAGAGTAAAACCTTACGATATGGCAGGTTCAGCAGCTGCAGCACTTTCTCAGCGTGACCGGTCAGCTCTTCCAGGGCATCCATTGACTGCTCCGGCGTGACGATCTGCACCATCTCAACTTTGTCGAACTGGTGCATACGGATCAGGCCACGCGTGTCACGACCGTAAGAACCCGCTTCAGAACGGAAGCACGGCGTATGCGCAGTCAGTTTAACCGGCAGGCTATCCTCTTCGAGGATCTCATCACGCACCAGGTTAGTCAGCGGCACTTCCGCAGTAGGAATTAACGCATAGTTGCTGCTGTCTGACTCCTCTTCCAGCGGACGGGTGTGGAACAGGTCTTCGCCAAACTTAGGCAGCTGTCCGGTACCGTAAAGCGTTTCGTGGTTAACCAGATAAGGCACGTAGGTTTCAAGGTAGCCATGCTGCTCGGTGTGCAGGTCAATCATAAACTGACTCAGTGCACGGTGCAGGCGGGCAATCTGCCCCTGCATGACCACAAAGCGTGAACCGGTCAGTTTCACGGCAGACGCAAAATCCAGGCCTTTAGCCGCTTCACCCAGCTCAACGTGATCTTTAACCGGGAAGCTGAACTCGCGCGGGGTACCCCAGCGGCTCACTTCCTGGTTTTCGCTGTCATCTTTGCCCAGCGGCACTTCATCGGCCGGAATGTTCGGCAGTGCCAGTGAGAAGTCACGGATTTGATTCTGCAGTTCATCCAGTTCTGCTTTTGCGGCATCCAGGCGTTCGCCCAGCGCGTTCACTTCCTGACGCAGCGGCTCGATGTCTTCCCCACGTGCTTTGGCCTGACCGATGGATTTGGATCGGGAGTTACGCTCTGCCTGCAGATTTTCTGTTTCCACCTGCAGCACTTTGCGACGCTCTTCAAGCGAACGCAGCGTTTCCACATCCAGTTTGTATCCCCGGCGTGCCAGTTTTTCTGCGACTGCGTCTGGCTCGTTACGCAGCAGATTGGGATCGAGCATGCTTATCCTGTGTATAAAAAGTTGGTTGAAAGAAGGGACGCATTCCAGCGGAATGCGTTGAAAACATTGCCCACATTACCGTAACGTCTGTTTCAGCGGTAGCGTTTTGTCGGGCTATTTTGATCCTGCTCAGCCAGCCAGCTTAGCTTTTCACCAATCTTGCCTTCAAGCCCGCGCTGGGTTGGGGTGTAATAGCGCGAGCTGGCCAGTTCCTGCGGAAAATAGACTTCACCCGCGGCATAGGCGTTGGTTTCATCATGGGCATAACGGTACTCTTTACCCAGGCCCATCTCTTTCATCAGCTTAGTCGGGGCATTGCGCAGATGTTCCGGCACATCGTAATCGGGATGGTCGCGTGCATCACGCATTGCGGCTTTAAACGCGTTGTAGACCGCATTACTTTTAGGCGCGCAAGCCAGATAAACAATGGCCTGGGCAATCGCGCGCTCCCCTTCTGCCGGACCGACGCGCGTGAAGCAATCCCAGGCCGCAATCGCCACCTGCATACCGCGCGGATCGGCGTTGCCGACATCTTCGGAGGCGATTGCCAGCAACCGACGAGCCACATAGAGCGGATCGCCGCCCGCAGTGATAATGCGCGCATACCAGTAGAGCGCCGCATCCGGTGCGGAGCCGCGTACCGATTTGTGCAGTGCAGAAATCAGATCGTAAAAACGATCGCCTTTATTATCAAACCGCGCGGATCGCTCACCAGAGACTTCGTTAAGCAGCTGCGGCGTCAGTTCTCGCTGACCTGATGCGGTGATTTCGGCCATATCAGCCATCATCTCCAGCGTGTTCAGCGCCCGACGTGCATCACCATTAACCAGTTCAGCGATCATCCTGCGTGTGTTGTCCGGCAGCACGATGTCACTGTCCCCATAGCCTCGCGCTTTATCCTGCATCGCCTGATCCAGCACCTGCTCAATATCTTCCAGAGTCAGTGATTTCAGCAGGTAAACGCGGGCGCGTGACAACAACGCAGAGTTAAGTTCAAAAGAGGGGTTTTCGGTGGTCGCACCAATAAAGGTAATGGTGCCATCTTCGATATGGGGCAGAAAGGCATCCTGCTGGCTCTTGTTGAACCGATGGACCTCGTCCACAAACAGGATCGTGCGCCGCCCGGCATGTTTATTCTGACGGGCCCGCTCAATCGCCTCACGGATCTCTTTTACGCCGGAGGTGACGGCCGAAATACGTTCCACATCGGCGTTACCGTAATGGGCAATGATCTCAGCCAGCGTGGTCTTGCCGGTCCCGGGAGGTCCCCACAGGATCATTGAATGCAGGTGCCCTGCTTCAATCGCGCGCGGCAGAGGTTTGCCTGCGCCCAGCAGATGTTGCTGACCAATGTACTGTTTCAATGTTTCTGGCCGCATACGCGCGGCCAGAGGTTTGAAATTTTCGGTGGAAAAATCCAGGGACAGGTTACTCACCGTGACCTCACTGACGTTGGTCGTCCACCGTCACGCCTTTTGGCGGTGTGAACGTGAATTTATCCGGGCTGATAGCGCCATTCTGCTGGCTTTTCAGCTGGTAATCGCTGCGCTGGCCATCCTGCTCGATAGCACTGAAGCGGTTGATGGTCCCGCTGGACGTCACCTGGATGGTGAACTGTTTCAGGTTGCCGTCGCTGTTCTTAGGTGTCAGTTCAAAATTGTCACCCTGCTGTTTGATATTGTACTGCTTCCAGTCATTTGACTGGTTGCGGGCAATCAGCATAAAGGGCGTGTTGCTGGTCGCATTCTGCAACAGGCTGACTGTCGCCTGCTCAACAAACGGGTTGTAGAACCACAGCGATTTACCGTCGGAGATGATGATGCTTTCGTCCGGCGCGGTCATGTGCCAGTTAAACAGGCTGGGACGTTTTACCCACAATTCGCCTTCGCCGTCCTGCACATTCGCGCCGCTGCTGTCGGTCACTTTTTGGGTGAAGCTGGCGTGGAAGCTGCTGACCTTGTTCAGGCGCTGTTGCAGATCACTGGAAGCATCAGCCAGAACGCTGGCTGAAGAAAAGGTGGCCAACAGGCCCAGAGCGATTACGCGTAATTTCATCTGCTTCAATTCCTTATTTAAACGTTCCCATCGATAACTGCATTAAGCCTGGCCGCCGTTCCGCCATCAGAACAGAGGAAAAAACCGAAAGCTGATTCAGATATGGGGTTTAACCGCATAAAAACAATGAGCCAGTCGGAACTGGCTCATTGCGTTGTGTTTCAAAACATTTAGCCACTACATATCGTGTGGCGGCGGCGACAGCACTTCACGGTTACCATTGTGTCCTGGTGCAGAAACGATGCCCTGCGCTTCCATCTGTTCAATGATACGTGCCGCGCGGTTATAGCCGATGCGGAACTGACGCTGAACGCCTGAAATCGAAGCACGGCGCTTATCAACCACAAATCCGACCGCCTGATCGAACAGCGGATCGAGCTCTTCATCACTGTCGATGCCACCGGCATTTTCGCTCTCTTCGCCCGCCGTAATGCTGTCGATATATTGCGGACGACCACGCGCTTTCCAGTCCTGAACCACTGCATGCACTTCCTGGTCACGAACAAATGCACCGTGAACACGAATCGGCAGCGAGGAGTTCGGCGGCATGTAGAGCATGTCACCCATACCCAGCAATGACTCCGCGCCGCCCTGATCGAGAATGGTACGTGAATCAATTTTGCTGGAAACGGTAAAGGCGATACGCGTCGGAATGTTCGCTTTGATCAGACCGGTAATGACATCCACAGATGGACGCTGTGTCGCCAGTACCAGATGGATACCGGCAGCACGGGCTTTCTGTGCCAGGCGGGCAATCAGCTCTTCCACCTTTTTACCGACTGCCATGATCAGGTCAGCAAACTCATCGACCATCACAACAATATAAGGCAGCTTCTCCAGAACCGGCGGCGTCATATCCATGCTGTCGCCCGGCTTCCAGAACGGATCGGGAATCGGACGACCCATCGCTTCGGCCTGTTCCACTTTTTCGTTGTAGCCCGCCAGATTACGCACGCCCAGCGCCGACATCAGCTTGTAGCGACGCTCCATTTCACCGACGCTCCAGCGCAGCGCATTGGCAGCATCCTTCATGTCTGTAACCACTTCGGTCAGCAGATGTGGAATACCTTCATAGACCGACAGCTCAAGCATTTTCGGGTCGATCATGATGAAGCGAACTTCTTCCGGCGTCGCCTTATACAGCATGCTGATAATCATGGCGTTCACGCCCACAGACTTACCGGAACCGGTGGTACCGGCGACCAGTAAGTGTGGCATTTTCGCCAGATCGGCCACCACCGGCTGACCGGCAATGTCTTTGCCCAGCACGACGGCCAGCGGTGAAGGGTTGTCGCGGAATTTAGGGCAATCCAGCACTTCACGCAGATAGACGGTCTGACGATGCTTGTTTGGCAGTTCCAGACCTACGTAAGGTTTGCCTGGGATCACTTCCACCACACGAACCGCTACCGTCGACAGCGAACGCGCCAGATCGCGGGACAGGTTGGAGATACGCGCCGCTTTCACGCCCGGTGCCAGGTCGAGTTCAAAACGGGTAATAACCGGGCCAGGCGAGATACCGACCACCTCCGCTTTGACGCGATAATCGCCTAAGCGCGACTCCACCAGACGGGCAGTCTGCTCCAGCGAGAACATATCAACCGGTTCTTCCTCTTCAGGCGGTGCGGTCAGCAGATCCAGCGAAGGCAGTGGCGTGGAAGGTTTCTCCAGCGGCTGCTCATGGCGCATCAGGAAAGGATGAATCAGGCTGTCATGCAGTGAAGGTTTCGCCTCTTCCACCGGCTGAAGCGGCGCTGCCGCTGGCGTGCCATAGGCAGGCGCAGCGTACGCCGGAGCCTGAGAAGCCGCAGGGGTACCATAAGCGGGCGCAGAGGTTGCCGCAGGCGCAGCATAGTCAGGTTCAGACGGTGCTGCCGGGGCGCTATAGGCAGGCTCTGCCGGAGCAAAGCTGGCTGGTGCAGGAACATGAGCCGGAGCCTGAGGTCTTGAAACCTCACTCACCTGCTGCCAGGGTTCGTGTGAAACCGCTGGGGCTTCAGGTTCTGGCGTCGCCGCAATGGTAAACAGCGGTTCAGAAGGACCGTCATCCACCAGATCTTTCATCGGTGAAAAATCAAACGCTGAGGCGGTATCAATATTTAATACCGGCTCTTTTTTCACTTCTGGCTCATAGCGCTGCTGTTGCTGCTCGGCGAACTGACGCGCCAGTGCATCCTGCTGCTGTGCATCCTGTTCATCTTCCTCGTCCTGCTGCCAGCTGGTGCCGTAACGCTGCTGCTGTTCAGACTGGAAAGCCTGTCGCAGTTCAGCCTGCTGCAGCGCCTCTTCAGCATCCGGAGCAGAGGAAACGGAGCCAGCACTAACCGGTTCGGTCTCTTCAGTTTTCGCTTTCTCTTCTGCCATGCGCTGAGAAGGCAGCTTAATGCCATAAGAGGCCAGCTCACGACGGGTTGGCAGTTTTACCGGGTTAGGACGCGGCAGTGCCGGGCCGATACCTTGTTTAACCTGCGGATTGAGATTGGTTTCAGGGGCTAAATCAAAAACAGGCGCAGTACGCGTTGTTGCCTGGGCTGCCGTTGCAGCGGATGCCGCTGCCGCCGATGCCGCAGGGATGGCTGACGTATCCCGCCAGTTACCCATTTTAGGTTCATCATCGTCGTAAGCACTGAACGACGGCGTAGCCGGAGCGTCGTCTGGCATTTCAAAGTGATAAAGCGGTGGTGAGTCTGCGGGTGCAGAAGCACTCTGCGCCGGGGAATTCGCCACACTCTGCGGAGCTGGCGCGCTCTGTGCGTACGCAGGCGCAGGTTGTGCAGACGGCGATGCAGGGATGGATGTCGCTGACGCGGCAGGCGCCGAAGCTGTAACCGCAGCAGCAGGTGCAGCGACAGATGCTGGCGTCACCGTGGCTGCAGGGGCGAGGGTCACCTCGGCGGCTTCAGCGGTGGCCGCGACTGCCGCACTGGTGGCTGCTGCAGCTTTAGCCAGCAGCGGATCCTGCTGTGACGCCGCAGGCTCAGCAGCTGCACGTGGGGCAGAAAGCAGCACATCATCATCCTGATCGGCGGCATGAAGCTCAGGCACATCCGCGTATTCACGCGCGTCCCGTTCGTCATCCTCTTCCTGCCAGGGTTCATCGTGACGAGAGCGGTTGCTGGCAAACGTCAGTACGCCCATGACTACGCCACCAATTCTTTCTGCAATGGTGAGCCATGACCAGCCGGTGTAAAGGGTAATGCCCGCCGCCCAGACGCAGAGCAGCATCAGCGTGCCGCCAGCCGGACTGAACCAGGGTGCAATAGCATTACTGACCAGGCTGCCGATCACGCCGCCCGAGGCAAAGTACCAGATATCATCGGCATTCAGCGCCGCCATACCACAGGTCGTCACCACCAGCGCGAGGACGCCAATTAAGCGCAGCCCGACGGCAAAGTAGTCAAAGTAGTCCTGGCTGTCGCGCTGACGGAAAGCAATCCAGCACAGTCCCAGGATGACGGGCGGAATGGCATACGCCATCACACCAAAGATGAAGAGTAAGGTGTCAGCCAGCCAGGCACCGACGCTGCCGCCGATATTATGGATAGGTTCATGCCAGGCCGTTTGCGACCAGCTCGGGTCGGAAGGGTTAAAACTGACCAGAGAAACCATCAGGTAGATGGCAAACAGCGCCACCAGAATGAGCATCGCTTCCAGCAGACGACGTCCACTGCTCATCGATTGTAACGAAACGTCTTTATCTTCTGTATATTCCTGGCTCAAGAGGACTCTCCAGGTGCCTGTAAAGTAAGAAGCAACAGCGCCGGGCGAGCCCGACGCTGATCCTGTATGAATGCACAGGAGTGTACCGAAATCTCACAGGTTTTGCACCTGCCCCGCATCAGCGAGTTTTGATCACCAGTCGATTGCTCTGTTTAACCTCTTCCATCACCACATACGTACGCGTGTCGTTTACGCCCGGCAGGCGCAACAGGGTTTCACCCAGCAGCTTACGGTAGGCTGACATATCAGGTACGCGCGTTTTCAGCAGGTAGTCGAAATCGCCGGAAACGAGGTGACACTCTTGAGTTTCCTCAAGTTTTTGCACAGCGGCGTTAAATTGCTCAAACACATCCGGTGCACCACGATTCAGAGTAATCTCAACGAACACCAGCAGCGACGCATCCAGATAGTGCGGGTTCAACTGCGCGGTGTAGCCAAGAATAAATCCCTGACGTTCGAGACGACGCACGCGCTCAAGACATGGCGTAGGCGATAAGCCTACGCGTTTGGAAAGCTCTACGTTTGAAATGCGACCATCTTTCTGAAGTTCATTCAGAATGTTCCTGTCAATTCTGTCGAGGTCTTTCCCGGGGCGTTTCTTATTGTCTACCATTATTATTGTCTCTCTTAATTCCTTCCCTTTACCTGCCACGCCCTGAAAACGCTCATTGTTCGGGGCATTTCTGAAGTGAGCTAACAGAGCCTGTGTTCTGACACCTATCGATATGACGCATGTTGTCTGTCCACATCATGCGTCATTATCCATATCAGGCTGCTTTTATTCGGCGTTACGTGCAAAACGGGCGATGAAAACCTGTTTTGTTCCGATAAATGTTATTCGCTTCTGATAATGTTTTCGCAAAAGCGCAGGCGATTGTCAAAGTAAAATCACCAAATTCAGGACAAGATGCCAGACAGTTCGCTGGGTATCTGTTTTTAAATGACTATTTTTCCACTATTGCCCCCCTCTAACCCGAGTTTTGCCCCCTTTTGGCGCATTGGCCAGGCAAAACCGTCGCTCATCGTCTACGCCGTTTGCAGCTATCGTTAACAAAATTGCCTAAGCCTTGTCATTGTCGCCGGATATTCCCTACAATCGCAGGCTATGTCAGCCGAATGAAACTGAGGAACGCATGAGTACGGCCAAACACAGTAAGTTACTCATTCTGGGCTCCGGCCCAGCGGGTTATACCGCAGCCGTTTATGCTGCACGCGCCAACCTGAACCCGGTACTGATCACGGGTCTGGAAAAAGGCGGACAGCTGACCACTACCACCGAGGTAGAGAACTGGCCGGGCGACCCGCACGATCTGACAGGTCCATCGCTGATGGAGCGGATGCATGAGCATGCCGAAAAATTTAATACTGAGATCATTTTCGATCACATTCACACCGTCGATTTGCAGAACCGTCCGTTCCGCCTTACGGGTGACAGCGGCGAATACACGGCAGATGCCCTGATCATCGCCACCGGTGCGTCAGCGCGCTACCTCGGTCTGCCTTCCGAAGAGGCCTTCAAAGGCAAAGGCGTCTCTGCCTGTGCAACCTGTGACGGCTTCTTCTATCGCAACCAGAAAGTCGCGGTGATTGGCGGTGGCAACACGGCTGTGGAAGAGGCGCTCTACCTGGCGAATATTGCGGCTGAAGTGCACCTTATTCACCGTCGTGACAGCTTCCGCGCAGAGAAGATCCTGATCGACCGCCTGATGGAAAAAGTGCGCAATGGCAATATCGTGCTGCACACCCATCGCACGCTGGAAGAAGTGGTGGGCGATCAGATGGGTGTCACTGGTCTGACACTGCGTTCTACCCAGAACAGTGATGAGACAGAAGCGCTGGAGGTGGCGGGTCTTTTTGTTGCTATCGGACACAGCCCGAATACGGCCATTTTTGAGGGTCAGCTGGCGCTGGAGAACGGTTACATCAAAGTTCAGTCAGGTCTGCACGGCAACGCCACTCAGACCAGCATCCCTGGCGTCTTTGCGGCAGGCGATGTGATGGACCATATCTATCGTCAGGCGATCACCTCTGCGGGCACCGGCTGTATGGCCGCGTTAGACGCTGAGCGCTTTCTTGACGGACTGGTTAAAAACGATCAGTAAGTTGTTAACCCTCTGATCTCAAATGTTCCAGGCGACGGTTTTTCCGTCGCCTTTTTTATTGCTCTCATGCTAGATTCTTGCGCCTGAAGAGATGGAAATGTCTTTCCATTTTCACCCGTCATCGACATTCATCATGGTCTCGCATGGACAAATCGCGGCAGCAGCATCTTACCCGCTGGCTTCGTCAGCAACGTCATTTCGCCGGTCGCTGGTTGCGACTCAACACCCTGCTGGGCATGGCAAGTGCACTTCTGATCATTGCTCAGGCGGGTTTACTGGCCTCGCTGCTGCAGGCTCTGATTGTTGACCAGCAGCCGCGTGAATCCCTGACTGTCAGCATCCTGCTGTTACTGCTCTGCTTTGTGCTCCGCGCCCTGATTAACTATGCCCGTGAACTGACCGGTTATCGTGCCGGACAGGCTATCCGTCAGGCTTTACGTCAGCAGGTATTAGACCGATTGTCTGATCTGGGGCCGGCGTGGATTCAGGGAAAGCCAGCCGGCAGCTGGGCGACGCTGCTGCTGGAGCAGATCGAAGAGATGCAGGAGTATTACGCGCGCTATCTGCCGCAGATGACCCTGGCGGTGCTGATCCCCTGCTGCATTCTGCTGACTATTTTTCCGCTCAACTGGACGGCGGGTCTGATCCTGTTTGCCACCGCGCCACTGATTCCGCTGTTTATGGCGCTGGTCGGGATGGGTGCGGCCGAGGCCAACCGCCGGAACTTCCTGGTGCTGGCCCGCCTGAGCGGTAACTTTCTCGACCGCCTGCGCGGCAGAGAGACGCTGCGGCTGTTTCATCGTGGCGCAGCGGAGCAGCAGGCGGTTGCCGCCGCCACCACCGATTTTCGCCAGCGCACCATGGAAGTGCTGCGCTTAGCCTTTCTCTCCTCTGCCGTGCTGGAGTTTTTTGCCTCGCTGGCGATTGCCGTGGTGGCCGTCTACTTTGGTTTCTCCTATCTGGGCGAATTGCATTTTGGTGATTACGGCCAGGGCGTGACGCTGTTTGCCGGCTTTCTGGTGCTGATCCTCGCCCCGGAGTTTTTCCAGCCGCTGCGCGATCTCGGCGCTTTCTATCACGCCAAAGCCCAGGCTGTAGGCGGTGCCGATGCCCTTGAAGCCTTTATGCAGGCGACGCCTGCCACCGCGCCGCAGGAAGGCCAGTTGCCCTTCACTGCCGATCGCTCAATCGCACTTACCGCCGAAGATCTGCGTGTCTGTGCGCCTGATGGTCAGGTGTTGTGCGGCCCGCTCTCTTTTACTGTCGTCCCTGGCGAACAGATTGCGCTGGTCGGTCAAAGCGGGGCCGGTAAAACGGCCCTGATGAACGCCCTGCTCGGTTTTCTGCCTTATCAGGGTTCGCTGAAAGCGAATGGCGTTGAACTTCGCGATATACGACGGAGTGACTGGCATCAGCAGCTCAGTTGGGTAGGACAGAATCCTCAGTTACCGGCCGCCACCTTGCGCGACAATATCGTGATGAATGCGGCCTGGGATGACGAGCGTTTTGCGGCGCTGCTGGAGTCGTGCGGCATTAATGAGTTCCTGCCTCGGCTGCCCCAGGGCATTGACACCCTGCCAGGCGATGGCGGTAATCAGCTGTCGGTGGGTCAGGCGCAGCGGGTCGCGGTCGCGCGCGCACTCTATAAATCCTCGCATTTTTTGCTGCTCGATGAACCCGCAGCCAGCCTGGATGCGCTCAGTGAACGTCATGTGATGCTGGCGCTGAACCAGGCGGCAGCCCGCCAGACCACGCTGATGATAACCCATCAGATTGATACGCTAAGTCACTGGCAGACCCTCTGGGTAATGGAAGCCGGTAAGCTGGTGCAACAGGGTAACTGGCAGCAGCTGTCGCAACAGCCGGGTGCTTTCAGTGAGATGCTGAAGCATCGTCAACAGGAGATTCGCTGATGTCCGCCTTGCGTCCTTTTCTTCGTCTCTGGCTGCGCCACCCTTATCGCCTGGTGCTGGGCATCGTGCTGGCGATTGTTACCCTGCTGGCCAGCATCGGCCTGCTGACGCTTTCAGGCTGGTTTCTGGCCGCCTCGTCAGTGGCAGGCGTAGCCGGTCTCTATACCTTCAACTATATGCTGCCTGCGGCAGGCGTACGTGGCGCCGCCATCATTCGCACTGCCGCACGCTATGCTGAACGGCTGGTCAGCCACGATGCAACATTCAGGGTTCTTCAGCATCTGCGTGTCCACACCTTCAGCCGCCTGATGGCCCTTTCGCCAGGCCAGCTTTTGCGGTTCCGGCAGGCGGACCTGCTCAACCGCTTCGTGGCCGATGTCGATACGCTGGATCACCTCTATCTGCGCGTCATCTCGCCGCTGATCGGCGCACTGGTGGTGATTGTCGTGGTTACCCTCGGAATGAGCTTCATCGATGTTCAGCTGGCACTGACGCTGGGCGGCATCATGCTGAGTACGCTGGTGGTGATGCCAGCGCTGTTTTACCGTCTGGGATCGCCCGCAGGCGGCGCGATTGCCCGTGGACGCGCCCGCTGGCGCTTACAGCTGATGCAGTGGCTGGCGGCTCAGGCTGAACTCACCCTGTACGGTGCCTCGCAGGGCTGGCGTCAGCAACTTGATGAAGATGAACAGCGCTGGCAGCAGGCTCAGAGCCAGCAACAGCGCTTGCAGGCTGCGGCACAGAGCCTGCTGCTGCTGATCAGCGGCGTAACCGTCACACTGTTGCTCTGGCTCAGTGCGGCGACAATCAGCCAGCAGCAGTTGCCCGGCTCGCTGATTGCCCTGGTGGTGTTTTGCGCGCTGGCTGCTTTCGAGGCGCTGGCACCAGTTGCGGGGGCCTTTCTGCCCATGTCACAGGTGATAAATGCCGCTCAGCGGGTCAATGACATTATCGATCAGTCACCCGCTATCACCTTTCCGGCAGATTCAGATGCCCGGCCAGGACGTCTCGCAGTCGATATCGATCAGCTCGACTTCAGCTATCCCGACCGCCCGGATAAGGTGCTGAACCGCTTTACCCTTAAGGTGGCAGCCGGTGAACACATTGCACTGCTGGGGCCGACCGGCTGCGGCAAATCGACTCTGCTGGCGCTGTTAACCCGTGGCTGGGATAGCCAGCACGGTGTCATCAGCCTGAATGACCTGCCGATCACCGCATGGTCAGAGCCAGCGCTGCGTCAGCGCATCAGCGTGGTGACTCAGCGGGTTCATCTCTTCAGTCAGAGCCTGCGTGATAACCTACTGCTGGCCTGTCCCGATGCTACTGATGAGCAGTTACGCCGCGTGCTGAATGACGTCGGCCTGCAGCGCCTGCTTGAGAGCCCGGAAGAATTAAACGCCTGGATGGGAGAAGGCGGTCGCCCGCTGTCAGGCGGCGAACTGCGTCGGCTGGCGCTGGCGCGTGCGTTACTGCATAACGGCGATCTCTGGCTGCTGGATGAACCCACCGAAGGACTGGATGCCACAACCGAGCAGCATATCCTCACCCTGCTGCAGCGGCTGACCGCAGGCAAGACCGTAATAATGGTCACGCACCGGCTCAGCGGCCTGGAGCAGATGGATCGCATCTGCGTGATGGATAATGGCGTGATTGTGGAACAGGGAAGTCATGCCGAATTAATCTCAAAAGCGGGTCGGTACTGGCGTTTCCGACAGCGGATTGCGCTATAGTCTTAGCGAAATGCTGATAGGTAACAAAACGCGATGAGACTGGTACAACTGTCACGGGAATCTTTGCAATTTCCTCCACCGGAGATGGCGCTGCGTGAGCCAAACGGCCTGCTGGCCATGGGGGGTGATCTCTCCCCTGCCCGGTTACTTAACGCTTATCAGCGCGGCATCTTTCCGTGGTTTTCTTCCGGCGACCCGATTCTGTGGTGGTCGCCCGATCCCCGTGCAGTGCTATTGCCTGAGCAGTTTCATCTCAGCCGGAGCATGAAGCGTTTCCACAGCCGTTCGCCCTATCGGGTGACGATGAATGAGTCATTTGCCGAGGTGATCGAGGGCTGTGCCACCGGTCGTGAGGAAGGCACCTGGATCACCTTTGAAATGAAGCGCGCCTGGTTGCGATTGTATGAACTGGGCCACGCCCACTCCATTGAAGTATGGGACGAACATCAGCTGGCAGGTGGCATGTATGGGCTGGCGATGGGGCAAATCTTCTGCGGCGAATCAATGTTCAGCCGTCAGCAGAATGCGTCCAAAACCGCACTTTGGGTATTTTGTCAGCATTTCCTCAGACATCAGGGCCGTCTGGTGGATTGTCAGGTACTTAACCCTCATACGGCCTCTTTGGGCGCGCAGGAGATCCCGCGCGCAGACTATCTGCAATATGTACAAAGCCTTGCGTGCCAGCCTGTCAGCGATGGCTGCTGGCAGACACAAACCCTTTTTTAGTCGCACAGAGATGTTTTGCACACATAAAGGCGTATTAAGTGGTATAATGGTCGAGTTTGGTATGTCGTCCGCGCTTCGCAATAACGAGCCGGAATTGCCAGGCTGGGAATCTCAACGCACTCTCGGAACTGTTTTCAATCGTGCGCGTGTAACCGGTTGATACAGATTCTTAGCCCGCTAATCCCCCGCAGACGTCACATAAACACCCTAATTTTACCGGATGCGCGCGACTGACGTGCACCCCGGCAAAGCGTTGGCAAAATCGCCGACGGTTCTTTACATAAATCGTTGAATTGGGCATTATCTTGCCGGTTCAACTGAAAGGTAGTACACCCAGAGGATTCGATGGCCAAAGAAGACAATATTGAAATGCAAGGTACCGTACTGGATACGTTACCTAACACCATGTTCCGCGTAGAACTTGAGAACGGACACGTGGTTACTGCTCATATCTCCGGTAAAATGCGCAAAAACTACATCCGTATCCTGACGGGTGACAAAGTGACCGTTGAGCTGACCCCGTACGACCTGAGCAAAGGCCGCATTGTCTTCCGTAGTCGCTAATTTGCAGTAATCTCATCGCTCTGCAATTTGCAGCGAAAAAAAAGGCCGGATTTTAATCCGGCCTTTTTCATATCTGCAGCAGGTGATTAATGCACCGTGCCTTCGGTTTTGCGTTTTTCAGCACTCAGGAAGTGATAGGTCAGTTCACCTTTCTCACGATCCAGCGCCACTGACACCGAGCCGCCATCCACCAGCGAACCAAACAGCAGTTCATTGGCTAACGGTTTCTTCAGGCTGTCCTGCACGGTGCGCGCCATCGGACGAGCGCCCATCGCTTTGTCGTAGCCTTTCTCAGCAAGCCAGTCGCGTGCTTCATCGCTGACTTCCAGCGACACGCCTTTGGCATCCAGCTGCGCCTGCAACTCGACAATGAACTTGTCGACCACCTGATGGATCACCTCTGGTGACAGGTGACTGAACCAGATAATGTTGTCGAGACGGTTACGAAACTCTGGAGAAAACATCTTTTTGATCTCTTCCATGGCATCGGTGCTGTTGTCCTGATGAATCAGGCCAATCGACTTACGTTCAGTCTCGCGGACACCGGCGTTAGTGGTCATGACCAGCACCACATTGCGGAAGTCCGCTTTGCGACCGTTGTTGTCGGTCAGCATACCGTTATCCATCACCTGCAGCAGCAGGTTGAAGACATCCGGGTGTGCTTTCTCAATCTCATCCAGCAACACCACCGCATGAGGATGCTTAATCACCGCATCCGTCAGCAGGCCGCCCTGATCAAAACCGACGTAACCCGGAGGCGCACCAATCAAACGGCTGACGGTGTGACGCTCCATATACTCGGACATATCAAAGCGCAGCAGCTCAATGCCCAGCGCTTTCGCCAGCTGCACGGTGACTTCCGTTTTACCGACACCGGTAGGCCCGGCAAACAGGAAGGAACCGACTGGCTTACGATCCTGACCCAGACCTGCACGGCTCATTTTGATCGCTTCCGTCAGCGCCTCAATCGCATTGTCCTGGCCAAACACCAGCATCTTCAGACGATCGCCCAGATTTTTCAGCGTATCGCGGTCGCTTGCTGACACGCTTTGCTCAGGAATACGGGCAATACGGGCCACCACCGTTTCAATGTCAGAGACGTTGATGGTTTTCTTGCGCTTACTGGCTGGCATCAGGCGCGCTCGCGCACCCGCTTCATCAATCACATCAATCGCCTTGTCAGGCAGATGACGGTCGTTGATATATTTCACCGCCAGTTCCACCGCTGCGCGCACCGCTTTCGCGGTATAGCGCACATCGTGATGCGCTTCGTACTTGGTCTTCAGGCCATTCAGAATCTGCACGGTCTCTTCTGGTGAAGGCTCCGTGATATCGATCTTCTGGAAGCGACGCGCCAGGGCACGATCTTTTTCAAAGATGTTGCTGAATTCCTGATAGGTGGTAGAACCCATCACCCGAATCTTGCCAGAGGAAAGAAGAGGTTTGATCAGGTTCGCAGCATCGACCTGGCCGCCGGATGCAGCACCCGCACCGATGATGGTATGGATCTCATCGATAAACAGAATGCTGTGTTCGTCCTGCTCCAGCTGCTTCAGCAGCGCTTTGAAACGTTTTTCAAAGTCACCACGGTACTTGGTGCCGGCTAATAACGAACCGATATCCAGCGAGTAGATCGTGCAGTCTTTCATCACTTCCGGTACATCGCCCTGCTCTATGCGCCAGGCGAGACCTTCAGCAATGGCGGTTTTACCCACACCCGACTCACCCACCAGCAGCGGGTTATTTTTACGGCGACGA
This sequence comes from Curtobacterium sp. BNK-1, assembly GCF_048685235.1. Classification (NCBI taxonomy): domain Bacteria; kingdom Bacillati; phylum Actinomycetota; class Actinomycetes; order Micrococcales; family Microbacteriaceae; genus Curtobacterium; species Curtobacterium sp. BNK-1. Next base: position 1,133,346 of record NZ_JBLQTJ010000001.1, on the reverse strand, counting down.
CATAGCACCTGAACGGTACGTTCCAGCTCTTTATCGCGACCAATCAGTGGATCAATACCACCGACGCGAGCAAGCTGATTAAGATTGGTGGTGAAGTTTTCCATACGCTCCTCCCCGCCTGCTTGCTCTTCGTTAACCGGATTTTCTGCGCCTGGCGCCTGGCCGGACTCATCTTTACGCGTACCGTGAGAGATGAAGTTCACCACGTCAAGGCGGCTCACTTCATGTTTGCGTAGCAGATAAGCCGCTTGCGACTCCTGCTCGCTGAAAATGGCGACCAGCACATTCGCACCGGAGACTTCGCTGCGACCGGATGACTGGACATGGAAAACCGCACGCTGCAGGACGCGCTGGAAGCTAAGCGTGGGTTGTGTATCACGCTCCTCTTCGCTGGCAGGCAGCACGGGCGTGGTTTGTTCGATGAAGGCTTCGAGTTCCTGCCGCAGAGCCACAATGTCCACCGTACAGGCTTCCAGTGCCTCTCTGGCCGACGGGTTACTGAGCAACGCCAGTAACAGATGCTCGACGGTCATAAACTCATGACGGTGCTCACGCGCTCTGGCGAAAGCCATATTTAAACTGAGTTCCAGTTCTTGATTGAGCATTAGGCACCTCCCCCAATTATCGCCCTTACCTGTTTCCTATATGGAGACGGGTTCAGGCCTTTTCCAGCGTACACAGCAACGGATGATGATTTTCCCGTGCATAGTTGTTCACCTGGGCCGCTTTTGTTTCGGCGACTTCTGCAGTAAATACACCACAGATCGCCTTGCCGTGATAGTGAACTTTCAACATCAGCTGCGTTGCACGTTCAACATCATAAGAAAAGAACTTTTGTACAACGTCAATAACAAATTCCATAGGTGTATAATCGTCATTATTCAGAATGACTTTATACATAGAAGGCGGCTTTAACCCTTCACGTACTTTATCGTCGGCCAGATGTTCAAAGTTAAGCCAGTCGTTTGCGTTTGCCATAGTGTTCCGTTGAGATTTTGCTTTTAGCCTTTAAGTAGCTACATATTGAGAGTTTAACATGCCTGTCAAGCCGCATGCCGCTGCTGAAAATTTATTCAGAAATTCTCCTGCGCGACCTGCATCACAAAATTTGCAATAGCGTTAACTGCCTCAAATTTTGATGATTTTTTCCCCACCTGGCCCGGTGGTTTGCTTGACGTCAGCCGCGCTTTCTCTACATTCTAGCTGCACAGGCTGATTGAGTTTTAATCAAATCCGACTCACAGCTTCGATGACCTCACCTACTTATAAAATGTCTTGCGAGGGAAGTAAAAGCATGGAGACGGGCACAGTTAAATGGTTCAACAATTCCAAAGGCTTTGGCTTTATCTGTCCGATTGGCGGTGGCGAAGATATTTTTGCGCACTACTCCACCATTCAGATGGAAGGCTACCGCACGCTTAAGGCAGGCCAGCAGGTTCAGTTCGATGTCCACGAAGGCCCGAAAGGCAATCACGCCAGCCTGATCGTGCCGGTCGAGGTGCAGGCTGTGGCCTGACACATATCGCCTTTCTGAACAAAGACCCAAAAATGCCAGCCAGTGCCGCTGGCATTTTCCTGTTCGATGTCACCTAATCTGCCTGGCCCTGCGCCAGTCCAATCACCCGGGCAAACATCTGCCGCATCAATGCCGGGATGGCCTCTGGCCCGCGTTCCGCCGCCGACGTAGCCACTGCGATCGCCAGTTCCGGCTTGGAGCTCTGGTGAATCGCTTTAGTAATAATACGCCTGGAACTCATCGGAACGTTTAACGGCAGGTGCGCCATCTGATGATAGACATCCTGAAAGCCGTGCTGATAGAGAAAATTTTCCATATCCAGCGCCGGTAATTGCGTCAGAAAACGCGGCTCCGGTTCACCCGGCTGTAACTGAGTGCGTGCCGTACTGGCATATTTATTCCCCGCCTGATCACCGTCAGTCAGGACATGCCAGGCGATACCCATGCGCCGGGCAAACTTCAGTAGCGGTTTTAACCCCGACTGCGCAAACTCAATCACCTTCACGCCTTCAGCAGCGAAGTTGTAACAGCACTGCTGCGCCAGCTCATTCATGATCCAGACTTCGGTTTCTCCCTCCACCAGCAGCCAGCAACGGGCGAACAGCGCAGCAGGCCGGTTGACCCGAATATGGAAGCCGATGCGCCGACTCTCTTCGGCACTCAGTCCCTCCGGACCGATGCGCCAGGCCGCTACGCGCGAGGGTCCACGCACCAGACGACAGACGTTTTCCACCGGCACCTGCGACAGCAGCTCCGGCGAATTAGTGGTGGCGATTTTTTGCAGCGGCAGCAGCCTCAGCAGATTCCATGCTACCGACAGCATAATCGGATGCAGCCGGGTTTCCGGATCTTCAATCAGCAGCAGCGGGCGTGCACCGGCGGCCAGCGGGACGTCTCCTCGTGCCTCAATCAGTAGGGTAAACATCTGCAGCAGTATCAGCTGACGGCTGCGGGAGTCGGTTCCGGCAATCAGCTGATTCAGGTGATCCAGCGCCCGCCATCCCTGTCCCCCCTCGCGCGTCTGCGGATCCCGTAGCCTGACCTCGTTGCCCGCATCAGGCGGCTGCACCAGGAAGTAGTGCTGCATCAGTTGCTGCATCGTCTTCAGCCCCTGCCGCAGCACCTCATCGCTGAGCTGTTGCGGATGGTGCTCCAGATCGCGCGCCAGCGTCTCCATACCCGCCAGTAGCTCAGGATGTGCGGTGGGGAGCGGCGCACTACTCCGCGTCCGCTTACTGAAACGCGCATCGCGCAATCGCAGAACCGGATACCGTTTCAGCAAAAGATCGATGGCCGCCGCGCAGTTCTGCTCAGGCAACAGCTGATAGTTCAGGTCAACAAAACGGCGGCGGGTTTCGATACCGCTGTCACGCCAGGTGGCGCTGACGCTGTAACAGAGCTGACGCTGGCCCTGAGCATCACGCTGCCAGAAGGTCGAGAGCAACGCATCCGGGTCGTTGCCGTCATCGCGAAAGTGGAACACCACCGACAGACGGCGCATCGCATCGGTCACATCGCCTGGGGTGAAATGGAAATCAGCCTCGGTAAAAACATAGGCCGGTTCATGGGGCGAAAGTAACAGGCTCAGGGCATCCAGCAGACTGGACTTGCCCCAGGCGTTCTCACCAATCAGCAGATTGGTCTGGGTTAAAGGCAGTGAGAGCTTATTGATGCCGCGGAAACCGCGAATGTCGATATGTTCCAGAATCATAGGCGTCCATCCTCAGTTTATAAACAGCATGGTTGCCGCTAGCGAGCCGGTCAAGCCGCTTTCTCAGGGTTTACTCCGTTACGCTTTTTCGCTAGCGTGTGGCCTCTTCTACCATGGATGGCCCTTATCGCTATGTACTCCGGACTCCTGATTATTCTTCTGCCGCTGATCGCCGGCTGGCTGCTACCGTTCCGTCAAACTTCAACCCTGCGCCGGGTCAATCAGCTGCTGGGCTGGATGGTTTACGTCATTCTGTTCTTTATGGGCATCAGCCTGGCCTTTCTCGACAACCTGAGCAGCAATCTGCTGGCGGTATTTCACACCGCGCTGGTAGCGGCCTTCTGCATTCTGCTGTGCAACCTGCTGGCGCTGCGCGGGCTGGAAAAATATGCCCCCTGGCAGCATGCACACCGGCAGGAGAAACTGCCCTCGCGGCTGCATATGGCGCTGGACTCTCTGAAGCTATGCGGCGTGGTTGTCATCGGTTTTCTGCTTGGCCTGACCCAGTGGCCACTGCTGCAACACGCCTCGACGGCCAGCGAATATGCGCTGATCTTCCTGCTGTTTCTGGTTGGCATTCAGCTGCGCGGCAGCGGCATGACGCTGCGTCAGATTATCCTGAACCGTCGTGGCCTGCTGGTTGCCAGCGTAGTGCTGGTCAGCGCGCTTATCGGCGGCATGATTGCGGCGTTGCTGCTGGGCGTGCCGCTGAAAACCGGTCTGGCGTTAGCCAGCGGTTTTGGCTGGTACTCTCTCTCCGGCATTCTGATGACCGAAGCTTTTGGTCCGGTCATCGGCAGCGCCGCCTTCTTCAACGACCTGATACGTGAACTGGTGGCAATCATGCTCATTCCGGCGTTGATTGGCCGTCATCGCTCCAGCGCACTGGGCCTGTGTGGCGCCACCTCAATGGACTTTACCCTGCCGGTGCTGCAACGGGCGGGCGGCAATGAGATCGTCCCGGCCGCCATTGTGCACGGCTTTGTGATGAGCCTGCTGGCCCCGATTCTTATCGCCCTCTTCTCCGCCTGAATCCTGTCTGATATGCGCTGAGCTCTGCCAGCGCATTTTTTCACGCCTGCTTTTCTGCCGTGTCGTCTACGCTTCTTTTTTCGGTTCTGGTCACGTCACTCTTCAGGGCGGGCCGACAAAGGAGAAGAGCATGAAACAAACCGTCGCGGCGCTGGTCGCCAAAACGCTGGAAAGCGCGGGCGTAAAACGCATCTGGGGCGTCACCGGGGATTCCCTTAACGGCCTGAGCGACAGTCTTAATCGCATGGGCACCATTGAATGGATGCCGACGCGCCATGAAGAAGTCGCCGCATTCGCAGCGGGCGCGGAAGCGCACATCAGCGGTGAACTGGCGGTCTGCGCCGGCTCCTGTGGGCCAGGCAACTTACATCTGATCAACGGTCTATTCGATTGCCATCGTAACCGCGTTCCTGTTCTGGCGATTGCGGCACATATTCCCTCCAGCGAAATCGGCAGCGGCTATTTTCAGGAAACCCATCCGCAGGAGCTGTTCCGCGAATGCAGCCACTACTGCGAACTGGTTTCGAACCCTGAGCAGCTCCCGCAGGTGCTGGGCATCGCGATGCGTAAAGCGATTCTGAATCGTGGTGTCTCGGTGGTGGTGCTGCCTGGGGATGTCGCGCTTAAACTGGCGCCAGAGAGCGCCAGCGCGGAATGGTATCCGCCACAGTTGCCGCAGGTCCTGCCACAGCCCGCCGAACTGGTGCAGCTGGCGCAGACGCTGAACGAAGCCAGCGATATTACGCTGCTGTGCGGCAGTGGCTGCGCCGGAGCGCATCAGGAGGTGGTAGCGCTGGCAGAAGCGCTGAAAGCCCCTATCGTCCATGCGCTGCGCGGCAAAGAACACATCGAATATGACAACCCTTATGATGTCGGCATGACCGGTCTGATCGGTTTCTCATCCGGTTTCCACGCCATGATGAATGCCGGGACGCTGGTGTTGCTGGGCACGCAGTTTCCCTATCGCGCCTTCTATCCGGAAAAGGCTAAAATCATCCAGATTGATATCAATCCGGGCAGCCTTGGGTCACATTGTCACGTCGATCAGGCCTATGTCGGCGATGTGAAAAGCACACTGCAGGCGCTGCTGCCACAACTGACACACAAAAGCGATCGCAGCCATCTCGACAGCGCGGTTAAGCACTATGGCGAGGCGCGCAAAAGTCTGGACGAACTGGCGCAGCCCAACGACAAGCAGCCGATCCATCCGCAATATCTGGCACAGCAGATCAGCCACTACGCCAGTGATGACGCCATCTTTACCTGCGATGTCGGGACACCGACCGTCTGGGCGGCGCGCTATCTGAAGATGAACGGCAGACGTCGCCTGCTGGGTTCGTTTAACCACGGCTCAATGGCGAACGCGATGCCACAGGCGCTGGGCGCGCAGTCGATTGATCGCAATCGTCAGGTGGTAGCACTGTGTGGCGACGGCGGCTTCAGCATGCTGATGGGGGATTTTATCTCGCTGGCGCAACTGAAAATGCCGGTCAAACTGGTGATCTTCAACAACAGCGTGCTGGGCTTTGTGGCGATGGAGATGAAAGCGGGTGGCTATCTCACCGATGGCACCGAGCTGGAGAATCCTGACTTTGCCGCTATTGCCGAGGCCTGCGGTATCCGGGGCATCCGGGTGGAAAAGGCATCTGATCTCAATGGCGCGCTGGAGCAGGCGTTTGCCCACGATGGCCCGGTGCTGGTGGATGTCATTACCGCCAAAGAGGAACTGGCGATGCCGCCCGAGATCAAAATGGAGCAGGCTAAAGGCTTCAGTCTCTACATGCTGCGCGCCATTATGAATGGTCGCGGTGATGAGGTGGTAGAACTGGCGAAAACCAACTGGCTGCGGTAAAACAGAGACTCCATCCAGGCGGGCGCGATGCCCGCCTTTTTTTCTTCCGCCATGTTCAGGAGCATAGGGTGATCGATTTACGCAGTGATACCGTAACCCGGCCCAGCGCCGCCATGTTAAGCGCGATGATGTCTGCCGAAACCGGTGATGACGTCTACCGTGACGACCCCACCGTAAATGCGCTGGAGGCGGAAGCCGCACGGCTGAGCGGCAAAGCAGCGGCGCTGTTTTTCCCGACCGGCACCCAGGCGAATCTGGTGGCGCTACTCAGCCATTGCGAACGCGGCGATGAATATATCGTCGGTCAGCAGGCGCACAACTACAAATATGAGGCGGGCGGCGCGGCGGTGCTGGGCAGTATTCAGCCACAGCCGATTCTGGCCGCCGACGATGGCACCCTGCCGCTCGACGTAGTAGCGGCCGCCATCAAGCCGGACGATATTCACTTTGCCCGCACCCGTCTGCTGAGTCTGGAGAACACGCATCACGGTAAAGTCCTGCCGCTGGCGTATCTGGAACAGGCGTGGACTTTTACCCGCGAGCACCAGCTGGCGCTGCACATTGATGGCGCACGCATTTTCAATGCGGTAGTCGCGCAGCAGACCACGCTGGCGGCGATTGCCCGCTACTGCGACACCCTGACCATCTGTCTCTCTAAAGGTCTGGGCACGCCTGTCGGTTCTCTGCTGTGTGGCGACACGGCGCTGATTGAGCGCGCACGTCGCTGGCGTAAAATGACCGGCGGCGGCATGCGCCAGGCCGGTATTCTGGCAGCGGCGGGTCTCTATGCGTTAGAACACAATGTGGCGCGGCTGCAGGAGGATCATGACAATGCCGCCTGGCTGGGACAGCAGTTGCATGAGCTGGGCGTTCAGGTCATCGATCAGCAGACCAACATGCTGTTTGTGGCGGTGCCGGAAGCCCAGGTCAAACCATTAGGTGAGTGGATGAAGGCGCGCGGGGTGTTAATCAGCGCAGGAACCCGCACCCGTCTGGTCACCCATCTGGATGCTGATCGTGCGGCACTGGCGCAGGTCGTCGCCCACTGGAAGGCGTTTTTACACCAATAATCCGCTATTGCGCCGCGCCATATTTATCCAGTAGCGCGGCGGCTATCGCGGCGGTTTCTGCATCGGGCTGGCCGCGATAATCCTCAGGCCGGAAATGCATCTGAAATGCGGCGATTACCCTCTGCTGTTCACGCGCGCTCATCCCTGCCGTCACCGGATAGCCATAGCGCTGCAAACTTTCCAGTAGTGGCTCCACGGGCACCACCGCGTGCGGATCCTGACCCGCTAAATGAAACTGCACTCGTCCGGCATCGGGCCAGGCACCCATTCCGCGCTGGGCCAGCTGATGCCACGGAAAGAGTGGGCCGGGATCCTGCTTACGCTGCGGCGCGATATCACTGTGACCGACAATATTTTCCGGTGTGATGCCGTAGCGCTGTGCAATATCGCGCAGCAGCGCCTCCAGCGTGGTGATCTGCGCAGCGGTAAATGGCTGCCATTCAAGATCGGTCAGGGTCCGGCGATACCCCTGGTTCACCAGTTCGATACCAATCGATGTGTCATTGATGCGGCTGGCTCCGCGCCAGAAGCTTGGACCGGCATGCCAGGCGAGTTGCTGCTCCGGCACCAGTTGCCAGATAACACCTTTCCCGGCGCGCTGTGGCGGCTGGCGGGGGATCAGATAGTGGGCGCTGACTTCCCGATCGGTCAGGGTCGCCAGCGACGAAGAAAAATCTTCGGCGGTGTAGTGGATCACAATCACCTTCACCCGCGGTCGCGCGCCCTGCGCCGGATGCCGCACATCGGCCCAGTAGCCGTCACGGGATTCTATCCCGGACTGGCAGCCCGCCAGCAGCAGCGTCAGTATCAGCCACAGCCAACGTTTCAACGAATGATCACCGCCGTGCCGCTGACGCTCACCATCAGCATGCTGCCATCTTTGCCGACCGTTTCGTAATCAATATCGATACCGACCACGGCGTTGGCGCCCAGCGCTTTTGCCTGCTCCTCCAGCTCTTCAAACGCGATCTCTCGCGCTTTGCGCAGCTCTTTCTCGTAAGCACCGGAGCGGCCACCGACCACATCACGGATGCCAGCGAAAAAGTCACGGAAGATGTTGGCACCCAGAATCGCTTCACCGGTGACGACGCCACAATATTCGCTGATGCTGTGACCTTCCAGCGTGGGGGTTGTTGAAAATTTCATCGCATTCTCCTTGTTGAAAACCGGGCTAAGGCTCTTTCGACTAAAAAGCACGGCTATACTCTATGCTAAAAAGGGCACCTTGCCAGAGAACCATAAGGAAATCGAGATGAGAAACAACGCGTTTGCGCTAATGATCCCGGCGGCCCTGCTGCTCAGCGCCTGTACCACCGTTGAGCCAGTGATTAAGGATAATGGCCCACGTACCGCACCGTGCATTGAAGGCGGTCCTGACCAGGTGGCCCAGCAGTTTTACGACCTGCGTATCGAACAGCCTACGCAGGGTCTGCCCGACAGCAACACCCTGGCAAAATATCGCCCTTACCTGAGTGATGCGCTGTACCACTCATTGCAGGCGGCCAGCGGCAGCAATGCAGGCGCACAGTGGCGCAATGGCGATCTCTTCTCCAGCCTGTCACAGGGTCCGACCGCTGCCAGCGTCGCTGATGCTTCCACCATTCCGAACCGCGATGCACGCAACATCCCGCTGCGGGTCGACCTGAGCCGCGACGGCAAGCAGTGGCAGGATGAAGTGCTGATGATCCATCAGCGCAGTTGCTGGGTGGTGGATGATGTGCGCTACATGGCCAACCCTGCGCATGCAGAGGGTGGCAGCCTGAGCCAGATGCTTGAGAAATCGAAAAAATAACCTCAGGCTTAACCGTTCAGAGAAGCGCAGTCGCCCCCGGGCGCTGCGCTTTTTTTATTTCCGCCGCCCGTCCCGCTGCAGCGCGCTGCTCCCAGGCAGTGCATGATATTGTGCTAAGCTTTTGCGGTTAGCCTGCTGTTTTAGAAATTTTAACCCACCTTATTTGCATAACTATTCTGGTGACGTTAAAATCCGCGACACTAATAGCTATTCAAATCTGGCGCATGAGTATTCAACTAAACGCAATAAACTGCTTCTACGGTGCTCATCAGGCGCTGTTCGACATTAACCTTGAGTGTCCGCAAGGCGAGACCCTGGTGCTGCTGGGTCCCAGCGGTGCGGGTAAGAGTTCGCTGCTGCGGGTGCTTAACCTGCTGGAGCAACCGCGTTCAGGTCAGTTGCAGATTGCCGGTAATCAGTTCGACTTCAGCCAGAAACCCTCCGATGCTGCGATTCGCGAACTGCGTCAGAACGTCGGTATGGTGTTTCAGCAGTACAATCTCTGGCCGCATCTTACCGTGCTGCAGAATCTGATTGAAGCGCCCTGCCGGGTACTGGGCCTCAGCAAAAGTGACGCCCGCGCCCGCGCCGACAAGCTGCTTGACCGGCTGCGCCTGACGCCCTACAGCGATCGCTTTCCGCTGCATCTCTCCGGTGGTCAGCAGCAGCGTGTGGCGATTGCCCGCGCGCTGATGATGGAGCCGCAGGTGCTGCTGTTCGATGAGCCGACTGCCGCGCTGGACCCTGAAATTACCGCACAGATTGTCAGTATCATTCGCGAACTGGCCCAGACCCGCATTACCCAGGTGATTGTGACCCATGAAGTGGAGGTGGCACGTAAAACGGCCAGCCGCGTCGTCTATATGGAGAACGGTCACATTGTGGAACAGGGCGATGCCAGCCGCTTTACACAGCCGCAAACCGAGGCGTTTGCTCACTATCTTTCGCACTAAGTCAGGATGCTAAAAATGAAAAAAATGGTACTTGCTGCACTGCTTGCTGGTTTTAGCCTGAGCGCTACGGCGGCACAGACGATTCGTTTTGCGACCGAAGCCTCTTATCCTCCTTTTGAGTTTGTGGATGCGGACAACAAGATTCAGGGCTTTGATGTCGATCTGGCCAATGCGCTGTGTAAAGAGATTGATGCGACCTGCACCTTCACCAATCAGGCGTTCGACAGCCTGATCCCAAGCCTGAAATTCCGTCGTTTTGATGCGGTGATGGCGGGCATGGATATCACACCAGATCGTGAAAAACAGGTCCTGTTCACCAAGCCTTACTACGACAACTCCGCGCTGTTTGTTGCCCAGAAAGGCAAAGTCGCCAGCGTGGAAGCGCTGAAAGGCAAGCGGGTTGGCGTCCAGAACGGCACCACGCATCAGAAATACCTGACTGAGAAACACAGCGAAATCACCACCGTTCCTTACGACAGCTATCAGAATGCGGTGCTGGATCTGAAAAATGGCCGTATTGATGCTGTGTTCGGTGACACCGCAGTCGTCAACGAATGGCTGAAGCAGAATGCCGCGCTGGCTGCCGTTGGTGAGAAAGTCACGGACAAAGCCTACTTTGGTACCGGCCTGGGCATTGCGGTACGTACCGGTAACACCGAGCTGCAGACCAAATTCAATGGCGCGCTCGATAAGATCAAAGCAGACGGCACGTACAAAACCATCTACAGCAAATGGTTCCAGCAGTAATCTCTGATGAATGAAATGATGACCCTCGCAAGCGCCGCCGGCATGACCGTCGGCCTTGCTGTTTGTGCTCTCATCGCTGGCCTGGTGCTGGCGATGATTTTCGCTGGCTGGGAGTCACTGCGCCTGAAACCGCTGGCGTGGATTGGCACCGGCCTGGTGACGCTGATCCGCGGCCTGCCGGAAATTCTGGTGGTGCTGTTTATCTATTTTGGCGCCTCACAGCTGCTGCTCACCCTCTCTGACGGCTTCACCCTGAATTTCGGCCTGTTTCAGTTACCGATTCAGGTTGAAATTGAAAACTTCGACGTCAGTCCGTTCCTGTGCGGTGTGATAGCGCTGGCGATGCTCTATGCCGCCTACGCCTCGCAGACGCTGCGCGGCGCGCTGAAAGCGGTGCCGATGGGTCAGTGGGAGTCGGGTCAGGCGCTGGGCATGAAAAAATCGGCCATCTTTCTCCGGCTGATTATGCCGCAGATGTGGCGTCACGCCCTGCCCGGTCTGGGCAATCAGTGGCTGGTGCTGCTGAAAGATACTGCGCTGGTCTCGCTGATTAGCGTCAACGATCTGATGCTGCAAACCAAAAGTATCGCCACCCGCACGCAGGAGCCGTTTACCTGGTTCCTGGTGGCGGCCGCTATCTACTTAGTGATCACGCTGTTCAGCCAGGCGGTGTTACGCCGCATCGAACTGCGCACCACCCGCTTTGAACGGGGGAACAGCTAATGCTGGCCTATCTGCCTGAACTCCTGAAAGGGTTGCATACCAGCCTGACGCTGACGGCAGCCTCGCTGGTCGTGGCCCTGCTGCTGGCGCTGCTCTTCACCGTGGTGCTGTCGCTGAAAACGCCGGTGTTCAACCCGCTGGTCAAAGGCTTTATTACACTGTTTACCGGCACACCGCTGCTGGTGCAGATCTTCCTGATCTATTACGGTCCGGGACAGTTTCCCTCGATCCAGCAGATCCCCTGGCTGTGGCATTTACTGTCGCAGCCCTGGCTGTGCGCGATGCTGGCGCTGTCGCTGAACAGCGCGGCTTACACCACGCAGCTGTTTTACGGTGCGGTGCGTGCGATTCCTTCCGGACAGTGGCAATCGTGTGCCGCGCTCGGCATGAGCCGCAAAGATACCCTGCGCATTCTGCTGCCATATGCATTTAAACGCGCCCTCTCATCCTACTCCAATGAAGTGGTGCTGGTGTTCAAAGGCACCTCGCTGGCCTACACCATCACCCTGATGGAAGTCATGGGCCACGGCCAGTTGCTCTATGGCCGCACCTACGACATCACGGTCTATGCCGCGGCGGGTCTGGTTTATCTCTGCGTTAACGGTCTGCTGACGCTGATGATGCGGCTGATCGAAAAACGCGCCCTGGCCTTTGAACGACGTAACTGATATCCGGGCGAGGCCCCTCGCCCTTTTCGCCTGAAAAATCACACTAATTGCATAAAAATGCATTTTATGGCAGGGTATCGCCTTCTCTGGCTGACCACATCACAGGAATCATAAAATGAAAAAATGGATTGTTGCCGCTGCGCTGGCTTCGCTGGCACTTACCGCCCAGGCAGCGGAAAAGATTCGCTTCGCCGCTTCAGCGACTTATCCGCCGTTTGAATCCCTGGATCGGGAAAATAACCTGGTGGGATTCGATATCGATCTGGCCAAAGCGCTGTGCCAGCAGATGAAAGCGGAGTGTACCTTTACCAACAATGCCTTCGACAGCCTGATCCCGTCACTGAAGTTCCGCCGCTATGACGCGGTGATTTCCGGCATGGATATCACCACTGAGCGCAGCAAGCAGGTCGATTTTACCCAGCCTTATTACGCTAACTCCGCCATCGTGATCGCCCGTAAAGGCCAGTTCAGCAGCTTTGCTGAGCTTAAGGGCAAACGCATCGGCGTGGAAAACGGCACCACTCACCAGAAGTACCTGCAGGATAAGCATCCGGAAGTGAAAGTGGTGGCCTATGACAGCTATCAGAATGCGATTCTGGATATGAAGAGTGGCCGGCTGGATGGCGTATTTGGCGACAGCGCGGTGGTGAATCAGTGGCTGAAGACCAATGCGGATCTCGCCACTGTCGGTGAACATGTTACGGATGCGGACTACTTTGGCACCGGTCTCGGCATTGCCGTGCGTAAAGGCAATACGGCGCTTCGCGATCAGTTCAATCAGGCGCTGAACGAACTGAAAGCCAACGGAAGCTGGCAGCAGCTTAATCAGAAGTGGTTCCCGGAGTAATTACCGGCTGAGGCAGCCTCTGCCGATGCTTTCCCGGACGCGTGCTGACGGCGGGTTAACAGCGTCAGCACTTCAGAATGGGCGGTGTGGGGAAACATATCGAACAGTTGCACCTTCGTCACCTCATAGGCGCTCAGTCGGGCAATATCCTGCGCCATGGTCTGCGGATTACAGCTTGAATAGAGCAGATAATCCGGGGCCATCTGGCTGAGATAGTCGCACAGCGCCTCACCAATCCCACGACGCGGCGGATTAACCAGCACCAGCTGCGGCACCGCATCGCGTCCGGTCGCAAACGCCGTAGAATCCAGCGCCGCAAACTGCACTTTTTCCAGTCCCAGCATCTCAGCGGAACGTTGGGCGCATTTTATCGCCTCGGCGCTGATCTCAATGCCCGTCAGTTCCATCTCCGCTGTCGCGCAGTGCAGACCAAAACCGCCTACGCCGCAGAAGAGATCCCACATGCTGTTGACCGGCAGCGCCCTGACCCAGTCGCGCGCGGTGGCATAGAGTGCGCTGGCAACCTGCGGGTTGGTCTGGAAGAAGCTTTGCGGGCGGATCCACAGCGGCACGCCGTTGAAGTTCTCTGCCAGCGACTGCGCGGGCGTCAGCGCAATCTCCTCTTCCCCCTCCAGAATCGCCATATGCACCGGCTGAATATTGGCAGAGATCACCGCCAGCTGCGGCAATTGCTGTTGCAGCCACGGCAATGCGGCGCGCAGCTGTTCCAGTTTCGCGGTTGAACGCAGGACAAAGCGCAGCATCACGCCGCCCTGCTGGCTTTCGGTTATCAGCAGGAATTTGAGTTCGCCGCGTTTGCGCGCCACGTTATAGGGCGTCAGTCCGGCACGGGCGATAAAGGGCTTAAGTGCAGCAAAAACCGGCTGGAAGCTGGCGGGATAGAGCGGACAATCGCACAGATCCACAGCTTCACCATCACGATGGATTAATCCCAGCACCGGACGCTCGACGCTGCCACTCACCACCATTTTGGCTTTATTACGAAATGCCTGCTGCGGTGATGCGACCGGCGGCAACCAGGCAGCGACCGGCTGCTCAGCCAGTAACTGTTCCAGCAGCGACTGTTTGTCGTTCAGCTGAGTGGGATAGGGTTTTTCCAGCCACTGACAGGAGCGGCAACGGTTAGCGTCATAAAGCGCGCAGTGCATGGTAAAGCCTTAACGATCGGGTCGGGCGGAGCGCGATTGTATCATCGCTTCCTGAAAAAAGCGCGGCTGCTGGCAGGCAGAAACAGCAGCAGGAGCACCAGCAGATCGGGGATTTTCTGCGACAGGGTATGGTGGATAATCTGGACGTTATTGTCGCCATCAATGCTGAAAATCTCGGGGTAGATCCAGCCCAGCGAGGCGACCAGCAAATAGCTGAGCACAATCACCTGCGTCGCCACATAGCCCCAGCGTCCACGGTTACTGCCGCGCATCAGGGTAAAGGCGCAGCGCAGTTCGAACAGGAAGATCAGCTGGCTGGCGATAAAGATGAGTGTCGCGTCCCAGGACTGGGCGCTGCGGTGAACAAAGTTGGCGAGTTCGCTGTAACCCAGCTCGTTTGCCAGCATCAGGACGCTCAGGCAGCGGGTCGCGATAATAGCAATGCCCGCAACCGTCACCGGAACCGGCGCGATTGAAAGCGTGGCACTGCTTTTGAAGATTTCTGACATAGTCCGTGACTCCACCTGACCGAAAAACGGGCCGGTCAGACCGGCCCGTTCATATAGTGGCAAAGGTTACGGATTTCAGCCACGTTTAGCTTTCTGAATATCGCTTAAACGTTGTTTTTCTTCGTGTGCCATCACCCGCCAGGCGATAAAACCCACTAAACCGACCACAAACAGGATCAATGAAGCCAGCGCATTGATTTCCGGGTTAACGCCGCGTCGCACGGTGGCGAAGATCGCCATCGGCAATGTGGTGGCACCCGGCCCGGTCACAAAGCTGGCGATCACCAGATCGTCGAGTGACAGGGTAAACGCCAGCAGCCAGCCGGTCACAATAGCCGGTGCAATCATGGGCACGGTAATCACAAAAAAGACCTTCAGCGGCGTTGCGCCTAAATCCATCGCCGCCTCTTCGATGGAGCGGTCCAGCTCACGCAGACGCGAGTTAATCACCACGGCCACATAGGCGGTACAGAAGGTGACGTGGGCCAGCCAGATGGTCAGCATGCCGCGTTCGCTCGGCCAGCCAAAGGCGTTACCCATTGCTACAAACAGCAGCAGCAGCGACAGTCCGGTGATGACGTCGGGCATCACCAGCGGCGCGGTCAGCATAAAGGCAAAACCGTTGTGGCCGCGGAAGCGACCAAAGCGCACGATAATCACCGCCGCCAGCGTGCCCAGCACCACCGCCATGGTGGCGGAGAGACCGGCAATGCTCAGACTCAGCAGCACGGCGTCAATCATCGCGCTGTCCTGGAAGAGCACCCTGTACCAGTGGAACGAGAAGCTCTCCCACACCGTCACCAGCGGTGAGCTGTTGAAGGAGTAAACCACCAGCAACAGCATCGGCGCATAGAGGAACAGGAAGCAGCAGACCAGAATACCGGTACGCCAGGGTGAGCGAATGGTTGGCAAATTATTCATGCCTTCTCTCCCATTTCACGGTTTTGATGCTTATGGAACCAGATGATCGGCAGAATCAGGATCAGCAGAATGATAACCGCCAGCGCGGAGGCCACCGGCCAGTCGCGGTTGTTAAAGAACTCCTGCCACAGGATACGGCCAATCATGATGCTATCCGGGCCACCCAGCAGTTCAGGGATCACGTACTCCCCCACCGCCGGGATAAACACCAGCATCGATCCGGCGATAATGCCCCCTTTTGTCAGCGGGACAATCACGCTGAAAAAGGTCTTCAGCGGACGCGCACCCAGATCCAGTGAGGCTTCCACCAGCGAGTAATCAATGCGGGTCAGCGCGGTGTAGATTGGCAGCACCATAAACGGCAGATAGCAGTAGACGATACCGATATAGACCGCTGTATTGGTGTAGAGGATCACCAGCGGATGATCGATCACCCCCAGCCACAGCAGGAACCGGTTCAGGATACCGTTGTTGTTAAGCAGCCCCATCCAGGCGTAGACGCGCACCAGAAATGAGGTCCACGACGGCAGGATCACCAGCAGCAGCAGAATGGTGCGCATGGATGGCTTGCTGTGCGCCACGGCCCAGGCGAGCGGGTAGCCAATCAGCAGACAGATCACCGTGGAGATCGCCGCCACTTTCAGCGACTGCAGATAGGCATCGACGTAGAGCGGATCGTCGGTCAGCGTCAGGTAGTTGCCGAAATTGAGCACAATGCTGAACTGGTCATCAGCCCAGCTCACCAGCTCGGTGTAGGGGGGAATCGCACGCGCAATGTCCGCGAAGCTGATCTTCAGCACCGTCAGAAACGGCAGCAGAAACAACAGCACCAGCCAGACATAAGGCAAGGCGATCACCAGCTTGCGGCCATGCTGCATTTTTATCCGCGTGGCCCAGCGTTGCAGCGGCGTGCCGACCAGTCGGGCAGGCGCTTTAGCGCGTTGGAAAATCTGGCTCATAGCCGCTCCTTAAACCGTCAACACCACGCAGCTGTCGCATTCCCAGCAGAGGCGGACTTCATCACCCCAGGTCGGCAACCCTTTGCGGTAGCGATGCGCGTTTTGCAACTGTGCGCTGATCATCTGTCCGCTGTGCAGACGGACATGGAAGATAGAGAGGTCGCCGAGATAGGCGATGTGGACCACTTCACCCACCGCAAAGTTACAGCCATCGGCAGGCACCTCATCGCACAACATCACTTTTTCCGGGCGCAGTGCGACATGGACCGGAACGTTATCCACCACTGAAACATCGGAGTCGACTTTCAGCGGATGCATCAGGCCGGGACTGTCGATCACCAGGCCATCCGCCTGACGTTCACGCAGTAAGCCTTCGAAAACGTTAACCGAACCGATAAATTCCGCGCTGTAGCGGCTGGTAGGATGCTCGTAGATCTCCTCCGGTTCACCAATCTGTACGAACTTGCCGCGATTCATAATCGCGATACGGCCCGCCATGGTCATCGCCTCTTCCTGATCGTGCGTCACCATCACACAGGTGGCGCCAACACGCTCCAGAATATCGACCACTTCCAGCTGCATCCTGTCGCGCAGCTTCTTGTCCAGTGCCCCCATCGGCTCATCCAGCAGCAGTAGTTTTGGCCGTTTCGCCAGGCTGCGGGCCAGCGCCACACGCTGACGCTGACCACCGGAGAGCTGGTGCGGTTTGCGTTTAGCAAACTCCTGCATATGCACCAGCGCCAGCATCTCTGCTACCCGGCTGGTGATCTCCCCTTTCGGCAGCCGATCCTGTTTCAGACCAAAGGCGATATTCTGCTCCACCGTCATGTGGGGAAACAGCGCGTAGGACTGGAACATCATGTTGATCGGGCGCTGATAGGGAGCAACGTGGGACAGATCCTGGCCATCCAGCACAATCTGCCCGCTGGTTGGCGGCTCAAAACCGGCCAGCATGCGCAGCAGCGTTGATTTACCACAGCCCGATGCGCCCAGCAGGGCAAAGATCTCACCTTTATAAATTGTCAGGCTGACATCATCCACGGCGTGTTGCCCGTCAAAGGATTTGGTCAGATTGCGAATTTCCAGCAGTGGCGTTAACGCCTTTGCGGTTTTATTTTGAGGACGGGGAATGGCATCGTTCACAAAGGTTCTCTCCGGAGCCAGGCGGAACATGGCGACAAAATTTGCCGCTAAAAATGGCACAACAGAGGCCGACACCGCGCCTCTGTTGCTGATACATGACAGGTCAATCCGTTAAGGACGAATTACTTACCACTTTTTACTTTAGTCCATGCGCGCGTACGCACACGATCCAGTTTAGGATCCTGGACTTTCAGCACAAACAATTTCGACATCGCTTCTGGCGTCGGGAAGATACCCGGGTTGTTGCGGACGTCGGCATTGATCAAGGGCAGCGACGCTTTGTTGCCGTTGGCGTAGTTCATTTTGTTGGAGACATCGGCGATCACTTTCGGATCCATGATGTAGTTCAGCCAGGCGTAAGCACCATCGAGGTTTTTCGCATCTTTCGGGATCGCCATCATATCGAAGAAGGCCAGTGCGCCCTCTTTCGGTACGCTGTAGCCCAGATGCACGCCATTTTTCGCCGCATCAGCACGGTTTTTCGCCTGCAGAATATCGCCTGACCAGCCAATGGCGACGCAGATATTACCGTTGGCCAGATCGTTGATGTACTGCGATGAATGGAAGTAGCGGATATTCGGACGCAGTTTCAGCAGCAGGTCAGTGGCCGCGCCCGAATACTCTTTAGCATCAGAGGTGTTAGGATCTTTGTCCAGGTAGTTGAGCACCGTGGCGAAAATCTCTTCTGGCGCATCCAGGAAGGAGACGCCGCAGCTTTTCAGCTTCTCCAGATTTTCCGGCTTCAGCACCAGATCCCAGCTGTTGACCGGCGCATCGGCGCCCAGTGCGGCTTTGACCTTGTCGACGTTGTAGCCGATACCGGTGGTGCCCCACAGATAAGGAATGGCATATTTATTACCCGGATCGTGCTGCGCCACTTTCTCCATCAGCGCCGGATCGAGGTTTTTGTAGTTAGGCAGTTTGCTCTTATCCAGCGGCTGGAATACCCCGGACTGCAGCTGACGCGCCAGGAAGCTGGAGGATGGCACCACCACATCATAGCCGGTGCTGCCCGCCATCAGTTTGCCTTCCAGGACTTCGTTGGAGTCAAACACATCGTAGACCACTTTGATGCCGGACTGCTTTTCAAAGTTCGGCACGGTATCTGGCGAAATATAATCGGACCAGTTGTAGACGTGCAGCGTTTTATCTTCCGCCATGCTGCTGGCCGATGCGGCCATTAGCGCAGCAGCTACCACAGCTGACAGCCATTTCTGACGTGAGTTGAACATATTTTTCCATCCTCCTGAGCGGGTCATTACAACGCTGCAAACCAGAGATCCCTGCATTGCGTTCTGTACAAGACGTCAGTGACACAATGAATCATTATTCAGCGGGAGTTTAATAGCAAAAACCTATAGCTGAGGCGCAGTTACGCGCCTGTTACAGCCCCGCAAGCATAGCCCCCCCGGTCAGGCTTCACCAGACCCCAGCGTAAAAAACGCCTGAAAGCGATATTTTATGCATGTTTGAGCTATGAGGTTCGGCTTTGATGGCATAAACCACGACTAATATCTGGCGTTAAAGGGCAAAATGCAGAATAAAAAATTATCGCGGCAGCGGATGGCGGGCATAAAAAAGCCGTCTCAGGGACGGCTTAGTGTGTGACCATGTCGGGCTTAGTGCAGCACAGAATGAACGCTGGTCACCGGAACGTGCTCTTCTTCTTCGCCCACGATCAACAGATTGTTGGCAAAGGCTTCCAGGATCACCATGGAGATCTGCTCTTCACTCTGTTTCATAAAGTGCGAGAACTGACCAAAGGTTAACCCGGCGGTGGTAATCATTGACTGACAGACAATGAGTTTCGGCAGATTATCATCCTGAATGTCGATAAATGCTTTCACCGTCAGCGAACTGGCATTGATCTGCGACAAATCGCCAACCAGTGGAATCAGCGCCGTCGGCTTCACTTCAGCCAGCGCCGAAAACAGAATGACGTTGTCGACCAGATCGATTTTGGCGTCAAACACCCCATCGAAGTTTTGCATGTGCGGCAGATGAAGTGCCTGACAGGCATCGCATTCGAACCAGGTGATATTTTGCTGATCCAGCCAGCGACGCAGCAGGTCGATATCCGGAACGACAAGAGAATCCATCGTAAAATCCCAGTGGGGTGATAAACAGGCGACTTAGCTTACGGAAAAATGCGCGACGATGCCATGAAAACCGCTGAAAAGCGCGTGTCAGCCAGCGGTTTTAGGACGGAGCCCGGGGATGGCCTGCTGCTCAATCCGCTCGATCATCAGGGCGGCGATGTTAAGGTCACTGCTGGTTTCAATGCCTTCAAGACCGGGCGAGGCGTTAACTTCCATCACCAGCGGGCCGCGATGGGCGCGCAGAATATCGACACCCGCCACTTCCAGCCCGAGCGTAGCCGCCGCTTTCACGGCGATCTGCCGCTCCTGTTGCGTAATGACGACCGGGTAAGCTTTGCCGCCGCGATGCAGATTAGAGCGGAAGTCGCCCTCTTTCGCTACCCGCTCAATCGCGGCCACCACCTGATTGCCAATTACAAGACAGCGAACATCACGACCCTGCGCTTCTTTAATAAACTCCTGCACCAGAATATGGGCATTCAGGCCGCGAAAGGCATCGATAACGCTTTCTGCCGCCTGCCGTGTCTCCGCCAGCACCACGCCAATGCCCTGGGTACCTTCCACCAGCTTGACCACCAGCGGCGCACCGCCGACAAGGGCGATCAGATCAGCGGTGTCATCGGGTGAGGAGGCAAAGCCGGTGACCGGCATGTCGATGCCTTCCCGTGCCAGCAGCTGCAGCGAGCGCAATTTGTCACGGGTGCGGGTAATGGCGGCGGACTCATTCAGCGGATAGCTGCCGCACATCTCAAACTGTCGCAGCACGGCCGTGCCATAAAAGGTAATAGGGTTGCCGATGCGCGGGATAACCGCATCAAAATGGCCCAGCGGTTCACCACAGTAGTGAACCGCTGGTGAGGCGGGATTAATATTCATATAGCAGGAGAGCGGATCGATGATCCGGACCTGGTGGCCGCGTGCGGCGGCCTCCTCACGCAGTCGCCGACTGGAGTAGAGCGTCTCATCACGTGACAGGATAGCTATCTTCATCGCTGCTCTCCCTTACTGGCTTAACGCGTGGCCCAGCCCTGCTGATGCAGATAATCGAGCATAAACGGACGCGTCTCTTTAATGATCAGGCGCTGGATCAGCTCACTCCAGGTTTCGCTGCGCTGGTTGCTGTCGCGCTGCTGATAATAGAGCTCTGTGCGGCTATCGTATTCGGCCAGTACCGCCGGATCCAGCGGCTGATAGCGGTTCTCATGCACCAGCATCGCGTGCGGCATACGCGGTTTGACGTCCGGCTTTGACTCCGGATGGCCCAGGCAAAAACCAAACAGCGGCAGAACAAATTTCGGCAGGCCCAGCAGTTCGGTTACTTCCACGATACTGTTACGGATTCCGCCGATAAAGACGCCGCCCAGATCCAGCGATTCCGCCGCGACCATGGCATTCTGACCCATCAGCGCGGTATCGACGCAGCCCAGCAGCAACTGCTCGGCACGACCCAGCTGCGCATCAGGGCAAATCTGCAGGTGGCGATTAAAGTCAGCGCAGAAGATCCAGAACTCAGGCGCATCCGCGACCCAGGTCTGTCCGCCCGTCAGCGTCACCAGCTTGTCGCGCAGGGCTTTGTCGGTGATACGGATAATGGAAGAACACTGTAAAAAACTGGATGTGGACGCCGATTGCGCCGCAGTAATAATCGCTTCACGCTGTGCTTCGCTGACCGGCTGGTCAGTAAAGGCGCGGATTGAACGATGGCTGCATAGTAAATCAATGGTCGGTGTCATAAAGTCTCCAGCAATATTATCTTTTTTTGTCAGTTTGATTAAACAGCTGTGGTGCTATCGCTTTCGCGGTGCGCCACATTAACAGCCAGGCAGCAGGAAGCATCAGAACCACGCCAGCAATAAACAGCACAGTGGCCAGCGTTTTTACATCCGCCTTGTCTGGCAGCGGAAGCCAGTGGTTGATCAGCAGCAGCGCGGCCACGATTAACAGGCCGCCAGCCGCCTCCAGCACCACCACAAACCGGGGTAATCTGGCTACACTCTGCATGATATCCTCCTGCCTTAGCGGCTGACTGAGCGTCAATTATGGTCAACAACCCAAAAATTGCGCGAGATACACGGGCTGCCGGCGCGAAAAAGCCTCTGATTCAGAGGCCTCCTGACCGGGCGGCAATAGCGTGCGGGCATCAGACTAACAGGCAAATCCTGCTTTCCTTAAGCGATACGAGCGGGCATCATGGTTGCCATTCTCTGTTTCATTGTGTGATACACATCACATAATAGTCGCTGCAAGGAGTTCTCAATGATTGCTGTTATTTTTGGTCGTCCGGGCTGTCCCTACTGTGTGCGTGCCCATGAACTGGCCGACAAGCTGACCGCTGAACGTGATGATTTTAGCTACCAGTATGTCGATATTAACGCAGAAGGCATTACTAAAGCCGACCTGGAAGCGAGCGCCGGTAAACCGGTCAGCACCGTGCCACAGATTTTCGTCGACGAAAAACATATCGGTGGCTACACCGAGTTTGCGGCCTGGACCAAAGAGAATCTGGGATTTGCCGCGTAAGCGCTGATAGCCGGAATGAAAAAGGCGAGCCAGGTTTTCCTGTCTCGCCTTTTTGCGCTCTGCCGGTCATCCATCGCCCAACACTGTTTAATTGAGTGAGGCCATCACTATCTGCATCAACCGTACCAGCAAGGCCCCGCAGCCTGCCCAGAACAGCGCGCTGAGGCTCCATGCGACCACAAAGAGTGCGTTGCTGTGGATAAACAGGCTGCTGTTTAACAGCAGTGCTGCCAGTAACGTACCCCATAGCCCCATCAGCAGGGTGCTTTTTAACGGGCTTTCCACCTGCACCAATGCCATCACGATACCGGGCAACATAAAGAGCAGTAATTCGGGCTGACCGCGAAGCGGGCCGGGACCGACCTGCCAGAAATGACAGGTAAAGACAAACACCAGACTATACAACACCACGCCGCACAGGCGGGTAGTCCAGAGATAAGAACGCTGCGGCATACCACCCCACTGATTAAAAGTAACCCCGACAATAACCTGCTGATAACCCTGATGCGTTCAGATGGAAATAAAAAGAAACAGTTCGCTGTGGCAACGAATGAAAACAGCCAATGGCTGTGAAAGATATTTGTGATTAGAATAGCGCCGCGGTAAAGGTTCCATTTGCAGTACTGATGCAACAGCACCTCAACGGCCTGCTCACGATAGCGAAAAACAGGCTACTCTTCAATAGGTTACATGTAAACAAGAAGTTAAACAGTGAATATTAACGTCGCAGGATTGTTAAGCGGAAATGACATTTTGTTATTGTTTGTCGTTTTAGCGCTCGGCCTCTGTCTGGGTAAGTTGCGTCTGGGCTCGGTTCAGCTGGGAAATTCGATTGGCGTATTAGTGGTTTCGCTCTTATTAGGCCAGCAGCACTTTACGATCAATACCGATGCATTGAGTCTGGGCTTTATGCTGTTTATTTTTTGTGTCGGCGTCGAAGCCGGTCCCAACTTTTTTTCCATTTTCTTTCGCGACGGCAAAAACTATTTCATGCTCGCCATCGTCATGGTGGTCAGCGCACTGTTGCTGGCGCTGGGACTGGGCAAACTCTTTGGCTGGGATATCGGTCTCACCGCCGGCATGCTGGCCGGGTCGATGACCTCAACGCCGGTGCTGGTCGGGGCGGGCGATACCCTGCGGCAAAGCATCAGCGATCCGAAGCAGCTTGGACTGATGCAGGATCAGCTGAGCCTCGGTTATGCCGTGACCTATCTGATAGGCCTGGTCAGTCTGATTTTCGGCGCACGTTATCTGCCCCGTCTGCAACATCAGGATCTGCCCACCTGCGCCCAGCAGATCGCCCGGGAGCGCGGTCTGGATGCGGACAGCCAGCGCAAAGTTTTCCTGCCGGTGATCCGCGCCTATCGCGTCGGTCCGGAACTGGTGGCATGGAGCGGCGGCAAAAACCTGCGCGAACTGGGTATCTATCGTCAGACCGGTTGCTACATTGAGCGCATCCGCCGCAACGGTATTCTCGCCAGTCCCGATGGTGATGCGGTGTTACAGCTCGGCGATGATATCTCGCTGGTGGGCTATCCCGATGCTCACGCCCGGCTCGACCCCAGCTTCCGCAACGGCAAAGAGGTTTTTGACCGCGACCTGCTGGATATGCGCATCGTCACTGAAGAGATCGTGGTGAAAAACCACAATGCGGTAAACAAACGCCTCAGCAAGTTAAACCTCACCGATCACGGCTGCTTCCTGAACCGGGTGATACGCAGTCAGATTGAGATGCCGATCGACGACAGTATCATGCTGAACAAAGGTGATGTGCTGCAGGTCAGCGGCGAGGCACGACGAGTGAAAAGCGTGGCGGATCGCATTGGCTTTATCGCGATTCACAGTCAGATGACCGATCTTTTAGCCTTCTGCGCCTTCTTTATCGTGGGTCTGATGATTGGTCTGATCACCTTCCAGTTCAGCAATTTCAGTTTTGGTATTGGTAACGCAGCGGGCCTGCTGTTTGCCGGTATTATGCTCGGCTTCCTGCGTGCCAACCATCCGACCTTTGGTTATATTCCGCAGGGCGCGCTCACTATGGTGAAAGAGTTCGGTCTGATGGTGTTTATGGCGGGAGTGGGATTGAGTGCCGGTAGCGGCATTAATCACGGCCTGAGCAGCGATGGTGCGCTGATGCTGCTGTGCGGCCTGCTGGTCAGCCTGATTCCGGTGATCATCTGCTATCTGTTTGGTGCTTATGTGTTGCGGATGAACCGCGCCCTGCTGTTTGGCGCCATCATGGGCGCACGTACCTGCGCACCGGCCATGGAGATCATCAGTGATACGGCACGCAGCAATATTCCGGCGCTGGGCTATGCCGGGACCTATGCCATCGCCAACGTGTTGCTGACGCTGGCTGGAACGCTGATTGTGATTATCTGGCCGATATTGCCCTTATAAAATTTTTTTGCCTGCGTCCAGAACTTTATTGTTAAGGGATAGTCATAATAAGTGCCACTGCTTTTCTTTGAAATTCCCAAATTGTGGAGCCCGCTGGTCTTTTTCCCGGCGGGTTTTTTTATGCCTTTTTTCGTCCCTCCCCGTCATTCCCCGCCTGATTCGCAACTTCAAGTGTCATAAAACTTAAACCGTTACACAACTCAACGGCAGATTAAGAGCCTTTCTATAGACGAACAAAACGGTAAAAAGCAGGATAGACCGCTGTTTAGTTAGCAATTTGTGCTGACTGATTGGGTGAGCGTGCTGTCGCTGACCGTTTTTTTTGCCGCTGTTATCGGACCGGGCTGGCGGGATGCTGCCAGCTGCCGTTAACCGGACTGTCTGCTGAGGAATTTATCCCGAAATGGAAGAGCTGAACCATTCACTGTTTACTGCCATTAATGCCACACCGGCTTCACCCGCCTGGTTACTGCAGCTGGCGACGTTTTTTGCCAAAGATCTGATCGCCATCGTGCCGCTGTTAATCGTAGCGATGTGGCTCTGGGGACCGCGTGATCAGGTGTCTTCGCAGCGGGTGCTGGTACTGAAAACCGGTATGGCGCTGATCTATGCGCTGGCGATCTCCTGGTCTGTGGGCCAGCTGTTGCCGCATCCCCGCCCTTTCGCTATCGGTTTTGGTTATCAGTTCCTGCATCACGCCGCCGATGACTCCTATCCCAGCGATCACGGCACCACGATATTCACCTTTGCACTGGCCTTTATCTTCTGGCATCGCCTCTGGTCAGGTGTGGTTCTGATGGTGGCCGGTTGCGCTATTGCCTGGTCGCGGGTCTACCTTGGCGTTCACTGGCCAATGGATATGCTGGGCGGGTTCCTGGTGGGTCTGCTGAGCTGTCTGGCTTCGCATCTGGCGTGGCAGTTCTATGGCGAGCGGATGCTGGCGGTAATCAATCCACTCTATCGGTCGCTATTTGCCGTGCCGATTCGCAAAGGCTGGACGCAGGATTAAGAAAGGGACGCGTTAGCGTCCCTGAAGCTGTCGGAAAAAAACTGCACCTGACAGCGGTGAGATCGAGCCTGCGCAGGGAACTGGGTCAGATCGGAAAGACGCAAAAACCGCCATCCATGGCATGCTCGGCCCGCGCCATCCCTGGCGCGGGACGCTTTCCTCTTCTGACCCAGCTCCCTGCGCGCTGAGCTAATGCGTTGCGGTTAGATCCTGTTTTAGAAACAGCGCTCGTCTGAGAGGAACATATCAGCGTCCCTGCTTACTTATGAAAACCACTTCCCGAACCAGCCATTGAATTTCATCATCACGAAATCAATCATCCGGCTGAAGAACCCGCCTTCCGGCACATCCTGCATCACCACCAGCGGCCGCTGCTCAATGGTTTTCCCGTCCAGCTGGAAATCGATGGTGCCGACTACCTGATTCTTCTTCAGCGGGGCTTCCAGCTGCGGCGTAGTGAGTCTGAAACTCGCCTTCAGATTCTTCATCTGCCCTTTAGGGATGGTCAGCGCAGCATCTTTCGCTACGCCCAGATTGACCTGGCTGCGATCACCGAACCAGACCCGCTGCTGCGCAAACGGTGCATCCGCTTTAATCGGCGTGACCGTTTCAAAGAAACGGAAGCCCCATGTCAGCAGCTTTTCACTTTCGCGGAAACGAATCGCATCGCTGGCGGTGCCCAGCACCACCGAGATCAGACGCATATCCCCTTCGGTTGCTGAAGCGACCAGATTATTCCCCGCGCCTGAGGTGTGGCCGGTTTTGACGCCATCAACCTTGAGATTGGTGCTCCACAACAGGCGGTTGCGGTTGATCTGGCGAATATTATTGAAGGTGAACTCTTTCTCTTTATTCAGCGCGTACTCTTCGGGCACATCGCGGATCAGCGCCTGAGCAATCAGCGCCATGTCACGCGCGGTACTGTACTGCCCTTCTGCATCCAGACCGTGTACCGTCATAAAGTGGGTATTCTGCAGTCCCAGCGCCTTCACGTAGTTGTTCATCAGGCCGATAAACGAATCCTGACTGCCCGCCACATAATCCGCCAGCGCAATACAGGCATCATTGCCGGACTGGATCACGATTCCCTTATTCAGCTCATGCACCGGAATACGATCGCCCGGCTTGAGGAACATCAGCGACGAGCCGCGCAGCTTAGGATTGCCGGTGGCCCAGGCATCCTGTCCGACGGTAACCAGGTCATCCGGCTTGATTTTCCCCGCTTTAATCGCCTGACCCACAACATAGCTGGTCATCATTTTAGTCAGACTGGCGGGGTCGAGGCGCTGATCGGCACTGGATTCGGTTAACACCTTACCGCTGGCGTAGTCGATCAGAATCCACGCTTTAGCATCAATGCCTGGCGCGGCGGGAGCCTGCTCAGCAAAAACGCTGACGGGGGCAAGAATCAGTAATGAAGTGGCAGCAAGGTGCCGCAGGCGAGATGTGAAGCGAGTGTTTGTCATGGGCTTGGCCGGATTGTCCTTGTTAAATCGAAATTCCAGGGGCAGAAAATTCTCACTCAAACGCTAACCCTTGACGGCAGCGAAAAAAACCGTCGAATCGTAAAGTTTTTTAGAGTTTAGTAGAGTAACCCTGGCATAAGTGCCGCGCGCGTGCCGCTTTTCCCCGATTCTGTCGCTATCAAAACTGCGTGAAATTCCGATTTTTCGCAGAAGAGTTAAGCCCGTCACAAATATCAGTTAACCTGAACGCCAGTCAGCCGAGGAGACCGACCATGGACTTAGCCCTTTTTGATCTGGATGAAACACTCATTTGTGAAGACAGCACCAGCCTGTGGCTGCGCTGGCTGGTATCACAGGGATTCGCCCCCAGTGAACTGATTGATCAGGAACAGGCATTAATGAGCCAGTACTATGCCGGTACGCTGTCGATTGAAGAGTATATGAATAAAACACTCTCCCCCCTGGCGGGCATGGCCACGCTTACCGTTGAAGGCTGGGTGCGCCGCTTCATTCACCGCGACATCATGCCACGCGTTTATCCTGCAGCCCGCGAGCGGATTGAGTGGCACCGGGCGCGTGGCGACAAGGTCATGATCATCTCCGCCAGCGGCGAGCATCTGGTGGTGCCGATTGCAGAGAAGCTGGGTGCCTGCGGCGCGCTGGCGATTGGCGTTGAAATCGTGGACGAGCGCTACAGCGGCAACACTTACGGCACCATGACCTATAAAGAGGGCAAAGTCACGCGACTGGGTGACTGGAAAGCGCTGCAGCAGGACGAGGCCTTTGACCGCACCTGGGCCTACAGCGATTCGATGAACGACCTGCCGCTACTGGAACAGGCCGATCATGCCCATGTCATCAACCCTGACGAACAGCTGCACAAGGAAGCGTTAAACCGCGGCTGGCAGGTTTATCACTGGGCGCGCTGACTCAGAGCCTGGTCCATCAGGCGTAACTGTTGCTGGCAGCCTGGACACGGACAGCGCGGCACAACCGAAACGGACACGTAGTCCGTGAGGATTACTCGCTGCGCTCGCCCCTTCAGGGCCGCCCTGACGGGCGTTCAGGTTGCTAAAGCAGCCTGTGTGAGCACTGCCCAGGCCCAGACTGACACATAAAATAGCCTGGGGACAGGCTCTTAGCCGCGGGACGCACCAGCGTCCTGCGCTAATCCCACTTTCAGCAGCTTGCCATCGGCCTCATCGGTCAGCACATAGAGCCAGCCATCCGGCCCCTGACGCACATCGCGAATGCGCGCCTTCTGATCGTCCAGCAGACGCTGCTCTTCCACCACTTTCTCGCCGTTGATACTCAGACGAATCAGGTTTTTCTCTTTCAGAGCGCCGATAAACAGCGAGTTTTTCCACTGCGGAAAACGGGCGCTATTGTAGAACGCCATGCCGCTGATGGCCGGAGAATCCTTCCAGTGATAAAGCGGCGGTTCGGTACCCGCAACCTGTGTGCCTTGTGACTCCGGCACTTTGTCACCGCTATAGTCGATGCCGTAGGTTGCCAGCGGCCAGCCGTAATTCTTGCCCCGCTCCATGATATTCACTTCATCGCCGCCGCGCGGGCCATGTTCATTTTCCCATATCTTGCCGGTCCAGGGGTTAAGCGCCAGCCCCTGCGGATTACGCAAACCATAGGCCCAGATCTCTGGCCGTGCGCCGCGCTGTTTCGCAAAGGGGTTATCGTCCGGCACGCTGCCATCGGCGTTGAGCCGCAGCAGTTTGCCCTGCAGCTTATCGAGATCCTGCGCAGCGCTGCTGGCAAAGTTATCGCCGAAGGCGATCCAGAGATAGCCCTGGGTATCAAACGCCAGCCGGGTACCGATGTTGTTGCCGCTGGAGAGCATCGGCGTCTGCCGAATCACCTCGCGGAAATCGCTGAGTTGCCGGTTATCCTTGCTCAGCGTGCCCACGCCTACCACCGCGCCCGCTTTGCCACTGCTGTTCGCTTCGGTATAGCTAAGCCAGACGCGACGACTGGTGGCAAAATCGGGTGCCAGCACGACGTCCAGCAGGCCACTCTGCCGTTCTGCCCAGACCTTTGGCACGCCCTGGATCGGCTGCGACAGGCCGCTCTCCGGGCTCCAGCTGCGCAGTTGTCCGCTACGTTCGGTAATCAGCAGCGTTTTGTTATCGGGCAGGAAGGCGACGGACCATGGATGTTGTAACTTATCCTGTAATACCTCGACCTTTACGTCGGCGGCAAACAGGGGGGCGGTACAGAACAGGGAGCCACTTAGCAACAAAGCAGTTGAGAAACGGGCCATAACGATCTCCTGACGGGATAGAATGCCCTTAAGCGTAGTCAGCCCCTCTGCAATGATGTTGAGGATTTACAAAAGATTAATCAGGGCGACAGCGCTCTGCTGTCGCCCGTCAGAGTCAGGGCGCGTTAAAACTTACCGTGTCACGCACCATCGTATCGATACCAGGCTTCAGCTCGTCAAAGGTGATCGGCGTATTGCTGTTACTGACCGTTTTGCCAAAGGCTTTGCGAACCACCCGGATCATCGGTTTGCCCGTCACCGCATCGCTGGCTTCTATCTCCAGAAACAGTTCGCTGTTCTGAGTACGATGCCCTGACGCCGCCATGGTGCTGGCAACGACCGCGGCAACCGGTACCACTTCATAAAACTGCACGCCCTGATTTTCTGCTGACACGGCGGTAATGGCGGCCCTTACCTTCAGAGTATGCGGCGTAGCCTGATTCACCAGCGGCAGGCGGGTGGCTATCGCGCCTTTTAGCTGGATCTCGGTGTAACTGAGCACCTGATCCAGCGTTTGCTGAGTGACGCGTGGCGTGGGGTGCGCCGCCGGGTAGTAGATCAGCGATGTATAAAGCACATCTTTATAATGGCTGCTTTGATAGTCAGGTGATATCCAGCGCAGAGTCGGTTCACCACTGGCTGACGACGTCGGTTGCAACTGGCTGTAATCGCTTAAAAAACCTGAATATTGCTGCTTATCAGCAACATGAGAAGTACAACCACTGAGCAGCACGGCAGAGACCGCCAGAAGAGCAGCAACGGAAGTTTTACGCATCATCAACTCGCTTGTATCAGGAAGGTTTAAGCAAGCATAGATAAGCCAGAGGGGTAATGCAGAATAACAGAGGCGATTTAACGCTGTTATGCAGAATAAATAGCAGGAAAACCCGCTGCAGAGCACAGCGGGCGAAAAAGATTACTCAAAGCAGGTATCAGGATTCTCAGACAGGGTGATGAACTGTTTGCCACCCTGGGTCAGCGCCATAATGGTGCCGCTTTCGATATCGTAAACCCAGCCGTGCAGACGCAGCTTACCGTTACGCAGCGCGACGGACACGGAAGGATGGGTTTTCATATTGTTCAGCTGGGCAATAACGTTCTCTTTGACCATCTCGTTCAGCTTCTTCTCTGGTGAGTCATACTCACGCTGCTCAACCACCGCTTTTGCCGCATCGGCATAGCGCAGCCAGTGCTCAACCGCAGGCATGGTATCCATGCAGGCGCAGGAGGCGATGGCGTTCATGGCACCACAGTTAGAGTGACCACAGATGATGATGTCGGAGACGCCCAGCGCGACCACCGCATATTCGATAGTGGCGGAGACACCGCCTGGCTCCGGGCCGAATGAGGGAACGATGTTGCCCGCATTGCGGATAACGAACAGCTCTCCTGGCTCCTGCTGCGTCACCAGTTCAGGCACCAGACGGCTATCTGAACAGGAGATGAACAGCGCTTTCGGATTTTGATTTGATGCCAGGCTTTTGAAAAGATCCTTCCTTTCAGGAAACACATTCTGCTGGAAATTCAGAAATCCGTTGATGATCTCTTTCATTATTTAGCTCTCACATTATCCATTTCATTACCTGAGGGGCATAGCCCCCTCAGTGGGGTTTGCCCGTTTATTATTAATGAAAACAAGTGAATATCAACCCGCCTTTTACCGGATGCTCTAAACAGCGGCCACTGTCAGCGTTTCGCTTGTTCACCAGTCAGAGGCTCCGCAGCCAATTTCTTTTTATAGCACGGGAAGTTATTGGAAAAAGCACGGTTTGAACCGCCCGTTTTTTTGCCTGTGCTGTAGATCGGCTTTTACGCGTTTTTTCACTACTTTACGCCCCCGGCTCGCCAGCAGAAAAGGTTTCTTGTCTGCTGTGTGAGTTTATCTGGCAAGCGTGGCGGGCTATGGCGTTTTGGGGCGTGGCGAAACGGCTGCGCATCTGGCAGCACGGGCGCTGCAGCAGAACCGTTGCAGGCAAGGAATGAGGGATAAGATTGAGCAGGACGGGTTCATTAAAACAACCCCGGCAGCAGGAGGTAACAGCTGCCGGGAGAGCAGGATTAACGCTTAGCCATACTGCTGCTGATGCGCTTTTTTACGTCGCAGATAGTCTTCATCTGCACGAAGTTTGTCCCAGTAGCCTTTGAAAACAGCCGCCGCCGCGGCTTTTTCTTCGTTGACGCCGCGCGGCAGCTCCTTGCCATCCGCATCATATTTGCGTCCGCCCTTGTGGTTGCTGTAACGGCGCGCACGGGTATACCCCATCTGAATAAATTTACGCGCCATATCCATGCCGACAAAATCATCTTTGCGCCGATACTCCTCAAACAGCGCCATGATTTTCTCAGCCGACTCTTCAGCAATGGGAACGGTACGAAAACGCCAGTGTGGCAGTATTTCGCCTTTATAAGGCTCGACCATCAGCACGCCCTGCTCACCACGCCCGACCTGATAAAGCTCGGGGTGCTGGCGGAAGTCGATAGTGCTGAAGTCCTGATCATAATCGAAAGGTTTCATCTCTTTAGTTTAGGATCAAGTGCGTCGCGCAGCCCGTCTCCGAGTAAATTAAATGCCAGAACGGTAAGGAAGATGGCCAGGCTGGGGAAAATTGCCACGTGAGGCGCGATAACCATGTCGGCCCGCGCCTCATTCAGCATCGCCCCCCACTCCGGCGTAGGCGGTTGTGCGCCCAGCCCCAGAAACGACAGGCTGGCCGCGGTAATGATTGAGGTACCGACCCGCATGGTGAAATAGACCACAATCGGCGATACCGTGCCGGGCAGGATATGCCGCATCAGGATAGTCCAGTCAGAAGCGCCGATGCTGCGTGCCGACTCAATATAGGTCTGATGCTTCAGCACCAGCGTATTGCCGCGAACCAGCCGGGCAAAAGCCGGGATACTGAAGATAGCGACTGCCACAATCACATTACTCATGCCGCTGCCCATAATCGCCACCACCGCAATCGCCAGCAAAATGCCGGGAAAGGCAAACAGCACATCGCAGATACGCATGGTGATGCGGTCCCACCAGCCTTCGTAATAGCCGGCTAACAGACCAAAGAATGTGCCGATCAGCGCGCCGATCACCACCGAAAAGAAGCCCGCAATCAGGGAAATCCGCGTGCCGACCAGCACCCGACTGAAAATGTCACGCCCCAGCGAATCGACGCCAAACAGATGCATCAGCGAGGGGCCGTCATTGAGCCGGTCATAATCGAAGTAGTTCTCTGCGTCGAACGGCGCAATCCATGGGGCGATAACCGCCAGCACAATCAGTACCAGCACAAACAGCCCGGCCAGCAGCGCCACCGGCTGCCCTCTGAAACGCCGCCAGAATTCACGCCACGGCGTTCGCACCCGATTCTCCGCAATCAGCGGCATCGTTTTCAGTGCCGCTTCGCGTCGCCAGTTTTTCATCGCGACTCCTTAAAGCGAATAGCGGGATTAATCACCGCATAGAGCATGTCGACAAACAGGTTAATCAGAATAAACTCCAGTGAAAACAGCAAAACTTCCGCCTGAATAACCGGGTAGTCGCGCATCGCCACGGAATCGACCAGCAGTCGCCCCAGGCCCGGCCAGTTAAACACCACCTCGACCACGATCGATCCGCCCAGCAGGAAACCAAACTGCAGCCCCATCATCGTCACCACCGGGATCATGGCGTTGCGCAGGCCATGCTTCACCACCACCAGCGACTCGCGCACCCCTTTGGCCCGGGCGGTCCGCATATAATCTTCCTGCATCACCTCCACGAACGAGGCACGGGTAAAGCGCGCCATCACCGCCGCCACCGCCGCACCCAGGGTGATGGAGGGCAGAATGTAATGTTTCCAGCTCTCTGCACCGACGGTTGGCAGCCATCCCAGTTCAACTGAGAAGACCTGCATCAGCAGCATGCCCAGCGCAAAGGCGGGAAACGAAATGCCCGACACCGCCAGCGTCATCCCCAGTCGATCGGGCCAGCGATTGCGCCAGACAGCAGAAACGATGCCGATTGCCATGCCAAAAATCACGGCCCAGATCATGCTGACCAGCGTCAGCCACAGGGTCGGCATAAAGCGTGAGGCGATCTCCTCCGCGACCGGCCGCTTCGAGACCATCGACTGGCCGAAATCGCCCTGCAGCGCATTCAGCATAAAGTGCCAGAACTGCTGCGGCAGCGGCAGGTCGAGTCCCAGCTCCTGACGCACCAGCGCCACCACCGAGGCATCGGCTTCCGGCCCGGCGATCAGACGCGCCGGGTCGCCCGGCAGCAGGTGAACAAACAGGAACACCAGCACCGCCACAATCAGCAGCGTGGGGATCAGCCCAAAGAGTCGTTTGAGAAAATAGTTAAACATGCAACATCCTGCAGCTGCGGCCAGCCTCACGGGCTGGCCGGCTCCGTTACTTCAGAGTTGCCTCATCGAAATTGAATGAGGTATCGGGCATCACATAAAAACCGCTCAGGTTTTTGCTGTTGGCAGAAACCAGCTGCTCAACTACCAGTGGGATCCACGGATGATCCTGCCAGATGGTATCCTGCGCATCTTTGTAGAGACGCGCTTTCTCGGCACGATCGGTGGTTTTCAGCGCATCAGCCAGATCTTTATCGACCTTAGGATTGCTGTAAAACGCGGTATTGAAGATCGCCGGTGGCCAGGCCGTAGTAGCAAACAGTGGCGTCAGTGCCCAGTCCGCTTCGCCGGTTGAGGCGGACCAGCCGGTGTAGAACATGCGCACGCCGCTCTCTTTCTGGCCCTTGCCTTCTACTTCAGCGGCACGCTGACCCGCATCCATCGCCGTAACTTTAACTTTCACGCCAACCTGCGCCAGCTGCTGCTGGGTGAACTGCAACACTTTCTGCGCGGTGCTGTGGTTGTGTGACGACCAGAGCGTGGTTTCAAACCCGTTCGGGTAACCCGCCTCTTTCAGCAGGGCTTTCGCTTTGGCCGGATCGTAGCTGATGGCCGGATAGGTCTGAGCGAAGTCGATGGTGGGCGGCACGATGCCGGTAGCAGGCGTGGCGTAACCGGAGAACGCCACTTTCGCCAGCGCCTGACGGTTGATGGCATACTCCAGCGCTTCACGCACCTTCGGATTATCGAACGGCTTCTGAGTGACGTTAAGGCTGATGTAACGCTGCATAATCGATGGCGTGGTTACCACAGCAAGCTTGCTGTTCTTCTCCAGCAGTTTTGCCTGCTCATAGGGCACCGGGAAAGCAAAGTTCGCTTCGCCGGTCTGCAGCATCGCCGCGCGGGTGTTGTTATCCACCACCGGTCGCCAGGTAATGCTGTCCAGCTTCGGATAGCCCGGCTTCCAGTAGCCGTCCCACTTTTTCACCTTCACAAAATCGGTCTGGTTCCAGGTTTCGAACACAAACGGGCCGGTTCCTACCGGATGGAAACCGATCTCTTTGCCATATTTTTTCAGCGCGGTGGGTGAAATCATCGCCGCCGCCGGATGGGCCAGAATGTTGATAAAGGCGGAGAACGGCTCTTTCAGCGTTACTTTTACCGTAGTTGGATCCACCACTTCGGTGCTGGCGATATGTTTAAACAGGTTGTAGCGCTTGAGATGGTTATCCGGATTGCTGGCGCGATCGAGGTTGACCTTTACCGCTTCCGCATTGAAGTCAGTGCCATCCTGGAATTTAACTCCGGAACGCAGTTTGATGGTGTAGGTCAGGCCGTCGGCGCTGGCCTGATAGCTCTCAGCCAGCACGTTAGTGAGCTTCATCTCTTTATCAAAGCCAAACAGGCCCTGATAGAAGGATTTCGCGACAGCCTGCGACAGCGTGTCGTTGGCGTCATAGGGATCGAGAGTGGTGAAGTTGGACGCGACGGCAATCACCGCATCCTGTGCTGCCCAGGCGGGCAATGCCATTGCGCTGCTTAACACGCCAGCCGCCAGTAACCCTTTACGCATCGTAATCTGCATCTTGTTCTCCTGTAATCCCTGTCGGGTTGGTCGCCGGGGCGACATCGTCACTGTTCAGGTCGCACTGATAACGTGGCGGGCGACGAAATGGCCCGGAGCCACCTCCATCAGCGGCGCCACTTCAGGTTCATCCCCTAACGCATGAATCGGGCTGGGGATCTCATCGACCAGTAAGGCTCGTTCGCGACGCCGGTGAGCCGGATCGGCTACCGGCACCGCCGCCATGAGTTTTCGGGTATAAGGGTGCTGAGGCTGCTCAAACACCGCCTGACGCGGCCCCATCTCGACAATCTGACCGAGATACATCACCGCCACGCGGTGGCTGATACGCTCCACCACCGCCATATCGTGAGAAATAAACAGGAAGGCGATGCCAAACTCGCGCTGCAGGTCGAGCATCAGATTAATTATCTGCGCCTGAATTGACACATCCAGCGCCGAGACGGACTCATCGGCGATCACCACTTTGGGGTTTAGCGCCAGCGCGCGGGCTATACAGATGCGCTGACGCTGGCCGCCGGAAAACTCATGGGGATAGCGCTGAGCATGTTCCGGCAGCAGACCCACTTTATCCAGCAGCCAGGCAACGCGCTGCTCCGCCTCGCGACGCGGCATCGCCTTGTGAACCAGCAGCGGCTCCATAATGGAGAAGCCAACCGTCAGCCGGGGATCGAGCGAGGCGTAGGGATCCTGGAAGATAAACTGAATGTCGCGTCGCAGATGGGCCAGCGCGGCACCCGACAAATGGTCTATCCGCTGTCCGTCAAAGATCAGGGTGCCACCCTGACTGGCAACCAGCTTCAGCAGCGATCGCCCGGTGGTCGATTTACCACAGCCAGACTCGCCCACCAGCGCCAGCGTCTCACCGGCATAGAGATCAAAACTGACTTTTTCGACGGCATGCACCCGGCTTTTGACGCGGTTCAGCAGGCCGCCGCGAATATCAAAGCGGGTGACCAGATCGCGCACCTGCAAAATGGGTGGCTGCAGGCGGCGAACCGTATCCTGCGGAACGTCATCAACGGCATCGCTGTGCAGCAACGGAAATTTGGCCGGCAGGGGCTGGCCCTGCATCGAACCGAGCTTTGGCACCGCCGCCAGCAGCGCCTGGGTATAGGGCTGCTGCGGTGCGCTGAACAGCTCAGCGACCGGAGCATTTTCTACCACTTCGCCGCGATACATCACCTGAACCCGATCGGCCATTTCGGCGACCACGCCCATATCGTGAGTGATAAAAATCACCCCCATCTGCATCTCTTTTTGCAGCACGCGGATAAGCTGCAGAATCTGCGCCTGGATGGTGACGTCGAGCGCGGTGGTCGGCTCATCGGCAATCAGCAGGGCCGGTTTGCAGCAGAGCGCCATGGCGATCATCACGCGCTGACGCATCCCGCCCGACAGTTGATGCGGGAAGCGGGATAACACATTTTGCGCATCCGGGATTCGTACCAGATCCAGCATACGGCGCGCTTCGGCCAGCGCGCCGGCGTGGCTCAGGCCCTGATGCAGACGGATGGATTCCGCGATCTGCTCGCCCACGGAGAAGACCGGATTCAGTGAGGTCATCGGCTCCTGAAAGATCATCGCCATATCCGCACCGCGCACCCGCCGCATCTGACCTTTTGAGGCGCGCATCAGATCCAGCACGTCGCCGTTGCGACGCCGCAACAGCACCTCGCCGCTGACCCTCCCGCCAGCCTGCTCAATCAGCCGCATCAACGCCAGCGAGGTCACTGATTTCCCCGAGCCTGACTCCCCCACCAGCGCCAGCGTTTCGCCGCGAAACAGATCGAGTGACAAATGACGCACCGCGTCAGTAACGGTGGTTTCGTGCTGAAAACGCACATTGAGATCGCGCACCGCCAGGACCTGCTCAGGGGCCAGCGGCGGTAACGTTTGCCTGTCGCTCATCTCTGCTCCTTAACTTTCGCGATAGATAGCGACGTCTGCCACTTCGCCAACCCGCGCCACACCGCGATACATCCCTTCGCTGTTGAACGGCAGCGCTACGTTGCCTGCGCGGTCGACGGCAATCAGCCCCCCGCTGCCGCCCAGCTCCAGCACGCTGTCATGAATAACATTAACCGTAGCCTGCTGCAGTGAGCGCCCGGCGTAGCGCATCTGCGCTGCCACATCGTAGGCCGCCAGCGTCCGCATAAAGACTTCCCCGGTGCCGGTACAGGAGACCGCCACGCTGTCGTTACTGGCGTAGCAGCCTGCGCCCGGCAGCGGCGAGTCGCCGACCCGTCCGGCCTGCTTGTTGGTCATACCGCCCGTTGACGTGGCGGCCGCGAGGTTGCCCTCAAGATCCAGCGCGACGGCCCCCACCGTACCAAACTTACGGTCCGGGTCGAGCGGGTCATCGCTGTGCGCGGCACCATCATGGTCCAGCACTGCCGTATCGCTGTTCAGCGCGCGCTGCAACTGCTCCCAGCGTTCCGGAGTCGAGAAGTAATCAGGCGTGACCGTTTCCAGCCCGTGCGCCTCAGCAAACTGCTCTGCGCCCTCGCCGATAAACAGCACATGCTCGCTATGTTCCAGCACGGCACGTGCCGCCAGCACCGGATTCCGTACCCGCGTTACGCCCGCGACCGCCCCTGCACCCAGCGTGCGGCCATCCATGATGCAGGCATCGAGTTCATGGGTGCCCTGATGGGTGAAGACCGCGCCTTTACCGGCGTTGAACAGCGGACACTCTTCCAGTAGCCGCACCGCTTCGGTCACCGCATCGAGTGCGCTGCCGCCCTGAGCCAGTATCTGCTGGCCCTGAGTGACAATATCGTGTAGCGCCTGACGATAGAGTTGCTCTTTTTCGGCGCTCATTGCTGAGCGCGTAATGGCACCGGCGCCTCCATGAATGGCGATCACTGCATTGACCATAACGATCTACCCTGTGGTTGCATCAGGACGAAAAACACTGATTTAAAATGGTTTTCACCCATTTTTGGTGATTTTTGACTATAGAAAGCCTGCTAAGTGTTGTAAAGCGGAAACTGTTCCTGTGGTTATAACCTTTTCTTACCGCCATATTTCACTTTGGCCACAACAACAGGCAAGTCAGGCCGACACCGATGTGACTCAGCGGCTAATTCCCACCATAATAGGCAGCATCTGAGATAACCAGGCTGGAATATCCATGGAAAGTTTTACTGCAGGCTTGATCTCCCTTGAGGAGGCACAACAAAAAATGCTGTCACAGCTGACGCCCGTCACCGACTCTCTTAGCGTGCCGCTGGCCGAAGCGGTCGGGCGTATCACCGCCAAAGCGGTGACCTCACCGATTGCCGTGCCGCCATTTGATAACTCTGCGATGGATGGCTACGCCGTCAGGCTGGCAGACGCCAGCAGCGGTCAGCCGCTGCCAGTGGCGGGTAAAGCCTTTGCCGGCGCACCGTTTAGCGGTGAGTGGCCGCAGGGCAGCGTGATTCGCATCATGACCGGTGCGCCGGTGCCTGCAGGCTGTGAAGCAGTAGTGATGCAGGAGCAGACCGAAACACAGGGTGATGCGATTATGATCACCGCGCCGGTCCGTCCCGGACAGAACATTCGTCTCATCGGCGATGACATTCAGCCAGGCACCGTGGTGCTGGAAGCGGGAACGCGTCTGGGTGCCGCGGAGCTGCCACTGCTCGCCTCACTGGGTATCGCGCAGGTCAGCGTGCTGCGAAAACTGCGGGTCGCTATCTTCTCCACCGGTGATGAACTCCAGCCGGTAGGCGAGCCGCTGGCCGAAGGCCAGATCTACGACACCAACCGCTTTGCGGTATCACTGATGCTGCATAAGCTGGGTTGCGAAGTCATCGACCTTGGCATCATCAAAGATGACCCGGCCGCACTGCGTGCTGCTTTCACCGAGGCCGATCGGCAGGCGGATGTCGTGATTACTACCGGCGGCGTCTCGGTGGGCGAAGCGGACTTCACCAAAACGATGCTGGAAGAGCTTGGTGCCATCAGCTTCTGGAAGCTGGCGATCAAGCCTGGCAAGCCATTTGCCTTTGGCCGCCTCAACAGCAGCTGGTTCTGCGGCCTGCCAGGTAATCCGGTCTCCGCCGCCGTGACCTTTTATCAGCTCGTTCAGCCGCTGCTTGCCACCCTCACCGGCCAGCAAAAATCAGCATTGCCACCACGTCAGAAAGTGCGCTGCGCCTCGCGGCTGAAAAAGTCACCTGGCCGGCTCGATTTTCAGCGCGGCATCCTGCGACAGACCGCACAGGGCGAACTGGAGGTGGAAACCACCGGGATGCAGGGTTCGCACGTCTTCAGCTCCTTCGCCCAGGCAAACTGTTTTATTGTGCTGGAACGGGATCGCGGCAATGTTGAACCGGGCGAATGGGTCGAGGTGGAACCGTTCAACGCCCTGCTGGAGGCGTAAATGCTGCCTGAATTAAGCGATGAGGAGATGCTGCGCTACAACCGGCAGATTGTATTGCGCGGCTTTGATTTCGACGGTCAGGAGCGGCTGAAAGCGAGTCATGCGCTGGTCGTGGGGCTGGGCGGACTCGGCTGCGCCGCTGCGCCCTATCTGGCGGCTGCCGGTGTCGGTAGCCTGACGCTGCTCGACTTCGATACCGTGTCGCACTCCAACCTGCAACGGCAGATCCTGCATCACGATGCTGACATTGGCCGCGCCAAAGTGGACTCCGCCGCACAAAGCCTGGCCGCCATCAATCCGCACTGCCAGCTGCATCCGGTTAATGGACAGCTGGACGATGCAGCGCTGCTGGCGCTGATCGCCCGGCAGCAGGTGGTGCTGGACTGCACTGACAACGTTGCAGTGCGTGAGCAGCTTAACCGGCTCTGTCGTCAGCAGCGGGTGCCACTGGTCTCCGGCGCCGCGATTCGGATGGAAGGTCAGATCAGCGTATTCAACTGGCAGCCCGGCACACCCTGCTATCGTTGCATCAGCCGCCTGTTTGGGGAACAAACCCTGAGTTGCGTGGAAGCGGGCGTCATGGCTCCGCTGGTTGGCGTGATTGGTGCGATGCAGGCGATGGAAGCGATTAAAGTGCTGACGGCATTTGGCACGCCCGCCACCAGCCGGTTGCTGATGTACGATGCGATGAGCGCGGAGTTCCGCAGCATGAAGGTGGCGCAGGATGCGCACTGTGAAGTGTGTGGTGGTAGCGCGTAGCGTCGGCAGGAACGCCTGTGCTTCATGAAGCCCGCACCGTGGTGAAGTTTTTACCTGCTTAGGGAACACGGTCAGATCGGAAAGTCGCTTAAACCATCCATGGGCGCTCGGCCCGCGCCATCCATGGCGCGGGACGCTTTCCTCCTCTGACCGTGTTCCCTGCGCCTTAAGTATATGCGTTGCTGCCAGATAATCCCTGAGCCTGGCATCCTGCCCAACCCACACCATCTAACAAGCTAAAAGCATATAACTCATTCATTGCCACCAAAAAAACAGGGTGGCCTGCGCCACCCCGTTTCAATCAGACGATACCCTGACTCCGCAGGTAATCTTCGTAATTACCGGTGAAGTCCACCACGCGGTCTGCTTTCAGCTCTATCACGCGGGTTGCCAGCGAGCTGACAAATTCACGGTCGTGTGAAACAAACACCAGCGTGCCTTCATACATCTCCAGCGCCATATTGAGCGATTCAATCGACTCCATATCGAGGTGGTTGGTCGGCTCATCCATAATCAGAATGTTCGGTTTTTCCATCATCAGCTTACCGAACAGCATACGACCCTTCTCTCCACCGGAAAGCACTTTGGCCGGCTTCTTAATATCATCCTGCGAAAACAGCAGGCGACCCAGAATACCGCGAATGGTCTGCTCATCATCGCCAGGCTGTTTCCACTGACTCATCCAGTCAAATACCGTCAGGTCATTGGCAAAATCATCGGCGTGATCCTGAGCGTAATAACCAATACGCGCATTCTCTGACCATTTAACGCTGCCGTTATCTGGCGTCAGCTGACCCACCAGCGATTTTAACAGTGTTGATTTACCGATACCGTTGGCACCGATCACCGCCAGCTTCTCACCCACTTCCAGCAGCAGATTTAAATTCTTAAACAGCGGACCGTTATCAAATCCTTTGGTCAAACCTTCCACTTCCAGCGCATTACGGAACAACTTCTTGTCCTGCTCAAAGCGGATAAACGGGTTCTGACGGCTGGAGGCTTTCACTTCATCCAGTTTAATTTTATCCATCTGCTTAGCGCGTGATGTCGCCTGACGCGATTTAGAGGCGTTGGCGCTAAAACGACTGACGAACGATTGTAAGTCAGCAATCTGCGCTTTTTTCTTGGCGTTATCGGATAACAGACGTTCACGCGCCTGGGTCGCCGCGGTCATATATTCGTCATAATTACCGGAATAAACCCGCAGCTCGCCATAATCCAAATCAGCCATGTGCGTACAGACCATATTAAGGAAGTGACGGTCATGCGAAATGATAATCATGGTGCTGTCACGCTCGTTCAGCACCTGCTCCAGCCAGCGAATAGTATCGATGTCCAGGTTGTTCGTCGGTTCGTCGAGTAACAGAATATCAGGATTAGAAAACAGCGCCTGCGCCAGCAGCACACGTAATTTAAAGCCCGGCGCAATTTCGCTCATCGGGCCATAATGCTGCTCAACCGGAATGCCGACGCCGAGTAATAACTCACCGGCACGAGACTCCGCGCTATAGCCGTCCATCTCACCGTAAAGTGCCTCAAGATCGCCGACTTTATACCCCTCTTCTTCGCTCATTTCTGGCAAAGAATAAATACGGTCGCGCTCCTGTTTCACTTCCCATAACTCATGGTGACCCATGATAACGGTGTCCAGTACGCTAAATTGTTCAAAGGCGAACTGATCCTGACGCAACTTACCGATGCGCTCGTTGGGATCGTAAGAAACATTGCCGCCTGAAGGCACCAGATCGCCACCCAAAATCTTCATGAAGGTGGATTTTCCGCTGCCGTTCGCACCGATTAAACCGTAACGATTACCGCCGCCAAATTTAACGGAGATATTTTCGAACAGTGGCTTGCTGCCAAACTGCATGGTGATATTGCTGCTAACTAACACGGCATTGACCTTTGTGAAGAGAATGGATGAAAAAACGGCGGCTATTATGCCAGATGTGACGCAGCGCACGCCAGCGTCAGCCGTGGATTCCTTGCGGGGTGATTGATATCCCGGCAGAAATAAAAAAGCCGGAAGGCCATGATGGCCCC
Source organism: Curtobacterium sp. BNK-1 (assembly GCF_048685235.1). Lineage (NCBI taxonomy): Bacteria > Bacillati > Actinomycetota > Actinomycetes > Micrococcales > Microbacteriaceae > Curtobacterium > Curtobacterium sp. BNK-1. The sequence goes on along the minus strand of NZ_JBLQTJ010000001.1, from coordinate 1,090,866 downwards.
CCGGCTCCCACTTACAAGGATTGTGTCGATCAATCGATCAGGAAACTGTCCAGGCTTTTACCGGAATCCAGCGCTTTTTTAATCGCTGCCGGGGTACGGCCCTGGCCAGTCCAGGATTTCTGCTCACCATTTTCGTCGGTGTAAGAATATTTAGCCGGACGCGGCGCACGCTTGGTACGTTTTTTTCCGCTTTCCAGTGCACCTAATAATTCATTAGGATCGATGCCGTCAGCCAGCAGCATTTCGCGATATTTAGAAAGCTTTTCTTCTTTTTCGCGATTCTGCGTCTCTTCCGCTTCTGCTTCTTCACGGCGCTCAGTAACAACAACCGTTAATTTTTCCAGGATCTCTTCAAGATCGGTCAGTGGCAGTTCACGAGCCTGGGCACGTAATGTGCGAATATTGTTCAGTACCTTAAATGCGTCACTCATCACAATGTCCTTGATTAAGGGGGGTTAATAAAACTGTAGCGCCAAGACTACCTAATTCAAATAAAAAAATAAATTATTTTTACGCTACAGATAATTCCTAAGTATTAATTCGGGCAAAACAGAGCTATTAAAATCGGGCGTGCCTGACCTTTTATTAACGCTGAATTAACAACAAATGGCACTTTTACTCAGGAGTTGAAAACGATTTCAGGCAGATTATCCCGGCATAAGGCAGTTAACGCTATCAACTAAATGCGGGCCATGCAGCCTCATTATTTACGCTTACGGGCCGGAGATAACAGATTAAAAATGTGCCTGCCCGTGACCCCAGTCACACCAGCTTACAGATTATGCTTAAAAAGCCACCCCCGGCACCGTTAAATAGCGCAAAAGAATTAACGCTCTGGTAGCTTTTTTAATTATGCCCTTTGCCACCTGTTAACCATTTTTGCCGCTGCGATTTATAGCAGAGTCGGATTATTCGCAGATCGCTTAGCTGCGCAATAACAGTTCCGCCCGGCTCAGGCTGACTGAATAGCCTCACGCGCCCCCACTCGTTCAGTCGTAAGTTGCCTTAAAAAAACGTCAAAGAAATAAACTGAGAAAGGTGACAGAGCTCAAAAACCTGAATCCGAAAAGTGCCTGCAACATAAAATTAATCGCTCGCCGGAGACGCTGATAATAACCCTGCGATTACCACTGTTTTATTTTCTGCTGGCTGCACCCGTTCCAGTGATGCTGAGAAGCTCTCTTTATCAACGAGTTAGATCATGATGAACAACATGGAGAGAAAGGCAGCATCGGTTTAACGCTGCCGGAGGAGAGATAAAGCGGTAACTGCGCAGAGGCAGCTACCGCCGGATAACTAATTCGCCTGCGTGGCCGGGCCAAATACCGGATATTGCGGCATATCCACGTTCTGATAAGTCTCCCAGCCGCCGCCCAGTGCTTTATAGAGCGCCACTAAATCGAGTGCACTCTGCATCCGCGCCTGTGTCGCCTGCTCCTCTGCCTGAGCCAGCTGACGCTGCGCATCCAGCACCTCCAGGAAGGTCGAGAGCCCCTGGCGATAACTGTCGCTGGCGAGATCAAACGCGCGCTGAAGCGCACCGGTTGTCTCATCCAGCGCGGTGACCCGCTGCTGATCGGCGCGATAGCTGACCAGCGCATTCTCCACATCCTGCAACGCCGTCAGCACCGTCTGGCGATAATCCAGCGCGGCACTGGCCTGCTGTGCCCGCGCTAACTTCACGCTCGACACCAGCTGTCCGCCCTGGAAAATCGGAATCGATAACGACGGGCCATAACTGTAGAAATGGCTGCTCCAGTTATCCAGATAGCTGACATCGGTGTTGCGCACGCCCAGCTGGCCGGTCAGTGACAGGCTCGGGAAAAGCTGCGCGACAGAAACCCCAATCTCAGCGGTTTGTGCATGCAGCGTCGCTTCAGCCTGACGAATATCAGGACGACGACGTGCCAGCGTAGAAGGAATGCCTACCGGGACAAACTGTGGCAGCGGGGGTAACGCTTTTGGCGTACTGAGTTCAGCATCCAGCGCCCCCGGCGTCTTGCCGAGCAGCACCGCTAACCCATTCATCGCCTGCCGTGCCTGCGACTGATACTGCGGCAGTTGCGCCTGCAGCGTGCTGAGCTGGGCACGCGCATTTTCCACATCGGTCAGCGGGGCTAGGCCATTACGCTGCTGGCTTTGGGTCAGCTCGGTCGTCTGCTGCGCCACCTCAATCTGCTGTTGCAGCGTCTGAATCGTGCTCTGCGCGCCACGCAGCTGCAGCCAGGCTCGCGCCACTTCGGCCTCCAGTGAGACCAGCGCATCGTTGCGCTGTTCTATCGCTGCCTGCTGCTGGGCATTAGCTGCCTCAACCTGACGGCGCACTTTGCCCCACAGATCCAGCTCCCAGCTGGCATCGAAGCTGCCCTGATAGAGGGTAACCGGCTGGGTCAATCCATTGAGCTGGCTGGCCACGTTGCTGTCGAGCTGATCGGTTGCGCCATTGGATTTAAGCAAGCCTTCCAGCCCGAGCTGCTGACGCGTCACTTTGGCTGAACCGCCCAGGGTGGGGAACAGGCTGCCCTGCGCCTGCGTCAGCTGTTCACGTGCTCCGGCAATGCGCAGCACCGTCTGCTGCAGGCTCAGGTTGCCCGCAATCGCCCGTTCAATCAGACTGTCGAGCTGCGGATCATTGAAGCTGCGCCACCAGCGTGAATTAATCGCGGCGTTTTGTGGCTTTGACGCCTCCTGCGAATCCAGGGTGTTGTAGCCACCCGGCACGGCAGGTTTCGGCGCCTGATAGTCAGGTCCGACAGCGCAGCCCGCCAGCCCGAGGGCCAGCAGTAAACTCAGGGGTTTCAGGCGATGAGAGTAAAAAACCTTCATGTTAGTGTGCTCCTGCACTGCCTTCGCTCTTAATCGGCGACAGCAGCCAACAAAATGGAATCAAAATCAGGGCGACAATACTCAGGCCTGAGAAGACATCGATGTAAGCGAGGATACGCGACTGCGCAATCATCTCCTGATAGAGCTGACCGGTTGCCAGCGTGACGGGATCGCCCACCGCCGAGGTAAAGTCGCGTATCGCCTGCGCCCAGTGCTGAAGCGTAATGTTGAACGGCTCATTCAGCGGCGTCATGTTATGCACCATGTGCGCTGACCGCACCTGTTCGCGCTCGGTAATGGCAGCGGTCGAGAGTGAAATCCCAATCGATCCGGCCACGTTACGGAACATGGTAAACAGCGCCGAGGCGTCAGCATTAAGCCGCTGCGGAATGGTGACAAAGGCGATAGTCGTCAGCGGGACAAACAGGAAACCCAGCCCGATTGACTGTGCGCTGCGCATCAACACCAAAGTGGTGAAATCGACGTTGGGCGTTAAGGTAGCGGAGTAGAGAAACGCCACGGCCAGACAGCTAAAGCCAAAGGCAATGATGTAGCGCGTCTGAACGATTGGCATCAGTTTCAGCACCAGCGGTATGGTCAGCACAATCAGCACCGCGCCAGGCGACAACACCAGACCTGACCAGGTGGCGGTGTACCCCAGATCCTGCTGCGCCAGCTGTGGCAGCACTACGGAACTGCCATACAGAATCATCGCCATCCCCGCCATCAACAGCCCGGCGACCCAGAAGTTACGGTCTTTCATCACCAGAATATCAACCACTGGCTTACGGGCATACATCAGCCAGTAGATGGCGCCGACGATCCCAATCAAGGCCAGAATGGCGAACAGCACGATAAAGTGCGAGGCAAACCAGTCCTCATCCTCTCCGCGATCCAGCATCACCTGCAGACAACCCAGTCCTAAGGTAATCAGGCTGATGCCGATATAGTCGATCTTCAGTTTACCTTTGGCCCACTTACGCTCCCACGGTGGATCTTCCAGCAGCTGATAGATCGCCAGCACGGTAAGCACGCCGACCGGAATGTTGATAAAGAACACCCAGCGCCAGCTGTAGTTGTCGGTAATCCAGCCACCTAATGTCGGGCCAATTACCGGCGCGACAATAATGGCAATAGAGGAGAGCCCAAATGCCTTGCCGCGATCTTCCGCCTTGAAGTAGTCCAGCAGCACAGACTGCTGAACCGGCTGTAATCCGCCACCAAAAAAGCCCTGCAGCACGCGGAACAGAATGATTTGCCACAGTTCGGTAGCGATGCCGCACAGGAAGGAGCAGATGGTAAACATCACGATGCAGATCAGGAAAAACTGTTTACGGCCAAACAGTCGGCTGAAGAACGCAGAGATAGGCAGCACAATGCCGTTCGCCACCAGATAAGAGGTCAGCACCCAGGTTGACTCATCGTAACTGGAGGAGAGCGAACCGGCGATATGCGGCAGCGCCACGTTAACAATGGTGGTGTCGAGGATCTCCATAAACACCGCCAGCGTGACCGTGATCGCCACTAACCACGGATTACTGGCGGGTTTCCAGCTCTGCGCCGTACTCATTCCACCGTTACCTTCGGTTCAACTGAGAGACCCAGCGGCAGAGGATGGTTCGGATCAAGGCCCTTGTCGATGACGATTTTCACCGGCACGCGCTGAACGATTTTCACATAGTTACCGGTGGCGTTTTCTGACGGGAAAGTCGAGAAGCGAGAACCAGAGCCCATCTGAATACTGTCGACATGCCCTTCCAGCTTCATATCCGGCCAGGCATCGACGCTGATTTCAACTTTGTCGCCAGGATTCATGTGTTGCAGCTGAGACTCTTTGAAGTTAGCGGTGACCCAGATCTCAGGCGAGACCAGCGAAAACAACGACGATCCCGCCTGCACCAGTGTGCCCAGCTGAACGTTACGCTTGGTGACAAACCCGTCATAGGGCGCGCGAACCTGGGTATAGGAGAGATTAAGATCGGCCGTGCTTAACTGCGCCTTCGCCTGCTCAACCTGTTGCTGACGCGCTTCAACATTGGTCTCCTGCTGGCGAATCTGCAGAGCAACCTGTGACGCCACTTCAACCTGTGCTTTCGCGCTTTGTAACTGCGCCTGCGCCGAACGTAACTGCGCGGACGCGCTATCGATATTACGCTGACTGGTCGCACGCGGGTCGACGCCGCGCTGGCGACGATAATCCGCCTGCGCATTAAGCAGATTCGCTTCGGCTTTCGCCTGATCCGCCAGCGCCTGATCGCGCTGTGCCGGATACTGTACCTTTGACAGCGCCAGTTGAGCCTGCGCCTGATGCAGCTGTGCGACAGCTAAACCGAGCTGCGCATTAGCCTGCTCACGCTGGGCACGATTGTCGCTGGGATCGATCTCCACCAGCAGATCGCCCTTCTTCACCCGCTGGTTATCTTTCACCAGCAGCTTCACGACATAGCCGGAGGCTTTAGGCGCAATGGTAACGGCATCGCCTTCGGTAAAGGCGTCGTCGGTAGTTTCAATATTGCGGGTAGTGAACCAGAACCAGAAGCCGACAATCAGCATAATCACCACCACTACCGCCAGAATAATCAGCGGCTTTTTACCGGGGCGTTTACGCTCAGGCTGCTGGTCGTTGTCCTGATTTTCCTCTGACTGACGGTTTTTATCCGTCGCATTCTCTGCGTCCTGCTGGTGTGGATCGCGTTGGTTATTCTCGCTCATAGTTCCCATCACTGGCTAAGGCCCTAATTCCCGGGCATAAAGGTCCTGTTAACCTTATATCGGAAACTGACAAAATCCAGCGCAACTTTACGAAACTTGAGAAATGGCGCACATCCTGCCACCTGTGGCGGGTAGCAGGATGCGTCGGGCCTAATTGAGCAGCCGCAACAGCAGCCAGCCGCTGGCCATCGACCAGGCAAGCAGAGGGAGAGAAAAGAGATGGAAATGCCACCAGACGGCCCGATCTTTCGCCATACGCAGGGCAATAAGGTTAGCGAGCGAACCCGGCAGCAGACCGAATCCGCCAATATTGACCGCCCAGGCCAGCACATCGCCAGGCGGGACTTTTTGCAGCAGCAGAATCGTCGCCGGAACGTTGCTGATCACCTGTGACAGACCAATCGCCAGCAGGTAGAGCTGCCCCTGACCGAAATGAGAAACCGCATCAAAGTGAGCCTGCATCACCGGCAGACGCGTCATCAGGAAGACGTCAATAAACATGGCGATAAACACCGCCAGCAGGCTCCAGTCGATGCGCAGCAGCACCGGACGCGCCATCACCAGGAACGTGGCAAGAATCAGCAGCAGGACCCAACCGGTGATTTCCAGCTCCAGGCCGGCGATAAACAGCAGGTATAGCACCACGCTGACAATAAACAGCGGCTTCTGCCACTGCGGCTGTTCCGGGTTGTCATGCTTATCAATCGACCGCTTTGAAAAGCTGAACCAGGTTAATACCATCAGGCTAAGCAGCAGCCAGGCGGCCAGCGGCAGCATCTGCACAATAAACGCGACAACGCTTAATTTGCCGTGGCTCCACAGCAGAATGTTTTGCGGGTTGCCGACCGGCGTCAGCAGGGATCCGGCGTTGACCGCCAGCGCTTCGAAGATGATCAGTCGAGAGATGGGTAAGTGAGAGAACTTACGCAGCGTCAGCGTCAGCGGCACCAGAATAAACAGCGCCACATCATTGGTCAGAAACGTAGAGAGCAACGCGGCAGCCAGCACCATAAACAGCGCCAGCGCACGTTCGTGCCGGAAACGCGCAATCAGTCGTCCCCCCAGCACGTCAAAGTAGCCACTGGTTTCCAGCCCTTTGGTCAGGATCAACAACCCGGTGAGCGTAATAATGGTATGCCAGTCTACGGCACCGGGCAGATCGGCCCAGCGAAAATCCGCCAGAAATGCCAGAACTACACCAATCACGATTAATAAATGCAAAACAGAGTCATGCAAAAAAGATCGAAGCAGTTGAGGCATGATGAAGGTACGCCTTAGCATTAGCGGGTTTCGGAGAATTTCTTAAATACGGCCAGCGTTTCATCACTGACGTGATGCTCAATCCCTTCTGAATCACGTCGGGCAGTTTCGGGACTGATGCCTAACGCCAGCAGAAAACTTTCAACAATGTGATGACGGGCGCGGCTCTCCTCTGCCAGTTTCTCTCCTTCACCGGTCAGGAAGACACCGCGGTAAGGCACCTGCTCAACCAGCCCGGCACTGCCAAGCCGCTTCAGCATTTTCGCTACGGTAGGTTGTGAAACGCCCAGGCGGGCCGCCATATCAACCTGACGCGCTTCGCCAAATTCACCAATCAAATCAGAGATTAACTCAACGTAGTCATCAATTAATTCCCGACGATGCGCTTCACGCACCTGCCGAAAACCTTCGACATGCTCTTCAATATCTTTCAGTGGTCCTTTTGGCGCAGAAACCACGCTTTTAGCACGACGACTCATTCAGCTTCCTCATTATTTTTTCCCGTACTGTCACTGCTGTACGGATTTAGCTGCGCTCATTGTAAACCAGCCGCAAAGAAGCTCAAATTTTTCGTCATTAGCCTTGGCTAAAGGATATAGCCAGTGCTATATTTGACGATAATGTAAGCAGCAAAAGAGCGATCCCTGGTGATCCTCTGTTGCTCCGGTGATGATGACGCCTCTCACCGCAGGCTGCTGACTACCGCGTCGACAATGATTGGGAGGTGATTCTATGAGCACCCTGAAATGTTGCTTAGATTGCAGTAAATGCTTCCAGGCTGAGAAGAAAACAACCACGGAGATGAAATCCTGGCTGTGCCTGCTGACGCGTTCACCGTTCACACTGCGTCTGATGTTGCTGGAAAAACTGCTGGGCCATAAGTCTGACGATCGTCGCTGTGAGAATCTCATCTGGCGCGGCTAATCCTGATTCTATGCCTTTCAGCCGCTGGCTGAGAGGCGCACTCTCCCTTTCTGCTCTCTCTTTTTCCTGTTTCCCCATCGAATCAATATGACCTGCGGCTTCAACCAGCATGGCTGCTGATCGGCTACAGCGATCCGGAAAAGTCGGGAAACGTGCAGATACGAGAGAAGGGTGAGTAAATAAGCACAATAAAAAACGGCCCACAAGGGGCCGCTTTTTTGCAGGTCAGCTAAGCTAAACTTAGAAGCTGTAACCTACGCCAGCAATCCAGGTGCCAACGTCAACGTTACGGATACGGCTCTGCTCGTAACCAACGTCAACTGCGAAGTCCTGAACTGGGTTAAACTGCAGACCTGCGCCGTAAGAGAAACCTACGTCGCTTGAATCAGTTTTATCGCGTGATGAAGTATCGTTCTGCTGGAATTTACCGTAGCCGATACCCACAACACCGTAGATGCTTGCCCAGTCGTTCAGACGGAAAGCAGGACCACCGGTCACACCGTAGTACTGGCCTTTGTTATAAATGCCAGAATCGGTGTTATCTTTTTCTGTGTAGGTGAATGAACCGATCCAACCCAGTGGGTTAGAACCGTCTTCGTAGCGGTATTTCAGGTTGAAGCCGTTAGCTTTGTTAGCTACGCCCTGATAGTCGCTCTGAGCATAGCCACCAGTTACGGTGCTCTGTGCCATTGCTGAACCTGCAGATACTGCCAGTACACAGGCTAATGCTGAAAGACATGCAATTTTTTTCATAACCACCTCAAATGTGAAAATACTTCTCTCCTGACAACGCTGAAAATATAACAAAAAATAGCGAGAAACTCTGCCCGGATTTTGTTGTCTAACAGAATGTTTGGTGTAACAGGAAGTTAATGCGACAACCTATGTCATTCATTTTTCTTATAAAATCCGTCATCTTTCTGCAATAATCATTTTGTGCTCATTTCGTTCTTTAAGTTAAATCCTAAAAAAACCTGACATTTCTTTACCTAAATGGCCCTGATTCTGGCCAAAAATTGCTCAGTTGAGAGAAATTTAAAACCCCATTCCGTGATTTTTTACCCGCTATTTCCTTTACACTGGCTGACTCATTACGTTGATGACCAGGAAAAGTACACAGGATGTTTGCCTCTCCCGCTTCTAAAAACCTTGCCCCGATAGTGATGCCGATTGCCGTGCTGCTGATTGCGATGCTGTCGCTTCAGGGCGGCGCTTCGCTGGCGAAAAGCCTGTTTCCTGCCGTTGGCGCTACCGGCATCACCGCGCTGCGTCTGGGCTTTGGCACCCTGATACTCTGTATTATCTTCAAACCCTGGCGTTTACGCTTTAGCCGGGAACAACGTCTGCCACTCCTGATGTATGGACTGGCGCTGGGCACAATGAATTTCACGTTCTATCTGGCGATTCGTACCGTGCCGCTGGGTGTGGCGGTGGGACTGGAATTTACCGGCCCACTGGCGCTGGCGCTATTCGGATCGCGCCGGCCACTGGATTTTGTCTGGGTGCTGCTGGCCGTGATTGGTCTGTGGTTCCTGCTGCCTTTTGGCACAGGCATGACTGCGATTGATCCGCTGGGCGCTGCGCTGGCAGTGAGTGCAGGCGCCTGCTGGGCGATCTATATCCTGGCGGGACAGCGGGCAGGCGCAGAACATGGCCCGGCGACAGTGGCTATCGGGTCGCTGATTGCCTCAGTGATTTTTGTACCGCTGGGGCTGACGTTCGCAGAAAGTGGCATCTGGACATGGGCCGTTATGCCGATCGCGTTGCTGGTTGCCCTGCTCTCCAGCGCCATCCCCTATTCGCTGGAGATGATCGCCCTCACCCGCTTACCGGCGCGCATCTTCGGCACGCTGATGAGTCTGGAACCCGCCATGGCTGCCTTTTCCGGCATGCTGTTTCTGGGGGAAACCCTGACCGGGCTTCAGTGGCTGGCGCTGCTGGCGATCATCATCGCCTCGGCAGGTTCAACGCTGACCATGCGGCCGAAAAAGAGTCAGTTAAACAGCGTTGAATTATCAGACGATATCCAAAAATAAACGCTATCCGCCCCGCCTGCAGGCGGGGCTAAATAATAATCATGCTCATCATGAGAATTATTCCTAATCTTCGCTCCTTCCTGAGTTGCCTATTTTGAAACAGACACTTACCAGTTATTTACATAATAGAATAACAACATGATTTAAATAGCTATTTATTTGTTTTTATATTTTAACATGGCATTAACCTTCTTAGCCCAGCTCTGCTTTGAGTAAAGACACACGCTATTTCATCCATCGACAAAGTCGTTTCTGCAAAGCTGAAAAGCGCTGCTATACTTATGCGGTACTTGATTAGGACAACCATCAAAGAGAGGACTGAAACGATGAGTACCGCTAAATTGGTTAAAACTAAATCTTCTGACCTGATTTATACCCGCAATGATGTGGCCGAAGACGATAAAAAAGCCACCATCGCGGTGTTAAACCGTCTGGTAGTCGAGTTTATTGACCTGTCATTGATCACTAAGCAGGCGCACTGGAACATGCGCGGTGCTAATTTTATCGGTGTGCATGAGATGCTGGACGGCTTCCGCACCGCGATTACCGATCATCAGGATACTATTGCCGAGCGTGTGGTTCAGCTGGGTGGCGTGGCGCTGGGCACCACGCAGGTCGTTAACGATACGACTCCGCTGAAGAGCTATCCGCTGAATATTCACAGCGTTCAGGATCATCTGAAAGCGCTGGCAGACCGTTACAGCGTTGTCGCTAATGACACCCGTAAAGCAATCACTGAAGTGAAAGACGAAGATACCGCTGACATCTTCACTGCGGCATCACGTGACCTTGATAAATTCCTGTGGTTTATCGAAGCGAACATCGAATAAGACTCAATGCAGTCTGTCAGGCGGGGAAACCCGCCTTTTTTACGTCTGTGTTACCGCATTTTTATGACCCTGTTAACAGTTCTTCCCTCCTCCGCTTCACAGCCTTAACATCTGAGGCACACTACCGCTTGCACCAAAACAGCCACCTGCACCAAAACTGAGCACCAAACTGGTGCAATGGCAGAATTAACTGCAAAATCGTGTCAGCTATGTTATTTAACTCTCTGATTTCGCAGATTTTGCAAAGTTGGCATAATTCTTTCATATGACAAGCCGCAAACGCAGGCCCTGCCGCCTGGTAGTAAAAAAAGGAAAAATGATGAAGTCACTGTTAAAAGTTTCTGTGGCCGCGCTGGCGCTGGCCTTCTCTCTCTCTTCCACTGCAGCAGACAAGAAGCTGGTCGTCGCCACGGATACCGCCTTTGTTCCGTTTGAATTTAAACAAGGTGACAAATATGTCGGCTTCGATGTGGATCTGTGGGATGCCATTGCGAAAGAGCTGAAGCTCGATTACACCCTGAAGCCAATGGACTTCAGCGGCATTATCCCTGCACTGCAAACGCGCAATGTCGATCTGGCACTGGCGGGTATCACCATTACCGAAGAACGTAAAAAAGCGATTGAGTTCTCTGACGGCTATTACAAAAGCGGTCTGCAGGTGATGGTGCGTAACAATGAAAACGACATCAAAGGCATCAGCGATCTGAACGGTAAAGTGGTCGCAGTGAAAAGCGGCACCGGCTCCGTGGAATACGCGAAAGCCAACATCAAATCCAAAGATCTGCGTCAGTTCCCGAATATCGACAGCGCCTATATGGAGCTGGGCACTAACCGTGCGGACGCCGTGCTGCATGACACGCCAAACATCCTTTACTTCATCCATACCGCCGGTAAAGGCCGCTTTAAAGCGGTAGGCGATTCAATTGAAGCGCAGCAGTATGGTATCGCCTTCCCGAAAGGCAGCGACGATTTGCGTGAAAAAGTCAACGGCGCACTGAAAACCCTGAAAGAGAACGGCACCTACAACACGCTCTATAAAAAATGGTTTGGCACCGAACCTAAATAATAATTTGCCCGTTATCTGATTTCAGCAGGGGAACTTTTTCCCTGCTTTTTTCCATCGCAACATATCTGGAGTGACACCATGGAGTTTGACTGGAGCGTCATCTGGCCCGCCATGCCAGCGCTGCTTGAAGGCGCTAAACTGACCTTAATTATCTCAATTATTGGACTGGTTGGCGGCCTCTTCATCGGCCTGGTAGCGGGCTTTGCCCGCGCTTACGGTGGCTGGATCACCAATAACATCGCACTGGTGTTTATCGAAATCATTCGCGGCACCCCTATCGTGGTGCAGGTGATGTTTATCTATTTTGCTTTGCCGATGGCGTTCCCCGACCTGCGCATTGATCCCTTCAGCGCGGCGGTGGTGACCATCATGATTAACTCCGGCGCTTACATTGCCGAGATTACCCGTGGTGCCGTGCTGTCGATCAACAAGGGCTTCCGCGAAGCCGGACTGGCGCTTGGCCTGTCGAGCCGCGAGACGCTGCGCTACGTGATTATGCCGCTGGCGCTGCGCCGTATGCTGCCACCGCTGGGCAACCAGTGGATTGTCAGCATCAAAGATACTTCGCTGTTTATCGTTATTGGTGTGGCTGAACTGACTCGTCAGGGTCAGGAGATTATTGCCGGTAACTTCCGCGCGCTGGAAATCTGGAGCGCCGTCGCGATTATCTATCTGGTTATTACGCTGGTGTTGAGCTTTGTGCTGCGCCGCATTGAGAAAAGGGTGAAAATCCTGTGATTGAATTTAAAGATGTCTCCAAGCATTTTGGCCAGACCCAGGTGCTGCACAATATTGACCTGAAGATTAACCAGGGCGAAGTGGTGGTGATTATCGGCCCATCCGGTTCCGGTAAATCAACTCTGCTGCGCTGCATTAACAAGCTGGAAGAGATCACCAGTGGCGAACTGATTGTCGATGGCCTGCGCGTCAATGATCCGAAAGTCGATGACCGCCTGATTCGTCAGGAAGCGGGCATGGTGTTTCAGCAGTTTCATCTGTTCCCACAGATGAGTGCGCTGGATAACGTCGCCTTTGGTCCTATCCGGGTGCGCGGCGCCAGCAAAGAGGCGGCACGCCAGCTGGCGCGTGAGCTGCTGGGCAAAGTGGGCCTCGCCGAACGCGCGCATCACTTCCCGTCTGAGCTTTCCGGCGGCCAGCAGCAGCGGGTGGCGATTGCCCGTGCGCTGGCAGTTAAGCCGAAAATGATGCTGTTTGATGAGCCAACCTCAGCGCTCGACCCGGAACTGCGTCACGAAGTGCTGAAGGTGATGCAGGATCTGGCGGAAGAAGGCATGACGATGGTGATTGTGACGCACGAAGTAGGCTTCGCACAGAAGGTGGCCTCACGGCTGATCTTTATCGATAAAGGCCGGATTGCGGAAGATGGCGATCCCGACAGCCTGATCAGCAACCCACCGAGCGAGCGTCTGCGCGAATTCCTGCAGCACGTCTCCTGATCAAAATGGGCCGCATCGCGGCCCGTTCTATTTTACTCTTCGCCCACAGATACACCTGTTACCATGTAAAGCGACACCTCAGTTCCCCAGGCGACTCAGCAGTTTAGTGCGCTGGGCGGCAGGCATAAAACTCCACGCCAGGAAGCGACTCTGCTTCTGACCCTGCGCCATATTAACCACGCGCATCTCCGCCACGTCGAGCGCCTGCAGCTGTTTTTCCAGCGCCGGTAAGTTCTCTTTGCGCGACACCAGCGAGGTAAACCAGCCGATCTGACGACTAAACGCCACGCTCTCGGCGATCATCTTGCCGATAAAGCCCTTTTCGCCACCGGGATACCATAATTCATTGTGCTGGCCGCCAAAGTTGAGCGGCGCACTCTTATCCAGTCCGAGATTGCGGACCTTACGCTGCGATCCCGATACCGCCTCTTCCGCCGAGGCGTGGAATGGCGGGTTACACATCACTGCACTGAAAAATTCAGTTTTACTGACCACACCTGCCAGCACTGCATCGCTGTTTTTCTGACGACGCAGACGGATCTGGCGCGTCAGGCGCGGATTGGCCGCAACAATGCGGTTAGCGGCTTTGATGGCGGCTTCATCGACTTCGGTGCCGGTAAAGCGCCAGCCATATTCTGCCGCGCCAATCAGCGGATAGATGCAGTTTGCACCGCAGCCGACATCCAGAACGTCCGCCGTCGGGATCACGCCGTTGTTATCCAGCGCCAGCAGATCGGCAAGGTAGTGCAGATAATCGGCGCGTCCCGGCACGGGCGGGCAGAGTGAGCCGGGAGCCAGCTGCCAGTCGATGTCGTAAAATAGTTTGATCAGCGCCTGGTTCAGCAGCATCACCGCCTCCGGGTCCGCGAAATCCACGGACTGCACGCCATACCCATTGGGCCGGACTTTGGCTTTCAGCGGCGGATGGGCAGCGGTTAACGCGGCAAAATCGTATTCGCCCTGATGGCGATTGCGGGCGTGGAAAGGCGACGTGCTGGCTGACTTTTTCATACGTTCTCTCAATTATTCAGGCGCGCGTACAATACGCTGTAGGCGGCGGAAAATAAACCCGCACCATCCGCTTACCTCTTTCCGATTCCGTCGGGCGATGCTGTCGGGCTAAGATAAATAAAATTCCCTGCTGGAGAAGTTATGACCCGGAAACGCTATTCCTATCAACCCCGTGCTGGTCACGGTCTGCCGCACGATCCGCTGAACGCCATTATCGGGCCGCGCCCGATCGGCTGGATTAGCTCAGTGAGCAGCAGCGGCCAGCGCAATCTGGCACCTTACAGCTTCTTTAACTGCTTCAACTATCATCCGCCGATTATCGGTTTCGCCAGCAGTGGCTGGAAAGACAGCGTGAGAAATATTGCTGAGACCAAAGAGTTTGTCTGGAACCTGGCGACGCGTCCTCTGGCGGAAGCGATGAACGAAAGTTCCGCCTCGCTGCCTGCCGATCAGGATGAGTTCGCCTTTGCCGGTTTAACGCCGCTGGCGGCTTCACAGGTCAGCGCCAGTCTGGTGGCAGAGAGCCCGGTCAACTTCGAGTGCCGACTGACGCAACTGATTCAGCTGCAGGATGCCAGCGGCAATCTGATCGACAGCTGGCTGGTGCTGGGGGAAGCGGTGGCGATTCACATCGATGAATCGCTGCTGGAAGAGGGCATTTATCAGACCGCTAAAGCCGAGCCGATTCTGCGCGCGGGCGGCCCCAGCGCCTATTACGGCATCAGCGAAGCGCAACGTTTTGATTTAGTCCGTCCGGACGCGCGCCGCAGGTAATCCTCACCCCACAAGCGCATCGGCCCGGTGCGCTTTAATCTGAGCTACCGCGCAGGCGATGTCGGGTGCCAGCCAGCGATCCTGCTGCCAGCGCTCAACAACCTGCCGCAAATGCTGCCAGGCGCGCCGCGTGCCTGCTGCCAGCTGTGATTCACCGTGAAACTCCAGCGCCTGCGCCGCCAGCAGATACTCAATCGCGATAATGTGATCAACATTGCTGACCAGTTTCAGCAGCTTCAGCGCCGAGCCGGTGCCGAGGCTCAGATGATCCTCCTGTAATCCTGAAGTGACATAGTTATCAAGCACCGCAGGCTGCGCCAGCTGACGGTTCTCCGCGCAGAGTGATGCCGCCACGTACTGTGCAATCATCATGCCGGAATTGACGCCCGGCTCGGCCACCAGAAACGGCGGCAGGCCGCTGACCAGCGGATTCACCAGCCGATCAAGCCGCCGCTCGGCGATGCTGCCCAGCTCCGCCATCGCAATCGCCAGCAGGTCGCAGGCCATTGCCACCGACTCGCCATGCGGATTGGACTGTGACACCACGCGCCAGGCCTGCGGCGTCCCCAGCACCAGCGGATTGTCGGTACAGGCGTTGAGTTCGGTCTCCACCTGACGAACAGCGTGACTAAACTGATCGCGACAGGCGCCGTGCACCTGCGGCATCGAGCGCAGACTGAGTGCATCCTGAGTCCGTATGCCAACGCTGGCTTTCAGCAGCGGGCTGTCACTCAGCAACTGGCGCAGGCGTTCGCCACTGCGCTGAATCCCCGGGCTGGCCTTCAGCGCCAGCACCTCAGGGTCAAACGCCACCATCTGACCGCGCAGCGCCTCAAAGCTCATCGCACCGGTAACGTCTGCCCAGTCCAGCAGCCGTTCGGCATCGTCCAGCGCCAGACAGGCTAAGCCGGTCATGCAGGGCGTGCCGTTGACCAGGCTCAGCCCCTCTTTGGCACCAGGCCGGTAAGGGGCTAATCCCGCCTGTGCCAGCGCCTGCTGCGCCGGCACGATTTCGCCCTTCCACTCCACCTCGCCGATGCCAATCAGCGCCAGGCCGATATGCGCCATGTGGGTCAGATACCCCACCGATCCCTGCGACGGTACCTGTGGGGTAATCTGCAGGTTTAGCAGCGCCAGGAGATGTTGCACCAGCGCCACTGAGACACCTGATTTGCCGTGACTGTAGTTCGCAATCGCAGCGCACAGAATGGCGCGGACCTCGGGTTTTGCCAGCACCGGCCCGACGCCACAGGCATGACTCAGCAGGGTATTGCGCGACAACTGGCTCAGTTCATCTTCAGACAGGGTGATGTTGCACAACGCCCCCAGCCCGGTATTGATGCCGTAAGCCACCTGCCCCGCCGCCACGATATTACCGACGATTTCACGGCTCTGCGCAATGCGCTGCCAGGCACTGTCGCTCAGCATCAGGGTGGCGCCGTGCCGGGCGACCTGCACCAGCGCCTGCCATTTCAGCGGGCCATCGCCCCAGACCAGCGTCTGACGTATTACCTCGCTCATACCACCGGCTCCACCTGATGATGACTGGAGATAAACTGCTTAAAGCGCGCCGATCCCGCCTCGCCGAACATCGCTTCTGGCGTGCCCTGACAATCAATAGTGCCCTGATGCATAAACACCACCCAGTTAGAGACGTTGCGGGCAAAACCCATCTCATGGGTCACCACCAGCATAGTGCGGCCCTCTTCCGCCAGGCTGCGCATGACCTTCAGCACCTCGCCTACCAGTTCCGGATCGAGTGCCGAAGTTGGCTCATCAAACAGCATCACCTCCGGGTCCATTGCCAGCGCCCGGGCGATCGCCACCCGCTGCTGCTGACCGCCTGAAAGCTGGGCGGGATAGAAATCTTTGCGATTCAGCAGACCGACCCGATCCAGCAGCTGTTCCGCCTGGGCAATACAGGCTTTTTTATCGCGCTTGAGGACGTAGTGCGGCCCTTCAATGACATTCTGCAGCACCGTCAGGTGCGACCAGAGGTTAGCCGGGAGCGCAGCCGCTCAATCTGACGCGGGTTAGCCGCCAGCTGGTGTCCCCGGGCATGGCGCTTCATCTCAATGGTTTCACCGCCCACGCTGACCACGCCCGCGTCAGGCGTCTCAAGCAGATTAATGCAGCGCAGCAGCGTACTTTTGCCCGAGCCGCTGGCACCGAGTATTGAGATAACATCGCCCTGGTGCGCCTGCAGCGAGATGCCTTTCAGCACCTCCATGGCGCCAAAGGATTTATGGATATCGCTGGCCGACAGCGTGACGGGTGGCAGTTCAGACATGTTTATTTTCCTCCAGGAATCGGCTTAGCGGCCGGTAACGGCTTTTTTTCCGGTTTATGAACCGGCGTCAGGCGCCGCTCCAGCAGGGCATAGAGTTGTACAATGATGAAGTTGAGGATCAGGTAGATTGCCGCCGCACAGAGAAACACCTCCATGGTGCGGTAAGTACGCTGAATAATCTGCTGCGCCACCCCGGTGACATCCCAGACCGTGACCAGACTGGCCAGCGCGGTCGACTTCACCAGCAGAATCGCCTCGGTGGAGTAAGCGGGCAGCGCATAACGCAGCATCACCGGCGCGATAATGCGCCGCAGCAGCAGCCCGCGCGACATGCCGCACGCCATCCCCGCCTCCACCTGACCGGGCGGCACAGCCAGCAGCGCACCGCGCAGGATCTCCGCGGTGTAGGCGGCGGTGCAGAGCGACAGTGCCAGCACCGCACAGGTAAAGGGCTCACGCAGAAACGGCCAGAAGAGACTGTGCCGGATCACACCAAACTGCCCCAGACCGTAGTAGATCAGAAACAGCTGGATCATCAGCGGCGAGCCGCGAAACACCAGAATGTAGCCACGGGCAAAAGCACTCAGCAGACGCCAGCGGCTCATGCGTAGCGCCAGAATACCCACCGCCAGCACGCCGCCGCACAGGAAGGCGCTGATAAACAGGCCCAGCGTAACCGGCAACGCGGCGCTGAGTTTCAGGAAGGTGTCAGTGAGGAACGCGAAATCGATCATAAATCTCCTTAATGCTGTGCAGCGGTGCGGCTTTGCCAGGCGCGACCAAGACGGGATTCAGCCCGCAGAAAGGCGCGGTTCGACAGCAGCGTCAGCAGCAGATAACAGGCACCGCCCACCAGATAAAAGGAGAAGTAATCACGGGTGGAGCCGGCCGCAATCTGGCTGGCCCGCATCAGCTCGACAATGCCGGTCACTGACACCAGCGCCGAGTCTTTCAGGCTCATCTGCCAGACGTTTGACAGGCCGGGCAGCGCATAGCGCGCTACCTGCGGCAGCAGGATGCGTTGCCGGATGCGCCAGCGCGGCATACCAATAGCGACAGCGGCTTCGATCTCCCCTTTCGCCAGGGCCAGCCGTGCGGCACGATAGACTTCCGCCTGGTAAGAGCCGGAAATAAGCCCGATGGCCAGCGCCCCGATCAGAAACGGCGGCGCTTCGATAAACCCGTCCGCGCCAAACAGTTGTCCGATCTGCGTGATCAATCCCGATCCGCCGAAGTAGAACAGGTAGATCACCAGCAGCTCAGGGATGCCACGAAAGATCACCGAGTAACCTTCCCCTGCCCAGCGCACCGCGCGGTGCGGGGATAACTTTGCAGCGGCAACGCCCGATCCCACTACCGCACCGACCAGCAGTGCGGCAAATGAGAGCAGCAACGTCGTCAGCGTGGCACTCAGAATCAACCGTCCCCAGCCCTCCGGGCCAAAACTCAGCAGGCTTATCATCAGTTACCTCACTCAGGGTGTGACGTCAGTTTTGAACCACTTCTCGCTCAGCTTTTTCACTGTGCCATCGGCCAGTGCGGCTTTGATCGCCTGATCCAGCCGGGCTTTCAGATCGTTGTCTGCCATGCGCACGCCCATCGCCTCACCCTCACCCCAGATTGGGCCGCCCAGCTGCGGACCGCTAAAGCTGAGGTTACGGTTATCCGGTCGCGCCAGCATCGACTGCGCAAAGGTCACATCGTCAAACACTGCGTCAATACGCCCCGCCTGCAAATCGAGGATCGCATCGGCTGAGCTGGTGTATTCCCGCACATCCGCCACCTCTTTGAAGTACTTGTCGATAAACGGCGTGTAGACGGTGCCGGAGGCGATACCGATGGTTTTGCCCTTCAGCGCCGCTTTCAGGGGTGCGATGGCAGGCTCCACGGTTTTCTCATCGTCGGTGAGTTTGATGATCTTACTGTCGGCAGGCAGCAACGACCCTTTCACCGTGATGAAGGTGGCGGGCGTTGAGGCGTAGGGCACGGTGAAATTGATCACTTTCTTGCGATCGGGGGTGATCACAATTGCATCCATGATCACGTCATATTTTCCGGCATTCAGACCGGCGATCATTCCATCCCAGTTCTGCACCACCAGCTTGCACTGTATCGCCATGCGCTGGCAGAGATCGGCCATCAGCTCCGGTTCAAAACCGCCCAGCTTGCCGCCTGGCAGGGTGAGGTTCCAGGGTTCATAACTGCCTTCGGTGGCAATGGTGATCGACTTCCACTCTTTGGCCTGGGCGCTGACGCCACAGAGCAGCAGGCTGGAAACCAGCGTAGTGAGACATAAACGACGAAGAGTCAGAGGGTGCGTCATACGGTTCTCCTGAAAGTAGCGGCCTGGTGATCGCCCTGACGAGATTTAACATAAATTTCACAGGATGATATGTCATGTATATACAAGTTAACGCAGCGCAGTTCATTGCCGGCTTTATCGTTTTGTGAGCCAGACAGAATTTATTACGCAGATGGCGGTGCTGCTGCACTTGTACATACAACCAAGCAAAGGTTATGCCAGCTCTGCAGAGGCGGAAAAAGGCGGCGGGAGTCTGGGAGCGGGCAGGCGACCTGCCTGACGCTGCACCCAATCAGGGCAGCAATGCACCGGAGTGGCGCATCGCTCTGGTGAGTTTTATTGCGATTTAGCCTGCGCCAGCATGGCGTGGATCAGTGCCTTAAGCACGTTCTGCAACCGGGCGGCACGCGCCTGCTGCCAGGCGTAAGGTGGGGTTTCATCCATATAGTTGAGCTGCGCCAGCTCCAGCTGGACCGCCTCAATCTGCTGCTGCGGCTGACCGTAGGCACGGGTGATGTAACCGCCTTTAAAGCGCCCGTTAATCACCCAGCTGTAGTCGTTCTGCGCCGCGCACACGGCCTCCAGCGCCGCACTCATTGCAGGCGTGCAGCTTGCGCCGTCGTTGGTGCCGATGTTGATATCGGGCAGACGGCCGTCAAACAGGCGGGGAATTTCACTGGCGATAGAGTGGGCATCAAACAGCAGCGCATAGCCATGCTGCGCTTTGAGCCGCGCCAGCTCCTGTTGAATCTGCTGATGATAGGGCTGCCAGATCTGATCGATGTAGCCCTGACGCGCCGTGTCGTCGGGTGTTTTGCCTGGTGCAAAGGTCGGTGTACCGTCGAACAGGGTTTCCGGGAACAGGCCGGTGGTGGCGCTGGTGTAGAGCGGCTGGTTATCGGGCGGGCGATTGAGATCGACCACAAAGCGGGAGTAGCGGCCGATTAACACGCTGGCCCCGAGATCACGCACAAAATCATACAGCAGGGGAATATGCCAGTCGGTGTCGGGTAAGCCGCGCGCGGCCTCACTCAGTCCGGCTTCCACGTCGGGCGTCAGCTCGGTACCGGCGTGGGGAATGCTGACCAGCAGCGGCAGACTGCCCTGGGTAAAATGGAAAGGGTTCATTGCGGTTCTCCACGATAGATAACGGTACAGGGCAGTTCACCACCCAGCCAGTAAACCAGTTCTGCCGGACGGGCCAGCGGCCAGTGAACGAAGTTCGCCACTTTTCCCGCCTCCAGCGAGCCGTGACTGTCAGCCAGCCCCAGCGCTTTTGCCCCCCACAGCGTGACGCCCGCCAGCGCCTCTTCCGGCGTCATGCCAAACAGGGTACAGCCCATATTAAGCATCAGACGCAGCGACAGCGCAGGCGAGGTGCCGGGATTGGCATCGCTGGCCAGCGCCATCGGCACGCCATAGCGCCGGAAGAGATCCACCGGCGGACGCTGGGTCTCCCGCAGCAGATAAAATGCACCAGGCAGCAGCACCGCCACGGTGCCATGTTGTGCCATCGCTCTGGCATCCTCCTCGGTGGCATATTCAAGGTGGTCGGCAGAGAGCGCCCCATAGCGGGCCGCCAGTGCTGCGCCACCTGACGCCGAGAGCTGCTCCGCATGCAGTTTCACCGGCATGCCAAGCGCCACTGCCCGATCAAACACCCGCGCCACCTGCTGCGGTGAAAAGGCGAGATGCTCGCAGAACGCATCCACCGCATCCGCCAGTCCCAGTGCCTGCACCTGCGGCAGCAGCCGTTCGCAGATGATATCAACCCAGCCATCCGGGTCGTGCTTAAACTCCGGCGGAAAAGCATGTGCCGCCAGACAGGTGGCACGGACGTCAGCGGCTACGCTCTCTCCCAGCTGACGAATCGCCCGCAGCATCCGCAGTTCGCTCTCTTCATCCAGGCCATAGCCGGACTTGATCTCCACGGTGGTGACGCCCTCGGCCAGCAGGCGGTTAAGCCGCCAGCGAGCCGATGCCACCAGTTCCTCTTCAGTGGCGGCGCGGGTAGCGCGCACGGTTGAGAGGATGCCACCGCCCTGCGCGGCAATCTCTGCATAGCTGACGCCATTCAGGCGCTGTTCAAACTCCTGGCTGCGGTCGCCGCCAAACACCAGGTGAGTATGACAATCCACCAGCCCCGGGGTCACGATGCCGCCCGGCAGATGATGATGCTGATCGGCGACGAACGCGGGCATCTCCGCCTGCGGCCCGACCCACACCAGCCTGCCCGCCCGCACCACCAGCGCCCCCTGCGGGATAAGATGGTACTTTCCGTCACGCATGGTGACCAGGTCAGCCCCGGTCCACACCGTCTCTACGCGCATCTCTTCTGCCATCGCTGCCTCATGCCTCCGCCGTTTACACTGTGCCTCAAAGTATGTATATGTATATACAACCACATCCGATGAGGATCAACCATGGCGACTTTTTTTGCCTCGCGTGCCCTGCTCGCGGAGGGCTGGCAGCAGCAGGTGCGTATCACGGTCAATCAGGCCGGTTTTATCGACTCTATTACTCCGGATAGCCACGCTGATCAGGCTATCCGGCTCAACGGCGAGGTGATCCCGGCAATCGCCAACCTGCACTCGCACGCCTTCCAGCGTGCCATGGCGGGTCTGGCTGAAGTGGCGGGCGATCCTCAGGACAGTTTCTGGACGTGGCGGGATCTGATGTACCGCATGGTGCAGCGCCTGACGCCGCAACAGGTGGGCGATATTGCCGCCCTGCTCTACATCGAGATGCTGAAAGGCGGCTACACCCAGGTGGCAGAGTTTCACTACCTGCACCACGACACACAGGGTGCGCCCTACAGTGATGATGCGATGCTGCAACAGCTGATTGAAGCGGCGGAGATCGCCGGTATCGGCCAGACGCTGCTGCCGGTGCTCTACACCTACAGCGGCTTCGGCAGCCAGCCAGCGTCGGCAGGTCAGAAGCGTTTTATCCAGCAGACCGATCGCTATCTGCAACAGCAGGCGCGGCTTGATGCGTGGCAGCAGCAAAGACCACTGCTGAACCGTGGCCTCTGTTTCCATTCACTGCGGGCGGTGAGTGAAAGCCAGATGCAGGACGTGCTGGCGGCCAGTGATCCGACGCTGCCGGTACATATCCATGTGGCTGAACAGCAGAAAGAGGTGAATGACTCGCTGGCGTGGAGCGGCGAGCGTCCGGTGGCCTGGCTGCTGAACCGCTTTGAGGTGGATGCGCGCTGGTGCCTGATCCACGCCACCCATCTGGATGAGAGTGAGCTGGCGCGTCTCGCCCGCAGTGGCGCAGTGGCGGGTCTCTGCCCGACCACCGAAGCCAACCTCGGTGACGGCATCTTTCCGGCAGTGGAGTACATCGCGCAGGGCGGACGCTGGGGCATCGGCTCTGACAGTCACGTTTCGCTGAGCGCCCAGGAGGAGCTGCGCTGGCTGGAGTATGCTCAGCGACTGCGCGACCAGCGCCGCAACCGGATTACCCTGCCCGGCCAGCCGTCGGTAGGCGATCTGCTGTGGCAACAGGCAGCTGCGGGCGGTGCGCAGGCGTGTGGCATTCAGCAGGGCACGCTGGCGGTGGGACAACGTGCCGACTGGCTGGTGCTGCGGGATGAGGCGTGGCTCGGCAGCGTCGGGTCGCACGCCGTCCTCAACCGCTGGCTCTTTGCCGGGCAGCGCGATCAGATTCGGGACGTTTATGTGGCGGGTAAAGCCGTGGTAGAAGATGGGGTGCATCCGCACCAGACGGCGTGTGCCGCCCGCTTTGCTCAGGCGATGGAGACGCTGCGATGATCGCCCGGTTCACATACGCGGAGCTGGCGGTCAGCCGCTGGCGCAACGGCGGCGGCGAAACCCGCGAAATCATCAGCTTTCCACCCGGCGCGGAGCGCTTCGGCTGGCGCGCCAGCATTGCGACGCTGGCGCAGGATGGTCCCTTCTCAGCCTTTTCTGACATTGATCGGGTGATTACCCTGCTGCATGGCGATCCGGTGTTGCTGACCGCGCCGGGCGTGCAGCACTTACTGACGCCTCAGCAGCCCTGGGCGTTTGCCGGCGAACTCGCCTTAACGGCAAAGCTGCAGGGCAGCGTCAGCGAAGATTTTAATATTATGACGCGGCGCGGGGAATGGCAGGCAGCGGTGGAGGTGGTGACCACGCCGGTCAGCACTCTGCATGGCGTCGCCTGGGTGCTGGCTGGCGCCTGGCAGACGGCTGCCGGGGAACGGCTGACTGCGCAGCAGGGCGCGTGGTGGGTCGATGAAGAAACAGCATTCAGCCCGTGCGATACCGATGCCCGGCTGCTGTTTACCCGTCTTAACCGTGTCCCCTGAAGCGGCCCAGTAGTTTGTAACGTGAGCCGGGATAGAGCAGCCGCGCATAGGTCACGATTTTAGTGTCGCTCCAGGTCTGACGGCGAATCAGCAGGCAGGGTTCGTGCTCATCCACCGACAGATGTTTACGCTGACGCGCATCGGGCAACACCGCTTCAACAATGTGCTCGCCCGCCGTCAGCGGCGCGACGCGCATCAGATAGGTGTAAGGCGTCATCTGCTGATAATCCTGCGTCAGGTAATCGGGCGCGACCAGCGGATTGACCAGACGGTCCTCCAGCTGCACCGGCAGATCATTTTCGTAATGCACAATCAGCGAATGATAAAGCGTCTGCCCGGTGGTCAGTCCCAGCACCGCCGCCTGCTCAGGATCGGCTTTGTCCTGGCCGAAGGCGAGAATTTTGCAGCTGTGCTGATGGCCGCGCTGAGCGATCTCATCGGCGATATTATGCACCTCCAGCATGGCGGTGTAGCCTTTCATCTCCGCCACGAAGGTTCCGACGCCCTGCATCCGCACCAGAAAGCCTTCGCTGGTGAGTTCACGCAGCGCCCGGTTAATGGTCATGCGGCTGACGCCCAGTTCATTAACCAGTTCACTTTCTGATGGCACACGCTGATTCGCTTTCCACAACCCTTCACGGATCTGGCTGACGATGGCCTGCTTCACCCGCTGATAAATCGGGGCAGGCTCATCGCTCATTGCCGCCGCCAGTTGTGCCAGTGCCGTATGCTCAACCATTTGCTGTTCCTTATGCTGAAAGTCCCCTAAGTTTACTGTCTCACCGTGTGAATGTATATACATCCAGTACGCTGCGCGGTGCCCCAATGGTGCAGTCTGCGCATCCTGATGGTGCAGCCTCTGAGTAGCGCTAAATAGTCAACCCGCAGCGGACGGGCAATCGATTTTTGTGATCGGCCTGGCACGGCACTTGCTTGCTCCCTTTGATTGTATAGACAAGCATAGACAAGAATTAACGCTTATGTTTCACTCGTATTATTCCGCTGGATCAGGGCAAGGAGAGCAGTTTAGCCACACCAGCACACTTGTATAGACAGGAGTAGACTATGTCAGGTTCGTTTCAGGTTTTGCGCCTGGTGCCAGGCGAGGTGGACCTCGCCACATTACGCGCTATCTATCAGGGCAACGTCACGCTGACGCTTGATGAGCCCGCGCGTCAGGCGATTGCGGCGGCGCAGCAGACCGTGGATGCGATTGTCGCCTCCGGCAACGTGGTGTATGGCATTAATACCGGCTTTGGCAAGCTGGCGCAGACGCAAATCCCGGCCAGTCGCCTGGCGGATCTGCAGCGTAATCTGGTGCTGTCACACAGCGTCGGGCTGGGCGATCTGCTGCCCGACAATGTTACCCGTCTGGTGGTCGCCACCAAAATCATCAGCCTGGCACGCGGTCACTCTGGCGTGCGAATCGAACTGGTTGAGGCGCTGCTGGCGCTGTTCAATGCGGGTGTCATGCCCTGCATCCCGGAAAAAGGCTCGGTCGGTGCCTCCGGCGATCTGGCGCCGCTGGCGCACATGTCCCTGATGCTGCTGGGCGAAGGTCAGGTCCGGCTCAGGGGTGAGTTGATCCCGGCAACCGAAGGCCTGGCAAGCGTAGGTCTGTCGCCGTTTGTACTCGGCCCGAAAGAGGGACTGGCGCTGCTTAACGGCACCCAGGTCTCAACTGCGCTGGCGCTGCGCGGCCTGTTTGAGGGTGAAAACCTGTTTGCCGCCGGTCTGATGGCCGGTGCGCTGTCGCTGGAGGCGATTAAAGGCTCGCTAAAACCGTTCGACGCCCGTATCCATCAGGCGCGCGGCCAGCATGGTCAGATTGCCGTCGCCGCTGCCGTCAGCACCCTGATTGAGGGCAGTGAAATAGTGCTGTCGCATAAGCATTGCGGCCGCGTTCAGGATCCCTACTCCATCCGCTGCGTGCCACAGGTGATGGGTGCCTGCCTGGACAACTTCAGCCACGCCGCGCGGATTCTGGAAATCGAAGCGAACGCGGCCTCTGACAACCCGCTGGTGTTCAGTGACAGCGGCGATGTGATCTCCGGCGGCAACTTCCACGCCGAACCGGTGGCCTTTGCTGCGGACATCCTGGCGCTGGCGATTGCCGAAGTCGGGGCCATCTCCGAGCGACGGCTGGCGCTGCTGCTGGACAGCGGCTTGTCGGGCCTGCCGCCCTTCCTGGTGCGCGACGGCGGCGTAAACTCCGGCTTTATGATCGCCCAGGTGACCGCCGCAGCCCTGGCCTCTGAGAACAAATCGCTGGCCCATCCGGGCAGCGTCGACAGCCTGCCGACCTCCGCTAATCAGGAAGATCACGTCTCGATGGCGACCTACGCCGCCCGCCGTCTCGGCAGCATGTGCTTTAACAGCGCCGCAGTCGTGGGCATTGAGGCGATGGCCGCCGCACAGGGCATTGAATTCAACCGGCCGCTGAAAAGCTCTGCGCTGATTGAGCAGGCCATCGACACCATTCGTGAGCAGGTCGCCTTCCTTGAGGAGGATCGCCTGCTGGCTCCCGATATCGAGGCAATGCGTCAGTGGGCAAGTCGCACTGACTGGCCTCAGGCATTGACCGCGCTGCTGCCGAGCATGCGCCCAACTTCTTGAATTAAGGAATCTTTCATGAGCGAAACTCTTTCTCAGGCTGTGGCACGTGAAATTCGCGCGCCTCACGGTACCACGCTGCACTGCGCCAACTGGCTGATTGAAGCCGCTTACCGCATGATTCAGAACAACCTCGATCCCGATGTTGCCGAGCGGCCGGAAGATCTGGTGGTTTACGGCGGCATCGGTAAGGCGGCGCGTAACTGGGAGTGCTTCGAGCAGATCCTGCGTTCGCTGCGGGCACTGCAGCCGGATGAAACCCTGCTGATCCAGAGCGGCAAGCCGGTCGGCATCTTCCGCACCCACGCGGATGCACCCCGCGTGCTGCTGGCGAACTCCAATCTGGTGCCGCACTGGGCGACCTGGGATCACTTCCATGAGCTGGATAAAGCGGGCCTGATGATGTACGGCCAGATGACCGCCGGTTCCTGGATCTATATCGGCGCGCAGGGCATCGTGCAGGGCACCTACGAAACCTTCGTGGAAGCGGGACGTCAGCACTACAACAACGACCTCAGCGGACGCTGGATCCTCACCGCCGGGCTGGGCGGCATGGGCGGCGCGCAACCGCTGGCGGGCGTTCTGGCCGGGGCCTGTGTGCTGGCGATTGAGTGTCAGGAGTCGCGCATCGATTTCCGCCTGCGTACCCGCTATGTAGATTACAAAGCCACCACGCTGGATGAAGCGCTGGCGTTAATCAGCGAAGCGACCGCGGCGAAAAAAGCGATTTCGGTCGGGCTGCTGGGCAATGCCGCCGAGATCCTGCCGGAGCTGGTGAAACGCGCCCGGGCGGGCGGGCCAAAACCGGATATCGTGACCGATCAGACCTCGGCGCACGATCCAATTAATGGCTATCTGCCGGCTGGCTGGGATCTGGCGCGCTGGCAGCAGGAGCGCGTCTCACAGCCGAAGGCAGTGGAGAAAGCGGCGCGTGCCTCAATGGCGGTCCACGTGCAGGCGATGCTCGACTTCTGTCATATGGGCATCCCGACCGTGGATTACGGCAACAATATCCGTCAGGTCGCGCTGGATGAGGGTGTCAGCAACGCCTTCGACTTCCCTGGCTTTGTACCGGCCTACATCCGTCCGCTGTTCTGCGAAGGAAAAGGCCCGTTCCGCTGGGTGGCGCTGTCCGGCGATCCGGAAGATATCTACAAGACCGACGCAAAACTCAAAGAACTGTTTCCGCACCACAAAACGCTGCATCGCTGGCTGGATATGGCGCAGGAGCGCATCGCATTCCAGGGACTACCAGCACGTATCTGCTGGCTGGGACTGGGCGAACGGCATCTTGCCGGTCTGGCGTTCAATGAAATGGTGCGCAACGGCGAGCTGAAAGCGCCGGTGGTGATTGGCCGCGACCATCTCGACTGCGGCTCTGTTGCCTCACCTAACCGTGAAACCGAAGCGATGAAGGATGGCTCGGATGCGATCTCAGACTGGCCGCTGCTCAACGCGCTGCTGAATACCGCAGGCGGTGCGACCTGGGTCAGCCTGCATCACGGCGGCGGTGTTGGCATGGGCTTCTCGCAGCACGCCGGTATGGTGATTGTCTGTGACGGCAGCAAAGAGGCGGATGCGCGTCTGGGTCGGGTATTGTGGAATGACCCGGCCACCGGCGTGATGCGTCATGCCGACGCGGGTTATGAGCTGGCACAAAGTTGCGCGGCAGAGCATGAACTGAACCTGCCGATGCAGAAGTAATACGCTGAACGGGGCGGGCAGCGACTTGCCCCGTTTTCTTCGCATTTTTCCCTTCTGAAGCCCTGCCCGGACATCACTTCCTTATTACTTATTCCATTTTGATTTAGCCTATAGCCAGATTTCGTCCTGCCGGCGATAGACGCAGCGCCACCCGACCTCTAAAGTGAAATCTTCTCATTCTGTATGGAGCGCGACTCTGCATGACCCTTTCCCCTGCCCTGTTTGAAGATGCCCTGCGCTGGCGCCGTGAGTTTCATCGCCACCCCGAATTAGGTTACCAGGAACAGCAAACCAGCCAGTTTATCGCTGATGAGTTAGAGCGGGCGGGATTGCAGGTGTTTCGTGGTCTGGCGGGCACCGGCGTGATCGGCACGCTGGAAAACGGTCCCGGCCCGGTTATCGGGCTGCGTGCGGATATGGATGCGCTGCCGATTACGGAAAAAGGCGACACTGAATGGCGCTCCGTCACTCCCGGCGTGATGCACGCCTGCGGGCACGACGGTCACAGCGCCATTCTGCTGGCCGCCGCCCGACAGCTGGCCGCCACACGCCAGTTCAGCGGCACGGTACATTTCATTTTTCAGCCTGCCGAAGAGAACCTGGGCGGTGCGCGCAAAATGGTGGAAGAGGGACTGTTCCAGCGCTTCCCGATGGATGCGATCTATGCGATGCACAACTGGCCGGGCCTGCCGCTGGGGTCACTGGCGGTTAACCCTGGCGCCATGATGGCGTCGCTGGATTCGTTTGAGATTACCCTGCACGGCAAAAGCTGCCACGCGGCGATGCCGGAAAGCGGTGCCGATCCGATGGTGGTGGCGGCCGAGCTGATTCTGGCGCTGCAGACGATTCCGTCACGTCGCCTCTCGCCGCTCGCCTCGGCGGTGGTCAGCGTGACGCAGATCCACGGTGGCGAAGCGATCAACGTGATCCCGGAACAGATTGTGCTGCGCGGCACGGTGCGCTGCCTGCAGACCAGCGTGCGCGAAAAAGTACGCGGGCTGATTGATGAGTTTGTCGCTACCCTGCCACGTCCGTTTGGCGTGAGCGGTGAGATTGAGTGGTTACCGGGCTATCCGGTGACCGCCAACCATGCTGCCCCGGCTGAGCAGGTGCGCGAGGTGGCGCTGGCGACGCTGGGGGCCGAACAGGTTCAGTGGCAGGTCAATCCGTCGATGGCGTCTGAAGATTTTGCCTGCATGATGGAGGCCTGTCCGGGTGCTTACTTCTGGCTGGGCGCGGATGGCGACACGCCTTCCGCCCCGCTGCACAACGCCCGCTATGACTTCAACGACGCGCTGCTGCCAATTGGCATTACTTTCTGGCAGAACCTGGTTGAACAGGCGCTGCCAGCAGCCTGAGTCAGTAACCGGCGGCGAGGATCTGCTGCTCTGCCGCCGCCAGCGAGTCGCACTGGCCGCTGGCGCGCAGGCAGCAGGCGAGTTGAAGTCGCAGTGATGCGGGCACCGGCCGCTGCTGATTCAGCACCTGCTCAATCCAGCGCGCGGTTACCTCTGCCGTCTTATCGGCCGGCAGTTCAACGGCCACTTCGGGCTGACGCTCAACCCACACTTCCGCTTCCGCGCCTGCGCCCTGAATCATGCTGATCGCCGGGCAGCGCTGTGGATTGGCATAGACCTCCCCTTCGGTGCCATTGAGCAGTATCGCAGGCGCATCGATGTCACTGAAAAATTTCGCCACACGCGGTACATACTCTGGGTGCGAAACGCTCGACAGACGCAGCGCCGCACGTTCGGCAAACGGGGTCGCCAGTTTTGCCAGCGTATGCGCGCTGTTACGCACGCCCATTCGCCAGCGCAGCGACAGCTGTTTCGCCATTGGCGGGCAGAGATGATCGATGGTGATAAAGGCGAGTTCGCCCTGATCGAGTTTTGCCTGCGCCGCCTCTGCGGTGGTGACGGGGGTAATACCCAGCGCGGCAAACACCGCTTCACTGGTGATGCGCGTCGCGTCGTCGCTGACGCCATGCACCAGCACCGGGAAGCCAAGTTTCACCAGCAGCAGCGCCAGCAACGGCGCGAGATTGCCCTGTCGGCGTGCACCGTTGTAGCTGGGGATCACAACCGGCATCGGGCGGTTTTCCGGCGCCTGCAGTTGCATCATCTGCGCCTGCATCGCCTGATAAAAGCCGCGCATTTCCGCTTCGCCTTCGCCTTTAATACGCAGCGCAATCAGAATGCCGCCCAGCTCCAGGTCCGGCACTTCGCCCGCCAGCATCGCGCCATAAAGCGCCACGGCAGTATCAAAGTCGATATCGCGGGCATGATTTTTACCGCGACCAATCTCTTTAATGATTTTATTCAGTTCCATCACTCGCTTCCGGTTAAGTGCGCGGCTCAGCGCCGCGTGGGACGTCGTTTACGCACCGTGTTTTTTGGCACCACGGTGGCCGGTATCGCTGCCGGCTCTGGCGTTTCCGGCTGCTCAATCGGGAAGATCGGCAGCGCCGCTAACAGCCGGCTGCCGTAGGATTTGCTCAGCAGACGGCGGTCGTAAATGACGATTTCGCCATAACATTGATGGCTGCGAATCAGGCGTCCGACCTGTTGAATCAGGGTAAAAGAGGCGCTGGGTAAGCTCTGCACCTCAAACGGATAGCGTTTCAGGCTTTTCAGCCACTCGCCTTCGGTCAAAATTACCGGACTGTCTACCGGGGGAAAAGCGATTTTATGGATATGCACCTGACTCAGCAGATCGCCTTTGAGATCCAGCCCTTCGGCAAACGACTGCAGGCCAATCAGGATGCTGGTTTCCCCTTTGGCGACGCGCTGACGATGCAGATCGACCAGGCGGCTGCGCGGCTGATCGCCCTGAACCAGCATTGAGAGGCGCAGGTCGGGCAGACAGGCGACAAACTGCTGCATCGCCCGGTTGCTGGCAAACAGCACCAGCACGCCTTTATGCTTTTTCTCCGCCATCTGCTGCCGGAAGAAACCGGCCATCTCCGCGATATGCTCCGCTTCGTGCGTCATCAGCGGCTCATAGCGCATCTGCGGGATCACCAGCTTGCCCTGCTCCACGTGGTTAAACGGGGAGTCCAGCGCCACAAAGCGGTCGCCCGCTTTCTCGCTGAGTCCCGACATCTCCTGCAGGCGGTTGAAACTGTTAAGCGATCGCAGCGTGGCGGAGGTCACAACCACGTGCGGAATTTTACGCCACAGCATCTTCTCCAGCTGGTCGCTGACGCGGATGCCAGCGCAGTGAAACAGCAGGTGCGCCTGACCTTCGCGCAGCTCGCGGGTGATCCACTTCGACACCGGCGCGCCAGAGGCTTTTTCCATCGCCGCCAGCCGCCACAGTTTGCTGACCGATTCAAACCAGCCAAACTGGCGATTGAGCTGCAGCAGATTGCGATGCAGTCGCACCACATCCACCTTGCCGGTCTGCTCGCTCAGCGCATTAATCAAACCTTCACTCAGGCCGCGCAGCGCATCGCTGAGCTTAAAGAGCCGGGCGCAGAGATCCAGCAACTCCTGGGGCAACGCCCCCAGCACAAAGCGGAATTCGCCCGGCTGATTATGCGGTGGCAGCAGCGGATTCAGCGCCTGAGCGGTAATCGTCAGCAGTTCGCGCAGCTCATCGCAGTGCGCTTTCAGCCGCTCCGGGTTAGCCAGCGGCGGCGGCGATTTTGGCCGCATCTGCGTCATAATGCTCTCTACCAGCTTGATAAAGAGGTCAAGCTGCAGGCTGCTCCAGCCCGGCGTGATGTCGGCGCTCATCTCCAGCGCATCGCGGGCCACTTCCGGCAGGTGATGCCCTTCATCCAGCACCAGCATCAGGTTTTTTGCCGGTGGCAGCACCGACTCATTCTCCATTGCGGCCATGACCAGCGCATGGTTCGCCACCACTACATCCACCTGCTCGATTTCGCGCCGCGCCACAAAGAACGGGCATTCACGATACCAGCGACAGTGTGCGCCAAGGCAGCTCGCTTTGTCGGTGGAGAGCCGCTGCCACAGGCTGTCGCTGACGTTCTCGTCGCTGTGATCGCGCAGGCCGTCCCACTGATAGCGATCCAGCGATTTCTGCAACCGGCCACACTGCGTCTGCTCCTCTTTAGTGCTGCTGACGGCGTCATCGTCCAGATAAAGCAGCAGATCGCCCTGCTCATCGTCATCGGCCGCCATCGCCGCCAGATTACGCGGACAGACATAGCGCCCGCGACCAAAGGCGGCGGTAAAGGTGAGATCGGGAATGATTTTTTTCAGCAGCGGCAGATCTTTGGTGAAGATTTGATCCTGCAGCGCCACGTTGGCGGTGCTGATCACCAGCCGCTTCTCCTGGGCGCGGCTGGCGGCGATACCCGGGATCAGATAAGAGAGGGTTTTGCCCACGCCGGTTGGCGCTTCAACCGCCAGATGGCGCGAATCGTCGCCCGCCAGGCATTTCGCCACTTCGGCGATCATCTGGCGCTGCGGCGCACGTGGGATGAAGTCAGGCACCTGCTGCTGAAGCGCTTTATACCACTGCGCTATCTGGCTTTTTACTGCGGCTGTCAGGGCCATGATTTGCGTTACCACACCGAAAATATGGCCTGTATTTTTACACAGTATCCTGTTGGCGTCAGCTTTCGCGCCGAATTTTTCGTGCGACGTCGTAAATTTCAGCAGTTGCCCGTTTCAGGGTCGTGCGGGCAGCCCGTCAACCCAGGCCGGTCCGGCACGAAGAAAGGCCAGCCGCATGAGCTCGCGGCTGGCTACGCCAGCACTTTGTACATATAGGTGGTGGCATCCAGCACGCCCGCGGTGGATTCGGCATAAAACGGGATCGACCCCGCCACCTGCCAGCCCAGCGAGCGATAGAGATCGCTGGCGACATCGCCGCTGCGCGTATCCAGCACCAGCAGCGTTTTGCCCTGCGCACGGGCCTGCTGCTCAGCGCGCTGCATCAGCTCACGCGCGATGCCCTGACGGCGCGCCTGCGGATGCACCAGCAGTTTGCTGATCTCCGCCCGGTGGCGGCCATTAGGCATCGCGCTGCCACTGAGAATGACCGTGCCCACGATGCGACCGTGCTGCCGCGCAACGAATAATTCGCTGTCGCCGTCTGCCAGACCGGCGATCCGCTGCTGCCAGAATCGCGTCATCACCTCTTCGTCTTCAGCATCAATAAAGCCGATGCTGGCACCGTCTGCCACACAGGCCTGCAGCACCGCAGTAAGTTCGCCCAGTTGCTGTTGCGCTTCGTCGGCGCGAAGTATTGTGTAATCGATCATGGTTTCGCCACCACCAGTAAATAGCGCGCACCGTCAGTCAGGTGCGCCTCAAAAGCCGATTTCCCGACCAGATGAAAACGTAAGCAGTCACCGGGCTTCAGCGCCCACTGCTGCGCCCCCATCGTGACGGTGAGGCCGCCCTCGCGCAGCCAGATATGCTGCTCCAGCCCCTGAATGGGTGGCGCATCATAATCTATACGTGCACCGGGTCGTAATTTGCCCTCAACCAGTTCGCATCGGAAATGAAGCGCAGGGGGTGAGACATTCCGGCGAATAAATCCGCTGGATTCATCCTGCCACACGGGCTGCTGGTCATCTCTGATCAGCAAACTGGACTCCTCCTCCACTTCACTGAGCAGGCGCGACATCGTTAATCCGTAGGCAACACACAGACGGTTAAGCAGCGCAGCAGTAGGGCTGGTCTCGCTTCGCTCAATGCGCGATAATGACGCACGACTGATGCCCGTTGCGACAGAAAGTTCATCCAGCGACCAGCCGCGTTGCAGGCGTAATTCTGCCAGCCTCACCGCCAGTCGTTGCTCTGTATTCAGCTCTGACATGGTGTTTTCTCATATTTGGGAATAATTCTCTTATATGAGATATAACGGAGAAACGGCGTATCAGTCAAGTTGTACATCGAGAAATGTATTGTACAACTTAGTCGGCTTCGTTATGGTAATTGCACTCAGACCAATCGAAAGAGGAATTTATGACCTTATACAGTATCGGTGACGTCGCCGAGCGCTGTGGCATAAACCCAGTCACCCTGCGCGCCTGGCAGCGTCGTTATGGCTTACTGAAGCCGCAACGTACCGAAGGCGGACATCGTCAGTTTGACGAAGAAGATGTTCATCGCATCGAAGAGATTATGCGCTGGATTGAAAGCGGCGTGCCGGTCGGTAAAGTTAAGGCACTACTGGAAGGTGGCGATGTTGATGCCCATGACGGCTGGACCACACTCCAGGATGAGCTGATCAGCGTCCTGCGTCACGTCAGACCCGCTAAACTTCGTAATAAAATTGCCGCGATTGGTCGCGAACATCCGATTGATGCACTGATCGACCATGTTTTTATGCCGGTGCGCCAGAAGCTGAGTCTGGACCAGAACACCGCCCGCACCATGTGCAGTCTGCTGGATGGTTTGCTGATCGATTATGTCGCGTTCTGCCTGACCGGCAGCCGCAAAAAATCGGGTAAAGATGCGCTGATTATTGGCTGGGGTATCGACGATCGTACCCGCATCTGGCTGGAAGGCTGGCGTCTGTCGCAGCATGGCTGGCGGATTGATGTGCTGGCAGAACCGCTGGATTTACCGCGTCCTGAACTCTTTCCCGGCATGAATATGTTTGTCTTTACCGGTAAAAAACTGACCCGCCGCCAGCAGGAACAGATGTCACACTGGCAGGAACAGGGCTATGCCGTGCGGTTGCACGATCCCGCCTGATAACAAAAACGCACGCCGGGCACTTTGCCTGCTGCCTTGCGCGCGCTATTATCCCCGCCTCACTGTTAACGAGCTCAGGTTTTACCCATGAACTGTAAAAAAGCTTTCTTCGCCACGCTGTTTTTTATTATGGCGGCAGGTGGCACCGGCGGTCTGATGCTGGTGGGATACTCTCTCATCGTTCACTCACGCTAAGCCAGCGCTGCAGGCGTTCAAACAGGCGATCGCTGACTATCGCCAGCAGCGCCACCAGTAATGCCCCCTGAATGACATAGGCTGTATTAAAGCCGCTTAAGCCGATAATCACCGGCGATCCCAGACTTTTCGCGCCGACCGTCGAGGCGATGGCAGCGGTGCCGATGTTGATGATCACCGAGGTGCGTATCCCGGCGATGATGACCGGCGCAGCCAGCGCAAGCTCAATCTGCCACAGTCGCTGCCAGCTACTCATGCCGACCCCGATGGCGATCTCCCGACTGCTGGCCGGTACGCTATCAATACCCGCCAGCGTCCCCTGTAAAATCGGCAGCAATCCGTAGAGCAGCAGCGCCACGACTGCGGGCCAGGCGCCAAATCCCATCACCGGCACCGCAATCGCCAGCACTGCCACCGGCGGAATCGTCTGCCCTGCCGCCACAATGGTTTCCATCAGCGGCCGGAAGGCCCGGCCCGCCCGCCGCGTCACCAGCACACCACTGCCAATGCCAATCACGATCGCCAGCAGGCTGGCGGTGATCACCAGAAACAGATGCGCCAGCGTCAGCTGCCAGAAGCTCTCCTGCTGATAGAGTGGCCGCGCCAGTTCGGGAAACCAGCGGTGAAACAGCGGCCCGCTGTAAGGCATCAGGGTCAGCAGCGCGCCGTAGAACAGCACCAGCCACAGCAGCGGATCCCTTAGCCTGCGCATGTTAAATCCTCGCGCAGTTGCAGCAGATCGCCAAAGTGGAGCACGCCCAGCGGCCGCTGCTGATCGTCAATGACCGGCAGTTTATCGGTACGCCGGGCGATAAACTGCGACAGGGCATCGCGCAGCGTCAGTGCCGCAGCGATCGGTTCGCCCGGCAGCCACTCGCCGCGCCGCACGGCATTACCGACCTGCTCCAGCGACAACAGCCGTACCCCCATTTCGCTGCGACCAAAGAAGTCGCGCACAAAATCATTTTTCGGCTGGGTCAGCAGCTCGACTGGCCTGCCCTGCTGAACAATCTCGCCGTTATCCATCAGCACAATACGGTCTGCCAGCGTCAGCGCTTCGTCGATGTCGTGCGTCACCAGCACGATGGTGCGGCCCGACAGTTGATGAATGCGCAACATCTCCTGTTGCAGCACCCCGCGCGTCACCGGGTCGAGTGCACCAAACGGCTCATCCATCAGTAACACTTCCGGATCCGCCGCCAGCGCCCGCGCCACGCCGATGCGCTGCTGCTGCCCACCCGAGAGCTGATGCGGATAGCGGTCCAGCAGCTGCGCATCGAGATTCAGCAGCGCCAGCAGCGCCGTGATACGTTCATTGACCTGTGCCCGGGGCCAGCCCAGCAGCACTGGCACCGTGGCGATATTCTTCCGCACCGTCCAGTGCGGAAACAGACCAATCGACTGGATCGCGTAGCCCATGCGCCGCCGCAGCGTGCGGGCATCGAGCTGGCGAATCGACTCTCCGGCAAAGCGGATTTCACCACTGTCAAACTCCACCAGCCGGTTGATCATCTTCAGGGTGGTCGATTTGCCCGAACCGGAGGTGCCAAGCAGCACGCAAAATTCCCCTTTCGCCACCTGTAACGACAGATCTTTCACCGCCGCTTTACCGTTAAACGCGCGGGAAACGCCGTCAAACTCAATCATCTTTTCTCTCCAGCAGTGAGATCAGCAGGCGGAACAGCGCATCGATGACCACCGCCAGCGCAATCACCGGGATTACCCCCAGCAACACCAAATCAAGCGCACTGCTTAGCAGTCCCTGGAAAATAATCGCGCCAAAGCCGCCCGCGCCAATCAGCGCCGCAACCACCGCCATGCCCAGCGTCTGCACCACCACTACCCGCAGGCCCGCCAGCCAGACCGGCAGCGCCAGCGGCACATCCACCGCAATAAACTGCTGCCAGCCACTCATGCCGACGCCACGTGCACTCTCACGCACCTCGTGCGGCACCTGTTGCAGCCCCACCACCACGCTGCGCACCAGCGGCAGCAGGGCGTAAAGCACCAGCGCGATCAGCGCCGGAGCCATCCCAATGCCGCTGATGCCCCAGTCGCCGAGCCACGGAAACTGCTGAGCCAGTCCGGCCAGCGGCGCAATCAGCAGACCAAACAGCGCCACCGAGGGCACAGTCTGAATCACATTCAGCACGCCGAACACCCCGCCCTGCCAGCCAGGCCGCCGGAACAGCGTGACGCCCAGCGGCAGCGCAATCATCAGCGCAGGCACCACCGTGCCCGCCAGCAGGGTGAGATGACGACTCAGCGCGGCATCAAACACCGCGTGGCGGTTGGCATACTCTTTCAGCAGGGAGAGATCGCTGAGCTGGCCACTGAACAGCAGCAGCAGCGGCAACAGCCAGACCTGCAGATTGAGCAGCAGCTGTGCCAGCCGATGGCGGGTCAGTTGCCGCACCTGATCGGTGATCAGCAGCAGGATCAGCGCGCCGCTGCACCACAATCCGCTGGCAAAGCTGGTGCGCGTCAGACGGCTGCCCTGCTGGCTGAGTAAAGTGGCCTGATGACCGCTGAGCCAGATAATCGCCGCCAGCATCAGTTCTGCCGCCAGCAGCGCCAGCATCAGCGTGATGCGGGTCGGCTGCCGCCACAGCAGCAGCCACAGCGTCACCAGCGGTAGCAGCAACAGCCCGAAGCGGCTAATCTGCCAGCCCATCAGCGGTTCACCCGCCACCAGGCGGTTCGGGGCGAAGTTCAGAAACGGCAATGCCACCAGCGCCAGAGTCAGCAGCGTCAGCAGCAGCAGTGCCACCGGCTGCTCAACCGGACGGCGTATCGCTTCCCGCGATATCTGCATCGGTTACAGCAGCTTTTTCTGCTGCAGCCATTCGGTCGCTACGCTGCTGGCATCCTGACCGTCGACCGCGATTCTGGCGTTGAGCTGTTGCAGCGTCTTCTCGTCAAGCGCGCTGAACACCGGCTTCAGCCACTCTGCAATCTCTGGATAGGCTTTGAGTACCGATTCACGGATCACCGGCGTCGGCGCATAAATCGGCTGAACCCCTTTAGGATCGCTGAGCGTCTGCAGACCTAATGCCGCTACCGGACCGTCGGTGCCGTACGCCATCGCCGCGTTTACGCCGGAAGTCTGCTGTGCCGCTGCGCTGATGGTGACAGCGGTATCGCCGCCAGCCAGCGACAGCAGCTGATCCTGCTTGAGGTCAAAGCCATAGGCTTTTTCAAAGGCGGGTAAGGCATCGCTGCGTTCAATAAATTCTGCTGAGGCCGCCAGTTTGAAGGTGCCGCCTTTTTTCAGCCAGGCGCTGAGGTCCGCCAGAGAGTTGAGCTGATTTTTTTCAGCCAGATCTTTTCGCACAGCGATGGTCCAGGTGTTATTGGCCGGAGCGGGTGTCAGCCAGACCAGATGGTTTTTCTCCGCATCCAGCTTCTTCACTTTCTCGTAGCCTTCGGCGGCATTTTTCCAGGCGCTGTCTTTCTCATCATTGAAGAAAAATGCACCGTTGCCGGTATATTCCGGATAGATATCAAGTTCGCCCGCCGTGATGGCACCGCGCACCACCTGCGTGGTGCCGAGCTGAATTTTATTGACGGTTTTTACCCCGTGCTTTTCCAGCACCTGAAGAATCACATTGCCCAGCAGCGATCCTTCGGTATCAATTTTTGAGCCGACCCGCACCGGGTCTGCCGCCTGTGCTATCCCCATGCTGAGCAGCAAAGCGCTGACGCCCATCCAACCCCGAATTCTGACCATGGCTTTTTCCTTATCGCAGTGTGTTGTTTTTACGTTTTGTTCGTGCGTGATGATTCACAAGGCGTTGTGCGCCTGCGCGTTCAGGCTGCCCTCCTGCCACTCTGCGGGAGGCTGGCAAGGCGTGCAGCGGAAATTATCTGCCTTAAAAGCGTAGCCTGGCGCAGCGGCGATGCAGCTGACTTTATCGCAAATTGATAACGATTTGAGATTATAAATTCATCTCATATAACCTAAATGAATTTACGTCTGGGCGTCTAAACGGCTATTCTCGGAAATCTGTTTTTATAATAAAAGACGCACAACATCATGTCCGACCTGACCTCTTCCGCCCATGTGGCAACAGCAGGGAGTTCGCCCGGTGGCGAAACACAGTGGATCCGCAGCGCAGCTGACGTCTCCCGATTAGTGAACAGTGGCGACAGCGCCCGTAATAATGCCCGCATTGTGGTGGCGATTGCGCTGGGGGGCGTCTTCCTTGACGCCTACGACCTGGGTGCGCTGGCCTTTGGCATCAAAGACATCACGCGCGAATTCAATCTCACCCCGACCGGCACCGGCATGGTCGCCTCGGCAATCACCTTCGGGGCCATTATCGGCGCACTGATCGGCGGCTATCTCACGGATAAAATTGGCCGTTATCGGGTGTTTATGGCCGATATGTTCTTTTTCGTGGTGGCGGCTATCGCCTGTGCGTTTGCCCCCAATGAGTACGTGCTGGCCGGCGCGCGTTTTGTGATGGGTCTGGGAGTCGGAATCGATCTGCCGGTGGCGATGGCGTTTCTGGCGGAGTTTTCCAGACTACGTGGCAAGGGAAATAAAGCGGCCAGCGTGGCGATGTGGTGCCCAACCTGGTATGCGGCGATCAGCATCTCTTATCTGCTGGTGCTCTTGCTCTATGCCGTGTTACCCGAAAGCCACACCGACTGGCTCTGGCGTCTAATCCTTGGTTTTGGTGCCGTTCCGGCGATTATCATCATCGCCATCCGTAGCCGTTACATGAGCGAATCCCCGGTTTGGGCGGCGAATCAGGGCGACCTGAAAGGTGCCGCGGCGATTTTACGCAGTGCGTGGAGTATTAATGCTCAGGTGGCAGCCGACGCCGCGCTGACGCCTGCCATGCCGGTGCGCAAGGCGAGCTGGCGTAACTATGGCGCGCTGTTACAGGGTGTTTATCGCCGCCGTACATTGCTGGCGACCATCACTTCCATTGCCTCATCCTTTGCTTATAACGCAGTGGCGTTTGGCTTGCCGGTGATCATCTCCAGCTTCTTTGCCCAGTCAATGCTTACCACCATTCTGGTGTCGCTGGCGCTGAATCTGCTGTTCGCCTTTGTCGGCGGGATACTGGCGGTGCGGCTGGTGCCGCGCCTCGGGGCGTGGAAGATGTCGGTGGCGGGTTATGCCTGTCAGTGCGTGGCGCTGCTCGGGCTGGCGCTGATTGGTCGTCCGGAAGGCGGTCAGGAAGCCGCGCTGGCGATCGGCATGCTGGCGCTGTTCCTGTTTGGACAGGGATTCGGGCCGGGTTCGCATACCATGACTTTTGCGTCGCTGAGCTATCCGACGTCGCTGCGCGGCGTGGGTGTCGGCTTTAACCAGACGCTGATGCGCGGCAGCTCTACCGTTTCGCTGTTTCTGTTTCCGGTGCTGGTCGCGGCGCTGGGCACCGGCGTGTTCTGGGTGATCTTCCTTGCACCACTGGCGGGCCTGCTGGCGCTGCTGGCGATCCGCTGGGAACCGTCGGGTTATGATGTGGATGCGGAAGATTTCGAGCTGCAGCGATAATCAACGCTCAGGGCGTGGATAGCGCGCAGGCTCAGGGAGCAAACGGGCTCATAACCCTGGCGCATTGTTTACACCGGCCCGACTTCTCCGGCCAGCATTGAAACCGCACTTTAGTGCGGTTTTTTTATGCGGTAACTGCCGGGAAAGGAAACTGCTCCAGATAGTCCGGGATGCGCGGGAAAGTGTGCAAAAACCACGGTGTGAACTGCTGTGGCTGCTGCTGCATCTGCTGCTCAATCAGCGCCATCGGGCGATAATCCCAGGCATCCGCTTCCTGCGGATTCAGCTGCGGCAGGCTGTCGCAGACGGCAAAGAAGACGTGACCATACTCATGTTCAGTCAGGCCATTGCTCAGTTTCAGGTTGTAGCTCAGCTCAAACACCGGCGTCAGCGTCACCACCATCCCCATCTCTTCACGCAGGCGGCGCTCGGCGGCGTCGCGGGTTGATTCATGGGGATAAGGATGACCACAGCAGGTATTACTCCACAAGCCACCACAATGATATTTATCGCTGGCACGCCGTTGTAGCAACAGCTCCTGCCGTGAATTGAAGACGTAGACCGTCACCGCGCGGTGCAGTAATCCTTTTTCATGCACTTCCAGCTTTTCCATCTTGCCGGTGGGACGATCGAGGTGGTCAACGAGGATAACTTCAATAGCAGACATGGCGTTTCCTTGAGATTATTCCCAACTATTCTGGCACAGAATTATCGGTTTGGGCGGATCATCGAGGATTTTTTACCCGGGTCAGGCGGAGATAAGCGGATGAAGCAGAGAGAAAATCAGGCCAGCAAGGCTGGCCTGGAGAGGGATTACAGTCGGAAGCTCTGAACCACCCGCTCAAGCTGGGTGCTCTGCGATTCCATCGCCTGCGCGGCAGCAGAAACCTGCTCCACCAGCACGGCGTTCTGCTGCGTGGTGCCATCCAGCTGGGTAATCGCAACGTTAACCTGTTCGATGCCCAGGCTCTGTTCGCGGCTGGCTGACATGATTTCACTCATCAGCGTTGTCACACTGCTCACGCCCTTCATCAGCTCATCCATGGTCTGACCCGCCTGCTCGACCAGCGCGCTGCCGGTATCGATGTTCGCCACCGACTCTTCGATTAACTTTTTAATCTCACGCGCCGAGTTGGCTGAACGCTGTGCCAGGTTGCGCACTTCTGATGCCACCACCGCAAAACCGCGACCCTGTTCACCGGCCCGTGCGGCTTCTACTGCGGCGTTCAGCGCCAGGATATTGGTCTGGAATGCGATGCTGTCGATCACGCTGATAATATCGACCACTTTACGGGATGAGTGATGAATCTCGCCCATGGTGGTCACCACCTGACGGACCACTTCGGTGCCACGTGCGGCCACCTGCGAGGCGTCACCCGCCAGCTGGTTAGCGTGGGTGGCGTTGTCAGCGTTCTGACGCACGGTGCCGGTCAGCTGCTCCATCGACGCGGCCGTTTCTACAATCGAGCTGGCCTGATCTTCGGTACGGGAAGAGAGATTGGCGTTGCCGCTGGCAATTTCCCGCGACGCGGCAGTGATCGCCAGCGCGCTGTCGCCCACCTGCTGGAGCAGCCCCTGCAGATAGCTGATGAACTGGTTAAAGCTCTGCGCGACGGCGTTGAACTCCGGGCTGTTGCTGGCTGGCAGACGCTGAGTCAGATCGGCACCACCGGTCGACAGTGCTTCGATATTGCTGTTCAGCACGTTAAGACGTTTCATCATGGCGCGGACAAAGCCCAGCGACACCAGCAGCAGGATCACCGCCAGAGGGATCTGCACCAGACCCAGGCGGGTCAGCATGTTATGCGACTGCGCTTTCAGCAGGCTGGTTGGCAGGCTGCTGGCGAGATACCACGGGCTGCCTGGAATGACCTGCACGAACAGCGTCTGCTCGCCTTCACTGCTGTCATAGGTGGTTTCCAGCGGCTGATTGCCAACACCGTTAAGCAGCGTTTTCAGCGGTGCTGCCATCGGCATCTGCACGTCAGCCAGGTTCTCCAGCTTCGGTGCGGCATTCACCAGTGCACCATTGCCCACGACTTTACCATCGGCTTCGACGATCAGGACGTTGCCCTGAATGGTTTCACCCATCTGCTTCGCCAGCTGGTTAAAGAACCCCAGCGTCACGTCGATGGTGGCGA
Source organism: Curtobacterium sp. BNK-1 (assembly GCF_048685235.1). Lineage (NCBI taxonomy): Bacteria > Bacillati > Actinomycetota > Actinomycetes > Micrococcales > Microbacteriaceae > Curtobacterium > Curtobacterium sp. BNK-1. The sequence goes on along the minus strand of NZ_JBLQTJ010000001.1, from coordinate 1,048,218 downwards.
CACCCCAGGCCGTGCCGTTCTTGTAGATGGCCATAGCGCAGTTGGTGCGCGGCTGCGGGCTGGCGGCATCCTGATAGGCTTTTGCCCAGGCACACTGGCCTTTAGGAGCAGCCATGCCATCTTTGTACCAGGGTTGCTCCCAGTATTTGTCAGCCGCGTCGGAGTTCCAGTAGGTGTTCACCTGCAAGTCATTGCTGGCATTACGGGCAAAGAAGCTGCTGTCCTTCTCTTTGGCCGGGTCACGACGATTTGGCAGTGGCCAGATCCCGCCACCAAACACATTGCTGTCCTGATACTGGTTAACCAGCGTCGGTAACAGGGTGTCGATGGTGGCGCTGTCCATGACAGATGCGGCTTCGGTAATGGCGCGCTGCTGGGCCTGAACGCGGTTCATCTGTTCAACGATACCGGAAGCCAGTGAATCCACCTGATAGCGAACCAGACGGCTTTCGCTATCGACCAGCTGTGGCGCGACAAACTGATTAATAACCCAGACTGTAACGAGTAAAAGCGCAACAAAGAACGCGATCATTGTTGCGGTGAAGCGGGATTGTGTTGTTTTAAACATCTTCGTTCCCCTGAACCTGGTGCGGCGCGATTGCCTGATCGGGTTTAACGGCGCGGCAAGCGGGAACTTGAGATGAGCAGGATCACATATTTGAGAAATGTTTGATTTTTGTAAAAATTTAATTTCACATAGAAACTATCACATCCCCGGCGGGCGCCGGGGAATGGGCGAACAGGCGCATTATTGCTGGCCTATTCTTCTGAACTGACGACCTGCTGGCGCGGACGGAAGATGTGATTATTGCCATCCGCCGTTAACAATTCCCGTAACTTCTGACCACCATGTTCATCCGCCTGCGCGAACTGCCGTTCCGTTTCCGTAATCGGCGTAGTCCAGAGCAGAGTCGGGCGATCGCCGTCGCGTTTTGGCAGCGAGAACTGCGCCTGTTCGGTTGCCAGCTCATTGGCGAGCAGGAAGCTTTCAAAGCCGACGGGTGCCACTTCCGACGCCAGCGTATGGCCCTCGCCCAGCCAGGTCAGCCGCGCCCACGGCAGATGCACGAACTCCGCCAGCGCGCTGGCCATCTGCACCGCGTTGCCTTCGGTCATGACCTCACCGTCAACCGCCATACCCAGTTCAATACGGCGATACTGCGGCGCCAGCTCATCAAACAGATAATCGACCTGCGGCATCGGCCGGATGCTCATGCCGATGGTCAGGAAATACCAGATGCCCTGATGCCAGTGCTGGGAGATTGCCATCGGCGGCCAGCTGCCCTGATCGATAGCGTAATACTTCACTGACTCGCCAAAGCGCGCCTGATAGCAGGCCATCAGATCGTTCTGCACCTTATCCCACTCGCTGCCGTCGTGCCATTCGCGCCAGAACTGACGCTGATGCTCCGCACGGGCGTAGTAGTCATTGGTTGATGCCGACCCCAGCGGTGCCGTCAGCCGGTTCTTTTTGATGCAGCCTGCAGAGAAGCTCACCTGCTTCTCCTGATAGAGGCTCCAGCCGGGGATCACCGCCAGCAACTGGCCGTAATACCACAGCGCCGCGCCATCATCGCTCGGCTCCCATAGCACCTGCAGACCCACCGGATCCAGCGCGGGTTCGGCTTCCAGATTACGGCAATACTCGGCGCTGAGCAGCGGCGCTATGCCCTGCTCCATCGCCTCGCGATCTTCCTGCGCTGGTGCCGGCAGCAGGTTTCGTAGCCAGCAGCCGCGTACCGCATACTGGCTGCGGAACAGGTCGGTTGGCCAGATGTAAAAATAGGCAGTGCGCTCATCCTGTTCGACAATGGCGGTCAGGGTGCGCTGCTGATTGTGGACTTCAGCAATCAGGGATTTGTACGTCATAGTGCCTCGACAAAGCCTGGAGGAATCCATTTTCCCCGAGAATAGAGCAGGATCCTGGCTGCGGCTATCTGAGACAAGGGTAATAGTCTCAAAGTGTGGGAGTTGGAGTGCAGTGAAGAGTAGAGCAGGCGCAATTGGCGGGAGCAGAGGCCCATCTGGCAGCATACTTATACCATCACGGTCTGGTGGTGCTCTTGCAGTAACGGGTGGATGCAGCGAAGGAGCGCGATGCAATGCCCCATAAAGTTAACCGGATACGGTGTTGATTGTAGCGTTTACTCTGGTTAGCAGACTGACTTTTCTAATCAATGGTACTAATGCAGTCCTGTTTAATGCTTTTTGAAAAAAGCTTTCAGCACCCATAAAAGCGCAACAGACATAATGATAGAAATAAGGATGTTGGCTGAGAGTACAAAGTCGATGGTTGCCTCATCGCCATTAATATTGAAAAATCCTGCGATGGCATAAAAGAATGTTACCGGCACTATGACAGCAATAGCTTTTGAAATAGCAATCGCACAAAAAACAAACAGAAAAATAGTTAAAATAAAGCGCATCGTTAGTATACCTTTACCGTTCCATAGGCTTTGAGCTGGCTGCCCGGGATGTTAAGCGTTGGGCCAGATTTAAGGAACATGTCGCGCATGTAATTGAACTGAAGAGGATGTTGAAGTGTTATGCAGCCTTCACTCAACCCTAATGGCCCAATAGGGTGCAGACGGAAATTACCCCGCCTGATGCCTTGTACAAACGTGTAGTCATCGATTTTTCCATCGTCAAGAAATAGTCCAAACCATGTTGAGCGATCTGTACCGTATATCTCTTTCAACAACCGTTCTCTAAACGGCCCCAATCTTCCACCTGAAGGTCGTTCTACAATAAAGTAACGGCCACGAACTATTGGGCCTATATCAGGTACGTTTGTTTTTTCTGGATTATTGCGGCCTTCTTTTTGACCAGAAAAAGCAGGAAATGTACCAATACCAGGGCAGCTCAGGCTGGTCATTTCACGCCGATTGAGAAGTAAATAGCAGCTATATGACATGAGAACTCCATTCCTTATGTGCGAATATAGTAGATCCACTTGATTCTAAAATTTAACTATTGCCTTTTGGTAGTGTAATGTCAATTGTGCCCGGCATCTGCCTTTGAGTGGCTGACAGAAGGGACGTTATACCTGTGCCCGCAGAAGGGCATAAAAACCGCCAGGCGGCGGCTCGCCTGAATTTACCAACTTTTATTAGGACTCTTTGTAAAAGAGCCGCCGTGGACAGTGGCATCAATCGCATTGCGGCAGTCTTCGGTATCGCGTGGATCAAAGGCTTTCGTGCATTCCTCATATTTAGCTTTGCGCTCCGCGTCATGCGCTTTATACCAATCAATACCCTTCGCGCCAGCATCGCAACCGGTAAGCATCGTAATGGCCAGTAAAACCAGGGAAAGTAGTTCTGCTTTCGTCAGATCTCCCTTTAGAGAATTAATTACGACCGCAGTTATAGACCAGTAGTGCGCTCGAGCGGATGAAGCAGGCACTGTCAAAAACAATGTCCGCTATGAGCGAGAAGCGGACGTCATCATATACCGGAGTTTGCATGTAACTCGCGTAAAACAATCCCCAGTGTTAATTTGTAAGTGAACCTGTTAAGCAAAACCAATGTTTGAATGGTTAGTGGAGAGATCATGGGCGTACAGTTATATATAACACGGGCTGATTTTTGGGCTGAAAATGAAGAAGAAAAAATAACTCCTGAGGAGTGGCTTTCTCTCATTGATAGTGACAACGAATTAACGATAGACCTTAAAAATGGCGATTATCATGCTTTGTGGTCGGGTGCTTCATCGCATGATGAGGCATGGCTTGACTGGAACGATGGCAATATTTACACCAAATGGCCAGACACGCAGCTATATAGAAAAATGTTAGACATTGCCGGGTTCCTCGGCGCTCGGGTAATGGACGACGATGGTAATATTTACAGCGATCCATCTGCCTGGGAATATGACCCTCCTTCTACTCCTTAACGTCCGCTTCTGGCACAAAGCAGCCGGTTTTGCCTTCTTGACTGAAGGGGTAATTATCTAAGAGCCTTCTCAACTTTTTTAGACTAACGCCCTACAATCGCTTTATCATTTTTAAACTTATCGGGCCGTAAGTTTAGCAACGCTCAGGTGTGGAAAAGCGTAAAACAAGCAAGATACATAAGGAATGAAGATAAGGGACAGGCATGACTGCATATTCAAACTCTGATGCGGCAAGGGACTTACGCCCGGCATTAGACAAGGCACCCATTGGCGCTGTGAACGGTGAATGGTTCTTTATTACGGAACAGGCTGGTGTTTCCTCGCAATATGGAGGTTACATGCATGCTGATGGGAGTCACGTTACTGCTGGTGACCATGTTTTTCAGAGGGTCTGCAACGTTGTCGATAAACTCGAAGCATTACAGATACAGTCCTTTAATAAGGTTATTGTTCGCTGGACTAAGTCTAAAATACCGTTCATGCGCGGGCGCGTTACGGTTGACACAATTTTCGATGAGACAATAGTGCCGCGCGGTCCTCAGAGTCCGATGTATGAGGCTGCCGCTGTCGCAAGGCGAGCATTCTGGAAAAGGTATGGCGACGTGTCAGATAGCTTTATTGCTGAACGAGATGACGCAAACGTACACAACCAGACGAAGTGGTTCGGGCCCCATCGCCGGGTGCTCAGTACCAAAAGCAGCACCAAATTAACGCTGGCTACCGATGGTCTCTCGACGCCCTGGGCCGGCGTTGCAGACCCGGAAAACGGCGTAGAATGCGAACTTTTCATGGAGCTGGATGCTTCAGATAATACCAGCCAGCAGATTGATGACTGGGCTCATTTGTTAATTAGCTTGGGGGATCTCGTTGCCGACGGCTATCAGGTCGCTGCCGATGTTGAAAAATATAGAGCCATACTGTTTTGTTCTCTTACCGACGACTATAAACCATTGACCCGCATCATTCTCAGCCGTGATGCTCGTCAAATTGAGGGTTTGCCTTTCGGTTCAGTTCCGCTGATCCGTGTAACGCCGATAGCAGAGGCAGAGATTGAAAATCATGACCAGTCCGATGGATGGGCATCAAACGCAGCAAGGCATGCACTCGCGGAACGGCGGATAGAAGCGTAGATAATTATCATATGGTTATTCACGCTCCCTTCATGGCAGAGTGAGCCGGTCACTTTTATTAAGGGAGATCAGCAATCTTTATTCTGCTTTGAGCGAGAAGGGGACGAAAGTTGCCTTCACGTTTTCGATTATGCCATCTTAGTCATCTCGTATCGTTCAAAAAATGCGGCAACACTTTTAATAATCAAGCTAAGTAATGACACACTTAAGGAATCATTATGCCTGGAATAACGCTCACATTGTCTGGTTGCAAGGATCAAAAATTAACCAAAGAGTGTGTACTTTTAGCTACTCAAATCACATGCGAGATATTGAAGAAAAACAGCTTCGAAACCATGGTCATAGTAAGACATGTGGACGATGATGACTGGTTTATTGATGGCAAGAGTCTGGCTGAATGGGGGAAAAATTCGTTTAGACTTGAAGTTACTGTCGTGGATGAAACTTGTAGCAAAGATCAGAAAGGAGCGTATCAGAAAGCAATTTACAACGCTATGGAACAAGCTATTGGTAACCTACATCCTCAGTCAAATGTGCATCTTATTGATTGTAAAGCTGCTTCATATGGATACACAGGAATAACGCAAGAATACAGATATCAGCATAAAGATGAGTTTTACTAACCAAAATTTCTTTCCTATAACCGTTAATGTGGCGCATTTTGATTGTGGACTTAAGACGCCAACGTCCGTTGTTGGCACAAAGCGGACTTACATGTTGGCCCATGTCCGCTATGAGCGAGAAGCGGAAGTATGAATGTTTGTTTAACTCTATTGGCTTTTAGCCACTCTTATCCCAGGTCTTCGCGAGTTGGACCTTGAAAGTAGATACTGCTTATATGGCAACTACGTGGCTGAGTCAGCACAAAACGAATTGTTTCCCAGACTGAGCGCCCATTCATCAGACGTTCCCCCATTCTGGATTCACTGTCGACAAGCGTATCTAACCCTGTAAGTTCGAAATCCGGTGGATACAACCCGGTCACACGTATGTTTTCTTCGGACAACTGCTGTGACAGTTTGGTGATAAACCCGCTAAGCCCATGTTTACTGGCGAAAAAAGCAGGATGCGCAATTGAATCCGTAAAATTCGGGATCCCACATGAAGATATAATTGAGACGATATCAGCATTGTCTGAACGTCTTAACCCGGGCAGCAGAGCCTGAGTCAGCAGAATCGAACCTGTCAGACCTGAACTGACGGTATTGATAATTTCTGTGTCAGGCTGATCGTCTAATCTCCCTGATAACCACTGAGCAGCATTCAGGATTAAAATGTCTATAGGCTTGTCTGAAATTAACAGCTGTGAGGAAAACTGAGAAAGGGATTCAGGGCGTGTTAAATCACAGATATACCCTTTTGCAATGCCGCTTTCAGCAGTGATGATGCTGCAGGTTTTTTGAATATCTTCAGCCCGCCGTGCGCAAAAATCCACCTCGACGCCCTCTCGTGCCAGCCACACGCACAGCGCCTGGCCAAATCCCCCGCCGCCACCGGTAATAACAGCTCTTTTACCTCTCAGCATCTTCATTCATCCTTTTCCTGATGACTATATGTGGATGTAGATATACATGAGGAAGTTAAGTGACATCTTTCAGTTAATGCCTTTTTACATGGGAACAGAAATAAGCTGCACCGCAAACTGTTTAGCGTGTGCCAGGGGATTAGCAATGTCCGCTTCTGGCACAAAGCAGACGTTGAAATTAACCCCAATCAGCCTGTTGTAACTAATCCCAACAAACTGTCTGTCTGAACAAAGCGTCTATTCAGTTGCAGGCATCAATCACTCCAGTTGCATCATCCCTTTATGACCACTAACCACTCACATTTCTACCAGTGAACACCTCACCCCACCCTTCCCATCCGCACCATCGCCCGATACCAGGCACCGCGCTGAATCGACCACCTTAATCCCACCGCAATCGCATTAATCTTCCGGTCAATGATTGCCTGCTGAAAGCGGCCGATCTCCGTACCGGACATTGCCTGCGCCCAGGCTGGCATCAGCCCGAACCCTGACTTCAGCATGATTTTCATCACCGGTTTTGCCTGCCAGCTGGGTGCGGGAGCATTCATCAGCAATCGCGTCACTTCGGCAGTGCGATGATCAAAGCGCAGCTCTGAACGCATCTGTTGCAGATAATCCGCAACATCAACAACGCTTTTCGGTACCTTCTCCGCCCCCAGCGCTTCGGCAACCTGCGCCGCCTCCTGATAGTACTGATCCTGCTCGGCGCGGCTGAGGTGTGGATTTTTGTAGCGCAGATGGGCGGCCAGAAAACGGCTGGTCTCCGCCACATGCACCCAGGTCAGCAGATGCGGATCGCTGGCGGCATAGGGTTTGCCTTCGCTATCAACGCCGCTGACTTTCAGGTGAATGCGTTTCACCCGGTCAATCAGCGTCTGTGCATCCTGCGAATTACCGTAGGTGGTCACCGCGATAAACTGACTGGTGCGCCGCAGGCGGCCCATCATATCTTCACGGAAATTGGAGTGATCCCAGACGCCCGCCAGTGCCGCCGGATGCAGCATCTGCAACAGCAGCGCGCTGATCCCGCCGCACATCATTGAGGTGAAGTCACCGTGGACGCGCCAGATCACGCTGTCCGGGCCAAACAGGCCGGGATCGCCAGGCGGTTGAGAGAGGTCAAATTCATTCATCGACAGGCCGTTAAGGCGGAATACCTGCTGCTGAATGCGGTCACGCAGATTAATCATGATGGCTCTGATAGTGGATATGACGCGGCGCGCCGTAGCAGGACGCTAACGACGCGCCGCATCACCTTCCCCTGACGTCAGGGGAAAGGCTGACGGTTATAAATAGTTGAACTGCCCATCCTCGGTACGAACGGAATCGAGTCCAATCATCACGTTGAATTTGCCGGGTTCTGCAACATGCTTCATCTGCTGGTTCCAGAACTTCAGCGCATCCACGTCGATTTTAAAGGTCACGGTTTGCGACTCGCCTGCTTTCAGCATGATGCGCTTAAAGCCACGCAGCTCCTGCACCGGACGGCTGATGGAAGCGACCGGATCGTTGAGGTACATCTGCACCACCGTCGCGCCATCGCGTTTACCGCTGTTGGTCACGGTCACGCTGGCTTCAATGCTGCCGTTACGCGGCATGGTCGGTGAGGACATTTTTACCGGCGACACGGTGAAAGTGGTGTAGCTCAGGCCGTAACCAAACGGATAGAGCGGGCCATTAGCCGCGTCGTAGTAGTGCGAGGTGTATTTGTTCGGCTTAGCAAAGTTGTAAGGACGACCGGTTGGCAGATGGTTGTAGTAGATCGGAATCTGACCCACTGAACGCGGGAAGGAAACCGGCAGCTTGCCCGACGGGTTGTAGTCGCCGAACAGCACATCGGCGATGGCGTTGCCGCCTTCGGTGCCGCTGAACCAGGTTTCCAGCATCGCATCGGCCATCCGATCTTCATTCACCACTGACAGCGGGCGTCCGTTCATCAGCACAATCACCAGCGGCTTACCGGTGGCTTTCAGTGCCGCTAACAGCTTCTGCTGGCTCGGCGGGATCACCAGGTCGCTGCGGCTGGAGGCTTCGTGCGCCATACCCTGCGCTTCGCCCACGGCGGCAACTACCACATCGGCCTGTTTCGCTTTGGCGACCGCGTCATCAATCAACTGCTGCGGTGAACGCGTATCCACGGAAACCGCCTGCTCATAGAGGTTCAGGAAGTCCTGAATCCCTTTGTTGTCGGTGACGTTGGCGCCCTTCTCATAGAGCAGCGTAGCCTTGCCTTCGGTGGCATTGCGCATGCCCTGCAGCAGCGAAACGGATTGCTTCGCCACGCCAGCGGCGGACCAGCTGCCCATAATGTCGCGCTGGCTGTCTGCCAGCGGACCAATCAGGGCAATGGTGCCCGATTTTTTCAGCGGCAGCGTTTCCAGGCGGTTTTTCAGCAACACGATGCTTTTACGCGCGACGTCGCGCGCTTCAGCCCGGTGCAGACGGCTTTCCGAATTGGTGTCCTGCGGATCGCTCTCTTTCGGACCTAAATGGCTGTAGGGATCGTTAAACAGGCCCATGTCATATTTGACGTTGAGCACATGGCGCGCCGCATCGTCAATCTCCGCCATGGTGACGTCGCCGCTCTTCACCAGAGCGGGCAGATACTTGCTGTAATATTCGTCGCTCATGCTCATATCGACACCCGACTTCAGGGCGATGCGCACCGCTTCCTGCGGATCGCTGGCGACGCCATGTTTGATCAGCTCTTTAATTGCGCCGTGGTCGCTGATGGTGATGCCTTTGAACTTCCACTTATCGCGCAGCAGATCTTTCAGCAGCCAGCTGTCCGCCGTGGCGGGTACGCCATTGATCGAGTTCAGCGCCACCATCACGCCGCCGCTGCCGGCATCCAGTGAGGCTTTATAGGGCGGCAGATAGTCCTGAAACATGCGCTGCGGGCTCATGTCCACGGTGTTGTAATCGCGTCCGCCTTCCACTGCGCCGTAGAGCGCGAAGTGCTTCACGCTGGTCATCACGCTGTAGCGATCGGCAGCACTTTTGCCCTGCATCGACTGCACCATGCTGCGACCCATTTCGCTGGTGAGATACGTATCCTCACCGAAACCTTCAGAGCCACGGCCCCAGCGCGGTTCACGGCTGACATCCACCATCGGCGCCCAGGTCATGTTCAGGCCATCGTCGGCCGCTTCATAGGCAGAGACACGCCCCACCTCTTTCACCGCATCCAGATCCCAGCTCGACGCCAGCGCCAAAGGAATCGGGAAAATGGTGCGCTGACCATGAATAACGTCGTAGGCGAAAAACAGCGGGATCTTCAGGCGGCTGAGCTGCATCGCCTGATCCTGCATCGCGCGAATATCCTGACGGGTTACGGTATTAAAAATCGCGCCAACCTGACTCTTCTGAATCATGTCGCGAATCACTTCTTTCGGATTATCAGGTCCGACGCTGATTAAACGCAGCTGGCCGATCTTCTCGTCCAGCGTCATTTTTTTAAGCAGTTGGTTGACGAAGGCATCCCGCGCCTGTTCGGTCATCGGGTGGTTACCTGGCACTGTCTCAGCCAATGCCGGTTGCATCGCGAGGGAGACAGCGAGACTAACAGAGTAAATCCATTTCATCAGGTTGGGTTCTCTTAAGTAACTGCGCAATATCGAATAAACAGGCGGCAGTGTGCCACAAGATGAGAATAGCAGGTAGCTGCCGCTGTCACACTGCGTTGAGGTGAGTTGACGTGCTACAGTTAGGACGCACTGATAAGACAAGGGAATTGCTCATGATACAAACCTCTGCCCTGCTTTCTGACCTGCGCCGCCTGGTCGGCCCTACCCATCTGCTGACTGAACCTGAACAGACCGCGCGCTATCGCAAGGGCTTTCGCTCCGGCGAAGGCGAGGCGCTGGCGGTGGCGTTTCCCGGTACGCTGCTGGAGCTCTGGCGGGTACTGCAAACGCTGGTAAATGCCGATGTCATTATCCTGATGCAGGCGGCGAATACCGGCCTGACCGAGGGCTCGACGCCGCATGGCGACGATTACGATCGTCCGCTGGTGATTGTCAGCACCCTGCGGCTGGATAAGCTTCAGCTGATCGACGAAGGCCAGCAGGTGCTGGCGTTCCCCGGCAGCACACTCTACCAGCTGGAAAAAGCGCTGAAGCCGCTGGGGCGTGAACCCCACTCGGTGATTGGCTCATCCTGTATTGGTGCCTCGGTGCTGGGCGGCATCTGTAATAACTCCGGCGGATCGCTGATCAAGCGCGGCCCGGCCTACAGTGAAATGGCGCTGTTTGCCCAGATTGATGCGCAGGGAAAACTGAAGCTGGTGAACCATCTCGGTATCGATCTTGGGACGTCGCCGGAAGAGATTCTGGGGCGGCTGGATGATGACCGCTGGCAGCCCAAAGATGTGCAGCACGATGGCCGTCACGCCTCCGATCATGAATATGCCGATCGGGTTCGTGAAGTGGATGCGGATACGCCCGCCCGCTATAACGCCGATGCGCGTCGCCTGTTTGAAGCCTCCGGTTGTGCCGGGAAGCTGGCGGTCTTCGCGGTGCGACTCGATACCTTCGCCAGCGAACCGCAGCAGCAGGTGTTTTACATCGGCACCAACGAGCCCGGTGTTCTCAGCGATATCCGCCGTCACATGCTGGCGCATTTCACCCATCTGCCGGTGGCGGGCGAATATATGCACCGCGACATTTATGACATTGCGGAAGTCTACGGCAAAGATACCTTCCTGATGATCGACAAGCTGGGCACCGACAAGATGCCGCTGTTTTTCACGCTGAAGGGGCGGGTTGATGCCTGGCTGAGCAAACTCTCCTTCGTTAAACCGCACTTCAGCGATCGCCTGTTGCAGCGCCTGAGTAAACTGTTTCCGGCGCATCTGCCGAAACGCATGAAGCAGTATCGCGACAAATATGAACACCATCTGATGCTGAAGATGTCTGGCGACGGCGTGGCGGAAGCGCGTAACTATCTGCGCGACTACTTCCGCGAAGGCGGTGGCGAATTCTTCGAGTGTGAAGGCAAAGAAGGTGCGCACGCCTTTCTGCATCGCTTCGCAGCGGCGGGTGCGGCGGTGCGCTACCACGCGGTGCATTCTGATGAGGTCGAGGACATTCTGGCGCTGGATATCGCCCTGCGTCGTAATGATGCGGACTGGTTCGAAACCCTGCCCGATGAGATCCGCGCCTCGCTGAGCCATCGTCTCTACTATGGTCACTTCTTCTGTCATGTGTTTCATCAGGATTACATCGTCAGAAAAGGCGTCGATGTGCATGCGCTCAAAGCGCAGATGCTGGAGATTCTTCAGGCACGGGGCGCGGAATATCCCGCTGAACATAACGTCGGACATCTCTATCAGGCCAAACCGCAGCTGGCGGCGTTCTATCGCCAGCTCGATCCCACTAACAGCTTCAACCCTGGGATTGGCAAAACCAGCAAGCAAAAGGGATGGGCGGTGAAGCAGGTTTAATCGCCTTATCGGTCAGCCTGCTTATCTGAGCAGGCTGATTGTCATACAACCGGGAGGCCCGTTCGCACCGCCAGCTTCCCGTTGCAGTAGCCCTGCCAATAGCTAACATCTTCATCAAAATATTAATATCCCCTCCCATATTGCACCTGCTTTATTTTATCTCATCGGGTTCTGCGCAATAGTTCACAAATCACCACGCTGCTAATTGATAATTCGCGTCGCGAAAAATAGAGTACCGCCACAATAATAATATTCTGCTTAATTATCCGGATTGTATTCAGGGAGGAATGATCATGCGAAAAATTAATTATGCGTTAGCGTTAGTTGAAATAGCCACCGTATTAATAGCGTTAACTGCAATAAGTTCATCACCGGCTTACGCCAGCGGATTTATTGAGGACTCATCGCTTAAAGGTAATGTTTTTTACTGGCAGCGTCAGCGAGATCGCAGAGACACCGATCCCGCCAGTGAATATCAGGGACAGTATCGGGCTAATTTACATCATGCCTCGCTCAACAGTAATCTTGACTATCAGTCAGGCTATGCCGGAGAGTGGATTGGTCTGGACCTCGCCATTTTCGGTGCTGCTGAGCTTTCCAACAGCGGCCCCGCCGCACCCAATGAAATTGGCTTCAGTAAGGCGCGTACCCGCTGGGATGAAAAGTGGAATGGCGACAGCGGCGGTGCTTCTGTTTATAAAGCCGCACTGAAATTAAAATATAACGATTACTGGTTGCGTGCCGGTTATATTCAGCCAACCGGCCAGACAATTATTGCGCCACACTGGAGTTTCTTACCCGGAACCTATCGCGGCGTCGAAGTCGGTGCGCTGTATGATTTCCAGCAGGCCGGGGCATTATCACTCTCCTGGATGTGGAGCGATAAATATAAAGCGCCCTGGTATCGTGACTTATATGATTTTCGTCAGGCTGATGGCAAAACCCCTGTCAGCTACCTGCATTCGTTCGGTATGAAATATGACTTCAAAAATAACCTGGTGCTTGAGGGCGCATTTGGCCAGGCGGCGGATTATATGGATCAATATTTTGCCAAAGCCTCGTGGTCAGCCACGCCCGGTGGCAATGCACTTTACACCAGCTATCAGTTTTATGGGGCGCACGACAAAGTAGCGGGCGGTGCCGCTAATCCCCGTGATGTCTATGACGGCCTGGCCTGGTTACAGGCGATCACGGTCGGTTACACCGTCGGCCCGGTTGATCTGCGCCTGGAAGGCAGCTGGGTCAAAGCAGAGGGGAATCAGGGCTTCTTCCTGCAGCGCATGACGCCAGGCTACGCCAGCTCCAATGGACGACTGGATATCTGGTGGGATGCCCGTTCCGACTGGAACGCCAATGGCGAAAAAGCGATCTTTGCCGGGGCGATGCTCGACTTAACGCCGTGGCGACTGGCGGGATGGAAAGTGGGCGCATCGTACGTCTGGGGCTGGGATGCCAGACCCGCCACGCTGCCCACCGTTGACCAGAGCCAGCGGCTGAAAGAGTCCGCCTGGAACCTTGATCTGAGCTATCAAATCCAGCAGGGCCGCGCCAAAGATACCCTGTTTAAACTGCATTACACCCGCTACGACAATCACAGCAATCTGCCCAGTTACAGCGGCGGTTACGGCAACATTTTTCAGGACGAGAAGGACATCAAATTTATGGTTATCGTGCCGTTTACACTGTTCTGAGGCCCTGCAGACTCCCGGATATCTCTTCAGCAGCAAGGATGAATCAATATGTTTAAGTTAAGCCTTATCGCGCTCACTCTGCTGGGCGCTGCAGCCACAGGCCACGCCAGCTCGTCAGCGCAGCAGGTGGTGAATCAGATCAGCCAGTTTGGCGTCACTTATCAGGTGAACGATAATCAGGCCGCCCTGCATGGCACCGACTGCGCTGCTCTGGGTGCCGACTATGCCGCCTGCAATCGCGCCACCATTACCCTGACCAATAACGGCCCTGCCCTGACCGATAAACACTGGGCAATCTACATGAGCAACGTCCACCAGACGCTGCGGGTCGATAACGAACAGTTCAAAATGACCCATCTGGTCGGCGACCTGACCCGACTGGAGCCGACTGAGAGGTTCACCGGCATTGGCGCGGGCGAATCGGTGCAGATTCCGATCGTTAACGAATACTGGCAGCTGTTTGCCACGGATGTGATGCCGCGCTGGTATGTGACGTCCGGGCAGGCCACCCCCAAAATTATTGTCAGCACCGATCATGAAGATCCCAGTCAGTTTGTGTTGCCGTTGGGGGATAACTGGCGACGCAGTGCCGATGACCGGAATATCCTGATGCAACCCGCCAGCCGGTTTGATAAAAACAGCGATGTTGCCACCCTGCCCGCCTCCGTGCTGCGCGGTCAAATCACACCCACGCCGCTTGAGGTGAAACTGCGTCCCCAGGATGCCGACCTCAGCCGTGGCGTCAGTCTGTCACTGACCGGGCTGACCCGTGAAACCGGTGAGGCGGTGAAGCAGCGTCTGGCCCTGCTCGGCCTGAAAGAAGATCCTGCCGGATTTGCTATTAAGACGCAGATCAAACCGGATCATTTCAGCGGGAAAAAGGCTAAACCGGGCGCATACGATCTGGATATCACTCCCCGCCGCGCCATCGTGGTGGGCTACGATGCTGCCGGTGCGTTCTACGGTCTGATGTCGATTCTCTCGCTGATACCCACCGAAGGCGCGCCGCGTATTGCCACGCTGGAAGCCCATGACGCGCCACGCTTTGCCTATCGCGGCGCGTTTCTTGACGTTGCCCGCAACTTTCACACTAAGCAGGCAGTGATGCGGCTGCTTGATCAGATGGCGGCATGGAAGATGAACCGCTTCCACTTTCACCTCAGTGACGATGAGGGCTGGCGGATTGAGATTCCCGGCTTACCGGAACTGACTGAGGTGGGGGCTAAACGCTGCCATGACCTGAGCGAACAGCGCTGCCTGCTGCCGCAACTCGGTTCCGGTCCGTTCAGCGATAACAACGGCAGCGGCTATTTCAGTCGTGCCGACTACATCGAGATTGTGAAGTATGCGCAGGCCCGTCACATCCAGGTGATCCCGGAAATCGATATGCCCGCCCATGCCCGTGCCGCCGTCATCGCTATGGAAGCACGCTATCAGCGGCTGATGAAGGAGGGACAATCTGAACAGGCCAGTGCGTATCGCCTGATCGATCCCACCGACGACTCCAATACCACCTCGGTCCAGCTCTATGACCGCACCAGCTATCTCAATCCCTGCATTGCGGGTTCACAGCGGTTTGTCGATAAAGTGATCGGTGAAGTTCAGGCAATGCACCGGGAAGCGGGACAGCCGCTCGGTGTCTGGCATTTTGGCGGTGACGAAGCAAAGAATATCCGGCTGGGTGCTGGCTACTCGGATAAACGCGACCCTAAACCGGGCACCGGTCTGCGCGACTGGAGTAAAGAAGATCTGCCGTGGGCGAAATCGCAGGTTTGTCAGGCGCTGGTGAAGAGCGGCAAAGTGGACGATCTGGCGCACCTGCCGAGCTACTTTGCCCTGACCGTCAGTGACATTGTTAACCGGCACGGTATTGGCAAAATGCAGGCCTGGCAGGATGGTTTAAAACATGCCAAAGATTCAGCAGCCTTTGCCACACCGCGCGTCGCAGTCAACTTCTGGGACACCCTCTACTGGGGCGGTTTTGACACAGCCAGTGACTGGTCACAGAAAGGCTACGACGTGGTGATCTCCAGCCCCGACTATCTCTATCTGGATTTTCCGTATGAAGTTAACCCGCTGGAACGCGGCTATTACTGGGGCACGCGCTTCAACGACGAGCGCAAAATCTTTGGCTTCGCGCCGGACAACCTGCCGCAGAATGCTGAAACCTCAGTGGATCGCGATGGCAACTTTTTCAGCGCCAAATCAGAGAAGCCATGGAGCGGTGCTTACGGCATTTCGGCCCAGCTGTGGAGCGAAACGGTGCGCACTGACGCTCAAATGGAGCACATGATCTATCCTCGCCTGTTTGCAGTAGCGGAACGAAGCTGGCACCGCGCCAGCTGGGAGCAGGATTACAAGGCAGGTCAGGAGTATGTGGGGGGGAAAACCCATCTGGTCGATCAGCAGGCGCGTCTGAATGACTGGCAGAGATTTGCCAATCTGCTGGGACAGCGGGAACTGGCGAAGCTGGATAAGGCGGGTATCGATTATCGCCTGCCAGTGCCGGGAGCCAGAATCGTTGATGGCATCCTGTCGATGAACGTGGCCTTACCGGGCGTTACTCTGGAGTACAGCCTGGACAAGGGCACAAACTGGCAGCGCTACGATGCCACCAGACCGCCGCAGGTCAGCGGTGCGGTGGCAATTCGCTCGGTGAGCCGCGACGGGCAGCACACCAGCCGCGTTGAATCCCTGTAGAAAGCGAAGTGTGAACGGGCTGAGAAGCCAGCGTTTGAATATGAAAAAGGCCGACAGAAGTCTAATGGCAGTCAGTTAAGCGACAGGGGATAACGCAGTCTGGTGCCGGGCAGGGGCTGGCGGTCCTCGCGCCGCTGCGCGGTTCCTTCACTTCATTCGCCTGCCTGACGGACCGCCGGGGATGGCACATCCTGTGCCGCCCCGCCTTTCGCCCGCGTCCTGCGGGCTCTCCTGGCAGACTCATTCTGTTCAGCGCTGCGGATTACCTGCCCCTGCCCGGCCCCAGCCTGCTCTGAAACTTCAGTGTGTATTGTTAAAAAGGGCACGATAGTGAAGGCCTGAGCGCCGCTGTTGCTCGCTCGCCCAGAAAAAAAGCTGCCACGTTTGACCGTGGCAGCCTTTACAAATCTGATCTTAACTGATCAGCATTAGACAGCAGTCGGCCCTTTCACACCTAAACCAGCTTCTCTTCGGGTACCGGCTCCGCACCCGCCATCTGCTGACGGCGCTCGATAATCATGGTCTGCGGCGTGGAGAGCAGAATGCCCTCTTTACGGAGACGCGTCAGAATATCGAACAGCAGGTCGCTCTTCGCTCCTGCGATCTGGCGCTGACCCGCCACGTTACCGGTGACGCTCAGTATAATTCCCTGCTGAGTCAGATCTTTAAACGAAACGGATGGCTCTGGCGTCTCCAGAATGCGTTCATTTTCGTTGTAAACCTCCAGCAGGATATCGCGCACTTTCGCCGGATCGATGTCGAGCGGGAAAGTCAGCGTAATCGTGACCACCCCCTGCGCATTACCCATGGTGGCATTTCGCACGTTCTGCGAGATAAACTGCGAGTTCGGCACAATCACCGTGGATTTATCGCCCAGCTGGATCTCGGTGGCGCGCACGTTAATCCGGCGGATATCCCCTTCGATACCGCTGATGCTCACCAGATCGCCAACCTTCACTGGCCGCTCGGTCAACAGAATCAGCCCCGAGATAAAGTTCTTCACAATCTCCTGTAAGCCAAAACCGATACCTACCGACAAGGCACTGACGATCCAGGCCAGCTTATTCCACTGCAGGCCCATGATCGACAACGTCAGCAGGATGACCAGTACATAACCGATGTTGCTGAACAGCGTCACCAGCGACACCCGCATGCCCACGTCCATGGTGGTTTTCGGCAGAAAATCAGTGTCGAGCCAGCGGCGCACCGTTCGCAGCACATAGATGCCGACGATCAGGCAGATAATCGCATTCACCATGTGCGCCGGGACGATATTCAGGGATTCAAGTCCTTTACCGCCCCAGAACTCAATCACTTTTTGCAGCAGCTCAATCGGCGTTGAAGAGGCAAAGGTCCCGTTGACCAGCGCCAGCGCCACAACCAGCACCAGGAAGGTTTTGCCAATTGCCGTCAGCAACGTAGCCGTTTGCTGCAGATGACGCTCATTGATGTTAAGCGAACTCTGAATACGACGACCGGTTGCGTTACTGGTCGAGAACAGGCTCTCACAGCCATCGTTGAGCAGATGACTGAGGAAGTAGAACGAACCAAACAGCAGACCGCACCAGATCACTTCATAACTCAGGAAGCGCGCCAGCGTGACGTAACCGATGAGCAGCGACACCAGAATGGCGATGCCGGTCAGCGTCAGGCCCATCTGGATCAGTCCCACCAGCGTAGAACGGGCCTCTGGTGGTGTGCCCGCCTGGGTCATACGGCGACGAACCCGGTTGGTGCGCATGCTGATCGCCAGCGCGGTAGTACCAATCAGCAGTGCCGTCAGCCCGTTGGCAAAAATGGTGGTATTCAGGCTGGTGCCGACGCTGTAGTTAAACGCTTCGACCGTCTGGAAGATAAAGACCAGCACGGCGGTAATCGGTGGAAACGGTTTTAACGCCATCGCCACTTCATTGGAGATGGTCGGTAACCGCCAGCTGGGTCGACGGGTAGAGAGGAAAGCGCGTCCCAGTCCGGCAATCAGGCCACAAAAGACACTGAGCCGAACCAGTTGATCCACAAAGTCCTGAACGTTTTCAGAAACCTCATCACGGCGGGTAAAGGCCAGGGCGATGAAGTTAAAGGTGAGGACGACAGCCACAAGGGTGGTCAGGGCTATCGCTGCCGCCAGGAAACTGCGGCGCAGCTTCCCTTCCGGCAGTTTGTGAATGCTAATCCAGGCCAGAAACTCTTCGCTGTAACGACGGCCAGCCGTCATTACCAGCATGGCAGCCAGCAGCCAGAAAACACTGCCCACGCGCCAGCCCGGCTCCCATGAGAGTGCCGCAGTGTCCTGCAACTCCTGCAGGAATTCACCAATTTTCTCGCCATCCAGATCCTGACTATTGAGCAGTGGTGACCAGAAGCGCGGCCCCAGAATGGTGCCGGAGTTCAGCGCCAGCTGGCTTTTCAGCTGATCGCGGCGCAGGTTAACAATCTGCGAGGAGAGCATCAGCGCGCCATTTTTAATGCCTTCGGCCTGTTTAATCTGATCGTCGAGTTTGCTTTTCTGACTCTCCAGCGCGTTACGCTTGCGCGTAACTTCCGACGTCTCTTTTACGCCGCTGTCGGCTTTAGGTGCCGGCCCCAGAACCTGCAACTGGGCTTCCAGTTGCTGGCGATCGGGGAGCAGCGCCTGGCCCAGCGTGTCGGCACTGCCTGAGAGCTCAAGCGCCATTTCATTCAGCTGAGTCAGCTTGTTTTCGCCAGCATCAACGGAGACCTGACTTTTGATTTTATCGAGGATCTTCTGCATTTTCGGCAGTTCAACCGCAGCATTCAGCTTCGGCGGAGCATCCTGTTCCTGAGCAGCAGTGGCCTTATCATCCGCGGCCAGCGTCAGCGCCGGGGCAAACGCCACCAGCGCCAGCATTAACAATGCAAAAAAGGATCGTAGCTTAAACATATGAGTAAGATTCCGGCAGCTTAAATCAGGCGATCTTCCCTCGCCAGTCGCGCGTAGTGTAGGGCTTTGCAAGGGATGGCAATATAGGAATAACGGGCATTTTTCGGGCTAATTCGGTGCAGGCAGAAGCGTGAAAATCGCCGTACGCCTCTGCCTGCATCATCCCGGATACCCGCTCAGCCTGCAGATAATGCCAGTGTCCGCAGCGCGTAACACTGGCTGTTTTCTACTCAACGTCGGCGCTGCTGGCCCCATTACTGGCAACCTGGCCCGATTTCTGTTTTTTATAGGCCAGTGCGGCAGCCGGCACCGGCGCCGCTTTACCGGTCTCAATCCAGCTGCGCAGACGGTTAGCGTCGGCGAAGTGGGTATATTTGCCAAAGGCATCCAGCACCACCAGCGCCACCGGACGATTATTAATCATGGTGCGCATCACCAGGCAGTGGCCCGCCTCATCGGTGTAACCGGTTTTGGTCAGCTGAATGTGCCAGTCATCTTTATAGACCAGATGGTTGGTGTTGCGGAACGGCAGCGCATAGCTCGGATGGGCAAACACTGCCGTCTCCTCTTTAGTGGTGCTGAGCGCGCCAAGCAGCGGATATTCCCGCGTTGCTTTGAGTAATTTAACCAGATCCTGGGCGCTGGAGACGTTTTGCGTCGACAGGCCGGTTGGCTCCACGTAGCGGGTCTGTTTCATGCCCAGTGACCGCGCTTTCGCGTTCATCGCCCGGATAAAGGCGTTATAGCCGCCCGGATAAGCATGAGCCAGGCTGGCGGCGGCGCGGTTTTCTGAGGACATCAGCGCCAGCAGCAGCATATTCCGGCGGCTGATTTGGCTGTTGAGCTTAACGCGTGAGAATACACCTCGCATTTCCGGCGTCTGGCTGACATCGACAGTTATCATCTCGTTCATCGGCAGATGCGCATCCAGCACCACCATAGCAGTCATCAGCTTGGTGATGGAGGCAATGGGCCTGACCCGATCAGGGTGGCTTGAAAACAGCACTTTATTGGTCGTGAGATCGACAATCATCGCACTGCCAGAGGCGATCTGCGGCTGAGCAATCGGCGCCAGTTGCGACAGCGACGTCGTCGCCTGCGCCGGAAGTGAAACAATCTGCCCTGAAACGAGCAGCGCCAGCGAAAGCAGGGTGGAACGAATTTTTGCAGGCATCGTAGAAAAAACCCGGTTATGAATATGTACTGTGTCAGACCGACACAGGCCGCCCGCTTCAGTGAGGTCGGAGCGCGGGCTGGCGGCGATATCATACCCGTAAGGTTAAGAAATTTCCTGGTGAGAGTGTTTCCGGGCGTAAAAAGAGAACTGCCGCCAGAGCGGCGGCAGCGATCGGTCAGAACAGATGCGGTCCATATCCCCACAGCACCACGGTTAATGCCAGTAATACTTCAAATACCAGCACGCCGATGGCCAGCGTTGAACCGGAAAAACGCAGACTCTCTTCGCGGTCGATATTAAGAAACAGTGGAATACCGATATAGAGCAGATAGCCGGTGTAGAGTAGCGCCAGGGCGCCCGCCAGCACGCAGAGCCAGACCAGTGGATAGAGTGCCACCAGCCCGCTGAGAAACAGCGGCGTGGCCACATAGCCCGCAAACACCGTACAGCGCTGTACGCCGGGGCGCTGCGGATAATCACGTGCCATCCAGTGAATCACGCGTCCCATTACCGCGACGCCACCCAGAATAATCAGATAGAACAGAATGCCAAGCCCAATCCCGGTCAACAGGTTGAGTTGCACATATTGCCCCTCGCCCAGATTCCAGCCCAGCTGAGTTGTGCCGATAAAGGCGCAGATCACCGGAATCGCCGCCATCAGCAGAACATGGTGGGTGTAATGGTGCGATACGCTCTCATTCTCTTGCTTGATATGACGCATTTCCTGATTCGGATGCGCCAGCAGACCCCAGACATGATTCATAGATTCACTCCTCTGATGCAGTGGGCCGCCCGATGATGCATCCGTCTTTGGGGGCAGCGTCCTCTCAAGTATAAACGGCAGCGAAACTTTCGTGGTGATCGGACAAAAAAACAGCATAAATAAACGGACCCATGAGGCACGGGCGGAAGCGAAGCCAAATCGCGTATAGACTGGAAGAAACAGTCACTGAACAGGGAGGGTCATTTTGCATCTGGATATCAACGCATTAATTACGCAGTACGGTTATCTGGCACTTTTTATTGGCTGTATCGCCGAGGGGGAAACATTTACGTTGCTGGGCGGCGTCGCCGCGCATGAGGGGCTGCTGCATTACGTGGGAGTGGTGCTGGCCGCGATGGGTGGCGGTATTGTCGGCGATCAACTGCTCTACTGGGTCGGTCGCCACTGGGGCACGCAGATCCTGCGCCGCTTTAAAAAGCATCAGGATAAAGTGGTCAAGGCGAACCGCCTGATTAAACGCCGTCCCAGCCTGTTTGTGATTGGCGTGCGCTTTATGTATGGCTTTCGACTGATTGGCCCAATCATCATCGGGGCCAGCCGCCTCAATCCGATGAAATTTTTTATTCTTAACGTCATCGGGGCGGCCATCTGGGCGCTGATCTTTGTCACCCTGGGCTATTTCGCGGGCGGCATCATCGCGCCATGGCTGCATAAACTCGACCAGCATCTGAAGCATCTGCTGTGGCTGGTCGGCGCAGTGGTATTCGCCTTTGCGCTGCGCTGGGTGATCCGCCGCTGGCACAATCGTCGTGCCGATCAGGAATAAATGAACCACGGATTCGCCAGCAGACGCCACCCGCTATGAGAGTGAGCTGACCGGTGGTAAGGGTCGCCGACGCTGAGCAGCGCCAGGCGACCCTGCTGGCGATTTCCCATGTCTCACCCGCCCTCACCCCTTCCCTGCCTCATTCAACCGTACGTTAACCATCTGTGCCCAAACGAAGCCGCATCAGATGGCTCAGCTATAGTTAGGATGGACACTGACAGGGAGATGAGGATGAGTAAGGTAAAACGTAAGATTGAAGACCATGGCGTGATCGGAGATTTGCGCACCTGCGCACTGGTCGCGAATGATGGCACCATTGATTATCTCTGCTGGCCGGAACTCGACAGCCCGTCGGTCTTTGCCGCCCTGCTCGACAGCGATGATGCCGGGCTTTTCTCCCTGGCCCCTGACTGGCCCAATGCGCGACGTCAGCAGCTCTACCTGCCCGATACCAACATCCTGCAGACCCGCTGGCTGGATGATGAAGGCGTGGCGGAGATCACCGACTACATGCCGATTTGTGATGACAAGGACAAGCTGCCGCGTCTGATCCGGCGGGTCAAAATGGTTCGCGGCAGCGCGACCTTTAGCCTGCGCTGTTCACCGCGTCACGACTATGGCCGGGCGCAGACCCGCGCAGAGGCGCACAACGGCTGTATCGATTTTCATGCCGAGGGCCAGCCGTCGCTGCGCCTCGCCGCCAGCGTGGCGATGACGCTGGAAGATGAAAGTGCTACCGCCCTCTTCACGTTACAACCCGGTGAACATGCGCAGTTTGAATTTGGCAGCGTGGATGATGCGCATATCGAAGCGCTGACCACCGAACACTGCTTTGAAGAGACGCTGAACTACTGGCGACGCTGGAGCGCCCACAGTAACTATCAGGGACGCTGGCGCGAAATGGTGCAGCGTTCGGCGCTGGTCCTCAAACTGCTGACCTCACATCAGCACGGCTCTATTGCGGCAGCAGCGACCTTTGGCCTGCCCGAAGAGCTGGGCGGTGAACGCAACTGGGACTATCGCGCCTCCTGGATCCGTGACGCCTCGTTCAGCATGTATGCCCTGATGCGGCTGGGCTATATCGATGAAGCCAAACACTTTACCCACTGGGTTGGTCGCTGCGTTGAAAACAGCCATCACGATGAGATGCGCCTGCAGGTCATGTACCGGCTGGACAGCGGCACCGAACTGCACGAGATGGAGCTGCTGAATCTCTCCGGCTATGCCGACTCCCGTCCGGTGCGCATCGGCAATGACGCCTGGCAGCAGACACAGCTCGACATCTATGGCGAGCTGATGGATGCGGTCTATCTGGCCAATAAATATGGTGAGGCGATCTCCCAGCGCGGCTGGGAACATGTCGTCAAAATGATCGACTGGCTGTGTGATAACTGGGATCAGCCCGATGCCGGTATCTGGGAGATGCGCGGTGAACCGGAACATTTCCTGCACTCGCGTCTGATGTGCTGGGTGGCGATGGATCGCGCGCTGCGTCTGGGCATGAAGCGATCGCTGCCGATGCCTTATGAACGCTGGGATCGGGCGCGCCGGGAGATCCGCGAAGATATCTGGGCTAACTTCTGGAACAGTGAGCGGGGTCACTTCTCTTCGACCCGTCATGGCGAACATCTCGACGCCTCAATGCTGCTGATGCCGCTGGTGCGTTTTGTGGGAGCCACCGACCCGGACTGGATTGCCACGCTGGATGCGATCAAAACCAATCTGGTCAGCGACGGTATGGTGCGCCGTTACAATACGCATGAGACGCCCGCCGATGGCCTGAAAGGCTCAGAAGGGTCGTTCGGAGCCTGCTCCTTCTGGTATGTCGAGTGTCTGGCGCGCGCGGGCCGGATTCAGGAAGCGCATTTTGAATTTGAAAAGTTGCTGAGCTACGCCAATCCACTGGGCCTCTACGCGGAGGAGTTTGACAGCCACGGCCATGCGCTGGGCAACACGCCGCAGGCGCTGACCCATCTGGCGTTAATCAGTGCCGCCTTTTTCCTGAACCGCAAACTCAGCGGCGAACAAACACAGTGGCAACCTTAGTCAGCGATAAGCCCGGAAAGCCCCATTTTTAGCGCCCTGCTTTCCGGAAATGCGCTAACATCCGCGGTGAATTTACGTAAAGTATTGCAGGCAGGTTAAAATCCCGATTCACAACGTCAGATTAATGAACATATAATGCGCAGCAGGTCACATTGGCCAGCATGAATTCGACACACTGAACAGCCTGAAATATGGCGATAAAGAATTGTAAAATATGAAAATCATTCGCGCTTTCGCTTCAATCGCACTGGCTCTGGCGGCCTTCAGCCAGTCAGCCTTTGCTGTGGTTTACCCGTTACCGCCGGCCAACAGTCGTCTGATCGGCGAAAATATCGAAATTACTGTCCCTGAAGACAGCAAACTGCCGCTGGAAGCTTTTGCGGCGCAGTACCAGATGGGCCTCAGCAATATGCTGGAAGCCAATCCGGGCGTTGACGTTTATCTGCCTAAGGCTGGCAGCAAAATGATCATCCCACAGCAGTTGATCCTGCCGGACGCACCGCGTGAAGGCATTGTGATTAACAGCGCTGAGATGCGTCTTTACTACTATCCGAAAGGCAGCAAAACCGTGGTGGTGTTGCCTATTGGTATTGGTGAACTGGGTAAAGATACCCCGATTAACTGGACCACAGCGGTAGAACGTAAAAAAGATGGCCCGACCTGGACGCCAACCAAAGGCATGCATGCGGATTACGCGGCGCGCGGTGAAACCCTGCCAGCGGTCTTCCCGCCAGGCCCGGATAACCCGATGGGCCTGTATGCGCTCTATATCGGTCGTCTCTATGCGATTCACGGCACCAACGCCAACTTCGGTATCGGCCTGCGCGTGAGCCATGGTTGTGTGCGTCTGCGCGCTGACGATATCAAATGGCTGTATCAGAACGTGCCGGTCGGTACGCGCGTACAGTTTGTTGATCAGCCGGTAAAAGCGACCGTGGAGCCAGACGGTTCACGGTATGTAGAAGTGCATAACCCGCTGTCGACCACCGAAGAGCAGTTCAACTCGCGTGAGCTGGTGCCGATTACGCTGAATCAGGCGGTGAGCAAAGTTCTGGTTGATGCCAGCGTCAATCAGGATCAGGTTAATGGCGCGATTCAGGGCCGTACCGGTATGCCAGTAAAAGTGAACGGCGTGGAGAACAACATCCAGACTGCGCCAGTTCCGATGCCGGAAAATCCGCAGGCTGTGCCACAGGAAGAGCCAATGACGCCAGTCACCTCTCAGGGCGCAAACAGTGATGCCGCGCAGCCACAGCAGCCGGCCACTGAGCCAGCCGCACCGGCCGCTCCGGTAACACCAGCAGCACCTGCAGCCGCGGCCAATACCAGCTCGTAATTGCCGCCCTGCTTGCAGAAGCCAGCGCCTGTCGCTGGCTTTTTTATTGCCTGCGTTTCCGCGTTTTTCCCCGCACTCCGCTCAGAATGCCCCGTCCGACGATCATTAATCTGTCATATAAAGCGCGTATCACACTGCGTTGACCCGGTGCAAATCAGCATCCGGCATCAGCCACCAGAGGTACACCATGAGCGAAAACAGTCTCTCCTCCTCATCAGCCCGAGGTCGCCCCGATTTCAACGGCAAAAATAGCCGTTTCAGTAAACCACTGTTCTTTATTCTGCTGGTTGCCGGACTGGCGTTCGCCGGTCTCAATCTGGTCAGCGATGTTGAAGAGACCAATATGCCGGTCACCAGCTATCTGCCGTTCTTTCTGCTGGGGCTGGCACTGCTGATTGCGCTCGGCTTTGAGTTCGTGAATGGCTTTCACGATACCGCCAATGCCGTGGCGACCGTGATCTACACCCATTCGCTGACGCCCGGCGTCGCGGTGGTCTGGTCCGGTTTCTGTAACTTTCTGGGTGTGCTGCTCTCCAGCGGCGTGGTGGCGTTTGGCATTATCTCACTGCTGCCGGTGGAGTTGATCCTGCAAGCCAGCAGCGGCAGCGGGTTTGCCATGGTCTATGCGCTGCTCTTCTCAGCGATTATCTGGAACCTGGGCACCTGGTATTTAGGGCTGCCGTCGTCGTCGTCCCATACGCTGATCGGCTCGATCATCGGCGTCGGCGTTGCCAATGCGATGCTGCACGGACGCAGCGGTCTGAGCGGGGTTGACTGGGATCAGGCACTTAAGGTCGGCTATGCACTGCTGCTGTCGCCGGTGGTCGGCTTTGTCTGCGCCGGGCTGCTGCTGTGGGTGATGAAACTGTTTATCCGCAATCGCCAGCTTTATCAGGCGCCGGAAAGCAATCAGCCGCCACCAGTCTGGATCCGCGGCCTGCTGATCCTGACCTGTACCGGCGTGTCGTTTGCGCACGGCTCCAACGATGGTCAGAAAGGGATGGGGCTGATTATGCTGATCCTGGTGGGCACCATGCCGATCGCCTACGCCCTGAACCGATCGCTGCCACCCGATCAGATCCCGCGCGTCGCGGCGCTGAACGAAGTGACCGCCCATCAGCTGCTGCAACTGCAGCCCGCGTCAGCCAATCCTCCACCGGCCCGTGAGGTACTGACCGGCTTTGTTGGCAGCAACAGCATGAATCCCGACGTGCTGCCCGCGCTGGCGATGACGCTGCGCGAAGTCGGCGATGAGATTCGTCGTTACGGTTCAATGGAAAACATTCCAGCCCAGGCGGTGACCAATACCCGCAACCAGATGTATCTGGCGTCAGAATCGATCAAGCATCTGCAGGGCGCCGAGGTCAGACTGCCGCAGGAGACGGAACGCAATCTCAAGGCAGTGAAAACGGAACTCGACAGCGCCACCCGCTTTATTCCGATGTGGGTGAAAGTGGTGGTGGCGATTGCGCTGGGACTGGGCACCATGGTCGGCTGGCGCCGGATTGTGGTCACCGTGGGAGAACGGATCGGTAAAACCCATCTGAGCTATGCCCAGGGCGCCAGCGCCGAACTGGTGGCGATGATGACCATCGGCGCGGCAGACGGTTTCGGTTTACCGGTTTCTACCACCCACGTGCTCTCATCCGGCGTGGCGGGCACCATGGCGGCGAACCGTTCCGGCTTGCAGCTCTCAACGCTGCGTAACCTGGCCGTCGCCTGGATTTTAACGCTGCCGGTTTCTATTCTGCTCTCTGCCCTGCTCTACTGGGCGTTCAGCCATTTTTAACGGTTTGCGGCTTATCGTCATTCAGGCGATAAGCCGCTGCTGCCAGTAAAGCCGCAGGGTAATCAGCAGCGCCCCCAGCACCATCAACGCCGCCGCCAGATAGACTGACTGCATCCCCCAGTGTCCGATAAGCAATCCCGCCACCGGGCCGGTTAAACCCAGGCCCAGATCGAGAAAAGCGGAATAGGTGCCCAGCGCAGAGCCCTGATCCTGGCGCTCAACCCGTTTAACCGCCTCAACGCCCAGTGCCGGAAAGACCAGCGAAAATCCGCTGCCGGTAAGGAATGCGCCCGCCCCTACCAGCCAGGCGCTGTCCGCCTGCCAGATAATCAGCAGTCCCAGACATTCCAGCAGGAATGAGAAGAGCGACACGCGCAGCCCGCCGAAACGGGTAATAAAGCGACCAAACCCCAGACGCACCAGCACAAAACCCAGGCTGAACAGCGTCAGCGCATAGGCCGCGCCCTGCCAGTCACGGCTGGCAAAATAGAGGGTGATAAAGGTGGCGATAACGCCAAAACCGATGGTGCCGAAGCCCAGCGCCAGGCCATAAAGCCAGACGCGCGAAAAGACGCGGTGAAACGGAATGCGCTCGCCCACGCTGACCGTCACCGCCGGTTTGCGGCTGGCCATCAGATAGCCCGCCACGCCCATCAGCGCAATCAGCCCGGCAAATCCACTCATACCAAATTCACTGTTCAGCAGCACACCCAGCGGTGCACCGACGGCCATTGCCAGATAGGTCGCAACACCGTTCCAGGAGATCACGCGCGCGGTCTGCATCGGCCCGACGATATTCATACCCCACAGGGTAGAGCCGGTGCTGCTGAAGCTTTCACCTACGCCGAGAAACAGCCGTCCGATGGCCAGCAGCGCCAGACTCAGCCACGGCCAGCCGCTCAGCAGTGCGGCCACGATAGTCAGCACCCCGCTCATACCGCAGCAGAGCAGTCCCAGCATCACCACCCGCTTTGGCCCAAGGCGATCGGCCAGACGGCCCGACTGCGGACGGCTGAGCAGCGTCGCAAAGTATTGAATGCTGATAATCAGTCCGGCGATAAAGGAGCTGAAGCCAAGATGATTTTTGACGAAGCCTGGCAGCACGGCCAGCGGCAGTCCGACAGAGAGATAGCAGAAGAAGGTGAAGATAATAACGGAGAGGATTCGTTTGTTGAGCTGGCTGTTGCTCAACACAGCGGAGTCAGACATAGCAGGCAAGGGGTCCAGGAAATTTTTCCCACTATACCGTCAGGTCACTAAAGGGTCGCCTGATTTTTTATCACAAACCATGAACATGTGCGTGACGATCAATCGCCTGTGCAATGTCGCCCGACGATTTTAACGCACGGATTTCGCTGAATAAGCCATCGGCTTCGCCATAGGCTTTGCGCAGATAACCGAGCCACTGTTTGATACGCGCCACGTGGTAGAGGCCGGTATCGCCCTGCTTTTCCAGGCGGCTGTATTTCTGTAATAACCGCACCACATCAGGCCAGGCCATCGGCGGCTCGTTATATTTCACTACCCGGCTCAGGTTGGGGATGTTCAGTGCGCCACGGCCAATCATCACCGCATCGCAGCCGGTTACCGCCATACAGTGTTGCGCGCTTTGCCAGTCCCAGATTTCGCCATTGGCAATCACCGGAATGCGCAGCCGCTGACGAATATCGCCAATCGCCTGCCAGTTAATCGCCTCTGCACGGTAGCCCTCTTCTTTGGTTCGTCCATGCACCGCCAGCTCGCTGGCACCGGCCTGTTGCACCGCATCGGCAATCTCCAGACTGCGGGCGCTGGAGTCCCAGCCGAGCCGAACTTTTACCGTTACCGGCAAATCTTCAGGCACCGCTTCACGCATCGCTTTCGCGCCGCGATAGATCAGATCGGGATCTTTAAGAAGAGTTGCGCCGCCTCCGCTGCCGTTGACCAGTTTAGAAGGACAACCACAGTTGAGATCCACACCCCATGAGCCCAGTTCCACCGCACGTGCGGCGTTTTCGGCTAACCATTCGGGATGCTGCCCCAGCAGCTGCATACGCACCCGCGTGCCGGAAGGCGTGCGGCTGGCGTTATGCAGTTCGGGGCAGAGACGGTAGAAAGATTTTACCGGCAGCAGTTGATCGACCACGCGCAAAAACTCAGTGATGCAGAGATCGTAGTCGTTTACTTCCGATAACAGCTGGCGCACCAGTGAATCCAGCACGCCCTCCATCGGTGCCAGTAAAACCCTCATACTCAGACGTTTCCGGTACGCTTCGCTGCTGCCGGACGACGCGGACGGGCTGCGGGCCTATCGCCCTGAGGAGCGGCCTGGCTCTGACGACGCGCCTGAGGACGCTTTTCGCCGGATGAAGATGAGCGCGATGCGCCTGCACCCTGTCCGCCCTGGCTGCGACCACGGCCGCCGCCACCGCCACCTGCACCGCCGCGAGACTGCTGCTGACGACCGTTGATGATCGGCTCCGCTTTGATGCTCGGATCGGGTTCATAACCTTCAACGGCCAGACGCGGGATTTCACGCTTCAGCAGACGTTCGATATCACGCAGCAGCTTATGCTCATCGACGCAGACCAGTGACAGTGCGACACCGGTCGCAGCTGCACGGCCAGTACGACCAATACGGTGAACGTAATCTTCGGCGACGTTAGGCAGCTCATAGTTCACGACGTGTGGCAGCTCTTCGATATCCAGGCCACGGGCCGCGATATCGGTGGCAACCAGGACGCGAATTCCGCCTGACTTAAAGTCGGCCAGCGCGCGGGTACGTGCACCCTGGCTCTTGTTGCCGTGGATCGCGGCGGCGGAGATGCCATCTTTGCCCAGCTGCTCGGCAAGGTGGTTCGCGCCGTGTTTGGTACGGGTAAAGACCAGCACCTGCTGCCAGTTGCCTTCGCCAATCAGCTGCGACAACAATTCACGCTTACGCTTCTTATCAACGAAAGCCACCTGCTGCGCGACCTGCTCGGAGGCGGTGTTGCGGCGAGCCACTTCAATCATTTCCGGGTTGGTCAGCAGTTTCTCAGCCAGGCCTTTGATCTCATCAGAGAAGGTGGCAGAGAACAGCAGGTTCTGACGTTTGGCCGGCAGACGTGCCAGTACGCGACGGATGTCGTGGATAAAGCCCATATCCAGCATACGGTCCGCTTCATCCAGCACCAGAATTTCGACCTGTGACAGGTCAACTGCATTCTGTTGTGCCAGATCCAGCAGGCGTCCAGGCGTTGCCACCAGGATATCGACGCCGCCACGCAGTTTTACCATCTGTGGATTGATGCTGACGCCACCAAACACCACCATGGAACGCAGCGAGAGATATTTGCTGTAGTCGCT
Source organism: Curtobacterium sp. BNK-1 (assembly GCF_048685235.1). Lineage (NCBI taxonomy): Bacteria > Bacillati > Actinomycetota > Actinomycetes > Micrococcales > Microbacteriaceae > Curtobacterium > Curtobacterium sp. BNK-1. The sequence goes on along the minus strand of NZ_JBLQTJ010000001.1, from coordinate 1,017,708 downwards.
GACGTTTTCGCCAACCTGCGCTGCGAGTTCACGGGTTGGGGTCAGGATCAGGGCGCGCACCGGGCGACGACCGCGGATGGGCGTGGCAGTGGCAGAGAGTTTTTGTAACATCGGTAAGGTAAAGCCGGCTGTTTTGCCGGTGCCGGTCTGGGCGCTCGCCAGCAGATCGCGGCCTGCCAGCACAACAGGAATCGCCTGGCGCTGGATAGGTGTGGGTTCGCTGTAGCCTTGTTCGGCGACCGCGCGCAAAATATCGGCACTCAGGCCGAGAGAGTCAAAAGACATTAAGTGATTTACTCCGGTCCGCTCTGACCGTGATTCACGGTGTAGTTTTCAGAGGGATAGTGACGCCAGCCAGGGCTGACGCGTGAAAAGGGCGCAAACTACGATGCGTAAGCGGGCGAGTGTAACAGCTTTAAGAGAAGTGTGCGAGATAGCTCACATTTCCTGACACAACTTAACCGCCTGAAAACAGGAAGGCCACCTTCCGGTGGCCTTCAACTTAACTACGTTTGTTTTCGATTCGTCGCGGTGGCTCTTTCACCAGCAGCGAGACCAGCGCCGGACCCAGCAACATCACTACGCCGAGACACGCCAGCAGCAGGTTGTTGTGGTAAATCCGCGACACCAGGAACAGTGTCATCATGGCGGCGCCAAAGTAGTAAGTGGTGGTCGCTTCTTCAAGATAATCGCCGAGAGTACGTAAACGGGCAATGCGCTGTGTCACCAGCATGGCAACAAAAACCAGTGCGTACATCGCCACCAGCGTACTGCAGACATCAACCAGCGCTTTGTGCTTCCAGCCCCAGATCAGTGCAGCGATCACCAGCAGATGCATAGCAATATGCAACAACGTTTGACCCGTGATAATTTGAATACGATTAGACCATTTCATTCAGTTCTCCTGGCAGACCCAACAGGTCGCCCAAGTGCTACCGGCACAAGCCGGAAACGATTTCCTCAATGTAAAACAATTTTCGGATAACGCCCTAATTTTCGCCCTCTTTCACCACCCATTTGTGACAAAGACTACACTTTGATTCTATTGATGATGAAAAGGAGTGCGTCGCGAGTATGCCACAAAACAAGCAAGGATTTTCAATAAAAGTCCTGACGATCAATACACATAAGGGTTTCGCCCCTTTCAATCGCCGCTTCATCCTGCCCGAATTACGCGACGCCGTTCGCGCAACGGAGGCGGATGTGGTCTTTCTGCAGGAGGTGATGGGCACGCATGCCATCCACTCCCTTAACCATGAGGAGTGGCCCGACTCTCCTCATTATGAGTTTCTGGCCGACACCATATGGAACGATTTCGCCTATGGGCGTAATGCGGTCTATCCGGAGGGGCATCACGGCAATGCGGTGCTGTCTCGCTTCCCGATCGCCGACTATGAGAACCGGGATATCTCGGTGGCGGGCAGTGAAAACCGCGGCATGCTGCACTGCCAGATCGCCCTGCCCGAGCCGCATGGCACGCTGCATGTCATCTGCGTTCATCTGGGTCTGAAAGTGGCCCATCGTCACGCGCAGATGAAGAAAATATGTGAAATGGTTAACTCACTGCCGCCCGACGCGCCGGTGGTGGTGGCGGGCGATTTCAACGACTGGCAGCGACGCGCTAACTCCATTCTGAAACATGGCGCAGGCCTGAAAGAGGTATTCAGCATGAAAACCGGACGCCCGGCGCGCACCTTCCCGGCGCGCTTCCCGATCCTGCGGCTTGACCGCATCTATGTCCGCAACGCCACCGTCAGTCATCCGTGGGCGCTGCCGCGTAAGCCCTGGTCCCATCTTTCCGACCATGCGCCGCTGGCGGTGGAGATTCACCTATGAATTTTAGCTGGCAGGAAGGCAACCGGCTGCTGTTGCTGGAAAATGGCGAAGCGTTTTTCCCGCGGGTCTTTGGCGCGATCCAGCGGGCGGAACGTACGGTATTAATCGAAACCTTTATTCTGTTTGAGGATGACGTGGGCAACGCCCTGCACCGCGAACTGCTGGCGGCAGCCCAGCGCGGCGTGCGGGTCGAAGTGATGGTCGATGGTTATGGCTCTGCCGAACTCTCCGACAAATTTGTTAACAGCCTGACCAGCGCTGGCGTGCGTTTCATCTATTACGATCCGCGTCCGCTGGTGATGGGGATGCGCACCAACGTTTTCCGCCGCCTGCACCGCAAAACCGTGGTGGTGGATGACGTGGTAGCCTTTGTAGGCGGCATTAACTTCTCGGCCGAGCACAACACCGATTATGGCCCGGAAGCGAAACAGGATTATGCGGTACAGGTCAAAGGCCCGGTGGTGGGTGACATCGCCCGCTATCTGCAACAGGCGATTGGCAGCGAACAGAATACCCGCCGCTGGTGGGGATCGCGCTCTCATCGTCCGGCGGTCAACGCCACGCCCGGCGATGCTCAGGTGCTCTATGTTTATCGCGATAACGACGAGCATCGCGATGACATCGAAGTCCACTACCTGGAGATGCTGCGCGAGGCGAAGCGGGATGTGATTATCGCCAATGCCTACTTCTTCCCCGGCTACCGGCTGCTGCGTGAGATGCGCAATGCCGCGCAGCGTGGCGTCCGGGTACGACTGATTGTGCAGGGCGAACCGGATATGCCGATTGTGAAAGTGGGCGCGGAGCTGCTCTACAACTATCTGGTCGATGGCGGCGTTGAAGTCTACGAATATATCCGTCGCCCGCTGCACGGCAAGATCGCGGTAAAAGACGACTACTGGGCCACCGTCGGCTCCAGCAATCTCGATCCGCTCAGCCTGTCACTTAACCTTGAAGCCAATCTGATCATCCACGACAGGCCGTTTAACCAGACGCTGCGCGATAACCTGGAAGCGCTGCTGGCCAACGATTGCCAGCGCGTGCAGGAAGATCGCTTACCGCCGCGCAACTGGTGGCAACTGAGTAAAAGCGTGGTGGTATTCCACTTCCTGCGCCATTTCCCGGCCATCGCTGGCTGGCTGCCGGCGCATACGCCGCTGCTGGCCCAGGTGGGTGAGCCGGTACAGCCTGAAATGGAGACGCAGGATCGCGTTGAAACTGATAACCCGGGAGCAAAATCCTGATGGCAAAAAAACATCCACGCTGGCAACTGGCGAAAAAAATCCTCACCGTGCTCTTTTTCATCGCGGTGGTGGTTCTGCTGGTGGTCTATGCCCGCAAAGTGAACTGGGAAGATGTTTATGACGTCATCGTTAACTATAACCGCTTTGTGGTACTGACCGCCGCCGGACTGGTGGTGCTGAGTTACCTGGTGTATGGCTGCTATGACCTGATTGGACGCGCCTACTGCGGCCATAAGCTGGCGAAGCGGCAGGTGATGCTGGTGTCGTTTATCTGTTACGCCTTCAATCTGACGCTGAGTACCTGGGTGGGTGGCGTCGCGATGCGCTACCGGCTCTATTCACGGTTAGGGCTGGATAGCGGCACCATTACCCGCATCTTCTCTCTGAGCATCGCCACTAACTGGCTGGGCTATATCCTGCTGGCGGGCGTGGTATTCAGTGCGGGCATGGTCTCGATCCCCAGCGGCTGGTTTATTGGTGAAACCACCCTGCGGCTGATTGGTGGCGCTCTGCTGGTGCTGGTGGCGGCCTACCTCTGGGCCTGTGCCTTCTCAAAGCAGCGTCGCTGGACGGTAAAAGGCCAGACGCTGCAGCTGCCCTCGCTGCGCATGGCGCTGCTGCAGTTTGCGGTTTCCTGTGCCAACTGGATGGTGATGGGGGCGATTATCTGGCTGCTGCTGGGACGAGACGTCGGTTATCCGATGGTGCTGGGCGTGCTGCTGATCAGCAGTATTGCCGGTGTAATTATTCATATTCCGGCGGGCATTGGCGTACTGGAAGCGGTCTTCCTGGCGCTGCTTAGCGGTCAGCACGTCTCGCATGGCACTATCATTGCGGCGCTGCTGGCTTATCGCGTGCTCTACTTTATCCTGCCGCTGCTGTTAGCGCTGGTGCTCTATCTGGGGCTGGAGAGTCGGGCGAAGCATCTGCGTCAGAAGAACGAGCAGAAGTTGCAGAAGTCGTAATAAAAAAGGGGAGGCGCAGACAGTGCACCTCCCCCGCTACTCCCTCAGGCTTAACGGCGGTTGCCGAAAATCCGCAGCAGCATCAGGAACAGGTTGATAAAGTCGAGATACAGCGTCAGTGCGCCCATAATCGAGTAGCGACGCAGGTTTTCCGTATCGCGGGCATCGATCTGCTCACCGATATTTTTCAGCTTCTGCGTGTCATAGGCCGTTAACCCCACAAACACCACCACCCCGATGTAGGTAATCGCCCACATCAGCGCCGGGCTTTTCAGCCAGAAGTTCACCAGCGACGCCAGCACGATGCCAATCAGCGCCATAAACAGCAGGCTGCCAAAACGGCTGAGATCGCGTTTGGTGGTATAGCCGTAGAAGCTCATCGCGCCAAACATCCCCGCCGTGATAAAGAAGGTGCTGGCGATCGAGGAGTTAGTGTAAACCAGGAAGATACTCGCCATGGTCAGGCCGGTCAGCGCCGAGTAGAGCATAAACAGCCCGGTTGCCACGGCCCCGCTCAGGCGATGCACCATGCCTGACAGGAAGAAGACCAGCCCCAGCTGCACGATAATCAGTCCGAAGAAGGTGATGCGGTTAGCAAACACCAGCTCCATGATCGCTGGCGTGCGCGCAGCGTACCAGGAGACAAACGCCGTCAGTAACAGACCGCAGGTCATCCAGCCATAGACCTGCGCCATATAGGCTTGTAAACCGCGAGATGCGGATTGAACGATGGAATCATTTCGTGGATATCGGTCCATGATGCACCTCTTGTTAAACGGATTAGGACCGGCCCCACACAGGGAACCGGATGAATAACCTGGTCTGGCAGGCATACGTTGTTTCTGTTTCAGCCCGTTGGGCCAGCGACAGCGCGACACAACCGCCACGGGCTCATACGGCCTTATGAGGATGCGCACAGTTCAGGGCCAGAATAACAATAAAAGTCGCCCGGAACTGGCTCTAAGTGTGGCACAGCTCAGCTCAACTGCGCCACAACATGCCGCTTAACGTCGCGACAGGCACTGCTGATAACGGCTGTCGACACGCTGCGCAAACCACGCCGTGGTGAGATTACGGGTAATTTTCGGGCTTTCCAGCTTGATGCCCGGCAGCATTTCACGCGGTAACTTTCTGCCCGCCATTTTATCCGCCAGGGTAAAGACCTGTTTCCAGAGTTCGCTGTCGCTGAACGACGCTTTCTCCCCTTTCTCCAGATCGCGGCGGATGTCGCTGTTGCTCATATCGATCTGCTTCGACAGCGTGCGCACCGCCAGTTCGGTGCCGCCCGCCGCATCTGATCCATAAAGAATCAGATCGCCATCCAGCGCCAGCTTCATGCCGGTGGCGCGCGACACCGCCGCCTGGAAGGCCGCATTGCGGCTGGCATACCAGCCCGCATTGTAGTCGGCAAAGCGGTAGAGCGGCTGGCTGTAGTCAGCCGGATAGCCGAGCAGGTGCATCGTCCCGAAGTAGATCCCGCCGTGGCGGGTAAAGACTTCACGCCGGATGGTGCCATCAATCGGCCACGGGTAGCCTTTGGCATGCGCTTCGGCAAACGCAATGCTGACCTGCATCGGCCCGCCGGTGTGGATTGGATTGAGATTACCAAACAGCGTCTGGCCCATCGGCACCATATCGATCAGGTCATCGAAAATAGCGCTCAGCTCTTTCTCACTGCGCACTTTGTCCAGCCGGGCGGCGTAGCTTTCACCGGTAGGCGATTTGATCTGCAGCGCGGTACGCACCAGGAATGCCGGGACGTGCACCTGCGCCGCACGGCGGTTGATCTCGCCCCAGGCGATTTTTGGCAGACCCGGCACGGCGGCCTCGGCGCTGAAGTTGCTCTCCTGATCCGCCACGGCGATCACCGCGCAGAGGTTACTGGCGCTGGGATCGATCTGCTGAGTGCGGAAGGTGGTGTAGATATCGTCGCTCCACGCCGCTTTATTGCTGACGTGCGAGGGCAACAGCCGCTGGATCTGCGCTTTGACATCTTCAGGCTGCCGCATCGGCGCCTCAGGGGTTTTCTTGCTGCTACAACCTGCCAGCACCAGTGCGGCGACCAGTGTCAGACGTTGCAGAATCGGGGTGGATGACATGCCTGTCCTCAGAATGAACCAAAGCTCTACTCTACCATTGCCAGAGTTTCACAGGCAGGCGAGAACTGAACTAAGGTTATCTTTTTTACCGTTAAAGGAACTTACGATGTTTAAACTCTGGCCTGTTGCGGCATTCAGCCTGTTATTAACCGGCTGCGGCGCCAATAATACGCCTGCCCAGGTAAAATCACCGGGCGCACCCACCTCCTCCTCGCTTAAGGTGCTGGAGACCGGCGCCAGCGTGATGCAGTCACGTCCGCCCATCGACGCCATCAACACCTATCTTGACGGATTCCATTTTTATAACGGCGATAAGAACGGTCAGATGGAGGCGCACCACTATGTCACCGTGCTGAACGACGATGTGATGCAGGCGGTGATTTACGACGGCAACACGCGCGATGCACGGCTGATGGGCGTGGAGTACATTATCAGCGAACGGTTGTTTAACACCCTGCCGCCCGAAGAGAAGAAGCTCTGGCACAGCCATCAGTATGAGGTGAAATCGGGCACGCTGATTGCACCAGGCTTACCGGAAGCCGCCGACCACGCCCTGATGAAGCGCATTGTGAACACCTACGGGAAAACCTGGCACACCTGGCATACCGATCGCGACAAAACGCTGCCGATCGGCATTCCGGCGCTGATGATGGGCTTTACGGAGGATGGTCAGATGGACTCGCGACTGCTGGCGGACCGCGATCGTCGTTTTGACGTCGACAGCAAAAAGATCCGCGCCCAGCGTGCGGATATCGTGGCGCATCCTGCCGCAGCAGGTGCCAATGCCTGGCAACAGGGCCAGGTCGTTCAGCTGAAGCGCACCGCCGGCGGCGGCGAACACAGCCACGGTCAGACCGGTTTTGGTCCGGCTGAGCAGCTAAAGCAGCCTTAATCCCGCCCTAAGCGTCGTGATGTCCGGGGATGCGGGCAGCGGCGTGTCTGCGGTTAACGGCTCAGCGGGCGCAGACACTTCTGCCCGCTAAGCCGTTAACGCAGCTTAGTCCCAGCGCTGAGCCGCCTGGTGGTCGCTGTCGCGGGCATCCACCCAGCGATCGCCCTTCTCTGTCGCTTCTCGCTTCCAGAACGGCGCGCGGGTTTTCAGGTAATCCATGATGAACTCTGCAGCGGAAAAGGCGCTGCCACGATGGGCGCTGGTCACGCCCACCAGCACGATTTCATCGCCGGGAAACAGTTCGCCCACGCGATGGATCACCGTGACGCGCTGCAGCGGCCAGCGTTCGCGCGCCGCATCAACAATCTCCTGTAGCGCTTTTTCGGTCATGCCGGGATAGTGCTCCAGCGTCAGTGCCGCGACGTCGTTGCCCAGATTGTGGTTACGGACTTTGCCGGTAAAGGTCACTACCGCACCATCTTCATCACAGGCCGCCAGCCAGCGATACGCTTCCGCCATATCAAAGGGCGCGGGACCGACGCGAATCTGCGTTTCCATCTTAGCCTCCGGTCACGGGCGGGAAAAAGGCCACTTCATCACCGGCGTGCAGCGGATGACTCATCGGCACCAGCGTCTGATTCACCGCCGCCAGCAGCTTGCCCGACTCGAGCGCCAGCGCCCAGCGGTCATCGCGATCTGCCAGCGCACTGCGCAGCGCGGCCACATCCGGATAATCAGCACCGACCTCAAGCGATGAGGTGCCGATCAGCTCACGGACCTGGGCGAAAAACAGCACCTTAATCATGCGCGACCGCCTGGAAATCGCCGCTTTTGCCACCGCTCTTGCTGATTAACCGCAGCTGATCGATAACGATATCTTTCTGCACCGCTTTGCACATGTCGTAGATGGTGAGCGCGGCAACCGACGCGGCCGTCAGCGCTTCCATCTCCACGCCGGTTTTGCCGGTCAGGCGACAGAGCGTGGTGATGCGGACCCGGCTGTGGTCCGGTTCCGCCTCCAGGTTCACTTCCACTTTGCTCAGCATCAGCGGATGACAGAGCGGAATCAGTTCCCAGGTGCGTTTCGCCGCCTGAATACCGGCGATGCGCGCGGTGGCAAAGACATCCCCTTTGTGGTGGCTGCCTTCGATAATCATCTGCAGCGTTTCCGGCTGCATCAGCACCAGCACTTCTGCCCGCGCTTCGCGCACGGTTTCCGCCTTGGCGGAGACATCCACCATGTGCGCTTCGCCCGCGGCGTTAATGTGTGTGAGTTGAGACATACTTACCGTTTCTTGAGGTGTGAGACAAAATTACAGGGCGCGGTTCGCGCATCAAGCTGGTCAGCGATAATGCGTTCCCAGGCGGTGCGGCAGGCGCTGGTGGAACCCGGCACGGCCAGGATCAGCGTCTGATTAGCCAGACCGGCAATCGCGCGCGACTGCAATGTCGAACCGCCAATCTCTTCATAGGAGATCATCCGGAACAGTTCGCCAAATCCATCAATCTCGCGGTCGAACAGCGGCAGCAGCGCTTCCGGCGTGCTGTTTTTCAGGTTAAAGCCGGTTCCGCCATTAATAATCACGACCTGAACATCTTCACTGGCGATCCAGCGCGACACGGTGGCGCGAATACGATAGAGATTATCCGGCACGATGGCGTGATCGACCACCTCATGCCCCGCTTCGACTGCGGCTTCGCGCAGATAGTCGCCGGAGGTATCGTCACTGGCATCGCGACGATCTGACACTGTCATCACCGCAATCTGCACTGCCTGAAATTCGCTGGCTGGTTTACCCATACTGCCTCCTGAAATTAGCCGCCAATGTAAGAGAGATTCTGTGTGATGCCGGTGTTGCCCTGATGCAGAAAGTGCGTCTGCTTTTTCTGCCCCAGGCTGCTGGCGATGCGCGCCTGCAGTTCGGCCTGCTGGTCGTCTGACGCCAGCAGATCGCGCAGCGGCACACCGCCGTCACCAAACAGGCATAGATGCAGATTACCGTGCGCCGAAACGCGCAGACGGTTGCAGCTGGCACAGAAATCTTTGGCATAAGGCATGATCAGACCAATCTCGCCGACATAATCGGGATGGTAAAAGACCTGCGCCGGGCCGTCGCTGCGTCCGCTCTCCCGACGCTGCCAGCCCTGGGCGATCAGCTGATCGCGGATGACCATGCCGGAAACGTGCTGATCGCGAAACAGCGTGCCGCCGTCGCCGGTCTCCATCAGCTCGATAAAGCGCAGCTGAATCGGACGGGTGCGGATCCAGTCGAGGAACGTGGCCAGATTACGGCTGTTGAGATCGCGCATCAGCACGCTGTTGACTTTGACCTGGCGAAAACCGGCGTCGAGGGCAGCATCAATACCACTCATTACCTGATGGAATTTATCCTGGCCGGTAATGGCGTGAAACTGACGGGCATCCAGGCTGTCGACGCTGACGTTGAGTGCGGTTAACCCCGCGTCACGCCACTGTTTCACGTCACGCGCCAGCCGGTAGCCATTGGTGGTTACCGCGATCTGGCGAATGGAGGCGTTTTCGCGCACCGCCGCAATGATGTCGGTGAAATCACGGCGCAGCGACGGCTCACCGCCGGTCAGCCGCACTTTTTCCGTTCCGGCAGCGGCAAAGGCCCGCGTGACGCGGCGGATTTCATCCAGCGAGAGAAAGCTTTTGTTACGAATTCCCTGCGGTTTGTAGCCGTCAGGAAGACAGTAGGTACAGCGGAAATTACAGACATCCGTGACCGACAGGCGCAGGTAATAGAACTTACGCGCGTATGCATCAGTAAATTGTGACACCAGAACACCTTTCCAGATTGGGAGATGCAGTCATTTCTTCCTGCACCCTGGCAGCTCGATGGCTACGGCCTGAACCCCCTATCCGCAGACGTAGGCATTCAGGCTTGAGTGTACGCTGACCCGTTGATCAGCGCGGTAAGCATGATGGTAGCGTGATTTTCGTCACTCTTCCATTTACTGTTTTCGCTATATATTCTTATACATATCGAATTTTCACCGCATTTTCGCGACAGGATACGTTAAAATGCGATCCAGATTTTGACGTAAGTCATCCGCGCGGGCTTAGCGATTAGAGCCTCGCCACGCGAACGGATATTAAGGAGAAGTATGAATCGCACACTGGCCGATCTTGATCGCGTTGTGGCACTGGGAGGCGGACACGGTTTAGGCCGCGTCATGTCTGCCCTTTCCCCGCTGGGCTCGCGTCTCACCGGCATCGTCACCACCACCGACAACGGCGGATCGACCGGCCGTATTCGTCGCTCAGAAGGCGGCATCGCCTGGGGCGATATGCGTAACTGCCTTAACCAGCTGATTGCAGAACCCAGCGTCGCCTCGGCGATGTTTGAGTACCGTTTTGCCGGTAACGGCGAACTGGCCGGACATAACCTGGGTAATCTGATGCTGCGGGCGCTGGATCATCTCAGCGTTCGTCCGCTGGAAGCGATCAACATCATCCGTAACCTGCTTAAGGTCGACGCCTTTTTAATCCCGATGTCAGAGCAGCCGGTGGATCTGGTGGCGATGGATGTTGAAGGCAACATGGTTTATGGCGAAACCGCAATTGACGAGATGAAGCAGCCGCCGCAGGAGCTGATGCTGCATCCCAACGTCCAGCCAACGCGGGAAGCGCTGCAGGCGATTGGTGAAGCGGATCTGATCCTGATTGGACCCGGCAGCTTTTACACCAGCCTGATGCCGATTCTGCTGATGGAAGAGATGGCGCAGGCCTTGCGTCGCACGCCTGCCACTATGGTGTTTATCGGCAATCTGGGCCGCGAGCTGAGTCCTGCCGCCGCCAGTCTCTCAGTGGCTGACAAGCTGCAGATGATGGAGCGTTATATCGGCAAGCGGGTGATTGATGCGCTGGTCGTCAGCCCGGCAGTGGACACCCGTGGCATTGAAAACCGGCTGATTGTCCGTGAACCGCTGGAGGCCGCCGATATCCAATATCGTCACGACCGCCAGCTGTTACGGGTGGCGCTGGAACACGCCATTCAGGGCTTTAACGGCGCTACGAGGCCGCAATAAACAGCGTTCGCAGTTCATGCAGCTGATCGCGTACGTTGGCCGCCTGTTCGAACTCCAGGTTCTGAGCATGCTGCTGCATCTGCCCTTCCAGTTCGTGGATCTTCTTCTGAAGAGCCTGCGGCGTTAACAGCTGGAAATCGGCCAGCGCCTGGGCTTCGCCAGGACGGGCGGGTTTCGCTTTGCCGCGGGTTTTCACCACATTTTTGCCCAGTTCCAGAATATCGGTGATCTTCTTATTCAGGCCCTGCGGCACGATGCCATTCTCTTCGTTGTGCAGCTGCTGTTTCTCACGGCGGCGCTCGGTCTCTTCAATGGCGCGCGCCATCGACGGCGTGATTTTATCGCCATAGAGAATCGCCTTACCGTTGATGTTACGCGCCGCACGGCCAATGGTCTGAATCAGCGAGCGTTCGGAGCGCAGGAAGCCCTCTTTATCCGCATCGAGAATCGCCACCAGCGACACTTCCGGCATATCCAGCCCCTCACGCAGTAAGTTAATGCCCACCAGCACATCAAACTCGCCCAGACGTAAGTCGCGGATAATCTCCATACGCTCTACCGTGTCGATATCGGAGTGCAGATAACGCACCTTCTCACCATGCTCAGACAGATATTCGGTGAGGTCTTCCGCCATGCGTTTGGTCAGCACCGTCACCAGTACACGTTCGTTGATCGCCACGCGCTGACGGATTTCTGACAGCAGATCGTCGACCTGGGTACCGACCGGACGCACTTCGATGATCGGATCCAGCAGACCGGTAGGACGCACCACCTGATCGATCACTTCGTCGCCCGACTTTTCCAGCTCATATTTGCCCGGCGTCGCCGAAACATAGATGGTCTGCGGGGCCAGTGCCTCAAACTCTTCAAACTTCATCGGACGGTTATCCAGCGCCGACGGCAGGCGGAAGCCATACTCCACCAGCGTCTCTTTACGCGCCCGGTCGCCTTTGTACATGCCGCCAATCTGCGGAATGGTCACGTGCGACTCATCCACCACCAGCAGGCCATCGGCGGGCAGATAGTCAAACAGCGTCGGCGGCGCTTCGCCCGGTCCGCGTGCGGAGAGGTAGCGTGAGTAGTTCTCGATGCCGGAGCAGTAGCCCAGCTCGCTCATCATCTCCAGGTCAAACTGGGTACGCTGGGTAATGCGCTGCTCTTCCAGCAGCTTATTGTTCTCCAGCAGCACCCGGCGGCGGTCCGCCAGCTCAACTTTGATATCTTCCATCGCCTGCAGAATACGCTCACGCGGCGTCACGTAGTGCGTCTTGGGGTAGATGGTAAAGCGCGGCACGACCGAATCGATCTGGCCGGTCAGCGGGTCAAACAGCGACAGACGCTCAACCTCTTCGTCAAACAGCTCGACGCGCAGCGCAATATCGTCCGACTCCGCCGGGAAGATATCGATCACTTCGCCGCGCACCCGGAAGGTGCCGCGCTGGAACGCCTGGTCGTTGCGGGTGTACTGCAGCTCTGACAGACGGCGCAGAATACTGCGCTGATCGATAATCATGCCGCGGGTCAGGTGCAGCATCATTTTCAGATAGAGATCGGGATCGCCAAGACCGTAGATAGCCGAAACCGATGCCACCACAATGACATCGCGCCGTTCCAGCAGCGCCTTGGTGGCCGACAAACGCATCTGTTCGATATGTTCGTTCACCGACGCATCCTTTTCGATAAAGGTGTCGGAGCTCGGCACATAGGCTTCAGGCTGGTAGTAGTCGTAGTAAGAGACGAAAAACTCGACGGCGTTATCCGGGAAAAACTCTTTCATCTCGCCATAGAGCTGGGCGGCCAGCGTCTTGTTGGGTGCCAGCACCATGGTCGGACGGTTGAGGTCGGCAATCACGTTGGCGACGGTAAACGTTTTACCGGAGCCGGTTACGCCTAATAAGGTCTGATGGGCCAGTCCATCCTCCAGCCCCTCTTCCAGGCGACGTATCGCCTCAGGCTGGTCGCCCGAAGGTTTAAAGGCGGAGTTCAATTTAAAGGCTTTGCTCATGAATGCAGTTCCTGCTGGAGAAGTCGGCGGGCAGGCACTTATTTTACTCTGCTATGGTGATTTTGCCAGAAAATAATACTGGATATAAAAACAGTGTTGGTGCAATGTTAACGCCAGCAGGATGGCACCTGATGTCCCTGCAGGCTGGCAGCGTTATCGCTCAGCTTGTTGCGCAATGTTATCCCCAGGAAGGGATCTGATTTAACATTTGTCAATAGAGTGTCACAAAATTACAGTACGGTTACCTGACAGATAATTCTCAGGCTTGTTTTTTGATAAGCAACTGATTTTACTGACATAAGGCTATGAGGCCAGATTCTCGTCATTATGTTACCAGGCCGCGTATTTCCTCGCTTCCAACTGGTTTTCATTACCTAATGCACAAGGTTATCCACAGGAATGGTGGATAAGTGATGGCAGCCCCGACGCCATCTGCTGTGTATAATTTTTCCCTGCCTTCTCACTACCGTGAAAATAATTTTTTTTGCGTTAAATTTCGCGTCGCCTGCTGACGGATTATTCTGCAATTTTAATCTGTCACCGGGTGTCGTACGCAAATTTGCACGCCTCATACTAAGATTCTTAATCGGACTTCCTGCCACGTTACAGTACGTCTGCACCAGAAACAGCGCTCCAGGGCACTGCAAAAGTGCAGGTGCGTGGTCACCGTGGGTGAATTGATAAGTTTTTCTCACCTTTCATCCCTGACACGCGGCGCTGCAGCAGGAAACAGGGCCGTTTTTAGATCTGGCCTGGGAATTGCAGGAGTTCAGTGGCGTCACCGCGCGAAACGCGCACTGTGCTGCAATGGCGAGGCTGCCGTTGCTGATGACTTGTTTGCCAGACGACAGAGCGCGGAAGCAATCAGGCTAACGATCGGGAAGGAGAGTGTCAGATGCTGAGTTTACGTTCGGTAAATCAATTTTACGGTCAAAACCATATTCTGTGGGATGTGGACCTGGATCTGTCGCCTGGCACCTGCACCGGCATTCTGGGCCGTCCTGGCATGGGTAAAACCACGCTGGTGAACTGCATCATGGGCAGATTGCCGATTAACAGCGGCTCTATCTCCTGGAAAGAGGATGGCTCGCCGCCGGAAGATCTGCTGCTGCAACCGGCTGAACAGCGGGCGCAGATGGGGATTGGCTATGTGCCGCAGGGCCGCCATATTTTTACCCAGATGAGCGTGGAAGATAATCTGCTGATTGCCCTGCTGGCGGGTGCCAGCCAGCGCGACCGCCATCGCGCCATTCCCGAAATGGTATTCGACCTCTTCCCGGCGCTCTACTCACTGCGCCAGCAGCGCAGCGGCGATCTGCCGATCGATCAGCAGCAACAGCTGGCCCTGGCGCGCGCGCTGGTGCTGCAGCCCAAACTGCTGATTCTGGATGAGCCGACCGACGGGATGTCGCCGTGGCTGGAAGAGGAGATGGGCAATCTGATTCGTCGGCTTAACCTCGACTACGGGCTGACCATCCTGCTGCTGGAGCAGCGCCTGTCGCTGATCCGTCGCGTGGCGGACTATTTCCTGCTGCTGCACCGCGGCCGCAATGTGGCGCAGGGCAGCATGGAACAGCTTGATGACCACACCGTCGATAAATGGCTGACGGTGGCCTGACATTCAGCGCCTGCCCCACCGGGCGTAAGTGTTGCAGGCAGGCTGAAGACGGAGCGCGCGGAACCACCGGAGCGTGTACACAGCACGCAAGGATGGAGAGCACTGCCCGGATTCAGCATGACAAATAAAATAGCCAGGCCAGGCGGTTACTCCGGCAACGTCAGGTAGTGACCACAGGACGCCTGCTGCGCCGCATCGGTGAGAAACGGGATGGTGCCCAGACAGGGCGCAGGCAGTCGATTTTTCAGGCTGGTGAGATACTCCTGATAGCGTTTACCCGGGGGTTCGACGGTGTTGGCGATCCAGCCCACCAGCGGCAGGCCGCTTGCCCGCACCGCGTCAGCGGTGAGCATGGCGTGGTTGATGCAGCCGAGCTTAATCCCTACCACCAGAATCACGGGCAGCTTTTCGCTGACCACCCAGTCCGCATAGGTGTGCGTCTCCGACAACGGGGTATACCAGCCGCCCGCGCCCTCTACCAGAATCCAGTCTGCCAGCGGTTGCAGCGCCGCCAGACCCGCCGACAGCGCCAGATGGGTGATCGGCCTGCCCTCTTCGGCGCTGACGATGTGCGGCGATGTCGGCTCAAGAAACGCCAGCGGATTGACCTGCTGATAGCTTAACGGCACGCTGCTGTAACGCTGCAGCGCCAGCGCATCGCTGTTACGGATGCCCTCTGGCGTCATCTCACAGCCTGAGGCAACCGGCTTATAGCCCGCACAGCGATAGCCCGCTGCGGCGGCCGCCTGCAGCAGCCCGCCGCTGGCCACGGTTTTACCGACCTCGGTGTCGGTGCCAGTGATAAACAGGCGTTTCATGATGCACTTACTCCATAGATTAAATGGTAACTCAGGCGATAGCCGTGCCGATCGCGCGGCCAGTGCGCCTCTAACTGGTTGAGCCGTTGTCGGGTTAATACCTGCCCGTCACGCCCCTGATGCAGATGAGTCGCGCCAATCCCCTTCAGGGAGCGCATGGCGCTGAGCGCATCGGGAAAATGCAGGGTCACTACTTCTGAGGTACAGCGCAGCTGCTCTGCGTGGCAGGCCGCCGCAATCTGTGGCTCGCTGAGAAAGCGATTAGCGTGAGGCAGCGCATCCAGATGGGACCAGGCTTCATGAACCTCCTGCAGCGAACCGTCGCCCAGAGTGGAAAACAGCAGCGTGCCATCGGGCCGCAGCACCCGCCGGAACTGGCTCAGCGCGCCGGGCAGATCCTCGCTCCACTGCACCGCCAGGTTGCTCCACACCAGATCAATCGTGTTATCCGCCAGCGGCAGCGCGTCGATATCACCGGCCAGATAGTGCTGCGCCGCGTCATTGTCCCGCGCCTGTTGCAGCATCTGCGGAGAGAGATCCAGAGCCGTTACCTGTTTGCCACGTTCGCGCCACAGCCTGCTGTACCAGCCGGTGCCACAACCGGCATCCAGCAGTTGCAGACCACTCTGTGCGGGCGCCAGTGCCAGCAGGGCATCGCCGCTGAGGCGTTGCAGCGCCGCATGGGCATCGTAATGGCTGGCCGCCCGGCCAAAGGCGCGTGCCACCGCCTGCTTGTCAACCCGCAGCGTCATGCAGCGCCTCCAGTAACCGGTCAATATCCTCGGGGCGATGAGCCGCGGTCAGGGTGATGCGCAGCCGGGCCGTCCCCGGCGGCACGGTCGGTGGCCGGATCGCGCTGACCCAGCAGCCCGCCTCAGCCAGCCGCTGGGAGAGCGCCATCGCATCACCATTTTCGCCCACCAGCAGCGGCTGAATCGCGCTGCCGGAGTCCATCAGTTGCCACGGCAGCGAGGCCGCACCGCGCCGGAAATGGCCAATGTTCTGCTGCAGTTGCTGCCGCAGGGCATCGCCCTGCTGAACTTCACGCAGCGCCGCCTGCAGCGCGCTCGCCTGCGCCGCGGGCATCGCGGTGGAGTAGATCAGATGTCGGCTGAACTGCAGGAAATAGTCGGCGGTGGCTGCGTCGCACAGCAGCGCGGCACCGCTGACGCCAAAGGCTTTGCCAAAGGTGACCACCAGCAGTTCCGGTTTAACGTCCTGCTGCCAGCAGCTGCCGCGCCCCTGCTCACCCACCACGCCGATGCCGTGCGCATCATCCACCAGCAGCCAGCCCTCTGCCTGGCGCGTCTGTTGCGCCAGGGCGGCCAGCGGCGCACTGTCGCCATCCATGCTGAAAATACCTTCCGTCACCACCAGCGTTTCGCCCTCACAGGGAGAGGCGAGCCGGGCTGCCAGGCTCTCCGGCGCGTTGTGATGGAAACGTCGTAGCTGTGCCGGACTATGGCTGGCGGCATCGAGCAGCGAGGCGTGGCTGAGTTTATCGGCCAGGATGCGATCGTTTTTCTCGCCCAGCAGATGAATGACCGCCTGATTGGCCGCAAAGCCAGAGATAAACAGCAGCGCACGGTCGTAGCCGAGCCAGTCGGCCAGCTGCGCCTCAAGATCGGCGTGCTGACGGTGATAACCGGTGACATGCCCCGAGGCACCGGCACCTGCGCCCGCCTGCGCCGCGCCCTGTTGCCAGCCCGCAATCACCGCCGGATGCTGGGTTAAGCCGAGATAATCATTGCTGGAAAAGTGGAGATAGCTGCGGCCGCCGCTGTGCAGCGTGCGGGTCGATTGCTGATCGATCACCCGTCGCTGCCGCCAGCCATCGGCCGCCCGGCGCTGCGTCAGCGCCTGACGGATACGTTGCTGCCAGCCCATTACAGCGCCGCGTTGTAGAACTGTTCAGTGTCGGCATGGAATAGCTGCTCGCTGAGTTGCTGCTCCTGCTGCTGATCGCCGTGCTGAGTGTGAGTATGCTCCGGGTTAAGACCCAGTTTGCGGAACAGCACGCGGTCTTTGTCCTCTTCCGGATTCGGCGTGGTCAGCAGTTTGCAGCCGTAGAAAATCGAGTTCGCCCCGGCCATAAAGCACATCGCCTGGGTCTGCTCGCTCATCTGCTCACGGCCCGCTGAGAGGCGCACATGCGAGGTCGGCATCATGATGCGCGCCACCGCGATGGTGCGGATAAAATCGAACGGTTCCACATCATCGTTATCTGCCAGCGGCGTGCCTTTGACCTTCACCAGCATATTGATCGGTACACTCTCCGGCGGCGTTGGCAGGTTGGCTAACTGCACCAGCAGACCGGCGCGGTCGTTAACGGTTTCGCCCAGGCCGACAATGCCACCCGAACAGACCTTAATGCCGGCGTCGCGCACTTTGCCCAGCGTATCCAGACGTTCCTGATAGCTGCGGGTGGTGATGATGGAGCCGTAGAATTCCGGTGAGGTGTCGAGGTTATGGTTGTAGAAATCGAGACCCGCGCCCGCCAGTCGCTGCGCCTGGTGCTCGCTGAGCGTGCCCAGCGTCATGCAGGTTTCCATTCCCATCGCCTTCACGCCTTCCACCATCTTCTCCAGATAGGGCATATCGCGCTCGTGCGGATTTTTCCACGCGGCACCCATGCAGAAGCGGGTTGAACCGGCGGCTTTGGCCTGACGCGCTGAGGTCAGCACCTCTTCCACTTCCATCAGCCGCTCCGACTCCAGGCCGGTCTTGTAGCGCGCACTCTGCGGGCAGTATTTACAATCTTCCGGACAGGCGCCGGTTTTGATCGACAGCAGGGTACTGACCTGCACCTGGCGCGGATCGAAGTGCTGCCGATGTACCTGCTGCGCGTTAAACATCAGTTCAAGAAAAGGTTGATCAAACAGCGCTTGCGCCTGTGCAATTGTCCAGCGTTGAGCCATTACTTACTCCAAAAAGGGTGTCATCCCGACGAAAAGCAGGGTTATACTTGTAAACTATATTTTTTTATTTTGGTTTACAACTCCGATGACTATCCCCGTTTTCTCCTCAGACGATGCCCGCTTTGACCGCCAGCATATCTGGCATCCCTACACCTCGATGCAGGATCCGCTGCCCTGCTACCCGGTGGTCGCCGCACAGGGTTTTCAGCTGCAACTGGCCGATGGCCGTGAGCTGGTGGATGGGATGTCCTCGTGGTGGGCGGCGATCCACGGTTACAACCATCCGCGCCTGAACCGGGCACTCACAGAGCAGGTCACCCAGATGTCGCACGTGATGTTTGGCGGCATTACCCATCCGGCGGCGGTGGCGCTCTGCCGTCAGCTGGTGGCGATGACACCTGAGGCGCTGGAGTGCGTCTTCCTGGCCGATTCAGGCTCGGTGGCGGTGGAAGTGTCGATGAAGATGGCGCTGCAGTACTGGCTGGGGCGTGGCGAGACGCGTCAACAGTTCCTGACGCTGAAACGCGGCTATCACGGCGATACCTTTGCAGCGATGTCGGTGTGCGATCCCGAGAACTCGATGCACAGCCTGTGGCGCGGCTATCTGCCCGAGCATCACTTTGCGGCGGCCCCGGCCTGCGGCTTTGATGATGAATGGCACCAGCCTGATTTCGATGATTTCGCCAGGCTGATAGAACAGCATCACCGGCAACTGGCAGCCGTCATTCTGGAGCCGATTGTGCAGGGTGCGGGCGGCATGCGTTTCTACCATCCGCGCTATCTGCAGCAGGTACGGGAAGCCTGTGATCGCTATGGCGTGCTATTGATTGCAGATGAGATCGCCACCGGGTTTGGCCGTACCGGCAAACTCTTCGCCTGCGAGCATGCGGGCATTACCCCGGATATTCTCTGCGTCGGCAAAGCGCTGACCGGTGGCATGATGACGCTGGCGGCGACCCTGACCAGCCGCGAGGTCGCGGACACCATCAGCCGCAGCGCGGCGGGCTGCTTTATGCATGGCCCGACCTTTATGGGCAATCCGCTGGCCTGCGCGGTCGCGGCGGAGAGCCTGACCATGCTGGCGGAAGGTCACTGGCAGCGCCAGGTGGCGGCGATCGAACAGCAGTTACGGGCTGAGCTGCTGCCGCTGCGCAGTTCACCGCAGGTGGCCGATGTGCGCGTGCTGGGCGCGATTGGCGTAGTGGAAACCCATAAGGCGGTTAATATGGCGGCGCTGCAGCAGTTCTTTGTTGAACAGGGCGTCTGGATCCGGCCTTTTGGCCGGCTGATCTACCTGATGCCACCCTACATCATCACGCCGCAGGCGCTGAGCAGGCTGGTGCAGGCGATTGGCGGCGCACTGGAGCATTCTCAATATTTTGCCGCCTGAAGCGGGCTGACCGCTGGCACTGACGGCACTTTTGGTTATGATGACAGGCTATTCATCGACAATTAAGGAGATGTGATGCGCGTTTTTAGTCAGGATTTTAATGACGGCGAGAAGATGCCTGAAAAGCATGTTTTCAACGGCATGGGTTATCAGGGCGAGAATATCTCTCCCCACCTTGCCTGGGAAGCGGCGCCGGAAGGCACCAAAAGTTTTGTGGTGACCTGCTACGATCCTGATGCCCCGACCGGTTCCGGCTGGTGGCACTGGGTGGTGGCGAATATTCCGGCCAGCACGACGTCACTGCCGCAGGGTGCCGGTTCCGGCAAAGCGTCACTGCCAGCAGGCGCAATCCAGACCCGTACCGATTTCGGTCAGGCGGGTTACGGTGGCGCGGCGCCGCCACAGGGCGAAACCCATCGCTACATTTTCACCGTACATGCGCTGGATGTGGAGACAATTGAAGTAGATGAAGGCGCCAGTGGCGCAATGGTCGGCTTTAATGTGCATTTCCACGCACTGGCGAGCGCCTCGCTGACCGTGAATTATCAGTAATTCAGCACGCCAGACTACTGGCAAACCCAAGGCTGGGTGACCTGGCAGCAACGTATTAGCTCAAAACGCAGGGAACGGCGTCAGAAGAGGAAAGCGTCCCACGCCCAGGGACAAAAACGCCGGGAGCGTTTTTGAACAACGCAAAGCGTTGGCCCGGCTACGGGCGCACCTCAGGGATGAGGTGCGTAATCGCGGGGGCAGAGCGTGCCATGGATGGCGGTTTTTGCGTCTTTTCGATCTGACGCAGTTCCCTGTGTCTGCTCGATCTCACAGCTGGGCTGTGGCAGACTTCGTCAACTATCTCATACCTCTCCCTGACAGGAGAGGCGTTTTTCGTAGCGGGTTACGCCTGTAACTGATGAATCACAACCCACATCGGGCCCTGCCCCACCGCATAACGTCCCAGCGGCTTTAGCAGCCCTTTCGGTTCGGTAATCGCATAAACTTCGATGTGATGAGATTTCTGTCCCGCCGCCACCAGATAGCGTCCGCTGTGATCGATATTAAATCCGCGCGGCTGCGTTTCCGTCGGCTGGAACCCTTCCAGGGTCAGCTCATCGCCCAGGTCGCTGACGCTGAAGACTGCCAGCGTGCTGCTGGTGCGATCGCAGGCATAGAGGAAACGGCCATCCGGCGTCAGATGAATATCGGCTGCCCAGCGCGTACCGCTGAAGTCAGGCGGCATCATATCCAGCGTCTGAACGCTTTCTGCTTCGCCTTCGCCCGTATTTAATGCCCACACCTCAACCGTGCTGTCGAGCTCGTTCACGCAGTAAGCGTACTGGCCGCCCGGATGGAACTGCATATGACGCGGGCCAGCGCCTTCTACCGTCGTGACCTGCGTCTGTTTACGCGGCGTCAGATGACCATCTTCGCCCAGCGTAAACAAACAGATACGGTCCTGCTTCAGAGCCGGCACGTAGAGCGTCTTGTTGTCATTATCGATGTTGGCCGAGTGACAACCATCCAGTCCGCTGATCACCTGCAGCGGGGCCTGCGGAATGCCGTCATCGCCAATCGGGCTGACGCTGACGCTGGCATCATTGTAGGAGCCGCAGAACAGGAACCTGCCCTGGCGATCGGTGGAAATGTGAGTCGGACTGCCGGGCAACGGCGCCTGACCCGCTTCGGTCAGCGTGCCATCGGCGGCAATGCGAAACGCCAGCACGCGGAAATTGGGACGCACACCGACATAGAGAAAATCGCGGTTCGGACTCACCACCATCGGCTGAACCTGGCCGGCGACATCGGTCACCTGAAGCAACGTCAGCCCGCCCTCATCATTCATCTGCCAGACGTGGATCTGCTGGCTCTCGGGACTGGCGGTGTAGACAACTTGTTTCATGCATTCTCCTTTTTTGCTGCCTGATCATGATCTGTGAATCACTGTAGCCTGTTTTATTGCCCTGCGCTGGGATCATTTGTGCCCTGTTTTTTGTCTCCGGGCCGTGGTGAGGTGTAGACTTCAGCCCCTGCAAACCAGGAAAAACGAGAGGATTAATGAGCTACCGTGTAATTGCCCTCGACCTCGACGGCACGCTGCTGACCCCAGCCAAAACGATTCTGCCGCAGTCAATCGAAGCGCTAAATCAGGCACGCCAGGCGGGCGTTCATGTCGCTATCGTGACCGGACGCCATCACTGCGCTATCCACCCTTTTTATCAGGCGTTACAGCTGGATACACCCGCAATCTGCTGTAATGGCACCTATTTGTATGATTACCAGGCGAAAAAGGTGCTGGCGTCCGATCCCCTCGACCCGCAGCTGGCGTTGCAGGTGATTGAGATGCTGAATCAGCAGCAGATTCACGGGTTGCTCTACGTGGATGATGCGATGCTCTATCAGACCCCGACCGGCCACGTGATGCGCACCCTCAAGTGGGCCGAATCGCTGCCCGCCCACCAGCGTCCACTGTTCCGCCAGGTGCCCGACCTGGCCCAGGCGGCACGCGACGCCGGTTCGATCTGGAAGTTTGCCCTGTCGCACAACAACATCCCGGAACTGCAGCAGTTCGCCACCAGAGTGGAAGCGGAACTGGGGCTGGCCTGCGAATGGTCGTGGCACGATCAGGTCGATATCGCCAAAGGCGGCAACAGCAAAGGCAAACGACTGGCGCAGTGGGTTGAATCACTGGGGCTGAGTATGTCCGATGTGATCGCGTTCGGTGATAACTATAACGATCTCAGCATGCTGGAAACGGCCGGACTGGGCGTGGCGATGGGCAATGCCGATGAGGCGATCAAAGCGCGGGCGAAAATGGTGATCGGCACCAACCTTGAAACCGGTATTGCCGATACCCTCTATCAGTACGTGTTGTAATCAGGGCGTCACCGAGACGCTTTTGATCTGGGCATAAAGCCACTGATCTGGCCGGATGCCCAGCTCATCCCGCGCCCACGGCGTAATGCGCGCCCAGAGTTCGCTGATGCCGATGCGCAGCTTCACCTCAACCTGGTCCCCGACCTCCAGCAATTCCACCACCTGTGCCGGCAGGATATTGCGGATGGAAGTATTGTGCGGCGGCTGCAGCGCCAGCGAGACATCGGCCGAGGCAATGCGAATACGCAGCGGGGTTTTAACCGGCTGATTCACCCGGCTGACCCAGATGTGCTGATCGCCCAGCGACAGCGCGGTCATCGGATAGTCGGGATGCTGTTCCAGCACCTGCACCCGCAGCACGCTGGTCAGTTCACTCACCGGCAGCCAGGGCCGCATCGCGCTGCTGCTCCAGACCCGCTCCAGCGGACCAAAGGCTTTGACCTTGCCCGCATCCAGCACCAGCACGTTATCAGCCAGCTGCAGGATCTCCTCCAGACTGTGCGAAACGTAGAGCATCGGAATCTCAACCTGCTTCGCCAGCTTTTGCAGATAGGGCATCAGTTCACGTTTGCGTGGCAGATCCAGTGACGCCAGCGGCTCATCCAGCAGCAGCATATCCGGTGCGGTCAGCAGCGCACGGCCAATCGCGACCCGCTGCTTTTCCCCGCCCGACAGCGACAGCGGAAAGCGCGGCAGCAGCGCCTCCAGACCCAGCAGAGAGACCAGACTGTCGAACTGCGCTTTCATCTTAGGTGCCATACCATATTGCAGGTTGCCTCGGACCCGATAGTGCGGGAACAGCCGCGCATCCTGAAACACATAACCGATACGCCGTTTTTCCGGCGGCAGCGCAATCTTCTGCTCTGCATCAAACAGCAGGCGATCGTGTAGCTGGATCCGTCCCCTTTGCGGCTGAGTCAGCCCGCTGATCGCGTTGATCAGGGAGGTTTTTCCGGCGCCTGACACGCCGAAAATAGCGGTGATCCCTTTGGCCGGGATCTGCAGGTCGACCTCCAGCACGTGATCGCCCTGCTGCTGCATAACGTTGAGTGATAGCATCAGTTTCCCATCCGCTTACGGCCTGCGCGTGCCAGCCATTCCGACGCCAGCAGTGACGCCAGGGCCAGCACGATCGCGATGACGCAGAGCCGTGCCGCCGCCCCTTCCGCGCCCGGTGTCTCTATCAGGGTAAACATCGCCAGCGGCAGCGTGCGCGTCTCGCCGGGAATATTGGAAACAAAGGTGATGGTGGCGCCGAACTCGCCCAGCGATCGGGCAAACGCCAGCACCGTACCGACGATCACGCCTGGCAACGTCAGCGGGAGCGTAATGGTGAAAAAGACCCGCCAGCGTCCGGCGCCCAGCGTGCGCGCCGCCTGCTCCAGCCGGCTATCCACCGCCTCCAGCGCCAGCCGGATGGCACGCACCATCAACGGAAAGGCGATCACGGCAGAGGCCAGTGCGGCACCGCGCCAGCTGAAAGCAAAGCTGAAGCCAAACCAGTCATAAAGCTTTTCGCCTATGATGCCGCGCCGCCCAAGGCTAATCAGCAGCAGATAACCCACCACCACCGGTGGCAGCACTAGCGGCAGGTGGATCAGGCTGTCGAGCAGCGCTTTACCAGGAAAACGGCAGCGCACCAGAATCCAGGCCATCAGGATGCCAAACGGCAGACTGCCTATCACGGCTATGCCAGAGACTTTAAGGCTAAGCAGTACCGCCTGCCATTCGGGATCGCTGAGTATCATTTCGTCGGTGTGAATCCGTAATGTTTAAAGATAGCCGCGGCCTGGGGCCCTTTCAGATAATCATAAAACGCTTTAACGGCGGCGTTGTCGTGATCGTTCACTATCGCCATCGGATATTCTACGGGTTTATGGCTGGTTGCCGGAAAATGCCCGACGACCTGCACTTTGTCGCTGGCGACCGCGTCAGACCCGTAGACAATGCCATAGGGCGTTTCATTACGCTCGACCAGCGCCAGCGCTGCCCGCACATTATTGGCTGGCGCTAACGAAGGCGCAACGCCTTCCCAGGCACCCAGCTTTTGCAGCGCCTCTTTGGCGTAGATGCCCGCAGGAACGTGGTCCGGATCGCCGACTGCCAGACGCTCACCGTGCAGCAAGGTTTTCCAGTCAGTCTGCGGGTCCAGCGTCACCGCTTTCGCGTCAGCACTGCGTGGCGCAATCAATACCAGATCGTTGCCCAGCAGGGTATAGCGGCTACTGGTAATCACACTTTTTTTCGCCACCGCATCATCCATCCACTGCTGATCGGCAGAGATAAAGAGATCGGCAGGAGCACCCTGCTCAATCTGGCGCGCCAGCGTTGAAGAGGAGGCAAACGAAGAGACCACCGTCACCCCCTTTTCCTGCTTGTAACGGCTGGCAATATCCTGCATCGCGTTGGTCAGTGAAGCCGCGGCAAACACAGTGATGCTGTCGGCAGCCACAGCCTGCCCGACCAGCGAAACGGTGATCAGGGCCGCGACGCCCCAGCGATAGTGTTTAAATGACATGATTTTCTCCGGCTATTCGTTGTGTAGCGGATAATATAGCGCAATGTCAGTGAGGTTCAGTAAATTATCGGCAGGGGGAACAAAAGGTTAAATCAGGAGAGATAAAAACGACCACGCCCGCGCAGATGGCGGGCGTAGCAGCAATTAATTGTGCGAACGGGCTGAGGATTTTTCGCGATGACCAATTTTAGAGATGACGTTAAACACTTCACCCAGGCCATAAATCATGCCCAGCATCAGCGCCATCACGACAGGCACCATCAGTATGGCAACGGCGAGGCTTTTAAGTAGTTCCAGCATGGAGAGTCTCACTCTGCTAACAAAAAAGAGATTGTAACGGGTCAGCAAAATTTTGCGCAGCCCTTTTCGTGCTTTTACTTTGGTCACAAAACGCCGCTATCATCGGCCTTCGCCTTAACCCTTTGCCGGAGCTGTCATGGAAGCCGAACTGTCCCTTCATATCCGTTTACAACAGAAACTGTTTGCCGATCCGCGACGTATTGAGCTGCTGAAACGCGTACAGCAGACCGGGTCGATCAGTCAGGGGGCGAAGCTGGCCGGTATCAGCTACAAAAGTGCCTGGGATGCGATTAATGAGATGAACCAGATGGCGGATGAAACGCTGGTAGAGCGGGCCACCGGTGGTAAAGGCGGCGGTGGCGCAACGCTGACCCGCTACGGTGAACGCCTGATTCAGCTGTTCCAGCTGATGGAGCAGATCCAGCAGAAAGCCTTTGATGCGCTGCAGCAGGATACGTTACCGCTCGACAGTCTGCTGGCGGCCATCGCCCGCTTCTCGCTGCAGACCAGCGCCCGTAACCAGCTGTTTGGCACCGTCGTCAGTAAAGATGCGCAACAGGTGGTCCAGCATCTGCTGATTCAACTGGCCGATGGCGTCACGCAGCTTAATGTGGCGCTGACCCAGCGTAGCGCCGATCGCCTGCAACTGGCCGCCGGTAAAGAGGTGCTGGTGCTGATCAAGGCGCCGTGGATCCGCATCAGTCGTGACGCCGCACAGGATGACAATCAGCTGGCAGCGACGGTCAGTGCCATCGAACCCGGCGAGCAGATGAGTGAAGTGCTGATGAAGCTCGCCAGCGGCGAAACCCTGTGCGCGACCCTGAGCAACGATCAGCTTCAGCAACTCAGGCTGCAGCCCGGCGACGCCGTGATCGCCAGTTTCAATGCGGAACACGCCATCGTCGCCACCCTGCTCTAGCGGTTGATTTGACTTCATTACGGGCAATGGTTACAACTCAGTGACACGATGCAAAAAATGGAACAGAACATGGCTTCATTGCACATTTCGCAAGGCACATTTCGTCTTAGCGATACCCGGATACTGAGCCTGAATCAGGTGGAGCTGCAGCGCGGCGAAAGCTGGGCGTTTGTCGGAGCCAACGGCAGCGGCAAATCATCACTGGCGCGCGCACTCTCTGGAGAACTGCCGCCGCTGGCTGGTTCAGTCAGCAGCGACTTCAGACGGCCGGTCCGGCTGTCGCTGGAGCAGCTCCAAACCCTGGTGGCGCAGGAGTGGCAGCGCAACAACACCGATATGCTCAGCGAAGGTGAAGAGGATACCGGGCTGACCGTGGCAGAGGTGATTCAGGCGGAGGTGCAGCAGCCCGAGCGCTGCGAGCAGCTGGCACAGCAGTTCGGCATCGAAGCGCTGCTTTCACGCCGCTTCAAATATCTCTCTACCGGCGAAACCCGCAAAACCCTGCTCTGTCAGGCATTGATGAACCAGCCCGATTTGCTGATTCTGGATGAGCCGTTTGACGGGCTGGATGTGGCGTCGCGCGCCAGCCTGACCGACACGCTGCGCGGCCTGCAGCAACCGACATTTACCCTGGTGCTGGTGCTCAATCGCTTTGACGATATTCCCGATTTCATTCAGCAGGTTGGCGTGCTGGCGGAGTGCACCCTCACCCACAGCGGGCCACGCCAGGCTATTTTAACGGAAGCGCTGGTGGCGCAGCTGGCACACAGTGAACAGCTGATGGGAATGGCGTTACCTGAGGCGGATGCGCCGGATCAGCTGCCATCGCTGGCGGATGATGCGCCGCGCGTTATCCTGCGCAACGGCACCGTCTCGTATAACGATAAGCCAGTAATTCAGGGGCTGAACTGGCAGGTCAACGCCGGCGAGCACTGGCAGATTACCGGCCCGAACGGCGCCGGAAAATCGACCCTGCTCAGCCTGGTGACCGGCGATCATCCTCAGGGCTACAGCAATGATTTAACCCTGTTTGGCCGCCGTCGCGGCAGTGGTGAAACCATCTGGGATATCAAGCAGCATATTGGCTATGTCAGCAGCAGCCTGCATCTCGATTACCGCGTCAGCACCAATGTGCGCACGGTGATCCTGTCGGGCTTCTTCGACTCTATTGGTCTCTATCAGGCGGCTTCTGACCGGCAAAAAGCGCTGGCACAGCAGTGGCTGGCACTGCTGGGGATGGATAACGGACAGGCCGATGCGCCGTTCCACTCGCTCTCATGGGGACAGCAGCGGCTGGTGCTGATTGCCCGCGCGCTGGTTAAGCATCCGACGCTACTGATACTGGATGAGCCACTACAGGGGCTCGACCCGATTAACCGCCAGCTGGTGCGGCGCTTTGTCGATGTGCTGATTGGCGAGGGACGGACTCAACTGCTGTTTGTTTCGCATCACGCGGAAGATGCGCCCGCCTGCATCACACATCGCCTGAGCTTTATCGCCCATGACGGCGGCTATCACTATCAGCAGGAAACCCTGCACTAAGGCTCTTGTAACGCGTCACCCCACGCCGCTGCTGCGGCGTTTTAAAGCATCCTTGTGTAAGCGCTACCATTCCACATCACCTTTCACGCCATATATCCGCACACAATGCCACGAAATAAGAATATTCAGCTTGTGTAAACGATACCATTTATCCAGACTTGATCACGCTTTCGGGCGCGCTGATGTGCTACTTTTTACCGATGCCTCTTTGGCTTTTGACGCTTACCAGGATCTAACATGGAAAAATTCAACCCGGTCGATCACCCGCATCGCCGTTACAATCCACTGATTGATCAATGGATTTTAGTTTCACCTCATCGGGCCAAACGTCCGTGGCAAGGCGCGCAGGAAACCCCGGCGGTCAATACGTTACCGGCGCACGATCCGGACTGCTTCCTGTGTGCCGGAAACACCCGCATCACCGGCGACAAAAACCCGGACTATGCGGGCACCTACGTCTTTACCAATGACTTTGCTGCGCTGATGACCGACACGCCAGACGCGCCTGAGAGCGACGATATCCTGATGCGTTGTGAAAGCGCTCGCGGCACCAGTCGGGTCATCTGCTTCTCGCCCGATCACAGCAAAACCCTGCCGGAGATGTCGCTGAACGCGCTGGAAGAGGTGGTGCGTACCTGGCAGGCAGAGACCGCCGATCTGGGTCAGCACTATCCGTGGGTGCAGGTGTTTGAGAACAAAGGCGCGGCGATGGGCTGCTCCAACCCGCATCCGCATGGTCAGATCTGGGCCAACAGCTTCCTGCCGAATGAAGCGCAGCGTGAAGATGATCATCAGCGCGACTATTTCGCTAAACATGGCTCGCCGATGCTGGTCGATTATCTGGCTCGCGAACAGCAGGATGGCAGCCGCACCGTGGTGGAAACCGATCACTGGCTGGCGGTGGTGCCGTGGTGGGCCGCCTGGCCGTTTGAAACCCTGCTGCTGCCGAAAGCGCACGTCAAACGAATTACCGACCTCAATGAGGCGCAGCGTACCGACCTGGCGCTGGCGCTTAAGCTGCTGACCAGCCGCTACGACAACCTGTTCCAGTGCTCATTCCCCTACTCCATGGGCTGGCATGGCGCGCCGTTTAACGGCGAAGCCAACGATCACTGGCAGTTGCATGCTCACTTCTATCCGCCGCTGCTGCGCTCAGCAACGGTGCGTAAATTTATGGTTGGCTATGAAATGCTGGCCGAAACCCAACGCGATTTAACGGCGGAACAGGCGGCGGAACGTCTGCGTTCTGTCAGCGACGTTCACTTCCGTGAGGCACAACAATGAGCTTAAAAACCATCACGCAGCAGCTTTTCTCTGACACCTTCGGTTACGCCGCTACGCATACCATTCAGGCACCGGGCCGCGTTAACCTGATTGGCGAGCATACCGACTATAACGACGGCTTCGTGCTGCCGTGCGCCATCGATTACCAGACGGTGATTGCCTGTGCCCGCCGTGACGATCGCCAGATTCGGGTGGTCGCTGCGGATTATGAAAATGCGCAGGACACATTCTCTCTCGATGAAGAGATCGTCAGCCTGCAGGAACCGATGTGGGCCAACTATGTGCGCGGCGTGGTGAAACATCTGCAGCAGCGTCATGCCGATTTCGGCGGTATCGATATGGTGATCAGCGGCAACGTGCCTCAGGGCGCGGGCCTCAGCTCATCTGCGTCGCTGGAAGTGGCGGTCGGCACCGTGGTGCAGCAGCTCTATAATCTGCCGCTGGATGGCGCCGCCATTGCCGTGAATGGTCAGGAAGCGGAAAACCAGTTCGTCGGCTGTAACTGCGGCATCATGGACCAGCTGATCTCCGCGCTGGGCCGGAAAGATCACGCCATGCTGCTCGACTGCCGCACGCTGGGCACGCGTCCGGTGTCGATGCCGGAAGATATCGCGGTGGTGATCATCAACTCCAACTTCCGTCGTACCCTGGTTGGCAGCGAATACAACACGCGTCGTGAGCAGTGTGAAGCGGGCGCACGTTTCTTCAATAAGAAGGCGCTGCGTGACGTTGAACTGGCCGAGTTTGAAGCGGCACAGGCGCAGCTCAACCCGCAGGTGGCAAAACGCGTGCGTCACGTCCTGACCGAGAACGCCCGCACCCTGGAAGCAGCCGATGCGCTGACGCAGGGCGACCTGACCCGTATGGGCCAGCTGATGGCCGAATCTCACGCCTCGATGCGTGACGACTTTGAGATCACCGTGCCACCGATCGATACCCTGGTAGAGATCGTGAAAGCGCAGATCGGTGAGCGCGGCGGCGTGCGTATGACCGGCGGCGGCTTTGGTGGCTGTATCGTCGCGCTGATGCCACTGGATCTGGTCGATCAGGTCAAAGCCGCCGTAGCGGAGCAGTATGAAGCAGCAACCGGCATCAAAGAGACCTTCTACGTCTGCAAAGCCTCTGAAGGAGCTGGCCAATGCTGAACGACGTCAACTCCCATGCGCCCGACGGTCAGCCGTGGCGCATAACGGTGCTGCGCAATGCCAACGGCATGCTGGCCACCTTTATGGACTGGGGCGCAACCTGGCTCTCCGCCCGCGTGCCGATGCAGGATGGCACGGTGCGTGAAGCGCTGCTCGGCTGCGCCACGCCCTCTGACTATCTGCATCAGGATGCCTATCTGGGCGCGACGGTCGGCCGCTACGCTAACCGCATCGCCGGGGCAAAACTGAATAAACTGAACCGCCAGCTGGTGCCGAACCAGGGCGCACATCAGCTGCATGGCGGACCGGAAGGCTTTGATAAGCGCCGCTGGCAGATTGTCAGCCAGTCTGACAGCGAGGTGCACTACCGCATTGATTCGCCTGATGGCGATCAGGGCTATCCCGGCAATCTGATTGCCGATCTGCGCTATCAGCTGGATGACCAGAACTGCCTGAGCATTAGCTATGAAGCGCGCTGCGATCAGCCCTGCCCGGTCAATCTGACTAACCACGCCTACTTTAACCTTGATGCGCATCATGGCGACGCCCGCCAGCATCGCTTACAACTGCACGCCGACCATTATCTGCCGGTCGACAGCGAAGGCATCCCGAATGCGCCGCTGAAAGAGGTTGCCGGAACCAGTTTTGATTTCCGCGAGGCCAAAGTCGTGGCACAGGAGTTTCTGGCAGACGACGACCAGCGAGCGGTGAAGGGCTATGACCATGCGTTTCTGCTCAGCAGCGCAGGCGACGACACTCAGCCTGCGGCAGAACTCTGGTCGGAAGATGGCAGACTGCAGCTCAGCGTGACCACTTCGGCACCGGCGTTGCAGTTCTACTCCGGCAACTACCTGGCAGGCACCCGTGCCCGTGAACAGGCGAGCTATACTGCATTTCAGGGTATTGCGCTGGAGAGCGAATTTTTACCGGATTCGCCTAATCATGATGAATGGCCTCAGCCTGATTGCTGGCTGCAGCCGGGAGATCGCTGGGAATCCGTGACGCGTTATCGCTTCACGCCACGCTGAGCCTCCGGCTGAAAAACGCGCAGTGCGTCACACACAGGCTTACGCGCTGCCCGCTTTTCCGTTATGGTATGGCGCAATCAGCTCGCGTGTCAGGCGGGCAGCAGCAGGTTTCCAATCTCACAGAAACATCACAGTATTAAGGAGTTAAGCTATGGCTGTAACTAAGCTGGTTCTGGTGCGACACGGCGAAAGCCAGTGGAACAACGAAAACCGCTTTACCGGTTGGTATGATGTTGACCTTTCAGAGAAAGGTCGTGGCGAAGCCAAATCAGCAGGTCAGCTGCTGAAAAAAGAGGGCTTTGTTTTCGATTTCGCTTACACCTCAGTACTGAAGCGTGCCATTCACACGCTGTGGAATGTGCTGGATGAGCTGGATCAGGCCTGGCTGCCGGTTGAGAAAAACTGGCGTCTGAACGAGCGTCACTACGGTGCACTGCAGGGTCTGGATAAAGCGGAAACCGCTGCCAAATATGGTGATGAGCAGGTTAAGCAGTGGCGTCGCGGCTTTGCCGTTACTCCGCCAGAGCTGGATCGTTCAGATGAGCGCTTCCCGGGCCATGATCCGCGTTACGCGAAACTGACCCCAGAGCAGCTGCCAACCACCGAAAGCCTGGCGCTGACTATTGACCGCGTTATCCCTTACTGGAACGAAACCATTCTGCCGCGCATCAAAAGCGGTGAGAAAGTGATCATTGCCGCACACGGCAACTCACTGCGTGCGCTGGTGAAATATCTGGATAACCTGAGCGAAGATGAAATCCTCGAACTGAACATCCCTACCGGCGTACCGCTGGTTTATGAGTTCGATGAAAACTTCAAACCGTTGAAACGCTACTACCTGGGCGACCAGGACGAGATTGCCGCGAAAGCCGCAGCTGTTGCGAATCAGGGTAAAGCGAAGTAATTTCTCGCTGAAATGCAAAAAGGCCAGACGAAAGTCTGGCCTTTTTTATTGGGCTGCGCGCACGAACGCTGCGCACTGTGTTCGTTGTCAGAATAAAGAGATCAATGAGCCAGGCAACAACTGATTGGCTCAAAGCGCAGGGAATACGGTCAGAGGCACAATCCTCAACGCGAACCGGGTCAGACCTTGTCAGTTATCCCACTCAGCCGCGGCGCTGTTTAACCGCTGCCGCCAGCTGACGCAGCACCTTGTCGGTATCTTCCCAGCCGATACAGGCGTCGGTGACGCTTTTGCCATAGACCAGCGGCTCGCCGCTCTCCAGACTCTGGTTGCCTTCCACCAGATGACTCTCGATCATCACACCGACAATCGCCTGCTCACCATTAATCAGCTGCTGTGAGACATCGTCTGCCACAACCATCTGACGCTGGAACTGCTTGCTGCTGTTGGCGTGGCTGAAATCGATCATCACCTGCTGTGGCAGACCCGCTTTTGCCAGGCCCTCTTTGACCTCTGCAACATGCTGCGCACTATAGTTCGGCTCTTTGCCGCCGCGCAGAATGATATGGCAGTCACCGTTGCCGCTGGTTTCCACAATGGCGGAGTGACCATACTTCGTCACAGACAGGAAACAGTGCGGCGATCCCGCCGCGTTGATGGCATCGATCGCCACCTTAATGGTGCCATCGGTGCCGTTTTTGAAGCCGACCGGACAGGAGAGACCGGACGCCAGCTCACGGTGTACCTGGGATTCCGTGGTGCGCGCGCCAATCGCGCCCCAGCTCATCAGGTCAGCCACATATTGCGGGGTAATCATATCCAGAAACTCGCCCGCCGCCGGTAAGCCGCTGTCGTTAATATCCAGCAGCAGTTTACGCGCCAGACGCAGACCGTCGTTGAGCTGGTAGCTGTTATCCATGTAGGGATCGTTGATCAGCCCTTTCCAGCCCACCGTGGTGCGCGGCTTTTCAAAATAGACCCGCATCACCACTTCCAGCTCGCCTTTCAGCTCATCACGCAGCGCCAGCAGGCGGTCGGCATACTCTTTTGCCGCTTCAGTGTCATGAATTGAGCAGGGGCCGATCACCACCAGCAGGCGATCGTCCTTGCCCTGCAGGATCTGATGAATCGCCTGACGGGCCTGTGAAACGGTCTGTGCAGCACGATCGGTCGCCGGGAATTTTTCGAGCAGCGCAACCGGAGGTAACAGCTCTTTAATCTCTTTGATGCGTAAGTCATCGTTCTGGTAATTCATACTGATTCCATATTATTTCTGGCCCGGCGCCCGCCGGACACAACCTGCCCAATGTAGCCCGAAGCGCCTGGGGTGTAAATTCCCGCTGCGGGTTAAATGTGCGGGTGATATTTGCATTAATCAGGTTAGCGACTAGACTTTTTAATGGTAAGCACTGAGGAACGTCCCGCTTACAAAATTAAATCACC
This sequence comes from Curtobacterium sp. BNK-1, assembly GCF_048685235.1. NCBI lineage: Bacteria > Bacillati > Actinomycetota > Actinomycetes > Micrococcales > Microbacteriaceae > Curtobacterium > Curtobacterium sp. BNK-1. The sequence goes on along the minus strand of NZ_JBLQTJ010000001.1, from coordinate 983,919 downwards.
CTGTTTAAGCCAACCGGCGAATTATATTTCGTCAGGGATTTTCTTACCCGAAATTGCACCTCTGGGCTTAAAGCATCTTCATTTATTAACGGGAGCATAATGATGAAAAAGTTTGCCTTACTCTTTTTGACAGCAGCAATGACACTGAGCAGCGGTGCGGTACTGGCTGCAGACAGCAGCAGCAATAACGGTACATCGAATCAGGCAGCCAGTGCAGGTGCAGCAGCGGGCGGAGCGAAAGAGAATCTGCCGCCAAATAATGTCGATAACAGCAAAATTAATAACACTGGCAACGATACCAATCCTGCAACGTCCGGCAGCACCACCAGCCATGGTAATATGTCTGCTAACGAAATGGACCAGAACGCCCAGTGTAAAGATGGTAAATGTCCGAACATCAATAAAAAAGTTCAGACTAAAGTGGGCGGCGGTGACGTAGATACTAAAACCGACGGCACCACCCAGTAATTCTGTTTAGCCAGGAGAGCTGACGCTCTCCTGGTTTTTCTCCCCTCTGTCCCACTCTTCCGCTATGCTAATCCTGTGAATTTTACAGGAAATCCTTCATGGCCGTTTTGCTTCTGATTGACGATCATCCGCTGGTTGAAGTGGCACTTGAAGCCGCTCTGAGCCAGTCGCCTATTCCGGTTCAGCTCCTCTCTGCCAGCAGTGAAAAAGCCGCCCGTCCCCTGCTTCAGCAGCCACTGGACATCATCGTGCTGGATATTGGCCTGCCGGATAGCGATGGGCTGGAGTTCCTGCGTCGCCTGAAGATCCATCGCCCCGACTGTCCGGTATTGATCTACTCTGCTCAGCAGACCCGCCACTATGTGCGTCGTGCCCAGGCGCTGGGTGCCGCCGGTTATGTGGTGAAGAGCCAGCGCATGGCGCAACTGCTTAGCGCTATCCTGGCGGTGCTGGGCGGTCAGACGGCGTTTCCGGTGATGGATGATGAGCCGGAACTCCCGCTGACCCAGAAAGAGCGTCAGATTCTGGCGCTGCTGGCCAGCGGCCTGTCCAATCTGCAAATCGCCGCCCAGTTGCACATCAGTAATAAAACGGTCAGCACCCATAAAAAGAACATTCTGGAAAAAACCGGCACCCGTTCGGTGGTGGAACTGGCTGACCTGTGGAAGGCGCAGCAGTGAGAACTCTCCTGCTGATGCTGCTGTTGCTGTGCGGCTCCGTTCTGGCTGAGGTGCGTCCGGTGAGCAGCATCAATCTGCCGATGATGCTGCCGGTGACACACGCGGAAACCATGCAGGGCAAAATTCTGCGTGTTGGCCTGCTGGAAGAGAACCACGCCCCCTGGGCGATGCGCATCGGCAACGACCTGTATGGCATCAATGCTGACTATCTTTCCGCACTGCGCCAGCTGACTGGCGCGCAGTTCAGCCTCAACCTCTACAGCGATCAGCCGCATCTGATGCAGGCGCTGAACAGCGGCCAGATCGATTTTGCGCTTGGCATGTGGATTTCTCCCCTGCCAGCCGGCGCGCTGAGCAGCGATAACTGGTACAGCAGCCCGCTTCGGGTCTACCGCAATCAGCAAAACCAGCGTGCCGTGATGTTTAACAGCCAGAATGCCCAACTGGCGATCAGCGAAAGCACGCTGGCACAACTGCCGCCTGCGCTGGCGGCCCGCCACAGCTGGCGACGCTACAGCAGTGATCTGCAGGCGCTCTATACCCTGCTGAATCAGCAGAATGATTATGTGGTGGCGGATGAGACCAGCGCCGGATTTCTGCTGAGCCAGCTGCAACAGGGCCAGATTTATCAGATCGCCTCACACATCGAGGCCGGACAGCTCAACCTGCGCGCGGTCTCCCGCGATCCGGAGCTTATCAGCTGGATTAATCAGAGCCTGCGTCAGTTGCCAGCAGAACTGATGAACACGCTGCAGGCGCGCTGGAGCAGTACCCTGCCGCGCTACCAGGATACGCAGACCCTGATGCTCAGCCCCACTGAACGCGCCTGGATTGCCGATCATCCGCGTATTACTTACACCGCCGAACCGGACAACTATCCCTGGAGTTATCGCGATGCCAGCGGGACCGCCAGAGGCTATGGCGTGGATTTGCTGAAAGCGATAGCTCAGAGCACCGGCCTGCAGTTTGAACCGGTGTGGGTCAGCAATCCGCGTCAGGCGAACACGCTGATCGGTCAGCAGCAGGCGATGCTGCAGCTGATGCAGCCGCTGAACGGCGATGCGATGCAGAGCACCTCGCTGCCGGTGTGGCGCGCGCTGTGGGGCATCTACACCCTCCAGCCCGATACGCTGGCGCACTGGCGCGACCTGCGCGGCAAGCGGGTCGGCGTGTTACAGGATGACCTGGCGCTGCGTCTGCTGCCTGCGGATCTGCAGCCGCTGCAGTTTGCCGATCGTAATAGTCTCTATGACGCGCTGGCAAAAGGGCAGATCGATGCGCTGGTGGATAACGTGCTCTCCGCCCGCTGGCGTATCGCCAGCCGCGATGATGCGCGCATCCATCTCGCCTTTGCCGCCAGCGACATCGCCTGGCCGATCGCGCTGGGTGTGACGCCTGACCAGCCGGTGCTGCGCACCCTGCTGGATCGCGCGCTGCAGCAGATCCCGGCTGACACACAGAGCCAGATGCGCGACAGCTGGTCAACCCCGCCACAGCCCGGCAGCGTGATGGTGATGCGTTCGCTGCCGATGATGGTGCTGGCGGTGGCAGGTGCGGCCATTGCGCTGCTGCTGTTGCTGCTGGCGCGCCGCTACTGGCAACAGCGCCGGGAGCGTCAGCAGCGTGAACAGGCTGAGCACGCCAATGCGATGAAGAGCCAGTTCCTGGCGACCGTCAGCCATGAGCTGCGCACGCCGATGCAGGCGATCCTGGGACTGCTGGAGCTGGAGAAGCAGCAGCACAGCAGCCAGAACCTGACGCTGCTGCACAGCAGTGCGCAATCGCTGCTGACGTTGCTGAATGATCTGCAGGATCATGCGCGCATCGAGAGCAACAGTTTTACCCTGGCGCCCCGTCCGCTGGCGCTGGCGCAGTGGCTCAATCAGCAGCAGCACTTTTATCATCCGTTAATGCGCGAAGATGGCCCGCATCTGATCGTCGAGGCGCTGACGCCGCTGCCTGATGCCGTGATGATCGATGCCGATCGCCTGCAGCAGGTGGTCAACAACCTGATGACCAATGCGCTGAAATTTACCCGCCACGGCGCGATTCGCCTGACGCTGGCCGCACAGCAACAACAGCTGATTCTGACGGTGAGCGACAGCGGCAGCGGTATTCCGCCAGAGGAGCAGCAGAAGCTGTTTGACCCCTGGTATCAGGCACCGTCCGGTAAATCGGTTTCGGTGCAGGGCAGCGGCCTGGGGCTGTTTATCTGCCGGGAAATGGTGCAGCGGATGGGCGGCGATATCCGGCTCGCCTCTGAACCCGGTCACGGCACCCAGGTCACCGTGACGCTGCCACTGGCGGTCTGCGCACCAGCAAACCACGTGGATGAAACTGCCCTGCCCGACCTTCCACAACTGCGGGTGGCGATTGTCGATGACCATCCGACCAATCTGCTGGTGATGCAGCAGCAGCTGTCGCGTTTTGCGATTCAGGCTGACATCTTTGAGCAGGGACGCGCGCTGCTGCAGGCCGATGCGCAGCAGCCTTATGACCTGCTGTTTATCGACCAGATGATGCCGCGGCCTGACGGCACACTGCTTTTGCGGATATTGCGGCGGCGTGACCGTCAGCGGAAGCGTCAGGCGATGCGGGTGCTCTGCTCCGCGGATGCCCAGCTGCTGTCACGACCGCTGGAAGCGCGGGAGCGGGTAATAATAAAACCGGTGCAGTTAGCCGATCTCAGCGCGCTGCTGGCAGAGTGGCAGGAAGATCCGCTGGCGGCGCTGGATGATAATCTGTGGCAACTGGCGCAGCAGAATGAGAAATTCCTCCGCCGTCTGAGCCAGACGCTGCACAACACGGTGACGCAGGATCTGGCCGTGATGCGCGAAGCACGCGAGCGCGAGGCGTGGATGCCGTTCGCCGAAGCGGCGCACCGGATGAAAGGAAGCTGGTTACTGGTGGGACTGGAGCACGGCGCACAGCTCAGCCAGCAACTGGCGGAGCAGGCAAAACAGCATCAGGACACGTCTGAGACGTGGCAATTACTGATATTATTAGCAAACAGGTTACTGAAAAAACTGGAATCTTATGGCACATACCCACACTCATAGCGGGCAGGATAGTAATCGCACGCGTCTGGCGGCCGCCTTCGGGGTGACCGTTGTCTTTATGGTGGCTGAAGTGATTGGCGGCTGGCTCTCGGGTTCACTGGCGTTGCTGGCGGACGCCGGGCATATGCTGACCGATGCCGCAGCGCTGCTGATGGCGCTGCTGGCGGTGCAGTTCTCGCGCCGTAAACCCAATGCACGCCACACCTTTGGCCTGCTGCGTCTGACCACGCTGGCCGCATTTGTTAACGCCATTGCGCTGCTGGGCATTACCGCACTGATCGTCTGGGAGGCGGTGCGCCGCTTTGCCGACCCGCAACCGGTGACCGGCGGCCTGATGCTGGGGATTGCTATTGGCGGCCTGCTGGCCAATATTCTGTCGTTCTGGCTGCTGCATCACGGCAGCGAAGAGAAGAATCTCAACGTGCGGGCCGCGGCGCTGCATGTGATGGGCGACCTGCTTGGCTCGGTGGGTGCGATTGTCGCGGCGGTGATTATTATGCTGACCGGCTGGACCCCAATCGATCCGATTCTGTCGTTGCTGGTGTCACTGCTGGTGCTGCGCAGCGCCTGGGCGCTGCTGCGTGAGAGTCTGCAGGAGTTACTGGAAGGGGCGCCGCGTTCGCTGGATGTGAACCGGCTGATACGGGATCTCACCCTGAACATCGCAGAGGTGCGCAATGTTCACCATGTGCATCTGTGGCAGGTGGGCGAAAAGCCGATGCTGACGCTGCATGCGCAGGTGATCCCGCCTTACGATCACGATGCGCTGCTGCATCGTATCCACGACTATCTGCGCCAGCACTATCAGATTGCGCATGCGACCGTGCAGATGGAGTATCAGCCCTGTGCCGGTGCCGAGTGTGAACTCGGCTTAAGCGGCGCTGCCGCCACCGGCCATGATCACAGCCATTCACACGACCATTAGCATGCTCACGCTAAAGGCGAAGTGCACACTCACTGAGCCGACAGCGCGCGGGAACCCTGTTGCCGCGCGCTGCGGATCCACATGCGCGAGCCGTTCAGCGCAATCAGCGTCAGAATCACATACTCCAGCGACATCGCATAGACGCCTTGACGGGCAAAAATCATCACGCTAATCACGTTGATGATGACCCACAGCAGCCAGTTCTCAACATATTTGCGCGTCATCAGCACCATCGCCGCAATCGACAACACCATCATGCAGGAGTCCCAGAACGGGAACGCATCCGGCTGCAGCGCGGGCATCGCCACCGACAGGCCAACGCCGTTCATCAGCGTGACGGCCGCACGGGTTAACAGCGCAAACACCGGATCGATATAGAGGGTCATCAGCGCAATCGCAATCACACAGCCCGCCGTCCAGGCCAGCGCCTTAGGCAGCGGCAGCCAGCAGATTTTCAGCGCCGCCTGATGATCGGAGGTTTGCCGACTCCAGGCGTACCAACCGTAGATATTGGCGGCAAAAAAGAAGAGCTGCAGCAGCAGGCTGGCGTAGAGCTGGATCTGAAAGAAAATCACCGCAAACAGCGTGACGTTAATCAGGCCAAAGGGATAGTTGATGATTTTTTCCAGGCTGGCAAACCAGATGCAGAGTAAGCCTGCCAGCGTGCCGATAGCCTCAATCCATGAGAGATCGTAGCCTCCGGCACCCAGAGGAATGTGAACCAGAATATTATGTGTGCTGAAGAAGTCCATGCTGAGCACCTGTCCGAAAAACGCTTACGCGTTTCCCTTCACGTTGAGTTTAAGTTCCGCTGCAAAGGATAGCATGCGATTAAGCGGCAGTAACGCCGCCTCACGCAGCGTCTCATCCACCTGAATCTCATGTTCCACCCCACCCGACTCCAGCGCCTCTGCGATGGCTTTAAGGCCGTTCATCGCCATCCAGGGACAGTGAGCACAGCTGCGGCAGGTGGCACCTTCACCGGCGGTCGGCGCTTCAAGCAGCTCTTTATCCGGCACCGCCTGCTGCATTTTGTAGAAGATGCCGCGATCGGTCGCCACAATCATCTGCGGATGCGGCAGGGATTTGGCGGCCTGAATCAGCTGACTGGTCGAGCCGACCGCATCGGCCAGATCGACAATCGCCTGCGGTGACTCAGGATGCACCAGCACTGCCGCGTCGGGATAGAGCGCTTTCATACGCTGCAGCGCCTGGGTTTTGAACTCGTCGTGCACAATGCACGCGCCCTGCCAGCAGAGCACGTCCGCGCCCGATTTTTGGGTAACGTAGCGGCCAAGATGGCGATCCGGCGCCCAGATAATTTTTTCGCCCAGACTGTCGAGGTGCTCAATCAGCTCGACCGCAATGCTTGAGGTCACCACCCAGTCGGCCCGCGCTTTTATCGCCGCCGAGGTATTGGCGTAGACCACCACAGTGCGATCGGGATGGGCGTCGCAAAAGGCGTTAAACTCTTCAATCGGGCAGCCGAGATCCAGTGAGCACTCCGCCTGCAGCGTCGGCATCAGTACGGTTTTCTCCGGGCTGAGGATTTTGGCGGTTTCACCCATAAAGCGCACGCCGGCCACCAGCAGTGTCGTCGCCGAATGGTTGCTGCCAAAGCGTGCCATCTCCAGCGAGTCCGAAACGCAGCCGCCCGTTTCTTCTGCCAGCGCCTGAATTTCCGGATCGGTGTAGTAGTGCGCCACCATCACCGCGTTTCGTGCCTTCAGCAGCGCTTTAATTTTCTCACGGTAGAACGCCTTCTCGTCGTCACTCAGACGGGCGGGTTTGGGCGGAAAGGGATAAACGGCTCTTTCTGGATCGAACATCACACTCATGACACAGCTCTCGTTTTGTCTAATTAACGAAAATCGCCTGTTCCGGCGACTTATGGCGTCCAATCCGCCATCGTGTTTTATATGCTAAACACGATAGCGGAAAAGCCTGGCTGTGTCGTGCGATATTTATTCTGTCTGCATCACAGCGCCGACCCTGCCGGGCTGCGTTTCATCTGCCAGTACCAGCGGTTTTTGCGGCGCTTCCAGTGCCAGCAGAAAGGCTTTGATATCCAGTCCGCCCGCAAAGCCGGTAAGCTTGCCGTTGGCTCCAATCACGCGGTGGCACGGTGCGACAATCGAGAGCGGATTACGCCCATTGGCCGCCCCGACGGCACGCACCGCCAGCGGATGGCCGATCTCCCGCGCAATCTGGCTGTAGCTGCGCGTCTCACCAAACGGGATAGCCACCAGCGCCTGCCAGACTTTTTTCTGAAACTCAGTGCCGACAAAATCGAGCGGCAGCTCAAAGCAGCAACGAGCACCGGTGAAGTACTCGCTGAGCTGACGCTCAGTTTCGATCAGAATGGGATGATCGTCATCGCGCGTTTGCGGCAAAAACCGGGTGCGTTTTGGATCGTCGTTTTCCCACAAAATACCCGCCAGGCCGCTATCGCTGGCGACCAGTTTCAGTTCACCCACCGGGGTGACTATCGGTTTGAAGTAGTACATGGTGATTCTCCCGTCACGGTTCTGTCGCCTATTATCGCACTTTTCATCAGCCTGACTGGCTGTTTTCGGTCATGGCGATAAACTGTTGTGCTGTCCGAAAACAGCCAGTCTGCCGGGATTCACCGGTGTAGGCTGCGCTTATTTACCGGAGAACTGCCATGCTCGATCCCGACATTGCCTATCAGGCGCTGACCTCTCGTGATACCCGCTTTGACGGTGTTTTCTTTGTTGGCGTGACCTCAACCGGTATCTATTGTCGTCCGGTCTGCCCGGTCAAAGCGCCGATGCAGAAGAACTGCCTTTTCTTCAGCAGCGCGGAAGCGGCGGAGAAAGCCCGCTTTCGCCCCTGCCTGCGCTGTCGGCCCGAACTGGCACCCGGTAATGCGCCGGTTGATCAGCCGCATCGTGTGGCAGAGCGGCTGGTTCAGCGTATCGAGGAAGGCATGCTGGAGGAACGTGAAGGACTGGAGGCAATTGCCGCTGAATTCGGTATCAGCCTGCGTCAGCTGCGCCGTATCGTGCAGCAGGAGCTGGGTGTCTCGCCGCTGGAACTGAAGCAGACGCGGCGCATGCTGCTGGCTAAACAGCTGCTGACCGAAACCCGGCTGCCGATTATTGACGTTGCCTATGCCAGCGGCTTTGGCAGCCTGCGGCGCTTTAATGATGTCTTCCAGGCGCGTTACCGCATGACGCCAGGCGCGCTGCGCAGGGACGATACGGGCACTCAGTGCGCGCAGCCCGGCGACCGCGTGACGCTGCGGCTGGCCTATCGCCCTCCCTACGACTGGGCGGCGATGCTCTGGTTTTTGCAGACGCATCTGATGAAAGAGGTCGAGGCGGTGGAAGATGGCTGCTGGCGACGCACCGTGGTGCTCGGCCGCTGCCGGGGCTGGGTCTCTGTTTCGCATCTGCCGCAAAAGAATGCGCTGCAGGTGACGCTCTCCACCTCGCTGACGCCGGTTCTGCCTCTGCTGCTGCGCCGTCTGCGTGATCTGTTCGATCTCGACGCACAGCCGCAGCGTATCGCCGCCTGTCTGGCGCAGGACCCACTGCTGGCACCCAGCCTGATCTCGCATCCGGGTCTGCGTGTGCCTGGCGCATTCGACGCCTTTGAGCTGGGCGTGCGCGCCATTATCGGCCAGCAGGTGACGGTCAAAGCGGCCACCACGGTCAGCAGCCGTTTTGCCGCCGCCTTTGGCGAACCCTGTGAGACGCCGTTCGCCGATCTGACCCGCTACACCGCCCATCCTGAACGCATCGCCGGACTGACGGTAGACGATGTCGCGCCGATGGGGATTGTCAGTGCCGCCCGCTCCCGCGCCATCATCGCCTTTGCAAATGCCTGCGCCAGCGGAGATCTGCGTCTTAGTGCCGCTCAGGCGCCAGACGAGGTCATCAAAAAACTCGTCAGCCTGCCGGGTATTGGTCCCTGGACCGCGCACTACATCGCGATGCGCGCCCTGCGCTGGCCGGATGCCTTTCCCAAAGAGGATATTGCCATCCGGAATAACCTGGGCGGCATGTCATCGAAAGAAGCGGAGGCGCGATCGCAGTCATGGCGTCCCTGGCGCAGCTATGCAGTGATGCATATCTGGGAGAGCCTGGCAGTGGCAAAGGCAAAGAAAAAGCCGTGACGGCGAGAGTGGGGGCAAATCTGCCAGCAATACAGAAGCTCAACGCGCAGGGAACAGGGTCAGAAGAGGAAAGCGTCCCGCGCCTGGGACAAAAACGCCGGGAGCGTTTTTGAACAACGCAACGCGTTGGCCCGGCTACGGGCGCACCTCAGGGATGAGGTGCGTAATCGCGCGGGTTGAGCAGGTCATGGATTGGCTTTAGCGTCTTTCCGATCTGACCCTGTTCTCTGCGCAGGCTCAATCTCAAAGCGGCTTGCGGCAAACTTCATCGACAACTTTAAAAACCAATCACGTTTTGCTTTGAAAAAGTAATCAGATACCGCAGAAACAAAAAAAGCGCCCTGAGGGCGTTTTTTTCTTAATTGGTGGGTCGTGCAGGATTGCCTCGGCCCATCCGGGGCCTCGCCCTTCAGGTGATGCTGTCGCATCAGCCTGAATCGCCTGGCGATTCAGTCGAACCTGCTGCAGGTTCTCACCCTGCACGGGGAACGCCGTGCCGCAGAAACAAAAAAAGCGCCCTGAGGGCGCTTTTTTCTTAATTGGTGGGTCGTGCAGGATTCGAACCTGCGACCAATTGATTAAAAGTCAACTGCTCTACCAACTGAGCTAACGACCCGCTGGGGGCTTACAACCGTTCAACACGCCAGGCGGCTGAGATAAGATGGTGGGTCGTGCAGGATTCGAACCTGCGACCAATTGATTAAAAGTCAACTGCTCTACCAACTGAGCTAACGACCCATCTTAGGTTGTGAAGCAATGCTGAAGTGTTCTTCTTAAAACTGCGCGGTAAAAGCGCGTCTGAGGAAGATGGTGGGTCGTGCAGGATTCGAACCTGCGACCAATTGATTAAAAGTCAACTGCTCTACCAACTGAGCTAACGACCCATCTTCAGGCTTACCAGACACTTTGCAATGTGTCCCGGCAACGGCGGCATATATTACTGATTTAGCGGGGTAGCGCAACTCTTATTTCTGCTAAATGCTTCAGTTGCTTACCTTTCATACGGCAAGACCAGAAATCACACGATATCTGGCCTGAACCGTACAGATTACAGACTTGTCAGACGTTTTTGCGCCTGCTTAGCAGATTCGGTGTCTGGATAAAGTTTGATCACCTGCTGGAAGACCGCTTTAGCTTTCGCTGTGTCTTTTTTCTCCTGCATGATGACGCCCACTTTCAACAACGCTTCTGCAGCTTTCGGCGACTTCGGATAGTTTTTCACTACCGTGGCGTAATAGTAAGCCGCGTCGTCCTTTTTGCCTTTGTTATAGTTCAGCTGTCCCAGCCAGTAATTGGCGTTCGGCTGATAGGTCGAATCCGGGTAACGTTTTACCCACGCCTGGAGCGCGCTGATCGCCTGATCATACTGTTTCTTCTCCAGAATCAGCGCCACAGCCGCATTGTAATCGCTGTTAGCGTCACCGGTCTGCGCAGGTGCGCTATCCGTTGATGCTGCCGCGCCTGCGGTTGCTGCTGCGCCGGTATCCGCTGCGGCATTACTGCCCGCTGCCTGCTGACCGCCGCTGGTGCTGGCACTGCTCAGGCTGTCAATCTGCTGGTAAAGCTGCTTCTGCCGCTCAACCACCTGATTCAACTGATAGGTGTTTTGCTGGATTTGCCCACGCAGCGCGTCGATATCACGCTGGTTATCGCTCATCTGCTGCTGCAATTGCTGCATCAGCTGTGCCTGGGCATTAGAAATTCGTTCAAGAGTGGTGACACGGTCTTCGACCGAGCCGGAGCCAACGCTACTGATTGACGCTTGGGCATTAGCGGCCCAGGGGGCCGCTACGCCAATCAGTAACGACAGACTCAACAGGTGATGTCTGAAGTTACTAACCATGTGATTCTCTTAGTAGACCAGAACGGCACGACGGTTTTTAGAATACGCTGCTTCGTCATGACCCAGAACGGCTGGCTTCTCTTTACCGTAAGATACGATAGACATCTGATCAGCCGACACGCCTTTGCCCTGCAGGTACATTTTAACCGCGTTAGCACGACGTTCGCCCAGGGCGATGTTGTATTCCGGCGTACCGCGCTCATCCGCATGACCTTCGATGGTCACTTTGTATGACGGGTTGCTGCGCAGGAAGGTTGCATGCTGATCCAGCATCTGTGCGTAATCAGACTGAACGTCATACTTGTCCAGGCCGAAGTACACGATGTTGTTCTGCTGCAGCTGCTGCATCTGCAGACGAGCCTGCTCGTCAGAAGACATGTTGCCGCCGTTGCCGTTCATGCCAGAATTTGCACCGTAAGCGCCGCCATCAGCGCCCATGCCAGTCTGGTCATTGTTGTTGTTCTTGTGTGAGCTACAAGCCGCTACTGCCAGAACCGGCAGAGCCAGCATCAAACCCTTCAGCACTTTGTTCAGTTGCATTTCAAAATCCCATTATTGTTTATTGTTTGTGATGTCTGAACTGTCAGACATTACAGATACGGCGACCAGGCAGGAAATTTTACCTGTCCATCAGTTGCCGGAAGACGCGCTTTGAAACGGCCGTCGGTAGAAACCAACTGCAACACGGAACCCATACCCTGAGTAGAGCTGTAGATTACCATTGTGCCATTGGGTGCCAGGCTCGGCGTTTCATCCAGGAACGTGTCCGTTAACGTTTGAACGGCTCCCGTTTCCAGATCCTGTTTGGCGACGTGTTGAGCACCACCGTTGGTGCTAATCATCACCATTGACTTACCATCTGTTGCGACATCCGCATCCTGGTTCTGACCGCCTTCCCAGGTAATACGTTGTGGCGCGCCACCGTTAAGTCCGACTTTGTAGATTTGTGGAGCACCAGCCTGATCGGAGGTGTAAGCCAGCGTCTGGCTGTCCGGGAACCAGGTCGGTTCGGTGCTGTTATAGCGACCATCGGTAATCTGACGCGTCTGACCTGAGGCCAGATCCATCACATAGAGGTTCAGGCTGCCGGTTTTAGAGAGCGCGAACGCCAGTTTAGAGCCATCCGGCGAGAACGCTGGGGCACCGTTGTGACGTGGATAGGAGGCGATCTGACGGATAGCACCGTTCGACAGCGTCTGAACCACCAGCGCAGATTTGCCGCTTTCAAAGGTCACGTAGGCAACTTTGCTGCCATCCGGAGACCAGGCTGGCGACATCAGCGGCTGTGGTGAACGATGCACGACAAACTGGTTGTAACCATCGTAGTCAGCAACGCGCAGCTCATACGGGAACTGGCCGCCGTTGGTCTGCACCACATAGGCGATACGGGTACGGAAAGCGCCCTTGATGCCGGTCAGCTTCAGGAACGTTTCGTCACTGGCCGTGTGAGCGGCATAACGCAGCCACTGCTTCGTCACTTTATAACTGTTTTGTGCCAGCACGGTACCGGGAGCACCGCCGGTGTCGACCAGCTGGTACGAAACCTGATAGCTGCCATCCGGGTTAGACGCGACCTGACCGACGACCACGGCATCAATGCCGAGTGCACTCCACGCGGCAGGCTGAACTTCCTGCGCGCTGGCAGGCTGCTGTGGCAGACGCGAGCGATCCAGTGGATTAAATTTGCCACTGTTGCGCAGGTCAGCTGCAACGATGCCGCCGATATCTTCCGGCGCTGCGCCAGCACCGGCCCATTTAAACGGCACCACGCCAATCGGGCGCGCAGTGTTGACACCCTGGGTGATCTCAATTCGAACTTCTGCATGCAGCATGGCTGCCCACAGCAGAATAAAAAAGCCTAACGTAACGCGAAGAGCTTGCTTCATTTTATCTCCCTTATCTGAACCTCAGTCCACGATAATTGGCACTGTTCCTGGAAACCACGAGTACAACTTAAGTACGGCACGCTAAACATAGATCAACTTGCCGCCCGTTACTGCATTATTGCGGTTTAAAACGCATTGGGGCGTTTTTAAACACTTCGTAGACCGCCTGCGAAGGCGGCTTCGGAATACGTGCCTGTTTTGCGGCAGCAATCGCGGCCTGACAGAGCGCGGGATCGCCACCCTCTGACTTAACATCAATCAACAAGCCATCAGGCGCAAGTTTAATCCGCAAATCACAGGTTTTTCCGCGATACAGATCCGCATCATAGAATCGGCTCTGAATCGCACTCACAACCTGACCCATGTAGGAGTTGATTTCCGCGCCTGATGCACCCGCTTTCTTCTGGTTTCCCTGCCCTGCTGCGCCACCAGAGGTGCCGCTTTTCGGTGCATTTTTACCGGAAGCAAGTCCACCCAGCAAATCATCGACATCGCTGTCGTTGGCAGCATCGGCGGCGGCTTTCGCTTTAGCATCCGCTTTGGCCTTAGCGGCAGCATCGGCTTTGGCTTTCGCCGCGGCATCGGCTTTCGCTTTGGCGGCAGCTTCCGCCTTCTCTTTGGCGGCCTCTTTAGCCGCTTCCGCTTTCTCTTTTGCTGCTTCTGCGGCTTTCTCTTTCGCCGCCTCTGCGGCTTTTTCTTTGGCCTCAGCTGCTTTTTCTTTAGCCTCTTCAGCCGCTTTGGCTTTGGCATCCGCCGCCGCTTTCACTTTGGCCTCAGCCGCGGCTTTCGCATCTGCTTCAGATTTCGCCTTCGCTTCCGCAACGGCTTTCTCTTTTGCAGCAGCGGCAGCGGCGGCTTTCGCCTGCTGATCAGCCTGCTTCTTTGCTTCGGCTGCGGCCTGTTTCGCCTGCTCAGCCGCGGCTTTTGCCTGCGCATCTGCCTGAGCTTTTGCATCCGCTTTGGCTTTGGCAGCCGCCGCTTCCGCCGTTTTTTGCTGCTCCTGCGCCTGCTTAGCAGCGTCTTCGGCAGCCTTCTGCTGCTCAGCCTGCTGTTTTGCCTCTTCTTTCGCGGTTTCCTGCGCGGCTAAACGCTCTTTTTCCAGCGCTTTCAGACGCTGCTGTTCAGCAGCCTGTTTCTGTTGCAGCTCTTCAGCCTGCTGCTGCGCCTGCTTTTTACGCTGCTGCTCAGCCCGCTGGCTGTCACTTTGCTGGTTCTGCTGACGATTGTATTGACTCACGACGGCACCGGGATCGACCATCACTGCATCAATATCACTGCCTCCGCCACCCGCACTGCTGGCGTCAATGTGCTCATTAAACGAGCTCCAAATCAGCAGCGCGATCAGCACGATATGCAGAATCACCGAAATGATTATCGCGCGCTTTAACTTCTCGTTTTGCTCGGTTGCCTTCGACACACTCGGTTCCCAAAAAACGGTTCGATTTTAAATCGGCTGCGTCATCAAACCGACAGATTTAACACCCGCCTGGTGCAGCAGGTTGAGCGCTTTAATAATTTCATCGTAAGGCACCTCTTTCGCGCCCCCGATCAAAAAGACCGTCTTAGGATTCGCTTCCAGTCGACGCTGCGCTTCGCTGATTACCTGCTCTGGCGGAAGTTGATCCATACGATCGTGATCCACGACCAGGCTGTACTGACCCACGCCCGCCACTTCGACAATCACCGGCGGATTATCATCGCTGGCAACGGTTTTCGAATCGGTCGCATCAGGCAGATCCACTTCCACGCTCTGGGTAATAATGGGCGCCGTTGCCATGAAGATCAGCAACAGCACCAACAGGACGTCCAGTAGCGGAACGATGTTGATTTCCGACTTCAGGTCGCGGCGTTTGCGACCACGTACTCTGGCCATCATTAACCTCTATTTACTTAGCGCTATCGCTGGAGAAAGCCTGGCGATGCAGAATGGCAGTGAACTCTTCCATGAAGTTGTCGTAGCCCTGCTCCAGTTTGTTTACGCGCTGGTTCAGACGGTTGTACGCCATCACCGCCGGAATCGCGGCAAACAGACCGATAGCGGTCGCAATCAACGCTTCAGCGATACCCGGTGCAACCATCTGCAGGGTTGCCTGCTTCACGGCACCCAGTGCGATAAAGGCGTGCATGATCCCCCAGACGGTGCCGAACAGTCCGATATAAGGGCTGATAGAACCGACGGTGCCGAGGAATGGAATGTGGTTTTCCAGCGCTTCCAGCTCACGGTTCATCGAGATGCGCATCGCACGGCTCGCACCATCAATGACCGCTTCCGGCGCATGGCTGTTGGCGCGATGCAGGCGGGCGAACTCTTTAAAGCCGGAATAGAAAATCTGCTCCGAACCGCCCAGTTCTTCCCGGCGCTCCTGGCTCTCCTGATAGAGGCGCGAGAGTTCGATGCCGGACCAGAATTTGTCTTCAAACGCCTCCGCTTCTCTTCCCGCCGCATTCAGAATACGTGTGCGCTGAATAATGATGGCCCAGGAGGCAATAGAAAAGCCGATCAAAATCAACATGATAAGTTTGACCAGAAGGCTCGCCTTCAGGAACAAATCAAGAATGTTCATGTCAGTCACTGCTTGAACTCCGCGACAATAGACTTGGGAAGCGCAATCGGCTTCATTAGATGTGGGTTAATGCAGGCAATCAGGACTTCTGCCTCATTGAGCACTTTGCCTTCAGTATTCACGATACGCTGAGTGAACGTCATGGTAGCCCGTGTCATTGATGTGACCTCGCTCTGGATCTCCAGAAGGTCATCAAGACGCGCCGCCGCCAGATAGTCCACCGATATACGCCGTACCACAAAAGCGATCTGCTGTTCTAACAGCGTCTGCTGATTGAAATGGTGCTGTCGCAACATTTCAGTACGTGCTCGTTCATAAAAAGCGATATAGCTGGCGTGATAAACCACACCACCGGCATCAGTATCTTCGTAGTAGACCCGAACCGGCCAGCGAAACAGCGTTGTACTCACTCTACATCCCGGCCTCGTTTTAAACGTTGTTACTATACGCAAGAGAATTGGGGTTGGGAATGGCTCGTCAGAGCCAGGCGAAAATAATTATCGCTCCGTAACAAACGGAACGATTTCAGGGAGATTAATTGACCAGACGCTGACAAAAATTCACTGACAGCGCCGATGAGGCGGGGTCTTAAAGATAAAAACGGTAAAGCGCAATAAATAGCAACAGCATGGCGGGTAACGGGGCAAACAGCGCCTGCCATCGGGTTTGCTGTGGCCGGAAGCCCACACCGTGGATCACCCCACTGCAGACCGCCCAGATCAGCACCAGCCCCTGCAGAGCCGGTAACTGGCCTGCCTGACTGGCAAAGCGTGTCGGATCCCACATCACGCCGCCTGCGGTCAGCAGCGCCAGCAGCAGTGAAAGGGCCCGTAACGGGCCCTTATCCATCAGATCATACAGCATCCGAATTAGCGTTCGCATCAGTGAGGCTCATCCTGCGCTTCAATGTGCTCAATCGCCAGCGCGGTCACGATACCAAAGGCACAGGCCAGCAACGTGCCGAGAATCCAGGCAAAATACCACATGCGACGTCTCCTTAATTAATAGAGTGAGTGACTGTTGCTTTCAATATGCTCTTTGGTGATACGACCAAACATCTTCCAGTAGCACCAGGTGGTGTAGGCCAGAATGATCGGCACAAAGATAGCGGCGGCAACGGTCATGGTTTGCAGCGTCAGCAGGCTGGACGTTGCGTCCCACATGGTCAGGCTCATACCCGGCACCGTGCTGGATGGCATGATGAACGGGAACATCGCAATGCCGGCTGTCATGATGACGCAGGCCAGCGTCAGTGAGGAGAACAGGAACGCCCAGGCGCCCTTCTCAACCCGCGAGCAGAGTATGGTCAGCAGCGGCAGCACAGCGCCCAGCAGCGGGAACAGCCACAGCACAGGATGGTTCTGGAAGTTGACCATCCAGGCACCCGCTTCGCGCACCACGGTTTTGCCCAGTGGGTTAGAAGCAGCGAAGTGATCCATGGTGCTGGTCACCACATAACCATCGATACCATATTTCACCCAGACGCCCGCCAGGATAAAGCAGACCATCATCACCAGGGCGGCAAGTTGTGCTGCGGTGCGTGAACGCAGATGCAGTTCGCCGGTAGTGCGCATCTGCAGATAGGTTGCACCCTGCGCCAGAATCATCGCCACACTGACCACACCTGCCAGCAGACCAAACGGATTCAGCAGCTGGAAGAAGTTACCGGTATAGAACAGGCGCAGATACTCATCGGCATGGAACGGCACGCCCTGTAACAGGTTGCCAAACGCTACGCCGATCACCAGCGGCGGCACGAAGCTGCCAATGAAAATCCCCCAGTCCCAGGCACCGCGCCAGCGATTGTCTTCAATCTTCGAACGGTAATCGAAGCCAACCGGACGGAAGAACAGCGACGCGAGCACCAGAATCATCGCCACGTAGAAGCCAGAGAAGGCTGCCGCGTAAACCATCGGCCAGGCGGCAAACAGCGCGCCACCTGCGGTGATCAGCCAGACCTGGTTACCGTCCCAGTGTGGTGCGATACTGTTAATCATGATGCGACGTTCAGTATCATTCCGGCCCAGGATGCGTGTCAGCATCCCGACACCCATATCAAAACCATCTGCGACGGCAAAGCCAATCAGCAGCACGCCAATCAACAGCCACCAGACAAAGCGCAGAACTTCATAATCAAACATGGTCGCTCTCCTTATCCCTGTACCGGCTGGGTGATTGCCGTGATCTTCTCATGATGATAACGCCCGGTTTTCAGGCTGCTCGGCCCAAGGCGGGCGAATTTGAACATCAGGTACATCTCAGCCACCAGGAACATTGTGTAGAGTCCGCAGATCAGGATCATGGAGAACAGCAGATCGCCAACGGTCAGGGAGGAGTTGGCTACCGCAGTCGGCAGCACTTCACCGATAGCCCAGGGCTGACGACCATACTCCGCCACAAACCAGCCTGATTCGATAGCGATCCACGGCAGCGGAATACCAAACAGCGCCGCTTTCAGTAACCAGCGATTTTTGCCGATGCGGTTACGCAGTACGCTCCAGAACGCCAGCGCGATAATGCCCAGCAGCAGTACGCCACACAGCACCATGATGCGGAAAGCAAAATAGAGCGGAGCGACACGCGGGATAGAGTCCTGCGTCGCCTGTTTAATCTGCGCTTCGGTTGCATCAGCCACGTTGTCGGTATAACGCTTCAGCAGCAGACCGTAGCCGAGATCCTGTTTATGACTGTTGAACGCGTCACGTACCGCCGGATCCTGGCTGCCACCGCGCAGCTCATTCAGCAGGGCATAGGCTTTCATGCCGTTGCGGATGCGCACTTCATGCTGTGCCATCAGATCTTTCAGGCCGGTGACCGGCGTATCGGTTGATCGGGTGGCGATCAGGCCCAGCAGCCAGGGGATCTGTACTGCGTATCGGTTCTCCTGAGTGGCCTGATCGGGCAGGCCAAACAGGGTAAACGACGCCGGTGCCGGCTGGGTTTCCCACTCCGCTTCGATAGCGGCCAGTTTGGTTTTCTGCACGTCCCCCATCTCGTAACCTGACTCATCGCCAAGAACGATGACTGACAGCACCGCCGCCATGCCAAAGCTGGCCGCGATAGCGAACGAGCGTTTAGCAAAGGCGAAATCACGGCCTTTCAGCATGTACCAGGCGCTGATGCCCATAATAAACATTGCACCGGTGGTGTAACCGGCTGCCACGGTGTGCACGAATTTCACCTGCGCGACCGGGTTCAGCACCAGCTCTGAGAAGCTGACCATCTCCATGCGCATGGTTTCGAAGTTGAACTCAGAGGCGATCGGGTTCTGCATCCAGCCGTTAGCCACCAGAATCCACAGCGCCGACATGTTTGAGCCCAGCGCCACCAGCCAGGTGACGGCGAGGTGCTGCACTTTGCCCAGGCGATCCCAGCCAAAAAAGAACAGGCCAACAAAGGTGGATTCCAGGAAGAACGCCATCAGACCTTCGATGGCGAGCGGCGCGCCGAAGATATCGCCGACGTAGTGAGAGTAATATGACCAGTTAGTCCCGAACTGAAATTCCATGGTCAGGCCGGTGGCGACACCCAGCGCAAAGTTAATACCAAATAACTTGCCCCAGAACTTCGTCATATCTTTATAGATTTGTTTGCCGCTCAGGACATATACCGTTTCCATGATCGCCAGCAAGAACGCCATACCCAGCGTTAAAGGGACGAACAGAAAATGGTACATCGCCGTTAAGGCAAACTGTAACCGCGACAGCTCGACGATATCTAACATAAGGACTCCTTGCTCCTCGCTTTGTCTCCGTCACGCGCGCGATCAGATCGAACGCAATCAGAGTCAGCAACGACTGTTTATTGATTCCAGTTTTTTATTACCCGCAGAACAGGTCTGTGAGCTGCCCGAACAGGCGAGTAGCGAATGAAGCAGCTCAGAAAATTGTCAATCAGCGCTTTCGTTAACGCGTGCTTTAACAGGAGGAAAGCGGGTGTTATCCCGGGTTGAGCAGACGTTTGAAAATTTGTGTAAAAGGCTGGATTGATGCAGCGCAATTTACGCCCTTAGCGTTGCGCTTTGCCAGAGATATAGTTGGATATAAGTCGCGATTAATTGATCTGGATTAACGCAATAAGTTTCCAGATAGGGTCAGGTAGGTTTCTTGTTAATGAGATGTCAGTAATGAAATAAAGCGCGAAGAAATAATTTACCTTTGACACTTTTCCTTAACGTGATGAGCCGCAGACCGGTTATTTAACCGCGCACTCTTCTCTTTAGCTTCCTGCGTTATAGCTGTCATTTACAGGCATAAAAAAAGCCACCCGAAGGTGGCTTAGTCTCAGATGACGCTGACTTATTTAGCAGGTAATACGGCTTTAACTGCGTCACCGATATCCGCCAGGCTGCGGACGGTTTTCACGCCTGCCGCTTCCAGCGCAGCAAATTTCTCATCTGCTGTACCTTTACCACCAGCAATGATGGCGCCAGCATGGCCCATACGCTTGCCTTTCGGCGCGGTGACGCCAGCAATGTAGCCTACAACCGGCTTGGTCACGTGCTCTTTAATGAAGGCTGCAGCTTCTTCTTCTGCGCTACCGCCGATCTCACCGATCATCACGATAACTTCAGTCTGTGGATCATCCTGGAACATTTTCAGGATGTCGATGAAGTTAGAGCCTGGGATCGGGTCACCACCAATGCCAACACAGGTTGACTGGCCGTAGCCGATATCCGTGGTCTGCTTAACCGCTTCATAGGTCAGGGTGCCTGAACGTGACACGATACCGACGCGGCCCGGCTGGTGAATGTGGCCCGGCATGATGCCGATTTTACATTCGCCTGGGGTGATAACGCCTGGGCAGTTTGGACCGATCATCCGCACGCCTGCTTCATCCAGCTTCACTTTCACGGTCAGCATATCCAGGGTCGGGATGCCTTCGGTGATGGTGATGATCAGTTTGATGCCCGCGTCGATCGCTTCCAGGATGCCATCTTTACAGAAAGGAGCCGGAACGTAGATCACAGTGGCGGTCGCGCCTGTTGCTTCTACCGCTTCGCGAACGGTGTTGAACACAGGCAGGCCGAGATGGGTCGTGCCACCTTTGCCTGGCGTCACGCCGCCAACCAGTTGGGTGCCGTATGCCAGCGCCTGCTCAGAATGGAAAGTCCCCTGGCCACCGGTGAAACCCTGGCAAATGACTTTGGTGTTTTTGTCGATCAGAATGGACATTATTTACCCTCCGCGGCAGCAACAACACGCTGTGCGGCGTCTGTCAGGCTGGTTGCTGCAATGATGTTCAGACCGCTGTCCGCCAGTTTCTGGGCGCCCAGCTCGGCGTTGTTACCTTCCAGACGTACCACAACTGGTACGTTCACACCCACTTCAGCGACTGCGCCGATGATGCCGTCGGCAATCAGGTCGCAGCGTACGATACCGCCGAAGATGTTAACGAATACGGCTTTAACCGCATCGTCAGACAGGATGATTTTGAAGGCTTCGGTCACGCGCTCTTTGGTTGCGCCGCCGCCGACATCAAGGAAGTTGGCCGGTTGACCGCCGTGGTGTTTAACGATGTCCATGGTGCCCATCGCCAGACCTGCGCCGTTAACCATACAACCGATGTTGCCTTCCAGCGCAACATAGTTCAGTTCCCACTGTGTCGCATGGGCTTCACGCGGATCTTCCTGGCTTGGATCGCGCATTTCGCGCAGCTCTGGCTGACGGAACAGGGCGTTGCCATCGGCACCCAGTTTGCCATCCAGGCAGATCAGGTCGCCCTGTTTGGTGATCACCAGCGGGTTGATCTCAACCATCGCCAGATCGCGCTCCAGGAACAGCGTCGCCAGACCCATGAAGATTTTGGTGAACTGGCCAACCAGCTTGCCAGTAAGGCCAAGTTTGAACGCCAGCTCACGACCCTGATAAGGCTGCGGGCCAGTCAGTGGATCCAGCGCCATTTTGTGGATCAGGTGCGGGGTCTCTTCCGCCACTTTTTCAATTTCCACGCCGCCTTCAGTGGAGGCCATGAAAATTACGCGACGCGTTGCGCGATCGACCACAGCGCCCAGATAGAGCTCCTGATCGATATCGGTCGCCGCTTCAACCAGAATCTGGTTTACCGGCTGGCCGTTTGCGTCTGTCTGATAGGTAACCAGGCGTTTGCCCAGCCAGTTTTCAGCAAAAGCACGAATCTCTTCTTTGCTGTTAACCACTTTCACACCGCCCGCTTTACCGCGGCCACCGGCATGAACCTGACATTTAACTACCCACGGGCCTGCGCCAATTTTAGAGGCTGCTTCTTCCGCTTCACGTGGTGTAGTACAGGCGTAACCCGTTGGTGCCGGCATGCCATACCGTGCAAACAGTTGTTTCGCCTGGTATTCGTGTAAGTTCATGATGTTCTATCCATTCAGGTCTGAAAAGAGTAATGAGGTTGGGCGCGCGGCAAGGCGCGCCCGGTGAAAATCAGACATCCAGCAGCAGGCGCGCCGGATCTTCCAGCATCTCTTTCACTGCAACCAGATAACCAACTGATTCACGGCCATCGATCAGACGGTGGTCGTAGGAGAGCGCCAGATACATCATCGGCAGCACCACAACCTGACCATTGACCGCCATCGGGCGATCTTTGATGGCGTGCATGCCCAGGATGGCGCTCTGCGGTGGGTTGATGATCGGGGTGGACATCAGTGAACCAAAGACGCCGCCGTTGGTAATGGTAAAGTTACCGCCGGTCAGATCCTCAACTGTCAGCTTGCCGTCACGGCCTTTCACTGCCAGCTCTTTGATTTTCTTCTCGATGTCCGCCATGCTCAGCGCATCCACGTCACGCAGGACGGGTGTAACCAGACCACGTGGCGTCGAGACCGCAATGCTGACGTCGAAGTAGTTGTGGTAAACCACATCTTCACCATCGATGGAAGCATTCACTTCCGGATAGCGTTTCAGCGCTTCAACAACCGCTTTGATGTAGAAGGACATAAAGCCCAGACGTACACCGTGACGCTTCTCGAAGGCCTCACCATACTGCTTACGCAGATCCATGATGGGCTTCATGTTGATTTCGTTGAAGGTGGTCAGCATCGCGGTGCTGTTCTTCGCTTCCAGCAGACGCTCGGCAACACGCTTACGCAGACGGGTCATCGGCACGCGTTTTTCGCTGCGGTTAGCCACTGGCTGCTGCGCGGCGGCCGCATCAGCAGCTGGCGCAGCGGCTTTGGCAGCCTGCGGTTTGTTGGCCAGATGTTTTTCAACATCTTCACGGGTCAGACGACCACCAACACCGCTGCCTTTAATCTGCGAGGCATCAAGATTGTGCTCTGCAATCAGACGGCGGATAGCCGGGCTGAGCGCATCGTTGCTCTCTTCTTCCAGTGATGCAGTCTGACGCTGAGCCGGGGTAGACTCTTTGCTTTCAGACTTCGCGCTGCTCTCTTTACCGGCGCTGTTGCCCTCTTTCAGACGACCCAGGATCTGGCGGGAAGTGACGGTGGCGCCCTCTTCTTCCAGAACGGCTTCCAGGATACCGTCCGCAGAGGCTGGCACTTCCAGTACAACTTTGTCAGTTTCGATTTCGACCAGCACTTCATCGCGAGTGACTGCATCGCCTGGTTTTTTATGCCAGGTTGCCACAGAGGCATCGGCAACCGATTCAGGCAGGTCGGGAACGAGAATATCTACGCTACTCATTATCTTTCCTTTTAATTAATTAACGTTCAGCGCGTCATTAACCAGGTCTTGCTGCTGTTGTTGGTGTACGGACATGTAACCCACGGCCGGTGAGGCGGATGCCGGGCGGCCTGCATAACGTAAAGTGGCACCAAACGGCACAACTTCACGGAAATGATGCTGGCTGCAATACCAGGCGCCCTGATTCAGTGGCTCTTCCTGACACCAGACAAAATCCTGCACGTGAGCATACGCTTTTAATGCTTCCTGTACCGCGTGATGCGGGAACGGATAGAGCTGCTCGATGCGCACGATAGCCACATCGGTCTGCTCATTTTTACGACGCTGCTCCAGCAGGTCGTAATAGACTTTACCGGAGCACAGCACGACGCGTTTCACGCCCTGCGGATCCAGATCATCGACTTCGCCAATCGCAGGCTGGAAGCTGCCGTTAGCCAGTTCATCCAGCGTGGAGATCGCCAGCGGATGACGCAGCAGTGATTTCGGCGACATCACAATCAGCGGACGGCGCATACCGCGCAGCGCCTGACGACGCAGCATATGGTAAACCTGCGCAGGGGTAGACGGCACGCAGACCTGCATGTTCTGCTCAGCGCAGAGTTGCAGATAACGTTCCAGGCGCGCAGAGGAGTGCTCTGGCCCCTGACCTTCATAACCGTGCGGCAGCAGCATCACCAGGCCACACATCCGGCCCCATTTCTGCTCACCGGAGCTGATGAACTGGTCGATAACAACCTGTGCGCCGTTGGCGAAGTCACCAAACTGCGCTTCCCAGATGGTCAGGATGCGCGGCTCTGCGGTGGCATAACCATATTCAAAGGCCAGTACCGCCTCTTCTGACAGCACGGAGTCCCACACTTTGAACTGACCCTGACCGCTGTGCACATGGTGCAGAGGGGTATAGGTTGAGCCGTTCGCCTGGTTATGGACCACCGCGTGACGATGGAAGAAGGTTCCGCGACCGGTATCTTCACCCGACAGACGCACCGGAATGCCTTCATCAACCAGCGTGGCATATGCCAGGTTTTCCGCGCCGCCCCAGTCAAAGGCTTTCTCGCCTTCAGCCATCAGACGACGGTCGTTATAAATCTTGGCAACACGCGACTGCACTTCCACCTCTTCAGGCACCTGGCTGATACGCAGCGCCAGCTCCTTCAGACGTTTCATGTCGACCTGAGCCGGGTAAGGTTCATCCCACTCATGATTCAGGTAAGGTGACCAGGTAAAGGAGTGCAGGCTCATTGGACGCCATTCCGGCACCACGCACTCACCCGCATCCAGCGCGTCACGGTAGAGATTGACCATTTCGGTCGCATCTTCCTGCGTGGCAATGGCTTCACCTTCCAGACGGTCGGCATAGATTTTACGCGGCGTCGGGTGTTTTTTGATTTTCTGGTACATCAGCGGCTGGGTCGCACTTGGCTCATCCGCCTCGTTGTGACCATGACGGCGATAGCAGACCAGATCGATAAACACATCACGCTTAAAGGTGTTGCGATAGTCGAGCGCCAGACGGGTCACAAACGCGACCGCTTCCGGATCGTCAGCATTGACGTGGAAAATCGGTGCCAGCACCATTTTGCCGATATCGGTGCAGTAAGGGGTAGAACGCGCATCTTTCGGGTTGGAGGTGGTGAAGCCAACCTGGTTGTTGATGACGATGCGAACGGTACCGCCCACTTCATAACCGCGCGCCTGTGACATGTTCAGAGTTTCCTGAACCACGCCCTGGCCAATCACGGCCGCATCACCATGAATGGTGATCGGTAAGACTTTATTGCTGGCTGGCTCATCCAGACGATCCAGACGGGCACGTACTGAACCCATGACTACCGGGCTGACGATCTCCAGGTGCGACGGGTTAAACGCCAGCGCCAGGTGAACCAGACCGCCTTCGGTTTCCACGTCAGACGAGAAGCCCATGTGGTACTTCACGTCACCGGTGCCCAGATGCTCTTTGTGCTTACCGGCGAACTCGTCGAACAGATCCTGTGGCTTTTTACCCAGCACGTTGATCAGCACGTTGAGACGACCACGGTGCGCCATACCCAGTACGACTTCACGGGTTCCGCTCTTACCGGCATGACGGATCATTTCGCGCAGCATCGGAACCAGTGCATCGCCGCCTTCCAGCGAGAAGCGTTTGGCACCCGGGAATTTCGCTCCGAGATATTTTTCCAGCCCTTCGGCCGCGGTCAGCTCTTTCAGGAAACCTTTTTTCTCTTCATTGCTGAAGGCTGCACGGCCCGCGACTGACTCAAGACGCTGCTGAATCCAGCGTTTCTCATCAGTGTTGTTGATGTGCATATATTCTGCACCGATCGAGCCGCAGTAAGTCTGAGTCAGCGCCTCGAACAGTTCGGCCAGCTTCATGGTCTCTTTGCCAATGGCAAAAGAGCCGACGTTAAAGCTTTCCTGAAAATCGGCCTCGGTCAGATCGTGAAAAGCGGGATCGAGATCGGCTACCCGGTCCTGTTTCCACAGACCAAGCGGGTCAAGATTGGCGTGCTGATGACCGCGGAAACGAAACGCGTTAATCAGCTGCAGCACTTTTACTTGCTTGGAGTTGGTTTCAGGATCGGAGACAGATGAGGTGTAACGAGATGCGTCTTTCGCCAGGCGACGGAAGTACTCACGTGTGGTGGAGTGAAACTGCTCAGGTTTCATTCCGGTGCCCGGTAACTGCTGGAACATCGAGCGCCACACTGCATCGACAGAGTCAGGATCGGTCAGGAAATCCTCATAGAGCTGCTCTATGTAAGACTGATTCGCGCCGGCCAGCCAGGAAGAGTCCAGCCAGGGCTTCATCGCGCTGTTCTGCATTGTGATCCCTTAAGCATTGCTATGCTTTTTTGAGGTTTCATTTGTTGCCGCTTTCGCGGTTTGCCGTAGTGAGTTCAGCGATACGAGCACTTTGCGCAGCGCGCGTGGCCCGTAAGGGAACCTTTGTAAACGTGGTAATCACCGCGCTTACAGAGGCTTCCGTAAAACACCGGGAACCTGAGGTTCCCGGCAGAAACTGCTTATGCGCCGCGCTGCAGCAGCATCGACTTGATATGGCCGATGGCGCGCGTCGGGTTCAGCCCTTTCGGACATACGCTCACACAGTTCATGATGCTATGGCAGCGGAATACGCTGAAAGCATCATTCAGATTGTCGAGACGCGCCTCGGTTTCGGTGTCGCGGCTGTCAATCAGGAAGCGGTACGCGGCCAGCAGGCCAGCAGGACCGATGAACTTCTCAGGATTCCACCAGAATGATGGGCATGAGGTTGAGCAGCAGGCACAGAGTATACATTCGTACAGGCCATCCAGGTGTTCACGCTCATCCGGCGACTGCAGATGTTCACGAGCTGGCGGATTTTCCCCATTATTCAACAGGAAAGGCTTAATTTTCTCATACTGTGCATAAAACTGGCTCATGTCTACAACCAGGTCACGCACCACCGGTAAACCTGGCAGCGGACGGATAACAATTTTCTGTTTGCCGTTGCCCAGCGCCGAGACGGGCGTAATGCAGGCCAGTCCGTTTTTACCGTTCATGTTCAGGCCATCGGAACCGCAGACGCCTTCACGACAGGAGCGACGAAACGCCAGGGTCGGATCTTTCTCTTTCAGGCGAATCAGCGCGTCCAGCAGCATCATGTCGCGACCATCTTCCGCTTCCAGGGTGTAATCCTGCATGCGCGGTTTGTCATCGACATCCGGATTGTAGCGATAAATTGAAAACTCGAGTCTCATGATCGTCTCCGAAATTAGTAGGTACGCACTTTCGGCGGGAAGGCCGCGCGCAGTTTCGGCTGCATGTTCACCTCACGGCGCGTCATGCTTTCGGTTTCCGGGACATAAAGACTGTGGCACAGCCAGTTTTCATCATCACGATCCGGGAAGTCGAAGCGACTGTGCGCACCGCGGCTTTCGGTGCGATAGTTAGCCGCTACCGCCGTGGCAAAGGCCGTCTCCATCAGGTTATCCAGCTCCAGGCACTCAATACGCTGGGTGTTGAAATCCGGTGAGCGGTCATCCAGACGCGCTGACTTCAGGCGCTGGCGAATCTCTTTCAGCTCTTCCAGACCCTGAGCCATCGCTTCGCCTTCACGGAATACCGAGAAGTTATTCTGCATGCAGCGTTGCAGCGCTTTACGAATCTCAACCGGATCTTCACCCGTGGTGTTATTTTCCCAGCGGTTGAAACGCGCCATCGCCCCGGCGATCTCATCTTCTGTGGCATCACGCAGGTCGCCCTGCTCCTGAATACTTGCCAGCAGATGCAGACCCGCTGCACGGCCAAAGACCACCAGGTCGAGCAGTGAGTTACCGCCCAGACGGTTGGCACCATGTACCGATACGCAGGCGATTTCACCGACGGCGAACAGGCCTGGAATCACTACATCTTCGCCCTGCTCATTGACGCGCAGTGCCTGGCCGGTCACTTTGGTCGGAATACCGCCCATCATGTAGTGGCAGGTTGGAATGACCGGAATCGGCTCTTTAATCGGATCGGCGTGCGCAAAGGTGCGTGACAGCTCAAGGATGCCAGGCAGACGTGACTCAAGCACCTCTTTACCCAGATGATCCAGTTTCAGTTTGAGATGTGGACCCCACGGGCCATCACAGCCGCGACCTTCACGGATTTCAATCATCATCGAGCGCGCAACCACGTCGCGGCCCGCCAGATCTTTGGCGTTCGGCGCATAACGCTCCATGAAGCGTTCGCCATGTTTGTTCAGCAGATAGCCGCCTTCACCACGGCAGCCTTCGGTGACCAGCACGCCCGCACCGGCGATACCGGTTGGGTGGAACTGCCACATCTCCATATCCTGCACCGGTACGCCCGCACGCAGTGCCATACCTACGCCGTCACCGGTGTTGATATGCGCATTGGTGGTGGACTGGTAGATACGGCCCGCACCGCCAGTGGCCAGAATGGTCGCTTTCGCTTTGAAATAAACGGTTTCGCCGGTTTCGATGCAGATAGCGGTACAACCCACGACTGCGCCATCGGCGTTTTTCACCAGATCCAGTGCATACCACTCAGAGAAGATAGTGGTTTTGTTTTTCAGGTTCTGCTGATAAAGAGTGTGCAGCAATGCGTGACCGGTACGGTCAGCCGCAGCCGCCGTACGTGCCGCCTGCTCGCCACCAAAATTCTTTGACTGGCCACCAAACGGACGCTGATAGACACGACCATCTTCAAGACGCGAGAAAGGTAAACCCATGTGTTCCAGTTCCAGAATAGCTTCCGGGCCGGTTTTACACATATATTCAATCGCGTCCTGGTCGCCGATATAGTCGGAACCTTTGACGGTGTCGTACATGTGCCATTCCCAGTTATCTTCATGGGTATTACCCAGCGCAACGGTAATACCACCCTGCGCAGATACGGTGTGGGAACGGGTCGGGAAAACTTTAGATAACAGGGCACAGCTCTGGCCGCCCTGGGAGATTTGCAGTGCGGCTCGCATTCCTGCGCCACCTGCGCCGATTACCACGGCATCGAACTCTCTGATTGGCAAACTCATTTACACACCCCACACCACAACAAATCCATAAATCGCATACCACAACAGCGCCACGACAATCACAAACTGCAACAACAAGCGGGTTGGCAGTGATTTAACGTAGTCTGTTAACACCTGCCACATGCCAATCCAGCCGTGGATCAGAATGGAGAACAGCGTCAGCAGCGTGAACACTTTGGTGAATGCGGAAGCGAAGAAGCCACGCCACAGGTCATAAGTCAGCGTGTCTGTCATCACCACGAAACCGAGGATGTAGACGATGTAGAGCGTAATGAGAATTGCAGTTGCCCGCAGCAGCAGCCAGTCCTGAATGCCGTTGCGACCCAATGCGGATGCATTGCTTACCATACGAGGACTCCCGCCAGAATTGCCAGCACGACAGTGATCACAAAAGTCATATGAGCGGAACGCTTACCAACCTGCAGCGTTTCGGCCAGATAACCAAAATCCATCAACATATGACGAATCCCGCTCACCGCGTGATAGGCCAGCGCCGTTAAGATGCCCCACATAATGAACTTCGCGAAGAAGCCATCCATGATGGACGCAGCGTGCTGGAAACCTTCAGGAGAGGAGAGAGAGAGACCGAGCAGCCACAGCAGGATGCCAATGGCAACCAATGTGATTACGCCGGAGACGCGGTGAAGAATGGACGATATTGCAGTAACGGGAAACCGGATCGTCGAGAGATCCAAGTTGACAGGTCTTTGTTTTTTCACGGTTTTGCCCACACAGCTCTTTTTTATTTTGCTTCCTCCGGACCTGAGGCGGAGTCTAATCACAACGCGTGGCAGACTTTAACCGTCACCAAAAAAGCAACATCCAGTGTTAATTGACGCGGTAGTAAACGCTGGGTGGCTCCTGGTGTCAGGGTGTTCCGGAGACCTGCCTGGAGTATAGGAGGATCACATTCTGATTACAATTCCCCTACAAACTCTTTGGTATATTTTAGGTGGAACAGTGATCCTACTCACGATTTTCACAATTGATACAATTTTAATTATCTGATTTGACAATAGTTCAACAATTCAGTTACAAACTAAGCCTGTAAATTCCTATGATGCGCAAAAGTTATGGGGATACACTTTCCCCTAAGCGCAAGTTATGTAACATTGCGATAATGAGCATTAAAAAGCATCAGGTTATTGGTTACCAAGAAGTTATGTCCTGACCGGATCTTTAACAACCGCGATATGCAGCATGTCCATGGCTCACCGGTTCCCGCTGGGAACGCGCCGCTCACTCTGTACCCTGCACCCGTTTTATCCCCGCAGAGTGATACTGTGTAGTTTTGCCAACCGCAACATGAACGCGTTTCAGGTGTCTAAAGATCCTTACCCACATAAGGCGCTATGGAGACGAAAATGACAGATAAAAAAGTAACGCTAACCCTGCAAGATGGAACATCTATTGAACTGGACGTGCTGAAAGGTACGCTGGGCCAGGATGTCGTTGATGTCCGCACTCTGGGTTCAAGTGGCCTGTTCACCTTCGATCCCGGTTTTACGTCTACCGCGTCCTGCGAATCTGCAATCACCTTTATCGATGGGGATGAAGGTATCCTGCTGCACCGTGGTTTCCCTATTTCTGAGCTGGCGACCCACTCTAACTATCTGGAAGTCTGCTACATCCTGCTGAACGGCGAAGCACCAAACCAGAAACAGTTTGATGAGTTCCGTACCACGGTTACCCGCCACACCATGATTCATGAGCAGATTACCCGCCTGTTCCACGGCTTCCGTCGCGATTCGCATCCGATGGCGGTAATGTGCGGTGTTACTGGTGCACTGGCTGCGTTTTACCACGATTCGCTGGATGTAAACATTGAGCGCCACCGCGAAATCGCAGCGTTCCGTCTGCTTTCTAAAATGCCGACCATGGCAGCGATGTGTTACAAATATTCTATCGGCCAGCCGTTTGTCTATCCGCGCAACGACCTCTCCTATGCGGGTAACTTCCTGCACATGATGTTTGCCACGCCGTGCGAAGAGTACAAAGTGAATCCGGTGCTGGAACGCGCCATGGACCGCATCCTGATCCTGCATGCTGACCATGAGCAGAACGCCTCAACCTCTACCGTTCGTACCGCTGGTTCAAGCGGCGCGAATCCGTTTGCCTGTATCGCCGCCGGGATCGCCTCCCTGTGGGGACCGGCGCACGGCGGTGCCAACGAAGCGACCCTGCGTATGCTGGAAGAGATCAGCACCGTTGAGCACATTCCGGAATTTGTTAAACGCGCCAAAGACAAAAATGACTCTTTCCGTCTGATGGGCTTTGGTCACCGCGTTTACAAAAACTACGATCCACGCGCGACCGTGATGCGCGATACCTGCCATGAAGTCCTGAATGAGCTGGGTATGAAGGATGACCTGCTGGAAGTGGCGATGGAGCTGGAACACATTGCGCTGAACGACCCGTACTTCATCGAGCGTAAACTCTATCCAAACGTGGACTTCTACTCCGGTATCATTCTGAAAGCGATGGGTATTCCATCCTCCATGTTTACGGTGATCTTCGCGATGGCCCGTACTGTTGGCTGGATTGCACACTGGAAAGAGATGCACGACGAAGGCATGAAGATTGCCCGTCCACGTCAGCTCTACACCGGTTATACCGAGCGCGAATTCAGCTCACAGCTGAAAAAGTAAGGCTCAGTGGATAGCGGAGAGGGATCTCCGCTTGATGTTGCTTTAAAGCCGGGGGCGATTGGCTGTGATACCGCGCCTGCGCAGAGAACACGGTCAGATCGGAAAGTCGCTTAAACCATCCATGGCCGCTCGGCCCGCGCCGTCCCTGGCGCGGGACGCTTTCCTCCTCTGACCGTATTCCCTGCGCGTCAGACTTCTTCGTAGCGGCTGGACTCACCCGGATTCGAGTTTGTCAGCTGTTTGCAGTAAGAACCTTTTCCTGTTTTGTTCGCCAATGCGGTCGCCCCTATCTCTGACAACCCGGACACCAGTAAAAAGGCCGTGATGAGAGCGTGCCCTTCTCAATCACAGTGCCGCAGCGCCGGCATTTTTTGCCCTGTCGATGAAACACCTCAAACTGAAACGCCGCTTCCTCATGATATTTCTTCATGGTTCCACGCATCCGATAGGCATGGCGCGGCACTGAAAGCAGCGCTTCGCTGAAAGCAGTCAGCTGATCATTACTGAGATCCTGCGCCCGATGATTTGGCAGCAACTGTGCCAGCCAGAGAATTTCGGCACGCAGGTAGTTTCCCAGCCCGGCCAGAAAAGCCTGATCCAGCAACAGACCACTGAACTGCCGCCGCCGGAAACGGGGTGACAGCAGCCGCTCTTTCACCTCTTCCACTGTCAGGGCACTGTTCAGCACATCCGGTCCGATACGATTAAGAAACGGATGTGCCGCCAGCGTATCCGCATTAAGCAGCTCAATATCTGAGGCGCTGTAGAGCAGAATCGCTTTGCCCGCCGTCGCCAGTCGCACCCGCAACTGACGGGTGGAATTCAGTTCGGTGTCAGGTTTTACAATGCGCCAGACACCATAAAGCTGGTTATGGCTGTAGAGCGTCAGGCCATTGCTGAAATGAGTCAGCAGCGCTTTACCCCGCGTCTCAATCGCATTAACCTGCTCACCAATCAATGCCGGTTCATAGGTTTTGAGCTGAGGAAACGCGAACCACGCTTCCGTTAACGGCTGACCCACAATGGCGTCTTCAAGTTTATCCGCCACGCGGCGAATTTCCGGTCCTTCAGGCATCGTTCATCCTCTTAATGGGTAGCGCCGCCAGCCTGTCTGATATCCTCGCCGGTCTCCAGCGTGACCTTTACCGCAATTTCCAGCGCCTGAATAATGGACGCCAGCGCCATGCTCGGTGCGCCCGGATGCTGCGCCGCCTGTTCAGGCAGATAAGGAATATGGATAAAGCCTCCCCGCACCGGACTGTCATGCTGCTCAAGCCAGTGCAGCAGGCCGTACATTACGCGGTTACAGGTAAAGGTGCCCGCCGTTTGCGACACTGAAGCGGGGATCCCCGCTTCACGCACCGCCGCCACAATCGCTTTGATGGGCAGACGGGAAAAATAGGCTGCCGGGCCACCTGCTACAACGGGCTCATCCACCGGCTGATGACCGGCGTTGTCCGGGATACGGGCGTCATCGACATTAATACCAATACGTTCAACGGTAATGTCGCTACGGCCGCCCGCCTGCCCCACCGACAGAATCGCATCCGGTTTCACCTCTTCCAGCGCCTGATTCAGCACCCTGAGTACGTCGCTGAATACCACCGGCAACTGGCGGATCACTATCGTCGCCCCGCTAATCTGTTTACCTTCCAGCGCGCGCACCGCTTCCCATGAAGGGTTAATCGTTTCACCGCCAAAAGGTTCAAAGGCGGTCATCAGGACAGTTTTCATGCAACCTCACAGGAACATCAGGAAATAGAGCAGGAAAATATTAACGATTAACAGTAGCACACCGGTCGGAATCTGAGCCTTGATCACCGCGTTACGATCGGGCAGTTCCAGCAGCGCCGCCGGGACGATATTGAAGTTGGCCGCCATCGGCGTCATCAGCGTACCGCAGTAGCCGGAGAACATACCAATTGCCGCCATCACTGCCGGGTTTCCGCCGTGCTGCAACACCAGAATCGGGATGCCGACGCCTGCGGTGATTATCGGAAACGCCGCAAAAGCATTACCCATGATCATGGTTAACAGCGCCATCCCGACGGCATATACGGTGACCGCGACAAAGCGATTATCTACCGCCAGCCAGGTTTCTGTCAGATGCGAAATCGCACTGCCCACGCCTGCGCTGGTAAACAGCAGCCCCAGGGTGGCAAGGATCTGCGGCAGGATAAAGGCCCAGCCAATCGAATCCAGCAGGCGACGGGTCTCCTGCATCGACTGCACCGGTTTCTCGTGGGTCAGTTTTAACGCCACCAGCCAGCCAATCACACAGCCGACCATCATTGAAAACAGCGTCACCAGCGTGGCGTGGTTACCGGGGCCGAACACCGCATCCTGCAAACCGGGAATATGGTTAAACGCCAGCACACCGACCACGGTCACGACCGGAATCGACAGTGCAGGCAGAAACAGTTTATTGCGCAGACGCAGCGCACTGGCCTGTTTCTCTTCATCGCTGCGCTGATGATAGCGACCCAGCCTGACACCGCCAAACCCGGCAATCAGCGCCATCACCACCACAATGACACCGATGCCGATGTGCAGCATACGGGTGCCCGCCGCATCTGACCCCATCCAGGCGCTCATCAGTTGCGTCGTCCAGTCACCGACCAGAAAAACCAGGCCATACAAGGCCCAGAACAGTCCGGTGGTAAAACGACGCGGATTCGCGCTGTCACGCCAGGAAAGCACCGCCACCACCAGCAGGATAATGCCCGCCAGCCACATCAGATATTGTTGCTGGAACATTACTCACCTCCTTTGGCTTTCAGCGCCTGACGGTTCAGCTGCTGCAGCTCTCGCGCCAGTTGCCGATCCAGCCGCACCAGACGTGCCGAGTGGATCAGGAACGCGGCGACGGCAGTTGGAATGCCCCATAAGGCGATGTGCAGCGGTTCGGTCTGAATCCCGGCTGACTCCTGCATAAAGTTGTGCATAAAGATAATCGCGCCAAACGCCACGAAGATATCCTCACCAAAGAAGAGGCCGACATTATCGGTCGCCGCTGACATCGCGCGCAGCCGATGGCGCAACTCAGGTGAGATCTCGCCATAGCGGCTTTCAGTTGCTCCTTCCGCCATCGGTGCCAGCAACGGACGCACCATCTGCGGATGTCCGCCGAGACTGGTTAACCCCAGCGCGGCGGTGATTTCGCGCACAAACAGGTAGACGATCAGCAGCCGTCCGGCGGTTGCCGTTTTGATCTGTGCAATCCACGCCTGCGCCCGCTCTTTCAGTCCGTGACGCTCCAGCAGGCCAATGACCGCCAGCGGCAGCAGCAGGATCAGCGGCAGGTTGCGGGTGTTGAGAAAACCTGCCCCGAGCTTTTCCAGAATGTCCGCCAGCGGCATCATCGCGGCCAGACCGGTCACAAACCCGGCGACAATCACCACCAGCACCGGATTGAATCGTAACAGGAAGCCGACGACGATGGCGGCGATGCCCAGTAATGGCCAGAGATTTACTGCACTATCCATGGATTTCCCTCAGAGTTGAAAAACCCGGCATACGCCGGGCTAAGTGTGGTTATTCAGTTGCTGGTGACACGAATCTGCTGATCGGCAAACGCATCACGCAACCGCTGTGCAAATTGCAGGGCGTGCGCGCCGTCGCCATGTAAGCAGACAGTCTGTGCATTCACCGCAACCCATTCTCCGGTGATACTTTTTACTTTGCCCTGCTGCACCATCGTCAGCGTCTGACTGATAGCCTGCTGTTCATCTTCAATCAGCGCGCCCGGCTCGCTGCGCGGCACCAGCGCACCGCTACTGAGATAGCCACGGTCGGCGAACACCTCTTCCCGCGTGCGTAAGCCGTAGTGCGCCGCCGCACGAATCGATTCGCTGTTAGCCAGTCCCACCACAATCAGCTGGCTGTCGACCGCCCTGATGGCACGGGCAATGGCATCCGCCAGCACCGGATCGGCCGCTGCCTGGTTGTAAAGCATGCCGTGCGGTTTAACATGAAGCAGCCGCGCACCTTCGCTTTCCGCCAGACTTTTCAGCGCACCAATCTGGTAGATCATCTGGGCGTAGACCGTTTCCGGCGGCAGCTGCATGGCGCTGCGGCCAAAGTTCTCCCGATCGGGAAAAGCGGGATGTGCACCAATCGCGACGTCGGATGCCTGTGCCCAGCGCACCGACTGCAGCATGGTCTGCGCATCACCTGCGTGAAAGCCACAGGCGATGTTGGCGGAACTCACCAGTTGCAGCAGCGCCTGATCGCTGGCGCAGCCCTCGCCCAGGTCGGCGTTTAAATCAATTTTCATTGAGTCCCCACTTCATCTGGTCCAGGGCGCGTTGCTGATGCTGACGTGCCAGCATCGCTTCCGGCAGGGTGCAGTGAATAAAATGAATCGGCTCACCCAGCCGGATTTGTGCCAGGTGATAGAGATCGGCTTCGATAACCGAGGCGATGCGCGGATAGCCGCCGGTGGTCTGGGCATCCGCCATCAGCACGATAGGCT
This sequence comes from Curtobacterium sp. BNK-1, assembly GCF_048685235.1. Taxonomy (NCBI): domain Bacteria; kingdom Bacillati; phylum Actinomycetota; class Actinomycetes; order Micrococcales; family Microbacteriaceae; genus Curtobacterium; species Curtobacterium sp. BNK-1. The sequence goes on along the minus strand of NZ_JBLQTJ010000001.1, from coordinate 948,076 downwards.
GTCCGTTCGGCGGCACCTGAATCACACCCGGCATCACGCCGTGTGACAGCAGCTCGCGCGGGCTCTCGCGCTCAAGCTTGCGTCCCTCAAGCCGGTATCCCATCCGGTTACTTTGCGGGCTGAGTTTCCATGCGGTACGCCAGAACGCCTGCTGCGCTTCGCGGCTGAACTCGTGATACTCCGGGCCAGGTAGTGCGCGGATGCGGTTGCCCCATAGCAGTTGCCGCACCCCGACTTTACGGTCAAACGTGCGGGTCGGTTTGCCCAGCGGGAGCTGATCGCCATCCTGCAAGGTTCGCCCCTGAAAGCCGCCAAATTTTGCTTTTAGATCGGTGCTGGCGGAGCCGAGCATCGCAGGGATATCAAAACCGCCCTGCACTGCCAGATAGCTGCGCATGCCGCGCTGCGGCATCGCCAGTGACAGGAGCTGCCCCCGTTTCACCGGCGTGCGCCAGCCCGTCCAGACCGGCTGGCCGTCAAGCTCCGCATGGCAGCCTGCGCCGGTCAGCGCAAACCAGCCATCGCGGGTAAACTCCGCTTTGAACTGGCCGAGCACCATCTCCAGCACCGCGCTGTCGGGATCATTGCCCACCAGCACATTGGCGGTGAACATCGCGGGATGATCCAGCACACCGCCAGGGCTGATGCCATACTGACGCCAGCCGTAACGGCCCGCATCCTGAATAGTGGCGGCCAGGCCGGCTCGCAGAATGTTTAACATACGCCCTCCTGTTGCGGCACAAAGCGAACCCTGTCACCGGGACGGAGCAGCGTGGGCGGTTGCTGCAGGGGATCAAACAGCGCGGTGCGCGTCTGGCCAATCAACTGCCAGCCGCCGGGCGAAGCCAGCGGATAGACGCCGGTCTGGCTGCCGCCGATGCCCACCGAGCCGGCGGGCACTGCAACCCTGGGCTCAGCACGCCGCGGGATGTGCAGGCGCGGATCCAGTCCGCCCAGATAGGGAAAACCGGGTTGAAAGCCGATAAAAAAGACCACATAGTCGCTGCTGCTGTGCAGCTCAACCACCTGACGGGGCGTCAGCGCGGCGTGTTCCGCCACCACCGTCAGATCGGGGCCAGACTCGCCGCCATAGATCACCGGGATCTCCACCTGACGCGACTCCGGCAACTGCGCTTCACTCTCTTCCCACCAGCGCTGAAGCCGCTCTATCGCGTCCAGCGCGCTCTGCTGGGGATCTCGCAGGATCAGGGTGATGTTGTTCATGCCGGGGATCACCTCCAGCACGCTGGCATAGTCGTGCAGGCGCTGATTCAGTCCCCAGATTCGTTGCTGGCTCTCCAGTGAGACCGGCGGTTCCAGCTCCAGCACGACAGCGCGTTCACCCAATAAATAACACCGTGCTCGTTGCAACAGCTACCTCCCGCTCAGTTGAGATCGCGCCTGGCCGACCTGACCGGATGCCCGGTACAGCCCATTGCTTATCTACGTAAAGCAAACAGTTATGCGAAAGTGACAGGGATGTGTCAACAGATTTAGGTCCTGCGCAGGCGCGCAGGACAAGGGAGAGTGTCAGGCAGGATTAGGGATATCGATGAAGGTCACATCAAGATCGTGGTGTTGCGCCAGCCAGTCGCCCAGCGCTTTTACGCCGCCGCGCTCGGTGGCGTGATGGCCTGCGGCAAAGAAATGCAGCCCCTGCTCACGCGCGCTGTGAATAGTCTGTTCAGAGACTTCACCGGTGATAAAGGCATCGACGCCCGCCGCCGCGGCCTGGTCGATAAAGCCCTGCCCGCCCCCGCTGCACCATGCAATACGACGGATCAGCGCTGGCGCGTTGTCACCACAATGCAGGGGTTCACGTCCCAGCCGCTCACCGATTCGGCGGGCCAGCTGTTCGCCTGACAGGGGCTCAGCCAGCTCACCCCAGAATACCAGCGGCATCACTTCGCCGCGCACTTCGATATCCAGCAGTTTCGCCAGCTGGGCGTTGTTGCCCAGTTCAGGATGCGCGTCGAGCGGCAGGTGCCAGCCATAGAGATTGATATCGTTGGCCAGCAGGGTCCGCAGACGACGGCGCTTCATGCCTTTAATCGCGGCCGGTTCACTTTTCCAGAAATAGCCATGATGGACAATAATCGCATCGGCCTGACGCGCCACCGCCTCATCCAGCAGGGCCTGACAGGCAGTGACGCCGGTGATAATCGTTTTGATCTCGCTGCGTCCCTCAACCTGCAAACCGTTGGGGGCGTAATCGCTGAAACTGTGGCTATCGAGTTGCTGATTGATCAGCGTCTCTAATTCGTAATGGTTCATTCAGGCTCCTTCGAGGCCTCAGGCTGCGCTCTTGGCGCGCTCAAAGGCGTCTAATGTCTTTTTACGTGCCACCTTATGATCCACGATTGGTGCCGGATAATCGAGTTTCTTATGATGCTTCTCCGCCCAGACATGGGGCTGGTGAATATCGCTGTCAGGGACCCCGGCCAGTTCAGGCAGATAGTGACGGATAAAATCCCCCTTCTCATCGAAGCGCTCGCCCTGCGTGGTCGGGTTAAAGATGCGGAAATAGGGCGCCGCGTCCGTGCCGGTCGAGGCCGCCCACTGCCAGCCTCCGTTGTTCGCGGCCAGGTCACCATCAATCAGCTGCTGCATGAAATAGCGTTCGCCTTCACGCCAGTCGATCAGCAGATCTTTGACCAGGAAACTGGCGGTGATCATCCGTAAGCGGTTGTGCATCCAGCCCAGCGCCTTCATCTGACGCATTGCGGCATCGACAATCGGATAGCCGGTTTTACCCGCTTTCCACGCGTCGAAATGTGCGTCGTTACGCTGCCATTCAACGTTTCGCGTCCAGTCGATAAACGGCTTGTGTCGGCACAGCGCCGGCCAGGCAACCAGCAGATGACGGTAGAATTCACGCCAGATCAGCTCGTTCAGCCAGGTGAACGCGCGGCTGTTGTCCAGCGCATCGGGATGTTCATGCAGCACGCGATGCAGGCACTGACGTGGCGACAGTACGCCGGTCGCCAGATAAACCGACAGACGGCTGGTGGCGTCCAGCGCCGGAAGGTCGCGCTTAGCGGGATAGTCGATAACCGGTTGCGTGGCGAAATGGCGCAACCGCTTCAATGCCGCCGCTTCGCCTGGCGGAAACAGATCCTGATCAAAGGCTTCGGTTGGATAGTCAAAGGCGGGAATCGGGGTAGCTTTCAGCGGTGCGCCTTCGCGCGCTTTCGGCGCAGGCACGCACTCAGGCAGCCCCTGCTGCAAGCGGCGGACAAAGGCTTTGCTGAACGGGGTAAACACCTTATACATCGAGCGATCGCCGCTCTGCACACTGCCGGGCGGCAGCAACAGGCTGTCATCAAAGCCCTGGCAAATCACGCCCGCGTCGTCGAGACGCTTTTCAGCCTCCGCATCGCGCTGGCGTTCATTAACTTCATACTGGTAATTGTAGAAGAGCTGATCGACCTGCTGCTTAGCGCAGAACTGCAGCAGCGCATCAATACTGTCGCTGAAGGCGTGACACGCCTGATAGTGCAGTTCAATGCCCCGCTCTGCCAGCGCACGCTGCACCTGCAACAGACTGGCGTGGATAAACGCCGCCTGCTTCGGTGACATGTCATGCTGCTGCCACTGTGCTGGCGTGGCAAGGTAGAGCGCAATCACTTTTGCATCGCTGTCGCGGCAGGCGGCGTGCAGCGCCAGATTGTCGTTGACGCGTAAATCGTTACGCAGCCAGACCAGATGGGTGGTCATACTCCTCCTGTATTACTGTCCGTAGCGTAAGCACAAGGCTTCGGGATAGGGATCGAAATAGCGTTGCTGGGCCAGCCACGGGTGCGGGTACTCCGCCATGTAGTGTTTGAGAATGGTAATCGGCACCAGCAGCGGTTGTGTGCCCTGACGATAGCGGTCAATCAGCGTTGCCAGCTCCTGGCGCTGCGGTGAACTCAGATGCGTGCGGAAGTAGCCCTGCACATGCATCAGCACATTGGTGTGATTGCGACGTGAGGCGGGACGTGACATCAGTTCCATCATGCGATTGCGGTATTCAAAGGCAAAGGCGTCCAGCGACTCCCACTGGCTCATGGAGGCGACAAAGGGTCCCAGCTCGCGGTATTTCTCCTGCGAATGCGCCAGCATCATCAGCTTGTAACGGCTGTGGAAGGCGATCAGTCCCTGCCGGGTCAGACCGCTTTCCCACATCTGATTAAATTCATGCAGCGCGCAGACACGACCGATAAAGTTCTCACGCAGGGCGGGATCGTGCAGACGACCATCTTCTTCCAGCGGCAGCCAGGGCATCTCGCGCTGCAGGAATTCAGTAAAAATACCGGTGCCTGCTTTGCGGTTATTGTTGTTATCGGGCTCATAGACCCGCACCCGCTCCATGCCACAACTGGGTGATTTGGCGCAGAGGATATAGCCACAGAGGTGATGCAGCGATTTTACCCGCTCAGCAGACCAGTCACGCATCTGCGTCGTAACCTCTTCTCCGCCATCTTTGCTGAAGCAGAGATGCAGCTCATCATCGCCCTGCTTCACCAGACGCAATGCCGGGCGCGGCGTTGGCAGACCAATCGCCATCTCAGGGCAGATGGGCTCAAAACGGACAAATGGGGTGAGATCGTCGGTCGCAAAAGTAAGACGCTTATGCCCACCATCAAATCTGACGCGGTCGCCGAGCAGGCATGCACTGATTCCAACGGGGATTTTGTTGCTCATACTTGTACAACCTCCGAAATCTTGTAGAGGTTTAAGTGTAGCGTAAAATGGTCAGGAATAAAGGGTTAAAACGGGATTCCGGATCGCTTATTCTCAGAAAAAACGCAAAAAAAAGCCCGGTCAGTTGACCAGGCCTGTTTTGCGGCAGGGGAAATCACCAGAACGCGCCACCACCCGCTTCAGCCTGCGCCAGCCAGACCGGCTTGGCGCTGGTCTTACACCAGACGCGGTGCAGGTAGCTGTAGAAACGTGCCCGATCCTGTCGAAACAGCATAACAGGAAGCGCCAGTACGCCGAGAAGAACCACCAGCGTACGTCGCGCAATAATTTTATAACGTGGATAAGCCCGATACATGGTTTCTCCTCCCGGTAAGTGAAATAGTGTGAATGTGATCTGTGTTCAACTTTACGCCAGGTTGTGTAATTTTACTACTCATCTGACCACTTATTTGCCGCTATTTTTGCTGTTTAAGAATTAACCTGTAATTAAGTTACAAAAAGGTTACCGCCTGGTTGCGTTAGCGTTGAAAGGGCCGACAGATTATGGTCGCGGACGCCAGCATAAAATGTTGATAAAGTAGCGCTTCGGTCCCCACTCAAGGCAGGTATTGCGTGACCACGGTTTTGATCGTTGAAGATGAAAAAGAGATCCGGCGCTTTGTCCGGCTGGCGCTGGAAAATGAAGCCCTTAAGGTGTTTGATGCCGATACACTGCAACGCGGACTGATTGAAGCGGCGACCCGCAAGCCGGACTTAGTGATCCTGGATCTGGGTCTGCCGGATGGAGATGGCACCGATTTCATTCGTGACCTGCGACAGTGGAGCGCCATACCGGTGATTGTGCTGTCAGCGCGCAGCGATGAGCAGGATAAGATCGCCGCACTGGATGCGGGGGCAGATGACTATCTGACTAAACCCTTTGGCATTGGCGAACTGCTGGCGCGCGTCCGGGTTGCGCTGCGTCGTCATAGTGGCCAGCAGCCGGATGCCAGGGTGACGTTCGCCGACGTCAGCGTCGATTTCGCCGCACGACGGGTACAGCGCGGCAGCAGCGAGATTCACCTTACCCCGATTGAATTTCGTCTGTTGAGTATTCTGCTTAACAATGCCGGCAAGGTGCTGACGCAGCGGCAGTTGCTGAGCCAGGTCTGGGGACCCAATGCGGTGGAGCACAGCCACTATCTGCGCATCTATATGGGACATCTGCGCCAGAAGCTGGAAGCCAATCCGACACAACCGGCTCATCTGCTGACGGAAACCGGGATCGGCTATCGCTTTATGCCATAAAAAAAGGCGCCAGAGGCGCCTTTCATGACTGCAAACAAACTCAAATCTGAGCAAATACTGACCGCAACGGATAAACCCCGAGGCGCAGGGAACAGGGTCAGAGGAGGAAAGCGTCCCGCGCCATGGATGGCGCGGGCCGAGCTGTCATGGATGACATCTTTTGCGTCTTTCCGATCTGATCCTGTTTCCTGTGCTGGCACGATCCAACAGCTAGCCGGGTTGGACTTTACCAGCAACCTTAATGGTACCGAGCGTACCTTTCATCTGCCCGACTAATCAGGCGTTTTTCAGCACTTCGCTGACAATCTCAACGGCTTCTTTCTCAATCTGCGCGCGGTGTTCAGCGCCCAGGAAGCTTTCACAGTAGATTTTGTAAGCGTCTTCGGTGCCTGAAGGACGGGCAGCAAACCAGCCATTCTCCGTCATCACTTTCAGACCGCCGATAGATGCACCATTACCTGGCGCGGCAGTCAGACGAGCGGTGATAGGATCACCTGCCAGCGTATCAGCGCTGACCATCTCCGGTGACAGCTTCGACAGCGCGGCTTTCTGCGCTGAGGTGGCTGATGCCTGCAGACGGTTGTAGCTTGGTGCGCCAAAGCGCGCTGCCAGTTCGTCATAGTGCTGCTGCGGGTTTTTACCGGTCACTGCAGTAATTTCAGCGGCCAGCAGACACATGATGATGCCATCTTTGTCCGTAGACCACGGCGTACCGTCGAAACGCAGGAATGAAGCGCCTGCGCTCTCTTCGCCACCGAAACCGAGGCTGCCGTCATACAGACCATCAACAAACCATTTGAAACCCACCGGCACTTCCACCAGCTTGCGACCAATGTCGTTGACCACACGGTCAATCATGGCGCTGGAGACCAGGGTTTTACCCACGGCAACATCCTGACCCCACTGTGGGCGGTGCTGGAACAGATAGTTGATCGCCACCGCCAGATAGTGGTTTGGATTCATCAGACCCGCCGGGGTCACAATGCCGTGACGGTCATAATCGGGATCGTTGCCGAACGCCAGATCGAACTTGTCACGGTAAGCCAGCAGGCCTGCCATTGCGCTTTCAGACGAGCAGTCCATGCGGACCACGCCATCTTTATCCAGATGCATAAAGCGGAAGGTCTGATCGACCGCGTCATTCACCAGCGTCAGATCCAGCTTGTAGTGCTCAGCAATACGCTGCCAGTAAGCAATACCGGAACCACCCAGTGGATCCACACCCAGCTTCAGGCCCGCTTTCTGAATCGCCGGGAAGTCGATAATCTCTGCCAGACCTTCAACATAAGGCTGGATCAGATCTTTCTCGACCACATGACCGCTGGCCATCGCCTGCTCCAGCGGCAGACGTTTCACCTCTTTCAGGCCATCTTTGATCAGCTGATTGGCACGATCTTCAACCACTTTGGTGACGTTGGTATCAGCAGGTCCGCCGTTAGGTGGGTTGTACTTGATGCCGCCATCTTCCGGTGGGTTATGCGACGGCGTAATCACGATGCCGTCAGCCAGCGCGCCACCCGCTTTGTTGTGCTCAAGAATCGCATTCGAGATCGCAGGGGTCGGCGTATAGCCATTATCCTGCTGCACGATCACATCAACGCCGTTTGCCGCCAGCACTTCCAGAACAGACAGGATGGCGGGTTCAGACAGCGCATGGGTGTCTTTACCGACGTAGCAAGGCCCGGTGATACCATTCTTTTTACGCTCTTCGGCAATCGCCTGAGCGATCGCCAGAATGTGCATCTCGTTGAAGCTTTGACGCCCTGCACTGCCGCGATGGCCGGAAGTGCCAAATTTCACCGCATGTTCCGGGTTCGCCACATCGGGCTGCAGGACATAATATTGTGACGTTAATTGTGCAACGTTAATCAAATCGCTCTGCTGGGCGGGTTGCCCGGCACGTGGGTGATTGGCCATTGGCGCTGCTCCCTGACGCTTAAGTTTTAAATGGTGCCGCAAACTTTCTCGGTCAGTTCCGCAGGGAACTGCATCGAGAGCATGATGTGTTCGATCATGCTGCATTTACGACCAGTATTGGTGTTGGTGATCACCCAGTACGGCGTGCCGGGCACATGCTTCGGCTTAGTATGGGTGCCATTCTGCAACAGCGTATGCTCATCACCTGCAAAATAGACGCGGGTGCGGCCCTGCAGAGATGCAGTAGCTTCAGCAAAGGCTGCGGTATCAAGACGATAGAGCGTTGACAAGATAAGCATAAAGCGATTCACCGCCCGCTTCTGCTCCGCATATTCATCGGAAAGCAGCAGCTCGCGCACCGCGCGGACACGATCCTGCGGGCGCGAGCCCACAGACGCAGGCTGGGACTCTTTCGCTGCATCTTTTGAGGCTGGCTGTGCAGGCGAAGCGGGTGCAGTCTGACCGGCCGTGAACTTCAGCATACGACGCAGAATGTCGGATGCGCTTTCACCAATGTGTTGCGTGTGGCTGGCAATATAACGGTAGAGCTCTTCGTCAACTTCGATCGTTTTCATCTTATTCCGTACGGTTCTTTCTCATGACAGAACCACCTGTTTCCTGAAAAGCTCTGAGTATAGTCAGGCAATTCAAAGGGTGTGTGGGTTCTAACATCAGGATTATAAAGTTAAAGTCAGGCGGGTTGTTAGCAATCAAACGGTTTACGGGCAAAAGTCAGAATATGTCCTAATGCCGCCGGAACCGGCGCGCCTGAAAAGGTGAAACCATGATAACCTAAGCTCAGGTCTCAAACTTAAGAACTTTGCTATGATTTTGAACGCCCGTCTGCAAACTGAACAATCCCCTGCTGATTCTCTGCCCATCCTGCTTATTCACGGTCTGTTTGGCAGTCTCGATAACCTTGGCGTGCTGGCGCGCGGGCTGAAAGATGCCGGTCCGTTGCTGCAGGTAGATGTCCGCAACCACGGACTTTCACCACGATCTGACGAGATGAACTACGCTGTAATGGCGCAGGATATGGTCGAAACACTGGATGCACATGGCATTGATCGCGTCGCGGTGATCGGACACTCGATGGGCGGTAAAATCGCCATGACCATGAGCGCGCTGGTGCCGGAACGCATTGAGCGCCTGGTGATGATCGATATCGCCCCGGTGGATTACCAGACGCGCCGTCATGACCAGATATTTGCCGGCATTCGTGCCGTCACCGATGCGGGCGTCTCATCCCGCAGCGAGGCGGCGAAGGTCATGCGAACGCTGATCGAGGAAGAAGGGGTGATCCAGTTCCTGCTGAAATCCTTCCAGGAGGGGGAGTGGCGCTTCAATGTCCCGGTGCTGTGGGATAACTACACCACGATATCTGGCTGGCAGCCGGTTCCCGCCTGGAATCACCCGGCGCTGTTTATTCGCGGCGGCGACTCCAGCTACCTGGATAACAGCTATCGCGATGCGTTGCTGCAGCAGTTCCCGGCCGCTCAGGCGCATGTGATCGGTGGCGCAGGACACTGGGTTCATGCAGAGAAACCCGATGCCGTTTTGCGCAGTGTCCGTCGCTTTTTTGCGCTTTAAAAGCAAATAGATGGCGGTAAAGGTTTAGGATTGGCGTCCGGCGTAAGCGTGAAGTATGATGGCGCGCTAAAATTTTGCCGCGGGTCAGTTTTGCTGCGGCAATGGCCAATAATTTATAATCTGCGCGGTGAGTGTCTGGCGCCCGCCCCCATTCAGTTTTACTAAGCCATGGCAAAAGAACAGACTGACCGCACGACGCTCGATCTCTTTGCTGATGAGCGCCGCCCTGGTCGACCCAAAACCAGTCCGCTTTCGCGTGATGAACAGCTGCGCATTAACAAGCGCAATCAACTGAAACGTGACAAAGGACGCGGGCTTCGTCGTGTCGAACTGAAAATGAACAGTGACGCCGTCGATGCACTCAATACGCTGGCAGAACAGCGCAATCTCAGCCGTAGCGAACTGATAGAACAGATGCTACTGGCACAGCTCAAACTGGATTAATGCGGGCAAATCGCACGCAGAGGCAAATGTCGGGGCTTTAACCGTTCACCGGTTTTCTCTCGTCTGCTATTATTCGCTGAAATGTGCTGCGGCACACATCTCATCATCAGGATTTAAGAGGTTATTTTACTCATGGCACTCGTAGGCATCTTCTTCGGCAGCGATACCGGCAATACCGAAAACATTGCAAAAATGATCCAGAAACAGCTGTGTACAGATGTTGCAGAAGTCCATGACATCGCAAAAAGCACAAAAGAAGATCTGGAAGCGTTTGATATCCTGCTGCTGGGTATTCCGACCTGGTACTACGGCGAAGCGCAGTGCGACTGGGATGACTTTTTCCCGACGCTGGAAGAGATCGATTTTAACGGCAAGCTGGTTGCACTGTTTGGCTGTGGCGACCAGGAAGATTACGCAGAGTATTTCTGTGATGCCATGGGCACGATTCGCGACATTATCGAACCGCACGGTGCCGTGATTGTCGGACACTGGCCAACTGAAGGCTACCACTTCGAAGCCTCGAAAGGCCTGGCCGATGACACCCACTTCCTGGGCCTGGCCATTGACGAAGATCGCCAGCCTGAGCTGACCAGCCAGCGTGTTGACCAATGGGTTAGGCAGATTTTTGATGAACTGCAGCTGAAAGAGATCATCGAAGCCTGATCCTGCCCGACTCAATGTGAGCGCCAGCTCACATTGAGGCAATGAAAATGCCTATAGAAATAATAGCCACATTTTTTTAACTTTCTCCGTTTAATCTGTAGAATACCCGCATCGATCTTCCGCTTATTTTCTCAGGCGGCAAGACTAAGTGATGTGCTAACAGACCTCTGTCAGAATCTTCCCCGGCCCGGTGACGAATCCCCAATAGCCCATGATGATTCAGACACGCCCTCTGGTTTTCATTTCATCGCTTCAGTTCTATAATGAGACGCAAATGAGAATGAGCACAGATCGACATTCAAGGCGATAAGCCACAAAAGTGAATATTAGTAACAGGACAAAATCCGCATGACTGACAACAACACCGCATTAAAGAAGGCTGGCCTGAAAGTAACGCTGCCCAGACTGAAAATTCTGGAAGTGCTTCAGGAACCTGAGTGCCATCACGTCAGTGCGGAAGATTTGTATAAACGCCTGATCGACATTGGCGAAGAGATTGGCCTGGCGACCGTTTACCGTGTTCTGAACCAGTTTGATGATGCCGGTATTGTGACTCGTCACAACTTTGAAGGCGGCAAGTCTGTCTTCGAACTGACGCAGCAGCATCACCACGATCACCTGATCTGCCTGGATTGCGGCAAGGTTATCGAGTTCAGCGACGAATCGATTGAAACGCGTCAGCGTGAAATCGCGACCCGCCATGGCATCAAGCTGACCAACCACAGCCTCTATCTCTATGGACACTGTACGCTGGGCGATTGCCGTGAAGACGAAACGCTGCACGACCAGTAACGCTGGCGCGGCCTGAAATAAAAAAACCGGTGAATTCACCGGTTTTTTTTCGTCTGTTTTCTGCCCTCACCTCACGCGACCAGCGTCTCCTGCAGATAGCGCCAGCGTGGAATAGAGCTGCTGCAATCCAGAATGGCCAGCGAAATGCGGCTCTGGTTATTGCCGTTCATCATCTGCATTTCGCGATACTGTACGACGATCTCTTTTTCATGATGAGAGAGAATGACATGTTCACAGGTGGCAATGCGCATCCCTTCCCGCTGCCCTTGTAACTGCTGGAAAAGATCCTCGACCTCGTTCAGATTGTACTCTTTGCCCTTTGGGGTCACCATGCGAAACTCAGGATGAAAATAGGACATCAGCAGCTGGAAACTGTCGTCAGATCCGGCTGGCTGATTAAAAATACGTTCAATGAGCTGATGTAAAACGACGACACTGTGTTTGGCTTCCTGGGCGAGAACTGTCATTTTTTTTCCTTCTGTAACCCGCTTTGCAACCTCTGAGAGCGGATAGCCTACCTGAAAGCTGACAATTCACATCCTGAAATTGATTAATTTTTTTAAACTCAGATTACTCCCACAAGTCGGTATTGAACCGGTTGTGGTTAGTGCAGAATAAACGTCGGCGATGGTAAAAATCGGGGCAATAAAAAAGGGCGATAAATCGCCCTTTTGTCATTTTATGAGGTCAGCCCCAAAAAATTTATTCGCCCGTTTTGGTCCAGGTATCACGAAGACCGACGGTGCGGTTAAACACCAGTTGCGTCGGTTTCGAGTAAACGCTGTCGGCGCAGAAATAACCTTCACGTTCAAACTGAAACGGTGTTGTCGGTTCCACATCGCGCAGGCTGGGTTCAACAAAGCCGTTTTTGATGGTCAGTGACTCAGGATTAATGACCGCCAGGAAATCCTCTGCAGCAGCCGGGTTTGGCACACTGAACAGACGATCATACAGACGGAACTCAGCTGGCTGCGCGTGATCCGCAGAAACCCAGTGAATCACGCCTTTGACTTTGCGGCCATCGGCTGGATCTTTGCTCAGCGTATCAACATCGCTGGTGCAGTAGATGCAGGTAATGTTGCCCGCTTCATCTTTGGCGACCCGCTCAGCACGAATCACATAGGCGTTACGCAGGCGGACTTCTTTGCCCAGCACCAGACGCTTATATTGTTTGTTCGCCTCTTCACGGAAATCCGCGCGATCGATCCAGATCTCGCGGCTGAACGGCACTTCACGCGTGCCCATCTCCGGTTTACCCGGATGATTTGGCATGGTGACGATTTCGCTATGGCCTGCTGGCAGGTTTTCAATCACCACTTTAAGCGGATCTAAAACCGCCATGGCGCGGGGCGCATTCTCGTTGAGATCATCGCGGATACAGGACTCCAGCGAAGCCATCTCCACGATGTTATCCTGCTTGGTCACGCCAATACGACGACAGAACTCACGGATAGACGCGGCGGTGTAACCACGACGACGCAGACCTGAAACGGTCAGCATGCGCGGATCGTCCCACCCTTCTACGTGCTTCTCGGTCACCAGCTGAGTGAGTTTACGTTTCGACATCACCGCATACTCCAGATTCAGGCGCGAGAATTCATACTGACGCGGATGAACCGGAATAGTGATGTTGTCCAGCACCCAGTCATAGAGACGGCGGTTGTCCTGAAACTCCAGCGTACAGAGCGAATGCGTAATGCCTTCCAGCGCATCGGAGATGCAGTGGGTAAAGTCATACATCGGGTAGATGCACCACTTATTGCCGGTCTGGTGGTGTTCCGCGAACTTGATGCGGTAAAGCACCGGATCGCGCATCACGATGAAATTAGAGGCCATGTCGATTTTGGCGCGCAGACAGGCGGTGCCTTCGGCAAACTCACCGTTTCGCATCTTCTCAAACAGCGCCAGATTCTCTTCCACGCTGCGATCGCGATAAGGGCTGTTTTTACCCGGCTCTTTCAGGGTGCCGCGATATTCACGAATCTCATCCGGACTCAGTTCATCAACGTAGGCCAGTCCTTTGGAAATCAGCTCGATGGCATAGTTGTAGAGCTGATCGAAATAGTTTGATGAGTAACAGACCTCACCGCTCCACTCAAAACCCAGCCACTGAACGTCACGCTTGATGGATTCAACGAATTCCATATCCTCTTTAACCGGATTGGTATCGTCGAAACGCAGGTTGCATTGCCCCTGATAATCCTGGGCGATGCCAAAATTCAGACAGATCGATTTCGCATGACCAATATGCAGATAGCCATTGGGCTCCGGCGGAAAACGGGTATGCACGCTGCTGTGCTTACCGCTCGCCAAATCTTCGTCAATGATCTGACGAATAAAGTTAGTTGGGCGGGCTTCAGCCTCACTCATCTCAAAAATCCTCAATACGAATAACGGGTGATTTGTACCACGAAGTAACGGAGTATGATCCACAAAGCGTCTGAGGGAAACAACCGTTTGTTAAGCCTTTAAAACAAAAAAGGCAGGAATCGCTTCCTGCCTGTGGGGTTCTGTTGCGGGGATTAGCCTTTCACTTCATACAGCGGGGTTTCCCCTGCTATTACCTGACCCTGTGCCAGTAAAGTCAGACCGGCGAAATCGTCGCTGTTGCTGACCACGACCGGACTCACCATTGAGCGGGCATTGGCGTTAAGGAATTCAAGGTCCATCTCCAGTACTCGCTGACCGGCGACCACGCTGGCCCCCTCTTCAACCAGACGGGTAAAGCCTTTACCTTCCAGCGCCACGGTATCCAGCCCCATGTGCACCACAATCTCCACGCCATTGTCGGTTTCCAGACAGAAGGCATGATTGGTGTTAAAGATTTTCACCAGCGTACCGGCAATCGGTGCCACTACCCATTTGTCGCTGGGCTTGATCGCCAGACCGTCGCCCACCGCTTTGCTGGCAAAGGCTTCATCCGGCACATCATCCAGCGCCACGACTTCACCGCTGACCGGCGCCAGCAGCGTGGCGATGACCTGCTTCTCACTGTTCAGCACCGCCTGCGGTTTAACGTCCGGCTCGGCCGGCGCACTGCTGGTAGCCGCTGCAGCGACCGGACCTTTGGTCAATACTTTTTTCATGGCCGAGGCGATGCTTTCTGCCTGGGTACCCACGATGATCTGCACGCTCTGTTTGTTAAGACGGATCACACCGGACGCGCCAAGACGCTTAGCAACCGCCTCATTCACCTGCGCCGAGTCATTCACGTTAAGACGCAGACGGGTGATACAGGCATCGATGCTGGTTAAGTTAGCTGAACCACCAATCGCCCCAATGTAGCGGCGCGCCAGTGACTCTGTGGCACTTTCACCGCTATCCGTTTTATCAACGTTAACGTCATAACCATCAGTTTCATCACCATCAACCGCCAGCTCGCGGCCCGGCGTCATCAGGTTGAATTTTTTGATGGTAAAGCGGAACACCACATAATAGATAACGAAGAAGACCAGACCCTGCGGGATCAGCATGTACCAGTGTGTCGCCAGCGGATTACGGGTCGACAGCACCATATCCACCAGCCCGGCGCTGAAACCAAATCCGGCAATCCAGTGCATGCTGGCAGCGATGAAGACAGAAATACCGGTGAGGACGGCGTGGATCAGATAAAGCACGGGTGCTACGAACATGAAGGAGAACTCCAGCGGTTCGGTAATACCCGTAAAGAAGGCAGCAAACGCCGCGGCCAGCATGATACTACCCACTTTGACGCGGTTCTCAGGACGCGCACAGTGGTAGATAGCCAGCGCAGCACCCGGCAGACCAAACATCATGATCGGGAAGAATCCCGCCTGATAACGACCGGTGATGCCGACGGTTGCCGATCCGTCAGCCAGTGACTGTGCACCGCCAAGGAATTTAGGAATGTCATTAATGCCCGCAACATCGAACCAGAACACCGAGTTCAGAGCGTGATGCAGACCGACCGGAATCAGCAGGCGGTTAAAGAAGGCGTAGATACCGGCACCGGCAGAGCCGAGCTTCTGGATATGTTCACCAAAGCCCACCAGACCGTTAAAGATAACCGGCCAGATATACATCAGGATAAAGGCGACCAGGATCATCAGGAACGAGACCAGTATCGGCACCAGTCGCCGTCCGCTGAAGAAGGAGAGTGCTTTCGGCAGCTCGACGTGGCTGAAGCGGTTATAGACCTCCGCCGACAGGATACCGACCAGAATACCGACAAACTGGTTATTAATTTTGCCAAACGCCACAGGTACCTGGTCAACCGGCATCTTCTGTATCATCGCCACCGCGGCCGGTGAGCAGAGCGTGGTGACTACCAGAAATCCGACAAAGCCGGTCAGGGCTGCCGCACCATCTTTATCTTTCGACATGCCATACGCGACACCAATCGCAAACAGCACTGACATGTTTTCGATGATGGCAGCACCAGATTTGATCAGTAACGCCGCCAGCGCATTACCTGCGCCCCAGCTGTCTGGATCGATCCAGTAGCCCACGCCCATTAATATCGCTGCTGCTGGCAGGGTTGCTACCGGCACCATCAGTGCGCGCCCCACCTTTTGTAAGTAACCTAACATATCCCCTTCCCCCTATGAGCCTGACTTGTCGCTTTGCGCTGCTTAATGTTGTTGTGTCAGCTGCAAAGATCGTTAATACACTTCATATCACGCAGCGAAGTGTAATGATAAATTAATTCGCCTCGCAAATTAAAAGCCTGGTAAATGTGATTTTTATCACTAAAAAACATCGTTTCATACGGCAACATCTGGCTATGACCGTAAACTTATTTTATGATCCGAAATATTGAATTATGCGCTGGCCATGGCGACAATGAATCATCTGTTCAGATTGGTGACTCACGCAACGGCTTAGCCATCCCCTTTCTATTTTCAATTGAGGTGAAACATGAGACTGATTCCTTTAGCGACACCAACCCAGGTGGGAAAATGGGCCGCCCGACATATTGTTAATCGTATCAATGCGTTTAACCCGACGGCGGATAAACCTTTTGTCCTGGGGCTGCCAACCGGCGGTACGCCACTGGAAGCGTACAAACACCTGATTGATATGCACAAAGCGGGCCAGGTCAGTTTTAAAAACGTCGTGACATTCAATATGGATGAATATGTTGGCCTGCCAAAAGAGCATCCTGAGAGCTATCACAGCTTCATGTATCGCAATTTCTTCGATCACGTTGATATTCAACCGGAAAATATCAACCTGCTGAATGGTAATGCCCCCGATATTGACGCAGAATGTCGTCAGTACGAAGAGAAAATTCGCGCGCTGGGTAAAATTCACCTGTTCATGGGCGGCGTTGGCAACGACGGTCATATCGCCTTTAACGAACCGGCTTCCTCTCTCGCTTCCCGTACCCGCATTAAAACCCTGACCCATGACACCCGCGTGGCGAACTCCCGCTTCTTTAACGGTGACGTTGATCAGGTGCCTAAATATGCGCTGACGGTCGGCGTCGGTACGCTGCTGGATGCAGAGGAAGTGATGATTCTGGTTACCGGCCATGTTAAAGCGCAGGCATTACAGGCGGCGGTTGAAGGCAACGTTAATCATATGTGGACCATCAGCTGCCTGCAGCTGCACGCGAAATCGGTGGTAGTGTGCGATGAGCCGGCCACCATGGAACTGAAAGTGAAAACCGTGAAATATTTCCGCGAAATGGAAGCGGAAAATATGAAAGGCGTGTAACAGAACATTGTCATGCCCTGCTGTTACGCTGAGTGACAGCAGGCCAGGACGGGAGAAGAGAGATGTACGCATTAGTTAACGGTCGAATCTACAGTGGCCATGAGGTTCTGGATAATTACGCGGTGGTGGTTGCCGATGGGCGTATAGCGCGCGTCTGTCCGCGTGAAGCCCTCCCGGCGGATATTGAGCAGCGGGATATGGCGGGGGCGAATATTGCGCCAGGCTTTATCGATCTCCAGCTCAATGGCTGCGGTGGCGTGCAGTTCAACGACAGCCTTGAGGCGCTCAGCATTGAAACGCTGGAAACGATGCAGCGCGCCAATGAAAAGTCTGGCTGCACCAGCTTTTTACCGACGCTGATAACCAGCAGCGACGCCCTGATGAAGCGGGCGATTGAAACCATGCGCGCCTACCTGCAGAAACATCAGAATCAGGCGCTGGGTCTGCATCTGGAAGGGCCCTGGCTGAGCAAAGCGAAAAAAGGCACCCACGATCCGGCGCAGATCCGCCTGCCGGATGCGGCGATGGTGCAGTACCTGTGTGACAACGCGGACGTCATCACCAAAGTCACGCTTGCCCCTGAAAATGCGGGTAGCGATGTGATTCGTCAATTGACTGATGCCGGGATTATTGTCTCAGCCGGTCACTCGAATGCGACCTATGAAGAGGCTAAAGCGGGCTTTTCTGCTGGTGTGAGTTTCGCGACGCACCTCTACAACGCCATGCCCACTTTTGCGGGACGTGAACCCGGGCTTATCGGTGCGCTGTTTGATTCGCCTGATGTATACTGCGGCATTATTGCGGACGGTTTACATGTACATTACGCTAACGTGCGCAATGCAAAACGCATCAAAGGCGACAAACTGGTGCTGGTCACGGATGCCACTGCACCGGCTGGCGCGGACATAAGCGAGTTTATTTTTGCAGGCAAAACAATCTATTATCGCGATGGGCTCTGTGTCGACGAAAACGGCACATTAAGTGGTTCTGCCCTGACGATGATTGAAGCGGTACAAAACAGCGTTGAGCATGCAGGGATCGCACTGGACGAAGCGTTGCGCATGGCAACACTCTACCCGGCACGGGCGATGGGCGTGGAAAGGCAGTCAGGCTCGATCGAAGCAGGAAAAATCGCGAACCTGACTGTGTTTACGCGCGACTTTAAAATCATAAAGACGTTTGTCAACGGAGACGACGTCCTGAGCGAGTAAGCACTGAATGACCACTGGCGGCCAGTCACAAATAGGAAATGTCGATCTTGTTAAGCAACTCAATAGCGCAGCGGTTTACCGGCTGATTGATCAACAGGGGCCGATATCGCGCATTCAGATTGCCGAACTTAGCCAGCTCGCGCCCGCCAGCGTCACCAAAATTACCCGTCAGTTGATTGAGCGCGGCCTGATCAAAGAGGTAGACCAGCAGGCGTCTACCGGTGGTCGCCGCGCCATCTCCATTATCACTGAAACCCGCCATTTCCATACCATCGGCGTCCGCCTCGGACGCAACGACGCCACCCTGACTCTGTTTGACCTCAGCGGTAAATCGCTGGCGCAGGAAGATTATGCGCTGCCGGAACGCACTCAGGAGACGCTGGAACATGCGCTGTTTAACGCCATCAGCAGCTTCATTGAGCAGCACCAGCGTAAAATTCGCGAGCTGATCGCGATTTCAGTGATCCTGCCTGGGCTGGTCGATCCGATTAACGGCGTGATCCGCTATATGCCACACATCTCTGTCAGCCGCTGGCCGCTGGTCGCCAGCCTGAAAAAACGTTTTAACGTTACCAGTTTTGTGGGTCATGATATTCGCAGCCTGGCGCTGGCCGAGCACTATTTCGGTGCAAGCCGCGACTGTGCTGACTCGATTCTGGTGCGTTTACACCGGGGCACGGGGGCCGGCATTATTGCCAACGGCCATATTTTTCTCGGCAGCAACGGCAATGTTGGCGAGATCGGCCACATTCAGGTCGACCCGCTTGGCGAGCGCTGTCACTGCGGCAACTTTGGCTGCCTTGAAACTATTGCCGCCAACGGCGCCATTGAAAATCGGGTACGCCATCTGCTGAATCAGGGCTATCCCAGCGTACTGACGCTGGAGGCGTGCCAGATATCCCACATCTGCAAAGCGGCCAATCAGGGTGATGCACTGGCCTGCGAAGTGGTGGAGCACGTTGGCCGTTATCTTGGCAAAGCTATCGCGATTGCGATCAACCTGTTTAATCCGCAAAAAGTGGTGCTGGCGGGTGAGATCACTGAAGCAGAAAAAGTGCTGCTGCCCGCGATTGAGGGCTGCATTAATACTCAGGCATTAGAGGCCTTCCGTAAAAATCTGCCGGTCGTGCGTTCCACCCTGGATCATCGTTCCGCTATTGGTGCCTTTGCGCTCGCTAAACGTGCCATGCTTAACGGCATTCTGCTGCAACATCTTCTGGAAGACTAAGAGCCTATCCCAGTAGGCGTAATTGGTGCAGGCAGTCTGGACACGGACAGCGCGGAACAACCGGAGCGTACACGTAGTACGTGAGGATTGTGAGCACTGCCCAGGTTCAGAATGACAAATTAAATAGCCTAATGGGATAGGCTCTAAGCTAACCCGCTGCTGTGGCGGGCCATATCGGATCTGACTATGACCATTAAAAGCGTAATTTGTGATATCGATGGCGTGCTGATGCACGACAACACGGCCGTTCCCGGCGCACAGGAGTTTTTACAGCGCATTCTGGCCAAAGAGATGCCGCTGGTGGTGCTGACGAACTATCCCTCGCAAACCGAGCAGGATCTGGCTAACCGCTTTGCCTCGGCCGGTGTCGAGGTGCCCGACTCCGTTTTCTATACCTCCGCAATGGCAACCGCCGACTTCCTGCGCCGTCAGGAGGGCAAAAAGGCGTATGTGATTGGTGAGGGCGCACTGATTCATGAACTCTACAAAGCGGGCTTTACCATTACCGATGTGAATCCCGATTTTGTCATTGTCGGAGAGACGCGCTCGTTTAACTGGGACATGATGCATAAAGCGGCTTTCTTCGTGGCTAATGGCGCTCGCTTTATCGCCACCAATCCGGATACCCATGCGCGCGGTTTTATTCCTGCCTGTGGTGCACTCTGTGCGGGTATTGAGAAGATATCAGGCCGTCGCCCTTTTGTTGTCGGCAAGCCCAGCCCCTACATCATGCGCGCCGCGCTGAACAAAATGCAGGCCCACTCGGAAGAGACCGTGATTGTCGGCGACAATCTGCGAACCGATATTCTGGCCGGTTTTCAGGCGGGTCTGGAGACGGTGCTGGTGCTCTCCGGCGTCTCGACGCTGAGTGATATCGATGCCATGCCGTTCCGTCCGGACTGGATCTACCCTTCTGTGGCCGATATCGACCTGTTCTGATTCATTTCTCTTATGACGCATCCGGCTAATCTGTGATGCGTCCCCCCTTTTTGCGCTATATCTCCCACTTTTACTGTCTGTTTTTTGCTCGAAAAAGCTATTTTATTGCCGATCCATTAACGAAACAGCTTTAAAATTATCGCTTATTCAATTTTATTGCCATGCAAGCAATCTTTTTATCAGTAAATCACGATTCCTCTTGCATTGAATGCACCAAATAGCGCATTTTCTTATGTATCACGCAGCATCAGGCTGCCGGACAAACGCAAAAGAAAACATCGCCGTAAGGTGAGCTCAGGAGTCAGTTATGTGTTCAATTTTTGGTGTGCTGGATCTGAAAACCGATCCTGTTGAGCTGCGCAAAAAAGCGCTGGAATGTTCACGCTTAATGCGTCATCGCGGCCCGGACTGGTCAGGCGTCTACGCCGATGACCATGCTATTCTGGCGCATGAACGTCTCTCAATTGTTGACGTTAACAATGGCGCACAGCCGCTATACAACGCCGATCACACCCACGTACTGGCAGTTAACGGCGAAATTTATAACCACCAGGCACTGCGCGCTGAACTCAGCGATCGCTACGCGTTTCAGACCGGTTCTGACTGTGAAGTGATTCTGGCGCTCTATCAGGAGAAAGGTGTCGATTTCCTCGATGAGCTGGAAGGCATGTTCGCCTTTATCCTCTATGACACCGTTAAAAAAACGTACCTGATTGGTCGCGACCACATCGGCATCATCCCGCTCTATATGGGTAACGATGAGCATGGCAACCTGTTTGTTGCTTCAGAAATGAAAGCGCTGGTGCCAGCCTGCCGTTCAATCAAAGAGTTCCCGCCGGGAAGCTACCTCTCCAGCACCGATGGCGAGATCCGCCGTTACTGGCAGCGCGACTGGATGGAATATAAAAACGTTGAGCACAACACCACCGACGCCGCTGGCCTGAAACATGCGCTGGAAGAGTCCGTGAAAAGCCACCTGATGTCAGATGTGCCTTACGGCGTGCTGCTGTCAGGCGGTCTGGACTCTTCCATCATTTCAGCCGTGACCAAGCGTTACGCGGCGAAGCGGGTTGAAGATCAGGATAAAAGTGATGCGTGGTGGCCACAGCTGCACTCCTTCGCGGTAGGGCTGGAAGGTTCACCCGACTTAAAAGCGGCGAAATCGGTGGCGGAGCATCTGGGCACCGTACACCATGAAATTCATTTCACCGTGCAGGAAGGTCTGGATGCCATTCGCGATGTGATTTATCACATTGAAACCTATGACGTCACCACCATTCGTGCCTCTACGCCAATGTACTTAATGTCGCGTAAAATTAAAGCGATGGGCATTAAGATGGTGCTGTCGGGCGAAGGCGCAGATGAAGTCTTCGGCGGCTATCTCTATTTCCATAAAGCGCCAAACGCCAAAGAGTTCCACGAAGAAAACGTACGTAAACTGCAGGCGCTGCATATGTTCGACTGCGCCCGTGCCAACAAAGCGATGTCCGCCTGGGGCGTTGAAGCCCGCGTACCGTTCCTGGATAAAAAATTCCTGGATGTGGCGATGCGAATCAACCCGGCCGATAAAATGTGCGGCAGCAACGGTAAAATGGAGAAGCACATTCTGCGTGAATGTTTCTCCTCTTACCTGCCGGAGAGCGTGGCGTGGCGTCAGAAAGAGCAGTTCTCGGATGGCGTGGGTTACAGCTGGATCGACTCACTGAAAGAAGTGGCTGCGAAGCAAATCAGCGATCAGCAGCTGGCTACCGCTCACTTCCGCTTCCCGTTCAACACGCCGGGTTCGAAAGAAGCCTATCTCTATCGTGAGATCTTTGAAGAGCTGTTCCCGTTGGCGAGCGCGGCAGAGTGTGTGCCTGGCGGTCCATCGGTCGCCTGTTCTTCTGCCAAAGCGATTGAATGGGATGAAGCGTTTAAAAACATGGACGATCCCTCTGGTCGTGCCGTGGGTGTGCATCAGTCAGCCTATAAATAAGCCGGCTGAAAGCAACCAGAATGGGCCCGCTGCGGCCCATTTTTTTTACGATTAGCGTTGTATTCACTGAAAAATTGCCGAATAAACATCCAGGCTGGTTATAAGCCAGTCAAACAGCGATTATCTGGCAAAAAACGGTAAAAAAATTGTTGACGCTGTCTGGTCAACTCCGCATAATGCGCCCCGCAACGCCGATGAAGGTAACGCGAAAAAAAAGATGGCTACGTAGCTCAGCTGGTTAGAGCACAGCACTCATAATGCTGGGGTCACAGGTTCGATTCCCGTCGTAGCCACCATCTTTTTTTGCGGGAGTGGCGAAATTGGTAGACGCACCAGATTTAGGTTCTGGCGCCGCAAGGTGTGCGAGTTCAAGTCTCGCCTCCCGCACCATTTCATTATTCGGCAGCGTGGATGGGATATCGCCAAGCGGTAAGGCACCGGTTTTTGATACCGGCATTCCCTGGTTCGAATCCAGGTATCCCAGCCAATTTCGATGATTCTCGAGGCTGAGAACGGACGAATGGGATATCGCCAAGCGGTAAGGCACCGGTTTTTGATACCGGCATTCCCTGGTTCGAATCCAGGTATCCCAGCCATCATTGAAATGCAGTACAATTTGGCTACGTAGCTCAGCTGGTTAGAGCACAGCACTCATAATGCTGGGGTCACAGGTTCGATTCCCGTCGTAGCCACCATATAATTGGGGTGTCGCCAAGCGGTAAGGCACTGGTTTCTGATACCAGCATTCCGGGGTTCGAATCCCTGCACCCCAGCCATACAAAAGACAATTTGAAAAACACCATTATTGGGGTGTCGCCAAGCGGTAAGGCACTGGTTTCTGATACCAGCATTCCGGGGTTCGAATCCCTGCACCCCAGCCAAATTGCACAACCTGGCCCGCTTTTGCGGGCTTTGTTGTTTTTGTCGTTCCCCTTCCTGATTTCCTGATTGCAGGCCCGCCGTGCGGCGAGCCGACATGCGCAATCTGCTATAACCCCAGCGCGTAGCGCAATACCTGCCGCTTCAGTACCCCGGAATGTTCGGCGGCAATCAATCCGAGATTACGTGCAAACCGCAGCGGTGCCAGCTGATTGCTGAAGGCAAAATAGAACAGATCCATGCCGCCCTGCATCAGCATATTGTCTTTACGACGTTGCCGGTGATAGCGCTGCAATACGCGCTCGGATGCCCAATCCTCCGCCGCACCGCGTGCGCTGACCAGCACATTAATCAACGCATCAATATCGCGATAGCCCAGATTCACGCCCTGCCCGGCCAGCGGATTAATGGTATGCGCGGCATCACCGACCAGCGCCAGTCCTGGCAGGACATACCGTGAAGCGTGACGCCGTACCAGCGGGAAGCCGCCCGCCGCGTGGGCTTTAAAACGTCCCAGCCGCGCCGGGAAATGGCTGGCTATCTCTTTTTCCAGCTGGGCCATCGGCATCGCCTGTAGCTGCCGGACTCTTGCAGGCGCGTCATACCAGACCAGCGAGGCCCGGTTGCCATACAGCGGCAAAAAGGCGCGCGGTCCCTGAGGCGTAAAGTGCTGCCAGGTCGCATCGCCTGCCGGATGTTCGCAGGTCACGCTGATCAGTAAACAGGATTGCGCATAGCTCCAGCCATGAATACCGATCCCGGCCATCTGTCGCACCTGAGAGTTCGCGCCATCAGCCCCAACCACCAGGCGGGCGTGTAAGGCAACGCCGTCGTTGAGGTCGATGCGCCAGCCGCCATTTTCTGGCTGCAGGTTCTCCAGTGTGGCCGGGCAATAGCAGGTCACGCCCAGCGACTGCATCTCCTCCCATAGCGCCCGCTGAAGAACGCTGTTCTCGACCATAAAGCCCAGCTCGGGCAGCCCCAGCGAGGCCGCATCAAAACTCACCTGCGCCGTCTGCCACTCCCAGGTTTCCAGCCTGCGATAGGGCGCGCTGCGCATCGCCTCTACCCGTGGCCAGACGTTGAGCTGCTTCAGCAACCCCACCGAGGATGACCCAATCGCCGAAATTCGCAGATCGGGATCGCTGTCGGCATCAAAAGGCGCGGGTTCGGCACGCTCAATCACCGCAACGCGAAAATGTTGCTGCGTCAGTCCACAGGCCAGCGCCGCACCGACCATGCCACCGCCAACAATCACTACATCAAACTGATTATCCTGCATTGCTTATGTCCCTCTCTTATTCCCGCCAGCCTGCGCAACACGGGTCTGAATAAAGCAAAGTGTACCGGAAAACCGGATTGCTGGCAGAAAAGCCCTGAGGCTGGTCACAACAGCATCAAAGCATTACAATACGCGCCCCGCACTTCACTGCACTGAATCAATGGTTAGCGCGATGACAAAAAAACTGCATATCAAAACCTGGGGATGTCAGATGAATGAGTATGATTCATCCAAGATGTCTGATCTGCTGAACAGTACGCACGGCTATACGCTGACCGAGGTTCCTGAAGAGGCGGAAATTCTGCTGCTTAACACCTGTTCTATTCGTGAGAAAGCGCAGGAGAAGGTATTCCACCTGCTGGGACGCTGGAGAAAACTCAAAGAGCGCAACCCGGATGTGATTATCGGCGTGGGCGGCTGCGTGGCGTCGCAGGAAGGTGATCATATCCGCCAGCGTGCGCCCTGCGTGGATATCGTTTTTGGTCCGCAGACACTGCACCGCCTGCCGGAGATGATCAACACCGTGCGCGGCACCAAAAGCCCGGTGGTCGACATCAGCTTCCCGGAAATCGAGAAATTTGATCGCCTGCCGGAACCGCGCGCAGACGGCCCGACGGCCTTTGTCTCCATCATGGAAGGCTGCAACAAATATTGTACTTTCTGCGTGGTGCCTTACACCCGTGGCGAGGAAGTGAGCCGTCCCAGCGATGACATTCTGCTGGAGATCGCTCAGCTGGCAGCGCAGGGCGTGCGTGAAGTTAACCTGCTTGGCCAGAACGTCAACGCCTATCGTGGTGCCACCTTTGATGGTGAAATCTGTACCTTCGCTGAGCTGCTGCGCCTGGTCGCCGCCATCGACGGTATCGACCGCATTCGCTTCACCACCAGCCACCCGATTGAGTTCACCGATGACATCATCGAGGTCTACCGCGATACGCCGGAACTGGTGAGCTTTCTGCACCTGCCGGTTCAGAGTGGATCAGACCGTATTCTGACGCTGATGAAGCGTGCTCATACCGCGCTGGAGTATAAGGCGATTATCCGCAAGCTGCGCGCGGCGCGCCCGGATATTGAGATCAGCTCTGACTTCATCATTGGTTTCCCCGGCGAAACTCAGCAGGATTTCGAGCAGACCATGAAGCTTATCGCCGAGATCAATTTCGACGTCAGCTTCAGCTTTATCTACTCTGCCCGTCCCGGCACGCCCGCCGCTGACCTGCCGGATGATGTCAGCGAAGAGGAGAAAAAGCAGCGTCTGTGGATCCTGCAGGACCGCATTAACCAGCAGGCGCAGGCGATCAGTCGCCGCATGGTGGGCACAGTGCAGCGTATTCTGGTGGAAGGCATCTCCCGCAAGAACGTGATGGAAGTCTCTGGCCGCACCGAAAATAACCGCGTGGTGAATTTCGAAGGCTCGCCTGAAATGATCGGCCGCTTTGTGGATGTTGAAATTGTCGATGTCTACACCAACTCGCTGCGCGGCAAACTGGTGCGTACTGAAGAAGAGATGGGGCTGCGCATGGCGGAAAGCCCGGCGTCCGTGATCGCCCGTACCCGTAAAGAAAATGAAATCGGCGTGAGTCTGTTCCAGCCGTGATGCCCGCTTTACTGTGCGGCAGCGCGCATCGCGTTGCCGCCAATTTCACTTTGCACCACTTGCTTTCTGAAAGTGTCGCCCAAATATCTCTCCATAAGCTTGCGCCCAGGCGTTACGGCATAAATAATTTCGTTATGGTGCATCCGGTTAAGCTTAACGGTGCGTCAGACACATCCCATAACTGGCCCTGAGTGACCCAAAGGATTCGTTTGAATATCGAAACTCGTGAAATCGCCCTTGAACCGGCTGATAACCGTCGTCTGATGAGCCTGTGTGGGCCTTTCGACGATAATGTAAAACAGCTTGAGCGTCGTCTGGGCATTAAGATCAATCGTCGCGACAACGTTTTTAAGCTGTCAGGACGTCCACTTTGCGTCAATGCCGCAGCAGATATTCTGAAAACCCTCTATGTCGATACCGCGCCTGTGCGTGGCGACATCCCGGATATCGAGCCTGATCAGATTCACCTGGCAATCAAAGAGAGCCGGGTACTGGAGCAAACCGCTGAGAGCGTGCCGGAGTATGGTAAAGCGGTCAATATCAAGACCAAGCGCGGTGTGATCAAGCCGCGCACCCCAAACCAGGCCCAGTACATCGCTAATGTGCTCGACCACGATATCACCTTTGGTGTCGGCCCGGCTGGTACCGGTAAAACCTATCTGGCGGTAGCCGCGGCAGTGGATGCGTTGGAGCGTCAGGAGATTCGCCGCATCATGCTGACCCGCCCTGCCGTCGAAGCGGGTGAAAAGCTCGGCTTTCTGCCAGGCGATCTGAGCCAGAAAGTCGACCCTTATCTGCGTCCGCTCTACGATGCGCTGTTCGAAATGCTCGGCTTCGAGCGGGTGGAAAAGCTGATGGAGCGCAACGTCATTGAGGTCGCCCCGCTGGCCTACATGCGTGGTCGTACCCTGAACGATGCGTTTATCATTCTTGATGAGAGCCAGAACACCACCATCGAACAGATGAAAATGTTCCTGACGCGTATCGGTTTTAACTCTAAAGCGGTGATTACCGGCGACGTTACCCAGATTGACCTGCCGCGTCACGTTAAGTCAGGCCTGCGTCATGCCATTGAGGTGCTGGCGGACGTTGAAGAGATCAGCTTCAACTTCTTCCACAGCGAAGATGTGGTGCGCCATCCGGTGGTTGCCCGCATTGTCACCGCCTATGAAGCCTGGGAAGCGGCCGATCAGACCCGTCGTGACCAGCAGGCCGAAGAGCGTAAACGTGAAGCACTGGCTGCACAGAGCGCCACGCAGGAGAGCAAATGAGCGAGGTGATTCTCGACCTGCAGGTCGCCTGTGACAGCACCGCTGACCTGCCTGATGAAAGCCAGTTTCATCGCTGGCTGTCAGCGGCTGTCACCCCTTTTCAGCCGGAAAGCGAAGTTACGGTGCGTCTGGTTGATGAAGCAGAGAGTCATGAGCTTAATCTGACTTATCGCGGCAAAGACAAGCCGACCAACGTCCTCTCCTTCCCGTTTGAAGCGCCGCCAGGCATTGAGCTGCCGCTGCTGGGCGATCTGATCATCTGCCGCCAGGTCGTTGAGCAGGAAGCCGCTGAACAGGGTAAAAGCGCTGAAGCCCACTGGGCACATATGGTGGTACACGGCACGCTGCATCTGCTGGGTTACGACCATATTGAAGACGACGAAGCGGACGAGATGGAAGGGCTGGAGACCGAGATAATGCTTGCTCTTGGGTATCCTGATCCGTACATTTCGGAGAAAGAAGACGCCTGAATCCTGAATTCAGTCAATCCTGCTGTCAGTACAGGCTACTGACAGCACCTATTCCTCACCAGAGAGATCTATAAAAACCGCCATGAGCGACGACCATTCTCAAAACAGCGATGCACCCAGTAGTAAAAAGGGATTTTTCTCCCTGTTGATCAACCAACTCTTTCACGGTGAACCAAAAAGCCGTGATGAGCTACTGGAGCTGATCCGCGACTCGAATAACAAAGAGCTGATTGACCAGGACACCCGCGACATGCTCGAAGGGGTACTGGATATTGCGGAGCAGCGCGTGCGTGACATCATGATCCCGCGCTCGCAAATGATCACCCTGAAACGTAATCAGAGCCTCGAAGAGTGTCTGGATGTCATCATCGAATCCGCCCATTCTCGTTTCCCGGTGATCAGCGAAGATAAAGATCATGTGGAAGGGATTCTGATGGCGAAAGATCTGCTGCCGTTTATGAGCAGCGAATCTGAGCCTTTCAGCATTGAGAAAGTGCTGCGTCCTGCGGTGGTTGTGCCTGAAAGTAAGCGTGTCGACCGGATGCTGAAAGAGTTCCGCTCCCAGCGTTACCATATGGCGATCGTCATTGATGAGTTTGGCGGTGTCTCCGGTCTGGTGACTATTGAAGACATCCTGGAGCTGATCGTCGGTGAAATTGAAGATGAGTATGACGACGAAGAAGATCGTGATATCCGTCAGCTCAACCGTCACACCTTTACCGTGCGCGCACTGACCGCCATTGAAGATTTCAACGAGGTGTTTGGCACCCAGTTCAGCGACGATGAAGTCGACACCATTGGTGGTCTGGTGATGCAGGGCTTCGGTCATCTGCCCGCTCGCGGTGAAAGCATCGAGATTGAGGGTTACCAGTTCAAGGTGGCGATGGCTGACAGCCGCCGCATCATCCAGGTTCACGTGACTATTCCGGAAAATTCGCCACAACCTCAACTGGAAGACGAATAAGTCTATGGCTTTAGCCTCACTCTACCCGCGTCAGCGGGTTCGCCTGCTGCTGGCTTTAATAACGGGTGCACTTGGCACCCTCGCCTTTTCTCCCTACGATTTCTGGCCCGCCGCACTGCTCTCGCTGTGCGGCTTACAGCTGCTGACTCTTAACCGCTCCAGCCCGCAGGCCAGCGCCATTGGGTTTGTCTGGGGTTTAGGTCTGTTCGGCAGTGGCATCAACTGGGTTTATGTCAGTGTCGCCACCTTTGGCGGCATGCCTGGCCCGGTCAATGTCTTTATCGTGGCGCTGCTGGCGGCTTATCTGGCGATCTACCCGGCGCTGTTTGCCGGCGTACTGAATCGCATCTGGCCGCGAACGACGCTGTGGCGCCTGGCGCTGGCGGCACCGGCATTGTGGCAGATCACCGAGTTCCTGCGCGGCTGGGTGCTGACCGGCTTTCCGTGGCTGCAGTTTGGTTACAGCCAGATCGATGGCCCGTTAAAAGGCCTGGCCCCACTGGCGGGCGTAGAGACGCTGACCTTCCTGCTGATGGTGGTGGCTGGCCTGCTGGCTTATGCCCTGCAACAGCGCAACGTCAGAAGTCTGGTAGCAGCGCTGCTGCTGCTGGCATTGCCATGGCCGTTGCGCTACATCCAGTGGGTTCAGCCGATGCCCGAGCGGGCCGTCGAGGTGGCGCTGGTGCAGGGAAACATCCCGCAATCGATGAAGTGGGATCCGCAGCAGCTGCTCACTACCCTGCGCATTTACAACGGTCTGAGTCAGCCGCTGATGGGCAAAGCGCCGATTATTATCTGGCCTGAATCGGCAATTACCGATCTGGAGAGTAATCAGCAGCCGTTCCTGCGTTCGCTGGATGACGAACTGCGTGAGCGCGGCAGTTCGCTGATCACCGGCATTGTGGACTCCCGGCTGGAGCAGAACCGATATCACGATTACAACACCGTAATCGTGCTGGGCGGTAAAGCGCCGTACAACTACTTCAGCGGCAATCGTTACCAGAAGAATCACCTGGTGCCGTTTGGCGAATTTGTGCCGCTGGCCGATCTGCTGCGTCCGCTGGCCCCGTTCTTCGATCTGCCGATGTCGGCATTCAGTCGTGGCAACTACCTCCAGCCGCAACTCAGCGTGGCGGGCTATAACCTGACCAGCGCCATCTGTTATGAGATCGTGCTGGGTGAACAGGTGCGGGCCAACTTCCATCCCGACACCAACTTCCTGTTGACCGTTTCGAACGATGCCTGGTTTGGTCACTCTATCGGCCCATGGCAGCACTTCCAGATGGCGAGGATGCGTGCGCTGGAACTGGGACGTCCGCTGTTGCGCAGCACCAATAATGGTGTGACGGCGGTGGTCAATGCC
The DNA here is from genome assembly GCF_048685235.1 of Curtobacterium sp. BNK-1. Lineage (NCBI taxonomy): Bacteria > Bacillati > Actinomycetota > Actinomycetes > Micrococcales > Microbacteriaceae > Curtobacterium > Curtobacterium sp. BNK-1. Next base: position 917,839 of record NZ_JBLQTJ010000001.1, on the reverse strand, counting down.
AGTGGTGATGTGGAAGCCATGCTGCCGCAGTTTACCCGCGATGTGCTGACCAGCAAGGTTACGCCAACGCAGGGAGAAACCCCGTATGCGCGGGCTGGCATCTGGCCAGTGTGGTCACTGACGCTGCTGGCGGCGGTGATAGCACTCCTGCGCCGTCGTCGATAACCTCCCCTCCTGTGCTCACTGAAGGCGAAGCACGTGCTTCGCCTTTTTCATGGTGACTCTCCGGTTTTTTTCACTCCCCACGCCGCACACTCTGCTGTCTTTCTAACCCATAACCTCTTTCTGGCACGATGATTGCAAAATGTTTCACTGCTTTTCGCAAACAGGCTGATTGCAGGCGCTGATGCCGGGCGGGTTGCACCAAAACAATTGACGCTGCTGCACCATTAACGCGCAGGGTGAAAAAATTGCCTTTTTTTGGTGCGTATCACCTCGCAAAAAAGAAACTTTTTTGTTTCATTGCGTTAACAATCCGCTATGTTAGTGACTCTTCTGCGCCCGTTTAAACCGCAGAATGAGCAGAAACGCAGCAGAAAACAGACACAACATCATAATCAGCGCAGGTTATATCCTGTGCCTTTTTCATACGAAGGAGTTGGAACATGCAACTACGCAAAGTGGCATTATCTCTTCTGCTGATCAGCGCAGCGGCGGGAGCGGCCCAGGCGGAAGATCTCAGCGGCACCCTGAAGAAGATCAATGACAATGGCGTCATTGTGGTCGGGCATCGCGAATCATCAGTTCCCTTTTCTTATTATGACAACCAGCAAAAAGTCGTCGGCTACTCACAGGCTTACTCAAACGCCATCGTTGAAGCGATTAAAGCAAAGCTGAACAAGCCTGATCTGCAGGTCAAAATGATCCCGATCACCTCACAAAACCGTATTCCGCTGCTGCAAAACGGCACCTACGATTATGAGTGTGGCTCGACCACTAATAACCTTGAGCGCCAGAAACAGGCCGCCTTCTCAGACACTATTTTTGTTATCGGCACCCGTCTGCTGGTTAAGAAAGATGGCCCGATCAAAGATTTCGCTGACCTGAAAGGCAAAACCGTAGTGGTGACCTCAGGTACCACCTCTGAAGTGCTGCTGCACAAACTCAACGACGAACAGAAACTGGATCTGCGCATCATCAGCGCAAAAGATCACGGTGACTCCTTCCGTACGCTGGAAACCGGTCGTGCCGTGGCCTTTATGATGGATGATGCCCTGCTGGCAGGCGAACGCGCCAAAGCCAAAAAGCCGGACAACTGGGAAATTCTGGGCACGCCACAGTCAAAAGAAGCCTATGGCTGCATGCTGCGTAAAGATGATCCGCAGTTCAAAGCGCTGGTGGATGAAACCATTGCTAAAGCCCAGACCTCTGGCCAGGCAGAAAAATGGTTCGACACCTGGTTCAAACAGCCGATTCCACCAAAGAACCTGAACATGAACTTTGAGCTCTCTGATGACATGAAAGCGCTGTTCAAAACACCAAATGATAAAGCACTGAATTAACAACAAAATACCCAATGGATTTCAGATTGCATTGAGGCAGCAGAAAAATGACTCCCGATGAGCCTACTCCGGTAAGTGATTCGGGTGAGTGAATGTAGCCAACAAAAATGCAGCCTGAAAGACGACGGGTATAACAAGGGCGGCCTGGCTGCCCTCTCGATTGCTGAAACCGCGGCATGGACAGACAGACTGACACGGGTCGTTCCCCTGAGTCAGGAAATAAAACGCCGTTCATCAATCTTCAGGGTAGCTTAGCTACCCTTTTTTTCCGGAGCTCGTTATGGGTATCGATTGGAACTGGGGCATATTCCTCGAACAGGCCCCGTTCGGTAACACGACCTACCTCGGCTGGCTGTGGTCCGGTTTTCAGGTGACGATTGCCGTCTCCTGCTGCGCCTGGATTATCGCCTTCTGCGTGGGTTCATTTTTCGGCATTCTGCGCACCGTGCCTAATCGCCTGCTGTCGACCATTGGCACCTGCTATGTCGAACTGTTTCGTAATATCCCACTGATCGTCCAGTTCTTCTTCTGGTATCTGGTGGCGCCCGAGCTGGTGGGCGAAAAGCTTGGCATGTGGTTTAAGTCTGAGCTGGATCCCAACATTCAGTTCTTCCTCTCCTCGATGATCTGTCTTGGCCTGTTTACCGCCGCCCGCGTCTGCGAGCAGGTGCGCGCAGCGATTCAGTCACTGCCGAGTGGACAGAAGAATGCCGGTCTGGCGATGGGATTAACCCTGCCGCAGACCTATCGCTATGTGCTGCTGCCGAATGCGTATCGCGTGATTGTGCCGCCGATGACCTCGGAAATGCTGAACCTGGTGAAGAACTCCGCTATCGCCTCCACCATAGGTCTGGTCGATATGGCGGCGCAGGCGGGCAAACTGCTCGACTATTCTGCCCACGCCTATGAATCCTTTACCGCCATTACGCTGGCCTACGTTGCGATTAACCTGGTGATTATGTTGTTGATGAGTCTGGTCGAGCGCAAAGTCCGGCTGCCAGGCAATGCGGGAGGCAAGTAATGTACGAGTTTGACTGGAGTTCGATTACACCCAGCCTGCCCTATCTGCTTAATGGCTTAGTGATCACCTTTAAGATCACGATTACCGCCGTGGTCTTCGGCATCCTGTGGGGCACTCTGCTGGCGGTGATGCGCCTGTCGACGTTTAAGCCTATCAGCTGGTTCGCTAAAATTTACGTCAACCTGTTCCGCTCGGTGCCGCTGGTCATGGTGCTGCTGTGGTTCTATCTGGTCGTGCCGAGTTTTCTGCAGCAGGTGCTGGGCCTGTCGCCCAAAACGGATATCCGACTGATTTCAGCCATGGTCGCCTTTTCGCTGTTCGAAGCGGCGTACTACTCTGAAATTATTCGCGCCGGCATCATCAGTATCTCGCGTGGACAGGGCAGTGCGGCTCTGGCGCTGGGCATGACGCAGTGGCAGGCAATGCGACTGATCATCCTGCCACAGGCGTTTCGCGCCATGGTTCCGCTGTTACTGACGCAGGGTATCGTGCTGTTCCAGGATACCTCGCTGGTTTATGTCTTAAGCCTGGCGGACTTCTTCCGTACCGCGTCCACCATTGGTGAGCGTGATGGCACCCAGGTTGAAATGGTTCTGTTTGCAGGTCTTGTCTACTTCGTTATCAGCCTGAGCGCATCGCTGTTGGTCAGCTATCTAAAAAGAAAAAGGACGGTTTAAATGATTAGCCTGAAAAATGTTTCTAAGTGGTATGGTCACTTTCAGGTGCTGACCGACTGCTCAACCGACGTCAAAACCGGTGAAGTGGTGGTGGTGTGCGGCCCGTCCGGCTCCGGTAAATCAACGCTGATCAAAACGGTGAACGGCCTTGAGCCGATTCAGCAGGGCGTGATTGCGGTGAACGGCACCGAGGTGAATAACAAAAAGACTAATCTTGCGCAGCTTCGCAGCCAGGTCGGGATGGTGTTCCAGCACTTCGAGCTGTTTCCGCATCTGAGCATTATCAACAACCTGGTTCTGGCGCAGGTGAAAGTGCTGAAGCGCGACAAAGCGGCAGCCCGCGATAAAGGGCTGAAGCTGCTGAAGCGTGTGGGTCTTTCCGCCCATGCTGAGAAGTTTCCCGGCCAGCTCTCAGGTGGTCAGCAGCAGCGTGTGGCGATTGCGCGAGCGCTCTGCATGGACCCTATCGCGATGCTGTTTGATGAACCCACCTCCGCGCTGGATCCGGAAATGATCAACGAAGTGCTGGATGTGATGGTTGAACTGGCACAGGAAGGGATGACGATGATGGTGGTGACCCATGAGATGGGCTTCGCCCGTAAGGTTGCCAATCGCGTGATCTTTATGGATGAAGGGAAAATTATCGAAGACACCAACAAAGATGACTTCTTTAATAACCCACAGTCTGAGCGCGCTAAAGATTTCCTCGCAAAAATCCTGCACTAAACCTGACGAACAGGCGGGTCACCCAGGGTGGCCCGCTTCATTTAGCTACGCCGCACTATCAGGGTTCAAACGGCTGACGCTGGAACTGATCGTTGCCGCATTCCGGACAACGTGACAGCGTTTCAGGCGTGTAGATTGCCCGGGTGAACTGGCATTTCTCACAGACCAGATTGCCCAGCCCCACCACTTCCCCGCTCTGATAAACCCCGTGATGATGCAGATCCTGGAAGACCTCTCGCCACTCCAGCTGACTTTTATCGGTGATATCCGCCAGCTCTTTCCAGACGCTCTCGCGGATGATGCGCATAAACAGTGAGTCCGCCAGCGGTTCTTCCACATCGGTGTAGCTGCGTGCAAACTCGCCCAGATCACGGCGCACTGAGCTGAGCGCCTGGTCAATCTCCTGTTCCGTCATATCATCACGCACCAGCAACTGGCTTCGTCGCCCGGCAATCAGCTCATCAAGGTTACGATCGCCCTGACGAAGACGTTCGGTCAATACGGCTAACGACTCGCGATATTCCTGAGCCACTTTATTCATTTTGTTCTCCTTTATGCAGACCCTCGCTGAACTAAGTTTAGTCGTAATGTTGCTTTTGCCGTGTCGTCTGTACAGTGAATTACAAAAGGGTGAAGGCTCTGACGCTTTCGGCAGAAATCGTGCCGGCAAAAGTGGGAAGTGTTGTTGATACGCGGCCTTATGGGTATGCTATGCGGATCTTAGAGCCAGAAAAATGTTTTTCATAAAGGACCACAGGCAGCCATGCAAGAGCAATACCGCCCGGAAGAAATTGAATCCCGTGTGCAGCAGCACTGGGATGAAAACGAAACGTTTAAAGTGACTGAGCAGGAAGGTAAAGAGAAATACTATTGCCTCTCCATGTTGCCCTATCCTTCTGGCCGCCTGCACATGGGCCACGTTCGTAACTACACCATCGGCGACGTAATCGCGCGTTATCAGCGTATGCTCGGCAAAAACGTACTACAGCCGATTGGCTGGGATGCTTTCGGCCTGCCTGCGGAAGGCGCTGCGGTGAAAAACAACACCGCTCCGGCGCCGTGGACTTACGACAACATCGCCTACATGAAAAACCAGCTCAAACTGCTGGGCTTTGGCTATGACTGGAGTCGTGAACTGGCAACCTGCCAGCCAGAGTACTATCGCTGGGAACAGTGGTTCTTTACCAAACTGTATGAAAAAGGCCTGGTCTATAAAAAGACCTCTGCCGTGAACTGGTGCCCGAACGATCAGACGGTGCTGGCGAACGAGCAGGTGATCGACGGCTGCTGCTGGCGCTGCGACACCAAAGTTGAGCGTAAAGAGATCCCGCAGTGGTTTATCAAAATCACCGATTATGCGGAGGAGCTGCTGAACGATCTGGATACGCTGGAAGAGTGGCCTGAGCAGGTCAAAACCATGCAGCGTAACTGGATTGGCCGCTCTGAAGGTGTCGAAATCACCTTCGATGTGGCTGACAGCGAAGAGAAGGTCACTGTCTACACCACCCGCCCGGATACCTTTATCGGCGCAACCTATGTTGCCGTTGCCGCAGGCCATCCGCTGGCGACCCAGGCGTCGGTCAATAATCCGGCGCTGGCTGACTTTATCGCTGAATGTCGCAATACCAAAGTGGCTGAAGCCGATATGGCGACCATGGAGAAGAAAGGCATGGCGACCGGCCTGTCTGTTGTTCATCCGCTGACCGGCGAGCTTATCCCGGTCTGGGTTGCCAACTTCGTACTGATGGAATATGGCACCGGTGCTGTGATGGCGGTTCCGGCGCACGATCAGCGCGACTGGGAGTTTGCCACTAAATATGATCTGCCGATTAAGCCGGTCATCCTGAATCTGGATGGTTCCATTCCTGATGTCAGCATCGCGGCGATGACTGACAAAGGTGCGCTGTTCAACTCAGGTGAGTTTAACGGCATGGATCACGCCACCGGTTTTAACGCCATTGCGGATTCGCTGGCGGCAAAAGGCGTGGGCGTGCGTAAAGTGAACTACCGCCTGCGCGACTGGGGTGTCTCCCGTCAGCGCTACTGGGGTGCCCCTATCCCGATGGTGACGCTGGAAGATGGCACCGTTATGCCTGCACCAGAAGACCAGTTGCCGGTGATCCTGCCGGAAGATGTGGTGATGGATGGCATTACCAGCCCAATCAAAGCGGATCCGGAGTGGGCTAAAACCACGGTAAACGGCCAGCCAGCCCTGCGTGAAACCGACACCTTTGACACCTTCATGGAGTCTTCCTGGTACTACGCGCGTTATACCTGCGCCAGCTACAAGGAAGGCATGCTGGATCCGGCAGCGGCAAACTACTGGCTGCCGGTCGATCAGTATGTGGGCGGTATTGAACACGCCATCATGCACCTGATGTATTTCCGCTTCTTCCACAAGCTGCTGCGTGACGCGGGCCTGGTGAACTCCAATGAGCCAGCCAAACGTCTGCTGTGCCAGGGCATGGTGCTGGCTGACGCCTTCTACTACCTTGGTGCCAACGGCGAGCGTAACTGGGTTTCACCGGTTGACGTTGAGGTTGAGCGGGATGAGAAAGGCCGCATTGTTAAAGCCACAGACACGCAGGGCCGCGAAGTGATCTACGCGGGCATGAGCAAAATGTCGAAGTCGAAAAACAACGGCATCGACCCACAGCTGATGGTTGAGCGTTACGGCGCGGATACCGTGCGTCTGTTTATGATGTTTGCTTCACCGGCGGATATGACGCTGGAGTGGCAGGAGTCGGGCGTTGAAGGGGCGAACCGCTTCCTGAAACGTGTCTGGAAGCTGGTCTTCGAGCATACACAGAAAGGTGCGACCGTGGCACTGGATGTGGAGAGCCTGAATGACGAGCAGAAATCGCTGCGTCGCGATCTGCACAAAACCATCGCCAAAGTGGCGGATGATATTGGCCGTCGTCAGACTTTCAACACCGCCATTGCGGCGATCATGGAGCTGATGAACAAACTGGCACGCGCCCCGCAGGAAAGCGAGCAGGATCGCGCCCTGATGCAGGAAGCGCTGCTGGCCATCGTCCGTCTGCTCTATCCGTTTACCCCGCACGCCTGCTATGTTCTGTGGCAGACGCTGGGTGGCGAAGGCACTATCGATGAAGCGAGCTGGCCGGTTGCGGATGAAGCCGCTATGGTTGAAGATTCGCTGCTGGTAGTGGTTCAGGTTAACGGTAAAGTGCGCGGTAAAATCACCGTGCCAGCCGATGCAACACAGGAACAGGTTCAGGCACGCGCTGCGCAGGAGCATCTGGTAGCGAAGTATCTGGACGGCGTGACTATCCGTAAAGTCATTTATGTACCGGGCAAACTGCTTAACCTGGTCGTAGGTTAAGTTCAGGAGGAACTGTGCGACATCCGATTATCAGGCTGTTTGTCATGCTGGCGGTGGTGATCACCGCTGGCTGTGGTTTTCATCCGCGCGGCACCACTCAGGTGCCCAGCGAACTGAAAACCCTGATTGTTTCAACCGGCGATCCTTATGGGCCGCTGGCGCGTACTGTGCGTCAGCAGCTGCGTATCAACGATGTCAAAATTGTTGAAGACAGCAAACAGAATCGCACCGATATTCCAACGCTGCGCCTGGGGCCTGAATCCTCGGGCCGTAACACGGCTTCGGTCTTTATCAGCGGCACCACTGCCGAGTATCAGCTGGTGATGACCCTCACCGCACAGGTGCTGCTGCCGGGCAAAGGTATCTATCCTATCAGCACCACGGTTTATCGGTCATTCTTCGATAACCCGAACGCTGCGCTGGCAAAAGATGCCGAGCAGGATCTGATTACGCAGGAGATGCGTCAGCGTGCTGCTGAACAGCTGGTACGTAAACTGCTGACGGTACACGCCGCGCAGATCAACAGCAAAGAGACCTTACCGGCGTCAGTGATTCCGGTGCCGGGTCAGGGTTCACAGGAAGCGCCCACTTCCTCTGCTACCAGCCTGCAATGATCAGGATTTATCCTGAGCAACTCAGCGCGCAGCTCCGTGAGGGGCTGCGCGCCTGTTATTTGTTAGCCGGTAACGAACCGCTGCTGCTGCAGGAAAGTTCAGATGCGATTCGCGTCGCCGCAACCGCGCAGGGATTCGAAGAACATTTTAGTTTTACGCTGGATGCACAGACTGACTGGGAGAGCCTGTTCGTCAGTTGCCAGTCACTGAGCCTGTTTGCTCAGCGTCAGACCATGACGCTGCAATTTCCCGATAATGGCCCTAACGCCGCGATGGCAGAACAGCTGGTTAAGCTGTCGCAGTTGCTGCACGCCGATATTCTGCTGATCTGCCGGATGGCGAAGCTGACCAAAGCGCAGGAAAACAGCGCCTGGTTTAAAGCGTTGTCCGCCTCTGCGGTACTGGTGCCCTGTCAGACGCCTGAACAGGCGCAACTGCCACGCTGGGTCGTTAATCGTGCTAAGGCGCTGAAGTTATCGGTAGATGACGCGGCCGTGCAACTGTTGTGTTACTGCTATGAAGGCAATCTGCTGGCGCTGGCGCAGGCGCTGGAGCGGCTCTCGCTGCAGTGGCCCGACGGCAAGCTGACCCTGCCCCGGGTTGAAGAGGCGGTCAGTGATGCCGCGCACTTTACTCCTTTCCACTGGGTGGATGCCCTGCTGGCGGGAAAAAGCCGCCGCGCCCTGCATATTCTGCATCAGCTGGAGAAAGAAGAGAGCGAAGTGGTGATACTGCTGCGTACGCTGCAGCGTGATCTGCTGACGCTGCTGCATCTGCAACGCCACCAGACAGCGCAGCCGCTTCGCACGCTGATGGATCAGCAGCGCATCTGGCAGAACCGCCGCGCGCTGTTTACCGACGCGCTGCAACGACTGGATGCCACGCGTCTGCAACGCGCCATTCATCTGCTGAGTCAGATTGAAATCACCCTGAAGCAGGATTATGGACAGCCGGTGTGGCCGCAGTTACAGACCCTGACGCTGCTGCTCAGCAGTCGTGCTTTTCCGACGAGCTTTGCCCATGTCTGAGTTACACGCACTGTTTGGCGGCACCTTTGATCCGATTCATTTTGGCCATCTGCGCCCGGTCGAAGCGCTGGCGCAACAGACCGGCCTGCAGCGTGTAACGCTGCTGCCCAACAATGTGCCGCCGCATCGTCCGCAACCGGAAGCCAGCGCTGCCCAGCGGGTTGCTATGCTGCGCTGCGCTATCCGCGACCTGCCGCTGTTTGAGATCGATACCCGCGAGCTGGAACGCGACACGCCGTCCTGGACCGTGACCACCCTGGAAGCCTGGCGCACCGAACGCGGTGCAGAGCAACCGCTGGGATTTATTATTGGTCAGGATTCATTGCTGAGCTTATCAAAATGGCATCGCTGGCAGGATCTGCTGTCACTCTGCCATCTGCTGGTGTGCCAGCGCCCCGGCTATCCGACCCGGTTCGACTCGCCTGACATGCAGCGCTGGCTTGAGCAACACCTCGCTCAGGATATCCGGCAGCTGCATCAGCAGCCCGCAGGCCATATCTGGCTGGCGGACACCCCTCTCTATGACATTTCGGCCACTGAAATTCGCCGCCGTCGCCACCAGAATCAGCCCTGCGACGATCTGTTGCCCGCTGCGGTTATCGATTATATCGACCGCGAAGGCTTATATCGCGACTGATCCGGGTATGCTATACTACGCCGCTTAATTTTTTGGCTGCACTCTCCGGGCTTACAGCCGGCTCGTTACCACCAGATTCCAAGGGGAACCTTTTGCAAGGTAAAGCACTCCAAGAGTTCGTTATTGATAAGATTGATGATCTCAAAGGCCAGGACATTGTCACCATCGACGTTCAGGGCAAATCCAGCATCACCGATTTCATGATCATCTGCACCGGCACCTCCACGCGTCATGTGACTTCGATCGCAGAACACGTAGAGCAGGAGTCGCGTTTAGCAGGCCTGATGCCATTAGGCATTGAAGGTAAAAGCGCGGCAGACTGGGTCGTGGTCGATCTGGGTGATGTCATCGTGCATGTGATGCAGGAAGAGAGTCGCCAGCTGTATGAGCTGGAAAAACTCTGGGGCTAATCGGTGAAACTGCAACTTGTTGCCGTCGGCACGAAAATGCCTGACTGGGTGCAGACCGGTTTTATGGAATATCTGCGCCGCTTCCCGAAAGATATGCCGCTTGAGCTGACCGAAGTGACCGCAGGTAAACGCGGTAAAAATGCTGATATCAAACGCATTCTTGAAAAAGAGGGTGAAGCGATGTTAGCGGCGGTCGGCAAAGGCAATCGCATCGTTACGCTGGATATTCCTGGTCATCCGTGGGAAACCCCGCAGCTGGCACAGCAGATTGAACGCTGGAAGCTGGATGGTCGCGATGTCAGCCTGCTGATTGGCGGGCCTGAAGGCCTGGCCCCCGCCTGTAAAGCGGCGGCAGAGCAGAGCTGGTCACTGTCAGCATTGACGTTGCCCCATCCGCTGGTGCGCGTGCTGGTAGCCGAAAGTCTGTATCGGGCCTGGAGCATAACGACAAATCATCCTTATCATCGTGAATGACCGATCAGCCCACATCAGACATGACAAGTAGCGGATGAAATTACAAAGCAACGCCTTTCGCGATTACAGCGCCGAACAGAAACTCTTTGTCCGTCGGGCCTTTATCGCCTTCGTCGGTATCTTACTGCTCTCTTCAGTACTGGTGGTTAACCTTTACCACCTGCAGATCCTTCGCTTTGATGATTACAGCACCCGCTCCAACCAGAACCGTATCAAACTGGTGCCTGTGGCCCCCAGCCGCGGCATAATTTACGATCGTACCGGCACGCCGCTGGCGCTGAACCGCACCATCTATCAGGCAGAACTGGTTCCGGAAAAAGTAGATAATCTGCAACAGACCCTGGAAAACTTACGCCCGATTCTTGAGCTGACTGACGACGACCTCGAAAACTTCCAGAAAGAGCGTAAACGCTCGCGTCGGTTCACCTCTATCCCGGTTAAAACCGGTCTGAATGACGTGCAGGTCGCGCGCTTTGCGGTCAATCAGTACCGCTTCCCCGGCGTGGAAGTTAAAGGTTACCAGCGCCGCTACTACCCTTACGGTGCCACGCTGACGCATGTGGTCGGCTACGTCTCAAAAATCAACGATCGTGACGTTGCACGCCTCGACAAAGAGGGCATATGGCCTAACTACGCCGCGACGCACGACATCGGTAAGCTGGGCATTGAAGCCTATTACGAAAATTTGCTGCACGGCAAAACCGGCTTTGAAGAGGTTGAGGTCAACAACCGTGGCCGGGTCATTCGCCAGCTGCATGAGGAGTCCCCTCAGGCAGGCCGTGATATCTATCTGACTATCGATCTCAAACTGCAGCAATATGTCGAGACCCTGCTGGCGGGCAGTCGCGCGGCCGTCGTGGTCAGCGATCCGCGCACCGGCGAAATCCTCGCCATGGTCTCAACGCCAAGCTATGACGCCAACATGTTTGTCGACGGTATTTCCAGTAAGGATTACCGCGGCCTGCTGGAAGATGAAAACCGTCCGCTCTATAACCGTGCGATTCAGGCTGCCTATCCACCGGCTTCGACGGTTAAACCTTATGTGGCGGTCTCTGCCCTGAGTGCTGGCGTGATTAACCGTAATACCAGCCTGTTTGATCCCGGCTGGTGGCAACTTCCTGGTTCAGAAAAACGCTTCCGCGACTGGAAAAAATGGGGCCACGGACGTCTGAACGTCACCAAAGCGCTGGAAGAGTCTGCCGATACCTTCTTCTATCAGGTTGCCTATGACATGGGTATCGACCGGCTGTCGGAGTGGATGAATAAATTTGGTTACGGCAGCCGTACCGGCATCGATTTACCGCAGGAGAGCGCCGGTAACATGCCGACCCGTGACTGGAAACAGAGACGCTTTAAAAAGCCGTGGTATCAGGGCGATACCATTCCGGTGGGGATCGGACAGGGTTACTGGACCGCCACGCCGTTGCAGATGAACAAAGCGATGATGATTCTGATCAACGACGGCGTCGTCAAGGTGCCCCATATGCTGCGCGCCACCCGCGAAGGCCGCACCCTGGTGCCCTATCGCCAGCCGCCTGAAGCCCCGATTGGTGATATCCATTCCGGCTACTGGGAAATTGCCAAAGATGGCATGTATGGCGTGGCGAACCGGCCCAACGGCACCGCGCACAAGAGCTTCGCCGATGCGCCCTATAAAATCGCCGCTAAGTCCGGTACGGCTCAGGTCTTTGGCCTGAAAGAGAACGAAACCTATAACGCCCATAAAATTGCTGAACGATTACGCGACCATAAATTAATGACCGCGTTTGCCCCTTATGACAAACCTCGGGTCGCCGTGACCATTATCCTGGAAAACGGTGGCGCCGGTCCGGCTGTCGGCACCGTCATGCGCCAGATTCTGGATCACATTATGTTGGGTGATAACAATACAGTCCTGCCGGACGCCGCTCCTGTGCCGCCCGGTTATGAAGGTGAATAAACATGTCGATGCAAGATAGTCCGCAGAAACGTTCGATCTGGATGCGCATCCACATCGATCCGCTGTTTATGCTGATCATTCTCGGCCTGCTGACCTACAGCGCTGTGGTGATCTGGAGCGCCAGTGGTCAGGACCCCGGCATGATGGAGCGTAAACTCGGTCAGATCGCGATGGGGCTGGTCATCATGATTGTGCTGGCGCAGGTACCGCCGCGCGTCTATGAAGGCTGGGCGCCCTATCTTTATATTGTCTGCGTCATTCTGCTGGTGGCGGTGGATGCCTTTGGGCAGATCAGTAAAGGCGCTCAACGCTGGCTCGATCTCGGCTTTGTGCGTTTTCAGCCCTCTGAGATTGCCAAGATAGCGGTGCCTTTAATGGTGGCGCGCTTTATCAACCGCGATGTCTGTCCGCCGACGCTGAAAAATACCGGCATTGCGCTGATTCTGATCTTCCTGCCCACCCTGCTGGTGGCGGCACAGCCCGATCTCGGCACCTCAATTCTGATTGCCGCCTCCGGCTTGTTTGTGCTGTTCCTCTCGGGTATGAGCTGGAAACTGATTGGCGTAGCCGTGTTGCTGGTCGCCGCCTTTATCCCGATTTTGTGGTTTTTCCTGATGCACGATTATCAGCGTGACCGCGTGATGATGCTGCTCGACCCGGAAACGGACCCGCTGGGTGCCGGTTATCACATTATCCAGTCGAAAATTGCTATTGGCTCAGGAGGCCTGCGCGGTAAAGGCTGGCTGCAGGGCACCCAGTCTCAGCTGGAGTTTTTGCCGGAACGTCATACCGACTTTATCTTTGCGGTTCTGGCTGAAGAGTTAGGCCTGGTTGGCGTGCTGCTGCTGCTGGCCCTTTATCTGCTGCTGATCATGCGGGGATTGGTTGTGGCAGCCCGGGCGCAGACCACCTTTGGCCGGGTAATGGCGGGCGGTTTAATGCTGATTTTATTCGTTTATGTTTTCGTTAACATTGGCATGGTTAGTGGTATCTTACCGGTAGTTGGCGTGCCGCTGCCGCTGGTCAGTTATGGCGGCTCCGCGCTTATCGTGCTTATGGCGGGATTTGGCATTGTGATGTCGATCCACACTCACCGAAAAATGTTATCTAAAAGTGTCTAAGAGGCTGCAGATGCGTAAGGAATGGCTTGGCGTTGCACTGGCATCACTGGTTCTGGCGGCCTGTACCACGCCGGAACCCCAAAATACGGCGCCGCCGCAACCGGCTTACAATGGACCGGTGGTGGAGATTCCAGGCGTTGAGCCACGTTATGAGCCGATCAATCCAGGCACAAGCCAGGATTACAGCGTGAACGGCAAAAATTATCGCGTCATCAAAGATCCGTCGAACTACAGTGAAGTCGGCCTCGCCACCTGGTACGGTGAAGAGGCGCAGGGCAACCGCACCGCTACCGGCGAAGCCTACGATCCTGATGCGCTGACTGCCGCCCACCCTACTCTGCCGCTGCCGAGCTATGTGCGCGTGACCAATATCGCGAATGGCCGTCAGATTGTGGTGCGCGTTAACGATCGCGGCCCTTACACGCCAGGACGCATTATCGACCTGTCGCGGGCTGCCGGTGACCGCCTGAATATCTCCAACAATTCGCGCGTGCGGGTTGATTACATCAAGGTCGCCCCAGACGGTTCGCTCTCTGGCCCCGGCACCATCGGGACCGTCGTGGCAAAACAGAGCTACTCTCTGCCTGCCCGTCCGGACCTGAGTGGTGGCGCGGTGATGAACGGCGGCAGCGCAGCACCCTCAGAGCCGCCTGCGCAAAATGTTGAGGCCATCAGCAACAGTACGCTGCAAAGCGGTGACAACATGGGCGCGCCGGTGCAGAGCAGCGGCTTTCTTGGTGCACCCCAGCCATTAGCAACCGGCGTACTGGAAGGTAACGAACCGCCAGCCGCCGCACCCGCCAGTTCCGCACCGGCAGTCAGCAATGCGGCTCCCGCAGCAGCCAGCGCCGCGCCTGCAGCCATCAATGGTGGTGCCGACGGATATGTGGTGCAGGTCGGTGCGCTGAATGACCCGGCGCGTGCCCAGCAGATGATGAAAAGCCTGAGCCAGCGTTATGGCGTGCCCGGTAAGGTAGAAGACGCGGGCAACAATGTGTATCGCGTTCAGCTCGGCGGTTACGCCTCCCGCGCCGAAGCGGCAGCGCTGCAACAGCGTCTGAGCAGTGAAGGCCAGGCCGCCTCATTTATTACTAACACGCGTCGCTGAACCGTTTATCAGACAGCTGCACGTTACGTCTGCTAACAACCCAATCATCACGCCCGGTGCCAGTTAATCTGGCATTGAGTATGATGAGTGACATTTTCAACCTCAAACTCACGGATGTTGTAGTCCTACTCATGAACACGCTGAAATCATCTCGTTTGCTGAAACGCCTGACAGTGGGATCACTGATCGCTTTCTCTCTCAGCCATGCTGCTATTGCTGATGACGTCAATCTCAAGACCATGATTCCGGGCGTGCCGGACATTGATGCCGAAGCGTACGTCCTTATCGACTACAACTCAGGCAAAGTGCTGGCAGAGAAAAATGCCGATGCACGCCGCGATCCTGCCAGTCTGACCAAGATGATGACCAGCTATGTCATTGGTCAGGCCGTTAAAGCGGGTAAAATTCATCAGGACGATATGGTCACCGTCGGCCCGGATGCCTGGGCGACCGGCAACCCGGTTTTCAAAGGCTCCTCGCTGATGTTCCTGAAGCCAGGCGACCGCGTGCCGGTTTCTCAGCTGACCCGTGGGATTGTGCTGCAGTCCGGTAACGACGCCTGTGTTGCAATGGCTGACTATGTCGCTGGCAGCCAGGATGCGTTCGTTAATCTGATGAACAACTACGTCAAAGCGATTGGCCTGCAGAATACCCACTTCCAGACCGTTCATGGTCTGGACGCGGAAGGTCAGTACAGCTCCGCGCGCGATATGGCGTTGATCGGTCAGGCGCTGATCCGTGACGTGCCGGAAGAGTATGCTGTCTATAAAGAGAAAGAGTTCACCTTCAATAATATCCGTCAGATGAACCGTAACGGTCTGCTGTGGGATACCAACCTGAATGTGGACGGCATCAAAACCGGTCACACCAACTCTGCCGGTTACAACCTGGTGGCGTCTGCGACTGAAGGCCAGATGCGCCTGATCTCCGCAGTCATGGGCGGTCATACCTACAAAGGCCGTGAAACTGAGAGTAAGAAACTGCTCACCTGGGGCTTCCGTTTCTTTGAAACCGTGGCGCCACTGAAAGCGGGCAAAGAGTTCGCCTCTGAGCCAGTCTGGTTCGGCGATAACGACCGTGTGCAGCTGGGCGTGGAAAAAGATGCTTACCTGACCATCCCACGTGGCCGCATGAAAGATCTGAAAGCCAGCTATGTGCTGACCAACACGGAACTGCATGCACCACTGAAGAAAAATCAGGTGGTCGGCAGCATCAACTTCCAGCTGGATGGCAAGACTATCGAACAGCGTCCGCTGGTGGTGCTGAACGAGATCTCTGAAGGAGGTTTCTTTGGCCGTATCGTTGATTACATCAAGCTGATGTTCCATCACTGGTTCGGTTAAGCGTAGCGGGTGATTGAAAAATCACCCCTTCGCCCCCATTACACGATATTATGTTGCTCCCGCTCAGGCGGGAGCCTGTTTTTTATGCACCGGAGTTAATATGAAAACCAAACTGAATGAGCTGCTCGAATTTCCTACCCCATTTACCTACAAAGTAATGGGTCTGGCACAACCGGAGCTGGTTGATCAAGTGGTTGAAGTGGTGCAACGCCATGCGCCAGGCGACTACAGCCCTGAAGTTAAGCCGAGCAGCAAAGGCAACTATCACTCCGTCAACATCACTATCACCGCCACCCACATCGAGCAGGTAGAACGCCTGTACGAAGAGCTGGGCAACATCGAAATTGTGCGGATGGTACTGTAATTTACGGGTCGGCAAGGCGCCTCTGCCTGACGGTTTGCCGACGTTATCCTCAGCGTTATTTCCTTTAGCGGGCTATCGTTTTGTCAGTTGAAACTCTTCTTGTCCGCCAGTCAGGTCTGCGCGACTGGCAATCTGTCTCCGACGCCATGCATCACTATACCGACCAGCGCAACGACCAGAGTCTAGATGAAATCTGGCTGGTTGAACATCCTCCGGTCTTCACTCAGGGTCAGGCGGGCAAAGCAGAGCATCTGCTGATGCCAGGCGAGATCCCGGTGGTGCAGAGTGACCGTGGGGGTCAGGTCACCTATCACGGGCCAGGACAGCAGGTGATGTACGTCCTGATCGATGTGAAACGCCGTAAGCTCGGCGTACGCCAGCTGGTGACCATTCTGGAAGAGACGGTTATCGCCACCCTGGCAGAGTTTGGCGTCAGCGCCCGCGCCCGTGCTGATGCACCTGGCGTCTACGTCGGGGAAGAGAAGATCTGCTCACTGGGATTACGCATCCGTAAAGGCTGCTCGTTTCACGGTCTGGCGCTGAATGTTGCTATGGATTTGTCGCCCTTCCTGCGCATCAATCCCTGTGGTTACGCCGGCATGAGCATGACCCAGTTGAAAAATTTCCAGCCAGAGGTGACGACGGAGCAGGTACACTCTCCGCTGGTCAGCGCGTTTGCACGGCTGTCAGGTTATGAAAATGTTGAATGGATTTCAGGGGATCTCCCTGTTAAACCTTAACGCAGAATGCGAATTTACAAATATGTAACTTATCCGCGCTGACTGTGGCTGCTTCGCAGGCGATGTGATGATATAATTTTTGCACTTTTTTCAAATAAAGTTGAAAGCAGCCTTCCCGGTTTGAGTGGGAACGCTTTCAAATCGCAATCCGACCGGAACCTGCTGATTTATGAGTAAACCAATTCAGATGGAACGCGGCGTCAAATATCGTGACGCAGACAAAATGGCGCTGATCCCGGTGAAAACCGTGGCTGTTGAACGGCAGGAGATGTTGCGTAAGCCGGAATGGATGAAAATCAAGCTGCCAGCTGACTCCAGTCGTATTCAGGGCATTAAAGCCGCGATGCGCAAAAACGGGCTGCACTCAGTCTGTGAAGAGGCATCCTGCCCTAACCTCGCCGAATGCTTCAACCACGGCACCGCCACCTTTATGATCCTTGGCGCAATCTGTACACGTCGTTGTCCGTTCTGCGATGTGGCACATGGCCGCCCCAATGCCCCTGACGCTAACGAACCCGCTAAACTGGCGCAGACGATTGCCGATATGGGCCTGCGCTACGTGGTGATCACCTCGGTTGACCGCGATGATTTGCGTGATGGTGGCGCACAGCACTTTGCCGACTGCATCAGCGCGATTCGCGAAAAAAATCCGACGATCAAAATCGAAACGCTGGTGCCGGACTTCCGTGGCCGTATGGATCGCGCGCTGGAGATTCTCACCGCGACGCCACCGGATGTGTTTAACCACAATCTGGAAAACGTACCGCGCGTCTACCGCCAGGTGCGTCCGGGCGCGAACTACGAGTGGTCACTGAAGCTGCTTGAACGTTTCAAAGAGGCGCATCCTCACATCCCGACAAAATCGGGTCTGATGGTGGGCCTGGGCGAAACCAATGCCGAAATCGTTGAAGTGATGCGCGATCTGCGTCGCCATGGTGTCACCATGCTGACGCTGGGCCAGTATCTGCAGCCGAGCCGCCACCACCTGCCAGTTCAGCGCTACGTCAGCCCGGCTGAGTTCGATGAGATGAAAGAAGAAGCGATGGCGATGGGCTTTACCCATGCCGCGTGCGGTCCGTTTGTCCGCTCTTCCTATCATGCGGATATGCAGGCCAAAGGCGAAGAAGTGAAATAAGCACGCTTTTGCTTCAGGAAGCCCGAAAAACAAAAAACCAGACTGGAAACAGTCTGGTTTTTTTATCTGTGCCTGAAATAAAAAGTAACAGTTATTTGCAGCAAATAACCGATTAATCTTTATGAACGACGCGTTCTGCCGGCACGTCTTCAGCCGCAGTTCGGGTTGCGCTGGTATCTTCATCTTTCATGGCTTTTTTAAAGCCCTTGATTGCGGAGCCCAGATCGCCACCCAGTGAGCGCAACTTGTTGGTACCAAAAAGCAGTACGATAAGCGCACCGATAATCAGCAGCTTGGCAATACTGATACCTTCCATATTTAACCTTTCAACTTTATCGAATCACGGTGACTGATATTTACGCGCAGTTTGCCTGCGGCGACAACTGGAATCTGTAACAGAGTAAGATCTCAGATGAAGCGACTCAGGAACGCCTGGGTGCGCGGATGCTGTGGATTCGCGATCACCTCTTCAGGCGTGCCCTGCTCCACCATCACCCCCCCATCCATAAAAACCACGCGATCGGCGGCTTCCCGCGCAAAGCTAATCTCATGAGTCACCACGATCATCGTTAATCCCTGGTCGGCCAGGGTACGCATGGTCGCCAGCACTTCGCCCACCAGTTCCGGATCGAGCGCGGAGGTCGGCTCATCAAACAGCATCAGCTGCGGCTTAATTGCCAGCGCCCGCGCAATCGCCACACGCTGTTGCTGTCCGCCCGACAGGTGACGTGGCCAGGCGTCCGCTTTATCGCTTAACCCCACCGTCGCCAGCAGCGATCGGGCATGGACCAACGCCTCCTGACGCGGGAATTTATGCACGCCGATGGGCGCTTCAGTGATGTTCTGCAGCACGGTCATATGGGGGTAGAGATTGAACTGCTGAAACACCATGCCAATTTTCTGGCGCTGACGGGCGATCTGGCGTGGCGACAACCGGTGCAGCACATGCCCTTTAAGTACATACCCGATCTGCTCATCGCCGACCCGAATCGATCCGGCGTTCATCTCTTCAAGATGATTGATGCAGCGCAGAAACGTGGATTTACCGGAACCAGATGGCCCGAGGATCACCACTACTTCACCGGGCCAGACATCCAGATCGATCCCTTTCAGAACCTGATTGTCGCCGTAATTCTTCTGCACATTGCGGGCGCAGACCAGGGGTTCACGCTGACTCATTGTTCCTCCTGCTGGGGTTGCACGTTAGCCGCGACGGCGGCGCGTCTGGGGGCGCTGGCCACCCGACGAGTGCCACGCGCGTAGTAACGCTCGATGGCGGACTGGCCCAGATTGAGGATCGAGGTGATCAGCAGATACCAGATCACCGCCACCATCAGCATCGGGATGATCTCGAAGGTACGGTTGTAGATGGCCTGCACCGAATAGAGCAGATCGCCCATTGCGATCACGCTGACCAGCGACGTCGCCTTGATCATGCTGATCAGCTGGTTGCCGGTGGGCGGAATAATCGACCGCATCGCCTGCGGAATAATGATGCGCCGCAGCGCCCGTGAACGACTCATGCCAAAGGCCTGTGTGGTCTCTACCTGACCGTTATCCACCGACAGCAGACCGGCGCGAATAATTTCCGCCATATAGGCCGCTTCATTCAGCGCCAGCCCGGCAATAGCAGCTGTCAGCGGCGTAATCAGATCGTTGGTATTCCAGCTGGCCAGCGTGATATCGGTCCACGGCAGCGTCAGCGACAGCGCCGGAAACAGCGTAGAAAGGTTGTACCAGAAGATCAGCTGTACCAGCAGCGGCGTGCCTCGAAAGAACCAGATATAGAGTCCGGCAATGCCGCGCAGCAACCGGTTCTCAGAGAGCCGCCAGACACCCAGCAGCAGACCGAGCAGCGTGCCGAGCACCATCGACACCACTGTCAGCCCCAGAGTGACCTGCAACCCTTTGAGCACGGATCCTTCAGTAAACCACTTGAGTACCACCTGCCATTCAAAATTAGGGTTGGTCGCCACCAGCCACAATAGATTGGTGCCGATCACCAGTACTAAAATCCAGCTGATCCAGCGTCCGTAAGTGGGGGCGCTGCGAGCGAACGCCACGTCGCGCAGCTGTGCCTCGCCGCTGTGCAGATGGCGCGGCGGGCTCATTTGCTGGCCTCTTTCGCCAGATTCAGTCCGGGTGCGGTGGTCATGTTGCCCTCAAGCTGCCACTTTTTCATGATGGCCGCATACGTCCCGTTCTGATACAGCTCTTTGTAGGCATCCAGCACCACCTGACCCAGCGGCGAGCCTTTCGGCACCACCGTGCCCTGGAAAATATCGCCAAAGCCGTTTTTCTGCCCTTTGCCCGCTAGCTCAAGCTGCCCTTTCGCCTGATTAACAAAGTAAGTCAGCGGCGCCTGTGATGAGAAGAACGCATCGGAGCGTTTAGAGCGTACCGCCAGAATTGATGAAGGCTGATCGGTAAAGGCCTGCACCGTCACGGCCGGTTTCCCGTCGGCCACACACCGGTCTGACTGCTTACGGATAACCTGTTCCGCAGAGCCAGCGGCCATAACGGCAATGCGCTTGCCGCAGGTGTCGTCCAGCTGATTGATTCTGGCTGGATTGCCCTTCTGCACGCCGAACACCACGAACTCCTGCACAAAATCGATGAAATCCACTTTCTGCTGACGGTCCGGATAATCACCAATCGGCCCAATTGCCAGCTGATAACGACCCGCATTGATGCCGGTGAGTACGCCCGATAAACCACTCACCGTCGCATGCTCGATCTTCACACCCAGCAGTTGTGCCAGTGCAGTCGTTAATTCGGCCGACGCGCCCTCCATTGAGTGCGGGCCATTCACAATTTCATAGGGCGGAAATGAACCGTTATTCACTGAAATCATTTTGCCCGATTTTTTGATCTCATCCGGCAGCCTGTCATGCAGGGCCTGGTCAACTTTTTGCACCGGAATAGCGTCGGCAGCCTGCGCCAGGGATGCAGTCAGCCCCAGCGCCACGATTAAGGCGGTTGCTCTCTTCGTCATAATGGATTCCTGGTTCAGCGGATCAGTTGAGTTCGGGACGGGCAAAGCGCCGGTTTTCCAGTACCGGCAGAACCCGGCGGGCATAGGCGACGCGCTCAGGATCGAGATCGGCAAACAGCAGCGCCGGCGATTCCGCCGCATTCGCCACCGCTACGCCCAGCGGATCGACCACCAGACTGTTGCCGATATTGCGCGGGCCACACTCCCCCACCGCCACCATATAGCAGGTGTTCTCCAGCGCGCGGGCACGGGTAAGCAGTTCCCAGTGCATCTCTTTCAGCGGACCTTTAACCCAGGCGGCAGGCAGCACCAGCACCTCTGCACCATCCAGCACCAGCCGACGCGCCAGCTCAGGGAAGCGCACGTCATAGCAGGTCATTAATCCGACTTTCATACCCGCGACCTCAATCAGCGGCGGAATGACGTGGCCGGGATTGACCCGCTGCGACTCCTGCATCGCAAAGGCATCGTACAGATGCAGCTTTTCATAGGCGGCGATGATCTCACCGTTGCGGATCGCTACCAGCACGTTGAGCGCTTTTTGCTCGCCGGTGGGAACGTGAATGCTCATCATGGTGGTCAGCGCAGTGTGCTTGCTGGCGGCCAGCAGCTGGCTCAGAAAAGGGCCATCCAGCGGCTGCGCCGCCTTCAGCACTAAATCGGGGTCGGCTATATCACGTGCCAGCACCCCTTCCGGCAGTACCAGCAGATCGGCGCCACCTTCTGTCGCCCGCTGCATTAAGTCCAGACAGATACGGGCGTTCTCCTGCCATTCGCGGCTCACCGCAAATTGTCCCAGTGCTACTTTCATCATTTCTCTTCTCCCGCAGCGGCCGGAAACATTGCTTCCGGCGTCAGTACCTGGTGAGTCAGCCCTTGCTCATAGAGCTCGCGACCAAAGTCCGCAATCATCTTTCTGTTAACGCTAAAACCATTCTGATTCCAGTCAGCGGGCAATTCCTGCGCAGTGCGTCGCAAATCGTCCAGCAGCCACGGCGTGGTGTCGGCATATTTCTCTCTTTTCTGCATCCACAGCCGGTAAGAGCGATCGATGACCTCACTTAACGCCGCAGGCAGCCACGGATGCTCCGCCGCCAGTGCCGGTTTCAGCGCCAGAATGTGGATGCCCGGCACATAGCCGACACGATTAAAGTAGTCCCGCTCCGCCTGATAAAAATCGGTCTGCAGCTGACGTAATCCCGAACCCGGCAGGAAAAAGCCCTCCGGCATAAATGGCGTGAAGATGGCATCCAGCTCACCCGCCTGCAGCATCTCTATCAGCGGTCGTTCGTCAGGCGCGGGTTCAATGCGGCCCGGGCGGCCAAATCCCGCCAGCCGATCGACAATCGGATGATCGGCAGTAAGACGACCGGCATACCAGAACACATCATCGATTTCGACGCCTGCTTCACGCAGCACCGTGCGTGTCCAGGTATTGCCCGAATCCTGCCAGCCGGTGACGCCGATTATCTTACCTTTCAGCTGCGCAGGCGTGGTGATGGGGCTGCTGCTGGTGGTGATAATGCAGCGCTGGCGGAAGCCGCGCATCAGGAAGTGTGGCAGGCCAAGCAGTGTTTCGTCTCCTCTGGCCCGGCCCTGAGCATAGCGGCTGAAGGAGACTTCGCCCGCGTCATAGTCGGGGCTGGTCGCCAGATCATTCACCAGCGTGCCGACGCGGTCGATCTGCAGTTCAAAACCTTCTGGTCTGATATCGCCCAGCGCCAGCGGGGTGAAGTAGTCCCAGTCGCGTACCGCCAGTCTGATGAGTAGCCTTGCCATGATCTCTCCGTTTACGCTGCACCGTCGGGACGGGGCATAAAATAGTGCTTGAATTTGATACTAGATCCGGAATACTTACCTGAACAATCATTAATTTGTTACTGAACAAAGTATTTTCTTATGACAGAGAGCGTCGACCTCAACTGGTTTTGCAGCCAGATAAAATCGCCTTCAGTGAAAGGCATTGCACAGGCAGCCTCCGCGCTGATTCGTGACGGACAGATCGCGACAGGTATGCAGATGCCTGCGGTGCGGGAGATAGCGGAGCAGCTGGGTGTCAGCTCGGCAACCGTTTCTGCTGCCTGGGCGCAACTCAGAAAGCAGAAAGTGCTGGCGGGCAAGGGGCGCAGTGGTGTCTGGGTCAGTAGTAATACGGTGATGCCGCGTCCGATTCGCTTTGAGAAGATCGGCAACTACGGTGATAACATCCGCGCCGATCTGACCCTCGCCGCGCCCGACCCCGCCCTGCTGCCTGACCTGCAGCGTGCGCTGCAGGCGGCCCTGCACTCACCGCAGCTCAACAGCTACACCCGTGAGGCGATTTCCGCGCCGCTGCTTCAGGCGATCGCGCCGCGCTGGCCCTATGCTGCAGAGGCGTTTCTGGCGACAGATGGCGGTTTTGACGCGATGAATCTGCTGGTGCAAACCCTGGTCTCGCCGGGAGACCGCGTGATTATTGAAGATCCGACCGCGACCCGGCTGCTCGATATACTGGATAACGTCGGCGCAGAGATTCTGCCGCTGGCGTGTGATGATCAAGGCCCGCTGCCAGAGGTTCTTTCTCTTCTGCTGGAGCAGGCACCGGTAATGTTGATCTATCAGCCCCGCACCCACTCGGCCACCGGGAACAGCATCAGCCCGGCGCGACGTCAGGCAATGGCGCAGGTTCTGCAACAGAGCAACACACTGATCGTTGAGGATGATGGTATTGGCGATCTCTCCGCGGAGGCGAGCTGGAGCCTGGGTTCAATCTTTCCTGAACGCACGCTGCACGTCCGTTCGTTTTCCAAAGCCTATGGACCGGACCTGCGGCTGGCAGTGCTCTCTGCCACCTCGGAGATGGTCAGGCGCATTCAGTCATGGCGAAATTTTGGCGTCAGCTGGACCAGCCGCATTCTGCAGGATGCGGTGGCGTGGCTGCTGGAGGATGAGGAAACGCAACGGCAGATCGCCACCGCACGCGCGACCTACCGGCAACGGCGTGAAGCGTTGCTCGCGGCGCTGGCACAGCGTGGGCTTGATCTGCCGCTTCGCGACGGATTAAGCCTCTATATTCCGGTGACTTCAGAGCAGTTTGCCATGATCACGCTGGCTGCCCGCGGTATTGCGGTCGTGCCAGGCGAGCGCTGTCGGCTCGGCCCAACCCAATTTATTCGCGTCAGTATCGCCAGCCTCAGGGATGAACAGCGGGAGATGATTGCCGGGGCGCTGGTCATCGCCAGCGGACGGGAATTTAACTCGCTTGCAGATCTTTGATGAGATAACAGGGGGATTCAACATAGCCTTCACGGGCGTAGAACTGGTTCGCCTTGAGACGTGACTGATGGCAATGGACTTCCATGCGATCGCAGCCACGACGAGCCGCCAGCATTTCAGCATGCTGAATCAGCTGCTGGCCGACGCCTTTACTGCGCTCACCTTCTGCAATGCAGAAATAGCTGATGCGGGCGAAATCACCGGCCAGCGCCAGCTGAGGAATAAAATGTAAGGAGAGAAACCCCAGCACCTGACTGCCATGTTCAGCCACCAACAGCGCTTCACTGGGATCGCTGCATAACTGCGCCAGGCGCTGTTCAATGAAGCTTTCAGTGCCGCCGTAGCCTAACTCGCTCAGTAATGCACTCAACGCAAAACTGTCTTTCAACTCTGCCTGACGTATGTTCATCCTGCCTCCTCACTCACCGGGTTCTGTCGCACAGTTATATAGCGTCGCAAGCCAAAAAGCTGCATATCGGGTTGTTATAAATATGTTACGGTTATTTAGTGTGAACCGCCGCGCAGTTTGTGCGGCAACACGCCGAGAGTGAGAGTACGACAGGGGGGATGAAGCGCAGATTACAGCCATAAAAAAACCCGCCATAAGGCGGGTTTTTAGAATTCTGACTGTTAACTTACAGACTGATAACGTTAGCAGCAGATGGGCCTTTAGCGCCGTCGGTGATTTCAAACTCTACGCGCTGACCTTCAGCCAGAGTTTTGAAGCCGTTGCTCTGGATTGCAGAGAAATGTACGAATACATCTTTGCTGCCATCTTCAGGAGTAATGAAACCGAATCCTTTAGATTCATTAAACCACTTAACGTTACCTTTGATCTTAGACATCTATATTACCTTTACATGAAAAATGGACACTAAACTGTGTCGGGGTCTAGTACAGCAATTGCTGAGGGATTTGTCCAGCATGATTTGATGAAAAAGTGATAAATATCGACATTCTGTACATCCATCACACTTTCCTGCTTTTCGACTTGCGAAACATCGCTCAACGCGTATCAGGCGCAGAGCGGGTATCGGTCGCTAACCTGCTGGAAACGAAACCCTTTTTAATTTTAAGCGGTTACGTTACTGACGTTAAAAAGAAAAATCTGATTAAGATATATTCCTGTTCTTAATGACGTTTACGCCGCTAAAAGGACATTTTTTTTCTATCATCCAGACGGTAAGTCCCATGACCTTAAACCCGTTTTTCTGCTTTTTCAGGCCTGCGTCCTGCCAGTGGCTATTTATTGTACGATAAATCTTAAATTCACTGGCGCAGATCCCGCTCCCTCGCCAAAAAAAATGAGTCGGCTGTGCAATTATCATCAGTCATGGCAGGCTATTCGCGGATATTTTAGCCAACAACTAATAAACACTGATCTGGATCAATGAAATGCTTTTTAGTGGCCGAATGCGCATTTGGCAACAAACAATCAAAAGTATAAGAAACTACTTTTCTTATCGCAGTGCGAAATAATATTGCCGCGCAATAGATAAAGTCCGCTTAACCTGTCAGGCACAGGCATCCGTTAATGCTGAGTAAAAGGAGGGTGAGACACAGGATGGTGATGAAGATACGTTGCGGTCAATGTGGAAGCGCCCGATTCGTTTTTACTGATTACCGCGAGGGCCAGCGAAACTTTCATGGTGCCTGCTGCGCATACTGTAAGAAACCTCTGGGCTCACAGGATCTGCTGCCCAATACGCCGATGGATCCCATTACAGACGCTCTGTTGGCCAGCCAGAAAACATTGCGGGCACCTGATTAGGTGCCCGCTGTTGCTGAAGCGTTAACAGATATCAGAAAATCAGTTTGAACACCCCTGTCAGGGTCAGTAAGCCAACGATAAAAATGATCGCAATAATCCACAGAATAATTTTCATTTCCTTTCCCCTCACCAATTAAACACTTTTCCTGTAAGCATTATAGACAGGAAAATGCGCCCTGCCGCTTCACTTACGGCTCAACTGGTCATAAGTTCATCAACCCTGAGCTTTATTTAAATTCTGAGATAACGATCGCAACACCACTTTTTAACGGCTCTCTTTCTTCGTTTTACAGAACACTCCTGGCTAAAATTTAGGCGGCAAGGCAGGCCTCAAGAGTGATGAGATTGAAAATGAGTCGCGAGGAGATCTTATGAGCACGATTAATACCAGCATGGGCCGCTACAGCCTCAAGGCAAAAAACAGCGGTAACCACATCAAAGGGACTTTCGCCATCAACGATGAAGGCGGCACGCAGCTCTCTCTGCAGGAGTTTGACGAGCACTACCTTGATGATGTGGTGAATAACGTTATCTACCCCGTTACCGGTGGCAACCGTGACATTGCACACGCGCTGCGGGAACAGATGGTGAAAGCCGGTTTTGAACCGCCTCATTAACGTGGCAGATTCAGACTGAATCTTCTCTGTCAGGCCGCACCTTGCGGCCTTTTTTATGCTGTCTGTCCCGCACATCCCGCCTTTCCGGTTTAACCGGCAACAGGGGCAGCAAGCGCGACGGGATGTTCAAAGCTCAAAGAGGCAGCGGGAGAAACGCGAAAGCGGAGAGCCGCTGGCAGGCTTGCCAGCGGCCAGAGGTTAAATCGCCCAGGAGAGCAGCAGGCAACCCACCAGACCACAGACCGAAATAATGGTTTCCAGCGCCGACCAAGAGCGGATGGTTTCGCCAATCGTCAGGTTGAAATACTCTTTGAACAGCCAGAAGCCCGGGTCATTAACGTGCGAGAAGATCACGCTACCGGACCCTACGGCGATGACCATCAGTTCCGGGCTGGCGCCGCTGGTAACAATCAGCGGTGCCACAATTCCCCCGGCGGTAATGGCCGCTACCGTGGCAGAACCCAGAGCAATACGCAGCACCGCGGCAATCGACCAGGCCATAAAGATTGGCGACAGCTGAGTAGAATGCATCATGCTGGCAATGTATTTATCCACGCCGCTATCCACCAGCACCTGTTTGAAGGCACCACCACCGCCGATGATCAACAACATCATGGCGATGATTTTGATCGAGTCGGTCAGGGTATCCATGACCTGTTCCATCGTACGGCCGCGATTCAGTCCAAAGGTGAAGATTGCAATCAGCACCGCAATCAGTGTCGCCATCACCGGGTCGCCAAAGAACTCCGCATAGGGCAGCAGCACATGGCCTTTAGGCAGCAGCATCTCTGCCACCGCACGCAGCGCCATCAGCACCACAGGTACCAGTGCCGTCCAGACGCTGACGCCAAACCCCGGCATTTCCGCCTCGGTAAAGGTTTTCGGGTTATAGAGACCCTCAGGAATCGGTTTGTCGATGCCTTTCAGGAAGCGGGCGTAGACCGGACCCGCCAGAATCACCGTAGGAATACCCAGCAGCGTACCAAACAGCAGCGTTTTACCCATGTCAGCGTTAAACAGCGTCGCGATTGCGGTCGGGCCAGGATGCGGCGGAAGAAAGCCGTGCGTCACTGACAGGGCAGCCGCCATCGGCACCCCGACATAGAGCAGCGGCACACGTGCCGACGCCGCAACGCTGAACACTAGTGGCAGCATCAGTACAAAGCCGACTTCATAGAACAGCGCAAATCCGACGATAAAACCGGTCAGCACCAGCGCCCACTGAATATGCTTAGTGCCGAATTTTTCAATCAGGGTGGTGGCAATACGCTGCGCACCGCCGCAGTCGGCCAGCAATTTACCGAGCATGGCACCAAAGCCCATGATCAGCGCCAGGCTGCCCAGTGTGCCACCCACGCCCGCTTTGATTGAGGTAATCACTTTATTAACCGGCATGCCCTGCATCACACCGACCGCCAGCGCCACCAGGATCAGCGCGATAAATCCATTAAGCTTAAAGCGAATCATCAGCAGCAGCAGTAACGCGACGCCAATCGCCACATAGAGTAATGGCATAGCTTTTCTCCACCTTGTGCACTGAACATCATTCAGTGTCGGTTTATTATCATGATCCCCTGAGGGCTACAAAACAGTGCGCTGTAAGATGTTTACACATCCCGACAAACGCTGTTACCGATAACATGTTAAGGGTAACATCAGCAGGAAAGCACCACCCCGCCGGGGGTGAATTTCTGTTTTGCGAAGGTGATCAACTTTTTGCCAATGCGTTATCAGAAAGTTTGCCAGTCCCGGCGCCTTGCTTTTCGTTACACTCAGATTTTAGCGAAATGTAAAAAGGATGCGCTGGTGAGTGAGAACCTGAGTGAGCTGTACAGTAATCAACGAACCCTCTTTGGCCGGGGCAGCCTGGATAAACTGGTGCCGCTGCTGGCCGCCCGGTCACAGCCTACTCTGCTGTTTTGTGGACAATCTTTTCTGCAAGGCCCCGCATATGCCCGGCTAAAAGCCGGACTCAACGATCATATTATTGGCTATGAAATTGTCAGTCATGAAGCCTCACCCGCCGAGATTGATGGCTGGGTTGCGCGCTGGCGCGGTCATGTCGATCGGGTCGTCGCGATTGGCGGCGGGAGCGTACTGGATGCGGCGAAAGCATTTAGCGCGATGGTACAACACCCGTTGCCAACCGCCCGCTATCTGGAAAAGGTGGGTGACACCGCGGTTCAGCCCATCACGTTGCCGCTGATTGCTATCCCGACCACCGCCGGTACCGGCAGTGAAGTGACGCAAAATGCGGTGGTGACTGATCAGCGTGACATTCAGATAAAAGCGTCACTGCGCCACCCGGTCTTTGTGCCGGAGGTGGCGATTCTCGATGCCGATCTGCTGAAAGGTGCGCCGGACCGGGTGCTGGCGACCTGCGGTATTGATGCGTTTACCCACCTGTTTGAAGCGTATCTCTCCGGCAAAGGCAGCCTCTTTACCCGACAGCTGGCGCTGACCGGCCTGCGTCAGTTTGTTCAGGCCTGGCCTGACCTTAATCGTGAGGATGCTGCTGGCGACGCGGCACGGGAAGCGATGATGATGGCGTCGTGGCTGGGCGGTGTCAGTCTCAGCAGTGCGGGTCTGGGGGTGATCCACGGTATTGCGGGGGAACTGGGCGCGATAAAGCCGTTCCATCACGGTGAAGTGTGCGGACGTCTGCTGTTTCCGTTCCTGGATCTGTTGTCCGACAGCGAACAGCCACTACAGCGTAAGCTGATGGCGGAACTGCACCCGCAGCTGTTCAGCGAAACTACGGACTCACCGGCGCAGTTTCTGAAACAGTGGCTGCAGCAGCAGGCGATCACCCCATTCTGGCAGGATGGCCCTTCACTGAGCCGCGCCGAGGTGGAGTGGATTCTGGCGCGTGCCAACAGCAAAAATTCGCTGGTGAATTACAGCCGCGAACAGATGCAGATGATGATCGCGCAGGCCTGGGAAATCACGGCGTGATCAGGAGCCGCGTTGCCCGCATTCGCTGACCAGACACAACCGGGCCTGCCAGCCTCGCCCGGCTTTGCTGCTCCTCAGCGCTATCCTGTTGCACCCGCTCTCTGAGCCAGGCGGCTGGCTGAATCACGGCGCTAACCGCCCTGGCTTAATCGCAGCGCCAGACGGCTAAGCCTGCATGGCGCTAAAAGGCCCCTCACCTGCCAGCATCTGCTCAATCACCTGCAGCACGCCCTGCTCGTTGTTAGAAGGCGCGGCATAGCGTGCCGCCTGTTTCACCCGCTGTGGCGCGTTGTCCATGGCAAAACTGAAGCCAGACTGTCTGAGCATCTCCAGATCGTTACCGCCATCACCAAAGGCCAGCACCTGGTCGTGCGAGATCCCCCAGCGTTGTGCCAGCAGATCCAGACCGTGCGCTTTATGATTCCCCGGCACGATCAAATCCACCGAGCCGTGACCGCTTGAGGTCGCTGCCACACGCCCCTGATGCAGACGTTCAATATCCGCCATCAGTGGCTCGATATAGTCATCAGAGAGATTCAGCGCGAACTTAAACAGCCGGTCATGCTGCACCTCATCCAGATGATGAATCGGCTTCAGCCGGTGACAGTAATGGCGCATCTTCTTCAGCCAGTTCTCTTCCATGCCGTCGAAGTACCATGCGCTCTCCCGGCCACACAGCAGGTAACGCAGACCCGGATAGTCGCCGTTTTGCAGGGTATCGATTACCGCGTCAACATCGCGGCGTTCAAAGGCACCGCAAAACAGTTCCTCATCACGATCGATAATCCATGCGCCGTTTTCGGCTACAAAGGCGATATCGCTGGCGATCTCCGGGAAGAATGATTTGAGCTGGTAATACTGATTGCCGCTGGCCACCACAAATTTGATGTCACGGGCGGTGAGTTGCTGATAGCAGTCGAGAAAGCGGGATCGATTGTACTGCTTGTTATCGTCCAAAAAGGTGCCATCCATATCTACCGCAACCATCTTAACCGTCGTCATCATGACTCCTTACACAGGGAATTTTCAGCGTGGAGTGTCAGGATAGCCGCTGGCGCAGCAAAACGGAAAGAAAGAGGGATGGCCGCAGCCATCCCCTGGGGATCAGTTCAGGGCGCTGTTCAGCACCAGCGCAGTAATTACCCCGGTTGCGGCAGCAATCAGCACATAGTTGCCGTCGATGTTTGCCCAGTGATAACCGCGTGGCGGTTCACGCAGACCGCGCTCATGCCAGTCGGCTACGCGGTAATGGTCGCCGCGGTACGCCTGCGGGACAGGATGCCCGCGACGGAAGTCGTGCCCCTGCCAGGCGAAATGGTCGCGATCATTACGTGCCTCTCTGCCCCGACCGTTGTTGTCCTGATCCGGGCGATGATTGACGCTGTCATGACGGTTGTTGCCACGCTCCTGATTCTGGTCAGAACCGCGATTGTCAGCACGATGGTCACCGTTCTGATGCGGCACAGGCTTGCGGTGCGCGTCATCACGATCGTCTGCCCGTGAGGCCTGAGAAAAGAGTGTGCTGCATGTCAAAAGTGAAGCGATAAGCGTTAATGTTGTTTTTTTCATGATACTGCCTCCGAAAATAACGGCTGTTCAGGCACCGTTGATCGGCATCATGGCAATAATTGTGGCGGGAGACATCTGTAAAAGTCTTAAAATCCGGTAACTTACACACTATTACGCTTGCTTAGCGCTTTCTTAACACAGGACATGCGATGACAACGTTGCTGACGTAATCCAGAGGTTAACCGGGCAACCTGCGCTGTCTGAAAATCACGCTCTGGTTGACGGATGATGGCCGATAAAAAGTCAGGATGCTGAAACGCACCCTGACATTTTTGCGGTTATGGCGTGCTGAGGATCACTGGCGCATCCGGTAACCCGGTAAAGTGCGTCACGATGTGGTGGTAATCAGCCGTCGGGTCCAGATCGCGGAACACTTCCGGATAGAGATCTTTTGCCAGAATTTCCATGCCGATAATGTTGTAAGGGTGATTATAAAAATGGTGATAAACGCCATACACCCGTTTCTGTTTCACCGGTTCGATCTGCTCCAGACCGGTGCGGCTCTGCAGGCGGTTAAAAGTGGCGGTCACGTCGGTCTGACTGGCACCGTAACCAAACGGCAGCACGTTACTGTTCGGGCGTTTAGAGCCGGTCATGATATAGACGTCCGGCTTCATGGCGATAATCTTCTCCAGTGACACAAATCCTGAGCTGCCGGGCAGCAGTGCAGAACCGATATTCTTGCCACCGACCGCTTCCACCAGCGCGCCCCAGCCGTTATGACCGTGGGTAAAGCAGCAGTTGTCGCTGTTACCGGCAATCGGTTCAATAAACACGGTTGGCTTGTGGGACACCTGCGCAATCTTCTGCTGAAGCATCTGCCAGCGCTGCTGGTAAAAATCGGCGTAGGCTTTCGCCTCGGCTTCGCGATTCAGAACGGTGCCCAGCACTTTCACGCTCTTCAGGGTGTTCTCTTTCGGATGAAGTTCAACATCAAGGAACAGCACCGGGATATGGAGATTTTTCAGGGTGGCGAGCACGCCTGACTGCGTCAGGGCCGGTTTGGCGCGCAGCTGCGCAATCATCAGATCGGGCTGCTTCGCCAGCACGCTCTCCAGATTGACCTGCCCCTGATCGTTAAAGCCCATATCAACAATCGATGCCGCCTGCGGCCAGCGCTGCTTCAGCAGGTCCCAGGTCTGGGTATCCTGCTTTTTCGGCAGGTTGTTCCAGGCAACGACACGCTGAAACGGGTTCTGGCGATCCAGTAATGCCAGCGCCATCACGTCACGCCCATCCTGTAAAATCACATGCTGCGGCTCTTTTTGCAGCGTAATTTTCTGACCATCCATATCGGTCACCGTGACCGGATAGGTGGTAGCCGCACAGGCGGTTGACAGTAAAAGTGTGGTGGCAGCAACTATCCCGATTTTCATTTTTCTCCTGTCCTTTTAGGGAATAATAATTATTCGCGTTAACTCTACCATGCTGATAAGTACCAAATGTAACTATTGCTAACCAGATGCGTCTGAGAGGCGGCATTAACAGCGCGGCAGCGGGCTTAAATCAGGGAGCGATATCGCTGAATGCGTGGAGGTGCACGGAGAGAATGGCGAAGGGCGGGCAGAATGGCAGGCGCATCCCAGGGGGATTGAGATGCGCCTGTTGCGCTAAATGTTACTTCACCAGCGAATAGAAGATTGCGGAGATGGCAATCAGTCCGATCAGCACGACAAACAGATTGCTGATGTGACCGCTGTACTTCCGCATCGCGGGTACTTTCTGGATAGCGTACATCGGCATCAGGAACAGAATCATCGCAATGACCGGCCCGCCAAGCGTCTCAATCATGCCGAGAATATTGGGGTCCAGCGTCGCCACCAGCCAGGTCGTCAGCAGCATAAAGAGTCCGGTCAGGCGATTCAGTCTGGCGGGCGCGATGGTTTTGCCGCGACTGCGCAGCGCCTTATTAACCATGCCGTTAAATCCTTCGCGCGCACCAAGATAGTGGCCGAGAAACGATTTCGTGATCGCCACAATGGCAATCAGCGGTCCCAGCCAGGCGATCATCGGCACCTTAAAATGGTTCGCCAGATAGGAAAGAATGGTGATGTTCTGCGCCTTGGCGGCGTGTAAATCTTCAGGCGACAGGCTCAGCACGCAGCTGAAGACAAAGAACATCACCGTCACCACCATCATCAGGTGCGAGCAGGCCAGAATGCGCGAACACTTTTTCTCTGCGGCATCGCCATACTCTTCCCGCTTTGCCAGCGCGAATGAGGAGATGATCGGCGAGTGATTAAACGAGAAGACCATCACCGGAATCGCCAGCCACAGCGTCATCCACAGGCTGCTGCCCGCGGGCTGAACGTTCAGGGTCGAAAGCACAGCGCCTTGCCAGTGCGGGATCAGATAGCAGGCCATCAGCATCAGCACCGCCACAAAGGGATAAACCAGCACGCTCATCGCTTTGACAATCATCTTCTCGCCGAAACGCACAATGGTCATCAGTCCGACAATCAGCAGCAGCGACAGCAGCACACGCGGTGGCGGCACCAGGCCGAGCTGATTCACCATCAGGCTCTCAACCGTGTTGGTGATCGCTACGCTGTACATCAGCAGAATCGGGTAGATAGCGAAGAAATAGAGCAGCGTAATCAGCTTGCCCGCACCAACGCCAAAATGCTCCTCGACCACCTC
The DNA here is from genome assembly GCF_048685235.1 of Curtobacterium sp. BNK-1. NCBI lineage: Bacteria > Bacillati > Actinomycetota > Actinomycetes > Micrococcales > Microbacteriaceae > Curtobacterium > Curtobacterium sp. BNK-1. The sequence continues at coordinate 883,852 of NZ_JBLQTJ010000001.1, read as the reverse complement.
GGTGATATCCCCGGCCGGATTTTTACCGGAGAGAACGAATCGGGTCAGGGCGCGGTGCGCAAAAAAGGTCAGCGGAAACGCCAGTATCGCCATGATGATCAGCGGGATCAGCCCGCCGACGCCAGCATTGATAGGCAGGAACAGCACACCCGCCCCAATCGCCGTGCCGTATAAACCCAGCATCCACATGGTGTCGGTTTTACGCCATCCCGTATCGACGTCACTCTCAAGCGCGCCCAGCGTGCCAGTTTGCGTGGTTTTCATCAGATCTTCCGTTTTAAAAGCCGCCAGTAACCTGAGCCGTCAGGCAGGCAAATGTCCGCCCCACTCTGCGCCTCAGCTGCAACCGGATCAGTCAACGTGATGCTGACCCGCCCGTGCATAGGTAATCGATTGCGTGCGCCACTTTTTACACTACCTGACGATAAAAGTTCAAGCCGTGCAGATAAACATGCATGGATTGCTGAAAAAATCGTCAGGTTGTGCAAAGTGACTGCGCGGCGATCATGCCATCTTTGTGGCGGTTTTACCGCCCCTAAAAAGGTGATCCCTGTAACGGATCAGCGCAACGGGCTACGCTTAAACAGATTCTGTCGCGATCACGCCGACAGGTGCACAGGAGAAGAGAATGAAAATTGCCTGCCTCGGATGGGGATCGTTAATCTGGAAAGCTGGCGCATTGCCGGTGGCCAGTCAGTGGCATCATGATGGTCCTGAGCTACCGATTGAGTTTGTGCGCATCGCTGACGGCGGCGAGCTGTCGACCGCGATCTGCCTTAACGCCAGCCCGGTGCCGGTATACTGGGCCTGGCTGAATACCGCCTCACTTGAGAGCGCCTGCCGCGCGTTGCGCCTCCGTGAGGCCATTCCGGACAGCCGCATCGATGGCATCGGAATGATGACGGTGACAGCGACCTCCGCAGGTCCACTGGCAGAGTGGGCTAAGACCAAAGGCATAGAAGGTCTGATCTGGACCGGTCTGCCTGCCCGCATGGCGGGTGTTGAAGGCCAGATCCCGACGCTGGACGACGCGCGGCACTATCTGCAGCAGCTCACCGGTGAAACGCGTGAGCATGCCTGGCACTACATCGAACAGGTTCCGGCACAAATCGACACGGTTTATCGTCGTGCTTTTGCCGACCTCGCTCTCTGGCAACCCGACACCCGAGCCGTAACGGTCGCCACAACGCAGGTTCAGCCGCCCTGTCAGCCCGGCTGAAACTGACCAGCCTGCTGCACCGCTCTGCTTACTCCTTAAAGGATTACTACACTTCAGGCAGGTTTCGATTTCAGGTTTCCTGAGTCTTTCCCGTGCGTGGCCACGCCTTCTGGCCTGGCCGCCGTCCCTAATCATCAGGAGATGAACAGATGAAAGCATTAACTTATCACGGCCCCCATAAAGTCAGCGTCGATAACGTTCCCGATCCCGGTCTGGAAGCCGCAGATGACATTATTCTGCGTGTGACCGCCACCGCTATTTGCGGTTCAGACCTGCACCTTTACCGCGGCAAAATCCCCGGTACCGGGCACGGAGATATCTTTGGTCATGAGTTTATGGGCGAAGTGGTTGAAGCAGGCAGCGCAGTGACCGCCGTGGCCAAAGGCGATCGGGTGGTGATCCCGTTTGTTATCGCCTGTGGCGACTGTTTTTTCTGCCTGATGAGCCAGTATGCTGCCTGTGAAAATACCAACAGCGGACGGGGTGCCATCCTGAACCGGAAAAACATCACGCCGCCCGCAGCCCTGTTTGGTTTCAGCAAACTCTATGGCGGTGTGCCTGGTGGACAGGCGGAATATGTCCGGGTGCCAAAAGCCAATACCGGCCCGTTTAAAGTGCCGTCGGTACTGTCGGATGAGAAAGTGCTGTTCCTGTCAGACATTCTGCCCACCGCGTGGCAGGCGGTGAAAAACGCCGAGGTGAAACCCGGCTCCAGCCTGGCGATTTTCGGTGCCGGACCGGTTGGCCTGCTCAGTGCCGCCTGCGCCCGACAGCAGGGTGCCGAACAGATCTACATGATCGACCACAACAATTACCGCTTAAACTTTGCCCGCGAGCGCTACGGTGTTATCCCGATTAACTTCGATGAGATCGATGACCCGGCCGGCTGGATTATCGAACACAGCACCGGCAATCGCGGTGTGGATGCGGTAATTGATGCAGTAGGATTCGAGGCAAAAGGCAGCATGACCGAAACCGTGCTCACCAATCTCAAACTGGAAGGCAGCAGCGGTAAAGCGTTGCGTCAGTGTATTGCCGCAGTAAGGCGTGGCGGTATCGTCAGCGTGCCGGGCGTCTATGCCGGATTCATTCACGGCTTCCTGTTTGGTGACGCCTTTGATAAAGGGCTTACCTTTAAGATGGGACAGACCCACGTACACGCTTATCTGCCCGACCTGCTGAAGCTGATCGAACAGGGTCATCTGACGCCAGAAGAGATTGTGACCCACCATCTGCCGCTGGAAGATGCTGCGCGTGGCTACGATATTTTCGCCAAACGCGAAGAGGAGTGCCGCAAGGTGATTCTGGTGCCTGGCATGGCAGCGACACAGGCCACAATATAATTTCACAACGGGTCTGAAACGCTTAACCCCTGGCTCCCCGGCTGTTTTCCGCCGGGGATCTCATCTCAGAACGGCTTGCGTTGCAGGCTGCTTCGCCACTCCCGCCTCTCCAGCAGATGTTCATCCGGCGAATCCGCCGTATCAACCTGACTGCTCTGCTCCAGCCATCGCGCACTGCGTGAATGGGGATGACTTTCGCTGATAACCTGTTGTGAAAACGCGCCAAACGATAACAGCAAAAACAGTAATGCACTGGCCAGCCTCACTTTCATACGCACACCTCTTTGGTAACGGTGCCGCTATGCTGCCCGAAGGGTTTTCATTTTCTGTCAGTAACAGGCAAAGTTATGTGGTAGGCGGAGACAAGGCACAACCGGTTTAACTGCTGTTTAGCCCGATTTGCTGATCTCGTTAATGCAACCGACGCACGGTCAGTGCCGCGGACCAGCGCTGTCGCTGACAGCGCGGGCAGACAGCCTGCTGCTCAGCCTCAACGATCTGCGTCTGGCCGCAATGGGTGCAGGCATAGAGCGCGCTGACCGGCACAGTGCTGTAATCCTGCCGGTGCTCAGGAGGCAGTACGCTTAACCCGGCGCGCATCTCATCGTCATCGTAGAAATAGAGGCTGAGCTGACCATCGACCTCCACCAGCGCCAGCCGGATCTGCCCCAGATGCTCCACACCACTCTGCCGTAACTCCATATAAAACTCATCTTCAGAAATATTCAGACGATCCAGACTCTCCAGCACATACAATCCCTCTTTAATCAGGGTAATCACGTCGCCCTGAATAAGCCGTGAAAAGCGCGGGCTGTGCGCCGTCAGCCAGGTCGTGAAGCGGTAGAGCGCCAGCAGGACTACAAACACCATAATGACCGGCAGCACCGGCACATCATCGTAAAATGTCACATCACCGGACGCGGAACCCAGCGTCAGGATCACCACCAGCTCGAACAGCGACAGCTGGCGCACGCCGCGTCGTCCTGAGACTTTCAGAAAGGTGAACACCACCAGATAAGCGATCATGACCCGTACCACCACCTCAAACAAAAAGGTGGCCGGTTGATCGTTAAGTAAGAAACGGTGCCAGTCGAATGAGAACATAGTCTGTAAAACATCCTGTTTTAGGGGGCGCGCATCGTCGCATCACCCGTTGATAACCCGCAGATTCAGGCCAGTGATAAGTAAATCTTGTCGCCAGCCCGCCAAAAGGCAAGCGAAGCTGTAACGCGAAAGTGGGCGAGTCTGACCTCTCTGCATGTTGAGGAAAAGGTTAACAAAGCTGAAAATGGCGCTGACACTATTCACGCTGCGCTTATCGGACCGTTCGCAAAACCGCATGTTAAAACTTCCTGTTTCTGGCTTTATAATTTTTACCGCTGCGCTTTTTTCTTTTACTTCAATAAATTGCGAACCAAACCTTACTGCCTATACTTTCCAGTAAGGCTTCCGCAAATCCTTTCAACATCCAGAGAAGCCAGCCTTTTTCTGCCGATAGCGTCACTGGCCTATACCTGCTATCTCACTCGTCCACACCGCGACAGGCCCTGATGCCTGCAACTCAGTGTCTGTGGCTTATGGCATGGATCGCCCGTCCGTTCAGAGTGGTCAGATCGATCAGTCTGCAATGCAAACCCTGACACCCTGACCCGTTTCACGACGGCTCGTCAGCGGGAAGCGTGTTGCTTTTTTTCGGGAGATGCCATGACGCCCTTTTCCAGTTTCTGGCAGGCCGGCTACGAAGGTGCCGATCATATCAATCCTGCCGGCCTTGCGCTGTCGATGAACGATCTTAACCAGCATCAGGCGCGTGCAGCAGAAGATTATGCCGCGCTGGCCCCCTTTTCCATTCGCACAGTGCGCGAAAGCGTCGGCTGGCGGTTATGTGAGCACGATGGCCGCTATGACTTCTCGACGGTCGCGGCCCGGATGCAGGCCGCAGAGCAGCAGGGCATTCAGCTGAGCTGGACAATCTGCCACTACGGCTGGCCCGCTGGCGTCAGCCTGTTTGACCATGACTTTGTCAGCCGTTTCGCCGCCTTCTGTGGCGCACTGGCCCGCTTCCTGGCCCCCTGGTATCAGCAGGCGCCGGTCTACTCTCCGATGAATGAGATCTCCTTTGTCAGCTGGGGTATCTCGGTAGGGCTGTTCACCTGTGAGGCGATCGCTGAGGCGGATCGGGCGGATGCCGCCAAGCAGCAGCTGGTGCGCGCTACGCTGGCAGCCTGTGATGCCATCTGGCTGGCCGATCCGCGAGCCCGTCTGCTGCACTGTGATCCACTGATCCATATCGTGCCCGATCCCGCCGATCCGGCCAGCGACGTGCTGGCACGTGAGATGTGTGACACCCAGTATCAGGCATGGGACATGCTGAGCGGCAGGCTTAACCCGGAACTGGGCGGCGCCCCACGCTATCTCGATCTGATTGGCGTGAATTACTACCACGACAATCAGTGGGAGCAGGGATCAAACCGGCGGCTTTACTGGCATCTGGGCGACAGCCGACGCCTGCCGCTGCATCGGATGCTGCAGCAGGTCTGGCAGCGTTATCGGCGGCCACTGCTGCTGGCGGAAACCAGCCACGTCGGCAGCGGACGCGGAAGCTGGATCCTTGAGATCGCCGCGCAGGTTGCGCAGGCGCAACTGGCAGGCGTTGAGCTGCACGGCATCTGCCTCTATCCGATCCTGGATCGTCCCTTATGGGAGGAGACGACTTTCTGGACCCGCAGCGGTTTGTGGGATCTCGATCTGCTGGGGGCCGATCCCTATGCCCGCCAGCTACAGCAGCCTTATGCCGACGCATTACGTCAGGCGCAGCGCTTTTTGCAGCACATCCACTCCTCAAAATACCCCTGTCAGGAGCACCCTATGAAACCACCTGTTCTCATTGTTTTCAGCCATTTACGCTGGGGATTTGTTTTTCAGCGTCCGCAGCAGCTACTGACACGACTGGCACAGCACTATCGCGTGCTGTTTGTCGAAGAGCCGGTCTGGCAGGCGGGGCCACAGGGCCTGCATCAGAGCTCGCCTGCCGCTAACATCACGGTGATCCAGCCGCATACCGACAGCGACGCGCCTGGTTTCCACGACAGCCAGATCGCCCCGCTGATGCTGTTGCTGACGCCGCTGCTGGAGGAAGATGAACAGCCGCTGATCTGGTTCTATACGCCGATGGCGCTGCCGTTGCTGACACCTTTTGATCCCTCACTGGTGATTTACGACTGCATGGATGAGCTTTCCGCTTTTCAGAATGCCCCGCGCCAGCTGCAGCAGCGCGAATCCGCGCTGATGACCCGTGCCGATCTGGTCTTTACCGGCGGCACCAGCCTCTATGAAGCGAAGCGTGACAAACATCCTCAGGTTTACTGCTTTCCCAGCAGCGTTGATGCTATCCACTTTGAGCAGGCGCGCGATCGCAGCAATCGTCATCCGATGCAGGATGCGATTCCGGCACAGCGTCTTGGCTATTACGGCGTGCTGGATGAGCGCATAGACCTGCCGCTGATTGCGGCGCTAGCGGACAGCCACCCCGAGTGGCAGATCATTATGGTCGGGCCGGTGGTAAAAATTGATCCGGCCAGCCTGCCGCAGCGCGACAATATTCACTGGCTCGGACAGCAGCCCTATCAGGCGCTGCCACAGTTTCTGGCGGGCTGGGATGTCTGTCTGATGCCGTTTGCCATCAATGCCTCGACGCGCTACATCTCACCGACCAAGGTGCTGGAGTATATGGCGGCGCAGCTGCCGATTGTCAGTACCGCGATTATTGACGTAGCGCGGCATTACGCAGAGGAAGTGGCGGTGGCAGAGAATCACGCGGAATTTATTGCCGCCTGTGAACAGGCAATGGCGATTGGTGCCGCAGAACGGCTGGCGCTGGCGGGACGGATGCAGGCAAAGGTCGATGCCACCTCATGGGATCGCACCGCTGAACAGATTCATGGACTGATCCAGCAGGCGCTGACGCAGCGTCAGCCCGCACTAAGTTCGGTCAGCCAGGGCAGCGCACAGGCGAATATCACGCCGTTAACCTCATTGATGCTGGAGAGTGAAGCCGTTCCCTGCCTGATTATCGGAGCCGGGCCAACCGGGCTGAGCGCCGGTTATCACTATGGCGAAGGCGCAGTGTTGCTGGAGAAAAATGCCACGCCTGGCGGCTGGTGCCGCTCGATTGACGATCAGGGTTTTACCTTCGACTATGCCGGTCACATTATGTTCTCGCAGGACCCGTACGTCTTGCAGCTGTATGAGATGTTGCTGGGCGACAACCTGCACTGGCAGGCGCGTGAAGCCTGGGTCTACAGCGACGGCGTTTATACCCGCTATCCCTTCCAGTCCGCGCTGCACGGCTTGCCGGTCGAGGTGGTAAAAGAGTGCGTGCTGGGCGCTATCGAGGCGCGTTATGGCGAAACGGCCGCCGCCGCGGTGCCACTGGATCGGGCGCGGGCACGGCGGGACTGCTGCGCAGATGGCGCGATCCCCGATGAGGGCAGCAGCACAGGCGTGGTGGAAGGCGAAGAGGATTTCCAGCACTTCATTATGCGCACCTGGGGCAAAGGCATCGCGCGTCACTTTGCCCTGCCCTACAACCAGAAACTGTGGAAGGTGCCGCTGACCGATATGGAAACTTCATGGCTGGGCGGACGCGTACCGCTGCCCGATCTGGCGCAGATCATTGATGGCGCGCTGCAACCGCTGGCGAAACCGGTTGGCCCCAACGCCCGTTTCGGCTATCCGCTGCGCGGTGGCTTCCAGGCGCTGATGTCCGGCTTTTTGCCGCACCTGAAATGTACGCTGGAAACGGACGCCACCCTGACCCGCCTCTACCCGCAGGCGCACGTCGCGCTGCTGGCGGATGGCCGCCACTACCGTTATGAACAATTGATCGGCACCATGCCGCTGCCGGAGCTGATTAAACTGATGGGCGATGAAGTGCCGGATAGTGTGCAACGGGCGGCGCAGCAGTTGCAGTTTGTCTCGGTGCGCTGCGTTAATCTGGGGATTGGCCGCGCTGACCTGACCGAAAAGCACTGGATTTACTATCCTGGTGATACGCTGTTTCACCGCATCTTTGTGCAGGGCAATGCGAGTCCGCACTGCAACCCGCCGGGCGGTTTCGGCTTAACCTGCGAAATTACCTATAACGCGGCCAATCCGCTGCCGCTGGCGGGGGATGCGCTGATTGAGCGCTGCCGTCAGGATTGCATCAGAGTTGGCATGATCACCGCGGACGATCCGCTGCTCTGTGCCTCAGAGGTCGATATGCCCTACGCCTACGTGGTCTATGACCATGCGCGCAGCGCTAACGTGGCGCTGATCCGCCAGTGGCTGCTGACCCAGGACATTCATCTGTCAGGCCGCTACAGCGAGTGGGAATATTACAACTCGGATCACGCCTTCCTTGCCGGTAAACGCGCCGCCGAAAATGTCCGGCTGCAGCATGTCAGCGAACGGACGCTCGGCTGACCCGGCGCAGTCGCTACGAAAGCCGCTGGCTGCACTTCGCGGCTTTCAGCGACTGTAACTGCGTCAGTCGCCGCTCCGCCTTCTGGCTGGCATTGTATTTCGCAATGCCATTGCCCAGCCCGAAATCCCCGACAAAGCCCAGCACGGTCAGTGCATCGAACTGGCCGGTCTGCTCAATATCACTCTGCACGCTGTGCGCTTTCACCAGCTCCTGATCCAGCGCGCTGCAATTCAGCATCGCCGTCTCTTCCGGGGTGACCGCGGATGCCTGCGGATACTGCTTGGTGGCGCAGCCGGTTAATACCAGCGTCAGCAGCACGATTAAGACGCTCTGTTTACTCATTTTTCATTGCCTGTTTTTTATCCAGTTAATACTGTTATCGGCAGCATCCCCCGGGATCATGAGTCTCTGACCTACCAATAATGGTCGAAACCGCTACGCTAATGTAGGATTCAGCGCGCTGCTGTCAGTTGCAGCGTGTTACCTATAGGAAGTCACGCAGCGAACGCACATTGCCCGTTCATCACTTCTGCCAGACCTTTCAAAGAGTTAGCCAGCATGATGCTGTCATCAGCAGCGTTTAAAAAGCAAAGCCTGACCGATAATCAGTGATCGAGGCCGCCGCATAAGCAAAGCCAGACACAGAAAATTCGCGCGTCGGGTTTATCAGAGTTGTTCGAGATGAGGTTTTTCCATGCGTTTTAAAGGATTGAACATCGGGTTTTTCATTTTGATTCTGGCTATCGCCACCCTCGGTTTTTTCGAGGTGCTTTCGCCCTATTTCTCGCCGATTTTATGGGCGGCGATTCTGGCGGTGATTTTCCATCCGCTGAAAACGTATCTGCGGGTCCGAATGGGCGAACGCAATGGCCTGGCCGCGTTGATTACCCTGCTCTGTATCTGCCTGATTGTGTTCACGCCGCTGGCCATTATCGCCTCATCGCTGGTGGTCGAAACCAACGCGGTCTATCACAAACTGCAGACCAACTCGGCGCAGTTCCCGGCGGTCTTCGCCGATCTGTTGCAGCATCTGCCGCGCTGGGCAAAACATTATCTGGCTGAAAATAACCTGGATAACGCCGAACAGATTCAGCAGAAGCTCTCCTCGTTTGCCCTTAAGGGCGGTCAGTATGTGGCAGGCAGCGCCTTTATCATCGGTAAAGGGACGTTCAGCTTCACCGTCGGCTTTGGCGTGATGCTTTATCTGCTGTTCTTCCTGCTGAAAGATGGCTCCTATCTGGTGCATCTGATCCTGGAAGCGCTGCCGCTCTCAACCTACGTGAAGCATCACCTGATGGTGAAGTTTGCGGCCGTGGCTCGCGCGACGGTGAAAGGCACGGTGGTGGTCGGTATTGTTCAGGGTATTCTCGGTGGGCTGGCATTCTGGTTTACCGGCATCGACGGCAGCCTGCTGTGGGGCGCGCTGATGGCCTTCCTCTCCCTTATTCCGGCAGTCGGTTCCGCCATTATCTGGGTGCCTGCGGCGATCTTCTTCTTCGCCACCGGTGCACTGTGGAAAGGGCTGTTCCTGGTGGGCTTCTTCGTAGTGATCGTCGGACTGGTGGATAACATCCTGCGTCCGCTGCTGGTCGGCAAAGACACCAAAATGCCTGACTATCTGATTCTGATCGCCACGCTGGGCGGCATGGAGATTTACGGCATCAACGGTTTTGTTATCGGTCCGGTGATTGCCGCCTTGTTTATCGCCTGCTGGAACCTGCTCTCCGGACGCGATAACCGCGAAAACATCGAAGCCATCGACGAAGAGTTTATCGAAGAAGGTAAGAAACAGTCCGATACCGCGGCAGAGGCTGCGGCTGAAGCGGCGGCGGCCTCCGCCGATGCGGCTGCAGAGACGGAAAGGAAAGTCGCGGCGTTAGCCGCCTCAGAGAAAGAAACAGCGGAAAAGAAAGCCTAATCCGCGTCAGGCAAACCCAGGTTAGTATCGCAGTGAGAGCGAGACCTGCTCAGGAAACACGGTCAGATCGGAAAGGCGCAAAATCCGCCATCCATGGCATGCTCGTCCCGCGCGATTACGCACCTCATCCCTGAGGTGCGCCCGTAAACGGGCTAACGCTTTGCGTTGTTCAAAAACGCTCCCGGCGTTTTTGTCCCAGGCGCGGGACGCTTTCCTCTTCTGACCGTGTTCCCAGCGCGTTGAGCTTATGCGTTGCTGCCAGGGGCATTACGAGTCGGCTTTATCACCCATAAAAAAACCCACCTCTCGGTGGGTTTTTTTTTAACCTGAAAACAGCCGCGAATTAATTAGTCGCTTTGTTTTTCAGATCTTCAGCACCCTGCTTGGTTTTATCCCAGCCTTTCTCAGTGCCTTCTTTGGTTTTGTGCCAGCCTTTCTGCGTACCTTCGGTGATTTTACTGCCGGTGGTATCGCTTTTGCCTTCAGCGGCGTGCTCAGACTTCAGCTTCAGCTCTTTGCCTTCGTTCTGGGTCTGATGCAGTTTTTCCTTGGCGGTATCGGCGCCTTTATGCGCTTCCGCAACGGTGTTGTCTGTGGTGGTAGCAGCAAATACCGGCGAGGCCAGCAAAATAGCAGACAGTGCAATAATTGATTTCTTCATAATTCCCTCTGTATGAATCGTTGCCGTGTAGGTTTTAATCCTGGCATAGTGTTCCCAGGAAAGATTTAAGAATAAACCAGGAATGAAAAAGGGCCAGTTTTCACCAGAAAAAGCCGCCGGTTGTAGCTTTTTCGTCCATTACCAAAGTGCGAGTTGCGGATCGTCGTCCGGTTTCGGCTGGCTTCGGCTAACGCGAGCAGGCGGTGCAGGCTGCTGCATCTGATGAGTGATCCACTGCAGTAACACCGTCACTATATAGGTCTGCTGCTCCGCGCTCAGCGGCTGGTGCTGTCCGATATTGTGCCACTTACTCAGACAGCCACGACAGCAGGTTGCGGTGGCGTGCTGAGCGATAAACACCGGGTGGCCGCGCATCGGCGTCTGCTTGCCATCATTTTCAGGCTGCGCAGGCGCCAGCCGCTGTGCCACAAACTCAGCGGCGTGCTGGCGCAATACCGGCTCGCCTTTGCTGCTCGCATAATCATATTCCGCGCGTCCCAGACGAAAGCGCTGGCGGAACGGCGAGCGTGACAGCCGGGTAAAAAGATCGTCAGAAACCTTCATGCTGATTGCCAGTCACTCATATTTACGTCCCGCCAGATAGCGTACGCCCTGCGACCCGAACGCCTCACGATGGAGTTCATTTGGCTGCAGATGAAATGTCTCACCGGGATGATAGGTGGTATCGCCTTGTTCGGTACTGATGGTGATGTCACCACTCAGAATCAGTGCCAGTGCTTCAAAGGGATGTACATGATTATCAAGCTGGGCGGCGGCTGCACGCTCAATCAACAGAGGCTCGTCAAAACCCTGTTCGGCTAACAATTTTCTGAATTCGTGTTCTGTCATCGCAACTCCTCAGTGTGGATCTGACCCTTAGCAGTGTAGACGATCTTTATCGCCGCTTATGGCACTCAACAGGTTACGTAAAGTAGCGCAAGCAGGGTTGTTCACCGGTCAGGCCAGTGCTGTACTTGCCGTCTCGTTACAGCCATTTTGACATCGGGATAACGCAAAAGTATGTCTCAACAGGAGAAAACTGCCCTGCTGCTGATTAATCAGCGCTCGCGCAAAGGACGCGCCGAGGCCAGCCGCGCACAGTCGCTGCTGGCTCAGGCCGGGTTCACCCTGCTGCAACCGGCCGGAGATGATACCCGCAGCTACAGCGAATTAATCGCGGCGTATGCCCATCGCGTTGATGCGGTGATCGTCGGCGGTGGCGACGGCACGCTTAATGCGGCCGCGCCAGGACTGATGCAGACCGGCCTGCCGCTGGGCATTTTACCGCTGGGCACCGCCAACGATTTTGCCCGCACGCTGGGCATTCCTGCCAGCCTGGAGTCCGCGATAAAGATTATCGCTGACGGGCAGCTGCGCGCAGTGGACCTGGGTGAGGTGAATCAGCACCTGTTTCTGAACGTCTCCAGCATCGGCTTTTCGGTGGAACTGGCGCGCAACCTCACGGCGCAATCGAAAAAACGCTGGGGAGTGGGCGGTTATGCCCTGGCGGCTTTGCGGGTGCTGCGGCAGAGCCGTCCCTTCAGCGCTACGCTGGTGCATCAGGGCCATCGGACGCCGATCAAAACGGTTCAGGTGTCGGTGGGCAATGGACGGTTTTATGGGGGCGGCATGACAGTGGAACAGCGTGCCGCACCGGACGATGGGTTACTGGATGTCTACAGTCTGGAGCTGCAGCATAGCTGGCAGCTCATTGCGCTGCTGCCCTTTCTGCGGCGCGGCACTCACGGTCGCTGGCGTAACGTGCGGGCATTCAGCGCCACGGAGCTGACGATTGAGACGCGCCGTCCCCATTACATCAATGCAGATGGTGAGATTATCGGTCAGACACCCGCACATTTTCGCCTGATAGCCAGTGCACTGCGGGTTTATGCACCGGGCGACAGCGCAGCAAAATAGCCCGACGGTGGGCGTGGTAACCGATCGCGGTGAGAAACTAGTGCTGGGTGCTCTTTTTTTCAGCGTAGTCGATGTGTTCGGAAAGATTGGCGACCAGCTTTTTCGCCATTTCGAGGGTCAGACCCAGAAACAGGGTCTCCTGCGGGCCCTTTTCACGCGGGGCATTGGGATCGATATAACCGAATTTCACTACCAGTGCCTGATGGGTATTCAGGGGACCAATATGCCAGCCGGTAACCGGGTAGAAGGTAAATCGCGTAAATTCATTCATTTAATCCTGACTGTAAAAGCATAACGCTGATTGATAGTCAGGCCAGCTCTGATGATAAAGCATGAGTGGAATACTCAGTCTGAACGAAATCGACAGGATTACAAGGGAAGCGGCATAACAAGCGCAGCGTGACGCAATGAGGATCTGTAATGCATCCAGGGCCTGCTGCAGCAAGGGGATGAGGATATCTCAGGCGTGTGTAACCTGCGCGGCTCCGGCACGGGCGCTCTCCTGTCAGGCCAGGGCGAACGCCCCTCAGGACTCTTTATCGGCTCGGGGAATAATCGAGATATGGCCGTTAACCTCCAGCACCGCATATTTAATCTGATCAAATCGCTCCAGCCCCTGCCCGGAGCGCGCCGCTTCCAGCACATCATCAGGACTGATGCCGGTCATCTTCATGCGGTCAGTCAGCAGATTACCATTCTCGACCAGGATCACCGGGCCACCATCGATCACCTGCTCTACCACCGGAAAGCGGCTTTTCAGTTTGCCCAGCACGATATCAATCGCTACCAGCGTGATAATAGTCAGCGCCGCGCCGGTCACCGAAAAATCGTCGCCCAGCAGCGCCTGCTGAGTTGCTTCACTGATGATCAACAGCAGAATCAGATCGAAAGAGGTCATCTGCAACAGAGTGCGTCTGCCGGCAATTTTAAACACGACCATCAGCACCAGGTAGATCGCTGCGGCACGTAATACCGTTTCCATAAAGCGCCTCTGTCAGGGATAAATCCATTGGGTAAAACGGGCCGGAGCATGGCCGTCACCATGAATAGTGACGTGAATGCGGCCCGCATTGCGCGGCTGCAGGCCAAGCCAGATCGCGTGATCCGGTCCGGTGTTGCGGGCCGAAAAGGTCAGCCGCAGATCGCTGCCAATCGTCACCGCCTCCAGCGGTTGAGGCTGCAGCGTCTGGATTTGCAGGTTATCCAGGGCACCACCGCCAATCGTAACGGTAAAGCGATCGGTTACCGGTGCGTTGTAGCGAATGCGCATATCCATATTGCTCTCAACCCGGCCAAACCGTTCATACTCCACCTGGATGGTCCCGTCCGGCGAGCGGGCGCTGCCGTTACTCAGCACGCCTTTGGAAAAGAGTCCGCACGCACCCAGAATCACCAGCGCAATCAGGACGTATTCACCGATACGCTGAATCAGCCATTCACGGCGTACCCAGCGGAGGTTTTCCTGAATCGGTACTGCCTGACCGCTGCTATCCTCTTTTTTCACCGTGACCTCACACACTGTTGGCTCAGGAACAAAAACTGCACGCTGCGTTAAGCATAGCCAGACAGTATCGGTTCACTATCTGGCGGGTCGTGACCTTTTCACCGGGACAATCTGGCACCGCATCCTGCCGTTTACAGCCAGCCGGAGCGACGCAGTTTGGCCCACAGCCCGCCGCAGGCCAGCAGGGTCAGCCCCACCGCCAGCGGATAGCCATACAGCGACTTCAGCTCCGGCATATGCTCGAAGTTCATGCCATACATACTGAAGACCACGGTCGGGATCACCAGGATCGCACCCCAGCCTGCCAGCTTTTTCACCACTTCATTCTGCTGCACCGTCACCAGCGCCAGATTGACCTGCATGGCGCTGGTCAGCATCTCGCGCATATCTTCCGCGTCGGTGACGACATGCCGGGCGTGATCCTGCACGTCACGGATGTAGGCGCGCAGCGGACGCGGGATCAGATCTTCATGCAGGTGGATCAGCTGATTGCAGATCTCCTCCACGGGCAGCGCCGCATTGCGCAGTTTCAGCAGATGACGCCGCACGGTGTAGACCGACTGCACCGACTTGCGATCAAATTCACTGGTGAAGAGATCGTTCTCCATCTGTCCGACCCGTTCATTCAGCGAGGTAGAGAGCTCGGCATAGCGATCAACAATAAAATCGAGCAGGCAGTAGAGCGGATAAGCGGGACCAAACTTCAGCAGCGCCGGGTTTTCAGCCGCCCGCTGCCGCACTGGGGTGTAGCTTTCAGAGGCGCCGTGACGGATGCTGATCAGGAAGTTTTTTCCGACAAAAAGATGCGTTTCGCCCAGTTCGCAGCTGTCATCCTTAGCGCACACCGTTTTCACCACGATAAACAGCGATTCGCCATAATGTTCAATTTTAGGTCGCTGATGGGCATTGAGTGCATCCTCAACCGCCAGTTCATGAAGGCCGAACTCCTCTTTAATCTTCGCCATAAACTCAGCGTCTGGCTGCCACAACCCGAGCCAGATAAACGCCTCAGGCTCTTTGATCACTTCACTGATATCATCGACTTCGACCTCTTCGCCCGCGCATCCCGGACGATACACCCTGCTGCTTACGATCATCTTCTGCTTTCCCGTTGTGACAATACATGCAGCTTAGCCAATCCCGCGCCTGTAACCGGATAAAAACCGTAAGGATTTGCTGCGACGCTGTTCGATCAGCGGCTTACCACTTCAGCCCTAATCCGGTGGAGAAAATGCCTTCGTTCAGGGTATCGGGTATGCCGCTGACCAGATTACGGTGATAGCCAACGTGCAGCGTTGACCACGAAGTCAGGCTGTAGCGCAGCCCGACTTCGGCATCCAGCATAAATACGCCGTCATCATCCAGCGAATGGCCAACATCGCCATTGCTGTAAAGCGTGACCGACTTGCCCAGCAGATAGCGCTGATAGTTCCAGCGCAGCGAGCCGCCAAAGTGCCGCTCTTCCCGGTCATCGCTGTAGCCATACTCAAAGGCACCGCCCAGCACCGAGAGTGAGAACGCGCTGAGTTCGGTGTCCCACAACTGATAACCCGGACCGGTGCCGATTAGCGCCTGACGTGACAGATTTTCCACCCAGTCGCGCTTGTAGGTGGCGCGGGTCTGCCAGAAGAACTGCTCCCTGACCAGATAGTCAAAGGCGTAGCGCAGGCTGTAGTTATCGGTATTGACGCTCTCGTTTTCCTGCTCGCGATTGTAGGTCGCGCCGATATCATGACGCCATTTTCCCTGATTCAGTTTCGTGTTGAGCGCGAAGCTGTAGTCGTCAGTTTTGGTCGAGGCTTTTTTGACCTTCACGCCTGCATCGATGTTGCCGGTCCAGGCAAGCTGATCGCTGCGGACTTTGGCTTTCATAAACTCATCAATGCGCCGCAGCGAAACCTGCTGCTCCTGCTCGTTGCGTTCCACCCAGACATAGCCGGGATCGGATGAGGAGAGCCGCACCTGATAATGTTCGCCGGTCTTTTTGTTTTCGACATTCACCGGATTCTCGCTGGCGAGCGTACTGACCGCACTCCAGTCCAGCGTAACGGTACCGGCGTAGTGTGTCTCTATCCCCAGCTTGCCGTCGCTGAGATAACGAATCGTGCCGGTCAGCCGATCGCCATTATTCAGCCAGACGGTATCGGCAGTGGCCTGCTGTGCCCATCCGGCGCAGCAACTGATGACCAGCAGCGGGATAAACGAGGTGGCGCAACGCATAGCTTTCCCTGTTAAGGCGTCGTCTTGCACGGGCGACGCGTCACCGCAAATTCTGACCTGACAATTAAGCCGATTCTGCGACGATATGCAATGCGCCGCCTGGCTCAGGAGAGATCGTGCAGTGCTTTGCCGAGCGGTGGAGTAATAGCGAAGTCCGTAAAACTCATCGCCAGCCCTTCACGTTCAGGCGAGCAGCCCATTACTCCGACAAACCGCCGCGCCTGACCGGGCCACGGGCAGAGCCGTAACAGCGGCCAGCTCACGCCGTCGGTAGAGTACTGAATTCTTAAGGCTGCGTTTTCCAGCGTGGCGCGCAGCCAGAACTGGCGCGCATCGCCGGGAAACACACCAGTAGACCAGTCGGAAAACTCGCGCGTCACCACGCTGCCAATTGCGGGCTGGTCATCGTTAAACTCAATGCCCGCCTTAACCCAGTGCGTTTCGTTATCCTGAATAAACAGCCCGGCCTGATCGTAGAGCTGACTGAAATCCGCCCTCACCTGCACCTGAACGGTAAAGTCGTTTTCCACCCAGAAGCCAAAAGCGTGGCCGCTGTGCCGTTCGAACCCGTACCAGGTACGCTGCCAGAAATCGCTGTTCAGCGCGGTTTCGAACCTCAGCGTATCGCCATCCAGACTGTGTACCGGCGGCTGATTAATCCAGACGCCACCTTCAGTGGTAATTGAACTGACTGCTGTCATAGGCACTCCTTTGGGTAAGTTAAACCGCCCGCGTGCTGGCCGATCTGCGGCGTGGCGATTGACCTGATTATCATAGCGTTGATTGTTGAACGGGCGGCAGACGATTGCGGCAAATCTGATGATGCCGATGTGGCAGGCAGTGAGGTCAGCAGACCCATGGCTGCAGATACTCCGACTCTGTTTGCGGTTTCGCTTATATACCCTTTATTCTCTTGCCGGAAATAAATAACTGCGACCAGGTCCAGTTCACTGAACTATTTCATTTTGTTAATCCCCTGGCGAAAACAGCATTTAACAACCAGGCTTGTTTTGTCTGAGGGCAACTGAACTCATTAAATATAAGGATTAAGCCACCATGGTAGATAAATCAGAAATTTTAGATCACGCGCAGGTTGTTGATGTGAATGGCGAACATGTCGGGATTGTCGACCATTTCGAAGGCGACGACAAAATTAAGCTGGCGAAAAGCGATCCTGAAGCGGGCGGCAAACACCACATTATTCCATTCAGCTGGGTGAAAGAAGTTGATGATAATAAAGTCATCCTTTCTAAAGCCAAAGCGGATGTTGAAAGTGAGTGGCAGTCTGCATAAAACATTAGCCGTGGCGCCCGCCACGGCTTATTTTATTTATTCCGCAATGTAATTTCCGCCTCCTGCCCTGCCCATCTTTAATTTATTACTGCTTTATATTTCACACCGCCTGAAACGTCTTCAGCAATATCTGTCAGATTTTTACTTTCCATGACGCGGTGCTCCCTGTTTTTATGCCCGGTGGCGGGTGGTCGTTAGTGGAAGGTTTAGAGCGGTCATCATGGCATTGCGCCGGGAGGGAAAAAACCACCAGAATGGCGCAGCACTTTGCCGGATCTCTGTCGGTATCCGGCGGGCATAAGAAACGGCGGGTGAAGTAAAACCTGAGCTCCTCACCCGCTGCGGGTTATTCCTGTTTTGCTGCGCGATCCCGCAGCACTTCCCCCACCACCGGAACCGCTGAAAAGGCATTTGGCCAGCCAGCATAGAACGCGGCCTGAGTGATAATCTCGCCCGCTTCTTCAGCCGTCAATCCGTTGTCCATCGCCCGGTTGAGATGGTAGCTAATTTGCGCACTTTGTCCCGAAGCAATCAGTGCGCTGACCGTCACCAGACTTCTGTCACGAGGCTTTAGCGCTGGCCGCTGCCACAGATTGAGAAACAGCGGATCGGCGGTGAATCTGACCAGCCCGGGCGAGATCGGCCCCACATTTTTCTCTACCGTTGCAGAACGCTGCTGTTCTGCTGTCTGATTCAGTGGCAGCAGTGCCGGAGAGGCTTCGGCCAGTTGATCGGCACCAATGCCTCGCGCCTGAAACACATTTTTGGTCACCGCAATTGCGGACATCGCATTAGGCCAGCCGGAATAGAACGCCAGGTGAGTGATAATTTCAGAGACTTCAGCAGGCGTCACTCCACTGTCGAGCGCCACACCGGCGTAATGTTGTAACTCAGCGGGCTGGTTGCGGGCGATGAGAATGGCAAGCGTGACGATACTGCGGTCACGGATCGAAAGTGCATCGCGTTTCCAGAGATCGTCGGTTATCGCATCACGTCCGAAACGAGCCAGTGCGGGAGAGACGGACTCAATGTCGGCAACCGAAAGGCTGGATGGATTGACGTTCAACATAGTTTCACCTCTTTTGGGTTCAGCAGCGGCCAGGTCGGCCAGCATCATGGAGATCGCGGCGGCGGCAATCACTTTTTTCATCCTCTGATCAGCTCCCTGGTAAAGGTCAGTTAACAAAAGAGTTAAGAGCGCCGCGGTTTTTCAGCAGAGCAGGCACCACGGGGATCGCCTCTTTGCGGTCGGTCATCTCAGCTGTCAGCCGGATATAGTCGCGAAAATGGGGCGTTTCGCGGTGCTGCTGATAGGCGGCGTCACTCGCGTAGATTTCATAGAAGAACCAGCGGTATCTGTTTTTCGAATCGGTCGCGGCATACATCGCCAGTACGCCCGGTTCCACCTTCAGTGATTCCGCCATTTCAGGCAGCACAATATCGCGGAATGCCTGCTGATCGGCCGGTTTCACGTCAACAATCACCAGGTTATTAATGGTTTCTTTATTTTGTACGAAGGGTTTATCACCCAGAAACTGCGGCTCCAGCACGGTGCTCTTTTTCTGGCCGATAAGATCAGGTGCGCGTGTAATAAAAGACCGGTACGGCTCAGAACTGAGATGTTGCTGGTATGCCTCTTCACTCGCATAAATTTCAATCATATAAGCCTGATGAGCATTTTCTTTATGTTTCAGTGAATACATCGCCAGCGTACCTGGTTGCTCTGCCAGCGAACGGGTAATATTATCTCTGGCAACTTCATCGTACTGTCCGTTTTTCCCGGCCTTAATTTCCATTTCATGCAGATTAATGACACGGTTTGTGGGGTCTGTTAAAGCGGCTGCCGATGCCGGGCCGGCCATCAGCAGAGTCAGAGTCAGAGCGGTAATATTGTTCACGGTCTGCCTTAATTATCGGATGAGGTGATTTGCGATTCATTCGGTGTATTATCCGGCGTGATTTCTGTTTCATCTGGCTATTAAGCCGTTGTGAGTTCCGCATTGAGCTGAGCAATGAGTCGCGACGCGTGTTGCTTTGCTGCAGCAATTTGCTGCGTGATAATAGTTTCATTACGACTGGCATAGCTTATCCCGCAGGTATAAACCGGTTTCTGCATCTCCAGATTGCAGAGCCGGGCGGTGGTTTCAAACTGAATCAGATAATCCTCCAGCTGATGACCAAAGACGCCATCTGCCGCGTATAACGCCTGCGGTGCGCCAGTGGTGAAGGAGAGGATCAGTTTTTTACCGCCGAGTCTGGCCGTCGATCCGTGCGCAAACCCATGAACAAATACGTCATCCAGCCATAACTTCATGAGCCCTGGCAGCGAATACCATGAGAAGGGAAATTGCCAGACGATAATATCTGCCTTCAGCAGTGCATCCTGTTCGGCGCTGACATTGATGTTGTTGTCCGGATAAAGTGCATCCAGACGACGGATTTCAGCATCAGGCAGCGCAGAAGCGACTTTATTAAGAATGGTAGCATTACCGACCGAATGGCTCAGGTCAGGATGACCGGAAATAATTAATATATTTTTCATTTTCAGTTTTTAATCATCTATTTTTTAACAGATAGCCAGGCGTTGGCGATGCCATCACGCGCTGGTTACTTTTTGCCGTCCGGCACCGTTTAATCAAATCCAATCGCTACGGCTTCCGCCTTTCCTGCCGTTAGCGCTTCACGCAGCGTTTTTACTGCGCCGCCTCCCTGACACCTGTCGGATGACAACACACGGTAGCGGTTTGCAACTGATCATTGAGTCGCGCCCTCTTGCTGAGGCTTATACTCTGCAGCGAACAGGCTTTCCCAGTTGGTGAATGCACCTAACGGGATGCAGTCAAAACTCAGCAGACCGGATTTTGCCAGCGGAAAGTCAGCCAGCAGGCTTTGAGCCTGTTCCACCGAGTCGCATTCAAGGAAGATCGCGACACCGGGTCGATCCTGTCGGTAGTAAATATCGCGTAGCGCACCGGATTTAAACAGACTCCAGGCATGGAAAGCTTCGGCAGCCAGATGAGGATGATACTTTTCCAGCGTGGCATCGGGGGCGGGTTTATCCAGACACAAAATTCGCATATCAATCTCCTGAGATTCACGGCCAGGGGGAACTGATAAGGAGTATATGCTCGCGATTTAGTGAAGATTAGGCCACTATTGACTCAAAGATATTTAGCCTGCGGCTAATAATAAGCAGCCCGATTGTGTCAGGATTATCCCGTGAACAACGCCATCTATAATCAGATACGCATCTTCCAGAGCATTGCCCGCGAAGGAAATATTTCATCGGCTGCGCGCAAACTGGAGATTACTCCCCCCTCTGTCAGTAAGGCGCTGAAGCTGCTTGAAGCGCACATCGGTCATCCGCTATTTGTGCGAACCACGCGCCGGATTGAGCTGACCGATGCCGGACAGCAGCTGCTGGAACAAACCTCAGCAGCGGTAGCCTCGCTGGAAAAATCGCTGGAAAGCATCCGTGACCAGAATCAGGAACCGTCGGGACTGGTCAGAATCACCCTTTCGCGCTTTGCTTATCTGCTGGTGCTGAAACCTGCGATGGCCGCTTTCTGCCAGCAATATCCCGGTATTCAGCTGGAAATTTCGGTATACGATGGTACCGTGAACATCATTGATGAACGTTTTGATCTGGGGATCCGGTTTGGCGACATTCTGGAAGGTGGCGTGGTGGCGCGACCGCTGATGAAGCCGTTTCGCGAAGGTTTGTATGCCTCTTCTGCCTATCTGGCAGCGTTCGGCATTCCAGCGTCTCCGTCTGACCTGCATCAGCACCGGCTTATCGGTTACCGGTTTATCACCAATAATCGTATTCTGCCGCTGATTCTGGATCATCATGGCGAACAGCTGACCGTTGAGATGCCGGGTCAGTTGATGAGTAATGATATTGAGGTGATGGCTGATGGCATTCGCAACGGGCTGGGTATCGGGCGACTGTTTGAACCGGTTCATAATTTACAGCCGGATAAAGAGGCATTTATTCCGGTGATGGAGCGTTACTGGAAAACTTATCCGCCGGTTTATCTCTATTATCCTAAAAGCGCGGGTAAAACGAAAAGAGTAAAAACGTTAATCGACTTTCTGCTTAAGCACACTGCGGGTTAAGCACCTGTTACTGATAGCGGGCTTACTGAATACGGCTAATGGCAGATATTTATGACGAGATATCACCTGTGACTTTTCTTATATTCCGAACAATGAATGCTTTCAGTTAATTGCATTTTTTTGAGATCGTTATCGTAAAACTCGCTGTTTATCAGATGATTAAAGTCACTGATTTACATCGATTTTCAGCTGGACTTTTCCTGCAATAGTTGATTATATGTACAGGTATTTAGCGCGATACAGAGGTGTTGGAGCACTCCTGTATCGCTAATCACAATCACTATTGAAAAGGAATAGAGATCATGACTGAGTCAGAGTGTAATGCAGTTGGTTTAAATTCAGAAGCCCCTTCCGTTTCCCAGCGCAAATTAACGGTGAGTTACGCCAGCCGGTATCCCAGTTACGCGCGTATTCCGTCGATTATCATGAAAGGCCAGTGGCTGGCTGCCGCCGGATTTACCACCGGCACCGAAGTAGAAGTAAAAGTCACGGCGGGCCGTATTGTGCTGACCGTGAAACCACCAGAGCCGGTCGATGAGCAGCTGGTTAACGCGTTAGCGCAGCTGAATAAGCTGCCTGCAAGAAAACAGAAGCAGGTTCTGGCTTTGTCGGGTGTGGTTGCGGGTTAGTGGCGTTGAGGTAAAAGGATGCCGCTTCTGGTTGGGGAGCGGCAGATCAGTATTGCTGGCAATAATTATCCGCGTTTCTATATTTAAAGGATCTTTTGCCCCGCTAGCGTAGCGCTCCCCCGTTTTAATCGCCTTTTATAATGAGATTACAGATAATCTATAGATTGGAATGATTTCTGAAGAATTATTAAATGTTTATTATCAGATTGTTATCGAAAAATACAGATTATCGATGTACACACTATGTTCCTGTAAGGATCGTACTACTATAAATAAGTGCCAGAAACAGGAATCAGATAACTAACTTTGGATAAAAATTAGCGCTTACATTCTCTGGTAAATTTATATGATTTCCATGCTAGGTTGAGAGGTGTAACAAAATAGATCACAAGAAATGCAAACGTCAGAACAACAATATATGGAATAGCATTTGAAGCATCTGCATTGAAAATGTCACCCAGCCCAATAAGCATCAAAATAATAAGAGCAATGACTCCGCCCCAGAAGCGTTTACTTAGATCAATCACGAGGCTTTGAAGTGTATCTTTTTTTGACTCGTCTTTTTTTATAATACTTTTGAGTTTACCGATCTCTTTATCGGAGAAGCCGTTATTATAGAGTTCTTGCTCAAATTCGCTCATCTGATTCATCCTGAATGCCGTTGCGATACGAGCAAAATATAGCACAGTGTACCTGAGCCATGCTAACCCTCCTCTTTACATGGGCGGCACCGGTACCGCCCGATGAAATTGTCTAGGCTACTGTCATTGCTGTGGTGTAACCCGTTAATCCCGCGTTGGCTGCCCCTCCTTAAGTGCTCTATCAATGCGCCTGTTACAGCTGACGAATAAGCGGCCAGCAATGCAGCTGCTGAAAGCCGGTTGATGGGGCCAACGCAGCTCTGGCTGTAACCTGATGAGATGCGATCCCAAAGGTAAGGGATAGAGGTGATGCACCTAATGAACACGATGTATGTATAAATCCAGACTAACTGGCGGGATTAAGCCCAGGTTATGATCTGATTTCAATGGCTACACAGGGTCACAATAGCCGTTTAATTAAACAGAAAAACCAGCGCGAGATGAAGCAGCGTGGATATAACGATTAACCCTCATCAATCTCTTCAGATAAGGTTAAAAATGAAAACAATTACAATCGCAGCGACCATTTTATTACTCACAGCCTGTGTACCCCATAATGACAGACAACACGCTGTGGGCATGGCTAACCCAGCCTCTGTGTATTGTGAAAAGATGGGCGGCAAGCTGGACATAGTGAAGGGCGCGGATGGTGAATCAGGTTACTGTACTCTGCCAGGCGGAGAGCGCATCGAGGAGTGGGCGCTGTACAGAAGGGATAACCAATAGACTCGTTGGTCGGAAGGGATATCAGGGCAGCTATCAAGGAGCCGTAAGAATGGGACGTGGCTTTATGAAAGGAGGATTACCAGCATACGGCCGCATTGATGTTCCTGATTTCACAAAGTGTGTAGTGCGATGAAAATACTGATATTTATTATAATCTTCTCCGCAACTTGGTTTCTCAAACCTGAAAGCATCATCAGATCCCTGGTAGAAGGCCACATTAGCGGTGATGGTGAAGGCGCTATGGATAGTTTCGAATTCACAGTGATTGCACTTAAGGCGGTGCTTTCTGCTCTGCTGGCCTTTATCGGTGTCTGGCTATATCGCAAAGCTAACCAACGATAACGAAGCGACATTCAAGAAGCTGTTCATCGACGGCCAACAGAAGGACCTCAGGGGCTTAGCCTGAGCATTCATTCGCGCAAGGTTGGTGTAGTTGTCAGACAAAGCGGCTAAGCCGTTTTGAGAAATGGTAATTACTTTATCCATTTCTTCAGCTTTGATTCGTCGAAGTTAGTGCCTGTGTAGACGCGGCCGGAAAGCAATGTTGCAATAACCGCACCAAAAATCAGCTTCTTCATATCCCTATACCCAAAATAATAGACGGGATAAATCCTCGCATGGAGTAGTCGAAAAAAAGTGGAAAATGATCAATTTTGCTAAAAGTCATAGCGCGCCTGCCGATAAGCCAGAGAACGCAAATCACGGAGAAATCACAATGGAACACCCAAACCCACTCGCAGCGATGACGTTCATAATCTGGTTTTTTATGTTTATTCCATGCTTTCGTATGGCTCAAAAGGCGGGATTCGGATGGAAAATGGCTCTGTTACTATCATTCCCCGGCTTGCATTTCTTTACACTCTATATCTTCGCTTATAAGAAGTGGCCCAATCTGCCCAATGCTTGAGACCTGATAGCAAAAAAACCACCTGAGTGGGCTATGCCATTATGCACTTTATGAATTTATGGAAAGGCACTAGCGATTCTTTGTTGCAACAACTTCATTAGTCTTTTCATAAATTCTGGCTCTTCGAGCCCAATACTCCCTGAGTGCTCCCCCAGACTAACAAGAATCTCATCATCGCCACCTAAAAGGTGTGCAGCAAAAATGGTATAGCTACCTGAAGATTATAACCATCATGCGAAATATGGATTACCCATTCAAATTTTAATTCCTTTCAAACACTTCTCGCTGCTCAGCCCTAAATGTCTCCAATCAGAGGGTTGAGGTTCTACTGAGCCAGTTGAATGCCTTTTACTTGAATGCCCATAGCTTTCTCCGGGCAATAAAAAAACCGCAAGTTAGAGGTTTAAGATTGGGTAAACGATGAGGTTGTTTTTCCTAAGCAAAGGTTGAACTGCGAACGAGACCTAAAACCAAAATGCTGGCATTGTGCGGATTTCATTGTACCAATGGTTAACTGCGGGGATTTCCTGTAAGAACCAGAAGCCGATCCCAATCATCATGATGCTAATTCCAAAATGAAGAATAGTGCTGATCCAATATTCAATAGGTTTGGCATCCTTGTAGATGAATTCCTTGCGACTCGTTCCCTTAAAGGTTTTGGTATAGATTCCCCGATGCATGTAAATGAAAGACTCAGCCAGCGTTATTAGACCAACTATAAAGGCGGCACATACTGTGAACCAATACTGAAATCCCATTATTTTTCATCCCAGCCAATTTTTTAGGTTCATTATTACACAGCTATATAAGATTCCAGTAAGGGTGGCGTAATATTTCGCCACTCACTCAAAAGTGTCTGCATAGTGAATGCCTGAATAACCTCATCCATGCAGCCTTTATGCAATCGCTGCTGCGTGCAGCAGCAAATGAATGGGGCTGGATAAAGACAGCGCCGGATATCAAAACAAAGAAGCCTGTCAGCTAGCGCATCCGCTGTTAACGCGAGAGGAAGCGAACCGGCTGATTGATTGCATGCCGGAAAGCATAAAACCAGTGGTCATATTTGCGCTGGCTACCGGCCTTCGCCTTTCAAACAATCTGGATCTGGAATGGACGCAGGTTGATATGCAAAGGAAGGTCGCCTGGATTAATTCGGAGAACGCCAAAGCGGGCAAGGCTATTGGCGTGGCTCTGAATGATACGACATGCAAAGTGCTGAAGGGGCAGATAGATAAGCAGTCACGTTAGGTGTTCGTACAAACCAAGGCGAAGCATCGCAGCGATGGAACGCTGGCACCGGCAGGCAGGAAAATGCGCAGTGATGATAACACGGCGTGGAATATCGGTCTAAAAGCGCCAGGCATAGAAGACTTCCGCTTTCATGACTTACGGCATACGTGGGCGAGCTGGTTAATCCAGTCTGGTGTTCCGCTTTCCGCGCTGCAGGAAATGGGTGGATAGGAAAATATTGAAATGGTGCGTCGGTATGCTCACCTCGCACCTAACCACCTGACCGAACATGCGCGCAAAATTGACTCACTTTTGGGTGAGAGCGACACAAATACGACACAAATACGACACAAGAAGATAATCAGGTAGGATTGAAGCTGGCGTAAACCGATGATTTTATTTGGTACGCCCTACAGGATTCGAACCTGTGACCTACGGCTTAGAAGTTCATAGAATGACCTTTTAACACAGTTACTTACCGCATCCTGCCGCGCTCACACGTCCCATGATGCGAAAACATGCAAAGGCATGAAAAGAGATTCAAACCTTTGCGTGTCTCAAATCTGTCCCATTAGATAATCGGGCGCAGAGGCTCATAAACGGACACGACCTCCGCCGTCACTTTCCCCAGCACAATGATGCCTTCCATGCCCTCTCCGTCGATAGTCTCTCCGTCTGAGGTGATAATTCCTGTGATGAACAATCGGCCCAGTTGTGGGTACTCGCCCATCTGGAATGCAATCTTGTCGCCCGGTGCGGGCTTGAGTGACTTGTCCGCCAGCACGAACCCGTCAGGTGTCTCAATCAGGATCATGTTGTTGCGGTGAGGCATCAGTACATCGTTCAGGTCGATGCGTCGCTCTATGTAATCGGACGCTGGTGATGGAAATCCCATAGTTACCTCACGTATCCCATGTTGCGTAACGACCAAGTCTTATTCTCGCTTTCCTCGGTAACGAGCTCGAAGAAGAAGTTCTGGTAACGCCGAATCCACCGGTTGCACTCCGCCAGCGTCCAGACGTGATTCACGTCATCCAGACGCTTCTGGAATGCCGCAGTGGTGACAATCTGCCTACCACGCCCATCCTTCGTTATCGCGCCCATGAACGCCGCCTGTATGTCACTCTCTCTCGCCATGATAAATTCCCCTCTGATAAATACTGTATGGATAAACAGTAATATCAATCGGTGGTTTTGATCAAGGCGGAGCGACTGAGAGATTTGTAAAGGCGTCGAGGTTATGGGGTTTAATGCATGATTTATAAGCGAGCTAACTTATCTTGACTACACCATCATAAAATTAGGTTACTATATCTTATCACTTCCTTAACGACTTCATGACATCCTGCTAGCGCTCAAAGAGTGCGCGACAGTCATGTCAAAATAACAATGTCTGATTCATGAGAGATGACGATAGATGCACCTATCAAAAGAAGAAAGTAACGCCCTTTATCTGGTGAAGGCCATTGGCATCATTGCCGTTGTTTTAGGTCACTATGCAGATTTTATGAGCGTCCTGAAGCCTTATTACTTTCACATGCCGCTATTCTTTTTTGTCGGCGGAATCACGTTAAAAGACCGATTAAACGTCAAAAAGCTTTTTAAATCAGTCGGTACAGCTTTAACATATCTTATTATTCGCTATACGATCATTGGCTGCCTCGCGCTGGCCCTCATTGATATTGGCTTTTCATCGCTGTCGAGTCCATTTGGCACCGACATTGTTGACAGCATCGGTAAGGCATACTTCGGCAATATGCATAACAACCAGTTGTTTCTGGTGGCGTGGTTTTTGTTAGCCTACATCGTTGCTTTGGTGCTTTGCACTATCATCGTCGCTCTGTTCAACAAAATACCGGCCAGGGAGTCGGTCCGATCTTCATTGCTGATAGCGCTCGCCCTGACTGGCGGTGTGATTGCCATGAACATTGTAGCGGTTGAATACCAGTCGTCACACAAGCAGATTTATAACCTGGCAACGCAGTCAATGTATGGCGCAATGTTTATGCTTATCGGTTATGCAGTCAGGGAATTTATATTCCGCGCATACTCTTTTAGCGCACTGTTGCTGCTGTTCATACTGACGACGGTCATAACTGTGTCGTATGGCACAACCCCTATGGTTATGTCATGGAGTGAATATAAAGATGGTTTTATCCTGACAACGCTGATCGCCATGCTCATCATCTATTGTGTGTTTATCCTGGCTAACGCGTTCTCAAGGTCCGTCAGTGACAGTTCAGCAGTGATTCTGGTAGGGAAAAGCACGCGCTCCATCATGACATGGCACCTAAGCATATTTATTTTATTAGACCTATTATCAACATTCATCGCCAAGCCAGCGCCGTTATCATCGTTCGGAGTGTTTCAGCATTTCCATAATGACTTTTCAATTGCGACATACACACTCGCTGGAGTTTTGATTCCAACTTATATGGCAAATTTAAATGTAATTAACAAACTCAAATCACTGTATTTTAAAGTCCCTGCCAGAGAAGTGAGCCAGTAAGAAAGACAATCACAGGTAAGCCTTTTCGATGCTGCCTGTGATTTTTCCATGCCTGCACCAGGCATCCGCAACACAGGATGCCTTGACAAACAGATGCCATTTACTAGGATCACCGCCAAATTCCTGCAAAACAAATAATTCAAGAATGAATCTTCAGCAGCTTTTCAGGCTAACCACGCGCGTAAGTGGGGTCACCTCTGCCATCACCATACTGATGACAAAAAACATCCTCTATTTCAACGGGCTTTTTATTCTGGTGGTGGCCGTATGGCTGTGGGGGGAGTATGACTGGCACATGGAGCGCAAAAGCAAGTAAACCTCTGCGCCCCGCCACCGTCTGTTTTGTTTAGCCTGCACCACCGATGTAGTGTGCCGCAAACTCCGTCCTGCTCGCCGTAATAGTTCCATCGCCGGTTGATAACGTTATCTTCATGAATAGCGCATCACCGGCAACAACGTTCACTTCCGAGTTAAGACAGCCCGCAGCCGCCGTTGTGCTGTATGTCGGGATAGTCTGATACACCACGTCCTCATTTGCCACGCCAGCCCTCACCCTTACGACAGTCAGGTATATCGTCGCACCAGAGGTCATGCCAGTGACATGAATCTTTGTGCTCACCGCCACCCTGCCAGAGATGCGGCAGTACTTGTATCCCATGGTTGCCGCGTTGGTTACGTCCATGGTTTTCTGCGGGTCGCGAGCTGAGAAGTTAAAGGCCATGCGGCCGGCAAAGTTGGTATTGAGGTAGCTGATTAATGTGTTGCCCTGGAACGTTGCTTCAGAGTGAGCGTAGAAGACGTCGTTCCGGGATGAGTAGCCGCTCTGATCGTACA
This sequence comes from Curtobacterium sp. BNK-1, assembly GCF_048685235.1. Lineage (NCBI taxonomy): Bacteria > Bacillati > Actinomycetota > Actinomycetes > Micrococcales > Microbacteriaceae > Curtobacterium > Curtobacterium sp. BNK-1. The sequence goes on along the minus strand of NZ_JBLQTJ010000001.1, from coordinate 854,715 downwards.
GGTCGGTAATGACGATGCCTTCAGGATTGCTGCCTGATCGGAAGAAGGCGAAGTTATTGTTGTTGTAACAGCCAATCACGAAGTTGGTGCCGGGGCCATCGTTATAAATGCTTGCCTCAAAATTACCGCCCACAAACTTAACGCCGCGGCATCGGTCAAGGCGGACTGCGCCTGCGGTAGGGCTGTCACCATAGATGCTGCAACCACTGAATGTTAAACCTGCAGTCTGTGCGACCATGTTCACGTTATATCGGGAATTGTGTGCAATCGTCATTCCCACCACTTGCCCATGAGTGGTGTTGGTTCCGCCCTCCGGGCAGGTGAAGCCTTCGACGTTATCAACCAGCATGCCGCCGATAAACTGACAGTTGCCTGCCGTTGTGCGTGATGCAATTTCACAGCCTGATGATTTAAAGTTTACCCAGGTCGTGAACTCACCTACAAGATTGGTGCTAATTGATGCGGCAACGTCATCACGACCACAGTAGCTGAAATAGGATGAGCAGTTGGTCCACACCCCTTTATTGCCGCGAGGAGCTTCCCATGTGCCGTTAGGTGGCTGATAGAAGCCGCGCCCTGAAATGCCGGATGCCGTGATATTCTCAACGCGGTAATTCTGGCAGCCACTTTCGAGGAATCCGTTCTGCCCCTGGTCTGTTGTAGTACCGGTACCGATCAGTGTCAGTCGGCCTTCTACACTCCAGTCGTCTACGTTGAACGCATAGATAAACGCCGCGGTGGTAGAGTTGCTTTTGACGCGTGCGCCATCTGAATAAAGACGCGTTCCGGCCAGGATGTTAATTGAGCCTGATGAAACGTTATAAAATTTGCTCAACTTAACAGGGAGTCCCACGGCGATCGCGCTGTTAATCGCTACGCGGTCGTCAGTAACACCATCGCCTTTCGCACCAAACTCCTCAGGCGTCACGTAATAAAGGCGAAATCCCGCCCGGTCTGCAAACTGTTGGAGCGTTAAGCCATCGCTGAGGCCAATCATCGAGCCGCCTGCGCTGGAACTCAATTCCTGACGCAGCTGGTCTGGAGCATATTTCAGAACGTTGGGGAAATAAAATTGCAGCACACCATAGCTGTCATAAACAGACATGGCGTGGTTTTCTACAGTGACAAACTTTGCAATGCTGCCGTTGTACACAGGGAATCCACCGGCATTAATCATGACGGGCTGAGGTACTGCAATAACAGAGCCGTCTTCCTGCTCAACGTATACCTGAATCTGGTTCTCAGGCAATGTCGGGTCGGTATCCGGCCTGCCGATATATACCGTTCCGTTAGCCAGAGCTTTAAGGGCGCGGGATGCTGTAAAAAGCTGAGCCGGCATTGAAATAACAACGTTGGCTTTGATATCTGCCATTGGTTTGCTCCGTGATGGCTATGTTTATTTAACAGGAGTTTTTATGCACCCAGTTATTCAGATGACAGCTGCAGTGATGATGGTGGTGATAGCGGCGCGCATGTGGCCGCCCCTGCTGTATTGGCTGGCTGGCATCGTTGCGCTGTTGATGGTGATAAAAGGGATTAGAAGGTTTATAGGCTGGATTGCGATCAGCAAAGGGAAGCTAAGCGGTCTGGCATATTCGGTCGCCTTATGCTTATGCTGGCTCGTTGTTGCTGCGGGATTAGACTTCCTTCACCCGCAAAAAATAAGCGCAGTGAGCATTGTCCTGTGCTTCATCTGCGCCTGCATTGCTATTGGAATACTGCTTTCTGTTGCTGACTGGTGTCGTCGCTATCTCCATCGCCGCTAAGCCAGCCGATAATTCCCACCCTCGCAATCTTCTGCTTCTCAGCCTTTGGCAACGTGCGGAAGAATTCCTTCCATGCTTTAGTCGAGCCTATTCTCTTCTCTGCATCAGCAACAATTTTCGCCTGCGCTGCGGTACCCGGCTTGTTGCGGGCTGCCGCTGCCAGGCTCTTGAATGTTGAACTCCCCATCATCTCCTGCACGGCTGATGCACCAGAGCGCTGAGTTGCTGCCCGCGCCCCCATTTGCGCCGCAATGGCAGTGTTCAGGACCGGGCCCGCCACAGGGACGTGACCGAGCACCGTTGCGATCGTCGCCATCTTTCCATGAGTCGCAAGTTTGTCGAGGAATCCACCGGGCTTATCAAATTTCTCCAGAAAGGAATTAAGTTTGCCTGTCGCCAGGTAGTAACGGTTTGCAGAAGTCACGTTGCGGGCGAGCGTGTAAAAGTCCTCAAGCTCACGCACGGTCTGAGGTGGAAGCTCTTTGTGCAGCAGCCGGTCCGTACCCTTACGCTTAAGGTCAGCATAGAAATTAACGAATCCGTTGATGTTGTTATCCACCTCGTTTCGCGATCCCTTCCTGAACATATCCCTGAGACCCGTAGCCACCAGTTGAGCGCGAGTATCCTTATCGGGAACTGTGCGCATCAGCTGCGTGAATCCCTTCGTATCACCACTCTGCAAACCATCCAGAGCGTTTTTCGCCTTCACTGTGACGTTACCGCTAAGGTCTTTACCAAGGAGACTGTAAACGTTCTCCTCCATCATTTTTCGCTGAGCTGTAACCGCATTGGCGAGCTTAATCTGATCGCCAAATCCTGCCGCCTTCGCCACCGTATCCCGATCGTTCGACAACTGACTATAAAGCTGAGCCAGATTCCTTTCTTCCGCGCTGCCAAATGGCGTTCCTGATTTGCGTAACTCAGCCCCAACAATGCTTCTGGCCTGATTTAGCCGGGCATATGTCATGCCGCCGGTTTTATCAGATGTCGGAGACACGGATTCATAAATGCGCTTTTCAATGGGGGACAGGTGTTGAGCGCCGTTCAGGTCATCAGCCAGGTTATCGAGATAGGCGCGGGTGTTTTCCGCAGCCACAGGCTGACGAGCCGGAATGGCATCCTGAACAGGCTTGTAGAGCTGCTCTTCCTGAGCCTTCAGTGCTTCGCGGGCCGTATTGAATCGCGTCTTAAACGCATCATCCATAGCGAGGCGGTCAGGCATGGCTCCGGCGTCATCGATAATCTTTGCAGCCCGTGAAGAAATACGGCTCAGGCTATCGCGACGCACGGCTGCAAGCGCTGATTCATCCTGCGAGGCGAGGCCAATCTGCACTGCCTTAAACGCGTCATTGCCCGATGTGTACGCTTCCAGCATGTCATCAGGATTGATATCTAGTCGCTGCATTGCCTCGACAACTTTCTGGTCAGGCTGAATGTCGTTCACTACCTGAGCAATGCGACCTTCTTTGCCTGACTGCGCAGCCCTGGCATATTCAGGAGCCATCTGAGCGCTCTGAACCTCAGGCGTTACTGCCGTTTGGGCAAGTGGTTGCGTTGCAGCCGGTGCTGCCTCAGCAGCCTCGCGCCCAAGGAGATTTCGTACACCGCGTACGGCAGCGCCTCCCCCTGCCACCAAAGCCCTGCCCGCCACACTGCCTGCAGCGCCCAGCGCCAGATCGCCTGCCAGAGAGCCAGCATCATTCTGGTCGCTGTTCTGCGCCAGCACGCCCGGGACGTTTTCTGCCAGCATGTTAGATGCCTGCGTAGCCAGCCGTTCGCCCCTGCCTGCACCCGCCACGCTGCCGAGAGCTGCGGCTGTTCTCTCTGCGCCAACGCCGGGAATCAGGTAAGGGCCAATCTCTGCGCCAATTTTCGCGTACTCATCCTGCGGTTGAAGGTTCTGTGGCAGCTCAACACGCTGCGTTGGCTGATATGTACCGTCGCCCAATCCGAGCTTGCCGGCAGCCCATGAGCCAGCGCTTTTGAATGCATCCATAACTTCAGCCGGGATGTTGGCAACGTTAACGCCAGCCTGAAGGAGGCCCTTACCTGCTTCCTGAAGTGGATTTGCCGGCTGATTCACCGCGTCACTCGTTGGCGCGGCAGAGTTTACGGAACTAGCCTGGCCGGAAAAGTAGTCATCAATTGCTGACCCGATATCATCAGTGCTTGTTCCATCTGGAAACTCAAAAGTCTTTCCGTTGGCGGTAACTTTCATGGTTGCACCTTGAATTTAATTCCCGACTTTGACTGGTAACTTCCATTCGGCTGACTTGAGGTGGGGGTAATTGGCTGGCTTTGCATAGGCACACCAAATGTCTTCTGAGCTAAATCTAATTTGTTTTTTAACTGACCTTCGATACGATCTAGGGAGCGGTTAAACTCCGACTCGCTCATTTTTGGACTTAGCGCGCCTACTGCATCCGTCAGCTTTTTGCCCTCTGCATCCGACAATGCGCCCATGCCTTTCATTGACTGCACCATTGGCAGGAATGTCTGAGCCTTGAAGGTATCGAGAGTAGCCTCAAAGTTTGCGGCGTCCGACCCGGGCAGCGTCGGGAACATTGAACTCAGGCCCACAGCCTTACCAAGTCCGGGCGATGCTTTGAGGTCGGCAATCGTACCGAGTGCTGTATTGAAAGTGTCGTACGTCTGCTGAGCCTGCTGCACCTTCGCCTGCTTTGCGTCCGCCGCCTTTTGTTGTGCCTCGGCTTGCTTCTGCTGCAGGTCGGTAAGCCTGGCCAGGTTGGTTTCACGGGCAATCTGCCGGTCAAGCCCCTTGTCCTGCAACTCAGCCATGCGAATCTGTCGGTCAAATGCAGAGTTCTGAGCTGAAATATTCTGCCCGCGAACAGTGATGTCCTGACCACGGCGTGCAGTCTCTGCTGACAGGTCCTGACCGCGCTGGGTAAGCGCGTTTTTCTGCTGGTCGTTCTGCACACCAAACTGGTCTTTGGCACTCAGCGCGCCAAGCTTCACGGTACTGATGAAGTTACTGAATTGCGCAGGGTCAGTCACATACATCTGCATCAGCTGCTGAGGTGTTGCGCCTTTCTGCTGCACTGTGCCAGCATGCCGTACCAGCGCCTGCGCCACTGCCTCCGGACCCGCCTGCGCAGCGGCCTGAAGGTCAGATGTTGCTGAGCTTACTGCTGACACATCCTGTGCGTCTTTGAACTGCAACTGATCTCTGATAGCGCCGATCTGCGTTGGGTACTTAACGGCCAGCGCCTGAAGTTTGGCTGGGTCATTAATCGCAGATGGCAGCTCGGATTGGAACGCCTTCTGCTGTGCGGCAGCGGCCTGTTGCTGCTGCTGTTGGGCGGCATACTGCTGAAGTTGAGCCTGACCAAGCTGGTTCTGCGTTTCCTGCAAAGCTTCGCTACGGAAGTCGGGGATCATGTTGTAGTAGTTAATCGGCGCACCGAGTCCGCCGATACCTCCGAATTGAGCCATCAGAACGAACCTCCCATCATTCCGCCAAACATGCTGGTAAATGAGTTGGCATCCTGAGCCGCACCATTAGCCATGCTTGAATTCGCACTCGCTGCCACCTGATATGGCAGCGCAGCCTTTCCAGCCATAATCTGACCTTTCTGCTGATACATGCCCGCCATCGTATTCCCCTGCCCGATCGCATAGTTGCCCAGCGCGTTAGCAGACTCCGCACCCAAACCTGACAGGCTCATTAGCTGGGAGTACATCGTTTGCTGCTGGTTGGTCATATCATTGAGGTAGTTCTGCCCGAGCATGGGCGCAATCGCGCCGAGCTGGTTTGACTGAACCGTGCTACCAAGGCCTCCGGTTGCCTCAGATGCGGCGAGAGACTGATAGCGCGCCTGATTAGCCAGCTGCTGATACTCGGGGCTGACGAAATAGTCAGATAGAAGCTGATTGCGATCGATTGGCACGCCAGCTGTAGACTGCAATCCTGCCAGTGCTGATTGCCCCGCCTTCTCGTAAGGAGAGACCCAGTTTACGGCGTTCTCATAACCCTCACGGGTCTGGTTCATCGCCTTGTCTTGATATTTCTGCTGCTGCTTAGCTGCCTTTCTCGCGCCGATGCCGCCGATGACGCTACTTACTGCTGCGCCTGAACCACTAATTGCTCCGCCCATTGTATTCTCCTGGCTTTCGCCACATAACAAAAAAGGAGCTTTCGCTCCCGTCTATGGTTTTAAGGCGCTCGGTTGTTTTATCGGTGAAGCCCATCCTCGCGGCATAGTTGCAGACCCTTGGCCTGTCGGGGAGGATGACCGCCCGGAGAGTGAGATGGCCTATCAGGCTAAGAATTGCTGCGCCAGCCGCCCGACATTCATGAATCCGGTTTGCATCCATAGCCATGTGAATGTCCACGAACCCATCCTGCTGGACCAGTGCAAACACGCACGCGTCATACCAGGTAACATACGTCGCGCCCGGGTCTTCCCAGTCATCAACGCCCCATCTGCGCATAAGCTCTGAGCCTGCCTGCGCTGATATCTCGTTCATATGCTTATTAACCCATGAGCTTTCAGTGCATCTTCGAGAGCCTTTATCCTGCGACGCGCTGTCTGTATCTGAGTTGCCAGAGCCTGCGACTCTGCCTGAACGTAGGTTGCACTGATGCTTTGCGTCAGGTCGGCGTTAAAGGTTCCGTAATAACCGGTTCCGCCCAGGTCGGGGAACCCGGTAACTCGCGCACCCACAACCTTGATCCCGCCCACCGATAGTGAGGTGGTGACACTGAGTGGAGACTGAATTGTCTGCTGAGTGGTTACAGATTTTGAAACATAGTTATTCTGGATGGTGCCGATAGCGTTTTCAGCACTATCAACTCGCCCACCAAGAGACTGAATACCCTGCTCACTCGCCGATACTCGACCATCCAGAGCGTCAATCTGCTGGCCCTGCTCATCATTTGTTAACTGAGCCTGATACGCACCCTCTGCTGCCTGGTTGGCCTTTTCGGCAACGCCTGACCCACTTTGGTTTTGCTGCAACAGGTAAAGGGTGAAAGCCTGACTGAACCCCGGAGGGAGAACAGTAGCGTCCAGCCTCGCCGCCTGATAGCTGACGGGTTTTAATAAATCCGGATTAGCCATTACTCCACCCTTACTGATGCGCCTGATAGTGTTACAGGAGAGGTAGTAATAATCCTCACCTTGAACCCGATGTTCTTTCTGATACGCCCTATGCGCCTCCACAGCACTCTGCGGTCATACGCAAACGGCTTGTTGGCCTCTACCAATTGCTCTTTGCCATACACCACACCATCAGCAGTAGCCGACAGAAAAAGCCGGTGCGCAATCTGAGCGATGCCGGTAGATGACTCCAGTTCGAAATCGAATATTCGCGCGTTATCTGCTTTGAACATTGGCGTATAGAGCAGGTGCTCCACTGCCTTGCCGTACTGCGATGTCACCTCGAAGGAGAGCGTGCCGGTAACGGCTTCCGTCTTGTCGCCAACGCCGATCTCATTACCCTCGTACATGTAATCAATGGCGCGGTGTGCATCGTCGGCTATCCCGCTTTTAAGCAGGGTCCACTGAGGACCATTAACCGATGCTGACGCGTCGTAACACAGGACATGCCGGGGGAGATGAACAAGCAACAACTCATGAGCGTCGAACCTCACCGTTTCCAGTACGCCGGTAGACAGCTCAGTAGCCGAATAGCTACGGAGAATTTTTTCAATCTGCGCCGTGGCAATCGGCACTGTACGGCCAGAGTCGATGACGTAGACAGAAGGCGATCCGGTTGCCGGGTGACTGATGAATGCAAAGCTGTCAGCAAACCCGACTTTGCAGTGGGTGCCGGCAATGCCTTTGGTGACCATCAGCGAAGGCTGAGAGATGTAGATGGCTGAATTGACATCCGATGAGCCGGTCAGGGAGAAGTATTCAATCGTGGTGCTGCCGAAGCACACGATAAAGTCACGCCATGCTGCTATACCGATGATGCCATCGGGCTGTGACTCAGCACGATACAGCGCCCGGTAGCGGTCAGGGTGGGACTCATCCTCAAGGTCAGTAACTCCGAATGTATCAGAACGGTCTTTAGCCCATGCAAACCTGCCGCGCGCCCTGCAGATATCACGCACCGCGCCGATGTCGTACTGCGCATATCCCGTCGCACCATCCCAGTTAGTGAGGTATTTCTCACCACCGTCATAACGGAATATTTTCATGCTGCCAATTGAGCATACAGCCTGACTGATATCACTGTAGGCAAGGCTGACCCGCTCCTCGCCATCAACCTCACCAATGTATCTGCCGGACAGGTAGAGACCCTTACCCAGAACGCGATAAACGCCATTCTGAGCGGAGTTATATTGCACGCCACGTGATGTGCCGTTTACATCCAGGCTCTTTGTCAGGCCGGGGAATGAGCGCATATATCCGTTTGCGCCCAGCACCTCTTTGGGCGTTGCCAGAAAGTTTACCGGCAACAGGTCAATATAATCCGCGCTGCCTTTATCCTTCCCCAGCCCCTTCATCAATGGCAATTGAGTCGTCGGCATCGTCGGATTCCCGTCTGTAGAAATAGTTAAACCCGTTGCGTCCTAAGCCAATATTCCCCGAGCCAACAGGCATGCGGTTAGGGTATGGAAGGCGACCGGCTTTAGCGGCGCGCTGCAGGGCTGAGTTTTTGTAGAGAAGTTCTTTGCCATTTCTGGCAGACATTATGATTTTACTGACCGGCTCGATTGCGTAGTCGGAGGAGATACGTACCGCGAGGTTATAAACAACAGCGCTGACAGCCTGAGGCTTCATCCCGTGCAGGTCACCCGCCTGAGGACCCTCCTCGGTGGCAGTGAATAGGTAGCCGGTATCAATACCCGCTCCGTCCTGGTACCACTCGGCCATCATCATCTCAAGGTCAGTTACGGCATCCTGAGTGGACTGAGGCTCGACATCGGTTACGGTTGCGTCTGAGGCTATGCCAAGCTTGCGCAGCGCGGCGTTAACCAGATCAGCTTTCGTTGTCAGGTTCATCATTTACCTCTGCATGAGGTTCAGCTTCTGGCTCTGGATTAGGCTTGCGTCCACCCTTCTTTTTCGCTTCGGGGCGGATAGTCAACAGGCGAGACAGAACATCATCAGCAGTGTGACCATCCCACTCTTTGCCAAACTCGATCTCCGTTCCGTGCGGAAGGTTTTCGATTTCGCTCTCTGGCAGATGGTACGTTACTGCGCCTTCAGGAGTGTCAATTCCAGCCAGAATCCAACCTTCCCACTGCTCACCATCATGATGCTGAAAGCTCCACCACGCCTGCTTAGGGAATGCATTCATCAGGGTAGAGAAAAGACGAACACGATGCGCATAGAGTTCGTTGAAGGTGTGATATCCATCAGATACTTCACCCATGTCTTCTGTGGTATCAGTATTAACATCTACGCCGGTATCTTCATCGGATCCTGCTTCTTCAGGTACGTCGCCGGGGTGCTCATACCAGCCATCTGCAAGCAATTCTTCAACATCATCATCGCTAACTACTTTTGATTGCAGTTCTTTGCCCCACACCTTGGTGCCGCGGCCTGACTTATAAAGCATTACGCTCATGATCTTCTCCAGTAAAAAAGGGGCCGAAGCCCCTTATCATCAACCTTCTACGGCGGTTGCTACATCCTGATTCGCCAGGCCAACGCCGATTGCTTCCGGACGCACGGCGGTAGACTTGTACCACAGTGCAATACGGCACTTACCGCCCAGCGTGTTGATATCACCCTGGAAGGCGATGACCCCATTCAGGCCAGTGCCCGGAATGGAGAACGCTTCAGACTTCATGCCAGCGAACAGTGAGTGGTTCAGCGGGATAGGCTGCGATACCAGACGGATAGAGTCATCAGCCCAAAACACGTTGGTTGCCACGGTATCAGTGTTCAGCACATTGATAGCAGCACCGGCAGCCAGTGACGTGTTGACGTTGGCATACGCACGCTCTGCAGCAGTCAGGCTGGTATCATCCAGCGCAACAGGCTTCGGAGTGATGGTGATGGCGTTGCCGTTAACAGCCACGACAGAGAAGGTCGCATCCTGAACAAGCACGTTCTTCGCCATCTGCGCGAGGAACTTAACGCCTGCGAATGAAATCTTATCGCCGCGTTTGAAGCCGGTACCGGAGCTGACGTTGACGGTCGCAAAGCGGTTATCCACGTTCTCACGGCTGTTGTCTTCGTTCAGACGCCATGACTGAGGCTTGAACTTCTGCGCGCCACTGACAGTAACGCCGGTAGCATCAGACTTAACCAGAGTCGGCAGTTTTGGAGAACGCAGCACGTCGTTGAAGCCTGCAACCTGCTTCTGAATCACGCCTTTGGTGTAAGCGTCATCCTGAATGCGTCCGTAGAAATCCTTGCCAGCCAGGTCACGTCCCGCGCCGCGATAATCATTGGCGTTGAAGAAGAATGACAGGCCTGCATCGCGATTCAGCTCGCGTGAGAACATCAGAGATTCAGCTTCAGAGATGAAGTCCCAACCGGTGTTGGCGCTGCCGACCGGGCCGGTGCTGGTCACAATCAGTGAGCCCATTTCTGCTGCGGTGCGGGCGATCTCTGCTTCCACGTTGTTCGCCAGCTTCTTGGCTGAAGCGGCAATGCGGCGGCGGTAGGTTGACTCGTCACGCACATCATCGGCACGAATGTCGAAGAAGTCATTATCCGGCTCATCCAGAGTGACCTTCACGTTCAGCTCCAGCAGGTCGGTTTCTTTGTCGGTCAGGTCCCAGCCGCGCTGAGTCGGCGCTTCCTGTTCGACCGGCATCCAGATGGTGTTATCACCGCGCTGCATTTCGCGGCCTGGCGGAGTGTACTTATCCACCTTCATAACCATCGGCATGATGTTCTGCATTGTTTCGATAACTTCGTCTACTGCGAGAGTTACCATCTGACCTTCGTTAAGTGCCATTAGCGTATTCCTTTAATCTGTTCTTTAATTTTGCGATATGTCGCTGTGTCACCACGTCGTGCGGCTTCATCCATCTTCTTCTGAAGAGCGGACACATTGGCCGCGCCAACACTGCCCTGAATCGGCTCATCGACCGGTGGGGCTGCTGACACCTGCTTACCGCGGGGCTTGAGAGTTAAACGATCTGAGAGGCGCGTGATTTCAATCAGCGCCTGCTGTGAGTTCATGCTCAGGATTTGTCGGGTCTTCTCCGGGTTTTTACCCAGGTGATAGATGATCGCAGCAGACTTCTCAGGGAAGAGGTTCATAATTTCCACGTCAGTGCCAGGTGGCACCAGTGCGTTGAAAGCCTCTTCTGTTTCCTGATAGTCGCTGAGGTTCAGTTTCTCTGCGGCGTCATAGTGCTTGCGCGCCGCCTCGACAACCTGTGTGGAGTTGCGGGTGTAATCCTGTGTCTTGCGACCCTGCTCAGCTACAGCATTGCTGCGTGCGTCCTGAGCCTTAATCAGCCAGTCTGTATTGGCAGCGTTAAAAGCAGCCAGCGCGCGACTGGTGTCGTAGTCATACTTTGCTAAAGCATCGTCTGACAGGAACTCATTCACGTCCGGCTGCTTGGGTAAATCAGGATTAACCCGCAGGGTTTCCGGAAGCTCGCCACGACTCACCGCCTCCATCTGCTGTTCAAGTTCACGCTGGCGCTTACGTGCCAGTCGGCGAGCAGCAAACTTCGCGTTTGTTTCGTGGTCCTGCTTCGGCTTGTTCTCATCGTCATTCAGGACAATGTCAAAGCCCTCATCCTGCCCTTCGGTGCCGGTGGCATTACCGTCAACCTGACTTTCAACTGATGCCGCAGTGTGATCGCCGGGCAGGGTTTGTTCTTCAGTGCTCTGAATTTCGGTGGTATCGCTCATGTTGTTTAACTCTCTCACATGGTTCGAGGAATCTCGCCGGGATTGGCGGAAGTTTGATTTTGTCTCTGCGATTGCAGGAATTTAGTCATGTCCATCCGCTGCGAATGCTGTTGGCCCGTACCTTTCAGCAGGAGCTCTGCATTTGCGCGACTGTCATCACTGGTTTGTTTCTGGAAATGACCCATAAGCTCAAGGTATTCACGGAATGCCTTCTGCTTGTCGAGGTCCATGCCGTTGAAGATTTCCGCTATCTTCGCAGCGTTGAGCTGGCTGGTAGCGTCGACCTTAGCGGCCTCAATAGTGAGTGACTGCTGGTCATTCTGCGCTTTCATCAGGTCAGCCTGACCCTGCAGATAAACGCCCTGCGCCTGAACCATTGCCGGGTCTGGCGTGTTCTGTTGCTGCTGCTGAGCGTCAGATACCCATTGCTGCTCTTCAGGTGTCTCAGGTTTCTTGAGGCCCATCGTGACCAGCTGCCGGTTGGCGTACTCGCGCATCATCTCAACACCCTTACCATCAAGCAGGGTGAAGTACTGAAGCAGGAGCATCTGGTATTCCGGTGTGCCAGGCGGAACCTTCGACAGCAGGTCGAGAAGCTCTGATCGGTTCTGATTCTTCATCGACTGGAACGATGGGCCGACATCGGTGTAGGTCTCATACCGTCCACGGATATCATTCAGCGTGACAACATCACCTGACTGGAAGTCCACAACCTGAGTGAGCAGCTGAACCTCTTTCTCGCTACCATCTTCCAGCGTCATTGAGACGTTGCGTGGCACGTCGTAGATGTCATTGACCATCGCCGCGTAAATCTCCCCGTCACGGCGCATTGCTGTAGCCAGGTTGTCCTGAAACACGTATGTCTCAAGGTCAGCGCGCATGTTGAGCTGGTTGACGGTATCGAACGCCACCTGCCCGCCCGCTGCTTCTGCGTCCACACCAAGGGTTGCCACTTCCTTCACCGCGCCGGTAGCTGCTTCCAGCATGTAGGCGTTGGCTTGCGGAACCTCGGGGTTTTCGTAGTAACCGAGAGGCTGCAGCGGCAGGTCGCCGTTGTTCTCATCGGTGCGGTTAATCAGGTAGTACGGGAAATCATCTGTCCCGCTGTACATGTGCTCGTAACCGGCAATCTGCTCGGGGAAGAAGAACGGTTTCTTTTTCGGTGAGCGGGCAACAATATCGGCATTGAAGGACATGATCATGTTGCGCAGGCGCTGACCATCTTTCGTCAGCCTGACAACGCCCTCATACACCTCTTTGTCACCAGCAAATGACCACTCGCCAAATACCGGCACGATCGGGATGTGCTCACCCGCAATCAGCTCACGGTCTTTCAGAATCATCGTGTTGGTCAGTAGGCTTTTGTAGACGCGGCGGCGCTTAACCTTGCGCTCACCAATCTTCTCCATGCCCCTATCTGCCAGCTCATCGATGACGTCTTTGATGTCGCGCTTGAAGTAGCTGACCGGCTCACCTGTCATTGGGTCCTGATAGATGAATACCGTCTCTTTCTTCTCTTCAACCTCATAGTACTCAGCAATGTAGTAAACATCGTTGGTAGACCACGGGAACGCCCAGTTAGAGGATGGCGACTGGAAGTCAGGCAAATCCTCCTCATCGAGGTCATGCTCTTCCGCAAACGCTTCCCAGCCGTCTTTACTCATGGCGCTGATGACTGTGCAGTGCTTAGCGTCGCTCTTATCCATCTGCTTGGCGTTGGCATCCCAAACAACGTGAGTGCACGCCTCATGGATGGGTACGCGGCGAATAACCTGATTGTTGCTGGTCGGGTCCTGGTCTTCGTAGTCAGTAACCAGACGCCACGCACCAACACCCGCTTCAATCTGCTCGCGCACAGCCACGTTGACGGATATCTTCGCGGTGTTGTGCCGCATGTCGGTGCGATACATACCCATCAGGATGTCGGCAGCGTTTGGGTCAGCACCATCTTTCGGCTTGAACAGCACATCGACAGGGTTCTGGCGCATCTCCGCGACCAGTTTGCGGACTACCGGGCGCACCACGTCGAACTGACCGCGGTACTGCAGGGTGGTGTATTCATTTAGCCAGTCATCCCACTGGCTGATGCGGCTGAAGAACAGATCGTTGGTTGCTTCAGTTCTGGCCTCATCGCTTGCTGTCCAGTCCCGGTCGAACTTCCTGAGAATGGTCTGCAATTTTTCATCTTTGTCGGCCATTATCTACTCCGGGGAATTGGGCGAATTGGCGCCGGTAATTTCTTCTCTTTAACAATGCCGATGTCGCCATAGCGCTTAGCAAAGCGGCGCATCATGTAGGCGTAGCGCGTGGCATCCAGAAGGTCATCACGCGTCTTAACGATGCGGCCCCTGTCGTCACGGTGATAGAAGTTGAACTCTTCGAACCAGTCACGCAGTCCGGCAAACACCTTGAAGCGGCCGGTGCTCATCAGGTCGTGCAATTCGAACAGGCCCGCCTCAACAGAGCGGGAGCCATCAGGCCACTGTGCGCAGTCTGGCAGCATCTGGAAGCCCGCCTCTGAGTAGTAGGACTTCTGCTGCAACCCGCTACCCTTCTCTGTCTGCAATCCATCCTGCGGCCACGCTGTCGGAACCTTGTTGGCCCATGACTTCGTGGCACCCCATGCTTCTGAGGGTGATGTCTTGCTGGCCTTCCACGCCTTGGTGACGTAATAGGTGTCGCTGTCCATATCGATAGCGAGCTGAATGCGGCTCTGCGGGTGGTCCCAGCCAAAGTCCATACCGTCGATGACCATGTAATGCTTCGGTATCGGGAATGGCTCAATGGTGATTGTGTCTTCGCTGAAGTCGAAGATGCGGCCCTGACCGAGCATCGGTATACCCTTGGTTCGCATGTCGCGCTGATGAGGTGGATATGACTCAAGCAGGCTTTTCTTCGTCTCTTCAGTGAGGTGAGGCGCGTCATCCCAGCCAACGTTCATGCATGACTGTGAATCTGCCGGGTCGTCGAGCAGTTTGATAACCAGCTCTGTGCGCCCGTTCTCTGGTGTAAACGTCAGGATGCCTCTGCCGCCTCTCCCTCGGTCACCAGTAGCCGTGCGTGTCAGCACCTGCGGGTAAATCGTCTGGTCTTCAGGCTCTTCATCGATATGAAACCAGTCGATGTCATCACCCATCAGTGCGTGCTGCCCCTGCGTGTATGACCAGAACTGAACTTTACTCAGGTCGCCGCTGCTGTGCCGGATGTAGGCAGAGCGAGCAGCGTTGGGTGTGCCTGTCATTGGCTCAGTGGAGACGATGCGATCTGGAGGAACAAGGCCGCCAGTAAACTCACCGTTAATCTTCTTGCCGATGATTGCTGCCTGAAGCAGGTCACGACACTTCTCACCGGAATAGCCCAGGCACCACATCAATGGCGCATGGTCAAAGCGATGGCCTTCCCACCCTTCCGGATACTCTCCGAGCAGGTGGATGGCGTCGATATAGGTAGCCGTGTCAGTCTTGCCTACGCGGTTTGCAGCGATTAATGCGCACTGGCGATAGTTGGCGGTTTGCGCGATGAACTTGCGCTGCCAGGGGTAACGGGTGTCGAAGTAGGAGCGGTAACGATTAACGACGGCGCGGCGGGCTTTCTCTTCCAGCAGGCGAATTAGCTCAAGCTTCTCCTCTCGCTTCAGATTGTCCATTTACAAGCCTCGCGAGTTTCGCATTGAGTTCTTCGTCTGACAGGGTTTCGATGCTGCCTGAGTGCTCTACTTTGTCCGTGAATAGCTTCAGGTGCTTACCGAGGAGTTCATAGCCTTTCAGGGCGGAAGCCGACTCGTATCGGAAGACGGCTGCGACCTCTCCATCCTCTGTCTCGCACATAAGCGTATCGCCATTTGGTAGGCGAACTCGCTCCGATTGTTCGCACCGACGAATGTTTTTGATAATTCCATCAATAACAAACTGAGAGCTGAGTCCTACTGCCTCATTGCGCTCTTTCGCCAATTCCTTAATGCGATTGCGAATATTCGGCTTTCTAAGGTTTTCACTGGCGATTTGTGCCGCTGACTTCTCACTGTACCCAGCCCGTATGGCTGCCTGAGTACCATTCAAATCGATGATGTACTCATGGCAGAAACGGTCCTGCTGGTCGTTTATATCTGCCATCAGGTTTCTCTCTTACTGAAACAGCTCCAGAGCTTCTTTCATGCCCCGGATAGCTTTAGTTGTGCGGGATACGGCAGTAGGCTCACCCTGTGCGAGTGCGTACTGGCGCTTGAATAGTTCGAACTTCAGCTGATCGTCTTTAATCTCTGCGATGGCATCCTGAGCGGCGGCAGTGTCGTACTGCACCAGTGACAGGAGTTCTAAGCGGAGTTTCTGTTGGTCGGTCAGCGATGTTTGCAGGTTCAAGTCGGACATGATGATTCCTGTTTTATGTGCGGGAGGAAGTGGCTAAACATTCTGTCGAGCAGGTAGCAGTAGGTTTCGTTTGGCTGGTCTGTCTCTATTGTCACGCCCACGTCGTGGCAGCAGTAGAAGGTTGCGTGAGCGCACTCATGAACTAGCGTGGAAACTGATTTATCAAACACCCCTACCAAATAGAGGTTTTCACCAGTTGAGTCGTTGCAGAAGTGCATGGTGCGACCGTTCGAGAATGAAAGATCTTGTTCAGGCTGTTTTAGGTTCGACAGCGCCTGCTGCCATTCAGCTTTACTGACACAAAGATAAACATTTGCGCAGTGAAATAATGGAACCAAGAAACGCGGAAGCTTAGGCCACTTAGGTTTTGCCATTCTCGACTCCTTAACTCATTATCCAGCCCACTCAGTGAATGAGCTGTGTAATGGGCTTATTTGCTATGCTCTGCTACCCAGTCAGTGGCAAACAAATCACCCTGTGAGGGAACCCATCCTGGCTGCATGTTTCCTTGTGCGTTTTTCAAATCCAAATGCGGCTGGATCATGAAGTCAGCGGTAATGCCGTGCTTAGCGTAGTCACTGCCCGGTCGAGATTCTTTCACGGCATAGCCTCCAGCCTTTATCACAAACTGACCTTTGCCGTTCCATCCTTCGCGGTAAATCTTCGCGCCACCTTTTGCGGCTTCTAATGCATCACCAAAATTCATATTGTTTCCTTATGCCAGCTCGCCACCGGCCTTCAGCTTGGTGAGGATGCTGTTAACCTTTGTCACGATGGTGTTGATTGAGGTCTGCGCTCCGGCAATGTCTGCAACCGTCTGAGCGGGGATAGCCGCCTCTGCTGCCTGCTGCAGTACGCCACCACGGTCTGCTGTGGTTGGTGCCTTGTTGCCCGCCATCGCTGTTGTCGCTGTCGTGCCGATGGTCGGCGCAAACGTTGTTGGCTTTCCTGTGATGCTCGCCCATGTTGCGGCGGCACCGGCTGCACTGTACTGCGCTTCGAACTTGGTCTTGCTCATGTAGAGCAGTTCACCTGACGCGCTGGTAAACAGGTATCCGCCAGCTACCGGACGGAAGATGCCCATGAACTGAGGTGAGAGGTATTGCTCATCAAAGTCACCATCAAAGCTGGCGTAGGCGTAACCGTCTACTGTCTGCCTGATTGACTTAATGGGTAGCGCATAAACAAAGTTGTTGTCCGTGTCGCTGTAGGTAGGCCATTGGCGTTTCATGTTTTCCCCTGGTTACTTCATCAGTGTGTATTGCTTGGAGAAGTCTTTGGCATCCATGTAAATCGGATCGCCATCAATCAGCTCGACGTAGTAACCGCCCTTCTTAGGCTGATACTTACTCATGTACTCACCTGACACCTGAAACTCAGGGTAGAAGTCATCTTCAGGCACAATGTAGCCTGCGCCGTCTACATCCTGACGCACTTCTTTGATTTTGAGTGCCAGCACCTGGTTGTCTTTACCCTGGTAGCGAGGCAGTTGGTTGCGCTTAAGCGACATGGTTATTTCCTCTTGAGGATTTACTTTCTGAGGCTGTTCTTCACTTCGGTGATGATCTGCTGCTGCATCCTGCTTAATTCGTTGCGGTGCCGCTTCTCCTGGCGCTGGTGAATCCAGAAGCCAATCCACGTCATTACCAGTGCGCCTATGCAGGCACCAGAGAGGATGTTGTAGATTGAGTACCCACTCATTGGGTCACCGTTCCGCAGTTGGCCTTCCACGTCTTGTTGTGGGTCAGGATGGCGCGCTTTGTCCGGTCATCCATCGTCATGATGTCGGCTTCGGTAAGCAGAATCGGCTTCACCCAGGTGCAGGCGGTATCGACTACCTCAACCCTTGTTGATCCATTCTCTGCGCAGCTCGCCATCAACATCACCATCAGACATGCGGGTAACAGTGCTTTGAACATCGGATGCCTCTTTGGCGGTTTCGGTCTGGCGGGTAGCAACTGCCTGCTCTGACGCGATGGCGGCTTTGGTTTCTCTCTCAGTCGCTGAGGCTTCTGCTTTAGCCTTGCCTTTAGAGTGACCAATGCCGAATGCGCCAGCCACCCCAGCGATTATTACGCCCATTACAGTCAGTAGCAGTTGAATGGTCGTCATGGCTTCGCTCCCGGGTCAATTCCTGCATCCAGCTTCTGTTCGCTCAGGTCTTTGTCAGATGCGATTTTCTTCGCGCCGATATATCCGGCCGTAGAGAAACCAAAGTAAGCGATGAAGATTGCTTCGCTCAGCTCGCCTTTGTATGCCTGCCAGATGAGGATACCGCTACACACCAGAAAGCCGAGGATGGCCTGAGTACGGCTTAGCGAGATGTTGCCACTTGAACCGCGCAGCATGCTTAAGGCGTCCATCAGATGAGGCCCTTATAGATATCGTATGTGCCGGTGCGCATCACATCAGAGTGACGCTTAGCGCGATTCGGTGTCTGCTTAGCCCAAAGGCTATTCAGCATGCCGCTGGCCGCAGAGTTGAAATCACCATTTGCGATCATGCCAAGCGTGTTCTTGAAGCCAGCCAGACCATCAACGCCCATCTGATATGCCATGCTGATTAGAATGTCGCGCCGCGGCGAGTTGCATTGGCCTAATGCAGCCTTGATGATTGGACGCTGGTTCATATCATTCAGCTTCTGCTGCACCAGGACCTCTTTCCAGAAGTCACCAACCACGCGCGGCACAGTGAACTGATAGTTGGAAATACTCGCACCTTGCGGGCCGATGAGGATGCCACCGGCAACAGTAGGAAAGCCTCGCGAGTCCAGATATGGTTTTTCGCGGTACCCTTCCTCGTAATTAAGGATCGGGATGATTTTGCTGTCTGTCATTTGCCCTCATCCTCCTTCACTACCTGCTTGACCTGAGCGGCGGTTTTGTTGGCTGTGCGATCTGGTAATGAACTCATCTGCTGCTGAAGGGATGCCACCTGATTAGCAAGGCTGGCAACCTTTGCATCGCGTCGCTCGGCAACCTTGCGGTAATCATTGCGGATGTTTTCAATCTGGCGGTTTGCATCATTTGTCACGTAAACAAATAGGCAGGTCATTGCAATGCAGATGAGCGTCATCATGGTGAGAACGCAGCCGACTATCAGGCTACGTTTGTGATTATATTTAGCGCTGTTCGTCATCGCTGTGGGTCTCCATTTTCGCAATCAGCCGGTCTATCTCGGTTCTGAATCGCTCATTTCCGACAGCGGTACTGGCCTCAGACATCGCAAGGAGGATGCTCAGGGCGTTTTTAATCAGCTTCAGGTCAGTCTCAAGGGTTGATATACGGCGTAAGTTACGGTCATGACGCTCCCGCAACTCGTCGTTTTCTTCGCGGAGAATGGCATTGCTCTCTTTCAGCAACTGCACCTGCTCTTTGTAATTGGAGATTATCTCTCCGCCAGCGCGATTACTTATGCCAAGAGAGACAAGGCTGGCCGCTAATGGTTTCCAGAGAACTGCCACTGCGCCGCCGCCAAATAAGAGGCCGAGCACGCCTGTGATTATGCTGCTTTCACCCATGAGCTACCTCGCGGGCTACTGTTTGTGTGTTTGTCATGGCCGTCTCCGGCGTAGCCCGGATATTCCGGCTTCATGCTGTGAGAATAAAAAGCACCCGAGTGAAAAAACACAGGAAGAACTCAGAGGGAAATCCTTGGGCGCTGAAACGAAAAAAGGCCGCTCTAATGGCGACCCTTTGAAATAGTTTAGTGATGTTACTTATCCGCTACAGGGTATGCGGCGAATCTTATCCCCTGTGGGGTATACAAATAAAAAACGCCCTCGCAGTTGGTGAGACCGCAGGGCGCTTTGACTATCACAAATCGATGGAACTGACTGGATTTAAGTGCCGCAGCATCCTTAAGAACACGTACGGCAGCTTATATCCAAATTGTGGCTCAATGGCTCATTAGTGTCAATACTTACTATGCGACTTTTCTAATTTTAACTACACGTTTGCGATCGTTAAATGCAGATAGCAGCGGAGTGTAAAGAAGATAGAGGCTGGCATTGAGTATTTCGTCCACTTCACGTCGGCAGGTAATCATGGATGGTCGCCTGGTGCTTTCTCCGCTGCGCCCTGACATTTTGCGGGGACTTGCGACCTTATGATAGTAGGATGCAATGGCTCGCTTAGAGGAGCCGTGAGCGTAGTAGCTAAGCAGGATGCCAAATGCTTTTTTATCGATGAACATGACGGAGTCCACGACCTGAGAAATCAAGAGTCCGTCATCATCATTGCACATTGGCCGGTATGGATAGGATTGCGGCTCAACAGTCGCCATGTATTGCGCTATGACACTGCTCTGGCGCTTTTCCAGCCTCCCTGAGTAAACCCACGCACCCCACAGCTCCAGCCAGTTATTCAACCAGTCGTGCTGCTCTTTAGTCAGGTTAAGCTCGCGTACTGGCATTGGTCACCCCCATCATCTTCGCCGTGTTCCGGATTATCCGGTAGTTGATCTCGTACATGCCGCGCATCTTTAGAATGCGAAGGCGGAGCCACTTCTCTCTGAGGTATTCGGTCACCATGATGTGTGCTCCCCGGTACCACCACAGCGCTGACAAGGCTGCCGCACTATCTCAGCCGTTCCAGCCCGGTTAAATGTTGGGTAACAAGCAACATCTCCACGCCCAAAGCAGATTGAGCATTTAACTTTCGGTGTGAATCTGTTTTCCGCTATCCGCCTGCGTGCATCCTCTAAGATTTCCTGAAATGTTTTCATGCTGCCTCTCTTTGCTTATTCAGTTCACGCAGAGCCGCCCTGTAACGCGCACGAATGCCGTCCAGTTCTTCTCTGGTGTATCGGTGAGGTTCGTTGTTTGATTCGAGCGCCAGAACGCGCTGAAGGCCGATTTTGGTGATGAGGTTGATTCTGTATGGACCAATTGCGCCTGAGTGATGCACGTTGCAGGCTGCACACTGGCTGTGAACATTGTCCTCGTTGAAACGTAACTGCGAAGCCGCTGCTGTTGTCCTGTAATGCCCTGCGTGATAGCTCACTGCTGTTGTGCTACCACAGCTGATGCAGATATTCCCGTCCCGCGCCCGGATGTAGTCGTTAAATGCCCGCTGGGTCATGTTCATCCAGTGGCTTAACGGCTTCACATCGGCTTTGCGTTTGTTCCATGCGGCACGCTGCTCTTTCTCCAGGCGCTTTTGCTTGCGCTCGGACATCTGGTTAGCGAGTTGAATGGCACATTTGGGAGAACAGACGGTCTGGAGGCTATTGCGTGGGATAAACTTTTCAGGACAGCATTTGCATTTCTTCGGCTTCGGCGGCTTGATGCCTTTAGCCATGCGTCAACTCCTTCTGTTGCTCGTCTTCATGACTGAAACCACCATCACTCAACGGCATTAACTGCATTGGTTCAAACATTGCCCATCCATGTATTAGTGTTTCTTGGCGAACCCCAATAACGCGAACGTCCCCTTCAACAGCCCATGAAATAACTCCATTTTTCATGCTGTAAAGCTCGCCACTCGGGGCTTTAGCGGACTTTCCAGTGCTGATGAGCTCAATTAGTTTTACTATCTTCCCTAAGTCATATGGGTCATCTGAAAGAATGACTAAGGCAAGCCCACCTGCCCTTAACTCAGCCATCATTCACCTCTCCGCTCATCAAAAAGTTGGGGTCCTGCATCAGGCTTATTTCGCAGCTTGTGCAGCAGTACACTACTGACTCTGGCAGCGCCGCAGAACAGAAAGCGCAGGCAGAAGCACACTGCTCGCCAACGCCAGTAGGCAGATTTGATTGGGTTATCTCGTTCATGGTTCTCCCATTCGATATCGCATTCGCACGACTCGCAGCTAATGGAATAGTGATACTTGTCTTCTGAGGTGAGTGTTATGTGACAGCGGCAGCAGCGTTCACGCATTGGGTTACTCCTCATCAAGCCAGAGAAGAAACAGGAGGCAGCAGATTGCGTGAGCCAGATGTGGCAGTCCGCTTTCGCTATCGTCTTTCTCCCCACTCCACCACGCTGTGACGTGACGGATGGTCGCATCGAAATATCTCGTTCTGGCATCAGGAACTGTCTTCCAGTTGTCCGGCGCGTATTTCTTAGCTCCGAATTCCAGCACCTCGATAACCGACCTGATCGCATTCATTGGCACCAGGCTGAACCGCCACTTACCGGCGTCATACTTTGTTGTCATGCTCAGCTCCACATTGGGTTTTTATACTGCCTGCTCGGTATTGGCTCGTTACGGAACTCAGGCAGCAAGGCGCTCACCAGCCAGAGGCGCGGGTCTGTTGCGAGTGTCTTCTGAGTTTTGATGTTGCGAGAGGCGTAGCGGGAAAGGAGTTCGTTAGCGGTTTCATTGTCTACAGGGTCGTGACAGAACCAGGTTTCACGCATGGCTGCTCCCCTCGGTTACATACTCAGGCCAGTGCTTTCTCAGTACATCCACGGGCACCCTGAGCTTTAAGCCGATGGAATAAGCCTTCACCTTTACAGCTGGCACCGTTTTGTTAATCGCTGCCGCCATGACAGGTACTGGAACTTTTCCTGCTACGCGTTCGATATACGCTAAGTCTTTATCTGACCACGCTTTCTTAGGCATTTTGTTTATCCTTCAGTTTCTGGTACTCGGAGTCAGCGGGGATAGTCAGCGCCAGGCCGAACTGCGCGCACCACCGTTCCACCTGATTCAGGAAGTAATGCATCTCGCCTGTATCAAGACTGGATGTGTGCCGGGGTTCCCATGTGCTGACCTTCTCGCCGGTCACAAAGTCGGTGTATTCGACCTGCTCACAGCCCAGATAGGTTTTCTTGAGGTTCCGCTTTACCCACTCTGGCGAGGCGTCAGTGCGCCCGGACTTAATCAGGTATTCGCTGATTTCGCCGTACCACATATGAGAAAGGGAGTTCTGATTGAGACTGCGTTTTTCTTTCCACGGCTTGAGGATTAGCCGGTAACAGTCGCCGGATTCGAGCAGGGGTTGAAGCTGTTGCCCGATGGCGTTGAAGTTGGTCTTATGAAGCCTCAGGCCCTCTTTGGGTATCTCCATCGCGTTTGTCTCGCTTTAATGCGTCGCTAAGGGTTTTGCGGATAGCTGCAGGGAGTGACATAAAGCCTGCATAGCGCGTGGCGATAACAGTAAGGTCATTTGCCAGCTTATCCAGTTCAACGTCTGATATGACGTGCTCAGAGCGTTTTAAGGGGATTACGTTTTTCATACCAAACCCCAGCTAATGTTGTTTTTAAAGAATGGAGATTTGACGCGCTTTACCAGCCCCTTCTCCTCTAAACATTTGAGCCTCGCCCTCAGTTGCTGGGTCGTAATTTCATGCCCGTCAAACAGCAAGCAATTCCTGATGTAATACGTTGGTTTTCCGTCACGACCTACACCCTGAAGTTCGGCGATGATGTCTGAATCTTGTGGTTTACCCATATCACTGCTCTCCGTTCTGATTGGTGGGCTGCTCCGGCCGCTCAAAGTTATTGAGCAGTGGCTGGTAAACAACGCGGTGCACAAAGGGGATGAAGGCCGAAAAGAATTTGGCGTAGGTGTCATTGCGATACCCGGTCGTCTCATCAATCATCGCTTCAAGTCCATTGCGCGGCTGGCGTGGAAGCTCTACTTCGTAAATCCTGCAGAAGTTTGAAATGAGCTCAGGCACTTCAAGACATCTCTCGAGCACGTGAGTGAAGGCTTCGTTGGTGTGAAGCTCTGCCCTGATTTCATCGGTCAATTCGAGCATGATTCCTCCCAATCCGGGACGATGCGGTAGGCGATGATGTTAATAGTGTATCGTGAGTGCTCCCATCTAAAATCTCTGGCATGGCCTATATCGGTTGAGCCTGTACTCCACCGCACTTCGACAACTCCATCTACCGGCGTAACAGAGCCACCACACCACACAATCCACTGATCACCAGACACAGCGCTATCCGTCACCACTTCACTGTTATCCGTTATCATCTCCTGCTGCTCCAGTATGGGGAGTGCAAGTTCATAAGCCTGAATGTCGTATTCATCACGGATAGACATGCCCGGGCCTTCGGCAGCCATCCACTTAAAGCCTTCGATAACACTTCTGCATTTCTCTGCTGTTAGCTTTTTCATTGGTGACTCCTGTCCTGCTGCTCAAACTCAGCATCAACAATCGTGTCGTGTGCTTCACGTGCCAGCATGTCGATGGCGTGCAGGCGGTCCCGGAACTGCTCCGGCGTCAGGTCGCGCTTCTTAGTCAGGTCGATGATTGCCAGCGTCATGTTGCGGGCCTGACGCATCAGCGGTGGTATGATTACCAGTTGAGTTACCTGTGTCATGGCTTCACCTCGTAGTAACGCTGCCAGTTTTCTGAGTAGGCTCCGACAGCAATAAACACATGAGCAACCTCCAGGCTGAAATCAACCAGCCGTTGCACCTTGTCGACGGTCGAGACGTTGTCTTTCCAGGTGTTGTTACCGTTGGCGTACATCTCAATAACGACGTAGTCCATCAAGTCGATATTCATGCAGCACCCCGTGAGCGGTAGGAATCCCATGTGAAAGCCAGAGTGCAGCCGCCGCCATCGTTCATGCGGTCAATGACGCGCTCGCCGATGAACACTGTCAGTTCTTCCAGTGGGAGGTTGCTGATAAGAATCGTTGGTTTCATCTGCTCATAGCGGGTGTTGATGACCTCAAACAGAATCAGTTTTTCCGCCTCGCTGCCGAACTGAACGCCAACCTCATCGATGATAAGCAGGTCGGGATCGGTGTATGCGCTGATAACGTCGTACTCAGTGCGCTCAGCGTTCTTACCCCAGGTTGATTTAAAGGCCCGAGCTACACGCAATGCAGTGGTGAACATGGCTGAATGTTGATGCTCGTTGATAACATGCTTAGCGATAGCCAGGGCAAGGTGGTTCTTGCCAGTGCCGGGTTTGCCACACATGACCATGCCGCCACCCTGCTTGCGGCGATCTGCCCATTTGGCTGCGTAGGCTTTGCATAGCTTCAGGCAGCGGGCTGCGTCCTGATTTGTTGGCTCGTAGTTATCCAGAGTTGACGGTGAAAAGCGTTGTGGCAGGTTCAGGTTTCCCATCAGGCGCATGATTTCGCTTTCCCGGCGGCGTCGTGCAATGCTGTCTTCATCGCTTTTCAGCTTGGCTAATTTCTCTTCCAGGCATTTTTTGCACTCGCTCTTGGTGACCATCTCTTTTCCACCAAAACCGATAGTCATTTTCCTGCAGCGCTGTTCGAACGCGCCATGCTTGTCACATACAGCCTGAATAAATTCGAACACGGTATTTTCAATCTGCTTTGGTGGTGCATCCAGTTCTTCAATCTGACGCTGAACTTTTGCGATCTTCTCGCGGGTATCGCTGGCAATCTGGTTTTCATAGCTCATGAGTTACTCCTGCGCCCAGGAAGGCATTTGAGTTTGTCCATAATCTTTCTCGCTAAACCGCTCAGCAACAGCTCTCGCTGGCCCATTATTCTGGCGCGGCGCTACCTTGGCCTGTTTAGGTTCAAACAGTCCGGTCCAGCCGTTCGCGATGCTGTTGTTGATGATCTCTTCAGGCAGATGACCATTTGCATGACACCGGCTTAACAGGTTGAGAGCCTGAGTTACGGTCTGCTTAGATTTGATTGCCTGCTTGATATCCCTGCGATATGAGACCCATGAAAGCCACAGTTCTGCAGAAACGCATTCGGGCAGTACGGCGTCCATTGGATCGAAGGTTTTTGTTTTTGGCTTTTCAGCCGATTTAGTTTCTTCAGGACGGGGGACTATAGGGGGTTTATTAATATTGTCTTTCTTGTCTTTTGAATAATGTCTTTTGTGTGTCTCTAGCTTCGAGACATCCAAAGTCTCTAACTTAGAGACATTTGAAGTCTCTGGCTTAGAGACTAAATTGCTAACTTGGAGACACTTGCTGAATTGCCACGCTGAGACCTCCTTGTTAACACCGATTTGACTCCCTTCGACTAACAGACACTTCATGGAAATCAGCTCTTTCTTGGCTTTGTTCACGTTCTGCCGTGACAGGCCGGTAAGTTGAGCTATCTGCTCATCGGCGATGCGATCTGATTTCTTGTTGAAGCCATACGTTTTGCGGATGTACGCCAGCATGAGCTTCAACTGACGAGCTGTTAAATCGGCGCTTGCGATAGCCTCCAGTAGTTCGTTAGCGACTCTGGTAAACCCATTATCGGTATCGACCACACGGCGCTCCACGGCCTCTGTATCAGGCCTGATTGGTGAGACGTTGTTGTAAGCGAGATTACTCATAAAGAACCTCGCCACTGTTTACATATCCAGTTAGTCCTGGCATAATTTCCTCCAGTTATTTGTGTTCGCAAATTGCTATCAGGCCTCGAAGCTGTTCGCGCAGCTCGGGGCTTTTTCTTTTGTCAGTAGCTGCTCAATACGCAACAACCTCTGAGCCATTTCCGACTCCGGCGACACCACATCCAGATACGCCAGCGCCAGACTCATCATCTGGAAGAAGCTGTGACGCTGCTTTCCTGATGGACGCTTCATGCGGCTTACAGCTGCGTCGTCCAGGTCGAGTACCTTTGCCAGTGTTCCCTGTCCACGTTCAGCCAGTTTGTTCAGTAACTGGCTTTCAATCTCTCTCGCTTTTTTGCGATAGCTTGCAATTTCCATGATGTAAAATTCCTTTGATGGTTAAGTAATTGCGTGACATTGCGGTGAGCATCGTCACTTGAGTTTTTCACCAGACACCTTCTCGGCATAGGGTGAGGATTCAGATTGATAAAGAGCGGCACTGCCTAAGCTGCTTTGGTTTTCAGTTCTGCAAAAACCAATTTTTCTTTTGAAACTGCTTTCAATCGCTTGAAGATTTTGGTGCCTTTCTCAATGCTCTCAGCCATCTGAGGAGAAGCGCGGCGATATCCATATGCAATCTGGTCGAGATAGCCAACGGATGTCTTCGCAAGCTGAGCGAGATGAGACCAATCTTCTTTTGTGGCTTCCTGACGCCACCGGAGAAGGTCGTTAGTCATCTGCTTTACCTTTTTTGTTGAAGATTAATCAAAGTTTATCTTACTGATAAATTATTGGCAAGCTGATTTATCAATCTGCATATTTATCATTTTGCTAAGTAATGGGAATATGTAAGACATGGAAACTAAAGAGATAAGACGCATTAACTTGCGCGCCCTGCTTAGCGAGTACACTTCGAAGGGGCTAACAAAAGCAGAGTTTGCGGAGCAGCTAGGCGTAACAGCTAGTCAGCTCAGCCAGACAACATCAGCTAATCCAGTGCGAAATATTGGAGATGCAATCGCGCGCAGAGTGGAGGTCGCATTTAGTAAACCGAAGGGATGGATGGACAGTATTCATACTAATCGTGTGGAAAATCCAAGCGATACTGGTGACGCTGGAAATTACAACTTGCAAAACCTTTCAAGAAACTATACTGATCATACATACAGGATAGAGCAGCTTGATGTGGAGATGAGTTGTGGTGGAGGAAGGATGAATAGTGATTATCCAGAGATAATTCAATCAATTGAAATTGACCCTGAATATGCAAAGCGCATGTTTGGCGGCAGGCCGGCATCTTCTCTAAAGATAACGACCGCTGTAGGTGACAGCATGAGAGGATCCGTAGAGCCTGGTGAATTGGTGGTACTGGATGTCACTGTCAGCCGCTTCGTCAGTGATGGTATCTATGCTTTCGCCTATGGAGACAGCATGCACATTAAGAGGCTTCAGAAGCTTAAGGATCGCCTCATAGTCATAAGCGACAACCAAACCTATGAGAAGTGGGAGATCACCTCAGAGGATGAAGCTCAGTTCCACGTTCAGGGCTTCGTAGTTGGCAAATGGGAGATGAGCTACACCCGCCTCGGCTAAGCCAAACCCCTTCATATTGCTAAGAAAGCCAGCCTCGAGCTGGTTTTTTTACGCCCAAAACAAATTTGATAAAATTATTTATCCTTTTCTTACAGTCATTTATCTAAAAACCCCTCCAATTTGATAAATTATTTATCACGCTGCTATTTACCAATGTTTATCTTTGAGATAAATTAAATCCCATCAGCAGGAAGCTGGCGAACAAGTAAACGGACTTTTGCTCTTTAACAATCTGGTGTTGTACCACCTTATGCCGAGAAGGCGTCTGGTGTGGAAAATGTCAGTTTCAGGTCGTTTGAAAAGCGGCCTGAGCCGGACAAATAAGGAGTCGATATGAACGCAAGAGAACGTTGTCGGGCGCGTCGTCATGCACGCCGGGAGAATGAGCGCAGCATAATGGCAGCAACGGGTGCGAACTACCGTGGCGGCAGCATCGAGCCACTTTATAACGCAGGTCATCGCAAGGTGGCGGGCGCAGTCACGGCGAGGTAGCAAATGCACGAAATAATATATTCCGCAAAGATTCTGCTGGTCTGGTTCCTGAGTCTTCACGTGATTGCAATATGCGTGAACCTTGGTGACGGGAAGGAGGTAAGGATGCCGTGGAAGCAACTCTTCATGCGTACCTGCAGGCACGCGGCTCTGATGACGCTTGCCGGGTTGGTCATAGTCGGGATGGCATATCTGCTGCTCAAGCGTTAAGTCTCCCCTTCTCTGCGTGACAGGCATGAGAGCACATCACAGTGCTTACCAGAAATAGCGATATTTGCTGCAGGGTATCGCAACTCAAAAGACATCGTAACGGCGAGGTAACTGGTAATGGATGAAGAAGAGTTCGACGAACACCCGGCTGACGATATGAGTCAGTATCAGGATTATCCATATGAATTCGATTACTGATAAATGGTGCGGCCAGTTCAAAAAATGCAACGGCTGCAAGTTGCAGTCTGAGTGCATGGTTAAGCCTGAAGAGATGGTCCCGATATTTGTAGACGGGAAGATGGTCGACAAATGGGCCATTCGCACGACGAAGATGATTGAACGAGAACTGGCCGCCATGTAGCGGATTTTTTCACATTTGGAGCCCCCATGATAAGCACTGGTAACTACATATTCGGGTGGCTGGTTATTGGTGTGTTGATGGGGCTGGGGTTTATAGCAGGAGGGAATATATGAGCACAGGAATAGGGAATCACAAGTTCAGCACCAGTAACGGCAGCATATGGAGTCCTGATGAAGCCATATGTCCTTACTGCAGTTACGAGCACTGCGAGGCAGACCACTGCGATGTGGGTATAGGCATGGTTCAGTGCGGGCCCTATCACTGCCCGGTTTGTGAGGCCTCTGAGATAAGCAGCCTTGATACGCGTGAGCTTACCGAAAGAGAAAAAGAAACAGGATGGTTTGAGCCGGGAAGCCGGGCAAGCGACGTTGCCAATACAGTTAACGGACGCCTTGTTGATCACCGTGAGGCGAAAGAATTTTACGATATCGGCCTCTTGGATAAAAAAGCATTGGGCCAGTAACCACTAACAGGAGAAGAGGATGGAGTGGGTTAAGTGCAGTGAAAGCCTGCCTGAAGCACAACAGCAGGTTTTGGTGAATGACCTTAACGGAGAGGGTGTTCTGATTGCATGGCGGGCTTTGTGGTTTGGTGCTGGGGGCATCCCGACAGGGGAATGGAAGTGGGTTTTTCAGATTGCAGGCATTGATGAGTCTGAAGTGAAGATAAAGCAATGGTGCGCATATCCAGCACCAACTGAGTGACACCGTAAAGCCGCCTACTCAGACGGCTTTGAGGTGCTACGCACCAACGCTGTGAAGTTTCAAATGATAGAGACAGAACAGGATGCGATTTGGCCGCTTAGTGCGGCCTTCTTTTTTACCAAAATTCAGGAGACGGAAATGACTGAAGCTACCGATTTAGCAGTGCTGGAGATTAAACCTGAACAAGCTCCGGCACTGTATGTACCTAACGGCCTCGACGCTTATCTTGAGCAGATTCGCCTGCAGGTTAACGAAGTGCCTGACCTGAGCACTGCTAAAGGTCGGGCCCGCGTTGCATCACTGGCGGCTCAGGTATCACGCAGCAAGACGGCAATTGAGAAGCCGGGCCGTGACTATCTTAAGCGCCTCAAAGAGGCTGTGAAGCCTGCTGAAGCAGAGATTAAGCGGTTCGTTGATGCCTGTGACAATCTCCGTGACATGACGCGCAAGCCACTCACTGAGTGGGAAGAAGAACAGGAACGCATCGCCGCAGAGAAAGCTGCTGAAGATGAGCGCCTGCGCATTGAAGCCGAGCAGAAAGCTGCTGAAGAAGCCCTAAAAAAGCAGATTGAGTCCGATCACGAAATGGCTCTGCTGCTGAACGATAAGCTTGACCGCGACGCTGCAGAAGCGAAAGCCGAAGCAGAACTTCAGCGCGCAGCACACGAAGAAGAGATTCGCCGCCAGGCTGCTGAACAGGCTCGCATTGAAGCAGAGCAGGCAGCACAGCGTGAGCGTGAAGCAGCGGCTAAACGTGAGGCAGATTTACAAGCAGCCAAGGAAAAGGCGGAAGCCGACGCTAAAGCCGCTCAGGAGCGCGCAGAGCGCGAATCCAGAGAGGCGAAGGAACGAGCCGAGCGACAGGCACAGGAAGCGCGCGAAAAGGCAGAGCGTGAGAAGCAAGCCGCTATCGAAGCTGAGCAGCGCAAAGCCCGTGAAGCAGAAGCTGCCCGCCTGGCTGAAGAGAAACGAATTGCTGACGAAGCGGCCGCCCGCGCAGCTGATGTTGCTCACCGCAAAGCAGTAAACAACAAAGCGCTGGCTGACCTCGTCGCTGTAGGCCTGACCGAAGAGCAGGCGCGTATCGCAATCACGGCGATCGCCAAAGGTGAAGTTACTTCCATTCGCATCACTTACTAAACCAACAACCCACCCATTCAACGGAGTATCCCCATGCAAGCTTTCGCTATCGCTGGGGCGGCATCGGGCTGCCCCAAAAACACCATGTTCGATTTCAAACTCACCGGCGCTGACGTTATGTCGTGGAAGCCTAAGAGCCGCTTACAGCAGCTTTGGGAGCGCCTGTTACAGGTCGTATCGCAGGAGGGCAAGCCATGAAGACTCAATCACCCACCCTGCCTTACCAGAAGCAGCAGGAAGAGTTAGAGCGCCATCGCAAGATGCTGGAGAACTCGAAGGATTTCACCTTCATCAACCTGATGCTGAAAAGCCTCGGACTGGGAGAGAAGAAATGAGACTGAACAGAACAGCCCGGCATGAGGTGCAGGATATCGCCGACAACCTGCCTGAGAATGAGCTGGAGTGTATTGCCGCTGAAGTCGATGCGCGCATGAACCAGCACAAGACTAACCCGTTAATGCCCGCTCTGTGCGCCTTCCTGACAAAGCATTACGACTACCCTGCCATTGAGATGTTCGATGAAGACGACGAGCAGCACGAAGCCGCTGACGCGTTTTTGCGTGAGGCGATGGTGCGGGTTGCGCGGCGTGAAATTGCGATCGGGATTTACCGCAACAAACACGGAAATCAGGAGGCAGCGTAATGCAGCCGGGCATCTATTACGACATCAGCAACGAGGACTATCACGGCGGCCCGGGCATCAGCAAATCACAGCTGGATGACATTGCCATCAACCCGGCCATATTCCAGTGGCGCAAAGAAGCGCCGGAGGATGACGAGAAGAAAGCGGCGCTAGATATGGGGACTGCGCTGCACTGCCTGCTGCTGGAGCCTGAAGAGTTCGACAATCGCTTTATCGTGGCTCCGGCATTCAACCGGCGAACCAATGAAGGTAAGGCCGATGAGCAGCGGTTCCTGAAGGACTGCGAAAGCACGGGAATGACGGTCATGGATGCCGAGCAGGGCCGGAAGCTACAGCTGATGCGCGCCAGCGCCCTCGCCCATCCTGCGGCACGCTGGCTGCTTGAGGCTGAAGGTCATCAGGAGGCGTCAATTTACTGGAACGACGAGCAGACAGGCGAACTTTGCCGGATCCGGCCAGACAAATTTCTCTCAGGTCAGCCCGTCATCGTCGACGTGAAGAAAGTGGCGGATATGTCACGCTTCGCACGACACGTTGAAGAGTTCCGCTATCACGTTCAGGACGCCTATTACCGAGAAGGCTTCAGCAAGCACTTCGGTGAATATCCACTTTTCGTTTTCATCGCAGTCAGCGAGGCGATCGACTGCGGCCGGTACCCGGTGCGCACCTTCCAGCTGCAGGAGGACGATGTTGCCGTGGGCTATGACCTGTTCCGCCGCAACCTCGATACCTATCACGAATGCATGCTGTCCGGTAACTGGGGCGGCATCGAAGAAATTACACGCCCTGACTGGGCTAAGAGAAAGGATTACGCATGAGCAACGACATCATCACGGCGCCAGTCAATGAGGCTGACACCAAGGCGGCAATCTTCAGCCCGAGTGGCCTGCATAAGCTGCAGGCGTTTGCTGAAGTCATGGCGCAGGGCAAGGCAACGGTTCCTGCTCACCTGTCCGGCAAGCCTGCTGACTGTCTGGCGATAGCATTACAGGCTGCTCAGTGGGGAATGAATCCTTACGCGGTGGCGCAGAAAACGCATCTGGTTAACGGCACGCTGGGTTATGAGGCTCAGCTGGTCAATGCGGTAATCACGAGTTCAACCGCCGTTCAGGGCCGATTCAAATATGAGTACGGCGGCGACTGGGAGAAGTTCAAGCCGGGCGCAGCAAACGCATCGAATGAGCGCGGCCTGTCTGTACGCGTCGGCGCAGTGCTGCGAGGTGAAACAGAAATCACGTGGGGTGAACCGCTTTACATGGAGTATGTCACCACTCGCAATTCCCCGTTGTGGAAGACAGCACCAAAGCAGCAACTGGCATATCTGGCTGTTAAATACTGGGCGCGCCTCTACTGCCCGGACGTGATTCTCGGTGTTTATACCCCGGATGAGTTTGAACCGGCTCAGCGCGCAGAACGCGACGTCACCCCGGCACGCAGTCGCGCTGACCTGAACAACCTGATTAACAGCAAACCTGAAACGCAGCAGCCTGAGCGCGAAATTAACCCGGCGACGAATACCAGTGCATCAGCGCGCACGCCGGACGAGCTGCTTGCCGATTTCACCACTGCAGCAGCTGAAGCTGAAAACGTTGCCGGGCTGGACCGATGCTATAAGTACGCGGCGCGCATGCTGGCAAGCGAGGCTGAAACGCTGGAAAAAGCCACAGATGTTTATCTGCTTCGCAAAGCGGAGATTGAAGAGGCCGGAGAGTAACCATGCGAAAGCTCGCTCAGTACCGGCGCAACAATCACCCGAACAGCGGATTCAAAGAGAAAGTCACCTTCCAGCTATCCAAAAGACCACAAACAGGGCGCGAATTAAGCGCCTTTTTTCATATGACGCTTGGTGAGTTTAACGGGCTGATGCGTGGATGCCTGCGCGGTAAAACAGCGGTGATTGAGGCGACCAGCCCGATGCCGGTAGATGGATGCACCGATTACACTTACACGCTTATCAGCACAAGTCGCCTCACGCCAACCCGACCGCAAACCATGCTCATCAGCAGACGGTCACTTGCTGAGCGCGGTGAAGACAAGCGCCAGCAAAACATCATCGCAGCCGAAAAACGGGCGCGCCTCATTAGGCGTGGCTGGTATCCGGGCTGCCTGGACTAACTATTTTCTCCGCGGCATTGAGCCTGACAGCGGCATAAGGGGTAAGATAATGAGTGCACATTGCGATGATTGCGGATGCCGTAAAGTGTCTGGCTACTGCACAAACTGCCAGGAAGAAGCGTATATCGCTTTCGAGCAGGCGCCAGAAATGCATTTCAGCGAAGAGTTCATGCAGAAAGCATGGGAGCAAGAATCGACGCGTAAGGAGCCATCATGAACGCAGAGCAGAGGCTGGCGATGATTGAGCGTTGCGAAAAATATCAGAATGGCGTGAGAAATATGGCGACTATGCAAACGTCATGCTTCCTGCCGTAGAGGCCCAGCAGATTGCGCAAATCGCGCTGTCCGCTCTGACCGCGCAGCCCATTGGACGCGTTGACCGCGGAGAGGTATCCGATAATAACGAATACCCAAATGCTCGCGTAGTGTGCCTGCATGACCAAGCTGATTGGGAAAACTTTCATGATGGCACAGAGTTGTTCCTGCGCCCCGCGCCCGCCGCTGACCTGGCTGAGCTGGTGCCGGATGAAATAACCCACGCAGATGCGCCTGAACTACAGGAAATCGCATCAAGCGCACAAGCCATCGGCATAAAAGGTGCTTATGCCGGATTTGCTGTGGGCGCAAACTGGATGCGCGCCGCCATCCTGCGCAACATTGAGGAGGCGAAATGACTAGATTCAGATACTCGCTTCTCATTGCATTGCCTGCTCTCATCGTATGCTGGCCGGTTGGCAAGGCAGCCAAAAGGACTGAGATTTGGGCGCGTAGGATTAGGATGATGTGCGCAAGGAAGATGCACAGAGTGATATCAGGAGCGCCAAAGCAAGTCGAATAAGCGATATACTCCCCACAGGAGGACATCGCCATGTCACACAACTTAGCAGCACGCAGCAGAGAAGAACGCGACAGGATTAACGTGGATTTAGCCGCGTCAGGAGTCGCATACAAGGAGCGTATGAATATGCCGGTTATCGCCATGGAGGTGGAGATGCAGCAGCCGGAAGCGCTGAAGGAATATTTCAGGGAGAGATTGCAGCATTACAGAAACGTTGCGCTGCAGTACCCCCGCGGCACTGACCCGGTTTATCAGAAGGAGGATATTAAGTGATTGAGATAATAGTGTTCAGACCACATCAATTCAGTTACAAGACCCTGCTTGAAATATCTGGAGAGGAAGCCATGCATCATGGGCTTATCTTCGAAGGAAAGAATTTCTCTGTTAACTATGTTGAATACCCGGCACCGAATAATGGTGGCATCAAGCGAATATGGTATGCGGTAGAAGAAGGGCTTGCTGTAGCTGAAGAGCAAGTTCTACACGCCGAGAGAAACATAGCGGCAAAATGAGTGACTTTTTTTAAATCAACCTCGCCACGGCGGGGTTTTTTATTGCCTATAGGACACCGAAATGATTAACACCGACCATCCGAAAGAGCTACGCAATAACCTTATTTCCGCGGTGAAAGGTTGCTTTTCTGATTGTTCTGACCAGCGCGAACTGTATATCGCTGGCAACTGCATCGTTGAGATTCTTTCTGCGCTCTCTATGTCCGACGATGAGCTGGTTTCAGTGCTTCAGGATGCGTCAGGCGATGCAGCTGAAGTTGATGATTACATCGATGAGATGATCGCCAATATCAAGGAGTAAAACCCATGAGCCATGCCGATATTTTGGATGAAGCAGCAGAACGCGAGCAGCAGATGATTGAGATTGCCCTGGCGAACCGTAAACGCCCTGAAATGAAGTTTACCGGTGCCTGCTATAACTGCGAGGAGTCAGTAGATAAAGGCTTCTTCTGCTGCCCGGAATGCTGCGAAGACTACCAGCGCATTGAGCGCGCTAAGCAGCATAGGAGAGTGGCATGAAGCTGATTGACTGCCTTTTAGAAGTACTGCCATCCCACGGAGGATGGAAGCCTGGGGCCGATTTCGTTGCGGTGAGTTTTGGCGAGGCGAAATTCTACAGCGAAAAAGGTGGATGGCTATCTACGATTGATGGCGTTGTGGATGGAATGGAAGGAATGAAGGTGAATCGAGAAGAGTATGAACTGGCACTTGCTAAGTCTAATCGGCCTGCGTGGAGTGGCGAAGGCCTGCCGCCGGTTGGGTCTGAGTGTGAGGTGAAAGGTGCGCACGGCGATGAATCATGGTCTGTTGGAAAAATCCTGTCGCATACGAACTTTAAGGGGAGAAATTGCGCGGTTTTTCAGACCGAGGAAACGGTGAGCGTTTCGAGTTCTGAATACTTCCGCCCCATTCGCACCGACGCAGAGCGCAAGCGTGAGGAGACGATAGCAGACCTTCAGAATGCTTTGGGTCATGCGCACGGACTCTTTGACCTGGTATTTCTCTATAAAGCCCTCACGTCCGGCAGCATCCGTCACATCACCCTGAAGTAACCCTTACCCACCCTATTCACTATCGCGCTCTGCGTGAGGAGTTGTTATGTCCAGAGAAGAGGCTCTAGCGAAATTGCACATACTGCAGGGGCTCCGTGACAAAGAAATTGCCCATGCAAATGCTGATGATGTGATTTGCGAATTACTGAACTCCCTCGGCTATCAAGATGTGGTCGAAGAGTACGACAAAATCGACAAGTGGTTCGCATGAACACCATCTGCGACATCACCCCCGGCGAGTTCATGTGGCTCGTCGTTTTTATTTGCATCGTGCTGGCCTGGAACTGGCCGTATAAGGAGTAGATATGGAAACCTATGCCCTGTCTATGGATGAGGCGTGCGCGTTCCTCGGCATTTCCCGGCCTACGTGTCAGCAGTGGATTCGTACCGGACGCCTGATGGCTACGCGCAAAGACCCGTCCAAGCCAAAGTCGCCCTACCTCCTCACCCGTCAGGCCTGTATTGCCGCTCTCAACAATCCAATGCACACTGTCGCCGTGAGCGCGGCAGATGCACATGAGGAGAATAAATCATGTCGATCTTCCGCAGAGGTACCGTCTGGTACGGGAGTTACACGACGCCAGGCGGGAAGCGCATTAAGGAATCTCTTGGCACAGAGGACCGAAAGCAAGCACAGGAGCTTCACGACCGGCGAAAGGCTGAGCTATGGCGAATAGAGCGGTTGGGTGATTTCCCTGACGTAACGTTCGAAGAGGCATGTCTGCGCTGGCTGGAAGAAAAGGCGCACAAGAAATCACTCGATGCAGATAAGGGCCGGATCGGATTCTGGCTCATGCATTTTGAGGGGGTGTTGCTGAAGGACATCAGCGAGGCGAAGATTTATGCCGCGGTCAGCAGGATGACCAACCGTAAGGCAAAGGAGCGATGGGAGCAACGCGCTGTTTCAATGGCGAAGAAGGGGCTGGATATCGGGGAGTACAAACCGGCTGCCGTTTCCACCTCTACCAAAGCAAAGCACCTGGCATTAATGAAGGCGCTGATGCGTGCAGCGGAAAGGGAATGGAAGTGGATCGAGAAGTCGCCGGTTATCAAAGTGCCTCAGGAAAGAAATAAGCGGGTGCGGTGGCTCGAACCCGCTGAGGCAAAGCGACTGATTGATGAGTGTCCGGAACCTCTAAAGTCTACCGTAGAGTTCGCACTGGCAACAGGCCTGCGCCGCTCGAACATCGTCGACCTGAAATGGCAGCAGATTGACCTGCAGCGGAAGGTGGCGTGGATATACCCGGAAGAGAGTAAGTCAGGCAGAGCTATTGGCGTAGCGCTGAATGGCCTGGCTGAATCAGTCCTGAGACGACAAATCGGCCGGCACAACAACTGGGTATTTGTTCACACCGAATCGGTGAAGCGGAATGACGGCACGACTACGGCAAGCGTCAGGAAGATGCGGGTCGATTCAAACACTGCGTGGCGCGCAGCACTGAAACGGGCCGGTATAGAGGATTTCAGGTTTCACGACTTGCGGCATACCTGGGCAAGCTGGCTAATTCAGGCTGGCGTTCCATTATCTGCACTTCAGGAAATGGGCGGCTGGGAAAGCATTGAAATGGTCCAGCGATATGCGCACCTTGCACCTAATCATTTAACGGAGCATGCACGGCAAATTGATGCGATTTTTGGCAGTCGTGTCCCAAATCTGTCCCATGTGGAAAATCTGGTAGTCGGAGGGAGGTGATAACTCGTTGATTTTATATGGTACGCCCTACAGGATTCGAACCTGTGACCTACGGCTTAGAAGGCCGGTGCTCTATCCAACTGAGCTAAGGGCGCATGGAGATGGCACGGATTATACGTCGGGAAGCGGGTACGTCAACGTTTTTGCCGTTTCTCCGCAGCGAAGTGCTGCGGTAATGACCAATTGGCGTCAGTGACGCCTGCGCCATTCGCTGAGCGACACGAGTTTACTGTTGTCGGTAAATTCTCCTTCCAGCTCAATCCCTTGTGATGTGAAACGCGCATTGTATTGCTCACGAAGTGCATGCAGCGCCTGGATGTCCGGCTCCAGCTGGCGCAGAAAGCCCAGCGCGAGCAGCAGCTGCTGGCGGCTAATAAGCGGTGGAAAACCGGCTCGACTGAGAATCGCATGCCAGCGCTGGCTGTTCTCCTCGCTGCCGTCAACAATGAACACCTGCCAGATCAGCAGTACAGCTGCGCCATTATGCAGGTGCGTTTCATTATCCTTGCTGAGATAGTCGGTAAACTCTTTTGCCGCCTCTTTCCCCATCATAGAGATCATTGATTCCACCTGTACCGGTGGCAGCTGCAGCCGTTTGCTGAGCCGCTGAGCGGCGTGGCGTGAGCCAGCGGTGAGCAGCTGAAATCCAGCGACAAACACCACCGCCAGAGTAGCAAGTATTATCCAAATCATTACATCGTCCCCGGATTGTCCTGCAGATATCATACGCATGCAGGCTGGCACTCGTCGCGACGAAAAAGCCGGAAAGCACATACGCGGCTGAAACTGTAACTGACAGCGCGCCGCGCTTCTGACAAAATACCCCCCTTCCCCGATTCAACACAACACAGTGGATTTCCTCTCTGATGGCAGCAAAAATTATTGACGGTAAAACGATTGCGCAGCAGGTGCGCGTTGAGGTTGCGGAAAAAGTGAAGCAGCGTCTGGCCGCCGGAAAACGCGCGCCGGGTCTGGCAGTGGTTCTGGTGGGTGAAAACCCGGCATCACAGATCTACGTGGCCAGCAAACGCCGCGCCTGTGAAGAAGTGGGTTTCCACTCCCGCTCTTACGATTTGCCTGCCACGACCCGCGAAGCTGAGCTGCTGGAGCTGATTGATGCGCTCAATCAGGACGACGAAATCGATGGCATCCTGGTGCAACTGCCACTGCCAGCCGGCATTGATAATGTCAAAGTGCTGGAGCGCATCACGCCTGATAAAGATGTCGATGGATTCCACCCTTATAACGTCGGTCGCCTCTGTCAGCGTGCGCCAACCCTGCGTCCCTGCACGCCACGCGGTATCGTGACGCTGCTGGAGCGCTACAACATTGACACCTACGGCCTGAATGCCGTGGTGGTTGGCGCATCCAACATTGTTGGTCGTCCGATGAGTATGGAACTGCTGCTGGCGGGCTGCACCACGACCGTCACTCATCGCTTTACCAAAGATCTGCGCCATCACGTTGAGCATGCCGATCTGCTGGTCGTTGCAGTGGGTAAGCCAGGGTTTATTCCGGGTGACTGGATCAAACCGGGCGCCATCGTCATCGACGTGGGCATTAACCGGCTGGAGAGCGGCAAAGTGGTGGGCGATGTTGATTTTGATAGTGCATCCGAGCGCGCCTCCTACATTACCCCGGTGCCGGGCGGTGTTGGTCCGATGACAGTAGCTACACTGATTCAAAACACGCTGCAGGCGTGCGAAGAGTTTCATGATAAAGAGGTGGTTTAAATGACAAGTTTTTCACTGGGTAAATTCCCGCACGTCGATCTGTGTGACCTGCTGAAACTGGAAGGCTGGGTTCAGAGCGGCGCACAGGCGAAAGTCGTGATTGCCGAGGGTGAAGTGAAGGTCAACGGTGCGGTAGAAACCCGCAAGCGCTGCAAAATCGTAGCCGGTCAGACCGTGGAATTCGCGGGTTTCCGCATTACTGTGGTCGAGTAATTTCCGGGCGTCCCTGCGGGGACGCTGTTACACCCGCTCATCCCCCTTTACGCACGTCTCCCCTTCCCGCTGTTCCAGTGCAATATGATTCACCGCCGTATGCTGCGCTATCAACGTCGCGAGCCGGGGTGAATGGCTGGTGATCCAGAGCTGACTGAACTCGCTGGCTTCGGCGATTAAGCGCGCCAGCGCAGGCAACAGATCTTCATGCAGGCTGTTTTCCGGCTCATTCAGTGCCATAAAGGCCGGCGGACGCGGGCTGAGCAGTGCGACAACCAGACAGAGAAACCGCAGCGTGCCATCAGAAAACTCGGCGCTCTCCAGCGGACGCAGAATGCCCTGGCGCGACATCAGCATCTGGAAACGGCCATTCTGCACATCGACATCAAACTGGCTGTCGGGAAACGCCTGTTCCATCACCTCAGACAGGAGTTCGGAATGACCACGCTCAACAATGGTCGCCCAGGCCGCCGCCAGATTGCTGCCATCATGGCTCAGCACCGGCGCACGCACGCCAATCTGCGGTGCCCGTATCGGTGAGCCAGGCCAGACCGCAAACTCATGGTAAAAGCGCCACTGCTGCAGACGTTCGCGCAACTGCGAAAGCTCCGGATAGCGATGCGGTTCGCCAAGCTGACCAAACAGCGACTCTTCGGGATGCAGCACCGCCGGATAGGCGACGCGCTCGCCCTCAACGTTGTGCAGAAAGGCAGTCTGATTTTCGCGCTGCATAATACAGGCGGAAGGACGGCGCTGCTGACCGCTCAGCCAGAGTCGCTCCTGCTTCACCAGCGGATCGAGATTAAACAGGCTGGTCACCAGCGGCTCGGGAAAGCCAATCTCCAGCTGGTAATCCATGTCATCCATCACCACGGCCAGCTCCAGGCGCTTTGGATCGTGTCGGCGATCGCCCCGGCGTAAGCCGCCCGCCCACATCGCTTTCTGAATACCGCCTTCTTCAGCCAGCGCCAGTGCCAGGCGACCGCTGGCCGCCTCATGCAGCAGCCGCACCGCTTTGTAGAGGTTGGATTTACCGCAGCCGTTAGGACCGCTCACCACATTCAGCTGCTGCAGCGACAGCGTCAGGTTACGTATCGAGCGGAAGCCGCGGATCTGAATCTGTTCAATCGCCATAATAAAAAAGGGCGATTGCTCGCCCTCTCCGGTTTATTTTCGACGCCAGCTGGAGCCCTGTGGCCCATCCTCGACGATGACACCCAGCGCGTTAAGCTTGTCGCGCGCGATGTCCGCTTCCGCCCAGGCTTTGGCGGCGCGCGCATCGGCACGGGCTTTCACCCAGTGCTCAATCTCGGCAACCTCTTCGTCATTGACCTGCGCGCCGCTTTGCAGGAACAACTCAGGGTCCTGCTGCAGAATGCCCAGCACGTTGGCCATCTCGCGCAGCTTCGACGCCAGCCCGTGCGCTGAAGCGCCATCTTCACTTTTCAGGCGGTTCACTTCACGCGCCATGTCGAACAGCACCGAATAGGCTTCCGGGGTGTTGAAATCATCATCCATCGCGCTGCGGAACCGCGCTTCAAACGCTTCGCCGCCGTGGGCAGGCACGCTGCTGTCGGTGTGACGCAGTGCCGTATAGAGACGCTCCAGCGCCGCACGCGCCTGATTCAGGTTATCTTCGCCGTAGTTAAGCTGGCTGCGATAGTGACCGGACATCAGGAAGTAACGCACCGTCTCCGCATCATAATGTTGCAGCACGTCACGCACGGTGAAGAAGTTACCGAGCGATTTGGACATCTTCTCGCGGTCAACCATCACCATGCCGGAGTGCATCCAGTAGTTGACGTAAGGACCGTCATGGGCGCAGCTCGACTGGGCGATTTCGTTTTCATGGTGCGGGAACATCAGGTCTGAACCGCCGCCGTGGATATCGAAATGGGTGCCCAGCTGTTTGCAGTTCATTGCCGAGCACTCGATGTGCCAGCCGGGACGACCGTTGCCCCACGGCGATGACCAGGCTGGCTCATCCGCTTTGGACATTTTCCACAGCACGAAGTCCATCGGATTGCGTTTCACGTCGGCGACTTCAACACGCGCGCCCGCCTGCAACTGCTCCAGATCCTGACGCGACAGCGCGCCGTAATCGGTGTCGCTAAGCACATCGAACATCACATCGCCATTGTCCGCCACATAAGCGTGACCGCGAGCGATCAGTGTTTCCACCAGCTCGATAATCTCAGCGATGTGACGGGTAGCGCGCGGCTCCTCATCGGGCGGCAGAATCCCCAGCGCGGCGAAGTCATTGTGCATCTCGCCAATCATGCGGTTAGTCAGGGTTTCGATGCTCTCGCCGTTTTCGTTGGCGCGCCTGATGATTTTGTCATCAATGTCGGTGATGTTACGTACATAATTAAGCTGATAACCGAGGTAACGCAGGTAGCGCGCCACCACGTCAAACGCCACGAACGTCCGCCCATGACCAATGTGACAGAGGTCATACACCGTGATGCCGCAAACATACATCCCGATTTTACCGGCATGAATGGGTTTGAATTCCTCTTTCTGTCGACTCAGGGTGTTATAAATCTTAAGCATTGAACGGTTCCGTTTTCGCGTGTGGTTGGCACTTTTAAGTATCCAGACATTGTGCCGTATTTTTATCGCTCGCGCGACGCAAAGCAAGCCAACTGCGCCGCGCTGCTGACGCGTCATTGGAAATTATGATATAAGAACGGTCGACAAAAAGGGGGACGCCCATCGACAGAGCGACCTCAGCAACTGATGACAACCTTTACAGGACGACAAAAATGGTAACTTTCCAGACGAACCATGGCGATATCGTAATCAAAACTTTCGATGATAAAGCGCCGGCAACCGTACAGAACTTCCTGGATTACTGCCGTGAAGGTTTTTACGACAACACCATTTTTCACCGCGTAATCAACGGCTTTATGATTCAGGGCGGCGGCTTCGAGCCGGGCATGAAGCAGAAAGAAACTAAAGCCGAAATTCAGAACGAAGCCAGTAATGGCCTGAAAAACACCAAAGGTACGCTGGCAATGGCACGTACCTCTGCGCCGCACTCTGCGACCGCACAGTTTTTCATCAACGTAGCTGACAACGACTTCCTGAACTTCCGTGACGAAAGCGTTCAGGGCTGGGGCTACTGCGTATTCGCTGAAGTGGTTGAAGGTATGGATGTGGTCGAGAAGATCAAAGCGGTCTCTACCGGCCGCAGCGGCATGCACCAGGATGTGCCAAAAGACGACGTCGTTATCCAGAAAGTGACCGTCAGCGAGTAATGTCGCGCACGCTGTTTATCGCAGATCTCCATCTGTGTCAGGAAGAACCGGCGATTACCGCCGGTTTTCTGCATTTTTTACAGCGCGAAGCGCCCCACTGCGACGCGCTCTATATTCTCGGCGATCTGTTTGAAGCCTGGATTGGCGACGACGATCCCAATCCGCTGCATCAGCAGGTTGCCCGCGCCCTGCGCGCCCTTCCGGTTCCGGTTTACTTTATCCATGGCAATCGCGACTTCCTGATTGGCCGACGCTTTGCGCAGGCCTGCGGCATGACGCTGCTGCCGGAAGAGCAGGTGCTGACGCTCTACGGCCATCGGTTGCTGATCATGCATGGCGATACGCTCTGTACCGACGATGCGGGTTACCTGCGTTTTCGGGCCAAAGTGCATAATCCCTGGATCCAGCGGCTGTTTCTCGCGTTGCCGTTGTGGATACGTAAACGTATTGCCGCCCGGATGCGCGCCGACAGTAAACAGGCCAACCAGCATAAATCCCAGACCATCATGGATGTGAATCAGGAAGCGGTCGTCGCCACTATGCTGCGCCAGCAGGTGCCGCTGTTAATCCACGGTCACACTCATCGCCCGGCGATTCATACGCTGAGCCTGCAGGGTGAAACGGCGCAACGCGCAGTGCTGGGTGCCTGGCACAGCCGGGGTTCCATGATCCAGCTCGACGCCAGTGGCATTCAGCTTATCCATTTCGACTTTTAATCTGCGGTTAAATCCACGACCTTAAGCCCGACGCAACCGTTTTCCTTGCGTGCTTCTCATGCTATTCTCGGTGCCCTTCAAAACCTGTCCGCCCGGCCAGGTCTGTTTGTTCATTCACAGGAGTTGACCCCATGTCATCCAACGCCCCGGCCCGCATCGCCATTGTTATGGGTTCCAGAAGTGACTGGGCCACCATGCAGTTCGCCGCTGAAATCCTCTCCAGCCTGGACGTCCCTTTTGATGTTGAAGTGGTCTCTGCGCACCGCACCCCGGATAAACTGTTCAGCTTCGCCGAAACGGCAGCCGACAAGGGTCTTCAGGTGATTATTGCTGGCGCAGGTGGCGCGGCACATCTGCCGGGTATGCTGGCGGCAAAAACGCTGGTGCCAGTGCTGGGTGTGCCGGTGCAGAGCGCAGCACTGAGCGGCGTCGATAGCCTCTATTCGATTGTGCAGATGCCGCGCGGTATTCCGGTCGGTACGCTGGCGATTGGCAAGGCGGGCGCAGCCAATGCCGCGCTGCTGGCGGCGCAGATTCTGGCGCTGCATGACAGTGCGCTGGCGTTACGCCTGACCACCTGGCGTCAGAGCCAGACCGATGAGGTGCTGAACCATCCCGATCCGCGGGTGGATGCATGAAGCCGGTTTGCGTACTGGGCAACGGCCAGTTAGGTCGTATGCTGCGTCAGGCGGGTGAACCCCTGGGCATCGCGGTTTATCCGGTGGGCTTAGACGCCGATCCTACCGCGCTCCCTATCGCCGACAGCGTGATCACCGCCGAAATCGAACGCTGGCCGGAGACGGCGCTGACGCGTGAGCTGGCCAGCCATCCGGCCTTTGTTAACCGCGATATCTTTCCGCGTCTGGCGGATCGTCTGACGCAGAAACAGCTGCTGGATCAGCTGGGACTGGCCACCGCGCCGTGGCAGTTGCTGGCAGATAAAAGCGAATGGCCAGCGGTGTTCGACTCGCTGGGCGAGTTAGCGATTGTGAAAAGCCGCACCGGCGGTTACGACGGCCGGGGTCAGTGGCGTCTGCGTGCTGATGAGACTCACACCCTGCCGGAGGCGTGCTACGGCGAATGCATCGTTGAGCAGGGCATCAACTTTTCCGGTGAAGTCTCACTGGTGGGGGCGCGCGGTCACGATGGCCAGGTGGTGTTCTATCCGCTGACGCATAACCTGCATCAGGATGGCATTCTGCGCACCAGCGTTGCGCTGCCGCAGGCGGATCAGGCACAGCAGCAGCAGG
Source organism: Curtobacterium sp. BNK-1 (assembly GCF_048685235.1). NCBI lineage: Bacteria > Bacillati > Actinomycetota > Actinomycetes > Micrococcales > Microbacteriaceae > Curtobacterium > Curtobacterium sp. BNK-1. The sequence goes on along the minus strand of NZ_JBLQTJ010000001.1, from coordinate 810,026 downwards.
CCGAAGCGATGCTGAGTGCGATCATGCAGGAACTGAATTACGTCGGCGTAATGGCGATGGAGTGTTTCATTACGCCAGAGGGATTGCTGATCAATGAGCTGGCGCCGCGCGTCCATAACAGTGGGCACTGGACGCAGAACGGTGCGTCGATCAGCCAGTTTGAGCTGCATCTGCGCGCCATTCTTGGCCTGGCATTACCGCAGCCGGTGGTGTTTGCGCCGTCGGCGATGGTCAATCTGATTGGCACCGACGTGAATCTGAGCTGGCTGCAGCAGCCGCTGGTGCATCTGCACTGGTATGACAAAGAGGTGCGTCCGGGTCGTAAAGTGGGCCATCTGAATCTGACCGACAGCGATACAGAACGGCTCAGGGCTGCCCTTAATGCGCTGGTGCCGCAGCTACCGGAAGCGTACGCCAGCGGCATCGCCTGGGCGGTTGAAAAACTGTAATCCTCCGCACCTGAGTCTGGAAATGGCTTTACCAGGCAGCTCAGAAGCTTAATGCGATGGGAGCATACGCCTGGAGCAAAGCATCGCGCCGCCCGGCTAAAAACGCCGGGAGCGTTTTTGAACAACGCAAAGCGTTGGCCCGGCTACGGGCGCACCTCAGGGATGAGCAGCGTAATCGCCCGCGCTGAGCCTGCCATGGATGGCGTTTTTGCGGAGGGCGTATGCTCCCTGAGCCAGCACCTTACCGTCGAGCGCTACGGGTGCTAACTCACGCCGCATCAAACTTCCTGAACAACGCTTTCCCTTTGAGTAATCGGATCCCCAGCCAGCCACCGCACAGCGATAACAGCAGCGCGCCACACAACGGCAGCGCCAGCCACAGGGTCCAGTCAGGCTGCCACGGGAAGTCGAAAATCTTAGTCTGTAATCCCCACAATGCCGCTTCTGCCCCCATCGCCGCCGCCACGCCGGAGACCACGCCGAGCAGGGCAAACTCACACCACAGCGTCGTGCGCAGCAGGCGTTTACCGGCACCCAGCGTGCGATAGACCACCAGCTCCTGACGCCGCTGGCGCATACCGACCTGAATCTGCGCCAGCAGCAGCAACACGCCGCAGGCGGTCACCAGCACCACCATGATCTCCAGCGCCTGGCTGACCTGCGCCAGCACCTGACCGATCTGCCGCATTATGCTGCCGATATCCAGCAGACTTAGCGCCGGAAAAGCACGGTTAAGCTGCGCCAGCAGAACAGGATTCGCCTCCATGCGGAAGCTGGTGAGCCAGGTCTGCGGCTGGCTGTCGAGCGCGCCCGGCGGGAAGATAAAGAAGAAGTTCGGCTTCAGGCTTTCCCAGTCCACTTTACGCAAACTGGTAATGCGCGCGCTGAAGGTCTGCGTATCGCCGTCGAACGTCAGGGTATCGCCGAGCTTCAGCCCCAGCCGATCGGCCAGCTCCACTTCCATCGACACTTCACCCGCTTTGGGTGGCCAGTTGCCTGCCACCAGCGGATTATGATCCGGGCGATCGGCCAGTTCCGTCAGGTTGAGCTCACGGTTCAGGGCATTATCCAGCTTCGGATCGGCCGGTTTGCCGTTGAGTTCACTGAGCCGCACCCGCGCAATCGGGTAAAAGGTCCCGGGCGTGATCTGATGCGACTGCAGGAAATCACGCACCTGCGGCACCTGATCTGCCGTCATGTTCAGCAGGAAGAAGTTCGGGCTATCCGCCGGTAACTGCTGCTGCCAGCGATCCAGCAGATCGCCACGCATTACCAGCAGCAGCGCCAGCAGCATGAACGACAGCGAAAAGGCCGCAAGCTGGCTCAGCGTCATGCCGGGCTGGCGCAGCAGCCGGTTGATCGCCAGTCGTAACGCCAGGTTGCGCACTACCAGCCGACGCAGCAGCAGCAGGGTTCCCCAGCCGAGTAGTGCCAGCAATCCCGCCAGCACCACCACACCCGCCAGCAGCGCCCAGAGCATTTTACTGCCGCCAACCAGCAGCGCTAACAGCGTCACCACAACAGCAATCATCACCGGAATATAGATCTTCAGCGGCCAGAGGTTCGCCACCGCATCGCGCCGCAACACCCGCAGCGGCTGCGTCGCCAGCAGCAGACGATAGGGACGCAGACCCACCAGCAGCGAAATCACAAACAGCGATCCCACCGCCCAGATCCATGGCCAGACGCTGGCCGCCGGTAAGCTGGCAGGCAGCACGGGTTTCAGCATCGCCATCAGGATCGCTTCAACGCCCTGCCCCACCAGGCCACCGGCAATCGCCGCCAGCAGCAGTACCGCCAGCCACTGACCGATGATCAGCCGCTGCAACGCGCCGTGCGTCGCACCCAGGGTTTTCAGCACCGCCACCAGATCGTAGCGGCTGCGGCAATAGTGGCTCATGGCAACCGCCACGGCCGCAATCGCCAGCATCAGCGTCAGCAAGGCCGAGAGCAGCAGGAACTGCTGCGCGCGCTGCATCGAACGGCCTAATGCATCTTCCGAGTTCTCCACGCTGATCCAGCGCTGGTCCGCCTTCAGCTGCGGTTCAATCCAGCGGTCATAGCTGGCCAGCTGATCGGGATTACCGGAGAACTTATAGCGCCAGGTGATGCGGCTGCCTGGCTGAATCGCACCGGTTTTGGCGGCATCCGCCAGATTGATCAGCAGACGCGGCGCCATCTCAAACGGGTTAAAGCCGCCATCCGGCTCCTGGATCACCTCCCCGCTGATGCGCAGCTGGGTGTCACCCACTTCCAGCGTGTCGCCCACTTTCAGGTTCAGCAGCGCCATCAGGCGCGGTGCCGCCAGCGCGGTACCCGCCTGCGGCCTCAGCCCTGGCGGCTGCGTCTGCAGCGTGCCAAACATCGGGTAGCGATCGTCCACCGCTTTTACTGAGGCAAGCTGCGGGGACTGATCGGCAAATGTCATGGTCATAAAGGTCAGCTGACGGCTCACCGTCAGACCGCTTTCAGCCGCTTTTGCCAGCCAGGCTTCTGGCGCTGCATCACTGCTGCGCAGCGTACGGTCGCCGGCCATAAAATCACGGCTCTGCTGATTCAGCCCTTTTTCCATGCGATCGCTGATCGACCCCAGCGCCAGCACGCAGGCCACCGCCAGCGTCAGCGCCAGCCAGACAATCAGCAGCGAGGGCGAACGCCACTCGCGCCAGAACCAGCGCCAGATCATTGCTCCTCCCACAATTTACCGTCGCGCAGCCGCAGGCGACGATCGCAGCGCGCCGCCAGTTGCTCGTCATGCGTCACCAGAATCAGCGTGGTGGCGAAGTCGCGGTTAAGGGAAAACAGCAGATCGGCAATGCGGTCACCGGTTTTACGATCGAGATTGCCGGTCGGTTCATCGGCAAACAGCAGACCAGGACGGCCACTGAAGGCGCGGGCCAGCGCCACGCGCTGCTGCTCGCCGCCTGAAAGCTGGGCGGGCAGATGATGCAGACGTTCACCCAGTCCGAGCAGCGTCAGAAGCTCTCTCGCCTGTTCACGGCTCTGACGGTCGCTGTCGCCGCGCAGCAGCGAAGGCAGCTGCACGTTCTCCTGGGCATTCAGGGTTGGCACCAGCATAAATGACTGGAATACAAAGCCGACCTGCCGGGCACGCAGGGCCGCACGCTGCTCTTCGTTCATCTGGTGCAGTGGCTGCCCCAGCAGATGGACTTCGCCGCTGCTGCCATCGTCCAGCCCGGCCAGAATTCCGAGCAGGGTTGACTTGCCGGAACCGGATTCGCCAATCAGCGCAATGGTCTCAGCTGGTTTGACAACCAACTCAACTCCGGTAAGGATGGTTAACTGATGCTCTCCCTGACCGACGGACTTAGTAAGATGATGAACTTCAACAATGTTTTCCGCTGGCATTATCCCTTCCTGTTATTGATTCTTCTGCTGGTGTCGCGTCTTGCTGCTGCAGATACGCTGATGGTGCTGGGCGACAGCCTGAGTGCGGGCTATCGCATGTCTGCCACTGCGGCCTGGCCCAGCCTGCTTGATAAGCAGTGGCAGCAAAAACCTAAAGTGATCAACGCCAGTATCAGCGGTGATACGGCTGCACAGGGGTTGGCGCGCCTGCCCGCACTATTAAAACAGCATCAGCCGCAATGGGTGTTAATCGAATTGGGCGGTAACGATGGTTTGCGCGGTTTCCCGCCCGACGCTATCGCGCAGAATCTGAGTAAAGTTATCGACGATGTTAAAGCCGCCAATGCGAAGCCGCTGCTGATGCAGATTCGTCTGCCTGCCAACTATGGCCGCCGCTACACCGAAGCGTTCAGCGGCATCTATCCCGGATTAGCGCAGCAGCATAACATTCCTCTGGTGCCCTTTTTCATGGAACAGGTTTATCTGAAACCCGAGTGGATGCAGCAGGATGGCATTCATCCTAATCCTGATGCCCAGCCTTTTATCGCCCAGTTAATGGCAAAAGACCTGGCCCCCTTAGTTAAGCAGCCGTAGCGCGCCGGGATGCGCCAAAAGGGTAAAGAAATGCAAAAGCACTAAATAACGGCAAGGTGGCGACTGAGATTTTCGACCGCTTTGCCATTCCTGAGTGTCCAGGCTTCCTCTCTAAACAATATCAATGCGAAAAGATAATTCCGCCCCAATATGGGAACAGTTAGACCCCAAAATTCGAGATGTCGTAACCGATATTTTCTATCAGGGTGTTCACAATGCCAGAGCACTGTTTCAGGCCGCAATTGAAGGTAAGCCCGCATTAATAGCCCATATTAAAAGTAGTCCTGCATACATGACCTACGAAAACCACAGAAACAGAATAAGGTATCTACAGTGAAAAAAGTCTTAATTCTAATGGTCGCTCTTATTGCACCTGCTATGGCGCAGGCTGAATTATCATCAGGGCCAGAACGTGACGCCTGCTTCAAACAGAATGAAGACATACCAACTGCATATAACTGTCTGTCTGCCAAAAGAGACAACAGCAATAAAGCGCTGGATGCGCTAATAGCGGATACAGTTAAGAGAATCAAAGCCAACAATGTCGGCCCTTTTAATGGAAAAGAGTCCAGCAAAGAAACGTCCGGAGACGTTTACTCTCGGCGCTTTCTGGATGCGCAAAAAAAATGGAAGGATTACCGGACTCAACTTTGCCTGTCTGTAGCTACAGAGCTTAACGAGGACGCATACGACTACCAGTCATATATCGACCAGTGCCAAATTAATCTGAACAAAAACCATTCTGCTGAAATCACACAAATGGGACTGCCACCCGTCAATTAAGCACACTGGTCTCACTGCTCAGACGTAAAATCTGAAATCGGGCATTTTTTACGGGGCTGTATAGCCCCGTTTACCGCCCGTTCTGTCAGCCGGTGCGGGCGACAAACTGTCAATCCACAACATAAAAGCATTAACGAATATAACTTATTGATTATTAAATCTTATTCAAGGGCGTAAATTTGTGCAAAAAACCATTCTGATTACAGGTTGTTCGAGCGGTATTGGCCTGGTTGCCGCTCACGATTTACTGGCGCGGGGCTACCGGGTGATCGCCGCCTGCCGTAAAGCAGAGGATGTCGCCCGCATGGAAACACTGGGCTTTACCGGGCTGCAGCTGGATCTCGACGATCCGCAAAGTGTGGATCGGGCTGCCGATACTGTGCTCGCGCTCTGCGATAACCGTCTGACGGCGCTGTTTAACAATGCCGGATTTGGTCTCTATGGCCCGCTGCACACCCTCTCCCGCCAGCAGCTGGAACAGCAGTTTTCCAGCAACTTTTTCGGCGTCCATCAGCTGACACTGCGTCTGTTGCCCGCGTTGCAGGCCAGCGGCGATGGCCGCATTATTAATACCAGCTCGGTGCTGGGGCTGATCTCCACACCAGGCCGGGGCGCCTATGCCGCCAGTAAATATGCACTGGAAGCCTGGAGCGATGCGCTGCGGCTTGAAGTGCGCAGCCGCGGCATCCGGGTCAGCCTGATTGAACCGGGTCCGATTCAGACCCGCTTTACCGACAATGTGACGCAGGGCGAACAGCATAACCCGGTGCGCAACCCTGGCATCGCGGCACGTTTTACCCTGCCACCGGAAGCCATTCTGCCTAAACTTCGTCATGCACTCGAGAGTAAACATCCGCGTTTACGCTATCCGGTGACACTGGTCGCACACATAATGAGCCTGCTGAAACGGTTACTCCCCGGCTGGATGCTGGATCGCATTTTGCGCAGCCATTAATCAGCCATGCGCAATAGCGCTTGAAGCCGGGCCAGTTGGCCCCATATTCTTAGAACACTTTTTGCAAAGAGACTTATCCATGTCACCACAAGCTTCGATCATCGACATCAACGAATCTAACCTGCAGCAGACCCTTGAGCAGTCGATGCAGCTGCCGGTGCTGTTCTACTTCTGGTCTGAGCGCAGCCAGCACTGTCAGGATCTGACGCCTGTGCTGGAGCGCCTTGCGCAGGAGTACGCGGGTCAGTTTATTCTCGCAAAACTGGATTGCGACAAAGAGCAAAGGGTGGCGTCGCAGTTTGGTCTGCGTTCAATCCCGACCGTCTATCTGTTTCAGGATGGTCAGCCGGTTGATGGCTTCCAGGGTCCACAGCCGGAAGAAGCGATCCGCGCCCTGCTGGAAAAAGTCCTGCCGCGCGAAGAAGAGCTGAAAGCGCAGCAGGCGATGGCGCTGATGCAGGAAGGTAAACCGCTGGAGGCGCTGCCGTTATTAAAAGATGCGTGGCAGCTGAGCAACCAGTCCAGCGAGATCGGTTTCCTGCTGGCTGACGTACTAATTACCCTGAACCGCAGCGATGAAGCGGAAGCGGTGCTGAAAGTGGTGCCATTGCAGGATCAGGATACCCGCTATCAGAGCCTGATGGCACAGATCGATCTGCTGAAACAGGCAGCGGATACGCCGGAAATTCAGCAGTTGCAATCCCAGCTGGAGGCTGACCCGACTAACGCCGGGCTGGCTGCTAAACTCTCGTTGCAGCTCCATCAGGTGGGTCGTAATGAAGAAGCGCTGGAACTGCTGTTCAGCTTCCTGAAATCCGATCTTAATGCCGCTGATGGCCAGGCGCGTAAAATGCTGCAGGAGATTCTGGCGGCGCTGGGTACCGGCGATGCACTTGCCGCGCGTTATCGTCGTCAGCTCTATTCCCTGCTCTACTAAGCGGCAGCACCCCGGGCCGAAGCGACTCGGCCCGTTAATCTGACAACGCGGAGGTTGTATGATAACTGTAATTCCTGCCCTGATTATTCTGGCGCTGGTGGCGGTCTGGGCCACCGTCAAGATCGTGCCACAAGGTTTTCAATGGACGGTTGAGCGCTTTGGCCGTTATACCCGCACCCTGCAGCCAGGATTAAGCCTGGTGGTGCCGTTCATGGATCGTGTGGGTCGTAAGATCAACATGATGGAACAGGTACTCGATATTCCCTCGCAGGAGATCATCTCCAAAGACAATGCCAACGTCACCATCGATGCAGTCTGCTTTATTCAGGTCGTTGACCCGGCGCGTGCCGCGTATGAAGTCAGCAATCTTGAGCAGGCGATTCTTAACCTCACCATGACCAATATGCGTACCGTGCTTGGCAGCATGGAGCTGGACGAAATGCTGTCACAGCGCGACAGCATCAACACCCGCCTGCTGCATATCGTGGATGAAGCGACCAATCCGTGGGGCGTCAAGATCACCCGCATCGAGATCCGCGATGTGCGTCCGCCGCAGGAGCTGATTGGCGCGATGAATGCGCAGATGAAAGCGGAGCGAACTAAACGCGCCGATATTCTGACAGCCGAAGGGGTGCGACAGGCGGCGATCCTGCGCGCTGAAGGGGATAAGCAGTCGCAAATCCTCAAAGCAGAAGGTGAACGGACCTCGGCGTTCCTGCAGGCAGAAGCGCGCGAACGTCAGGCGGAAGCGGAAGCTAACGCCACTAAGATGGTCTCGGAAGCGATCGCATCAGGTGATATTCAGGCCATTAACTACTTTGTGGCACAGAAATATACCGATGCGCTGCAAAAAATCGGTGAAGCTAATAACAGCAAAGTGGTGATGATGCCGCTGGAGGCGAGCAGTCTGCTGGGTTCGATTGCAGGCATCGGTGAACTGCTGAAGGAATCACGCACTGAGTCGAAACGCTGATGCTGGTCGATATTATCGCGCATCCGCACTGGTTCTGGCTGACGCTGGGTGGGTTACTGCTGGCGGCTGAGATGCTGGGCACCAGCGGTTACCTGCTCTGGAGCGGGCTGGCGGCGGTCATCGTCGGCCTCATTGAGTGGTTTGTGCCGGTGAGCTGGACGGCGCAGGGCTCTCTGTTTGCCGTGCTGACGCTGATCTGCGTCTTTTTATGGTATCGCTGGATGCGCCACCGTGAAGCGCGTCAGAAACCCAATGCCCTGAACCAGCGCGGCAGTCAGATGATCGGGTTGCAGCTGACGCTGGATACCGCGCTGCATAACCGCACCGGCCATGTGCGGATCGGGGACAGCAGCTGGCGGGTCGAGGCGGAGCAAGATCTGCCTGCGGGCACAGCAGTGGTCGTAACCGGCATTGAAGGGATTACGCTGCGTATTCAGCCACGCTGACCGCAGCACCCGGCCAGATTGTTGATAATCGGACATTCGGCGCCGTCATCGCCGGGACAGGCCTCTGCCAGCGCCAGCAGGCGAGCCCGCATGACGTGTAGCTCTTCAATATGCGCCGCAATTTCATCCGCTTTCTGCAGAGTACGGGCTTTTACATCGGCACTGTGGCGCGACGGATTGTTAAACAGCGCCACCAGCTCACGACACTCATCCAGCGTGAAGCCAACCTGTCGCGCCTGACGTAACAGGTTGAGCTCCTCAAGATGGTGTCCGTTGTAGCTGCGGTAGCCATTCTCACTGCGCAACGGCGGCGTCACCACCCCCTTCTCTTCGTAAAAACGAATCGCCTTGCTGGTCAGTCCGGTCTTTTTTGCCACATCGCTGATGTTCATTTTCGTCCCCTTGACCTTCCCCTTGATGGAAGGTTTATGCTTAAGCATGAATCGAAAATGACCAATCGGTCAAATGGGATTACAGAAGGAGTTGATTATGTCACACACTATTTCTCTGGCACTGGACGGCTTGTCCTGCGGCCACTGTGTCAAACGTGTCAAAGAGGCACTGGAACAACGCGATGATGTTGACCAGGCCGACGTGACCCAACAGGAAGCGCAGGTTTCCGGTCACGCAGATGCGGCCGCGCTGATCGCCACCGTGGAGCAGGCGGGTTATCACGCGACGCTGAAAACCGCGGACGCTTCCCCAAAGTCTGAACCGTTGACAGCATCAGAGCCGCCGCCGGAGGCGCTGACAACGGAGACTGCTTCCCGTCCGGCAGAAACAACCCTCCCCACCCATATGCTGCTGATTGAGGGCATGACCTGCGCCAGTTGCGTGAGCCGGGTGGAAAAAGCACTGCAGCAGGTCGCAGGCGTCAGTCAGGCGCGCGTCAATCTCGGCGAACGCAGTGCGCTGGTGCTGGGCGACGCTGATCCGCAGCAGCTGGTAGCGGCCGTCGATGCCGCGGGTTATGGCGCGCAGGTAGTGGATGACGAGCAGGAGCGACGAGAGAAGCAGCAGCTCAGCGCCCGCAGCGCGATGCGGCGTTTCAGCTGGCAGGCTGCTGTTGCCCTGGCGTTTGGCCTGCCGCTGATGATCTGGGGCATGGTGGGCGACAACATGATGCTCACCGACCACAACCACGGCGTCTGGCTGACGCTGGGCATCGTGACTCTGCTGATCATGATCGTCACCGGCAGCCATTTTTATCGCAGTGCCTGGCGCAGTTTACGCAATGGCAGCGCCACCATGGATACGCTGGTGGCACTCGGCACAGGCGCCGCCTGGATTTACTCCTTTAGCGTGGTGTTGTGGCCCGACTTTTTCCCGCCGCAGGCGCGCCATCTCTATTTCGAAGCCAGCGTCATGATCCTGGGCCTGATCAATCTGGGGCATGCCCTGGAGCAGCGGGCGCGTCAGCGATCTTCTAAAGCGCTGGAAAGATTGCTGGATCTGACGCCAGCCCAGGCGCGGCAGGTTGATCAACAGGGCGACAGGCTGATTCCGGTCAGCGAAGTGCAGCCCGGCATGACGCTGCGCCTGGTCACCGGCGATCGGGTGCCGGTCGATGGCGAAATCGCTACCGGTGAAGCCTGGTTTGATGAAGCGATGCTGACCGGCGAGGCGGTGCCGCAAAGCAAGACCCCGGGCGCAGCCATCTTTGCCGGCACCCTGGTGCAGGATGGCTCGGTAGAATTTATCGCCCGGGCGACGGGTAATCACACCACCCTGTCGCGCATTATCCGGCTGGTGCGTCAGGCGCAGAGCAGCAAACCGGATGTGGGCCGCCTGGCGGATCGCATCTCCGCCGTTTTTGTCCCGGTGGTGGTGTTGATCGCACTGCTCAGCGGCGCAGTGTGGTATCTGTTCGGACCGCAGCCACAAATTGCCTACATGCTGGTGATCGCGACAACCGTGCTGATTATCGCCTGTCCTTGTGCGCTGGGCCTGGCGACGCCGATGTCGATTATTGCCGGTGTTGGCCGCGCCGCCGAGCTGGGGGTGCTGGTGCGCGACGCCGATGCCTTGCAGCGCGCCAGCCAAATCGACACCCTGGTGTTTGATAAAACCGGCACACTCACTGCCGGCAGGCCGCAGGTCAGTGACGTGCAGGTCTGGGGGGATGCCACCCGTGAATCAGTGTTAGCGACCGCGGCTGCGCTGGAGTTCGCCTCGGGCCATCCGCTGGCAAAAGCGATTGTCGCCGAAGCGAAACTGACCCAGCCGCCTCTGTTAGCGCAATTTCGTACAATACGCGGCAAAGGGGTCAGCGGTAGTCTGGATGGCAGAACGCTGCTACTGGGTAATGCCGCGCTGATGCAGGATAACGGCGTCGATTACCAGGCGGCGGAAGCAGAGATTGCGCGGCTGACGCAACAGGGTGCAACGCCGGTGTTACTGGCTGAGCAGGGCCAGCTAACCGGGCTTATCGCGCTGCGCGATCAGCTTCGACCGGAAAGCGGCGCAGCTCTGAAGCGACTGCATCAGCAGGGTTATCGCCTGATTATGCTGACCGGCGATCATGAAAATACCGCGCGCGCCATTGCTGCCGAGGTCGGTATTGATGAAGTGATTGCGGGCGTGATGCCGGAAGGTAAAGCAGCTGCAATTGAACACTTACAGCAGCAGGGCCGTCGCGTCGCGATGGTGGGTGATGGCATCAATGACGCGCCCGCACTGGCGCAGGCCGATGTGGGCATTGCCATGGGTGGCGGCAGCGATGTGGCGGTGGAAACCGCGGGCATTACGTTGATGCGTGCCGACCTGAACAGCGTGGCAGACGCATTAGCGCTCTCTTCCGCAACGCTGCGCAATATCCGGCAGAACCTGTTTGGGGCATTTATCTATAACAGCATCGGCATTCCGGTGGCAGCGGGTGTGCTCTATCCGCTGACCGGTACCCTGCTCAGCCCGATTGTGGCGGGTGCAGCGATGGCGCTCTCCTCCATTACCGTGGTCAGCAATGCTAACCGCCTGCTGCGTTACCGGCCACCGCGCGAGTAATCGCCGTTTCAGCGCTGTTTTTCGCGCGCTGAAGTCGCTAGCATGGGGTTTTGAATCGCAAAGGACCGGGAATGACAGGCAACATCTGGCGCTCACTGCGCGGCTTTATCAGCCAACTTTTTCCCGCCAGTTACCGCTGGCCTGCGATGGATGTCCGGCTTGGCGATCGTCAGCTGCATCTGGTCGGCAGCATCCACATGGGGACGCGCGACATGCAGCCGTTGCCCGCCCGTCTGCTGCGTCAGTTGCAGCAGGCGGATGCACTGATTGTGGAAGCGGATATTACTCAGGGTGGTTCACCCTTTGATCACCACGGCGATCGTCCCACGCTCTCCACCCGGCTGGATAGCCACGCGATGCAGACGCTCACCGCACTCTGTCAGGAGATGAGCCTCAATCTGAGCCTGTTTGATGATCTGCCCGCCTGGCAGGTGGCGCTGATGTTACAGGCGCAGCAGGCACAAAGGCTGGGATTGCGACCTGACTACGGCATCGATTATCAGCTGTTGCAGGCCGCGAAAAGTCTGAACAAACCGGTGATTGAACTGGAAGGCGCAGAGGCGCAGATCGCCCTGCTGACTGCGCTGCCGGATGATGGCATGGCGCTGTTACAGGATACGCTGCTGCACTGGCACACCAATGCGCGCCTGCTGCAGATGATGGTGAGCTGGTGGCTCGATACGCCGCCACGCCAGCCGGAAATCACCCTGCCCGCCACCTTCAGCCAGGCGCTGAATGATACGTTGATCGGTCAGCGAAATGCGCAGTGGTGTGACCGGCTTCAGGGGTTATCGGCGGGAAACTATGTGGTAGCGGTCGGTGCTCTGCATCTCTATGGCGAAGATAACCTGCCTGAGATGCTGAAGAAGCCCTGAAAAAAAGAGAGCCGATAATATTATCGGCCCGTCAAAGAGGAATTTGTTTATGATTTTGGTTATCGCTCAGCAATCAGATTGCTGGCGCGCGGCTAATTTTCACTCAAAGAACAAAGTTTCGCCACCTTTTTTCCACGATTCTGCGTAATAAGATTATTCTTAGTAAGGAACCTGTATGACGCCCGCCGTAAAATTGCTGGAAAAACAAAAAGTCAGCTTCACCCTGCATCCCTATGAGCATGACAGCAGCGAAACCCATTTTGGTGACGAAGCGGTACGTAAACTCAATCTGGATGCGCGCCAGGTCTATAAGACGCTGCTGGTGGCGCTGAATGGCGAGGCAAAACAGCTGGCAGTGGCGATTACGCCGGTATCGACGCAACTGGATCTCAAGAAAGTGGCAAAAGCGCTGGGCGCGAAGAAAGCGGATATCGCCGACCCACAGCTGGCCCAGCGGGTCACTGGCTATCTGGTGGGCGGCATCAGTCCGCTGGGCCAGAAAAAACGGCTGCCTACGGTGATCGACCACTCAGCCAGCGCGTTTGACGCCATGTTTATCTCAGGCGGCAAGCGTGGACTGGATATCGAACTGGCTCCCCAGGATCTTTCACGACTGCTGGACGCTCCGTTTGCGGATATCGCCCGCCACGACTAAACCCGTGGCTGTGCGCAGAGCTGATCGATCATCCAGCGACCCGCCGGACCGGGTGGCGTACGGCGTGACCAGACCACCTCAATGGCGATATGCTGCGGCCAGCCCGGCATCGACAACTCTTTCAGAACGCCATGACCAAACTGTTTCACCAGCCAGCGCGGCAGAATCGTCCAGCCAAATCCCTGCTCCGCCATCTCCAGCAGTAACAGATAGGTCGGTGCCGACCAGATGCGCCCCATTGGCGCGGGTTCAGATGCCTCAACCCAGGTATTTAATCGCAGGTGACGAACCCCTTCCAGCTCGCTTTCGCTCAGGGTCTTAAGCTGAGCCAGCGGATGATCGCGATGTAAAAAGACCGCCATCTGTGCTTCAACCTGCAGTCGCGCCACCGCGATATCCACCGGCAGATTGGGCTGTGCCCGCACCACGCCCAGATGTACCCGCCCGGCCTGCAGCAGATCCAGCACATCACCATCCTCGGCAATCATGACCTCCAGTTCAATCTCCGGATAACGGGCATCAAATTGCCTGAGCAGATGCTCGTGATGATCGGTTTGCCAGAAGTCTGACATGGCAAAACTGAGCCGGGGTTCAACGCCCTGCGACAGCCGTATCGCCAGCGCATCCAGCCGCTCGCTGGCTGCCAGGATCTGCTGAACCTGAGGAATAACGCGGCGTCCCTGCTCGGTGAGGACCGGCTGCCGACCTGCCCGTTCAAACAGCGCAAAGCCGAGATCGTCTTCAAGACTGGCTACTGCCGCGCTGATGGTGGACTGACTTTTACCTAGCGCGCGCGCAGCGGCAGAGAAAGAACCGCTCGCCACAGTCTGCATAAAAGCCTCAAGGGATTCCGGGGAGTAACGCATCTGAACCATCGCTTTTTTCGATAGGTGTTTATTTTATCTTAGCATTCCGACGTGTGAAAATGTGCCGCATTATTGAAGGAGAACTCACAATGCGTACCCGCTCACTTAAAGAACGTATTCTTCATGCTGTCTGCTTTGAAACGCTGGCGATTCTGACCGTTTCGCCGCTGGCGGCATGGGCAATGAATAAACCGCTGTTTCAGATGGGATCGCTGGCGATTATGCTCTCTACGGTCGCGATGCTATGGAACATGATTTACAACAGCGGATTTGATCGCCTCTATGCGCCAGGCCAGAAACGTGGCCCGGGCGTGCGTGTATTACATGCGCTGGGGTTTGAAGGTGGATTTATCCTGATTGGTCTGCCCATTGCCGCCTGGATGCTGGATATCTCTCTGGGTCAGGCTTTCCTGGTCGAAGTGGCTTTTTTCCTCTTCTTCCTGCCCTACACCATGGCCTACAACTGGGTGTGGGACAAACTGCGCGAGCGCTGGATCAGACGTCACGCCTGCCGGGCGTAAGAAAAACGGGAGGCGCAAGCGCCTCCCGGTCAGTTCAATGCGTGGCGGCTGTTTCGTTCCCCCACGGCCAGATCCACGCCAGGATCATTTTTGGATAGTTACGCTTCCGCGCTTTTTCCGCAGCTTCATCCCGCGCCCGGATCTGCTCATCGGTCAGATGCACAATCTGCCCTTTCGGCTGATAGTCGCTGGCTTTGACCGGCGAGTGCGTCTTGATCCAGTCACGCAACACCTGCGCATCGACTGCCCCGCTGTTGAGATAACCCGCATGATTATCCAGACGCGGATAACCGTCGCCGCCAGCCGCATTGAAGCTGTTGGTTGCCATGCGATAATGCTGCGCATCCTGCAGCGGTTTACCGTTAATGCTGACGTCGCTGACATGTTTACCGTCTGCGGTCAGGCTGATACCGGCAAACTGGGCGTAGCCACCTGAGTCAGGCTGAATATTGGCGACCACATCCAGATATTTTTTGATCTCCGCCCCGGTCAGGCTGACCGAGACCACCTGATTGCCAAACGGCTGGACCTGCAGCAGGTCACGCCAGCTCAGCTTGCCCGATTTCAGCGAGGTGCGAATACCACCACCGCTCATCACCGCAAAATCGGCTTTGGTGTGCGCCATCTGGGCGCGCAGAATCAGCTGGCCGAGATTCGTCTGCTCAAAGCGAACCTGCTCTTTTTCACCGCTGAAGTTGCCGTCGGCGCTGCCGACATTCACGGTTAACTTCGCCTCAGCCCGTTTCTGGAATGGCATCAGCAGTTTCATCATGGCGGTGTTTTTCGGGATCTCTTCCTGCCAGGTGAGCCAGGTTTCGCTGCCATCCGCGTTCTTTATCTGATGTTTAAGGTTGACCGGCACCAGCTGATAAGCCTCCAGCGTCACCTGCCCGTTACGGAAGGTGAAGTCACCACGTCCGACATATTTGCCCCATTTATCCGCCTGCATAATCCAGATCCCGTTCTGCTGATCGGGTTTGCAGGGCTGGCCCGGCTGATAATTTTTAACGCTGACGTTCTCTTTTTCCATGCAGACCGCATCATGCGAATGACCACCCACAATCAGATCGATGGTGCCGGCAGGCAGGCTGCGCGCCAGGGTGACGTCATCAATGCCATTGCTGCCATGCTTACCGTCGTCATAGTGACCAAGGTGGGTCAGCGCGACAATCACGTCCGGCTTCTCTGTGGCGCGCAGTTCGGCCACCGCCTTCTCCGCCTCCGCAATCGGATCGCGGAACTCGGTATCCGTCAGGCCCGCCGGATTGGCCAGTTTCGCCGTATCCGGGGTGATCAGCCCGACCACCGCAATTTTCAGCCCGAGGCGATTGAATACCGCCCAGGGCTTAAACAGGCGCTGACCGGTACTTTTCTGATAAAAGTTGGCGGCGAGCAGCGGGAATCGCGCCCACTTCTCCTGCTTGCGCAGGACCGCGATGGGCTTGTCGAACTCATGGTTGCCCAGCGACATGGCATCATAGCCAATCAGGTTCATCGCGCGAAAATCGGGTTCAGCATCCAGCTCATCGGACTCCGGCACGCCCGTGTTCACATCACCGGCAGAGAGAATCAATGCGCCGCCGCCTCTGGACTGCACATCGTAGCGCATCGTATCCATCAAGGTTTTCTGCGCCGCCAGACCATATTCACCCTGCTCAGTAAACCAGAAATGACCATGCTCATCGTTGGTGTGCAGCAGGCTGAAACGATAGGTGCGATCGGCCTGGGCGGCCTGTGAAAACAGCGGCATCAGGGCCACCAGTAGTGCCACGCCCGCCCCTGTCCATTTAGATAACAACACTGTGATTCTCCTTAATTTGCCGTCTGGCCCGACTTTACTGCCGGTTTGCCCCACTGTGTCGCACATTCCCCCGGCGAACTCAAGGCCAACGCACATTCGCCTGTCTCTGTATGCCACTCTTTTTATCTCCGGACCGCTTTTGCTGAGCATGACAACAGCCGCAAGGCCGCGCCCGCGTCAGACTGGTTTGTTCCGGATAAGCCAGAACGGGTAGCCAGACCTGTTGTTAACCAGTTGTTTACTCCTGCAAAAGTGCCGCTGACGGGCTTTACCCTGTCTGTGCGCGCATTTAACCCTTATTTGTGTCATACCCACGGCATTTAAGGATGCTAATTTTTATTTACCCGGACCGCTTTAAACCGTCAAATCAGCCAATATTATGGATAATGAACAAAAACACCCTTTCGATTGTGCATTTGACTTTTTTTCCTGCTTTTTTAGAGTATTCCCGCAAATTGCTCAGCGAAAGAATAGATTTTGTTTTAAACTCATTTGTTACAAGCGGATACATTTGTATACAAGGAGACAGGCATGCATCACACCACACCGTTGATCACTACCATTGTCGGAGCACTGGTTCTGGCATTTCTCCTTGGGATGCTGGCAAACCGCCTGCGTATTTCGCCCCTGGTTGGCTACCTGATGGCAGGCGTGCTGGCTGGCCCTTTTACCCCCGGCTTTGTTGCCGATACCAATCTGGCTCCTGAACTGGCAGAACTCGGCGTTATCCTGCTGATGTTTGGTGTCGGCCTGCACTTCTCAATGAAAGATCTCATGTCGGTAAAGTCGATAGCCATTCCCGGTGCCATCGCACAGATCGCGGTCGCGACGTTACTGGGAATGGGCTTATCGTGGACAATGGGATGGTCGTGGATGACCGGCCTGGTGTTTGGTCTCTGCCTCTCTACCGCCAGTACCGTGGTGTTACTGCGCGCGCTTGAAGAGCGGCAACTGATCGATAGCCAGCGCGGGCAGATTGCGATTGGCTGGCTGATTGTTGAAGATCTGGTGATGGTGCTGACACTGGTGCTGCTGCCTGCGATTGCCGGCATGATGGAACAGGGCAACGCCAGTGCCGGACTGCTGGCCTGGGACCTGCTGTGGACCATCGGCAAAGTCGCCGCCTTTATGGTGCTGATGATGGTGGTGGGACGGCGTGCCGTCCCCTGGATCCTCGCCCGCAGCGCCGCCACCGGCTCGCGTGAGCTGTTTACTCTGGCGGTATTAGCGCTGGCGCTGGGCATCGCCTTTGGTGCTGTTGAATTCTTTGATGTTTCGTTTGCGCTGGGCGCTTTCTTTGCCGGTATGGTGCTGAACGAGTCGGAACTGAGCCACCGCGCCGCGCACGATACGCTGCCGCTGCGTGATGCCTTTGCCGTGCTGTTCTTTGTCTCGGTCGGCATGCTGTTTGACCCGTCGATTCTGGTGACGCAGCCGCTGGCAGTGCTGGGCGCGCTGGTGATTATTGTGGTGGGTAAATCGGTCGCCGCCTGGCTGCTGGTATCACTGCTCGGCCATTCACGTCGTACAGCGTTGACCATTTCGGTCAGTCTGGCGCAGATTGGTGAATTCGCCTTTATTCTGGCCGGTCTGGGTATCTCGCTGGGCCTGCTGAATGATGAGGGCCGCAACCTGGTGCTGGCCGCCGCCATCCTGTCGATTATGCTTAATCCGATCCTGTTTACCCTGCTGGAGCGTTTCCTGGCGAAAACGGAGACGATGGAAGAGCAGACGCTGGAAGAGGCGATTGAAGAAGAGAAGCAGATCCCGGTGGATTTCTGCAATCACGCGGTAATTGTAGGTTACGGCCGGGTGGGCAGTCTGATTGGTCAGAAGCTTCTTGAGGCCAATGTTCCGCTGGTGGTGGTTGAAAACTCCCGCGCGCGTGTTGAAGCGCTGCGCGAGCGCGGCATCAAGGCGGTGCTGGGTAATGCTGCCCGCGCTGACACCATGGAACTGGCCCGACTCGACTGCGCCCGCTGGCTGTTACTGACTATTCCGAATGGCTATGAAGCGGGTGAAGTGGTCACCGCCGCGCGTGAAAAACATCAGAATATCGAGATTATCGCCCGCGCCCACTATGACGATGAAGTCGAGTACATCATGGAACGGGGTGCCACCCGTGTGGTGATGGGCGAACGTGAGATCGCCAGCAGTATGCTGCAAATCCTGCAGGATGAGATGACCCAGGGCGAAGATTTACAGCCCTGCGATGTCGTGCGCTGATTCGTGTTAAGCAAAACCTGGCAGCCTACTGATCTATCAAAATCAGGGTGAATTTTACCGCAACGAATAAACTCAACACGCAGGGAACACGGGCAGAAGAGGAAAGCGTCCCGCCGCCCGGACAAAAACGCCGGGAGCGTTTTTGAACAACGCGAAGCGTTGGCCCGGCTACGGGCGCACCTCAGGGATGAGGTGCGTACTAAAAACGCCGGGAGCGTTTTTGAACAACGCGAAGCGTTGGCCCGGCTACGGGCGCACCTCAGGGATGAGGTGCGTACTAAAAACGCCGGGAGCGTTTTGAACAACGCAAAGCATTGGCCCAGCTATGGGCGCACCTCAGGGATGAGGTGCGTAGTCGTGCGGGACGAGCGGCCAGGGATGGCTTAACCGACTTTCCGGTCTGACCGTGTTCCCTGAGCAGGCTCGATCTCATCGCTAACCGAGCCAGACGTTGCCAGTCTTCTAAGGCCCTTCTCTTCAGAAGGGCTTTTTTATGCGCGGCAGCTGCCAGCTTTACCGATCCCAGTAAGACTCTTCCAGACTGTCTTCCCGCTCCGGCAGACCGCGGGTCAGACGCGGCGAATGCTGATTCAGCACCTGGTAGCTGACGCGGTTGGCATATTTACATACCTGCGCCAGCGATGAGTAGGTCAGGTAAGGACGCGCATGTTTGCTGGAGTTCGGCACATTCAGGCTGTGATAGTTGTTGGCGGTGATGTCATGCAGTAACGCCGCCAGCGCACCATCTCCGGCGCCGTTGGTGTTCATGATCTTTTCCGGTCCGCCCATATAAGGCGCGATGTGCGAGAAAATGCGCAGCGGCTGCTGGCAATCCTGCTGGCGCATCACCCGGCTGAACTCATACTGGTTGAATTCAGCAATCGCGCCAGGCAGCAGCGGATGGTTGGTTTTGCGTTTGAACTCTTCTTCGGTGTAACCCGCCATATAGAGCCCAATCGGGCCAGCAGTACACAGCACCAGATCGACCCAGTCCAGCGCCATATTGGCGGCGAGCAGCGGATCGCTTTCGCCGGTCAGCGCCAGCGCTTCCTCTTCATTCATCGCCACGATGCTGACATGCTCGCGCAGGAAATCGCGCCAGAACTGAGGATTGTCGCCAATCACATGTTTGGTGCCCAGCGTCAGCACCACCGGCACGTTGTGGCGTTTGGCATACTCAATCGCCCGCAACGTTGCCTGTGGCATCGGTTCACCTTCGGCACAGCGCACCAGATAGGAGGTCAGTACCAGCGCAGAGGCTCCGGCGATCACCTCTTCCGGTACGTTATCCGGATGCAGCTGGTTCATCTGGCCGGGGCTGATAGCAAAGGTTCGCTCGCCATGTTCGCCAATCAGCGTAAAGCAGCGTCCAATGGCGCCATCCACGCCCTGCAGATAGTTAAGATCGACCCGGCTTGAGGTGTTACAGAGATAGCGATAGGCGTAGCCGCCAATCTGGATGTTATTGCACATGACGCCCAGCAGCACGGAGCGGTCATCGGCCAGCACCGAGAAATTATGCAGCGTGTTACCGATGGTGCCACCAGCAAACTGATGGGTGATCAGCGCTTCCTGCATCAGCTCGTTGTACAACGCTTCCGCGACGGCATTATCGATAACCAGCGAGTGCCCGGCACTCAGGCCATAACGTGCGAGAAAAGCGTCATCGACTTTGGCTTCGATATCCACCAGCGTCTGGTCGATACCCACCACCCAGCTGCCTGCATCAACATCGTGCTGGGCGGGCTGTAACAGGGGATCGCGTGCGCTGACAGGAAAGTAGTGTTTGGATTTGCGTTTGCCGGGAAATTTCATCGGGAGGTGCCGTCTGGAAAAACAGGCAGAGAATGATATCACACTCTCCGCCTGCGCTTTAACGGCGTGCGTCGACCAGTTGCACCATCATGTCGATATGCGCCTCATCGGCGTTCAGCGCAGGGATATACTCAAACTTCTCACCCCCGGCATGCATGAAGATTTCGCAGTTTTCACCACTGATCTCTTCCAGCGTCTCCAGGCAGTCTGACGAGAAGCCCGGGCTCATCACCTGAACATGTTTGATCCCTTTAGCGGGCAGGCTTTCCATGGTTTTATCGGTGTAGGGCATCAGCCACGGCTCACGACCAAAACGCGACTGAAAGGTCATCATATACTGATCGTCACGCAGGCCAAGTGCTTTGACCAGGGCCGCCGTGGTATCCGCACAGCGCTGCGGGTAGTCATCGCCTTCGTTAGCAAAACGCTGCGGAATGCCGTGGAAGGATAACACCAGCAGATCGGGCTGACCGTGCCGCTCAAAGGATCGCTCCACCGTCGCTTTCAGCGCGGCGATATAGGCCGGATGTTCGGCGTAGTCGCGGATAAACTGCACATCAGGCAGCGAGCGGTAATCTTTGAATACCGCGGTCAGGCCATCCCACACTGCCGCCACGGTGGAGCAGGAGAATTGCGGATAGAGCGGCAGCACAATCAGGCGGGTCACGCCCTGCGCCATTAGCTTATCAACCGCGCTTTTCAGGCTGGGATTACCGTAGCTCATGCCCACCTCGACGGGCATATCGACCCGTGCCGCCAGCGCATCGCGCTGACGCATGCTGTAAACCAGCAGCGGTGAACCGCCTTCCATCCAGACCGATGAGTAGAGCTTAGAGACGCGCGGCGAGCGAAACGGCAGAATAACGGCATTGAGAACCGGCCACCAGAGCCAGCGCGGCGCATCGACCACGCGCGGATCGCTTAAAAACTGTTTCAGATAGCGTTTAACTGCAGGTGTGGTGGGCGCGTCTGGCGTACCTAAATTAACCAATAACACGCCGGCCTTATCTTGCCTCATTTGAGTTCCTTGATAACAACGGGGATGCGTGAAAACGGGGAAATTGTAGCGGAATTAGTGGGAGGTAAAAGCGATTACTGCAAAAGGGGCCAGTAATACCGGCCCCTGTGAACTTAGCCCAGGATCTTAGCCAGCTCGGCACTGACTTCGGTCACCTTACGGGTGCCGTCGATTTTGTGATAGGCAGTGTTGCCCGCTTCCGCTTCGTTGCTGTAGTAAGCAATCAGCGGCGCGGTCATCTGATGATATTCCACCAGGCGCTTACGCACGGTCTCTTCCTGATCGTCTTTACGCATGGTCAGCTCTTCGCCGGTCACATCATCTTTGCCTTCCACTTTCGGTGGATTAAAAGTGACGTGATAAACGCGGCCTGATGGCGTGTGAACGCGACGGCCCACGATACGCTCAACGATCAGTTCATCCGGTACGGCGAACTCCAGCACGTGATCAACGGTGATCCCGGCCTCTTTCATTGCATCTGCCTGAGGAATGGTGCGCGGGAAACCGTCCAGCAGGAAACCGTTTTTGCAGTCTTCCTGGGTGATACGCTCTTTGACCAGCGCAATCACCAGCTCATCGGTCACCAGTTTGCCAGCATCCATGATGGCTTTCGCCTGGTTGCCCAGCTCGCTGCCTGCTTTTACTGCTGCACGCAACATGTCGCCGGTGGAGATTTGCGGAATGCCATACTTCTCCATGATGAATTGGGCCTGAGTCCCCTTACCTGCGCCCGGAGCTCCGAGCAGAATAATACGCATTGCGTAAATCCCCTTGCGAATCGCATTGATCTATCTTAGAAGCGAAAGAACATACCATTATGACCCGCTCATCACAAGGAAGGGCGCGGATCGCGCAGGGCGACCTGAGCTGCTTTTTGGCCCTGCCCCCTACCCGCCTGGCCTGCCGGACGCTTTTTCAGATTTACCGCCTGAGCCGAGCAGGAATTGCAGTCGTCGGCTCAGATGATGGGTCATATTCACGCTTTTTTTGCCGCTGCCGCGCACGTTAGCATTCAGCAGCAGCCGCGCCTGCTGCGGCCATTTCACCACATCTTCCGCATCTGACAGCGATGTGATCACGGAGGCCGGGACATTAAAGCTGGCAAACGGCAAACCGGGCTGATGGCAGGAGTTCAGCGGCAGCGGGTCTGACAGGGAGAGCGCATCGACGGTGGCGGCATTGTAAGGCCGCCAGTGCGGATCGTCGAAGCGGCGCAGTGCCTCATGCGTGGCGGTCAGGGTCAGCCCCTGTTCGAAAAGCCGCAGTTCGCTGCGCACCAGCGTACTGAAGTCATGGGTCCGCAACGCCACCAGCACCAGATCGCTGCAGATCTCAGCGTGGCGATCCAGTCGGGTGACAAACAGATGGGCTTCGTCGATCAGTTTCTGATGCAGCACGCTGGCAAAACTCTCGCTCGCCTCCGTCACACCCTGGTTCTGGCAATCCCGCAGCGGACGCACGCGGCCATTGGGCAATTCGACATGCGGTACCAGCATGATGCTGCCCGCGATCAGCGGAACTGCTGGCAGGATGTTGAGTTCGGTTACCGGAAAGTGCGAGGCGTAACGGTGCTGATTGCGCGCCTGCTCCTGCCGCAGAAAGAGCTGAGAAAGAAGGACCTGCGCCACATGCAGCGAGGGCGCGAAGAAGAGATCGAACTGCTCCAGCCGGTAAAAACGTGAGAGCGCCAGGCGTAACCGATGGCGCGCCTCTGCTGAAGTTTCAGAGGATAAAGAGCGGTGTGCCATGGTTGTCTCGCTTCGGGGAGTGTGCGGCGTGAACGCTGGTTAAGCGAGGCGGAATACCCTGAAAAATCACAGATATAAGGCTGAGTCAACCCGCCAGAATTTGCCCTACAGAGTAGGTCAATGCGGCTGGACTTTAAAATGATATAAATTGACAATCCCTGTTAGATTTTTGCACAGGGGAAGAGGATGAACGGACTGCCGCCACTGAGAGCGCTGCACTATTTTCACCAGGCAGCCTTACACAGCAGTTTTAGCGTGGCGGCTGAACATCTGCATGTTACGCACAGCGCCATCAGCCATCAGATTCGCCAGCTGGAGAGCTGGATGGGCAAACCACTTTTTGTCCGCAGCCATGGCCGCGTGAAACTGACCTCACACGGTGAACGTCTGCTGCTGAGCTGTCAGCAGGCGTTCAGTGAGTTGCGCAGCAGCTGCGAAAGCATTCGTACCGGGCTGCTTCAGCAGATTCGGGTCTCCTGCGCCCCCAGCTTTTTGTCGCAATGGCTGATCCCCCGTATCGCCAGCTTTTATCAACGCTATCCGGAGATTGAAGTTCACTTCCAGCCGCTGACGCAGATCTCGCAACTGCGCAGCGAACATGTGGATGTGCTGATCCTCAGTCACGGCGAGCCACCTGAATCTGACATAGACGCCACGCTGGTCAGCGAGGATGAGATTGGACCGCTCTGCGCACCTCACTTTGCTTCGCAACTGCGGGTCGGCGAGGATCTGGCCGCGATGCCCCTGCTGCATGCGGATACCCGGCTGCACGCCTGGTCAGAGTGGGCGGACAAAGCTGGGGTCAGCGGCCGTTTTAACGGCGGTAAGCATTTTGAGAGTCTGACACTGGGGATTCAGGCCGCACGAAGTGGTCTTGGCGTCCTGATGGCACCCCGTTTGCTGGTACGCAAAGAGCTGGAGGATGGCACGCTGCTTGCGCCGCTTGGCTTTGTACGCGTCGAGCGGGCCACATGGATGATGACGAAACAGAGCCGTCGGCACGATACAGAGATCAGCCTGTTTCGCGACTGGCTGCAGGATGCCGCAAAACCATAAAAAAAGCCGGTGAGGGTCACCGGCTTCAGACAGCTGACAAATTTACTGCTTTTTAACCCTGAAATCCCGCTCACAATCAGCGCTGACTGATTCAGACAGACGGCATCAGAGTCAATGCGATGGGAGCATACGCCTGGAGCAAAGCATCGCGGGCCATGGATGGCCCGCGCTGAGCCCGCCAGGGATGGCGGCTTTTTGCGTCTTTGCGGAGGGCGTATGCTCCCTGAGCCAGCATCGTAGCTGCAACTTCAGGCCGGTGAAAACCACCGGCCTGTTACCATTATGCGGTCAGCAACTGGTTCATGCGGCGGATAAACTGGTTAGGATCGTCCAGCGTGCCGCGCTCGGCCAGCAAGGCCTGATCCAGCAGCAGCTCAATCCACTCACCGAAGCGTACTTCATCCTGCGTATCCGCAACACGTTTCACCAGCGGATGATCCGGGTTGATTTCGAACAGGTACTTCACTTCCGGCACTTCCTGTCCGGCCGCGGCAAACAGCTTCGCCATCTGCGTGGTCATCTCGTTGGCGTCGGTGGTGACAATCGCCGGAGTATCGGTCAGGCGATGCGTCAGACGCACCTCTTTCACGCGTTCGCCCAGCAGAGTTTTCACCCGCTCAACAAAAGGCTCCAGCGCTTTTTCCGCCTCTTTCTGCTCTTCGGTCTCTTCATCCGCCAGCTTGCTCAGCGATTCATCCGCTTTGCTGACTGACTGGAAGGTTTTACCATCGAACTCAGTGAGGTAGCTCATCATCCATTCGTCGATGCGATCGGAGAGCAGCAGCACCTCAATGCCTTTTTTGCGGAACAGTTCCAGATGCGGGCTGCTCTTCGCGGCGGCATAGCTGTCAGCGGTTATGTAGTAAATCTTCTCCTGACCTTCCACCATGCGGCTGACGTAATCTTCCAGCGAAATGGTCTGTGCTGAACCTTCGCTCTGGGTAGTGGCGAAACGCAGCAGCTTAGCGATCGTCTCCTGGTTAGCGTGATCTTCCGCCGGGCCCTCTTTCAGCACCAGACCAAACTCATTCCAGAAGGTCTGGTATTTCTCGTTGTCATCTTTCGCCAGTTTTTCCAGCATCTGCAGGGTACGCTTCGTCAGCGCAGCGCGCAGGCTCTGGGTCACGCGGCTATCCTGCAGGATCTCACGGGAGACGTTCAGCGGCAGATCGTTGGAGTCAATCAGGCCACGCACAAAGCGCAGATAGTTCGGCATAAACTGCTCAGCGTCATCCATGATAAAGACGCGCTGTACGTAGAGTTTCAGGCCATGTTTCTGATCGCGGTTCCACATATCGAATGGCGCACGCGCCGGAATGTAGAGCAGGCTGGTATATTCCTGCTTACCTTCCACCCGATTGTGGCTCCAGGCGACCGGATCGCTGTAATCGTGGGCGATATGCTTGTAGAACTCGTTGTACTCTTCGTCGCTGATCTCAGATTTGTTGCGGGTCCACAGCGCCTGGGCTTTGTTAATCTTCTCCCAGTGTGTCCCTTCGCCTTCTTCATCTTTGCTTTCGATCTCAACCGGCAGCGCGATGTGATCGGAATATTTGCTGATGATGTTGCGCACGCGCCATGCATCCAGGAACTCATCCTCGTCTTCGCGCAGATGCAGGGTGATCTCGGTACCGCGATCGGCTTTCTCAATCTCAGCCAGGGTATATTCGCCCTCGCCTGCGGATTCCCAGAACACGCCTTCTTCGGCTGACGCGCCCGCGGCACGGGTACGCACCGTGACTTTATCCGCCACGATGAATGCAGAATAGAAACCGACACCGAACTGACCAATCAGCTGGCTATCTTTCGCCTGATCGGAGCCCAGCGATTCAAGGAAGGATTTGGTGCCTGACTTGGCGATAGTCCCGAGGTTCTCAATGACCTCATCGCGACGCATACCGATACCGTTGTCGCTGAGCGTAATGGTACGGTTGTCCTTATCAACAGAGAGACGAACGTGCAGCTCGCCATCACCTTCATACAGGCTGGAATCTGACAGGGCACGGAAGCGCAGTTTGTCTGCCGCATCCGAGGCGTTGGAGATCAGCTCACGCAGGAAAATTTCTTTGTTTGAATAGAGAGAATGGATCATCAGGTGCAGAAGTTGTTTTACTTCCGACTGAAAGCCACGGGTCTCTTGTCCTTTCATGGTCATTGCTACCTCAACAAAACAGGTTGAACAAACGTTGAGGTTGATGTGGGGGTGACAGGGAGATTTTCAAGCCGGTGTCTGTCACAACACCGGCAAGTGATTAAAATTTAAACTTCTGGCGGCCCGCCAGTGAATGGGACAGCGTGGTGCCATCAACCATCTCCAGCTCACCGCCCACCGGCACGCCGTGCGCGATACGGCTGGCGTCGACGCCATACTGACCACAGAGTTCCGCGATGTAGTTCGCGGTCGCCTCGCCTTCAACCGTCGGGTTGGTGGCGAGGATCACTTCCTGCAGGGTTTCACTCTCCAGTCGCTGCTCCAGACGATCCAGGCCAATATCAGCCGGACCGATGCCGTCGAGCGGCGAGAGATGTCCCATCAGCACAAAGTAGCGACCGCCAAACTGGCCGGTTTGCTCAATGGCGTGAATATCCGCCGGGCTTTCCACCACGCAGATTTGACCATTCTGCTGACGCCTTGGATTGGCGCAGATGGTGCAAATTTCCTGCTCGGTGAATGTCCGGCAATCGGCGCAGTGTCCGATCTCCGACATCGCCCGGGTCAGCGCCTGCGCCAGCCGCATGCCACCGCTGCGATCGCGCTGCAGCAGCTGAAACGCCATGCGCTGCGCCGACTTCGGCCCAACGCCGGGCAGACAGCGCAGCGACTCCATCAAAGATTCAAGCAGTGGACTGGTTTGCATCAGAACGGCATCTTAAAGCCTGGTGGCAGCTGCATGCCTGAAGAGACAGAAGCCATCTTCTCTTTCTGGGTTTCATCAATGCGACGTGCCGCATCGTTGAACGCGGCTGCAATCAGATCTTCCAGCATATCTTTGTCATCTTCCAGCAGGCTGGGATCGACTTCCACGCGACGGCAGTTGTGCGCGCCGTTAATGGTGACTTTTACCAGGCCAGCACCAGACTCACCGGTCACTTCAATCGCGGCAATCTCTTCCTGAACCTTGGCCATTTTGTCCTGCATCTGCTGGGCCTGTTTCATCAGGTTGCCCAATCCGCCTTTACCACCAAACATAGTTTTCTCTCTCAGCTGAGGCTACAACGCTATCGTTAAGATAGCAGCAGCGTGTTCAAACAGGTCGGATACTCTCCTCATCCAGATCGGCATCAAAAAAGCGCTGCAGCGTCTGGATGTGGGTATCACAGGTGATTGACTGACGCGCCTGCGCCAGTTTCTCTTCGTAAATGGCCTGACGCCATTCAAGTGGCGTCAACACCGATGAATTATCGTCTTCAACTACCGAGAGTTCAACTCTCTGCCCGGCATGCTGACTCAGCGCATCGCTTAATACCTGCTGCGCCGACGGTGAATTAAGGTGACGCTGGCTGCTACGCAAATGCAGGCAGACCCCAGTTTCGGTGGTCTCTTTCCAGGCATTTAACGCCAGCTGCTGCACCAGTTTCGGCAGCGGCAGGATCGCAATCTCTGCGGCCCAGGGATCGCGCTGCTGTGCTTCTTCGGCCAGACGCGCCGCCAGCTCAGGGGTTTTCTCATGCTCCAGCGCAGAACGCAAGGCCTTTGGCGTCGCCACCGGCTCCGCCACTTCCACCGGCTGATTGACCGCTTTCCAGCGGTACGCTTCCTCTTTTACCGGGGCAGCAGGCTCGCGATCGCGGATACGCTGCTGACTGCGCTCGGTGACCGAGGCCAGCCGCTCCAGCGCGGAGTTGGCCGGCCGCGCACCTGGCGCTGCCGGCTCACGCTTTTTTGGCTTGTTCGCTCCCTGACGCAACAACTGAGTGCGCGCCTGCAGGAGCTGACTGGTGGAACTGGAAAGTGCGGTATCCGGTGTGGCATCTGGCGACGGCGAATGCTGCGGTGCAGCATCGGGCGCGGCCATCTGCGGCTGAGCGGCAACCTGCTGCTGCGTCTGCTCCGGCACCTGCTGTTGAGTCTGCTGCGCGACGGGCGACGCGGTGTGCGACGGCGGCGTAGCGGCAGGTGACGGTGAGGCTGGCTGTGCTGCCGGTTGCCGTGCTAACGACGATGGGCCGGATGCTGCCGGTGACGTCTGCGCAGGGGCGACAGGCGCCGTCTGCTGAGTTAATGCGGGACGCGCAATGGGTTCAGCCACGGCAGCTTTAGGATGAAACGCCAGTGCACGCAGCAGCGTCATCTCCACACCCATGCGACGATCGGGCGCAATAGGCAGATCCTTGCGGCCCATCAGCAGGGTCTGATAATAGAGTTGCAGATCGGCGGGCGGCACCACCCGCGCCAGTTCACGCAAGCGAAGTGCGTTACTCTCATCATCGTCATTAAGCGAGGTCGGCAGCAATTGCACCATCGCAATCTGGTGCAGCAGGCGCAGCATTTCTACCAGCAGCGCTTCCCATTCCACACCCCGTGACGCGGCCTGGCTCAACAGGCTCATCACCTGCTGACCGTCACCGTCGACCAGCGCTTCCAGCAGCCCCAGCGGCTGTTCATCGTCCAGCGTGCCGAGCATGACGCTGACCGTACTGCTGGTCACCGCGCCCTGCCCCATGGCAATGGCCTGGTCGGTAAGGCTCAGCGCATCGCGCATACTGCCATCGGCAGCCCGCGCCAGCAGCTGCAGCGCCCGGGTTTCACTCTCAATCTGTTCCTGCTTCAGAACATGCTCAAGCTGCTGACGGATTTGATCCACATCCAGCGCTTTGAGGTGGAACTGCAGGCAGCGCGAGAGAATGGTCACCGGCAGTTTCTGCGGATCGGTGGTCGCCAGCAGGAATTTAACGTGTGAAGGGGGCTCTTCCAGCGTCTTTAACAGCGCATTGAAGCTGTGACGCGACAACATATGCACTTCATCGATCAGATAGACTTTGAAGCGGCCACGCGCCGGGGCGTACTGCACGTTGTCGAGCAGATCGCGGGTATCTTCAACTTTGGTACGCGATGCGGCGTCAATCTCAATCAGATCGACAAAGCGGCCCTGCTCAATTTCACGGCAGTTATCACACTGACCACAGGGGGTGGCAGTGATACCGGTTTCGCAGTTAAGGCCTTTGGCCAGCAGACGCGCAATAGTGGTTTTCCCTACTCCGCGGGTGCCGGAGAAGAGATAAGCATGATGGATGCGTCCCAGAGACAATCCATTCGCCAGCGCCGTCAGAACATGTTCCTGACCGACAACATCAGCAAAAGCCTGGGGACGCCATTTTCGCGCAAGTACCTGATAGCTCATGTGGAGTTCGACGAAGTTGGATGGAAAGATGAGCGCAGACGCTCTGCAACCCCTGTATAAGATTGCAGTAGTCTATCAGCTACGCTTTTGGCTGGCACTCGTTATCTTGACGCCGAAGGCGTGACGGCCTCGCCGGATGGCAAGGCCGAAAGAGTGGCTTAGTGGCCGGGGAATTTAACCAGGCTGTAGCTCTCAACGCCCATGGCATTAAGACGCGTTTCTCCGGTCAGATCGAACAGATTAATAATGAAAGCCGCGTCTTTAACTTCACCGCCTGCACGACGAATCAGTTTAACGGTCGCTTCAATCGTCCCGCCGGTCGCCAGCAGGTCGTCAACCACCAGCACCAGATCGCCTGGCTGGATGGCATCTTTGTGCAATTCCAGCTTATCGGTGCCGTACTCCAGCTCATAGGATTCGCTGTAGACTTCACGGGGCAGTTTGCCGGGCTTACGCACCGGAACAAAACCGACGCCGAGGCCTAACGCCACCGGTGCACCAAACAGGAAACCGCGCGCTTCCGTCCCCACCACCTTAGTGATGCCTTTATTACGGTAACGCTCAACCAGCAGCGCAATCGACGCGGCATAGGCTTTGGGATCTTCCAGCAGGCTGGTGACATCGCGGAACAGGATGCCTGGCTTAGGATAATCGGGAATGCTTTTAATGCTGTTTTTAATGAATTCAAGCTGCTGCGCAGTGTCGGTCATAATGATACGCCTGGTAAAAAATTCTGTTTCGCGCAGCTTCAAAAGCGCTAATACCTGATAACAGGCTCAGCGGAAGTCAATTCACAAAGGGAAGCCACGCACGAAGACGCCCAAATCTAAGCAAATGACCGGCTAAATGCAACTTTATCGCGGCGGCGGCGGTGCGTCCGCTGCTTCTGCCACCACCGGAATACGCCACATAAACAGCAGCAGCGCCGCCAGCATGATCAGCAGCATGATGCGTACCCAGAGCTGATGCACCAGGAAGAGTGAGAGACTAAAGGTGGCGACTATCAGGCAGATAGCGCGTACTTTAGCCCCTGGCGGCATCGCGCGATGCTGCTGCCAGTGACGCAGATAGCGGCCAAATGGCGATTTCCACAGCAGCCAGTGATGAAAACGCGGCGATGAACGGGCAAAACACCAGGCCGCCAGCAGCATGAATGGCGTGGTAGGTAATAAAGGTAATACAATGCCCAGCGTCCCCAGCACAATCGCCAGCCAGCCGAGGGTTAATAACAGAATGCGTTGCATGAATGCCGCCCAACTCTTTCCTCATCAGCGTACGTTAGCACAATTGAGCGTCACGCGATGAGTGCGATCGCCATACAACAGCGCCTGCAACAGCTCCTTATCGCCCTGCGGCAGGAGCTTGCCTGCCATTCAGATGGAGTTTGCCGTCTGCCACGTTTTGATACTCAGCTGTTTCGCACCAAAGGCACGCGGCTGGCTGATTACCTGCTGGAAGTGGAACAGAATTTTGCCCGGCTCTGCGACAGCAGCCACGATCTGGCCCGCAGTGCCTGGCTGGCTGAACGCCTGGTCGATCAGATTGCCGCCCTGCAACGTGAGGCGAGTACGCAACAGCTGCGTACCCGACGCGAACAGCCCGTCAGGAACCCACGCGCCGCAAAATATCAGGAGTACCGTGAATTTGAACGGCGTTTGCTGGCAATGATCGATCAGCGTGAGCAGCGGCTGGCGCTGGCCGAAACGCTGGCGGTACAGCATCAGCTGAAACAGGATCTGGAAACGTTAGAGCAGCGACTGGCACGCTGTCGGCAGGCGATTCGCTCTGTCGAATGGGCCTCTTCGTTGCGCGGCAGCGAATAAAGCGCAGCGTGACAAAAGCGCTCCTATACTGGGTGTGATTCGGCGCGGAGAAGAACCATGGCTTTACTTGTGTGGCTGTTAAGCGGTTTACTGCTGGGGTTGCTGAAGCGCCTGCTGATGCCGGGACCACCGGGCGGCCTGGTTGCTACCCTGACGCTGTCGATGATCGGTGCACTGATTGGCGGCTATATCGCCTCCTATTTTGAACTGGGCACCCTGGCAACGCTGCATATTGGCGCACTGGGCATGGCGATTCTCGGTGCATTAGTGATGCTGCTGGTCGCGGCCCGACTACGTATTTAGGAGAAGAAATGTCACTGGAAAATGCCCCTGACGACGTCAAACTGGCAGTTGATCTGATTCAGCTACTGGAAGAGCATCAACTGCCGGTAGAAACCGTGCTCTCAGCGCTGGCCATGGTGCAGCGCGATTTCGAAAACAAGCGTGATCGCCCATCGGCTTAGTGGTGGGCAGTCAGCGTCGGACTGAGGCGCAGCATATCGATAAAAGCATTGACCAGCGTCGGCGCGTCTCCGGCTAAATCAAAACTGTCCGGCGCAAACAGCCAGCTTTCCATCATACCGTTGACGTAACCGCGCAGGATAAGAGCGGCCTGACGCGTGCTGAGACTGCCCGGAAGTTGTCCGGCTTCGATACACTGGCGCAGCACATCTTCAATTTTGTCGTAGCATTCCAGCAGTAAGCTCTGCTGCATATTCTTCAGCGCCGACATTTCGCCCACAAATTCACATTTGTGGAAAATGATCTCCATCAAGGCGCGGCGCTGCGGATCCTTTGCTGTCGCGTCAAAGATATAGACCAGCATCGCTCGCAACACAGAGAGTGGATCGCCAGGGTATTTTGTCTGATACTCAAGTTCCACATCGTCCAGACCAGCATCACAACGAAGCCATATTTCATGTAATACATCGGCTTTATTTTTGAAGTGCCAGTAGATGGCCCCTCGCGTGACGCTGGCAGCGGTTGCAATATCCGCCAGAGAAGTGGCTGAAACGCCCTGCTGCGAAAACAGAACAATGGCGGCATCAAGAATTTGATGTCGCGTTTCAAGTGCTTGCGCTTTGGTTTTTCGTGCCATAAGGGGCTTTTTTTACAAACAGGTAAGTTTACATACATTTGCGAATGTATGTACCATAGCATGACCTGCGACTTGACACAGCAATGGGTTTTTCAGTTTGTGATCCATTGACCAATTGATATCGGACACTAGAGGTTTATTTATGAATAAAATCAGAGGATTATCGCCTCTGGCGGCCGTCCTGATGCTATCAGGCAGCTTTTTGTTAACAGGATGTGACAACAATAAATCCGAACAAGCCGCCCAGCAACCGCCAGCAGTGGGGGTTGTAACACTGAAAACTGAACCCCTGAAAATCTCGACTGAATTACCTGGCCGCACCTCGGCATATCGTGTCGCCGAAGTCCGTCCGCAGGTTTCCGGTATCATTCTGAAGCGTAACTTTGTTGAAGGCAGCGATGTCAAAGCGGGTCAGTCTCTTTATCAGATCGATCCTGCTACCTATCAGGCCGCCTATGACAGCGCCAAAGGTGACTTAACTCAGGCGCAGGCCAATGCACGCATCGCTCAGCTGACCGTCAAACGTTATAAGCCTTTACTCGGCACCAAATATATCAGTCAGCAGGATTACGACACCGCCGTTGCCACGGCCGCGCAAAACGATGCTGCGGTTCAGGTAGCAAAAGCCAATGTAGAAACGGCCCGCATTAACCTGGCTTATACCAAAGTCACCTCGCCTATCAGTGGCCGCATCGGCAAATCGTCAGTAACGGAAGGTGCGCTGGTACAAAACGCACAAACCACCGCTCTGGCCACTGTGCAGCAACTTGACCCGATGTATGTCGACGTCACCCAGTCGAGCGAAGATTTCATGCGCTTACGTTCAGAACTGGAGTCGGGTCAGCTGAAGCAGAACGATGGCAAAGCCAACGTGACCCTGCTGATGCAGAACGGCAACAGCTATCCACAGACAGGTACGCTGGAGTTCTCTGACGTTACCGTTGATGAAACCACGGGTTCTATCACCCTGCGCGCCATTGTCCCGAACCCGAACCATGCGCTGTTACCGGGCATGTTTGTTCGCGCTCGTCTGGATGAAGGTACCAATCCTAATGCGTTGCTGGTTCCGCAACAGGCGGTAGCCCGCACCCCAACGGGTCAGGCAACGGTCATGGTGGTAGGTGCAGATAACAAAGTGGAAGCTCGTCAGGTCACCACCTCTCAGGCGATTGGCGACAAGTGGTTAGTCACCGACGGTGTTAAAGCGGGTGAACGTGTGATCAGCACGGGTCTGCAGCGAGCCAAGCCGGGCGCACAGGTTACCCCACAAGAAGTCTCAGACGATGCGAAAGCGGCACCCGATTCAAAGCCGCAGTCTGACAAGTCATCGTCATAACAGGAGCCGTTGATTCATGGCTAAGTTCTTTATCGATCGGCCCATCTTTGCGTGGGTGCTCGCCATCATCATTATGCTGGTCGGTGCGCTATCGATTCTCAAACTTCCGATTGAGCAATATCCCAATGTTGCACCGCCGGCGATTGAGATTCAGGCCACCTACCCTGGTGCAGATGCTAAAACGCTGCAGGACTCGGTGACCCAGGTCATCGAACAAAATATGAACGGCATTGATGGACTGATGTATATGTCCTCAAGCAGCGACTCATCCGGTACGCTGACCCTGACGATCTCCTTTGAGTCAGGAACAGATGCCGATATCGCGCAGGTTCAGGTGCAGAACAAACTGCAGCTGGCGACGCCGCTGTTACCGCAGGAAGTACAGCAACAGGGGATTCAGGTTAAGAAATCTTCCAGTAGCTTCCTGATGGTAGCGGGCTTCATCAGCGACGATGACAATATGACGCAGAATGATATTTCTGACTTTATTTCATCGTCCATCAAAGACCCGATCAGCCGTACCAAAGGCGTGGGTGATACCCAGGTATTTGGTGCGCAGTACGCGATGCGTATCTGGATGGATCCGCACAAGCTGAACAACTACAACCTGACGCCGGTTGATGTTATCAGCGCCCTGAATACGCAGAACACCCAGGTTGCTGCCGGTCAGTTGGGCGGTACGCCTCCGGTTCCGGGACAGCAGCTTAACGCCTCGATCATTGCGCAAACCCGTCTCACCTCTACCGATGAATTCGGCAAAATCCTGCTGAAAGTGAATGAAGATGGTTCTCAGGTTCGTCTGCGTGATGTGGCAAGGATTGAACTTGGCGCGGAAAACTACGAAATCGTTGCCCGTTATAACGGCAAGCCTGCGTCCGGTATCGGTATCAAGCTGGCCACCGGTGCGAATGCGCTGGATACCGCCAATGCGGTGAAAGAAGAACTGGCCAAATTGCAGCCGACGTTCCCGGCCGGTTTGAAAGTGGTCTATCCGTATGACACCACGCCTTTCGTTAAAATCTCGATTTTCGAAGTGGTGAAAACGCTGATCGAAGCGATCGTGCTGGTGTTCCTGGTCATGTATCTGTTTCTGCAGAACTTCCGCGCCACGCTCATTCCTACCATCGCGGTCCCTGTGGTATTGCTGGGTACGTTTGCCGTTATCAGCGCTTTTGGCTATTCGATAAACACCCTGACGATGTTCGGGATGGTGCTGGCCATCGGCTTGCTGGTGGATGACGCCATCGTGGTGGTCGAGAACGTTGAGCGCGTAATGGCGGAAGAGGGATTACCGCCAAAAGAAGCGACTAAGCGTTCTATGGAGCAGATCCAGGGCGCACTGGTCGGTATCGCGCTGGTGCTGGCTGCCGTATTTATTCCGATGGCGTTCTTTGGTGGTTCGACCGGTGTTATCTACCGTCAGTTCTCCATCACTATCGTTTCGGCAATGGCGCTGTCGGTGCTGGTCGCCTTTATTCTGACGCCGGCACTCTGTGCCACCATGCTGAAACCGATTAAAAAAGGCGAGCACGGTAAAACCACCGGTTTCTTCGGCTGGTTCAACCGCATGTTCGACAAAAGCACCAACCACTATGTGGATGGTGTGGGTCACATGGTTCGCAGTACGGGTCGCTATATGGTGATCTATCTGGTGATCGTGGTCGGTATGGCGTTTCTGTTTGTGAGACTGCCCTCTTCATTCTTACCGGAAGAGGATCAGGGTCTGCTGCTGGCTCAGGCGCAGCTGCCTGCTGGTGCAACCCAGGAGCGTACGCAGAAAGTGCTGGACCAGGTGACGGATTACTTCCTGACCCAGGAGAAAGACACGGTTAAATCGGTGTTTACCGTTAACGGCTTCGGCTTTGCCGGTCGTGGACAGAACACCGGTATCGCCTTCGTCAGTCTCAAGCCGTGGGATGAGCGTACCGGCAGCGACATGAAAGTACCGGCGATTGCTGGCCGTGCCATGCAGGCGCTGGGCGCGATCAAAGATGCAATGGTCATTCCTTTCAACCTGCCAGCCATTATTGAACTGGGTAACGCGACCGGCTTCGACTTTGAGCTGATCGACCAGAATAACCTTGGCCACGATAAGCTGACGGAAGCGCGTAATCAGCTGTTCGGCATGATTGCGCAGCATCCTGATACGCTGGTTGGCGTCCGTCCTAACGGGATGGAAGATACCCCGCAGTACAAGCTGACCATCGATCAGGAGAAAGCACAGGCGCTGGGCGTATCACTGAGTGATATCAACACCACGCTGGCGGCTTCCTGGGGCGGTTCCTACGTCAATGACTTCATTGACCGCGGTCGCGTGAAGAAAGTTTACGTCATGGGTAAAGCGGACGCCCGCATGCTGCCGGACGACATTGGTAAATGGTACGTGCGCAACAGCAGCGGAACCATGGTGCCCTTCTCTGCCTTCTCGTCAGCGAAATGGCAATATGGCTCACCGCGCCTTGAGCGTTACAACGGTCTGCCTGCGATGGAAATCCTGGGACAGGCTGCGCCAGGCAAAAGTTCGGGTGCGGCAATGGACCTGATGGAAGAGCTGGCGGCGAAACTGCCTGCCGGTATCGGCTATGACTGGACCGGTATGTCCTATCAGGAACGCTTGTCAGGTAACCAGGCCCCTGCGCTCTATGCCATCTCGCTGATTGTGGTCTTCCTGTGTCTCGCCGCACTGTACGAGAGCTGGTCGATTCCATTCTCGGTTATGCTGGTTGTCCCGCTCGGGGTCATTGGTGCACTGATCTTTACCACCCTGCGTGGCCTGAGTAATGACGTCTACTTCGTAGTGGGGTTACTGACAACCATCGGCCTCTCCACCAAGAACGCCATCCTTATAGTCGAATTTGCTAAAGATTTGATGGATAAAGAGGGTAAAGGGCTGATTGAAGCTGCGCTGGAAGCGTGCCGTATGCGTCTGCGTCCTATCCTGATGACGTCACTGGCGTTTATTCTCGGGGTACTGCCGCTGGCGATCAGTACCGGTGCCGGTTCCGGTTCGCAAAACGCCGTAGGTACCGGCGTTATCGGTGGTATGGTCACCGCGACCATACTGGCGATCTTCTTCGTTCCTGTGTTCTTTGTGGTGGTACGCCGCCGCTTTGGCAAGAAAAAAGAAGAATCAGCGAATAGTCATCCGGTTGAGCATAACCAGACTCACTAAGCTGTAAATCATCTGAGGCCGCGCAAGCGGCCTTTTTTTATGCCTGCGATTCAGCCCTTCTCATTTCCTGTCCCCTTGCTTTTCCTGTCTCACGGACAGTTGCAATCCTGGCCTGTGCATCGCATAATATTGTTATAGTATAACATTACATAGGTGTGCATTATGAAAGCGAATATTCATCCTCACTATCGTCACGTGGTTTTCCATGACACATCGGCTGATGTCTGGTTCAAAATCGGATCAACCATCAAAACCGATCGCACCGTGGAGTTCGAAGGCGAAACGCTGCCCTACGTCACCCTGGATGTGTCGTCTGCCTCACATGTGTTCTACACCGGTAAACAGAAAGATTTTGCCAAAGAGGGCAGCACCGCGCGCTTTAACCAGCGTTTCGGGCGCTTTCTTGGAAAGAAATAGAGGAGAGGATCATGCAGGTATTAAGCTCGCTGCGTTCAGCAAAAAATCGCCATCGGGATTGTAAAGTGGTCCGCCGCAAAGGCCGTATTTACGTTATCTGTAAATCGAACCCGCGGTTTAAAGCAGTACAGGGAAGAAAGAAAAAACGCTAGTTTGTGTCGTGATGACTGGCCGGGCTTGCCCGGCCTTTTTTATGCTTAGTGCATGCTCTTCAGCATCGCATTCACGTTGTGTTTAAAAGCCGCCTGATAGGTGGCTGCCGGGCCAGAGGCCGTGGATAACGCTTCCGGATAGAGCTCACCACCCGGCTCTGCCCCGGTGGCGCTGGCAATCTGTTTTACCAGACGCGGGTCGGTCTGGTTCTCAATGAAATAGCGATTGATGTGCTGCTGCTTAAGCAGGGTGATTAAATTACCCACGTTGCTGGCACTCGCTTCCGCCTCAGTAGAGAACCCTACCGGCGCCAGGAAAGTCACGCCATATCGCTGTCCAAAGTAACCAAACGCATCGTGACTGGTCAGCACTTTACGCTTATCGGCTGGCACAGCGTCAAAGGCGGTTTTTGCCCAGCGATCCAGCGCCTGCAGTTGCTGAATGTAATTCTGTCCACGCTGACGAATGGCCGGAGCATCTTCAGGATCGGCTTTGACCAGCGCATTCATCACGTTGGTCGCGTAGATAACGCCGTTCTGCATGCTGTTCCAGGCGTGAGGATCGGTAACGGTTTTACCCTCCTCCTCCATGCTGCGGGTGGTGACACCGGTTGAAGCGACAACGGGCTGACCGCGATACCCTGAGGCGCTGACCAGCCGATCCATCCACCCTTCCAGTCCCAGTCCGCTGACAAACACCAGATCGGCCTTCGCCAGCGCCTGACTGTCCTGCGGTGTCGGTTCAAAAGTATGAGGATCGCCATTCGGCCCCACCAGGCTTTTAACCTTTACATGATCGCCGCCGACCTGCTTAACGATGTCAGCCAGCACGGTAAAGCTGGCCACGACATCCACCGTTTTGGCCATCGCCAGAGGCGTGGTAAACAGCGCAGCGAGCGCCAGGCTAACCGATAATTTTTTCATAGATACCCCTTAAGATTAATGGCGGCGTAAAATTCCGCCGCACGGCCCTGTAAGAATGGAGAAAAAAAACAGCATGGCGGCGCTCAGCACTACAGCGGGACCCGCCGGCAATGAGAAGTGCCAGGAGATCATCAGCCCGGCCAGCGACGAAATCATTGCCATGAAAATGGCGATAACCAGCATTGCGGCGAGATGGCGACTCCAGAAGCGGGCGCTGGCGGCGGGCAACATCATTAAACCCACCGACATCAGGGTGCCCAGCACCTGAAAACCCGCCACCAGATTCAGCACCACCAGCATTAAAAACAGACCATGCACCAGCGGCGCGCTCCATTTTCCCTGCGCACGCAGGAAGTCGCCGTCAAACGCATCGATGACCAGCGGACGATAGATCACCGCCAGCAGAATCAGCGTAAAGGCAGCGATGCCGCCCACCAGCAACAGCGCTGCGTTGTCTACCGCCAGCAGCGAGCCAAACAGAACGTGCAGCAGATCCACGCTTGAGCCGCGTAATGAAACCAGCGTGACGCCCAGCGCCAGTGAACCCAGATAGAAGCCGGCAAAACTGGCATCCTCTTTCAGCGGCGTGTAGCGACTGACCGCGCCAGAGAGCAGCGCCACGGCTAAACCAGCGATCAGGCCGCCAACACCCATCGCGACCAGTGACAATCCGGAGATCAGATAGCCAATGGCGGCACCAGGCAGTACCGCGTGTGATAAGGCATCGCCAATCAGGCTCATACGTCGCAGGGAGAGGAATACCCCGAGCGGCGTGGCGCTGACGGCCAGCGCCAGACAGGCCACCAGCGCGCGTCGCATAAAACCAAACTCAATAAAGGGTTGAATCAGGGTCACGGCGCACGACTCCGCAGAGAGGAAGCAGGCAGGCAGGTGCAGTTAACCTCACGTTCATCCATCGACATCACGTTACTGAAGTAGCGCGCCACCAGCGGACGATCGTGCAGCACCACCAGCAGGGTTGTTCCGGCCTGCTGTTGCTGCTCAAGGATCGACATCAGTAGCGTCACCGTCTGGCTGTCAATGCCGTTAAAAGGCTCATCCAGAAGCCAGAGCTGGCTGCGCTGCAGCATCAGCCGCGCAAACAATACCCGCTGCAGTTGTCCGCCGGATAACGTCGCGGGCTGCGCATCCGCATAATCACTCATCTGAACCGCTTCCAGCGCCTGCCAGATCTCCCGACGCAGTATCCGGTTAATGCCGCCGAACCAGCCGCAGCGTGGCCAGCAGCCAATAGAGACCAGTTCAAATACCGTCAGGGGAAAGCGGGTCTCAAGTTCGGTGCGCTGCGGCAACCAGCCGATATCCCGGCGTGCAACCTGCAGCTCGCAGCGCCCGGCTATCGGTGGCAGTAAGCCAGCAATGGTTTTTAACAGGGTTGATTTGCCGCTACCGTTCGCGCCGACCAGCGCGGTCATCGAGCCGGCTGCGAGCTGGCCGGTAATAGCCGGGGTCACAACCTGTCCCTGGTAGCCCGCGCGAAGCGCGTTAAACAGGATCATGCGCTGATCCCCCATTTTATTGCCACGGCAAGCAGCATGATAAATAGCAGTGCTACTCCCAGCCGCCCGCCCAGTGACATAAGTAGTCCACTCTGACGCATTACTTCACCATAATGTTATAACATAACAGTAAAGATACCTGATGTTGCTCTCTGTTGAATGTGGGATTGTGTATCAAAAGATAAATACCAGCTGCACGCACTGGCAGACCCGCGCTGGCGATAAGGCCTGCGGCGGCGTCTGGCAAATCTCATAAACTGAGAGTTTTGTGCTCAACTGGCTTGCAAACCAGTTGCAGAAAACCAATGATAGGTTTATTAACGGTTATAAGTGGAACAGATATGCTGTCACGCATTGAATGTGATATTGCCGCGGGTGAATCGGACTGCGCAAAAATAGCAGAGATTGTTCAGCGGAATATTCTCAAAATAACCGATTTGCTGGTAGGGGATTTACGCTGGTACTCACAAAATGCCCGGTTAGTTCCAGGCAGTTTAAAAATCATTTCGGTTGAATACCAGGATCTGAATAGTTTTAAATTACTTTACGATTTTGACTGGAATTTATTTAGTCCCTGCCTGGATCTAAATGAAACCGTGACGCAGTCAGAACAGGTAAACTTTCACATTAAGCCCGGTGCACTTGAGTTTGATGTGATCGACAATGAGCAACCCTCCCCTGGCGATGAATTGTAATATTTAGTAATGGAGGTGAGCAGAACTAATGGTTTTACACTATCTTTAAGGTATCCCGTTTAATAACTGCCCGAATAATCGCTTCCTGGCCGCGTGATCTTCTCTCGCCGCCCTGCGGCAACTGTGCTAGCTATGGAGGGGAAAAAGATGGACGAATACTCACCGAAACGGCATGATATTGCCCAGCTTAAATACCTTTGTGAGAGTCTGTTTGACGACAGCATGGCAACATTAACCGACAGTCATCATGGCTGGGTTAATGATCCCACTTCTGAAAGCAATCTACAGCTTAACGATTTGATTGAGCATATCGCCTCTTTCACCATGAATTACAAAATTAAGCACGTTGAAGATGAAGCGCTGATTTCGCAAATCGATGAATATCTTGATGATACTTTTATGCTATTCAGCAATTATGGTGTCAATAGTCCGGATCTTCAGCGGTGGCAACGTTCAGCAAAACGCTTATTTAATCTGTTCACTGAAGAGTGCGCTTTTCTCCAGCAACCGAGCCATTCATTATAGTAAAGACATGAGAACGGTTTATTTATGAACAAAACCCTGACTAAAACCGATTATTTGATGCGACTGCGGCGCTGCCGCTCTCTTGATACCCTGGAAAGGGTGATTGAAAAAAATAAGTATGAATTACCGGAAGATGAATTAGCGGTATTTTACTCAGCAGCTGACCATCGCCTGGCGGAACTGACGATGAACAAGCTCTACGATAAAGTCCCGGGTTCAGTATGGAAATTTGTCCGTTAATCTGATCGCTTACAGCTCAGTTTTACCCCAATAAAGTACCGGATAATCCTGCCTGCCGGCAAAGGATCGGCCCAGGCGGGTTTTGCCTGTCTGCAGCTTAGGGGGAGAATATCGAAGGGAGAAAGTGGTGGGGGCCCTGCCAGCTACATCCCGGCACACGCGTCACCTGCTACGGCTGCTTCCTTCCGGATCTGACCGAGTTCACAAGCTAGCATTGCGGGAGAACCAACAGGGCCCCCATTGACAAGCCCTCTTTACGAGAGCGGGGGCATTATCTGGGAAGGAGGTGGCAATTGCAAGCGTAGTCGGGACAACCGTTGTTTTCTTGAACAACCACCGCTTTTACGCTTTTTCCGCCTTTTCCCCGTGCTAAAGTTAAAACCCTTTTTCCTGATGAAATAAGTACATGAATCAGCCAGACACTTTCCAGCAACGCATCTGGCAAATTGTTGCCGCTATTCCGGCTGGCCGCGTCACCACCTATGGCGATGTGGCGCTACTGGCCGGTTCTCCGCGCGCGGCGCGTCAGGTTGGTGGCGTGCTGAGTCGCTTACCCGAGGGAACTACCCTTCCCTGGCATCGCGTCGTAAACCGACACGGCACAATTTCTCTTCAGGGTGACCGTCTGTTGCGGCAGCGGGATGCACTGGAGGCGGAAGGCATAGAGGTGAGTGATGACGGACAGCTCGATCTCGAGACTTATCGCTGGCGATTTTAGACAGGGTAAAAAGGGCGACAATGTCGCCCCGAAATGAGTTTACAGACGGGTTGGAGCAGGAACCGCAGCAGACGGCGTCACCTGAGTCGGTGAGGTCGAAGGAACGGTGGTCGCTGCGCCCGGCTGGGTTGGCATCGCCATAGACGGTACCGGTACCAGCAGCAGCTCTGCTTTGGTGCCACCCTGGTTAATCACTGGCTTCACGCCTTCAGTGATAAAGGCCAGCTTACCGTCGATTGAGATAGCTGCGCTTAACAGAATGCGTGCATCAGGCTTGATGTCGGCTGGGTTAAACGGCAGCACGAACTGGAACGGTGCCTGTTTGCCTTCGGTACGCACCACGCGCTGCGACAGCACTTTTGAGGGTGCATCGGCGACGGACGCATCAGAGAGCGTCACGGTTAATACCGCATCCGGCGGCAGCGCAATGCGCTGGCGGATAAAGACTGAACCACTTACGTTGGGCTGCGCAATCGCCGCCGTCTGTCCTGCAACCGCAGAACCCAGAGTTGGCGTTGGCACGGGTTTACTCTTGTCGGCGCATCCTACAACAGCAACCGCCATAACTACTCCACTGAACACATGCCTGAGTTTCATTGATGTCGTCTCCATTTGATCAAAATGATTGTCGGCAGCGAATCCTGCTTACAGCGCTTCACTCGCCGTATGTCCTTAATGTTGGCACAAAAATGAAATTTTGCCTGGCACCGACAATGTAGAAAGTCTGATTGACGTCAACTGGTCCGATCTTTCACACTGAGCAGGTCACTATATTGAGGAACGCGCCATGAGT
This sequence comes from Curtobacterium sp. BNK-1, assembly GCF_048685235.1. Taxonomy (NCBI): domain Bacteria; kingdom Bacillati; phylum Actinomycetota; class Actinomycetes; order Micrococcales; family Microbacteriaceae; genus Curtobacterium; species Curtobacterium sp. BNK-1. The sequence continues at coordinate 767,180 of NZ_JBLQTJ010000001.1, read as the reverse complement.
CAGGCACTGCAAAATCTGCTGAATTTATTAAATCTGGAAAAACTGGAAGAGGGTTTATATCGCGGCCAGAGCGAAGATATTGGCCTTCGTCAGGTGTTTGGCGGTCAGGTGGTGGGTCAGGCGCTGTATGCCGCAAAGCAAACTGTGGCGGAAGATCGCATTATTCACTCTTTTCACAGCTATTTTTTGCGGCCCGGCGATAGTCAGAAAGCGATTATTTACGATGTTGAAACGCTGCGTGATGGCAAAAGTTTCAGCGCACGTAGGGTCAGTGCCATTCAGAATGGGCAGCCGATTTTTTATATGACCGCCTCGTTCCAGTCACCGGAAAGCGGCTTTGAACATCAGAATCCGATGCCACAGGTGGAGGGGCCAGAGAATCTGTTAACTGAACAGGCGATGGCGCAGAAAATGGCGCATCTGCTGCCAGAAAAGCTACGTGAAAAATTCATTGCTGAGCGTCCGCTGGAGATCCGCCCGGTACAGATTCACAATCCTCTCCGGGGCCATGTGGATAAGCCTGAACGCCAGGTCTGGATCCGTGCCACCGGCCCACTGCCCGACGATTTGCGTATCCATCAGTATCTGCTCGGCTATGCTTCCGATCTCAATTTCCTGCCGGTCGCGCTCCAGCCGCACGGCAAAGGCTTTTTAGAGCCGGACATGCAGGTCGCCACTATCGACCACTCAATGTGGTTCCACCGCCCGTTCGACTTCAGTGAATGGCTGCTCTATAGCGTAGTCAGTACTTCGGCGTCAGGCGCACGGGGTTTTGTCCGGGGCGAGTTCTACAATCAGCAGGGTGTGCTGGTGGCCTCAACGGTTCAGGAAGGGGTGATGCGTCAGCGCAGCGAATAAAAAAAGGGGGCGATTACTCGCCCCCGGTTGATCTTTTCACTGCCCATCCATTACTGGTTGTAAGCATTCTCGCCGTGGCTGTTTACATCCAGACCTTCACGCTCATGCTCTTCCGGAACGCGCAGACCGACAATCAAATCAGCCAGCTTGAAGCCGATGAAGGCGACAACGCCCGACCAGACGATAGTCAGGCCCACGCTGAAGAGCTGTACCCAGACCTGATGGCCCATGGTGACACCCTCTGCATAGCCTACGCCGCCCAGTGAAGAGGAGGCAAACACGCCAGTCAGGATACAGCCGACAATGCCGCACACGCCATGCACGCCGAACACATCGCAGGGATCATCCACGCGCAGCCATTTTTTCAGAGTGGTCACGCCCCACAGTCCCGCCAGTCCGCCGACCAGGCCGATAATTAATGCACCGCCGACGCCGACATAACCACAGGCAGGCGTAATCGCTACCAGCCCGGCAATAAAGCCTGAACAGGCACCCAGCAGCGAAGGCTTACCACGTACCGCCCACTCGCCAAAGGTCCATGACAACACGGCGCCCGCTGTGGCGACAACGGTGTTCAGGAAGGCCAGCGCCGCGATTTCGTTTGCTGCAGAAGCAGAACCGGCGTTGAAACCGAACCAGCCGACATACAGAATGGCGGTGCCGGTGAATACCATTGGCAGGTTGTGTGGTTTGAAGGCCTCTTTACCAAAGCCGGCACGTTTGCCCACCAGATAAGCGCCCACCAGACCGGCGACAGCGGCGTTAATATGCACCACGGTGCCGCCAGCAAAGTCCAGCGCGCCATCCTGTGCCAGGAAACCGCCAGCCCACACCATGTGCGCGATAGGCAGGTAAGCCAGGGTCAGCCAGACGCCGACAAAAATCAGTACGGCAGAGAAACGGATGCGTTCTGCGATAGCACCGACAATCAGGCCCACCGTGATACAGGCAAACGAGGCCTGGAACGCGACATGAATATATTGATAGAAGCTGCCCATGACGGCGGTCAGCTGAATGTTTTTCAGCATCACCCAGTTAAAGCTGCCAAAGAAGGCGTTGCCTTCACTGAACGCCAGTGAATAGCCGTAAACCATCCATAATACGCAGACCAGTGAGAAGGTGACGGCAACCTGAGTCAGCATCGACAGCACGTTTTTACCGCGAATCAAACCACCATAAAACAGCGCGATACCTGGAATTGACATAAACAGCACCAGCGCGGTGCAAATCATCATAAATGCGTTATCAGCCTTGTCCGCAACGGCAGGCGCAGCCATTGCGAGTGAGGGTAACAGTGCCAGGCTGGTGAGGCCCAACTTAGCGAAAATTTTATTCATTTTTATTCCATCCCATCACAGTACTGAGTCTTTATTACAGAGCGGCTTCGTCGGTCTCGCCGGTACGAATACGGATGACGCGCTGCAGTTCAGCTACGAAAATTTTACCGTCGCCAATTTTGCCGGTGTAAGCCGCTTTACTGATGACATCCACCACTTCGTCTAACTGATCGTCGGCAATAGCGATATCAATTTTGACCTTAGGCAGGAAGTTCACGCTGTACTCTGCGCCACGATAAAGCTCTGCATGGCCCTTCTGACGGCCAAAACCTTTCACTTCGGAGACGGTCAGTCCCTGAATGCCGATAGAGGATAAAGCTTCACGTACATCCTCCAGCTTGAATGGCTTAATTACGACGGTAACCAGCTTCATTGGATCCCCTCCAGCGAGTAAATAGGTAAGGTTTACGGACACGCAGGGATATAAGCAAAGCCTGTGCCAGAGTGTGAAAATGACGGTAATACGTTGTTCAGGCGAGACGCGACAAGGGATGCTTTAAAGAGGATGGGAAACAGAGAGGCCGTACAGGGGTAATTGCAGCGGAGGGCTGCACTCCTTTGGTGCTTCAGGCGTCAAAGGAGTGCATTTATACAGATTAATCTGATAAAGGTGCGCAAAAAAGGTGCAACTCAGCCTTCAGTTGTTACAGCGACGCCCGATACCAGATCTTCACCTGCCTGCTGCAGCTGATACATCTGCCAGTAACGTCCCTGCATCGCCAGCAGTTGCTGATGCGTACCCTGCTCAACCACACGACCACGATGCAGCACCAGAATCTTGTCTGCTTCAATAATCGTTGAGAGGCGGTGAGCAATCACCACCAGCGTGCTGTGCTGGCGCAGCGTCTCAAGCGTCTGCTGAATGGCCTGCTCGGTGCCGGAATCAATATTGGCCGTCGCTTCGTCGAGGATCAGTATCTGCGGCAGATCAACCAGCACCCGGGCCAGTGCCAGCAGCTGCTTCTGCCCGACCGACAGATTATTGCCCTGCTCACCCAGCCGGGTATGAATTCCCTCCGGCAACGCATGCGCCAGCGGAGCCAGCTGCACCTGTTCCAGCACCGTCCAGACGGCCTCTTCGCTGATGTCACGTCCCAGCCGCACATTCGCCAGCAGCGTATCGGCCAGCACCACCGGATCCTGCTGCACCATCGCAATACCGCGCCGCAGCACGGCATGGCTCAGGTCGCTAATGGGTCGATCATCAATGCGGATCTCGCCGCGCGTCACCGGGTAGTAACCCATTAACAGGTTCGCCAGCGTGCTTTTACCGCTGCCGGTATGTCCCACCAGCGCCACAAACTCGCGTGGGGCAACCTCAAGATTGATATCACTGAGCACATCGCGGTTTTCACGGTAGGCAAAGCTCAGATTGTTCAGGGTGATACGACCTGAAGCCAGCGGTTGTTGATCGGCACCATACTGCTGCTGTGCAGCATCCATCAGTTCGAAAATACGCTCACCTGAAACTACCGCCTGCTGCAGCATCGATTGCTGAGTGGTCAGCTCAATCAGCGGCTCATTCAGACGCCCCAGATAGGTAATAAAGGCATAGAGTACCCCCACTTCAAACACGCCAGGCATCGAGAAACTAAACAGGATCAGCAGCCCACACAACACCATCGCTGAAAACAGACTCAACAGCGGACGCAGCAGAAAACCATCCAGACGCAGCGTTTCCATTCGCGCCAGATAGTGAGAGCGGCTTGCTTCGCCCATTCGCTCACCAAATCGCGCCTGCTGACGAAACTGCTGGATCACGCTCATACCGCTGATGACTTCGTTAAAGCCATTATTGATGTCTGCCAGATAGCTGCGAACCCGACGGGCAATGGGCGTGCTGTAACGCTGATAGATGAACATCACCACCAGTACCAGCGGGAAGATCATCATCGCCACCAGCGCCATGCGCCAGTCAAGGCTGAACATCGCCACCATCATGGCGCCGACCAGTGCGGCACTGCGCAGCACGGTTGAAACCACCGTGACGTAGAGATCGCGGATGACTTCGGTGTCGTTAGTCACGCGTGAAATAATCTGCCCGACCGGCTGGGTATCAAAGGCACTCAGCGGCTGACAGAGTGCGGCATTCATCACGTCACTGCGTAACCGCTGTACCACGCCGATAGCGGCTCGGTTAAACAACAGCGCCTGCCAGTAGTGCAGCCCGGCGGCCAGCAGCTGAAGCAGGATAAAACTGACCACCAGTCCGGCGACCACTCCCCAGGGCATCTGATGTTTCGCCACCAGGTTGTCGATAAAATAGCTGACCAGCACCGGTCCGGTCACTTCCGCCGCGGCAGCGATCCACAGCATCCCTACCGCCAGCGACAGGGATTTGCGCCACGGCTTACCGTAGCTCAGCAGACGCTTCAGGGTAGGCCACAAGCGTGCAGACTTAGCCATGCGGCACTCCTTTCTCATTTTCATCATCATCCAGCGCCGCTTCCAGTTGCTGGTAACGGTACATGTCCCGATACCAGCCAGCCCTGCCGGTCAGCGCGTCGTGGTCGCCCCGCTGCGCCACTCTGCCCTGCTGCAGGACCAGGATTTCACTGGCTTCCGTCAGTGCCGATAAGCGGTGCGCGCTGATAATCAGCGTGCGTCCCTGCCCCCAGATGCGCAGGTTATGCAGGATTTCGTGTTCGGTACGGCCATCGACCGCGGAAAGCGCGTCGTCCAGAATCAGGATTTCCGCATTCAGCAGCAGCGCCCGGGCAATCGAAAGACGCTGCTTCTGCCCACCCGACAGCATCACACCGCGCTCCCCGACTTCCGTTTCATAGCCCTGCGGCAAACGCAGGATATCGTCATGAACGCAGGCCAGCGTGGCGGCATGCTCAATCTCCTGCTGGGTTGCGCCCGGTTTTCCCAGCGCAATATTGTTCGCCACGCTGTCTGAGAACAGGAACGGTGTCTGGCTGACCACGGCCAGACGGCTGCGCCAGCTGTCCAGCCGCAACTGCGGCAGCGGGATCTGGTGATAACGGATGTCGCCCTGCTGAATATCAAAGTGGCGCTGAATCAGGCTAAGCAGCGTACTTTTGCCACTGCCGGTTGGCCCGCACAGCCCCAGCATCTCGCCGGGTTTCAGCTGGAAGCTGACATCGCTTAAGACCGGACCCACGCTGGCCGGATAGTTAAAGGCACGAATCGCGACCTGCAGCGTGCCCGGCTCAGATGGCAGTGACTTATCGCCATCTTCCACCGCTGGCGCTTCAGCCAGCAGCGCGCCGATACGGCTCCAGGCGGCGCTGCCGCGTTCAACAATATTAAACATCCACGCCAGCGCCAGCATCGGCCAGATCATCAGGCCGAGATACATCACAAAGCTGGTGAGCTGCCCCAGCGTCATCTCTCCATGCCAGACCAGCCAGCTGCCGCCACCAATCGCCAGCAGGTTTGAGAAGCCGATAGCGATATAGATAGTGGGATCGAAACGGGCATCGACCCGCGCCACGCGCAGGTTTTTTTCACCGGTATCGCGGGCGATATCGGAAAATTGCTGCGACTGATGCTGTTCAAGGCCAAAGGATTTAATCATCCGGATGCTGGTCAGGCTCTCCTGCGTCTGATCGTTGAGACTGGAGAAGGCGGCCTGTGCCAGCTTAAAGCGATGGTGCAGTTGATTACCGTAGCGATGGATCACGATGGCCATAATGGGCATCGGCACCAGCGCAAGCAGCGTCAGCTGCCAGCTGATCTGCGTGCTCATTACCAGCAGCACCACGCAGCCCATGACCAGCGAGTCGACCAGCGTCAGAACCCCTTCCCCGGCCGCAAACACCACCCGATCCACGTCGTTGGTGGCGCGCGCAATCAGGTCGCCGGTGCGGTGACGCAGATAAAATGCCGGTTGCTGACGACTCAGCTGGCGATAGAAATCTTCGCGCAGCTCAACCGCCAGCTGGTAGGAGGCACCAAACAGCAGCACGCGCCAGACATAGCGCAGCAGATAGACCACCACCGCCGTTGCCAGCATGATCCCAATCCACATCATGATGCGGCTGGTGCTCATGTTGTCACGCGTCACGCCATCGACAATCACCCCGACCACATGCGGTGGCAGCAGCTGCAGAATAGCAATAACAATCAGCAGGAGGACCGCGCCCAGATAGCGCCGCCACTCCCGCAGAAAATACCAACTTAATTGACTGAATAATCGCACAACGCTGCTCTCAATCTCAGGCCCTCAGGGGGCAACAGGTAAAGCCGTGGTGTATTTAATCTCTTCCATGGCGAAGCTGGATGTCACATCAATCAGGCCAGGCACCCCATTCACTAATCGCTTGTAGAAAGCATCATAGCTTTTCATGTCGGCCACCTGAATGCGCAGCAGGTAATCATACTCGCCTGCCATACGGTAAAAGGCCATTACCTCCGGCATGCTGCTCACCACCGAGACAAATGCCTGATACCAGTCGCGACTGTGCTGCTGCGTTTTAACAAACATAAACGCCGTCAGTGACAGTCCGATTTTATCTCCATCCAGCAACGCCACCCGTGCGCGAATAATGCCATCATCTTCAAGCTTTTTCAGGCGCTTCCAGCAGGGTGTGGTGGTGAGGTTGACGGCATCCGCCAGCGCCTGCAGCGACAGCGTGCAGTCATGCTGCAGCAGTGAGAGCAATTTAAGGTCAGTTTTATCTAACATTCGCGGCTCCGGGAGAATCATTTTCTCCATTACCGCCATTTTAACGGTAATTGTGCAATCTCTTTTTCCTGCACGTGCCATAAAATAGCCGCATCACTTTTTTACCGGACGCCTGAGATGCACACCTGCTGGATTCGCCACGCTATCAACGAAATTAACGCTGATTTTCAACGATCGGCTGAGACCCATTTGATCCGTTTCGATCTGGCGGACTTTCCCGGTATCTGGTTCTATCTGAAAGATGAAAGTACCCATCCCAGTGGCAGTCTTAAACACCGGCTGGCACGATCCCTGTTCCTCTACGGCCTCTCCAACGGCTGGATTAAACAGGATACGCCGATTATCGAAGCTTCGTCAGGCAGCACTGCCGTTTCTGAGGCGTACTTCGCAAGGCTGCTGGGTCTGCCCTTTATTGCGGTGATGCCGGCGAGCACGGCGAAGCGTAAAATTGAGCAGATCACCTTTTATGGCGGACAGTGCCATTTTGTTGAAGATCCCTGCCAGCTCTATGCTGAATCTGAACGGCTGGCGCGGGAGCTCAATGGCCATTTTATGGATCAGTTTACCTATGCTGAACGTGCCACCGACTGGCGCGGCAATAACAATATTGCAGAGAGCATTTTCCGTCAGATGGAGCATGAACCTTATCCGATTCCCCATACGATAATCATGAGTGCGGGCACCGGCGGCACCTCAGCCACGCTGGGCCGCTATATCCGTTATCAGGGACTGGAAACCAAACTGCTGGTGGTTGATCCGCAGCATTCGGTGTTTTTTGATTACTGGCAGAAGCGTGATGCCACCCTGACCAGCGCGCGCGGCAGCATGATCGAAGGAATTGGCCGTCCGCGAGTGGAGCCGTCGTTTATGCCTGACGTGATCGACGAAATGATCAAAGTGCCGGATGGTGCAACGCTGGCCGCCATGCTGAAACTGGAAAAGATTCTGGGACGCAAGCCTGGCGCCTCTACCGGCACCAATTTCTGGGGCATGATGCAGGTGGCAAAACGCTTACGGGCAGCGAATCAGCAGGGAGCACTGGTGACACTGCTGTGCGACAGCGGCGAACGTTATCCCGATAGCTACTATCAGCCTGAGTGGGTGGCAAAACATATTGGCGATATCACGCCATGGCAGCGCGAGCTGGAATAAAAAACCGGACATCCTGTCCGGTTCACGGCAATCCTCAGCATTCGGGGGAATACGCGAGGTCGGGTGTTGCCAGCCAGTGATTTAAATAGTGAGACACCGCCTGTGTCTCGCAATGCCCTAATACCGGCAGATGCGGTAGCGCGGCTTTCAGCTGCGCCATCGCATTGCCCATGATAAAACCCTGTCCGGCCTGCGCCAGCATCTCGCGATCGTTCATCGCATCACCAAACGCCATACACTCCGCCATGGTCAGCGACAGATGGTCACATAACAGTGCCAGCGCGCTGCCTTTATTGCAGCTGGCGGGTAACACCTCCAGACAATCCACAGCAGAGAAGCAGATGTTAGCCTGCTCACCCAGTGCGGCATCCAGCTCTGTTTTTAGATGACAGAGGCGCTGATGCTGATCGATAAAGCAGATTTTTGTCACCTGATGCGCGGGCAACCTTTTAAGATCGCACAGCTGATAGCCAAATCCGCTGATCTGATGGGCCACCAGCAGTTCAGGCTGTGGGTGATCGGTAAACCACCCCTGATCGTTGAAAACATGCAGGGTGGCGTGCGTATCCCAGCGGCGGTGGATCACCTCTTCGGCGACCGAAGAGGGCAGATCACGCGCAAAGATCAGATTGCCCTGCCTGTCGTGTACACGGGTACCATTACCGGTAATCAGCCACGCGGGCAGTGTCATTTTTTCCCGTAAGATCTGCATCTCCAGCAGATGGCGGCCCGTCGCTAGCGCCAGATTAACGCCACGCAGATGCAACGCCTGCAGGCTATCCAGCGTCTGCTGACCCAGCTGATGATCCGGCAGCAATAATGTGCCATCCATATCGAACGCGGCTAAACGCACCATGATTTACCTCCTGCTGAAAGATGAACTCCACTATTGCCTGTTAATTGCGGAACTAATAGTGAATACTTTTAAAAAACTGTTCCGGGTTTAACATGCGCCAGCTTAACCGTCTTAATCAGTTCCAGCGTCTGTGGCAGCAGAGTCAGGGCGCCCCACAGCAAACCTGCGTGGCGGAGATGGCCCGCCACTGTATCTGCAGCGAGCGTCATCTGCGCACGTTGCTGTCACAGTGGCAGCATGCAGGCTGGCTCAGCTGGCGCGGCGAGCCTGGCCGTGGCAAACAGGGACAGATAGTATTTCTGCGCTCACCTGAACAATTACGGCAGCAGTTGCTGCAACAACAGCTCGACGCCGGAGACGCCGCTGAGGCCTTGCAGCTGCTGGATCTGCCGCCGGAAAGGCTAATCAATATGCTGCGGCCATTAATGGGTGGACAGTGGCAGAACGATACGCCGGTTCTGCGCATCCCCTACTATCGTCCGATGGAGAGCACAGAGCCGCGCCAGATTACTGGTCGGGCCGAACAGCACCTGGCTCGCCAGATCTATTCCGGTCTGACCCGCTTTGAGCAGGATGAGCCGGTCGGCGATCTGGCGCATCACTGGCAATATGACGAGGCGTCATCTGGCTGGTTATTCTGGTTACGACCTCAGCTGATGTGGCACAACGACGAGCCTCTGCAGGCCGCACAACTGGTGGCGCAGTTCCACCAGCTGTTGCGGGATAGGCGCGTCAGTGTGTTGCTGGCCGATGTGGTCAGCGTGGATGCGCCCCATCCGCTTGCGGTGCGTTTCGTACTGCGACGCCCTGATTTCTGGCTGCCCCATCGGCTCGCCCACTTGTTGTGCCTGCTGCCCCATCCCATCGATCCCGCCACGGGCAGCGGGCCGTGGAAACTCAGGCACTTCAGCGCCGAGCTGGTCAGGATTGAAAGTCACGCGCGCTGGCATCTGCAGCGCCCTCTGCTGCAGGCAGTAGAGTACTGGATTACCCCTCAGCTGTTTGATCCCGCTCTCGGCAGCAGCTGTCGTCATCCGGTGCAGATTGCGATAGGCGATGCCACAGAGCTCAGGACGCTGCAACCGGTCAGCAGCAGTATCAGCCTCGGCTTCTGTTATCTGGTCTGCCGGCCGCGAGCCGGATTTACCGCTGATCAGGCGCGCACGCTTTTCCAGCTGATCCAGCAAAGCGGCATTGTCAGCCGGTTGCCTCTGGATGAGGGACTCATCACTCCCAGTAAAGAGCTGTTACCTGGCTGGAGTGTGCCGCTGATTGATGCTGTCAGGGTTCCCTTACCGGCAACCCTGACGCTGCATTATCAGTTGCCGGTTGAGCTGCATCAGATGTCACAGGCGCTGGTTGCACTGTTAAAACAGCACGGCTGCACCCTGAAGGTTGTTTTTCATCCGGTAAAAAACTGGCACGGCATCGACCCGCTTGATAAGGCAGATATCGTGATGGGCGACAGACTGATTGGTGATGCGCCGGTCTTTACGCTGGCCAGCTGGTTGCAGACTGACCCGCTATGGCGGCCGCTGTGGCCCACACTGCAGGGCGAAGAGATTCAGGCGCAACTGCTGGCTATCCAGCAAATTGCTGACGACGAAACCCGTGCCCGCTCGCTGCATCAGCTTTATCATCAGCTGATGACGGGCGGCATCCTGCTGCCACTGTTCAATTATCGCTATCAAATCTACGCGCCGCCGGGCGTTGAAGGGATTGAACTGAATACGCTGGGCTGGTTCGATTTCAGCCGCGCATGGATCCCGCCGCCCATTGATCTGCCATGCAGCTGTTCAGCGGCGGACTGAGGCATTACCATAAGCGCAAAATTAATTATCAGGAAAACACCATGAAACGCGCTGTTGTAGTTTTCAGCGGTGGACAAGACTCCACTACCTGCCTGATTCAGGCCTTAGAACAATATGATGACGTTCATTGCGTCACTTTCGACTATGGACAACGCCATCGGGAAGAGATCGATGTCGCCCGCGACCTGGCGATTAAATTGGGCGCGCGCGCGCATAAAGTGCTGGATGTCACCATGCTGAACGAACTCGCCGTCAGCAGCCTGACGCGGGATAACATTCCGGTGCCGGCTTATAATCCCGAGGCCAGTGGATTACCCAGTACGTTTGTGCCGGGACGCAATATTCTCTTTCTGACGCTGGCCTCGGTTTACGCTTATCAGGTCGAAGCGGAAGCGGTGATCACTGGTGTCTGTGAGACCGATTTCTCCGGCTATCCCGATTGCCGCGATGAGTTTGTCAAAGCGCTGAACCATGCGGTGTCGCTGGGCATGGCGCGCGATGTTCGTTTTGAGACGCCGCTGATGTGGCTCAATAAAGCGGAAACCTGGGCGCTGGCGGATTACTGGCAGCAGCTTGCGCTGGTACGCGAGCAGACGCTGACCTGCTATAACGGCGTGAAAGGTGATGGATGTGGTGAGTGTGCAGCCTGTCATTTACGGGCCAATGGCCTGCAGGGTTATCTCAACGATCGTGCTGGCGTAATGGCGGCAATGAAAGCAAAAAGCGGTCTTAACTAAGAGTGTCTGAGGTGGCGGCAGAGAATACGGGTTGCCGCCTTTTTATCGACTCATGCCATCAGACGCATCAGTCGCTCGCGCAACTCCCCTTCCAGCGCAACCGCCTTCTGAGTCCGCAAATCAATACAGACAAAAGTGAGTGCGGCATCCGCCACCACGGTCTCCTGCCCTGCCAGCAAAACACGCTGCGCAATAATGCCGCTTTTGCCATTCAACTGCGTGATCTCACTGTCGATAGTCAGTACGTCACCCAGCACGGCCGGACGACGGTAGTTGATGTTGATGTTTACCACCACAAAAGCCAGTTTCTGTTCCTGCAACCAGTGGAATGCTTCCACCTCTTCCAGCCACTCCCAGCGCGCCTCCTCCAGAAACTCAAGATAGCGCGCATTATTGACGTGCTGATAGACATCCAGATGATAGCCGCGCACTTTTATGGTGGTCTGCATGATCATGCTCTCCTGCTGCTGTGAATTAACTGGTTGGACCTGTTCACTTTAGCAGAGTCGCCTGTCTATCGTGGGTTAAGCATCACAGATGTGTACTGCTTCACAATTTCAGCCGGGCCGCATTTCGCTCTATCAACGCATTGCCGATACCCGGCACTTCACTGAGTTGCTGAATTGCGCTAAACGGTCCGTACTGTTCGCGATAGCTCACAATTGCCTGCGCCTTTTTCAGCCCCACCCCATTCATAACGGCAGAGAGCTGTTCGGCTGTTGCTTCATTAATGCTGACCTGATCCTGCTGTGGCTGCGCGGCGGCTTCCGGCTTCGACGCAGGATGTGAGCTCTGCGTGACGGCTGCGCTGACAGGTTCAGGTGCCGCAGAGACGCTGCTGTGACAGAGTGCGCCGCCCAGCGCGAGTGAAAGATAAAAGGCAACGAGTTTAGGTTTAGCCATGCTGTGTTTCTCCTTGTGTGTAAACAGCAGCGACAGAGTGGCACTACTGCACACAAGGCTCAAAAGCGGGATTTCAGAAATGGAAAAGGCCGCGAATGCGGCCTTTGATTGTTACAGTCGTTGCGCAGTTTCTGCGAGGCTTACTGCATTTGTGCGGCAGCGCCGTACTTAATTTTGGCCTCTTTACGCAGGTTTTGCAGTAACGCTTCAAACGCCAGCTGCGCATTATTCTGCGTAACGCCTTTGACCATTTCGTCAATCTGCGCCTGCGGCATGCTGCCGGTTTTAACTTTATCAACCGCCACCAGTACCACATTGCCCTGCATATCTTCGCTGACACCCCAGGAAGGTTTATTTTCCGCAGGCTGAGGCAGGTTAAAGGCAGTCTGTGCCACCGGATCCTGCGCATTGCGATCAACGGTCTTGCTGGCGCTCAGCGTCAGACCTGCGGCAGTCAGCGCATCCTGCTTACCGGCTTTGAGATCGGCCAGCAGCTTATCGGCCTGAGCTTTGGCCTGCTGCGTCGCTTTATCATGCTTAAGCGTGTCAGTGATCTGCGCCTTAACCTGCTCAAGCGGTTTTACCGCTTCCGGTTTATGCTCACTGATACGCAGCACAAAGGCACGATCGCCATCGACAGTGATGATATCGGAGTTGTTGCCCGGCGCGCCGTTTTGCCCGACCAGACCGCCATTAAAGATCGCCTGCTTCACTGCATCAAAGTTAAGCTCATCTGGCAGCGTATCCTGACTGAACCAGCCAGTCTCTTTCGCTTTCAGACCAGAAGCCTGCTCTGCACCCGCCAGTGACTCATTGTCATTGCTGGCCGCTTCGCTGACTTTCTGTTGCACTTTGTAGAAGGCATCAACGCCCTTCTCCTGCTTCACTTTCGCTGCAATGGCGCTGCGCACTTCATCCAGTGGTTTAACCTGCTCTGGCTGAATATCGTCAAGACGAACCACCAGGAAGCCCACTGAAGATTTGATGACGCCTGACATCTGGCCTTTCTCAGTCAGACCGGCATTTTTCAGCTCATCCGGCGTCGTAGAGGGTTCCAGCCAGCCCATATCGCCGCCCTTACGCGCAGAGATCGGGTCAATGGATTTGGCTTTTGCCACGTCAGCGAAGCTGGCACCTGCTTTCAGCTGCGCCAGGACCGCACTGGCATCGGCTTCAGTTTTGGTCTGAATGACGCTGTAGCGCGTACGCTGTGGCTGCGAATAGTCCGCTTTATGCTGGTCGTACCAGGCCTGAATGTCGGCCTCGCTGGCATCCTGCTGCATGCTGGCCGCATCCATCAGGAGGTAGCTGACACGGAACTGCTCTGGTGCCATAAAGCTGGTTTTATGCTGCTGATAATACTGACTGATTTCGTCGTCAGTAACGGCCTGCTTCGCCGCCAGTGCATTGACGTCCAGCGTCGCCTGACGAATCTCACGCTGCTGTGAAACCAGGTCCACCAGTTTGCTGGCTTCGCCTTTCAGCGTGAAGTCGGTGTTAGCCACGGCATTGATCAGCTGTTGATTAGAGAGCTGCTTACGCAACGCTTCGGCATACTGGTCGGCGCTGAAGCCCATATTGCTGATCAGACTCAGATATTTGGCATTGTCGAATTTACCGTTGGTCTGAAAAGCCTGCTGATTGAAGATAGCCTGCTTCACCTGATCGTCACTGATGCTGAGGTGGAGATCTTTGATGTAGCTATCAAGCAGCGCCTGATCGATTAGCTGCGACAGCGCCTGCTGGCGAATCTGCTGCATGTAGCCATCGTTGCTGGCCAGCTGTGAGAACTGATCGCCCAGCATCTGCTGCTGACGACTGCGCTCGCTGTTGAACGCCTGCTCCAGCTGTCCCCGGCTAATCTCCTGGCCGTTAACTTTGGCCGCATAGTCGTTATTGCCGCCAATCAGATAGTTGCCAACGCCCGTCAGCACAAAGGAGAGGATAATCAGCCCCAAAATAATCTTGAGCACGACATGGTTCGACGCCGCGCGTAAATTGTCCATCATGGTATGGCAACACTCCGCTGTAGTGTGAATGTAAAGCTCGGTCGCAATTCGCCATTGGCTGGCGACTCACGCAACTGCTGGCTTAGCTGGCAGTCTCAATCCGGTCCAGGTCCATCTTACGGCCCGATTCTCACCGGTTAAAACAAAAAAGGCACATCTGATTGATGTGCCCGTATGTTACATGAGAACGGGTTAATCGTCCTCTAATCCACTGAAGAAAATGCGTCAATGAATCTATTCGTTGTTATTAATTGACAGCGTCTTTCAATGCTTTACCAGCACGGAAGCCTGGTACTTTACCGGCCGGGATGGTGATCTCTTTACCGGTTTGCGGGTTGCGGCCGGTACGTGCAGCGCGGTCACGCACAGAGAATGTGCCGAAACCTACCAGAGCCACTTCATCACCGTCTTTCAGCGCATCTGAAACTGAGCCCATAAATGCATCTAAAACACGTCCCGCTGCAGCTTTAGAAATATCAGCATCGGCAGCAATTTTGTCGATCAATTGTGACTTATTCACTCTCTTCATCCCCTCTTTTATTATTTCACATCGTACCCTGCATCCGGCAGGGTGCGAACGCGCAGCAAGTTATATCAAGCCTGTGGAGCCGAAACAACGGAATTTCTCTGAGAACGTCGCGTCGGCAGCCACCTAAATTAACGGCACAAAAAAAAGCTGGCAAGCGCCAATTGCCTTGCCAGCTCCGCTTTTTAACGGTTTTTGCCGTTAATCACTATTTTGCTGTTACAACCTGCATACCGTATGGCGCATTTTCCAGTGCCAGATTCAGCACCTCTTCAATGCGTTTCACCGGATGAATCTCCAGATCGGCAATCACGTTCTGTGGAATCTCTTCCAGGTCGCGCTTGTTGTCGTCAGGGATCAGCACGGTTTTAATGCCACCACGGTGCGCTGCCAGCAGTTTCTCTTTCAGCCCGCCAATTGGCAACACCTGACCACGCAGGGTGATCTCACCGGTCATCGCCACATCCGCCCGCACCGGGTTACCGGTCAGACAGGAGACCAGGGCAGTACACATGGCGATACCGGCACTTGGACCATCTTTCGGCGTAGCGCCTTCAGGGACGTGAACGTGAATATCACGTTTTTCGTAGAAGTCACCATTGATGCCCAGCTTCTCGGCACGCGCACGCACCACGGTCAGCGCAGCCTGAATCGACTCCTGCATCACTTCACCCAGAGAACCGGTGTAAGTCAGCTTGCCTTTACCTGGTACGCAGGCGGTTTCGATAGTCAGCAAATCGCCACCCACTTCCGTCCACGCCAGACCCGTTACCTGACCCACACGGTTTTCGCTGTCCGCACGACCGTAGTCGAAGCGCTGAACGCCCAGGAAATCCTTGAGGTTTTCGCCATTGATGTTGATGTGCTTTTTCGTCTTGTCCATCAGCAGTGATTTCACCGCTTTACGGCACAATTTCGACAGCTCACGCTCAAGGCTACGCACACCGGCTTCACGGGTGTAGTAACGGATAATGCCCACAATCGCGCTGTCTTCAACCGTAATTTCATTGGCTTTCAGGGCGTTGCGCTCAATCTGCTTGGTCAGCAGATGCTGCTTAGCGATGTTCAGTTTTTCATCTTCGGTGTAACCCGACAGACGAATCACTTCCATACGGTCCAGCAGCGGTGCCGGGATGTTCATTGAGTTCGATGTAGCAACGAACATCACATCAGAGAGGTCATAGTCGACTTCCAGATAGTGGTCGTTGAACGCAATGTTCTGCTCAGGATCAAGCACTTCCAGCAGCGCTGAAGCCGGATCGCCGCGCATGTCAGAGGACATTTTGTCGATTTCATCCAGCAGGAACAGTGGGTTTTTAACCCCGACTTTCGCCATTTTCTGGATTAATTTACCCGGCATAGAGCCGATGTAAGTACGACGGTGACCGCGGATTTCAGCTTCATCACGCACGCCACCCAGCGCCATACGCACATATTTGCGTCCGGTCGCTTTGGCGATCGACTGACCGAGAGAGGTTTTACCTACCCCTGGCGGTCCGACCAGGCACAAAATCGGCCCTTTGATTTTGCTGACGCGACTCTGAACCGCAAGATACTCAAGAATACGATCCTTCACGCGCTCCAGCCCGTAATGGTCGGTATCCAGCGTCTCCTGCGCTTTACGCAGATCTTTCTTCACTTTGCTGCGCGCGTTCCACGGAACCTGCACCATCCAGTCGATATAGCCGCGAACCACGGTCGCTTCAGCGGACATCGGGGACATCATCTTCAGCTTCTGCAGCTCAGCTTCCGCTTTCTCGCGCGCTTCTTCCGGCATTTTTGCCGCATCGATTTTGCGTTTTAACGCTTCGTACTCGTCGGGCGCGTCGTCCATCTCGCCCAGCTCTTTCTGAATCGCCTTCATCTGCTCATTCAGATAGTACTCGCGCTGGCTCTTCTCCATCTGCTTCTTAACACGGTTGCGAATGCGCTTCTCAACCTGCAGCAGATCGATTTCAGATTCCATCATCGCCATCAGATATTCCAGACGTTCGTTGACGTCGGACATCTCCAGCACAGACTGTTTGTCTGCCAGCTTCAGTGGCATATGTGCTGCGACGGTGTCGGCAAGGCGGGCCGCATCGTCAATGTTGTTCAGCGAGGTTAAAACCTCGGGTGGGATCTTTTTGTTGAGTTTGATGTAGCCTTCAAACTGATTGATCGCCGTGCGCACCAGCACTTCCTGCTCGCGCTCTTCAATCTCTGGCGAAACCAGATATTCAGCTTGTGCCACAAAATGGTCACCGTTATCGGCCAGCGTCGTAATGTGGGCGCGCTGTAAACCTTCGACCAGGACTTTGACGGTGCCATCCGGCAGTTTCAGCATTTGTAATACTGAGGCAACGGTCCCTACTGAGAAGAGATCGTTAATGCCAGGTTCATCCGTTGAAGCCTCTTTCTGTGCGACCAGCATGATTTTTTTATCATGATCCATTGCGGCTTCAAGGCACCGAATTGATTTTTCCCGGCCAACAAACAACGGAATTACCATGTGCGGATAAACCACCACGTCGCGCAGCGGCAACACGGGGATTTCAATGCGTTCAGAACGCTCAGGATTCATAGAGCTCTCTCTTTGTTTAATGTCCGCCAGGTGATGGGAACCGCATCAGGCAGGTATGCAGTTAAACCCACAGGTATCTGAGTATATGGGGATGATTGTCCGACATTCAACGTCACAGAGGCGAGAAAAGCAAAAGGGGAAACATTTTCCCCTTTTTTATTACGACAAGATGGACGATCTGTTTAATTATTCGCCAGATGCCTGGGCTTCATGCTTACCGTAGATCAACATGGGCTCAGACTGACCTTCAATAACTGATTCATCAATCACTACTTTTTCCACGTCGTCCATGGAAGGCAGGTCATACATCGTTTCCAGTAACGCGCCTTCTACAATTGAACGCAGACCACGTGCACCGGTTTTACGTGACATCGCTTTCTTAGCAATGGCGGTTAACGCCTCGTCACGGAACTCCAGCTCAACGCCTTCCAGGTTAAACAGCGCCTGGTACTGTTTGGTCAGGGCGTTCTTAGGCTCACGCAGAATCTGAATCAGCGCTTCTTCGCTCAGCTCGCTCAGGGTCGCAACAACAGGCAGACGACCGATGAACTCAGGGATCAGACCAAATTTGATCAAATCTTCTGGTTCACACTGCGCAAGCAGTTCGCCTTCGCTGGCTTTCTGCGATTTCCCTTTCACGGTCGCGCCGAAGCCGATACCGGATCCGGTTTCAACACGCTGGGCAATTACTTTGTCCAGGCCGGCAAATGCGCCGCCGCAGATAAATAGAATTTTAGAGGTATCAACCTGCAAAAATTCCTGCTGCGGATGCTTACGTCCACCCTGCGGGGGAACGGCAGCCACGGTGCCTTCAATCAGTTTAAGCAGTGCCTGCTGTACGCCTTCGCCTGACACGTCACGGGTAATCGACGGGTTATCAGACTTACGTGAGATTTTGTCGATTTCATCGATGTAAACGATGCCGCGCTGTGCTTTCTGTACGTCGTAGTCGCATTTCTGCAGCAGTTTCTGGATGATGTTTTCAACATCTTCACCCACGTAACCGGCTTCAGTCAGCGTGGTGGCATCAGCCATGGTAAACGGCACATCCAGCAGGCGTGCCAGCGTTTCTGCCAGCAGCGTTTTACCACTACCGGTCGGGCCAATCAGCAGAATGTTGCTTTTGCCCAGCTCGATACCATTGCTGGTATCGCCGTTGCGCAGACGCTTGTAGTGGTTGTAAACCGCAACCGCCAGCACTTTCTTCGCTCTTTCCTGACCGATGACATAATCATCGAGGTGATGGCGAATTTCATGTGGGGTTGGCAACGCACTACGTTCACGATGCGGGGCAACTTCCTTAATCTCTTCGCGAATGATGTCGTTGCACAGGTCAACACACTCATCGCAGATATACACTGACGGCCCGGCAATCAGCTTTCGCACTTCATGCTGGCTTTTGCCGCAAAAAGAGCAGTACAGCAACTTTCCTGAACCGTCTTTGCGCTTATCTGTCATCAGTTAACCTCTTCTTGTTCTCAGGCCATACCCGCGTACGGCTCAGGCCGTGCGGAGACGGCCGAAATTCATTCAACCCATAATAGTACCGTTGTCCTGTTAACTATAGACCAGGGACAACGGTAAGTCGGGTCTTATTGGCGATGCGTCAGAATTGAATCGACTAATCCATACTCTACCGCTTCATTTGCAGAGAGGAAACGGTCACGCTCGGTGTCACGCTCAATTTCTTCCAGCGTTTTACCGGTGTGCTCAGCCATCAGCTCATTCATACGCTGCTTAACTTTAAGGATTTCGCGCGCATGGATCTCGATGTCTGACGCCTGACCCTGATAACCGCCCAGCGGTTGGTGGATCATCACACGTGAGTTTGGCAGACAGAAACGTTTGCCTTTGGTCCCCGCCGTCAGCAGGAAAGCACCCATAGAACAGGCCTGACCCATACAGATAGTGCTGACATCCGGTTTGATAAATTTCATGGTGTCGTAGATCGACATACCGGCCGTGATGACACCGCCTGGTGAGTTAATGTAGAGATAGATATCTTTTTCCGGGTTTTCAGCTTCCAGAAACAGCATCTGCGCCACAATCAGATTAGCCATGTGGTCTTCGACCTGGCCAGTCAGAAAAATGACGCGCTCTTTAAGCAGACGGGAGTAGATGTCGTAAGAACGCTCACCACGCGAAGTTTGTTCAACCACCATTGGCACCAGCGCATTGTGCGGTGCTGTATATTCACGATCGCCACTGTATGACATTACCGTCTCCTGGATAAATTTCATTGGCAACATTCTGTACCGATTCTACGTAAGACGCGCGGGAAACTCCACGCCGCGCCTTTTTCCGACACCTTCAGGACGGTTAATCAGCCAGCCTCACTCTTATTTCTGCATACTCCCTGTATCTGGGGATGCTGCACGCATGTTTCAAGCATAACAATCTTTTCCCTGTTCGCTAACCCGGAAAAAGCGATGCGTGAATAATTCGCCTGTTTATTAAACAAATAGCGGCGAAGAGTGGCTATCCGGACGCAAAACACAAAAAAGCCCGCGACTTTGCAGTCACGGGCTTAGCACAGACGGTTAAATGCGTGATCAGGCCTGAGCGGTCTGATTCATCAGATCCTGGAAGTTGGTCTCTTTCTCGGTCACTTTAGCTTTCGCCAGGACCGCTTCAACCGCTTGCTCTTCCAGCGCAACGTTGCGCATATTGTTCATCAGCTCGTTATTCTTGCTGTAGAACTCGATCACTTCCTGCGGATCTTCATACGCAGAAGCCATCTCTTCGATCATGGTGCTTACGCGCGCTTCGTCAGCTTTCAGCTCGTGGGTACGAATCACTTCGCCCAGCAGAAGACCGACAACAACACGGCGTTTAGCCTGCTCTTCGAACAGTTCGCGTGGCAGTTCCAGCGCCTGCTGTTCGTTGCCACCGAAACGCTGTGCAGCCTGACGACGCAGAACGTCGATTTCGCTGTCAACCAGCGCAGCTGGCACGTCGATTTCGTTCGCTTCAACCAGACCGTCGATTGCCTGAGTTTTGATGCGATTACGGATAGCGCCTTTCAGCTCGCGATCCATGTTCTTACGCACTTCAGTACGCAGACCGGCAACTGAACCATCTTCAACGCCGAAACGTTTGATGAACTCTTCAGTCAGCTCTGGCAGTTCGCGCGTTTCAACTTTCTTCAGCACGATCTCGAACTTCGCATCTTTCCCTTTCAGGTTTTCTGCGTGGTAGTCGTCCGGGAATTTCACGTCGATAGTGAAAGTTTCGCCCGCTTTGTGACCCACAACGCCTTCTTCAAAGCCTGGGATCATGCGGCCCTGGCCCATGGCCAGAACGAAATCAGAGGCTTTGCCGCCTTCGAACTCTTCACCTTCCACAGAACCGTTGAAATCGATAGTGGCACGATCTTCCGGACCTGCTGCAGCGTCGCTTTCGATCCAGTTGGCCTGCTGCTTGCGCAGAGTGTCCAGCATGGTATCAACGTCAGCATCAGTTACTTCAACGACAGGTTTTTCGACTTCGATGTTTTCCAGGCCTTTCAGCTCAACTTCCGGATAGACTTCGAATTCAACCGCGTAGGTGAAATCCTGACCTTCTTTGTATTCGCCTGGCACGTAGTTCGGTGCGCCAGCCGGATTAATTTTTTCTTTGATGATGGCGTCAACAAAGTTGCGCGTCATCAGCTCGCCCAGCACGTCCTGACGGACAGAAGCGCCGTAACGCTGTGCCACGATGTTCATCGGCACTTTGCCTTTACGGAAACCATCGATGCGAACTTTCCTGGCAACGTCAACCAGTTCTTTTTTTACAGCGCTTTCGATGCTGTCAGCAGCGACAGTAATCGTAATGCGACGGCCCAGGCCCTGAGTGGTTTCTACAGAAACTTGCATCTTGTTACCTCAAAAAATCACGTGCTCGGTCAACTTCAGACACCACACATAGTGAAATGCGCCGTATCCAACAACCGGGACGGCTTCCGTGAAGAGAACCTGATCCCTGTTACCAGAAGCGTCCCGAAGACATTCCGGAAAAATAGACGCAGCATTATAGCGGCATCGCTGGAATGAGTCGAGGATGCTAACTCACCACTTTTCAGCAGGTTTGCTGCTTTTTTGAGCCAGGGATCGCGTTTTTCGCTAAATAACAGAAAAAACGGCCCGCAGGCCGTTTCAGAGAAGGGAGATCAGGCGAGTGTTCCGGCACCACGACAGTTAGGCGAAGCCAGTACGGTATCCTGCAACCCTTCCCACTCTTTCAGGGTGTAAGTATGCAGGGCTAAGGCGTGTACGCTGCCCGCTAACTCAGCGGCCAGTTCGCCATAAATCAGGCGATGACGCGCCAGAAAACGCTGGCCTGCAAAGCAGTCGCTCACGATGACCACTTTGAAGTGACTTTCCGATCCGGCAGGAACATTGTGCCGGTAACTTTCGTCGTGCACTTCCAGATGAGCTGGCTGAAACGCCACACGCAGCTTTTCTTCTATTTGTTCGCGGATCATGGCTATTACTCCTCAATGGCGAGCGCAGTGCCCCATCTCATTCAATCTTAGTCGCTTTTAGTGCGCTTACCCGTCAGCCGACGCTAAATATTGCATTTTATGTCAGGCCGCTTCCGGCACGCATAATAACGCAGCTGAAACGAACAGCAGACCGGCCTGTCAGAGAAGAGGCTTAAAACGGTTTCAGACACAATTTCCCCGGCAACAGGGCTTTTTTCACTGCCGGGCAATGCTATGATAACCGCAGTTTTTGCAAACCAACCCCCTGACACCAACGAGAAAAAGTATGTTGAAAAAACTGTTATTCCCACTGTTGGCTGCGTTCATTTTAGCCGGCTGTGCAACCAGCAATAATACCCTGACTATCCAGCCTAAAATTCAGTTACCGCAGCAGGACCCAGGCCTGATGGGCGTGACTGTCAGCATCAACGGTGCCGACCAGCGTAAAGATCAGGCGCTGGCAAAAGTAAATCGTGATGGTCAGTTAGTGACCTTAACGTCATCGCGTGACCTGCGTTTCCTGCTGCAGGAAGTGCTGGAGAAGCAGATGACAGCACGCGGCTATATGATTGGTCCTAATGGCGCGGTCGATCTGCAGATTGTGGTGAACAACCTCTATGCCGACGTCACTCAGGGCAATGTGCGCTACAGCATCACCACCAAAGCGGACATCTCTATTATCGCAACAGCGAAAAACGGCAACAAACAGGTTAAAAACTACCGCCAGACTTACAGCGTAGAAGGCGCGTTCAACGCCAATAACCAGAAGATTACCAACGCGGTGAACGCCACTATGAGCGATGTGATCGCGGATATGGCTCAGGACACCAGCGTCAACGACTTCATCAAGCAGAACGCCCGTTAATTCAGTCTCTCCTCTGCCCTGCCTTGCGCAGGGCTTTTTGTTATCTGCAGGATCCGCATGAACCACTATCTTCGCCTCTTCAGCCAGAAAAACGCCGCCGTATTGCTGCTTCTTGGTTTTGCTTCCGGACTGCCGCTGGCCCTGACATCGGGCACGTTGCAGGCGTGGATGACGGTGGAAAATGTCGACCTGAAAACCATCGGCTTCTTTTCGCTGGTCGGCCAGGCCTATGTCTTTAAGTTTCTCTGGTCACCGATGATGGACCGCTATACGCCGCCGTTTCTGGGCCGGCGTCGCGGCTGGTTACTGGTCAGTCAGCTGGCGCTGGTTGGCGGGATAATCGCGATGGGATTTCTGCAACCGGGACGCGATCTTACCCTGATGGCCGCGCTGGCCGTGCTGATTGCCTTCTGCTCCGCCTCACAGGACATCGTTTTTGACGCATGGAAAACGGACATCCTGCCGCCTGAAGAGCGTGGCAGCGGCGCGGCGATTACCGTGCTGGGGTATCGACTGGCAATGCTGATTTCCGGCGGGCTGGCGTTGTGGCTGGCTGACCGCTACCTCGGCTGGCAGGCAACCTACTGGCTGATGGCGCTGATGATGGTGCCCGGCATTATCGCCACGCTGGTGGCGAGCGAGCCAGATACCCGTATCTCCACACCCCATTCACTGCGTCAGGCGGTGGTCGATCCACTAAAAGATTTCTTTCAGCGCAACAACGCCTGGCTGCTGATTACCCTGATTATTCTTTACAAGCTGGGCGATGCGTTTGCCGCCTCGCTGACCACCACTTTTTTGATTCGCGGCGTGGGCTTCAACGCCGGTGACGTCGGTCTGGTCAACAAGACGCTGGGTCTGCTGGCGACCATTATCGGCGCGCTCTATGGCGGCGTACTGATGCAGCGTCTGAGCCTGTTCCGGGCGCTAATGATTTTCGGTCTGCTGCAGGCTGTCTCGAACTTTGGTTACTGGCTGCTGGCGGTGACCGATAAACAGTTGTGGAGCATGGCCAGCGCGGTCTTTGTTGAAAATCTCTGTGGCGGCATGGGCACCGCGGCCTTTGTGGCGCTGTTAATGACGCTGTGCAATAAGTCGTTCTCCGCTACCCAGTTCGCACTGTTGTCGGCGCTCTCAGCGGTGGGTCGGGTCTATGTTGGCCCGGCGGCGGGGTGGCTGGTGGAACTCTGGGGCTGGCCGACCTTTTATGCTTTCACGGTGATGGCGGGTCTGCCGGGCCTGGTGCTGCTGGCTTTTTGCCGACAAACATTGAATCAGGTCGAGCAAAGTGGCAATTTTCTGACACGTAGCTACTATCCTCATGGCTATCGCTGGACTAATCGTCTGTTTGCAGCCGGATGCGGCGTGCTGGCACTCTGGCTGGTGGCTCTGGCACTGAATGCGTTGGGCGTGACGGCGCTGACACCGCTGCTTACCCGCCTGTTTGAGCTGGGTATGACACTCTCCCTGCTGGCGGTGCTTTCGGGAGTGTTGCTGGACTATCGGGCGCTGAAGAGAACCCCTGCGTTGCCTGCATCAGATGCTTAAGTGAAATCGATAGGTTTACGGGCTGCGGCTTATTTTATGACACGCCGATAAGTCGCCGCCATTTATCATCGCGTGTTATTTTTTAAAAATAACAATATGACCTGAGGAGGCGTAGCGGAAATACTAAAAACCGGTGAGCAATTACTTTAGTTAAATTTCATCGCGCAAATGATGCAGACTTGTTAAATATTTGGGAGTTAAAAGTAAGGGTTATTCCTTTCCCTGATTTTTTTACGGTTACTTCCATTGGTTTTTGTTATATTGATGCCAACTGCTTGTCTGCGTTAATTATTTGTCACCTGGCGCAACATCTGTGACACCCTTAGCAAAAGGTGTCAACACGTATCTGACACATCCTTAAGCTGGTTTACACTGCATAAACCTTCCCGTAAAATGCGCGCACACTTAAACGACAATAGAGCCCTTTGTCATTGAGGTCGTTAAATGAGACTCAGTAAATACAATAAAAGTTTGGGGATTTTGTCATTAATTGCAGGCACTTTATTAATGAGTGGCTGCGATAGTGCATTGTTAAATCCCAAAGGACAGATTGCACTGGAGCAACGTTCGCTGATACTGACTGCCTTTGGCCTGATGTTGATCGTCGTCATCCCCGCAGTCCTGATGGCCGTGGTGTTTGCCTGGAAATATCGGGCGTCCAACACGAATGCGAAGTACAGCCCTAACTGGTCACACTCTAACAAAGTGGAAGCCGTGGTCTGGACCATTCCGATCCTGATCATTCTCTTCCTCAGCGTGCTGACCTGGAAATCAACCCACGCACTGGAGCCCAGCAAACCGCTGCAATCTGATGTGAAACCGGTTGAGATCGATGTGGTTGCACTGGACTGGAAATGGTTGTTCATTTACCCGGAACAGGGTATTGCGACCGTGAACCAGATTGCCTTCCCGGCAAATACTCCGGTGAACTTCAAAATCACGTCTAACTCCGTCATGAACTCTTTCTTCATCCCAACGCTCGGCAGCCAGATTTATGCGATGGCTGGTATGCAGACCAAGCTGCATCTGATTGCAAATGAGCCGGGAATTTTCGACGGTATCTCTGCGAACTTCAGTGGTCGTGGTTTCTCTGGCATGAAGTTTAAAGCCATTGCAACCAAAGACGATGCGGAATTCCAGCAGTGGGTGGCTAAAGTTAAAGCAGCCCCTAACACGCTGAACACCATGGATGATTTCGAGAAAGTGGCTGTGCCAAGCGAAAATCACCCGGTGGAATATTTCTCTTCAGCTGATCCGAAACTGTTCATGCAAGTCATCGACAAGTTCAAGATGAGCCACGGGAAAATGGACATGCCAAAACATGAAGGTATGGACATGAGTCACGCCGCTTCCGCGGGAGCCGAGGAATAATACGATGTTCGGAAAATTAACACTTGATGCAGTGCCGTACCATGAGCCGATTATCATGGTTACGGTTGCCGCTATCCTGATAGGTGGTGCAGCGCTGGTTGCTGCGCTCACCTATTTTGGTAAGTGGAAATATCTGTGGTCTGAATGGCTGACGTCAGTCGACCACAAACGCCTGGGTATCATGTACATCATCATGGCGTTCGTCATGCTGATTCGTGGTTTCGCTGATGCCATTATGATGCGTACCCAGCAGGTTATGGCTTCGGCCGGTGAAGCGGGCATTCTGCCACCGCACCACTACGACCAGATCTTTACCGCGCATGGCGTGATTATGATCTTCTTCGTGGCGATGCCGTTCGTGGTTGGCCTGATGAACATCGCGGTTCCGTTGCAGATTGGTGCACGTGACGTTGCGTTCCCGTTCCTGAACAACCTGAGCTTCTGGTTTACTGCGGTCGGTGTGATCCTGGTTAACCTGTCTCTGGGTGTGGGCGAGTTCGCACAGACCGGCTGGCTGGCTTATCCGCCGCTTTCCGGCGCGGAGTACAGTCCCGGGGTCGGGGTCGATTACTGGATCTGGAGCCTTCAGCTTTCAGGTATTGGTACGACCTTAACCGGTATTAACTTCTTCGTGACCATCCTGAAGATGCGTGCACCGGGCATGAGCCTGTTCAAAATGCCGGTATTTACCTGGACCGCGCTGTGCACCAACGTCCTGATCATCGCTGCGTTCCCGGTTCTGACCGTGACCCTGGCGCTGTTGACCCTTGATCGTTATCTCGGCTTCCATTTCTTCACCAATGAAATGGGCGGGAACATGATGATGTACGTCAACCTGATCTGGGTCTGGGGCCATCCGGAAGTGTATATCCTGGTACTGCCGGTGTTTGGTGTGTTCGCAGAAATTACCGCGACCTTCTCCAAAAAACGTCTGTTTGGTTATACCTCACTGGTGTGGGCGACCATCGCCATTACCGTGCTGTCGTTTATCGTCTGGTTGCACCACTTCTTCACCATGGGTGCAGGTGCCAACGTTAACGCCTTCTTCGGTATCATGACGATGATCATCGCGATTCCGACCGGGGTTAAAATCTTTAACTGGCTGTTCACCATGTATCAGGGCCGCATTCAGATGCACTCTGCCATGCTGTGGACCGTTGGCTTCCTGGTAACCTTCTCTGTAGGGGGTATGACCGGCGTACTGCTGGCCGTTCCGGGTGCTGACTTTATTCTGCACAACAGCCTGTTCCTGATTGCACACTTCCATAACGTTATCATCGGTGGTGTGGTGTTCGGTTGTATGGCGGGCGTGACCTACTGGTTCCCGAAAGCATTTGGCTTCACCCTGAACGAAACCTGGGGTAAGCGCGCATTCTGGTTCTGGATCATTGGCTTCTTCGTTGCCTTTATGCCGCTGTACGCACTGGGCTTCATGGGTATGACACGTCGTCTGAGCCAGGATATCGATCCACAGTTCCACACCTTACTGGTGGTAGCTGCGGGCGGTGCCGGTCTGATTGCGCTGGGTATTCTGTGTCAGCTGACCATGTTCTACGTCTCGGTACGTGACCGCGATCAGAACCGTGATGTGACGGGTGACCCATGGGGCGGTCGTACGCTGGAGTGGGCAACCTCTTCACCACCACCGTTCTATAACTTTGCTGTCATCCCGCATGTGCATGAGCGTGACGCTTTCTGGGAAATGAAAGAGAAAGGCGAAGCGTACAAACAGCCGGAATCTTATGAAGAGATTCATATGCCGAAAAACAGCGGTGCCGCAATTATCATCTGCGCATTTGCAACGGTAATGGGTTTCGCGCTGATCTGGCATATCTGGTGGCTGGCGGGTGTTTCATTCCTCGGCATGATCGTTTCCTGGATCGTGAAGAGCTTCGACGAAGACGTGGATTACTACGTTCCGGTTGCCGAAGTTCAGAAGATTGAGAACCAGCACTTTGACGAAATCAGCAAAGCAGGTCTGAAATAATGTCAACTGAAACTCTGATTAAACATCACCACGACGCCCATGCGGAGCATGGGCATCACGATGCAGGAGCCAATAAAGTCTTTGGCTTCTGGATCTACCTGATGAGTGACTGCATTATCTTCGCAACCCTGTTTGCGACCTATGCTGTCATGGTCAACAACACTGCCGGTGGCCCGGCAGGTAAAGATATCTTTGAGCTGCCGTTTGTTCTGGTAGAAACCGCCCTGCTGCTGTTGAGTTCGATCACTTACGGCATGGCTGTTATCTCCATGAACAAGGAGCAAAAAGGTGCCGTTATCGGCTGGCTGGCGCTGACCTTCCTGTTCGGTCTGGGCTTCATCGGGATGGAAATCTATGAATTCCATCATCTGATTGCTGAAGGCTTTGGTCCGGATCGCAGTGGCTTCCTGTCTGGCTTCTTTACGCTGGTCGGTACCCACGGTCTGCACGTGACCTCAGGTCTGATCTGGATGCTGGTTCTGATGTTCCAGATTTCCAAACGTGGCCTGAACGCGACTAACCGCACCCGTATCATGTGTCTGAGCCTGTTCTGGCACTTCCTGGACGTGGTCTGGATTTGCGTCTTCACCGTTGTTTACCTGATGGGAGCCATGTAATGAGTCATTCTGTTAACGAACATGGCGCTTCACACGGTAGCGTGAAGTCCTACATGATCGGCTTCATCCTCTCTATCATCCTGACGGCGATCCCGTTCTGGATGGTAATGGATGGCAGTGCATCTCACGGTACTATCCTTGGTGTTGTTCTGGTATGTGCGGTGATTCAGGTGCTGGTTCACCTGGTCTATTTCCTGCACTTAGACAGCAAATCTGAGGGTGGCTGGAACATGGTAGCCATTGTCTTCTCGGCCATCATCATCCTGATTGTCGTAGTAGGCTCACTGTGGATCATGTGGAACCTCAACTACAACATGATGCCTCACTAAAGAGTCACGCGTAATGTTTAAGCAATACCTGCAAGTTACAAAACCAGGAATTATTTTCGGGAATTTAATTTCTGTGATCGGCGGATTTCTGTTGGCTTCCAAAGGCAACACGGATTACGCCCTGTTTCTCATCACCCTGGTGGGCGTGTCACTGGTGGTTGCATCGGGTTGTGTGTTTAACAACGTGATCGACCGCGACATTGACATCAAGATGGAGAGAACCAGGAATCGGGTGCTGGTAAAAGGCCTCATCTCCGCGAAAGTAAGCCTGGTTTATGCCACTGTGCTGGGTATTGCTGGCTTTGCGTTGCTCTACTTCGGTGCTAATCCGCTGGCCATGTGGCTGGCGGTGATGGGCTTCGTGGTGTACGTGGGCATCTACAGTCTCTACATGAAGCGTAATTCCGTTTACGGTACGCTGATTGGCAGTCTGTCGGGTGCTGCGCCGCCGGTTATCGGCTACTGCGCGGTCTCTAACCAGTTTGATGCTGGCGCACTCATCCTGCTGGCGATCTTTAGCCTGTGGCAGATGCCGCATTCGTACGCGATTGCCATCTTCCGCTTTAAAGATTACCAGGCAGCGAACATCCCGGTTCTGCCGGTGGTGAAAGGCATTTCCGTGGCTAAAAATCATATTACGCTCTATATCCTGGCGTTTATGATTGCCACGCTGATGCTGACGCTGGGAGGCTACGCAGGCTACAAATATCTGGTGGTGGCTGCTGCGGTCAGCGTCTGGTGGCTGGGCATGGCGTTATCGGGTTATAAAACCGCTGATGACCGTGTCTGGGCACGTAAACTGTTTGTCTTCTCTATCGTGACCATCACCGCACTGAGCGTGATGATGTCGGTGGATTCGATGGCTCCGGCCTCGAAGGACCTGCTGACTTACGTCTGGTAACCGGCACCGATACAGCATGAAAAGGGCGCGATTTTCGCGCCCTTTCTTTTTGTTACCACTGCTTAAAAACTATTGTTTTACCCGCCCTGCCCCGCCCCCTAGAATGAATGCAGCACATTAAAAGAGGTTGGAATGAACGATAATAAAATGACTCCGGTGGAGCTGCGCGCCACATGGGGCCTCGGTACGGTCTTTTCCCTGCGCATGCTGGGAATGTTTATGGTCCTGCCGGTACTGACCACTTATGGCATGGCATTACAGGGCGCGAGTGAAACCTTAATTGGCCTGGCAATCGGCATTTATGGCCTTGCCCAGGCGATATTTCAGATTCCTTTTGGTCTGCTCTCCGATCGCATCGGGCGTAAGCCGCTGATCGTTGGCGGACTGTTGCTGTTTGTCCTGGGCAGTATTATTGCTGCCTGCACCGACTCTATCTGGGGCATTATTCTGGGCCGTGCACTTCAGGGCTCAGGCGCGATTGCCGCTGCCGTGATGGCGCTGTTATCCGATTTAACCCGTGAGCAGAACCGCACCAAAGCGATGGCGTTTATCGGCATCAGTTTTGGCGTTACCTTCGCGATCGCCATGGTGGTCGGCCCGATTGTTACTCACGCACTGGGCCTGCATGCGCTGTTCTGGATGATTGCGATTCTCGCGTCGCTGGGTATCGTGATCACTCTGCTGGTGGTGCCATCGGCCTCCCATCATGTTCTGAACCGTGAATCAGGCATGGTTAAAGGCAGCTTCCGCAAAGTGCTGGCTAACCCACGTCTGGTGAAGCTTAATATCGGTATTTTCTGCCTGCACGTCCTGCTGATGTCGAGCTTTGTCGCGTTGCCGGGGCAGTTTGAACAGGCAGGCTTCCCGGCTCCCGAACACTGGAAAGTCTATCTCTCCACCATGCTGATCGCTTTTGCCGGCGTAGTCCCCTTCATCATTTATGCCGAAGTGAAGCGCCGCATGAAGCGTGTCTTTGTCGGCTGCGTCGGGATGATTGTCATTGCTGAGATCGTATTGTGGGGCGCGGAAGGACATTTCTGGACGCTGGTGGTGGGTGTTCAGCTCTTCTTCTTCGCCTTCAACCTGATGGAAGCGATTCTGCCTTCGCTGATCAGTAAAGAGTCGCCCGCAGGCTACAAAGGCACGGCGATGGGGATCTACTCCACCAGCCAGTTCCTGGGCGTGGCCGTTGGCGGCAGCATGGGTGGCTGGGTATTTGGTCATTTCGATGCGCAGACCGTATTCCTGGTTGGCGCGATGGTGGCCGCAGCCTGGCTGTTTGTCAGCATGACAATGCAGGAACCGCCTTATGTCAGCAGCCTGCGCATCGTGCTGAGTGATGCCGCACTGGCCGTGCCGAATCTGGAGCAGCGCCTGAAAGCGCAGCCGGGCGTTAACTCTGTGTTTATCGTGCCCGAAGAGAAAAGCGCCTATATCAAAATTGATAGCAAGGTTACCAGCCGCCCTGAGCTGGAAGCTCTGCTGGGTAGTTGTTAGCTTAAAAAAGTTTAGTGATGACGTCAGCTCGTTTCGCTTCAGGATCGAGCAGGCTCAGGGAACACGGTAAGATCGGAAAGTCGCAAATCCGCCATTCATGGCACGCTCGGCCCGCGCCGTCCCTGGCGCGGGACGCTTTCCTCCTCTGACCGTGCCCCCTGCGCCCCTGAGCTTTTGAGTTGCTGCTAAGTTCCCCCAGGATTTGAATCTGTTAATAGACTCAAATCCAACTCAATCCTGGTTTCAGACAGCTTATAAACTCAAAGCAAGGGGGCCAGCATAGGCTCAACCGCGCCAAACCCGGCACAAGCCTTCTTACAGACAACTCATAAATCCAAGGCGATGGGAGCCTGTGCCTGTAGCAAAGCATCGCGGGCCAGGGACAAAAACGCCGCGAGCGTTTTTGAACAACGCAACGCGTTGGCCCGGCTACGGGCGCACCTCAGGGATGAGGTGCGTAATCGCCCGCGCTGAGCCGCCATGGATGGCGCTTTTGCGGCTTTGCGAAAGGCACAGGCTCCCTGAGCAAGCGCGCGATCGCACAGACGCCCTACAGCTCCCAACTCTCTCCAGAATTTCGACTTGTTTAAAGCGACAGAAGCCCACCCAAACTCAACAACAAAAAACCCGGCCTTAGCCGGGTTTTTATCACTGCATTCATGCTGAAATTCAGCCGGCCCCCGCTTAATCGCGGAAGTTTTTAAACTGGAAGGGCTGCCCCAGATTGCTGCCGCGCACGATTGCCATCGCACCCTGCAAATCATCACGCGCTTTGCCGGTTACACGCAATGCTTCACCCTGAATCTGGGTCTGCACTTTCAGCTTGCTGTCTTTGATCAGCTTCACCAGCTTCTTCGCCACGTCGCTTTCAATGCCTTTTTTCAGTTTGGCATCGACCGCCCAGCTTTTGCCGCTGTGCTCAATCTCTTCCGGCACCTCTAAAGCACCGCCTTCAATCCCGCGCTTCAGTAACTTCTCACGCAAAATATCCACCAGCTGCTTAACCTGAAAATCGGACTCGCTGGTGATTTTGATGGTTTCATTCTTTTCGTTGAGCTCAAACTCGGCGCTCACGTTGCGGAAATCGAAGCGGGTAGACACTTCACGGTTGGCATTTTCCACCGCATTGCGAATTTCCTGCAGATCGACTTCTGAAACGATATCGAAAGATGGCATCTCTTCTTCTCCTGACGCTAAAGTGACATGCATAATACGCGTCTTAAGGTGCTAAATAAAATCAGGCTGCACACAACGCTATAATGAAAGTGTGACAGTAAATAATAGATGGATAGCCCGCCAGCGGGAGGCAGCATGAAAATTACCGTGTTAGGTTGCGGTGCTCTGGGTCAGATCTGGATGACAACCCTTGCCCGCCAGGGACATGAGGTGCAGGGATGGTTGCGGGTGCCGCAGCCCTACTGTTCAGCCAATGTGATTGATCCACAGGGTAACATTTCGAACCGCACGTTTATCGCCAACGATCCGCTGTTTCTGGCAGAAAGCCAGCTGCTGCTGGTTACGCTCAAAGCCCCGCAGGTCTCGCCCGCGGTGAAAAACCTGGAAAGCGTGCTGCCAGAAAACTGCCCGGTGCTCCTGCTGCACAACGGCATGGGGACGCTGGAAGAGCTGAAAGGGCTGACTCAGCCGCTGCTGCGCGGCGTCACCACCCATGCGGCGATGCGCGACGGCACAGTTATTAAACACATCGCCAGTGGCATTACCCACATCGGCCCCGGTAACCGCAAAAGCGCCGCTTACAGCGATCTCGCCGATATCCTGCATCATGCCCTGCCTGATGTCGCCTGGCATGACAACATCCGGGCGGCCTGCTGGCGCAAGCTGGCAGTGAACTGCATCATCAATCCGCTTAGCGTGGAGTATGAGTGCCAGAACGGTGCCCTGCGCGCTTATCCGGAGCAGATCGCGCAACTGTGCGAAGAGATCAGCTGGGTCATGGAGCGCGAAGGTCAGAACGTTGCCAGCGAAAGCCTGCAGGACATCATCTTCGACGTGATTGAAAGCACCGCGGCCAACACCTCTTCGATGCTGCAGGACATACGCGCCCAGCGTCTCACCGAAATCGACTATATCAGCGGTTTTCTGCTGCGCCGCGCCCGGACGCACGGCCTGGTGCTGACGGAGAATACCCGTCTGTATGACATTGTAAAACGCAAGGAGTCCCATTATGACCGCGAACGCATCAGTGCTGGTTTGCCTGGCACATGGCAGTGAAGAAACCGAAGCTGTCACCACCATCGACCTGCTGGTACGCGCCGGGCTGAACGTTGTCACCGCCAGCGTCGAAAGCGACGGCAACCGGGAGATCGTCTGCTCACGCGGTGTTCGTCTGCTGGCTGACGTGACGCTGGTTGAAGTCGCCGACAATGATTTCGCCGCCATCGTCCTGCCCGGCGGCCTGAAAGGCGCCGAAACCTTCCGTGACAGTCCGCTGTTAGTCGAAACGGTACGCCAGTTTCACCTCAATGAAAGGATCGTCGCCGCTATCTGCGCAGCAGCAGGCACGGTACTCATCCCCCACGATCTCTTCCCGGTCGGTAACATGACTGGCTTTCCCGGCTTAAAAGAGACCATTCCGTCAGACAAGTGGATGGAGCGGCGTGTGGTCTGGGATCCGCGCGTCAATCTGCTGACCAGCCAGGGGCCAGGCACGGCAATGGATTTTGCGCTAAAGCTGATCGATCTGCTGGTGGGAAAAGAGATGGCGCGCGAAGTGGCCGCACAGCTGGTGCTGGCTCCCGGCATTTATGACTATCAGGCGTAAACACGCTGAGTTAAAACGATCTGTTTAAGGCAATACAGCCAGTCAGACCTGAACAGGCGCTGACTGGCTCTGAGGCGTCACTACGGGCGGTAGACTTTCACGTTTTTAAAGCCCTGCTCATGCAGATAGAGTGCCTGCAGACGGCTCATCACACCACGATCGCAATAGAGCAACCAGGTCCGGTTCTGATCGAGATCGCCAAATTGCGTACTGAGTTTGTAGAACGGCAGCGACTTCACCTCCGTAGCTTTCAGTGCCAGAGGCTTCTCTTCCTGCTCATCAATAGAGCGGATATCCAGCACCACGTCGTTCTCGCTCAGCAGGGCGACAGTCTCAACTTCAACCACCTCCTCTTCTGTCTGCTCAGCGATGGTACGGATATCGACGTTGGTCGCCTCTTCAATGACCCGATCCAGAATCGTGAAGTCGAAATTCTGCTCTTCAGCCTCGATCTTCTCTTTCACCGCTTTCACGGTCGGGCTTTTTGAGATGACACCGCAATATTCCGGCATGGTGCTGGCGAAATCTTCGGTGCCAATCTCACGGGCAATCCTGATGATGTGCTCTTTGTCATGAGAGATCAGCGGACGCAGAATCAGCGTATCAGAGGCGTTATCAATCAGGCGCAGGTTGGTCAGCGTCTGGCTCGACACCTGACCCACCGCTTCACCGGTAACCAGCGCCTGCACGCCGTAGCGCTCAGCAATCGTCGAGGCGGCACGCACCATCATGCGCTTCAGCACCACACCCATCTGACCGTCATCCACTTTTTCGAGGATCTCACCCACTACCGGCTCAAAATTGATCGCCACGAACCGCACGCGGTGTGAACGACCAAAACGATTCCACAGATAGTGCGCAACCTGACGGACGCCAATCTCATGGGCGGCACCGCCAAGATTAAAGAAGCAGTAATGTACGCGGCTGCCGCGACGCAGCAGCATATAGCTGGAGACGCCGGAGTCAAAGCCACCGGAAATCAGCGACAGCACATCTTCCTGCGTGCCGATCGGGAAACCGCCCAGACCTTCGTAGCGCGCAGTCACCAGCGTCAGACGATTCTCTTCAACTTCAAGATTCACCGTCACGTCCGGGTTTTTAAGCTGTACGCGGGCGCTTTCAATATGCTGATTCAGACCACCGCCAACATAGCGCTCCACATCCTGTGAACTGAAGCTATGCTTACCACGACGCTTAACACGCACGCAGAAGCTCTTCCCTTCAAGGCTGTCGCGATACTGCACTAAAGTCTGTTCAAAGATGTGATGAATATCGGTGTACTCACGATCTTCAACCGCTAAAACGTGATGAATCCCCGGAATGCGCGTCAGCTCATCGGGAATAATGTCCCGCAGCACCGGATTTTTCGAACGCACTTCAATGTGATCCCAGTGACGCACAACGGCGATTTCGTCGCTAACGGTTTTCAGGACGTTGCGGATATTGCTGGCAAGAATCTTGATAAAGCGCAAACGCACCGACGGACTCTTGATGGTGATTTCAGGAAATAACTTGATGATAAACTTCATGGCGGCGACACAGCTTCGTTGGGCAAATAAGTGCTAAAACAGGCAGCACTTAGCTGGTAAAATCACAAAATTGCGGGCTGCAAGGCGCAACCGCATCCGAGGCGCGGGAGTATATCACCTTTGTCAGGTGACTGCTTCTTCATCAGCCGCCGCATTGATTATTTTGCTAATCATAGGGTCTCAGCTACCATGACCGATTGCGAGATAATGTCCCAACCGTGAGTCGACACGAAATATGCCGAAAAAAGCCGAACAGCCAGCCAGCTTTGAAACGTCATTGCAGCAGCTGGAGCAGATTGTCAGCCGTCTGGAAAGTGGTGAACTGCCGCTGGAAGAAGCCCTGAACGAATTTGAGCGCGGCGTGCAGCTGGCGCGGACTGGCCAGCAGACGCTGCAGCAGGCTGAACAACGGGTCCGTATTCTGCTGAACGATGATAAAGATGCCGACCTCACTGCTTTCACGCCGGAAAACAGCTAATGGATTTCGCCCGATTACTCGACGCGTATCAGCAGCAGGTTAACGCCGCGCTGACGCGTTTTATAGAGCCACTTCCTTTTCAGAGTTCTCCTCTGGTGAATGCCATGCATTATGGGGCATTATTAGGCGGTAAACGCCTGCGTCCTTTTCTGGTCTACGCTACCGGCGAAATGCTCCACGCCGACCCGGCGAGTCTGGATGCCCCCGCCGCCGCGGTTGAATGCATTCATGCGTACTCTCTGATTCATGACGATCTCCCCGCAATGGACGATGATGCACTGCGTCGCGGGCAGCCAACCTGTCACATTAAATATGGCGAAGATACCGCGATTCTGGCGGGCGACGCCCTACAGACACTGGCCTTTTCAATTCTGGCCGACCAGGCGATGCCCGGTGTCAGCGCTGAATATCGTCTGATGATGCTCTCTGAACTGGCGAAAGCCAGCGGCGTGGCCGGCATGTGTGGCGGACAGGCGCTTGACTTAGCGGCGGAAGGTAAATCTGTGGATCTGGACCAGCTGGAGCAGATCCATCGTCATAAAACCGGCGCGCTGATCCGTTCAGCGGTACGGTTAGGCGCCTTAACGGCGGGCGATGCTGGCCGGGAAGCCCTGCCGCTGCTCGACCGCTATGCAGAGGCCATTGGTCTCGCGTTTCAGGTGCAGGACGACATTCTGGATGTGATCGGTGACACAGCGGTGATCGGAAAACGCCAGGGTGCCGATCAGCATCTGGGAAAAAGCACCTATCCTTCACTGTTAGGCCTTGAAAATGCCCAAGCTAAAGCGCGGGATTTGTATCAGGAAGCACTTGATACGTTAGAAATGCTCGCTGCGCACTCTTATAACACTACAGCACTGCAGGCGCTGGCGAGCTTCATAATTGAACGCGACAAATAACTTCCATAATGAGTCTCTGATGAGTTTTGATATTGCTAAATACCCGACACTGGCGCTGGCAAACACGGTTCAGGAGCTGCGCGCCCTGCCGAAAGAGAAGTTGCCTGCGCTCTGTGATGAACTGCGTCAGTATCTGTTAGACAGTGTAAGCCGCTCCAGCGGCCATTTTGCGTCGGGTCTGGGCGTGGTCGAACTGACGGTTGCGCTGCATTATGTCTATAACACTCCCTTCGACCATCTGGTATGGGATGTGGGTCATCAGGCTTATCCCCATAAAATTCTGACCGGTCGCCGCGATCGCATCGGTACGATTCGTCAGAAAAATGGCGTACACCCGTTTCCATGGCGCGGCGAAAGTGAATATGACGTATTGAGTGTCGGTCACTCGTCAACCTCCATCAGTGCCGGTCTCGGCATGGCCGCGGCGGCAGAACGTGAAGGTCAGGGTCGTCGTACCGCCTGTATTATTGGCGATGGAGCAATTACCGCTGGCATGGCGTTTGAGGCGATGAACCACGCCGGTGATATCAAGCCGGACATGCTGGTGATCCTCAACGACAACGAGATGTCGATCTCCGAAAACGTCGGCGCGCTGAATAACCGTCTGGCGCAGATCCTGTCGGGTAAAACCTATGCGCGACTGCGCGAAGGCAGCAAGCGTGTGCTGACCAGCCTGCCACCGATCAAAGAGCTGGTAAGGCGCACCGAAGAGCATCTCAAAGGCATGGTAGTGCCGGGTACGCTGTTTGAAGAGCTGGGCTTTAATTATATCGGCCCGGTAGATGGTCACGATGTGCTGACGCTGGTCAATACACTGAGCAACATGCGCAGCCTGAAAGGGCCGCAGTTCCTGCATATCATGACGAAGAAAGGCAAAGGCTACGCCCCGGCAGAGGAAGATCCGATTGCCTGGCACGCCGTGCCTAAATTCGATCCTGCGATTGGCGAACTGCCAAAAAGCGCGGAAGGCCTGCCGAGCTACTCTAAAATCTTCGGTAACTGGCTGTGCGAAATGGCCGCCGACGATCCGAAACTGATGGCGATTACGCCAGCAATGCGCGAAGGCTCCGGCATGGTGGCCTTCTCACGCGAATTCCCGAAACAATATTTCGATGTGGCAATCGCCGAGCAGCACGCCGTGACCTTCGCTGCCGGTATGGCGATTGGCGGCTATAAACCGATTGTTGCTATCTACTCCACCTTCCTGCAGCGCGCCTACGATCAGCTGATCCATGACGTCGCCATCCAGAAACTGCCGGTCCTGTTTGCTATCGATCGCGGCGGTATTGTTGGCGCGGATGGTCAGACTCACCAGGGCGCGTTTGATCTCGCCTATCTGCGCTGCGTGCCGGATATGGTGATCATGACCCCCAGCGATGAAAATGAGTGTCGGCAGATGCTCTACACCGGCTATCACTATCAGGATGGTCCAAGTGCGGTGCGCTATCCGCGCGGCACTGGTGTCGGTACGCCACTGGCTCCGCTGCAGAGCCTGCCGCTGGGTAAAGCCGTGGTGAAACGTCAGGGTGAAAAGCTGGCGATTCTGAATTTCGGCACCCTGTTGCCGGAAGCAGCCGCCACGGCGGAAGCGCTGAATGCGACTCTGGTCGATATGCGCTTTGTGAAGCCGCTGGATGAGGCGCTGATCGCCGAGCTCGCCGCCACGCACGACTCGCTGATTACGCTGGAAGAAGGCGCCATCAAAGGCGGTGCCGGCAGTGGCGTCAATGAGTTTGTCATGGCGAAACGTCTGGCTGTTCCGGTGCTGAACATCGGTCTGCCTGATGAGTTCATCCCGCAGGGTACCCAGGATGAAGTGCGTCATGACTATCTGCTGGACGCGGAGGGCATTCAGCAGCAGATCGCCCGCTGGCTGGCGCAGTAACCTCTCCTCGCTGCGCTCCCCCCTCGGGGAGCGCAACATCCTGCTATGCTAAGACCTTTGCACTTTCGCAGGAGCCTCCACCATGAAAACGATTCAACTGGGTACCACCGATCTGCAGGTGTCACGTCTCTGTCTTGGCTGCATGACTTATGGCGAGCCCACGCGCGGCAACCATGCCTGGACGCTGCCGGAAGCGAGCAGCCGTCCGCTGATCCAGCAGGCGCTGAACGCGGGGATCAACTTTTTCGATACCGCCAACAGCTATTCAGATGGCAGCAGCGAAGAGATCCTGGGCCGGGCGCTGAAAGACTTTGCCCGCCGTGAAGAGATCGTGGTCGCCACCAAAGTCTATTTCCCGCTGACCAATCTGTCACAGGGATTGTCGCGCAAGAATATTCTGCAATCCATTGATGACAGCCTGCAGCGTCTCGGCATGGAGTATGTCGACCTGCTGCAGATTCACCGCTGGGATTATGAGACGCCGCTGGAAGAGACACTGGAAGCGCTGCATGAAGTCGTGCAGTCTGGCAAAGCACGTTATATCGGTGCCTCGTCGATGCACGCCAGTCAGTTTGCTCAGGCGTTGCAGATGCAGTCGGAACAGGGCTGGCATCGCTTTGTCAGCATGCAGGATCAGTACAACCTGATTCAGCGCGAAGAGGAGCGTGAAATGCATCCGCTCTGCCTGCAAGAGCAGATTGCCGTGCTGCCGTGGAGTCCGCTGGCACGCGGTAAGCTGACCCGCCCGTGGGGGGAAAATACCGCGCGTTCCGCCTCTGACAAAGTGATGGCGTCGCTCTATGACAATACCGAAGAGAATGATGCTGTGATTGCAGAGCGGCTGGCGCAGGTGGCGGAAGATAAAGGTGTAACGCGGGCGCAGGTGGCTCTGGCCTGGCTGCTGAGCAAGCCTGC
The DNA here is from genome assembly GCF_048685235.1 of Curtobacterium sp. BNK-1. Classification (NCBI taxonomy): domain Bacteria; kingdom Bacillati; phylum Actinomycetota; class Actinomycetes; order Micrococcales; family Microbacteriaceae; genus Curtobacterium; species Curtobacterium sp. BNK-1. The sequence continues at coordinate 727,706 of NZ_JBLQTJ010000001.1, read as the reverse complement.
CGTCACGGCACCGATTATTGGTGCGTCGCGTGCTGAGCAGTTTGAGGATCTGGTGAAGGCGGTGGATGTCACGCTGAGTGACGAGGAAGTTGCACTGCTGGAAGAGGTCTATCAGCCGCATCAGCCGGTAGGATTCGAATAAAATCAGAGAAGGAGACGCCCTGCCCGGGCGTCACCTTCTGTCGCGGTGTGAAGAGCCCTGGCAGTTAACCTGCCAGCCAGACCCCAAAGCCATACAGCATGGCAGCGGAAATCACGCCAGCAATAATGTCATCCACCATAATGCCCATGCCGCCATGCACATTGCGGTCAAACCAGCGAATCGGCCACGGCTTCCACATATCAAGAATACGGAACAGCACAAAGCCACCCAGTACCCATTGCCAGCTGTTGACCGGAATCGCCATCAGCGTGATCCACATGCCGATAAACTCATCCCAGACAATACTGCCGTGATCGTGTACGCCCATATCTTTAGCGGTGCGATGGCAGAGATAGACGCCAACGCAGATACCGACCAGCACCACCAGCGAATAGAGATCCTGCGGCAGATAGGTCATCAGCCACCAGAACGGAATGGCCGCCAGCGATCCCATGGTGCCAGGCACGACCGGGCTTAATCCGCTGCCGAAACCGGTCGCCAGCAGATGCCAGGGATTGCTCATCCGCAGGCGACTCTTCGCCACGTCGTTATTTAGCATCAAAGTGATCAAACCCTTTATGACGGAATGTGGCGGGCTTGCCATTATCCAGCAGCGTTAAGCCTTCCGACTCCGGCGCCATCTGTCCGATGCAGGTATAGGGCACGCCCAGGTGACCCAGCGCCACATCGAGCGCGCCGCGATTGACCTCGGGCACCGTAAAGCAGAGTTCGTAATCTTCTCCGCCACTCAGCGCCCAGCGCAGGACCTGCTCAGGGTCGAAATGGTCGCGCAGCGCAGCCGAAAGGGGCAACGCATCCAGATTAAGCCGTGCGCCACAGCCGCTGGCTTTCAGCACGTGGCCGAGATCGGAAATCAGGCCGTCGGAAAGATCCACCGCTGAGGAGGCCAGCGAACGCAGCGCCTGGCCCTGCAGAATGCGCGGCATAGGACGCAGATGACGTTTAATCAGCGCTTCATGCACCGCCGGATCGCTGATGCGGCAGTGATGCTGCAGCAGCGCCAGGCCCGCGGCGCTGTCACCCAGCGTTCCGGTCACGTAAATCCAGTCACCCGGCTTCGCGCCTGAACGTTTCAGGGCGCGGCCCTGCGGCACCAGACCGTGAATCGCCAGCGTCAGGCTCAGCGGGCCACGGGTGGTGTCGCCGCCGACCAGCTGCATGTCGTAATATTCCAGCAGTTCAAACAGGCTTTCGCTGAAGGCAGAGAGCCAGCTCTCATCGACCTGCGGCAGCGTTAAGGCCAGCGTCAGCCACGCAGGGTCGGCGCCCATGGCAGCAAGGTCGCTGAGATTCACAGCCAGGGCTTTGTAACCCAGATCGGCAGGATGGATATCCCGTAAGAAGTGCACACCCGCGACCAGGGTATCGGTGCTGATCGCCAGCGTCTGTTTTTCCGGCACGCTAAGTAACGCACAATCGTCACCGATGCCGAGTTCGACATCACGGCGGCTGCGTGTTCTGCGGTTGAAGTAGCGTGCGATGAGTTCAAATTCACCACAAGACATAATTGCGTTCCGCTTAACCCTTCATGAAAAAAGGCCGGCAAGCCGGCCTTTTTGTTTATTTGCGATTGGGTCGAATTTGTGGACCGGCTTTATCAAGCACGCCGTTAACAAATTTATGACTGTCTTCGGCACCGAAGACTTTCGCCAGCTCAATCCCTTCGTTGATGGCCACTTTATAAGGCACATCATTACGTTTGCTCAGCTCATACAGCGAGATGCGCAGGATAGCTTTTTCTACCTGGCCCAGCTCTTCGAGCTGACGCGACAGATAGGGCTTCATCAGTCCATCCAGATACGCACTGTTGGTCGCCACACCGGACAGCAGTTCGCGGAAGTAGGTAATGTCGACGTCTTTGACGTCCTGTTCCGCCAGAAACTGGTATTCCACATCGGCAATGTCGTTATTCGACAACTGCCAGGAGTAAAGCGCCTGAACAGCGCACTCACGGGCGCGACGACGAGCAGCAGGTTTCACAAAATTCCCCTTACAAAAATCAGGCTTTAATGGCTTTCAATACGTTGATCATTTCGAGCGCAGTCAGAGCCGCTTCAGCACCTTTGTTACCCGCTTTGGTGCCGGCACGCTCAATGGCCTGCTCGATGCTTTCAGTGGTCAGCACGCCAAACGCGACAGGAATCTCGCTGTTCATGGCAACGCTGGCGATACCGGAGCTGGCTTCACCCGCCACATATTCGAAGTGCGCAGTGCCACCACGAATAACCGTACCGAGTGCGATAATCGCATCATATTTGCCGGTGTTGGCCAGCGCGCGTGCTGCCAGAGGCAGTTCGTATGCACCAGGCACCCAGACTACGGTGATATTGTCATCTTTGACCTGGCCGATACGTTTCAGGGCGTCAACTGCGCCATCCAGCAGGCTGTCATTAATGAAGTTGTTAAAACGCGCGATAACGATGGCAACATTGGCCTCAGGCGTTGCAACAGCAGCTTCGATAACTTTCATACTTATCCTTTCAGGGGTTTGGTTGGCCCCGCGCAGGGGGGCGGATTCTATCATACTCTTGGGCGGCGTGCTCTCGCTTTTCCGACCGTGTTATTGTGGTGTCAGGGTCAGGCGTAAATCGTCACCGACCTGGCGGACATCACTGAAACGGAAGGCAGGTGCGTCAGCCAGCTGGCTCAGTCCCGGCAGCTGACACAGCCCGCGTCCTTCATGACCTAACAGCTTAGGCGCCAGATAAACAATCAGTTCATCGACCAGTCCGGCCTGCAACAGGGCACCGGCCAGCGTTGCGCCCGCTTCAACCCAGACGCTGTTAATCTGTCGCTGTCCCAGCAGCATCATCATCGCCACCAGATCCAGCTGCTGTTCGCGCAGCGGAACAGCGATTTGCGTCACGTCAGCGGGCCAGCTCTGCTCATCGGGCTGATGACGCATCAGCCAGGTTTCGCCCGGCTGCGAAATGAGCCGATGCTGCGGCGTCACGCGATTCTGGCTGTCGATAATCACCCGCACCGGCTGACGCAGTTGCTGTTCATTGAGCAGTGCCTGGCTCTCCGCATTGAGTTCAGACCAGCGTACCGTCAGGGAAGGATCGTCCGCCAGCACCGTGGCGCTGCTGCTGAGAATGGCGGCGCTCTGCGCACGCAGGCGCTGCACATCACGACGGGCAGCCGGCGAGGTTATCCACTGACTTTCGCCGCTGGCCATTGCCGTTCTGCCATCCAGTGAGGCACCCAGCTTGAGCTGGATCCAGGGGAAGCCAGTGCGCATGCGTTTGAGGAAACCGCGATTCAGCGCCTCCGCTTCCGGCATCATCAGACCGTGGCTGACCTCGATGCCCGCCTGATGCAGACGGTGCAGTCCGCGCCCCGCCACCTGCGGATTCGGATCCTGCATGGCGGCCACGACACGGGTAACGCCAGCGGCGATCAGCGCATCACAGCAGGGTGGCGTACGGCCATGATGGCTGCAGGGTTCCAGCGTGACATAGGCGGTTGCGCCACGCGCTTTCTCGCACGCCATGCGCAGGGCGTAGACTTCAGCATGCGGTTCACCGGCGCGCTGATGCCAGCCCTCACCGACCACCTCGCCATCGCGCACAATCACGCAGCCCACATTGGGGTTCGGCATCGTCGTAAAGCGGCCGCGTCGCGCCAGTTCCAGCGCACGCGCCATGTAAAGTTCATCCATGGTTTAATCCTGTAACCGGGCGATCTCTTCGCCAAAATCACGAATGTCTTCAAAGCTGCGGTAAACCGAGGCAAAACGAATGTAGGCGACTTTATCGAGCTTCTTCAGCTCATCCATCACCAGATTGCCGATCAGCTTACTGGGGATCTCACGTTCACCGGTGGCACGCAGCTGGGTTTTAATATGGTTTACGGCGCTTTCAACCGCATCGGCGCTGACCGGACGCTTCTCAAGCGCTTTCATCATCCCGCTGGCCATTTTGTCTTCATTAAAGGGTTCGCGCACGTCATTGCTTTTCACCACGCGTGGCATCACCAGTTCCGCCACCTCGAAGGTGGTAAAACGCTCATGACACATCAGACACTGGCGGCGGCGGCGCACCGAAGAGCCTTCACTAACCAGACGAGAATCAATCACTTTGGTGTCCACAGCGGAGCAGAATGGGCAATGCATGACGTTTCCTGACGCGAGAGAGATGGGCCAGACAGTGTAACGCGAACTGCGAATCAACAAAATCTCTTCCGTGCCTTTCCTGTGCCACCACGCACAGCATAAATGATGTTAAATATCAGCGACGGCAAAAGGGTCTACGCTTATAGAGCCGAAAGACGGCGTATATCCACTAACACACTGGAGGTTGTATGGGTCTGTTTAATTTTGTGAAAGAAGCCGGTGAAAAATTATGGGATGCCGTGAATGGCGGCGATGACCAGAATAAAAAGCTGCAGGATCACATCAACAAGCTCGGGTTACCCGACAGCGACAAAGTGGATGTGAAGGTCAATGGCGATACCGTGACCGTGACGGGCGATGGCCTTTCCCAGGAGCTGAAAGAGAAGATTCTGATCGCAGCCGGTAACGTTGCAGGCATCACCAAAGTGGAAGATAAGGTGACCGTGACAGACAGCGCGGCCGAGTCAGAACTTTACACCGTGAAAAAAGGCGACACGCTGAGCGCAATTTCCAAACAGGTTTATGGAAATGCCAACGAATACAACAAGATTTTCGAAGCGAATAAGCCAATGCTCTCTCATCCTGATAAGATCTATCCTGGCCAGGTTTTACGTATTCCAAAATAACGGACAAGGATAACTTATGAGCAGGATGGTTTGGGTTCCGGTGGCGCTCTCTCTGGTGATGCTGAGCGGTTGCAGCAGTAGCGCCAGCAACCCGCAGGTCAGAGAGTTGCATCAGGAAGTGAGTCAGCTTAATCAGCAGATGCAGCACCTGACCACGCAGGCCAGCGCGCTGGAGATTCAGGGGCAGTTAAACAGCCATTCGCAGCAAGGCGCGTGGCTGATCCCGCAGGCGAACACGCCGGTGGCACTGCAAACCCAGCTCGGCACGCTGCGACTGGCGCTCTCGCCTGTCACCGCTGAAGCCAGCGGCTCGCGGGCAACCCTGACGGTACTCTCAATGGACGATCGCCCTTTGCCCGCCCTGCACGCTACGGTGAACTGGGGCGAACTCGATCCGGCAACCGGTAAACCACTGAGTAACGGCAGTCTGAGTCAGACAATAGCGGTCCCTGCCTCGCTGTTGCCCCAGCATTCGGTGAGCATACCGCTGCAACTCAGCGGCCTCACGCCGGATCAATCAGGTTATGTCCGCGTGCATAACGTCACCGGCGACGCACCTGCGCAGACCTCCCCTGCTGCACCCTGATCACAGGTGCAAAATAAAAACGGGCAGCCACATGGCTGCCCGTTTTTATTTCTCTGCGGCGATTAAGGCAGGATAGAAGGCTGATCGGCGCCCTCTTTCTCGACTTTCTGCACCAGCATATGTTCACGCTTCATGCCCAGCTTCAGCGCCAGCGCCGAAGAGACATAAATTGATGAAATCGTACCAATCGTCACACCAATCAGCATGGTCAGTGAGAAGCCTTTCAGCAGCGCACCACCAAACACGAAGAGGATGAGGATCATCGCCAGCGTGGTCAGCGAGGTAATCAGCGTACGGCTTAACGTCTGGGTCAGTGACACGTTAGTAATATCGTAAGAGCTGCCGCGACGGATCTTGCGGAAGTTTTCACGAATACGGTCCGACACCACGATTTTATCGTTAAGCGAGTAGCCAATCACCGACATCAGTGAGGCAACAATCGTCAGGTCGATTTCAATGCGGAACAGCGCCAGCAGGCCGCAGGTGATGATCACGTCATGCGCCAGCGCCAGCACGGTACCCAGCGCCAGACGCCACTCAAAGCGAAAACCGATGTAGATCAGAATCGCAATCAGCGCGGACAACAGCGCCATCGCACCCGCCTGCGCCAGGTCGCTGCCCACACTCGGACCCACGAACTCAATGCGCTTAACGGTAGCATTCTGCTGGGTGGTCTGGTTAATCACCGACACCACTTTATTGCCTAACTCGGTGCCCGCCGGGCCGGTAACCGGTGCCATACGCACCATGACGTCACGGCTGCTGCCAAAGTTCTGCACCAGCGGCTCGTCAAAGCCCGCTTTCACCAGATCACCACGCAGGACTTCAAGATCGGCCGGTTTTTCCAGCGCGATCTCAATCACCGTACCACCGGTGAAATCGAGGCCCCAGTTAAAACCACGCACACCCACGATAGCAATCGCGGCGAGAATCAGCAGTCCCGAAATGATGAAGGCCAGCTTATCCCAGCGCATAAAGTCGACGACTTTACGCCCGTGGTTCAACTGCTCAATGTTATATTCCTGTGCCACAACGCACTCCTCAGATAGACAGCTTGTTGATGCGTTTGCCACCGTAAACCAGGTTAACAATGGCACGGGTACCGACAATCGCGGTGAACATTGAGGTTGCGATACCAATTGCGGTGGTAATAGCAAAGCCTTTGATCGAACCGGTGCCGACTGCATAAAGAATGATAACTTTGATCAGGGTGGTCACGTTCGCATCGACAATACTGGAGAAGGCGCCTTTATAGCCCTCATGAATTGCCTGCTGAACCGAGCGCCCGTTACGCAGCTCTTCTTTAATACGTTCGTTAATCAGCACGTTGGCATCCACCGCCACCGCTAGCGTTAACACGATACCGGCAATACCCGGCATGGTCAGGGTCGCACCCGGCAACAGCGACATAATGCCGACAATCAGCACCAGGTTAACCAGCAGCGCGCTGGTCGCTATCAGACCAAACTTCTTGTAGAACACCACCATAAACAGGATCGACGCAAGCAGACCCCACAGGCAGGCTTCCAGACCCTGAGTAATATTCTGCTGACCCATCGTCGGCCCGATAGTACGCTCTTCCACAATCTGGATGGGCGCAATCAACGCACCGGCACGCAGCAGCAGCGAGAGCTGACGCGCTTCGTTCGGGTTATTGATACCGGTGATACGGAAGCTGTTCCCCAGACGAGACTGGATATTAGCGACGTTAATCACCTCTTCCTGTTTCACCAGAATTGAACGGCCGTTGGCATCTTTTTTACCACTGTCTTTGTACTCCACAAACAGGGTCGCCATCGGCTTGCCGATGTTGTCCTTAGTGAAGTTCGACATGATGTTACCACCTGCGCCATCCAGTGAAATGTTCACCTGTGGCTGGTTGTACTCATCCATGCTGGAAGTCGAGTCGGTGATGTGGTCACCGGTCAGGATCACCCGCTTGTAGAGTACTACCGGCTGGCCATCACGCATGTCTTTAACTTCAGAGTCACCCGGCACACGACCACTGGCCGCTGCGGTTGGATCGACGCTGGTGTTCACCAGACGGAACTCCAGCGTCGCCGTCGCACCCAGAATCTCTTTGGCGCGTGCCGTATCCTGAATACCCGGCAGCTCAACTACGATGCGATCGGAACCCTGACGCTGTACCAGCGGTTCGGCCACGCCCAACTGGTTCACACGGTTACGCAGAATAGTAATGTTCTGCTGAACCGCATATTCACGCGCTTCGCTGAGACGGGCATCGCTCATGGTGGCACGCAGAGCATCGCTGCCGCTGCTGTTGATCACCAGATCCTGATGACGCGAGGTCAGCCAGGAGATCGCCGCATCGCGGCTGGCTGCGTCACGGAAACGAATTTCCACGCCGTAGTTCGCGATTTTGTTGACGGTGGTGTAAGGGATACTTTTGGTGCGCAGGTCGCTACGCAGCGAGTCAGCATTCTGCTCCTGCAGTTTGCCGAGTGCGGTGTCCATGTCCACTTCCATCAGGAAGTGCACACCACCACGCAGATCGAGACCGAGTTTCATCGGTTCTGCTGACAGCATCGACAGCCAGCGAGGCGTGGCTGGCGCGAGGTTCAGCGCAACAACGTAGTTTTCACCCAACGCTTTCATGATCGCTTCACGGGCGCGTAACTGCACATCCGTATTATTGAAGCGCGCGGTAATCGCACCATTTTCCAGCGCAACAGATTTGCTCTGGATATTGTCTTGTTTTAATGCGGACTGAATTTGATCCAACGTCTGCTCACTGGCGGCGCTTCCGCGCGCACCAGTGATTTGAACGGCCGGATCCTCACCATACAGGTTGGGAAGCGCATAGAGCAGGCCGACGAGAATCACGACGACCAGCATCACGTACTTCCACAAAGGATAACGATTTAACACGGCAGTTCCCTTAGGGAAGAAAGAATTACAGCGCCTTGATAGTGCCTTTAGGCAGCACGGCGGCGACGAAATCACGTTTAATGACGACTTCATTGGTGTCATTCAGCGCGATAGCTACGTAGCCCGTGTCAGAGACTTTTGTTACGCGGCCTACAAGGCCACCGCTGGTCAGCACTTCATCACCCTTAGAGATAGAATCCATCAGCTTCTTGTGCTCTTTCGCACGTTTCTGCTGCGGACGCAGGATCATGAAATAGAAAATCAGACCAAACACCACCAGCATGATCACCAGAGAATACGGACTTCCCTGAGACGGTGCGCCTGCTGCGGCCACGGCGTCAGAAATGAAAAAGCTCATTAAATTTCCCTCATTGATGAATTATCAGACGTTAAAGGCGGAACTTCTTTGCCCGTCCGTTGGTAGAACTCGTTTACAAAGCGCTCTAATTTACCCTCTTCGATGGCCTGGCGTAAACCTGCCATCAGGCGCTGGTAATAGCGCAAATTGTGGATAGTGTTCAGACGCGCGCCCAGTATTTCGTTACAACGGTCGAGATGATACAAGTAGGCGCGGCTATAATTGCGACAGGTGTAACAATCACACTCCGCATCCAGTGGCGCAGTGTCATCTTTGTATCTGGCGTTGCGGATTTTCACCACACCCTCGGTCACAAACAGATGACCATTTCGGGCATTACGGGTCGGCATCACGCAGTCAAACATATCGACGCCGCGACGGACGCCCTCAACCAGATCTTCTGGCTTGCCGACACCCATCAGATAACGCGGTTTATCCTGCGGAAGCTGCGGACAGACGTGCTCAAGAATACGGTGCATGTCCTGCTTAGGCTCACCCACCGCCAGGCCGCCCACAGCGTACCCATCAAAGCCAATCTCTACCAGACCTTTCACCGAGACATCTCGTAAATCTTCGTAAACCGAGCCCTGAATAATGCCAAATAGCGCATTTTTATTGCCCAGGCTGTCAAAACGGTCACGACTGCGTTGCGCCCAGCGCAGCGACATCTCCATCGAGCGTTTGGCGTAGTCCCAGTCCGCCGGATAGGGCGTACATTCATCGAAAATCATCACGATGTCGGAACCGAGGTCATACTGAATCTCCATCGATTTTTCCGGATCGAGGAAGATCGGGTCGCCGTTGATCGGGTTACGGAAATGCACGCCCGCTTCGGTGATTTTACGGATGTCGCCCAGGCTGAAGACCTGGAAGCCGCCGGAGTCGGTCAGGATCGGCCCTTTCCACTGCATAAAGTCATGCAGATCGCCATGCAGTTTCATGATCTCCTGACCCGGACGCAGCCAGAGGTGGAAGGTATTGCCCAGAATGATCTGCGCGCCGGTCTCCTGCACTTCTTCCGGCGTCATGCCTTTAACGGTGCCATAGGTGCCAACAGGCATAAACGCAGGGGTTTCCACCACACCGCGATCAAAAATCAGACGGCCACGGCGTGCGCGCCCATCTGTGGTATCAAGTTCAAATTTCACAAAGCCTCCATCGGAGAAACAGTCCGATGCAGATAACCTTCAGTCGCTCTCAGTCGATTCCGGCTATCGGTTAATAAATCAGTCGCCCACTTTTTCCAGCGGCGCCTGCGGATTTTTGCTGATAAACATCGCGTCGCCATAACTGAAGAAACGATATTGCTCAGCCACGGCTGCGCGGTACGCGGCCATGGTGTGCTGATAACCGGCAAACGCCGAGACCAGCATAATCAGAGTCGATTCGGGCAGATGGAAGTTGGTGATCAGCGCATCGATCACCTGATACTCATAGCCCGGATAGATGAAAATCTGGGTATCGTCGAAGAACGGCGCAATCAGGGCATCCTGACTCGCTTTGGCGGCGCTCTCCAGCGAACGGACAGAGGTGGTGCCGACAGCGACCACCTTATTGCCGCGTGCTTTACAGGCCAGCACCGCATCAACAACCTCCTGCGGCACTTCGGCATATTCAGCATGCATGTGATGCTCTTCGATGGTGTCGACGCGCACTGGCTGGAAGGTTCCCGCACCGACATGCAGCGTCACAAACGCCATCTCAATGCCCTTCTCTTTCAGCGCCTGCAGCAGCGGTTCATCAAAATGCAGACCGGCGGTCGGTGCCGCAACGGCACCCGGCCGGGCACTGTAAACCGTCTGATAGAGCTCGCGATCCGCCTCTTCATCCGGACGGTCGATATAAGGCGGCAGAGGCATATGGCCGACGCTGTTGAGGATGTCGAGCACCGCGCGCTCATCATCAAACACAATCTCAAACAGCGCATCGTGACGCGCCACCATCGTCGCTTTGACGCTCTCGTCTTCGCCCAGCAGCAGTTCTGCTCCCGGCTTCGGCGCTTTCGAGGCGCGCACATGGGCCAGCACACGCTTGTCGTCGAGCATCCGCTCCACCAGCATCTCGATTTTGCCGCCACTGGCTTTGCGGCCAAAGACGCGCGCCGGAATCACACGGGTGTTGTTGAACACCAGCAGATCGCCCGGATTCAGCTTATCCAGCACGTCGGTGAACACACCGTGCGACAGCGTCCCGCTGGGACCATCGAGCGACAGCAGACGACAGCCGCTGCGCTGCGCCTGGGGATAGTGAGCAATCAGGGATTCGGGCAGTTCAAAAGCAAAATCGGCGACACGCATGAAAGAGTTTTTTCTCAGGCAAAAACAGGCGGCACAGTTTAGCGGAAAATCGACCAATTCTGAACAACTGGCTGCGCAAAGGCAGTTCAGCCTATAATGCGGCATGAACTTTCTTGCTCATCTCCATCTGGCTAAGCTGGCCGACAGCTCCTTACTCGGCAATTTAATGGCCGATTTTGTGCGTGGCAACCCGCACCAGCACTGGTCTGCGCCCGTCGCGGACGGCATTCTGATGCACCGTCGTCTCGATGTGATGACCGATGCGCTGCCGGAAGTGCGCAGCGCCCGTCAGCTATTCCGTGCCGAAACCTATCGCGTGGCACCCATTACGCTGGACGTCATCTGGGACCATTTTCTGGCCCGGCACTGGCAGCACTTCACGCCCGGCCAGACCCTGGTGCACTTTTCTGCCGCCGCCGAGCGCGAGATCATGCCGCAACTGACAGACACCCCCATCGAGTTTCAGGAACTCAACGCGGTGATGTGGCGCGAGCGCTGGTTTGAGCATTATGCCCAGCCCGCGCGGCTGGAGCGGGTGCTGCACGGCATGGCCAGCCGCCGTCCACGCCTGGCGGCCCTGCGCGACTCCTACCACGATTTCACGCAACACTATGATCAGCTGGAAGCGCTGTTTTTTGTTTTTTATCCGCGTTTAATGGCGCTGGCGACCAGCAGAACCCTGTAAAACACGATCCTCTGCTGCCGGGCTGGCGGACGCCAGCTTTCGTCCGCCGGGAAAGCGCCTAACCCGACCCCCGCATCATCTTGCCATTGCTGCCTATCTGCGGCTTAATGAAGCCTTTCTTAACAATAGTTAAGTAAATATCACAGCCAGACCGCCTGTTCAGGCGTGCCTTCCGTTCGTTTTGACCAAAAGACATAAGAGGAAAAGATGTCATCCGCTTCGCATTCTGAAATTGACGCGCGTTACCGTTACGCCTGCGACATCGCCCGTGCGGCGGCCAGCCGGGCTTATTCGTGGTATCAGCAGCGTCAGACACTGGTGGTGGAACACAAAAGGGATTTGCAGGACGTGGTCAGCGAGGCTGATCGTAACGTTGAGGCATTGATTAAGACATTAATCGCTGAGCGCTTTCCTGACGATGCTGTCTATGGCGAAGAGAGCGGCGGTGAGGTTCAGGGCGCGCCCTTTATCTGGGTGGTCGATCCCATCGACGGCACCGCCTGCTTCGTCAACGGCCTGCCTAACTGGTGCGTCTCGCTGGCGGTGGTCTGTGACGGCGAACCAGTGATCGGCGTGGTCTGCGATCCCAATCATCAGGAGCTGTTTCACGCACGAGCAGGTCAGGGTGCGTGGGTTAATGAGAGCCGTTTGCAGGTTCATAGCGCGACGCATCTCAACGAGGGTTTGCTCGGCATCAGCAACTCCAGTCGCACCCCTGCCGAAAGCGTCTCGCGCCTGATTAGCGGCTTAACTGAACAGGGTGGCATGTTTATCCGCATCGGTTCTGGCGCGCTGACCAGCGCCTGGGCGGCCGCCGGGCGACTGATTGGCTACTATGAAGCGCATATGCATCCCTGGGATAGTCTGCCGGGCATCGTCCTGATGCGCGAAGCGGGCGGCGTTACTAATGATTATCTGCGCAACGAAGGACTCAAAAACGGCAACCCGGTGTTGCTGGCCAATGCGACTCTTTATCCAAAAATCAAAGCGCTGACCGATAATCGCGCGCTGGAGGAGTAAATGACGCTGCCAGGCCTGTACCGCTGCGCGCTGATCCTCTGTTCTCTCTGGCTGTTAAGTCCGGTGTCACAGGCGGCGGATTACCAGCTGGAGAAGGTGGTCGAACTGAGCCGTCACGGTGTCCGTCCGCCCACCCCCGGCAATCGTAAAGAGATTGAAGCCGCCAGCCAGCAACCCTGGACGCAGTGGACCACCGCCGATGGTGAGCTGACCGGTCATGGCTACAGCGCGGTGGTCAATAAAGGACGCTGGCAAGGCGAGCACTATCGCCAGCTCGGCCTGCTGGGCGCGGGCTGTCCTGATGCGGCACAGGTCTACGTGCGCGCCAGTCCGCTGCAGCGCACCCGTGCCACGGCCGCAGCGCTGACTGACGGGGCCTTTCCCGGCTGCGGCGTGCCGGTGCATCACGTAGCGGGCGAAGTCGATCCCCTGTTTCAGAGTGAAAAGCTGACGATCACCCAGAGCGATCCTGCTCAGGAGCTGGCGGCTAAGCAGCAGAAAGCGGGCGATCTGGCGCGGCTGCAACAGCAGTTGCAACCCGCCATTCAGCAGCTGAAAGCCGCCGTCTGCCCGCCCGCGACTGACTGCCCCCTCTTTGATGCGCCCTGGTCGTTCCGGCAAACCCGTAACGGCAACACATACGTTTACGGGCTGAGTGTGATGGCAAGCATGGTGGAGACGCTGCGACTGGGCTACAGCGAAAACCTGCCGTTGGACCAGCTCGCCTGGGGACACATCACCTCGGCCGCGCAGATCACCACGCTGCTGCCGCTGCTGACCGCAAACTACGATCTCAGCAACGACGTGCTCTATCAGGCACAGCGCCGTGGCTCAATATTGCTCAACGCCCTGCTGGAGGCGATTGCTTCCGATAGCGCGCCGGGCCGCTGGCTGATTCTGGTGGCACATGACACCAATATTGCGATGGTGCGCACCCTGATGGGCTTTAGCTGGCAGTTGCCAGGCTATTCACGCGGCAACATTCCACCGGGCAGTAGTCTGGTGCTGGAGCGCTGGCGCGACACCCACAGCGGCGAACGTTTTTTGCGGCTCTATTTCCAGGCGCAGAGTCTGGATGGGATTCGTCAGCTGCAACCGATTGATGATAAACATCCGTTATTACGTCAGGAGTGGCATCAGCATGACTGCAGAATCACCGATGTCGGCCTGCTCTGCCCTTATCAATCCACGCTGACTCAGCTACGAAAAAAGCTGGATAACAGCGCTGTGCTGCCGGTTTCGGTTATATTGCCCTGAGTCTGTGGCTAATCAAATTCAGGCCGCAGCATCAACGCGGCCTGAATAATGTTAACCGCTGTTAATTAACGCCATTCCGACCTTTTCTTATTTAAATCGCCTGACTATCAGCGCCACTCGTTTTGTTTTACGATAGACCCGTCAATCATCCCTTTATTAACTATTTTCCTGTAATTCTTGAGTATTTCGGCGACTGGTTTCGCCGTTTTTTATTTCTCTCTTTCTGTCTTCTCCCCCTGTGCCCATGTACCCACACGCGCTCTCGCCTGAAGCTACATACCCGGCCTGGAAAATAGTAAGGTTGAATTTAATTGCCTCCTTAAAATCAACCTGTTAATCCCTTACCTGCTGATTACGGGAGTCAGGAACACTTCGGCGCAGAATACTGAATTCCGCGGCACTGTCCTGATATATCGATCGATTCCCCAGATACCACATAATAAATTCATTATTGTTTTTTACTCCTATTTTCCTCATCACCCTTCTTTTGTAATAACTAACGGACTTCTCAGTCAGCCCTAACCATTCGGCTATCTGCTTCAGGGTCATGCCGGTCATAAAGAACCAGGTGACAGCGACTTCATTCTCAGTAAATGACATGCAGCGTTGGGTATTATCCATAAACGTCACAGTTCCTCCATTGCTTAAAACGGATTAAATAATGTTGTAAAAGCTGTAAACAGCGTTATTCTGCCAGTCTGGAACCAGCGTATATTAGGTGAAAACTAATTCAGGTTTTTAGTGAAAACGGCCTCTTTTCCGACGTCATCGACCAGCGTGTATTCAACGGTCATTTTTTTATTTTTTATTACTTCAGGCAAACTAAAACCTTTATTGTCATAAGGAGCAATCATTCTGTCCATGCCCAGTTTTAGTGACTGCTCTCCAGCCAATGACGTAACTTTTAATGAAACAGGCGTCACAAAATAGGGCGTAGGATTACTCAGCTCGAGTGAATGACCGTTGTCGGCAATGCGGACGTTTATAGCGCCGCCAATACTGTTAATGTCCATACTGCTATTGAAAGGCCGATAGGTAATTCTCAGCTGGGTGTTTAATCCGACTTCTATTTTATTGGCCGTTTTCTCCTGCTGAGAAGATTTGACACCCGGAATTTCATAGAGATTTATCCAGAATACGGACTCACGATCACGGGGTAAATCAAGTATTTTTTCCGTCGGCAGTATCTTAAGGTTCAGAATTTTACCCGGTGTCATCCTGGCGACTGCTGGAATAATAGCAAAAGGGTAATTTTTTTCTTTATTAATATCGCCGGCGCTTCCATCATCAACCCAGCTCTGAAGTAACACCGGCGCCTGACTGTCGTTGTTGACGATGAGCAGGCGCCTGCCGCTGTCCTTGCTGCTGAACAGCACCCTGTCCTGCAACGGCATAATCGTGGCATGGAGTTCCGCCGCATTAAACAGAAAAATAAAACTCACCCAATATAAAAAATATCTCATCACCAGTACCTCACAATAATATGCGCCGTCGCATCTATTTTCCCAGGCGTGACAGGTTTTGCGGGGTCAACGATGCCATAGAATGCGAAATACTGAGACGTGATATCTACCTGAGTGGGGGTATTTTGAGAACGCGAGATTTCCCCATCCAGAAGAGAAAACCAGCCTTTTGTATAATCATTAGTGTATGCGTTGGTTATAAATCCGACCGTCTTACCGGCAACAGACACACCTATGCCGACGTTTGACGCATATCCATCCTGTCCATAATTATCCGATAACGCATAACGTGACCACAAAACGTTGTTCCCGGACATAGGATGATCAGTGCTGAATGCGACCGAAATTTTATCAGGTCCAACACCTGCATTCCGGTTGATAAAGCCATTAACGAGCGCCCCACCGCACCGATAGGTTACAGTAAAGTCCTTACCTATTGTTTCAAAATCAGACTTCAACGCAGTGACAGTGACTGGCGGTAAAATGACAGGATTTGTATAGCTGTAGACGCGACATCCCCAGGGCGTTTGCACGAACGTGTTTGCCGTAGAGTATTGCATCCCAAAGCCAATCCAGTTCCAGTTACTGAACCCGTCCCAGTTCGTGTTACTGTCAGCACCTGGGATAGTGATATTTTTTTTGTCGTTCCAGCCCGGCCCGACAAAAACCGTATAGCCGTTGGGCTGGGGACAGGTATATGCAATACCGCTGGCGGAATCATCCGCAGGGCCATTACATCCCCAATGCGCAACCGGATCGCCTCCTCTCATTGTGGATGGTAAGCGGTAAATTTCTGCCGTCACACCGCTGAAGTCACGGGCATAAAAGTTGAGCTTGTTACCCTCCCGGTGCCCTTCAATTGGTGAATGCTGCCAGTACCTTGAGAACACCTTACCGTCACTGTCACGAATCAGTTTGATGCCGATAAAAGGAAAATAGGTCTGATAGACGCCCTCTCCCGCGCTGATATTGCCCCCCACGTTACTGTCGCCGTTAGTGGCAAAATACTCATAGGTCTGTCCCTGATCGGCAAGATCACAGGTGTATAACAGCTGGTTCTCCCCTTCAGGCAAGGATTGAGCCTGCCCTACCGTGGCCGTAGTGGAGCCAATCAGTCCAGTTGGCATAAACTCCGCGGGCTGAAGTTTTATTGAACCAAAAATCAGAGGCACACCGCCTTTACTGTCATCGCCCTGTCTGGCTTTATAGACAGGCTGGCATGTGGCGAAGGCTGACGATGTAAAAAACGCCACGATCGGCAGGGAAAAAATGACTGCATACTTTTTCATGCATAAGGCCTTATTGACAGACTGCGGTAATATAATTCAGCGCTTTCGTGGACTGAGTATCTACAGGCGTATAACGGATGGTGCACTGTTCATCGGGCGCGCTGCCCCACCGGGCGGTCAGTGTCTGACGGTTTTCCAGCCGCAGATAGGTATTACCGGCCTGGCTTACCGTTGCAACGTTATTTCCACCAGAATCGAAAATATCTGACCCCAGGGGGACATAGCTGCCATTCGCCCGCCTGAGCTGCATCATGACCGGTATGCCCTGGCGCGTTTTGAAGACCACCCGGTTGACGGAACCCGCGTATGGCGTCACAACGTGCTGGCTGTCAATAATATCGACATCCGCGGATGCCCCTTCCGGCGCATCAAGGTTGATGTTGTTACGTCTGTAAGGCATCAGCGAAGGAACGATTGCATAACCTGAACTGTCGATTTTAATGTTCTGGCCATTGAGTACCGTGGCGCCCTCTGCCCCTTTTGCTTCCACAATGGCAAACGTGTTACTCACGGTATGCCCCAGTGTGATCCCGCCACTGTGCAACGCGATGGCACCGCTCATCGAACCGGATGCCTGCCAGTTTCCCGGAGATTTTGAGACCGTTCCACTCACGTTGGCTTTGGGCAGAATGGTCGCCAGATTCAGACCCGAACTGTTTCCTGAGCGGTCGCGACTGTAATTCACACCCCACTGGGTCGTGTTGTCTTTACCTGCGCTGCCGGACAGCGAGGTCTGGTAGCTGTGTTCACTATTACTATTGATGTATGACGCAGACAGGGTTGTATTACGGGTATCACGCCCGATAGGCACAGAAAAATTCAGCGCAAACTGGGTGTCTTTGTAATATTCCTTGTGCCGTTTTTCGTCAGGTACTCCCCATCTCTGCGCGTCAGAAATCCGGGTGCGGTACTGTCTGGAAATACTGAAATCCATGTGAATGCCGTAAGGCAATGCCGTGTTGTATCCCACCTGATAAGAGGTGTCTTTGTTTCGTCCGTCATAGTAATTTTGCGATGAGCCGGAAACGTAAATGCTGCCCAGTGAACCTAGCGGTTGGCTGACATTGAGCTGAAGACGGTTTTTTTGCATGTACGTTCCCCCCTCCACCGACGACAGCGGGGTGTCCGAGTTGTTCAGGGCAACGATATCCTGAAGATCCCGGTAGCCACGGGTGGAATACCGGTAGCCGGCAAAACTGATGGTGGTGCCAACCGGACCCAGCGTTTTACTGTACTCGGTATTCACCATCCACCCCTGCGTGGCGCTGCCATTTCTGAGTCGCGCATTGGACCAGGTTGCAGAAGAACCGAATGCACCGAGTGACGAAGAATAGATGGCCCCACCGCTGGCCGCCTGATAACCACTGCCGATACGTAACCCGCTGTTTGCCGTTACCGCATTAGAAACGCCATACTTGACGGAAAGCTCGGTAAACTGGTTGTCACGGCTGTAATCATTGATCTCGCCGGCTGAAAAGCTATAGTCCAGGCGTCCGGGGCGGACGGAACCCGGTAGTGTAGAGTAAGGTACTGAATACTCAGTGAGGCTTCCGTCACTTTCCGTCACCCTGACATTGAGGTCTCCACCGTAGAAAGCCGGTGCCAGGTCATCAATTCTGAAGTTACCCGGTGGAACAGTCGTCTCATAGATTTTGTATTTTTTTTGAAAGACTTCGACTTTCGCATTGGTTCTCGCTGTACCTCTCACCGTCGGCGCATACTGAACCATGGAAGGGGGTAACACGCGGTTATCGGTCCTGAGACTTACACCGGTAAAACCGAGCCCGCTGAATGCATCAGAGCCCGAACTGAGCTGGCCTAGCAGCAGCTCACTTCGCAGTGACGGCAAGCCCCGACTGGCGTACAGGCGTGAGGAGTGCCATCTGGACCCAAAACGGTTACGGTTGAAATTCCCCTGCTGCCGGAACTGCCACTTTCCTGCGTTAAAGCCGCTGCTAAGTCCAACATACGTCGAACTCACTCCGCCTGTATGGGTGCTATGTGACTCATACTGGTTGACCGTGTAATTCGAAAATAAGGCGGTACTGCCTGCCTCAAACTCACTTGAGGGAATATAATCATCCGGACGGTATACCAGCAGAGACTGAGGCACAGTAATGTTTACCCGCAGAGAAGAAAGGTCGGGCGAAGTCTTTACCTCCGGCAGAACAGCTTCAAGCGCGTATTTTCTGTCATTAACCAGGGCTTCTGGCTTCTTTTTAAGAGGTAAACTGTTGATAAACTCACCTGTAAATAACGGCGTCAGCGACTTACCTTTCCGTTCAAAAGTCAGCGACTTTTTTGAAAATAATTTATTGTTTATGTAAACAGAAACGTCATATTCACCGGGGTTATAAAATGTGTCTTCTCCTGACAATGCGGAAATATCGCTCAGGCCGCCCGCACTGAGCATGGCGGGGCTGAATTCATATTCTTCCGCATAAATAGAAAACGAGCAGAGAGAAATAAGCAGGTAATAAATTCTGATTTTCATTTTCGTAACAACATCACATCATTTATCTTTAATCAGGAAATTTACTGGCGTGCCATAATCATTGATCATCACCGCATTAAGCGGACCACTAAGACGATCGCCCTTGAGGACTGCGGAATAATCGTCACCCGGCAATAGCGTCAATTTTTCTGCCAGGATCCGCTTTCCATTGCTGATATCTCTGATGGATAGAATATTCGGCGATTTGTTGCTGATCACTAAAGCTCCTCCCTGCAATCGGTATGAAACTTTATTTTCATCTTTCGAAGAAAAAGCATTGACTGCAGCCGGTCTGTAAATAACTTTCAGCCGACTCCGGATGATGATATTCAGCCGGTCATCGTCATTTTCATTTTTCCTGACGCCCGGAATCTGAGTAAAGTCCAGATAAAAGAGCGACTCTCTATTCTGAGGCAACTCACTGGATAACAGTTTAACTTTTACCGTCTGCCCCCCTTTCTCTTTAATTTTAAAAACAGGCGGCACGGCAACAAAATCTGGTTTGTCTTTATTATCCGATTCAACCTGAACAATAAACGGATTGTCACTGGTGTTATCAAACATAATGGTCTTCTCAAGCGTACCCGCCATCACAATACGCGAAGCATTCATGACTACCGCAGCCTGAGTTACGCCACTGATTAAAAAAAAGAAAACTGAAATTATTTTCAGATAAGTCACAAGTTTCATAATTTATTCCAGCCCCGCGAAAACGCGGGGCGCAGTTTTTAAAGATAACTGATAGCGTACTGAACGGTCGCTTCAACCTTACCGGCTGTTGCAGCCCCACCGGTAGCAATATACCGAGCGGTATACTGTGCTTCTCCGCTGGTTTCATTCGGATTGAGCGAGAATGCCTTAGCAGTTGCTTCGCCTGATTTTAAATCAATGACATTATTGTCAGGGTCCAGTAACTGAATCGCGACGTTACTTGCCGGAGAGTCAGTTGCAATATTTTTCAGGTTACCGGAAGCATCAACATTGGATGATGCAAAATGAATTTTAATGTCCTGAGTCGCTGTTTTAGGATCCGTACATCCTGTCAGCTTCATGCTGAAATTTGTGGGTGTAGACGTATTCCCCGTCGCGGAAAGATCGCTGACCTTTGCCGTCTGCAGCAAGATAACAGGTGCAGCTGAAGTTGAATCGTTGACGCTGACGTTACACGTCTGGGCAGAAACTTCACCTTTGAAGCGGATACTGTTTTCCTGTGCTGCATATACACTGCTGGCCGATAATGCGGTCAGGGCAACGAACCCGGTCAATAAAGTTTTTTTAAACATTCCAGTACTCCTTGAAATTTTTTTCTGTTAATAGACATGCTGACTGATGCCTGAGTAAATAAACCAGGAGAGAGAAAATCCAACATGGTTAATACTGTCAGGGCACTTAAATTCATAGACACAATTAAGCCAGCGAAAGCATCTTACGAGCGAAGTGAGATAAACACACCTTTGAATTTCTCTAATCTTGTTTAAATTTATATGAATTTTATATTCAATATTATCTTCATAAAAAACAATGAGTTACTTGCAGTACCCACATAAAAAATCATGCAAAACATAAAAATAAATTTGCAATAAAAAGATGTGATATACTTATTTAAACTGATCTGATTAGCTTCAGGCTTACAATTTTTCTATTTCACAAAACTTTCACCTGCGTATTAGCCGTATGTTTTATGCGGGGTCTTTATTTCTTTCACTGGTGGAGAATGCTTTGAGCAGAAAAATCACTCTTAACAGTTTTCTGATATTTGAACCGGATAAAAAAAGAATTACCGGCAGGGGCAACCCGGCGGTTATCAGCGCATCCGCATCACTGTGTCTGGAACTTCTCATTGATAATGTAGGGCAACTTGTCACACATCAACAGTTCTATGACTATGTATGGCGTCGGTTTGGTACGGAACCGGCCTCAACGACTCTTTATCAGAATATCTCGGCGCTGAGACGCGCGCTGAATAAAGCCGGTCTTCAGGAAGATATCATCCGGACCATGCCGCGGAAGGGGTTTCTCCTTTCTCCACAGACAACCGTTGAGAGAGAAAGTCTTTTTTCCTTTACATCTGTCAGCACTGAGTCGGAAAGTGCCCATTCTCTCTCCGCCGGCGGCAATGAAATGCCAGAGCACAGCCTCCCTGATGAAAGAATGAGGAATACTCAGAATGAGCAAAAATCAGATTCTGAAAACAAGATTTCTTCATATTCACCCCTGACACAACATCCGTTTTTTTCAGCTTTTTTTAAGTCAAAAAAAATGATGATCGCAACCTTTATGCTTTTTTTGGCACTTTTTTTTTCGTCTTTTTTATATTTCAGATCCGGACCGAATCATAATGACACTGTGTTTATTTACAGCACTAACTACAAAGGCTGCATAATCTTCAATAATGCGGATGGGTGGCTGATAAAGGATGAGGTGAAGGAACAGGTTGATGAGATGAAATTAAATTGCAGTATAGCACCTTATATCTACCTTACCGCATTCAAACATGCAGACAGTCTTTCTTATTTTAACTGCGAGCATCCGTTGAATGGACATGTCAGAGCAAATTGCCGTTCGTATTACTTTGTGAAGAAACTGAATAATGATTAAAGTTATCCTCCTGATTATCTTGTGCATTGTCATCTATTCTTTCGCGCCATTCAGCAGGAACGGTGAAAACACCATTTCTTGTACAGCTGATGTGTCCTATCAATGGAAGCAGGACCGGATGGACTTACTTATTACGCAAACCCTTCTTGACGGAAAAGGCGTTCTTTCAATGTCTGGGATCTTATATGATAAAAATGAAACAAAATCTTATCTGAGTAAAACGATTTCATTTTCATACTTACAGAACCAATTTTTTTACTACTTCAGGTCTGAGCTGATCATGAACTCCCCTCAGATGACGATGAGCCTTTCCGATCAGAAGAAATGGTTACCCGACTTTTTTACAGATAACAATATGCCGCTGGTACTCAAGATCAGGCCTTATGGTAAAGATGCCTGGATTTTTTATGCCGAAAACACACCGCTTTTCATCTGTGAGAGAAGCAATTAACGGCCAGGCTGACGGGTAACTACACGCGGACTCTGCATTCGACTGAAGCGGATCATAAAAACGTACCTCAGGGTGAGTGAACCGAATGTGCCTGGGTCACCACCCGGTTCCGGCCTTCATGCTTGGCCCTGTACAGAAGGTGGTCTGCCACAACCAGCGCTTTTTCTCTGTCATCGCCATCGTGAGCGAGCTCACAAACGCCTGCTGAAATCGTAATGTGCTTCACTGCGGGAAACTGCGCGTTTGCAATGTTTTCACGTATACGGTTTACAACCAATCCGGCTTCGGTCAGCGTTGTGTCTGGAAAAAAAATGACAAACTCTTCACCGCCAAACCGGCAGATGATGTCCTGAGTACGGCATCCTTTTTTTAATAGATCTGATACGGCCACCAGTACCTCGTCCCCTGTATCGTGTCCGAACTGATCATTAACCTGTTTAAAGTGGTCGATATCAAACAGAGCCAGGCTGTGTGAACCCTGTCCCCCGACAAAAGGTGCCGTGAGTTGATCGAAGCCCCGCCGGTTGTGTAATTTCGTCAGATGATCCGTCAGAGCATCATCGCGCAGTATAGAAAATGTTTTATCGATGGCTGCTGAATAAGCCTGAAATGCTTTTTTTAGCCTGTCAGCTTCTTTGTACCACGTTTTAATTCCGTCCATTTTTCCTGATAATCGCCCGATCGCGCCTGAGCTGGTCAGGCGGGCCAGATTTTCGAGTGGCTGTGAAATTCTGGCGGAGATGTAAAGACTCACAATGACCAACAGAAGCGCCAGCACCAGCCCGTAGAGGATCACATCACTTACGATGCGGTTGAGAATTGCGCTCGTCACGTCAGATGAAACGCAGACGAATACATGCCAGTTCGTTTTCACAACGTCCGAATAACCCAGCAGGCAACTCTGTTGATTAAACAGGGTTTTCACTGCGCCATATTTTTTCTGTTTCAGTTGCGCCGACAGATCCGCACTCAGGTTGATGCTTTTTCCGGTCAGAGCCTCATCCGCGGAGTAAACCACTTCACCGGTATCGGAAACAATGCTGACAGTCGTCTTATCAGCATAGAAGTGCTGGTTCAGAAGACGGCTCAGCATACTGCTCCTGGTCAGATAGATTGAGCCTGCCAGATACCCCAGATATTCGCCTGACGGCGAATAGACCGGGTTCGACAAAAAGACGAGATAGTTTCCCGTATAGGGGGTGAGTGGGTCAGAAACAAAAGGGCCTTTTTTTACGGCCTCCAGCTGCCCGGACGCCACACTCAGCGACGTACCGGATGGAATGAAATTTAAGGGAGAAGCGGCCACGACCCGCCCCTCGGGCGACAGGGCCAGCACGGAACTGAACATGTCTGACTGCAGACGTAGCCTGTCGGTTTCATGCTGCAGAACCTGCAAATCCCTGTAGCTGGTTATCTGTGCGGCGCTGAAAGCCAGTTCCTTCTGGGCCGTCCGGAACATGTTATCGGCAGTGTTGGCCAGTTTACGTGCATATGCCGTGCTGGATTCAAGGAGACGTTGTTCTGCCTGGTTCCTCAGCACAAAGCCGGTCACTGTGGAAAGCAGAATTGCTGTAAGGAGTATGCAGCACACAGAGTGCAGGCACAGCAGACTCTTTAGTGAGGGCTTGTTGAACATGGTTTGTCCCTGAATGACTTGTTATTTGTGTTGCCGAATTAATGCTGGCACGGACAGTTAACAAGATAGGGGCGGTCAGGCAATTAGTAAATCAGCATTATTGTTGATACGAATAGAGCCTGAGACGCATTTGCAGGCGTCAATCCAGCGAAATAAAGCGCGGATTGACTGTCATAAGCGCCACATCGATATCGATCACTACAGATGGACGGCCGGTTACGCCCGTCTGCGCGCCTGAACGATAGTCCCGCTAACGCCCGATGACCATTACTTTCACTCCCCTGCGCCAGTGGCCAGGCTCGCGGCCAGGATTCCCCTCCGGGCGCTGACGAACGCCTTCAGACAAAACCCGATCAGGGAGGCCAAAAAAACAGCCCCAGCCGCAGCATTATCTGCAGCCGGGCTTCAACAGTCTCACTCCAGCCAGCATGGAAAACATCCTTAGCGGACTTTACGAACCAGCTTATAGCCCAGCAGCAGCACCACTATCCACACCATACCGACATAGAGGGAAATGCGGGTATCGGGGAAATAACCAATCAGACCGATAATAAAGCAGAGGAAGGCTACGCCGACGCCAGCAGTCCAGCTGCCGCCTGGCAGCGCAAACTGCAGCTTACTGGCCGCCTCTTTGCCAATTTTGCGACGGAACGCGATCTGCGACAGCAGAATCATGATCCAGACCCACACTGTTGCAAAGGTCGCCAGCGAGGCGATCACCAGGAAGACTTTTTCCGGCATCAGGTAGTTGAGATAAACCGCAATCAGCATGGCGAACATCATCACCACCACTGTCACCCACGGAATCCCGCGCGAAGAGACCTTCATAAAGACCTTCGGCGCATGTCCCTGCTGCGCCATCCCGTGCAGCATGCGGCCCACGCCAAACACATCGCTGTTAATCGCCGAGAGTGACGCGGTCAGCACCACAAAATTGAGGATAGAGGCGGCCGCCGCAATGCCCAGATGCTGGAAGGTCAGCACAAACGGGCTGCCCGAGGTGCCCACCTGATTCCACGGGTAGATCGACATAATCACAAACAGCGTGCCGACGTAGAACACCAGAATGCGCCACGGCACCGAGTTGATGGCGCGCGGAATCGACTTCTCCGGATCTTTCGCTTCACCGGCGGTGATACCGATGATTTCGATACCGCCATAGGCAAACATCACCATCTGCAGCGACAGCAGCATACCGACTACGCCGTGCGCAAAGAAGCCGCCGTTAGTCCAGAGATTGTGGATGCCGGTCGGCTGGCCGCCGTTGCCGAGCCCCCAGATGATCATGCCGAAACCGGCCAGAATCATCACGATAATGGTGGCGACTTTGAAGAAGGAGAACCAGAACTCCACTTCGCCAAACACCTTCACGCTCATCAGATTGACGGCACCGATGATCAGCACCACGCTCAGCACCCAAATCCAGTGCGGCACCTCAGGGAACCAGACGCCCATATAGATGCCGAACGCCGTGACATCCGCAATCGCCACAATCAGGATTTCAAAACAGTACGTCCAGCCGGTGATGTAGCCTGCCATCGGCCCAAGATAGTCCTGCGCGTAACGTGAGAAGGAGCTGGCCTGAGGATTGTTAACGGACATCTCACCCAGTGCGCGCATGATGATGTAAGCCACTGCCCCGCCGATGATATAGGCGAGCAGCACGCTCGGTCCGGCCATTTTTATCGCGTCAGCGGAACCGTAGAACAGCCCGGTGCCAATCGCCGATCCCAGCGCCATAAAGCGGATGTGGCGCGTGCTCAGTCCGCGTTTGAGCTTGTTGGTTTCTTGCATAACAACCTGTACCTGTGAAATGAAAAAACCACGGGCAGGCCCGTGGTTAAAGAAAACTCAGTGCTCTCTGCTACGAGTGAACGGTCACCTGTTCCGGCCCTTTCACCCGATCAACAACAGCGGCAATCAGCAGCATCACCAGCGACGGCGGCAACCAGGCGAGACCCTGATCGGCCAGCGGCAGATGCTGACTGAAAGCGGGCAGCAAATCTTTAAACCCGGTGGTTTTAATCGCATCAACAATACCGAACAGCAAGCTGATTAACATGGCTGGCGCGATAATCCGGCTGCTCTTATTCCACCAGTTGAGGGTGAAACTCAGCACCACCAGCACGATACAGGGCGGATAAATTGCCGTCAGTACCGGGATGGAAATCTGAATCAGGTGGCTCAGGCCGAGATTCGACACCACCATGGAGAACAGACCCAGAATAAACACCAGCGTTTTATACGATAACGGCAGGTATTGCGCAAAAAATTCCGCACAGGCACAGGTCAGGCCTACGGCGGTCACCATACAGGCGACGAAGATCAGCGCAGCAAGGAAGAAGCTGCCCATGTTGCCAAAGGTGTGCTGAACATACGCGTGCAGAATCGCTGCGCCGTTAGCGTTTTGATCCACCAGCGCACCGCTGCCCGCGCCCAGCTTAAACAGGCAGAGGTAGACCAGCGTCAGGCCCAGACCGGCGATTAACCCTGCCAGCACGGTATAACGGGTCAGCAGCGCGGCATTATCGACGCCACGCGAACGGGCGGCGTTGACAATTACGATACCAAATACCAGCGCGCCCAGCGTATCCATGGTCAGATAGCCATTGACGAAACCGCTGGAGAAGGCCGCACGCTGATAATCAGCGGTAGCCGGAACCGTGCCGCCAGCAGGCCACACCAGGGCAGCAACGCCCAGCACGGTCAGCGCAATAATTTTTAATGGCGCAAGGAAGTGCCCTACCGTGTCGAGTAGCTTGCCGGGATAGAGCGATACGCCAATCACCAGCGTGAAGTAAATCAGGCTATAGATAAACAGCGGCAGCGCGCCATCACCGGTCAGCGGGGCAATACCCATCTCAAACGAGACCGTTGCCGTACGCGGTGTGGCAAACAGCGGCCCGACAGCCAGATAGCAAACGGTGGCCAGCACGATGCCAGCGACCTTGCCAATCGGGGTGCTGAGCGCATCCACGCCGCCGCCGACGCGGGCCAGCGCGATCACGGTCATCACGGGCAGACCGACTGCGGTAATCAGAAAACCAATCGCGGCAGTCCAGACGTGTTCGCCAGACTGAATACCGACCATGGGCGGGAAAATGATGTTGCCCGCGCCAACAAACAGGGCGAATGTCATAAAGCCCAGCGCGAGAATGTCCTTCGAAGTTAAACGATGTGTCATACGGCCTGTCACTGATGTTGCGGTGGAAGTTGGGTTAGTGTTGTCCCCTCGCTGCGTGTAAACCACGACCAGGCTGACAATGTCAGCGCATTATGCTCGTCGCAGGGTAAAGCGCAGGTGATTTAAGCTGCTTTTATTCTGTTCACAGAGGGATGGATCGACAACGGCGCTAAGTAAAACGTTTATAGCGGTGAAAGGCAATACGGGATCGGAAAACCAGAAGGTTATGCCGCCATTTTTTCAAAAGGCAGTGGATAGCGTTAATTTTTGCAGCAGGCACACAAGATGATGTGCCTAAATAATAGACAGAGCGCGAGAAATCCCCGCATAAACGGGCCTGAAGATACACAAAAGGCGCGTTTTACGCGCCTGTCTGCACAACGTTACAGCACTACCAGACCTGATTCGCGATATCGACCACTAAGCGAATCTTCTGCCACTGCTGCGCCTCGGTCAGGCTGTTGCCCTCTTCGGTTGAGGCAAAACCACACTGCGGACTGAGGCAGATCTGATCCAGACTGACATACTGCGCCGCCTCTTCCAGCCGGGTTTTCACCTGCGCCGGATCTTCCAGTTCACCCACTTTCGTGGTGATGAGGCCCAGCACCACCTGCTGATGACCTGGCTTAATGTAACGCAGTGGTTCAAAACCGCCGGAACGGGCGTTGTCATACTCCAGGAAGAAGGCATCCACGTTGACGCTGCCGAACAGGATTTCTGCGACCGGCCCATAGCCGCCTTCAGAGATCCAGGTTGAGCGGAAGTTGCCGCGACAGACATGCAGACCCACGGTCAGATCGGCAGGTTTACCTTCCAGCGCTTTATTCAACACCTGAGCATAAGTCTGTGCCAGCTGGTCAGGATCGTCGCCACGCGCCCGGATATCGCGCTTCTGATCCTCAGAACAGAGGTAAGCCCAGACGGTATCATCCAGTTGCAGATAGCGGCAGCCCGCGTCATAAAACGCCTGAATAGCTGCTTTGTAGGTCTGCGCCAGATCGTCGAAGTAGTCTGCCAGATCGGGATAGACTTCCGCGTCGATCACCTTGCGGCCACCACGGAAGTGCAGCACGCTGGGGCTGGGAATGGTCATCTTCGGCACCGCATCACCGGCAATACTCTGCAGGAAGCGGAAATGCGCCAGCATCGGATGATCCGCCGGGAAACCGAGTTTGCTCACCACTTTCACGCCATGCGCTTTGGTCTGCACGCCATTAAACTGAATGCCCTGCTCCGCTTCATAGCGCTCTACGCCATTCAGGCCATAGAAGAAGTCGAAGTGCCACCAGCCGCGACGAAACTCGCCATCAGTGACCACTTTCAGACCGTTTTCCCGCTGTTTCGCCACCACATCGCGAATCGCCTCATCTTCAACCTGACGCAGGGCAGCCGCATCGATCTCTCCGGCTGCAAACTGTTCGCGCGCCTGCTTAATGGCGGCGGGACGCAGAAGGCTGCCAACGGTATCGGCACGGAACGGGGCGGTTTCTCTTTGCATGATCACTCCTGTCTCCCCTGCCGGTAATGACGGCAGGAAATAGTTGCATCCTGATATAAATAGCCATCTGGATGGCTACATGTCTGAACACAGAGTGGCATGGGCGGCTTTCTTCTGCAACTGAAGAAAATTCAGTGATGATGAAAAAAATTCACGTTCGGGGGATTAGCGCAGCGCGGCGCGCGCCTGCGTCATCTGACTGTCAGAGAGCGGCAGATAGCCCGCTTCGCTGACCCGCCGCTGTCCCTGTGCCGAAAGTACCTGCTGCAGAAACGCGGCCACCAGCGGCGGCAAAGGTTTGCCGGGCGCTTTATTCACATAGAGATAGAGCGGGCGCGCCCAGGGATAACGGCCACTGCGGATGGCATCGGCATCCGGGGTAATCGCCTGCCCCTGATCATTCATCACTGCCAGCATTTTTACGCCGCTGAGATGAAAGCCAAAACTGGCGTAGCCGATGCTGCGTGAATTACCGGCCACCGCCTGCACTACTGCGGCCGAACCGGGAAACTCCGCCACGTCGCTGCGAAAATCACCTTTGCACAGCGCCTGCTGCTTGAAGAAACCCCAGGTGCCGGAGGCGGAGTTACGTCCATAGCGCTGAATCGTCCGTTTACTCCACTGCGCGCCGGTTAAGCCGAGATCGCCCCAGCGCAGCGGCACGCTGTGTGCGCCACACAGACGGGTAATCGAGAAGATGGCATCGAGCTGACGCGGTTCAATCTGCTGCAGCGGATTGCGCTGATTCACCACTACCACCAGCGCATCCATAGCCACCGGAACCGCCAGCGGCGGATAACCGTAGCGCGCCTCAAAGGCCTGGCGTTCATCTGCCTGCATCGGGCGGCTCATCGGACCGAGTTGTGCTGCACCCGCCGCCAGCGCGGTCGGCGCAGTAGAAGATCCGGAGGCCTGAACCTGGACATTGACGCCCGGCGCCTGGCGACTGAAATCTTCGCCCCACAGCGTCATCAGATAGCCCAGCGTATCGGATCCGACGCTGCTGAGATTGCCGGAGAGCGCGCCGGGCTGGGCCAGTGCCAGGCCCGGCAGCAGAGTAACGATCAACAAAAGAAGGATGCGCATCAGGGAGATCCGGCAGCAATTAATGAACGGCATTCTCCTGCATCACGCTGCTGACAATCAACCTCGCTGGCAGCGTAAAGGTAAAACAGGTTTCCTTGTGCGGCACGCTGGTGATATCGAGCCGGGCGTTATGGTGGCTCAGAGCATGTTTCACTATCGCCAGTCCCAGCCCGCTGCCGCCGGTCGCACGCGAACGCGCTTTATCGACCCGGTAGAAACGCTCGGTAAGACGCGGAATATGTTCTGAGGCGATGCCCGGCCCGTTATCGCACACCCGGAAGATAGCCCCCTGTTTGCCGCGCAGCCAGCTGATATCAATTCGCGTGCCATCCGGTGTGTGGTTTACCGCGTTGTAAACCAGATTGGAGATGGCGCTGCGCAGCTGTTCATCGTTGCCGAACACTTTCAGATGGGGATCGGTATGGAAATGGATATCGTGACGGCCGCCACTCAGCGTTGCCGCCTCATGCTGCAGCAGTTTCAGCATCACCGGCACATCGACCTTCTCTTTCAGATCGATTGCGGGCGCGGCTTCAATGCGCGATAGCGTCAGCAGCTGTTTGACCAGGCTGTCCATGCGGCGCGTCTGCTCCGACATGGTGTGCAGCGCTTTGCTGCGCGAAGGCTCGCTCATCACCGAGTCGTTCATCATCTCCAGATAGCCCTGCAGCACCGTGAGCGGTGTGCGCAATTCATGGCTGACGTTGGCAAAGAAGTTGCGGCGCGCCCCTTCCAGCTGATGCATCTGCGTGACATCACGCGCCACCAGCAGCCACTGCCCTTCGCTGTAGGGCATGACGCGGAACTCCATGTGAAGTTTGTTGTTCAGCACCAGCGTCAGCGGCTTGTCGAAATCGCGCTGGCGAAGATAGCGCGAGAACTCCGGATAACGGAGCAGGTTGAGGATATTCTGACCATTATCTTCCGGCCAGCGCAGACCCAGGTGCTGCTGCGCCAGGCCGTTACACCAGAAAATGGTGCCCTCTTCGGTGGTCAGGATCACCGCATCCGGCAGCGACTCGGCACCGCTGCGGAAACGCTTAATCAGATTGCCCAGTTCACGTCGCCGCCGCCGGTTGCGGAGCTGCATCTGGTAAAGACCATAAAACAGCGGTTCCCAGCTGGCACGCCCGGCTGGTGGCGTCATGGTGCGGTCGAGCCACAGCCAGTGCGACAGCCGCATCAGATTGTGAAAATGCCACAACAGCACCGTCAGCACGCTCACTAGCAGCCACCAGGGCAGACCGCCGAACAGCAGGCCCAGCAGCACTGCGGGCAGACAGACCAGCAGCAGTTCTGTCAGTAATCTCTTCCAGGAGAGGCGTTCCAGCACGGTAAAGGCTCCGTTTAGTAGCGGGCAGAGAAACGATACCCTGTTCCGCGAACGGTTTGTACCATGCGATCGTGGCCGGACACTTCCAGCGCTTTACGTAAACGACGAATGTGAACATCGACAGTACGATCTTCCACATACACATTGGTGCCCCAGACGTGGTTCAGCAGCTGTTCGCGGCTGTAAACGCGTTCCGGGTGGGTCATAAAGAAGTGCAGCAGCTTATATTCGGTGGGGCCCATCTCCAGCGGCGTGGTTTCGGACATCACGCGATGTGAGGAGGGATCCAGACTCAGCCCCTGCATCTCAATCACCTCTTCCACGGCCATCGGCGAAATACGGCGCATCACCGCTTTGATCCTCGCCATCAGCTCTTTAGGTGAAAAGGGTTTGGTAATGTAATCATCGGCACCCACTTCCAGGCCGCGCACCCGATCCTCCTCTTCGCCGCGCGCGGTGAGCATCATCACCGGGATATCGCGGGTCATCGCCTCGCGTTTCAGATGTTTGATAAACTGAATACCGCTGCCACCGGGTAACATCCAGTCCAGCAAAATCAGATCGGGCCAGGGTTCAATCAGCTTGCCAACGGCGCTGTCATAATCTTCCGCCTCGATTGGCTGATAGTCGTTCTGCTCCAGAACAAAACACAACATTTCACGGATGGGGGCTTCATCCTCCACAACCAAAATGCGCTTAGCCATTATTACTCCTGCTGATTATGACGGATGTCACTGAGATTCGCGGCGCCATTATGCGTCAGATTTGTGACACTTTTATGAAAAACATAACCTGCCTGTAACCTCACTGGTAATCATTTATGACAGCGCAGCGACAATTTTTTGCTTTGGCCGCAGAGCCAGTATAATCGCCGGGCGAATCACAACGGCAGGGACTCATCATGCGCATCATTCATACTGCGGACTGGCATCTGGGGCAGTTCTTCTACAACAAAAGTCGGGCAGCCGAACATCAGGCATTTCTCGACTGGCTGTTGATCCAGATTGAACAGCATCAGGTGGATGCGTTGATCATCGCAGGCGATCTGTTTGATACCGGTACACCGCCCAGCTACGCCCGCGAAATGTTCAACCGCTTTGTGGTGGCGCTGCAGCCCAGCGGCTGTCAGCTGATTGTGCTGGCGGGCAACCACGATTCCGTTGCCACGCTGAATGAGTCGCGTGAGCTGCTCGCCTGCCTCAATACCCGGGTGATCGCCACCCCGCAGGAGAAGGATGATGTGCTGCTGCTCAACACCCGCCAGGGCGAGCCGGGCGCGCTGCTGTGTGCGATTCCCTATCTGCGGCCGCGCGATATCCTGCGCAGCCGGGCGGGTCAGTCGGGACGCGACAAGCAGACCTCGCTGCTGGAAGCGATCGCCCACCACTATCAGCAGCGTTTCACCGCCGCCCAGGCGCTGGGCCATGCACTGCCGATTATCGCCACCGGCCATCTCACCACCGTCGGCGTCAGCCAGAGCGATTCAGTGCGCGACATCTATATCGGCACGCTGGACGCCTTCCCGGCCAGCGCGTTTCCCGCGGCTGACTATATCGCACTGGGGCATATTCATCGCGCTCAGCGCGTCGCGGGCAGCGAGCATATCCGCTACAGCGGCTCACCGATTCCGCTGAGTTTTGATGAGCTGGGCACAGAAAAAAGCATCTTCCTGCTGGAACTCACCACCAGCGGCCTGCAATCGGTCACGCCGCTGGTGGTGCCACAGGCGCAGCCGATGCAGGTGCTGAAAGGATCGCTGGCGCAGATTGCAGAACAGTTAAATGCCTTCAGCACGGCAGAGCAGGAGAAGTCGACCTGGCTCGACATCGAAGTCACCACCCAGGAGTACCTCAGCGATCTGCAGCGTCAGGTAGAAACCCTGACCGCCACGCTGCCGGTCGAAGTCCTGTTGCTCCGCCGCAGCCGTGAACAGCGACAACAGAGCCTGGCGCGGCTCGACAACGAAACCCTGAGTGAGCTGAAGGTGGAGGAGGTTTTTGCCCGCCGGCTGGCGCTGGATGAGGAGCTGCAACCAGAGCAAATCGCCGAGATGACCACCCTGTTCCGCCAGACGCTGGCCGCCATGGAAGAGACCCAATGAAGATCCTCACGCTACGGTTCAAAAACCTCAATGCCCTGCGCGGTGAATGGTTCATCGACTTCCGCGCCGAACCTTTCGCCAGCAACGGCCTGTTCGCCATTACCGGTGCCACCGGCGCCGGTAAAACTACCCTGCTGGACGCCATCTGCCTGGCGCTCTATCACCAGACACCGCGCCTGGGCGCGATTTCACAGAGCCAGAATGCGCTGATGACCCGCGACTGTGCCGAATGTCTGGCCGAGGTGGAGTTTGAGATCAAAGGAGAAGCCTGGCGCGCCTTCTGGAGCCAGAACCGCGCGCGCGGCACTGCTGATGGCAAACTTCAGGCGCCGCGCGTTGAGCTGGCACGCTGCGCTGACAACACTATTGTTGCCGATAAAGTCGGTGACAAGCTGAAGCTGATCGAAACCCTCTCCGGGCTCGATTTTGAAAGGTTTACCCGCTCGATGATGCTGTCACAAGGCCAGTTCGCCGCCTTTCTCAACGCCAAAGCCAGTGAGCGCGCGGAACTGCTTGAGGAGCTGACCGGCACCGAAATTTACGGTCTGATTTCCGCCGCCATCTATGAGCGCCACAAAGAGGCAAAAACCCAGCTGGATCTGCTGCGCAGCCAGGCGGGAGCGATGGCGCTGCTGGATAGCGACGCACGCGACGCGCTGCAACAGCAGCTCACCGATCTGACCGATGCGGAACAGCGGCTCAGCGCGCACTATCAGCAGGCGCAGCAACAGCAGCAGTGGCAACAGCAGGCGCAGCAGTTACAGCAGGAAAATGCGCAGGCTGACGTCGCGCTGCAGCAGGCCGAGGCTGCATCCCAGGCGGCAGAGGCCGATCGTCAGCGGCTGGCACGCAGCGAACCGGCTGAAAAGCTGCGGGTAAAACTGCAGCAGCGCGACGCGTTACGCACCGAACAGCAGCAGGTCGTGAGCCGCTGTCAGCAACTCACGGCGGCGCAGCAGCAGGCGCAGACCCAACAGCAGCAGCATCAGCAGCACTACGCGACGACCCAAAGTGCCCGCCAGCAGGCGCTGCAGGAACAGCAGCAGCAGGAAAGTCTGCTGACAGAACAGGTTCTGCCGCTGGATCAGCGGATCAGCGCACTGCAGCAGCAGCTTGCAGAGCAGCAGCAGGAAAATGCCCGACAGCAGCAGCATGCTGATCAGACACAGGCCAGCCTGGCAGAGCAGAAGCGCCAGGTTGAGACATGGCAGCAGGCGATTGCCGAACAGCATCAGTTACGCCAGCAGCTTGCCGATCTCGCCCAATGGGGCGCTTCGCTGCCGGTGTGGCAGGAGAACTTTGCCCTGCTAGCGCAGCGTGAAGCGACCCTGGCCGGACTGGCGCAACAGCGCGAGCAGCAGCAGCGACAGATCGCTGCCCAGCAGGCGCAACAGCAGCAGCAGGCAGAACAGGCGCTTCCGCGCCAGCAGGCGGAGCAACAGGCCCGCCAGGCGCTCTCGCAGGCGGAGCAAGTACTAACTTCGCTACAGGAACAGCATCCGCCTGCCGCACTGCGTCAGGCATTAAGCCAGTTGCAGAACAGCCGTCCGGCGCGTCAGCAACTGCTGCTGCTTTCAACCGAGTGGCAGCCGCTGCACCAGCAGCTGGGCCAGCGCCAGCAGCGGCTTATCGCGCTCGCAAAAGCGCATCAGCAGAGTGAAGCGGAACTCCAGGCCCTGCGCGAGACGTGGAAACGCGAAAAACAGCAGCTGGATGATGTCGAAAAAATCTGCGCGCTGGAGCAGCAGATTGTCGATCTCAGCGATTACCGCGCCCGGCTCGCCGCCGATCAGCCCTGTCCGCTGTGCGGCTCCTGCACGCATCCCGCCGTTGAGGCCTACAGCACGCTGGAAGTAAGTGCTAACCAGCAGCGCCGGGCTGCACTGCAACAACAAACCGAGGCATTGCGCGAAGCGGGCACGGCAAAAAGCGAACAGCTGAAACAGTCAGCCGTGCAACAGCAGACCCTGCGCGATGAGATCGCGGAGATGCAGCAACAGCTCGATCGGCTTGAGCAGCAATGGCAGGCGCTGAGCAGTGAGCTGGCACTTACCTTCCCGCTCGCCGATCGGGATACCTTAACCGCGTGGGAGCAGCAGCAAAGCGAACGTGAAAGCCAGCTTGAGCAACAGCGACAGGCGCAGGAAGCCGCCGAACAGGCGCGTCAGGCCGCAAAGGATTACTATCTTCAGCAGTCACAGGCCTGGCAGCAGCATTTGCAGGCAGAACAGCTGGCGCAGCAGTCGCTGTCCAGCCTGCAACAGGCGCTGGATGCGCTGCAACAGCGTCAGCAGCAGGAACAGCAGGCCATGGCGCAATTGCAGAGTCGTCTGGAGCAGCAGTTCAGTGCACACAACCTTGCCCTACCCGACGCCGCCCATCGCGAGGCGTGGCTGACAGAACAGCAGCGGCGCTGGGAGCGCTGGCAGGAAAGTGAGCGGTTGCTAGCTAACCTGCAACCGCAGCTGTTAAAGGGGGAAACCCAGCTCACTGCCCTGCAACAGCAGGCAGAACTGGAGCAGCAGCAGCTCACCACTCGTCAGCAGCAGCAAAACCAGCGCCAGACGCAGCTCAGCGAGATGCGCCGTGCCCGTCAGGCGCTGTTTGGCGACCGCGAGGTCACCCACGCCCGTCAGCAGATACAGGCTCGCGTTCAGCAGGCTGATGAACAACTGGCACAGCAGCTCACTGCCCTGCAACAGGCGCAGGCCGAGGTCAGTCGCCTGCAGGGTGAGCTTTCGGGGCTGGAAAATCAGCGGCAGACGCTCAATAGCAAACTGGCAGAGGCGGAAAGCGCGCTGCAGCAGGCACTGGAGAGCGCCGGATTCGCGGATGAAGCCAGCCTGCGCGCGGCGCTGCTGGATGAGCAGACCGCAGTGCAACTGCGTCAGCAGTTGCAGCAGCTCGATCAGCAATGCCAGCAGCAGCAGGCGCGACTGGCGGATCTGCGTCAGCGGCTCAGTCTCCATCAGCAGGCGAAACCCGAGGCGATACCGGAATCCGCCGAGGCGCTGGCGCAGCAGCTGGAGCAGTTACGGCTGGCACTGCGCGACAACGCCAGCCAGCAGGGTCAGATTCAGCAGCAGCTGCAGAGCGATGCCAGCCTTCGTGTGCGCCAGCAGAGCCTGATGACGCAGATTGAACAGGATGGTGTGGCGCTGGCGCAGTGGAGCCTGCTCAACGATCTGATTGGCTCCGCCAGCGGCGATAAATTCCGGCGCTTCGCCCAGGGCTTAACGCTGGATCACCTGGTGGCCCTGGCTAACCGTCAGCTCGATCGACTGCATGGCCGCTATCTGCTGCAGCGACGGGCGCAGGATCTGCTGGAGCTGGATGTGGTCGATACCTGGCAGGCCGATGCGGCGCGCGATACCCGCACGCTGTCGGGTGGTGAGAGCTTCCTGGTGAGTCTGGCGCTGGCGCTGGCGTTGTCGGATCTGGTCAGCCACAAAACGCGCATCGAATCGCTGTTTCTGGATGAGGGTTTTGGCACGCTGGATGCGCAGACGCTCGACACCGCGCTGGATGCCCTGGACGCGCTTAATGCCAGCGGCAAAACCATTGGGGTCATCAGCCATGTTGAAGCGATGAAGGAGCGCATTCCGGTACAGATTAAAGTACGCAAGATGAATGGGCTGGGTTACAGCCAGCTGGAACTGCCGCAGGGATAGCGGGCGCCAGGGCGGCAAATTCTGGTTCTGTCGACAGTCGGAGTAATGCCATAGCATTCATGATGCCGGTCTGT
This sequence comes from Curtobacterium sp. BNK-1, assembly GCF_048685235.1. Lineage (NCBI taxonomy): Bacteria > Bacillati > Actinomycetota > Actinomycetes > Micrococcales > Microbacteriaceae > Curtobacterium > Curtobacterium sp. BNK-1. The sequence continues at coordinate 690,833 of NZ_JBLQTJ010000001.1, read as the reverse complement.
AGACTGTCGGCAGCAGACCGGAAGATCTTTAAGGAAAGTTGGCCAGTTAAATGAATTTAATTAATATAACGATGAGAATGTTGCCGGGGGTGATTATTGCAATGTCGCTCAGCGCCTGTCAGCATCCTGTGACAAAGCAACGGGATAGCGTGGCAAACCTCTGTCAGCCGTCGAAAGATCCTGACAGCCAATCCTGTCACTGGACTAATCAAATGCAGCCAGTACTGAACCGGCAGTTCAGCGATGCGGCGCGTTACGCCGGGCAGCAATGTCTGGTACGGATGGAGTGGCAACCACACAGCAGACATTATGCGGTGACCCAGACGCAGGGTGATGAAGCGCTCTGCCTGCGCGCCTGGCAGCTGGTCGCGCAGACCCGCGATCTGCCGCCGCCGCCGGAGCCTGGACAGCCGGCGTGGTTCGGCTTTGCGCCGCGCGGTTAGCTGGCCAGACCTTCCTGACGCCACTGGCGCGGACTGATGCCAAACCAGCGACGAAACGCGCGTGAAAACGCGCTGACTTCCGAGTAGCCCAGCAGCAGCGCCATCTCAGAGATGGGCAGCTGCTTCTGCTGCAGATAGTATGTCGCCATTTCGCAGCGCACCTGATCGACCAGCGCGGTAAAGCTGCTGCCCTCTTCGCGCAGCCGCCGCTGCAGTGACCAGCTCGACAGTCCGAGCTTATCCGCCACCTCTTCCAGCACCGGCTCACCCTGCATCAGCGATAAATTAACCTGCGAACGCGCCTGTTCAATCATGCTCTGCTGCGACGTCCCACGGTTAAGCCGTCGGATCGCATCCTGCATCACCATTAACAGGATCGGATCGCTCTCCGGCATGGCGCGCAGCAGATCGCGCTTGGGGATCACCAGTGAATTAAACGGCTGATCGAACCAGACCGGCGCATCAAACACTTTGCAGTGATCGTGCCACTGCCCGGGACGCGGATGTTCAAAGTGGACTTCGCGCGGTGCCCAGTGTCTGCCCGCCACGTGGCGGATCAGATTCATAAACATCCCCAGCGTCAGCTCCGCATCCTGACGGCGCGACAGGATCGCGCCATGTCGCACCTGATAGTCCAGCCGCCAGCACTCTCCCTTATCCACCAGCCGGGTTAAGGTGTCGTGCTGATGCCAGGGAAACGCGTTGACCACATTATACAGCGCCTGTTCCAGCGTGGCGGAGCACAAACCGATGTAGCCGATCAGGCCTAATGACTGCGGTTTAAACTGCCTGCCGTAGTGCAAACCGAAGTTATCAAAACCGGAGTGACGCGCTGCCTCTTCCAGCACCCGACAGTAGTTAACCAGCCCCAGGCTGAGCGTCGGGCTGGCCAGGCGCTCCGGATCGATGCCGCTGATGCCGAAGATGCGATCAACATCTCCGCCCTGGGTATGAATAAAGTCGCTTAAGCCAGTCGCCGCCGCTGCCAGCACGCCGTGATTGCCTGCCCCCGCCGCTGCCGGGCAGGCCGCAAACGCATCGGGCTTTATCAGTGTCGGATTCATGGTCGCCTCAGTCAGAATTCAGGTGGATCACCCGTTACTTCTATCCGAGCAATTTCCATACCAGGTCCCTGATGCCCGACGCGCCGCCTGCGGGCTGTCCGGGCGGCGCGCGGGCTACGCGCAGGGCACTGCGGCGGCGCAGCGACGCCCGCCGCTGGTGCATCAGACGCCGACCGGCAGCTGCTCACCTTCCAGATAGCGGCGGCAGAGGCGGACCGAGTGGCTGGCCCACGCCGATCCCAGGCTGCGCGCCATTTCGGTTTCGGCATGTGATCCCACCCACGCGGTGAGCTGGATACGACGCTGGATCAACAGCGCGGGCAGCATGGCCATCTCCGCATCGCTGATATGCGCCACCTGCTCATAGCCGCGGATCCAGTGATCGATCCACTGTGGCGCGCGCGGATGATGCTCAACAAAACTGATCGCCGCCGCCAGATCGTGCAGATACCAGCCGAGCCCGCAGTCATCGAAATCGATCACCCGCGTTTCGCCCTTGTGCAGCAGCAGATTGGTCAGCCGCAGATCGGCGTGGATCAGGCCATAGCGATCCGATCCTTTACCGAACTGCGTCATCGCCGCGCCGACCTGGCTTATCGCCTGCTCTACCACGCCGTGATCGGCAGGATTCAGATTCGGCGCATCCTGCCAGCGTCCCCAGTGACTCTCTGCGCTGGTCATGGTGTGGTGATCCCAGATGATGCGCTGGAAACCCGCAGGCGGCTGCCACTGTTTACTGTGCTGATGCAGCCGCGCGGTGATCTGACCGAGCTGCTGAAAAGCGCGGGGATCGACGTCGGTGGTCGGCATCTCTCCGTCGATCCAGTGAAACAGCACCACGTAGCGTTCACCGCCCTCCGGCAGCCGCAGCGTCAGCACGGTTTCGCCCTCTTTGTCCGGCACCGCTTCCGGCACCATAATGCCGGTTTCGCGCAGCGCATTGAGCCACAGTAGTTCACTGACGATGTCGGCTTTTTGATGATAATCGCCGCGATGCAGCCGCAGCGCATAACGCCGGCCTGCCGCCTGCAGCAGAAACGTGGCGTTCTCTGAGCGGCACAGCAGGCTGAGCTGGCCCTGCAGCGCGGCGGGATAACAGGCCAGCGCCTGCTGCGCCATCAGGGTGAGTTGGGAATCAGTCAGGTTGTCATATTGTTTAGCGCTCATCAGTCCGGCTCCTTGTCACTTGCGTTATCTCAGCATGCGTTGCCAGAAGGTGAGCTGCTTGACTCCGGAAGAGACAAAGTTGACCGCAGCGTGCAGCTGGCCCGGTTGTTGCCTGTGAGTTGACCGTGGAGGACAGAAGTCACTGCGCCCGCGTCAAGTCGTGGCGAGTAATGCAACGGCATTATCCCCTTACTGTAGCGTAATGGCGGTGTAACGCCGCGCGAAGCCAACAACGACGGGGATAACAGTATGACAAACAGACTCAAGCCCACTCTGGGCACCCTGCATCTGTGGGGGATTGCGGTTGGCCTGGTCATTTCAGGCGAATATTTTGGCTGGAGTTACGGCTGGGCCGTGGCGGGCACGCTGGGATTTCTGGTCACCACCGCGTTGATCGCCACGCTCTATACCTGCTTTATTTTTAGCTTCACCGAACTGACCACCGCGATCCCCCATGCAGGCGGGCCATTTGCCTATAGTCGCCGCGCCTTTGGCGAAACCGGCGGACTGATTGCCGGTCTGGCGACGCTGATTGAGTTTGTCTTTGCGCCACCGGCGATTGCCATGGCGATTGGGGCTTATCTCAACGTGCAGTATCCCGAACTGAACCCGAAGACTGCGGCGGTCGGGGCTTACCTGGTGTTTATGACGCTGAATATTCTCGGCGTAAAACTGGCGGCGATGTTTGAACTGGTTGTGACGGTGCTGGCGGTGATTGAACTGCTGGTGTTTATGGGTGTGGTTTCACCCGGCTTCAGCCTGGCGAACTTCGCCGCGCACGGCTGGGCAGGCAGTGACAGCTTCGGACTGCCCGCCTTCTCCGGGATTTTCGCCGCCATTCCTTTTGCCATCTGGTTTTTCCTGGCCATTGAAGGCGCGGCGATGGCGGCCGAAGAGGCGAAAGATCCGACCCGGACCATTCCCCGCGCCTACATCAGCGGAATTCTGACGCTGGTGGTGCTGGCGATAGGTGTGATGCTGATGGCGGGCGGCGCGGGCGACTGGCGCAAACTTGCCGACATTAACGATCCGCTGCCGCAGGCGATGAAAATGATTGTCGGCGAACACTCTAACTGGATGCATATGCTGGTGTGGATTGGACTGTTTGGCCTGATTGCCAGCTTCCACGGCATCATCCTCGGCTATTCACGGCAGTTTTTTGCCCTGGCACGCGCGGGCTATCTGCCGCCTTCTCTGGCCAAACTGTCGCGTTTCCAGACCCCGCATCGGGCGATTATTCTCGGCGGCGTGCTGGGTATCGCGGCAATTTACAGCGATGGCGTGATTAATCTGCAGGGGATGACGCTGACGGCGGCGATGATCACCATGGCGGTATTTGGCGCGATTGTGATGTACATCATGAGTATGCTAAGTCTGTTTAAATTGCGCCGCAGCGCGCCGGAGATGGTCCGCAGTTTCCGCGCGCCGGGCTATCCGATTGTTCCGGGCATCGCCCTGCTGCTGTCGGTAGTCTGTCTGCTGGCGATGCTGTGGTTTAATCCGGTGATTGGCGCGCTGTTTTTCGCCATCATGCTGGCAGGCTATCTCTACTTCCTCGCCACCAAAGCGCAGCGCGATCGGGCGCCGCAGGACAGTATGCTGGTCGGCGAATAACACTGGCGCGGGTGAGTGCCGTGGGTTAACGATTCAGCGCCAGCGATACCCGGCGCTGAATCGTCAGCGGGAGCGTGCCTGCGGCATCAGCCGTTAAGCGGCCAGAGCCACGCCGCACCGCGAACGCCGCTGGAGTCGCCATGCTGCGCCTTCAGCACCGGCGTTTCACACTCCCCGCCAAATACCCACTTCTTCATCAGCACCGGCACGGTCTGATAGAGACGATCCACATTGCTCATCCCACCGCCCAGTACAATCACATCGGGATCGATCAGGTTCACCACCTGCGCCAGCGATTTTGCCAGCCGCAGCTCATAGCGGCTCATCGCCAGTTCGGCGATCGGATCCTGCTGCGCCAGCAGCGAGACGATCTCCGCACCTTTGCGATGCACGCCGCTCAGCCGCTGATAGTCGATACCAAAACCGGTGCCTGAAACAAAGGTCTCAATGCAGCCCTGCTGCCCGCAATAACAGGGCACTTCCTGACGGTAGCGCAGCTCATCCTCATCCATCCACGGCAGCGGATTGTGGCCCCACTCACCGGCATTGCCGTTGCCCCCGATACGCGACTCACCGTTGATCGCCACACCGGCGCCCGATCCGGTGCCGATGATCACGGCAAACACCAGCGACTGTCCGGCACCGGCACCGTCGATCGCTTCCGACACCGCCAGGCAGTTGGCGTCGTTGGCGATACGCACTTCCCGGTTCAGCGCCTGCGCCAGATCTTTATCCAGCGGCTGACCGTTGAGCCAGGTGGAGTTGGCATTTTTTACCCGCTTACTGTAAGGCGAAAGCGTGCCGGGAATACCGAGGCCGACCGTGCCGGTTTCGCCGGTTTTCTGCTCCGCCAGCGTGACCAGATCGACAATCGCCTGCACCGTTGCCTGATAGTCATCACGCGGGGTATTCACCCGGTGGCGGAACAGCTCCTCTCCCTTATCCGACAATGCGATCACTTCTGTCTTGGTGCCACCCAGATCTATGCCTATGCGCAAGATTACGTCCTCGTTATTCGTTCAGGTGAGAGATACAGTAAAAGGCGTCTGCCGGAAAGGCAATGAAACCACTCCGATGTTTCGCTATCATGCGCGCTGACTCTCGCAGACTTGTGCGCCCGATCGCGCCACGGTAAGGAATCCCGATGTTGTGGTTTAAAAATATGATGGTTTATCGTCTGAATCGTGACATTCCGCTGTCCGCAGATGAGATGGAAAAGCAGCTCGACGCCTTCACGTTTTCACCGTGTGGCAGTCAGGATATGAGCAAGACCGGCTGGGTCTCGCCGATGGGCAACCGCAGCGATGCGCTGACCCATGAAAACAAAGGCCAGATTGTGATTTGCGCCCGCAAAGAAGAGAAAATCCTGCCTTCGCCGGTGGTGAAACAGGCGCTGGAAGCGAAAATCGACAAGCTGGAATCTGAGCAGAGCCGCAAGCTCAAAAAGACCGAAAAAGATTCGCTGAAAGATGAAGTGCTGCACAGCCTGCTGCCGCGCGCCTTCAGCCGTTTCAGCCAGACCTACCTGTGGATCGATACGGTCAACAACCTGATTATGGTTGACTGTGCCAGCGCTAAAAAAGCGGAAGATACCCTGGCGCTGCTGCGTAAAAGCCTGGGCTCACTGCCGGTGGTGCCGCTGACGCTGGAAAGCCCGATTGAACTGACCCTGACCGAATGGGTACGTTCAGGCGAGCTGCCTGCCGGATTCGCCCTGATGGATGAAGCGGAGCTGAAAGCGCTGCTGGAAGATGGCGGCGTTATCCGCTGCAAGAAACAGGATTTGGTGTGCGATGAGATCGCCAACCACATCGAAGCGGGCAAGCTGGTAACCAAACTGGCGCTTGACTGGCAGGAGCGCATTCAGTTTATGCTGGCCGATGACGGTTCAGTGAAGCGTCTGAAGTTCAGCGACACGCTGCGCGACCAGAACGACGATATTGACCGCGAAGATTTTGCACAGCGCTTTGATGCGGACTTTATTCTGATGACCAGCGAACTGGCCGCACTGACCAGCAATCTGGTAGAAGCGTTGGGCGGCGAAGCCCAGCGTTAATCAGTTACCGGCAGAATCATCCTGACAGACGATATTTGCCAAAAAAAGGACCGCTAAGCGGTAATGTCAGTCAGTTAAACGACAGGTGATACCGCAGTCTGGTGCCGGGCAGGGGCTGGCGGTCCTCGCGCCGCTTCGCGGTTCCTTCACTTCATTCGCCTGCCTGACGGACCGCCGGGGATGGCACATCCTGTGCCGCCCCGCCTTTCGCCCGCGTCCTGCGGGCTCTCCTGGCAGACTCATTCTGTTCAGCGCTGCGGATTGCCTGCCCCTGCCCGCCACCGGCCTGCTCTGAAACTTCAGTGTGTATTCTTAAAAAGGGCACGAGAGTGGAGGCCTGAGCGCCTCTGCTGCTGAAAGGGCTATCCGCAGCGCTGAGGCGTGACGGTGGGCCAGAAGTCCACGCCGGGAAGCGTGGACAGTTCGGGGCCGGCCAGGGAGGGCCGATCCCCGAACGGTTCGTCGGCACAACGTCAAAGCCGAAGGTACCGCGTGAGCGGCGCGAGGACGGCCCGGCAGCAGCAGAGGTGCGCTGGCCCGCACTGCGGCACGCTCGCCCTGACAAAAAAGCTGCCACGTTTGACCGTGACAGCCTTTACAAATCTAATCTTAACTGACCAGCATTACCGCTAAGCGGCCATTTTTTTTAATCTTTCAGGTAACGGCAGAGATAGGAACTTGGCTCGCCAACCTGCAGATGAAATTCGCTGTGACCCGGCACGTTAAACACCGAACCCGCTTCAAACCATTTCCACTCGGTTTCACCTGGCAGTAATACCTTAAGCGAGCCGCTGACCACGGTCATCTCCTCCGGCTGGCCGGTACCGAATGTGTATTCGCCTTCAGCCATTACGCCCACGCTGGCACGTCCGGTGCTCGCACTGTCAAAACCGATAGACTTAACTTTTCCGTCAAAATACTCACTTACGTTGAGCATAATAGTTCTCCAGAGCACATGTTGTGTGTCTGGCAGTGTAGAAGGGAACCCGCTGATCTGTCACGCGAAATGATGGCCGTTTGTGATCTCTTCACTCAGGGAAGCAACTCCGCCGCCAGGCGCGCCACCAGCTGATTAGAGAGCAGAACCGGTACGCCCAGCCGCTGCTGTAACCCTATCCGATGCTGCTGGTGATACCCCATACAGTCGAGCACCACCAGCGCTGCGCCCTGCGCTTTCAGACTGTTTGCAGCATCGGCGAAGGTTGCCTGATCGCCCTGATAGGGACTGGCGACCGCAAAGCAGGGCTGCGCGGGCAGTTGCTGCCACTTACCTGCCTGCTCAACAATCTGCTCCTCAACCGGCACGACAATGCCGACCCGCTGCTGCTGCACCATGGCGCAGATGAGCGGTGGAATCAGGCGATCCGGCTCCAGCAGTAGCGCACGCTGGGTGCGGAGCCGGCTGAATTCACCGGTGCAGAGCAGCAGAATGGTCGCATAGCCCGCCTGTTCCAGCGCACTGATTTTGCGCTGCAATCCCTGCTCCACTTTCGAGGCCGCCAGCAGCACCTGTTCGCCACTCTGCAGCCGCGACACCAGAACCCGGTCGCCCGCTGCTGGCGCGAAGCGTGCGGCAATCTCTGCCGCGCTGAGTCCATCCAGTAAACCGACGTGATCGGTCAGCGCATCCGGCAGATGCTGCCGCAGCAGCGGCAGAATATCGCTGCGCGGAGACTGGCCGATAGTCAGCGTTACCAGTGGTTTCGTCATCTTAGTGATTCCGGTGACGCAGATGCGCCAGGCTGCCATAGAGTGAAATCAGCCGCGCATACTCTTCCGCGTCGTAGAAGTGACAGGTTCCACGACCAAACTCCTTGGCCACCTCAATGGCAAACTTCGCCGCTGCCGCAATGTCCACTTCATGGCTGGCGCCGGTTCCGCAGCCCGGCACCACCGACTCGGCAGTGATCGCCACCCCCACCACCGGCACATCCGTGGCGGTAGAAGGTTGCAGAATGCTGTTGAGGTGATAAACCCCATTGCCGTAAGGCGTAATATCCTGCGTGGTAATGGGAAAGGTCACCGCCGGACGGCCGCTGGTCATCTCCATGATGCGCAGCAGATCCTCCGAAACCCGCAGGATGTAGCCCTCTTTCACCGTCGGCGACAGGGCAAAGCCTTTGTGGTTGATAATGCGGTTACCTTTGGTGGTGTCGATTGACAGAATCGCATCCACACCCGCCACCACTTCATTATCATTCATGGTGATATCGTCAATCGGCGAGTCCATGAAATCGACCGGCAGATGCGGCCGCGTTGGCGCATCCGGGCAGATATGGGTGGTAATGATGACGTCGCCATCGAGCCTGTCGCCTTTGCTCTGCATCTGCGCCAGTTTAAGCGCGCTGGCAATGGCCGCGATCGCGCCATCCGCATCTGACACCATGCCGATACGGCCAGGACGGGCACCGATGCCACCAAGGCGACCAATAATCCCCAGCGTCGGTGCACTGCCGCCGCCTGATTTGCCCTGCGTCCCCGGAATATCAATGCGCACAAAATCGGTGCGGCCTTTGGGACCGGAGACACGGGTAAAGCGGGCATCAACATCAGGATACGCCGCGAAGAGATCCACCACCTGCTGTCCGTCAATGTGGGCGCTATCCAGTAACTCAAAAACCGCCAGGGTCTGCTGCAAACTCATGCTTTATCCTTTATTTCTTGCTGCTGCTGGCAAACAGCGAATGAAAGAAGCTGTAGAGGGCATCACCGGCAATAAAGCCTGCCGCCATCACCTCCATAGGCGACCGGCCCCGCTCGCCCCAGATCCGGATGATTACGATGCGTAAGGCGATCCCCACCACTACTGCCCAGCCCGCCATGGCGTTATTAATTAATAAACCGGTGGCGAGCAGCACGCCCAGCTGGCGTTTCGGCCCGCCGATCAACTGAATAATCGCACCCGGAATCGCCCACATCAGCAGATTACCGGCGATACCTGGCTCAGCACCCGCCTGAATGGTTTTGGCATACACCCGCGCTACAGGCGGCAGCAGGTTGTCAGCAAAGAAGAAGGTATGGGCGTACCAGACCAGCGGAATCGACACAACAAAGGCGATCATAGCTGCGATGAGCTGAATACGACGTCCCCAGAGCTCCTGCTGCAGATCGGCACCGTTGCCGCGCAGGATAAAGCCTGCCTTCAGGTCATAACCCATATCGGCGAACGCCGGACCGGTGGCGGCGGTAAAGCCGCACAGCAGGCAGAGCGCCAGCGGTGGGAAGCCGATCAGAATGCCGATAATCAGCGTAATCAGCGCCACGGCAAAGGCCGGGAACCAGCCGGAGTGCATAGCGGCAATGCCGACAATCAGTTCATGGGCGAAAGCAGCAAACGCGGCATAAAGAACAAACAGCAGCAGCATCGCGATGCCCATCTCACTCCACAGGCCGCCCGCCAGCGCCAGCAGCGCCGAAATCACGATGTAACCCACGCTGCCGAAACCCAGCGCCCGCTGCACCTCATTGCCATTGCGGCTCACCACCAGCGCATCATTTTTGCGGCTGCGAATCACCATCACGACCTGAATCAGCGCTACCAGACCGGCACCGACCATCACGCCATGCGGAATATAGAGCGCATTAATATCAATACCGGCCACCGGCTGCGCATAGGCACGCAGCAGAAAACCGATGCCGAGCATCGACAGCGCCCAGATATTGCCGATAAACGCGGTGCCGAAGGCGGACATCGGGATCTTCAGCATGGCACCGACGACGCCACCCACGATGCCCAGCACCAGCAGCCACGCCTGGCGTCCGCCTTTATCACCCGCTTTGATCGCTTCTGCTGCCGCAACGCCCGGTGGCCAGGCATTACTGGCCGGAAAGACGCGGGTATCAAACAGCCGATAGAGCAGCCAGGCATCCAGCAGCATCGCGGCGCTGACGCCACAGAACAGCGGCAGGACCAGTTGCGGTTCACCCAGCGCCCAGGGCACGGCAATCGGCATCAACAGACTGTTCGCCGCCCCAAAGGTGGCTGAAGAGATGGCGGTCTGCGCCAGGTTCTGGATTTCAATTGAACGATAACGGCGAAATGCCTGCAGCGGAATACGCGCCAGCAGCATGGCAAACAGCGCGCCGATAATAGAGGTGTTAGGCGTTACGCCAATGGTGGTAATCAGCTGAATGCCAATAATGGCACCCGCGATGGAGAGAAGAATTAAAACCAGTGCCACGCCAACGTGCTTAATCGGATTTACCCGTTCCATATGTCCCCGCCAGTCCTTGTCCAGAAGAAATGAAATAACGTCTACCCGCTCGCTGGCCGGTTTACGCCGGTTATCAGTTTCACTGCTCTGATGCGCACAGAGATTGCAACAGCCACTACAGATGGTCGTCCCTCCGCATGCTGAACCGATACAGGAGGCAATGAGAGACGGACACAGGCAACCGGGGTGCTGCATAAAGCGTGGCGATCAGATTGAAAGAAAAAGGCCCGAAGGCCTTTGTTTTCCCTGGTGTGGCGAAAGTACTACGCCGATAAAAACGGTGTGAAGTTACGCGCCATATTTTTCGGTCATCTCAGTGGCCGTTGCGCGTAATGCTTCAAGGAGCTCTGACGGGAAACCCGGTTCAGACTCCATAGACGGAAACGACAGGCAGAGTGCCACCGTTTCGCCATGATGTTTGTTATGAACAATAACTGACAGCGAGCTGATGCCTGGCAGCGATTCATTTCGGGCCAGTGACCAGCCCTGCTGGCGGATCTCAGCCAGTCTGGCACAGAGTGCCTCAGGACTTTGCGGCGAGTTCGCTGATGCGACCTGCCATTGATCATGGAAGCGCGCCAGCACCTCTTCATCGCTTAACTGCGCTAACAGCGCCCGGCCGGTTGAGGTCGCGGCAGCCGGCATCCGACTGCCCGGCGGCGTGACCATTTGCGTAAAGTGACGCCCATGAAACATACGCATCACTAATACTTCCCGCCCGTCGAGCTTCGACACGTAACCCATGCAGCCGGTCTTCGCAGCCAGCCTGACCATCGCCGCTGAAACGCTGTCAACCAGCGGTGCCGAAAGATAATGTCCGGCGGCAGCCAGCAATACGCGACCAATGTGATAACCGCGCGTATCCGCATTCCGCTCCAGCAGCCCCTGACTTTCCATGGTGGCCAGCAGACGCGAAACGGTGCTTTTTGGCAGGTTTAACGCCTCAACCACCTCACTGAATGAGAGACCAACATGCCCCTGCGTCACACCTTTGTGCTGAAACAATCGAAGTACGGCGGCAGCATTTTCAAGTGTGGTCATGTTACGTGTTCCACTATATGGAACTAAGTTCCTCTGTTGGTTTGATGAAAATAAAGCGTGGCGCTGAATCGGTCAAGCGACAATTTGACTCACACAGAGATCGGCAGCAGAGAAAATAAGGGGATAAAAATGATTAGCGGGGCTTTATCTGGTGAGACAAGGAGAGTGCAGAACAGAAGCATACGCAGAGAGCATTCGACAGTAAATCTGCGTCAATTTCGCTTCTTAAATAACCCGATCGACTGCAGGTGGGAGTAAAAAAAGGCGTGGTTCAGGCACAGCGTCAGGCGGGTCAGTAATAAGCAGTTATCCGGTGTAACAGGCTGGCGTCCCTGCCAGCAGTGAAGCTTTACTCTTTTTCAACGTCTTCGTAGCGCGCTTTAGCGTCACGCGCTTCTTCTTCCGTTTCGTGCTCACTGATTAATGAATTCGGTTTGGGATGATCAGCACGCAATTCGTAAGAGGTTACTTTATTACCTTCAGTGCCCTTTTCAACTGGCACAACTTTCGCTTCACGTGGATACGGTGGTCTGGTCGGCATACTGTGTCCCTCTTGTCTGAATAACATTCCACAGGACAGGCCGCTGCCTGTCATAGGATAAGTATAGACAATGCCGTCTGAAGCGGGATCAAAGCGGGAAAAATCTGAGGGTTAGCTGGCGCGCGCCAGAGAGAGTGACAGCAGAATTTCCTCTACCACGCACTCGGGCGATTGCATCGCATTCACCTGATGATGGGCCGCAGCCTGATAGAGATGCGCACGTTCACGCAGCACATCACTCATCTCATCAGCAATCGGACGGCCGGTTAAGGTCGGACGCTGGGCCGCTTCAGGTTCACTTTCCAGCCGCTCTGCCAGCACCTCGGGGGACGCGCTAAGCCAGATCACCTGGCCCTGCTCCTGCATAAAACGGCAGTTCTCTTCAGCAAGAATCATGCCGCCGCCGGTGGCAATGACGGTTCCGGGTGCCGTCACCGCTTTAAGCGATTCCGTTTCACGGGCGCGGAAACCTTCCCAGCCTTCCTCCGCCACAATCTCCGTCACGCTCCGCTGCGTGCTGAGTTGCAGATGGTGATCGGTATCAGTAAAGGCGTAGCCCAGCGCCCGCGACAACGCCTCGCCGACCGTGGTTTTGCCGCAACCGCGAGCGCCAATCAAAAAGATGGGTAGTGACATCAGGGCCGTTCCTCCGCCTGACCGCGCGATGCGGCTGCATGGTGAGCTTATTAATGCGACGCATAATAACTGGAAATTATTATGGCCTCTACCTGTCAGGCACGATTTACGCATTTTCGTCCCCTGAACAGCGACAATCTTTGTGTTTTCAAGGGGAAATGCATGCACGTTTTGTGCATCAGGGCCGTAACAGAGCGATAAAAACTCCGCAAAAGAGCGGCTAAAATGCGTCGGCAATATTTGCTTACTGCCCCGATTTTACTTTTCACGCTGGCGCCCACATATACTGGTAACAATCGCCACAGGAGAGTCATCATGCAACGCGAAGAACAACAACTGATCGAAGGGCTGTTCAGCCGTCTGAAACATGCTGAAAGCCAGACCGTGGCACGCGATGCCGCTGCCGAACAACTGATTAACCAGCATCTGCAGGCGCAGCCGGGCGCGCCTTACTACATGGCACAGGCGATCCTGATTCAGGAAGCGGCGCTGAAAAAACTCAATGAGAAAGTATCGGCGCTGGAAAGCCAGCTGGCCCAGCAACAGCAGCAGCAACCTGCACAGAGCAGCGGCGGCTTTCTGTCCGGGCTGTTTGGCAGCGGTTCGCGTCAGCAGCCGCCTGTGCAGCAGCAACAGCAATCGTCACCGTGGAACAGTGCGCCACAGCAACCGGCTCAGCCGCAATATGCGCCTGCACAAGCGCCTGCACCACGCGGCACCGGTTTCCTCGGCGGCGCACTGCAGACAGCTGTGGGTGTGGCGGGCGGTGTGGTGATGGCCGATATGCTGACCAGCATGTTCCACCATTCACAGCCGGAAGAGATTGTGAACATCATCAATGAGCCACCCCTGCCCGATGTGAATGACAATCTCAACACCTTCAACGGTGGCGATGACAATGCCGATACCTTTAACGGCGGTAACGACAACGCCTTCCTCGACCAGAATACGGGCTGGGACAGTAATTATGCCGACAACAGCGATCTCAATGATTTTGGCGGCAACGACTACGACGACGACAGCTTCGTTTAACTTCAGCGTTTCTGCTGGGTGAGCCAGCTATCCAGCTCATTTGCAAACTGCTGGCGGTCACGCGGACTCATCGCCGCGGGGCCGCCGGTCTGCACCCCACTTGACCGCAGGGTATCCATAAAATCCCGCATCGTCAGGCGTTCACGTATCGTCGCCGGTGAGTAACGCTCGCCGCGCGGATTCAGCGCCGCCGCACCCTTCTCAATGACCTCTGCTGCCAGCGGGATATCGGCGGTGATCACCAGATCGCCTGGCTGACAACGTCTGACGATCTCATTGTCCGCCACATCAAATCCGGCAGGCACTTGCAGGGTGCGCAGATACGGTGAGGGCGGCACACGCAGAAACTGGTTCGCCACAAAAGTGATGGTAGTTGCGGTGCGGTCGGCTGCGCGGTAGAGCACCTCTTTGATTACATTCGGACAGGCATCGGCATCGACCCAGATAAACATCATGATTCCTTACAGTCAGAGAAGAGTAAGATCTTGCCGGGTTCCCCTTAAATGGCAAATTTTATTTGCGGCGCGCTTTCCAGCCTGCGCCTGGCTGACTTGTTATTCAGGCTGGCTGAAGTAAGCTAGCTCACTGAGAAAAACGAATAATGTCCTAAGGAGATGGCGATGCTGGCAAAGAAAATCGGGTTTATCGGCGGGGGAAATATGGCGAAAGCCATTATCGGCGGACTGGTCAACAGCGGCAAAATCGCCCCGTCTGATATCTTCGTTTACGATCGCAAAGCAGAGACCAACCAGGCGATGGCAGAGCAGTATGGCATCAACGCAGCCGAGAGCGCTGAAGCGCTGGCGCGTGAAGTAGACATCCTGTTCGGCGCGGTCAAACCCAATGTCATTCTGAAAGTCTTAAAAGAGCTGACAGGCAGCCTGAAAAAAGAGGCGCTGGTGGTGTCGATTGCGGCTGGGGTGACGCTCGATTCGCTCTCATCGGTGCTGGGTTACGATCGTAAAATTGTCCGTGCGATGCCGAATACTCCCTCGCTGGTCAGCGAAGGCATGACCTCGGTCACGCCCAACGTGCTGGTTGAGCAGGCGGAAATCGACGAGGTGGTGGCGATTTTTGAAAGCTTCGGCAAAGCGGCCGTGGTGGATGAATATCTGATTCACTCCGTGGTCGGCGTCAGCGGTTCTGCGCCGGCCTACGTGTTTATGTTTATCGAAGCGATGGCCGATGCGGCCGTACTGGGCGGCATGCCACGCGCTCAGGCCTATCAGTTTGCTGCACAGGCGGTGAAAGGGGCGGCGCAGATGGTGCTGACCACAGGTAAACATCCGGCTGAACTCAAAGATATGGTCTGCTCCCCAGGCGGCACCACCATTGAAGCGGTGAAAGTGCTGGAAGAGAAAGGCATGCGCTCGGCGGTGATGGAAGCGATGCTGCAGTGCATGGCGAAGTCAGAGAAACTGAGCCGCAGCTAACCGCTCAACAAAGGATGTGCAAGGCGGCGCCGTACGCTGGCCCGCCTTGCCTCCAGCTTAACAGATATTAACGGATCTGTTCCTGACAGAGCGCCACCGCGTCGGCAAACGTCATCGGCTGCTGCATCCGCTCCACCAGCTCAGCGGTCAGCGTATACATGCCGCATGAGCAGATTGCCGCCAGCCTCCCCTGCTGGCCATAAAACGCCATAAACTTTTTATCCTCCAGCGAGCCGAGCAGCTGGAATGAATCCCATTCTTTGGCATGGCCCAGATACTCATAACGGGTGCCATACTGCGTAGTCCAGAAGAACGGCACACGATCAAACGCGACGGTCTGGTCCAGCATATTCCATGCGGCGGTTTGTCCCTGCTGATGCGCGACGCGATAGTGTTCAATGCGCAGCGGCCCCTGCGCCGACGGATACGTGGCGATATCTCCCGCCACCCAGATATTGTCAGCGACCCGCAACTGCTCATCCGCCTGCAGGCTGCCATCCTCTGCCAGCGGGAGATCGTGGATAAAGTCGGTAGCCGGTTCGACCCCGGTGGCAAACAGCACCACCGTCGCGTCCAGCAACCGTCCGCCCTTGAGCTGCACGCCACTCACCCGCTGGTCGCCCTGTAAGGCTTCGATCTCGCCCTGCACCCACTTCACGCCGTTCTGCTCATGCAGCTGATAGAAATAGCGGCCAATCTGATCGCCAAACTGTTTAGCAAAGGGCAACGCCTGTCGGGCGATTACCGTCACGTCAATGTCACGATTACGCAGCGCCGACGCCAGTTCGGTGCCGATAAAACTGTTGCCGATAATCACGATTTTATGGCTGGCATCCACCGCCTGAAGCAGCTCATCGGTCTGCGCTTTGCTGCGCAGCAGATGGACCCCATCAAGATCGCTGCCCGGCAAATCGGGGCGGACTGGCGTCGCGCCGCTGGCGATCAGCAGTTTGTCGAAGGCGAGCGTCTCGCCATCCTCGAAGATCAGCCGTTGCTGCTGGGCATCCAGGCGGCTCACGGTAGCCTGAAGCCGTTCAACGTGGTCCATCACATCCGCTTTCAGCAGCTGCGGCACCTCGCTGATATCCATTTTGCCCGACGGCACAAATTTGGTCAGCGCGGTGCGGTCGTAAGGCGCATCCGCTTCCCGCTCAACCAGAATCACACGGCCTTTGAAGCCTTCATGGCGCAGACGCCACAGCGCCGCGCTGCCCGCTGCCCCACCACCGAGCACCACATAGACCGGTGCGGCTGCCCCACTGCCAATCGGCGCCGCGGGCGACATCGCTTTCGGATTCACCAGCACCCGGCCCTCTTCAATGCGCAGCGGATACTGTTTGAGATCGGCTAACGCCAGCGGTTCACACATTTTTCCACTGGCCAGATTAAACGCGGCTTTGTGCCACGGACAGACCAGCCGATCGCCACAAATCGCGCCCTGCTCCAGCGGCGCGCCTGCGTGCGGGCATTTCGCCTGATAAGCACGTACATTGTCGCCTTCGCGGATCAGCAACACTTCCACCTCGCCGAGCGTTTTTTTAACCGGCTGGCGCTGGGGCAGATCGTTCAGGTCGACGGTAAATTGATAGTTCACGACATGGCTCCTTTAACGGTTCTTGTCTTGTGCTGCGCGGCAAAACAGAGTGCTGCGCAAATCCCCACAAACAGTAAGTGTGGCAAAAGAACCGGGAAGCCTGGCGATGAATGCTTATCAGAAGGTTAACATGCTGTTATATAATTGAATTTAATCAGCATTGCGCGGGAAGGAGAAGCGGCCACCTGCGTGGCCGGGGGGATAATCAGCTTTTTTTCAGGCACTGGCTCATAAAGGTTTTACGCGCATCGCCCGCCAGTTTTTTATCACCAGCTTCGCCGTTACAGCTTTTCATTTTCATCTGCTGCGGTGACATCTGCGACAGCTTGCTGTCCTTTTTCAGGCATTCACTCATAAAGGTTTTGCGCGCATCCCCTTTAAGATCCTGTGATTTAGCATGCTGGTTACACATCGTCATCTTCTCCTGCTGCGGGGTCTTTTCCGCCGCACCGGCCAGTCCACTGACCAGCAGGCCCGCCATCATCATCGCCATTAAACCGACTTTCATCTTGTTATCTCCACAGTGGATTGTCCTTTGTTATTCTGGCAGCGAATAAGCAAAGCGGAAAATGTTTCAGGTCAAAGTGATGTGAAGATCCCATTCCAGTCTGGCACTGGGATTGTTACTGACGAGGATGGCGGAGTAACTTTTCGATGTAATTGCGCAGCAGTTGCGCATTTTCATCTCCGGCATCGGCCACATTGTCTATTGCGGTCTCAATAATGGTGGTTATAGCCAGATGTTGTTGCGGCTCCAGCTTGCGAACCAGCGCGGTAACAACAATCTCCAGCGCTTCGATTTGCGCCATCTGCTCTTTGGCTGTCGCCTCTTTTTCAGCCAGCTTTACCAGCAATTCAGCAATCAGGTTTTTCATGCTGTTATCTCAGCGGTGGAGAAAAGCTGAAATTATCACCACGCTGGCTAAAAAAACAGAGGGTAACCGCTACTTTTTTCAGTGAGTTAGCCCGCATTCCTCACCGTCTGCTCAGACGATTCCGGCTAACCTTGCGAGCGAAACGTTTTCCCTGCAATCAACGCTATGGTCAAACGTTTCGCCCGCCCGAAATCGGTCTTTTGCTTAGCGAGGATCGACAAATCCGCGGCCTGGTCCGCCGCCGTGTCCGCCCCAGCCACCGCCACCGCCGCCTGGAGGCGGGAAAATACATCCGCTTAATGCAGTAACCAATGCCACAACGGCAGCCAGCTTAAAGATTCGTACCATATCTACCTCAGGGTGATGAAATCGGGCTGAGTGTATGGAGCCACCTGCATGGCGACAAGTGAGATTCTTCCGCATCCGGCGACTATTCATCTTTGCTGACCAGGCTTAACGATTTACCACCATTAAGGCGGCACAATCTCAACATCCCGGCTGGATTACAGCACAAATTATTTGTGCAAATCGGGAGAGTGAACACTTTACAGGCGGCGTAATTTTGCGCATTGTGAGCGCATTACATTTACAGGATATAAACATGACTCTCTCTCAGGCTGCTTTCAGTGACATCCTCTCCCGGCGCGACTGGGAAAATCCGGTCGTGACCTCGCTGCATCGGCTGGATGCGCACCCGCCATTCGCCAGTTGGCGAGATGAAGCAGCCGCGCGGGATGACAGCCCCTCGGCGTCACTGCAGAGCCTCAACGGAGAGTGGGGTTTCCGTTATTTTACGCAGCCTGAAGCGGTCCCGGCCAGCTGGTTACTGCAGGATCTGACGGACACTACGACCCTTCCGGTTCCGGCCAACTGGCAAATGCACGGCTTCGATGCCCCCATTTATACCAACGTGCAGTATCCGATTCCGGTCAATCCTCCGCTGGTACCCACAGAGAATCCAACCGGATGTTACTCGCTCACATTCAGCACTGACGCAGCCTGGCTGGATAATGGGCAGACACGCATCATTTTTGACGGCGTAAACTCGGCCTTTCACCTGTGGTGCAACGGACACTGGATTGGCTACTCTCAGGACAGTCGTCTGCCCGCTGAATTCGACCTGACGCCTTATCTGCTGCCGGGCAAAAACCGGCTGGCAGTAATGGTGCTGCGCTGGAGCGACGGCAGTTATCTGGAAGATCAGGATATGTGGCGAATGAGCGGTATTTTCCGTGACGTCACGTTATTGCATAAACCGCAGGTGCATCTGGCCGATGTTCAGCTGGAAATCCGGCTCAGCCCGGAGTTTTACCGTGCCGAATTGCGTGCCCGGGTCCGTGTTGCTCTGCCAGCTGACGTCAGCTCGCGCTATCAGCTGCGCCTGACGCTGTGGCAGGGTGACCAGCAGATTGCTCAATGTCAGCAGCCGCTGGGCAGTGCCATTATTGACGAGCGGGGTCACTATCCCGAACGCGCCCTGCTCAGCCTGCCGGTGGAACAGCCTGCGCTGTGGAGTGCCGAAACACCCCACCTCTATCGCGCCACGCTGGCGCTGCTGGATGAGAATCAGCAGCTGATCGAGGTGGAAGCCTATGATGTCGGCTTCCGTCAGGTCACCATCGACAACGGACTGCTCTGTCTGAACGGCAAGCCGCTGCTGATCCGCGGCACCAACCGTCATGAACATCATCCGGAGCGCGGTCAGGTGGTGGATGAGGCGACGATGCGCCGCGACATCGAGCTGATGAAGCAGCACAATTTTAATGCGGTGCGCTGTTCGCACTATCCTAATCATCCGCTCTGGTATCGGTTGTGCGATCAGTATGGGCTTTATGTGGTGGATGAGGCCAATATCGAAACCCACGGCATGCAGCCGATGAACCGGCTCTCCGATGATCCCCGCTGGTTTGCCGCCTATAGCGAACGCGTGACGCGCATGGTGCAGCGCGATCGTAATCACTGCAGCATTATTATCTGGTCGCTGGGCAACGAGTCAGGACATGGTGCCACACACGATGCGCTCTACCGCTGGGTAAAAAGCAGCGATCCAACGCGTCCGGTTCAGTATGAAGGCGGCGGTGCGGATACCGCTGCTACCGATATCATCTGCCCGATGTATGCCAGGGTTGATGAAGATCAGCCCTTCCCGGCGGTGCCGAAATGGTCGCTGAAAAAGTGGATCGGTCTGCCGGGTGAGACGCGTCCGCTCATCCTGTGTGAGTACGCGCATGCCATGGGCAACAGCTTTGGCGGTTTTGCTAAGTACTGGCAGGCCTTCCGCCAGTTCCCGCGTCTGCAGGGCGGCTTCGTCTGGGACTGGGTTGATCAGAGCCTGACCCGCTATGACGATCAGGGCGAACCCTGGCAGGCCTACGGCGGCGATTTTGGCGATAAACCCAACGATCGTCAGTTCTGTATGAACGGGCTGGTATTTGCCGATCGCACGCCGCATCCGGCGCTTTATGAGGCGCATTGCGCCCAGCAGTTCTGGCAGTTTGCCGTCGATCCCGGCGATCCGCTGAGCTTTACGGTCAGCAGCGACTATTTGTTCCGCCACAGTGACAACGAAGTGCTGCGCTGGCGCATCGAACAGGCGGGTCGTGTAGTAACGGAAGGAGAAGTGCCGCTGGATATCGTTCCACAGGGCCAGCAGCGGATCACGCTGCCGTCACCGCCAGCATTACAGGGCGAATGCTGGCTGAACGTCGCGGTTCATCAGATTCAACCGACCCAATGGAGCGCCGCTGGCTGGCGTGTCGCCTGGCACCAATGGGCGCTGCCCTCGTCGCTGGCGCTGCCATCAAAGCCGGAAAGTGGCGACGCACCGGGCCTGCACGATGATACCCGTGAGATTGTCATCACCCATCAGCAGCAACGCTGGCATTTTTCACGCCACAGCGGCGAACTGACGCAGTGGTTTGTGGATGAACAGCCCACGCTGCTTTCACCGCTTCAGGACTGCTTTATTCGCGCCCCGCTGGACAATGACATCGGCACCAGCGAAGCGGAACGCGTTGATCCCAATGCCTGGGTTGAGCGCTGGAAAGCGGCGGGTTATGACCAGATGAGCAGCCAGCTGGTGTCGATGACGGCGAATGCGTTGCCACAGGCGGTGCAGATTGAGACGCTGCACAGCTGGCTCGCCAATGGCCAGATCGCCTTTATCAGCCGTAAACGTTATCTGATCAATGCGCAGGGTGAATTGCAGTTGCAGCTTTCCGTTGAGCAGTCGCGCGGATTGCCCCCGCCCGCGCGCATCGGATTACGCTGTGAGCTGACGCAGATACCACAACAGGTGAGCTGGCTCGGCCTGGGTCCGCATGAAAACTATCCCGATCGCCAGCTGGCCGCGCAGTTTTCCCGCTGGGAGCTGCCGCTGGATCAGCTCTCAACGCCTTATGTTTTCCCGGGTGAGAACGGTCTGCGCTGCGGCACCCGTCAGCTCGACAGCGGCAGCTGGCAGGTCAGCGGCGATTTCGCTTTCTCACTGAGCCGTTTCAGCCTGGAGCAGTTGCGGGAGGCATCACACCGCCACCATCTGCGTCCGGAAGCGGGCTGCTGGCTGCATCTGGATGCCTGCCACATGGGTGTCGGCGGCGATGACTCCTGGAGCCCCAGCGTCAGTCCTGAGTTTTTACTGACTCAGCAGCGCTGGCAGGCTGAACTGACGATTTGCCAGCCGACGCGGGCAGCGCTGTCTTCGGACGCCGGTAAAAGCGCTTCAGAAACAGCACGTTAATCAGCACGACCACGGCGGTGGCAAAAAAGACCCAGCGGAAACCGGCCACCGCCGACACCGCGGCGCCCAGCAGCGGACCCGCGACATTGCCGAGATACATAAAGGACTGGTTATAGCCGAAGATCCGGCCGGTGATGTTGTCACGCGAGTGACGCACCAGCAGGGTCTGCACCGCGGGCATCATCGCGCCATCGGCAAAGCCCAGCAGAAAACGTAATACCCCCAGCTGTGTCGTGCTGGTGACAAACGACATGGCGATAAACAGCAGCAGCGAGATGACCATCGTTGCCAGCAGGATACGCTGCGTGCCGATGCGATCGCCCAGTCGTCCCAGACGAGGCGCGGCCAGCAGTGCAGAGACGCCAGGCAGCGCGGCAATAACCCCGCTAAGAAAAGCGATATTCTCAGCGGTGGGTGCCAGTTCCCGCACAAAGAGCGTCAGGATCGGGTTCACCGATCCGTTGCACATCTGGATCACCATGGTGGTGAAAAAGAGGCAGAGCATCAGTTTTGGATTATCCAGCGAGCGGAAAACCTCGCGTCCGCTGAGCTTCTCCTTTTTACTCACCGGGATGTAACCGGTCTCCTTGATCAGGAACAGCGTCACCAGAAAGCTGACCATCAGCAGCGCTGCGGTGACAATAAACACCGTACGCAAACCGACCCAGTCTGCCAGCAGCCCGCCCAGCATCGGTCCCAGAATCACCCCGCCAATCTGACCGGTTGAGACACAGCTCAGCGCCCAGCCGCTGCGTTCACGCGGCACCTGAGCGGCCACCAGCGCCATGGCGTTGGGAATATATCCGGAGGTCAGCCCCATCAGGGCACGCAGCAGCAGCAACTGCCAGGCTTCGGTGACAAAAGCCTGTAGCAGAATTACCACGCCCATGCCAAAAGCGGCGCGCAGCAGCATCAGCTTACGGCCTTTACGATCGGCAAGACTGCCCCACAGCGGGGCTACGGCCGCCGAAACCACAAAGGTGATACTGAAGGTAAGACCCGACCAGAGGCTCAGTGATTCGCCACCGGTTACGCCAAGCTGCTCAAGGTAGAGCGGCAGAAACGGGATGATCTGACTGATGGCCAGGCCGGTAAAAAAGCAGCCAAACCAGACCGAGATCAGGTTTATCTTCCAGGGTTCTATAGTGCGTGGCATGAGCAGATATTTTAAAGAGAGGGAATGCTCAGTCTAACGCGGCTATTCTCAGCGTGACCGACAAAACATGGCACAAATGGCAAAAGATCGGATTCCTCTTTGATTCAGCGCAATCACCGGCGCAAATTTTCCAGCCCGCCGGGTTTTTAGCGCGAAGCACGCGGGCGATGGTCTGGCCGGACGCAATCTTCCCTGACCCGCCCCGTCAATATAGAAAAATATGTCATTCTGTTACTGACAACTCTTCCCCCCGCTTCTATGTTTAAAAAACCGCCAGCCGCGGCGGTGTGGCAATCTTTTTAATCGGCGCGACATCCTCCGCAAAAAACGGTGCAGACCGTCCGGCTACGCTGAGGCGAACCAGCTTATTTCATGGTTAAACGCCCTTATGCTCAGGTGTAAGGGAGGGGGTCTTGTTTTAGCGGAGGTGGGTAATGAGAGTACAACCTGACAGCGCCAGCCGTGCTATCAGCGACTATTTTAACAGCCCGGACTGGCGAATACCGCCTGAGTCCGATCTGCTGGCGGTGATTCTGCGTGAAATAATGGAAGCGGGAGAACCCGCCACCAATAAAGCCCTTATTGCGCGGGTTATCGATAAACTGGAAGTAGAGGGCGACGAGACGCAGTTGCAGCGTTATCGCACCCTGCTGGCGCAGTTGATCGACACGCAGCCGGAGGCGTAAACCCACCACCTACTTCACCCAACGCAATTTATCCGCTTCGCTGATACTGGCCCGTCCGCTGCTGCGCTGAAACAGGCACAGCTCCCGTCCACGCTTATTTTTCATCTGCGGCTGGGGATAGCGTCCTTCCAGCAACAGTGCGCTGTAGCCCGTGTTGTCGTCATACTCGATCGCCTCGCCCAGCACCTTTACTTTGCTCAGATGACTGGCGTTAATGCAGGCCTGCACCATCACCTGACGGCTCTTTTGCCAGGCCTCTTCACTGGAAGCCTGCGCCAGTGTGCTGCTGAGTAACAATGCGGGCAGAAGTGCCCCGATTATGCGTTTCATCTTCTCTGCTCCTGTTACGGCCCGAAGCCGCTAAAAAAATTCCCGCCGGGGCGGGAATAAACAAGACGAGCACTATCTATTGTGTGACGAGGAAGTTTCTTAAACGCGCTGCTATCCTCGCCTGCCGTTATGACAAACCTATGACATCTTTGCCGTTAACCACAATAAACTGAGCTGATATTGCCATTTTTGTCAGCCAGGAAGTTCAGCCGATTAAGGTTGAAGTCCATGGTGACGGCAGAATTATAGGGAATGGCGCGGACCTTCTGTTCGAAGTGCTGACCCTGCAGCGCGGTTAACGGTTTACCGACATAATTCTGAAACTGAGAGGCACCACAGCGGTCAGCTTCCGGATCCTGCGCCACACTGGCGGTATCGGGCTTAGAGGCAGATTGACAGGCGGTTAATGCAAACAGCCCCACTACCAGCAGCCCTTTTCCATAAAATTTCACGTTTATTCTCCTGTTGGACGTGTAAAACCCTGCCCCAAGAGTAGCAAAGCGCACCTGCTGACCTGAACCCCTAAAAAGTAAAGTTGTTACAGCAGCATTAAACGGGTCGCAGCACAGGTCATCTTTTAAGATTAATCGCACTCATTGCCTAAAAAAAGCACTCCAGGAAACTACAATATTAAGAATAGTCTTAGTCCTGTGGAGGTCATGATGGAACTGATTATTTTTGTCGTCTGCGCAATGCTGATGACCGCCGTGGCGGTCAAAGTCCGTTAAACGGGTTCAGCCTGATTCTGCGCGGTTCTTTCCAGAAGCGTACTGAATGCAGCCAGCGGCATCGGTCGACCGAGGAAGTAGCCTTGCCCCTCTTCGCACGAAAGCTGTTTAAGCTGATTCAGCTGCGCTTCTGTCTCAATCCCTTCAGCCGTAATTGTCAGGGCAAAGGCGCGTGCCAGCGCAATAATCCCCGCGACCACCGATTGTGCCTGCTGCGACTCCGGGAAATCTTTCATCCAGGAGCGATCGATCTTCAGCCCATTAAATGGGAAGGTCTTCAGGTAGCCCAGGGCCGCATAGCCGGTGCCGAAATCATCAACGGTTAACCTTACCCCGAGTGACCGTAAACCCTGCATCACCTCCAGCGCATGCTGCGGATGTTCAAAGGTCACGTTCTCCGTGATCTCCAGCTCCAGCCGGGTAGCCGGCAGGCCACTTTTCGCCAGCACATCCGCAACCCGCTGCACTAAATCGCTGGTGCGGAACTCCATGGGCGAAATATTAACCGAAACATAGCGATCGCCCCCCCATCCCAGCGCATCCTCACATGCGCGCATCAGCACCCAGTCGCTGATGGTGGCGATGAGACCGCTCTCTTCCGCCAGCGGAATAAAGTGATCGGGGGTAATCCACTCATCCGGCGCAATCTGCCAGCGAATCAGCGCCTCAGCACCTGCCAGCTGACCCGTCAGCAGTTGATAGCGGGGCTGGTAGTGCAGGCGAAATTCATTGTTCTTCAGCGCTTTCTCAATCCGCCGCGCCATTTCACGCTTATCCTCACGCTGACTGGCCATCTCATTGGCATACCAGACCCACTGATTGCGTCCCGCTTCGCGTGCTTCATTCAGCGCGATATCCGCCATTTGCAGCAGCGCTTCCGGATGGCTGGCATCCTGCGGTACACAGGCAATCCCCATGCTGACGGTGAGATAGTGAACATGCTGGCCGGTGCTGATGGGCTGCTGAACCTCGTGCACCAGCTGTGCGCAACGCTGATCGACCCGCTCACGGTTCGTTTCACGCAATACCAGCACAAACTCATCGCCACTCAGCCGCGCCACCAGCTCCTGCGGGCCGATACAGCGCTTCAGACGCTGCGCTATCTGGCTCAGCACTTCATCGCCCGCCGCATGGCCCCAGGTTTCATTAATCGGCCTGAACTGATCGAGATCGAGGGTAATCAGCGTCAGCGGCGCAGCGCCATCAGGCAGCTCAAGGTGTAGCGTCAGAAACTCCTGCAGCTGCACGCGGTTCGACAGGCCGGTTAAGACGTCGTGACGCGACAAAAAATGAATGCGCGCCTCGGCTTCCATGCTCTGAGTGATGTCCGACACCGTGCCGCGAAACCCGATACGTCGCGCCTCATGCCAGATTGTTTTCGCGACCAGCTGGCCGATACGGCGGTTGCCGTGCGCCGACATAAACTGACAGCGCAGTGGCATCCGTTGCCCCTCCTCCTCCTGACGCTGCAGCCAGGCGACCAGCGAATGGCTGGGATGCGTCAGCAGGTGATCGATGTGACGGCCCAGCCAGTGTGTAATATCGTGGCCGGTCACGGTTTGAAAGCGCGCTGAGAGGTAGATGAGGCGGCCCTCTTCGTCCGTTTCCCAGATCCAGTCTGACGCTGCCTCAGCGAGATCGCGAAACCGCGCTTCGCTGTTGGCCAGCTCCTGCTGACTGATCGCCAGCAGGGCAAAGCGCCGGTCAGAAAGAATCGCATTAGAGAGCGCATGGCGGCTGACGCGATGGGTGATTATGCCTATGATGATCGCCATGAGCATCAGCAGTGGCAACAGAAACCAGACCAGGCCCATGCCAGGCATCTTTGGCGTCCAGCGCAGCACAATCAGATCGCCGCCGGGTAACGGTTGCACCATCCGCGGTTCACGCAGGGCATCCCCTGCACTGACGGGCAGGCGCAGTTCGCGCACATCCAGCGTGGCGCCCAGCGCCTGTAATTTGGCAGGGGTGAAAAGATTCACAAACACCATGACTGACGCTGGCCCCGCCATCGGCGGCATATTCGTCAGTTTGCCGCTGCCGATGGGGGCGGCAACCACAATGGCGGGCAGATGATTAATCAGTGCATCACGGGTTATCGCCGCGTCGTTGCGCTGACGTGCCGCCGCAATCAGCGCTGGAGCCTCTTTTCCCAGCCAGGCTTCCAGCGGCGTATCCACCAGCTGCCCATTAATGACGCTGTACGTGGTGTGACCGTTGCCGTCGACCACGAATACGCCCTCATAGTGATACTCTTCGTAGAGGCCCGGACCAAAGTTCTCTTCGTCATAAGCCCAGACTTTGTTGACCCTGACATGGAGATTGCGCCAGGCTTCGCCCCAGAACGCATAGTCCCGGATATCAGTGACCATCGCCTCCTGACGATTTTTCCACGCCTGCTGCATCAGCAACTGGTCATGCTCAACCGATACGCTGTTTTGCCGCTGCGCAATTGTCAGCACCATCAGCATCGAGAGCACCAGCACGCCAAACAGCAGCAGCGAAAGCGTGCGCAGGCTGCGCCGCGTAAAGCGGACAGTGCGGTCTTCAGCGGCATGACTGAATGGAGGCGAGGGTGGCGCCGGAGGGTTAGAAGTCATTAAGAGTGCTCACTACACAGTCAGAGTTTGAGATGACGGGCCTGCAATACAACATGCAGTGCTGACCAGATTAGTTTCCTCAGTTATCGGCTCACGCGCGCGGGTGTTTAGTCTGCGGTTAACATTTTGCGCTTAAATATTGTGTTACAGGCTGACTCGACAGCGATCTGGTGCATTGCTACTATGCGCTAACCTTCGCTGGCAGAGTCGCCTATGAATACCAATTCCGACAGAGTGACACTGACGCTGTTCTACGTCGGCAGCTTTGTGGTCTATTACCTGGTTACCATGCTGATCACGCTGTTCCCTAATTACAGCGTGCTGCGTAATGACGGCCTGCTGGTGCCGGTGCTCTGCCTGTTTGAATTTGCTGTTATCTATCCGCTTTACCGCTTTTACTGCCAGCGCCGCACCGACCTGCCGCTGGGTGAACTCTGCACGCTGCAAACTCTGCTGTTTACTGGCGCGCTATTTGTTCTGATGGCCGCACAGATGCAGTTCATGCAGCCGGAAGGATGGCTGGTGATGCAGGCCCAACAGGGACGCAATTCGCTGCTGATTCTGCTGCTCACCGCCGTGCTGCTCGCACCGGTGTTTGAAGAGGTGCTGTTCCGCGGTTTTCTGTTGCAGGGCTTTCTGCTGTGGGCGCCACGGAGCCGCTTTGCCTGTATGCTGCTGACCTCACTGCTGTTTGCGGTGATGCATACGCAGTATGTGCACTGGCAGACCCTTATCGCCCTGACGCTGTTTTCGCTACTGCTCTGTTACGCCCGGCTGCGGAGTAACAGTCTGGCGCTGCCCATCTTCCTGCACACGCTGAATAACCTGATTGCGCTGCTGCCCGCCTGGTATTTCGCAGGCTAGCGCCAGGCCCGCCCCTTCTGACACACCTTACAGGCCGCCGCATCACACCCTGGCTGGCGGACCATAGCTCACACTGACAATGCCGCCCCGGCACGTTTGTCTATACTGGATGTTAAAAAGGGATAAAAAGCACCACAGTCCGGACCACCAGACCGTGTAAAGGAGAGGATCTATGTTGATAGGATTTGTGTTGTTAGTGAGCGCATGCGGCTACGATGCCTGCGAGGCGCTGCCGGTATCAGAGCGCATCTATCCGACGAAGGTCGACTGTGAAACGATGGCGAACCGCATTCATAAAGTCAGACCGAATGTGGTACTGCTGTGCGGCGAAGTACATCGCTAATTCAGGGCCATGTTCAATAAAGCAGGGCTGTAACGTTGCAAGCTGACGCTTTAGCGTACAAAATATAAGCTGTTGTTAACCATTATCGTTGTGAATCCCATGAAAACATCACGCCCCCGTCGTCCTGGTGGACGCTGGGTTTACTATCTTTTGTATGATGGCATTCTGTGGCCCTGCCCCGTCCGTTGGGAGTGGGAGAGCAGCTATGGCGGCTGGCTGCCATTTTACTACACGCCAACCTTTGAGTTTGTGGTAGGCGATCCGCGCAAGGCTTATCGCATTGCGCGCAGCGATGTGCGGGCTAAAAGGCGCGAGGATGCCTTTGTCTGAGCGCGTTTATCGCCACGGCAGCCATGAGGCAGTAAGCAGATAGTGAACCGCTTCCAGCACAATAATCACCATTAATAATATGCCCAGCGTGTGGCGGCCAATCCCCTTCATCTGTTCAGGCCCAGATCATGGCAGCCCAGCGAATCAGCAGCAGCGCGCCACAGATGCACAACAGAACCAGCACCATCTTCCAGTACTTTTTGGCTGCCCGGTATCTCGTCACCTCAGTTTCCTCTGGTCAGAAAGCGAAGATGCGCCAGAAGGCGCATCTGTTCCGGTCAGCAACAGGACCGGTGAGGCATAGCATAACGCCCGGGCCGCCAAAAGGCGACCCGTTACCGGCATCAGTTGTTCAGGGTGTAATCCAGCGTAATTTCCGCGTTCAATACCTGAGAAACCGGGCAGCCCGCTTTGGCTTTATTGATGATCTCGTCGAAGGTCGACTCATCAATGCCTGGCAGAGAGATGGTGCTGGTCAGTGCCACTTTGGTGATGGCAAAGCCATCGCCTTTTTTGTCCAGCGACACGTCGGCCGTGGTATCAATGCTTTCCGGTGGATGACCTGCGTTGCCCAGCATCAGCGACAGCGCCATAGAGAAACAGGCTGCATGCGCTGCACCAATCAGTTCTTCCGGGTTGGTGCCTTTGCCGCCTTCAAAACGGGTGTTAAAGCCATAAGGCTGCTGGCTCAGCACGCCGCTCTCGGTGCTGACGGTGCCTTTGCCTTTGATATCGCCTTCCCAATGCGCCGAACCTTTCTTATGAATAGTCATGTCGTTCCTCCTGTTGGTAAAGAAGCTAAGTATAGACAATACATTCATTTTCGCAGGCTCAACTCACCGCGCGGGGACGTGGCGGTGTGCTCTGCGGTGCCAGTAACGCTTCCGCCTGCACCAGCGAATCGCGGGTAATTTCACCGATCGACTTCGCGCCGGTGAGGGTCATGGCAACGCGCATCTCTTTTTCAATCAGCGTCAGCAGGTTTTCTACGCCGCGCTGACCGTGGGTTGCCAGCGCATAGATAAATGCCCGTCCCAGCAGCACGCTGTCTGCCCCCAGCGCAATCATCCGCACCACATCCAGCCCGTTGCGAATGCCACTGTCCGCCAGAATGGCGATGTCACCTTTTACCGCATCGGCAATGGCCGGTAGCGCACGCGCCGAGGAGAGCACGCCATCCAGCTGGCGTCCGCCGTGATTAGAGACCACGATGCCATCGGCGCCAAAGCGCACCGCATCACGCGCATCTTCCGGATCGAGAATGCCCTTGATTACCATCGGCCCATCCCAGAACTCGCGGATCCACTCCAGATCGCGCCACGAGATAGAGGGATCGAAGTTATTCGCCAGCCAGCCGATGTAATCTTCCAGCCCGGTAGGCTTGCCCAGATACGTGGAGATATTCCCCAGATCGTGAGGGCGCCCCTGCAGACCCACATCCAGCGCCCACTGTGGATGGGTGACCGCCTGCCAGTAACGACGCAGCGCCGCATGATTGCCGCTCATCCCGGAGTGCGCATCGCGATAGCGCGCGCCCGGCGTGGGCATATCCACGGTAAACACCAGCGTGGAGCAACCGGCGGCTTTGGCGCGCTCCAGCGCATTGCGCATAAAGCCGCGGTCACGCAGCACATAGAGCTGGAACCACATGGGACGCTTAATCTGCGGGGCCACCTCTTCAATCGGGCAGACCGAGACGGTCGACAGGGTAAACGGAATGCCTTTCAGGTCTGCCGCGCGCGCCGCCTGTACTTCACCCCGGCGGGCATACATGCCGCACAGGCCGACCGGTGCCAGCGCAACCGGCATCGACAGGGTTTCATTGAACAGTTTGGTTTCAAGACTCAGTTCCGACATATTTTTCAGAATGCGCTGGCGCAGCGCCACATCCGAGAGATCCTCTACGTTGCGACGCAGGGTGTGCTCGGCATAGGCACCGCCATCAAGATAGTGAAACAGGAACGGCGGCAGGATACGTTGCGCGGCCGCGCGATAGTCACTGGCAGCGGAGATAATCATCAGTCAGATTCCTTTGGGTTGCGTGTGTCGTTATCCGGTAAGCGGGTGATGCGCGCCTGACGCGCTTCATCTTCATGCAGGCTTTTCATGGTGGTGTGCACGAATCCCAGATGCTGCATCGCCGCCTGGCGCGCAGCGTCGGCATCGCCAGTGAGGATCGCATCGAGCAGCGCCTGATGCTGTTCAGTCAGGCAGGCGAAAATCGCGGGCTGGGTATACATGCGCTGACGGCTCTGCATTACCGACGATTGCAGCAGCTCAAAAAAACCACGCATGGTCTGCAGCAGCACCACGTTGTGCGATGCCTCAGCAATCGCCAGATGGAAGCGCACATCCGCCTGGGCGGCGAGATCGGGATCGTCACTCTCTTTCAGCTTCAGGGTGGCGTCGAAAGCGTACTGCAGCTTCTCTTTGTCGGCATCGGTGGCGCGCAGTGCGGCGTGCCAGGCGGTGCTGGCCTCGATGGCATGGCGCGCTTCCAGAATGTCGTAGCGGTAGTCGGGATCGTCGCGCAGCAGCTGGCGAATCGGCTCGACGATGCGCTGTTCCGACCAGGGCGCCAGCTGCTGACGGATCCAGGTGCCGCCGCCGCGTCGGCTAATCAGCATGCCGTTGCTGATCAACTGTTGTATGGCTTCACGCAGCGAGGAGCGCGAGACGCCAAGCTCCGCAGAGAGCTGCCGCTCGGCGGGCAGGCGCATGCCCGGCTCGAGCTGATGTTCGGTGATATAGGCCCGCAGGCGCGTCACCAGCGGATCGGCATTGCTGCTCATGGGATCATCCAGGGGAAGACGTAGGCCTGAAGCGTGGTTATTACACCGACCATACAGGTGAAAATCAGGCTGTGTTTAACGGTAAACCGGAACAGGTCGGACTCTTTACCCACCAGCCCGACCGCCGCACAGGCGATAGCGATCGACTGCGGCGAGATCATCTTACCGGTCACGCCACCGGTGGTGTTGGCCGCCACCAGCAGAATATCGGAGACGCCAATCTGCTGCGCGGTCGTGGCCTGTAAAGCAGCAAACAGCGCATTCGATGAGGTGTCTGATCCGGTCAGGAAGACGCCCAGCCAGCCCAGGAACGGTGAGAAGAAGGTAAAAGCGTGGCCGGTGTGCGCCAGCGCCAGTGCCAGCGTCGCAGACAGCCCGGAGTAATTCGAGATAAAGGCAAAGGCCAGTACCATCCCGATAGAGTAGATCGGCAGCGCCAGCTCTTTCAGCGTTTCACCAAAGGTCTGCAATGCCGCCTTTGGCTTCATGCGCAGGAAAATCATCGCCATGATCGCTGCAATTAAAATGGCGGTGCCGGTGGCGGACACCAGATCCAGCTTAAAGATGGCCGGATAAGGGGTTGCAGTGCCGACCACGGGCGGCATCCGCGCCACCAGTTCATTCAGCATCGGCACCGGCATAGCCAGCACCCACTCATAGAGCGCACCGCCTTTGGCGAACAACGCTTTAAACGGCGGGATACTCCAGAGCGTGACGGTGGCGGTGAGAAACAGGAAAGGCATCCAGGCGCGGATCACCTGCCCCAGCCGATACTTCTGCGGTGGCAGCAACGGATCGCCCTGTTTCGCCTCTGCATCCGCAAAGCGGAAGATGCGCACCGGCTTCCAGACCCGCAGGAACAGCGTCAGCGAAATCAGCGAGGCGAGCGACGAGATAATATCGGGCAGCTCCGGACCCAGGAAGTTGGAGCTGAGGAACTGGGCAATGGCAAACGATCCCCCTGCCACGACCACCGCCGGCCAGGTCTCTTTCACTCCGCGCCAGCCATCCATGATCGCCATAATCCAGAACAGCACAATCAGGGTCAGCAGCGGCAGCTGGCGTCCGGCCATCTGGCCGATGGCAAAACTGTCCAGCCCGGTCACCTGCCCCGCCACAATAATCGGGATGCCCATCGCGCCAAAGGCCACCGGCGCGGTGTTCACAATCAGGCAGAGCCCGGCGGCGTAGAGCGGATTAAAGCCGAGTCCCACCAGCAGCGCGGCGGTAATCGCCACCGGCGCACCAAAGCCCGCAGCCCCCTCCAGAAACGCTCCGAACGAGAAGCCGACAATCAGCATCTGCAGACGCTGATCGGGAGTAATCGACAGGATAGAGGCGCGGATAATGTCGAACTGGCCGGTTTTGACTGAGATCTTGTAGACGAACACCGCGGCGACAATAATCCAGGCAATCGGCCACAAGCCATAGAGAAAGCCATACACCACGGCGGCCAGCGCCTGTGCAACCGGCATCTGATAGAGAAACAGCGCCACCAGCAGCGCCAGCACCACGGTGGTGGTGGCCGCCAGGTAGCCTTTCATCTTCAGCTTAATCAGCGCAAAGAAGAAAAAGAGAATCGGGATCAGTGCGATCAGGCTTGAAAGCCAGATATTACCCAGCGGATCGTAGTTTTGTTGCCAGATCTGCATGCCAGTATCTCCAGAGGAAAAGGTGACGTGGCACGCAGCCGCAGCGCTGGTGCCATCTGCCCCGGATTGGTCAGACCAAACCGCTCTATCGGGGCTTATGGCAACAGATAGTTAACGCATTGTTAACCTGTGGCAACAGAAGATGCGCGAATTTTCCCGGAGTGTGAACCAGAGAAAAATATTGCCGGGATTGGTCGGACCAAAATCAGCGATTCACCTCCGGAAAGGCGTGCTGATAGCTGCGCGGATGGAAACGCAGATTAAGCACGATTAACAGCAGCGTGACCGCCGCCTGCAATAACCAGACGCTGGTGAAGTGACCGGTGAGCGCATGCAACTGCCCCGCGATAAACGGCATGCTGCCCGCGATAATAAAGCCGACGCCCTGCATAAAAGCCACCAGCCGCGCGCCAGCCTGCGGCTGCTCCAGATGATCCAGCGCCAGCACCAGCGCCAGCGGAAATGCCCCGCCCAGCCCGAAGCCCGCAATCCCCGCCCAGAGCCACGGTGCCAGTTGTGGCGCAAACAGGAAACCGAGCATGCCGCTGAACTGCATCGCCAGTGTCAGCAGCAGCAGCGGACGGCGATCGCGGCCCCGCGCCAGCAAGGGCAGCAGCAGCGCACCCGTGACCTGACAGCCGATCATCATGCCAAGCAGTGACCCGCCCGCCTGTGCGCTCCAGCCGAGTTGATGATAAAAATCGGGCAGCCAGGCGACACAGATGGCATATCCGCCGTTCACCAGACCGAAGCTCAACGCCAGCGTCCAGGCGCGGGTTTTCCGCCACAGCGAAGGCAGAGCGGCGGCCTCTGTCCGGGTTGCACGTGGGGTGGTGATAAACAGCCAGAGCAGGATGGCCAGCACCACCGGCAGCGCCCAGCTGCTCAGCGCGCCCTGCCAGCCAAGCTGCCCATTCAGCCACGGCGAGATCGCCGCGCCAATCCCACCGCCGCCCATCAGCGCCGCTGCCCACAGTCCGGTCACGCCGGCACTGCGGCTGCCAAAGCGCTGACGGATCAATCCCGGCATCGCCATCTGCACAATGCCAATGCCCGCCCCTCCCGGCACAGTACTCAGCACCAGCCAGCCTCCGTCAGCCACAAACAGCCGACTCACCAGCGCCAGCAACAGCAGCACCAGGCCACCCAGCAGCAGTTTACGCACCGCAAAGCGCTGCATCAGCGGGGCGCTGACTAACGCAATGGCACCCATCATCATCATCGGCACCGCAGGCAACAGCGATGCCGCCAGCGGCGACAGACCGATGCTCTGACGCAGCTCGCCGAGTAACGGACTGACCGAGGTCATCAGCGGTCGCATATTGAGCCCGGCTAACACCAGCGCCGCCAGCAGCAGGTTGTTCTCTCTCTTCATCTGAGATCCACACAGTTAAAAGTTGCCAGCCTGGCAGCAGTCGTTACTATCTGGAAATGAAATATTACTCTGCCAGGTAGTGGAAATATGAATCGTCAGCCGATGTTTACTCCGCAACAACTGCTCAGCTTTGTCGCGGTGTGCGAAACCGCCAGCTTTACCCGCGCCGCTGACCGGGTGCACCTGTCGCAGTCCACCGTCAGCCAGCAGGTGCGACGGCTGGAGGAGATGGTCGGCAAAGAGCTGCTCAACCGCTCCTCGCATCAGGTGCAGATCACCGAAGAGGGCGAGAAGCTTTTAGGCTACGCCCGGCGGATTATCGCCCTGAATGGGGAAGCGCACGATGTGCTGAGTGACCAGTGGCGCGACGGTGTGCTGCGTCTTGGCGTGCCGGAAGATTTCGCCGCGCCCACGGCCGGTCTGCTGGCGCACTTCAGTCGCGACCATCCGCAACTTCGGCTGGACGTGATGAGCGGCATGCAGGTGGAGCTGCGGCGCGCCTGGCAGCGTGAAGAGCTCGACATCATGCTGATTAAGCAGCCTTATGGCGAGCGTCCGCTGGCGTCGCGTCCTGAACCCCTGCTGTGGCTCGATAGCGCAGAGTGGCCCTGCTTTGAGCAGACGCCGGTACCGCTGGTTCTGTTTCCCCAGCAGGGGCTCTATCGCGATGAGGTGTGTCAGACGCTCGACGCACTGGGCCGTAGCTGGCGCATTAGTTACAGCAGCGCCAGCCTGGTCGCGCTGGCCGCCGCCAGTGCGCAGGGTCTGGGGCTGACATTACTGCCCGCCAGCTGCCGCCTGCCGCAACATCGGGTACTGGGCCCGGAACAGGGTCTGCCGGTGATTGATACCTTCGAACTGGCGCTGTTCTGTCGTCATCCGCAGGATCCGCTGCAGCGCGAGCTGGCGGAATCCCTGGCAGCCTTCAGCCAGCTGCGCTGGCAGTGAGATATCGAATAGTCGTCAGTGGAAAATAACGCAGCAGGGTGGAGCGTCGTTTGTCAGATTAAGACCTTGTTCACTTTGCAGGAGCCTCTGATGCCTATTTCCTCTTCGCCGAGCCGTCGTGATTTCCTTGGGCAGGGCGTCCGCTGGACCGCCGCAGGCGGCTTGCTGGCCGCCGGTCTCGGCCAGGCCAGTGCCGCCACGCCATCACCTTTGTCCTCCATCAATCCCGACCAGCCCGCCGCCCTGCCCCGGCAGGATCACTATCTGCTGCGCAATGTGCGGCTGGAGGAGGGCTTTATCCGTGAGGATGATGAGATCGTTGCGACCCGGACCGGGCGTTACGACATCAGCGTGCGCGACGGTAAAATTGACCAGCTGACACCCGCCGGTCAGGGTGACAGCACCCTGCCGTCGTGGGATGCACAGGATGCCCTGCTGCTGCCCGCCACCCAGGATATGCATATCCACCTTGATAAAACTTTCTACGGCGGCCCGTGGCAGGCTCCGCGTCCCCGTCAGGGCAAAACCATCATGGATATGATTGCGCGTGAACAGGTGCTGATTCCGCAACTGCTGCCGCACTCTCAGGCGCGCGCCGAAGGGTTGATCGCTCTGCTGCACGCCAAAGGCACCACCCGCGCCCGCAGCCATTGCAATATCGATCCGGTCAGCGGCCTGCAAAGTCTGGAGCATCTGCAGGCGGCGTTAGCCCGTCACCCCGCCTTTCCCTGCGAGATTGTAGCCTTTCCCCAACATGGCCTGCTGCACTCGCAGGTCGATGGGCTGATGCGCGAGGCGATGCAGCACGGCGTTGAGTATGTCGGCGGCCTGGACCCCACCAATGTCGATGGTGCCATGGAGAAGTCACTGGATGCGATGTTCCAGATTGCGCTCGACTATCAGCGCGGCGTGGATATACATCTGCATGAAACCTCACCCGCTGGCGTGGCGGCGATTCAGTACATGATTGACACCGTGGCAAAGAATCCGGCGCTGAAGGGCAAAGTGACGCTGAGCCACGGTTTTGCGCTGGCGACCCTGTCCGGCAGTACGCTGGATAAGATGATCGCAGGGCTGGCTGAGCAGCAGTTCAGCGTCGCCTCTACGCTGCCGATCGGCAAGCTGACCATGCCGATTCCGCAATTACAGGCAGCGGGCGTGAAGGTGATGACCGGCACCGACAGCGTTATCGATCACTGGTCACCGTTTGGCACCGGCAGCATGCTGGAAAAAGCGAATCTCTATGCGCAGCTCTATCGGGGATCGGATGAGTTCTCGCTGTCGCGGGCGCTGGCGATCGCCACAGACGATCGGCTGCCGCTGACAGCCCAGGGTGAACGCCAGTGGCCAGTACCGGGCGATGAAGCGAGCATGATGCTGGTAGCGGCGAGCTGTTCCGCCGAAGCCGTGGCACGGATTTCGCCAGTCGTCGCGACCTTCTCGCGCGGTAAACCGGTGTTTGCGCTGGCATCAGCCTGAAACAGCAGGGCTGCGGAAAAAAACGCCGGGAGCGTTTTTGAACAACGCAACGCGTTGGCCCGGCTACGGGCGCACCTCAGGGATGAGGTGCGTAATCGCCCGCGCTGAGCCTTCTCAGCAAATGCGGAGAGATCGAGCCGGCTCAGGCCCGGTTACAGACGACCACCTTACCTAAAGCGCCGGGAGCCAGTACCTGCCCCACAACGCAAACCTACTCCCCCAAAAACAACAGAGCCTCCACAAGGGAGGCTCTGCATTTACCTGAGCGGAGTGCGGGTTACGCGCTTTTGGCCCATTTATCATTCGACATTAGTTCCATTGCCAGCGCGTATAAGCGACGATCTTCCTGATCACAGGGCTCATCTTCCGCATAACACGCAATCATCGAAGCGATCTTATCAGCCGATAAGCTCTCTCCATGAACATGCAGTGTCAGTACGGCGCGGCCTACTATTTTAAGCACATTTTCATGTGGTCCCTGGATGCGATTACTCAATGCAAATACCCTCTACCGGTCGTTGTACCAGGAATATGGCGCGCTAAATATAAA
This sequence comes from Curtobacterium sp. BNK-1, assembly GCF_048685235.1. Classification (NCBI taxonomy): domain Bacteria; kingdom Bacillati; phylum Actinomycetota; class Actinomycetes; order Micrococcales; family Microbacteriaceae; genus Curtobacterium; species Curtobacterium sp. BNK-1. The sequence continues at coordinate 653,551 of NZ_JBLQTJ010000001.1, read as the reverse complement.
GCAATTAGCTCAGGATTTTTATCGGCACCAGTGGTGATATTTTTTAATGATTAATTCTATTACTGGAGTAGTAGTTAAGGATTTATCTGATTAACAATGAAATAAATATTTAAAAACGGCTACTTATCAAATAACCACTGGCCTCAAAGGATCGTCATCCTGGAACAATCATATTGAGTCGGGGTTAATCTATAAAAATAAACCACCTTTTTCCCGTAAACTTCAGTCTATTCCTAAGCCCTCTGACAGATATAGTTTCATACTGCTAACCATCGAGGTTCCCGTTGCTGTCAGGCGTGCTTTCTGCCAGACTTGCCCCGCAATAATGCCCTACACTTTCAGCCTCAGAGGCCGCGCCCGTGACCGCTTTTTCTACCCTCAATTCGCTTCCCGACAGCCAGCTCGAAAACCTGCGCGAGATGGGCTACACCAGCATGACGCCCGTGCAGGCCGCTACGCTGCCCGCCATTCTGCAGGGACGCGACGTGCGCGCGCAGGCGAAAACCGGCAGCGGTAAAACGGCTGCCTTTGGTATTGGTTTACTGCACCATATCGACAGCGCCCGCTTTCAGACCCAGGCACTCATTCTCTGTCCGACCCGTGAACTGGCGGATCAGGTAGGCAATGTGCTGCGCCAGCTGGCGCGCTTCACCCGCAACATCAAAGTTCTCACTCTGTGTGGAGGACAGCCGATGAGCGCACAGCGTGATTCGCTGGTGCATCCGCCCCATATCGTGGTCGGCACGCCGGGTCGTATCCTCGACCACATTAACCGCGAAAACCTCAAGCTGGACCAGCTCAGCACGCTGGTACTGGATGAAGCCGATCGGATGCTGGAGATGGGTTTCCTGAATGATATGGAAACGATCATTGAAGCGACGCCCACCTCGCGCCAGACGCTGCTCTTTTCCGCCACCTGGCCAGACGGCATTACGGCTATCAGCACCCGCTTTCAGCGTGATGCACTGAGCGTGGTGACAGAAGATGTCAGCGAACTGCCTTCAATCGATCAGCAGTTTTTCGAAGCCAGCCACAATGAAAAACTGGGTCTGCTGATAGCTCTGCTCAGCGATCGCCAGCCCTCATCCTGTGTGGTCTTCTGCAACACCAAACGTGAATGTGATGATGTCGCCGCGGCGCTTAACGCGCGTGATATCAGCGCCCTGCCCTTGCATGGCGATCTGGAGCAGCGCGATCGTGAACGCGTGCTGATCCGCTTCGCTAACGGCAGTGGTCGCGTGCTGGTCGCCACCGACGTCGCTGCACGCGGACTCGACATCAAATCGCTGGCGATGGTGGTTAACTATCAGCTCGCCTGGGACCCTGAAATTCACCTGCACCGTATTGGTCGTACGGCGCGTGCGGGCGAACATGGCGTCGCGGTCAGCCTGGTTGCTGCCGATGAGATGGCTCGCGCGCATGCGCTGGAAGATTTCCTGCAGCAGAAGCTGCCGTGGGTCTCTGCCAGCACGCTGAAAAAGGGCAGCAGCAAGCCGCTGCCTGCAGCTATGATGACCTTATGCATTGATGGTGGCCGTAAAGCCAAGATACGTCCGGGAGATATTCTGGGCGCGCTGACGGGTGAAGCGGGTTATCGTGCCGAGCAGATCGGCAAAATTGTCCTGACGCCGACCCACGCCTACGTGGCGATTGAGGCGAATCAGGCCAAAAATGCGCTGGTTAAACTCAAGCAGGGCAAAATCAAAGGCAAAACCTGCCGGGCGATTCTGCTGAAGGACTAAATAAAACGGGCGAGAAGATTATCTCGCCCGGTTTGTTACGGCTCTTCGATTTGGGTCACATGCAGCGTGGTTTTATCCCCTTTGCCCTGTACCTTGCCACTGACGCGTACTTTGTCTTCTGCGGTGTAGGTTTTACCATCAAAGGTCTTCTTCGGCGCGATAATCGGTAAGGTGCCGGTGTTGTCACGGAACTGATACCGTTCGCCCTGCTCTTTCTTCAGGATGTAACCTTCCAGCGTCACATATCCGCCCTGACGGAAATCGCGGATCTGATCAATATGCGTCTGACCGGTATCTTCTGAACCTTTATAGCCGGCATCCTGCTTGTGTTGCGGTGGTGGCGTATCGCCCGCTTTGTATCCGCCCTCTTCGGCCGAAACACCCGCACTCATCATCACCAGCAACGACGCCAAAATCACTTTTTTCATTTCACACTCCTTTATTGGAAAGGTGTCCATGTTGAACCTTCAGGGTTAATCCTGGCACATTAATTGGCGTCCGTTTTATTTCACCCTTCTCTTCTCACCTTTTTCCGTTTGCTGCCGATAACCTGTTCACACCCTATTTCACCAGCTGCGTTAATGCAGAGGCAACCATGGATAATTTTCAGAAAGAGATCGATGAGAGAGCGAACCTCGCGTTATCGAACAAGTTTGAGCTGCTGCTGTTTCGCTTAGGTTCCGATCAGCTGAAAGGCAAGTCTGAACTGTTTGGCATTAACGTCTTCAAGCTGCGTGAAATTGTGCCGATGCCAACTATCACCAAAGCCGCAGGCATGCGTTCGCCGCTGCTGGGTATGGCAAGTATTCGTGGCCAGTTCATTCCGGTCATCGACCTGCCTGCCGTGGCGGGTTGTGTGCCGGAAACCGGTCTTAACCTGCTGCTGGTTACCGAGTATGCCCGTAACACCCAGGCGTTTGCCGTGGAGTCAGTTGAGAACATTGTGCGTCTCGACTGGAGCCAGGTGCATACCGCCGAAGCCGGTATCGGCGGCCGCAACATTACCAGCATCGCCTGCCTGGACAGTGACAAGCAGAGCAACGAGCTGGCGATGGTGCTGGACGTTGAGCAAATCCTGTATGACATCATCCCATCGGTGCGCGGCGTCGAACCGGAAGCGGCCAGACCGCGTGCCTTCAACTACCGCCCAGGTGCGGTGGCGATTGTGGCAGAAGATTCCAAAGTCGCGCGTCAGCTGCTGGAGCAGGGTCTGAAGAGTATGGGCATTCCGGCGCTGATGTTTAACACCGGTCTGGATGCCTGGGAAAAAATTAAATTGATGAGCCAGGAAGCGCAGGCTGCCGGCGAATCGATTCACGACAAAATCGCCCTGGTGCTGACCGATCTGGAAATGCCAGAGATGGATGGTTTTACGCTGACCCGCAACATCAAGCGTGACCCGATCCTCAAGGCTCTGCCGGTCGTCATTCACTCCTCACTCTCTGGCAGCGCCAACGAAGATCATGTGCGCAAAGTGGGTGCCGACGGTTATGTGGCGAAGTTTGAGTTGAATGAGCTGTCAGACGTGATTTTCAACGTTCTCGACACTGCCCGCTAAGCGAATGCGGGCCGCTAAGAATGCCCGGCACGCTTTTACTTTTTAGCCAGCGGAATGGCTGACCTGATCAGGAACCGACTATGCACATTGAAACTTTACCCGTTACGCCTGCACCTGCTACGCCTTCCCGTCAAAAGGTGCTGCGTGGCCGTTTACGCCAGCTGGCCTGGATTAGCGCCGTCACATTAAGCGTCGCGTTCTGGACAGGCCTCTACTTCTTAGTTTTCTGAATCCATTCATCCTTGTCTGGATCGGGCTGTCAGCATCACTGCTGACAGCCCTTTTTTTTGTCTGAATTTCCTCTGGTTATTACTTAACCATTTCTGATGATTTTTACTGACTATTTATTCACCCGGCGTTATTACTTAAAAATTATTAAAGGTACAACTTCGTGCTCCGATAACAGTATGCGCGAGATCACCTTTTTGCCTGAGGCTGTGACCACAGACATCAGCAAGGCACTGCGCACAACAGCAGGAAACCTGAGTTTTGCTAACAAATTGATTAATAATAAAACGGGGAAGAGAACATGTTCAGTATCAAGAATATGAAGGTGGGAATGCGGCTCGCAGCAGCCTTCGGTATTATTGTGACGTTACTGATAGTGATTGGCGTGACATCCATAACCAGGATTAACAGCATTAATACGGCGATCGCCTCGATCGTTGACGATCGTTATGTGAAAGTACGACTGGCATTTGATGTGCGCGATGGCGTCAACGATCAGATCAAATACCTGCGCGGCATGGTGATCGATACGACACGTCCGGAAATGAATGTGAAGCGTTATGGTCAGCTGGATGAAGCCACGCAACGCACCAACAGCGCAATGAAAAGGATCGAAGATATTCAGGTCACGCCGGTCGGCAAGAAAAAGATCGCCGGTCTGCTGGCCTCTTCGCAGGCTTTTGAGAAAGTTAAAGCAGAGCTGATCACCCTGGTGAAGGCGGGCGATTTTGAGGCTGCCAGCACCTATGTCCTGAAATCGATGACCGCCACCCAGAACAAATTCCTTCAGGATGCCGTGGATTTTGCCAACTCTCAGGACGCACAGTTGCGCAGTGAAGGTCAGGGTATTGTGGAAAATGGTCAGTCGGCTATCTCCATTACGCTGATTTTCTCCGCGCTGGCGATTCTGGCGTCTATTCTGCTGGGCTACTTCCTGACCCGTTCTATTGTGCGTCCGCTGGTTGCAGCGGTTGACGTTGCTGAACGCGTTGCCGCAGGCGATCTGAGTTCACAGATGCAGGTGACCTCACGCGATGAAACCGGCGTCCTGATGCAGGCGCTGCAACGAATGAACGATAATCTGCTGTCGATTGTGACCGAAGTGCGTACCGGTTCCGACACTATTGCGGTGGCCTCTAATCAGATCTCCAGCGGGAACCTTGATCTTTCGACCCGAACCGAACAGCAGGCCAGTTCGCTGGAAGAGACCGCCTCTGCCATGGAGCAGATGACGTCGACCGTGAAACACAATGCCGACAACGCGCGTGAAGCCAATCACCTGGTTTCAACCACTTCCAGCGTGGCGCGTGAAGGTGGCGTGGTAATGGAGCAGGTCATTGAGAAGATGGAAGCGATCGCCCTCTCCTCACGAAAAATTGTCGATATCATCAGCGTTATCGACTCCATCGCCTTCCAGACCAATATTCTCTCCCTGAACGCCGCCGTTGAAGCGGCACGCGCGGGTGAACAGGGTCGTGGCTTTGCGGTGGTGGCGAGTGAGGTGCGTAATCTGGCGCAGCGCTCAGCCTCAGCGGCCAAAGAGATTAAGGTACTGATTGAAGATTCCGTCGCTAAAGTCGATGAAGGCAGCAAGCTGGTGACACACGCCGGTTCAACTATCGGCGAAGTGGTGAACAGCGTGCAGAGCGTGGCAAACATCATGAGCGAAATCACCATTGCCAGCAGCGAGCAGAGCAGCGGCATCAATGAAATCAATCAGGCGATTACCCAGATGGAAGCGGTGACGCAGCAGAACGCCGCGCTGGTACAGGAAGCGTCAGCCGCCTCACAAGCGCTGCAGGATCAGGCAGAGCGTATGGCGCAGGCGATGAGCGTATTTAATACCGGCAAGCTCTCACTGCAACCCGTACTGCGTTAATCCCTCTCAACGGCCTGCTTCGGCGGGCCAGTTTAAGAATGATGACGATAAGAGCAGATAGGTTACAGGCAACAGAGCGGTTAGCGGTTAGCGGTTAGCGGTTAGCGGTTAGCGGTAAAAGTTAAACAGGGAAAGTGAAAGTAAACAGGAAGGTAAAGAGGCAAAGGTTTGAGGTTTGAGGTTTGAGGTTTAAGAAGGAGGAAACGCAGAAACAAAAAAGGCTGCCAGAGGCAGCCTTTTATTACTGTAAATGCAACAACGCTATAAAGCTCACTAGCCTTAATCAGAGAGCGCGAAGCTGACTCTGAATTGCAATCCTTGCCAGGTTCACCTGAACCACGACAGATTTGCAGAAAATGCATTTCGCTCCATGCGGGTTGGCTCTTGTAACATCAAAATGTGATGTACGAAACTGTGAGCCACTACAGTGAGGACATTTAAAAGTAATTTTCAGTCCTTAGAGACCAACAACGTTCGCAGCAGCTGGGCCTTTGGCGCCATTTTCTACTGTGAATTCAACTTGCTGACCTTCATCTAATGAACGGAAATCGGTGCCCTGGATTGCAGAGAAATGTACGAATACATCTTTGCTGCCGTCTGCAGGAGAGATGAAACCGAAGCCTTTCTCTGCGTTAAACCATTTAACGGTACCGCGAATTTTGTTAGACATGCTTAAATCCTTAATATATCGAGCCTTCCGGCATACATAATGGCCTGAGAACAGATTTTAATCAGAACGTAAGAGAAGACTCAAAAAGAAGGGATGTCTCGCGACAAACTTAGAGATGAGAACTGCTTTGGTTACTTACTTTGATAGTGTCTGTTAATCAAACCGACGATTCATTAGGCCACACTTCTTAAAGTGACGCAAGCCGTAATTCAAATTAATCGCAATCAGCCCGCTGACGAGGATGAAGGCGAAAGGCTGTGTCAGGGAGACTGTCTGGCTTCACAATGCAACTGTGACTTTCCCGGCGACGTAAAAAGAAGCGGAGATAATGTCAGATCAAAAAAGGGCGAGGCCGGAGCCTCGCCCAAAACATGCCGATCATCAATCGTAGTAAGGAACCTTACGGTCAACGCCGTTGATATTGATCAGCACAAAACCGGTCGGAGCGGTCTTATTAGTCGGCGTACCCGCAGCAGTAGCCAGCGTAACCACCCCTTTTTCGTTGGCCCCGATGCCCGCCAGCCCGTTGTGCATGCCAAAACGTGCAGCGGGTTTCAGGTTGCTGATTTTGGTGATGTCCGTAACCACCGACATATCAGCCTGGAACAGCGAGCAGGAACCGGTATCGAAGCGGGTCGGACCGGTCGTCTTCAGGTTGAACATGGTCTCGCCGCTGTTCGCTCTCAGCTTGACCCAGATTACGGCATAGGTGGTCCCTACCCGGCCATAACGAATGTCCAGCACGGAAGGCTGACCCATATGGTAAGCATCCGCCCAGACCGTCTCCAGTCGCTGGAGGTTGATCAGGGTTTTACCGGTGCCCACCACATTAACCGGCGAACCGGCGGTGCCGGAGGGCGTGGTCGCATCCGCTTTCCCGATCAGCTCCATTACCCATTGCTGGTTAGGCGCCGGGAAATAGAGCTGCCCCAGCCGATACCAGTTGTCGGTATCGGTGTTGTTCACCACTTTATAGCCGCTGTAGTAGCCGGCACGCAGCGAACCGGTCATGAACGTGCCGTAGTTCTCATCCCGACGATAGCCATATTCGAAGGTCGATAACCACTTACTTCCGGCCAGATCATTGGTGATTTTCGCCCCCGCCTGCAGGTTGATATGACGCATCACCACGCGGGCATTATTGAGATTGAGCGGCGTGCCGCAATCTTCAATGTTGAGCGTTTCGATGTTCCAGCCGCCATCCGACAGATCTCCTGGGTTAGTCGTGTGCTCAATCCAGACGTTACGCATGAGCCCCTGTGTGACGCGTGGCATATAGAGCGTCGCGTCGCCATAGCCCGACTGGAAGTTGGCATTACACAGCTCAATGGCGGTTGAGTGGTCCCAGTTCCCCTTCGGTGTGTTTGACCAGCCGACATCAAACACCCGTGAAAAGGTATTGGAGCTGTAAATCTGATCGAACTTACTGTCGAGCGTATCCTGCAGCTTAAAGACGGTTCCCCCGGTACTTTGCGCCTTGAAGCAGAAGATATTGACGATCTGGCCTCCGACAATGGTATTTTCAAAGAACGGCTGCGTGTTACTGCACTGTTCAGGCGTGACGGTGACTTTGGCCGTGGTGTCGACAGTCCCGGCGTTAGCCTGTCCATGCCAGCAGATGCCTTTAATGACGATTCGACGCGCATTAACCTTAAACACGGTTTTCGCGCTTTTATCAGAAACAATGGTGGTACGCGGTGCCGAGCCGAGCTCGATATCATCGCCTGCCAGACCAAAAAACGACAACTCCGTATCGCTGATATCGATGGGTGAAATCAGGAAGCGGCCCCCCGGAAAACGCACCGGAATCGCTTTCGCGTAGGCGTTGTAGGATTGTGTCCATGCCAGCATCCGCTTAAAGGCTTCAGTGTCATCGGTCACGCCATCCCCTTTCGCGCCAAAGTGCAGAATGTTCACTTCGGCGGGATCGTTGATGGTGCGCTTCCAGTAGAAACCGTTACCCACCGCCACCGTACCGCCATCATCTTTCAGCGGAGTGGTGCTGAGAAAACCGACAAAGTCTGCGCCGCCACGGAAGCTGGAGTCCTTATCGTAATAGCGTTTAAGGCTCGCGACTTCACCTGATTTTGGTGGAACAGTGGTACGCAGTTCAGCAAAAGAGTTAACTTCGATCATAGAATCCTCCTCAGGATCATAGAGATATCGCGCTGAAATCAGCGCACTACTTAGCCGCAGCCGGATGGCCGCAAAGGGAGTCCCACATGTCGTTGTGGGTGTTGATGGCGCGCACCGTACGAACGTCCATTTTTTGCGCGTCATCGCCGTAGGTATAAAGAGGGGAAAAAAGTACGCAGGCAGAGTCGGTGATCGCCACCGGCTCAGGGTTTGTGGTATTTCGACTGCTGCAGCTTGTCGCGAGCAGCAGCGTCATCAAGGCTATGGTTGTCAGTCGCCACACGGTTAGCCTCCTCGCGGTTATGTTGTTGCTGTTGCGCTACCGCGGTGACGCGGGACGCCTCCTGTTGCGCGTTATCGACGTCAGAACGCGCTTTTTGCTGCACTTTGCCGATTTTCTTGCCGCCGAAATAACTGGCGCCCAGCGCCGCGATGACCGCAGCCAGCGCGGCGATCCAGTGCCAGCTGCCGCCCAGTAAGGTGGTAATCAGAGTCATGGCTTCGCTCCTTCAGACTGCTCCTTCGCATTGAGCAGGTTTTTCTGACGAACAAATTGTGCAATCACCCCCATCGCCACCATGAAGGCGCCCACCAGCCCGAGGTAGTTGTGCGGCAGAATCGCTTTAACGTCTTCGGGCAGTGCACTCCAGGCATCAACCGCGGCAGAAGGAAACGACTGCGCCCAGGCGCTGAGCATGGAACCCAGCGACGCAAGCCAGACAGACCAGGTTTTGAAAAGCAGACGAGCATGAGAGACAAACTGGAGGGTGGTAAAGCGCTGCAGCAGCAGCAGAATGATGATTGCCGTCAGCACGGCGGTGAGAAACATGAGCCATCTCATAGCAACCCCCTGTAAACCGCATAGGTTCCGCTGCGCATCATCTCCGCGTGACGTCTGGCGCGGCCCGGCGTCTGACGGGCCCAGAGGCTGTTCATCATCGCGTCAGCCGCATCATTAAACTGTTCAGCCACGATCGCGCTGAGCATGTTTTTGAACTGCAGGACGCCCTCGACGCCCAGCTGATAAGCCATGCTCAGCAGCACGTCGGTGCGGGCGTCGTTGCACTTCGCCAGCGCATTACGCAGCAGCTCCCTGCCCTGCATCTCCTGAATTTTGTTTTCAAGAATGCACTGCTTCCAGACATCACCGACGCGCCGTGGCACGCGGAAAGCGTAATTACTCAGAGACGCCCCCTTGGGTCCAATGCGAATGCCGCCGGCCACCGTGGGAAAGCCCAGCGTGTCGAGATAGGGCGTGTCGACATACCCCTCTTCAAAATTCAGTACTGCGATTATCTGGCTCATAACGACTCCTCAATGACGGGTTAAAGCAACTCAGCCTTGTGAAAAGAAATACATAACGCTCGCTGATCATTACTCAGCACGGCGCAGCAGAAGGCCTTACTGACCCTGCAGCAAAACTGAACAGTAATTCAGCAAATTGCGCCCAGTGAGAACTGGAGAAAGCGAAGAGTTTGCCGGAACGGAAAAATGCGTTTTCTGCGCGTTTCAGCTCACGGCGTAGAGATGAACGTGCGGAAGACAGCAATTGTCGAAACTGGGTGTTTCCTGACTGGTGACGCGGGGTGCAGTAATTGCGCGGTCAACGCGCGGGGCGACCTGACGCTGGCAGATTTGCTCTGCACGTCTCAGGGTGGGTGTTTCAGTTGGGAAGTTCAGGGCCTCGTCGATGCTCTGTGTCAGGCTGCTGAGAGGTTGGCGCCGCCGGTGGCGACGAGTACGTGCGTTGCCTATAAAAACGCTTTTGCCATAGTGAATTATCGCCATAACTCCTCCTGTGAATGAGTCTTTGGCGATGGGGTGGCAGGCGCGAGCTTTCGGCGAACCGAACGGGCCCGAATGTCGCGTATCACGGTCGCACGCTTACCTCCCGGCTGCATCAGCAGTCAGGTGGAAAGTAAGCGAGGGGAAATAAACGGCATCTGACGACGCTGCATTTTGCGCATCCACCCCATCCCAAAGTTCACTAACTTTGTGGTGGTATGATTCGCGCTTGTGCAGCGCCTCAATTGTTTAAGAGCGGCTCGTCCCTGAAAGAACTGCTTCGTTCATCCATATCCAAATTATTAACAGGTTCTTATGCTTTATCAAACACTGTTGGTTAATTTTTTATTTACCGCTGGTTAAATTTATGAATTTATGCCGATTATTTTTTTTTCAGCCTTCCTGAAAAAACCGGCAGAAGTGGCCTTAACCGAGGATTTGATAATGTCGCGCCTGGCTCATGATCACTTTGGCCAGTACCTTCAGGCTGGTGACGTCATCATGATTGAGATACCAGGTTTCATAGCGCTTATTATCTGATATCACAGCAATTTTCTTATGCTGCAGCTGCAGGCGCTTGAGATAGAGCTGCTCATCGAGGGTAAAAATATAGATGCCGTCGCCGTCGAACATCCGCACGCTGATATCCACAAACAGCTGATCGCGCGGCGCAAAGGTGTCAGCCATGGAGTCACTGTTGATAGCGATTAACCGGATGTTTTCCGCCGGGCGCCCGTTGAACAGCACCCGCGCCTCATCCAGACCATATTCGATCGCCTGGATAGTCTCGACAAACTCATCACGCGCGGGCAGGCCTGCAGCACTTCGCTGACCAATGTCGAGGCTATCAATCCGAAACACATTCTTCTGACCGGTGAGCGCACTTAGCGTCACCGGTTCAGCAGGTTGTTCCATACCGTATTGCAGCCACTCAACCCTGACGCCCAGCAGCTGGCTGAGAGCCAGTAAATTGCCGCCATCCGGCACTGACTGCGCGTTAAACCACTTCCACACTCCCGGCGTTGAAATCTTACAGCCTTGCTGCTGCAGAGCCCTGGCAACCTGTTTGTTTCGTCCATGTCCGGCAATGCCGGCACTCTCACAGGCCGCTATCAGCCTGGCGGTGAAAGCTTGTCTTGTACTTTCTTTTTTAACCATTAGTTAATAATCAGCCATAGAAGAGATACTGGATGTTATTTTCATTATTGCTACCAGTTCATTTTATATTACCGCTCGTTTACTACCTAACCGCTTTATCAAGCATTCCTGATAATCATTATCCGCTTCAGCCCGCGGCTGGACAAAAAATATTGCCTCAGGCCGCGTACAGCCCCGGCTTTCAGGAATGTTCCGTAAAAAATTGCGTGAATATCAGCCAGAATAATGGCCAGTAGTGACGAGACCGGAACGGAAATTAAGCTGATGCGCAGAAAACTCTATCTTTCACTGGACCGGAAAATGGAGCTAAAAAAACGGGAGTCTCTGAAAGACTCCCGCTTTGTTAAAAATTATGGCAGTTATGGCCGGAGCGTATCGTCGCCCCATGCTATCCATTTATAGGTCGTCAGCGCCTCTAATCCCATCGGGCCACGAGCATGCAGTTTCTGTGTACTGACCGCCACTTCGGCCCCCAGGCCAAACTGTCCGCCATCGGTGAAGCGGGTGCTTGCGTTGACATAGACCGCTGAGGAGTCGACCTGACGGACAAAACGCGCGGCGTTGCGGGTATTACGGGTCAGGATGGCATCCGAGTGCTGCGTGCCGTGCGTACGGATGTGATCGATCGCCTCATCCATATCCGCCACTAATTTGACGTTAAGATCCAGCGACAGCCACTCATCATTGTACTGCTGCGGATTCACCTGCGTGACCGATGCCGGGCCTTGCTGCAGCTGCGCCAGCACGTTGCTGTCAGCATGCAGCGCGATCGCTTCCTGTGCCATACGCGCGCTGAAGGCGGGCAGGAAACGATCGGCAATCGCCTGATCCACCAGCAGCGTCTCCAGTGAGTTACAGGCGCTGGGACGCTGTTTCTTGGCGTTGACGATCAGATCAAGTGCAGGTTCGATCTCCATCGTCTCATCAATATAGATATGACAAACGCCGATGCCGCCGGTGATCACCGGAATAGTGGAGTTTTCCCGGCACAGCTTATGCAGCCCGGCTCCGCCACGCGGGATCAGCATATCGACGTAGCGATCCAGCTTCAGTAGCTGATTCACCAGCTCGCGATCCGGATTTTCGATCGCCTGAACGATCGCCGCAGGCAGACCGTGCTGTTTGAGCGCGTTCTGGATCACCCGGACGGTGGCCGCATTGGTGCGCCAGGTCTCTTTACCGCCGCGCAGAATGGCGGCGTTACCGGTTTTCAGGCACAGAGTGGCGACGTCCACCGTGACGTTGGGACGCGCCTCGTAGATCACGGCCACCACGCCCAGCGGCACGCGACGACGCTCAATGCGCAGCCCGCTGTCGAGCTGACCGCCGTCAATTAATTGCCCCACCGGATCGGCCAGCTGACAGACCTGGCGCACATCGCTGGCGATGCTGCCGAGGCGTTGCGGATTGAGTGTCAGCCGGTCCAGCAGCGCGGCGCTCATGCCGTTCTGACGCGCATCGGCTAAATCCAGCTCATTTGCCGCCAGAATGTCTGCGCTTTCCGCCTCCAGACGGTCGGCAATGGTCATCAGAACCTGATTTTTCTCTGCCGTCGACAGATCGGCCACGGTGTAAGCTGCGGCGCGCGCCGCTTTTCCCATCTCTTCAAGCATTGTCCGCTCCTTAACTGACGATCATGTCGTCGCGGTGAACCGCCACCGGGCCATATTCATAGCCCAGGATTTCGCTGATCTGCTGGCTGTGATGACCGGCAATCATCCTCATCGCGTCGCTGTTGTAGCGTGAAACACCATGCGCGATATCCCTGCCCTGCAAACTGCGGATACGGATCACTTCCCCACGTGAGAAATTCCCCTGAATAGCACGGATCCCTTTCGGTAGCAGCGAACTGCCGCGTTCAATAATTGCTGCTAGCGCACCATCATCGACGGTGAGTTCACCTGCCGGAGGCGCACCGAAAATCCAGCGTTTACGATTTTCCAGCGGCGATTGCTGCGCATGAAAGCGCGTACCGACCGGCTTGCCGTCAATAACATCGCTGATTACGCCGCTGCGACTGCCTGAGGCGATGATCACATCGATACCGGCGCGGCAGGCGACATCCGCCGCCTGAAGCTTGGTCGACATGCCACCAGTGCCAAGACCCGATACGCTGTCGCCCGCCAGGGCACGCAACGCATCATCAATCACATGGACATCACTGATCAGCTCAGCCTCAGGATTGTTACGCGGATCGGCGGTGAACAGTCCCTGCTGGTCGGTCAGCAGCAGCAGCTTGTCGGCACCGCCGAGCATCGCCGCCAGCGCCGAGAGATTGTCGTTGTCACCCACTTTGATTTCAGCGGTGGCGACGGCATCGTTCTCATTGATCACCGGCACAATGTGGTTATCCAGCAGCGCGCGCAGCGTGTCGCGGGCATTCAGGAAGCGCTCGCGATCTTCCATGTCGGCACGGGTCAGCAACATCTGACCAATATGGATACCGTAGATTGAGAACAACTGTTCCCACAGCTGAATCAGACGGCTCTGCCCCACCGCAGCCAGCAGCTGCTTTGAGGCGATGGTGGGTGGCAGTTCGGGGTAACCCAGATGTTCGCGTCCGGCGGCCATCGCGCCAGAGGTCACAATCACAATGCGGTGGCCCGCCGCGTGCTGCTGCGCACACTGACGAACCAGTTCCACCATGTGCGCCCGATTCAGCCGACGGGAGCCGCCGGTGAGAACGCTGGTACCCAACTTGACCACTAAGGTCTGACTGCCACTCATATTTCCTGCCGTAGTGAAAAATTTTTACGAAAGGACGTTTTAACAGGAGTCGATAAGGAAGCCAACAGCCAGCGGGGGAAAAGCACGAATTTACGCGGACAAGGACGTAGACCAAAAGTTCAGGGTTAACAAGAAATCATGAAAAGTGTCATAAAAAGTTCATCGCGGACGGGTAAAAAGTCCGTGCTTTACAAAAACTTTCATTTTTTACGGCGTTCACATTGGGATTGATAGCAAATGAAGAAAAGCATACTGGCCATGATCCTCTCCACGCTGACGCTGGCATCTGCCGCGCAGGCTGCCGAAATCTATAACAAAGATGGCAACAAACTGGACTTATACGGCAAAGTTAAAGCTGAGCACTACATCAGCGATAATGCCAGCCAGGATGGAGACAAGTCCTATACCCGTATCGGCTTTAAGGGTCAGACACAGATTAACGACCTGATGACCGGTTATGGTCAGTGGGAATATCAGTACAACGTCAATAACTCCGAAGGCAGCGACGCCAACAATGGCAACAAAACCCGCCTTGGGTTTGCTGGTCTGAAATTCTCGCAGTATGGTTCGGTCGATTACGGTCGTAACTACGGTGTGCTGTATGACGTTGAGGCCTGGACCGACGTGTTCCCGGAATTCGGCGGTGACGGTACAGCCCGTTCCGATAACTTTATGACTCAGCGCGCTACCGGTGTGGCGACTTACCGTAACAACAACTTCTTTGGTCTGGTCGATGGGCTGAAGTTTGCGTTGCAGTATCAGGGTAAAAACGACGCCACCAGCGCCAACACCCGCACCGACATCAACCGTCAGAATGGCGACGGCTACGGTGCCTCACTGGGCTATGCCCTGGGTGATTCCGGTGTGAGCCTGATGAGTGCCATCACCTCTTCTGACCGTACCAACCAGCAGCAGGCACGCGCCTATGGCGGCGGTGACCGTGCGGATTCTTGGGGTGCAGGCGTGAAGTATGATGCCAACAGCGTCTACCTGGCGGCGATCTATACCGATACCCGCAACATGACACCAATCAGCGGCACCAACCGTAACACCGGTGCTACCGTCGCGGGCGCAGCCAACAAAGCGCAGAACATCGAACTGGTGGCGCAGTATCAGTTTGATTTCGGCCTGCGTCCTTCCATTGGCTATGTACAGACCAAAGGCAAAGATATCGAAAACGGTATCGGCGATGCGGATCTGGTGAAATATATCGACGTGGGCGCGACCTACTACTTCAACAAAAATATGTCCGCCTTCGTTGATTACAAAATCAACCAGCTGGATGATGACAACGCGCTGTCGATTAACAACGATGACGTGGTCGCGATGGGTGTGACTTACCAGTTCTGATTTCAGGCTAATGCCGCACAGCATAAGCTACAGAATGTGTGAGCGTAAAAAAGGGCGCGTTTTTCAACGCGCCCTTTGCTTGTTAACAACATCTGGCCCGCTCTGCTATGAGATCGAGCTGGCGCACGGAACACGGTCAGATCGGAAAGACGCAAAAGACGTCATCCTTGACAGGCTCGGCCCGCGCGATTACGCACCTCATCCCTGAGGTGCGCCCGTTGCCGGGCCAACGCTTTGCGTTGTTCAAAAACGCTCCCGGCGTTTTTGTCCCTGGCGCGGGACGCTTTCCTCTTCTGCCCATGTTCCCTGCGTGTTGAGCTTATTCGTTGCTGCCAGATTCACCCTACTTGAGATTTGTCAGCAGTTTGTGGGCAAACGTTTTAACTCACCCTTTAATCTCTAAACACCCAATCAGGCGCTCAGCTTCACCGGTTTCTCATCGAAATCGCTGGCCGGAATCAGATCCAGCTCGAACTCTTTCAGCATCGCTTTCAGACGGGTATGGAAATTCCGTAAGGTCTCTTCCACGCGCGCCGTATTCTCTTTGCCTTTGATGGTTGCCACCGACCAGTCACCCTCTTTATCGAACAGACCGATATGGTAGACATAGGTAAAGTGGTCAGCCTGCGCTTCCAGCTCCATCCACCAGCCCCAGAACTCACGCAGTTCCGGTGCCGGTTTCACATTAACGCAGGCAGCCAGGCAGTCGAAAAAGAACCGGGTTTCGCCACATTTCCCATCGCGAATATAAGGCCCAAGCTCCGTAAAGCGCTTAAGCAGGCGACTGCGGGGATGACCACTTGGTAACGTCATGCTGAATCTCCATAGATTTTGACCGCTATACAGCCTTGATTTTCCGGACGGCCAGGGGATGTCATGTTTCGCTTAACGGCAGCCCGGAAGAATTCCGCTACTAGTTGTAGCAAATACT
Source organism: Curtobacterium sp. BNK-1 (assembly GCF_048685235.1). Lineage (NCBI taxonomy): Bacteria > Bacillati > Actinomycetota > Actinomycetes > Micrococcales > Microbacteriaceae > Curtobacterium > Curtobacterium sp. BNK-1. Next base: position 637,387 of record NZ_JBLQTJ010000001.1, on the reverse strand, counting down.
GTAAATTTTGCCAGTTACCTTTTTAAACGCTTCTCCAGCCAGTCGCAAATTTCATTCAGCGCCTTGTCGAAACTGGCCATCATCGGCTTCACCGGAATCAGCAACGCCTTACCGTCTGACGAAGAGTTAGCGATCAGCTTGCTCTCCTCTTCCGGGCTGAAAAGATCGTTTTGCCAGTAGCCCGACAGCATGGGTGTCGGCGTCCGGCGGCCCAGCAATCCCTGCGTTTTCAGCGAATATCGATTGAGTTCGGTACGCAGCGCACTGTCAGAAGCGGTTGCCATGCCCAGCCGGCTCGCCAGCATATCCATATACATATCCGGGATCTCATCCTGCAACGCTGTCTGCGTCAGCAGCGCATGCACAATCGGGCCAAGACAGGCGACCCCACGCAGCCGCTGCGATTCCAGATAGGCCAGTCGTACGGCCACGTTAGCGCCAAAGCGATAACCAAACGCCGCCACGCGGGTATGGTCGATCCAGGGCACGTTTTTCAGATCGCGCAGCACCTGCTGATGCAGAAAGCTGGTGTCCTGATTTAGCGTCCATTTCACCGAGTTGCCTACCGACGGCACATCAATGGTCAGCATGGCGATGCCGCGCGGTGCAAGGTAATCATGGAACAGGCGATAGTGATCGCTCTGTAATGAGTCGAGCGCGCCACAGAACAGCACGGTGGGATAAGGCGCTTCAACGTCAGGCGGCATGTGCAGAAAGCCGTTAACCGGGCTGCCACCCTGAATGGCGAACGTCAGCGGTTTCAGCTCGCCCGGCAGGCGTTGAGTCGCCTCTTCATAGGCGCGGTTCGCCAGCGTCTGCGCCTGGTCGGCCAGCTCATCCCCTTTTATATAGGGATAGGCCGCAACGCTGTAGAGATGCGCCGCGTGCAGCCAGTAGTCGCCCGCCTCGCTGTCGTCGGTGGCCTCCAGCGCTTTCTGCTGCCAGATACCCGCCTGTTTACACCATTCGAAATGCCAGTTGCCGCCGCGAAAACCGATTACAGTGTCGAGCAGCGTCTCATCCGTATGTTCAACATTGCTGATGGCAATCCGAGCCAGCACTTCGCTGATCTCCTGCGGCGTCAGGCCACGCCATGTCCACATCAGCTTATTCAGCATACGATACCAGCCACGCTGGCTGTCACCATCCAGGGCTGAGTGGACATCCGAAGTAGCATGATGGTGGCGGCGAACCAGGGTTGAGGTTTCAGGATGTTTAAAGCGCGGTTTGAACAACTCCTCGCTGAGATTTTTGCTCGACATACTCACTTCTCCTGCAACAGAAACGGCGATGGCTAAGTGTACTGTACGGCAATTCGGGGTGCGAGGCACAGAAAGCACAACGCCCGGAAAACCGGGCGTTGTCTGATGCATATCAATCAGCTTTTAACAATCGGCGGGATGTAGACCACACCCATATCCCACGGCTGCTCGATCCAGGTATCCTGCGGAATATCGACAATATAATCATCAACCAGTGAGCGACCGGCCGGTTTAGCGAAAATGGTGCAGAAACGCGCTTTCGGGTACATCTCGCGAATCGCCTGGGCGGTGCCGCCGGTATCCACCAGGTCATCGATCACGATAAATCCTTCACCGTCGCCTTCTGCGCGCTTCAGAACTTTCATTTCGCGCTGATGATCGTGGTCATAGCTGGAGATGCAGACGGTATCGACGTAGCGGATACCCAGTTCACGTGCCAGCAGCGAAGCCGGTACCAGACCGCCGCGGCTCACCGCGATAATGCCTTTCCACTGTTCAACAGGAAGCAGGCGCTGGGCCAGTTTACGGGCATGAATCTGAAGCATGTCCCAGGTAACGACGTATTTTTCGCTCATAGAATAGAAATCCCAGCCAACCGAGGTGGCGTAAAAATGTGCAACGGGGAAAAGGTTGCGCGAGATTATAAGGAGTTGACGCACTAAAAACCAGCACCCGCGCACTGGTTGCGGCTTTTTAGCGCGTCTGAGAGCGCACCCGGTAGAAAACAGTGATATTCTCGGGCCTGGCTCGTCAGATTCTCTGACGGCGATTTTTCACTGGAAACTCGCGATGTCCGGCCTCGCCGGTACACTGACACAGGAGACCTGTCGTGTCTGAATTGTCTCAACTCTCTCCACAGCCGCTGTGGGATATTTTCGCTAAGATCTGCTCTATTCCCCATCCCTCTTTTCACGAAGAAGCGCTGGCGAGTTACATCGTCGGCTGGGCCAAAGAGCAAGGCTTCTGGTGTGAGCGCGATCAGGTCGGCAACATCCTGATTCGTAAGCCCGCCACCGCAGGCATGGAAAACCGTACCCCGGTTGCGCTGCAGGCGCATCTGGATATGGTGCCGCAGAAAAATAATGACACCGTTCATGACTTCACCAAAGATCCGATTCAGCCCTGGGTTGACGGCGAGTGGGTGAAAGCGCGCGGCACCACGCTGGGCGCGGACAACGGCATCGGTATGGCTTCTGCGCTGGCAGTACTGGCTGACAACAGCCTGACGCATGGCCCGCTGGAAGTGCTGCTGACCATGACTGAAGAGACCGGTATGGATGGCGCATTCGGTCTGCAACCCAACTGGCTGCAGGCAGAAATCCTGATCAACACCGACTCCGAAGAAGAAGGTGAGATCTACATGGGCTGCGCGGGCGGTATCGACTTCGTCACCACCCTGCCGCTGACCCGTGAAGCGGTGCCTGCTGAATTCCAGACCCTGAAGCTGACGCTGAAAGGCCTGCGTGGCGGTCACTCCGGTGCCGATATTCATATGGGCCTCGGCAACGCCAACAAACTGCTGGCGCGCTTCCTGGCGGCACACGCTGCTGAACTGGATCTGCGTCTGCTGGCCTTCAGCGGCGGTACGCTGCGCAACGCGATCCCGCGTGAAGCCTTCGCTACCGTGGCGGTCGAGAGCCACAAAGCGGATGCGCTGAAATCAGCGGCGGCGCACTTCCTGAGCGCCATCAAAAATGAGCACGGCATCAAAGAGCCGAACATCGCACTGGTCACAGAGCCGCTGGCGCATCAGGGTGATGCTCTGAACGCTGACAGCCGCGATCGCTTCCTGAACCTGCTCAACAGCATGCCAAACGGCGTGATCCGCAACTCCGACGTGGCGAAAGGCGTAGTAGAAACCTCACTGAATATCGGTGTGGTGACCATGGAAGCCGATCATGCAGAGATCAACTGCCTGATCCGTTCGCTGATCGACACCGGCCGCGATTATGTGGTGCAGATGCTGACCTCACTGGGCCAGCTGGCCGGTGCACAGACCAAAGCGAAAGGCGGCTACCCAGGCTGGCAGCCTGATGCGGACTCCGCCATTATGGCGCTGACCCGTCAGACCTATATCGCGCTGTTTGATAAGACCCCGAACATTCAGGTGATCCACGCCGGTCTGGAGTGTGGTCTGTTCAAAAAACCGTATCCGGAGATGGATATGGTATCGATTGGGCCGACCATCACCGGGCCGCACTCGCCGGATGAGCAGGTTCACATCGAAAGCGTTGGCCTTTACTGGAAACTGCTGACCACCCTGCTGAATGTGGTGCCAGAAAAGTAATTCTGTCACAAAAAAAGTAAACCAGGCTCCGGCCTGGTTTTTTTATGCCTGTGACTTTCCCCCAGCATAATTCGCTGCCTTTTCCGTCCTTTACCCCGTTATTCCGCCGCTTTCCCGCGCTTCGCTGGTCACAGCCGCCATTATGTCCAGATGTCTGGATGGCTAATAAGATTTCGTGCTAGCTTATGCGCTTTCGGCTGTTGCCGCGCCTGAAGGTTCAGGAAAAAATGCGGCCAGTGATTCTTCAGGAGAGTAATGACATGCCAGGGTTAAATTGCCTTGAGATGCGTAACATCTCCATCGCTTTTGGCGGGTTTGCCGCGCTATCGTCGGTGGATTTCCGCAGTGACGGCCATTCAGTACATGCTCTGACCGGCGCTAACGGCGCGGGCAAGTCAACGCTGATGGCGATCCTTTCCGGTGCGCACAGCCACTACAGCGGCGAGATCCTGCTGGATGGTGAGCCGGTCTCCATCCGTACGCCGCGTGATGCGAAACGGCTGGGTATCCATCTGGTTCAGCAGGAAGTGGACGTGGCGCTGGTGCCGCAGCTCAGCGTCGCGGAAAACATTCTGCTGGATCGGCTGGCAGAGCCTGGCCACCGCTATCGCTGGGGCGAGGTTCGGCGTCAGGCGCGGGCGCTGCTGGCTCAGCTCGACGTGGCGCTGGACGTTAACCGGCTGGTGGAGCGCTGTACCCTGGCTGAAAAGCAGCAAATTCTGCTGGCGCGCGCGCTGTCACACCACTGCCGCTTTCTGATTCTGGATGAACCCACCGCCCCGCTGGATCAGCATGAAAGTGAGCGGCTGTTTGCTGTGGTGCGTCGCCTGCAGGCCAGCGGCATCGGCGTGGTGTTTATCTCTCACCGCATCCATGAACTGAAAGCAATCTGTGACCAGCTGACGGTGCTGCGTGATGGCCGGTTGATCGAAACCGGCCCGATGGCGGCACTGAGCGGTGAGCAGATCGTGGAGAAGATGCTGGGGCATCAGCTCACCGATATCTTCCCGGCCCGTCGTGCGCAGCAGACTCAGCCGCTGCTGCTGGCGATTGACGGTCTTCATGATGAGCAACTGCTGCAGGATATCTCGCTACGATTGCACAAAGGGGAAATTCTGGGCATTGCAGGCCTGGCCGGTGCCGGTAAAACCGAACTCTGTAAGGCGCTGTTTGGTGCCAGCAAAAGCCGCGTCAGTCGCGGTGAACTGCATGGCCAGCCGTGGCAGCCCCGTTCGCCGCATGACTCCGTCAGTCGCCGCATGGCGCTGGTGCCGGAGGAGCGGCGCAAAGAGGGGATCTTTATTGATGAGTCGGTGGCAATGAACCTCAGCGTCAGCGCAGACGACAGCTTTTCGCGCTGGAGCCTGTTTGGCCATCGCCAGGCGTGGCGCTGGGCGGAGCAGGTTATCCAGCAGTTGCAGGTGCGCACCACCGGTCCGGCACAGACGCTGCGCCGTCTCTCCGGCGGCAATCAACAGAAAGTGGCGATAGGCAAATGGCTGCGCAACAACGCCGACGTGCTGATTTTCGATGAGCCGACGAAAGGCGTCGATATCAAAGCCAAAACCGAACTCTTCACCCTGATCGATAACCTGGCGCGCGAGGGGAAAGGCATCATTTACGCGTCGGGAGAGTTTTCTGAACTGGTCGGTTTATGCGACCGGATTTGCGTGCTCTGGGATGGACGCATTGTGGCCGAACTGGCTGCACGCGACGTCACCGAAGAGACGCTTTTGCTCTATTCCACCGGAGGAACCCCTGCGTGAGCAGCAAAGAAACCAGCCTGAATCTGACAGCCTCGCCGTGGCGTCACCAGTTGTTCGACTTTCTCTATAAATGGGGCATGTTGCTCACGGTGGTGATCCTGATCGCCGCCTTTGGTCTCGCCTCCGACAGCTTCCTTGAACCCAACAACATCATCAATATTCTGCGCTCAATTGCCATTGTCACGGTGATTGCGATCGGCGTCTCGATCTCGCTGACCGTTGGCGGCTTTGATCTGTCGGTCGGATCGACCGCCTCGCTGGCCAATGCGCTGGTGATTTCTCTGTTTGTCTGGTACGGCTTCGGCACTACCACCGCCATCCTTCTTACCCTGGCGCTCTGCACCCTGGTCGGGCTGTTTAACGCCTTTCTGATTGTGATCCTGCGCATTCCCGACATGCTGGCAACGCTGGCGACATTGTTCGTGATTCAGGGTGTGGCGATGACCTACAGCTTTGGCGGATCGATCACCGAGAACATGGTGCTGCCGAGCGGTGATATGGCGGAAGGCACCATTCCGGCGGCGTTTGGCCTGCTCGGCCAGGTGCCCACCATCGTCATCATCATGCTGGTCGTCACCGTCGCCGCGCAGCTGGCGCTCTCACTGACTAAACATGGTCGCCGGATGTATGCGCTGGGCGGCAATCCGGAAGCGGCACGCCTCTCCGGCATCCGCACCACCCGCTATCGGGTGCTGGCTTATGTGATCGCCTCACTGCTGGCCGGTCTGGGCGGCATTCTGCTCGCCTCGCGTATCGGCTCCTCGCAGGTGAACGCCGGTAGCGGCTACCTGATGGACGCCGTCGCGGCGGCGTGGATTGGCTTCTCACTGGCGGGCTCCGGCAAGCCGAATGCGCTGGGCACGCTGGTCGGTGCGGTGATCCTCGGCGTGCTGCAGAACGGTCTGGTGATGCTCTCTGTTCCCTACTACGCCATGGACATTATTAAAGGGCTGGTGCTGGCTTTAGCACTGGCGATCACCTATATCCAGCGCCGCTGAGGCGCGTTTACCGGAGTTGATAACAATGCAAAAAATAACACTCTCGCTGCTGGCCCTGAGCCTGCTGAACGCCAGCGCCGCCTTCGCGGATACCGTCACGCCGGTGCCTGCGGCTATCGCCAGTCATGATGGCCCGATCCGTATTGCGGTGATCCGCAATCTCGGCTCCGATGACAACACCACCCAGTTTGTTGCCGGTGCCATTCAGCAGGGTCGCCAGCTTGGCTTCAAGGTCAGCACCTTTCTCAGCAACGGCGACGATGCGCGCTTCCAGGATTTCGTGAATCAGGCGATCAGCCAGAAATATGACGGCATCGTGCTGTCGCACGGTAAAGCGCCCTACGCCAGCGGACTGGTGAAGCGCATTGCCGATGCAGGCATTAAGCTGTCGGTGTTTGATACGCCGGTGGATAGCCCGATCCCGGGCGTCACCGTCACCGCGCAGGATGACGCTTCACTGGCGCAGTTGTCGCTGGGCCAGCTCATCCATGATTTCAACGGCAAGGCGAACATCGTCAAGCTATGGGTTGCCGGTTTCCCGCCGATGGAACGCCGTCAGGTGGTGTATGAAAAACTGCTGAAAGAGAATCCGGGCATTCATCAGCTTGAGTCGATTGGTGCGGTTTCAACTGACGTTCAGGGCGACACCGCCAATAAAATTGGCGCGATTCTGGCGAAATACCCGAAAGGCAAAATCGACGCCATCTGGGGTGCCTGGGACGCCTTCAGCCAGGGCGCTTACAAAGCGCTGCAGGAGAATGGCCGTACCGAGATCAAACTCTACAGCATTGATGTTTCGAACCAGGATTTGCAGCTGATGCGCGAGAAAAACAGCCCGTGGGTGCAGACGGTAGCGGTGGATCCTAAAACTATTGGCGCGGTGAATATGCGTCTGGTGGCGAAGAAAATTGCCGGTGAAGAGACGCCAGCGACTTATCAGTTTAAAGCGGCATCGATCTCTCAGCAGCAGCTTAACAGCCAGCCTGGCGCGGTGAACGTCGCGTCACTGAACAAGATCATTCCGGGCTGGGGCAGCAATGAGGATTTCGTTGCCCCGTGGTTTGCGACCCTGGCGGCGAAATATAAGAAGTAATCGGATGTCAGCCTTGCCGGTCGGTGAGGCTGACGGTTACAGACCCAGCAGCAGCTGACGCTCCAGCTGGGGATCCACCATAGTCACATGTAATCCCACCAGCCGCACGCCGCGCCCGGCACGACGCTCATCCCAGGTTTTACGGGCGATGGCAATCATGTCCTCTTTATTCAGCACCGGCCAGATATGCTCCTGGGTCGTCTGCTGAAAATCACTGAACTTCAGTTTGACGCCCTGTCGCGCCACCTGCTTGTCAGGTCGGATCTGCGTCAGCCGGCGTTCCAGTTCGGCGTAGAGAAAATCGATAATTTCCAGGCAGGCATCCCAGTCGCTGATATCTTCCGCCAGCGTCCGTTCAACCCCCAGCGATTTACGCTCGCGCTCAACGATCACGCTGCGGTCATCAATGCCATTGCTGCGCTCCCACAGCACCCGGCCAAACTTGCCAAAGCGCTTTAACAGCAGCGCTAAGTCCGCCTTCTGCACGTCGCCACAGGTCACCAGCCCCATCTCTTCCAGCTTTTTGGCCGAGACCTTGCCGACGCCAGGGATCTTCGCCAGCGGCAGGGTCAGCAGAAAACCGGACATCTCCGGCGGGGTAATCACGAACTGGCCGTCCGGCTTATTGAGGTCAGAGGCGATCTTCGCCAGAAATTTAATCGGGGCGATGCCCGCTGAGGCGGTAAGCCCGGTTTCACGGTAGATGGTGGCACGGATCGCCTGCGCCATCAGCGTGGCAGAGCCGTGACAGTGGGGGCTGTCGGTGACATCCAGGTAAGCTTCATCGAGGGAGAGCGGTTCAATCAGCGGCGTATAGCGGGTAAAGATGTCGCGGATCTGCGCGGAGGCTTCTTTATAGGCGTCAAAGCGTCCTGGCAGCAGACGCAGATGCGGGCATAACTTGAGGGCCATGCCGGTTGGCATCGCGCTGCGCACGCCAAATTTGCGCGCCGGATAGTTGGCGGTGCTGATCACGCCGCGACGCTCGCGGCTGCCACCAATGGCGATCGGGATGTCGCGCAGCTGGGGATTATCACGCATCTCCACCGCGGCATAGAAGCAGTCCATATCGACATGAATGATTTTACGCATACCCCCTCCGGCACTGGATAAGTATACAGTTGGCAGGGGTAACTGCAATATTTGTCGCGCTGACGATTAAAGTTTACAAATTTCTGGCCGAATATCTTTCAGTAAATCGCGAATTTGGCTGACGCCGTCTTGCTAAAAAAACAGACAATGTTTAATGTTGCGCTGCGGTAGCGGACAGTTCCGATAATGCAAACAGAGACGCACATTTTGCGTCATGTTCTCTTCACCTCAAGGTACACACAGCATGGGCAAAATCGCACTCCTGTTTGCGATGATTTTACTGCCAGCCCTCAGCATGGCAATGACACCCGAACCCGTCTCAACGGCACCGGTCAGCAAAGAATTAAAGAAGCAGTTACTTGGCACCCCGGTCTATATCCAGATCTTCAAGGAAGAACGCACGCTCGAACTCTACGGCAAAATCGGTAACGAATACCGCCTGCTGGACACCTACCGCATCTGTAACTTTTCTGGCGGCCTTGGCCCGAAACGCCGTGAAGGCGATTTCAAAAGCCCGGAAGGTTTTTACAACGTGAAGCTGAATCAGCTGAAGCCGGATAGCCGGTTTTATCGCGCGATCAACATCGGCTTTCCGAATCAGTACGATCGTAATCAGGGCTACAGCGGCAATTACCTGATGATTCATGGCGACTGTAAGTCGATTGGCTGCTATGCCATGACTAACGCCTATATGGATGAGATTTTTACCTATGTGAATGCCGCGCTGCGTAACGGCCAGCAGGATATCAGCATCAGCATCTATCCATTCCGCATGACCGACAGCAATATGCAGCGTCACCGCTACTCCACCTATGCCAGTTTCTGGCAGCAGTTGCAGCCGGGATACGCTTACTTTGCTAAATATCATCAGCCGCCGATGGTTAATGTCGCCAGCGGTAAATATGTGATGAACAGCAGCCCGGCACCGGTTTTAGCCAGTCCCGAAGCCGCTTCACGTTCATTCCTGGCGCTCTCCAAGGCAGAATAACGCCCATTCACCTGGCACAATCCGCTGCCAGGTTTCATTGGCCGTCAGTGGCTGCGTAGCAATCACCGTCACCACGTCATGCGGCGTGGTGTGCTGCTGAAAATCGACCTCCACATCCTGATCCAGTAACTGCGCCCGGCCAAAGGGTGCGCGGCGGGTGATCCAGTAAAGATTGGTGGAGCAAAAGGCCATCAGATAACGGCCGTCTGACAGCAGCATGTTAAACACGCCTTTCTGCCGCAACATGCCGGCAAGCTCCCCGATAAAACGGAATACCGCAGGCCAGTTGCCTGGCGTACGCGGATAGCGCGTCGCCAGCTGATGCAGGATCCAGCAGAACGCCTTCTCGCTGTCCGTTTCGCCTACTGGCCGGAATGTGCCGGTCTCCAGCTGCCGATAGCCCCTGAGCTGCCCGTTGTGCGCATAGGTCCAGTTACGGCCCCACAACTCACGGGTAAACGGGTGGGTATTTTCCAGCGACACCTGCCCGCGATTCGCCTGGCGGATGTGCGCCACCACCGAATGCGATTTGATCGGATACTCCTGCACCAGACGCGCAATCGGCGAGTTAAAGCTCGGCAGCGGATCTTTAAACGTACGACAACCTTTATCTTCGTAAAAGGTAATGCCCCAGCCATCTTTGTGAGGCCCGGTTCCACCGCCACGCTGAACCAGACCGGTAAAGCTGAAACAGATATCCGTGGGAACATTGGCGCTCATCCCGAGCAATTCGCACATAGCCACCGCCTTAGAGTAAGCGGCCTCCCGTCAGGCGGGAGGCCAGCGCAGTTACTTCACCATCTCTTTTTCGACCAGCAGCATCAGGATGTGGATCACTTTAATGTGGATCTCCTGGATGCGATCGGCATAACCAAAGTGTGGCACCCGGATTTCAATGTCGGCACTGCCTGCCATCTTACCGCCATCTTTACCGGTCAGGGTGATCACTTTCATCCCCTGCGCACGGGCAGCTTCAATCGCTTTAATGATATTGGCAGAGTTACCGGAAGTTGAGAGGCCCAGCAGCACATCGCCCGGACGCCCTACCGCTTCCACATAGCGTGAAAAGACATAGTCATAACCAAAGTCATTACTGACGCAGGAGAGATGGCTGACATCAGAGATGGCAATCGCCGGATAGCCAGGACGATTTTCGCGGTAGCGACCGGTCAGCTCTTCAGCGAAATGCATCGCATCGCAATGTGAACCGCCGTTACCGCAGGAAAGCACCTTGCCGCCCGCCTTAAAGCTGTCAGCCAGCAGCACCGCCGCACGCTGGATCGCATGGATATTGGCCTCGTCGCTGAGGAATTTATTCAGCGTATCAGCAGCTTCATTAAGCTCAGAGCGGATAATGTCCTGGTACATAGGGATGTCCTTTTTTAGGAGAGGTTAATCGCAGCAAGTTTAACGGAATGGCCGGTCAGCGCAAAGCGTCATGCCATGGCTGGCCAGGCAGTGGCGGCGATTATCGCTGCAGCGGGTGATGCAAAAATGGACAGAAATCGGTTTTTGTGAGGCAGGTTGTAATTGCGATGTAAACAAATTGATAAATCAACCCAACTGCTCTAAACCTCTCTACATAACAGGTCAGACCTCTTACTACTTGGAGCGGTTCATTATGATGGTTGTCTCGATACTTGCCACGGTGGCGCTGATTGGCGCCCTGTTCTATCACCGCCTGTCGTTGCGGCTCAGCAGCGCGATTCTGCTGCTGTGGACTGCTGCGATGGCTTTTGCTCACCTCTGGACGCCATGGTTACTGTTGCCGCTGGCGATCATCCTGCTGCCGTTCAACCTGCCGTCATTGCGCCGCAGCCTGTTTTCAAAGCCGATGTTTCAGCGCTTCCAGCAGGTGATGCCGCCGATGTCACGCACCGAAAAAGAAGCGATCGATGCGGGCACCACCTGGTGGGAAGGCGATCTGTTTCAGGGCAAACCAGACTGGCAGAAGCTGCACAACTATCCGCAGCCGCGCCTGACCGCCGACGAGCAGGCTTTTCTCAATGGTCCGGTTGAAGAAGCATGCCGCATGGCCAATGATTTCCAGATCACCCATGAGCTGGCCGATATGCCGCCGGAACTCTGGGCCTATCTGAAAGAGCATCGTTTCTTCGCGATGATTATCAAAAAAGAGTATGGCGGACTCGATTTCTCCGCCTATGCGCAGGCCTGCGTGCTGCAAAAACTGTCGGGCGTCTCCGGGATTCTGGCGATTACCGTGGGCGTGCCTAACTCATTAGGTCCGGGCGAACTGCTGCAACACTACGGCACTGAAGAGCAGAAAAATCACTATTTACCCCGGCTGGCACGCGGCGATGAGATCCCCTGCTTTGCGCTGACCAGTCCGGAAGCGGGCTCAGATGCCGGAGCCATCCCCGATACCGGCGTAGTCTGCATGGGCGAATGGCAGGGTCAGCAGGTGCTGGGCATGCGGCTGACCTGGAACAAGCGCTACATTACGCTGGCGCCGATCGCCACCGTGCTGGGGCTGGCATTTAAACTCTCCGACCCGGATCATCTGCTCAGCGATAACGAGAATCCTGGCATTACCTGTGCGCTGATCCCGACCAATACGCCCGGCGTGGAGATTGGTCATCGCCACTTCCCACTTAACGTGCCGTTCCAGAACGGGCCGACACGCGGCAATAATATCTTTGTGCCGATTGACTATATTATCGGCGGCCCACAAATGGCCGGTCAGGGCTGGCGGATGCTGGTGGAGTGTCTGTCTGTGGGTCGCGGCATTACGCTGCCATCGAACTCAACCGGCAGCCTGAAAAGTGTGGCGCTGGCGACAGGCGCCTATGCCCATATCCGTCGTCAGTTCCGCGTCTCAATCGGTAAGATGGAAGGGATTGAAGAGCCGCTGGCGCGCATTGCCGGTAACGCCTACGTGATGGATGCGGCGGCCACGCTGATTACGGCCGGTATTATGCAGGGTGAAAAACCGGCTGTGCTGTCGGCGATTGTCAAATATCACTGCACCCATCGCGGTCAGCGCGCCATTATCGACGCCATGGATATTGCCGGCGGTAAAGGCATTATGCTGGGTAACAGTAACTTCCTGGCCCGCGCCTATCAGGGTGCGCCCATCGCCATCACGGTGGAAGGCGCTAATATTCTGACCCGCAGCATGATTATCTTCGGACAGGGTGCGATTCGCTGCCATCCTTATGTACTGCAGGAGATGGCGGCGGCAGCCAGCAACGATGTTAACGCGTTTGATCAGGCGCTGTTCAGCCACATCGGCCATGTCGGCAGCAGCACCATGCGCAGCCTGTGGCTGGGCTTAACCGCCGGACGCACCAGCGCCACCCCGACCCGCGATGGCACCCGTCGTTACTATCAGCATCTGAACCGCATCAGTGCCAACCTGGCGTTGCTCTCTGATGTGTCGATGGCGGTGCTGGGCGGCAGCCTGAAGCGTCGTGAGCGTATCTCGGCGCGTCTGGGCGATGTGCTGAGCCAGCTCTATCTTGCCTCGGCGACGCTGAAACGCTATGACGATGAAGGCCGCAACGAAGCCGATCTGCCGCTGGTGCACTGGGGCGTGCAGGATGCGTTACATCAGGCGGAAGTCGCGATGGACGATCTGCTGCGTAACTTCCCGAACCGTCTGGTCGCGGGCGCATTGCGGATGACTATTTTTGCAGGCGGTCATCACTGCCCTGCTCCGTCTGACCGTCTGGACCATCAGCTGGCAAAACTGCTGCAACAGCCGTCAGCTACCCGCAGCCGTCTGGGCCGTGGCATGTACCTGACGCCCAGCGAGCACAACCCTGCCGGTCAGCTGGAACAGGCGTTGCAGGATGTGATGGCGGCAGAAGTGATCCATGACAGGCTGTGCAAACAGACGAAGCAGCACCTCTCCTTTACCCGGCTGGATGCGCTGGCGAAGCGCGCGCTGGAGCAGGGCTGGATTGATGCTAAAGAGGCTGAAGTGTTGCAGCGTGCTGAGGCCAGCCGCCTGCGTTCGATTAACGTCGATGAGTTTGAGGCGGATGCGCTGGCAGTGCCGGTGCCAGAGAAAGCCCCTCAGGCTGCGTCGCGGGCGAGTGAGGCGGCATAGGGTTAGCGTTGCTCTGCAGCACCGGCTCAGGGGAAATCTGACCGCAATAATTAAGCCCAAAGCGCAGGGAATAGGGTCAGAAGAGGAAAGCCGACATCACGTCGTAATGCTGAACAGTTAAGATTAGATTTGTAAAGGCTGTCACGGTCAAACGTGGCAGCTTTTTTTCCGGGCGAACGAGCCGCAGTGCGGGCCAGCGCACCTCTGCTGCTCCCGGGCCGTCCTCGCGCCGCTCACGCGGTACCTTCGGCTTTGACGTCGTGCCGACGAACCGTTCGGGGCCCTCCCTGGCCGGCCCCGAACTGTCCACGCTTCCCGGCGTGGACTTCTGGCCCACCGTCACGCCTCAGCGCTGCGGATAGCCCTTTCAGCAGCAGAGGCGCTCAGGCCTCCACGCTCGTGCCCTTTTTAACAATACACACTGAAGTTTCAGAGCAGGCCGGTGGCGGGCAGGGGCAGGCAATCCGCAGCGCTGAACAGAATGAGTCTGCCAGGAGAGCCCGCAGGACGCGGGCGAAAGGCGGGGCGGCACAGGATGTGCCATCCCCGACGGTCCGTCAGGCAGGCGAATGAAGTGAAGGAACCGCGCAGCGGCGCGAGGACCGCCAGCCCCTGAGCGGCACCAGACTGCGTTATCACCTGTCGCTTAACTGACTGGCATCAAACATCACGTCGGCTTTTTTTATCCCGCCTGACGGATGCGGGCAATCAGCGCATCCACATCTTCTACATGATCGGCCGCCAGAATCAGCGTGCGTCCCAGATTAATTGCATTACGGATGCAGTCGGTACGCATCGCCGGATCGGCAATCAGCTTCATATCCGCCACGTGTGACATCCCCACAGTGCGGCGAATCAGTTCGGTGCCGCAGTAACCAATGGTATCAGCCCATACTTTACGCAGAAACGCCTCCGCATAGCCTGGATAAGCCAGCGCCTCATCACGGGTTTTCTCAGCCGCCAGTGCCAGAAAGCCCGAGGCAAAGGTGGTCCAGAGGGTGTGCACATCGCTGAGGCGCTGCTCGCGTGCATCGGCGGCCTCACGCGGTGGCAGCAAACCCGGCACGCCGCAGTAGTTAATCAGCAGATTGCCGATGGCGGTGCCGACATCAAAACCGATAGGGCCAAAATAGCCGAATTCCGCATCAATCGCTTTCAGGCTGCCATCAGCAACGAAAATCGATCCGCTGTGAATATCACCATGCAACAGCGCTTCAGCGTGGGCAAAGAAACGATGCTTGAGACCGCCCACCGCAATGCGCAGTGCATCGTCATTACGCAGGCTGGCGACCAACGGTTCAAGCGCTTCGGGGTAGCTATTGCGCTCATGGTCGGTATAGGGATCGTTAAAGAAAAGATCTTCGGTGATTTCACACATTTCCGGATTAATAAAACGCGCCACTTCCGCTTTTTTCTGGTGCGGATGCAGGATGAAATCGGAGGTATGAAACAGGGTTTGTGCCAGATAGTCGCCTAACTGCTGAGCCGCTTCCGGGTAGTAAGCGCCCTTCACCAGCTCGCCGCGCCAGATGCGATGACTGGAGAGATCTTCCATTACCATCACCGCCAGCTCCGCATCGTAATGGGTGATCTTCACCGTGTGCTGCGGACAATATTTGTAGTGTTCGACCAGGGTCTGCGCTTCCAGCCGCGCCCGATCCAGCGTCAGCGGCCACGACTCACCCACACAGCGCACATAGGGCAGCGCCTGCTTGACCACCACCCGGCTGTTGCCCTGATCGTCATAAATTTTAAACACCAGGTTGAGGTTGCCATCACCAATCTCTTCTGCGCTGCTCAGCGCGGCAGGATTGTCCACGCCGCCAAATTGTCGGGCATATTCCACAGCATCAGCAGCAGTAAAGGTACGGTATTGCGACATTGCCTGTTCCTCATCAATCGAAGGGGGATAACCTGGGTGTAATAAGCCGTTCAGACGTCTATACATCCGTTCAGCATGTTGGCACAATAGGTATCATTAACGCAACATGGATTTCACCCACAATGCAGACACTTCAAACCACCAGCTTACAGGTTCGTGACAATCAGCTCTGGATTCTGGATCAGCAGGCACTGCCGCAGCAAAAGAACTGGCTGCCCGCGCACAGCGTGCCCCAGCTGATTGAACATATTCATGCGCTGCGGGTGCGCGGTGCGCCGCTGATCGGCCTTTCCGCCTCGCTGCTGCTGGCGTTGCTGGCAGAACAGGGGCAGACGCGCGCTGAACTGGCGCAGGCACTGGAGACCCTGCGCGCCGCCCGCCCTACCGCTGTCAATCTGATGAACAATCTGGACCGGATGAAACTGGCGCTGGCGCAGCCGGACTTTGCCCCCGCGCTGGCAGAAGAAGCCTGGCGACTGGTGCAGGAAGATAAGCAGCTGTGTGATGCCATCGCTGACGCGGGTTGTACGCGGGTGAAACCCGGCAGCCAGCTGCTGACCCACTGTAATACCGGCGGACTCGCCACCGCCGGTGTGGGCACCGCCCTTGGCGTGATTGCCCGCGCCCATCAGCAGGGGCTGATTAAGAATGTCTGGGTTGATGAAACCCGTCCGCTGTTACAGGGCGGCCGGTTAACCGCCTGGGAGCTGGGTGAGCTGGCGATTCCTTACACCCTGATTACCGATTCCATGGCCGCCAGCCTGATGGCCCGTGGAGAGGTCGATGCCGTATGGGTAGGCGCTGACCGCATTGCCGCCAACGGCGATGTGGCGAATAAAATCGGCACCTACAGCCTGGCGGTGCTGGCCCATTATCATCAGATTCCGTTTTACGTGGCGGCCCCGCATACCACGCTGGATCGCTGCTGTCCGGACGGCGCAGCGATTCCTATTGAGCAGCGCGCCGCCAGTGAAGTAACGGGCGTTGCCGGCAGTTTTGGCAGCGTGCAGTGGGCGCCGGAAGCGGCGAAGGTCTATAACCCGGCGTTTGATGTCACGCCCGCCACCCTGATCAGCGGCTGGGTACTGGACACCGGGGTAGTCACGCCTGACCAGGTTCAGGGTGGCATTTTCCAGCCACAATAACGGTCTGCAAGGCGTTTGCCGCTCACGGTAAACGCCTTGCGAAAACAACGGGCGGTTTACGCCAGACGCGGATAGGCATCCGCAATCTTATCGCCGGTAAAGTTCGCTACCCAGCCTTCCTGATTATCGAAAATACGGATAGCCGTGAAGTGCGGTGACGATCCCATATCAAACCAGTGTGGTGTTCCCGCTGGTACCGAGATCAGATCGTTTTTTTCGCAGAGAATCTGCAGGATCTCGCCATCCAGGTGCAGACAGAAGAGTCCGGCACCCTCAACAAAGAAACGCACCTCATCTTCGCCGTGTGTATGTTCAGAGAGGAACTTCTCGCGCAGCACGGTTTTCTGCGGATTATCGGCGCGCATGCTGATCACATCCCAGCTCTGATAGCCCTTCTCTGCCACCAGCCGATCGATCGCATGCTGATAGGCGTTGATCACCGTTTCGGGATCCGGATTTTCACCCAGATCGCGATCGGCTTCCCAGCGCTCAAAACGGACGCCTTTGGTGCTCAGGCGTTCACGAATCTCTTCCGCGTCGGTGCTGTGCCACACCGGCTGGCTGGCTTCGCGGTCGGTAAAAATAGTCAGTGCGCTCATCCTAAATTGACTCCGGGTTAATCTGGGAAAAATCTGTCACCTGACGATGGCGGCTCTCGCCGTCCGCATCGCCACGCAGTAGTTGCAGCGTCTGCCAGCCCGCCTCAGCGGCGGCATCCAGCTCCTGATGAATATCGGAGAGAAACAGCAGCTGCTCCGCTGGCTGACCAATTTCAGCGGCGATAGCGCGATAGGCTGCGACTTCGCGTTTGGCACCCACGTGCGTATCAAAATAGCCGCTGAAGAGGTCAGTAATATCACCTTCGTCGCTGTAGCCAAATAACAATTTCTGCGCCGCAACCGAGCCGGAGGAATATACATACAGTTCAATGCCCTGCGCCTTCCAGCGGCTCAGTGCTGGCAGGACGTCAGGATAGAGATGGCCGGTAAAACTGCCGTTAACATAGCCATCGCGCCAGATCATGCCCTGCAGCGCTTTCAGGCCGGTTGATTTGCGATCCTGGTCCATAAACCCCAGCAGAATCTCTGTCACCGCATCCAGGTCGGCCTGCGGCTGACCGGCCTCCTCACGTACCGACTGCAGCGCTGCGGCGACCTCGGGCTGATGCGCATTTTCACGCAGGAAGCTCGCCAGATGCTGGCGGGCGTGGGGAAACAGGATGTTATGTACAAAACGGATATCGCTGGTGGTGCCTTCGATATCAGTAACAATGGCGCGAATCATGCTCTCTCCAGCAGGCGACGTTGACGTTCACATTCAAATAAAAATTCCAGACCTTCCAGATGACGGCGTGCTTCGCTGACATCCCGGCCCCAGCAGGTTAAGCCGTGACCGCGCAGCAGAAAGCCGTAACGCAGCGGAAAGCGGGCAGCGTAATCTTCAATTTCTGACGCCAGCGCCGCAATGTCCTGGCTGTTGTCGAACACAGGAATGGCGAGCGTATCCAGATGGGTGTGCTGGCCGCTCAATGATTTTTGCATCTCATAGCTGTGCAGCAGCAGCGCCGCGCCCTGCTCCACCCGCGACAGCACCGTCGCATTCACGGTGTGGGTATGCAGCACCGCGCCCGCCTCGGGAAAGAGTCGATAGATCATCGTGTGCAGACCGGTTTCTGCCGACGGCTTACGGCCAGAGAGCGACTGGCTGGTGGCAATATCGACCTCGATAAAGTCATCCCGCGTCAGCGTGCCTTTATCTTTGCCCGATTCACTCAGCAGGCAGACATGTTCATCGCGGCGCACCGACATATTTCCGCCGGTGGCCGGTGCCCAGCCTTTCTCGCCAATCCAGTGACAGGCGGCGACCAGTTGATCTAATGGAAGACTCTGCGACATAAAAGTTCCTTGCGGTGAAATATGATCTCGGGTGGCTCAGATAACGGTAATGGCTATAAAATTACAACAGTTTGAAAATCTTAAACAGTTAGCAAACGTGCCCGACTGCTGAACCATACTCTCCGGGTCCTGCCAGATGATCCGCATCTCAGCAAGGCGGCAAGCGCTTATCGCCGGGAGCTGACACTCGTCAGTGACCGGGGTAAGCAAACGCAGCTAACGAAGCTGAGGTGTGGAGTATGACGCATTTAGCCATCTAAGCGTCTTGATTGCCAAATACTACCATCCTGTTTATAGTGGCACAAACACCGGGTGACACCGCATCAATCTTCGCGCTTAAGGCCTGACATCATGACGCAGCACAACCTGATCCCCGAGAGTAAACTCCCTTTGCTCGGCACCACCATTTTCAGCCAGATGAGTGCGCTGGCGCAGCAGCATAACGCTATCAATCTCTCTCAGGGCTTTCCCGATTTTAGCGGCCCGGACTATCTGCAGCAGCGGCTGGCGTATCATGTCAGCCAGGGCGCGAACCAGTATGCGCCGATGACCGGTGCGCTGCCGTTACGTGAGGCGATTGCAGAGAAAACCGCGCGGCTCTATGACTATCGTCCTGATGTCGAAACAGAGATTACGGTGACGGCAGGCGCAACCGAAGCGCTCTATGCGGCGATTACCGCTCTGGTGCGGCCAGGCGATGAAGTGATCTGCTTTGATCCCAGCTACGACAGCTATGCGCCTGCAGTAGAGTTGTCGGGCGGCGTGATGAAACGCATTACGCTGCAGCCGCCCGCTTTCCGGGTGGACTGGCAGGCGTTTGCTGCGCTGCTGAGTGATAAAACCCGGCTGGTGATCCTGAATACGCCGCACAATCCTTCCGCCACCGTCTGGCAGCAGCAGGATTTCGCCGCGCTATGGCAGGCGATTGCTGCGCGACCGGTCTATGTACTGAGCGACGAAGTCTATGAGCACATCTGCTTCGATCAGGCAGGCCACGCCAGCGTGCTGGCACATCCCGAACTGCGCCAGCGCGCTATCGCGGTGTCGTCGTTTGGTAAGACCTTCCATATGACCGGCTGGAAAGTGGGCTACTGCATTGCCCCTGCCGCGATCAGCGCTGAACTGCGCAAGGTGCATCAGTATCTGACCTTCTCGGTGAATACGCCGGCGCAGCTGGCGATTGCCGATATGCTGCGTGAGCATCCGGAGCACTATCTTGAGCTGCCGGCGTTTTATCGCGACCGCCGCGATCGGCTGGCAACGGCGCTAAGCAGCAGCCGCTTTAAGGTACTCCCCTGCGAAGGCACCTATTTTTTGCTGGTCGATTACAGCGCCATCTCCGATCTGGATGATGTCAGTTTCTGCCAGTGGCTGACCCGGGAAGTCGGTGTGGCCGCAATTCCTCTGTCGGTGTTCTGCGCCGATGCCTTTCCTCATAAACTGATCCGCCTCTGTTTTGCCAAACAGCCGGCGACATTAGATGCCGCCGCGGAGCGCTTATGTCAGCTTTAAAAATCACGTTACTGCAGGAGACGCTGAGCTGGATGGATGGCGAGGCCAACCTGCGCCATTTTGACGAGCAACTGGATGGACTCACCGGGCGCGATCTGATTTTACTGCCGGAGATGTTTACCACCGGCTTTGCAATGGAAGCGGCGAAAAGCTCGCTGCCACAGGCGCAGGTGGTGGAGTGGCTGTATCAGCATGCACGTCGCAACGATGCCCTGGTCGGCGGCAGTGCGGCGATTCAGACCGAACACGGCGCGGTAAACCGCTTTCTGCTGGTGGAGCCGGACGGCACGCTGCATCAGTATGACAAGCGCCACCTGTTCCGCATGGCGGACGAGCATCACCACTATCTGCCTGGCGAACAGCGTCAGGTGTTTGAGTGGCGCGGCTGGCGCATCCTGCCGCAAATCTGTTACGACCTGCGTTTCCCGGTCTTCTCGCGCAACCGCAACGATTACGATCTGGCGCTCTATGTCGCCAACTGGCCTGCACCGCGTGCACTGCACTGGCAGGCACTGCTGCTGGCGCGGGCAATTGAGAATCAGGCTTATGTAGCAGGCTGTAACCGCGTCGGCAGTGACGGCAATCAGCATGAATACAGCGGCGACAGCCAGATTATTTCACCGCAGGGCGAGATCCTCAGCGCGGCTGAGCCGCACCAGCGCGCCAGGCTGGACGCAGAGCTGTCGCTGAACGCACTGAATGCTTATCGCGAGCGCTTCCCGGCCTGGCAGGATGCGGATCGCTTTTCGCTGTGAATGGCGGGCGGGCAGTCAGCCCGCCCATTAACTGCCGCGATAGGTTGACCACGACCAGGGCGAAATCAGAAACGGCAGATGAAAATGACTGCCCGCTTCGGCAATCATAAAATCGATCTGCGCGCTGACGTAGAGTGCATCCCGACCAGCGGCGGCAAAATAGTCGCCGATTTCTGCCGTTAAACGGTAGTGGCCCGGCGTCAGCGGCTCGGGCGTCAGATCTTTCAGACGCCCGTCGCTGTCGGTTTCACCCTGTGAAATCGGAAACCACCCTTCCGGGCTGTTCTGCTCAAGTGAAATCGCTACACCGCTGGCCGGTTTGCCCAGCGCCGTGTCCAGAATATGGGTGGTAACAGTACTCATTGAATCGTCTCCTTCAGGCGTAACAGGGTAATTTCACGCAGCTGATCCAGCGCCTCCTGCTGCTCGGCAGGATCGCTATTCTGCAACCGACGCTGCAACTCTGCCAGCATCTGCTCGCCGCTGCGCCCTTTGGCACGAATCAGAAACACCCGGCCAAAACGCGTTTCATAAGCCTGATTCCCCTGCTGCATTGCCTGCTGCAAAGCGCTGTCGGCCTGCTGCATGGCGGACTGCTCTCCGCGCGACAGGGCCGCCTCTTTATCCGCGCCGTTCGCGCGTTCGCCAATGCGGGGATGCGCCGACAGTGCTGCCTCCAGCTCAGGCTGCTGCCACTGGCGGGCCAGCGCATCGGCGGTTGCCCGTAGCGCATCCAGGGTGTCAAAAGGCCGCGCCGCCACCAGCGACTGCTGCCAGTGCGGGATGGCAACACAATGCCGGATGGCCGCCTGCGCCTCATCAGCCGACAGCTGATTAAATGCGGCTAATTCCATGTTCAGCTCCGTTCAGCAATCAGCGAGACCGCCTGTAAATAAGCCTGCAGCGCGGGCGCCACATCAGCCACCGCCACGGACTCCGCCGGATGGTGGCTGATACCACGATGGTTACGCACAAATAGCATGCCGACCGGCCAGCGTTCAGCGATAGCGATGGCGTCGTGCCCCGCACCGCTCGGCAGTGACAGACTGCGACCCTGCACCGTTTCCACCGCATGACTCAGCGCCTGTTGCAGCGCGGAGTCACAGGCGGTGGCACCGATGCGATAATATTCGTTCGACTCAAAGCGGAGTCCACGCCGCAGCGCAATCGCCTCCGCCTGGGTTAACAGACTGGAGAGCAGTGTCTCCAGCGGGTTGTCCAGCGGACCGCGCACGTCCAGCGACAGCGATACCTCGCCAGGGATTACATTGACCGCTCCCGGCGCGCAGTTAATCGTACCGACGGTAGCCACCAGTTGCGGATCCTGCTCACGGGTGGTCTGCTCAATAAACACCATCCACTCGGCAGCAGCAGCCAGCGCATCTTTGCGGTGGGTCATCGGCACCGTGCCCGCATGGCCCGCTTCACCGGTGAAACGGCAGTTGAGGCGGCGCGCACCGTTGATGGCCGTGACCACACCGAGCGCCAGATCCTCCTGCTCCAGGCAGGGGCCCTGCTCGATGTGCAGCTCAAGATAACCGACGATATCCTCAATCCGCCGCGCCGCAGATGCGATCCTGTCGCTGTCGAGACCGACATCCGCCATCGCCTGCGCCACGGTGATGCCGTTGCCGTCAGGATGCGTCACCCAGCTTTGCGGCCAGCTGCCGGTAATACCACGACTGCCGAGCAGCGTGATGCCAAAACGGGTGCCCTCTTCGTCGCCAAAGCCAATGACTTCAATCGCCAGCGGTAAGCGGCGCTGATGTTCGTTAAGCCACTGCACGGTTTCAATCGCGCTGAGCACGCCCAGCATGCCGTCGTAGCGACCGGCGTTGCGCACCGTGTCGAGATGCGAGCCAAGCAGTAACGCGGGTGCACCCGCTTCTGCCGCCTCGTAGCGCCCACAGATATTGCCGACTTCATCCTGCCACACCTGCATCCCCGCCGCCTGCATCCATTCACCGACACAGGCGTTGGCGCGCAGATGTTCGGGTGAGAGGTAGACGCGGGTCAGCCCCTCGGCCGTTTCGCTGATCGCCGCCAGCGCGTCGCAGCGCGCCATAACGCGCTGTGCAGCGGCCTGGGCTTCGCTGGCGCTCATCATCATGCGTGGCTCCCGTAGTGATCCCAGGCGGCCTGCGCCGCGGCACCCTGCGGCGTGCGATAGCCGACATAGGTCAGCACCGTTTCCAGCGCGGAGAGAGTCTGCATCACGCAATCTTTACGCGCGTTGTAGCCCATGGTGCCGATGCGCCACACCTTGCCATGCAGCGGGCCAAACGAGGTGCCAATCTCAATGCCGAAATCTTCCAGCATCAGCTTGCGCACCTGATCGCCGTTTACGCCAGACGGGATCATCACGCCCAGCACGTTGTTCATTTTGTGTTTCAGGTCGCCGAAGGTCTCCAGCTCCATCCCCTGAATGCCTTTCAGCAATGCTTCACCGTGCAGCTTGTGGCGGGCGATGCCGTTGTCCAGCCCCTCCTGCAGGATCAGCCGGGCGCACTCGCGCGCGCCAAACAGTGCGCTGGTCGCTTCGGTATGGTGGTTGAGCCGCTCCGGCCCCCAGTAATCCATGATCATGCCGAGATCAAAATAGTTGGAGTAGATCATCTCCTCTTCGCCATCCTGATGCGCCTCGGTGCGGATCCCCTGCTCTACGCATTTGCGTTTGCGGATCACCGCTTCCATCTCTGCACTCAGCGTGATCGGCGAGGTACCCGATGGACCGCCCAGGCATTTCTGCATCCCCGCGGATACGGCATCAAGCCCCCAGGCGTCCGTTTCCAGCGCGTTACCCGCCAGCGACGCGGTGGCATCGGTGTAGAACAGCACGCCATACTGTTTGCAGATCGCGCCCAATTGCTCAAGCGGCTGCAGCATGGTGGTTGAGGTGTCGCCCTGCACGGTCAGCAGCAGGCGCGGCCGCACTTTTTTGATCGCATCTTCGATCTGGTCGGGAGTAAAGACTTCGCCCCACGGCACTTCAATGGTGTGCACTTCCGCACGACAGCGGCGGGCAATTTCGCACAGCAGATGACCAAAGCGGCCAAACACCGGTACCAGCACTTTGTCGCCAGGCCGGATCGATGACAGCAGAATCGATTCGATACCGGCGCGGGAGGTGCCGTCAATCAGCAGCGTCCAGCGGTTCTCTGTGCGAAACACGCCGCGATAGAGCGCCATCACTTCATTCATGTAGTGGGTCATCGCGGGATCGTACTGCCCCAGCAGCTGACTCGACATGGCGCGCAGCACACGTGGATCGGCATTGATCGGTCCAGGCCCCATCAGCAGACGCTGTGGCGGGTTAAGTTGCGGGTAGTGATTGATATCCATCGTAATTTCCTTTTTCAGAATCAGAGGCGAACCGAAGAGATAAACTGCTTCAGCTCCGGTGACTGCGGCTGAGCAAACAGCGTCTTACTGTCGCCCTGCTCCCAGACGCGCCCCTGATGCATAAAGACCACACGATCGCCCACGTCGCGGGCGAAGCTCATTTCATGCGTGACAAGGATCAGCGTCATCCCTTCTGACGCCAGCTGCTCCAGAACTTTGAGCACTTCGCCCACCAGCTCGGGATCGAGCGCGGAGGTGATCTCATCACAGAGTAAAACTTTCGGCGTCATCGCCAGTGCACGGGCGATCGCCACGCGCTGCTGCTGACCGCCGGAGAGGCTGGCAGGATAGTAGTTGAGACGCTCGCCCAGCCCGACCTTCTCCAGCATCTGCGCCGCCAGCGCCCGGCACTCGGCCTCGCTTTTTTTCAGCACCCGGCGCGGCGCCAGCATCACGTTCTCCAGTGCCGTCATGTGCGGGAACAGATTGAAGCTCTGAAACACCATCCCGACCGAGCGGCTGATTTCACGCGCCTGCGAGTCGCGATCGGTAATCGTCATACCGCCGAGCTTGATGCTGCCCTCCTGATAGCCTTCCAGCCCGTTCATGCAGCGCAGCAGCGTGCTTTTGCCCGATCCGCTGCGACCGATGATTGAGATCACCTCGCCCATGTCGATATCCAGATCCACGCCTTTCAACACATGGTTGTCGCCGTAATATTTTTGCACCTGATTAATGGTGATGAGCGGCATTGAATTTTTTCTCCAGATACTGGCTGTAGCGAGACAGCGGATAACACATCAGGAAGTAGCCCAGCGCCACCAGCCCAAAGACTTTAAACGGCTGATAGGTCACGTTGTTCAGAATGGTGCCCGCTTTGGTCAGCTCGATAAAACCGATAATTGACGCCAGCGCGGTGCCCTTGATCACCTGGACAGCAAACCCCACCGTCGGGGCAATACCGATGCGGATCGCCTGCGGCGCAATGACCCGCCACAACGTCTGACCAAAGGTCAGGCCGAGACAGCGCGACGCTTCCCACTGGCCTTTTGGCAGGGCGCGGATGCTGCCGTACCAGATATCGACCAGAAAGGCGCTGGTGTAGAAGGTCAGCGCCAGCGAGGCCGCCGTCCAGGGTGCAACATCAATGCCGAACAGGCCGACGCCGAAAAACGCCAGGAACAGCTGCATCAGCAGCGGCGTGCCCTGAAACAGCGCGATGTAACCGCGTACCAGCCGCGTTAACCATTTGCGTTGCAGCAGGCGCATAAACAGCAGCGGCAGCGTCACCAGCGTGCCGCCGACAAAGGCCACCAGCGACAGCAACAGGGTCCAGCGTGCCGCCAGCAGCAGGTTGCGCAGGATGTCCCAGTCGGTAAAGGTCGTCATCATGATGGCTGCACTCCAAACCATTTACGGCCAATCGCCAGCAGCAGATGGCGCATTGCAATCGACAACGCCAGGTAGATCAGCGTGGTCACCAGATAGACCTCAAAACTTAAGAAGGTGCGCGACTGGATCAGGTTGGCGGCGAAGGTCAGCTCCTCGTAGGAGACCTGCGACACCACCGACGAACCCAGCATCACGATGATGCACTGGCTTACCAGTGCCGGATAAATGCGCTGCAGCGCGGGCGGCAAGACCACCCGCAGAAACGTCTGGCTGCGGGTTAATCCCAGCACCCGTCCCGCTTCCCACTGCCCTTTGGGTGTCACCTGTATTCCGGCACGAATAATCTCGGTGC
The DNA here is from genome assembly GCF_048685235.1 of Curtobacterium sp. BNK-1. Classification (NCBI taxonomy): domain Bacteria; kingdom Bacillati; phylum Actinomycetota; class Actinomycetes; order Micrococcales; family Microbacteriaceae; genus Curtobacterium; species Curtobacterium sp. BNK-1. Next base: position 611,554 of record NZ_JBLQTJ010000001.1, on the reverse strand, counting down.
TATACGCCCCGAGGTTGATCAGCATCGCCAGCAGCGCCGCCTCGCCAGCAGTGAGTTTCAGCCCCAGCGCAGGCAGACCGAAAACGATAAAGAACAGTTGCACCACAAACGGCGTGTTGCGGATCAGCTCGACATAGATGCCCCACAGGCGGCTCATCCAGCTGGGTCTGCCACTGCGCAGCGCCGCGCCCGCAATGCCGAGCGCCACACCACCGGTAGTCGCCAGCACCGTCAGCTGAATGGTGACCCAAAGACCGGAGAGCAGCTCCGGCCAGTAGGGCCACAGGGCGGGAAAGTTAAGTTGCCCGGTCATGAATCTTTCCTCAGGCGCCGAGGTTGGCGGGCAGCGGCGCTTTCAGCCACTCTTCTGACAGTTTATTCAGGGTGCCATCTTTGATGCCCTGCTCAATCAGCGCATTCACTTTCGCTTTCAGTGCCGGCTGATCTTTCTTCAGGCCGATATAGCAGGGAGAATCTTTCAGCATAAACTGCGCCACCGGCGCTTTAGCCGGATTCTGACGGGCAATGGCGGCGACCACCAGGTTGCCGGTCGCCACATACTGCACCTGACCGGAGAGATACGCAGACAAGGTAGTGTTGTTATCTTCGTAGCGTTTCACCTGTGCATCTTTCGGCGCAACGTCACTGAGCACCATGTCCTCTACCGCACCGCGTGTTACGCCAATCGATTTGCCGCTCAGGGCAGACGCCGCTTTGATTTCATCGCCTTTCGGCCCGAATACGCCCAGGAAGAACGGCGCATAGGCGCGGGTGAAGTCGATCACTTTTTCCCGCTCGGCATTTTTACCCATGCTGGAGATCACCAGGTCGACCTTGTCGGTTTGCAGATAAGGCACGCGGTTGGCACTGCTGACCGGCACCAGCTGCAACTTAAGTTTCATCTGCTTTGCCAGGTATCTGGCCGTGTCGATGTCATACCCCTGCGGCTGCAGATCGGTGCCAACCGAGCCAAACGGCGGGAAATCCTGCGGCACGGCGATGCGAATGACGCCGCGTTTCTGGATGTCCTGCAGTTGATCGGCCAGCGCGCTTCCCGCTTGTGCCATCAGTAATGCCGCTGTCGCAACCGCCATCAAAACTTTTTTCATTGTGCACCCCGGTGAGATTAACGTGAAACAAAAGATTCTTTGAGATGCAATCTGCAACTAATGTGCCAACCCGGACGGCCACAGAAAAAGGGTTAAGCGGCAAAGCTTCAGCTGAAATCTGGCGTAATCGGGACGACTACGCCGGGGGAAGGTCTGTTCTGAAATGGGGCAAAGCACCAAAACGGTGCCTTTTAGCGGTGCTCCAGCTCATCAAACTGCTGGTAAAGGTCGGCGATCTGATGAATGCGCTGGCGTCCCTGTGCCAGCATTTCATGCAGCAGTGCATTGGCAATCAGGTTAACCAGACTCATGGCGGAGCCATAACTGTCGAAGGCGGAAACGCTGTCCAGCGGCGTACAGAGCTGCCAGCGCGCCAGCGCAATCACCGTCTGCGCCTGCGGCTCACACAGCGCCAGCAGCGGGATACCGGCCGCCTGCAACTGCTGCATCAGCGGGCGAATGATGCGGGGACGACGACGGAAGGCCATCACGACCACCATATCCTCCGGCGTAATATCCACCAGCTCCTCAGCCAGCGTCTGGCCCGGCTGCGGCAGGATATGTACCTGCGAACGCGCCTGCACCAGCTGCTGTCGCAGATGCAGTGCCACCGGATAGGCGTTGCGCATGCCGATGATAAAGACGCGTTTTGCCTGCGCCAGCTGCTGGATAACCTCATTAAAGTGCCGGGCATCCAGACTGTTCACCCACTCCGTCAGGTTAGCCATTTCCTGCTTGTAGTGTCGCGCCAGCAGCGTATTGCCCTGCACCGCATCACGATTATCAGTCAGCGGCATGCCGCTCTGGCGCAGGATGCGTAACTCATCACGCATATCCTTGTACTTTTCATAGCCCAGACGCTTAAACAGCCGGCTGACCGTGGCTTTCGACACGCCACTGAGCCGCGCCAGCTCGGCACTGTTGTAGCTGATCAGGTCATCGAAGTGGTCAAACACGAAGTCGGCAATACGCTGCTCCTGCGGGGAGAGCTGGGGATAGTGACTCCTGAGTCGTTCATCAAGCTGTTTCATAACCCGTCCTGTAACTTTTGTTTCAGCAGAAGCTAGCACAATTTGCGCCAGGTTAACCGGCGCATTGTCAGCTCAGGGTGAAAACTGGAACAGCTCTTGCTTTGTTATCGGTTCTGTCACCCGGATAACGAGAAAAAGATGATTCAAAGCAATATGGCCCCGCAGGGGATGGCGGTGACGCCACACCATCTGGCGAGTGAAAGCGCGCTCGCGGTACTGCGTGATGGCGGTAATGCCATTGAAGCGATGGTGGCCGCTGCCGCGACCATCGCCGTGGTCTACCCGCATATGAATGGACTGGGCGGTGATGGTTTCTGGCTGATTCTGCCGCCCGGCGGCGATCCTGTCGCTATCGACGCCAGCGGCGCAGCCGGTTCGCTGGCTCATCACGATTTCTACGCCGATCATCCTAAGATTCCGCATCGCGGGCCGAAAGCGGCGCTGACCGTGGCCGGTACGGTCAGCGGCTGGCAGGAGGCACTGAATCTCTCGGCTGAGATGGGCACCCCACCGCTGCCGCTGGCACGTCTGCTGCGCGATGCGATTCGCTACGCCGCCGACGGTATTCCGGTGACTGCCTCACAGAGCGCCGCCACCGCAACGTTCCGCAGTGAATTGCAGCATCAGCCCGGCTTCAGCGCCACCTTTATGCCTGACGGCAACGTGCCGCAGCCAGGCAGCCGTTTTACCCAGCCCGCCCTGGCAAACACCCTGAGCCAGCTTACTGAAGAGGGACTCGACAGCTTTTATCGCGGCCCGCTGGCTCACCATATGGCCGATGAGATGGCCACGCTGGGCATGCCGGTGACGCTGGCCGATCTGCAGCAGCATCGCGCCCGCCGCACGACGCCGCTGCATCTCTCCCACAGCGAAGGTGACATCTGGAATATCACCCCGCCAACGCAGGGCATGGTGTCGCTGGCGATCCTGGGCATCACCGATCGGCTGGAGATGGCGGAGGCTGACGATGCGCAGACGGTGCACCGTATCGTGGAAGCCACCAAAAAAGCGTTTGCACTGCGCGACAAACACATCACCGATCCGCGTCACGTCACGGAAGATTTGCAGGCGCTGCTGGACAGCGATCACCTTGCCACACTCGCCAGCCAGATCACCGATGGAGAGGCGGCGGCATGGGGAAACGGACGCGGGCCGGGCGATACGGTCTGGATGGGCGTGATGGACAGCAGCGGCCTGGCCGTCTCCTTTATTCAGAGCATTTATCACGAATTTGGCAGTGGTGTGGTGCTGCCCGGCACGGGTATCACCTGGCAGAACCGCGGCGCCGCTTTCAGCCTCGATCCTGACCATCTGCTGGCCCTGGCACCCGGTAAGCAACCGTTTCATACCCTGAATCCCGCCGCCGCACGGCTGAAAGATGGCCGGACGCTGGTGTATGGCGCGATGGGTGGGGATGGACAGCCGCAGACTCAGGCGGCGATTTTTACCCGCCATGTGATTCAGGGCTTGCCGTTACAACAGGCAGTCAGTGCGCCGCGCTGGCTGCTGGGCCGGACCTGGGGGCAATCATCAGACTCGCTGAAACTGGAAGGCCGTTTTGACGACGAAACGGTATTGATGCTGCGTCTGTGGGGACATGAGGTGGAGCTGCTGCCGGACTTCAGCGAATCCGTGGGCCATGCGGGCGCCATTGTGCGCCACAGCAACGGCATGTTTGAGGGCGCAAGCGATCCACGCAGTAACGGCAGCGCCGCCGGTTTTTAACAGGAGCGAATCATGAATCAACACGACTGGGCCAGCTACATCGGCCATATGGAGCAGATACTGCAACTGGAACTGGATGACGCCCGCCGCGCTGAACTGCTGATCCAGCTGTCGCGTATCGCGGAGATGGCCGCGCCGCTGATGACATTTCCGCTGGATGACCGGCTTGAAGTGGCAGGAGTATACCAGGCATGAGATTAGGTGACGTTTCGATTCAGACCCTGCAACGGGCGATTCAGCAGGGTGAAATCAGTGCGCTGGAAGTGGCAAAGCGCACGCTGCAGGCGGTTGAGCAGCATAATCCGGCGCTGAATGCCTGGACGGAAGTGACCGGGCCCCGCATGTTAAAAGAAGCCAGTGCGATTGATGCGCAGCGGCAGCGCGGCGAAACCCTGCCACCGCTGGCGGGCATCCCGTATGCGGTAAAAAACCTGTTTGATGTGGCGGGTCACACTACCCTGGCCGGTGCCAGCCTGTTCAGCGACCGGCCGGCGGCACGTGCAGATGCGTTTGCCGTCGATAAACTGCGTCGCTCTGGTGCGCTGCTGTCTGGCATGCTGAACATGGATGCCTACGCGTATGGTTTTACCACCGAAAACAGCCACTACGGCGCGACGCACAATCCGCGCGATCTCAGCCGCGTGGCTGGCGGCTCGTCAGGCGGTTCGGCGGCTGCCGTGGCCGCCGGTCTGGTCCACTTTTCACTGGGCACCGACACCAACGGCTCGATTCGGGTGCCCGCGTCGCTGTGCGGTATTTTTGGTCTTAAGCCGACCTTTGGCCGGTTGTCACGCAGCGGCAGCCATCCGTTTGTCGCCAGCCTCGATCACATCGGTCCTCTGGCGCGGCGGGTTGAAGACCTGGCGCTGGTATATGATCTGTTGCAGGGAGCAGACCACACCGATGCGTTTCAGGCCGATCGCCCGCTGGCCGCGACGCTACCGGGGCTGTCACAGGGCAGCGAAGCCTTGCGCTGCGGCGTACTGGGTGGCTTTTTTGCCCGCTGGTGCGATGAGGATGCCCGCGCTGCCGTCGCGGTGGTCGCGGCAGCACTTGATGCACAGGAAGAGGTGCTGATGCCGGACGCTGAGCTGGCACGCTCGGCGGCGTTTATCATGACCGCGGCAGAAGGCGGCAATCACTATCTGCCCGCCCTGCGCCAGACGCCTGAGCAGTTTGAACCTAATTCACGCGAGCGTCTGCTGGCCGGTGCCATGATGCCAGGTGCCTGGTACGTGCAGGCGCAGCGTTTCCGCCGCCATTTCCAGCAGCAGGTGTTGCCGCTTTTTGATCGGTTTGATGTGCTGATAGCGCCGGCGACACCCTGCAGCGCGATCACCATCGGTCAGCAGACCCTGTCGATTCAGGGGGAATCGCTGCCCGCTAAGGCGAGCATGGGTATGCTGACGCAGCCGATCTCCTTCCTGGGATTGCCGGTCTGTACCGTGCCGCTGGCGACCCGAAGCGGTCTGCCGATTGGATTACAGCTTATCGCCCGTCCATTTAATGAAGAGGCGGTGTTACGTGCCGCCTGGGCACTGGAACAACGCGGCATTACGATACCGCAAATCAATATGGCTGGAGCCTGATGAACAGAGAGATTAATTTACCGCAGGTAGTCACCGAGGTGACGGCGCAGTTTTACCGCTACGAGCAGGCGCTGGTCAGCAATGACGTGGCCGAACTGGATGCGTTGTTCTGGCACGACCCGCGAACCGTGCGCCTCGGCGCGGGTGAGAATCTGTATGGCATTGATGAGATTCGGGCCTTCCGCGCCGCGCGTCCTTCAGCCGGGCTGAACCGGACGCTGCAAAACACCGTGATCACCACCTTTGGCGAGGATTATGCGGTCTGCAGCACCGAATTTACCCGCACCGGCAGCGATAAAATTGGCCGTCAGCAGCAGACCTGGGTACGCATGCCCCACGGCTGGTGCATCGTGGCGGCGCAGGTCAGCCTGATGAGCTGACATCGTCCGGCGCTTCGCCCGATCAACGCGGGCCGAGCGCCGGAACCGGCTTAAGGTGCCGGGTGCGTGTTGATCCAGTGGTCAGCGATCTGCTGACGGGTACAGATCCAGACATCCTCATACTGCTGGATGTGATCGAGAAAATTCTGCAGCGCGCGGAATTTGCCAGGACGACCCAGCAGGCGGCAATGCATACCGATCGACATCATCTTCGGTGCGGTTTCGCCCTCTTCATACAGCACATCGAAGCTGTCGCGCAGATAGGTAAAGAACTGTTCCGCGGTATTAAATCCCTGCGGCGAGGCAAAGCGCATGTCATTGCACTCCAGGGTATAGGGGATAATCAGGTGCGGTTTAACCGTTCCATCCTGACAGGTGACCTGGGTCCAGAAAGGCAGATCGTCGCCGTAGTAGTCACTGTCATAGCTAAAACCGCCCTGCTCCACCACCAGCCGCCGGGTATTCGGGCTGTCGCGGCCGGTGTACCAGCCGGTCGGCGCTTTACCAAACAGATCAACCAGCACATCGACCGCCTGCTGCATATGCTGGCGTTCGGTTTTTGCATCCATGCCCTGATAGTGGATCCAGCGCCAGCCGTGACTGACCACATCGTAGTCAGCCTGTTTAATCGCCTCGACAACTTCCGGATGACGCGCCAGCGCCATCGCCACGCCGAAAACCGTTAACGGCAGACCGCGTTTCTGGAATTCGTTGTGGATACGCCAGAAACCGGCGCGTGAGCCGTACTCATACAGCGACTCCATCGACATGTGGCGATCGGGATAGCTGGCTGCCCCGATGATGTCGGAGAGGAACTGCTCTGAGCCGGTATCGCCGTGCAGCACGCTGTTTTCTGCGCCCTCTTCGTAGTTCAGAACAAACTGCACCGCCACACGGGCGTTGTTGGGCCAGGCGGCGTGCGGCGGATGAGCGCCATAACCGATTAAATCGCGCGGATAGTTTTTGTTAAAGCTGTACTCTTTCTTCTCTGCAGCGTCAGTCATCACTCCACCTGTTTTGATTCGGGAAAGTTCCGTTAGTTTAGATGCTGAAACGCACCTGAGAGAGGTTTCTGCAAAGGCCAGGCCAGATCACCATGTTTGCTGGTGCCAAAACCAAGCGCCACCAGCGACTCCACCATCTTCACCGCCGCGCTGACGCCATCGATCACCGGCAGGCCGAGCTCCCGGGTCAGCTCCCCGGCCAGCGTCGCCATTCCGCCACAGCCCAGCACAATCGCCCCGCTGCCATCTTCCCGTTTAGCCTGAATGCAGCGCTGCCGCACTTTTTCCTGCGCCAGGCCGCTGCCATCTTCCAGCGCCAGTACCGGCAGATCGATGGCATGCAGTGCGGCACAGTGATGGGTAAAGCCATACTGCTGCAGCAGATGACGCGCAATCACCAGGGTGCGCGGCAGCGTGGTGACAATGGAGAAACGCGTCGCCAGCAGCGTGGCGGTATGCATCGCCGCTTCCGCGATGCCGATCACCGGTCCGCTGGCCAGTTCGCGTGCCGCCAGCAAACCCGGATCGCCAAAGCAGGCAATGACGTGGCCGCTGACGCCCTGCGCTCTGCCCAGTTTAATCTGCTCCAGCACGCCGATGGCGGCGATCGCCTCATCGAAATGCCCTTCAATGGAGGGCACACCCTGCGACGGCGAAACAGCCAGAATTTCGGTGCCCGGTGCGGCGACCGCACGCGCGGCCTGACCGATAGTTTCGGTCATCGCCAGGCTGGTATTAGGGTTAATAACCTGAATCAGGCTCATGAGGCAGCTCCAGAGCCTGCGGCAAACAGTCGGGAAAAGTCGGGCAGCGTTTCCCCGCTGCGTTCGAAGTGCAGGCTGGAGACGATGTGCTCGAAGTGATGCTGTAGCGCCTGCGTCAGCGGCTGCAGCGCACGCGCGCGCAGTAACTGAAGCAGATTCGCATGATCGTCACAGCGGCAGCCACGCTGCCAGGGTGCGCCATAGGCGGCGATCACCAGTGATGAGCGCTGCGTCAGGCTGGTCACCATGCCGGTGAGCACCTGATTCCCGGAGATCGCCTGCAACTGAATATGAAAGGCCGCTGACAGCCGGATGGCTGCCGGGCCATCATGATCGGCGTGCGCCTGATTCTCCTGCGCGATGAGCTGCTCCAGCGCCACCAGATGCGGGGGCTGCAGATGGGCCAGGACCGCTGGCAGATTAGCGCACTCCATTAAACTGCGGGTTGAGAAGATATCCCGCGCCTCTTCAACGCCGGGTGTTGAGACCTGCGCACCACGTTTGGGCGTCAGAGTGACCATTTGCACCGCCGCGAGGCGTTGCAGCACTTTGCGGATGCCGGTACGGCTCACGCCAAAGACCCCGGAAAGCGCCTCTTCCGGCAATTTACTGCCCGGCGGCAGCTGATGCTCAACAATGGCGTTCATCAATGCCTGGTAAATCCCTTCATCTTTATCCTGCAGCCTGGTGGCGTCTCGCTGTCCTGTTTTACTCGTCATTACCCGCTCCGGTCGCTTGCTGTACGCCACATATCGTATACGTGAAAAATAAATATTGTATACAAGAAAAGAGATCTGGCCTGGATCCTGCAATACCGCTTTACCAGATTATTCATTCCACTCTCGGGTAGAGGAGCAGGTTTCATGCCAAATCAATCAACGGTGGCCAGTACGGCCTCTGAAGCCAACGCCCGTTACAGCCCACGACTCTGTAACGACGACCTGGCACCGACTCGCGATCAGAACTGGTCGTGGTACAACATTTTTTCTTTCTGGATGTCGGATGTGCACAGCATGGGCGGCTATGTGGTGGCCGCCAGCTTCTTCACGCTGGGATTAGCCAGCTGGCAGGTGCTGCTCTGCCTGCTGGCGGGGATCTGCATCGTGCAGATCTGTGCGAATCTGGTGGCGAAACCGAGCCAGATGGCGGGCGTCCCCTATGCGGTGATCTGCCGTCAGGCGTTTGGGGTGTTTGGTGCCAATATCCCGGCAGTGATACGCGGTCTGATCGCGTTCGCCTGGTATGGCATCCAGACCTATCTGGCGGCGAATGCGCTGATGCTGGTGCTGCTGAAGTTCGCGCCGTCGCTGACGTCGATGACCGTGCCGCACTGGCTTGGTCTGTCGCTGCTGGGCTGGTGCTGCTTCGGCATTATGTGGTTATTGCAGGCGATGGTGTTCTGGCATGGCATGAACGCCATCAAACGGTTTATTGATGTCGCCGGACCGGCGGTCTATGTGGTGATGGTGGCGCTGGCGGGCTGGATTGTATACAAGACCGGCTTCGATGGGATCTCGTTTACCCTCGCCAGCAAATCGCTTACCGCAGGCGAGCAGACGTGGCAGATGATTACGGCGACGGCGCTGGTGGTCTCTTACTTCTCCGGGCCGCTGCTGAACTTCGGTGACTTCTCACGCTACGGCAAAAGCATGTCAGAGATCCGTCGCGGCAACCGCTGGGGACTGCCGTTTAACTTTCTGCTGTTCTCGGTGGTGACCGTAGTGATTGTGTCGGGCACCCAGTCGCTGTTTGGCAAAATGATTACCGATCCCATCGAAACCGTAAGCATGGTCGGCAACGATCTGGCGGTCGCGATTGGATTGCTGACCATGATTACCGCTACCATCGGCATCAATATCGTGGCGAACTTCGTCTCGCCCGCTTTTGACTTCTCCAACTGTTCACCGCAGAAAATCAGTTTCCGTACCGGCGGGATGATCGCCGCGGTGGGGTCGGTGCTGTTAACGCCGTGGAATCTGTTCCAGTCTCCTGAGCTGATTCACTATACGCTGGATGTGCTGGGATCGTTTATCGGGCCGCTGTTCGGGATTCTGCTGACCGATTTCTATCTGATTAAACGTGGACGTATCTCGGTCGACGATCTTTTTAACGATACGCCAGCAGGCCGCTACTGGTATCGCGGTGGCTTTAACCCTAAAGCGATTGGCGCACTGCTGCCATCGGTGGCGATTTGCCTGGTGATTAGCTTTATCCCTTCCCTGCATCAGGTGGCGAATTTCAGCTGGTTTATTGGCGCCGGTCTGGCGGCAGGCTGCTATCGCTTTATCGCCCGTGAAGATCGTGAGGCGGAGGATGGTGCCCGCTGGCAAGGCGAGGTGATGCCGCAGAAGAACCAGGCCACCGCTGAATAGCAGACAGCAAAAAGCCGATTCATTTCTGAATCGGCTTTTTTAAAGAGATTGGCGGAACGGACGGGGCTCGAACCCGCGACCCCCTGCGTGACAGGCAGGTATTCTAACCAACTGAACTACCGCTCCGCGCTTTGTTCCCCGTCGGGAACGAGGCGCATAGTAATGGCAGCCTGTTGCGACGTCAACGCTTTTTCCAGGCGAACAAATCGTTTGCTGTTTTTTTCAGCTTGCCGTTGATTTTATCCACAAAAATGCGTAATTCAGCCGCGCCACAGGCAACTACCACCCTTTTTCATCACCAGATCCAGACGTGACTCATGGGCAACCACTTCCTCATCGCTGGCCGTGACCACGCGCAGTGCAGAGGTGGGACGCACGATGCGCTGGATGCTCTCTCCCTGCGCCTGTCGGGCGCTTTCACTTTCCGATAAAAAGGAGAGTGACGTCTGTCCGCCGGTCATCGTCAGGAAGACTTCAGCCAGAATCTCGGCATCGAGCAGTGCGCCGTGCAGGGTTCGTTTGCTGTTGTCTATTTCGTAACGCGAGCAAAGCGCATCAAGGCTGTTGCGCTTGCCGGGAAACATACGGCGCGCCAGCGCCAGACTGTCGGTGATTTTGCAGAAGGTTTCGGTTTTCTCAATGCCGCGGTTCAGCTTTGCAAACTCGTAGTCCATAAAGCCGATATCAAACGGGGCGTTATGGATCACTAATTCAGCACCGCGAATGTAGTCGAGAAACTCATCGGCGATCTCGCTGAATGCAGGCTTGTCGGCCAGGAACTCATCGGCAATGCCGTGTACGCCAAAGGCTTCGGGATCGACCAGCCGATCGGGCTTGAGATACATATGGAAATTGTTACCGGTCAGGCGACGGTTAATCACCTCTACCGCACCAATCTCAATGATGCGGTGCCCCTCATAATGTACCCCGATCATGTTCATGCCGGTGGTTTCAGTATCGAGAACGATCTGGCGGTTATTTGCAGTGCTCATAAGACCCGTTTTATGTCAGACTTAGCGTTTTTGAGAGGAAGTCTACCAGAGATGCGCAAACAGGTAGAAATATTCACCGATGGATCCTGTCTTGGAAATCCCGGTCCCGGCGGTTATGGGGCGATTTTACGCTACGGTCAGCATGAGAAAACCTTCAGCGCGGGCTATCACCTTACCACCAATAACCGGATGGAGCTGATGGCGGCGATTGTCTCACTGGAAGCGCTGACTCAGCCGTGCGATGTGGTGCTCAGTACCGACAGTCAGTATGTGCGTCAGGGAATTACCAGCTGGATCCATAACTGGAAAAAGCGTGGCTGGAAAACCGCCGACAAAAAGCCGGTGAAGAATGTCGATCTCTGGCAGCGTCTCGACTTAGCACTCAGCACCCATAAGATTCAGTGGGAGTGGGTTAAAGGCCATGCCGGACATCCGGAAAATGAGCGCTGCGACGTGCTGGCCCGCAGCGCGGCTGAAAATCCCGCTTTTGAGGATATCGGTTATAAAACCGAATCCTGATCCTCTGCCTGCCGGAACTGGCGTGTGGCATTGACCGTCTGGCGGATCTTGCTGGTGCTCATACTCTTCTTAGCCCGGGTCGGCAGCAGCGGGAAGGTGCGTTTACGTGCCACCACAATATTCAGACAGCCCAGCGCCGGTAAGTGGGCGCTGATCAGTTTTCCGCCCTGCCGATGCCACGGCAGCACCTGAAAGCGGGTGCGATAGACCACCTCATAATTCAACAGTCCCAGCCAGTCGACTAACCGCACCTGGCTGAACATCCGTCCGCTCCAGGGGGCTTTGCGGTTCAGGCCCGGCACCATCTTACTCACGCCGAGCAGGCTGAATGGATTGAAGCCGCTGATAATCATCCAGCCATCATCAATTAACACCCTATCTACTTCACGTAACACCCGGTGAGGATCCTGGCTCCAGGCGAGCGTATGGGCCAGCAAACAGGCATCGATCGACTTCGACTCAAACGGCAGTTGCATCGGGTCAGCCAGCACCTGTAACAGCTCACCTTCCCTGCCAACATTGACCTGATGTGAAATAGCACAGTTTTCGGTGTTGATTTCTGCGCTGAGGTTGCCAAGCTTAAGCATATGAAAGCCATAAAGCTTTCCAAGGTAAGGCTGAAGCTGCTGCGTTAGCGCGTCGCGGAAATAATCTCCCCACGGCATATCGCGCCATGACAGCGGTGCGTTCAGAATCTGGCGTGATTTAGCGGGCTTCATGCTTTACGCTCTTCCTTTTCCTACGACCTGCGAGAGGTGATGATGAATCTTACCAGTATTCCTGCGTTGCAGGACAACTACATCTGGACGCTGACTGATGATGAGGGTAAATGCCTGATTGTCGATCCCGGCGAAGCCCAACCGGTGTTAGAAAAAATGGCCTCCAACGGCTGGCAGCCGGTCGCTATTCTGCTGACTCACCACCATAACGACCATACGGGCGGAGTGAAAACACTATGCGAGCATTTCCCTCAGCTTGAGGTCTATGGTCCCCAGGAAACTGCGGCTAAAGGGGCCAGAACCATAGTCAGCGAAGGCGATAAGGTCACGGTACTGGGCCTGACGTTTGAGGTGATCCATACCCCTGGTCACACTTTAGGACATATCTCATATTACAGCTCACCTTATCTTTTCTGTGGTGACACACTCTTTTCGGGCGGCTGCGGACGCCTTTTTGAGGGCACGGCAGAGCAGATGTATGATTCCTTTCAAAAGCTTAACCAGCTTCCAGGTGAAACATTAGTCTGCTGCGCGCATGAATATACTTTATCCAATCTGAAGTTTGCTGCGGCTATTCTGCCCCATGACCCACAAATAACGGCCGAATATCAGAAAATTAAGGACTTACGCGCTGAAAATGGCATTAGTTTGCCCACAAAACTGGCGCACGAACGGACAATAAATTTATTTCTTCGCACGCAAGACGTTGATTTACAAAGGGCATTAAACGTTAACGTTACTGATGAACCCGTATGGCGTTCATTTGCCGTTCTACGCGAGAAGAAAGACGCTTTTTGATTTTTCGGGTTGTGTTGTGAAAAGTCGTCACGTATAGTTGCTCGTCTTTTAAGCGAACTATTGACACACACATGAAGGCTAAAGCGATCTTACTCGCCTCAGTCTTGCTGGTAGGATGTCAGGCGTCCAGGAACGATGCCAATATCCCGGTACAGCATGCACAGAGTCTGTCTTCAGCTGGTCAAGGTGAAAATGGAAAGTACGGAGACGAGTTTTTGTCGCCGCGATGGCAGGAAGATGGAACTGGCCTCGCAGCAGACGCAGATCTCTGGAGTTTCATTAGTGACGAGTTGAAGATGGGGATTCCGGAAAACCCGGCAATCCGCGAACAAAAAAGTAAATTTTTAAAAAATAAGAGCTATCTCCACGATGTAACATTACGGGCAGAGCCGTACATGTACTGGATAGTCGAGCAGATACAGAAACGTAAAATGCCGATGGAACTGGTACTGCTACCCATAGTGGAGAGCGCTTTTGACCCCCGGGCAACTTCATCCGCCAATGCCGCTGGTATCTGGCAGATTGTTGCTGCAACAGGTCGAAACTATGGTTTGAAACAGAACCAGTATTACGATGGGCGACGCGATGTGGTCGCATCCACGAAAGTTGCGCTGGATATGATGCAGCGTCTTAACACCATGTTTGACGGCGACTGGTTATTAACCATCGCAGCGTACAACAGTGGTGAAGGACGTGTACTCAAAGCGATAAAGCAGAACAAGGCGCGCGGTAAGCCGACTGACTTCTGGCATTTATCGCTGCCACGCGAAACGACCGTGTATGTGCCTAAAATGTTAGCTCTGAGTGAACTGCTCAAAAATAACAAGCGTTACGGTATCAAACTGCCGACACCTAATGAAAGTCGTGCTCTGGCGCGAGTGGAAGTGGGTCAGCAGATACAGCTGACGCAGGCTGCCGAAATGGCGGGTATGTCGCTCACGAAACTGAAGAGCTTCAATACCGGTTATAAAGGCGGTGCAACAGCGCCAAACGGCCCACACTATATTATGGTGCCGAAGTCGAACGTCGCGAAACTGCGTAATTCACTGGCTTCCGGTGACATCGCAGCGGTACAGCCTACTCAGCTTGCGAAAGCCAGTGCGAGTGGCGGGTACAAAGTGCGACGGGGTGATACGCTCTCTGGTATCGCCTCAAAACTTGGCGTTAGCGTCTCGACACTGAAGCAGGATAACAACCTGCGCGGTGCTGATATCCGACCGGGTCAGACTCTGACCATTGGTTCGAATGGCACCCGACTGGCTGATAACGGCAACAGCATCACCTATCGTGTTCGTAAGGGTGATTCTCTTGACAGTATTGCCCGTCATCACGGCGTTAACATCAAAGACGTGATGCGCTGGAACAGTGTGCTGGACAGCGCGAAAGATATTCAACCCGGCGATAACTTAACGCTGTTTGTGAATAATAACGCAACACCTGATACCTGATACGTTGAAAAGGCTGACATTTGTCAGCCTTTTTCTTTTATTCATCCGCCACCGTTTACTCATCTGCCGGACTTCCCTCCCCCTTCTGCAGGCTCGCTTAATGCACCGGACTAGCTTCCTGAACTGAACTCCACCAGTAAGGGGTTATGGTCGGACGCGCGCGTCACCAGTACGGATGCCTCACTCACCCTGAGATCGCGATAGAAGACGAAATCCAGCGGGCGACCAAAGGCTTTACGGCGGTGATCGGCAGTGAACATGACCTCTTCCAGCTTCATTCGCTGTGCAAAACGGTAGAGTGCATTGATACGCTGACGGCTCCAGGCATTGAAATCCCCGGCCATAATCACCGGCCCCTGGTGATGCATGATCTGCTCCCCGATTGGCCCCAGCTGTTTACTGTAGACGTCGACGCCCAGGCTGAAATTTACAGCATGGATGTTCACGACCATCAGCATTTCACCCGTGGGCAGCGGATACGCCGTGACCAGTGCCGATTTTGACAGCCTCAGCAGAGGCTCACGCTCACGCAACGGGCAGCAATAGACCGGGTGCGCAGAGGCGAGCGTCATCACCCCAGAGGGATGCTGAGGCAGCACAAAGGCAGGTACCTGATCGGCAGCAAGATAATTACTGGTGGCAAACTCCACCAGTTCTGGTGTGGTCTGCGCTTCCTGCAGTAATACCAGGTGCGCATCTTTACCAAATCCTTCCAGTACCGACATCCAGTCTGCGCGTTGCTGCTTGAAGATGTTCCATACCAGAACTTTGAGGTTTGGGTGCGCGGGCAAGGGTGCGCCGGGTGGCAGTGCCTGACCGAGATGGAGCATCGCGCCAGGTGGAAAGATCTGTTCCACTGGTTGTCCTGCTACATATCGCATTGCATAAGTTTTTTTGCGCACTTTCCCGCCTGGCTGATGATTCAAAATACAGTTAACACCTGTCTGTTATAGGGATTTTAGACCGGGGTTTCAATGGATGCAGGTGAATGTCAGAATTCATCACCTTTTCCAGAATAAAGCAGCCCTTTTACGTTCGCTAAGCAAAACGAGGCAGATCAGGCGGTGACATCCCCGATGTCATCGTTAACGGCTCCTGTACTGGTTATAACAGCATTATCAGTCATAAACTGGCTTAATGGCCATGTGACTGCAGGGAGGAAGAATGAAGGCATCTTCTGATGAACTAAAAGTGTTTGTCAGCGTAGTAGAAAGTGGAAGTTTCAGTCGCGCTGCTGAACAGCTGAAGATGGCTAACTCTGCCGTCAGCAGGACAGTTAAAAAGCTGGAGAGCAAGCTGGGTATTGCCCTGCTGACCCGCACAACACGGCAGCTGGCGCTTACGCAGGAGGGCGAACGCTATTTTCGCCATGTTCAACGTTTTTTGCAGGAGATGACCACGGCAGAAAGCGATTTGATCGAGAGTTTACAGGCGCCTAAAGGACTACTGCGCGTTGATGCCGCGACGCCGGTCATTCTGCATTTGCTGATGCCGATGATTAAACCCTTTCGTCTGCGCTATCCTGACGTGACTCTTTCTTTGATCTCCTCAGAGAGTTTTATCAATCTGATTGAGCGGAAAGTGGATATCGCCATTCGCGCCGGCAATCTCACCGACTCAACGCTGCGCGCCCGGCTGCTGTTCAGGAGCTTTCGCAAGATGGTTGCTTCACCCGCCTATCTCCGTGAGCATGGGACACCGCAAACGGTGGCTGAGCTGGATAACCACCACTGTCTCGGCTTTGATGATTCCCCACGACTCAATCGCTGGCCCGTCTCCCGTGAAAGCGGCGAACTCTATGATATTAGCTGGGCTATCTCCTCTAACAGCGGAGAGACGATTAAGCAGCTCTGTCTTACCGGTAATGGTATTGCCTGCCTGTCGGACTATATGATCGATCGTGAAGTTGCTGAGGGAAAACTGGTGGAAGTGTTGGCCGATCAGCGTCTGCCGGTCGAGATGCCCTTCCATGCTGTTTACTACAGTGATATTGGCGTAAGCCAGCGTGTGCGCGCTTTTATCGATTTTCTGAGTGAGTGGACAGCTGACCAGCCGTGGCGTACCTGAAGTCTACAGGGGCAGGCCTGATCGGGGTCTGCCCGCACACAATTTGGAAGGGGTGGGATCGATTGCGCGATTATCGCTTCAGATTCAAAGAATTAGCGATCGTTAAAATGATCCGGGAGATCGAAGAGAATCAGCGCGGTGTATTTTTCCGTGTTGAATTTGCTGCAATGGAAAAAGCCCTGACCGTTAAGTCAGGGCTTTCCAATTAAGTGGCGGAACGGACGGGGCTCGAACCCGCGACCCCCTGCGTGACAGGCAGGTATTCTAACCAACTGAACTACCGCTCCACCGATTCTTTCACAGCTGTCAGCAACTGGCTGATGGCCGTCTGTTCCTGTTATTTTCCTTGTCAGGGGAAAAGGAACGAATTTGATGCCTGGCAGTTCCCTACTCTCGCATGGGGAGACCCCACACTACCATCGGCGCTACGGCGTTTCACTTCTGAGTTCGGCATGGGGTCAGGTGGGACCACCGCGCTAAAGCCGCCAGGCAAATCTTGGTGCACGAAACGAATCTTTTACGCCATGACCGCGTTGCCATCGCTCAGCCACACCGGTCACATACTTCAGTATGCTCCCGCTGACGTCCTCGCTCTGCGCCTTGTCACGCCGCAAAATCTTTCGTTTCCGCTAATTTTTATCCGGTACAGGCTGAAAATTGTGTCTCTCAAAAACGCCTCTGGCGTTGTAAGGTTAAGCCTCACGGGTCATTAGTACCGGTTAGCTCAACGCATCGCTGCGCTTACACACCCGGCCTATCAACGTCGTAGTCTTCAACGTCCCTTCAGGACTCTCAAGGAGTCAGGGAGAACTCATCTCGGGGCAAGTTTCGTGCTTAGATGCTTTCAGCACTTATCTTTTCCGCACTTAGCTACCGGGCAATGCCATTGGCATGACAACCCGAACACCAGTGGTGCGTTCACTCCGGTCCTCTCGTACTAGGAGCAACCCCCCTCAATTCTCCAGCGCCCACGGCAGATAGGGACCGAACTGTCTCACGACGTTCTAAACCCAGCTCGCGTACCACTTTAAACGGCGAACAGCCGTACCCTTGGGACCTACTTCAGCCCCAGGATGTGATGAGCCGACATCGAGGTGCCAAACACCGCCGTCGATATGAACTCTTGGGCGGTATCAGCCTGTTATCCCCGGAGTACCTTTTATCCGTTGAGCGATGGCCCTTCCATTCAGAACCACCGGATCACTATGACCTGCTTTCGCACCTGCTCGAGCCGTCACTCTCGCAGTCAAGCCAGCTTATGCCATTGCACTAACCTCACGATGTCCGACCGTGATTAGCTGACCTTCGTGCTCCTCCGTTACTCTTTAGGAGGAGACCGCCCCAGTCAAACTACCCACCAGACACTGTCCGCAGCCCGGATCACGGGCCTACGTTAGAACATCAAACATTAAAGGGTGGTATTTCAAGGTTGGCTCCACGCAGACTGGCGTCTGCGCTTCAAAGCCTCCCACCTATCCTACACATCAAGGCTCAATGTTCAGTGTCAAGCTGTAGTAAAGGTTCACGGGGTCTTTCCGTCTTGCCGCGGGTACACTGCATCTTCACAGCGAG
The DNA here is from genome assembly GCF_048685235.1 of Curtobacterium sp. BNK-1. Lineage (NCBI taxonomy): Bacteria > Bacillati > Actinomycetota > Actinomycetes > Micrococcales > Microbacteriaceae > Curtobacterium > Curtobacterium sp. BNK-1. Next base: position 593,465 of record NZ_JBLQTJ010000001.1, on the reverse strand, counting down.
TTCAATTTCACTGAGTCTCGGGTGGAGACAGCCTGGCCATCATTACGCCATTCGTGCAGGTCGGAACTTACCCGACAAGGAATTTCGCTACCTTAGGACCGTTATAGTTACGGCCGCCGTTTACCGGGGCTTCGATCAAGAGCTTCTCCTTACGGATAACCCCATCAATTAACCTTCCGGCACCGGGCAGGCGTCACACCGTATACGTCCACTTTCGTGTTTGCACAGTGCTGTGTTTTTAATAAACAGTTGCAGCCAGCTGGTATCTTCGACTGGCTTCGGCTCGGGGAGCAGGTCCCTCCACCTACGCGCCAGCGTGCCTTCTCCCGAAGTTACGGCACCATTTTGCCTAGTTCCTTCACCCGAGTTCTCTCAAGCGCCTTGGTATTCTCTACCTGACCACCTGTGTCGGTTTGGGGTACGATTCTGTGTTACCTGATGCTTAGAGGCTTTTCCTGGAAGCTGGGCATTTATCACTTCAGCACCGTAGTGCCTCGTCGTCACGCCTCAGCGTTAACAAGCGTCCGGATTTACCTGGACACTCCGCCTACACGCTTAAACCGGGACAACCGTCGCCCGGCCGATATAGCCTTCTCCGTCCCCCCTTCGCAGTAACACCGAGTACAGGAATATTAACCTGTTTCCCATCGACTACGCCTTTCGGCCTCGCCTTAGGGGTCGACTCACCCTGCTCCGATTAACGTTGAACAGGAACCCTTGGTCTTCCGGCGAGCGGGCTTTTCACCCGCTTTATCGTTACTTATGTCAGCATTCGCACTTCTGATACCTCCAGCATGCCTCACAGCACACCTTCGACGGCTTACAGAACGCTCCCCTACCCAACAACACATAGTGTCGCTGCCGCAGCTTCGGTGCATGGTTTAGCCCCGTTACATCTTCCGCGCAGGCCGACTCGACCAGTGAGCTATTACGCTTTCTTTAAATGATGGCTGCTTCTAAGCCAACATCCTGGCTGTCTGTGCCTTCCCACATCGTTTCCCACTTAACCATGACTTTGGGACCTTAGCTGGCGGTCTGGGTTGTTTCCCTCTTCACGACGGACGTTAGCACCCGCCGTGTGTCTCCCGTGATAACATTCTTCGGTATTCGCAGTTTGCATCGGGTTGGTAAGCCGGGATGGCCCCCTAGCCGAAACAGTGCTCTACCCCCGAAGATGAGTTCACGAGGCGCTACCTAAATAGCTTTCGGGGAGAACCAGCTATCTCCCGGTTTGATTGGCCTTTCACCCCCAGCCACAGGTCATCCGCTAATTTTTCAACATTAGTCGGTTCGGTCCTCCAGTTAGTGTTACCCAACCTTCAACCTGCCCATGGCTAGATCACCGGGTTTCGGGTCTATACCCTGCAACTTAACGCCCAGTTAAGACTCGGTTTCCCTGCGGCTCCCCTATACGGTTAACCTTGCTACAGAATATAAGTCGCTGACCCATTATACAAAAGGTACGCAGTCACCCCCATAAAGAAGGCTCCCACTGCTTGTACGTACACGGTTTCAGGTTCTGTTTCACTCCCCTCGCCGGGGTTCTTTTCGCCTTTCCCTCACGGTACTGGTTCACTATCGGTCAGTCAGGAGTATTTAGCCTTGGAGGATGGTCCCCCCATATTCAGACAGGATACCACGTGTCCCGCCTTACTCATCGAGCTCACAGCTTGTGTGCTTTTGTGTACGGGAGTATCACCCTGTACCCTGCGACTTTCCAGACGCTTCCACTAACACACAAACTGATTCAGGCTCTGGGCTGCTCCCCGTTCGCTCGCCGCTACTGGGGGAATCTCGGTTGATTTCTTTTCCTCGGGGTACTTAGATGTTTCAGTTCCCCCGGTTCGCCTTGCAGCACTATGTATTCATGCTGCAATGATGCACAGAGTGCACCGGGTTTCCCCATTCGGACATCGACGGCTGTAGCGGTTCATATCACCTTACCGTCGCTTTACGCAGATTAGCACGTCCTTCATCGCCTCTGACTGCCTGGGCATCCACCGTGTACGCTTAGTCGCTTAACCTCACAACCCACAGGCGTTTTACAACGCTGCGTGCTGCAAGCATTTGAGAGACTCGAACGCATCGCTGAGTCATTCCTTATTACGGAGGAATGACGCGCTGCGTCGTTTCAATTTTCAGCTTGTTCCGGATTGTTAAAGAGCAAATATCTCAAACGCGGCCCGGCTGCTTACGCAACCAAATCGGTTTTGAGATACTGTATGGAGACACCTTTCACCTGTCACCAAGCAGGTGGCGTCCCCTAGGGGATTCGAACCCCTGTTGCCGCCGTGAAAGGGCGGAGTCCTAACCGCTAGACGAAGGGGACACAAAAGTGTCACGACTTCGCAGCCGTCCTGCTCATTACTTTTTATCAGACAATCTGTGTGGACACTGCGCGGGAAGGTATCTTCAGGTAAGGAGGTGATCCAACCGCAGGTTCCCCTACGGTTACCTTGTTACGACTTCACCCCAGTCATGAATCACAAAGTGGTAAGCGCCCTCCCGAAGGTTAAGCTACCTACTTCTTTTGCAACCCACTCCCATGGTGTGACGGGCGGTGTGTACAAGGCCCGGGAACGTATTCACCGTGGCATTCTGATCCACGATTACTAGCGATTCCGACTTCACGGAGTCGAGTTGCAGACTCCGATCCGGACTACGACGCACTTTGTGAGGTCCGCTTGCTCTCGCGAGGTCGCTTCTCTTTGTATGCGCCATTGTAGCACGTGTGTAGCCCTACTCGTAAGGGCCATGATGACTTGACGTCATCCCCACCTTCCTCCGGTTTATCACCGGCAGTCTCCTTTGAGTTCCCGACCGAATCGCTGGCAACAAAGGATAAGGGTTGCGCTCGTTGCGGGACTTAACCCAACATTTCACAACACGAGCTGACGACAGCCATGCAGCACCTGTCTCACGGTTCCCGAAGGCACTAAGGCATCTCTGCCAAATTCCGTGGATGTCAAGAGTAGGTAAGGTTCTTCGCGTTGCATCGAATTAAACCACATGCTCCACCGCTTGTGCGGGCCCCCGTCAATTCATTTGAGTTTTAACCTTGCGGCCGTACTCCCCAGGCGGTCGACTTAACGCGTTAGCTCCGGAAGCCACTCCTCAAGGGAACAACCTCCAAGTCGACATCGTTTACGGCGTGGACTACCAGGGTATCTAATCCTGTTTGCTCCCCACGCTTTCGCACCTGAGCGTCAGTCTTTGTCCAGGGGGCCGCCTTCGCCACCGGTATTCCTCCAGATCTCTACGCATTTCACCGCTACACCTGGAATTCTACCCCCCTCTACAAGACTCAAGCCTGCCAGTTTCAAATGCAGTTCCCAGGTTAAGCCCGGGGATTTCACATCTGACTTAACAGACCGCCTGCGTGCGCTTTACGCCCAGTAATTCCGATTAACGCTTGCACCCTCCGTATTACCGCGGCTGCTGGCACGGAGTTAGCCGGTGCTTCTTCTGCGGGTAACGTCAATCGATAAGGTTATTAACCCCATCGCCTTCCTCCCCGCTGAAAGTACTTTACAACCCGAAGGCCTTCTTCATACACGCGGCATGGCTGCATCAGGCTTGCGCCCATTGTGCAATATTCCCCACTGCTGCCTCCCGTAGGAGTCTGGACCGTGTCTCAGTTCCAGTGTGGCTGGTCATCCTCTCAGACCAGCTAGGGATCGTCGCCTAGGTGGGCCATTACCCCGCCTACTAGCTAATCCCATCTGGGTTCATCCGATAGTGAGAGGCCCGAAGGTCCCCCTCTTTGGTCTTGCGACGTTATGCGGTATTAGCCACCGTTTCCAGTGGTTATCCCCCTCTATCGGGCAGATCCCCAGACATTACTCACCCGTCCGCCACTCGTCACCCAAGGAGCAAGCTCCTCTGTGCTACCGTCCGACTTGCATGTGTTAGGCCTGCCGCCAGCGTTCAATCTGAGCCATGATCAAACTCTTCAATTTAAGTTTGATTTGCTTAAACAAGTTAAGCAGTGCTCATCTGTAAAACGTCATAATGAATTTCATTATGTGTTCACTCGTGAGGCTTGATATTTTTTACGTCCGGAGACGCTGATATCAATCCTGCGAGTGCCCACACAGATTGTCTGATAAATTGTTAAAGAGCAGTGCGAACAGTGCGTTAGCGTCCTGTCGCGAGGTGGCGTATATTACGCTTTCCTCCTGCAGAGTCAACCTCTTTCTCAGAAGTTTTTCTCCGGCGGCGCAGTCTCCTGTGCCTCCTGACCCGTTTTCCGTTGCCGGTTTGCCGTGTCAGTGGAGGCGCATTATAGGGAACGGCTCAGATAGCGCAAGTGCAAATTGAGACTTTTTTTCTGTTCGTCTGAAATTTGCACAAAAGCGCCGTTTTACCCCTTTTTAATGCGCGCCGGAAGCTCTGCCAGGCTATTAATCACCCAATCTGCTGCTGCTTCACCTTCAGCAGTGACCGGTTTGCCGCTGCGCACCAGTACTTTCATGCCGACACCGGCAGCCTGCCCTGCCAGCATGTCTTCCAGCTTGTCACCCACCATATAAGAAGCGGCCATATCAATATTCAGTTCTTCCTGCGCCGTCAGCAGCATACCCGGCTGAGGCTTGCGGCAGTCACAGGCCTGACGGAACTCTGCTACTGTTGCTTCAGGATGGTGAGGACAGAAATAGATGCCATCAAGATCAACATCGCGATCGGCCAGCGACCAGTCCATCCATTCTGTCAGCCGCATAAAGGTATCTTCAGTAAACATACCGCGCGCGATGCCAGACTGATTGGTCACGACCACCAGCGCAAAACCCATTGTCTTAAGTTGTTGCAGCGCTTCAATCGTGCCGTCAATAAACTGGAAGTCATCGATCTCATGGACATAGCCATTGTCGACATTAAGGGTGCCATCACGATCAAGAAAAATAGCGGGGACTTTATTCGCCACGTAGAAACTCCTGCTGTAAAAATTGCCGATCAGTATCGCATGATTGCTATAAAAGGGAGAATGTCAGATTGAATCACTTCCATTGATTTAGACGTCTGGATGCCTTAACATCCATCCAGCTTTTATACCGAATAAAAGCGACGAGGCTTCCCACACCACGGACAACGCAACACGATAATAAATAACATAATGATTAAACTAGAAAATATCACCAAGGTGTTTCAGCAAGGCACGCGGTCTGTTCCGGCGTTAACGGATGTCAGCCTGCACGTGCCTGCCGGACAGATTTATGGCGTTATCGGTGCTTCCGGTGCCGGTAAAAGTACGTTGATTCGTTGCGTTAACCTGCTGGAGCGCCCTACTTCGGGCCGCGTACTGGTAGACGGTGCTGATTTAACCGCACTCAACGAACGTCAGTTAACTCAGGCGCGCCGCCAGATCGGCATGATCTTCCAGCACTTTAATCTGATGAACTCCCGTACCGTCGCGGGCAACGTCTCTCTTCCACTGGAACTCGGTAATCTCTCCCGCGCTCAGATCACGGCTCGCGTAACTGAGCTGCTGGAACTGGTGGGATTATCAGACAAGCATGATGCGTGGCCCGCCAATCTGTCGGGCGGACAGAAGCAGCGTGTCGCGATTGCCCGCGCCCTGGCCAGCAATCCCAAGGTTCTGCTGTGTGATGAAGCCACCAGCGCACTGGATCCCGCGACGACCCGCTCTATTCTGGAATTGCTTAAAGACATTAACCGCCGGCTTGGGCTGACGATTCTGCTGATCACCCATGAAATGGATGTAGTGAAGCGCATCTGCGATCAGGTTGCGGTCATCAGTCACGGTGAGCTGATTGAGAAAGATAGCGTCAGTGAGGTCTTCTCTCATCCTAAGACACCGCTGGCGCAGCAGTTTATTCAGTCTACGCTGCATCTGGATATTCCGGATGATTACCAGCAGCGCCTTTCTGCCACCGCCGCTGAAGGCACCGTGCCCCTGCTGCGACTGGAATTCACCGGTAAATCGGTTGATGCGCCGCTGCTGTCTGAAGCCGCCCGCCGTTACAACGTGAATAACAACATTATCAGTGCCCAGATGGATTACGCCGGTGGCGTGAAGTTCGGCATTATGCTGGCCGAAATGCACGGCACAGAAAGCGATACCCGCGAGGCGATAGCCTGGCTGAAGGAGAATCATGTGAAAGTAGAGGTGTTAGGTTATGTCTGAAGCGATGATGTGGTTGCTGGGACGGGGCGTGTGGGAAACGCTGATGATGACCTTCGTTTCTGGATTTTTCGGTTTTGTGCTGGGTCTGCCGGTCGGCGTTTTACTCTATGTCACCCGTCCGGGCCAGATTCTGCAGAATCAGGGACTTTATCGCGTGCTCTCCGCGCTGGTGAATATCTTCCGCTCCATTCCTTTCATTATCTTACTGGTCTGGATGATTCCTTTTACTCGCGTAATCGTCGGCACCTCAATCGGACTGCAGGCGGCCATCGTGCCGTTGACCGTTGGCGCGGCGCCGTTTATCGCACGTATGGTTGAAAATGCCTTGCTGGAACTGCCAACCGGACTGATTGAAGCGTCACGTGCCATGGGCGCCACGCCAATGCAGATCATCCGTAAGGTTCTGCTGCCGGAAGCGATGCCTGGCCTGGTGAATGCTGCGACCATCACCCTGATTACCCTGGTTGGTTACTCCGCCATGGGTGGCGCGGTGGGTGCCGGTGGTCTGGGCCAGATCGGTTATCAGTATGGTTATATCGGATATAACGCCACTGTGATGAATACGGTATTGGTGTTGTTAGTGGTTTTGGTGTATCTCATTCAATTCTGTGGCGACCGCATCGTGCGTGCGGTGTCCCATAAATAAGCCAGCAATATCACATTATTAAGAAGGAAAGGATATGTCTTTCAGATTCAAGAAAATTGCCGCTGTGGGTGCACTGATTGGCGCGATTGCGCTGGCAGGATGCGATCAAAAAGAGAAAGACCCTAACCACATCAAAGTGGGTGTGATTGTCGGTGCTGAGCAGCAGGTTGCTGAAGCAGCGCAGAAAGTTGCCAAAGAGAAATATGGTCTGGACGTTGAGCTGGTCACCTTCAACGATTACGTACTACCGAATGAAGCGCTGAGCAAAGGCGATATCGACGTCAACGCTTTCCAGCACAAACCGTATCTGGATCAGCAGATCAAAGATCGTGGCTACAAGCTGGTTTCAGTGGGTAACTCCTTCGTCTACCCAATCGCGGGCTATTCGAAAAAGATTAAGTCACTGGATGAGCTGCAGGATGGCGCTCAGGTTGCCATTCCAAACGACCCGACCAACCTGGGCCGTACGCTGCTGCTGCTGCAGAAAGTGGGTCTGATCAAGCTGAAAGATGGCGTGGGCCTGCTGCCAACCTCGCTGGATATCACTGAAAACCCTAAGCATCTGAAAATTGTTGAGCTGGAAGCGCCGCAGCTGCCACGCTCACTGGACGATCAGCAGATCGCGCTGGCGGTTATCAACACCACCTACGCCAGCCAGATTGGCCTGACACCAGCCAAAGATGGTATTTTCGTCGAAGATAAAGATTCACCGTACGTGAACCTGATTGTGGCGCGCGAAGATAATAAAGATGCGGAAAACGTGAAGAAATTTGTCAAGGCTTATCAGTCTGACGAAGTCTACGATGCCGCTAACAAAGTCTTTAACGGCGGCGCGGTTAAAGGCTGGTAATTCAGCTGTTCATCTCCTTAAGGGCGGCGCTATGCCGCCCTTTCTGTTATTGGGTGCCCTGCCCGACTTGTTATTTATTCTTGTCCTTGTTTCAATAACGCCACTTTTTGAAACCTGAGGATGTTGCCATGCGTTTTTTACCGCTCTGCTTGTTAGCATTGATGCTGACAGGGTGTGTTCATGAGTATCACCCGATAAGCAGCGCACCGTCCCGGCCGCAGCAATCCAGTGAACCCACCCGCAAGCCTGTGTCACGACCGGCACCGGTTAAGCTCTATACCGATGCCGCCGATCTGGTCAGCAAGCCGTTCCGCGATCTGGGTGAAGTCTCCGCTGAAGATTGCCAGATGAGTAATCAGAACTCCCCAGCCAACATCGCTACTGCACGTAAACGCCTGCAGATCAAAGCGTCACAGATGAAAGCCAATGCGGTGCTGCTGCATCAGTGTGAAATCGTCACCGGCACGCCAGGCTGCTATCGTCAGGCGGTGTGTCAGGGTTCGGCACTGAAAGTCAGCAATCAATGAGTGAATTCGCCTTTGCGCAAATTGGGGTAATCCGCTCACCGTGGAAGGAGAAGTTTGCCGTGCCGCGCCAGCCAGGGCTGGTACAGGATGGCGGCGGCGAACTGCACCTGCAGCCACCTTACAATCAGCCAGAAGCGGTGCGTGGACTGGAAGCGTTCAGCCACCTCTGGCTGCTGTTTGTCTTCCATCAGACGATGGAGGGCGGCTGGCGTCCCACGGTTCGCCCTCCCCGGCTGGGCGGCAATGCGCGCATGGGTGTATTTGCGACACGTTCAACGTTCCGTCCCAATCCCATTGGCATGTCGCTGGTTGAGCTAAAAGGTATCAGGATTGAAAAACAGCAGGTGATCCTGCAGCTTGGCAGTCTGGATCTGGTCGATGGCACCCCGGTGGTGGATATCAAACCTTATCTGCCCTTTGCCGAAGCATTGCCGCATGCCCAGGCGGGTTTTGCTCAGGCGGCACCTGCGGCTGATATGCCGGTTCGCTTCTCCGCGCTGGCACAACAGCAGCTTCACCAGCAGTCGCGCTACCCCAATCTGGCTCGCTTTATCAGTGAAGTGCTGGCACAGGATCCCCGTCCCGCTTACCGTCAGGGCGAAACGCAGGCGCGGGAATATGCGGCCTGGCTGATGGATTTTAATGTACGCTGGCGCATTGACGATGCCGGTACTGAAGTGATCGCTATCGACCCGCGTTAAAACCCGCTTTTGAGCCGGTGATCTCACTGGTACACTAGCCGCCAGCAAAATTCTGTCTGTGACTTTCCGATCAACTGGAACCGTAATCAATGCGTACTACTCAATATCTGCTCTCTACTCAGAAAGAGACGCCTTCCGACGCTGAAGTGATCAGCCACCAGCTGATGCTGCGCGCCGGTATGATCCGCAAACTGGCTTCTGGCTTGTACACCTGGTTACCGACCGGGGTTCGCGTGCTGAAAAAAGTCGAAAACATCGTGCGCGAAGAGATGAACAACGCGGGCGCGGTTGAGATTTTAATGCCGGTTGTGCAGCCCGCCGACCTGTGGCAGGAGAGCGGTCGCTGGGAGGAGTATGGCCCGGAACTGTTACGTATTGCAGATCGCCACGAGCGTCCGTTCGTGCTGGGTCCGACGCATGAAGAGGTGGTCACTGACCTGATCCGCAATGAGCTGAGCTCTTATAAGCAACTGCCGCTCAACCTCTATCAGATCCAGACCAAATTCCGTGATGAAGTCCGTCCGCGCTTTGGCGTGATGCGTTCACGTGAATTCATCATGAAAGATGCTTACTCGTTCCACGTTTCGCAGGAGTCGCTGCAGGAAACGTATGACGCGATGTACCGCGCCTATAGCCAGATCTTCAGCCGTATGGGTCTGGATTTCCGCGCCGTGCAGGCCGACACCGGCTCGATTGGCGGCAGCGCCTCCCATGAGTTCCAGGTTCTGGCGCAGAGCGGTGAAGATGATGTGATCTTCTCTACCGATTCTGATTACGCGGCCAACATTGAGCTGGCCGAAGCCGTCGCACCCGCTGGTGAGCGCGCAGCGCCGTCGCAGGAGATGCAACTGGTCGAGACGCCAGACGCAAAAACCATCGCGGAGCTGGTTGAGCAATTCAATGTGCCTGTTGAAAAAACAGTGAAAACGCTGATTGTTAAAGGTGCCGAAGAGAGCGGCCACGCGCTGGTTGCCCTGCTGGTACGCGGCGATCATCAGCTTAATGAGATCAAAGCGGAGAAGTCAGAGATCGTTGCGTCACCGCTGGTGTTCGCGACCGAAGAAGAGATTCGCGCCGCAGTGGGTGCCGGACCGGGTTCAATCGGCCCGGTTGGTCTGCAGATGCCTGTGATTGCTGACCGTACCGTGGCGAAGATGAGCGACTTCAGCGCCGGCGCCAACGTCGATGGTAAGCACTACTTCGGCATTAACTGGGAGCGCGATCTGCCGCTGGCCAGCGTTGCGGATATCCGTAACGTGGTCGAAGGCGATTTAAGCCCGGATGGTAAAGGTACGCTGCAGATTAAGCGCGGCATCGAAGTCGGTCATATTTTCCAGCTCGGCACCAAGTATTCTGACGCGCTGAAAGCGTCTGTTCAGGGCGAAGATGGCCGCAATCAGGTGATGAGCATGGGCTGCTACGGCATCGGCATCACCCGCGTTGTTGCGGCAGCCATTGAGCAGAACCATGACGACCGCGGCATTATCTGGCCAGCCGCACTGGCACCTTTCGAGGTTGCGATTCTGCCAATGAATATGCAGAAATCGTTCCGGGTTAAAGAGCTGGCGGAAGAGCTGTATGCCACCCTGCGTGCCAAAGGCGTTGAGGTTATTCTGGATGACCGTAAAGAGCGTCCGGGCGTGATGTTCGCTGATATGGAACTGATCGGCGTGCCACACACCATCGTCATTGGTGACCGAAATCTCGATAATCAGGAGATTGAGTACAAATCACGTCGTGCCGGTGAGAAGCAGATGATTAAGCAGGATGAAATTGTTGAATTCCTGCTGAAGGCTCTGAATAAGTAAGTTCTTAGCGTTAATCAAAGCGGGCTGAATCTGGCCGCAACAGATGAGCTCAACGCGAAGGGAACCGGGTCAGGAGAGGAAAGCGTCCCGCGCCAGGGACGGTGCGGGCCGAGCGGCCATGGATGGCTTTAGCGACTTTCCGATCTGACCGCGTTCCCTGAGCAGGCTCGAACTCTTCGCCGCTCGCCCCTGACGTTGTAAGTACTCAAACGCCCCGCCTGCGGGGCGTTTTTTATTGTACCTTGCCGCGCATCGATTTAGTTGAACTGCGGCGGGCTTTTCCTTCCAGACGGCGCTCTTTTGAGGCGCGGGTCGGCCGCGTGGCGCGCCGGGCTTTTTCCACGGTACTCAGCTCCTGGATCAGATTAACCAGACGTTGCAGCGCTGCTTCACGATTCATCTCCTGACTGCGATACTCCTGCGCCTTGATCACCACAACGCCATCACCGGTAATCAAATGATGAGTGGCGGTGAGCAGCCGCTCTTTATAAAACGCGGGCAGTGAAGAGGCAGCAATATCGAAGCGCAGATGAATGGCGGTGCTGGCTTTATTGACATGTTGTCCGCCTGCGCCCTGAGCACGAATCGCCGTCAGCTCAATCTCACTCTCCGGAATCTCAACCGAACGGGATAGCATAATCATAAGCTCGCTCCCCACACCTTAACCACGTTGACCTCCGATAACCTGTTCATCAAATTAACCTTTTGTGCTCTGATTTACTCCGCCTCAGACAGCGGAATCTGTCACTTTAGCAGTGATTCGCGCACTGTTCCTGCTTTACGCAGGCTGATTTCCTCTAAATGGCTATGATATAGTCGCCAGTTAACCAGAGTATTTACGCTCTGCCGAGGAGGGCCACGTGCAAAATTATTGTGAGTTAGTTCGCCGGAAGTATGCCGAAATCGGCAGCGGGGATTTAGGTTACATACCGGATGCGATTGGCTGCGCATTGAAGGCACTTAATGATGTTGCCGCAAATACTGAGCTAAACTCTTCTGTCAGGGAACAGGCGGCCTACGCCGCTGCTAACTTATTGGTGAGCGACTATGTTGATAAATGAAGCGTACCAACCTATCAATTGCGATGATTACGATAATCTGGAACTCGCCTGCCAGAACAACTGGATGCTGTCGCTGGAAATGAAAGATGGCGAGCAGCTTAAGGCAAAAGCCAAAGAGATCTTTTCACGTAAGAACGTTGAATATCTGGCTATCGATCTTTCCGGTGAACATCGCGAATTACGTCTCGACCATATCGCAAGCTTCACCCATCCCGAGTTGGGTACGGTGGTTGTCAGCGCAGAGTAACCTACGCATTCAGGGCGGGACCTTTCCGCCCTGTTAAACTTCAGGGCTGCAACGAACTGTAGTACGCCGCTAAATCCGCCATATCGCTGTCACTCAATCCCGCCACAAACGCCTTCATGACTTCAGCCTGACCGCCACTGCGTTCGCCATTTTTATAGGCCTGCAGCGCATGTTCCAGATAAGGTGCGTGCTGCCCGGCCAGGTCAGGATAGAGCGGCACCGCCGCTTTTCCTGCTGCGCCATGACAGGCCATGCAACTGCCCGCTTTCTGTGCGCCGCGCTGCGCATCACCCGCTGCCCATGCCGGTAACACGGTGACCGCTAAACAGGCAATAAGCCACTGTTTCATTATTGTTGTTCTCCTGCGCCGCATGCTCCGTCCCAGACTATCTGCCAGCCCTGCTGATTAGGGGCCGCGCCATCACGGGTGACAAAAAGAGTCGGAACGCAGACCAGCGTCTGGTTATAAAAAATTAACGGCAGCCGTTCACGCTGCCACGGCGGTATCTGTAACTCCTGCCACAGTTTTTTCATTTCCCTTCCGCCACGACGGCCCACCAGATGGACATGACCCTGTGCGTGAAACCGCACGCTGACCTGCTCATCCGGCTCAGGATAGCGCAACAGGCTCTCTGACTGGCTGGCACGCAGCGTGCCAAGGTTCTGCGGTAACGCCAGCGGCTGGCAGAGATCGGGCCATGCCAGCACGGTGTCGCGCAGTGAACTGAACAACGGCAGCCAGTAGAGCTGCTGACGGTAACGACGGAGTTCAGCCTGACCGAATCGCAGCCGGGGCTGCGCATCCTCCCGGCTCGCCATCACTTCGTCGTGGATGCGTTTCAGCGCTTCACGGGACGGCATCGCCCCACCCTGTCCGGCGATCCAGCGCCGCAATAAGGCATTAGCACGCAGCTCACTCATGGCCATTATGGGTGGAAAGTGCAGGCTGCCATCAGGCTGGATCAGCTCTGCCAGTTGCCCGGTAAGCAGTTCATCCAGCAACTGCTCCTGCTCACTGCACAACATCGCACTGCGGGCCGTTGCCTCGGCAAAATGGGGCCAGCGCTGGTAAAGCTCAGGCAGCAGCCGCTGACGCAGAAAGTTGCGGTCGTAGCGAAGATCCTGATTGCTCTCATCTTCAATCCACACCAGCTGATGCGCGTCGGCATAGGCTTCAAGCGACTGTCGCGTCTGATTCAGCAGCGGACGCACCAGCTGATGAGAACCCAGCGCGCGTGTAGCGGGCATCGCTGCCAGCCCGGCGGGACCACTGCCGCGCTTCAGCGCCAGCAGGAATGTTTCGCACTGATCGTCGAGGTGCTGCGCAGTGAGTAACACTTCGCCCGGCTGCAGTGCCGCACTCAGCGCCTGATAACGGGCGGTTCGGGCGGCCGCTTCAATGCCGTTTTCCCGGCCATCAACGTTAACGCGGAGCACTTCACAGGGCAGCTGCCACTGCGCGCAAATCGTCTGACAATGGGTTGCCCAGCGATCGGCATTCGGGCTAAGCCCATGGTGAACATGCAGTGCCCGCAGGCGCAACTGAGGATGCTGCTGCTGCCAGCCGCGAAGCTGATGCAGCAGCACGGTTGAATCCAGTCCACCGCTGAATGCGACCACCAGCGCGGCATCAGATTGCAACAGAGTGTCAAAAGCGGGCAAAGACATGGCAGAATCCAGAAAATCGGGCCACTGAATGTCGCCCGCTGAGCGCGCTATTTTACGCCTGATAAAGCTCCAGCGGCAAACCATCCGGATCGGCAAAGAAAGTGCATTGTTTACCGGTCAGGTCATCAATGCGAATCGGTTCGCAGATAACGCCTTTATCGGCCAGCGTCGCGACGGCAGCGGCAACATCCGGCACGGTAAAGGCCAGATGACGCAGGCCACACGCTTCAGGATGACTGACCCGCGCCGGCGGCTCAGGAAAAGAGAACAGCTCAATGGTGTAGCGATCCTGTAGGGCAAGGTCGCCTTTCCAGGATTCCCGCGCTTCGCGGTAATATTCGCCCATCAGACGGAAACCCAGTACGTCACAATAGAATGCTTTGCTGCGCTGATAGTCAGAGGCGATGATGGCGATGTGGTGAATAGCGGTTAACTGCAACATGTTCAATTCCCTGATTCGGGCAGGCTGTCCGCAGACACCCTGCCGCTGATAGTCGTTTAAAGGTTTATGCGAGGTCGTTTTTCAGCACGCGGACGCGATACTCGCCCTCTTCGGTCAGGCTGGCGCCGTGAATATCCGTTTCGAAGCCCGGATAATGCCGTCCAATGCTGCACAGCATCAGCAGAAAATCGAGCACCGCGCGGCTCTTCTCAGTAATCATCTCGCCTGGCATCACCAGTGGAACGCCTGGCGGATAAGGCAGAATCATATTGGCCGACACCCGCCCGACCAGCTCGCTGAGATCCACCGTTTCGATGTTGCCCTTCACCTGCTGCTGAAACGCCTGATGCGGCGTCATCTTCATTTCGGGCAGGACATCAAATGCCTGCAGCATCAGACGCGGCAGATCGTGATGGCGGATCAGCTGATGGATCCCCTGCGCCAGTGTCTGAATGCGCATATTGCGATAGAAGTCAGGATCTTCGGCATAGAGATCCGGCAGCATGTTTTTCACCCGCAGATTAAGATCGTAGGCGCGTTTGAACTCGGTCAGTCCGCGCAGCACGCTCATCGCTTTGGTTTTGTCGATACCGATGCTGAACAGGAACAGCAGGTTATAGGGACCGGTTTTCTCCACCACGATGCCGCGCTCATCCAGAAACTTCGCCACCAGCGCCGCCGGGATCCCCTCTTCCGCCATCTTCCCCAGTTCGCTCATGCCCGGCGTCAGAATGGTGACTTTGATCGGATCCAGGTACATGTGGTCGCGATCGGCCTGAGTAAATCCGTGCCACTCTTCGTCGCCGGGCTGGATCGGCCAGCATTGCGCTTCATCAACCTCTTCCGGCTGCCAGATATCAAAGAACCAGCTATCGGACTCCTCGCGCAGGCGCTGGATCTCCCGACGGAAGTGCAGCGCGCGCTCCACCGAGCGATTGATCAGTCGTTTACCGGGATTGCCACGCAGCATAGCAGCAGCAGTTTCAATAGAGGAGACGATGGCGTAATTGGGCGAGGTGGTGGTGTGCATCATGTAGGCTTCGTTAAACGTCTGTTCGTCGTAGTCGCCCTTAATGTGAATCATTGATGCCTGCGAAAACGCCGCCAGCAGTTTGTGGGTCGATTGCGTCTCATACACCACTTTGCCCGGGATGCGGTCGCCACTCATGCCACTTTTACCGGCGTAGATCGGATGGAAATTGGTGTAAGGCACCCACGCTGAATCGAAATGAATCGACGGTACATCCAGTGTCTCTTTGATGTACTGGGTATTGTAGAGCAGCCCATCATAGGTGGAGTTGGTGATCACCGCATGAACCGGCCACGTGGCACGGTCGGTGGCAGCCACCTTGCGCGAAATACTCTCGCGGGTGAACTCCTGCTTCGGGATACCGCCGAGAATACCCAACGCATTGCGGGTCGGCTTCAGCCAGATGGGGATAAGATCGCTCATCATCAGCAGATGGGTCAGTGACTTGTGGCAGTTGCGATCGATCAGCACGGTGCTGCCCGCCGGTGCGGCATACATGCCGACAATTTTGTTCGACGTTGAGGTCCCGTTGGTCACCATGTAACTCTGCTCGGCACCAAAAGTACGTGCAATGTACTCCTCCGCTTCAAGGTGCGGACCGGTGTGATCAAGCAGCGAACCCAGTTCGGTAACGGAAATTGAGATGTCCGATTTCAGGGTATTAGCCCCGAAGAAATCGTAGAACAGGCAGCCCACCGGGCTCTTCTGAAACGCGGTACCCGCCATATGGCCCGGCGTGCAGAAGGTGTACTTGCCCTCTTTCACATAGGTGAACAACGCTTTAGTCAGCGGCGGCGTAATGTGGTCGAGATAGTCATCGGTATATTGCCGGATATGCAGCGCGATATCGTCGGCGGCATTCAGCGCGTACTCAAAAAAGTGCAGCGGCATGCGCATCTCATTGACGCTGATATCCATCTGCGAGTGGGTGTTGATAAAGGCGTACAGCGGCAGGTATTCGTTGAGCTGATTAATCTCACCGCAGAGTTCCGGACTGTTGTGCGCGTCCCAGTCGAAGATGACGCCGCTGATACGCGGATTGTGCTCGATCAGTTTCAGCAGATCGTCACTGTTTTTCGGGTAAAGCAGCCTGAAGCCTTGCAGATTTAACGCCGCGTCGAGTTCGCGTAACGGTTCATCTTTATAAAACACGCCGTGCGCGCCCATGATCGCCAGAATATTCAATGCCCATCTCCCTGATTATTGTGGAACCGGACAAGCATAACCGCTAACCCGCGGAAGGTGTAGCAAGGCGGCTATCGGATGGCGCTGAAAGAGAGGGGAATAGCGTGCGGAGATAAACCGGCGGCATAAAAAAAGCGGACCGGAGTCCGCTTTTATTGATGGGGCTAAATCAGGCGTAGCCGTAGCTCATCAGGCGCTGATAACGACGATCCAGCAGCTCTTCAGTGCTAAATCCATCGAGATCGGCCAGATCGGCCAGCAGCTGCTGCTTCAGTGACTGCGCCATATCAACCGGACGGCGATGCGCGCCACCCAGCGGCTCAGGGATCACCGAGTCAATCAGCTTCAGCTCTTTCAGACGGTGAGCGGTAATGCCCATCGCTTCAGCGGCCAGCGGCGCTTTGTCAGCGCTTTTCCACAGAATAGATGCACAGCCTTCCGGCGAGATCACTGAATAGGTGCTGTACTGCAGCATATTCACTTTGTCGCCCACGCCAATCGCCAGCGCACCACCTGAACCACCCTCACCGATGACCGTACAGATCACCGGCACTTTCAGGCCAGACATTTCACGCAGGTTGCGGGCAATCGCTTCAGACTGCCCACGCTCTTCCGCGCCCACACCCGGATAGGCACCCGGTGTGTCGATGAAGGTGATGATTGGCATTTTGAAACGCTCAGCCATCTCCATCAGGCGCAGCGCTTTGCGATAGCCTTCCGGTGCTGGCATGCCGAAGTTACGGCGAATTTTCTCTTTGGTTTCACGGCCTTTCTGGTGCCCGATGATCATCACCGGACGTCCATCAAGACGTGCAATCCCGCCCACAATCGCTTTGTCATCGGCATAAGCACGGTCGCCCGCCAGCTCATCGAAATCGTCGAAGGCGTTGCGCACGTAGTCAAAGGTGTAAGGACGCAAAGGATGACGCGCCAGCTGAGCGATTTGCCATGCGCCCAAATCGGCGAAGATCTTACGGGTCAGCTCAACGCTTTTCTCACGCAGACGCTGAACTTCTTCATCCAGATTAACGTGTTTATCATCCTGACGACCAATTGAGGTCAGCGAATCGATCTTCGCTTCCAGTTCTGCAATTGGCTGTTCAAAATCCAGGTAATTAAGACTCATAATGTTCCTGTTCTAGTCAAACTCCAGTTCCACCTGCTCCGATCCAATCAACGAGCGCAGATCGTTAAGTAAACGATCGCTGGGCGAAATTCGCCACGCTGCACCAAAGCGCAGCTTCGCTCGCGCGTCGGCTCTCTGATAGTAGAGATGCACCGGAATAGTCCCTGATCGATGAGGTTCCAGAGACTGACGGAGTCGGTTTAATAGCTGGTCATCAATTTGCCTGTCCGTCAGCGAGATAGCAAGTCCGCGCGCGTATTTTTCGCGAGCTTCGTCGATGTCCATGACTTCACGAGCGGTCATTTTAAGGCCACCACTGAAGTCATCAAAGCTGACCTGTCCGCTGACGATCAGAATTCGGTCTTTCTCCAGCAACTGCTGGTATTTATCTAACGCATCGGTAAATAACATCACCTCAAGACGACCGGAGCGATCGTCCAGAGTACAGATACCAATTCGGTTGCCGCGTTTGGTGACCATTACCCGTGCCGCGATCACCAGACCGGCCGCCACGGTAATTTTACCCCGATCGGTAGGATGCATATCTTTCAGCCGCACCCCGCCAACGTAACGCTCAATTTCTTTCAGGTACTGATTAATCGGGTGGCCGGTAAGGTAAAGCCCCAGCGTTTCCCGTTCGCCATCCAGCTGCACCTGCTCAGGCCACGGCGTGACGCTGGCGTACGATTTCTCAACCTGCTCCGGCTCTTCCGCCAGTACGCCAAACATATCAGCCTGGCCAATCGCTTCCGCTTTCGCGTGCTGATCGGCCGCTTTTAACGCGTCACTGAGTGAACTCATCAGCGCAGCGCGATGCGGTCCAAGGCGATCAAAGGCCCCGGACATGATCAATTTTTCCATTACCCGACGGTTGATCTTTTTGGTGTCGGTACGGGCGCAGAGATCAAACAACTCGCGGAAATAACCGCCTTCGTTACGGGCGTCGATGATCGCTTCGATCGGGCCTTCACCGACGCCTTTGATCGCGCCGATACCGTAAACGATCTCGCCCGCGTCATTAACATGGAACTGATAGAGACCGGAGTTGATATCAGGCGGCAGGACTTTCAGTCCCATCCGCCAGCACTCATCGACCAGGCCAACCACTTTCTCGGTGTTATCCATATCGGCGGTCATGACCGCAGCCATAAACTCAGCCGGATAGTGCGCCTTCAGCCACAACGTCTGGTAGGAGACGAGTGCGTAGGCCGCAGAGTGTGACTTGTTAAAGCCATAACCTGCAAATTTTTCTACCAGATCGAAGATCTTCATCGACAGTTCCCCGTCGATGCCCATACTTTCGGCACCGTCGCGGAATACAGAACGCTGTTTGGCCATCTCCTCGGGTTTCTTTTTACCCATGGCGCGACGCAGCATATCCGCACCGCCCAGCGTGTAACCGGAGAGAACCTGGGCGATCTGCATCACCTGTTCCTGATAGAGGATGATGCCGTAGGTCGGTTCCAGCACCGGTTTCAGGCTTTCGTGCTGCCACTGAATGTCGGGATAGGAGATCGCTTCACGGCCATGCTTACGGTCAATGAAGTTATCCACCATGCCGGACTGCAGTGGGCCAGGACGGAACAGCGCCACCAGTGCGATCATATCTTCGAAGCAGTCGGGCTTCAGACGCTTAATCAGATCTTTCATGCCGCGCGATTCAAGCTGGAACACCGCAGTGGTTTCCGAGCGCTGCAGCATATCGAAGCTTTTCTTATCGTCCAGCGGGATAGAGGCGATATCGATCGGCTCCAGCCCCTGCTTTTCCCGGCGCGGGTTGATCATCTTCAGCGCCCAGTCGATGATGGTCAGCGTACGCAGACCCAGGAAGTCGAACTTCACCAGGCCGGCATATTCCACATCATTTTTATCGAACTGAGTTACCGGGAACTGCCCATGCTCATCACAATAGAGCGGCGCAAAATCGGTGATCTTCGTTGGCGCAATGACCACGCCGCCCGCATGTTTACCGGCGTTACGCGTGACCCCTTCCAGCTTGCGCGCCATGTCGATCAGCGCTTTAACCTCTTCGTCCGCGTCATACATGGCGGGAAGCTGCGGTTCAGCAATAAAAGCTTTTTCCAGCGTCATGCCGGGATCGGGCGGGATCAGTTTTGAAATGCGGTCAACGAAGCCGTAAGGATGTCCCAGCACGCGGCCCACATCGCGAATGACCGCTTTCGCCGCCATGGTGCCGAAGGTAATAATCTGGGAAACCGCTTCACGTCCGTACATATCTGCAACGTGTTCGATCACCTGATCGCGCTTCTCCATGCAGAAGTCGACGTCGAAATCGGGCATCGAGACGCGTTCCGGGTTCAGGAAGCGTTCGAACAGCAGGTCAAATTCCAGCGGATCGATATCGGTGATTTTCAGCGCATAGGCCACCAGCGAACCGGCACCGGAACCACGCCCCGGCCCGACCGGCACGCCGTTGTCCTTGGACCACTGGATGAACTCCATTACGATCAGGAAGTAGCCGGGGAAACCCATCTGGTTAATAACGTTGAGTTCAATCTCCAGACGTTCATCATATTCCGGGCGTTTCTCAAGGCGTTCGGCTTCGTCCGGGAACAGGAACTCAAGACGCTCTTCCAGACCCTCACGGGATTTCACCACCAGATAATCTTCGGTGGTCATATCACCGGTCGGGAACTGCGGCAGGAAGTATTCGCCCAGCCGGACCGTGACGTTACAACGCTTAGCAATCTCTACGCTGTTTTCCAGCGCTTCCGGGA
Source organism: Curtobacterium sp. BNK-1 (assembly GCF_048685235.1). Lineage (NCBI taxonomy): Bacteria > Bacillati > Actinomycetota > Actinomycetes > Micrococcales > Microbacteriaceae > Curtobacterium > Curtobacterium sp. BNK-1. The sequence continues at coordinate 573,291 of NZ_JBLQTJ010000001.1, read as the reverse complement.
TGTCCGAGAAGAGCTCGCACATCTCCTCTTCGCTGCGCATATATTGCTGAGGACTGTAGTTACGCGGACGCTTGGGATCATCCAGCGTATAGCCGTCATGAATGGCGACGCGAATTTCGTGCGCATCGAAATCTTCTGCATTGATAAAGCAGACTTCATTGGTGGCAACGACCGGTATTCCCTCTGCAATCGCCAGTTCAACTGCCGCATGCAGATAGCTCTCTTCGTCCTGACGGCCGGTACGAATCAGCTCCAGGTAGTAGCGATCGGGGAAATGTTGCTGGTAAAACGACAGGCATTGCGAAACCAGGGCATTGTTGCCGCGCAGCAGGCTGCGACCCACATCGCCGCGCCGTCCGCCCGACAGCAGGATTAATCCTTCCTGCAATTCAATCAGCCAGTCGCGGTCGATGATCGGTCCGTCCACGCCATACCCACGCTGATAGGCACGGGAGATCAGCAGCGTCAGGTTCTGGTATCCGGTATTACTGGACGCCAGCACGGTAAGCTGTGTCAGCTCATCCCCCATCAGCTCACTGGCAACGTTGAAATCGGCACCAATGACCGGCTTTATCCCTGCGCTGTGCGCGCCACCGTAAAATTTCACCAGGCCACAGAGGTTAGTGAAGTCGGTAATCGCGATAGCCGGCATGCCAAGGGCAGCCGCCTTCTTGATTAACGGCCCGGTTTTCGCCAGGCCATCAACCATCGAATAGTCACTGTGGACACGCAGATGTATAAAACGGGGTTCAGCCATATCAGTTTCCGGTTAAAACAGCGTCAGGCTATTAAAGCGTAAGGGTCTGGCGTGCAGCCAGTACTTCAGCATCGAGCAGCGCATTGCGTACGGGCGCAAAACTGCGACGGTGGTGCGGCGTGACGCCATACTGCGTCAGTTTTTCTATATGCAGCGCCGTCGGATAACCTTTGTGCTGCGCAAAACCATACTGCGGGAACAGCAGATCGAGTTCGGTCATCTCCTGGTCACGCGACACTTTGGCGATGATCGATGCTGCACTGATTTCGGCAACCAGACTATCCCCTTTAACTACCGCCTGTGAAGGCATTGGCAGTGCAGGGCAACGATTGCCATCAATCAGCACATAATCGGGCTGAATGCCGAGGCCAGCTACGGCGCGCTGCATCGCCAGCATAGTGGCATGCAGAATGTTGAGCTGATCGATCTCTTCAGGCTCTGCGCGTCCCAGACTCCATGCCAGCGCTTTCTCTTTGATTTCGTCATACAACGCCAGGCGGCGCTTTTCAGACAGTTTCTTCGAGTCGGCCAGGCCGGTAATCGGGTTTGCCGGATCGAGGATCACCGCGGCAGTAACGACCGCGCCAACCAGCGGACCGCGCCCCACTTCGTCCACACCGGCAATCAGTCTGGCGACAGGATAGATAAAATCAGGCATTCACCAGCTCCAGTACCGCATCCGCTGCCTGCTCATCGGCGTTCCAGCGGATCTGTTGATGTAATTCATGAAACGTCTGCAGGAGTGTTTCTCGCTCAGGCCCGGCATGCAGCAGCGGATCTAACGCTGCGGCCAGGGCTTCAGGCTGACACTCATCCTGCAGTAACTCTTTGACCAGCTCACGCCCTGCCAGCAGGTTTGGCAGCGAGACGTAAGGGGTTTTGACCAGCCGTTTCGCCAGCCAGAAGGTGGCCGGCTTCATGCGATAACCGACGACCATTGGGCATTTTGCCAGCATGCACTCCAGTGCGGCAGTGCCTGACGCCAGGAGTGCGGCATCGCTCGCAATCATCGCCTCACGTCCCTGACCATCAAGCAGATGCATCGGCAGTTCGGGGGCGGTTTCGGCTTTAATCTTCTCAAACTGTTCGCGGCGACGGGCGTTGACCAGCGGCACCACGATTTCCAGTGCCGGATAGTGACGACGCAGCAACTGAGCGGTTTTCAGAAAATCGGCGCTGAGCATTTCCACTTCCGCACCCCGGCTGCCGGGCAGCAAGGCCAGGCAGAGCGCATCATCGGCAATGCCCAGATGACGGCGTGCAGCCAGCTTATCGGGTTGCAGCGGCATGGCATCCGCCATGGTGTGACCGATAAAACGACAGGGAACGTTATAGCGATCGTAAAAAGCTTTTTCAAATGGCAGGAACGCCAGCACCAGATCGGTGTTACGACCAATCTTAAAGACACGCTTTTGCCGCCATGCCCACACCGAGGGGCTGACATAGTGGATAGTGCGAATGCCAGTGCGTTTAAGATTGCCTTCCAGCGTGATATTGAAATCGGGCGCATCAATCCCGACAAAGACATCGGGTCTGAGTTCGGTAAAACGCCGGGTGAGATCGCGACGGATTGTCAGCAGGCGTCGCAGGCGACCGAGCACCTCGACAATGCCCATCACCGCCAGCTCTTCCATCTCATACCAGGCTTCACACCCTTCTGCCTGCATCAGAGGACCCGCCACGCCGACAAAGCGTGCATCCGGATGACGGGCTTTCAGGGCACGGATCAGACCTGCACCAAGAATATCGCCGGAGGTTTCTCCGGCGACCAGGGCAATCGTTAAGGGACGCGCTGACATGGATTAACGAATTAATCCACGGGTTGAACGGGTGAAGAAATCGTAGAAAGGTTGCACTTCGCTGTGCTGCTGTGCGATGGCTTCGATCTCCGGTTTCACTTCCTCCAGCGTTCTGCCGCTGCGATAGAGCAACTTATAGGCGTTGCGGATAGCGTGCAACGACTCTTTGCTGAAGCCGCGACGCTTGAGACCTTCGATATTGATCCCGAACGGCGTAGCGTGGTTGCCCTGCGCAATAACGTAAGGCGGCACATCCTGCGCCACGCCCGAACAGCCGCCAACCATCACGTGAGCACCGATGATGCACCACTGATGTACCGCTGTCATGCCGCCAATAATGGCGAAATCATCGACCGTCACGTGACCACCCAGGGTGGCGTTGTTGGCGAAGATACAGCGGTTGCCAATCACGCAGTCATGCGCGATGTGAGCATTAACCATCAGCAGATTATCGCTGCCCACTGTGGTGACCTGGCCACCCTGCGTGGTGCCGCGATGAATCGTCACGCTTTCACGGATGCGGTTACGATCACCGATCTCAACCCGTGTTGGCTCACCGGCATATTTCAGATCCTGATTCACTTCGCCAATTGAGGCGAACTGATAAATCTGATTATCTTTACCGATGCGCGTGTGGCCGTTCACCACAACATGTGACTTCAGTACCGTTCCTTCACCGATCTCAACATTCGCACCAATAAAGCAAAACGGGCCAATGTGAACGCGGGCGCCAATAATAGCGCCCTCTTCGATGACAGAACTGGGATGGATAGTGGCTGTTGGATCAATCACGAATTATGCCTCCCGGCTGCGGGCACACATCATGGTCGCTTCACAAACGATTTTACCGTCGACAGTCGCCACGCCTTTAAAGCGGGTCAGACCACGGCGGGTTTTCTCGAAAGTGACTTCCATGATCATTTGGTCGCCTGGTACCACAGGGCGCTTGAAACGGGCACTGTCGATACCGGCAAAGTAGTAGAGTTCGCCTGGCTCCAGTTTACCTACGCTTTTAAACGCCAGAATACCGGTAGCCTGCGCCATCGCTTCCAGGATCAGAACGCCAGGAAAAATCGGTTTACCAGGGAAGTGCCCCTGGAAAAACGGTTCATTAACAGAAACGTTCTTCACTGCACGCAGGTATTTGTGCTCTTCAAATTCCAGCACGCGGTCTACCAGCAGAAACGGATAGCGGTGCGGCAGCAGCTCTAAAATCTCTTCAATTTTCAGAGTATGAGTTTCAGTAGTCAAAATACTCTTCCTGTCCTAAAAATCTGATGACATCAATAACACGGCCTGCACAGATCAAAATGATCTTCCGCAGGCCGCAAATAGGTTCTGTGGCGCCGGGCTTCCCTGCTTAACATTTTTATTATGAAAGCCGGTCAGTTTTGGGATGGCGGTTAGTCGTCTTTGCCGACCTTGCGCTCGATGGCTTTTAAGCGTTTGCTCATGTCATCGATGTTCATCACCAGCGCTGCAGTTTTGCGCCAGGTTTTGTTGGGTTGCAGCGGAATGCCTGATGAATAGACACCAGGCTCTGTGATAGGACGCATGACCATACCCATACCGGTCACCGTTACTTTGTCACAGATTTCCATATGGCCGTTAATGACGCTGGCACCGCCAATCATACAGTAACGCCCAATTTTCAAACTACCCGCCATGATCACACCGCCTGCAACCGCAGTATTGTCGCCAATAACTACGTTGTGAGCGATCTGGCACTGGTTGTCTATGATAACACCATTGCCGATCAGAGTGTTATCCAGCGCACCGCGATCGATAGTGGTGCAGGCACCTATTTCTACGCGATCGCCGATTATCACCGCGCCTAACTGCGGGATTTTCACCCAGTTACCGCGATCGTTGGCATAGCCGAAACCATCAGAACCGATGACGGTACCTGACTGAATCAGGCAATCCTGACCGATTTCAATTTCGTGATAAACAGAGACGTTGGCCCAGAGACGGGTACCGCTGCCGATACGGGTTTTTTTGCCAACAAAACATCCTGCACCAATGACCACGTTATCGCCCAGCTCAACATCCGCTTCGATCACCGCATTGGCGCCAATGGCGACGTTGCTCCCGAGTCGGGCTGAGGGATCGATCACTGCACTGGGGGCAATATTTTGCGCTGGCTGTGGCGTGGTATCGAGTATTTGTGCCATACGCGCATAGGTCAGGTAGGGATCTTTCACCACCAGCGCTGCGGTATTGCACCACTCCAGATCCGCTTCCGTCAGCACCACGGCTGAGGCCTTAATCAGGGCGAGTTGCTCGCGGTAACGGCTGTTTGCAAGAAAAGTGATTTGGCCAGTTGTGGCGGATTGCATAGAAGCAATGCCGGAGATGACGATATCGCCATCTCCGTGCAATTCTGCATCCAACTGCTGGGCTAAATCAGCCAGTCGAATAGATGACATGAATTATTTAACCTGTTTCAGCACGTCAGCAGTGATGTCTTTTGCGTTTGACGCATAAGCCACCGCGTTAGCGTCGATCACGACGTCGTAACCATCGCTGTCAGCGACTTTCTTCACGGCATCCTGAATACGGCTCAGCAGCTTGTTACGCTCTTCCATCTGACGACGGCGATTATCCTGCTCAAAAGACTGGGCTTTTGTAGAGAAAGCTTCACGCTGAGACATGACATCTTTTTCCATACGGCTGCGTTCGCTCGCCTTCATGGTAGAACCGTCACGCTGCAGACGCTGCATTTTGGTTTGCAGATCGCGCTCCTGGCTCTGCAACTCAGTTGCACGGCCTTTGAACTCGTTTTCCAGCTGTTTAGCAACAGTCGCACGTTGCGGTAACTGTTGGAAAATGCTGGACACGTTTACCACTGCAATTTTGTCGGCAGCCTGAACACCAGCGGAGACCGCTAAAGCAAGACCCAGACCTGCGGCACACAACAACTTTTTCACTATAAACTCCTTACCATCAACGTTTGTGTCAGCGACACAGTGTTTGCCCCGGAACAGCAACAGGTGCTGTCCGGCAGCAATACTTCAGCTATGCATCCATGCTCAGAACATTACCAGGTTTTACCAATGTTAAACTGGAACTGCTCTGACTTGTCTCCATCGACTTTCTTCATCGGCTGGGCGTAAGAGAACACCAGCGGGCCGAGCGGTGACATCCACTGCAGCGCAACACCGCTGGATACACGGATATTGTTTGGATCGCTGTAGTCAGGAATGCCCGCCGCACGCGTTTCTGCGGTATTTTCCCAATGGGTATCCCACGCTGTACCGGCATCGACAAACACCGAGGTACGAACCGAGTTAGCATACTTCTCGCTCAGGAACGGCGTTGGCGTAATCAGCTCAAGGCTGGCAATCGCCATGGCGTTACCGCCTACCGCATCGTCAGACTTACAGACGCCATTTGGATCGGCGATTCGGCAGTTCGACGAGTTGTTATTAAAGTAGGCTGCTTTCGGTCCAATGGTGTTGGACTGGAAGCCGCGCACGGTGCTTGAACCACCGGCGTAGAAGTTCTCATAGAACGGCATCTCTTTGCCGTCGAGACCATCGCCATAACCTACGCGACCACGGCCTAACAGCACCCAGGTACGATCCTGGTTAATCGGCACATACTGCTGAGTATCCAGCGTGGCCTTATAGAAGCTGTTATCCGAGCCCGGAATCGTCACCTTACCGTTCAGGTTGGTACGGTTACCGGACGTCGGGAAGAAGCCGCGGTCCAGGGTGTTATAAGTCCAGCCGTAGTTAAAGGTGAAGTCATCTGCTGAGAAATCACCTTCATCATTGAGCTGCTGCGGCTTGCCGACCGAGTCAAGATAACGCCACATCGCCACCTGAGGCTGCATGTTTGACAGGTCATTGTGGACATAGCCCAGACCGACACGCAGGGTGTTGTTTTCGTTAACCGGGAAGCCAAGCGTGCCATCCAGACCATAACTTTTGTTGGTATAGTCAGAAAGGTCCGCGTTATCTGCTTTAAAGTCGTTGTAGAACAGACGACCACCCAGACTGACACCATCAACGGTAAAGTAAGGGTCAGTCAGCGAGAATTCAGCATAGGTCTGGTAATCGTTCTTGGTCCCGCTGATGCCCACGGTATTACCGGTGCCCAGCCAGTTATCCTGCGTTACGCCGACCTGGAAGCTCACACCACTTTCGGTGCCGTAGCCGACGCCGAAGTTAAAGGTACCGGTGTTACGCTCTTTAACCTTGTAGACCACGTCAACCTGGTCTGGCGAACCTGGCACACGCTGAGTATCCACATCAACGGTTTCAAAGTAACCGGTACGGTTCAGACGCTCTTTACCCTGTTCAACCAGATCGCTGCCCAGCCACGCGCCTTCCATCTGACGCATTTCGCGACGTAACACGGAGTCTTTCGACGTGTCATTGCCTTCGAAACGGACGTTACGGACATAATAACGGTTACCCGCATCCACATTGATATGCAGTTTTACGGTTTTATCGGCGTCGTTGATTTCTGGCTGTGTTGCCACGCGCGGATAGGCATAGCCGTAGCGGCCCAGCAGTTTCTTGATGTCATCTTCCATTTTCGTGACTTTGGCGCCGTTATAGAGGTCGCCCGCCGGAATCTTGGTCAGATGTTCAATTTCTGCTGAATGGCCCGCCATGCTGCCATTGACGATCACGCCAGCGATTTTGTACTGGTCACCTTCGGTGATGTTCACCGTGATGTAGATACCTTTTTTATCAGGCGTCAGGCTGACCTGCGTCGAATCGATGTTAAAGCGTGCGTAGCCACGATCCAGATAGAAGCTGCGCAGGGTTTCGAGGTCACCCGCCAGTTTCTGCTTCTGATATTTACGATCGCCGACCACGTTCCACCATGGCACTTCATCGCGCAGCTGGAAGCGGGAAATCAGCTCATCGGAGCTAAAGGCTTTATTACCGACGATGTTGATCTGCTGAATTTTTGCAGAGACACCTTCAGTAAAGACCAGCTTCAGATCTACACGGTTACGCGGCAGTGGCGTGACCACGGCTTTCACGTTGGCGGTATATTTACCTACGCTGTAGTAGAAATCCTCAAGTCCCTTCTCGATAGAGGAGATGGTGGTACGGTCCAGCGCTTCGCCGACACGGACACCTGAGGCTTCCAGATTTTGTTTGAGCTGATCCTCTTTCACCGCTTTGTTACCGGTGAAGGTAATGCTGGCAATGGTAGGACGTTCTTTGACCTGGACAATCAGCGTTGTACCGTCTCGCAGGACCTGAACATCCTCAAAGTTGCCAGTAGCGAACAGCGAGCGAATGGTATTTCTGACATCATCGTCATTCACCGTATCGCCAACCCGTACTGGCATGCTCAGCAGAGCCGCGCCGACGGCGACTCGCTGCAGCCCTTCGAAATGAATATCCTTCACTACGAAATCGTCTGCACCGTAAACGGTGGCGCTGCTAAACAGCAGCGACGCTATGAGCAACTTTTTCATCGCCATCGTTGTTATGCGTTTTCCTAACACATCCCTCGAATGTTCGCGTTCCAGCGGTTACAAACGTGAGAAATCATTGAAAAGTGCAAGCCCCATTAACAGCACCAGTAAAATTGAACCGATGCGATAACTAAAGTCCTGAACTCGCTCGGACACCGGTCCACCCTTGATCTTTTCGATCGCCAGGAAGAGCAAGTGCCCACCATCTAAAACCGGCAGAGGGAACAGGTTGATGATGCCCAGGTTGACGCTAATCAACGCCAGGAACATCAGGTAGTAAATCAACCCATACTCTGCTGACAACCCTGCACCCTGCGCAATCGAAATTGGCCCGCTCAGGTTGTTCAGCTTCACATCACCGGTTATTAACTTGCCCAGCATGGAGACGGTGAGCTTCATCAGTTGCCAGGTTTTTACACTAGCCTCACCGATAGCCGCAAACGCGCCATACTGTCTTACCGTCTTGTACTCTTCTGGCAGAGGAACAATGCGCGGAATGACACCCGCAAATCCCGCTTTACTGCCAGATTTCGCTTCTGGCGTCATCGTCAGCGCAATAGACTCACCGCCGCGATCCACCTCAAGCGCCATGCTTTTGCCGGGGTTATCCCGGACCTGCATGACAAAAGTCTGCCACTGCGATAATGGCTGACCATCGACTTTAACGATCCTGTCGCCTGCTTGCAAACCGGCTTCACTGGCTGGCGAGTTCGCCTGCACTTCTGCCAGCGTGGTCTCAATCTGCGGACCGCGTGGCTGAATCCCTAACGCGACGACCGGATCCTGCTTATCAGGCTCAAACTGCCAGTTACGCAAATCCAGCTGTTTCTGCTGGGTCGCGTCCTCGCCAAATCGAGCCACCGTTAAGGTGGTGCTGCTGTCGCCGATTTTACCCACCAGCGCCATACGCACAGCATCCCAGTCAGGCGTTTCGATACCGTCAACAGCCTTAAGTTCCATGCCGGGCGTAATTTGAGCTTCCGCAGCCACCGAACCGTTTAAAATTTCACCGATTACCGGGCGCACGCCGGGCACGCCGTGAATAAACACAACCCAGTAGGCAAAGATGGCAAAGATGAAATTAGCGACAGGACCTGCCGCAATGATGGAGGCGCGTTGCCAGACGGCTTTGTTGTTAAAAGCCTGATGACGAAATTCGGCTGGCACGCTTTCAACACGCTCGTCGAGCATTTTAACGTAGCCGCCAAGGGGAATCAGCGCGATGACAAATTCGGTGCCGTGGCGATCACGGCGCTGCCAGAGCGACTTACCAAAACCAATGGAAAAGCGCTCAACTTTGACGCCACAGCGACGAGCGACCCAGAAATGGCCAAACTCATGAACGGTAATTAATACGCCCAGCGCAACGATAAAGGCGACGAAACTCCAGAGTATGCTCAACATCTTTGCCTGTCCTTAAAGGGTGCGAAACACCAGCAGCAATAAACAGGCAAACACCGGCACCGCCGCAGTCAGACTATCAATACGATCAAGAATGCCGCCGTGACCAGGAATCAGATTACCACTGTCTTTGATGCCCGCTTCACGTTTAAACATGCTCTCAGTGAGGTCGCCCAGCACAGAGGCCAGCGTCGCGATAATCGCGCAAATCACCAGCGTACCGGTGGAAACCGTCAGTGGCGCCAGCGTCGCAAACAGCACTGCAATCAGCGCCGAGGTGACCAGACCGCCCAGGAAGCCTTCCCAGGTTTTGCCTGGTGAGACCTTTGGCGCCAGCTTGTGCTTGCCGAACATCTTGCCAAACATATAAGCACCTGAATCCGCTCCCCATACCAGCAGCAACACAAACAGCAACCACCAGGCACCGGCGAAGTGGTCGGTGTCATAGTGATACTGGCGCAGCGCCACCATGCCCCAGAAAAAAGGGACCAGCGTTAACACGCCAAACAGTAAGCGAAGGGGACGCGAATGGCGCCAGAAGGCCGCAGAAGCGGGATAGGAGAGCACCAGCAGCAGTGCAACGACCCACCACACCAGCGACGCCCAAAGCGATGTCGCGATCTGTGGCAGATGCACCGTGTGTTGATAAGGTGGCAGCGTAAACTGCATCAGCGCCAGCAGCAGACCACAAAGTACAGCCAGCCAGACGCGCTGTTGCCGTGATGCCATCCCTGCAAACTGACCCCATTCCCAGGCTGCCAGCATGCAGATAACGATGGTTGTCAGGGCGAAGCCAACAGGCGGTAACCAGAACAGTGCAGCTATTACCAGCGGAATTAATATCAACGCGGTAATCAGACGAGACTTCAGCAAAGGTTACCCCCAGATTGCTCAGGCGCCGCCTGGTGCAGCGCCGCCAAAACGACGCTCCCGCAGAGAGAATGCATTCAGTGCACCTTCAAAAACGTGTTCATCGAAATCCGGCCAGAGCACATCGGTAAAATAGAATTCAGCATAGGCAATCTGCCACAGCAGGAAGTTGCTAATCCGATGCTCTCCCCCGGTCCTTATCACTAAATCCACTGGCGCCAGCTCCTGCATACAGAGCTGCGACGTCAGGCTCTCTTCGGTAATCTGGTCAGGTCGCAGTAATCCTTCCTGAACCTGTTCAGCCAGTTTTTTCACGCCTTCGATAATATCCCAACGGCCGCCATAGTTGGCAGCAATGTTGAGCGTCAGGCCACTATTATTTGCGGTCAGCGTCTCAGAACGGCGAATACGTTCCTGAATACGCGGGCTGAAACGGCTGGTATCGCCAATGACGCGTAAGCGAACATTGTGTTTGTGCAGGCTCTTCACTTCACTATCAAGCGCCCAGACAAAGAGTTCCATTAACGCGGTGACTTCCTGCGGCGGACGACTCCAGTTTTCACTGCTGAAGGCGTAAAGCGTCAGGGCTTCAAGATTGTTACTGACCGCAAAGCTGACGGCACGGCGTACCGATTTAACGCCAGCTTTGTGGCCTGAAATGCGCAATTTTCCCTGATTTTTGGCCCAGCGGCCATTGCCATCCATGATGATAGCGACGTGGCGCGGACCGTTTCCCTGCTGGTCATCAGTGTTGTTGTGATTGTTAGACGACATAACGCTTAACCAATTCCTTTCATCAGAAATGCTGTGGTTTCTGAATACATTGCGCCCGATTCAAATCCCGACACACTCTCAGTGCCGGGCCACACCGAATTCGGTGACAGACCGTGAAACGCGAGCCAGCGACTATATCATTTTCACCTGAAGCGAACAAATGGCCTCATAACGATCGGCATCACGACGTGAAACGCGGCAACATTTCTGTCGCCAGCGCGCGCGCAGTGCGATCGATTTCAAGGACAGCGTCCACCGAATCCGGCTCCGGACACACTTGTGCCGCCATCACCTCACTATTAAGCGCGGCAATGTCGGTGAAGCGGATCTGGTGATTCAGGAAAGCCGCGACGGCAACCTCGTTGGCTGCATTCAGCATGGTGGTCGCCGCCTGCCCTGCATCACAGGCATCAATGGCCAGTTTCAGACAGGGGTAGCGACTAAAATCAGGTTCTGCAAAGGAGAGCGCCGACATGCGGGTAAAATCCAGCGGCGTCACGCCTGCATTGATGCGCGAAGGCCAGGCCATGCTGTGGGCAATCGGCGTACGCATATCAGGAGAACCTAATTGAGCCAGCACGCTGCCATCGCAGTATCGCACCATGGAGTGAATCACCGACTGGGGGTGGAGTATCACTTCCATCTGCGCTGCGCTGGCATTAAACAACCAACGGGCTTCAATGTACTCAAGACCTTTATTCATCATGGTGGCCGAATCGACAGAGATTTTTCTCCCCATCGACCAGTTCGGATGTGCACAGGCCTGATCTGGCGACATGGCGCTGAGATCCGCTAAATCTGTGTCACGAAAAGGACCACCCGATCCCGTAAGGATAATCGACTCAATGCCATTATCCCGCAGGTCAGCGTAACCTAACTGATGCTGGATGGTAGCCGGTAAACTCTGAAAAATGGCGTTATGCTCGCTGTCGACCGGTAGTAACTGTGCGTTATGATGACGCACGGCCTCCATAAACAAACGGCCGCAGGTGACAAGCGATTCTTTGTTGGCCAGCAGCACCGTTTTTCCGGCGCGAATAGCCGCCAGCGTCGGCAGCAAACCCGATGCGCCGACGATCGCCGCCATCACCTGATCTACCTCATCCAGCGCGGCCAGCTCACAGGCTGCCTGAACGCCGGAGAGCACTTCAGTATTGACCCTGATTGCTCTCAGTCGCTCACGCAACGCAGCGGCGGATGCCTCATCTGCCATGCAGGCGAAGCGCGGTGTAAAGGCCGCACACTGCTCGGCCATCAGCGCCACGTTATGGCCGGCAACCAGCGCCGTAATCTGATAAAGCGCCGGGTTGGCGCGCACCACCGCCAGCGTACTGGTGCCGATAGAGCCGGTGGATCCCAGCAGAGTTAATCGCTTCATGAAGCTATCCGTGTGAAGTCAGCGTGCCCACAGGCACAATGTAAAACGCCGCCAGATGTCGCATTCATACGAATACCTCTCTGTACGGCGTTTTGTCCGGCAGTGATGGGATTAGAAATCCATCAGCTCCGTCTCTTTTTCTGACAGTGCAGCATCAACTTTCTTGATGTACGCATCGGTCATTTTTTGCACTTCATCCTGCGCACGACGTTCGTCGTCTTCGCTGATCTCTTTATCTTTCAGCAGCGCTTTGATTTTATCGTTGGCATCGCGACGGACGTTACGTACCGACACACGGCCCTGCTCGGCTTCGCCGCGCACGATTTTAATCAGATCTTTACGACGCTCTTCTGTCAGCGCAGGCAGCGGAACACGGATGTCGGTACCGGCTGAACTTGGGTTCAGACCGAGATCGGACTTCATGATCGCTTTTTCGACTGCCGGACTCAGTGAACGATCAAACACGTTGATTTTCAGCGTGCGTGAATCTTCCACAGTGACAGAAGCCAGCTGACGCAGTGGCGTCGGCGTGCCGTAATATTCGACGACGATGCCGTCGAGCAGCGAAGGTGAAGCACGACCGGTGCGCACTTTGCTGATGGTGGTTTTGAATGCTTCAACGCATTTTTCCATGCGCGTGTCAGCATCTTTTTTGATGTCGTTAATCACGTTGAAACCCTTGGATTCGGTTTGACCTGGCCAGTTCCGGCGTAACCGGAAGCGGGATCGATAATCATCGATAATCCTGACTGGTGCGCGATGCATTATCATCGCGCTGACAGAATATACCTTATTTTATCTCGCCTCGGGTATTAATGCGTAATCAGGGTGCCTTCTTTTTCACCCATCACTACGCGACGCAGTGCGCCAGGCTTATTCATGTTGAAAACACGGATAGGTAATTTGTGGTCACGCGCCAGGGTAAAGGCCGCCAGATCCATCACTTTCAGCTCCTGATCCAGCACTTCAGCATAGGTCAGTTGCTCATACAGCGTTGCGTCCGGGCTTTTCACCGGATCCGCAGAGTAGACGCCGTCCACTTTGGTCGCTTTCAGCACGACGTCCGCTTCAATCTCAATGCCGCGCAGACACGCTGCAGAGTCAGTGGTGAAGAACGGGTTACCGGTACCGGCGGAGAAGATCACCACGCGGTTGTTACGCAGCAGGCTGATTGCTTCTGCCCAGCTGTAGTTGTCACAGACGCCATTCAGTGGAATCGCTGACATCAGGCGTGCATTCACATAGGCGCGGTGCAGTGCATCACGCATCGCCAGGCCGTTCATCACGGTTGCCAGCATACCCATGTGGTCACCCACAACGCGGTTCATGCCGGCCTGCTGCAGGCTCGCTCCACGGAACAGGTTCCCTCCGCCAATCACCACGCCAACCTGGATGCCCAGTTCAACCAGCTCTTTTACCTCTTGTGCCATGCGGTCAAGCACACTCGCGTCGATACCAAAACCTTCAGCGCCTTGCAGGGCTTCGCCGCTGAGTTTAAGCAGGATACGTTGATAAACAGGTTTTGCGTTGGTCGCCATGGTCAGTTCTTCCTGGAAGATTGGGTGTAAAGGAGAAGTAAATTCTGATCGATCATCCGCTTACCGCAATGAAATTGCTATTGGGATGAAACTGAAAACGTATCTGTTGCGATTCACAGACAAAAAAGAACCGCCATCTGGCGGTTCTTTCAAAGCATTAAGACTGTTTGGACATTGCTGCAACTTCTGCAGCGAAGTCAGACTCAACTTTCTCGATGCCTTCACCAACTTCGAAGCGGATGAAGTTGATAACGTCAGCGCCCTGCTCTTTCAGAGCCTGGCCAACGGTTTTGCTTGGGTCGATAACGAAAGCCTGACCAGTCAGAGAGACTTCGCCGGTGAATTTCTTCATACGGCCTTCAACCATCTTCTCTGCGATCTCTTTTGGCTTGCCAGACTGCATCGCGATGTCCAGCTGAACCTGGTACTCTTTATCAACCACGTCAGCAGAAACGTCTTCTGGCTTAACGAATTCAGGCTTGCTTGCCGCAACGTGCATCGCGATCTGTTTGATCAGATCTTCGTTAGCGCCTTTGGTTGAAACCAGAACGCCGATACGTGCGCCGTGCAGGTAGCTGCCCAGCTCTGCGCCTTCCAGGATAGCAACGCGACGGATGTTGATGTTCTCACCGATTTTAGCAACCAGTGCAACGCGCTCTTCTTCGAACTGCGCTTTCAGAACTTCAACGTCGGTAACGCGATCAGCTGCAGCCACATCCAGAACTTTGTCTGCGAACGCCTGGAAACCGCCATCTTTTGCAACGAAGTCAGTCTGGCAGTTTACTTCCAGAATCACGCCGTAGTCGCCAACGATCTTGGTTTTGATTACGCCATCAGCAGCAACGTTGCCTGCTTTTTTCGCTGCTTTGATTGCGCCAGACTTACGCATGTTCTCAATCGCCAGCTCAATGTCGCCATTCGCTTCAGTCAGCGCTTTTTTGCAATCCATCATGCCAGCGCCAGTACGCTCACGCAGTTCTTTTACCAATGCAGCGGTAATGTCAGCCATTCCAGAATCCTCGGTTCGTGCCTGTGTACGTTTGCACCAGCAGACACTTATTTGCGGAAAATTTACTCTGTCCCGCCGTCCGGTTGGGGGCGTGACAGACTTAGATAAAATAAAGGGGCCAGTATAGGCCCCTTACAGATCACATCTGAATGCTAAGGGCTCTTATGCAGAGCAAACCTTATTAAGCGTTTTCTAAAGACGCTTCTTCAGCTTGCTCAGCCAGGTCCTGAGAGCGGCCTTCGCGAACGGTGGTCGCAACGGCAGTCAGGTACAGGTTTACAGCACGGATCGCATCGTCGTTACCTGGGATAACGAAATCAACGCCATCTGGATCTGAGTTGGTATCAACGATAGCAAATACCGGGATACCCAGGTTGTTTGCTTCTTTGATTGCGATGTGTTCGTGGTCAGCATCGACAACAAACAGCGCGTCTGGCAGACCGCCCATATCTTTGATACCGCCCAGGCTGTTTTCCAGCTTGGCCAGCTCACGCGCACGCATCAGCGCTTCTTTTTTGGTCAGTTTGTCGAAAGTACCATCCTGAGACTGAATCTCCAGATCTTTCAGACGCTTGATTGACTGACGCACGGTTTTCCAGTTAGTCAGCATGCCACCCAACCAGCGGTGGTTTACGAAGAACTGGTCGCAGCTCAGTGCAGACTCTTTTACCGCCTGAGCAGCAGCACGCTTAGTACCTACGATCAGGATCTTACCTTTACGGGAAGAGATCTTGTTCAGTTCAGCCAGAGCTTCGTTGAACATAGGTACAGTTTTTTCCAAGTTGATGATGTGAACCTTGTTACGAGCACCAAAGATGAATGGCTTCATTTTTGGGTTCCAGTAACGGGTCTGGTGACCGAAGTGAACACCAGCCTGGAGCATGTCGCGCATGGAAACAGTTGCCATGATAAAACCTCTAAAGTTTGATTGGGGTTGGGCCTCCATGTATCCCATACGACCGACCTCTTTCAAGGCACCCCGGCGTATGTGTCGATACATGTGTGTTTTATTACACATAATGAGAGTTATGCGTTTCCTGCTGACCGAAACGGCCATACAGAGAATCGTCGGCGCGCTTTATACCACAACCAGCCCAGGGACGCCAATAAATGATCGCTGACGGAGGTCAGCGCGTTCTCTATTTGGCAGCCCATTTGCTGGCTGCTAACATGACAGCACAGAACTTATTATTGTCGAAAATTTCGACAACTGCGGATTAATTTAATGGCAATTTCAATTAAAACCCCTGAAGAAATCGAAAAAATGCGCGTCGCGGGCCGACTGGCCGCCGAAGTGCTGGAGATGATCGAGCCTTACGTAAAACCGGGTGTGACCACCGGTGAACTGGACCGCATCTGCCACGATCACATTACTCAAAAGCAACAGGCCGTCTCCGCCTGCCTCGGCTATCACGGCTTTCCGAAGTCGGTCTGCATCTCGGTGAATGAAGTGGTGTGCCACGGGATCCCCAGCGATGATCGTCCGTTAAAAGATGGTGATGTAGTGAATATCGATGTCACCGTAATTAAAGATGAATACCACGGCGATACCTCAAAGATGTTTATCGTCGGTAAGCCGACCATTCAGGGCGAACGCCTGTGCCGTGTCACGCAGGAGAGCCTCTATCTCTCACTGCGTCTGATCAAGCCCGGCATCCGCCTGCGCGAACTGGGCCGCGCCATCCAGAAATATGTTGAAGCCAACGATTTCTCTGTGGTGCGCGAATATTGCGGCCACGGTATCGGCAAGGGTTTCCATGAAGAGCCTCAGGTGCTGCATTACGATGCCGATGATGGCGGCGTGGTACTCCAGGCAGGTATGACCTTTACGGTAGAACCGATGGTCAATGCCGGGGATTACCGCATCCGCACCATGAAAGATGGCTGGACGGTAAAAACCAAAGATCGCAGCTTGTCCGCGCAGTATGAGCATACTATTGTGGTGACGGAGAACGGCTGTGAGATTTTAACCCTGCGCAAAGACGACACGCTGCCCGCTATGCTTGTTGCCGAAGGGTAATTCCCCCATTACAGATCAAGCCGGCGCTGAGCCGGCTTTTTTTTGGCTAAAAAAGAGAAGAGCTGCATGAGCGTGAGTCTGTCAGAAGATGTGAAAAACGGTCTGGTCGATTCGCCAGCCGAATGGGGTGACGACCAGCTGACACGTGACATTCTGAAGCCGCGGCTGGAGCAATTTCAGCAACATCTGGCCGCCGCGTTTGATGCCGGTGAACCCGTTGAGCCGCTGATTGATGCCCGCACGCTGTTTATCGATCGGCTGCTGCGTCGCCTGTGGCGCTTCTTTGGCTTTGATGAGATGCCGGCTATCGCACTGGTCGCCGTTGGCGGCTATGGCCGTGCCGAACTGCATCCGCTCTCTGATATTGACGTCCTGATCCTGAGCCGCCAGCCGCTGGATGAACAGGCTGCGCAGCGCACCAGCGACCTGTTAACGCTGATGTGGGACCTTAAGCTGGAAGTGGGCCACAGCGTGCGCACGCTGGAAGAGTGCCTGCTGGAGGGGTTATCTGACCTGACCGTTGCCACTAATCTGATTGAGTCACGCATGCTGACCGGCGATGTGGCGCTGTTTCTGGAATTACAGAAAAACATCTTCAGCGATGGTTTCTGGCCCTCATCCTGCTTTTTCGCCGCCAAAATTGAAGAGCAGCAGGAGCGCCACAAGCGTTATCACGGCACCAGCTATAACCTTGAACCGGACATTAAAAGCAGCCCCGGTGGCCTGCGGGACATTCATACGCTGCAGTGGGTCGCCCGACGCCATTTTGGCGCCACCACGCTGGATGAGATGGTCGGCTTTGGTTTCCTCACCGACGCGGAGCGCAGCGAACTCAACGAATGTCAGGCATTTCTCTGGCGCATCCGCTTTGCCCTGCACCTCTCCCTGCCCCGCTACGATAATCGCCTGCTGTTTGATCGCCAGCTCAGCGTGGCACAACGCCTGAATTATCAGGGCGAGGGCAATGAGCCGGTCGAGCGGATGATGAAAGATTTCTATCGGGTCACGCGGCGTATCGGCGAACTGAATCAGATGCTGCTGCAGCTGTTTGATGAGGCGATTCTGGCGCTCTCCACCAGCGAAAAGCCCAGGCCTATTGATGACGATTTCCAGCTGCGTGGCGATTTGATCGACCTGCGCGACGAAACGCTGTTCCGGCGAGAGCCGCAGGCAATCCTGCGCATGTTCTACGTCATGGTGCGTAATGACAGCATCAAAGGGATCTACTCCACCACCCTGCGTCACCTGCGCCATGCGCGTCGTCATCTTAAACAGCCGCTGTGTCAGATTCCGGAAGCGCGCCGCACCTTTATGTCGATTCTGCGCCATCCCGGCGCGGTCAGCCGGGCGCTGGTGCCGATGCATCGCTACAGCGTGTTGTGGGCTTATACGCCGCTGTGGGGCCATATCGTCGGACAGATGCAGTTCGATCTGTTTCACGCCTACACCGTGGATGAGCACACCATTCGGGTGTTGCAGAAGCTGGAAAGTTTTGCCAATGAAAGCACTCGTCCGCAGCATCCACTGTGCGTCGAGTTATGGCCGCGCCTGCCGCAGCAGGAGCTGTTGCTGATGGCCGCGCTGCTGCATGACATCGCCAAAGGGCGCGGCGGCGATCACTCTATTCTCGGCGCGCAGGATGCGCTCGACTTTGCTGAAATGCACGGCCTCAACTCACGTGAAACCCAGCTGGTGGCCTGGCTGGTGCGTCATCATCTGCTGATGTCGGTGACAGCACAGCGGCGCGATATTCAGGACCCGACGGTGATACAGCAGTTCGCCGAGGTGATGCAGAATGAGAACCGGCTGCGCTATCTGGTTTGCCTGACCGTAGCCGATATCTGCGCCACCAATGAAAGTCTGTGGAACAGCTGGAAGCAGAGCCTGTTGCGTGAGCTCTTTTTCGCCACCGAGAAGCAGTTGCGACGCGGCATGGAAAACAGTCCGGATCTGCGAGAGCGGGTGCGTCATCATCGCCTGCAGGCGCTGGCGCTGCTGCGGATGGACAACATCGATGAAGAGCGTCTGCACCAGATCTGGAATCGCTGCCGCGCTGACTACTTCCTGCGCCATACGCCGAATCAGATCGCCTGGCATGCCCGCCACCTGCTGGTTCACGACCTGAAAAAACCGCTGGTGCTGGTCAGTCCGCAGGCCACGCGCGGCGGGACCGAAATCTTTATCTGGAGTCCCGATCGCCCGCACCTGTTTGCCGCCGTTGCGGGTGAACTCGATCGCCGTAATCTCAGCGTGCACGATGCGCAAATCTTTACCAGCCGCGACGGCATGGCGATGGATACCTTTATTGTGCTGGAGCCGGATGGTAGCCCGCTCTCTCCGGATCGCCATCCGATGATCATTCAGGCGCTGGAGCAGGCGATAACCCAGTCAGAGTGGGCGCCGCCGCGTACCCGCCGTCCGTCGGCCAAACTCAGGCATTTCAGCGTCGATACCGAGGTCAATTTCCTGCCGACGCATACCGATCGTCGCAGCTATCTGGAACTGGTGGCGCTGGATCAGCCAGGCCTGCTGGCGCGGGTCGGTGAAGTCTTTGCCGATCTCGGGGTTTCACTGCATGGCGCACGCATCAGCACTATCGGCGAGCGGGTCGAAGATTTGTTTATTCTGGCCAACAGTGAACGTCAGGCGCTGGACGAAGAAATGCGAAAAGCGTTGCGACAACGGTTGACAGAGGCCCTTAATCCAAACGATAAAGTGTGACCAGACTCGATTTGTAAACATTAATCTCTTTACTTGTGTCGGGGTATTGCCCGGCATCGCACATGACAGATCAGGAAAAAAATATGCAACAGTTACAGAGCGTTATTGAATCCGCCTTCGAACGTCGCGCTGACATCACACCCGCCAGCGTCGACAGCGAAACCCGTGATGCCATCAACCAGGTGATCGCCCTGCTGGACAGCGGTGCACTGCGCGTTTCTGAGAAGATCGACGGCGAGTGGGTAACGCATCAGTGGCTGAAGAAAGCCGTACTGCTCTCTTTCCGCATCAATGACAATCAGGTGATGGAAGGTGCAGAAACCCGCTTTTACGACAAAGTGCCGATGAAGTTTGCAGGCTGGGATGAAGCGCGTTTCAAAGAAGCCGGTTTCCGCGTCGTGCCGCCTGCGGCTGTGCGCCAGGGTGCCTATATCGCCCGCAACACGGTGCTGATGCCTTCTTACGTCAACATTGGCGCCTTTGTGGATGAAGGCACCATGGTGGACACCTGGGCGACCGTTGGCTCCTGTGCACAGATTGGTAAAAACGTTCACCTTTCTGGCGGCGTGGGTATCGGTGGCGTGCTGGAGCCGCTGCAGGCGAACCCGACCATCATCGAAGATAACTGCTTCATTGGCGCGCGCTCTGAAATCGTTGAAGGCGTGATTGTTGAAGAAGGTTCCGTGATCTCAATGGGCGTTTACATCGGTCAGAGCACCAAAATCTATGACCGCGAGACCGGCGAAGTGCATTACGGCCGTGTTCCTGCGGGATCCGTGGTGGTCTCAGGTAACCTGCCCTCTAAAGATGGCAGCTACAGCCTCTACTGTGCCGTGATCGTGAAGAAAGTGGATGCGAAAACGCTTGGCAAAACAGGTATTAACGAGCTGCTGCGCACCATCGAATGATTTAAGCGACGGGCTGGTTTCCAGCCCGTCATCTTTTCTTTACAGTGATTCCTGAATAACATGCTTCGCGTCGCGAATTAACTGGTGCGTTTAGTTTTTATCCAGGTCATAATCCGCGCCAGTTAAATCCTGTCGCGCAATGTTCATCCCGCTTATTTATGTCTACAGTTGACGGACGTCATGAACAAGTCTGCGCGCTTCTCACTTTTGATGGAAACAACGCTATGTATGACAATCTGAAAAGCTTAGGTATCAGTAACCCGGACGACATTGACCGCTATAGCCTGCGTCAGGAAGCCAATAACGACATTCTGAAAATCTACTTCCGCAAAGATAAAGGTGAGTTTTTCGCGAAGAGCGTCAAATTCAAATATCCGCGCCAGCGCAAAACGGTTGTTGCCGATCACGCGACCCAGGGCTACAAAGAAGTTCAGGAAATCAGCCCGAATCTGCGTTATGTCATCGATGAACTGGACCAGATTTGCCAGCGCGATCAGGTTGAAGTGGATCTGAAACGCAAAATTCTGGATGACCTGCGTCACCTGGAAAGCGTGGTTTCTCACAAGATCACTGAAATTGAATCGGATCTGGAAAAATTAACCCGTAACGGTCGTTAATTTCCTGCCCGACCAGAGAGGCCAGCATTGCTGGCCTTTTTTATGCCGCAAATCTTCACTTCAGCCCTGCTCATCCAGTTGCAAAGCAACATAGAGCAACAGCCTGTCATCAAAATGGCCAAGATTCAGTCCGGTCAGTTCAGAAATCCGGTTCAGCCGGTATTCCAGCGTATTACGATGAATGAACAGCGCACGCGCGGTGGCGCTCGGCTGGACGTTATGGGTGAACCAGGCGATCAGCGTGCGGCGCAGCAAGCCGTTGTTATCCATGCTCTTGAGCTTCGCCAGTGGCCGGGCGAGCTCATTGGCCTGCCAGCCACCCCGCAGGCTGTCGAGCAGCACGGGCAGCACCAGATCCTGATAAAAATAGCTGCGCACCTCGGGCATACGTTGCTTGCCCACCATCATCGTGGTGCGCGCCGTCCGGTAAGAGCGTGCGATGCTGCCGGGTCCGGTAAAGAAGTTGCCCAGCGCGATACGCATCCGAAGATGACCGCTCTCTTTCATCCGCTGTAGTAACTGCTCTACGCGGCGGCGATGATCTTCCTGATCGTGACGCCCATGCCCATTAAGGGCCGGTTTTAGCACCACCATTTCGGTCAGTGATACAATCGCGATCAGATTGTCCCGCTCCGGCGTGGTCAGCAGCGTTTGCAGCTGCTGTAGCTCTGACATCGCGCTGTCGACGCCGAGCTGACCACTATCCACTTCCACCACGGCGACCACACGCGGCTGATTGAGATCGATACCGAGCCGCTGTGCCCATTCGGTCAGCTGTGGCGACAGGGTATCGCTGCGGATCAGGTTCAGCACCAGCTCTTCACGCAGACGGCTGTCCTGCGCCAGCATATGCAGCAGCCGGGCCTGCTCCAGCATCATCTCTGCGGTCATGCAGACCAGCTCGCCATAATGCCGCAGCGCCAGCGGCTCACCGGTCAGGCCGATCACCCCAACGATGTCACCATCGATGCGCAGCGGCAGGTTAATGCCAGGCCGCACGCCATGAAGATGTTTAGCCACGGCCTCATCGATGTCGACAACGCGCCCCTGAGAGAGCACCAGCAGTGCACCTTCGTGCAACTCCCCAATACGTTCCCGGTCACCGCTGCCGATAATCCGGCCCCGCGCATCCATCACGTTGACATTGCTGTCAATAATTTTCATGGTGCGCGCCACGATATCCTGTGCCAGCCGGGCATCAAGGTGATAGGTAGCCATCCATTACTCCTGAAAAGAGGGGGGAGAAACAGAATACGCATGCACAGCACGCAGAACATTGTGCAATTGCACAGAGCCAGGCCGTCATTTGCCGAATTTGCGGTGAGCATCACACTCTGACGAGGCAGAGAGTGGACATAAAAAAGGCGGACCGCAGTCCGCCTCTTCATCCGTTGCTGTTCGCTTACTGCATCAGCAGATAGATACTGCTGTCGCCGCGTTTCACATTCAGCGCCAGAACGGACGGCTTGCTGTCGAGAACTTTGCGCAGCTCACCCAGGTTGGTCACTACCTGCTGGTTAACGCCCTGGATCACATCGCCCTTTTTCAGGCCGATACGCGCCGCAGCACTGCCCGGTTTCACGTTATCAACCCGGACACCTTTGGTACCCGCTTCGATATTGCTGAGATCGGCGCCTTCAATGCCAGTGTAGATGGTCGCGGACTGCACTTTTGACTGGCTGCTCTGCTGCAACTTAACAGAGACATCGACCGGTTTGCCGTCACGCAGCAGCCCCAGTTTCAGGGTGGTGCCAACCGGCAGTGAGCCCACTTCCGCACGCAGCGAAGCAAAGCTGCTCAGCGGTTTACCGTTCATCGAGACAATGACGTCGCCCGCCTTAATACCGGCTTTGGCGGCAGCCGAGTCTGGCAGCACCTGGCTGACAAAGGCACCACGTTGTGCGTCGACCTTCATCGCTTTTGCCAGCTCGGAGTTCAGCTCAGTCCCCTGCACGCCCAGCTCGCCGCGTTTCACCTGACCAAACTCGACCATCTGTGCCGTCAGGTTTTTCACCATGTTGCTGGGGATAGCAAAGCCGATACCGATGTTGCCGCCATCGGGCGCCAGAATGGCGGTGTTAATCCCAATCAGTTCACCGTTGAGGTTAACCAGCGCACCACCGGAGTTGCCCCGGTTAATGGCCGCATCTGTCTGGATAAAGTTTTCGTAGTTTTCCACGTTCAGGCCACTGCGTCCCAGCGCGGAGACGATACCTGAGGTGACCGTTTCACCCAGACCATAAGGGTTGCCGATCGCCACGGTATAATCGCCGACGCGCAGGTTGTCAGAGTCAGCGATTTTGACTGCGGTAAGATTTTTGGCTTCCTGCAGCTGAATCAGGGCAATGTCAGAGCTGGGATCTTTACCGATGACTTTGGCGTCATAGCGACGACCGTCGCTGAGCTGTACCTGAATTTTGGTGGCATTATTCACGACGTGGTTATTAGTTACCACATAGCCTTTGTCAGCGTTAATGATGACACCCGATCCCAGAGCACGGAATTTTTCCTGCTGGGTATCAGGCACTGGCGCGCCGCCGTTACCGCCTGCACCGTCGCCGTTCTGGCACATCGGTGAACCCTGGAACGGGGAACCATCCTGGCAGAATGGCGAATTGTCGCCAAAGAATTGCTGAAATTGCTGCGGCATACGCGGGGTTTTCACCGTGGTGGTCCCCTCGACGCTGATACTGACCACAGACGGCATCACCTTCTCCAGCATCGGTGCCAGACTTGGCTGTTGCAGGCTATCGGAAGAGGCCGTTTGCGCAGCAGAAACAGTAACAGGGGCGAGCGCCATGCTCAGGCTCAACGCCAGCGCACTTAACATTAAGGTCTTTTTTTTCATTTTTCGTTTCTCAATAAGATTACTGTTCAGACCATTGCTGTGGTCGAAAGGTGAGATAAATGTTTTAGCGCGAAGTTCCTTTAAAAGTTTAAGGCAAAAGTAAAAATTTATTCGCGCTCTTTA
Organism: Curtobacterium sp. BNK-1; assembly: GCF_048685235.1. NCBI lineage: Bacteria > Bacillati > Actinomycetota > Actinomycetes > Micrococcales > Microbacteriaceae > Curtobacterium > Curtobacterium sp. BNK-1. The sequence goes on along the minus strand of NZ_JBLQTJ010000001.1, from coordinate 549,082 downwards.
CAATTGGCGGCTTATTCTACCGCCATCAGTCGTCGGTACTCATCCCAGGCATAGAGATCGGTCATACCACTGATATAATCCTGAATGAGCCGGAAGCGATAATAACGTTCCCACAACAGACGCTGATATTTATGTTCGACAACCAGATTACGCATCTTATGCAAATAGGCTTTACGGTGTTTACCCGAGAGCTTATGAAAAAGCCGGGTTTCGATCGGATGCTGACGCAGGAAATCTTCATTTATCAGCGTGGTAAAGGCTTCGTAATTAAGGCGCATCAGCGGCTGATAGATCTCCAGCAGCCCTTTAATCACCCGGTAACCCTGCAACTCCAGCTGCTCTACTTCAGAATGATTAAAGACCTGCTGGCGCGCAACGGTTTTAAACAATTGCAGTAAGCGGCCCTCTTCACCCTCATCTTCCAGTAGCGCATGGTTAAAACTTCCATCGAATATAGCAGGAAGATTATCAACAAAACGTTTCACCGCATAGCTTACCAGCACGCTCTGAACATTTACGCGGAGTGACATAAAAAATTGATCGCTGCGGCTTCGGCGTTTTTTACTGCAGGCTTCACGCCAGGCTTCGCCAATAGTCCGGCTGAAAGCGTCATTATTTTTAACCGGCCCCCAGGCTTTATTGAGAAACTCATACAAACTTTCAACATTAAAGATATCTTTTTCTACAGCGTCGTCCAAATCGGCAATACAATAGGAGATATCATCCGCAGCTTCCATTATATAAGTCAGCGGAAAACGGTGGTGTTCTTCCATATTGGTGGCAGCACGCAGGTCGGCAATATAATCCTGCTCAGAGAGATAAAACCCAGGCTTCTTCATGAGTACGCTAAATTCGGCGGGCTTTTCCCCCTGCCACCAGGCAGGCGCGGTATATTTCAGGATGCAGGCGACCTGAGAATAACTGAGATTCAGTTGCAGCAGCGTATGCACCATCCGGATCGCCTGCGCATTGCCTTCAAAGTGACAGAGATCCTGGCGGATCATGGCGTTGAGTTGATCAAAGGCTTTACGCTGTGCTTCTCCTTCCACGCCGGCCACCAGCGGATCCACCAGCTCGGCAGAGAGGTTCTCTTCAAACCAGTCGTTAATCGCCGCCTCGCCAAAATGGCCAAAAGGTGGATTACCGACATCATGCATCAGACAGGCCATCTCAATCAGACTTTCAAACGCGCCTTCCAGCTCATCAAGACCATACTGCGCCAGCCCGCCCTGCATCTTCAGGGTTTGCAGGATCTCTTTGGTGATGTAACGCCCGGTCTGCTGCACCTCCAGCGAATGCGTCAGGCGGGAACGAACGGCAGCGTTACGCTCCAGCGGAAACACCTGCGTTTTTTGCTGCAAACGCCGGATAGCGGCGGAGTTTATAATCCGTCCGCGATCGCTCTCAAAATGGCGCGTAATGTAATATTCGCCTTCCGGTTCCTTGCGGCTGTTATAAGGGCGCGAGAAGCTGATCTTCTTCCTGAAATTGATCGCTGACATGGATTACCCCTTATTTTTTCGTGAATTAATCCCCTGAATGCCATGGTAGACTATGCCCTAAATTTTGATTCTTTACATTAGCGGAACTCACTATGAAAGCAGGCATTATTGGCGCGATGGAGCAGGAAGTCACACTGCTGCGCGACAAAATTGAAAACCGTCAAACGCTGTCGCTGGCGGGTTGTGAAATTTATACCGGCACCCTGCAGGGCGTTGAGGTGGCTCTGCTGAAATCGGGCATTGGTAAAACCTCTGCAGCGCTGGGTACCACGCTGCTGCTGCAGCTCTGCAAGCCGGATGTGGTGATCAACACCGGTTCGGCTGGCGGTTTAGCGCCGTCGCTCAGCGTCGGTGATATCGTGGTGTCAGAAGAAGTGCGTTATCACGATGCTGACGTCACCGCTTTTGGTTATGAGCCGGGTCAGATGGCGGGTTGTCCGGCCGCGTTTGTGGCAGACAGCAAGCTTATCGCCGCTGCAGAAGCCTGTATTCAGCAGCTGGATCTGAATGCCGTACGCGGTCTGGTGGTCAGCGGTGATGCCTTTATCAATGGTGCCGAACCGCTGGCGCGCATTCGTAATCTGTTCCCACAGGCGATTGCCGTTGAGATGGAAGCCACCGCTATCGGCCATGTCTGTCATCAATTCCAGGTGCCTTTTGTAGTAGTCCGCGCCATTTCCGACGTGGCCGATAAGCAATCTCACCTCAGCTTTGATGAGTTCTTAAGCGTTGCGGCGAAGCAATCTTCGCTGATGGTGGAGAACCTGCTGGCGCATCTGGCGCGTGGCTAAAACGCTACTCCTCTGCTGGCTGCTGCTGTTGAGCGGCAGCCTGCTGGCTTCACCGCCACGCGTGATTACCCTCTCCCCTCACCTTACCGAACTCGCCTTTGCTGCCGGGATTACCCCGATTGCGGTCAGCGCCTGGTCCGACTATCCGCCGCAGGCGAAACAGATTGAGCAGGTCGCAAACTGGCAGGGCATCAAGGCTGAACGTATTCTGCAGCTTAAGCCGGATCTGGTATTAGCCTGGCGAGGCGGTAATCCGCAGCGGCAGATTGACCAGCTACAGCAGCTCGGCGTGCCGGTTAAATGGATTGATCCGCTGACGCTGGATGAGATGTTCACGGCGCTGGCCGATCTGGGCCACTGGAGTCCCAGACCGGAGCAGGCAACTCGCGCTGCCCGCCAGTTACGTCAGCAGGAAGCCGCGCTGCGTCAGCGCTATGCTCATCTGACTGCGGTTCCGCTTTTTTTGCAATTTGGTCAGCAGCCCCTGTTTACCGCCGCCAGAGCCACGCTGCAGAATGAAATTATTACGTTATGTGGTGGCAGGAACATCTTTGCTGACAGCCGCGTCAGCTGGCCGCAGGTCAGCCGTGAGCAGGTGCTGATGCGCCATCCTCAGGCCGTTGTGACGGGTGGCAGTGCGCAGCAGGCGGAAAACATCCGGGTGTTCTGGCGACCGCAGCTGGATGTACCGGTGATTGCCATCAACGAGGACTGGCTTAGCCGGCCAGGCCCGCGACTGCTGCTGGCCGCGCAGCAACTCTGTGCGGCCCTGCATCCCGATGAATAAATCAGCGAATTGATTAAAGTCACTGCGATTTTTGCCGTTGATCAATACCAGAGACGAACGCGCCACGTATGCTCGCCGTCCTTTTAGCGCTCCGGCGCTTTTTTAAAACACCAGGAACCTTATATGACCAGAGCACTGCTGCTGGCCATAGGGCTGTCGATCGCCGGTTCTGCCTTTGCAGGATCGATAAATGGCTCTATTGGCGCCAGACTTGTCATCTATTCACGCTGTGAAATCAACACGGCTAACGGCCAGCCCGCACCGCAGATCAACTGCGGCAGACAGGCAAGCGCGCAGCCGCGCGTGACAAACGGCCAGATTCAATCGCAGGGAAGTGTGAAGCAAAGTAACCGGCTGGTCACAATAGAATGGTAAACGAGGCCGTCTGTATGACGGCCTGCATTATCAGATACTGAAGGAAGAGCCACAGCCACAGGTGGTTTTGGCATTCGGGTTGGTCACGATAAAGCGTGAGCCTTCCAGACCTTCCGTGTAATCCACTGAACCGCCCACCAGATATTGCAGGCTCATCGGATCAACCACTAGCGAGACGCCCTGCTTTTCAATCGTCATGTCGCCATCATTCATCTGGTCATCAAAGGTGAAGCCGTACTGGAAACCACTGCAACCGCCACCGGTGATATAGACGCGAAGTTTCAGCGCCGGGTTCTCTTCGTCGGCAATCAGGTTCTTCACCTTGGTGGCTGCGGCGTCGGTAAACTGCAACGGCAGTGCTACTACTTCATCACTCATGTTTTACTCCGGTAAACGCCCAGGTCAGAAAACGACCTTAATTACGCTATTATCAGCCAGCACCTCAGCGCAATCAAGCTCTGCCCTTCGCACTCTGTGCCGCTTTCACTCCTGTTAAGGGCACAGGGGGCGAATCCACCTTTCGTCTGCTGCCCCTCTTCCGTAGAATGGCGCAATATTTTTCTGAACCGCTGGAGCCGAAAATGAGTAAGTCCGAACAACTGTTTGCCGAGGCACAACGCCTGATCCCGGGTGGGGTAAACTCGCCAGTACGCGCATTTACCGGTGTGGGCGGCGTTCCGCTGTTTATTGAACACGCTGATGGCGCCTATCTCTATGACGCTGACGGCAAAGCCTATATCGACTATGTCGGCTCATGGGGTCCGATGGTGCTGGGTCATAACAACGCGGCGATTCGTAACGCCGTGATTGAAGCGGCACAGCGCGGCCTAAGTTTTGGCGCACCGACCGAAATGGAAGTGACCATGGCGCAGCTGGTGTGTGAGCTGGTGCCGAGCATGGAGATGGTGCGGATGGTCAACTCCGGCACCGAAGCGACCATGAGCGCTATCCGCCTGGCGCGTGGCTTTACCGGCCGCGATAAAATCATCAAGTTTGAAGGCTGCTACCACGGCCACGCCGATCATCTGCTGGTGAAAGCCGGCTCCGGTGCGTTAACACTGGGTCAGCCGAACTCGCCGGGCGTACCGGCCGATTTCGCTAAACATACTCTGACCTGCACCTTTAACGATCTCGACTCAGTGCGCAGCGCTTTTGAGCAATATCCCGAGTCGATTGCGGCCATCATCGTTGAGCCGGTGGCTGGTAACATGAACTGCATCCCACCTCAGCCGGAGTTCCTGCCGGGTCTGCGTTCACTGTGTGATGAGTTCGGCGCACTGCTGATTATCGATGAAGTGATGACCGGTTTCCGTGTCGCGCTGGGTGGCGCGCAGGCTCATTACAATGTGCGCCCTGATTTGACCTGCCTTGGGAAAATCATTGGTGGCGGCATGCCAGTCGGTGCGTTCGGTGGGCGTCGCGAAGTGATGGCAGCGCTGGCCCCGACCGGTCCGGTTTATCAGGCGGGAACGCTCTCTGGTAACCCAATCGCCATGGCGGCGGGTTTCGCCTGCCTGACGCAGATCGCGCAGCCGGGTACCCATGAGAAGCTGGATGCCCTGACCCGCAAGCTGGCAGAGGGTCTGCGTGAAGCAGCACAACAGCAAAATATCCCGCTGGTGATTAACCATGTTGGCGGGATGTTCGGCCTGTTCTTCACCGATGCTGACAGTGTGACCTGTTACGCCGATGTAACCCGCTGCGATGTGGAGCGCTTTAAAACCTTCTTCCACCTGATGCTTGAGGAGGGCGTTTACTTTGCGCCTTCAGCCTATGAAGCGGGCTTTATGTCGCTGGCGCACAGCGAAGAGGATATTCAGCGCACTGTCGACGCCGCGCGTCGTTGTTTCGCGAAGCTGTAATTGCGGCAGCGTTAAAGATGAAGACCGGCAGCAGCCGGTCTTTTGTTATTGATGAGGCTTGCCCCGCTCTGTTGTGAGAGGGTGCACGCACAGGAAACAGGGTCAGATCGGAAAGGCGCGAAAGCCGTCATCCATGAGGTGCGCCCGTTGCCGGGCCAACGCTTCGCGTTGTTCAAAAATGCTCCCGGCGTTTTTGTCCCTGCCGCGGGACGCTTTCCTCCTCTGACCCAATTTCCTGCGCATTGAGCTTCTTCGTTGTTGTCAGATTCACCCTACTTTGGATCTGGCCGGCGTCTGAAACCAGCCTGCTTTTTCCTCTTAACCTGAACGCCGCAGCAGCCAGATAAAGTAAGGCGCGCCTAAAAAGGTCGCCATCAGCCCGGCTGGGATCTGATCCGGGAATGCCAGCATTCGTCCGCACCAGTCAGCCAGCACCATCAATCCCGCCCCCAGTAATCCTGACAGCAGCAGTTGCGGCAACGCCCGCCGGAATCCCAGCATGCGCGCCATATGGGGTGCCATTAGTCCGACAAAACTCAACGGACCGATAGTCAGTGTCGCGCTGGCGGTCAGCGCGGCCGCCAGCAGCAGCAGACTCAGCCGCGCAGGCGTCAACGCCATACCGGCCGAGCGTGCGGTAGCGCTTCCCAGCGGCAGCAACGTCAGCCAGCGACTGGCCAGCGGTGCCAGCGACACCAGCACCAGCGCGCAGATTGCGCTCTGAACCGCCTGAGTGCCGCTGATGTTATAGGTCGAGCCGGAGATCCAGCTAAGCAGCCCGCCCATACGCGGATCGCCACTCGCCAGCAGTAGCATCAGCAGGGTGACAAAGGCGCTGTTAAGCGCCATGCCCGCCAGCAGCATTCGTTCCGGCGAAAAGCCGCCCCGACTGGCTACCGCCATGATCACCAGCAACGTCAGCGCCGCGCCCAGCGCACCGGCGGGCAGCAGCCAGGCCAGCGCATCGCCCGGCACAAAGAACATCATCATCACCACGCCAAAAGCGGCACCCGAACTGATGCCCAGCACTTCCGGGCTGGCCATGGGATTGCCGGTCAGCCGCTGAATCAGACTCCCCGCCACGCCCAGCATCAGGCCGGTCACCAGCGCGGCCAGCACGCGCGGTGCGCGCCATGGCAGCAGCGATTGCAGCATCTCACCCGCAGACCAGACCCAGCCCTGCGCATCACGACCAAACGCCAGACCACCCCACCCCAGCAGCGCCAGGATGGCAAGTCCCGTCAGCGCCCAGCGCAGCAGGTTCTGTCGCTCGGCGGGCACCTTATCACCCTGATTCAGCGCGGGCGGCACCGAACCGGTGCGCAGTCGCGGCAGCAGCCACAGCAGAATCGGTACGCCGAGCAGCGCCGTGGCGGTGCCGGTCGGGATATCGCGCCAGTGAGTGCTGAGCCACAACACGCAACTGTCCGCCAGCCACAGCAGCAGCGCGCCAGTCAGCGGAGCCAGCAGCATCCGGGTGATGAGCCGTCGTCCACCCAGCAGCTTCGCCAGCAGCGGCGCAAACAGCCCGATAAAGCCGATGATACCGGCGACGTTGACCAGCTGTGCGCTGAGCAGGATCGCCAGCCCGAGGCCACCAAAACGCGCCACGGAGAGCGCAAGGCCAAGGTTTTTCGCTACGCCATCATCCAGCCCCATCAGCGTCAGCGGACGCAGCAGCGCCAGCGCCAGCACAAACGCCAGCAGCAGGCGCGGCCAGAGTTGCTGCACATTTTCCCAGCTCATCTGATTCAGCGCGCCGGTGCTCCACAGAAACATGTTCTGCAGCTGATCGTGATTGAAGATAGCGAAGATTTGATTCACCGCGCCGCTGTAGAGGCTCAACACAAGCCCGGCCAGAATCAGTGTTACCGGCGACAGACGTTTGCCCCAGGCCACACCAAACACCAGCGCGCCCACCAGCAGCGCGCCACTGAGCGCGGCAAACTGCTGTGTCAGCGCCCCGCCCGGCAGATGCCACAGCGTCGCCACGGTAATGCCCAGCTGTGCGCCGGAAGAGACGCCCAGCGTGGTTGGCTCCGCCAGCGGATTACGCAATATCTGCTGAAACAGCAGACCGGCTAAGCCCAGCCCGGCACCCACCAGCAGCGCCAGTACCGTGCGCGGCAGCAGGCTGTGGTGAAACACCATCTGCGGCAGGCTATCGACCGCCGGTGACCAGAGTGCCTGCCACCATTCAGCCTGTGGCAACGCCTGATGCAGATTGACCAGCGTCAGGCTGAGCGCCAGCAGAAACAGCAGGCTGAGGAGGCCTGCGGGAAACAGAGCATGGCGCATCAGTGCGACTCCAGCGCGCGTTCCAGCACGCGAACAAAGTGCAGCGCCGAGAGCGTCGCACCGTAATACCAGACGGCCGGGACGCGCTGAAAGCGTCCGGTGCGTACAAACGGCAGCGACTGCCACAGCGGGCTGCGCATCAGTTGCTGCATCTCCGCATCGTTATCATGATCAAAGCAGATGACATCCACATCCCCGACCTGCGCCAGCTTTTCAATGCCGATCACCGCGCTGCCCCAGAAATTTGTTTCGCCCTGCCAGCCATTTTTCAGGCCCAGCAGAGTCATCACTTCCAGAAACAGACTGTTTTTGCCGAAGGTAATGGCGTGACGACTGTCGAGCAGCGACATCAGCAGGATAGTGCGTCCGGCATAGGGCGCCAGCCGCTGGCGCGCCGCCGCCAGCTGATCATCGACCTCGCGCAGATGCTGTTCTGCTCGCGCGCTTAATCCAAGGCGCGCCGCCAGCTGACGCAGCGATGCGCGCGCGGCAGTGAGAGGTTTCCCGTCGCCGCTGTGGAGGTCGAAGCCCATAATGGGCGCGATGCGCGTCAGTTTCTCTTTAGGCGGGCCGTAGCCGTTGGAGCAGAGGATCAGCGACGGCTGCATTTGCGCCATCAGCTCAAGATTGGGTTCAGTGCGCAGACCTACATCGATCACGCCTTCAGGCAGCGGCGGCTCCCCTACCCAGATGTTGTAGTTGTGCAGATCGGCCACGCCCCAGGGCGTGACGCCTAGTGCTATCAGCAGTTCGGTGGGTAACCACTCCAGTGCAATAATCCGACCCGGATTTGGCGTGGCGGCACGCAGGGGAAGCGCACAAAACAGCGGAGAGACTGCCAGCGCCAGCATCAGTCGGCGGCGATTAAGATCGGGCATCATCCTCTCCTTAACAGACAAAACTGACCGGCGCGCCGCCCTGCGGGTGCGGTAAAATGCCCATCGGAATGCCATAAATCGCACCGAGCACCTCAGGCTGCATAATCGCCTCTGCGTCACCTTCGGCAATCATCGCGCCCTGACGCAGCGCCACCAGATGATCGCAGTAGCGTGCTGCCATATTGATATCGTGCAGCACCGCAATCACGGTTAAGCCGCGCTGCTGGCTCAGCGCTTTTATCAGCGCCAGCACCTCAACCTGATGGGCAATATCCAGCGCCGACGTCGGTTCATCCAGCAGCAGACAGCGGCTGTTCTGCGCCACCATCATCGCCAGCCAGGCGCGCTGACGCTCGCCGCCCGACAGGCTATCTACCAGCCGTCCGGCAAAGGCGTTAAGCCCGACCAGGGCAATCGCATCCTCTACCCGGTCGCGATCTTCCTGACCAAAGCGCCCCAGCGCGCCGTGCCAGGGATAGCGGCCAATCGCCACCAGTTCACGCACCGTCATCCCTTCGGCTGCCGGTAATTGCTGCGGCAGATAGGCCACCTGACGGGCAAAGGCTTTGCTGTTCCAGCGTCCGACGGGCTGCTGATTCAACAGCACCTCTCCGCTACTGGCCGCGTGGTGACGACCCAGCATTTTTAACAGTGTTGATTTGCCCGAGCCGTTGTGACCGATCAGCCCGGTCACTTTTCCCGGCGGAAAGGTCAGCGACAGTGGCTGAAGGAGAGTCCGGCCCGGCACTTCAAAACTGGCGTTTTTCAGCGTAAAGGTCGCCTCTTCTGCGTGCGGATGCGGCATGGTTATCCCTGTGAACGGGCGCCGAAGCGCCCGGTTAAATCAGAATCTGAAGGTCGCGGTGCCGACAATCTGGCGCTCCGCACCCCAGTAGCAGGCGTATTCACGATAGCAGCTGGCGACGTAGTCGCGGTCAAACAGATTGTTGACGTTGACGCCCACAGCCGAACCCGGCAAACCGAAACGACCCAGATCATATTTCAGCGCCGCATCCACCGTGGTGTAACCGGCAACTTTAAAGTTCTGGTTCTGCTCAGTGCCAGTGCTGTAAAGGCCCTGACTCTCACCGACATAACGCACACCCGCGCCCAGCGTTACGCCTGACAAAGCGGTCTCGTGGAAGGTGTAGTCGCTCCACAGTGAGGCCATGTGCTTCGGCACCTGTACCGGCGTTTTGCCTTTCAGCAGCGTATCTTCGGTATATTCCGCATCGGTGTAGGTGTAGGACGCCGTCAGGTTAACGTTGGCATTCAGCGCCGCTTTAGCTTCCAGCTCTACGCCCCGTGACCGGATTTCACCGCTCTGAACGCTGAAATTGACATTACCGGGTTCAGCCGTCAGGTTTTTGGTTTTGGTCAGTTGGTAAACTGCGGCGGTAAGCACCACCGGACGCTCTTTGGGAACATATTTCACGCCAGCTTCATATTGCTTTGCGCGCGAAGGATCAAACGGTTGACCGCCGGACGTAGTGCCGGTGTTGGGAATGAATGATTCGCTATAGCTAAAGTAGGGAGCCACACCATTATCAAACACATAGTTCAGACCACCGCGCCAAGTGAATGCCTGGTCGTGATTTTTCACTTCGGTACTGCTGCTGCGGTTAAGCGCAGAGGTTGTGGCGTAATCGTAACGGCTACCTAACGTCAGTACCCAACGATTCCACTCCATCTGATCCTGTGCATAAAGACCGGTTTGTTCTTGTTTATTCAGATAGTGATAAGGGAATGGCGTACCGATTGCAGTGTCATTGCCATATTGGGGATTGATCGCATTAAGTGGCGTAACAGTGCCGAAGGCAGCATCAATATCGTTACGGGTCCGTTGATAATCGACGCCCAGCAGCAGCGTATGATCAACCTGGCCGGTGGCGAATTTCGCCTGCGCCTGGGTATCGACCGCCAGTTGGTTAAGCTTCTCTTCTGAAACCGCCGAACCGCGCGTGATTTGCTGAGTCTCCGGCAGGAAACCATTGCTGTAAATGCTGCGGTAATCGGTGCGCAGGTCGGCATAACGCAGGTTCTGGCGCAGCGTCCAGGTGTCGTTAAAGCTGTGCTCGGCGTTATAACCGACCATTTTGGTGTTGCGTGAAATCTTGTTGCTCTGCTCGCCTTCATCAAAGTTGGTTGGCAGTTTGTACTGGCTGCCATCAGCGCGGGTGATCGGTACCACCGTGCCCTGACGCGGCAGCCAGCCGTAATAACCGGTTTCTGGCTCGTTCTGGAAATAGGTCAGCAGGTCAATGCGGGTGCGATCGTCGGGACGCCAGCTGAAAGCCGGTGCGATGGTGTAGCGCTTCTCTTTGTTCATCGCCTGCTGCACATCCTGACTGCGCGCCTGGCCGGTCAGGCGATAGCTGTAGACGCCGTCGTCGTCCAGCGCGCCGCCAAAGTCAAAGCCGGTCGAGAAGAGGTTATCGTTGCCCATCTGGAACTGCACTTCGCGCAGCGTTTCCTGGGTCGGACGCTTACTCACCAGCGAGACCACTCCGCCGGGATTGCTCTTACCGTAAAGCACCGAAACCGGGCCGCGCAGCAGTTCAGCGCGTTCCAGGAAGTAAGGATCGATGGCAAACTCAGAGTAGTTGTCACCCTGCAGTTTCAGACCATCCAGATACTGATTGGTGTTGGTTTCGCTGAAACCGCGAATCGACAGCGCATCAATCACGTCTGAGCTGCCCCGGTTACCGGTCAGCACGCCAGGCGTGTAGTTAAACGCCCCTTTCACGCTGGTTACGTTACGCATCTCCATCTCTTCACGGGTGACCACGGAGATGGACTGCGGATTTTTTTCAATGGGGGTATCAGTTTTGGTCCCGGTGGCGCTGCGTTTCGCTGCCACGGTGGGTGCCGGTCCCCAGGCGCTTTCCGCCTCGACGCCGCTGCCACCATCAGCCGAGACGACCATCGTCTCCGTCTGCGCGGCGTAAAGAGAGGAGCTCAGGCTTAGTGAGATCATGATGCCAAGAAGCGGTCGGGAAAATGTTTTTTTGGTGTTGTCAGAAAAAGTCGTTCGCGCATTCATAAAAGTGTCTCTTAACAATAGGCTCAGGCAGGCGAATCGAAACGATAATGATTATTATAACGCTTAGATAATATGCGAAATTCAGCAGGTACTGCAAGAAGAAATCCCAGTAGTGACGCCGTTTGCAGGCCGATTGACGCGTATTGATCAGGAACAAAAAAAGGGCGCCGAAGCGCCCTTTTTAACCTGTCTGACTGATTTATTTGCCAAACATATCTTTTATCCACCCTGCTACGCCGTCGCTATCTTTCTGCTCCTGCTGTTGCTGGGCCGGTTGTTGCGGCTGCTGCTGTTGTTGCTGCTGATCGAAGAGCTGTTGTTGCTGCTGAACCTGCTGCTGCTGTTGCTGACACAGCGCATTCGGATCCAGCGCCCACACCGGCAGAGAACGCCAGGTACTGCTGCCCGTGCCGCAGACAAAGTTACCGGCAGAATCCACATTCATCAGCGACACATCTTCCGGTGGCGTCAGCTGTAACGGCATCGGGGCCTGAATGTCCAGGTAGCGACGGTAGAGCTGCATCGCGCCGCTGGCACCATAGAGTTTGGTCGGCTGGTTGTTATCGCGTCCCACCCAGGTGATCGCCACTTCTTTACCATCAATACCGGCAAACCAGCTGTCCACCAGATCGTTGGTGGTACCGGTTTTGCCCGCCAGATGCGCATTCGGGAAACGTGCGCCCAGTGCACGGGCGGTACCGTGGTCAGCCACCTGTTGCATGGTGTAGAGCGTCAGATAAGCGGCCTGCGCCGGCTCAACACGCTGCGCCTGCGGATAGCTCTGATAGAGCACGCTGCCATCTTCCGCAATCACCGAACGCACCGCTGACAGCGACGCGCGGTTGCCGCCGCTGGCGATCGACTGGAACGCCTGAGCCACTTCAACCGGGGTCAGGTTTAAGGCACCCAGCAGCATCGATGGCACCGGATGCAGCTGCTCTTTTGGCACGCCCAGCTTGTTCCAGGTATCCACTACCGCATCCAGCCCCAGCGTCATACCGAGGTTTACGGTCGGCACGTTCATTGAGTTGGTCAGCGCATCCACCAGCATCACTTTGCCGCTGAAGCGACGATCGTCGTTCATCGGTTTCCAGATGCTGCCGTTTGGCTGTTTCAGCGCAATCGGTTCATCGGCGATCCAGCTGTTCAGCCGGTAGCTGTTTGGCTGGCTCAGCGCGGTCAGGTAAGTCGCCGGTTTCGCCAGTGAGCCGATAGAGCGGCGTGCCTGCAGCGCGCGGTTGTAACCGGCATACTGTGGATCGGCACCGCCGACCATAGCGCGGACTTCGCCGCTGAAACGGTCAACCACCACCATCGCGGTTTCCAGATCTTTCAGACCACGCTGTTTTTTCAGCGTCGGAATGCCATCGATCACCGCTTTTTCGGCCGCATCCTGCGACACCGGATCCAGCGTGGTGAAGATTTTCACCCCGGAGAGATCTTTCACCTTGTCGCCCAGTTTTGCCTGAAGCTCGTTACGCACCATCTGCATAAAGGCCGGCTGCGGCGTAATCACGCCGCCTTTCGGCTGCACGCCCAGCGGACGGGCCGACAGCATGTCATACAGCTCCTGGTCGATTACTTTCTGCTGCTGCAACAGGCGCAGCACGAGGTTGCGTCGTTCCAGCGCCAGTTTCGGGTTACGCCACGGATTATAGAGCGACGCGCCTTTCACCATGCCGACCAGCATCGCCTGCTGATCCAGACTCAGCTCATCAACCGGACGGCCAAAGTAGTAGAGGCTGGCCAGCGGGAAACCGCGGATCTGATCGCTGCCAGCCTGACCGAGATAGACCTCGTTCAGGTAGAGCTCCAGGATGCGATCTTTGCTGTAGCGCGCATCCATGATCACCGCCATGTAGGCTTCACGCGCTTTACGCCATAGCGAACGCTCGTTGGTGAGGAACAGGTTCTTCACCAGCTGCTGCGTCAGCGTACTGCCGCCCTGCACCGCTTTCCCGGCCGTGATGTTCGCCAGGAAGGCGCGGCCAATGGAGTAAGGGCTGATGCCATCATGCTCATAGAAATGGCGATCTTCGGTGGCGATCAGCGTATCGACCAGCAGATCCGGGAAACCGGCGCGCGGTACGAAGAGTCGCTGTTCACCGTTCGGCGACTGCAGCATGGTGATCAGGCGCGGATCGAGGCGGAAAAAGCCAAAATCACGACCGGTTTCAAGGTTTTTAATCTCGCTCAGCTCATCTTTACTGAAGCTCATGCGCGCGTGGATCTGCCCCTCTTTACTGTCGGGGAAATCAAACGGGCGACGCAGCAGATCGATGGTGTTGCCCTTCACCGAAAACTCGCCAGGGCGGGTAATACGGGAGACTTCGCGATACTGAGTACCTTCCAGCAGCGCCACCATTTCACTTTTGTTGTAGGCCATGCCGGGTTCCAGGCTGACCATGCGGCCATAGACGGTGGCGGGCAGTTGCCACACTTTACCGTCAATCCGGCTGCGAATTTCCGAGTCGAGGTAGATGCCCCACGCGGCCATGACCACCACAAACACCAGGAACAGTTTGATTACCCATCCCAGCCAACGGCGTTTGCCGCGCGGCGGTTTTCCACCTTTACCTTTACGTGGCACCGGCGCTTCCTCCTCGTCATCATTAAAATCGTCCTGATCGATATCCTGTTCGATATCCCTGCGTCGTCCCCGGCCCGCACTGCTGCGCGGCGGCAACGGTTTACCTTTGCGCCCTATTGGTTCGCGATCGTTCCCAGACATTACTTTTCTTCTCCAGGCAGTGCTTACGGCAGCGCCGCTACTCTAACTGCTTTCTCGCGTGCCGCATGGCAGAACCCTCTGAATTCGATCCAGCGGACTCAACCCTGCGGGGACATTTTTTTGGTTCGCCTTGTTGGCAAGGCGGTGGCCGGATCCTCGGGCCAGGGATGTTTAGGATAACGTCCCTTCATCTCTTTCCTGACCTCCGGCCAGGCACCGCGCCAGAACGCCGCCAGATCGCGGGTGATCTGCAATGGGCGCTGGGCGGGCGATAACAGCTCCAGCACCAGCGGAATACGTCCTTCCGCTACGGTGGGATTCTGCGCTTCGCCAAACATCTCCTGAATCCTTACCGCCAGCGCGGGCGGCTTCTCCGCATCGTAGCGGATTGGCAGCCGGCTTCCGGTGGGCACAGTGTAATGAGTTGGCAGCACAGTATCCAGCCGCTGACGCTGTGACCATGTGAGTAAATGTAAGAGTGCCGTGGTCAGGTTCACCGCCTGCAGGCTGCGGAGATCGCGTACCGCTGACATCTGCGGCAACAGCCACTGCGGCAGGCTCTCAAGCAGGGTTTCATCGTCGGTCGCGGGCCAGCTCTCTTCCGGCAGCCACCGGGCCGCACACTGGATGCGCAGACGCAGCTGTTCGGCCTCCGGCGTCCAGCCCAGTACCGACAGACCTTTTTCAGCGATCCAGCGCAGCATGGCCGCGTGCAGCACCTCTGGTTCCGGGCGCGCCATCGGCTGGGTTTTCAGTATCAGCGCGCCAATCTGCTCACGTCTGAAAGCACGCAACGTGCCTTTCTCTTCGTCCCATTCCACTTCGGTCCGGCGCTCAATCAGGGCGGGCTGCTGCTGGCACAGCGTTTCAATATCGACCGGCAGTGCCAGCAACATCCGGGCATCCGGTGTGGCACTGCCCTGCAACAGAGCAGGCGCAATCAGCCACTCATTACGCGTCAGGCCATCCTGCTCATCGAGTCTGGCCCCCAGCCCGTTGGCCAGCTGATAGCGACCGCTCTGATCGCGTCGCCGCGCCAGCCGATCGCCAAAGCCCACAGCCAGCAATCCGGCGAAACGATCTTCATCGATGCGCCCGCCACGGATTTTAAGCCGCTGCTGCCACTGCTGCGCCCGCCGCTGCCATTGCGCCTGCGGCCGATGCAGCGCATCACGCAGGTCGGCGCTGCCGCTGCGGGGAGGATCTTCCAGAATCGCCACCAGCAGCGCGGCGCTGGCGACCGCATCCGGCTCATCGCCTGCGGCACACAGTATGGTGGCGAGTCGGGGATCGCATCCCAGCTGCGCCATGCGCCGTCCCAGCGTGTTGAGCAGGCCGTTGTTGTCCAGTGCTCCCAGTCGGGTCAGCTGCTGCTGCGCCGCATCCACATTTCTGGCGGGCGGCTGGTCCAGCCACTGCAGCTGTTGCGGCTGGGTACAGCCCCACTGCAGCAGATCCAGCCACAGTGGCGAGAGATCGCTGTTAACGATTTCCGGTTCACTCTGCGCCGCCGCTCGTGATGCCTGCTCCTGCGGCACCAGATGCAGGCAGAGCCCCGGCATCAGTCGCCCGGCGCGACCCGCTCGCTGGATCATCGATGCCTGGCTGATTCGCTGGGTCTGCAGACGCGTCACGCCGCTTCGGGCGTCAAACAGAGCGCTGCGTTCCAGCGCACTGTCGACCACCAGCCGAATCCCCTCAATGGTCAGGCTGGTTTCGGCGATATTGGTGGCAAGCACCACTTTGCGGCGGCCGTCGGCGGCAGGCAGAATTGCCCGGCGCTGCGCCGCCAGCGGCAGTGCGCCATAGAGCGGCGTCAGATCAACGTCGTCACTGATGCGTGATTCCAGCTCGCGCTTCACCCGTTCGATCTCCGCCACACCCGGCAGAAACAGCAGCAGCGAACCGCTCTCATCCCGCAGCAGCTGGGCGACTTCACGCGCGACCGCCTCTTCAAAACGCACATTCTGATTCAGTGACGCGTAACGCCGCTCAACCGGATAGCTGCGCCCTTCTGAGACGATCAGTGGCGCATCCGGCAGCAGCGCCGCCAGCCGGGCGTTGTCCAGCGTGGCGGACATCAGCATGATTTTAAGGTCGTCGCGCAGCCCCTGCTGTACATCAAGCAGCAGCGCCAGCGCCAGATCGGCCTGCAGGCTGCGCTCGTGAAATTCATCGAGGATCACCAGCGACACGCCTTCCAGCATCGGGTCGTGCTGAAGCATGCGCGTGAGCATGCCTTCGGTCACCACTTCTAGCCGGGTCTGTGGCCCGACGCAGCTTTCGCCACGCATCCGGAATCCCACCGTGCCACCCGGCTGCTCGCCGAGTTGCTCCGCCAGCCGCTGCGCCACATTACGCGCCGCCAGCCGACGTGGCTCCAGCATGATGATCCGTCCCGGCAGCGCCGCCTGCTGTAACAACTGCAGCGGCAGCCAGGTCGATTTGCCCGCGCCGGTTGGTGCGGCCAGCAGGATTTGTGGGGCGTCACTCAATGCCGCCAGGATGTCAGGCAGCACCGCGCTGACCGGTAAATCGCTCACAGCAAACTCCGCTTCTGCCTGTGCTAAGATGGCGCGCATTGTAGCATCCATCCGTGATATTTGCCGGAGAGCGCCATGGCGACACAACGCTTATTTTTTGCCATCAGCCTGCCTGACGAGATGCAGCAAGAGCTGGTGCGCTGGCGGGCCGATACCTTTCCTGCGGAGGCGGGCCAGCCGGTGGTCGCGGCGAATCTGCACCTGACGCTGGCGTTTCTGGGTGAAGTTGCGCCGGAAACCTCACAGCGCCTGCAGACGCTGGCCTCCCGTATTGTGCAGCCCGGTTTTGATCTCGACCTGGATGATGCCGGACACTGGCCGCGCCCCGGCGTGGTCTGGCTCGGCTGCCAGCGCGCGCCACGCGGTCTGTTGCAGCTCGCCAGCCTGCTGCGGGCCCAGGCCGCCCGGCATGGCTGTTACCAGAGCCCCCAGCCGTTTCATCCGCACATCACGCTGTTACGCCACGCCACGCAGCCGGTGACGTTACCGCCGCGCGGCTTTCACTGGCGTTTTCGCGTCTCTACCTTTTCTCTGTTCGCCTCTGAATATGCCCGGGGCCGCACCCGCTATCGCGCCCTGGCTAGCTGGCCATTACATTCTCAGGATCCACATGCACTTCTCTCCGCCCCTTAAACCCGCCCGTCTGATTGCCCGTTACAAACGTTTTTTGGCCGATGTGGTGACGCCAGAGGGCGACGTTCTGACGATTCACTGCGCCAATACCGGCGCCATGACCGGCTGCGCCACGCCGGGCGATCGGGTCTGGTATTCGACGTCCGATAGCCTGACGCGCAAATACCCCCACAGCTGGGAGCTGACCGAAACGCAACAGGGCCACTGGATCTGCGTGAATACGCTGCGCGCCAACCAACTGGTGGCTGAGGCGCTGGAGCAGGAACGGCTGCCGGCGCTGGCCGGTTATACGCATCGTCAGGCGGAAGTGAGATATGGCACTGAAAAAAGCAGAATTGATTTCCTGCTCAAAGCAGAGGCCCGGCGCAACTGCTATATTGAGGTGAAATCCGTAACCCTTCTACATGAAGGAAAAGGGTATTTTCCGGATGCGGTGACGATTCGAGGACAGAAACACCTGCGTGAACTGGCGACAGTTGCGGCAGAGGGTCATCGGGCCGTTTTGTTGTTTGCCGTTTTGCACTCGGGGATTGAGGACGTTTCTCCGGCACGTCACATTGATGTGGCGTATGCAGAACAACTGGCTCAGGCGCAGCAGGAGGGCGTAGAGGTTTTAGCGTATCAGGCAGACTTATCGGCGGAGGGAATGTTTCTTAAATCGCCGATCAACGTAACCTTGTAATATCTTTTGCAATTTTATGTGTTAAGAATGTTCTGAGCTAAGGGCCAATTACGCTGTTCCTCACAGGCTTGTCAAGGTGTGTTCATGAAGAATTGCCAACCCTGACTGCTTCTGTTATTTATAGCGGCCTGTTTTTTTCCCCAATGGGGGATCGATGTACCCCGCAGACGTCAAATGCAGGCTGGCAGCAAGGCCCCTGCGAGACGAAATTCGAAGGGTATAGTGCGTGTTATCCAGGAGAAGCAACATGCAAGAAGGTCAAAACCGTAAAACATCGTCCCTGAGTATTCTCTCTATTGCTGGCGTCGAACCTTATCAGGTGAAGCCTGGCGAAGAGTATATGAATGATGCGCAGCTGACCCATTTTCGCAAGATTCTGGAAGCCTGGCGTAATCAATTACGGGACGAAGTCGATCGTACCGTTTCTCATATGCAGGATGAAGCCGCTAACTTCCCGGACCCGGTTGACCGTGCCGCGCAGGAAGAGGAGTTCAGCCTGGAGCTGCGTAACCGCGATCGCGAACGTAAACTGATCAAAAAGATCGAGAAGACGCTGAAGAAAGTTGAAGATGACGACTTCGGCTATTGCGATTCCTGTGGCGTTGAGATTGGTATCCGCCGTCTCGAAGCCCGTCCTACTGCCGATCTCTGCATCGACTGTAAGACGTTAGCAGAAATTCGTGAGAAACAAATGGCCGGCTGATGCCGCGTCCAGCCTGTTACCACGCAGTGGAACAACTGCTGTTTTGTCCGCTGCGTGGTCACTTCTGAAACCTATGTCATCCTCCTGTATCGGTCGCTTCGCCCCTTCTCCCTCTGGTGAACTCCACTTCGGATCGCTGATTGCTGCCCTGGGCAGTTACCTGAGCGCGCGTGCGCAAAACGGCGTCTGGCGGGTGAGGATTGAAGATATCGATCCGCCACGGGAAGTGCCGGGTGCCGCCAGCCGTATCCTGCATCAGCTGGAGCACTACGGTTTAGAGTGGGATGGCGAGGTTCTGTGGCAGTCACAACGTCATGAGGCCTACCGTGACGCGCTGGCCTGGCTGCAGCAGCATCGTCAAAGCTATTACTGCACCTGCCCCCGGCGTCGCATTCAGCAGATTGGCGGTTTCTATGATGGTTACTGCCGTGAACGGCAACGCGGACCGGAGAATGCCGCGCTGCGTTTACGCCAGCATGCGCCGGTCTTTGCGTTTGACGATCGTCTGCGTGGCCGTGTGGAGGCGGACAGGCGTCTGGCACAGGAAGATTTTATTATTCACCGCCGTGATGGCCTGTTTGCCTATAACCTGGCGGTCGTTGTCGATGATCATTTTCAGGGCATTACCGAAGTGGTTCGCGGCGCAGATTTGATTGAGCCGACGGTGCGACAGATTGCGCTCTGCCAGCAATTTGGCTGGCCGGTGCCTGACTGGCTGCATCTGCCGCTGGCGCTTAACCACGATGGCCATAAGTTGTCGAAGCAGAATCATGCACCTGCGCTGCCGGATGGCGATGCCAGACCCCTGTTGGTGGCGGCGTTACGCTTCCTCGGACAGCCGGTTTCAGGCGGCTGGCAGGACTTAACGCAGGACAAACTGCTGTCTGATGCGGTGGCGCAGTGGAATATCGCTTTGATGCCGCAAGAGAACGCCCTGAAACCGGATGCATAGACAACAGCATTCTCAAACGGTTCTCAACAGGCTATGATTAGCCGCTGATTTTACCTACACCCTAATTGCCACTGTCGAGGTGTCCCATTTTTACCCGAGTAGCTAATTTTTGCCGGAAAGTCCTGAAGCGTGATGAAGAGGAAGCCCCAGCAGAGGTTGAACCAGAGCGTCTGATGACCATCATTCCTCGTGAAAGCCATACCATCTCACGTAAAGACATCAGCGAAAATGCCCTCAAAGTGCTCTATCGCCTGAACAAAGCCGGTTATGAAGCCTATCTGGTAGGCGGTGGCGTGCGCGATTTGCTACTGGGGCAAAAACCCAAAGATTTCGACGTGACCACCAATGCCACGCCTGAGCAGATGCGTAAGTTGTTCCGCAACTGTCGCCTGGTTGGCCGTCGTTTCCGTCTGGCGCACGTGATGTTTGGCCCGGAAGTGATCGAAGTCGCCACCTTCCGTGGACATCATCAGGCGGAAGAGCCGGAAGAGGATCGCAACAGCTCGCAGCGTGCCCAGAGCGGTATGCTGCTGCGCGACAACATCTTCGGCTCAATCGAAGATGATGCCCAGCGACGCGATCTCACCATCAACAGCCTCTACTACAGCGTGGCTGATTTCAGCGTGCGTGACTATGTCGGCGGTATCAGCGATCTCGAACAGGGCATCATTCGCCTGATTGGCGATCCGGAAACCCGCTACCGCGAAGATCCGGTCCGCATGCTGCGCGTCGCACGCTTTGCTGCCAAACTCAATATGAGCATTGCGCCGGAAACCGCCGAGCCGATTCCACGTCTGGCCTCGCTGTTGCGTGATATTCCGCCTGCTCGCCTGTTTGAAGAGTCGCTGAAGATGTTGCAGGCTGGCTACGGCTACAGCACATATCTCAAGCTGTGTGAATATCAGCTGTTCCAGCCCCTGTTCCCGACGCTGGCGCGAAACTTCACCGAAAACAGCGACAGTCACATGGAGCGGATGCTGGCGCAGGTGCTGAAAAACACCGATAACCGCATTCACAACGACATGCGCGTTAACCCGGCGTTCCTGTTTGCCGCGATGTTCTGGTATCCGCAGCTTGAAACGGCAGAACGCATTGCGCAGGAGAGTGGCCTGACCTACTTCGAAGCTTTTGCGATGGCGATGAACGATACGCTGGACGAAGCCTGCCGTGCGCTGGCGATTCCGAAACGTATTACGTCGCTAATCCGCGATATCTGGCTGCTGCAGTTACGCATGTCCCGCCGTCACGGTAAACGCGCCTGGAAACTGATGGAGCATCCGAAATTCCGCGCCGCTTACGATCTGCTGGCGCTGCGGGCGGAAGTGGAAAATAACCCGGAACTGCTGCGCCTGAGCCAGTGGTGGGGTGAATTCCAGGTGGCTGCGCCGCCGCATCAGAAAAACATGCTCAATAACCTGGGTGACGATCCGGTGCCGCGTAATAAATCGCGTCGTCCGCGCCGCCGTCCTTCCGCACCGCGTCGTGACAACCAGAACGTCTCATGACACGGGTTTACCTCGCGTTAGGCAGTAACCTGGCCGATCCGCTGCATCAGGTTGATGCAGCGCTGACTGCACTGGATGCGTTGCCGCAGACGCAACGCATCGCTACCTCGCCGTTCTACCGTACGCCGCCATATGGCCCGCCCGATCAGCCCGATTTTCTCAATGCCGCCGTGGCGCTGGAGACCGATCTCAGTGCAGAAGCGCTGCTTGACCATACCCAGCGGATCGAGCGGGAGCATGGCCGGGTGCGCAAGGCAGAACGCTGGGGTCCGCGCACGCTGGATATCGATCTGATGCTGTTTGGCGAGGCGCACATCAACACGGAGCGGCTGATCGTGCCGCACTATGATCTGCTGAATCGCGCGTTTATGCTGGTGCCCCTGCTGGCGATTGCGCCAGACGCCCGCCTGCCCGACGGTCGCGCACTCAGCACAATCCTGGCTACCCTCGACAGCAGCAGCATCGTGCTGTGGCACGGCTGAGCAGACAAACGCACATCTCTGATTCCGCTCTTTCACGCTATCCAGTAAACTGCGCCCATCAGAATTCCTGAGTTGAGAGCGCCATGAAACCCACCACGATTTCACATCTGCGTCAGGCGAAAGCCAGCGGTAAAAAATTCGCGACCCTGACCGCCTACGATTTCAGTTTTGCCCGCTTGTTTGCCGATGAAGGCATTCAGGTGCTGCTGGTTGGTGATTCTTTAGGGATGACGGTGCAGGGGCATGATTCCACCCTGCCGGTCACGGTCAGCGACATCGCCTATCACACCGCCGCCGTGCGCCGTGGCGCACCACAGGCACTGCTGCTCGCCGACCTGCCGTTTATGAGTTATGCCACGCCACAGCAGACCTTTGACAACGCCGCGCAGCTGATGCGTGCCGGTGCTAACATGGTGAAGCTGGAAGGCGGCAGCTGGCTGGCTGAGACCGTGCAGATGCTGACCGAGCGGGCCGTTCCGGTATGTGGTCATCTGGGCCTGACACCGCAGTCGGTCAATATCTTTGGCGGCTATAAAGTGCAGGGCCGGGATGAAGCCGGTGCAGAGCAGCTGCTGGCCGATGCGCTGGCGCTGGAAGCCGCAGGCGCACAGCTGATGGTGCTGGAGTGTGTGCCGGTGTCGGTAGCGCAGCGGATTACCGACGCGCTCACCATCCCGGTGATCGGTATCGGTGCCGGCAATGTCACCGATGGTCAGATTCTGGTGATGCATGACGCGCTGGGCGTGACCGGCGGCCACATTCCCAAATTTGCCAAAAATTTCCTGGCGGAGACCGGCGATGTTCGCGCGGCGATTCGCCACTATATCGCCGAAGTCGAGGCCGGAACCTATCCGGCGGCAGAGCACAGTTTCCAGTAATCCAGGAGAGTCACCGTGTTGATCATTGAAACGCTGCTGATGCTGCGCCAGGAAGTCCGTCGCTGGCGCCAGCAGGGTAAACGCATTGCGCTGGTGCCGACCATGGGCAACCTGCATGAAGGTCATCTGACGCTGGTGGATGAAGCACGGGCGCGCGGCGACATCGTGATTGTCTCGATCTTTGTCAATCCGATGCAGTTCGATCGCGCCGATGATTTAGCGCGCTACCCGCGCACGCTGCAGGAAGATTGTGAAAAGCTGAATCGCCACCAGGTTGACGTGGTCTTCGCCCCCTCATCTGCTGAAGTCTATCCGCAGGGCGCGCAGAATCAGACCTTTGTTGAGGTGCCTGTGCTCTCTTCCCTGCTGGAAGGGGCCACACGTCCAGGCCATTTTCGCGGTGTGGCCACTATCGTCAGCAAACTGTTTAATCTGGTACAGCCCGATATTGCCTGTTTCGGTGAAAAGGATTTTCAGCAGCTGGCTATCATTCGTAAGATGGTGGCCGATATGGGCTTCGACATTGAGATTGTTGGTGTGCCTACGGTGCGCGCTAAAGATGGCCTGGCGCTGAGTTCGCGCAACGGCTACCTGACGGCAGATGAGCGTAAGCTGGCACCGGCCCTGAGCCAGGTGATGCATCAGATGGCGACGCAGCTGGAGAATGGCGAGCGTCATGTTGACGAGATCATTGAGGCAGCCAGTGAGGCACTGCTGGCGCAGGGATTGCGTCCTGATGGCCTGGCGATCTGTGATGCGGAAACGCTGCAACCGCTGACGGTGGACAGCCAGCGCGCGGTGGTGCTGATGGCCGCCTGGCTGGGCAAGGCCCGCCTGATTGATAATCAAACCGTTGACCTGACGCAGTAATTAATCCCGCTGCAGGTTATTTTATTTCTCTGACAAGGTTTCTGGCTATGATTCGCACAGTTCTGCAAGGCAAATTGCACCGCGTGAAGGTGACGCAGGCGGACCTCAATTATGAAGGTTCCTGCGCTATCGATCAGGATTTCCTGGATGCTTCCGGCATTCTGCAATATGAAGCGATCGATATTTATAACGTCACCAACGGTCAGCGCTTTTCCACCTACGCTATCGCGGCTGAGCGTGGCTCGAAAATCATCTCGGTCAACGGTGCGGCCGCCCGCTGTGCCTGCGAAGGCGATATTTTAATTATCTGCTCCTATGTGCAGGTAGACGATGCCGAAGCGCGTCAGTGGCAGCCTAAGGTCGCCTATTTTGAAGGTGACAACCAGATGAAGCGTCTGGCGAAAGCGCTGCCGGTGCAGATTGCCTGATTACAACCTGATTAAAAAAGGGCCGCCGGTAAAACGGGCGGCCCTTTTTATTTCTGCTGCAGTAATTAAACCGGTTTGGTTGTCATCGGCTTCGATGACTTTTTCATCGTAAAGAGGAAATTAAACCAGCCGCGTTTTCTCATCAGACATAATGTCCACGGTAACGCCAGCGCCACCAGGAATGCCGAAATAAACTTCAGGTCATTTACCCAGGCAGACGGGCTTTCAAACTTCACAATCTTACTGAAGAACTGAATCGCCAGATAATGCGACAGGTAGAAGACGATAGAATTGACGCCTATGTAGTAGACCAGTTCAGACTTCAGTTTCAGCGCAATCCAGACAAAGAACGGAACCGATAATAGTGCCAGCGGTGACAATAACGCCTGGGAATGACGTTCCAGTACAAAGATATTCAGGCAGGAGAGCAGCACAAAACTAATTACCGAGATTAACAGCGTCGGACCATGCTGCACTTTCTCTGCGATATCCACCTGCTTTCTCACGACGTAATCGCCGAGATAGAAGAATACAAACAGATAAAGCGATTTATTGATGTGGGTATTGTCGAAGCTGGCAAACACCCCATCCGCCTCAATCGCTGGCAGCGCCCAGCTCAGCGTCATACAGATGGCAAACACCAGCAGGAACGGCAAGTGACGGGCAAAGATAATCACAATAAAGAAGATAAACAGCGAATGCAGGAACCAGGTCATATCACCGCCACCGGTCAGGTGGGAGAGAATAATATTCATCGGTGATTGCGGCGTATTAGCCATCGAGCTGAACAGGATTTTCAACCCGCCGTAGACGGCAACCCAGACCACAAATGGATAGAGAATACTGCGCACCTTGTTATTAAAAAAAGGACCCAGGCCTTTTCTTAACCCGGCATCGACAAATAAACCCGAAACAAAGAACATCAGCCCCAGCCTTACCGGTGCCAGCATCTCATTTAACAGGCCGCTGAAGGCGGTAAAGTGTCCGGCGTTATTATGTACGGCAATAGTGCTGTGCAAAAAAATGATTGCGAGAATACTCAATCCCCGCAGATTATCGATCCACGTTATACGATTCATCTTTTCCTGCCTTTGATTAAAAACTGGCCCTGATTCGGTTGCCATTTTTCTTATTAAGAAGACTCTTAGCCTACTCATTCGTCCCTGAGCAGAGGAATAACCTTATTCCGGCGCTATTCTGATAATTCATAATCAAATAAACAACAGCCAGACTTTAAGGCTATTCTTAAAAAATATTTAATAGTTATGAATCATTCAGATAGCGAAAGATGTCAGAGTATTATCAGATAATACTTAGGGTTATTTTTTGTGAGCAAGGGTGTAAGCGAGGCGTCGGGCGGCTTCAGAGACAAAATATAACGAATGAGGCGGGTTTTAAGGTGATTTTTAAGGCCAGGCAGAACCGTAGTCAGCGTGATTTGCTCTCCACCCAAAAAAAAGCCACGCCCTTATCGCAGCGTGGCCCTTACCATTCAGCTTAACGTCAGGTGCGTAATCCGCGCCCGCGCTGTATCAGCGCATAGACCAGCCAGTAGAACACCAGAATAAAGGCCACCAGCACCGAGAGGGTAAACACCAGCGGCACATCATTAATGCCGAGGAAGCCATAACGGAATCCGCTAATCATATAAACGATTGGATTGAGTTTAGAGACAGCCTGCCAGATCGGCGGCAGCAAACTCAGTGAATAGAATACGCCGCCCAGATAAGTCAGTGGCGTCAGCACAAAGGTCGGGATCAGGCTGATATCGTCAAAGGTGCGCGCAAAGACAGCGTTCAGCAGACCTGCCAGTGAAAACAGAATCGCGGTCAGCAGCAGCGTGACCGCTACCATCGTCCAGGAATGCACGTGGAACGGCACAAAGAACAGCGAGATGGCCGTCACCAGAATACCCACGCAGACA
Source organism: Curtobacterium sp. BNK-1 (assembly GCF_048685235.1). Classification (NCBI taxonomy): domain Bacteria; kingdom Bacillati; phylum Actinomycetota; class Actinomycetes; order Micrococcales; family Microbacteriaceae; genus Curtobacterium; species Curtobacterium sp. BNK-1. The sequence continues at coordinate 523,215 of NZ_JBLQTJ010000001.1, read as the reverse complement.
CCACGCGCCACCCCGCCGCCAACATAACCGGCAATAATGATGTGGGTCGGCACCGGCGCGACCAGCAGCTCTTCAATATTGCGCTGGAACTTGGCGCTGAAGAACGACGACGCCACGTTGGCATAGGCGTTAGTGATGACCGCCATCATGATCAATCCCGGCACGATGAACTGCATATAGCTGAAGCCGTGCATCTCACCGATGCGCGACCCGATCAGGTTGCCAAAAATGATGAAATAGAGCGTCATGGTGATGACCGGCGGCACCAGCGTCTGGATCCAGATGCGGGCGAAACGGTTAACCTCTTTGGCCCAGATGCTTTTCAGCGCCACCCAGTAGAGATGTGTCATGCTTTTGCTCCTGTTTTTCCCTGCGTCGTCAGACCCACAAACAGCTCTTCAAGACGGTTGGCTTTATTGCGCATACTCAGCACCTGCACACCCTGCGCGCTAAGCTGGCTGAAGACGCTGTTGAGCCCCTGCTCACGCAGCACTTCCACTTCGAGCGTTGAGGTATCGGTCAGCCGGTACTGGAACCCTTCCAGCGTGGGCAGCGGACTGCGGGGTGCCAGATCCAGGATAAAGGTTTCTGATTTGAGCTTGGAGAGCAGCCCTTTCATTGAGGTGTTCTCCACCAGCTCACCGCTCTGGATGATGCCGATGTTGCGGCACAGCATCTCCGCCTCTTCCAGATAGTGGGTAGTGAGAATAATGGTCGTGCCTTTGGCATTGAGATCTTTCAGGAACACCCACATCGAGCGTCGCAGTTCGATATCCACGCCAGCGGTGGGTTCATCCAGAATCAGCAGCTTAGGCTCATGCATCAGCGCACGGGCGATCATCAGGCGACGCTTCATCCCGCCGGAAAGCATGCGTGCACGTTCAGCGCGTTTTCCCCACAGATCGAGCTGCTTCAGATACTTTTCTGCCCGCTCATTGGCTTCACGACGCTCAACGCCATAGTAACCCGCCTGATTAACGACGATTTGCATCACCGTCTCAAACGGGTTGAAGTTAAACTCCTGCGGCACCAGGCCGAGCTGGCGCTTGGCATTCACCACATCTTTTTCAAGATCGTAGCCAAACACCCGCACGCTGCCCTCGGATTTGTTAACCAGCGAACTGATAATTCCGATGGTGGTCGATTTACCGGCACCGTTTGGCCCCAGCAGCGCATAAAAGTCACCCGCTTCAACGTTAAGATCGATGCCCTTCAGCGCCTGCACGCCGCCGGGATAGGTCTTGGTCAGCCGGGAAAGTTCCAGTGCATAAGTCATTCTGCATCCATACCCTGTTTTGATGGCATTGCAATGCCGTTTAAATTTATCAGGCCCTGTCATATAGTACGCGCGCGCACTCTGCGCAGTAACCGGTCGCTCAACACCATGACAGACATCAACACCCTGATCAGAAACAACCGCGAATGGTCAAAATTACTGGTTGAAGAAGATCCCAGCTTTTTTGAGCGGCTCGCCCAGGCACAAAAACCGCGCTTCCTGTGGATTGGCTGTTCTGACAGCCGGGTTCCTGCCGAACGTCTGACCGGGCTCGAACCCGGCGAACTCTTCGTTCACCGCAACGTGGCCAATCTGGTAATCCACACCGACCTGAACTGTCTGTCCGTGGTGCAGTACGCTATCGAAGTGCTGGAAGTGGAACACGTTATCGTCTGCGGCCATTACGGCTGCGGCGGCGTGCAGGCGGCGATGGATAACCCGGAACTGGGATTAATCGACAACTGGCTGCTGCACATCCGCGACCTCTGGTACAAGCATAGCGTGTTGCTGGGGGAACTCCCGCCGGATAAGCGCCTGGACAAACTGTGCGAAATCAACGTTATTGAACAAGTCTATAACCTGGGGCACTCCACCGTACTGCAATCTGCCTGGAAACGCGGAAAGGATGTCTCCCTGCACGGCTGGGTATACGGCATTCAGGACGGCTGTCTGCGTAACCTTGATGTGACGGCAAACAGCCGGGAGATCCTCGAACAGCGCTACCGCCACGGCATTGCTAATCTGCGGAAGAACGGCGAGGCCTGAGCCGATCGCAGCGTAAAGCGCGGCATAGCCTACACCAGGCAACCGGTGCAGGCCTTGGAAGAATGTGCGGTAGAGCGGTATCAGGATTCCAGCGGCACCACTTTGCCAATATAAGGCAGATGGCGATAGTGCTGAGCATAGTCGATACCAAAGCCCACCACGAACTCATCCGGAATCGCAAAGCCGACATATTCGACGTTCACTTCGACTTCACGGCGCTCTGGCTTATCCAGCAGCGTACAGATCGCCAGGGATTTTGGCTGACGCAGTTGCAGAATCTCACGCACTTTGCTCAGGGTGTTGCCGGAGTCGATGATATCTTCGACGATCAGCACATCCTTGCCACGAATGTCTTCATCCAGATCTTTCAGGATTTTCACATCACGCGTGCTGGACATCCCGCTGCCGTAACTGGAAGCCGTCATAAAGTCGACTTCATGCGGCACATCGATGGCGCGACAGAGATCAGCCATGAACATAAAGGAGCCGCGCAGCAGCCCCACCAGCACCATATCGCTGCCGCTGTCGCGGTAGTGGTCGTTAATCTCTTTGCCCAGTTCAGCGATGCGCGTGGCGATTGCCTGTTCAGGGATCATCACTTCAACAGTGTGTTTCATTGCGTTCAGCCCGGTTACGTCAGAAAAGCCCCGGAGTCTATCACAGACGCAGCAGCGACGGCTGCGCGGCCCCATAAGCAAACGATTACGTCGCGAAAATTATTACCCGCCGCCTGCGGCTCGCTGAAATGCGCATTACCTTAGAACATTCTGGCATTTACCAGCATGATTCGCTGCATGGTAGCCTTTATCCAACAGATCGTTACCCTACTCGCGCCGCTGGCCGGAGATCACAATGACTTCATCTTCAAGCAAAAAAACGCATATCGGCGACAGGCCGCTGCACCCGGAAACCCAGATGCTGAACTATGGCTATGATCCCCGCCTCTCTGAAGGTGCGGTGAAGCCGCCGGTGTTTCTGACCTCGACCTTTGTCTTTGACAGCGCCGAAGAGGGACGGGATTTCTTTGATTACGTCTCTGGCCGACGTGAGCCGCCGGAAGGCAAATCGGGTGGGCTGGTCTATTCCCGCTTTAACCACCCTAACAGCGAAATTGTAGAAGATCGGCTGGCGGTCTATGAGCAGGCGGAGAGCTGTTCGCTCTTCTCTTCCGGTATGGCCGCCATCTCCACTGCCCTGCTGACGTTTGCCCGTCCGGGCGAGGTGATCCTGCATTCCCAGCCGCTGTATGGCGGCACCGAAACCCTGCTTAGCAAGACGCTGCACAATCTGGACATCAAAGCAGTGGGTTTCAGCGACGGCAATGATGAAGCCAAAGTGCGTGAAGCCGCTCAGCAGGCGATGGCCCAGGGCCGGGTAGCGGTGATCCTGATTGAAACGCCAGCGAATCCCACCAACAGCCTGGTCAATATCCGTCTGATGGCGCGTATCGCTGATGAGATTGATCAGCAGCAGGGTTCACGACCGATTATCGCCTGTGACAACACACTGCTCGGCCCGCTGTTCCAGCAGCCGCTGACGCTGGGCGCTGATCTGTCGCTCTACTCGCTGACCAAGTATGTTGGCGGTCACTCTGACCTGATTGCAGGCGCGGCGATGGGCAGTAAAGCGCTGATGGCGAAAGTGCGCGCCCTGCGCAGCGCAATCGGCACGCAGCTGGATCCACACTCCAGCTGGATGCTCAGCCGCTCGCTGGAAACGCTGTCGCTACGCATGGAGAAAGCCTGGCAGAATGCGGAAGCGGTCGCGGCGTTTCTGCGCGATCACCCGAAAGTGGCGAAGCTGCACTGGCTGCCCTATCTGGATGCGGAGAGCGCCGAAGGGAAAACTTATCGCGAGCAGTGCAGCGGTGCCGGTTCAACCTTCTCATTTGATATCGTCGGCGATCAGCCCGCTGCGTTCCGTTTTCTTAATGCGCTGTCGCTGTTTAAGCAGGCGGTAAGCCTGGGCGGGACCGAGTCGCTGGCCAGCCATCCTGGCAGCACCACCCACTCCGGCGTGCCGCAGGCGGTGCGTCAGCGTATTGGGATCACTGACGCCACGGTGCGGCTGTCGATTGGCATCGAAAACGCCGGCGACCTGATTGAAGATGTGAAGCTGGCGCTGGATCAGGCGTAATCAGCTGACGGTAAAGCCCAGCATCATGCCGGTGTCTTCATGCTCCAGCAGATGGCAGTGGGCCATGTAAGCGTGTTCTGCGGCGGCGACATAGTTGAAGCGTACCAGCACTTCACTGCGCCAGCCGTCGACATTCACCATATCCTTCCAGCCCTGCCGGTGCGGGGCTGGCGGTTTGCCGTTTTCTGAAAGAATACGAAACTGGGTGCCGTGAATGTGGAACGGGTGCAGCATCGCGTCGCCTTCACCTGAAATCGTCCACTTCTCGTAATCACCCAGCTTCACCGCAAACGACGGCTTCGTCATATCAAAGGCCTGGCCATTAATCTTATTGCCGTTGCGGAAATCGTAACCGGCGGACGGCGTATTGCCGTGCATGCTGTGATCCATGTTTTCCATATTTTCCATTGGTGGCATCGGCTCGGCAGCCGTTTTTTCCGGCATCGTGTGATGACCGCCCTTGCCCATCGCTTTCTCGCCGTAGCGCTGCATCAGCGCCTGCATGCCCTGCTGGTCCAGCTGCGGGTCCATCATCAGCTGCAGCCAGCGTGTCGTCAGGCCGTCTGTTGAGGGTAGCGCTGGCAGCGTCGCCAGCTGATCCGGCAGCGTGGCGCTGGCCATCACCCGCAGCGGCAGGATCTGCACCAGCGGCAGCGGCTGGTCAAACGGCGGCAGCGTCATGCCCATCTGCTCTGTCGGCAGCGTCACCAGATCGAAGCTCTTACCATCAGAGGTATCGATCATCACCTCAAAACGCTCGCCCGACAGGATCGGCAGCGAGTCGAGCTTTACCGGCTCGGCCAGCAGGCCACCATCGCTGGCGATCACGTAGAGAGGACGTTTATCACTGGCGGCAACATGCAGCGAACGGGCATTGCAGCCGTTGAGCAGGCGCAGACGCAGCCAGCCGCGCGGCACCGCATGCTGCGGATAGTGCACGCCGTTGGTCAGCATCATGTCGCCAAACCAGCCCACCGCGGCGCGCATCACGTCGAGCTGATAATCAATGCGGCTGCCATCTTTGGTCAGTTGCTTATCCTGAAAAATCAGCGGCACATCATCCGCACCCCACTGCGAGGGCAATCGCAGCGTTCCGCTCTCTTTATCTTCCAGCAGGATCAGTCCCGCCAGCCCCTGAGCCACCTGATGCCCGGTTTTGCCGTGCAGATGCGGGTGATACCAGCAGGTCGCGGCGGGTTGATCGGGCGTAAAAGAGACCTGACGCGAGCCGCCAGGCGCAATCACCGCCTGCGGGCCGCCATCCACTGCACCAGGGATTTCCAGCCCGTGCCAGTGCAGTGTGGTCGCTTCGCTGAGCCGGTTATGGATGTTCACCGTCACCGGTTTGCCACTCTGCATCTTCAGCACCGGCCCCAGCAGGCTGCCGTTATAGCCCCAGGTCGGCACCGCTTTGCCGTTCCACTGGGTGGTACCCTGCATCGCGGTGAGGCTGTAGCTGCCCCTGGCATCGGGTTCCAGCAGAGACGGAATCGGCAGCAGCGGACGGGTGGCTGCCATCAGCGAACGGCTCCAGAGCGGCAATGCTCCGGCTGCACTCAGTGCGGCAGTGAGTTTCAGGAAATGGCGACGTTGCATGGTGATCATCCTTGTGGCATCAGAGCGCACAGCCTAAACCCTGACCTTATGGGAAGGTCAAGTCCTGACCGTGCGAATCTGACGAAAAAAGGCGGTGCAGCAGCCCACAGCGGCAAATTAATCGAAAACCTGAGAGCAACTGTGCTAACGTCATTAACAATATCCATTGAAGAGAACGACTATGAAGCAAAGTATCAGGATCCTGCTGCTGACGGGACTCCTTGGCTTCTCCTCCACCAGTTTTGCCCTGAGCGAATCCGAAGCGGAAGATCTGGCCGATCTCACGGCGGTTTTCGTCTATCTGAAAAATGATTGTGGCTATCAGGATTTACCGGACGCGCAGATTCGCAAAGCGCTGGTCTTTTTTGCTCAGCAGAACCGCTGGGATTTAAGCAACTACAGCAACTACAACATGAAAGCGCTGGGTGAAGATAGCTATCGCGATCTCAGCGGCATCGCCATCACCAACGACAAAAAGTGCAAGTCACTGGCCCGCGATTCGCTGAGCCTGCTGGCCTACGTCAGGTAACGATTCTTCCCTCTGCAGCCGGACATTGACCGTGCAACCACGGTCAGTGTTAGCTATCATATGCCGCCCATCTTCATGGCGATGTCATCAGAGGAGAGCACCATGGCCCACAATGAAACGTGGTATGAAACCCTTCATGCCGGTTTTGGCCAGTATTTCACGGTCGATAAAGAGCTGTACCGTGAGAAGACTGCGCATCAGGATTTAATCATTTTCGAAAATGCCGCGATGGGCCGTGTAATGGCGCTGGACGGCGTCGTTCAGACCACCGAACGCGACGAATTTATCTACCATGAAATGATGACCCACGTTCCGCTGCTGGCGCACGGCGCGGCGAAGAGCGTTCTGATTATCGGTGGCGGTGACGGCGCAATGCTGCGTGAAGTGTCACGTCATCCCGGGATCGAAAAGATTACCATGGTGGAGATCGATGCGGGCGTGGTGACCTTTTGCCGCAAGTATCTGCCGAACCACAGCGCGGGTGCCTATGACGATCCGCGCTTTACGCTGGTGATTGATGACGGGGTGAACTTCGTTAATCAGACGCAGGAAAAGTTTGATGTCATTATCTCCGACTGCACCGATCCGATTGGTCCGGGCGAGAGTCTGTTTACCTCGGAATTTTATGCCGGGTGCAAAGCGGCCCTTAATGAAAATGGCATCTTTGTGGCGCAAAATGGCGTCTGTTTCCTGCAGCAGGAGGAGGCCGTTAACAGCCATCGCAAGCTGGGACATTACTTTGCGGACGTCAGTTTCTATCAGGCGGCGATTCCGACCTACTACGGCGGCATTATGACCTTTGCCTGGGCGAGTGATAATCCGGCGCTGCGCCAGCTCGACACCGCGACCTTAAAGGCGCGTTTCGAGGCCGCTGGCCTGACCTGCCGTTATTACACGCCAGCAATCCATACCGGCAGCTTTGCCCTGCCGCAATATCTGTTGAATGCGTTATCTGCCGCGTGCTGATAGTGCATTTCTAAGGGGGTGAACGAAATTGCAAAAGCTAAAACTACATGGCTTCAACAACCTGACGAAAAGCCTGAGTTTTTGTATTTACGATATTTGCTATGCGAATACTGAAGCTGAACGCGATGGTTACATCGCCTACATTGACGAACAATATAACGCTAACCGTCTGACGGAAATCCTGACCGAGACCTGCTCCATTATCGGGGCTAACGTGCTCAACATTGCGCGCCAGGATTATGAGCCGCAGGGGGCCAGCGTCACGATTCTGGTCAGCGAAGAGCCTATCGATCCGAAAGATATCGATAACTCAGAGCACCCCGGTCCGCTGCCCAACTCGGTGGTGGCTCATCTCGATAAAAGTCATATCTGCGTGCACACCTATCCGGAGAGCCATCCGGAAGGCGGTCTGTGCACCTTCCGTGCAGACATTGAAGTCTCCACCTGTGGCGTCATTTCGCCACTGAAAGCGCTGAACTATCTGATCCACCAGCTGGAGTCAGATATTGTCACCGTCGATTACCGGGTGCGCGGTTTTACCCGTGACGTGAAAGGGATGAAGCACTTCATCGATCACGAGATCAATTCGATTCAGAACTTCATGTCTGAAGATATGAAAGCGATGTATGACATGGTGGATGTGAATGTCTATCAGGAAAACATCTTCCATACCAAGATGTTGCTGAAAGAGTTCGACCTTAAACACTACCTGTTTAACACCCGCCCGGAAGATCTCACTCCGCAGGAGCACAAGCGCATTACCGATCTGCTCTGGAAAGAGATGCGCGAGATCTACTACGGCAGAAATATCCCCTCAGTGGGCCTGAAGACCCTCTGATTATCAGGCGCGCAGCGTTATAGCTCATAACCTGCGCGTCTCCTTCCCTCTTGTTCCCCCTGCTTTTTCATCACGGCAACTGCCTGACTGAGGTTTGAACGGGTTTCGGTGGACGCACCCGCGACTACGCGCGAAGAGAATGATGCGTACGCGCGTTAACAGCGCGTTTTAACGGCGAGAGATAAAGATAAACGCGCGGTGCTGCTCTCGTTCTGCTGATCAGGTCAGAGCAACACGGCGCGTTCTGTTCAGGCGGAGGTCAGCGCCAGCGTAATCCCGCGCTCGCGCAGCGTGCGGCAGACAGCCTCATCTAACCGGCTATCGGTCACCACATCGGTCAGGTCATCCACCGGAGAAGCGCAGAATAGCGACCAGGAGCCATATTTACTGCTGTCCGCCAGCAAGACCCGGCGAGCCGCATTGGCCAGAAGATCGTGTTTCAACCCCGCTTTCTCCTCAGTCGGCGTGGTAATGCCGCGCTCAAGGCTCCAGGAGTTACAGCTGACAAAGGCGATATCGGGATTGATGCTGCGCAGCAACCGCCGTCCATGTTCGCCCACACAGGACTGACTGGAGTCGTCGATACGTCCGCCAATAATCGTCACTTCGATCTGCTTAAACTCAGACAAAAACAGTGCAATGTGCAGATCGGCAGTGATCACCCGCAGCGGCAGATGCGTGAGCTGCCGCGCCAGCTCCAGCATGGTGGTGCCCGCATCCAGCACGACCGCATCGCCCGCCCGGACAAAGCTGGCGGCACATTCTGCAATCGCCTGCTTCTCGGCCAGGTTACGCTGCATCTTCTCCAGCGTGGTCGGCTGGGCAGGAATAAAACGATTCAGGGTAACGCCGCCATGACTGCGGCTGATCACGCCCTCTTTATCCAGCTTAATCAAATCACGGCGAATCGTGGCGGGTGAGGCGGAAATCGCACTGACCAGTTGCTCAACAGTCACCAGATTATGGCTTTTCAGGTAATCCATAATCTGGTCAAGACGGCTCTGTCCCTTCATATATCCCTATGCGAGCTGCATCGCGAGTTTAATAGAGATCGCCATGCTGTCAGACTTCGCTTTACCTGTCCAGGCGATATCAAATGCGGTGCCATGGTCAGCAGAGGTGCGGATAAACGGCAGGCCTGCGGTGATGTTGACGCCATCATAAAAGCCCAGCAGTTTAAGCGGAATATGCCCCTGATCGTGGTACATCGCGACCACCATGTCATACCGTCCATCCTGGCACTGCAGGAACACCGTGTCTGGCGGACAAGGCCCGTAGACATCAATCCCCTGCGCTTTCATCGCCTCAATAGCGGGTGCCACGGTGGTGATCTCCTCATCGCCAAACAGGCCGTTCTCTCCGGCGTGCGGATTTACGCCCGCTACGGCGATACGCGGGGCGCTGTAACCGACACGACGCAGGAAAGTGTCCGCCATACCAATCACGGTTTTGATGCGCGTCTGGTTCAGCGTATCGAGGAACTTACGCAGTGCAATGTGGGTCGTGACATGAATCACTTTCAGCTTATCGGTGTAGAGGACCATGGCGTAATCTTTGGTTCCGGTAAGATGCGCCAGCAATTCGGTGTGACCAGGATAGAGATGGCCCGCCGCATGCAGCGCCTCTTTGTTCAGCGGCGCGGTGGCAATGGCATGCACGTCGCCCGCCAGTGCCAGCTCTGTAGCACGCTTCACGCAACGCCACGCCAGATCTCCCGCCTCTTTCTGCACCACGCCAGGTTTCAGCGCGTCGGGATCGGCCAGAGGCTCATCGATGACGTTGATGATGCCGGGCGCAAACCGCGCATCCTGCACCCGGTCCAGCACCCGCAGCTCGGCCTGTGGCGTAATATTCATCGCCATAATGCGGCGCAGCGTACTGGCACAGCCAATCACCACCGCCGGGATGCCATTCAGCTCACCTTCAGAGAGTGACTTAATGATGATTTCCGGGCTGATGCCCGCCGGATCGCCCATGGTGATCGCAATAATTTTACTCACTCGACTTCTCCTCAATAAAACCAATGGCTGCTACCAGGGTATTTTCATCACCAAAGCCACCCGCTTTGGTCATCACCGGCAGAGTAAATTCACTGTTAAGCAGAACCCCGTGCGGCACACAGCCCGCCACCAGACCCTGAATTTTAAAGCCGCTGGCCCCCAGTGCCTGGGCAACGGCAATAGCCACGTCGCCTCCCGACAGATAGAGCGCATGCGGCAGCTGTGTCCGGCACAGGCTGTGGGTTATTTCGCCCAGCAACTGACTGATCGCTTCGCCCAGCTGCTGGCGGGTCACGCTGTGCTGCTGGCTGAGATGCTCAATGTCGTGACGCTGGGATTCATGCTGGCAGGTGCGGATCACCGTATGGCGACCGGCACGCAGTGCGGCGGCAGCCTGTTCGATCCAGCGATTCCGGTCGGGCCAGGCGGGCTGCTGAAACAGCTGGCGGATATCGACATCTACGATCTCAACTGCCCGCTGGTTAAGCAGCGTGGCGATCTGCTGCTGCGCGCTGCTGCTCATCGATCCCACTACCGCCAGCACGGGCCGCGACGGGCGAACAGAGAGCGCTGTGCCCAGCGCATCGCTTAATCCGGCGGCGCCCACCAGCAGCGGCTTTTCTGTCAGCCGCGCCGCAGCGATTATCAGTCGCGCCAGATCGGCTTCATTTTCGGCATCCACCACCACCACGCCGTGCGCCGCCGCTAACACCGCATCAAGCCGATCGCTGCGCAGCGTCGGGAGATCGATCTCCGTGCCGTCGATCTGCATCTGATCGAGTACGCGGGCGCTGAGGATCGGGGTTTTCGGATCGCTGGCAAATTCGGTGTCTGTCAGTAAGCGCTGATTGACCCACACTTTACCTTCGCGTGTGGTGCGGCCCAGTCGTGGCACGGCCGGCGCAACCAGCGCCAGCCTTTTGCCGCTGGCCCGCAGCGCAGCCGCGGTTTCAGCACCGACGTTGCCGCGCAGCGTGGAGTCGATCTTTTTAAACAGCCAGCCCTGCTGAAGCTGTGCGGCGAAGTGCTGCACCACCTGAGCGACGCGCTCTGCGGCCTGGCTGGCGCTGACTGCCCGACTGTCGGTGCTGATAACCAGCACATCCGCAGCGTCCTCTGGCAACGGCGCCTCAGTGCCAAACAGCACATGTACGCGGGCGCCAGCCTGTGCCAGTCCGCTACCCGCATCATTGGCACCGGTAAAGTCATCAGCGATGACCAGCACCGGGGTTTTCCATAATGATGAGCCCATCCTCACTCCTGTCAGGCGATTGCCGCTGCATTTGATTATATTCAATCATGATTGATTATATGTGAGCAAGCTCAAGTTAATCGAAATCGATATGCCTTATAAAATTAGCCACAGAGAGTGACTGACTTCGCATTGCGCTGAGCAAGATTAATCATCTGCTCAGACAGGACAGAAATAAGGGTATGAAATGAACATTAACAGCACGGTGATTAGCGGTTATCAGGCGTTAAACGACATGCGCTATCTGCTGAAGGGGATATCGACCGCAGTCGTGGTCACTGACCGGAACATTGAGGCGATTCCGGCAGTGCAGGCACTGATGGGTCAACTTCGGGATCAGATTCCGGGTATCAGCGTGGTCAACAGCGTCCCGCCTGAACCAAGCCAGCATGATGTGGCAGCGATTATCGCGACGCTCTCCCGGCCCCATGTCGATATGGTGATTGGCATCGGCGGCGGCAGCGTGCTGGATGTGGCGAAGCTACTCTCAGTGCTGTGCATCGACGCCGCGCCTTCGCTGGACGCCCTGCTGGCAGGCGAAAAACCGCAGCGCCGTACCCGTTCAATACTGATCCCTACCACCGCAGGCACGGGTTCTGAGGCGACGCCCAATGCGATCCTGGCGATCCCGGAGAAAGAGACCAAAGTCGGCATTATTTCACCGGTGATGCTGCCCGATGTGGTGGCCCTGGTGCCGGAACTGACCACCAGCATGCCGGCTCACATCGCCTCTTCAACCGGTATTGACGCCCTCTGCCATCTGATTGAGTGCTTTACCGCCAATGTCGCCAACCCGGTCAGCGACAACTATGCGCTGATTGGGATGAAGAAACTGTTCGCTAATCTCGAAACCACCCTGCGCGAGCCAGAAAATTTGCAGGCACGCCTGGAGATGCTCTGGGCCTCTTATTATGGCGGTGCATCGATTGCCCATGCCGGGACACATCTGGTGCATGCCCTCTCTTACCCGCTCGGGGGCAGATATCATCTGCCACACGGCGTTGCCAACGCCATCCTGCTGGCTCCCTGCATGCGCTTTGTCCGTCCGGCGGCGGTGAGCAAATTCGCTCAGGCCTATGATCTGCTGCCCGACGCCGACGTCCGTTTAAGCGATGAAGCGAAATCACACGCGCTGGTCGACTACTTCACCGCGCTGGTGGCGCGGCTGCAGCTGCCTGCCAGCCTGGAAGCCCTGGGCATCAGCCCGGATCACCTGCCCTGGTTAGTGGAAGCCGCGCTCGACGTCCAGCGTCTGATGAACAACGTGCCGATGGCGGTCACCGCCGACGATGTGCGCGCCGTCTACCTGACGCTTTTCCCTTCCTGCCAGGCGTAATGAGGATTGTCATGAATAAGAAAATAAACGGCGTACTGACCGCCATCGTCACCACTTTTGACCGGGAAGGTGCCTTTGAGCCGGTGAGGCAACGCGAACAGGTCAGACGCCAGATCAACGCCGGTAACGGCATCTTCTGCGGCGGAACCAACGGCGAATTCTTTGTGCTGAACGAGCAGGAGAAGATCGCGGTTACCACCACCTGCGTCGATGAAGTTAACGGCCGAATGCCTGTGGTGGCGCACATCGGAGAGATTTCGACCCGGGAAACTATCCGGCTCGGCAAACAGATTGCCCGCCTTGGCGTAGATGCTGTCTCCGCGATCACGCCGTGGTTTGTTCCGCTTAAACAGCAGGAGCTGATCGACCACTATCAGCGCGTGGCTGACGCGCTTACGGTGCCGCTGTTCCTCTACAACATCCCGGCGCGTACCGGCAATACCTTGCAGCCAGAGACCGTTCGTACGCTGGCCGCGCACCCGAACATCATCGGCATTAAAGATTCAGCAGGCAGCTATGAAAGTCTGAGCGGCTTTCTGCAGGCTACCGCCGACTGTCAGGATTTTGATGTGCTGAACGGCCCGGATTCGCTGATCCACCAGGGTTTTGTGGATGGCTGCTCCGCCTCAATTTCCGGGCTGGCAAACGTGGCACCGGGGGCGATTAACGCCATCTGGGCGCGCTTCCATGCGGGCGATATTGCCGGTTCGCATCAGGCACAGGAGAACGTCACCGGCCTGCGCACCGCACTGTACAGCATCGGTTTCTCACCGGCCGCCGTGAAAAAAGCGGTCAGCCTGCAGGGCTTTGAGGTGGGTGAAAGCCGCTATGCGGTGCAGTTCAGCGCCGAAGAGCAGCAGCAGATCCGCCAAATCGTGAACCACTACCTGCAATAACGTCCATCACCTTTGCACCCTACCGGTCAGATGAGAACGAACCTGATGGTCGCCATCTGCCAGAACAATCGAGGTCATGATGAAAGCATTTTCAACTGAGAGCACCTTACTGATCGTCGGCATGGTGGTCGCCTATATTCTGTTCACCACCTGGCTCACCTGGCGGCTGCGCAGTAAAACCAGCGGCGACTTTATGGAAGGCTCGCGCGCCATGCCTGCTTTTATCGTCGGCATTATGCTGATGTCTGAATATATCGGGGCAAAATCCACCATCGGCACCGCGCAGGCGGCCTTTGAAGATGGCTTCGCCGCCTCATGGTCGGTGATTGGCGCGGCAATTGGCTTCCCGCTGTTTGGCCTGATACTGGTCAAACGCATCTACAACACCGGAAAGATCACTATCTCCGGCGCTATCGCCGAGAAATATGGCAGTTCGACCAAAAATATTATCTCGCTGATCATGATCTATGCGCTGCTGCTGGTGAACGTCGGTAACTACATCAGCGGCGCAGCGGCGATCTCCACCGTGCTGAAAATTGACCTCACTCAGGCTGCCTTTATCACTGCGGTGGTCAGCACCTTCTACTTTGCATTTGGCGGCATGAAAGGTGTGGCCTGGGTCACGCTGCTGCACAGCGCCATCAAGTATATGGGGATCCTGATTATCCTCTATGTGGCGCTGAAGATGACCGGCGGCGTCGCCCCGATGATGGAGAAAATGCCGGCGTTCTACTGGACATGGGATGGTCACGTCGGTGCCAGTACCATTGTGGCCTGGCTGATCGGGACCGTAGGTTCGATCTTCTGTACCCAGTTTGTGATCCAGGCGATCTCCTCCACCAAAGATGTGAAGTCAGCGAAGCGCGCCACCTGGGTCGCCTTCTTCTTCTGCCTGCCGATCGGTCTGGCGATGGCGCTGATTGGCGTGGCAGCGAAGTTTGCTCACCCGGATATCAAGAGCCTCTATGCGCTGCCGGTGTTTCTGCAGGATATGTCGCCGTGGCTGGCGGGCATTGTCACCACCTCGCTGGTGGCCTCGATTTTCGTCAGCGTCGGTACCGTGGCGCTGGCCATCGCCTCGCTGGTGGTGAAAGACTTTTACGTGCCTTATCGTAATCCTACGCCAGAGCGCGAATTTAAAATGACACGCTGGATCTCAATCGGCATCGGCTTCTTCCCGCTGCTGTTTGTTCTGTTCTTCCCGGAAGTGCTGAAGCTCTCGTTCTTTACCCGTGCGATTCGTCTGTCGATTACCGTTGTGGCGATCATGGCGTTTTACCTGCCGTGGTTTAAGAGCACACGTGGCGCCAATGCCGGTCTGATTGGCGCCTGCGTTGTCACTTCCGTCTGGTTCCTGATGGGTAACCCGTTTGGTATCGACAATATGTACGTGGCGCTGATCACCCCGGCAATTATTATGGTGATTGACCGCTGTATCCCGTCACGCCAGTCTCAGCCTCAATCGCAACACAATGCACAAAACAGTGGAGCCTAAAATGACTCAGGAAACCGTCACCGCAGAACGCACCGGCCTGCTTGCGCCTCACCCGCAGGATAGCGCGCAGCAGGTTGCGATGCTGCCCTCCTCCTGCCCGCAAAACCACGCGGCTAACCTGCTGCCGCTGCCCGATGGCGATCTGCTTTGCGTCTGGTTTGGCGGCACGCAGGAAGGGATTGCCGATATCTCTGTCTGGTGTTCACGGCTGCGAAAAGGCAGCGATCGCTGGAGTGAAGCCCAAAAACTCTCTGACGATCCGAGCCGTTCAGAACAGAATCCGGTGCTGTTTCTCGATCCCGACCAGGTACTGTGGCTGCTGTGGACGGCGCAGAAATCGGGCAATCAGGACACCGCGATTGTTCGCTATCGCCAGTCTCACGATCTGGGCCAGAGCTGGGGTGAGACCAAAACGCTGCTGGATAAGCCTGGCACCTTTATTCGCCAGCCGATTGTGGTGCTGCCCAACGGTAACTGGTTGCTGCCGGTGTTTTACTGCCTGACGCAGCCCGGCGAAAAGTGGGTCGGCAGCTATGACGTGAGCGCGGTAAAAATCTCAGAAGATAAAGGCCAGAGCTGGCGCGACGTCAGCGTGCCTGACAGCACCGGCTGCGTCCATATGAACGTAACCCTGCTGGATGATGGCTCGCTGCTGGCGCTCTACCGCAGCCGCTGGGCCGACCACATCTATCAGAGCCGCTCACTTGATCAGGGTGAAAGCTGGAGCGCGCCACAGCCGATGTCGCTGCCCAACAATAACTCCTCAATTCAGGTCACAACGCTGCGCAATGGTCATCTGGCGCTGGTGTTCAATGCCATGAGCGCCGAAGGTGCCAGCGAACGCCGGTTGTCGCTGTATGACGAAATTGAAGATGATGAAGAGGAAAGTGATGTTGCCGTCGCCGCTGAGCCGGTGGTCCACAGTGGTCGCACCGCTTTCTGGGGGGCGCCTCGTGCGCCGATGACGCTGGCTATCTCAACGGATGGCGGTAAAAGCTGGCCGCTGCAGCGCAATCTGGATGAGGGCGATGGCTACTGCATGACCAATAACTCCCAGCAGAAATTAAACCGTGAGTTCTCCTATCCCAGCATTAAACAGGGCCTGGATGGCGAACTGCATATCGCCTACACCTGGTATCGTCAGGCGATTAAGTATGTGCGGGTCGCGGAGTCATGGGTGAAGGGAGGTGATGCGTGATTGAACGGATGGCGCTGGTGACCGGGGCCAGCTCCGGCATCGGTCAGGCGATTGTGGATCGCCTGCTAAATGAAGGCTGGCATGTGACCGGCCTGAGTCGCTCGGCGATAAACCGGACAGAAGCGGGCTGGCAGAGCCATCAAATCGATATCAGCGACAGCGCGGCACTGCAGGCTTTACTGGACGCGCTACCGGTGCCGCAGGCGGTAATCCATGCAGCCGGTATGATGCAGGCCGCGCCGCTTGGGGAGCTGGATCTGAACGCCAGCACACGCTTATGGCAACTGCACGTTGCCGCTGCTGAGCAGCTGGCGAATCATTTTGCACCGCGGATGCGTGTGGGCGGCAGAATTGTGCTGCTGGGCAGCCGGACATCAGGCGGTGCGGCGGGCCGCAGTCAGTATGTCGCCACCAAATCGGCGATGATCGGTATGGTGCGCAGCTGGGCGGCGGAACTCGCTCCGCGCGGCATTACCGCCAATATTGTGGCGCCAGGCGCCACCGAAACGCCGATGCTGCAACAGCCGGGCCGTGCCAGTTCACCGCCCCGTCTGCCACCGATAGGCCGCTATATTCAGCCGCAGGAAGTGGCCGGGCTGGTCGATTTCCTGCTCTCCCCTGCGGCGGCGGCGATCACCGGCCAGCAGCTGGTAACGTGCGGTGGTGCATCACTGAGTTAGTTAACAGGCCGGGCTGCTGAGTTCGCCCGGCTTTATAACCGTAAAGGATTGCCTTACTGTCTTACTGTCTTACTGTCTTACTGTCTTACTGTCTTACCGTACGGGTTTGCCGTACTGATTCATAAACTGGCGATAAGCAGCGATCACCAGCTGAAAATCTTCAATGCCGCAGAACGAGAGGCTCTCTTCGTCATAGTAGTTCATCCCCTCTTCCATACCGTCATCTTCCAGAGCCAGCAGGTTGGCGCGGATCATCACCTCCTCTTCATCCAGCAGAATGGTGTACTCGCTGCCGATCCGCTGCCACTGACGTACGCTGCCTTTGACATCTTCAATGGCGGCTTCAACTTCATCCAGCAATCCCGGATCGTTTTTGACCTCTTCGTTGAACCAGTGGCCGACCGCTTCATGATCCATCGACATGCGAACCTTAATCTGTCCGGTCACATCGCGTAAAAATTCATATTCCATCGCCCGTTCCTCTCAACGTCGTCGTCTCACCTGGTAAGTGTCCGTGCTGCTCTCGCGGCAAAGTGTGACACGTCGCGCATTATTACAGGCTGTCTGCCGAAAGCCAGCTTTTGATCGTCTCTCTACCCCATGCTGAGACGAAAAAAGGGGCGAATCATCGCCCCTTATTCATGCCTGCAAGGTGAAGAATCAGACCGCGGTCTGGAAAATCACACCATCAGCTTTGTCGGTGTACTGCGTCAGCTGGTCGAAGTTGAGATAGCGATACGTGTCGCTGGCCGTTTTATCGACCTGCGCCATGAATTGCTGATACTCATCCGGCGTTGGCAGTTTGCCAAGCAGAGACGCGACCGCAGCCAGCTCCGCTGACGCCAGGTAGACGTTAGCGCCGTTACCCAGACGGTTCGGGAAGTTACGGGTCGAGGTAGAGACCACCGTCGAACCATCTGCAACACGTGCCTGGTTACCCATGCAGAGTGAACAGCCCGGGATCTCGATACGCGCACCGCTTTTGCCGAATACGCTGTAGTAGCCCTCTTCGGTCAGCTGTGCCGCATCCATCTTGGTTGGCGGTGCCACCCACAGACGGGTTGGCAGCTGGCCTTTGTGGCTATCCAGCAGTTTACCCGCAGCACGGAAGTGACCAATGTTGGTCATGCATGAGCCGATAAACACTTCGTCGATCTTCTCACCCTGAACGTCAGAGAGCAGACGTGCATCGTCCGGATCGTTTGGCGCACAGAGGATTGGCTCTTTGATTTCAGCCAGATCGATTTCGATCACGGCGGCATATTCAGCATCGGCATCCGGCTCAAGCAACTGAGGATCGGCCAGCCATTTCTCCATACCTTCAATGCGACGCTCCAGCGTACGACGATCGCCGTAGCCTTCTGCGATCATCCACTTCAGCAGCACGATGTTAGAGCTGAGGTATTCGATAATCGGCGCTTTATCCAGCTTGATGGTACAGCCCGCAGCGGAACGTTCTGCTGACGCATCGGACAGCTCAAACGCCTGCTCGACTTTCAGATCCGGCAGACCTTCAATCTCCAGGATACGACCAGAGAAGATGTTCTTCTTACCTTTCTTCTCAACGGTCAGCAGACCCTGTTTGATGGCATACAGCGGAATGGCGTGAACCAGATCGCGCAGGGTAATGCCCGGCTCCATCTTACCTTTGAAGCGCACCAGAACCGATTCCGGCATGTCGAGCGGCATTACGCCGGTCGCGGCGGCAAACGCCACCAGGCCTGAACCCGCCGGGAAAGAGATGCCGATAGGGAAACGGGTGTGCGAGTCACCACCGGTACCGACGGTATCCGGCAGCAGCATACGGTTCAGCCAGCTGTGGATAATGCCGTCACCCGGACGCAGTGACACACCACCGCGGTTCATGATGAAGTCTGGCAGCGTATGGTGCGTGCTCACATCCACCGGCTTCGGATACGCGGCGGTGTGACAGAACGACTGCATCACCAGATCGGTCGAAAAGCCCAGGCAAGCCAGATCTTTCAGCTCGTCACGGGTCATCGGGCCGGTGGTATCCTGCGAGCCAACCGAGGTCATCTTAGGTTCGCAATAGGCGCCAGGACGAACACCGGTCACGCCACAGGCGCGGCCAACCATTTTCTGCGCCAGCGAGAAACCACGGGTGCTCTCCGCGACATCTTTCGCCTGACGGAATACGGTGCTGTGCGGCAGACCCAGCGACTCGCGCGCTTTGGTGGTCAGACCGCGACCGATGATCAGCGGAATACGGCCACCGGCGCGCACTTCGTCAATCACTACTTCGGTTTTGAGCTCGAAGCTGGCCAGCAGCTCATTGGTTTCGTGGTTGCGGACTTCGCCTTTGAATGGATAGATGTCGATCACATCGCCCATGTTCAGGTTGTTTACGTCCACTTCAATGGGCAGTGCGCCCGCATCTTCCATGGTGTTGAAGAAGATGGGTGCAATTTTGCTGCCCAGCACCACGCCGCCGCCTTTTTTATTTGGCACGTTCGGGATGTCGTCGCCCATAAACCACAGCACCGAGTTGGTGGCGGATTTACGTGAAGAACCAGTTCCGACAACATCACCGACATACGCCAGCGGGAAACCTTTGGTCTTCAGAGCTTCGATCTGTTTGATCGGGCCGATATTGCCCGCGTCATCAGGCTCAATGCCTTCACGGGCATTTTTCAGCATCGCCAGGGCGTGCAGAGGAATGTCTGGACGTGACCAGGCATCCTGGGCCGGAGAGAGATCGTCGGTGTTGGTTTCGCCAGTGACTTTAAACACTGTAACCGTGATCTTCTCTGCCAGTTCAGGCCGTGACAGATACCATTCCGCATCTGCCCAGGATTGCATCACCTGCTTCGCGTATTCATTACCCGCTTTCGCTTTCTCTTCGACATCATAGAAGTTGTCGAACATCAGCAGCGTGTGTGAAAGGGCTTTCGCGGCAATCGGAGCCAGTTTGCTATCGTCCAGCGCCTCAATCAGCGGATGAATATTGTAACCGCCCTGCATGGTGCCAAGCAGTTCAACCGCTTTTTCAGAAGATATCAGAGGAGAGGTTGCTTCGCCTTTGGCGACAGCCGCCAGGAAACCGGCTTTGACATACGCCGCTTCATCGACGCCAGGTGGGACGCGGTTGACCAATAAATCGATCAAAAATTCTTCTTCACCCGCAGGTGGATTTTTTAGCAGTTCAACCAGCGCGGCCATTTGGGAAGCCTCTAAAGGCTTAGGTACAATTCCCTGGGCAGCACGCTCGGCAACGTGCTTACGGTATTCTTCTAGCACGACGTTATCCTCGCTCTCATTATGTAGGGCTTTCCGACCACCTTGCTCACTTATGGAGAACAATCTTCCCTTTCTCGTCCAGGTTGAGGTGCCCGGTTTCGCGGAGGGCAGAATAGCAGTATTTCGTCTGTTTGTTAATCTGTTTACAAAAATACAACATAATCCACTACGGCCATTCTGCCCGCTTAACTCCCTGCATCAGCCAGCTGAGTCGGCTGAATGGGTCTCTCTGCAGCGTACCGCATTCCACACAAATGGCTGCAGGTTTATGTCAGTTTTGCCGTGGCTTTAGCGAAGTGATTCAGTGAAATAGATAACTGACAGGAATAGAAGCCGGCGCGCATCGGGTTTACAGCGGAGGTGAGCTCAGAAGGATAACAACACCAGGCCGGAAATCAGCCTGGTCTGTTTTGCACTTAAGAGGATTACAGCGTTGTTTTCATTTCCCGCAGGGATTCCGGCCAGTCACCCGGCCAGACGTAGTGATCTTTCAGAATCCGGGCGCTGTAGTCGAGACAGATTTTCACTGGCAGGTTGGGATAAATTCGCTCCATCTCCTGCACCAGCTCTTCGCTGTTGTTGACCTTATGCAGCGTCTTAATGAAATCTTTGATATAGGTGCGGGTAAAGCCTATCGCCGACGGGCTAAGGGTTGGCGTGGTTCGCGAGTGCCCGGGGATCAGCACTTTCGGCTCCAGCGCTTCGAGCGTATCCAGACTTTCCATCCATTTCGCCATACGCTCCGGCGTACGCATATCGGCAATCCAGACGTGTGCGTCAGCGAAGACCACATCTGAGGCAATCAGCGTTTTGGTCGAGGGGATCCAGAGCGGTGTGACCCGGATACAATCGCCGCTGAGATCGCTCAGAATTTTAATCTGCTGCCCTTCCAGCCAGATTGTGTCCTCCTCCAGTTCAGTAATCGGAAAGGTAGTGCGGGCACCATTCTCTTTTAATACCTGCTTACCCCAGTAATCAATTTTGAAGTCGAAGGCATCATTAACGTCTTCGGCAACCTGCTTATAAGAGAAAATTTCGGCATCCGGAAAGACGGATTTAATCACTTCAAGACCCAGAAAATGATCGGGGTGCAGATGCGTAATAAAAATGCGTTTCAGGTCGAGACCGGTTTCGATAATTTCAGCGACTAACCGATGCGCATTCGCCAGCGTAAACTGGGCATCAACTAACATCGCCTCTTTTTCGCCCATGATGAGGGTGGAACTGACACCGAAACCGTCGTGCTGGTCACTACTGATAAAAACCTTCGTCGATAAATCCATTTTTCGTCCTCGCAAGTTACACGTCAGAAGCTACAAAACAGAAACTGCTATTCAGAAGAGGTCGTCATGACCTCTTCTGTGCATGCTTAATTTTTCAGATTTTCCGGAAAATTGGCGGGCAGCTGGTCAGGCGGACAGTCGATCACGCTTTCGTTATTTTCACCCACATCGCGGATTACGGTCAGCGTCGCGAACTCATCAATCACTTCGGTTGGATAAGCCGGGCCCGCTTCGCGGAATTTTGCCATCTCTTCCAGATGATCATTCTGGAAGCAGACGGTTTTCTCCGGATTATTCATTACCCAGCGCGGGAAGAAGATGGTGCCGTGGAAAATTTTATCAGCCAGATTAACGGCCAGGCTGACGTCGGTGCCGGTTGGTTCAGTCCAGGAAACTTTATAGACATCCTGCGCCAGACGAACGACATAGACATGCTGATTTTTAACCCAGCGATTACCGACCATACCGCTGTGAATGCGATAGTCGATGGTGCTGGCATTTTTAATGTAGAGCTCGTAATTCCAGCCGTTGTCGTAGGTGTAAACCAGATGTTTGCCGACGATGCCAGACAGGTCATGTTTATCGAAAGTGCTCATGGTTAATTCCTCATTTGTTTTCCTTGAGGAGATTATTGCGCGTTACAAAACCGATTAATAACGCTATTTTTAGCACTAAATCATTTAATTTTTAGATGAGTTATCATGTACAAGACAACACTCGAACAGTGGTATCTGCTTGATGCCGTAGTGAATGAGGGGAGTTTTGCGCTGGCAGCGGAGAAGAACAATCGCAGCCAGTCATCACTGAGTTATCAGCTGAGCCTGTTACAACAGCGACTGGGTTTGACACTGTTACAGCAGGAGGGCCGCCGCGCTGTTCTGAGTGCAGAGGGACATCAGTTGCTCGCGCAGGTGCGTCCGCTGCTGGAGGGATTCGGCGCGCTTGAGGCGCAGGCCAGTGCACTGCAACGCGGCGAACGGTCGCGCATCGATCTGATGGTCGATGCGACGCTGCCCAAACCCTTGCTGTTTGATGTGCTTCAGACCTTTCAGCAACGCTATCCGCATGTCCGCATCTGGTTTAGCGAAATCGTCCGAAGCGAAACGCCGGACAGACTGGCGGAAAATCAGGCTGATCTCTGGCTGGTGGCACAATATGGCGACACGCCGTTAGCAGGCGAAAGCCTGATGAGTGTCGATTTCGTCGCCGTCGCCCATCGCGACCACCCGCTGCACCGCGAATCCGCCCCGCTTAGTGCTGCTACGCTGGCACGCTGGCCCTGCATTACCATTCTGGATCGTCAGCAACAGCAGCAGTCAGAGGTCAATGGCGATCAGGCGGAGAACTGGTCATTCACGACGCTGTCGGCAGCCATTGAAGCGGTCCAGCATCAGTTAGGTTATGGCTGGCTGCCGGAACAGAATATTGCCGCGCTCTTAGAGAATGGTGAGCTCCGTCCCCTGCCGCTGCTTCAGGGCCGCCGACGCAGTAGTTCGCTGGTAATGTATATCAATGAAGAGAGACTGCCCGGCAACAGCGCCATTGCTGCACTGGCACAGATGTTTATTGAACGGGTGGCAGTGTAGGAAAAGGTTTATACCGACAATGATGTTGCCGGGGTCTGTATCCAGAATCTCCTGAACGTGAGTCACGATGCCGTTATCATCCACGCTGGCCTCCAGCGTGCGGTTAGACGGCACGTTTTCCAGTGTCACCGGCTTACCGTCAATCATCACAACCGCAAATTCAGGCAGGTTAAGCCGTCCGGTCCTGGCGTAATACGCGGCGCGGCGCCCGTGGCCGTAATACCCGAACATTTCCCCCAGCTGAATGCGCTCCTGCGTTTCGGGGCTGGCGAAAGTTTCGCGTACAGAACGCAGCAGGTAGTTGCGGTCATTTTGTGGTGTAAATCGACGAATTTTATCAATCAATGAAAAACGGTCCGTAACTGTGCGGAGTGCTTCCATAAATACCTCATGTTCACAGGATAATGCCCCGCAAAGTGGCGGCAGCGCTGGCGATAGCCTGCGTAAAAAGATGGTAGGGAAGTTGTAATTTATGGCGGTAGCGATTCTTTGATTATCAGTGGTTCTAATAACCAGTGGATAATTTCATATTAGAAATATTGAATTTATTCGCGCTGGGGATATAGTGTTCGCGCCATTGCAAAACAGTGGTCGGGATTGGAACCCCGGAATGTACAAGGTTGGCACACAGTGCCTTCGGCGCTACCACGTCTGGAATTTGCCAGGCGTTTCAATGGTGGCGTTGGCGGGGCTACCTTCGGGTAGGCCGGTTCCCTTGTACGCCGGTAGTTCCAACCCTGTTAACGTCACCACCCGGAGATTGGAACCTCCAGTTGTGACGCTTCTTCGCCGTACAGGGACCAATTTCATGCCGGAAAAAATTAATTCACCTCACCCTGCATTTTACTCCAGCAGAAGCGAGGGGGGGATGCAATACAGCAGTGCTCTACAAATTATATGCAGTAATACTAATGCGTTATGCCGCCGAGAAAAATGGGGCAAAACAGTAAAGCATGTTTACGTTGAATCTTGTGAAAGCGATCAGCTCATTATGACCAATGAAGATGGAACATTGCTTTTTTACATTCCATCAATTGATGATCTAATAGCGAGTGACTGGCTTATCATATATTGATAAAAGTCTTTTTAGGATTTTTGGTCAGGCTGAAGATATTACTTATTATAATTTTTTGTGCTCTTTTTAATCTCGATTATCTGATGAGTGGGAGGTTTTTTTGATAAAGTTCTTGGTTGCAGAAAAGGCTAAGGTAGATCATGGTAAAATTACCAATGTAGTTTTACTTTCTTTTTCTTCATGGAATGATTATTCATTCCAAACCTTATTCGATTTTATATATGTGGATACTAATGGAAACGCAAACAAAATCGGGCAAATAAAAATAGGTTTTATAGGTCAAGTAGAAGCAAAATCTACACTGCATGAGATTGAGCCAGCTTTTCAATTTTTAGAGGATAACTTTTTTAGTATTGCTTCCAGCGTTGAGTTTTACCAGAACCTGTATGCTTTTGGTAAAGAATTTGGTGACGAAGTGCTAAAAAATTTAAACTGTGTGCTTCTTGTTCCGGACGCTTTGGCAAAAGCAAAGCCAGAAAAAGTGTTTAAGTCATCCCTTCTTCGCAACGCTCATTTAAAGACTTTAAGAAATCAATTGAAACGTATTAGGAATGGCGATAGTCCATTGTCAGATTTTTATTTCTCTTTTAAAAGAAATGAGGGTAAATATGCAAATCTAAATTTAAACTTTACAGTTGTAGCTGAATCACTCCCTCCCACGAACATACATGCTTTAATTGGCAGGAACGGCTTGGGGAAAACTACTATTTTAAATGGAATGGTTGATTCGATTGTTAAAGGGAAGAGTCATGATTCCGGGATGTTTGTGAATAGTTACGGCGAAAAGATTGAAAAAGGTTTTTTTAGTTCAGTCATATCTATCGCTTTTAGCGCTTTCGATCCTTTCAATAAAATTGTTGATCAAAAAGATAATAATAATGGATTTAGTTACCATTATATAGGTCTTAAAGAGGAAGATAATCATAAGACTTTTCATACTGGTTATTTGACGAAATTATTTTTAAATTGCTCGGAGTCTGTCTACGAATGTTTGTCAAATAGTTATAAAAGAAAATTGTGGTTGGAAACTATGGGCGATATGGGGACCGATGAGAATTTCCGCGATCTGGAGGTTCTTAAACTGGCTGAAATTGAACCTATGGATGTTATATTCGAATGCCAGAAAACGCTTGAAAGCATGAGCTCGGGGCATGCAATTGCATTTATAACTATTAGTATGCTTATTGATAAAATTCAAGAGAGATCACTGGTCTTGTTTGACGAGCCAGAAAGTCATCTGCACCCGCCATTACTATCAACATTAATTAGAATCCTGAGTAAATTGTTATATAAGCGCAATGGTGTTGCAATTATGGCTACTCACTCCCCAGTGGTTATACAAGAAATGCCTAAAGATTGCTGCTGGATTCTAACTCGCTTTGGTGATTCGCTTAGATTTGATAGGCCATCAATCCCCACATTTGGCGAAAATATTGGTGTAATAACTAAAGAAGTTTTTAGCTATGAGTTAGAAAATTCAGGATATTTTGAACTTTTCAAACAAAAGGTTAAAGATGGATATTCGTTTGAAGAGATAGTTAAAATGTTTAATAATGAAATTGGAAAGGAAGGATTGGCAGTCCTAATGGTTATGGTGGCGTTAAGAGACAAGGACAAGGACAAGGAATAGGAGGCCATGATGCGTAGTCTAACTTTTCCAGATATTCAGTGCACCGATCCATTTGGGACGTGTCTAAAATCAGTTTCTATAAAACATGTTGATTATATAAGCCGCATGTTAGACATTTCGCATACAGTTGCTGCTGAATGGGTTGACTTTAAAAGGCTGGTTGTAAATCAAGACCTTGATCAGCTAACATACTGTGAAAGAGGTAAAGTAAAGACAATCATTGCAGGTGATGTGAAAAAGTCCGAGTTAAGGGCTCTTTATGAAATACACATGCTAAAAAAAGGCAGTAAGGCTCGTAAAATCTATGATGCCCTCAGAGTTACTGATCAATATTGTCCTTTATGTGGAGTTAAGAAGGTCGCAACTTTAGATCATTATCTCCCTAAATCCCGCTATCCACTACTGTCTGTAAATCCAGAGAATTTAGTGCCTGCTTGTCGTGAGTGTAATACAGTAAAGCTGGATAAAATATTTACTAAAAAAGAAGAGCATACTCTTTATCCTTATGACGAAGCTCCACATTTTTATGAAGAAGATTGGATTACTGTCAATGTAAGTGTAGTGGGTGGTCAGTTCGCTTTTGAATTCCTTGCAATGCCTCCTCAACATTGGCCTCAGGTTGACAAAGAGCGTGTAATAAACCATTTTAAAGTCTTTAATTTAGCAGAAACATACAAATCGAGTATTATAGAGCATAAAACGGCTTATAATATTTCATGTAAAATGTTGTGGGAATTGGGTAAAGAAGAAATGGTAGAGAGATGGTGTAGAGAATGCCTGAAGAGAGAAAAAAATTTCTCTCACCTCAGAGCTGCTTACCGAGGTATTCTTGCCAATGTTCATCTGTGCGCGCAGTTGACTTAATTTCCTTTAAAAAAAGCCCACCAGTATTACACTGTCGGGCTTTTTAATTTATTCGCCCATTGACGTTACATACCGGGCAAATGCCACCAGCTCTTCATGTGTCCAGCTGGCCGGATCGGTACCGTCCGGCGCAGACTCGTTCATCATGCCGCCGCCTTCATTCTCCTGTGCGTCCGCCTTCTTCCGGCTTTTCTCAAACTCCGCCAGCATCTTGTCGAGCGTGCCGCCGTCCATCTTCAGCTGATCGCTGAACAGGTAGCGCATGAATGTGTCGTTTTCCGCCAGCTTGTTGTTGGCCTGCAATGCGTCCATGACCTGAACCATGAGCATAATGAAGTTGGCGCGGGCGTCCATTTCGCGGCTTTCTTCTTCCTGAATGGCGGTGTTTATGTAGTTGAACTGCACGACGTAGGGGCGATCGTTAACCGGGTAAACTTTGCCGTATTTGAACGCCAGGTGAATGTCGATCAGCCGGTAAATCATCTCCTGCGCACCCTGTCGCAGCCACTGCGCCCGGAGTGCCGCCTGAATGGCCGTCTGAATCCAGCCGCCTTCACCCAGTCCGCCTGCCATCTGATCGGCCCAGCCCAGCATGGTTGAGTCGATACCGAGCGCGGCGCACAGCTGGCGCAGATGAAACATCACGTCCTCAATGCCGGTAATGTCGGCGGGTATCGACTGCGTATCAATCGTAATCCCGTTCTTGCCGTCACCCATCACCGGGATCACATGGTTCATCACGGTAGGCATGGTGTTGCCGTTCACCGCTTTTTTCTGGAGCGCTTCGCCGTGGCGCTTGAGCGTTTGCGACACGGTGCGGGTGTAGTTCGCACCCACAACCGGATCGAGCGAGTTAGTCGTCAGGGCAATCAGGCGGTCAATTCTGGCGGCGTTGTAACGTGTTGCCTTCAAGGCATTCAGCGCGCCGACCAGATTCAGGAAGGGTTCATAGGCATGCGCCAGGAAGCTGGTGCCATAGTTCTGCGTCTCCGCAACTTCCTTATCTTCTTCCTCCGACAGCAGAGAGTAACCGCGATTCCCGGACGTTACCGGCTGAACGTTGCGCGTGGGCGTCCAGTACGGATTTTTCATCGGGACCAGTGACCACGGCGTAGACAGTGTGCGGGTATGGGTGGCGCCTCGCTGAGCGTAAAGCAAATGTTACTCAGAAAGTTTTTGAAGAGGAGTGATGGGTTTATTATCGCTTAGAATCCAGCCGAAAAAAAAGCCCCCATAATGGGAGCTTTCTTTTTAACAGCGGCAGAAACTTATTTCTTCTTCGCTTTCGCGTTAGGCAGATCGGTGATGCTGCCTTCGAAGATTTCTGCCGCCAGACCAACTGACTCATGCAGGGTCGGGTGAGCGTGGATAGTCAGCGCAATATCTTCCGCATCACAACCCATCTCAATCGCCAGACCGATTTCGCCTAACAGCTCGCCGCCGTTAGTACCGACAATCGCGCCACCAATAATCCGGTGCGTCTCTTTGTCGAAAATCAGTTTGGTCATACCATCTGCACAATCAGAAGCGATAGCACGGCCTGAGGCTGCCCACGGGAAGGTGGAGGTCTCGTAGCTGATGCCTTTCTCTTTCGCTTCTTTCTCGGTCAGACCGACCCAGGCAACTTCTGGCTCAGTATAGGCAATTGAAGGGATCACTTTAGGATCGAAGTAGTGCTTCAGACCAGAGATCACTTCTGCCGCTACATGGCCTTCGTGCACGCCTTTGTGCGCCAGCATTGGCTGACCGACGATGTCACCGATAGCATAGATGTGTGGCACGTTGGTGCGCATCTGCTTGTCGACGCGAATGAAGCCGCGATCGTCCACTTCCACGCCCGCTTTACCGGCATCCAGACCTTTACCGTTCGGCACACGGCCGATCGCCACCAGCACCGCATCGTAACGCTGCGCTTCGCCTGGTGCTTTTTTACCTTCCATTGAAACGTAAATGCCATCGTCTTTTGCTTCAACGGCGGTCACTTTGGTTTCCAGCATCAGGTTAAATTTCTTGCTGATTTTCTTGGTAAAGACTTTCACCACGTCTTTATCCGCAGCCGGGATAACCTGGTCGAACATCTCAACCACATCAATCTCTGAACCCAGCGCATGATAAACCGTCGCCATTTCCAGACCGATGATGCCGCCGCCCATGACCAGCAAGCGCTTCGGCACTTCTTTCAGTTCCAGCGCATCGGTAGAGTCCCAGACGCGTGGATCTTCATGTGGAATGAATGGCAGTTCGATTGGACGTGAACCCGCAGCGATAATGGCATTATCGAAGTTGATGGTGGTCGCGCCGCCTTCTCCTTCAACCACCAGGGTGTTAGCACCGGTGAATTTGCCAAGGCCGTTAACCACGGTGACTTTACGACCTTTTGCCATTCCTGACAGGCCGCCAGTCAACTGGTTGATAACCTTCTCTTTCCAGCTGCGAATCTTGTTGATATCAGTAGATGGCTGGCCAAACACAATGCCGTGCTCTTCAAGGGCTTTCGCCTCTTCAATCACTTTAGCAACGTGCAGCAGCGCTTTAGATGGGATACAACCGACGTTCAGACAAACACCACCCAGGGTGCTGTAACGCTCTACCAGTACGGTTTCCAGACCTAAATCCGCACAACGGAAGGCTGCAGAGTAACCTGCAGGACCTGCCCCAAGTACTACGACCTGGGTTTTAATCTCTGTACTCATCATGACCTCTTAATTGATATCCGGCGGGTCAGACTTTCTTATAATGCCCTTGTTCCACCGGGACTTTCACCGCAAGAGTTTACAGAATTGTTAACAAACTGCCAACCGCGGCGCGACGAATCGTTACAGGAAGGCCGGCTTCCGCCGGCCTTCTTTACATTTACATAACTAAACGACGAATGTCAGACAACATATTGCCGATGATGGTGATGAATCGCGCACCATCAGCACCGTCGATTACGCGGTGGTCGAAGGAGAGAGAAATCGGCATCATCAGACGCGGAGTAAACTCTTTACCGTTCCACACCGGCTCCATCGCCGATTTAGAGACACCCAGGATAGCCACTTCCGGCGCGTTCACGATCGGCGCGAAGTGCGTGGTGCCCAGGCCGCCCAGGCTGGATATGGTGAAACATCCGCCCTGCATGTCGCCCGCTGTCAGCTTACCGTCACGCGCTTTCTTCGAAATCGCCATCAGTTCACGCGACAGCTCGGTGATGCCTTTCTTGTTCACGTCTTTAAAGACCGGAACCACCAGGCCATTTGGCGTATCAACCGCCACACCGATGTTGATATATTTTTTCAGCGTCAGTTTCTGCGCATCTTCAGACAGCGAGCTGTTGAAGCGTGGCATCTGCTCAAGCGCCGCCGCGACCGCTTTCATGATGAACACCACCGGGGTGTACTTCACATCCAGCTTACGCTTCTCTGCTTCAGCATTCTGCTGCTTACGGAAGGCTTCCAGATCGGTGATATCGGTTTTGTCGAAATGCGTAACGTGCGGGATCATTACCCAGTTACGGCTCAGGTTCGCGCCAGAAATTTTCTGGATACGACCCAGTTCGACTTCTTCGATTTCGCCAAATTTACTGAAATCAACTTTCGGCCATGGCAGCATGCCTGGCAGACCGCCGCCGCTGGCTGCAGCTGGTGCCGCTTCAGCGCGTTTCACGGCCTCTTTCACGTAAGTCTGCACGTCTTCTTTCAGAATGCGACCTTTACGGCCGGTGCCTTTGACTTTCGCCAGGTTAACACCGAACTCGCGCGCCAGGCGACGGATCACCGGGGTAGCGTGAACGTAAGCGTCGTTCTCTGCGAACTCACCTTTGCTTTCCGCTTTAGCTGGAGCGGGTGCTGCGGCTTTAGCTTCAGATTTGGCAGCAGGAGCCGGTGCGGCTTCCTGTTTCGCGGCCGCAGGGGCAGCCGGAGCAGCACCTTCGACTTCGAACACCATGATCAGTGAGCCGGTGCTGACTTTATCGCCGGTCGCCACTTTCAGCTCTTTGACGGTACCTGCAAACGGCGCAGGCACTTCCATAGAGGCTTTGTCGCCTTCAACCACAATCAGTGACTGCTCAGCTTCAACTTTGTCGCCAACTTTGACCAGGATCTCGGTAACTTCAACTTCATCACCGCCGATATCCGGTACGTTAACGTCTTTTGCGCCTGCAGCCGCGGCAGGTGCCGATGCCGCTTCTTCTTTCACTTCTGGCTTCGCGTCAGAGGCCGGTGCTGCGCCTTCTGCTTCAAAGACCATGATGGCTGAACCGGTGCTGACCTTGTCGCCGGTGGAAATAGTGATCTCTTTGACCACACCCGCGAACGGAGCCGGGACTTCCATCGACGCTTTATCGCCTTCCACCACAATCAGTGACTGCTCGGCTTCGACTTTGTCGCCAACCTTAACCAGAATCTCAGTGACTTCAACTTCGTCACCGCCGATATCCGGCACAGCCACTTCTTTGCTGGCCGTGGCCGCAGCAGCGGCTGGCGCTGGCGCCGCGTCCGCTTTTTTCTCTTCGGCGGCGGCAGGTGCTGCTTCCGCAGCGCCTTCAGCATCAAACACCATGATCAGTGAGCCGGTCTCAACTTTGTCACCGGTAGAGATTTTGATCTCTTTCACTACGCCAGCCTGCGGCGACGGCACTTCCATTGAGGCTTTGTCGCCTTCCACGGTGATCAGCGACTGCTCGGCTTCCACCTTGTCGCCAACTTTCACCAGAATCTCGGTGACTTCAACTTCGTCAGACCCGATATCCGGTACCTTAATTTCGATAGCCATTACTCTATTACCTCTTAAGCCAGACGCGGGTTAACTTTATCGGCATCGATATTGAATCGGGTGATCGCGTCGGCCACCACTTTCTTCTCGATCTCGCCGCGTTTAGCCAGCTCACCCAGCGCGGCAACCACCACATAAGATGCATCAACTTCAAAGTGATGACGCAGGTTCTCACGGCTGTCAGAGCGACCAAAGCCATCGGTACCCAGCACGCGATAATCGCTGGCCGGGACATAGCTACGAACCTGCTCAGCGAACAGTTTCATGTAGTCGGTTGAGGCGACAGCAGGTGCGTCGTTCATCACCTGAGCGATGTAAGGTACGCGCGCTTCTTCTGTCGGATGCAGCATGTTCCAGCGCTCACAATCCTGGCCATCACGTGCCAGTTCAGTGAACGAGGTGACGCTGTAGACATCAGAGCCGATACCGTAATCTTTCGCCAGGATCTGCGCAGCTTCACGCACATGACGCAGGATAGAACCTGAGCCCAGCAGCTGCACTTTGCCTTTGCTGCCGTCTACCGTTTCCAGTTTGTAGATACCCTTACGGATACCCTCTTCTGCACCAGCGGGCATTGCTGGCATATGGTAGTTTTCGTTCAGCGTGGTGATGTAGTAGTAAACGTTCTCCTGCGCTTCGCCATACATACGCACCAGACCGTCATGCATGATGACAGCGACTTCATAGGCGTAAGAAGGATCGTAGGAGATACAGTTCGGGATAGTCAGCGACTGAATGTGGCTGTGACCATCTTCATGCTGCAAACCTTCGCCGTTCAGAGTAGTACGACCTGAGGTGCCGCCGACCAGGAAGCCGCGCGCCTGTTGGTCGCCCGCCAGCCACATCAGATCGCCGATACGCTGGAAGCCGAACATCGAGTAATAGATGTAGAACGGGATCATCGGCAGGTTGTTGGTGCTGTAAGAGGTCGCCGCAGCCAGCCAGGATGAACCTGCGCCCAGCTCGTTGATCCCTTCCTGCAGGATCTGGCCTTTCTCATCTTCTTTGTAGTAAGCAACCTGCTCGCGGTCCTGCGGGGTGTACTGCTGACCGTTCGGGCTGTAGATACCAATCTGACGGAACAGACCTTCCATACCAAAGGTGCGCGCTTCATCGGCGAGGATCGGAACCAGGCGATCTTTGATCGACTTGTTCTTCAGCATCACGTTCAGGGCACGTACAAAGGCGATGGTGGTTGAGATCTCTTTGTTCTGCTCATCCAGCAGCGCACTGAACTCTTCGAGTGCTGGCATTTCCAGCTTTTCAGTGAACTTCGGCTGACGTGTTGGCAGGTAGCCGCCTAACTTCTCACGCTGACCGTGCAGATACGTGTGCTCTTCAGAGCCCTTTTCAAAGGTCACGTACGGCAGTGATTCAATTTTGTCATCTGCAACTGGCACGTTGAAGCGATCACGGATATAGCGCACGCCATCCATGTTCATCTTCTTCACCTGGTGGGCAATGTTTTTGCCTTCCGCGGTGTCGCCCATACCATAACCTTTGATGGTATGCGCCAGGATCAGTACTGGCTTGCCTTTGGTGTCCTGCGCTTTTTTCAGTGCCGCGTAGATTTTCTTCGGATCGTGGCCGCCACGGTTCAATGCCCAGATTTCATCATCGGACAGATCTTTAACCAGCGCGGCGGTTTCCGGATATTTACCAAAGAAGTGCTCACGCACATAGGCACCATCACGGGATTTGAAGGTCTGGTAATCGCCGTCGACGGTTTCGTTCATCAGCTGAATCAGCTTGCCGCTGGTATCTTTGCGCAGCAGCTCATCCCAGCGACCGCCCCAGATGACCTTGATCACTTCCCAGCCAGCGCCGGCAAAGATGCCTTCCAGCTCGTTGATGATCTTGCCATTACCGGTCACCGGGCCATCCAGACGCTGCAGGTTGCAGTTGATGATAAAGACCAGGTTATCCAGTTTTTCACGGGTCGCGATGGTGATCGCGCCTTTGGATTCTGGCTCATCCATCTCACCGTCACCCAGGAAGGCGTAAACGGTCTGAGCAGAGGTATCTTTCAGACCACGGTGTTCCAGATACTTCAGGAACTTCGCCTGGTAGATAGCCGACAGCGGACCCAGACCCATTGATACGGTCGGGAACTGCCAGAATTCCGGCATTAATTTCGGGTGCGGATAAGAAGAGAGGCCTTTACCGTCAACTTCCTGACGGAAGTTATTCATCTGGTCTTCGGTCAGACGACCTTCAAGGAACGCACGGGCATAGATGCCGGGAGAGATGTGGCCCTGGAAATAGACCAGATCGCCGCCATCCTTCTCACTGCGCGCGCGGAAGAAGTGGTTGAAGCACACTTCATAAATCGTCGCAGAAGACTGGAAGGAGGACATGTGGCCGCCGAGTTCCAGATCTTTCTTCGATGCGCGCAGCACCGACATGATGGCGTTCCAGCGAATTGCGGAACGGATACGACGTTCAAGAGAGGTATTGCCCGGATAATCGGGTTCATCTTCAACGGCAATAGAGTTGATGTAGTTGCTGATTGCAGAAGATCCTGCAGCCACGTTTACGCCGCCTTTGCGGGCTGCACCCAGTACCTGATCAATCAGATACTGTGCACGTTCAACACCTTCTTCACGGATGACCGATTCGATCGCCTGTAGCCAGTCACGAGTTTCAATCGGATCCACGTCATTGTGTAAACGTTCTGACATGGGTGTGTTCCTTATCTGTGTCTAATACGTTGAATAATCGGGAGCCTGTTAAAGCAGATGCAGGCAGGCTCGTCGCACATGTCCGTACGATCTTTGTCGCACGTTATTCCTTACGTTGCTGTAAACGACGCAGGGAGCGTTCTCGACGGCTCTGCTCCCGACTTCTGTCCAGCAAGATTTCCTCTATGAACGCCAGGTGACGGTGTGAAGCCTCGCGCGCTTTTTCTGGCTCACGAGCCACAATCGCCTCAAAGATTCTGGCGCGGTGACCGCTCACTTTTGCCAGCATTTCCCGGCGCGAGTAGAGCAATTCGAAATTCTGGCGAACGTTTTGTTCCAGCATAGGGCCCATTGAGCGTAGCAAATGTAAAAGCACAACATTATGGGCCGCTTCTGTGACAGCGATCTGATACTGCATCACTGCGTCCGCTTCGGCGTCTAAATCGCCGCTGTCCTGCGCCTGCTGGATATTCACATGGCAGTCGCGAATGCGCAGCAGGTCTTCCTCTGTGCCGCGCAGTGCCGCGTAATAGGCGGCGATGCCTTCTAAGGCATGGCGCGTTTCCAGCAGATCAAACTGTGATTCCGGATGGTCGGCGAGAAGCTC
Organism: Curtobacterium sp. BNK-1; assembly: GCF_048685235.1. Taxonomy (NCBI): domain Bacteria; kingdom Bacillati; phylum Actinomycetota; class Actinomycetes; order Micrococcales; family Microbacteriaceae; genus Curtobacterium; species Curtobacterium sp. BNK-1. The sequence goes on along the minus strand of NZ_JBLQTJ010000001.1, from coordinate 488,513 downwards.
AACGAGTGGATCGCTTAAGCTTTGCCAGAGATTCTCCTGCACGAACGTTCCGCCACCCTGTCGGCGCAGCAATAATCCTTTGGCTTCTAAGCGCTGGATCGCTTCGCGGAGAGACGGACGTGAGACATCGAATTGTTTGGCGAGTTCGCGCTCAGGCAGCAGCTTCTCTCCCGGACGCAGGGTCCCTTCCATAATCAGCGATTCGAGCTGTTGCTCGATAGCGTCGGAGAGCTTAGGTTGGCGAATCTTACTGTAAGCCATCATCCCTTCTTATTAAGCCAATCGTCCGGAGTAAATTGGTAATACCAATTGCAAAGAGGTGCCGGTAAAGTAACAAAGTATTCACCTTGTGTCTATATGGTGTCTGCGACATTCACCTGCCCCCAAAGCCTGTGCTGGCGCTAACTTGCGGTTAAAAAAATGAAAAATTCGCGTTACCGCAAATGTTAAATAATTTCACTTTTACCAAACCTTACACCCGCTTAGCGCGTTAGCGCAGCGGCAGACATAAGTGAAAGCTATTCGTCATTAACGGAATTTCATGGCAGAAGTTGCTGTGGGCAGACGTGACCAGGACGGCGTTTTTTCAGTCAACTCTCAGCACGAAAGGCGAAAGCAGGTGCAAAGCGATTCGCTTATCACTATTCTTGTCGCCAGGGTAGCAGATGGCACTATTCAGCACGCCAGATACCGTAAAATAATCAATACGTTATTGTAACTACTTCATTACAGCGTCCTGCGCTGCGAACGAAGAATAAAAACATCACGAGGTTTGTATGGAACAACAGCAAGGCGAAGCGCTGAAACGTGGTCTCAAGAACCGCCATATTCAGCTCATCGCGCTGGGTGGTGCAGTGGGAACCGGCCTGTTTCTGGGCAGTGCATCGGTCATTGAATCCGCCGGACCGGCCGTAATTCTGGGCTATGCAATTGCCGGTTTTATTGCCTTTTTAATCATGCGTCAGTTAGGTGAAATGGTCGTGGAAGAGCCGGTCGCCGGCAGCTTCAGCCACTTCGCATATAAATACTGGGGCAACTTTGCAGGCTTCGCCTCGGGCTGGAACTACTGGGTGCTCTATGTGCTGGTCGCCATGGCGGAACTCACCGCCGTTGGCAAATATGTCCAGTTCTGGTGGCCAGACTTTCCGACCTGGGCTTCGGCTGCCATCTTCTTCGTGATGATTAACGCTATCAACCTGACCAACGTGAAAGTGTTTGGTGAGATGGAGTTCTGGTTCGCCATCGTTAAAGTGGTTGCGGTGATTGGCATGATCCTGTTCGGAGGCTGGTTGCTGTTCAGCGGTCACGCGGGTCCGCAGGCTACCGTGCGCAACCTGTGGGAACAGGGCGGATTTTTCCCGCATGGCATCGGCGGTCTGGTGATGGTCATGGCGATTATCATGTTCTCCTTTGGTGGCCTGGAGCTGGTGGGTATCACCGCCGCTGAAGCCGATAACCCGGAAGTGAGCATTCCAAAAGCGACCAACCAGGTGCTGTGGCGTATTCTGATTTTCTACATTGGTTCGCTGGCGGTGCTGCTGTCACTGATGCCGTGGACGCGTGTCACGTCAGAAGTCAGCCCGTTTGTCTTTATCTTCCACGAGCTGGGCGATGCCATGGTAGCGAATGCGCTCAACGTGGTCATCCTGACAGCGGCGCTGTCGGTCTATAACAGCTGCGTTTACTGTAACAGCCGTATGCTGTTTGGTCTGGCACAGCAGGGTAATGCGCCGAAAGCGCTGCTGAAGGTCGATCGTCGTGGTGTGCCGGTGTTAACGATTCTGGTCTCTGCTGTCGCCACTGCGCTGTGTGTGCTGATCAACTATCTGATGCCGGGTGAAGCGTTTGGTCTGCTGATGTCGCTGGTCGTCTCTGCGCTGGTGATCAACTGGGCGATGATCAGCCTGGCGCACCTTAAGTTCCGTCGTAAGAAAGATCAGCAGGGCGTAACCACCCGCTTTAAAGCGCTGCTCTATCCGGCGGGTAACTGGATTTGCCTGATTTTCCTGGCGGCGATTCTGGTACTGATGGCGACCACGCCGGGCATGGCGATCTCTGTCTGGCTGATTCCGGTCTGGCTGGTGATTCTGGGCGTGGGTTACTTTATCAAGAACCAGACACAGAAAGCCTGATGCTTTACCACGTGCTGCGACCTCCTGCGGGGTTGCAGCACGTCACCCGCGCCTCTCTGTCCGTCTCAACTGCCCCGATCCAGTTCACACTTCTCTCCCCGCAACTGTTTTGTCCATCTTCATAACGAATTACTCCCGTTCATCTCGCTGATTTCCTGCCAATAATTCCTGTTCACACTGGATGCGCAGGAGAAAACCATGAAAGGTACAGCCCTCCCGTTTCGGGAAAAACTGGGATATGGCATGGGCGATGCCGGATGCAACATGATTGGCGGTGCCATCATGCTGTTCCTGAACTACTTCTATACCGACGTTTTCGGCCTGGCCCCGGCGCTGGTGGGGACCCTGCTGCTCTCGGTCAGAGTGCTCGATGCGGTAACCGATCCGATTATGGGCGCGATCGCCGATCGCACCCAGAGTCGCTGGGGTCGTTTTCGTCCCTGGCTGCTGTGGGTTTCCGTACCTTATGTGGTGTTCAGCGTTTTGATGTTCACCACGCCAGACTGGACCTATCACAACAAGGTGATATGGGCCTTCGTCACCTACTTCCTGATGTCGCTGACCTACACGGCGATTAACATTCCTTACTGCTCTCTGGGCGGCGTGATTACCAACGATCCCGGTGAGCGCGTCTCCTGCCAGTCTTATCGCTTTGTCATGGTCGGCATCGCTACGTTGATACTCTCTCTGTCCCTGCTGCCGATGGCAGAGTGGTTCGGTGGCGAAGACAAAGCGCGCGGCTACCAGATGGCGATGGCGGTACTGGCAACCATTGGCCTGGCGATGTTTCTGTTCTGCTTTGCCACGGTACGTGAACGTATCCGCCCTGCCGTGCCGAGCAATGATGACCTGAAAAAAGATCTGCGTGACGTCTGGAAGAATGATCAGTGGGTACGCATTCTGCTGCTGACCTTCTGTAACGTCTGTCCCGGCTTCATCCGTATGGCGGCCACCATGTATTACGTGACCTGGGTCATGGGCCAGTCGACGCACTTCGCCACGCTGTTTATCAGCCTGGGTGTGATTGGCATGATGGTCGGCAGCACGCTGGCGAAACTGCTCACCGATCGCTGGTGCAAACTCAAAGTCTTCTTCTGGACCAATATCGCGCTGGCACTCTTCTCCAGCGGGTTCTACTGGATCGATCCCCACGCCACCGTGATGGTCGTGGTCGCCTACTTTGTGCTGAATATCCTGCATCAGATCCCCTCTCCACTGCACTGGTCACTGATGGCCGATGTGGATGACTACGGCGAATGGAAAACCGGCAAACGCATCACCGGCATCAGCTTCTCCGGCAACCTGTTCTTCCTCAAGGTGGGACTGGCGGTTGCCGGTGCGATGGTCGGCTTTCTGCTGTCGATCTATGGCTACAATGCAGGTGCTAAGCAGCAGTCACCTGAGGCGATTAACGGCATCATGCTGCTGTTCACCATTATTCCTGGCGTCGGCTATCTGATTACCGCAGGTGTGGTACGACTGATGAAGGTCGACCGCAAAATGATGATTACCATCCAGCAGGATCTCGCGCTGCGCCGCGAAAACTTCCATGAGTTACACACCGTTCGCCTGCGCGACGGTGTTGTCACGCCAACCGGAGATGTTAAATGACCGCAATCTTGCCGAATCCTTTTATCGAGCAGCGTGCCGACCCCTTTATCCTGCGCCATGAACAGTACTATTACTTTGTGGCATCGGTGCCGGAGTATGACCGGCTGGAGATCCGTCGCGCCACGACGCTGGCTGGCCTGCGCAGCGCCGAGCCGGTAGTCGTCTGGCGCAAGCCCGAGAGCGGCCCCTTTAGCGAGTTAATCTGGGCACCTGAGCTGCACTACATTGACGGACAGTGGGTCATCTATTTCGCGGCAGCACCGACGCGTGAAATCAAAGAGGGACTGTTTCAGCACCGGATGTATGCGCTGGTGTGTGAGGCGGAAGATCCGCTGCAGGGCGATTGGCAGCCCTGCCGCCGGGTCTTCAGCCAGTTCGACAGCTTCTCACTGGATGCTACCCACTTCGTGCATCAGGGTAAAAACTGGTATCTCTGGGCGCAGAAAGATCCATTGATTCCCGGCAACTCTAACCTCTATCTGGCTGAGTTGCTTAATCCCTGGACGCTGAAAGGCACGCCGGTGATGCTGAGCCGGCCAGAATATGAGTGGGAGTGCGCAGGCTTTAGCGTTAATGAAGGACCGGCGGTTATCCGTCACGGGGATCGGCTGTTTGTGACCTACTCTGCCAGCGCCACCGATGAGAATTACTGTCTGGGAATACTGTCGATTGCTGCTGATGCCGACCCACTCGATGTTGCCGCCTGGCAGAAATCTGCACGGCCGGTATTTGTCTCCAGCTGGGACAACCATCAGTATGGGCCGGGTCACAACAGTTTTACCCAGGATGAGGCGGGACGCGACGTGCTGGTGTACCACGCGCGTAACTACACTGAAATTGAAGGCGATCCGTTATGGGATCCGAACCGCCATACCCGACTGAAATATTTCAGCTGGCGGGAAGATGGCACGCCTGATTTCGGCGTGCCGCCTGCCGATTACACCAGCGTGCCGTAAATCGTCAGCAACGCGACAGCGACAACCAGTACCAGTGAGGTACGTTTCGCTAACGCCACGGCAACCCGTGGCGTTTCGACTTTATCGGTGTGCGGATCGCGTGACAGTGAGAACTGCGCCAGGGTCGTCAGCACCTGATACTGAGAACGATGCCGATCGGTCAGCGAAGCAAACCAGGCAGGCAGCGCTTTTTCGCCATGACCCAGCAGGGCGTAAGCCACACCCGCCAGCCGCGCAGGGATCCAGTCGAGAAGATGCAGAATGGCATCCACGCCAGATTGTGAACGCGCCATCGGTGTTCCATGCTTTGCCAGCCAGCCTTGCCAGGCCCGCAGAAAAGCGTAACCCACCAGCAGCACTGGCCCCCATGGACCGCCCGCCACCAGCCAGAACATTGGCGCAAGGTAGAAACGGAAGTTTATCCAGATCAGGGCATTCTGCAGTTCACGCAGGAACTCGCGCTCGCTGCATTCCACCGGCACGCCATGAATCAGCGTCAGTTCAGCCGCCATCGCCTGATGCGCAGCGTCGTCGTCATGACTGGCCGCTTTCAGGTAGCTGTGGTAGTGCTGTCGCACCGACCCGGCACCGATACAGAGCAGTCCGGCAACAATCCAGAAGAGCAGCTGCAGCACGCCAAACAGCAGCCCTTTCAGACTCCAGATCACCAGCGCGGTCAGCGCCATCGCCAGCACGGTCATCAGCAGGGTACGCATCATTGAGAAATGGTGGCGCTGGCGAAAGATCGGCTCCAGCCGGTGTTCGAGTTGCCAGTGCTCGCCCAGTTTAAACAGGCGCTCCCAGCCTAAAACCAACAACAAGGTAAACAACGTCATACTGACTCCGCAAAAATCAGGATTTTTGCTGCGTTAACAGCTGTTTGTAGTAGTCCCAGTCAAAAGCAGGTCCGGGATCGGTTTTGCGTACCGGTGCGATGTCACTGTGCCCCGTGATACGTGCAGGCGTTAACGGGTAGTGTTGCAGCAGTAATTGCGTCACCTGCTGCAAGGCCCGATATTGCGCCTCGCTATAAGGCTCACTGTCTGTTCCTTCCAGTTCGATGCCTATGGAGAAGTCGTTGCAGTTCTCACGTCCTTCGAACTGCGAAATGCCTGCATGCCAGGCGCGTTTATCAAAGGGGACATACTGCACGATCTCCCCGTCACGGCGAATCAGGCAGTGTGCCGCCACTTTCAGCGCGGCGATATCCGCAAAATAGGGATGGGCATCGGGCGGTAAGGTGCCGGTGAACAGTTTATCGATCCATGGCCCGCCAAATTCACCGGGTGGCAGGCTGATATTGTGGATCACCAGCAGTGAAGGTGCCTCATTATCAGGGCGTTCGTTGCAATGCGGCGACGGCACATGACGCACGCGGGTCAGCCAGCCCTGTTTGATTTTCATAGCGGTTTTCCTTATTTCACCTGGCTGAGAATAGCATGAATAATAAAGGATTCTTGCTTCTTAGTGTGCCGGTCTGATGACATTCACGCACTGCGTGTTAAGGATACTAAACAAAATGCTATCAGTTGCTGGAACCGAATGGCGGTTCAGGCTATTGTGACCGCCTCTGTCATTCCCCTTTCAGGAGTAAAACGTCTATGTCATCCCGTGGTTATGATCCCGACAGCCGTCGTCAGGCGCTGATTAAACGCATTGAAAGTGACATTCCGGATAGCGTTGCGCTGGCGTTAAAAGAGGATCTCGGGGGCGAGATCGACGCTGACCGCGATATCACCGCGCAGCTGTTACCCGCCGATACCCAGGCCGATGCGCAGGTCATCACCCGCGAAGCCGGTGTTTTCTGTGGTAAACGCTGGGTTGAAGAGGTGTTCATTCAGCTCGGCTCACACGCGACCCTGATCTGGCATGTCGAAGATGGTGATCAGATCGAGGCTGACCAGCTGCTGTTTGAAATCGAGGGGCCTGCCCGGCTGCTGCTTACCGCCGAGCGAACGGCGCTTAATTTTGTGCAGACGCTCTCAGGCGTTGCTACCGAAGTCAGCCGCTATGTCGCGCTGCTGGCGGGAAGCCAGACGCAACTGCTGGACACGCGTAAAACCCTGCCCGGACTGCGGACTGCGCTGAAATATGCCGTGTTGTGCGGCGGTGGCAGTAATCATCGGCTGGGCCTCTCTGACGCTTATCTCATCAAAGAGAACCATATTATTGCCAGCGGTTCGATTCGGCAGGCAGTGGAAAGAGCGCAATGGTTGCAGCCCGATGTGCCGGTTGAAGTTGAGGTGGAATCGCTGGAGGAGTTACGTCAGGCGCTGGAAGCGGAAGCCGATATCGTGATGCTGGATAACTTCAGCCTGGAAGCGATGCGTGCCGCCGTCGAACTTAATCAGGGTCGGGCGTTGCTGGAGGTCTCCGGTAACGTCACCGAAACCACCCTGCCACAGATCGCCCTGACCGGCGTGGACTATGTTTCGGTTGGCGCGCTGACCAAACATGTGCGGGCGCTGGATCTCTCGATGCGCTTTAAACAAAAATAGCCTGCCTCGCCGTCACTCAACACGGCGATTTTGCGACCCTGCTTCCGGCGCAGTTTCGACTGCGCTGTAAGTCTGAAATCTGTTCACATCACGCTTTCCAGTTTGCCCATCTCTGCCTGTCTTTTACTGCCCCCGATTTTTAACCTGTCGCCTTCTTAATACGGAGACGATGTGATGAATTATCAACGTGGATTTACGCTGGTTGAACTGATGATTGTGGTGGGTATTGTGGCAATCTTAAGTGCCATCGGCCTGCCCGCTTATCAAAATTATCTGCAGCGTGCTGCCCTTACCGACATGCTGCAAACCATGGTGCCCTATAAAACCGCTGTTGAGCTTTGCGCCATGGAGCGCGGCGGCCCGACGCAGTGCCAGGCCGGAGAAGCGGGTATTCCTGCTGCCAGGGGATCGCGCTATGTCTCAGCACTGAGCGTGACCAACGGGGTCATTACGCTGACCGGCCAGGAGAGCCTGAATGGGCTGAGCGTTGAAATGCTGCCTCTCTGGGACAGCACCGAGGGCGGCATCAGCTGGCAACGCAGCTGCACCAGCAGCAACAATAGCCTGCGTGACAATTGCCTGCAGCAGTTCCGCTTTGCGGATAAAGGAGCCAGCGATGAGCAAGCCTGATGAGGCGATCGCGGCATTATGTCAGCGCTATCGCGCCCTGGTTTTGCACCATGATGCCAGCCAGCTGCGTGTTGCCGTCGCGGAGAGCGTGCCGCCAGGGCTGGCTGAAGCCCTCCATTTTGCCAGCCAGTGTCAGATTGAGATTGAATGCTGGCCGCAGGCCCGGCTCGACCAGCTTCAGCACGCTGACACACCGCTTGTAGCGCGCGAAGAGGCACCAGCAGAATCAGCGATCGAAGCGACACAGCTGATCCTGCGTCAGGCGCTGGAGCGTCGCGCCTCTGATGTACATATCGAACCCGGCCGTGATGGCCTGCGTGTGCGTCTGCGTATCGATGGTGTATTGCACCCTCTATCTTCCCTGCCCGTCACCCAGCCTGCTGCGCTGCTGGCGCGACTGAAGATCCTCGGCGGACTGGATATCGCCGAACGCCGGTTACCGCAGGATGGTCAGTTCAGTCTGGAGATCGCTGGTAAACCCGCCTCTTTTCGCCTGGCGACCTTACCCATCTACGGTGGTGAGAAAGCGGTGGTCCGGCTGTTGCAGAGTGAAAGCGCGGCGCTGTCGCTGGATAAGCTCGGCTTACCCGCCGCGCAGTTGCGCCTGTTCTGCGCCGCGCTGGCGCAGCCGCAAGGGCTGATTCTGGTCACCGGGCCAACCGGCAGCGGCAAGACGTTTACGCTCTATAGCGGACTCAGTGCCCTGAATACGCCGGAAAAAAATCTGTGCAGCGTTGAAGATCCGATTGAGATCCCCCTGCCCGGCATTAACCAGACGCAGATCCATGCTAAAAATGGCCTCGATTTTAATCGCGTGCTGCGGGCGCTGCTGAGACAGGATCCGGATGTAATCATGGTCGGGGAGATCCGCGATGCTGAAACGGCGGAGATTGCGGTTAAAGCGGCACAGACCGGGCATCTGGTGCTGTCGACGCTGCACACCAACTCCACCGCCGAGACCCTGACCCGGCTACGACAGATGGGTATTCCCGGTTATCTTCTGGGGTCGGCGCTGAAACTGATTGTTGCTCAGCGCCTGGTTCGACGCCTCTGTCCCCACTGCCGTCAGCCCGCTCAGGCGGTGGCGCACTATCCTGCGGAACTCTGGCCCGGTACCTTGCAAACCTGGCGGGCACCCGGCTGCGACCACTGTTTTTCCGGCTATTTTGGCCGGCTGGCGCTGTTTGAACTGCTGCCGATCAATGCCAGGCTGCAAAATGCAATCGCCGCCGAAATGCCGCTGGAAAATCTGCTCAGCCTGGCGAAACAGCAGGGATTACGCACCCTGCTGGTTTCAGGCCTGGAAGCAGTAAGCCGGGGCGATACCTCGCTGGAAGAGATGCAACGGGTGATTGGGCTGGACGATGGCTGATGCGTCTTTATTTCGCTGGCAGGCGGTCGATAGCCAGGGCCAGTTAGTCAGTGGCCAGCTACTGGCTATCGACAGTGATAACCTGCTGCTGATGCTGGCGCAGCGCGATCTTCTGCCGGTGAGCTGGAAGCGAGAAAAAGTGTGGCGTCAGAGGGAGTGGAAGTGGCAGCACAAAACCGATCTGATTCGTCAGCTGGCAACCCTGCTCAAAGCGGGACTGCCGCTGGCAGAGAGTCTGGCTTTGCTGGCTGAGGGCCATCCGCATGCAGGCTGGCGTGCTCTGATGCTTGTCCTGCATCATCGGGTACTCAGCGGTGCCCCTTTTTCGCAGGCTTTACGTGAATGGCCGCAGATTTTTCCGGCACTCTATCCGGCCCTGATGGAGGTGGGCGAACTGACCGGTCAGCTGGATACCTGTTGCAGTGAGCTGGCCCGGCAGCAGATCCGGCAACAGCAGTTATGGCATCAGGTGACGAAGGCGCTGCGTTATCCTCTGTTCATTCTGCTGGTGGCGATTGCGGTCACCTGCGGCATGCTGCTGTTCGTTCTGCCAGAGTTCGTTGCCGTCTATGACTCCTTTGATGCCCCTCTGCCCGCCTTTACGGCAGCGGTAATGCAGTTATCTGCCGCGCTTCAGGAGTGGGGAGCGGTGTTAGCCATCAGCGTATCGCTGATGCTGGCAGCCTGGCATCAGTTACGACGACGCTCTGCGGGCTGGCAGCGCCGTGAACAGGCGATTTTCCTGCGCATCCCGCTGCTTTCCGGGTTATGGCGTGGCACGCAGCTGACGCAGATCTATACCATTCTGAATCTGACACAGCGCGCCGGGTTAACTTTGCTACAGGGACTGGCTGCCGTTGAAGTCACGCTCTCATCATTGCTATGGCGGGAAGCAATGGCCGGACTGCAGCAGCACATTGCTCAGGGGAATCCTCTGCATCAGGCGCTGATGCATCATCCGCTGTTCACACCATTATGCGGTCAGCTGGTTCGCGTCGGCGAAGAGGCGGGCGCGCTGGATTTAATGCTGGCTCGTCTGGCGGAATGGCATGAGGCAGAAACCCGTGAGCGCGCTGACACACTGGCTGCTTCGCTGGAACCGATGATGATGGTGGTGATTGGCGGCATTGTCGGCACGCTGGTGATTGCGATGTATCTGCCGGTGTTCGGGCTGGGTGATGCGATGCATTAAGGGGCGCAGGCTGCGCCCCGGATGACTATCGGTTGAAAACGCGGTTTTCCTGCTCATTAACCCGAATAAAGGTGGTGCGCTTGGTCAGCTCTTTCAGCCGCTCCGCACCCACGTAAGTGCAGGCGGAACGCAGTCCACCCAGAATATCGCGCGCGGTGTCAGCAACCGGGCCACGTAATGGCAGCTTCACCGTTTTACCTTCTGCTGCGCGATATTGCGCGACACCGCCAACGTGACGCTTCATCGCCGATTCGGAACTCATGCCGTAAAACAGCATAAAGCTTTCGCCATTCTCTTCAACCACCTGCCCTTCACACTCATCATGTGCCGCCAGCATGCCACCCAGCATCACGAAGTCGGCACCGCCGCCAAACGCTTTCGCAATATCGCCAGGCACTGAGCAGCCGCCATCACTGACAATCTGTCCGCTTAAGCCATGCGCCGCATCGGCACATTCAATGACAGCGGAAAGCTGCGGATAGCCCACGCCGGTTTTCACCCGGGTTGTACAGACCGAACCCGGGCCAATGCCGACCTTAACGATATCCGCGCCAGAGAGAATCAGCTCTTCCACCATTTCGCCCGTTACCACGTTACCGGCACAGATGGTTTTAGCCGGGAAGGTTTCACGGGCGCGCTGCAGAAAATCAACAAAATGCTGAGAGTAACCGTTGGCCACATCGATGCAGATAAACTGCAGATCGTCTGACAGCGCCATAATCGCGACCAGTTTATTGAGATCGGCCTCCGAGGTGCCGGTTGAAACCATCACATGTTTCAATACCGTCGCGGGGACGCGCTGAATAAACGCGCGCCACTCATCTACGCTGTAATGCTTATGGACTGCTGTAAGGATATTGAAGCTGGCCAGCGCCTCAGCCATTGAAAATGTGCCGACGGTATCCATGTTGGCGGCGATAATCGGTACGCCGCTCCAGCTAAGGCCCGAATGTCTGAAGGTAAAGCTGCGTTCCAGCTCAACCTGTGAGCGACTTTGCAGCGTGGAGCGTTTGGGGCGGATTAAGACATCTTTAAAGCCCAGTTTTAAATCTTCTTCAATACGCATAAACAGTGTCCTGGTAAGTGGCAATGAATCGTCGTTCACGAAGTAAGCACAGCTCCAGTGACGTTATGATACGCGCCTCTCGCTGCGCGACAAGACTGCGAATTTCACTTTATTTACGCTACAATCCGTTAAATTTAATTGTGCTTTATCGGTGTGATCTGACGCGCATTTTTGCGTTTTTTATTCAGATCATTACCCTGAAGCCCTGTCGAAAAGAGAAGTCAGGTGAGAAACATGCCCTATATCGTCGCGCTTACAGGGGGGATCGGCAGTGGTAAAAGTACGATTGCCCAGGCATTCGCAGCGTCTGGCGTGGAAATTATTGATGCTGACCTGATAGCACGTGAAGTTGTCGAACCCGGCACCCCCGCTTTGCAGGCCATTCAGGCGCGCTATGGCACGTCGATAGTGACTGATGAGGGGAAGCTTGATCGTAGCCGGCTTCGCGACATTATTTTTCAGCAGCCGGAAGAGAAAAGCTGGTTAAACGCGCTGCTGCATCCACTGATTAATGCCCGGACGCGTCAATTGATCGCCGAAGCCACCACACCTTATGTGCTCTGGGTGGTGCCGCTACTGGTGGAAAATCAGTTACAGCACCAGGCTGATCGGGTACTGGTGGTGGATGTTGATGAGGCAACGCAGTTAGCGCGCACCCGGCAGCGTGATCATCTTTCCGTCGCGCAGGCGAAACGCATTCTTGCCGCACAGGCGACGCGCCAGCAGCGCCTCGCCTGTGCCGATGACATTATTGATAACAGTGGCGAGCCCGACGACGCCTTGCCGCAGGTTGCCGAACTCCATCAGCGCTATCTCAGGCTGGCGGCAACGAAACAGGATTAATACCATGAGCACACCCGTTCTGTTTGAACACCCACTGAATGAAAAAATGCGAACCTGGTTACGGGTTGAGTTTTTGATCAATCAGTTAGATGAAATTGTCCCACTGGATAAAACCGTTAATGCGCTGACCTTTTTTCGCCTGATTAGCGAGCTGCTCGACATTTTTGAGCGGGGCGATATGCGTACTGAATTGTTAAAAGAGCTGGAGCGTCAGCAGCAAAAGTTACGTGCATGGGCTGATGTGCCAGGTGTTGATATGACGCTGGTTAATGCCCTGCGCGATAAACTCAAAATTCAGTCAACGCAGTTGATGAATGCCCCACGTATGGGCCAGCAACTCCGCGAGGACCGTCTGATTGCCCTGGTGCGGCAGCGTCTGAGCATCCCTGGAGGATGCTGCAGCTTTGATTTGCCAGGCCTGCACATCTGGCTCCATCTGCCGCAGGAAGCACGCGATGCGCAGGTCGAAGCCTGGATGCTGACGCTGGAGCCACTGCATCATGCGCTGGCGATGATACTGGATCTGATCCGCCAGTCCGGCGCGTTTCATGTGCAGACCAGCCTTAATGGTTTTTATCAGGATAATGCCGAAGGCGCCGATCTGCTGCGACTGCAGTTGTCGCTGGAGGATGCGCTCTATCCACAGGTGTCCGGACATAAAAGCCGCTACGCCATTCGTTTTATGCCGCTTGATAGTGAGCGTGGTGAAGTTCCGGCCCGCCTTAATTTTCAACTGGCCTGTTGTTAGAGGTAAAAATGCAGCAAGAAGTGATGACCGTTGCCTGTCCGCAGTGCGGCAAAGATGTGATCTGGGATGAACTCAGCCCGTGGCGCCCCTTTTGCAGTAAGCGCTGCCAGCTCATTGATTTAGGTGAATGGGCCGCAGAAGAGAAACGCATTCCCAGCCGCGACGATATGAACGACAGCGACAACTGGAGTGAAGAGGATCGCTGATAGCTGAACCGGATGGGGCGCGCAGCCCCATCCGCTCAGAGTTCGCCGGCGATCAGACGCGCAATCAGCTGATGATTCGCGGGCGGAAACTCCTCCGCGACCAGCGCATGCTGATCAACCCAACGCTGCGGCTGACCCTCTTTGCCCCACGGCTCTCCTTTCCACCCTTCAACCAGAAAGAAATGCAACGTCACGCGCAGATCGTCATAACTGTGGTCTGCATGACCAATCGGGCGTGCCTCGGTGACCTCAATCCCGGTCTCTTCCTGAAGTTCCCTTATCAATCCCTGTTCGGCGCTTTCGCCCGCTTCAATCTTACCGCCAGGAAACTCCCACTTGTTCGCCATGTAAGAGGTCGCCGCGCGCTGGGCAAGGAAAATTTGTTTACTGGCATTGCGAATGATGCCAACTGCAACCTGCAGGTGCTTCATGGAGACTATCCGGTAGTAATGGGTGAATGAAGCCTGATGTTAGAGCATGCCGTAGCGGATGTTAACCGCTTTAGCTCAGCGGAGTCGCTGTTGCCTGGGTGGCAGAGACCATAAAAAAAGGAGCCAGCGGCTCCTTTTTTATTAGCATTCAGTCTCAGGCGATGCGGCCATGACACTGCTTGTACTTTTTACCGGAACCACATGGGCAGGGATCGTTGCGGCCGACTTTGCGTTCACCACTCTGCTCCGCCACAGGCTCTGCGGCTGCCAGCAGATCCTCTTCAACATGGCTCAGCTGCTGTTGCTGTGCCAGACGTTCAGCTTCTTCGCGACGTTGTTGCTCCATCGCTTCAACTTCTTCTGGCATGCGCACCTGGACTTTGCTCAGTGTACTGATCACTTCATATTTAAGAGATTCAAGCATCGCAGCAAACATGGCGAAGGATTCACGTTTGTACTCCTGCTTCGGATCTTTCTGCGCATAGCCGCGCAGATGGATGCCCTGACGCAGATAGTCCATCGCGGCCAGATGCTCTTTCCACAGCGAATCCAGCGTCTGAAGCATCACGCCTTTTTCGAAGTTGCGCATCATTTCTGCGCCAACGATCTCTTCTTTCTCAGCGTAGCTTTCCATAGCATGGGTCATGATGCGCTCACGCAGCACTTCTTCATGCAGATCGGGCTCTTTATCCAGCCACTCTGCAATCGGCAGGTTCAGATCGAAGTCAGTGCGCAGACGCTCTTCCAGGCCTGGCACGTCCCACATCTCCTCCAGCGACTGCGGCGGAATGTAAGTATCAATAGTAACTTTGTAGACATCATGGCGAATGCTGTTGATGGTTTCGCTAACGTCAGACACATCCAGCAGCTCATTACGCTGACTGTAGATGGCACGACGCTGGTCATTAGCCACATCATCATATTCCAGCAGCTGCTTACGAATATCGAAGTTACGGCTTTCAACTTTGCGCTGAGCATTGGCAATCGCTTTGGTGACCCACGGATGCTCAATCGCTTCGCCTGGCTTCATGCCCAGTTTACGCATCATATTCGAGACGCGGTCTGAGGCAAAAATACGCATCAGCGCATCTTCCATCGACAGGTAGAAGCGAGAAGAACCGGCGTCACCCTGACGACCTGCACGACCACGCAGCTGGTTGTCGATACGACGCGATTCGTGACGCTCAGTACCGACGATGTGCAAGCCACCTGACGCCAGAACCGCATCATGACGAATCTGCCATGCCGCTTTAATCTCTTCGATTTGCGCTTCAGTTGGCTCTTCCAGTTCGGCCACTTCAGCGTGCCAGCTGCCGCCCAGCATAATATCCGTACCACGTCCGGCCATGTTGGTGGCGATAGTGACCGCACCCGGCTGACCAGCCTGCGCCACGATATCCGCTTCGCGGGCGTGGAATTTGGCGTTCAGAACGTTATGTTTGATACCGGCACGGGTCAGTTCGTTAGAGACCACTTCTGATTTCTCAATCGAGATGGTTCCCACCAGCACCGGCTGACCATTGGCGGTGCGCTCACGGATATCTTCGATAATGGCATCGATCTTCTCTTTCTCGGTCATGTAGACCAGGTCAGCCAGATCTTTACGCACCATCGGACGGTTAGTCGGCACGACAATGGTGTCGAGCTTATAAATGGAGCTGAATTCAAATGCTTCGGTATCAGCGGTACCGGTCATACCAGCCAGCTTCTCGTAAATACGGAAGTAGTTCTGGAAGGTGATAGAGGCCAGCGTCTGGTTCTCGTTCTGGATCTCAACGCCTTCTTTCGCTTCAATCGCCTGATGCAGACCATCAGACCAGCGACGACCCTGCATGGTACGGCCGGTGTGTTCATCAACAATCACCACTTCGCCATCTTTCACGATGTAATCCACATCGCGGGTAAAGAGTGCGTGTGCACGCAGCGCCGCGGTGACGTGGTGCATCAGCATGATGTTGGTCGGAGAGTAGAGTGACTCGCCCGCTTCCATGATGCCCTCGCTGACCAGCAGCTCTTCCACTTTGACCAGACCGCGCTCAGACATGTGAGCCTGACGTGCTTTTTCATCGACCCAGAAGTCGCCTTCACCCTGATGGGTTTCGGTATCTTCTTTATCCTGGCGAACCAGATGAGGGATGATCTTGTTCACTTTGGTGTAAAGCTCAGAACTGTCTTCTGCCGGACCAGAGATGATCAGCGGCGTACGCGCTTCATCGATCAGGATGGAGTCGACCTCATCCACCAGCGCATAGTGCAGTTTACGCTGTACACGCTCTTCCGGGCTGAAAGCCATGTTGTCGCGCAGGTAGTCGAAGCCATATTCGTTGTTAGTGCCGTAGGTGATGTCTGCTGCGTAAGCTTCACGCTTTGCCACCGCCGGCAGGCCCGACATGTTGATACCAATGGTTAAACCCAGGAACTCAAACAGCGGACGGTTATTTTCCGCATCACGCTGTGCCAGATAGTCGTTGACGGTAACCACGTGAACGCCTTTGCCGGACAGCGCATTCAGGTAGGCTGGCAGCGTTGCGGTCAGCGTTTTACCTTCACCGGTTCGCATCTCAGCAATGCAGCGATCGTTCAGCACCATGCCGCCGATCAGCTGCACGTCGAAGTGACGCATCCCGAACACGCGTTTACTCGCTTCACGCACGGTTGCGAACGCTTCCGGGATCAGGCTTTCCAGCGATTCACCTTTTTTCAGGCGTTCGCGGAACAGATCAGTTTTCGCTTTCAGTTCATCATCAGAGAGCTTCTCAAAATCGGGCTCCATCTTATTGATGACGTCCACCACTTTACGCATACGACGCAGGGTACGATCGTTACTGCTACCAAAAACCTTGGTTA
Organism: Curtobacterium sp. BNK-1; assembly: GCF_048685235.1. Lineage (NCBI taxonomy): Bacteria > Bacillati > Actinomycetota > Actinomycetes > Micrococcales > Microbacteriaceae > Curtobacterium > Curtobacterium sp. BNK-1. The sequence continues at coordinate 471,981 of NZ_JBLQTJ010000001.1, read as the reverse complement.
ATATTTTGCTTAACATAGTAAATATATTCTCAATTCAGCCGGAGCATTCCGGACTGCGAAATCTTAACAGAGTGAATAAAACCAAAAATATTAGCAGAACAATCGGGCAGGTCCGGCGCGAATGCCATGCACGCTGGCATGCCACTCTACCCATGAACGGGTAACGGCCGTGAAAAGAGGCGGCGTAGAGATCTGCTGCGGTGCAGTGTGCAGCGCAGAATGTGATGTCAGTAAACTATGCAGTGAGTCGATCAGCGCCAGCTTTTGTGCCGCCAGCGGTAATGTCTGTTGCTCCGCCTGCGCCTGGGGCGCCAGCGTGAAAGAGAGATGACGAATAACGGTACGGATGGCGTGCTGATGCCAGTAATCCACGCTGAAGCTCGGGCGTCGGGATGCTTCCTGCAGCCGGATCAGGTGATCAAAGCGTGTGGCATTGCCAAGAAAGAGACTGCTGGCCGGAGATTCAGACGACGCGTTGAGTTCGGAGCTTTGCGCACAGGCTGGCAGGCCAAAGCTGGCCGCTACCATCCCTAACAGGAGATGAGGCCAGAAGTAGCGTCTACCTAATTGTCGCCAGCGCAGAAGAATCCCGATCACAACCTTTCCATCGCGCATGCTCTGTTGCGCTCTTGTTTTCTGGTACCCGCCGCGAGCCGCAACGGATTTCGGCCTGTAAAAGCGCCACAGATAGTATCATTAATGTGGGGCATCCACACCTGGGATTAAAGTGATGGCGAGAGAAAACGCGTGTGATTGTTCAGCAAATCAGCAGAACAGACAACGCTTTGCGAGCGAGGTCGCAGTCATCAGGCGTGTGATAAGAGGCAATAAAAAACGGCTGGCGCCGCTGACCGGAGAGGGTGTCAGCATAACCAGCCGTTTCACGTTCCGGGGTATTAAGCCAGAACCAGATTCGGTGCTTTGAATGCCAGCGGCAGTTCAGCTTCGTCTTCGAAGGTTGCCCATTCCCAGGCTTCCTGCTTAGCCAGAACCGCTTGCAGCAGCTTGTTGTTCAGCGCGTGGCCCGATTTGAACGCAGTGAATGCGCCAATGATGTTGTGACCACACATAAACAAGTCGCCAATCGCGTCCAGCATTTTGTGACGGACAAACTCGTCCTCAAAACGCAGGCCTTCTTCATTCAGTACGCGGAAATCATCCAGACCTATCGCACAATCTAAGCTACCGCCCAGGCACAGGCCTTTAGACTGCAGATATTCGATTTCACGCATAAAGCCAAATGTACGCGCCCGGCTGATTTGACGAACAAAGGCGTCAGCAGAGAAGTTCATCGCATAACGCTGTGAGCTGGAATCAATAGCCGGGTGTTTGAAGTCGATGGTGAAATCAAGCGAGAAGCCGTTAAACGGTTTGATCTCGGCCCATTTGTCACCCTCTTCCACACGCACGGTCTGCTTAACACGCACAAATTTCTTCGCGCTGTTGAGCTGCTCGATGCCCGCATCCATCAGCAGATAGATAAACGGTGCTGCGCTGCCATCCATGATCGGGATTTCTGGCGCATCGACTTCAACAATAATGTTGTCGATACCCAGACCCGCCAGGGCGGCATTGAGGTGTTCAACCGTGGAAATACGCACGCCTTCATCATTCACCAGGCAGGTACTCAGCATGGTGTCGCGCACGTATTTTGCATCAGCCGGAAAATCTACCGGTGGATTCAAGTCGGTGCGACGATAGATGACCCCGGTATTAGCCGACGCAGGGCGTAATGTCAGGGTGACTTTTTTGCCGGTATGTAAACCGACACCAGTCGCCTGAACAATACGTTTTAATGTCCTTTGTTTGATCATCGTATTATCTCGCAATATCACCTGTCCGACCGCCAGTATACTTTACCAGCGGACAGAGACTTTAGCACAAAGAGCGGAGAATCCCAATTATAGGGTTAATCCTAATCGGCCTGCTTACGTAAAAAGGCCGGAATATCAAGATAATCGGGCTCTTTGTTCGACTGCGCAGCCTGGTCGTTAACGACTTTGGCAGCAGGTTTCTGCTCCTGCGGCAGCGGTGACATACCGTGCTGCTGATAGCGATGATCCATCACTGGCTGACTGGCTGGCTTGTTGGTTACCAGGGTGATTTCAGGACGCTTGTCCATGCCGATACCGGTTGCCACCACGGTGACGCGCAGTTCGTCATTCATTTCCGGATCTAGTGAAGTACCGATCACGACGGTCGCGTTGTCAGAGGCGAAGGCGCGGATAGTGTTACCCACGGTCTCGAACTCATCCAGACGCAGGTCGAAGCCCGCCGTAATGTTGACCAGCACGCCACGCGCACCAGAAAGGTCGATATCTTCCAGCAGTGGGCTGGAGATCGCCATTTCAGCCGCTTCTTCCGCACGATCTTCACCGCACGCGACGCCTGAACCCATCATTGCGTAGCCCATTTCGGACATGACGGTACGCACGTCAGCAAAGTCGACGTTCATCAGGCCAGGACGGGTGATCAGCTCAGCGATACCCTGAACGGCACCTTTCAGCACGTCATTAGCTGCACCAAACGCATCCAGCAGAGAGATACCACGGCCCAGCACTTTCAGCAGCTTGTCGTTTGGAATGGTGATCAGTGAATCGACATGCTTAGAGAGTTCGGCGATCCCCTGCTCGGCAAACGCCATGCGCTTTTTGCCTTCGAAGTTGAACGGCTTGGTGACAACCGCCACCGTCAGGATACCCAGCTCCTTAGCCACTTCAGCCACGACAGGCGCTGCACCGGTACCGGTACCGCCGCCCATACCTGCTGCGATGAAGACCATGTCTGCCCCTTCCAGCGCAGAACGCAGTGCTTCGCGATCTTCTTCTGCAGAGTTACGGCCCACTTCCGGGTTCGCACCCGCACCCAGACCTTTGGTAATGTTATTACCGATCTGAATGGTCTGGCCGACAGCTGTTTTACGCAGCGCTTGCGCGTCGGTATTCACAGCAAAGAATTCCACACCTTCGATACGCTCGCGTACCATGTGCTCTACGGCGTTACCGCCGCCGCCACCGACGCCGATGACTTTAATCACCGCGTCGTTGGTTAATTCCATAGGTTCAAACATGATTTCTCTCCGTTATGTGCCTGTCGCCTGGAGATCACTAAAGAAAACAGCATGATCCCCTTTCACAAAAATTAAAACTCTTTTTTTAACCAACTGTTAATACGCTTGAACCAGTTACCTACTGAGACCCGTTTTTCGGTCTCTGCATCACCGTTCATGTGCGACTCTTTGCCGTAATGCAACAGTCCCACGGCAGTGGAGTAGTACGATTCCTGCGCATAGTCAGTCAGGCCGGTAATATTCAGCGGCTGTCCGATACGCACCTGCGTATGGAATACGCGTTGCGCACAGGCCGCCAGTCCTTCGATTTGCGCTGCACCACCGGTCAGGACAATGCCTGCGGCTAAGTGATGCTTCACGCCCTGCTGACGCAGTTGTTCCTGTAACTGCAGAATCTCGTCATTGACCAGATTCAAAAGTTCGGTGTAACGCGGCTCAATCACTTCAGCCAGCGTCTGACGTTGCAGGCTACGTGGTGGACGTCCGCCCACACTCGGCACCTCAACGTTCTCATCTTTGCCGACAATCGAGCCCAGCGCGCAACCATGGCGCACTTTGATCGCCTCAGCATCCGTTGGTGGTGTGCCAAACGCATAGGCGATGTCGCTGGTAACGACGTTGCCTGCATACGGAATAACCTTAGTGTGCCGTAAAGCGCCGCCGGTATATACGGCTATGTCCATTGTACCGCCACCAATATCGACAACACACACGCCCAGCTCACGTTCGTCTTCAGTCAGAACGGCAAAACTGGAGGCGAGACCGGCAAAAATCAGCTGATCCACTTTCAGCCCGCAACGCTCAACGGCTTTAACGATGTTCTTCGCCATATCGTTGTGGCAGGTGATCAGATGCACTTTCGCCTGCATACGCACGCCGGAAAGCCCGACCGGATTTTTAATCCCTTCCTGATAGTCGATGGCGTATTCCTGAGGAATGACGTGCAGGATGCGATGCTCGTCACGTACTCTCACCGATTTGGCGGTATGTACGACGTTCTCTACATCATCCTGAGTCACTTCCTCTTCGGAAATCGGAACCATCCCGATTTCGTTCTGACAACTAATATGTTTGCCCGATAAAGCAAGGTAGACGGAGGAGATCTGGCAATCTGCCATCAGCTCAGCCTGATCGATGGCGCGCTGAACGCATTTCACCACCGACTCAAGGTCGTTTACGCCACCTTTATCCATACCGCGGGAAGGGCAGCTGCCCACCCCAATAATGTTGACCATACCATCGGGCAGAACTTCCCCAACCAGGGCGGCAACCTTCGCAGTGCCGATTTCGAGTCCAACTACCAGTTTTCTGTCCGTTGCCTTGATCATTGTTGTTTAGCCTGTGCCTGGTTCTGTTGCTGATTACTGTCCTGTGGCTCCATCACGATCGGTGTCCAGCCAACAGAAGCGCCAGAGTCGTATCGTAAATCCACGTAGCTGATACGTTTGCTCTCGTTCTGACCTTGCTGTTGCAGCACCGGGTAGAGCTCAATAAAGCGATTCAGTCGTTTCATGGTGTCGCTGCGGCCCAGTTCGATACGAACATCGTCGCTGGTGACCAGCTGCCATGAACGCCGCGCCGTCATCGACGCCACCTTTAGAGTAAACTTCCGGGCTTTCAGCACATCATCCATGCTGTGATAGCCCGCCAGGACCTCTTTCTCACTCCCTTCCGGCCCGTACAACATCGGCATTGTCTCTTTGCCGACATGACTGGCGGGTACGCTGAAGGAGACACCCTCAGCATCCACCATGTGCAAATCGTTCCAGCGCGCCACCGGTGTGTACTCCACAAGGTGGATCTTCAGTTCGTCCGGCCACTGCTTACGTACGCTGACCTGCTTAATCCAGGGCAGCCGCTCAATCTGCTGCTGCAGGATGTCCACATCCTGAGACATAAACGTACCAGGCGGACCCAGCGACAAAATCGCCTGACGAATATCATCGTGTGTGGTGTAGTGCGTCTGTCCTGTCACCACCAGTTTTGACAATGGCAGCCGGGACGCATCGTTCATCCACTTCAGTACCACCAGCCCGCCGGCCACCATAATCCCGATGACGATCAGCAGAAAAATAATGCCGAACAGTCGGGCACCGTTACTGCGCCCGGTGCGAATACGCTCCTGCGGTTCACGGTTTCGAACTCTCATCGCCGCCTGTGACATATCAGTCGGCCAGCTCCAGAATATGGGCAACCAGCTGCGGGAAGCTCATGCCCGCCTGTTTCGCTGCCATTGGCACCAGACTGTGGCTGGTCATGCCCGGTGAGGTATTGGCTTCCAGTAACTGAAAGCGCCCTTCCCCGTCGGTCATCACATCAACCCGTCCCCAGCCGCGACATCCCAGCGCACGCCAGGCCGCCAGTACCAGCTGTTGTAATTCCGCTTCACGTTCAGCGCTTAAATCGGCCGGACAGACGTACTGAGTATCGTCAGAAATGTATTTAGCTTCATAGTCATAGAACTCGCTGGCGCTCTTTATTTCAATCGAGGGCAGAATACGATCGCCCACAATCGCGACGGTGTACTCCGCGCCGCTGAGAAACGCTTCGACCAGCACGTCATTGTCGTGCTTAAACGCCATGTCCAGTGCCGCCGGCAGCGCGCTCAGATCGTTAACCCGACTGATGCCCACGCTGGAGCCTTCGCAGGCTGGCTTGACGAACAACGGCAGGCCAAGTGCCGCAATTGCCGCGTTGTTTTCTGCGTCCAGACCGGCATCAAACTGCTGACGCGTCAGCCAGACAAACTTTCCTGACGGTAAACCACGTCCCTGCCACAGCAGCTTGGTGCGCAGCTTATCCATAGTCACGGCCGATGCCATCACGCCGCTGCCGGTGTACGGCAGTTGCAGGAACTCCAGCACCGCCTGCAGCGTGCCATCTTCTCCTCCCCGGCCATGGAGTGCGATAAAGGCTTTGGTAAAGCCCTGCTCTTTCAGCGTCAGCACAGAGACATCACGGGTATCAATGCCATGCGCATCAATGCCCATTTCCCGTAATCCGGCGAGGACGGCCTGACCTGAGTTCAGCGAAACCTCGCGCTCTGCCGAGGTGCCACCCATTAATACTGCAACTTTATCCGCCATGACGATCCTCCGCTTTGCGTTCCGGCTGGAGCTTAGTGTCAGCCAGCTTGCGGGCAACCTTGCCGACGTTACCGGCTCCCTGCACCAGAATCAGGTCATTGCCTGACAGCAGCGGTGCCAGCATCTCTGGCAGCGCGTCATGTTCCGGCACCAGAATCGGATCCACCTTGCCGCGATTACGAATCGCACGGCACAGCGACCGGCTGTCAGCACCCGGAATAGCGGTTTCACCGGCAGAGTAAACATCCAGCATCAGCAACACATCCACATGCGACAGTACGTTGGCGAAATCATCAAACAGATCGCGGGTTCGGCTGTAACGGTGCGGCTGAAACACCATCACCAGTTTTTTATCCGGCCAGCCTGCGCGCGCGGCTTTAATTGTCGCGTCCACTTCGGTGGGATGATGACCGTAATCATCAACCAGCATCGCGGTGCCCGGCTGTCCATTGACCGGCTCTGTCGGGAATTCACCCAGCAGATCAAAGCGACGGCCCGTGCCCTGGAAACTCTCCAGCGCAGCCAGGATAGCATTGTCTTCAATGCCCTCTTCACTGGCGACGGCGACGGCGGCTGCCGCATTCAGGGCGTTGTGGCGACCCGGCGCGTTCAGCGTAATCTGCAGCGGTGCTTTATCCTGACGGATCAAGGTGAAATGCCCCTGCGCGCCACTCTGTTCATAATTTTCAATGCGCAGGTCAGCATCATCACTGAAACCGTACGTGGTGATATGGCGTCCCACGCGTGGGATCAGGTCACGAATAACCGCATCATCCACACACATCACCGCACGACCGTAAAACGGCAGGTTGTGCAGGAAGTTAATAAACGTCTGCTTCAGGTTCTCAAAATCGCCCTGATAAGTGTCCATATGATCAGCTTCGATGTTGGTCACAATCGCCACCATCGGCTGCAGATGCAGGAACGACGCATCACTCTCATCCGCTTCAGCAATCAGATACCGGCTGTGACCCAGACGGGCATGGGTGCCTGCTGCTTTGACCAGTCCACCGTTAACAAAAGTCGGATCGAGACCCGCTTCCGCATAAATACTCGACACCATCGCCGTGGTGGTTGTTTTGCCATGGGTACCCGCAACGGCGATGCCGTGACGAAAACGCATCAGCTCAGCCAGCATCTCCGCGCGACGGATCACCGGGATACGCTGTTCACGTGCCGCCACCAGTTCGGGGTTATCCTGCGAAACGGCGCTGGAAACCACCACAACGCTGGCATCGGTCACGTTTTCGGGGCGATGGTTAAAATAAATGGTGGCACCCAGCGCAATCAGGTTCTGCGTCACCGGGTTAGGGGCCAGATCTGAACCGCTGATATGGTAGCCTTCATTTGCTAACACTTCGGCAATACCGCCCATGCCAGCACCGCCGATGCCGACAAAGTGGATGTGCCGGACGCGACGCATCTCGGGCACGATAGAACGCAGTTTTGCCAATTGTTGTGTATTCATCGCTCTCAGTTACCTGCTATTTCAGTTTGTACCCAGTCCGGGTACAGGTCAGACACGCTGACCGGAATGATTACTTTGCGGCGCGAGCCACTTCCTGAGCGACCCGTTCAGTCGCATCGGGGATCGCCACCTGACGGGCCTGCTCAGCCATCGTCAGCAGTGTTGCGCGATCCCAGTGGCGTAGCTGATCCGCTACAGCCTCCGCAGTAAATTGCGGCTGCTCAAAAATTCTGGCGGCGCCCGCTTTCTCCAGCGGCAGCGCGTTCCAGTACTGCTGGCGATCTTTGTGCTGAAATGGCACGAAAATCGCCGGTAAGCCAGCGGCAGCGACTTCGCTCACGGTTAACGCGCCGGAGCGGCACACCACCACATCAGCCCAGGCGTAGGCGGCAGCCATGTCATCAATAAACTCGGTCACCTTGTGCTGCGTCTGCCCGACCTGCTGATAAGCTTTCTCTGTTTCGGGCAACGACCCTTTACCGGTCTGATGCCACAGGGTGATCTCATCACCCACCAGCGCGGCAACCTGCGGCAGCGTCTGGTTCAGTATCCGCGCACCCTGACTGCCACCGATCACCAGCACCCGTATCGGGCCATGACGATTCGCGAGACGTTGCGCGGGTAAAGGCAGTGCCAGTACATCAGTGCGAACCGGATTTCCCACCACATCGGCGGCGGGAAACGCGCCCGGAAACGCCTGCAATACTTTCTTAGCGATTTTCGCCAGCCATTTATTGGTCAGCCCGGCAATACCGTTCTGCTCATGCAGCACCACCGGAATACCGCAACTCCAGGCCGCTAAGCCGCCAGGACCGGAAACGTAGCCACCCATGCCCAGCACCACATCCGGCTGCCAGGCCTTCATGATGCGACGGGCCTGACGCCATGCATTAAAGATGCGCAGCGGTGCCAGCAGCAACGCCTTCATGCCTTTACCACGTAATCCGCTGATGCGGATGAAGTCGATGTCGATGCCGTGCTTTGGCACCAGATCGGCTTCCATACGGTCGGCAGTGCCTAACCAGCGGACCTGCCAGCCCTGTTCCATCAGATGATGGGCGACAGCCAGACCGGGAAAGACATGTCCGCCGGTTCCGCCTGCCATCACCATCAATCGCTTACCGCTCATCGACCACCTCGGGTAAACGCCTGCGCTTTCGCCAGGCGCGTTTCATAATCTATGCGTAATAAAAAGACGATGGCAGTCGACATAATGATCAGACTTGACCCACCGTAACTGATCAGCGGTAAGGTCAGACCTTTGGTCGGTAACATACCGGCTGCCGCACCGACGTTAACCAGCGCCTGGAAGCTGAACCAGACTCCGATTGAACAGGCTAAAAAGCCGGAAAAACGCTGATCCAGTTCCAGAGCACGACGGCCAATCGACATCGCACGAAAAGCGACGAAGAATACCATTAAAAGTGCCATTACCACACCGACGTAGCCGAGTTCTTCCCCGATGATGGCGAAAATAAAGTCGGTATGCGCTTCGGGCAGATATTCCAGCTTTTGCACGGAGTTACCGAGCCCCTGGCCCCAGAATTCCCCGCGACCAAATGCCATCAGTGACTGGGTCAGCTGGTAGCCGCTACCAAAGGGATCTTCCCACGGGTTCCAGAACGAGGTCACACGGCGCATACGGTAGGGTTCTGCAATGATCAGCAGGATCACCGCAAAGATGCCGGAACCGATGATTGCCAGGAACTGCCACAGTTTGGCGCCCGCCAGGAACAGCATCGCCAGGGTCGTCACAAACAGCACAACCACCGTACCGAGATCCGGCTGCGCCAGCAGTAACACGGCCAGCACCACCATCACGCCCATCGGCTTACAGAAGCCCCAGAAGTTGTTACGCACCTCTTCCACTTTGCGCACCAGATAACTGGCGAGATAGCAGAACAGAGAGAGCTTCGACAGCTCTGCAGGCTGAATACGCAGCGGACCCAGCGCGATCCAGCGCGATGCACCGTTAACCGAGCTACCGACCACCAGAACAATCAGCAGCATCGCGACCGTGACCATCAGCATCACGTTGCTGTAGCGCTGCCAGAAATCCATCGGCACCCGCAGCGTGACCAGCGCCATACATACAGCCAGCACGATGTAGAAGGCATCGCGCTTGGCGAAATAAAAGAGATCGTCATTCAGACGCTGACCCACCGGCATTGAAGCCGACGTCACCATCACGAAACCAATCACCGCCAGGCCCAGCGTCAGCCATAGCAGTGTGCGGTCATAGAGCACCAGCGAAGAGTCATCACTTTCGCGTGCGCCCATGACCCAGTCTTTCAGGCGTCCTGAGAAATATCCCGCCAGTCCGGCGCCAGGAATACGCATCAGCTCAGCTCCTTCGCCAGTTGCGCGAACTGCTCACCGCGCTGCTCAAAGTTTCGGAACTGGTCAAGGCTGGCACAGGCTGGCGACAGCAGAACCATATCGCCTGCTTTAACCTGCGGCGCAATCTGCTCCATCGCCTGGCGCATGGTCTCAGTGCGCACGGCGATTTCAGGACGCAGCGCCGCCAGCGCATCGCCATCGCGACCAAAGCAGTAAAGGCGCACATTGTCGCCCTGCAGCCAGGGGATCAGCGGCGTAAAATCGGCCGACTTGCCATCACCGCCCATCAGCAGCCACAGCGTTCCCTTCACCTGCAGGCCATTCAGCGCTGCTTCGGTGCTGCCGACGTTGGTGGCTTTGGAGTCATTGATCCAGCGCACGCCCTGATGCTCATGAACCAGCTGGAAGCGATGCGCCAGACCGTTAAAGTGCGTTAAGGCGGCCAGACTGGAGGCGCGTGGCAGACCCACCGCATCGGCCAGCGCCAGCGCAGCCAGCGCATTGGTGTAGTTGTGCTGTCCCACCATCTTCATTTCGGCCGTGTTCAGGACCTTCTCGCCTTTCACCCGCAACCAGATACTGCCCTGCTGCTTGTTAAGGTGGTAGTCCCCGAAATCGACACCAAAGCTGACGCAGCGGGTGTCCGCGCCGCGTACCGGCATCGTCAGGGCATCATCGGCATTAACGATGCAGACCTGTGCATTTTCATAGACCCGCAGCTTAGCGGCGCGATACTGCTGCATACCCAGCGGATAGCGATCCATATGATCTTCGCTGACGTTAAGTATGGTTGCCGCCGCGGCTTTCAGACTGTGCGTGGTCTCCAGCTGAAAACTGGAGAGTTCCAGTACATAGAGTTGCGCCGGTGACTGCAGCAGACTCAGCGCGGGCAGACCAATATTGCCGCCGACGCCCACCTGCCAGCCTGCGGCTTTCGCCATTTCACCCACCAGCGTAGTCACCGTGCTTTTACCGTTGGAGCCGGTGATCGCCACGATCGGCGCCTGCGCCTCGCGGCAAAAGAGCTCAATGTCACCGACAATTTCAATGCCGGCTTCGACGGCTTCGCTGAGAATCGGATGCGCCAGCGCGACACCAGGGCTGGCAACAATCAGATCGGCCGCCAGCAGCCAGTCGCCGTTGATGCCGCCCAGATGGCGTTCAACCTGCCCGGGCAATTTATCCAGCCCCGGCGGCGAGACACGGGTGTCCATCACGCGAGGCGTTACGCCCTGCGCTAAAAAGAAATCAACACAGGAGAGCCCGGTGAGGCCCAGCCCGATGATGACGACTTTTCTACCCCGATAGTCAGCCATGATTAACGCACCTTCAGCGTGGCCAGGCCAATCAGCACCAGCATTAGCGAAATAATCCAGAAGCGCACAATGACGCGCGGTTCCGGCCAGCCCTTAAGTTCATAGTGGTGATGGATCGGCGCCATGCGGAAAATACGCTGGCCGCGCAACTTAAACGATCCCACCTGCAGGATCACCGACAGCGTTTCAACCACAAACACGCCACCCATGATCACCAGTAAAAATTCCTGACGCAGCAACACCGCAATGGTGCCCAGCGCGCCGCCCAGTGCCAGCGAACCCACGTCGCCCATAAAGACCTGAGCCGGATAGGTGTTGAACCACAGGAAGCCCAGCCCTGCCCCGACAATGGCGGTACAGACAATCACCAGCTCACCGGCGTGACGCAGATAGGGAATATGCAGATATTCAGCAAACTTCACGTTACCGGTGGCCCAGGCAACCAGCGCAAAGCCCGCGGCGACAAAGACGGTTGGCATAATCGCCAGCCCATCCAGGCCATCGGTCAGATTGACCGCATTACCCGTTCCGACAATCACAAAGTAAGCCAGCAGCACATAAAACAGACCTAGCTGCGGCATGATGTCTTTGAAAAAGGGCACGACCAGTTGGGTCGCGGGGGTATCTTTACCCGCCGCATAGAGCCCGAACGCGACGCCCAGCGAAATCACCGACATCCAGAAATATTTCCAGCGGGCGATCAGGCCTTTGGTGTCTTTGCGTACCACTTTGCGGTAGTCATCGACAAAGCCGATGATGCCAAAGCCGATTAACACGAACAGCACGCACCAGACATAAGGATTCGACGGATATGCCCACATCAGCACCGAAATGGTGATGGAGGTCAGAATCATGATGCCGCCCATGGTCGGCGTGCCGCGCTTACTGAAATGCGATTCCGGGCCATCGTTACGGACGACCTGGCCAATCTGTAATTTCTGCAGCCAGGCGATCAGGCGCGGCCCCATCCAGAGAGAGATGAATAACGCGGTCAGCAGGCTGACAATGGCGCGAAACGTCAGATAGGAAAAGACGTTAAATCCCGAATAAAAAGCGACCAGATGCTCGGCCAGCCAAACTAACATGTTCCTTTCTCCTTTAAGCTCTGTACTACCTGCTCCATGGCGGCACTACGTGAACCTTTTATCAGGACGGTAATTTCTGAGTGTTCGGACAACAATTGACGCAAACGTTCAGTCAGCGCAGTCTTATCGCTGAAATGTTCGCCAACTTCATTGCTTTCACTGATGAAATGGCTGAATTTTCCGGTGCTCAGCACGCGATCAATGCCTGCATCACGTGCCGCTTGCCCCACTTCGCGGTGACAACTTTCGGTCTCTTCACCCAGTTCCGCCATATCACCCGTGACCAGCACCCGGTAACCTGGCATCTCTGACAGGACCTGAACAGCTGCTGTCATCGAACCGACGTTAGCGTTGTAGCTGTCATCCAGCAGCAGCTGATGCGCAGAGAGGCGAACCGGGAACAAGCGACCTGGCACCGACTGCAGGTTTTTCAGCCCCTGCTGAACGGCGCTAAGCGGTGCATCCACTGACAGAGCCAGTGCCGCCGCCGCCAGGGCGTTGGCGATGTTATGCCGACCCGGCAATGGCAGCACGATCTCAGCTTCGCCACGCGGCGTTATCATCACAAAATGAGTACCATCCTGAGCAATGCGGATATCACGGGCGGAGAATTCACACTCTGCCGTCTGCGGTGAGAAACGCCACACGGTTTTATCCTGCAGCGTGCTCTGCCAGTTGGGCCAGTCATTGCTCTCTGCGTTCAGAATCGCAATGCCGTGAGCCGGTAAGCCCTGGAAGATCTCGCCCTTGGCTTTAGCGACACCGGCCAGCGAACCAAAACCTTCCAGATGCGCCGCGGCCAGGTTATTCACCAGCGCGCTTTCCGGTTGAACCAAATCGGTGGTGTAAGCGATTTCGCCCTGATGATTCGCACCGAGTTCGATGACCGCATACTGATGTTCTGCGGTCAGCCGCAGCAGCGTCATCGGTACGCCATAATCGTTGTTAAGATTGCCTGCGGTGTAGAGCGTTTCGCCACACTCACGCAGAATCGCCGCCGTCATCTCTTTAACCGAGGTTTTGCCGGAGGAGCCGGTCAGCGCCACTACACGGGCGTTCGACTGCTGACGAACCCATGCGCCCAGCCTGCCAAAGGCGAGACGGGTATCTTCAACCACCACCTGTGGCACAGCGACAGGTAAATGCTTACTTACCAGCAGCGCCTGTGCGCCATTCGCAATGGCATCGCCGGCAAAGTCGTGCGCATCAAAGCGTTCGCCCACCAGCGCAACAAACAGGCTGCCCGCCGTGACTTTGCGGGTATCGGTGGTCACGTCACTCAGCGTTAAATCGCTGCCATGCAGCGTGCCGCCGGTGATCTCCGCCAGGGTTTTTAATGAAACCGGAATCATGCAACGCCTCCCAGCAGTGCCGCAACGGTGGCACGATCGGAGTAGTCGAGACGGCGATTGCCGATGATCTGATAATCTTCATGGCCTTTGCCAGCCACCAGCACGATATCGTCGGGCTGCGCCTGCATAATAGTGTTAGTGACCGCCTGCGCACGACCAGAGACCACGCGGGCGCGGCCTGGGTCCAGCAAACCGGTCAGAATATCTTTTACAATCGCCTGCGGATCTTCGCTGCGCGGATTGTCATCCGTAATCACCACCACATCCGCATATTGCTCAGCAATCGCGCCCATTAACGGGCGTTTGCCTTTGTCACGGTCACCGCCGCAGCCAAACAGGCACCAGAGTTTTCCTTTGCAGTGCAGACGTGCCGCTTCCAGCGCTTTTTCCAGCGCATCCGGGGTGTGGGCATAATCCACGACAACCGTCGGTTTTCCTGCGGCGCTGAACACTTCCATACGCCCGTTGACCGGCTGCAACTGCGGTGCAACGCTGATTAGCGTCGCCAGCGGATAATCCAGTGACAGCAGCGTCGCCAGCGCCAGCATCAGATTGCTGACGTTGAAGGCACCCATCAGCGGACTGTCGATTTCGCCGTTGCCCCAGCGGGAGCTGAAACGAATATGTGCGCCGTTATCGTGGTAATCCACCGCATCGGCTTTAAGCCAGCGCCCGTGGCAGCCCGGCTGGAGGTTATCCTCCATGGTGACCGCAACGGCATCAGGTAAGCGCGCCAGCCAGCGACGGCCGACTTCGTCATCCGCGTTAAGAATCGCCTGCCCGACCTGATGCTCAGAAAAGAGCAGCCATTTAGCTGACTCATAGCTCTGCATATCACCGTGGTAATCGAGGTGATCGCGACTGAGATTGGTGAAGACCGCCGCGGCAAACGGCAGCGCAGCGACGCGATGCTGAACCAGTCCGTGTGACGAGATTTCCATTGCGGTCAGGGTCGCCCCTTTTTCAGCCAGATCGTGCAGCAGATGCTGAACATCAACCGCTGAACCCGTGGTATTTTCTGCCGCCGCTAAATGACCTACCAGCCCATTACCGACGGTGCCCATCACCGCGCTGGTCTCACCCAGTAGCGTCGCCCACTGCGCCAGCAGCTGGGTGGTGGTGGTTTTACCGTTGGTGCCGGTGACGCCAATCAGCTTCTGTTTTTCGCCCGGCTGCTGATAAAAACGGCCTGCCAGGGCCGAAAGGCGCTGATGCAGCTGCGCCAGATAGATAACCGGTACGCCGTGCATTTCACGGATTTCGCCGTCGACCGCTTCACCCTCAGCTTCCGCCACCACAGCGGCAACGCCCTGCGCAATTGCCTGCGGAATGAAACGGCGTCCATCAACCTGATGGCCTGCAACAGCGACAAACAGATCGCCAGAAGCCGCAATGCGGCTATCCAGGGTCATGTCACGCAGTGGGCGCGCCGGCGCGCCTGGCACCCAGGGGCCGAGTAAATCGCGCAGGTTACGATCTGTCACTTGATTCCTCACTTCTGTTAGTCACCAGCTCATTCTTGTCATTGGTCGGTAACGCGTCCGGCTCGATGTTCATGGTACGCAGTACGCCACCCATGATGGCTCCAAATACCGGAGCGGAGACCGCACCGCCGTAATACTTGCCGGCCTGGGGATCGTTGATCACCACCACCAGCGCGAATCGGGGATGACTGGCAGGCGCGACGCCTGCGGTGTAGGCAATGTATTTATTGACGTAGCGTCCGTCCGGCCCGACCTTTTTCGCCGTACCGGTTTTTATCGCAATGCGATAACCCTTGATTGCCGCTTTGACGCCCCCGCCACCGGGCAGCGCCACGCTTTCCATCATGTGCATCACGGTTTTCACCAGTGACTCATCGAAAACGCGTTGTCCCGCGACGGGCGGATCCACTTTGGTGATCGACAGCGGGCGATTAATGCCATAGCTGCCAATCGTTGCGTAGACTCGCGCTAACTGTAACGGCGTTACCATTAGCCCGTAGCCGAAAGAGAAGGTGGCCCTCTCTATGTCAGACCACCGTTGTTTTTTAGGGTATAAGCCACTGCTTTCCCCGACCAGCCCCAAATTGGTCGGTTTGCCCAGTCCAAAGCGCGCGTAAGTTTCTACCAGCGCTGAGGAAGGCATCGCTAACGCCAGACGTGAAACACCGACGTTACTCGACTTCTGTAAAACCCCTGTCAGGGTCAATTCGTTGTAGCGCGCCACATCTTTGATCTCATGACCATTGACGCGGTACGGCACGGTATTCAGGACGCTGTTCTCTCTCACCACACCACGCTGCAGCGCCGTCATCACCACCATCGGCTTCACGGTAGAGCCAGGTTCGAAAATGTCGGTGATGGCGCGGTTACGCATCAGATCTTTTGGCGTATTGCCGAGATTGTTCGGGTTGTAAGCCGGGCTGTTGGCCATCGCCAGCACTTCACCGGTATTGACATCCACCAGCACCGCCGTACCCGATTCCGCTTTGTTAAAGGCAACGGCGTTATTCAGTTCACGGTAAACCAGCGCCTGTAACCGCTCATCAATGCTCAGCGTCAGGTTATGAGCGGCCCGGCTGTCCACCGAAGAGATATCCTCGATGACCCGACCATACCGATCTTTGCGCACCGTCCGCTCGCCGGGTGCACCGGTCAGCCACTTATCAAAGCTCTTCTCGATGCCTTCAATGCCCTGCCCGTCGATGTTGGTAAAGCCAATGAGATGGGAGGTGACCTGCCCGGCAGGATAGTAACGGCGCGACTCTTCGCGCAGATGAATACCGGGAAGTTTGAGTTTTTTAACGTAGTCGCCGATAGCCGGATTGACCTGGCGCGCCAGATAGACAAAGCGGCCTTTGGGATTGGCATTCACGCGGGCGGCCAGCTGATCAAGGGGAATAGAGAGCGCATCGGAAAGCGCCTTCCAGCGGCTGTCCAGCGTCACGCCGCCACCGGCGTGCAGCTCTTTGGGATCGGCCCAGATAGCGTTGACCGGCACGCTGACTGCCAGCGGGCGTCCGGCGCGATCGCTGATCATGCCGCGTGAGGTGGGCACCGCCTGAACACGCAGCGAGCGCAGATCGCCCTCTTTTACCAGCTTGCCAGGATTGATCACCTGCAGCCAGGCCACACGTGACAGCAATCCACCCAGCGCCAGTAAAATACAGCCGCACAGCAACGCAAAACGCCAGCTTACAAAGCTGGCTTTATCTTCCGGTTTCTTCAATTTCAGCGTTCTGCCTGTGCCGCTCATTCGCTATCTGAGGTCCTTATTTCTGCACCACGATATTTTCTTGTGAAGGATCAACGTGCTGCAGTTGCAGCTTCTCGGTGGCGATGCGTTCAACACGGCTGTGATCGCCCAGTGCATTCTCTTCCAGGATCAGGTTGCGCCACTCGATATCGAGTGCGTCACGCTCCAGCACCAGCTGTTCGCGCTGCGCGGTTAACAGTCGTGTTTTATGGGTGGTAGTCACCACCAGCACGGCAGAAACCACCACAGCGATCAGCAACAGCACCGGAATCTTGCCTTTTCGCAGCAGATCCCCGCCGATGACGGCAGGCAGACTGTGACGCTCATTACCGATCATGCGTCGGTTTTCTCCGCGATACGTAATACCGAGCTGCGCGCACGTGGGTTTTCAGAGACTTCAGCGTCACCCGGCGACATTTTGCCGAGCAACTTCAGTTCACGCCCACCCAGGGCACGCAGCTGATGTTCAGTCA
Organism: Curtobacterium sp. BNK-1; assembly: GCF_048685235.1. NCBI lineage: Bacteria > Bacillati > Actinomycetota > Actinomycetes > Micrococcales > Microbacteriaceae > Curtobacterium > Curtobacterium sp. BNK-1. The sequence continues at coordinate 454,554 of NZ_JBLQTJ010000001.1, read as the reverse complement.
TGGGAATCCCAGGCGGCACCTGCGGCCCGCGACTCTGATCGCGCATAAAGCGCTTCACCAGCCGATCTTCCAGTGAATGGAAGCTGATAACAGAGAGACGACCCTGCGGAGCCAGCACTTCAACAGCGCCTTTCAGGGCAATGTCGATCTCTTCCAGTTCGCTGTTAATCCAGATACGAATCGCCTGGAAGCTGCGCGTGGCCGGATGCTTAAACTTATCTTTTACCGGCATGGCAATTGAGATCACCTCAGCCAGTTCCCGGGTCCGGGTCATCGGCTGTTCACGATTACGCTCGACAATGGCCCGGGCGATGCGTTTGGCGAATCGCTCTTCACCGTAGGTCTTCAGGACAAACGCGATATCCGCCTCTTCTGCGTGCAGCAACCATTCTGCGGCGGAGTGCCCGCGCGACGGGTCCATTCGCATATCCAGCGGTCCGTCACGCATAAAGGAGAAGCCACGTTCGGCGTCATCCAGCTGCGGTGATGAAACCCCCAGGTCCAGCAAAATGCCGTCAATCTTTCCGACCAGATCCCGTTCAGAGACATACTCTGCCAGCGCGGAAAAAGGGCCATGAATAATTGAAAAACGCGGGTCGGTGATCTCTGCGGCAGCGGCGATAGCTTGCGGATCACGATCGATGGCGATCAGCTTTCCCTTCTCTCCCAGCTGCGAAAGAATCAGGCGTGAATGGCCACCACGACCAAAAGTGCCGTCGATGTAAATACCGTCTTCCCTGATATTGAGGCCGTTAACCGCCTCATCCAACAGCACGGTGGTATGTTTGAAATTTTCCTGCATAGCTATAGCGACAAGTCCTGCAACCGCTCAGATAAAGGCTCCTGAGCCGACTGTTCTGCGTCAATATCGTCCCTGACTTGTTGATACCAGGTCTGTTCATCCCACAGCTCAAATTTATTGAACTGTCCAACCAGCATCACTTCTTTGGTTAATTTTGCGTGCTGCCGAAGCGTATTCGCCAGCAGCAGGCGGCCTGCATTATCCATCTGACATTCACTGGCATGCCCCAGCAGCAAACGCTGCACGCGGCGCTCAAGTGGATTCATACTTGAAAGGCGTGCCAGCTTTTTTTCAATGATTTCCCATTCGGGCAGGGTATAAAGCAACAGGCATGGCTGGTGGAGGTCGATGGTACAGACCATCTGCCCCTGAGACTCCCCAATCAGCAAATCGCGATATCGCGTGGGTACGGCGAGCCGCCCTTTGCTGTCGAGATTGACTAACGTTGCTCCGCGGAACATGCCAGTCTCTTCTCCTCATCACCCATTTACGCCACTTTATCCCACTTTTTACCACGAAACGAGTTTAAGGATCCCATGAAATCCTTGTCAAGCCGGAGCGGCAGGTGAATATCACTATTTACAGAGTGAAGAATTAATCTCTGGCGACGATATAAACGAATAAAAGGGGAAAGTAAAAATTAAGCCGATGAATACCTGAATAAAAAAAACGACCCGGGAAAAAACGACTAAAAATGAAACAATGTAAAGGGCTAAATATTAATCGTGGTTTCTGAGACAGCGGCGGCATTTTAGGGGATTTCCGAAAGGAAGCCCAGCGGCTTCAGGCCAGACGGGAAAGTAAGTTTGTTGAAGTTGTAAGCAGATAATAAAAATAACCCTTTCTGCTTTGTTAGATTTGATGAGCAGAATTTACGCTTTTTTACGTCGACCTGTTTATTTAATCAGTTAAATCGTTAAATAAAATGGGCGGGCAGCGTAATACTGCCCGTGACTCATTTAACTTTTCGGCTTAATTGTCCGCGACGGTATAAATTACGGCGAATGCGGGTTAACCCGGGTTTTGGTTTTCTGGGTTCATCCAGCGAGGCTAAAACTAATTCCAGCACGCGCTCTGCCACGTCGCGATGACGCTGACCCACCGCCAGCACCGGACACTCAAGAAAGTCCAGTAATTCGTGGTCGCCAAAGGTGGCGATGGCCAGCTCGGTCGGAAGCCGTCCGTCTCGTTTCAGCGTCACATCCATCACACCCTGCAGCAGACCAAATGAGGTGGTAAAAAGCGCCTCCGGCATCGGGTGATCTTCAAGGTATTGTTCAAACAGTGCCGCGGCGGCTGTGCGTTCGAAGCTATTGCAGTAGATATAGTCAATCGGCCGGGGATCGTCTTTCCATGCATCGCGGAACCCCAGCTCGCGCAGGAAACTTACCGACAGCTCGGGTAACGCACCGAGGAACAGCACATTTTTGACCTCAAGCTGACGCAGTTCAGCCGCCAGCATATGGGCATCGTCCTGATCGGCACCGACTACGCTGGTGAAATGTTCACGATCCAGGGCGCGATCTAACGCAATAATCGGCAGGGGATCGTTGATCCAGCGCTGATAAAAGGGATGCTCTGGCGGTAACGAGGTAGAGACGATGATCGCATCGACCTGGCGCTGTAACAGATGCTCAATGCAGCGCATCTCGTTATCGGGCTGATCTTCAGAACAGGCGATCAGCAGCTGATAGCCGCGCTGACGGGCCTGCCGCTCAAGATAGTTCGCAATACGGGTATAACTGGTATTTTCCAGATCGGGGATCACTAACCCAATAGAGCGCGTACGCCCGGCGCGCAGCCCGGCAGCCACCGCATTAGGGTGATAATTATGCTCACGTACCACCGCCATGACTTTCTCAACGGTTTTGTCGCTGACACGATACTGCCGCGCTTTGCCATTGATCACATAACTGGCCGTGGTGCGCGACACGCCTGCCAAACGCGCAATTTCATCCAGTTTCACGATAACCCCACCATCAAATCCGCTTTTACGGCAGAAATAGCCGCAGTTAAGCTATGGATAACTCATGGCTATCATCTAACAGCAGAAAAGTGCGCGGAGCAACCGCTTTTCTGAATGTAACTCGCCTGGCGCATAAAAAATAAAAAAACCCGGCATTTCGCCGGGTTAGGTGTGGATTGATGATGACGCTGCGTGATTAACGCATGATACGATCGCCGCGTGAAACGCCGACGATACCGGAGCGTGCCACTTCAACAATTTCGGCCACATCGCGAACGGTATTCAGGAAGGCGTCCAGTTTGTCACTGGTGCCTGCCAGCTGAACCGTGTACAGCGTCGGCGTCACGTCGATGATCTGACCGCGGAAGATCTCGGCGTTACGCTTCACCTCTTCGCGGCCATAACCGCTCGCCTGAATCTTCACCAGCATGATTTCGCGCTCAACATAGGCGCCCTGCCCCAGCTCGGTAACGCGCAGCACATCTACCAGCTTGTGCAGCTGCTTTTCAATCTGCTCCAGCACCTTCTGATCGCCCACCGTCTGAATGGTCATCCGCGACAGCGTAGGATCATCCGTTGGTGCCACTGTCAGGCTCTCAATGTTATAGCCGCGCTGTGAGAACAGGCCGACGACACGGGATAATGCGCCGGATTCGTTCTCCAGCAGAACTGATAAAATACGACGCATAATTATGTCCTCTCCGTTTTGCTCAACCACATCTCATCCATGCTGCCACCGCGAATCTGCATCGGGTAAACATGCTCGCTACCGTCAACGGTGACATCCACAAATACCAGACGTCCCTTCGCCAGGGTTTCCAGCGCCAGCGCCAGCTTCTCTTCCAGCTCAGCCGGGTGCTCAATCGCGATCCCGACGTGGCCGTAGGCTTCCGCCAGACGCACGAAGTCAGGCAGTGACTCCATATAAGACTGGGAGTGACGACCGGAGTAGATCATATCCTGCCACTGCTTCACCATGCCCAGCACCCGGTTGTTCAGGTTCAGCACCAGCACCGGCAGATCGTACTGCAGCGCGGTGGAAAGCTCCTGAATGTTCATCTGGATACTGCCATCGCCCGTTACGCAGATGACTGTTTCGTCCGGCAGCGCCATCTTCACACCCAGCGCAGCGGGCAGGCCAAAGCCCATGGTGCCCAGACCGCCGGAGTTGATCCAGCGGCGCGGTTTGTCGAAAGGATAATAGAGCGCAGCAAACATCTGGTGCTGGCCCACATCCGACGTCACATACGCATCGCCTTTGGTCAGACGGCTGATAGTTTCAATCACTGCCTGCGGCTTGATTTTGTCGCTGGTGCGATCAAATTCCAGGCAGTGACGACTGCGCCAGCCCTCAATCTCCTGCCACCAGTCGTGCAGGCTCTCAGCGCGCTGGCTTTCACTTTGCGCCAGTAACTCCAGCATCTGCTGCAGCACCTGCTTCGCATCACCCACAATCGGGATATCCGCCGCCACCGTCTTAGAGATAGAGGTCGGGTCGATATCGATATGCATCACCGTGGCGTTGGGACAATACTTCGCCAGGTTGTTGGTGGTGCGGTCATCGAAGCGCACACCAATACCAAAAATCAGGTCGGTATTGTGCATCGTCATGTTGGCTTCGTACGTGCCGTGCATACCGAGCATGCCAACGCACTGACGATGAGTGCCAGGGAACGCGCCCAGGCCCATCAGCGAGGTCGTCACCGGAATATTCAGGCTTTCGGCCAGCTTTAACAGTTCCGCTTCGCAGCCTGCGGTAATGGCACCACCACCGGCGTAGATCACCGGCTTCTTCGCGGCCAGCAACGTGGTCAGCGCACGCTTAATCTGACCTTTATGGCCCTGAATAGTCGGATTGTAGGAGCGCATGCTCACCGTATCCGGCCAGTGATAAGGCAACTTGTTTGCCGGATTCAGAATATCTTTCGGCAGATCGATCACCACTGGCCCCGGACGTCCGGTGGAAGCCAGCCAGAACGCCTTTTTCAACACGGTTGGGATCTCTTCGGTACTTTTCACCAGGAAGCTGTGCTTCACTACCGGACGAGAGATGCCGACCATGTCGCACTCCTGAAAGGCGTCATAGCCAATCAGCGACGAGGGAACCTGACCCGAGAGGATCACCAGCGGAATCGAGTCCATATAGGCGGTGGCGATACCGGTAATCGCATTGGTTGCGCCGGGTCCGGAGGTGACGAGCACCACGCCGACTTCACCGGTGGCGCGCGCCAGGCCGTCAGCCATGTGCACCGCACCCTGCTCATGACGCACCAGAATGTGATCGATACCCCCGACGGTTTGCAGCGCATCATAGATATCCAACACTGCGCCACCCGGATAACCGAATACCTGCTTAACGCCCTGATCGATTAACGAACGGACGACCATTTCGGCTCCTGACAACATCTCCATCTTCTGCCTCCAGGCTTGCGGACCCGGCTCTGTTAATACGCCCGTTAACGCGTACCACATAGCCCCGGTGCCTGCTTTGCCAATCAAAATCTTATGTTTATGCATGACAGCGGAAACAACTGCCGCTGTCCGGTTACAGAGAAATCTGTTGAGTTTATTTTTCTGAGAGTAGGTCGATTACCATAACCGCAGTTAACCGGGCAGGCAAACCGCAAACCCACGTAAATTAAAAGGCAGGGGCGTAAAGGCTCTGCCCGATAAGAATTGGCTGCGCGGATTAAACTAATTACGCGGCAGAACCGCAGAGGAAAATGCTGATTAAGAAATTATTTTCAGCGTGATCTAAGAAATAACGAAAACTTATTACCCGGCTGCCCTGGCCCACAATCGCCTGACACTTTTCTTTTCTGGCGTAATTAACCAGTAAATCGCTGAGACGCATTCGATTATGCTAAAGAGCAGGTGATATATCCTGTATCCTCGTGAGACACCTTCCCGATAAAGTCTTTAATTTTCAACACAATAAAATCAAAGACCCGCAGAATCAGTGCTCATTCCCGGGTCGATTGCCTCCGCAGCCACTACGGCGCTGTTCATTACGCTGCCTGACCGTTAAATAACAGAATATCTTCCTCTGGCACCACTAAGAATACCCCTGCATTGAAGGTTGACATCCCTGAGTGATTCCAGTACCAATATGTACAGCACAACATTTTATAAGGTTTGAATCCATGTTTCGTTCTGTTCGCCTTCTCGGTCTACTACTAAACGCACTCAGCTTGCGCGGTAGACTTGTGGGCGGAATCAAACACTGATTCAAACCTGCTGAAAGTTAAAAACCCGCGCCTGTCGCGGGTTTTTTTATGCTCGTTGCCAGGCCAGAAAAAGCATAAGGATGATTACGATGAGCCAGCAAGTCATTATTTTCGATACCACTCTGCGCGACGGTGAGCAGGCATTACAGGCCAGCCTGAGTGTGAAAGAAAAATTGCAGATTGCTTTAGCGCTGGAGCGCATGGGCGTGGATGTGATGGAAGTCGGTTTCCCGGTCTCCTCACCGGGCGACTTTGAGTCTGTGCAGACCATTGCGCGCACCATTAAAAACAGTCGGGTTTGCGGTCTGGCACGCTGTGTGGAAAAAGATATTGATGCGGCGTACGAATCACTGCGCGTTGCCGAAGCCTTCCGTATTCATACCTTTATCGCTACCTCACCGATGCACATCGCCACCAAACTGCGCAGCACGCTGCCGGAAGTGATTGAGCGTGCGGTGCATATGGTGAAGCGTGCGCGCAATTACACCAGCGACGTTGAGTTCTCCTGCGAAGATGGCGGCCGTACCCCGATTGATGACCTGTGCCGGATGGTAGAAGCCACGATTAACGCCGGTGCCACCACCATCAACATCCCGGACACCGTTGGCTACACCCTGCCAGGCGAGTATGCCCACATCATCGGCGAGCTGATGAATCGCGTTCCTAACATCGACAAAGCAATTATCTCTGTTCACACCCACGATGACCTGGGTATGGCAACGGGCAACGCCCTGGCTGCCGTACAGGCGGGCGCGCGTCAGGTGGAAGGAACGATGAATGGCCTGGGTGAACGTGCCGGTAACTGTGCGCTGGAAGAGGTGATCATGGCGATTAAAACCCGCCAGCAGATCATGAACGTGCATACCAATATCAATCATCAGGAAATCTACCGTACCAGCCAGATGGTCAGCCAGATCTGCAACATGCCGATCCCGGCGAACAAGGCAGTGGTCGGCTCTAACGCCTTCGCTCACTCCTCGGGTATTCATCAGGATGGCGTGCTGAAGAACCGCGAGAACTATGAAATCCTGACGCCGGAATCGATCGGCTTACACAAAATCCAGCTGAACCTGACCTCACGTTCTGGCCGCGCGGCGGTAAAACATCGTATGGAAGAGATGGGCTATGCCGAGCAGGATTACAATCTGGATACGCTGTATGACGCCTTCCTGAAACTGGCCGATAAAAAAGGTCAGGTTTTCGATTACGACCTGGAAGCGCTGGCCTTCATCAACAAGCAGAATGAAGAGCCGGAACATTTCCAGCTGCACGAATTTAACGTCCAGACCGGTTCCAGCATCACCGCCACCGCCTCTGTCAATCTGGGCTGCGGCGATGTCGCTAAATCGGATGCAGCCACCGGTAACGGCCCGGTTGACGCGGTCTACCAGGCGATTAACCGTATCACCCAGTTCGACGCTGAGCTGGTTAACTACAAGCTGACCGCGAAAGGCCACGGCGAGAATGCGCTGGGTCAGGTCGATATCGTCGTGAGCTACAACGGCCGCAAGTTCCACGGCATTGGTCTGGCGACCGATATTGTGGAGTCCTCCGCCAAAGCGATGGTCAACGCTCTGAACAATATCTGGCGTGCCCGTCAGGTTGAACAAGAATTGCAGCGCAAATTTAAAGATCAGAAGGAAACCGTATAACCATGTCCAGCTCATCTCATATCGCAGTTTTACCCGGTGATGGTATCGGCCCGGAAGTGATGGCGCAGGCTATGAAAGTGCTGGATGCCATTCGTCAGCGCTTTGATATGCAGATCACCACCCAGGAGTATGCGGTCGGCGGCATTGCTATCGATCAGCATGGTGAACCCCTGCCACCCGCAACGGTTGCAGGCTGCGAGCAGGCCGACGCAATTCTGTTTGGTTCCGTTGGCGGCCCGAAATGGGAACACTTACCGCCGGCATCGCAACCGGAGCGCGGTGCGCTGCTGCCGCTGCGCAAACACTTTAAGCTGTTCAGTAACCTCCGTCCGGCTGCACTCTACAGCGGACTGGAGGCGTTTTGCCCGCTGCGCGCCGACATTGCTGCCAAAGGTTTCGACATTCTGTGCGTGCGTGAACTGACCGGCGGCATCTACTTTGGTCAGCCGAAAGGACGTGAAGGCAGCGGCCCGGAAGAGCGTGCATTTGATACCGAGGTTTATCACCGTTTCGAAATTGAGCGCATCGCCCGCATCGCGTTTGAATCGGCGCGCAAACGCCGTAACAAAGTCACCTCGGTTGATAAAGCCAACGTGCTGCAGACCTCCGTGATGTGGCGTGAAATCGTCAACGAAGTGGCCAAAGAGTACCCGGACGTGCAGCTGAGCCACATCTATATCGACAACGCCACCATGCAGTTGATCAAAGACCCGTCGCAGTTTGACGTGCTGCTCTGCTCCAACCTGTTCGGTGACATTCTCTCTGATGAGTGCGCCATGATCACCGGCTCAATGGGGATGCTGCCTTCCGCCAGCCTGAATGAAGCGGGCTTTGGCCTGTTCGAACCCGCGGGTGGCTCGGCGCCGGATATCGCCGGTCAGAATATTGCCAACCCGGTCGCCCAGATCCTGTCGCTGTCGCTGCTGCTGCGTTACAGCCTGAATGCCGATGAGGCTGCCGACAGTATCGAACGCGCCATCAGCCGTGCGCTGGAACAGGGCTATCGCACCAAAGATTTAGCCGGTGATGGCCCAGCGGTCAGCACAGATGAGATGGGCAGCATCATTGCCCGCTTAATCGCCGAGGAAAAATAAAAAAATGAAAACCTTATACCAGAAGTTATTTGATGCACATGTCGTCCACGAAACGCCAGAAGAAACGCCGTTACTCTACATTGATCGCCATCTGATCCATGAGGTGACCTCGCCCCAGGCCTTTGATGGTCTGCGCGCCCACGGACGTAAAGTCCGTCAGCCGGGCAAAACCTTTGCCACTATGGATCACAACGTTTCTACGCAGACCAAAGATATCAATGCATCGGGTGAGATGGCGCGTATCCAGATGCAGGAGCTGATGAAGAACTGCGCTGAGTTTGGCGTACAGCTGTATGACCTGAATCATCCGTTCCAGGGCATCGTCCACGTTATCGGTCCTGAGCAGGGCATGACGCTGCCGGGCATGACGATTGTGTGCGGCGACTCGCACACCGCCACGCACGGTGCGTTTGGCTCGCTGGCCTTTGGTATCGGCACCTCTGAAGTTGAACATGTGTTTGCTACCCAGACCCTGAAACAGGGTCGGGCAAAAACCATGAAGATTGAAGTGCTGGGCCAGGCGTCAACCGGCATTACGGCTAAAGATATCGTGCTGGCGATCATCGGCAAAACCGGCAGCGCAGGCGGAACCGGCTATGTGGTCGAATTCTGCGGTCCGGCGATTCAGGCGCTGAGCATGGAAGGTCGTATGACCCTGTGCAACATGGCGATTGAGATGGGTGCGAAAGCGGGCCTGGTGGCACCGGATGAGACCACCTTCAACTATCTGAAAGGTCGTCAGTTCTCGCCGCAGGGTGAGAAATGGGAGCAGGCCGTTGATTACTGGCGCACCCTGAAGTCTGACGAAGGCGCGAAATATGATGCGGTGGTAACGCTGCATGCTGAAGAGATTGCACCGCAGGTCACCTGGGGCACCAATCCGGGTCAGGTTATTGCCGTTGATCAGGTGATACCAAATCCGGCCTCGTTCGCCGATCCGGTTGAGCGCGCCTCAGCCGAAAAAGCCCTGGCCTACATGAACCTGCAGCCAGGCATCAAACTGACTGATGTGGCGATTGATAAAGTGTTTATCGGCTCCTGCACCAACTCACGCATCGAAGATCTGCGTGCCGCAGCCGCCATCGCCAAAGGCCGCAAAGTCGCGCCTGGCGTGGTCGCCATGGTGGTGCCGGGTTCCGGCCCGGTGAAAGCGCAGGCCGAAGCGGAAGGTCTGGACAAAATCTTCCTTGAAGCGGGCTTTGAATGGCGTCTGCCAGGCTGCTCAATGTGTCTGGCGATGAACAATGACCGCCTGAATCCGGGTGAGCGTTGCGCGTCAACCAGCAACCGTAACTTTGAAGGCCGTCAGGGCCGTGGTGGACGTACCCATCTGGTCAGCCCGGCAATGGCCGCGGCGGCTGCCGTAACCGGCCACTTTGCCGACATCCGTGAACTGACGACAGGAGCTTAAGTCATGGCGAATAAATTTACTCAGCACACTGGCATTGTTGCGCCGCTGGATGCCGCGAACGTCGATACGGACGCGATCATTCCCAAGCAGTTTTTGCAGAAGGTCACCCGCACCGGTTTTGGACAGCATCTGTTCCACGACTGGCGCTTTGAAGATGACGCGGGCACCGTGCCAACGCCCGGCTTTGTGCTGAACAAGCCTGAGTTCAAAGGCACCAGCATCCTGCTGGCGCGTGAAAACTTTGGCTGCGGCTCTTCACGTGAGCATGCGCCCTGGGCGCTGACCGATTTTGGTTTTCACGTGGTGATTGCGCCGAGCTTCGCGGATATCTTTTATGGCAACAGCTTCAACAATCAGCTGCTGCCGGTGAAGTTAAGCGAAGAGGAAGTGGATGAGCTGTTCAGACTGGTTGCGGACCAGCCCGGCATCAGCTTTACGGTAGACCTGGAAGCGCAGACGGTCACCGCTGGCGATAAAGTCTATTCGTTCGAGCTCGACAGCTTCCGCCGCCACTGCATGATTAACGGCCTGGACAGCATCGGCCTGACGCTGCAGCACGAAGCCTCCATTTCGCAGTATGAGCAGAATCAGCCCGCCTTCCTGCGCTGATTGAGTTAAAGCAGGGCGACATCGGGTCGCCCTGATGTTACTGACAACGTCTGCTCTGGCCCAGCTGTAAGACCGAGCCTGCGAAGGGAACACGGTCAGATCGGAAAGTCGCTTAAACCATCCCTGGCCGCTCGGCCCGCGCCGTCCCTGGCGCGGGACGCTTTCCTCCTCTGCCCGTGTTCCCTGCGTGTAAAGCTTGTCAGCTGCGGTCCGATTCACTCGGGTTTGGGTTTGTCAGCACTCTGAGGGCGACATCCGGTCGCCCTTCTTCTTTATACGTCGCGCACTCGTGCCGACATCACCAGCGCCACAATAGCCAGCCCGAATGCCAGCCAGTAAACCGCCTCATGTCCCAGTCGCTCACTCAGCGTGCCCTGAATAACACCAGCCAGAATCATGCCGGTCGAGATCGAGTTGGTGAACATGGTGGTCGCTGCACCAGGCCGTCCTGGCATCAGATCCTGAAACCACAGCATCCCTATGCCAGCAATAATCCCGACAAACACCGCGTTAAACAGCTGCAACACCATCAGCGACGTGCGGGAATTGAACAGCACCAGCCCCAGATAAAACAGTACGCCAACCGCCACCGCGATCAGCATTAACCGGCGCTTGCCGATACGCCGCGCGTAATGTCCGGCCAGCAGCATCACCGGGATCTCCAGCCCCGCCGCCGTCCCCATCAGCAGACCGGCCAGCTTCTCGGGCAGGCCCAGCGTGGTGCTGATATAGAGCGGCATATCGATGATATACATAGTGTTGCAGGTCCACATCGCGACTGAGGCCAGGAACAGTAAACGCACATCCCGATCGCGCCAGCCACTTAGCGGCAGCCCGCCGCTTTGCATAAGGGGCTGCGAACGTGGCACCGACGGCACGGTGAACCAGACCAGCAGGATACAGATCAGAAACAGCGCGGCGGCCACCATAAATAGCGTCACAAAGCCGTAATTCAGCGCCAGCGCGAAGGAGAGCGGCGGCCCAATCACCCACGCCAGCGACAGCTGTGCACGCATCACCGAACTGAACATCACCGCTTCACGCGCCGACTGATCGGCATATTCCCGCGCCAGCGCAAACAGCTGAGGCATCGAGACGCTGGCCAGCGCCGACAGCAGCACGCCCAGCGTCAGCAAGGTCAGATAGTGGCGGGTAAAAGCAAACAGCAGCGCATTGACCAGCGCCATCAGGCAGCAAAAGAGAATGATATGACGACGATCGCCGACGCTGTCAGAGCGCTTTGCCACCAGCATGCTCACCACGATACCGGCCACCGCATTGATGGTGAAAAACAGTCCGACCCAGAAGGGCCGCGCCTGCACCTCGCGCGTCAGAAACAGGCTGAGCGTCGGCGCCTGCAGTGCGCCCGCGATGCCCAGCATGAACGAGGCGACCATAAAAGCGAGGTAAACCGGATTGATGCGGCGCTGCCGCGTTAACAGCGATTTCATACCGAAATCCCTTACAGAACAAACAGAGGGGAAAAAAGAAGGGTAGACGATACCGCGCAACATGAAAAAAGCCAGCAGAGATCATCTGCTGGCGGTGTAAATGCACCCTACTCAGAAAAGCACTCCGCTGAACAGCGAAGTCAGGGTCGAACGCCATTCAGAACTGAATGCCTCCCGCTCTTCCCATAACGCAAAGTTTGCTCTTAAAATAGGGCAAGAAAAACAGAGCGCTTTTCATCGGGAGTTCCTCTTTTATGTCCTCATCACGTCTGAAGCAGCAGTTCATTCGCCTGTGGCAGAGCTGTCAGGGGCAAACGCAGGAGATTACCCTTAGCGAACTGGCTGACCTGCTGCACTGCTCGCGCCGCCATATGCGCAATCTGCTCAACCGGATGCAGGCCGCGGGCTGGCTGATCTGGCAGGCGGAAGCCGGGCGCGGCAAGCGTTCACAGCTTACCTTCTGCTATACCGGACTGGCTTTGCAGCAGCAACGTGCCGAGGATTTGCTGGAGCAGGATCGCATCGATCAGCTGGTCCAGCTGGTGGGCGATAAAAATCAGGTACGGCAGATGATCGCCGCGCATCTGGGGCGCAGTTTCCGTCAGGGCAAGCATATCCTGCGGGTGCTCTACTATCGTCCGCTGCTCAATCTGCTGCCCGGTTCGCCGCTGCGGCGCTCCGAAACCCACATTGCGCGACAGATTTTCAACGGCCTGACGCGGATAAATGAGGAAAACGGGGAAATCGAGCCCGATATTGCGCACCACTGGCAGCAGACTTCCCCGCTTCACTGGCGCTTCTTTCTGCGTCCAGCGATTCGCTTTCATCACGGCAGAGAACTGGAAATGGAGGATGTGCTGGCCACGCTCGAGCGTCAGCGCCCCCATCCGCTCTTTTCCCATATCGAGCAGATCGACTCGCCCGCGCCCTGGACGCTGGATATCCGCTTAAGCCAGCCCGATGAAGGGTTGCCCTGGCTGCTGGGCAGCGTCAGTGCGATGATCCTGCCGAGCGAATGGCCGACGCTGCACGATTTTGCCCGCCAGCCGGTTGGCACCGGTCCTTACCGGGTGATCCGCAATCAGGAGAGTCAGCTGAAGATCGAAGCGTTTGATGACTATTTTGGTTTTCGCGCCCTGATTGATGATGTCTCTATCTGGGTACTGCCCGACATCAGCGATGAGCTGGTCTATGCCGGTGTCCGCCTGCAGGGCGACGGAGCCGATGAGATTCAGGAGGAAAGCCGCCTTGAAGAGGGCTGCTACTATCTGCTGTTCGACCAGCGTTCAGAACAGGGACGCAACGAAGCGGTCCGGCGCTGGGTCAGCTACCTGTTTAATCCTATCGCCCTGCTCAATCACGCCGGTGTCGGCTACCAGCGCTACTGGTTTCCGGCGTATGGCCTGCTGCCGCGCTGGCATCACCGGCGCGACCTGACGCCAGTGGAAAAACCGCCCGGCTTAACCCACCTGACGCTGACCTGGTACAGCCAGCACGTGGAGCATGAAGGCATCGCTAACGCGCTGCGTCCGCTGCTGGCAGAGCATGGCGTCACGCTGGAGACCCGCGAGATCAGCTACGAAAGCTGGTATCAGGGCGAAGCGGAAAGTGATATCTGGCTTGGCAGCGTGAACTTTACCCTGCCGCTGAATTACTCTCTGTTTGCGCAGCTTTATGAGATCCCGTTGCTGCATCACTGTCTGCCGATCGACTGGCACAGCGATGCGGCCCGCTGGCGCGAGAAAACGCTGCCGCTGGCCGAATGGAGTAAACAGTTAGTCGAAGAAGCGGGTCTTCATCCGCTGTTTCACCACTGGCTGCTGCTTGAAGGTCAGCGCAGCATGCGCGGCGTTCGGATGAATACGCTGGGCTGGTTTGATTTTAAATCCGCCTGGTTCGCGCCACCCGCGCTGTGAGGCTTTCGCCCCGGCGCTGAAATGACTAGAATGTGACGTTCTCAACGGGGTGCCGCCTGCCACCAGCAAGCAGCTGAGAGATACCCGTCGAACCTGATTCGGTTAATACCGACGTAGGGATTTGGGAGGCCTCTGTGCTCAGATCCTTTGCGACTCATCCCCTATTCTCCTGAAGGAGCGCAAAGTGTTAAACAAAGTTCTGCCGGTGCTGCTGTTACTCTCCGCCCCCGTTCTGGCGGCTAAGCCGGTTCTCACGGTCTACACCTACGACTCCTTCTCCGCTGACTGGGGCCCTGGCCCGGCGGTTAAAAAAGCCTTCGAGGCGCAGTGCAACTGCGAGCTGAAATTCGTCACGCTGGAAGATGGCGTGTCGCTGCTGAACCGCGTGCGCATGGAAGGGAAAAACAGCAAAGCCGATCTGGTACTGGGGCTGGATAACAATCTGGTACAGGCGGCGCAGAAAACCGGTCTGTTTGCCGAAAGTCAGGTCGATTCCTCGACATTAAAACTGCCCGGCGGCTGGCACAACACCACTTTCGTGCCGTTTGATTATGGCTACTTCGCGTTTGTCTATGACAAAACCCGGCTGAAGAATCCGCCAAAAAGCCTGAAAGAGCTGGTCGACAGCCCGGAGAAGTGGCGGGTGATCTACGAAGATCCCCGAACCAGCACCCCCGGCTTAGGTCTGCTGTTGTGGATGCAGAAAGTCTATGGCGATCAGGCACCGCAGGCGTGGCAGAAGCTGGCGCAGAAAACCGTGACGGTGACCAAAGGCTGGAGTGAAGCCTATGGCCTGTTCCTCAAGGGCGAAGGCGATCTGGTGCTGAGCTACACCACCTCACCGGCTTACCACATCATCGAAGAGAAAAAAGAGAACTATGCCGCCGCGCCGTTTGCAGAGGGCCACTATCTGCAGGTTGAAGTTGCCGCGCAGTTAGCCAGCAGCAAGCAGCCGGCGCTGGCACAGCAGTTTATGAAGTTTATGGTGTCACCCGACTTCCAGCGCACGATTCCCACCGGTAACTGGATGTACCCGGTAATCGACACGCCGCTGCCTGCCGGTTTTAGCGCACTCACTGTGCCCGCCACTGCTCTGCAGTTCTCGCCGGAAGAGGTTGCCAGCCAGCGTTCAGGCTGGATCAGCCAGTGGCAACGCGCCGTCAGTCGCTGATGCCGCGCTGGCTTATCCCCGGTTCGCTCGCCACGCTGCTGTTAATCAGCGTGGCGCTGCTGGCCTTCGGTGCACTCTGGAGCGCCGCGCCAGAGAATGACTGGCGCAGCGTGCTGCAGGATGATTACCTGCATCACGTTATCGCCTTCTCTTTTGGTCAGGCGCTGCTCTCCGCGCTGTTGTCGCTGCTGCCAGCGGTGCCGCTGGCGCGCGCGCTCTATCGACGCCGTTTCCCTGGCCGTCAGCTGCTGCTGCGTCTGTGCGCCATGACCCTGGTGCTGCCGGTGCTGGTGGCGGTATTTGGTCTGTTCACCGTCTATGGTCGTGTCGGCTGGCTGGCGCAGCTGTGCCAGCTGGCAGGGATTGATTACCACTTCTCTCCCTACGGTCTGTCGGGCATTTTGCTGGCGCACGTCTTCTTTAACCTGCCGCTGGCGACCCGCCTGATGCTGCAGGCGCTGGAGAGCATTCCGGCGGAACAGCGTCAGCTGGCGGCACAGCTCGACCTGCGCGGCTGGCACCATTTTCGTCTGCTGGAGTGGCCATGGCTGCGGCGTCAGCTGCTGCCGACCGGCGCGCTGATCTTCATGCTCTGTTTTGCCAGCTTTGCTACCGTGCTCTCACTGGGCGGCGGCCCGCAGGCGACGACCATCGAGCTGGCGATTTTCCAGGCGCTGAGTTATGACTACGATCCGGGGCGCGCTGCACTGCTGGCGCTGATCCAGCTTGGCTGCTGCGTGACGCTGGTGCTGCTCAGCCAGCGCTTCAGCAAGGCCATTCCCGCCGGAACCAGCCAGCTGAACGGCTGGCGCGATCCGCAGGATTCGCGCGCGGCGCAGCTGGTTGATGCGCTGCTGATCCTGCTGGCGCTGATCCTGCTGCTGCCCCCGCTGGCGGCGGTCATCATCGATGGTCTGCACGGCGGACTGCGCGGCGCGCTGGCGCAGCCTGCACTCTGGCAGGCGACGTTTACCTCACTGCGCATCGCCACCGGCGCCGGTCTGCTCTGTGTGGTGCTGACCATGATGCTGCTGTGGAGCAGTCGCGAGCTGCGCCTGCGTCAGCGCCCGGCGGCGGCAACCCTTATCGACACCAGCGGCATGCTGATTCTGGCGATGCCAGGCATCGTGCTCGCCACCGGCTTTTTCCTGCTGTTTAACGCCACCATTGGTCTGCCGGCGTCGGCGGACGGGCTGGTGATCTTCACCAATGCGCTGATCGCCATTCCCTATGCGCTGAAAGTGCTGGAGAACCCGATGCGTGACGTCGCGGAGCGTTACGGCAGACTCTGTGATTCGCTGGATATCCACGGCTGGAACCGGCTGCGGCTGATTGAACTGCGGGCGCTGAAACGTCCTCTGGCCCAGGCGCTGGCCTTTGCCTGCGTGCTGTCGATCGGTGATTTTGGCGTGGTGGCGCTGTTTGGTACTGCCGATTTCCGCACCCTGCCGTTCTACCTTTATCAACAGATCGGTGCCTATCGCGGTGCTGACGGTGCAGTGACCGCGCTGCTGCTGCTGCTGCTCTGTTTGTTGCTGTTCACCCTGATGGAAAAATTACCAGGCCGCCATGCTGACACTGAATAACCTCACGTACCTTTATCAGCATCTGCCGATGCGCTTTAGTCTCAACGCCACCCGCGGCGAGCGCATCGCGATCCTCGGCCCCAGCGGGGCCGGTAAAAGCACCCTGCTGAGCCTGATTGCCGGTTTCCTGCCGGTGAAACAGGGCACCCTGATGATTGACGGCCAGGAGCACACCCACAGCGTGCCGGCCAGACGGCCGGTTTCGATGCTGTTTCAGGAGAACAACCTGTTTCCGCACCTCAGCGTGCAGCAGAACATGGCGCTGGGATTGCACCCCGGACTGAAGCTGAGCGCCGGGCAGCGCCAGCAGCTTGCAGCGCTGGCCGATCAGGTGGGATTAGGCGATCTGCTGACGCGGCTGCCGGGCGAGCTGTCAGGCGGACAGCGACAGCGCGTGGCGCTGGCACGCTGTCTGCTGCGTGACCGTCCGGTGCTGCTGCTGGATGAGCCTTTTTCTGCGCTGGATCCCGCGCTGCGTGGAGAGATGCTGCAACTGGTGCGTTCAGTGTGTGAAGCGCGCAGCATCACGCTGCTGATGGTGTCGCACAGTCTGGAAGATGCCCAGCAGATTGCGCCGCGCAGCGTGGTGATTGTGGATGGCCGGGTTTACTGGGATGGCGAGACCCGGCAGTTACTGTCGGGCGACACGCGGGAGGCCGACGTGCTTGGCATCCCGCGTCGTTAAGCGATTCAGGCGAAGAAAACCTGCCACAGCAGATGACGAAAAATGGGCATCATCGGATGGAACTGAATGCCGACGAAAGCCGCGACGGCAATCACCAGCCCCAGCGGCCCTGCCCAGCGCAGGCGCTCAGGCGGCAGCCAGGCCGAGGCCCAGTCGCGACTCTTGCCGCTGCGCCACCAGCGCCAGCATAACCAGACACCCAGCCAGATCAGCAGTGCTGCGCCGAGTAACAGCCATTTAAAGCTGCCGCCCTGCGCGGCTTTGGGCACATCGATCGCCACACCCGCCAGAATACCGGGCAGCAGATAGAGCGGCGGCCAGAGAATGCAGCCGATAATATTTGGCGGCAGGAATTTACGCACCGGCAGCTCCAGCATACCGGCCGCCAGCGGGATCAGCGGACGCGTGGGGCCAACAAAGCGTCCGACCAGAATCGTAAACATGCTGTGCTGATGCAGGGCGTGCTCGGTTTTATCCAGCAGGCCTTTATACTTTTGCAGATACTTCCAGCGGTGCAGCGGCCCCTGAAATTTCCAGCCGATGCCGTAGGAAACCCAGTCACCAATCAGGCAGCCCGCAAAGCCCGCCGCCCAGGCCGGATAAAGGCCAAGTTCGCCACTGCCGACCAGCGCGCCCAGACTGGCCATCATCACCGTACCTGGCAGCAACAGCCCGACCAGCGCCAGCGACTCCAGAAACGTCACCAGCGCAACGGCAAACAGCGCCCACTCCAGGGACTGCGTAATCAGTTGTTGAATCCAGGCTTCCATAATCATCCTAAGTAAAAGCAGAAGGCTGGATTGTCCTGAGCCAGCCACACAGCGTCAAGGCAAGAATTGTAGGACAATGTTGACAAAAGCGGGTGGCGGGAACTGTATAAATATCCATGTTATACTGAAGCGGTTTTCTCATCCTGAAATGCTGAGTCCGGAGAACATCTGAATATGCCCCGCGCAGGTTTTCTGCTCACCCGCCACTGGCGCGACAGCCCGCATGGCACCGAAATTATCCTCTGGCTCGCGACCGATGCGGGCGCGCAGCGCGTGGTGCTGCCGGTGCAGGAGTCCGTCGCGTTTATTCCTGAGGAATTTCAGGCGCAGGTCAGCGAATTACTGAAAGATGAACGTCAGTTTCGGATTCAGTCGCTGGCGCTGAAAGATTTTCGGCGTCGCCCGGTTTTCGGCCTCTACTGCCAGCAGAACCGCCAGCTACAGCGCATTGAAAAACGGCTGCGCGAAGAGGGGATTCCGGTCTATGAAGCCGATATCCGTCCGCCGGAGCGCTACCTGATGGAGCGTTTTATTACCGCGCCGGTCTGGTTTGACGGCGAGCAGCGCGGTGACAGCGTGGTCAATGCACGGCTCAAACCCCATCCCGACTATCGCCCGCCGCTGAAATGGGTCTCGCTGGACATTGAAACCACACAGCATGGCGAGCTTTACTGCATCGGGCTGGAGGGATGCGGTCAGCGCCAGGTCTTTATGCTCGGCCCGGCCAACGGTGATGCCAGCACGCTGGATTTCGAGCTGATCTATCTCGACAGCCGGCCGCAGTTACTTGAAGCGCTGAACCAGTGGTTTGCAGAGCATGATCCGGATGTCTTAATTGGCTGGAACGTCGTGCAGTTTGACCTGCGGGTATTACAAAAGCATGCCGATCGTTACGGCATTCCGCTGCGCCTGGGACGCCAGCAGGCCGCGCTGGAGTGGCGTGAACATGGCTTCAAACCCGGCGTATTTTTCGCTCAGGCCAGTGGCCGGTTGATTATCGATGGTATTGACGCGCTGAAATCGGCGTTCTGGGATTTTCCCTCATTCAGCCTGGAGTCGGTGTCGCAGCAACTGCTGGGAGAAGGAAAAGCGATTGATAATCCCTGGCAGCGCATGGAGGAGATCAACTGGCGCTTTGCCAACGATAAACCGGCGCTGGCGCGCTACAACCTGAAAGACTGCGAGCTGGTGACGCGCATTTTTCACAAAACGGCGATTATGCCGTTTCTGCTGGAACGCGCGGCGGTCAATGGACTGGCGGTGGATCGCCACGGCGGTTCGGTAGCGGCCTTTGGTCATCTCTATATTCCGCGGATGCATCGCGCCGGGTTTGTCGCCCCGAACATGGGTGATGTGGCCCCGGAAGCCAGTCCTGGCGGTTATGTGATGGATTCGCGCCCCGGCCTGTATGACTCAGTGCTGGTACTGGATTACAAAAGCCTCTACCCGTCGATTATCCGCACCTTCCTGATTGACCCGGTGGGTCTGGTGGAAGGGCTGGCCCATCCTGATGATGCCGATTCGATTGAGGGTTTCCGTGAAGCGCGTTTTTCACGGCATACCCACTGCCTGCCTGCGATAGTTGAACAGATCTGGCTGGGTCGCGAAGCGGCGAAAAAGCAGAATAATCAGCCGCTGTCCCAGGCGCTGAAAATCATCATGAACGCCTTTTATGGCGTGCTCGGCACCAGCGCCTGCCGCTTCTTTGATCCGCGGCTCGCCTCCTCTATTACGCTGCGCGGTCACGCCATCATGCAGCAGACCCGCACGCTGATTGAGGCGGAAGGCTACGACGTCATCTATGGCGACACCGACTCCACCTTTGTCTGGCTGAAGTCGGCGCACAGTGAAGAAGATGCCGCCGCGATTGGTCAGCAGCTGGTGCAGAAAGTGAACGCCTGGTGGCGCGACCATCTGCAGCAGACGCAGGGGCTGACCAGCACACTGGAACTGGAGTATGAAAATCACTTCTGCCGTTTTCTGATGCCCACCATTCGCGGCGCGGAACAGGGCAGCAAGAAACGCTACGCCGGACTGATTCGTGACGCCGCCGGTGAGCGCATGGTCTTTAAGGGGCTGGAGTCGGTGCGAACAGACTGGACGCCGCTGGCAAAAGCGTTCCAGCAGCAGCTCTACCACCGTATCTTCCACCGTCAGCCGTGGCAGGATTATATCCGTACAACCGTGGCGCAGCTGCTGGCGGGTGAACTCGACGATCAGCTGATCTACAAAAAGCGGCTGCGGCGTCCGCTGAAAGAATATGAACGAAACGTGCCCCCGCACGTGCGCGCCGCCAGGCTGGCCGATGAGCACAATCGTAAATTAAACCGGCCCTTGCAGTACCAGAATGGTGGCCGGATCCGTTATGTCATCGCCACCGCAGGCCCCGAGCCACTGGAGGCGCGCAGCACGCCGCTGGACTATGACCACTACGTGACGAAGCAACTTCAGCCGGTCGCAGAGGGGATTCTGCCTTTTGTCGAAGGGGACTTTGCTACACTTATTACCGGACAGCTGGGGCTTTTTTGACAGGTGACGAACGTCCTGCCATCCAGTACCATAGCGCCCTTCCTGAAACTCACCGCTCTTAAGTACGCTCCAGGCCTTGTTGTCTGGCGGTAACGCTATTGCCTGAGCTTTGGGAACACCTCTAAAAACGTTAAAATTCGAGCAAAAAATATATGGTTTTTACATTAGGTCAGCGCTGGATTAGTGATACGGAAAGTGAACTGGGACTGGGCACCGTGGTGGCGATCGATACCCGCATGATCACCCTGCTGTTTCCGGCCACGGGGGAAAACCGCCTCTACGCCCGCAACGATTCGCCGGTTACCCGCGTCATCTTTAATCCGGGTGATACCATCACCAGCCACGAAGGCTGGCAGATGCGCGTCGATGAAGTACGCAACGAAAATGACCTGATGACCTATATCGGTACCCGTCTGGATACCGAAGAGAGCGAAGTGATGCTGCGCGAAGTCATGCTCGACAGCAAGCTGGTGTTCAGTAAGCCGCAGGATCGCCTGTTTGCCGGCCAGCTCGACCGGATGGATCGTTTTGCCCTGCGCTTCCGCGCCCGTAAATACCAGAGTGAGCAATATCGCCTGCCAATCAGCGGATTACGCGGCATGCGCACCAATCTGATCCCTCACCAGCTGCATATCGCCCACGATGTCGGCCGCCGCCATGCGCCGCGCGTCCTGCTGGCCGATGAAGTTGGCCTGGGTAAAACTATTGAAGCCGGGATGATCATCCAGCAGCAGCTGCTGGCTGGCCGCGCCGACCGCGTCCTGATCGTGGTGCCTGAAACTTTACAGCACCAGTGGCTGGTCGAGATGCTGCGCCGCTTCAACCTGCGCTTTGCGCTGTTTGATGACGACCGCTATACCGAAGCGCAGCACGACAGCGATAACCCGTTTGAAACAGAGCAGCTGATTATCTGCTCACTGGACTTCGTGCGCCGTAACAAGCAGCGTCTTGAGATGCTGGCCGATGCCGAATGGGATCTGCTGGTGGTCGATGAAGCGCACCATCTGGCCTGGTCAGAAGGCGAGCCCAGCCGTGAATATCAGGTTATCGAACAGCTGGCTGAGAAAACCGCCGGGGTTCTGTTGCTGACTGCAACACCTGAGCAGCTGGGCATGGAGAGTCACTTCGCCCGTCTGCGCCTGCTCGACCCTAATCGTTTCCATGACTTTGCCGCCTTTGTTGAAGAGCAGCAGCATTTCCGTCCGATTGCCGATGCCGTCACGGCGCTGCTGGCCGATAAAGCGATCTCCCAGGAGGAGATGAACCGGATCAACGATCTGGTCGGCGAGCAGGATATTGAGCCACTGCTGCAGGTCGCCAACAGCGACCGTGACGGCAAGCTGGAGGCGCGTCAGGAGCTGATCTCCATGCTGATGGACCGCCACGGCACCAGCCGCGTGCTGTTCCGTAACACCCGTAACGGGGTTAAAGGCTTCCCGAAACGCGAACTGCACCAGATCCGCCTGCCGCTGCCTGCGCAGTATCAGACGGCGATTAAAGTCTCCGGCATTATGGGCGCGCGCAAAAGTGCAGAAGAGCGGGCGCGTGACCTGCTCTATCCGGAGCAGATTTATCAGGAATTTGAAGGCGACAGCGGCACCTGGTGGAACTTCGATCCGCGCGTGGAATGGCTGATGGGCTATCTCACCACCAACCGCAAAGAGAAAGTGCTGGTGATCTGCGCCAAAGCGGCCACCGCGCTGCAACTGGAGCAGGTACTGCGTGAACGCGAAGGTATCCGTGCAGCGGTGTTCCACGAAGGTCTGTCGATCATTGAACGTGACCGTGCTGCCGCCTGGTTCGCCTCAGAAGAGAATGGCGCGCAGGTGCTGTTGTGCTCCGAGATCGGTTCTGAAGGCCGTAACTTCCAGTTTGCCAGCCGTCTGGTGATGTTCGACCTGCCGTTTAACCCGGACCTGCTGGAGCAGCGTATCGGTCGTCTGGATCGTATCGGTCAGGCACACGACATTCAGATTCTGGTACCGTGGCTGGAGCAGACCGCACAGGCGGTGCTGCTGCGCTGGTATCACGAAGGGCTGGACGCGTTTGAACACACCTGCCCGACCGGCCGGACAATCTATGACAGCGTCCATTCGCAACTGATCGGCTATCTGGCCGCGCCGGAAAACAGCGAAGGTTTTGATGCGTTTATCACCGACTGCCGTAAACAGCATGACGCGCTGAAACTGCAGCTGGAACAGGGTCGCGATCGCCTGCTGGAGCTGAACTCCAACGGCGGCGAATCGGCTCAGCTACTGGCCAATGCCATCAGCGAGCAGGATAACGACACCGGCCTGGTGAACTTCGCGCTCAACCTGTTTGATATCGTTGGTATCAATCAGGAAGATCGCAGCGATAACCTGATTGTGCTGACCCCTTCCGACCACATGCTGGTGCCCGATTTCCCTGGCCTGCCAGAAGATGGCTGCACCATCACCTTCAACCGCGATCAGGCGCTGTCGCGCGAAGATACCCAGTTCATTACCTGGGAACATCCGCTGATCCGCAACGGTCTGGATCTGATACTGTCGGGCGATACCGGCAGCAGCGCACTGTCACTGCTGAAGAACAAGGCGCTGCCGGTGGGGACGCTGCTGGTCGAGCTGATCTATGTGGTTGAAGCGCAGGCACCGAAGCATCTGCAACTGACCCGGTTCCTGCCGCCAACGCCAATCCGTCTGCTGATGGATACCAAAGGCACTAACCTGGCGGACAAAGTGGAGTTCGAAAGTTTTAACCGTCAGCTGAATGCGGTTAACCGTCATACCGCCAGTAAACTGGTGAATGCGGTGCAGCAGGATGTGCATGCGATTCTGACTCAGGGCGAAGAGAGCGTGGTCAGCGAAGCGCGTGCGGTGATTGATGCAGCGCGTGCCGAAGCGAACGAGAAGCTGGGCGCAGAACTCTCCCGTCTCAACGCGCTGAAAGCGGTGAACCCGAACATCCGTGACGATGAAGTCGAGGCGCTGGAAAGCAACCGTGAACAGGTGCTGGAAAGTCTCGATCAGGCCAACTGGCGTCTCGACGCGCTGCGCCTGATTGTGGTGACACACCAGTAAGCTCAGGGGCCGCATGGCCCCTTATTTTTGGAAAGCCCCATGGAACCTTACAATCCACCGCGTGAACCCTGGCTGCACATCCTTTATCAGGATGCGCACATCATGGTGGTGAACAAACCCAGCGGTCTGCTCTCGGTACCCGGTCGGCTGGACGAACATAAAGATAGCGTGATGACGCGGGTTCAGCGTGATTTCCCGCAGGCTGAATCTGTACACCGACTGGATATGGCGACCAGCGGCGTAATGGTCGTGGCGCTGACTAAGGCTGCTGAGCGCGAGCTGAAACGACAATTCCGTGAGCGGGAGCCTTCCAAGACTTACGTGGCCTGCATCTGGGGTCATCCGGCGAAGGAAGAGGGATTGGTTGACCTGCCGCTGATTTGCGACTGGCCAAATCGTCCGAAGCAGATGGTCTGCTTCGAGACCGGCAAAGCCGCGCAGACGGAATATCAGGTGCTGGAATATCGTGCGGATAACAGTGCGCGTGTTTCGCTGAAACCGATTACCGGCCGCTCACACCAGCTGCGGGTGCATATGCTGGCACTGGGCCATCCGATTCTGGGGGATAACTTCTATGCGCATCCGGAGGCCAAAGCGATGGCGCCCCGTTTACTGCTGCATGCGGAGTCACTGACCATTACCCATCCGGCATTTGGTAATGCCATGACATTTCGTCAGCCCGCCGATTTTTAAGGTTTACTGCTCGCCAGTCAGTCACCGTGGCCTCCTCTGTTGCAGAAGCGGCCACGGAACATGGTGTTTA
This sequence comes from Curtobacterium sp. BNK-1, assembly GCF_048685235.1. Taxonomy (NCBI): domain Bacteria; kingdom Bacillati; phylum Actinomycetota; class Actinomycetes; order Micrococcales; family Microbacteriaceae; genus Curtobacterium; species Curtobacterium sp. BNK-1. Next base: position 429,863 of record NZ_JBLQTJ010000001.1, on the reverse strand, counting down.
CTTAAAGCCTTTCTCTTTGCGAATCAGATCGTACGCCGCCTGGATTTCCTGGGCTTTCTGCTTCGCCATCTCCATCATCTCTGGCGGCAACCCTTTCGCTACCAGCTTGTCAGGATGATGTTCGCTCATGAGTTTGCGGTAGGCGCGTTTGATGGTGGTGGCGTCGTCGCTGCTCTTCACACCCAGCACGCTACAGGCATCTTCCAGCGTTGGCCCGCGTTGCGCCTGCTGAAAACCGCCTGAACTGCGCTGACCACCGCCAAACTGCTGGCCACCTTCCATCATGCGCAGGAACTGATCGAACTGACCGCGTGAAATGCCCAGCTCTTCGGCAATCACATAGAGCACCTGGCGCTCATTGGGATGCAGTGAACCGTCGGCAAAGGCGGCCTGAATCTGGATCTCCAGGAACATCCGAATCAGATCAAACCGGCCAAAACAGGCGCTGCGCAGTTCACGTAGTTTGCTGCGTAACGGATAATCCGCCTGCTTGCCTTCGCGGAACGCGCGCTGGGCAGCCGTGCGAGAGTCACCGTGCAGCTGCATCCGCTCCATTAACAGGGAAGCAATCTGAATATCCGCTTCCGTGACGCGCCCTTTTGACTTGGTCAGATGGCCCATCACCTGAAAGGTGGTGCTGAAAAACAGCGTCTGTCGGGTCTGATTATTTGAGAAGTAAGCCTTGCCTTGCGCGCCGCGTACTTTGTCAATCATATGGCCAATGATCAAACCGATCACAATACCCCAAAAGCCTGCGCCGGAAAGTAATCCCACCGCCAGACCCACAACTTTTCCCCAGTAGCGCATAAACTCCTCAATTCGCCATGCTTGCGGCTGAAAATTGCATTATCATACCTGTCATTTATCTCAGCGCCTAACGGCAACGCTGACTGACCAGGATTAACACTGGCGCAACGCCGGGCAGTAAGTTAGTCTCTGACCCGATTGTCGGCATGATGCCAGTTTTCATGGAATTCTCGATACCGCGTATGAAAAAACATATACCTACCCTGCTGGCCACACTGATCGGCGCAGCCATTAGCCAGCAAGCCTTTGCCGACGATTTGATGTCGCAGTGTATGTTAGGCGTGCCGAGTTATAACCGCCCGCTGGTGAATGGCGATACGAATCAGATGCCCGTCACCATTCACTCCGACGCCGCCAAAGGGAACTATCCCAACGATGCGGTATTCACCGGTAATGTGAATATTGAGCAGGGCAACAGCCGTATGCAGGCGGATGAAGTCCAGCTTCATCAGCGTCAGCAGGAAGGCCAGACCGCGCCCGTACGTACCGTCGATGCGCTGGGTAATGTGCACTACGATGACAATCAGGTCATCCTGAAAGGTCCGAAAGCCTGGTCAAACCTCAACAGCAAAGATACCAACGTCTGGAATGGTCAGTACCAGATGGTAGATCGTCAGGGACGCGGCGTCGCAGATCAGATGAAGCTGCGCGGCGATAACCGCTACACCATTCTGGAAAACGGTACCTTTACCTCCTGTCTGCCCGGCTCCAACAGCTGGAGCGTGGTGGGTTCAGAGGTGATCCAGGATCGCGAAGAGGAAGTGGCGGAGATCTGGAACGCCCGCTTTAAGATCGGATCCGTTCCGGTGTTCTACAGCCCCTATCTGCAGTTACCGATTGGCGATCGTCGCCGCTCCGGTTTCCTGATCCCGAATGCAAAATATGGCAGCAACAATGGCTTTGAGTTCACGCTGCCCTATTACTGGAACATCGCGCCGCAGGCCGATGCGACCATCACGCCGCACTACATGAGTAAGCGCGGCATGCAGTTTGAAAACGAATTCCGTTATCTGACCACGCTGGGTGCGGGTCTGGTTGAATTCGACTACCTCGGCTCGGACAAACAGTACGATAACGACAAAGCGGTGCGTGGCATCGCCGAAAATGACAGCTCCGATCGCTGGCTGTTCTACTGGCGTCATGCCGGTGTCTATGACCAGAACTGGCGTTTCAACGCGGACTACACCAAGGTCAGCGATAAGTACTACTTCAACGATCTCGACTCGAAGTACTACAGCTCGACCGACAACTACGCCACGCAGAAATTCAGCATCGGCTATGCGGACACCAACTGGGATGCCACGCTCTCCACCAAAGATTTCCAGGTGTTCGGCGATACCACCAGCAATAACGTCTACCGCGCCATGCCGCAGCTGGACGTCAATCTCTATCAGAACGATATCGGCCCGTTTGATGGCCGGGTTTATGCCCAGGCGGTGAAGTTCACCAATGTCAGCAGCCGCTATCCCGAAGCGACCCGTTTACATGTTGAGCCAACGCTGAACCTGCCGCTGTCAAACGGCTGGGCCAGCCTGGATACCGAAGCGAAGTTCCTGGCGACCCACTATCAGCAGACTGACGTTGATTTCTATAACAACGCAGCCAATGGTCTCAGGGGTGATAAGAGCGGCGAACTGGATGAGTCAGTCAACCGCACCCTGCCGCAATTTAAAGTTGATGGTCGTCTGGTGTTTGACCGCGATATGAACTCGGCGGTGGGTTATACCCAGACGCTGGAACCGCGCGTGCAGTATCTTTATATCCCGTATCGTAATCAGAGCAATATCTATCCGTACGACTCAACGCTGCTGCAAACCGACTACACCGGTCTGTTCCGCGATCGTACTTATAGCGGCCTGGATCGCATCGCTTCCGCCAATGAAGTGGCTACCGGCGTCACCTCGCGTATTTATGATAACGATCTGGTTGAACGTTTTAACGTTTCTGTAGGTCAAATCTACTCGTTTACCCCTTCTCGTACTGGTGTGAATCAAACCAGTAAAGAAGATGATACCGGCAGCCTGATCTGGGCTGGCGATACATACTGGAAAATCAGCGATCGCTGGGGCGTCCGTGGTGGGCTGCAATATGACACCAAACTCGACAACGTCTCCCAGGGCAATACCGTACTGGAATACCGTCGTGATGCCGACCGCATGGTGCAGCTGAGCTACCGTTACAGCAGCCCGGAGTATGTTGCGACCGCGCTGAACGATAGCAGCCTGGTCACGAATCCTATCTACAAAAATGGGATTTCACAGGTAGGTACTACGGCCAGTTGGCCGATTGCCGACGCATGGTCTGTGGTAGGCGCTTACTACTACGATACCCGCAACACGCGTCCGGCTTCACAACTGGTTGGCCTGCAATACAGCTCATGCTGTTACGCTATCCGGGTCGGTTACGAACGCAAAATTAACGGTTGGGAAAACAACGACAGTAAGTACGACAACCAAATCTCATTCAACATTGAGCTGCGTGGTCTGAGTCCGAACTATGGCTTAGGCACCAACGATATGCTGCGTCAGGGCATTATCCCTTACCAGCCTGCTTTCTGATGTTGTGATGTTTGACAGGCAATCCCGCAGTGCGGAACCAACAATGGATAAAGTATGAAGAACTGGAGAATGCTGATTCTTGGTGTGGCAATCAGTGCCAACACCGCGTTCGCAGCACCACAAGTCGTTGATAAAGTTGCAGCCGTGGTCAATAACGGCGTGGTTCTTGAGAGTGACGTGGATGGCATGATGAGCACCGTTAAATCTCAGGCCCAGCAGGCTGGTCAGCAGTTGCCGGATGATAAAACGTTGCGCCATCAGATTCTGGAACGTCAGATCATGGACAACATCATCCTGCAGATGGGTGATAAAGCGGGAATTCAGATCAGCGACGAGCAGCTGGACCAGGCTATTCAGAACATCGCTGCGCAGAACAAGATGAGCCTTGATCAGCTGCGTAGCCGTCTGGCTTATGACGGCATGAACTACAGCGTGTATCGTTCTCAGATCCGCAAAGAGATGACTATCGCCGAAGTGCGCAACAACGAAGTGCGTCGTCGTGTCACGATTCTGCCGCAGGAAGTGGATACGCTTGCTACCCAGATCGGCTCTCAGAACAGCCAGGGTACTGAACTGAACGTCAGTCATATTCTGCTGCCGCTGCCGGAAAACCCGACGCAACAGCAGGTTGATGAGCAGGAAACGCTGGCGAAACAGCTGGTTGGCGAACTGAAAAATGGCGCTGACTTTGGCAAGATGGCCGTGACCTACTCTGCCGACTCCCAGGCGCTGAAAGGCGGCAACATGGGCTGGGGTAAAATCGAAGAGTTACCGACCCTGTTTGCTCAGGCACTCTCAAGCGCCAAAAAAGGCGATATCGTCGGGCCGGTGCGCTCTGGTGTGGGCTTCCACATCCTGAAAGTGAACGACCTGCGTGGCGAGAGCAAAAATGTCTCGGTCACCGAAGTCCATTCGCGTCACATTCTGCTGAAGCCATCGCCGATCCTGACAGACGATCAGGCACGCGCACAGCTGGAGCAGATTGCTAACGATATCCGCAGTGGCAAAACCACCTTTGCGGCGGCGGCTAAACAGTACTCTGACGATCCGGGTTCGGCGAACCAGGGCGGCGACCTCGGCTGGACCTCTCCGGAAGTCTTTGACCCGGCGTTCCGTGACGCGCTGCTGCGCCTGCAGAAAGGCCAGACCAGCCAGCCGGTTCACTCCTCTTTCGGCTGGCATCTGATTCAGTTGCTGGATACCCGTCAGGTGGATAAAACCGATGCGGCCCAGAAAGAGCGTGCTTACCGTATGCTGTTTAACCGTAAGTTCGCGGAAGAAGCGCAGACCTGGATGCAGGAACAACGTGCCAGTGCCTACGTGAAGATTCTGGATGGCAATGCGCAGTAATGCCCGTGTGGTGATCACGACCGGCGAACCTGCCGGGATTGGTCCCGATCTTACCGTTCAGCTGGCCCAGCAGTCGTGGCCGGTTGAACTGGTGGTCTGCGCCTCGCCTGCCCTGTTGCAGCAGCGTGCGGCGCAACTCGGTCTGCCGCTGACCCTGCGGCCCTACCAGCCTGATGTGGCAGCCGAGCAACAGCAGGCGGGTACACTGACTATCCTGCCAATTGAAACGGCAGCGCCGGTCACACCCGGCGAGCTTTGTGTTGCCAACAGCGACTATGTGCTGGCCACGCTGACGCGCGCCTGCGACGGTTGTCTCGACGGTGAATTCGCTGCTCTGATTACCGGCCCGGTGCATAAAGGCGTGATTAACGATGCCGGCATCGCCTTTACCGGCCATACCGAATTCTTCGCCGATCGTGCAGGCGGCCATCGGGTGGTCATGATGCTGGCGACAGAAGAGCTACGAGTCGCACTGGCCACCACCCATCTGCCGCTGAAAGATGTGCCCGCTGCGGTAACCCGTGAATGTCTGCATGAAGTGATTACGATTCTGCATCGTGATCTGCAGCAGAAGTTTGCGATTGCCGAGCCGCATATTTACGTCTGTGGTCTTAACCCTCATGCCGGCGAAAGCGGTCACATGGGTCGGGAAGAGATCGAGACCATCACGCCGGCACTCAATGAACTGCGTAAGCAGGGCATTAATCTGACCGGCCCGCTGCCTGCGGATACCCTTTTCCAGCCCAAATATCTGCAATACGCCGATGCGGTGCTGGCGATGTATCACGACCAGGGCCTGCCGGTACTCAAATTTCAGGGGTTTGGCCGGGCGGTAAATATCACCCTGGGCCTGCCCTTTATCCGGACTTCAGTTGACCACGGCACCGCGCTTGAACTCGCTGGCCTGGGTCAGGCTGAACCGGGCAGCTTCATCACGGCGCTTAACCTCGCCATCACTATGATCAAGAGCAGTAATGAATAATCGCGTCCATCAGGGGCACTACGCCCGTAAACGTTTCGGGCAGAACTTCCTGAACGATCAGTACATTATCGACAGCATTGTCTCCGCCATCCATCCTCAGCGTGACGAAGCGCTGGTGGAGATCGGCCCAGGCCTGGGTGCCTTAACCGAGCCGGTAGGCGAACGCCTCGATAAATTAACGGTGATAGAGCTGGACCGAGATCTCGCTGCGCGTCTGGAAACGCATCCGTTCCTTGGCCCGAAACTGACTATCTTCCAGCAGGATGCCATGACCTTCGACTTCGCCGCACTGGCGCAGGAGAGAGGCCAGCCGCTGCGGGTATTTGGTAACCTGCCGTACAATATTTCGACCCCGCTGATGTTCCACCTTTTCAGCTATACTGGTTCGATCAAAGATATGCACTTCATGCTGCAGAAAGAGGTGGTTAATCGTCTGGTTGCCGGTCCGGGTAACAAAACCTACGGTCGTCTGACGGTGATGGCGCAGTACTACTGCCAGATCATTCCGGTGCTGGAAGTGCCTCCGCACTCTTTCACGCCACCACCGAAAGTGGACTCTGCCGTGGTGCGTCTGGTGCCGTATGCCGAGCCGCCGTATCCGGTCAGCGATGTGCGTATCCTGAGCCGTATTACCACTGAAGCGTTCGGCCAGCGTCGTAAAACGCTGCGCAACAGCCTGAGCCACATGGTGGCCGCGGGTGCGCTGGAAGAGTTATCCATAGATCCAACCCTGCGTGCCGAGAACGTCTCGGTGGCGCAATATTGTCAGCTGGCGAACTGGCTGGCGAATCATCAGGGAAAATCGCAGGAGTAAGTCATGAGTGAAACGGCCCGCGTCTCCGTCCATGTGCAAAGCCAGTACGTCGCCTCACAATCCTCACCGGATGATGATCGCTACGTCTTCGCCTATACCATTACGATACGCAATCTGGGCCGTTCCTCAGTGCAACTGCTGGGACGCTACTGGTTGATTACCAACGGTAACGGCCGCGAAACGGAAGTTCAGGGTGAAGGCGTGGTCGGTGAACAGCCGCTTATCGCGCCAGGCAATGAATTTCAGTACACCAGCGGTGCCGTGATCGAAACACCGATGGGCACCATGCAGGGGCACTATGTGATGGTCGACGAACAGGGCGACACCTTTCACGTAGAGATCCCGGTGTTCCGCCTCGCCATTCAGACCCACATTCATTGATTCACACGCTTTTTGCCCGTTAAGTCGGGCACCTTCCTGATGGATAAAACGTTATGAGCACATACCTGATTGGCGACGTTCACGGTTGCTACGATGAATTACGTGCATTGCTGCAACAGGTCGACTTCAATCCTGAGCAGGATACCCTTTGGCTGACCGGCGACTTAGTGGCGCGCGGTCCTGGCTCACTGGAAGTATTACGCTACGTAAAATCGCTGGGCGACGCGGTGCGTCTGGTGCTGGGCAATCACGATTTGCATCTGCTGGCGGTCTACGCCGGCATCAGCCGTAACAAGCCTAAAGATCGCCTGACCCCGTTGCTGGAAGCGGATGATGCGGATGAGCTGATCAACTGGCTGCGTCGTCAGCCGCTGTTACAGGTTGATGAAGAGAAAAAGCTAGTGATGGGACACGCCGGTATCACGCCGCAATGGGATATTGAGACCGCGAAAAAGTGCGCGCGTGAAGTCGAAGCGGTTCTCGCCAGCGACAGTTATCCGCTGTTCCTGGATGCCATGTATGGCGACATGCCGAACAACTGGAGTGAAGATCTGACCGGCCTGGCGCGTCTGCGCTTCAGCACCAACGCCCTCACCCGCATGCGCTACTGCTTCCCTAACGGCCAGCTGGACATGATCTGCAAAGATGCCCCGGAATCGGCGCTTCCGCCGCTGAAACCCTGGTTTAACATTGAGGGGCCGGTCGCACGTGACTACACCATCGTCTTTGGTCACTGGGCCTCGCTGGAAGGCAAAGGCACGCCAGAGGGCATTATCGGGCTGGATACCGGCTGCTGCTGGGGCGGAACGCTGACCCTGTTGCACTGGGAGACACAACGCTATGTGGTGCAGCCCTCTAATCGCGAAAAAGCACTGGCCTCCAGCGACAGTCTGGCACCGCCCACGCTATAACGGCGATGCTGGCCATCAGGCCAGCATCCTGTTTTATGCGCCGATAATGCCGCCATCTTCACGGGTGATCATAATCACCGACGACCGCGGACGCGGACTGTTGTCTGGGAAGTGCGAGTCACCCTCTTCGCCGGGATGCTGCACATTCACGAACAGCGTTTTGTAATCGGGCGTGAAGGTAATACCGGTCAGCTCGCACGATTTTGGACCGACCATAAACCGGCGGATTTCGCCACTATCAGGATCACCCACCAGCATCTGATTATTCCCCTGCCCCTGATAATCCTCTTTGTTGCTGTACTTGCCATCGGTCAGGATCCATAACCGCCCCTGCGCATCAAACCCCAGCCCATCCGGACTGTTAAAGGTATTCTCCGCGGTGATGTTCGGTGTGCCACGATAGATCCCCTCAGGATGTGCTATCGGGTTGCCACACAGCGCATAGATATCCCACTCAAACGTCTGCGCGGTAGCATCGCCCTTCTCATCCCAGCGAATAATCTGACCGTAGATATTTTTTGGCCGCGGATTCGCTGCATTGACCGGCATGCCTTCATTTCCGCGCTTGTTGTTGTTGGTCAGGGTGCAGTAGGCACGGCCGTCATGCGGGTTAACCGCAATCCACTCCGGCCGGTCCATTCGCGTTGCGTTGACCACATCTGCTGCCGCACGCGCATTGATCAAAACATCGGCCTGGCTATTGAATCCCTTTTCAGCGGTGAGTCCATTTTCGCCCCACTTCAGCGCCAGCCAGCGCCCGGTGCCTTTAAGCGGCGTGCCCTGCGCATCGCCGTTGAACTGCGCCACATAGAGCGTGCCCTTATCAAGCAATCCGTGATTGGCTTTAGCATCATCCGGAGTGACCTTGTCATCTGAGACAAATTTATAGATATATTCGCCGCGCTCATCGTCGCCCATATAAACCACCAGCTGGCCGGTTTTCGCGACCGTCACGGCGGCATTCTCGTGCTTGAAGCGGCCCAGCGCGGTCCGCTTTACCGGCACGGAGTGAGGATCGAAAGGATCGATTTCGACAATCCAGCCGTGGCGGTTAAATTCGTTGGGATTCTTAGCGATATCGAAGCGGGGATCAAAATCGGCCCAGTTGCGCTCCGGCTCAGCGGCATTCAGGGTATAGCGCTTCTGCTGTGGGGTCGGCGTAAAGTCCGCCTGATGGGTGCCAAAGTAGGTGTCGTAGTTCTCTTCACAGGTGAGATAGGTGCCCCACGGCGTTTTGCCGTTGGCGCAGTTACCAAAGGTGCCCAGGACATTCATTCCCTGCGGATCGGCGGCAGTCTGCAGCGCTTTATCCCCCGCTGCCGGACCGGAGAAGCGCATCGGGGTATTGGCGGTAATGCGGCGGTTATAGTCAGAAGGACGTACCACCTGCCAGCGATTGTCCTCACCCCGTTTGATTTCAACGATGGAGATACCATGCGCCGCCTGCGACTTTTTGACATCTTCCAGGCTGGTCGCTTTACTGCCGCCGTGGGCGAACAGCGTCGGCTCATTCACATATTCATTGTTAATCGCCATCACGCCGCGTTGGTCATTAATCGCGAAGAAGCTCATACCGTCGTTGTTGTCACCGAACTGCTTTTCCTGATCTTCGGCGCTGTTGTTGCCCTGCGGATCAAACGCGGCTGCGCCATTCACCAGTGGATCACCCCAGGAGATCAACACGTCGGCGCGATAGCCAGGGGCTACCACAATCTCATCGGCCGTGGACGCGGCAATCGCCTGAAAGCCCAGCAGTGGGCTGCCCGCAGGCTTCTCCTGCGCCAGTGCACTGCCCGAGAGCGTCAGGCCGCCGCTGAGAAAGCCGGTCAGGCCGATAGCACCGGAACCGGCAAGGAATTTACGACGCAGTGGATCGGGCAGGCGGTCAGTGCTTAATGCGGAGAGTTCGATTTTCATTAGTGATTGCTTCCTTTGTGTCGATCCCAGAAAAGAAGCAATGCTAATGAATAAAGATGACAGCCAGGTTACAGCCCGGCAGGGGGGGATTAGCGACGACGGTCAAGGATCTCAAAGCAGTAGCTGTGGGAATTTTGCTCGTCAGCGTCGTGGAATTCGCTGAACGTTGACTGCCACTCATCCGGCTCGTAATCCGGAAACTGCGTATCACCTTCGACTTCCGCATCAATGTGCGTCAGATAGAGACGATCGGCACGCTTCAGCATCTGCTCATAGACGCGGCCACCGCCAATCACCATGATCTCTTCAGCGTCACCGGCTGCCTGTAACGCCTCATCCAGCGAAGTGACCCAGGTAACGCCTTCGGTGGTGCCCGGCTGGCTGCTGACCACGATATTCAGTCGGCCAGGTAACGGACGGCCAATAGATTCAAAGGTCAGTCGGCCCATAATCACCGGTTTCTTCAGCGTATGGCGCTTGAACCAAGCCAGATCTGCAGGCAGGTCCCACGGCATGGCGTTCTCCATTCCAATAATGCGATCTGCTGCTAATGCCGCGATAAGACTAATCATGTTAACCACTCACTGAAAAAAATTGGCGCCATGATACGTAAAGGTGAAACTTTCGTCGATAGGGGGAAAGGTCTAATTGCGTAAAGCTTTTCATGACGTCGTTTTTCACGGCCTGTGCAGCGTTTTTCACCGCCTAATCGCGTCAGTTTGCCGCAGCTCGCCAGCGATCGGCCTCAGGCTGGCACAAAAGTCGTGCGCAAAAGAAAACGGCTCCCGGAGGAGCCGTCAGGGTTATCAGAAGTCGTAGCGCAGACGCACCAGATTCATATCACCCAGGTTATCGGTGCTGGAGGTAAACACATGTTCGTAATCGACACGGAAACCGTAGTCGAGGAACAGCACCACACCCAGACCGTTGTCGATGCGCTGATAATTACGGCCTGTCGCATACTCAATGCGATCGCCCATGACATACGGCTGTACCGCTTTCAGACCATACTGCCCCACCGGAATCTTGTAACCGGCGAAATATTCAATGCCCCACGCGTCGCCGGCAAAGTAGTCATGCACATCTTTGCGTTTGGTGGTCATGAAGTTCTCATACCAGCCACCGCCGGCTGACAACGTCCAGTTACCTGGAGTCCAGCTCAGCGCGGTGCCGTAAATGTTCTGATCGTAATCGCGGCTGTCGCCGTTGTTCGGGTTACGCATCGCCGCGCGGGTGTAGTTCCACGCAGTGCCCCAGCTCAGATCGTCCGTGATGTGGTAGTCCACACCCAGCGAGCCGCCGCCTTTGCGCTTATAGCGCAGGCCGTTGCCTGGCAGATACTCGTTATCTTCGAACAGATAAGAGGCGTAAAGATCCGCATCGCCGAAGCTGTTTTTATACTTCAGCTGTTTGCGTGAGCGGTAAGATCCGTCGTAGTCGCCATTGATCCCGTTACCCGGAGCCTGGCCGACCATGTCGTAATCCCAGATATCGGTCTTGGCGCCCACGGTATCGTAATAGACGCTGTTCTGCTGACCAAAGGTAAGCTGACCCCAGGTTTTGCTTTTCAGACCGGTGTAGAGCTGACGACGCGTGGTGTTATTGGCACCGTCCGCATAGTGACGATCCCAGCTGAAGACCGCCGGGACGTTAACACCCAGCTCGTAGTAGCTGATCCAGCTGACGTCATCAAACAGGTAGTAGTCAGCGCCGAAACGGAAACGGGTGCCGCCATCAAAACCGTCGCGCTTGTAGGATTTATCATCCACGCCGGTCTGATGATTGAACTGAGCACGAATGCTGCCGCCAAAAGTAAAGTTAAGACGGCTAAGCGGATCGCCTGCCTGCGGATCCTGTTTTAACAGGGTAATTTCCGCCTGGCTGGCGAAAGGAAGAATTGCCATCAGTGCAGCCACTGCACTCAGAGAAAAAGTACGCATTTTCATTTTTTATTTATGTCCTGATACGCTCCAGTGATGAGCGGCAGGCATAGTACTGACGAAAAATCCGCACAGGAAGTGTTTATATTATAAATTTGTGCGAACCGGCCTTATTCGCACCTATAGCTAAAAAATTAAGCCAAATCAGTCACTTTAACGCAAACTCTTTGCTTTTTCTGGACCCTTTTTTCGGATTATCGCCAATAAGATGGTCAAAAAAACGGCTCCCGCAGGAGCCGTTCAGACAGCTGACAAATTCAATTCAGGGTTTTTTTCCACAATGCATAGGCTCAACGCGCAGGGAACACGGGCAGAAGAGGAAAGCGTCCCGCGCCATGGACAAAAACGTCAGGAGCGTTTTTGAACAACGCAAAGCGTTGGCCCGGCTACGGGCGCACCTCAGGGATGAGGTGCGTAATCGCGCGGGCCGAGCGGCCAGGGATTGGCTTAAGCGACTTTCCGATCTGACCGTGTTCCCTTCGCAGGCTCGATCTCACAGCTGACCGGGCCAGATTTTGGTCAAAAAAAACGGCTCCCGCAGGAGCCGTTTTTCACATTACATCGCCTTACATCGCCTTGATCTGGGCATGCATCTCCTGAACGGAGATAACCTGTTCCGTCGGGTCAGCATTCAGCGCCATCGCGGTGGCGAAGCCGCCGTTCAGCGTGGTGTCGTAGTGCACTTTATACTGCAGAGCACTGCGGCGAATCAGTTTCGAATCTTCAATCGCCTGACGACCCGCCGTGGTATTAACGATGTAGCTATACTCGCCGTTCTTCAGACGGTCCTGAATGTGCGGACGCCCTTCGTGCACCTTGTTCACCAGGCGCGGATTGATGCCCGCTTCGCCCAGCACAACCGCCGTGCCGTGAGTCGCATCCAGTTCGAAACCAAACTTCTGCAGCTTAGCGGCCAGGTCGACAATACGTTTCTTGTCGCCTTCACGCACCGACAGCAGCGCACGGCCCGACTTCTTCATGTTGCTCTGTGCGCCCAGCATCGCTTTAGAAAACGCCTCAGCGAAGGTGCGGCCCACGCCCATGACTTCACCGGTAGAGCGCATTTCTGGCCCCAGAATCGGGTCAACGCCCTGGAACTTGTTAAACGGCAGCACCACTTCTTTGACAGAGTAGTAAGGCGGAATCACCTCTTCAGTGACGCCCTGCTCTGCCAGCGTTTTGCCTGCCATCACGCGCGCGGCAACTTTCGCCAGCGGGACACCGGTCGCTTTAGAGACGAACGGCACGGTACGCGCCGCGCGAGGATTAACTTCGATCAGGTAGACTTCGTTGTCTTTCACCGCGAACTGGACGTTCATCAGGCCACGAACGTTCAGCTCAAACGCCAGCTTCTCAACCTGCTGGCGCATCACATTCTGAATCTCCTGACTCAGGGTGTAGGCCGGCAGTGAACAGGCGGAGTCACCGGAGTGAACGCCAGCCTGCTCGATGTGTTCCATGATGCCGCCAATCAACACCCGCTCACCGTCGCAAATCGCATCAACATCCACTTCGACCGCATCATCCAGGAAGCGATCCAGCAGCACCGGTGCATCGTTGGAAACCGAGACCGCCGTCTGGAAGTAGCGCTTGAGGTCGATCTCGTCGTAGACGATCTCCATGGCACGGCCACCCAGCACATAAGAAGGACGCACCACCAGCGGATAACCCAGGCCCGCGGCTTTCTCAACCGCCTGCTCCAGTGTGGCCACCGTGGCGTTGGCGGGTTGCTTCAGGTTCAGTCGATCAACCGCCTGCTGGAAACGTTCACGGTCTTCAGCACGGTCGATGGAATCCGGGCTGGTGCCGATAACCGGTACGCCTGCGGCTTCCAGGGCACGCGCCAGTTTCAGCGGAGTCTGACCGCCATACTGCACAATCACACCTTTTGGCTGCTCAATGCGCACAATCTCCAGCACATCTTCCAGCGTGACCGGCTCGAAGTAGAGGCGATCAGAGGTGTCGTAATCGGTCGAGACTGTTTCCGGGTTACAGTTGACCATAATGGTCTGATAACCATCTTCACGCAGCGCGAGGGCGGCGTGAACGCAGCAATAGTCGAATTCGATACCCTGACCGATACGGTTTGGCCCACCGCCCAGAATCATGATTTTTTCGCGATCCGGACTTGGATTGGCTTCGCACTCCTCCTCATAGGTGGAGTACATGTAGGCGGTGTCTGTCGCGAACTCTGCGGCGCAGGTATCCACGCGCTTGTAAACCGGGTGCAGGTTAAACTGCTGACGCAGCTTGCGGATTTCGCTCTCTGCCACGCCCGCCAGTGTTGCCAGCCGTGCATCAGCAAAGCCTTTACGCTTCAGGGCGCGCAGGAACGTCTCATCCAGGCTATTAACCCCTTCACGGGCAACCTGCTCTTCCAGCCGCACCAGTTCTTCGATCTGCACCAGGAACCAGCGGTCAATATTGGTCAGGTTAAACACGCCATCCACTGACATGCCGGCACGGAAAGCGTCTGCGATGTACCAGATGCGGTCTGAACCGGCATCTTTCAGCTCACGGCGGATGCGGGTTAATGCTTCCGGGTCGTCGAGGTGGACTTTCGGGTCGAAGCCGTTAGCGCCTACTTCCAGGCCGCGCAGCGCTTTCTGCATGGATTCCTGGAAAGTACGACCAATTGCCATCACTTCCCCGACCGACTTCATCTGCGTGGTCAGGCGATCGTTGGCACCGGCAAATTTTTCGAAGTTGAAACGCGGGATCTTGGTGACAACGTAGTCGATGGAAGGCTCGAACGAGGCTGGCGTTAAACCGCCGGTGATATCATTCATCAGCTCGTCGAGGGTATAGCCGACCGCCAGTTTGGCCGCCACTTTAGCAATCGGGAAACCGGTCGCTTTGGAGGCCAGCGCCGAGGAGCGTGACACGCGCGGGTTCATCTCAATGACAATCAGTCGGCCATCTTTCGGGTTAACCGAGAACTGCACGTTGGAGCCACCGGTTTCAACACCGATCTCACGCAGTACCGCCAGCGAGGCGTTACGCATGATCTGATACTCTTTGTCGGTCAGCGTCTGGGCAGGTGCCACCGTGATGGAGTCACCGGTGTGGATCCCCATCGCATCGAAGTTTTCAATTGAGCAGACGATGATGCAGTTGTCGTTTTTATCGCGCACCACTTCCATCTCATACTCTTTCCAGCCAATCAGCGACTCATCAATCAGCAGCTCATTGGTCGGTGAAAGGTCGAGACCGCGTTCGCAAATCTCTTCAAACTCTTCGCGGTTGTAGGCGATGCCGCCACCGGTTCCGCCCATAGTAAATGAGGGACGGATAATGCAGGGGAAACCGACATCTTCAGCCACGGCCAGCGCTTCTTCCATGGTGTGCGCAATGCCGGAGCGCGCGGTATCCAGACCGATGCTTTTCATCGCCACGTCGAAACGACGACGATCTTCTGCTTTGTCGATCGCATCAGCCGTTGCGCCGATCATGGTGACGCCAAACTCTTCCAGCACGCCATGACGTTCCAGCTCCAGCGCACAGTTCAGCGCTGTCTGACCGCCCATGGTCGGCAGTACCGCGTCCGGGCGCTCTTTTTCGATGATTTTGCGCACCACTTCCCAGTGAATCGGCTCAATGTAAGTCGCATCAGCCATTTCCGGGTCGGTCATGATCGTCGCCGGGTTGGAGTTCACCAGAATGACGCGGTAACCCTCTTCACGCAGCGCTTTACACGCCTGCGCACCGGAATAGTCAAATTCGCAGGCCTGGCCGATCACAATCGGACCGGCACCAAGAATCAGGATGGATTTTAGGTCTGTACGTTTTGGCATGAATTAGCTCCTGATTACTTCGCTTGCAGACGGAATGCGTCAATCAATTCAATAAAGTGGTCAAACAGCGGCGCAGCATCGCCTGGGCCCGGGCTCGCTTCCGGGTGTCCCTGGAAGCTGAATGCGGGCTTGTCAGTGCGGTGAATGCCCTGCACGGTTTTATCGAACAACGAAATGTGAGTTACACGCAGGTTAGCGGGAAGATTGTTCTCATCAACCGCAAAACCGTGGTTCTGCGCGGTGATCATCACGCGATTGTTATCGAGATCTTTCACCGGATGGTTGCCACCGTGGTGACCCAGTTTCATCTTCACGGTCTTAGCCCCGCTGGCCAGCGCCAGCAGCTGATGACCCAGACAGATTCCGAACACCGGGATCTCTGTTTTCAGGAAGGCCTGAATCGCACTGATGGCGTAGTCGCACGGCTCCGGGTCGCCAGGACCGTTAGAGAGGAAGATGCCATCCGGATTAAGCTTCAATACTTCTTCGGCAGGCGTCTGTGCCGGAACGACGGTCAGACGACAGCCGCGATCGACCAGCATCCGCAGAATGTTGCGCTTGGCACCGTAATCGTAAGCCACCACATGGTAAGGCAGTGATTCAGCGTCGGCCTGCTCTGGCAGCCCTCCCTCCAGCGTCCAGCTGCCCTGCTGCCAGCTGTAGGTCTCAGTGGTGCAGACCTCTTTCGCCAAATCCATCCCTTTCAGTCCCGGAAACGCCTGAGCTTTTTGCAGCGCCAGCGCGGCATCCGGATTATCGCCCGCAATGATGCAGCCGTTTTGTGCACCTTTCTCACGCAGCAAGCGCGTCAGCTTGCGGGTATCGATATCGGCAATCGCCACGATGTTGTTGCGCTGCAGGTAGGCGGATAAGCCCTCTTCACTACGGAAGTTGCTGGCAATCAGCGGCAGGTCACGGATAACCAGGCCCTGCGCATGAATCTGGCTGGATTCTTCGTCGGCGGCATTGGTTCCGACATTACCGATATGGGGATAAGTGAGAGTAACGATTTGGCGGGAATAGGAAGGATCAGTGAGGATTTCTTGATAACCGGTCATTGAGGTATTGAAAACGACTTCTCCCACTGCCGACCCTGTTGCCCCGATGGCCCGACCGTGGAATTGGGTTCCGTCTTCCAGAACCAAGAGCGCTGACTTAATCAAAACATCCTCCAGGGAATAAACAGTCACAATATCTGCATATTAATTCAAAATAGCCGCCTGAATCAATGCAAAAACCGCCTGAATTGTCGATTTTTGGCAAATTGCGCGCATTCTAATGATCGCCCTGGCCATTGTCTACCCTGCGGCGGGATTTTTTCACCCTTATCTGCCTTCTGAGGAAAATAACGGGCATAAGCAGCAAAAAGAGAGGAAAACTCGGCGGAATAATCGTTTGCCAGGCAGCGTAAAAGCAAAACAGAAGCAGCGCGGCCTTTATTTTTGACCAAATGGTCAAAAATAGCATCCGGCAGAGCAAATAAATGAAGAAAACAGGAAAAAACAGAAGTCAGAGATAAATTTATATCGGTAAGGCAGATTTCAGATAAAATTAAGGGCAATGAAAACATTGCCCCTTTTCAATCAAGCGATTATCGATTGAAACAACCACATCACGATGGTTCACAACACTTACAACATCGACAAATCCAGCACATCCCGCATATCAAACAGGCCAGATTTCTTATCTTTCAACCATAAAGCGGACTTAACCGCGCCATTTGCAAAGGTCATACGGCTTGAAGCCTTGTGGGTTATCTCTACGCGCTCGCCAATATCTGCAAACATCGCAGTATGCTCACCGACAATGTCACCCGCGCGTACTGTCGCAAAACCGATGCTCTGCGGCTGGCGTTCGCCGGTGTGGCCCTCACGCGTATAGACCGCATGCTCATCCAGTTTCCACTGCATCGCATCGGCAATCGCCTCACCCATCGCCAGCGCGGTTCCGGAGGGCGCATCCACTTTATGGCGGTGGTGCGCTTCAACGATCTCAATATCCGCGTACTCTCCCATCACTTTGGCAGCCTTCTCCAGCAGCTTCAGCACCAGGTTAACCCCCACGCTGAAGTTAGCGGCGAACACAATGGGGATATCTTCTGCCGCGGCCCGAATGGCCGCTTTGCCTGCTTCATCAAAACCGGTGGTGCCGATCACCATCGCTTTGCCCTGCTCACGGCAGATCGCCATATACTCCAGCGTGCCTTCCGGGCGGGTGAAGTCGACCAGCACATCAAAATCGTTAATCACCGCGCGTAAATCGTCAGCGATGATGATGCCATTTTTTCCGATGCCCGCTAATTCACCAGCGTCGCTGCCGGTCAGCGATGAGCCCGGGCGAGCCAGTGCCGCACCCAGTTCAGCGCCTTCTGCCTGCTGCGTTGCCTGAATCAGATTACGGCCCATACGGCCCGGCGCGCCCACAATAGCAATGCGGATTGTGTTCATATTTATTCATTCCTAAAACAAAACTATGCATCCAAAGCGTCATCAGGTTAACGATGAGTTAACAGTCACGCCACTATTAATCCGTGATAATAAGAATTTTATGCCAGCCGCCCGTGATTATCAGTAAAAGCAATCACCGCAGCAAATAACGACTTTTTTTGTCAGATTCAAAAAACAAAAAAGGCCGAACAGAGTCGGCCTTTTTATCAGTAATATCGCAGAGTTACTGCACGTTACGCACTTCGACACGCAGCTCTTTGGGCACTTCGAAGACAATATTCTCTTCACGGCCAATCAGCTCAATTGCCGCTTCGCCGCCCAGTTCACGCAGCCGCTGGATCACCTGCTGCACCAGAATATCGGGCGCTGACGCGCCTGCGGTGACGCCGATGCAGGCCACGCCTTTTACCCACTCTTCCTGAATATCATCCGCAGAGTCGATCAGCTTCGCCAGCTTACCGGCACGCTGAGCCAGCTCAGCCAGACGGTTAGAGTTAGAGGAGTTCTTCGACCCCACCACCAGCACCACTTCCGCATCTTTAGCCAGAGTACGAACCGCTTCCTGACGGTTGGTAGTGGCATAGCAGATATCATCTTTACGCGGCCCGATAATCGCCGGGAAGCGCTGGCGCAAAGCATCAATGATGTCAGAGGTGTCATCCACCGACAGCGTGGTCTGCGTCATGAAGCTCAGATTGTTTTCGTCTTTCACTGTCAGTCTGAAGACATCTTCCGGTGACTCCACCAGATACATGCCGCCATTAGGGTTGTTGTACTGCCCCATGGTGCCTTCGACTTCCGGATGACCTGCATGACCAATCAGTATTGCCTCAACGCCTTTACGGCTGGCGCGTGCCACTTCCATATGCACCTTGGTCACCAGCGGACAGGTAGCGTCAAACAGCATAGTCAGATTGCGCGCTTTGGCTTCGGCACGCACCGCCTGAGAAACACCGTGCGCAGAGAAGATCAGAATCGCGTTATCCGGCACTTCACTGATCTCTTCAATGAAGATGGCACCGCGCTCACGCAGGCTGTTTACCACGTAACGGTTATGCACCACTTCGTGACGGACATAGATTGGCGCGCCATACATCTCCAGCGCGCGCTCAACAATACTGATGGCACGATCAACGCCAGCGCAGAAGCCGCGCGGATTAGCTAACAGGATTTGCATCGTTGGCCTCCAGTGCGGGATCGATTTCCAGCACCTCTACATCAAACTGAATACGACGACCTGCCAGCGGATGGTTGAAATCCACAGTGATAGAGTCACCGGAGATTTCACGGATCACGCCAGGCATTTCACTGCCGCCCATGCCGCTGAACAGCATGATGGCTCCCACTTCCGGCTCACCCGCATCGATAAAGTCCCGACGCGAGAAATACTGGATCAGGTCAGGGCTGACGCCGCCAAAGGCGTCGTCCGGTTCCAGGGTAAACTGTTTAGTTTCACCCGCTTTCAGCCCCAGCAGTGCCTGCTCAAGTGCCGCAGAGAGGCTGCCATCACCGAGACGGAACAGCGCGGGCTTGCCGTTTGCACGGGTCGATTCCGCCGTCGAGCCATCTTCCAGCTTCAGCGTAAAATGCACCAACACCGCGCTTTCGCGCTGTACGGACTCAGTCATCACTTACCCTTTCTGTTTAGCCTGTTTGCCGTTCGGGCTGAAAAAGCCCTCCAGCACCACCAATGCAGCACCGATACAGATGCCGCAGTCAGCGATATTAAATGTAGCGAAGTGCCAGTTACCGACATAGAAATCGATAAAATCGACCACAAAGCCATGGTATGAGCGATCAAACAGATTGCCTATCGCGCCGCCGATGATCAGGGCATACGCGATGTTAGCGATCTTCTGACTGGCATGATTACGATACATCATCACGACCAGTGAGATCACGATAGCCAGCGCAATACCGGCAAAGAACCAGCGCTGCCAGCCGCCTTTGTCCGCCAGGAAACTGAACGCCGCGCCGTAGTTGTGCGCGTAGAACAGGTTCAGGTAGGGCATCAGCGGTTGGGTTTCATGCAGCATCATGTTGTTCATCACCCACTGCTTACTGGCGAAGTCGACAACAATCACCACCAGCACCAGCCACAGCCAGCGCAATCCGGTTGATAAAATAGGTTTACGCATCAGGCAAATTCACGCTGTTCGCCGTCACCGGCTACGTTAGTGTAACAACGACCACAGACCTCAGCATGCTCAGGATTCTGTCCGACGTCGGTAGTGTAATGCCAGCAGCGCTGACATTTCTCGCCTTCCGCCTTGTGCAGCGCGATTTTCAGACCTTTCAGCAGCTCACTCTGCTGCGCTTCGTCGTTCGCCAGGGCGTAATCAGCCACCTGTGCGCCAGAGGTCAGCAGCACAAAGCGCAGCTCATTACCCAGCGCCTGCAGTTTAGCCGCCAGCTCCGGATCGGCATAGAGCGTGACCGTTGCTTCCAGTGCGCCACCGATACGTTTATCCGCACGCGCCTGCTCGATCACCTTGTTCACTTCGCCACGCACTTTCAGCAGCTCAGCCCAGTAGGCGTCATTCAGCGCTTCATCTTCAGCCAGGCCAAACAGCCCCTGATACCACTCTTCGGTAAAGACATACTGCGCACGTTCGCCTGGCAGGTAGCCCCAGATCTCATCCGCCGTAAAGGACATGATCGGTGCCATCCAGCGCACCAGCGCTTCGACGATATGCCACAGCGCGGTCTGGCAGCTGCGACGCGCCAGGCCATCGCCTTTCGCGGTGTACTGACGATCCTTGATGATGTCGAGATAGAAGCTGCCCATCTCAATTGAACAGAACTGCATCAGACGCTGGATCACTTCGTGGAAATCGTAGTTCTCGTAAGAGGCAACGATATCGGCCTGTGCCGCCTGAGCGCGACCGACGGCCCAGCGATCCACCACCACCATCTCTTCCGGTTTCACCAGATCGGTAGCCGGGTTAAAGCCGCTGAGGTTAGCCAGCAGGAAACGCGCGGTGTTACGGATGCGGCGATAGGCATCGGCAGAACGTTTAAGGATCTCATCGGAGACCGCCATTTCGCCCGAGTAGTCGGTTGATGCCACCCACAGGCGCAGAATATCGGCGCCCAGTTTGTTCATCACATCCTGCGGCGCAACCGTGTTACCGATCGATTTCGACATCTTGCGGCCCTGACCATCCACGGTGAAACCGTGCGTCAGTACCTGACGATAAGGCGCTTTGCCCTTCATCGCCGTGGAGATCATCAGCGAGGACATAAACCAGCCGCGATGCTGATCGGACCCTTCCAGATAAAGGTCAGGCGCATGTCCGCCAAATTCCGGACGCGCATCAACCACGGAATAGCTGGTTGAACCGGAGTCAAACCAGACATCCAGCGTATCCGGCACTTTTACGTAATGATCGGCATCGTCGCCCATCAGCTCGCGCGGATCGAGATCCCACCAGGCCTGAATCCCCTCCTGCTCAACGAGCTGCGCCACTTTTTCCATCAGCGCCAGCGTGTCCGGGTGCAGCTCTTCGCTCTCTTTATGAACGAACAGGGCCATCGGTACGCCCCAGGTACGCTGACGAGAGATACACCAGTCAGGGCGGTTCGCCACCATCGATTCGATACGCGCCTGGCCCCAGTCCGGGATCCACTGCACGCCTTTGATCTCCTTCAGCGACTGCGCACGCAATCCTTTCTGATCCATGCTGATGAACCATTGCGGCGTGGCGCGGAAGATGATCGGCGTTTTATGGCGCCAGCAGTGCGGGTAGCTGTGCAGCAGTTTCTCAACGTGCAGCAGCGCGCCCTTCTCTTTCAGCAGCTCAACGATCATGTCGTTGGCTTTAAAGACATTGACCCCATCCAGCGTTGGATAGGTGCCTGGCAGATAGCGGCCATCCGGTCCGACCGGATTGGCGGTTTCGATGCCATATTTCTGACCGATAACATAGTCATCCGGGCCGTGGCCAGGTGCCGTGTGGACTGCACCGGTACCCGCTTCCAGGGTGACGTGATCGCCCAGTACCACCAGCGACTCAAGCGCCAGGAACGGATGCTGGAATTTCTGCAGCTCCAGCGCCGCGCCTTTACATTCGCCCAGTACCTGCCATTCGCTGACGCCCGCGCGCTTCATCACGCTCTCGACCAGATCTTTTGCCAGGATCAGCGCGCGACCGTCGATCTGCAGCAGCTGATACTCAAATTCCGCGTTTAACGAGATGGCGCGGTTAGCCGGCAGCGTCCACGGTGTCGTCGTCCAGATCACCAGTGAAATCGGACCATTAACCTGTGCCACACCAAACGCCTGACGCACCGCGTCGGCATCAATGGCGTTGAACATCACATCAATCGACGGTGACGTTTTGTCGTAATACTCCACTTCCGCTTCTGCTAAGGCAGAACGGCAATCCAGACACCAGTGCACGGGCTTCGCGCCTTTGTGCAGGTGGCCGTTGCCGATGATTTTACTCAGCGCACGAATGATGTTGGCTTCGGTACCGAAATCCATGGTCAGGTAAGGGCGATCCCAGTCGCCCAGCACACCCAGACGGATAAAGTCCGCCTTCTGGCCTTCAACCTGTTCCGCGGCGTATTTGCGGCACGCTTCGCGGAATTCAGCAGCGGTGACTTTCTCGCCTGGCTTGCCGATCATCTGCTCAACTTTGTGTTCGATTGGCAGACCGTGACAGTCCCAGCCCGGCACATACGGCGAGTCATAACCCGCCATGCCTTTCGACTTAACGATAATGTCTTTCAGAATCTTGTTAACGGAGTGACCAATATGAATGCTGCCGTTCGCATACGGAGGGCCATCATGCAGGATAAAGGTTTTTTTCCCTTTTTTGGCTTCGCGGATGATGCCGTACAGATTGTCGGCATACCAGCGTTGCAACATTCCCGGTTCGCGTTTGGCCAGATCGCCACGCATCGGGAATCCCGTTTCCGGCAAATTCAGGGTAGATTTATAGTCACTCATCAGATTCTCGATTCCGTTTTTCGCTCAGGTTAAAGCAGCCCAAAGAACTGCCGGGCCGTTACCACATCGTTCGCAATTTGTTCTTTCAACGCCTCCAGTGAGGCAAAGCGCTGCTCGTTTCGTATTTTCTGTTTCAGCACCACATCAATGTGACGACCATAGAGATCCATATTGATGTCGAGCAGGTGAACTTCAAGCTGCTGGCGTAAACCTTTTACGGTCGGACGGGTGCCGATATTAGCGACACCTGGCAGTGGCTCGGGCGTCAGACCCCGTACCTCCACCGCATAAACCCCTTTCACCGGCGAGACGCTGCGGCGTAAAGGGAGGTTCGCCGTGGGGAAACCCAGCGTGCGTCCCAGTGCATCACCGTGCACAACGCGGCCGGAAATAGTGAAAGGGTGACCAAGCAGTGACTGCGCCAGCGCTAAATCATCCACGGCCAGCGCCTGACGCACGGCAGTACTGCTGATTCGCTTACCGCCATCACAGAAGGTTTCGGTGCTGACGACCTCAAAGCCGTACTCCGCACCGGCTTTCTGTAATAACAGGAAATCACCCTGGCGACCAGCGCCGAAGCGGAAATCATCGCCTACCGCAAGGTACTTTACGTCCAGCTTTTCGACTAACAGGTCACTGATAAAACGCTGGGCGGACAAGGCCGCAAAGCGACGGTCGAACCGCACGCACAACACTTTATCGACGCCGGCTTCCGCCATGTATCGCAGTTTTTCACGCAGACGCGTCAGACGAGCCGGCGCTTTGTCACCGGCAAACAGCTCCAGCGGCTGTGGCTCAAAAACCATGACCACCACCGGCAGATTACGCTTACGTCCCTCTTCACACAGCCGCGACATCAGCGCCTGATGCCCACGGTGCACGCCATCGAAATTACCAATGGTCAGAACGCAGCCGCGATGCTGCTCGTTAAGATTATGAATACCGCGGATAAACTTCATGGCTGGCCCAAACCGGTGGAAATCGGCGGATTATACCCTTGAAAGCGACTCAGGTTAACCCGTCAGCACGCCTTTCATGCTTTAGGCGCTGCATTTCCTGTTGCAGAAGCGCATGTTAAGAATTTTGTCGCGAAATACTGTATTCAGCGAGGGGAAGCTGGTAGAATCCTGCGCCATCAAATACGTAACCGAGTGCCGCTCTCAGGGCGACGCTTATTTGCACAAATCCATTGACAAAATCAGGTTAGAAGGGCATAGTCCTCGGCCTTTGATTTGTCTCTATAGAACACATTTGGGAGTTGTACCTTGGCTAATATCAAATCAGCTAAGAAACGCGCCGTAACATCTGAGAAACGCCGTAAGCATAACGCTAGCCGCCGCTCTATGATGCGTACCTTCGTTAAGAAAGTATACGCGGCGATCGCTTCAGGCGACAAAGCTGCTGCGCAGAACGCATTCAATGAAATGCAACCACTCGTGGACCGTCAGGCTGCTAAAGGTCTGATCCACAAGAACAAAGCTGCACGTTATAAGTCTAACCTGACTGCACAGATCAACAAACTGGCTTAATCGCCTGTTGTTAATCGCTTTGTTAAAAAAGCCGGCGCTTACGCCGGTTTTTTTTCGTCTGTCCCCTGGCGGGGAAAGAGTTCGCTGAAGTCTGCGTGACAGAGTCGCTGCACCGCCGGATGCTGAATCATCCGCTCCGCGAAGAGTATGTGATACTCCTCTGATACCGCGTCGAGCCGCCCGACTTCATATATCCCCTCACGTTGACCCATCTCCAGCAAAGGCGCGACAAAAATCGCATTCTGTCGCGCACCAAACGCCGTCATCAGTGCCGCATCATCAAACTCACCGAGAATCTCCACCTGCACTCCCTGGGTGCTGATCCAGTTGAGGATTTTGCGCCCCAGCATGGAGCGGCGCCCCGGAATCAGCAGGGGACGCGTCTCCAGGCAGGCCGGAAAAGAGAGATCGCTGAGCGGCTGGGTTGACCAGAAGCTGATCGGGCATTCCCCCAGCTTCACCGAAAATAGCCCTTCCTGTTGGGTGGGGTCGATGGAGCAGTCAGAGATAATCATATCCAGCTTATGCTGACTGAGCTGCTCCAGCAGCATTTCGTGGGTCGATTCAAAACAGCGCAGATGAATTTTCTCCTCTGCGACCACCGCCGTCTCCAGCACCTTGCTGACCAGCTGCTTTGAGAGCGCATCTGCCACGCCAACATCCAGCAGCAGATGGGACTCTTTGCGGTAATTCACAATATCCAGCATCTCCTGACTCAGCATAAACATGCGGTCAGCATAGCGAAAAACCAGCTGCCCCAGCTCCGTCGGTACCAGGCCCCGTCCCTGACGCCGGAACAGCTTGCCCTGCAGGCGCTCCTCCAGTGCCTTAATCTGCCCGGTAATGGTCTGTGGCGTCAGGGAGAGTGCCTCTGCTGCGCCAGCTATCGATCCCGCACGGCAGGCGTGCCAGAAGTAGTAGAGATGATTGAAATTGAGCTGATTCATAGAAAAAAGGAGGCTTACGCCTCCTCTCCATTAGCGCAGTTTAATTCGCAGCAGCGTATAGCCGATGACGGCTGAAAGCAGAGAGCCGGTCAGAATGCCCAGTTTAGAAAAGGTCACCAGCTGTTCATGCGCGGCATCAAAGGCCAGCGAACTGATAAAAATTGACATAGTGAAGCCAATTCCGCACAGCACACCAATCGCCATAATATCGCGTATGGTTGTGCCGTTGGGTAATACTGCCAGCCGCAGTTTTACCGCCAGCCAGCAGAAGAGCGTAATGCCTAATGGCTTACCGATTAACAGGCCGAAGATGATACCTGACGGTTCAGGCGAGAGGACATCACTCAGCGTAATGCCAGCAAGTGAGATACCGGCATTAGCAAAGGCAAACAGCGGCAGAATCATCCAGTTCACCCACGGCATCAGACCATGCGCCAGATGTTCCGCTGGAGAGTGCCCCTCTTTCTTCTCCAGAGGCACGAAGAAGCCCACAATGACGCCAGCCAGGGTTGCGTGGACGCCCGACTTCAGCACGGCGGTCCAGAGTATGATACCCACCAGTATGTAGACTGAGATTCTACGGACGTTAAAGCGGTTCAGGAGTGCCAGCACAACAATGGCGCCAGCAGCCACGCACAGGGAGAGCACTGAGAGGTCACTGGTATAGAACAGAGCGATAATCACAATGGCACCCAGGTCATCAATAATCGCCAGTGCCATCAGAAAGACTTTCAGCGCAACGGGAACACGGCTGCCCAGAAGGGCCAGCACACCCAGCGCAAAAGCGATATCGGTTGCGGTGGGAATGGCCCAGCCGTTACGTGCAATCTCATCACCATGGTTGAAAAGCAGGAAGATCAGGGCGGGTAACGCCATGCCGCCTATTGCCGCGATGACCGGGAAGATCGCCTTGTCACGGCTGGCAAGTTCGCCGACCATCAACTCACGCTTTACTTCCAGGCCAATAACCAGAAAGAAAAGCGCCATCAGCGCATCGTTGATCCACAACAGCAAGTTTTTGCTGATATCCAGCGCTCCGAAGCGGATTTGTACCGGTTCATTCAGCAACGCCTGGTAACCCTGGGCGGTAGCGGCCGTATTGGCGAGGATCATCGCCGCGACCGCCGCCACGATCAACATCACGCCATTGCTGGCATCACTTTCAATAAAACTTTTTAGCAGATTTTTTAATTTGCGCGGCTTGTTCAACGTTCATCTTCCTGAGCAGAGACAGAATGTTAACCAGTGTAACGATTCATATAGTTCGTTAAAAGCAGCTTATACCGCGCTATATGCTCGGTTTCGCCGAGCAGTAATAGCAGTAAACGTCGACATTTTTATGAGTGCTGCGGTGAGGGAGAGATAATGCAGCCATCACAGGCAGGGGATTTAAAGTAAAAAAAAGCGGAGCCGGGGCTCTAATGCTGGTCAGTTAAGATTAGATTTGTAAAGGCTGTCACGGTCAAACGTGGCAGCTTTTTTTCCGGGCGAGCGAGCCGCAGTGCGGGCCTGAGCACCTCTGCTGCTGCCGGGCCGTCCTCGCGCCGCTCACGCGGTACCTTCGGCTTTGACGGCGTGCCGACGAACCGTTCGGGGATCGGCCCTCCCTGGCCGGCCCCGAACTGTCCACGCTTCCCGGCGTGGACTTCTGGCCCGCCGTCACGCCTCAGCGCTGCGGATAGCCCTTTCAGCAGCAGAGGCGCTCAGGCCTCCACTCTCGTGCCCTTTTTAACACTACACACTGAAGTTTCAGAGCAGGCTGGGGTCGGGCAGGGGCAGGTAATCCGCAGCGCTGAACAGAATGAGTCTGCCAGGAGAGCCCGCAGGACGCGGGCGAAAGGCGGGGCGGCACAGGATGTGCCATCCCCGCCGGTCCGTCAGGCAGAGGAATGAAGTGAAGGAACCGCGCAGCGGCGCGAGGACCGCCAGCCCCTGCACGGCACCAGACTGCGTTATCACCTGTCGCTTAACTGACTGGCATCAGAGCCGGGGCTCCGCTTTTTATCAGGCAGACTTAACGAGTCAGATCATCAAAGAATTTTTTCACGCCGTCGAAAAAACTCTTGGAGCGTGGGCTGTTATGCTCACCGCTCGGACCGCCAAAACTCTCTTCCAGTTCACGCAACAGCGCTTTCTGTTTCTCATTCAGGCTGACCGGTGTTTCCACCACGACACGACACAGCAGATCGCCGACCGCGCCGCCACGCACAGATTTTACGCCACGTCCGCGCATGCGGAACAGCTTGCCGGTCTGAGTTTCTGACGGCACTTTCAGCTTCACGCGACCATCCAGGGTCGGTACTTCAATCTCACCGCCCAGCGCTGCCATCGCAAAGTTGATCGGCACTTCACAGTAGAGATTGTTCTCTTCACGCTCGAAGATCGGGTGTTTCTTCACCGAGACCTGAACGTAGAGATCGCCTGCTGGTGCGCCCTGCTCGCCCGCTTCGCCTTCGCCGCTCAGACGAATGCGATCGCCGGTGTCGACCCCTGCCGGGATTTTCACTGACAGCGTTTTCGACTTCTCAACGCGGCCATGACCATGACAGGCGTTGCACGGATCTTTAATCACCGAGCCGCGACCATGACAGGTCGGACAGGCCTGCTGAACGGTGAAGAAGCCCTGGCGCATCTGCACCTGGCCTGCACCGTGACAGGTTGAACAGGTTTGTGGCTGCGTTCCCGCTTTCGCGCCGCTGCCGTGGCAGACGTCACACTCTTCCAGCGTTGGAATGCGGATCTCTTTGGTCACGCCGCGTACCGCTTCTTCCAGCGACAGCTCCATGTTGTAGCGTAAATCGGCGCCACGGGATGCGCGCTGACGGCGTCCACCACCAAAGATGTCACCGAACACGTCGCCAAAGATATCGCTGAAGTCTGCGCCGCCGCCACCAAAGCCGCCGCCGCCGTATCCACCGCCACCCATACCGCCCTGTTCAAAGGCTGCATGACCATATTGATCGTAGGCCGCACGCTTCTGCGCATCGGTCAGGATTTCGTACGCTTCCTTGACCTCTTTGAATTTGGCTTCGGCTTCTTTGTCACCGGGATTACGGTCCGGGTGAAATTTCATTGCCAGGCGTTTGTAAGCCTTTTTGATTTCACGCTCGTCCGCGGATTTGGCGACGCCTAAAATCTCGTAGTAATCACTCTTCGCCATGTTTATTTAGCCCTTAACATGATCGCACGGGCGTGGAGAGATCTCCTACGCCCGTGCTGGTTTCAACGGCTGTCAGGCCAACCGTCGCGCCCGGTCAGGGGCAATTATTTCTTGTTATCTTTCACTTCTTCGAATTCAGCATCGACAACGTCGTCATCTTTCTTCGCTGACGCGTCACCGGCATCCGCTGCACCCGCCTGAGACTGCTGTGCTGCTTCCATCAGTTTGCCGGACACTTCCATCAGCGCCTGCATTTTGGCGTCGATTTCCGCTTTGTCTTCGCCTCTCAGCGCAGTTTCCAGCGCGGCCAGAGCGGCTTCGATTGGCGCTTTGTCATCAGCTGACAGTTTGTCGCCCGCTTCTTCCAGCTGCTTACGCGTGCTGTGGGCAATCTGATCGCCCTGGTTACGCGTCTGTACCAGCTCTTCGAACTTGCGGTCAGATTCAGCGTTCGCTTCCGCATCACGCACCATTTTCTGGATCTCTTCATCGCTCAGACCTGAAGAGGCTTTGATGGTGATTTTCTGCTCTTTACCGCTGTTCTTATCTTTCGCCGACACGTGCAGGATACCATCCGCATCGATGTCGAAGGTCACTTCGATCTGCGGCAGACCGCGTGGCGCGTTCTGGATACCGTCGAGGTTGAACTGGCCCAGTGACTTGTTGTCATTGGCGCGCTTACGCTCACCCTGCAGCACGTGAATGGTCACGGCTGACTGGTTATCTTCAGCAGTCGAGAAGACCTGGCTGTGCTTGGTTGGGATGGTGGTGTTCTTGCTGATCAGCGAAGTCATCACGCCACCCATAGTTTCGATACCCAGTGACAGCGGGGTAACGTCCAGCAGCAGCACGTCTTTCACGTCGCCACCCAGTACACCACCCTGAACCGCAGCACCAACCGCGACCGCTTCGTCCGGGTTCACGTCTTTACGTGGCTCTTTACCGAAGAACTCAGTCACTTTGGCCTGAACCAGTGGCATACGAGTCTGACCACCCACCAGGATAACGTCGTTGATGTCTGAAACAGACAGTCCGGCATCCTGCAGCGCAACTTTCAGTGGCGCGATTGAGCGAGCAACCAGATCTTCAACCAGTGACTCCAGTTTAGAGCGGGTCACTTTGATGTTCAGGTGTTTAGGACCGGTCGCATCTGCCGTGATGTATGGCAGGTTAACGTCGGTCTGCTGTGCAGAAGAAAGTTCGATTTTCGCTTTCTCTGCCGCTTCTTTCAGACGCTGCATCGCCAGTGGATCGTTGTGCAGATCGATGCCCTGGTCTTTCTTGAATTCAGCAACCAGATAGTTAATCAGGCGGCTATCGAAGTCTTCACCACCCAGGTGGGTATCACCGTTGGTCGCCAGAACTTCAAAGGTTTTTTCGCCGTCAACTTCGTCAATCTCAATGATTGAGATATCGAAGGTACCGCCACCCAGGTCATAAACCGCGATGGTGCGGTTACCCTGGCCTTTATCCAGACCGTATGCCAGTGCAGCAGCAGTCGGTTCGTTAATGATACGTTTGACTTCCAGACCTGCGATACGGCCGGCGTCTTTGGTTGCCTGACGCTGCGCATCGTTGAAGTAAGCCGGTACGGTAATAACCGCTTCAGTCACTGGCTCACCGAGGTAATCTTCGGCGGTCTTTTTCATTTTCTTCAGCACTTCAGCAGAGATCTGCGGCGGTGCCATTCTCTGACCTTTCACTTCCAGCCATGCGTCGCCGTTGTCAGCGCCGGTGATTTTGTACGGCATGATTTTAATATCACGCTGTACTTCTTCGTCCTGGAAGCGACGACCGATCAGACGCTTAATTGCGAACAGGGTATTCTGCGGGTTGGTCACTGCCTGACGTTTAGCCGGTTGACCGACCAGAATTTCGCCATCCTGTGTATACGCAATAATTGAAGGCGTGGTGCGATCGCCCTCGGCATTTTCCAGCACGCGTGCTTTAGTGCCATCCATGATCGCAACACAAGAGTTGGTTGTACCCAGGTCAATACCAATAATCTTACCCATCTAAACATCTCCCACTTAAATTCGTTGCCAATTTGGGTTGTGAACCTTTTATGTGGGCGGGTTGTTTGCATTCAACTGCCAGCACATGCTTTTTTTCCAACGTTCACAACGCTCGATGACAAGTAAATGGGGCCGCTTCGATGCGCATCAAGGGCTAAACCAAAAAAAAATTTTTACCTTTGGCCCTGTCGGGATCAAAGAACGCTGCCACAACGCTGAATATGATGCGTCGCCTTGTTCCCCTCAGGGAGCAGGACGGAATCCGTTTATTACATCAACGATCATTTTACTGCCGAGGAACTATGGCAAATTCAACGCTGGCTAACCCTGCCCCGCTGGGATTAATGGGATTTGGCATGACGACCATTTTGCTGAACCTGCACAACACGGGCCTGTTTGCCATGGACGTGGCGATTTTAGCCATGGGCATTTTTTATGGCGGGATTGCGCAGGTGCTGGCCGGTCTGCTGGAGTTTAAAAAGAACAACACTTTCGGGCTGACCGCCTTTACCTCTTACGGCATGTTCTGGTTAAGCTTTGTGGCGATCCTGCTGTTACCTGAAATGGGACTGGCAAAAGTGCCAGACGAACGTTTCCTGGGGGCCTGGCTGGCACTGTGGGGCATTTTCACGCTGTTTATGTTCGTCGGTACCCTGAAAGGTGCGCGGATGCTGCAGTTTGTTTTCGGCTCGCTCACGCTGCTGTTTCTGCTGCTGGCCGTGGCCCATATTATGCACCTGCCGGCGCTGGTGGTCTCCGCGGGCTGGGTCGGGATACTCTGTGGTGCCAGCGCCTGCTATCTGGCGATGGGTGAAGTGCTGAACGAAACCTTTGGCCGCACCATTCTGCCGATTGGCGCGAAATCACTCTAAGCCTGCCTTTACGCATAAAAAAGACGCGGAGCCTGGCTCCGCGTCCCCGCATTACAAAGAGTTAATCCCCTGCTGCAGGCCAGGCTCGTGGCTGACATCACGCCGCAGCCAGATCCCCGTCAGCAATCCTACCAGCGCCAGCGCCATCACATACCAGCAGGGTGCCATCTCTGAGACGTTCATCAGCAGCGACACAAAGATCGGTGTCAGCCCGCCAAAGATCGCATAGGAGAGGTTGTAGGAAAATGAGAGCCCGGTAAAACGCACTTCTGCCGGAAAGGCGCGCACCATCACAAAGGGCACCACGCCGACGATACCGACGCTGAAACCCGCCATGCCATAAAGCAGGAAGAGCTGCTGTGGATAGAGGGCGGTCAGGTGATAAAACTGCCAGCTACAGATCGCCAGCAGCAGGCTGCCGACACACAGCGTACGACTGGCACCAAAGCGATCGGCCGCGAGTCCGGCAATAATGCAGCCAATGCAGAGCATCACGGTGGCGATGCTGTTGGCCTGCAGGGTCAGCGCAGGCGCGATGCCCTGCTGTTTTTGCAGCCAGACCGGCGACATCAGGATCACCACCACGATGCAGGCGGAAAGCAGCCAGGTCAGCAGCATAGAGATGACAATCGACTTTTTATGCTCTGCCAGCACGGTCTTCAGCGGCAGGGTTTCCGCCAGCGCTTTACGCTGCTGCATCTCAATAAACACCGGCGTCTCATGCAGCCAGCGACGCAGGTACATCGCGACCAGCCCGAACACGCCGCCGAGGAAGAACGGGATGCGCCAGCCGCCATCATGGATCGCCTGCTGCGACATTGAGGTATTGATCAGCGTGGCTACCAGCGACCCCAGTAAAATGCCGATAGTCAGCCCGGCCGTCAGCGTGCCGCAGGCGATGCCGATACGTTTATAGGGCACGTGTTCCGCGACAAACACCCAGGCGCCCGGCACTTCACCGCCAATCGCCGCGCCCTGTAACATCCGCATCAGCAGCATCAGCAGTGGCGCAGCAATGCCAATCGTCTGCCAGGTGGGTAAAGCGCCCATCATCAGGGTCGGCAGCGCCATCAGCAGAATGCTCAGGCTGAACATCTTTTTGCGCCCGAGCTTATCGCCAAAATGCGCCATCACGATGCCGCCCAGCGGACGAGCCAGATAGCCTGCAGCAAAAATGGCAAACGTCTGCAGCTGACGCAGCCATTCCGGAATATCCGAAGGGAAAAAGAGTTCGCCAATCACGGTGGCGAAGAAAACGAAGATAATGAAGTCGTAGAATTCCAGCGCGCCGCCCAGCGCGGCCAGCGCCAGGGTCTTGTAATCCTTACCGGTCAGACGCTGAGTGTGAGTCGGATTCATAATATTCCAGAGGCAAAAGAGATAAGGTTGTAAAGATCTTATTACTATACCGTCAATCTTTTGCCACACCAGCAAGGCTATAGCTTATGCCTGAAATGGGGAATATTTAGTTATTTATCTCACGTATCGCGCTTTTAGGCCGAAATGCTGCTACTACGCTGGAATGCGTTTCGACGTAAGGCCCTTCCAGCAACTGTAAACAATAAGGTACAGATGCAAAGATGCCGTGAACTTTTACGTTGCCCTGCTCATCCTTCAGCCCTTCCAGCGTCTCTTTGATCGACTTCGGCTGACCAGGCAAATTGAGGATCAGCGACTGCTTGCGGATCACCCCGACCTGACGCGACAGAATCGCGGTCGGCACGAACTGCAGGCTGATCTGGCGCATCTGCTCACCAAAACCAGGCATTTCACGATCGGCAACGGCTAAGGTGGCATCGGGCGTGACATCGCGTCGGGCCGGTCCGGTGCCGCCGGTGGTTAACACCAGATGGCAAAAACGTTCATCGACCAGTTCGCAAATCGCCTGCTCAATCATCGGCTGCTCGTCGGGCACCAGTCGGGACTCAATCTCAAACGGGCTGCTGATTGCGCTGCCGAGCCAGCTCTCCAGCGCGGGAATACCCTGATCCTGATAAATGCCGTTCGCGGCGCGATCGGAGACCGAGATCAGGCCAATGCGTAATGTATTCATGATTAGCTTCGCTGTGATTTACCGCGGTGCGGTTGGAGTAAAAGGGGAATAGCCGAGAGGATAATATAAAGTGAAAGGGTCGGAAAAGGGAAAACCGTGGCAGCCTGCGCCGCCACGGTCAACAGATTACAGCAGTTCTGCCAGCATCTTCTCAAGTTTGCCCTGATCAACGGCAAAATTGCGGATACCTTCTGCCAGCTTCGCAACCGCCATAGGATCCTGGTTGTGCTGCCACAGGAACTCAGACTCGGTCATGCGGGCCGGACGCGCTTTCACTTCGCCGCTGTAGCTCAGTTTACGCTCCAGGGTGCCTTCGCTCTCCGCCAGCTCTTTCAGTAGCGCAGGAGAAATGGTCAGGCGGTCACAGCCAGCCAGCTCGATGATTTCGCCGACGTTACGGAAGCTGGCGCCCATCACCACGGTTTCATAGCCGTGCTGCTTGTAGTAGTTGTAGATTTCAGAAACTGAAACCACGCCTGGATCTTCGTGCGCGGCATACTCTTTCTTGTCGGTGTTGGCTTTGTACCAGTCGAGGATACGGCCAACAAACGGAGAGATCAGGAACACGCCCGCTTCAGCACAGGCACGCGCCTGAGCAAAGGAGAACAGCAGCGTCAGGTTACAGTTGATACCCTCTTTTTCCAGCTGCTCTGCAGCACGGATGCCCTGCCAGGTAGAGGCCAGTTTGATCAGGATGCGGTCGTTGCTGATACCGGCATCATTGTAGAGTTTGATCAGGCTGCGGGCTTTGGCGATGCTGCCTTCAGTGTCGTAAGAGAGACGCGCATCCACTTCCGTCGAGATGCGGCCTGGGATCAGTTTGAGAATTTCCAGACCAATGTTCACGGCCAGCTTGTCAGAAACCAGCTGCAGCTGCTCTTCTTTGTTGCTGCTCTGCTCACGCGCCCAGCCGATCGCTTCATCGATCAGTTTACGGTATTCAGGAATTTGCGCGGCGTTGAGAATCAGAGAAGGGTTGGTGGTGGCGTCTTGTGGCTGATACAGCTTCATGGCTGCAATATCACCGGTGTCGGCGACGACGGTGGTGAGCTGACGCAGGGAGGTAAGTTTGTCCGTCATGTTCTTTTCTCTTAGTTAACTGTCAGTGTGAAAAAAGGCTGTTGCGATAATATCACGCGGCAACGGTGGCGCAAGGTGAGGGAATGCCGTTTACGATAGCGCGAACAAATAGGTGTGATTCGTCATTCTTTGCGGCTTTTTTGGTACACTGCGAAGCCTGATAAGCAGCCAATGCCCTGTTAAACCAGGCATTAACCGAGGAAGCAACTATGTTGATGGTGATCTCTCCCGCCAAGACGCTGGATTATGAAAGCCCGCTGGCGACAACGCGTTTCACCCAGCCTGCGCTGTTAGAAAAGTCACAACAGCTGATTGAAATTGCGCGCGAGCTGTCACCCGCCAGCATCGCCTCGTTAATGGGCATCAGCGATAAACTGGCGCACCTCAATGCCGAGCGCTTTAACAGCTGGCAGCCCGATTTTTCCCCTAAGAATGCCCGTCAGGCTATCCTGGCGTTCAAAGGTGATGTCTACACCGGTTTACAGGCAGAGACCTTCAGCGATCAGGATTTCGATTTTGCTCAGCAGCACCTGCGTATGTTATCAGGCCTGTATGGCGTACTGCGTCCACTCGATTTAATGCAGCCTTACCGTCTGGAGATGGGCATTCGCCTGGCGAATCCGGCGGGCAAAGATCTCTACACCTTCTGGGGCGATCTCATCACTGAAACGCTGAATGCCGCGCTGGCGGAACAGGGCGATGAGGTGCTGATCAACCTCGCCTCGGACGAATATTTCCGGGCGGTTAAGCCGAAGACGCTGCGGGCACAGATGATTAAGCCGGTGTTCCTCGACGAGAAGAATGGCAGTTACAAAGTGATTAGCTTCTATGCCAAAAAGGCGCGTGGATTAATGAGTCGCTATGTGATTCAGCAGCGCCTGACGAAGCCGGAACAGCTTAAGGCGTTTGATCTGGATGGCTATCGTTTTGATGCAGCCAGCAGCAGCGAGAGCGAGCTGGTCTTTAAGCGCGCAGAGCAGTAACACCCCGCGCCCTCTGCTTTCCACAAACAGGCTTCCCGCAACCGGGAAGCCTTTCACAGGTTTACTTCAGCAGAAACGCCCGCAGCGAGGCGAAATCACCCTTCATCTGATGCGACAGCAGCGGCAGGTCGGCGCGCTCCGCTAACTCCGGCGGCAGCGTCAGGGTCTGTTCAAGGATCGCTTCCACACTTTCGCGGAATTTCGCCGGATGCGCGGTTCCCAGGAACACACCATATTCCCCTTCCTGCAGCTGATCGCGCAGCAGACGCCAGGCGATGGCGGCATGCGGCTCGGAAATGTAGCCCATCTCAGCCAGTTCACGCATGGCGGCGCGCGTGGTCTCATCCGAGACCGCACCACAGGCCAGATCGGTTAAGCGCCAGGTTTTACGGCGGAACAGCTCTTCCACACGCGGCCAGTTATTAGGCTGGCTGACATCCATGGCATTCGACAGCGTAGAGACCGTCTGGTTTGGCTGCCACTCGCCGTTGCCCAGGAAGCGCGGCACCGTGTCGTTGGCGTTGGTGGCGGCGATAAAGCGTTTGATCGGCAGGCCCAGCGATTTCGCCAGCAGACCGGCGGTCAAATCACCAAAGTTGCCGCTCGGCACTGACACCACCAGCTGATTACGTTTTTCCTGTGGCAGCTGCGCGACCGCTTCAAAGTAGTAGCAGATCTGCGCCAGCAGGCGGCTGATGTTGATGGAGTTAGCCGAGTTCAGGCCAATCGCGCGCTTCAGCTCTTCATCATCAAACGCCTGTTTCACCAGCGACTGGCAGGCATCAAAATCGCCGTCGATAGAGATGGTTTCGATGTTGCCGCCCAGGGTACAGAAGAGTTTCTCCTGCAGCGGACTGATTTTGCCCTGCGGATAGAGGATCACCACGCGCACGTTCTTCATGCCGTAAAAGGCGTGCGCCACGGCCGCGCCGGTATCACCGGAGGTGGCGGTGAGAATGGTGATCTGCTCATCTGAGCCTGAGACATACGACAGCATCTGCGCCATAAAACGGCCGCCGAAATCTTTAAACGCCAGCGTCGGGCCGTGGAACAGCTCCAGACAGGCGATATCTTCGCTGACGGCTTTCACCGGGGCCGGAAAAGCAAAAGCGGCTTTAACACGCTCATGCAGCTGCTGGGCCGGAATCTCGTCACCAATGAAAGCCGAGAGAATTTTGCTGCTGCGGCTGACAAAATCCATCTCCAGCATCGCGTCGATGTCGGTCAGTTCAAACTCCGGCAGTTCCAGCGGAAAGAACAGACCCTGCTGCGAACCCAGACCCTGTTTCACCGCTTGGGCGAAGCTGACCTGCTCGTTGTGATCCTTAAGATTGTAGAGTTTCATGCGTTATCCCAATTGTCGTGCGCCAGCCGTGTCGAGACGGCAGATATGGACGAAGCCTTCATCATTCTGCAGATAGTGCTGGCTCAGCCAGTCAGCCATCCGCTGTGCCGTTTCCATCTGATTGCAAACGGCGAAAAGTGTCGGACCAGAGCCTGAGATACCGCACGCCAGTGCGCCAATATCTTTCGCGGCCTGCCGCGCCTCGGTGAAGCCTGGCAGCAGCCGGGTCCGGTAAGGTTCGGCAATCACATCCTGCATAAGTTTAGCTGCCAGCTGCGGCTGACGCGTATGGCAGGCGTGAATGAAGCCGGCCAGCAAACGGCCATGCCTGATGCAGTCCTCTTTGCGGTACTGCGCCGGTAAAATGGCGCGCGCTTCTGCGGTCGAAACTTTAATGCCCGGATAGGCCATCACCCACAGCCAGTCATCAAAGCCCGGCACCGCCTGGCTGATAATGTCATTCTCCTGCAGCATCAGCTGAATGCCGCCGAGGAAGCAAGGGGCGACATTATCATAGTGCACGCTGCCGGAGATTCGCCCTTCCAGCTCACCCATCAGGGTCAGTAACGTGCTGTCGCTGAGAGGCTTGCCGCAAAACTCGTTCATCGCCATTAAACCGGCCACCACCGAGCAGGCGCTGGAACCCAGCCCGGAGCCGATGGGCATGTTCTTCTCCAGCGTCATCGCCACCGGGATCGCTTTGCCGATTTCCTGGCAGAAACGCTGCCAGCACTGGTAAACAATATTCTCTTTCGGATCGGCGGGCAGCTTACTGACAAAACGTCCGGCGTTGGTCAGTGAAAACTGCTCTGCCGCTTCCACGGAGACGCAGTCACCCAACAGGGAGCCATCTACCGGCGAAACCGCCGCGCCCAGCACATCGAAGCCGACGCTGACGTTACCAATCGAGGCCGGTGCGTAAATTTTTACCATGATTAAACTCCCAACTTCCATGACAGTGTCCGCAGCAGGTCGGCAAAGACACCGGCCGCTGTGACATCATTTCCTGCACCGTATCCGCGCAGCACCAGCGGAATCGGTTGATAGTAGCGGCTGTAAAACGCCAGCGCATTCTCGCCGTTTTTCACCTTATAGAGTGGATCGTTGCCGTCAACGGCGTCGATCTTCACTTTGCAGATGCCGCCCTCTTCAATCACGCCAACATAGCGCAATACTTTGCCCTCATCCTGCGCCTGCGCAACCCGGGCGGCAAAGGCGTTATCCAGCTCAGGCAGACGCTGCATAAACTGCTCAATGTCCTGGATTTCGGTCAGGCTGGCGGGCAGCAGCGGCTCAATCTCAATGTCGCTCAGCTCCAGCTGATGACCCGCTTCACGGGCCAGGATCAGCAGCTTACGCGCCACATCGGTGCCGGAGAGGTCGTCACGCGGATCGGGCTCGGTAAAGCCCATCTCACGCGCCATCGTTGTCGCCTGCGACAGTGACATTCCGTCATCCAGCTGGCCGAAGATGTAGGACAGCGAGCCAGAGAGGATACCGGAGAAGCGCAGCAGCTCATCACCGGCGTTCATCAGGTTCTGCAGGTTTTCGATCACCGGCAGTCCGGCGCCGACGTTGGTATCATAAAGGAATTTACGCCGCGATTTGGCAGCGGCGGCGCGCATCTGCTGATAGTAATTCCAGGATGAGGTGTTGGCCTTTTTGTTTGTCGTCACCACATGGAAACCTTCGCTGAGAAAATCAGCATACTGATCGGCGACCGCCTGGCTGGAAGTACAATCCACAATCACCGGATTGAGCAGGTGATACTCTTTAACCAGACGGGTCAGACGACCGAGATTGAACGGCTCTTTCGCTTCGCCTAATGCCGCCTGCCAGTTGCTTAAATCAATGCCGTGGACGTGGGTTAACAGCGCACGGGAGTTAGCGATGCCGCAGACGCGCAGGTCGATATGCTTTTTCTTCAGCCACGCCTGCTGGCGATGTAACTGATCCAGCAGCGCGCCGCCGACGCCGCCGACGCCGACCACAAACACTTCGATCACCTGATCGGTGGCGAACAGCATCTGATGCACCACGCGAACCCCGGTGATCACTTCATCATTGTTCACCACCACTGAGATTGAACGCTCGGAGGAGCCCTGAGCAATCGCCACGATATTGATATTGGCGCGCGCCAGCGCCGAGAAGAATTTGGCTGAAATGCCGCGCAGCGTGCGCATGCCATCGCCCACCACTGAAATCACCGCCAGGTTTTCAATGATATCCAGCGGATCCAGCAGGCCATCTTTCAGCTCCAGGTAGAACTCCTCCTCCAGCACCTGACGCGCCCGCGCCAGCTCGCTCTGCGGCACGCAGAAACTGATGCTGTATTCGGAAGAGGATTGGGTGATCAGCACCACCGAGATGCCGGTGCGCGACATCGCCGCAAAGACTCTGGCCGCCATCCCGACCATCCCTTTCATGCCAGGACCGGAGACGTTGACCATCGCCATATTATTCAGGTTGGTGATGCCTTTTACCGGGTTCTCATCCTGTTCGCCTTCTGCTCCAATCAGGGTGCCGGGTGCCTGCGGATTGGCCGTGTTTTTGATCAGGCAGGGGATCTGGAACTGAGCAATGGGCGCGATGGTGCGGGGATGCAGTACTTTGGCGCCGAAATAGGAGAGCTCCATCGCCTCCTGATAGGACATCGACTTCAGCAGGCGCGCATCCGGCACCTGACGCGGATCGCAGGTATAGACGCCATCCACATCAGTCCAGATTTCACAGCAGTCGGCGCGCAGACAGGCGGCCAGCACAGCGGCTGAATAGTCAGAACCGTTACGGCCCAGTACGACCAGCTCGCCTCGCTCGTTACCGGCCGTGAAGCCCGCCATCAGGATCATGTTCTGCGGCGGAATCTGACTTGCTTCAATGCGGCGGGTTGATTCGGCGATATCGACAGTAGATTCAAGGTAGTGGCCGACCGCCAGCAATTTCTCCACCGGATCGATCACGCTGACCTCATGGCCGCGCGCCTGCAGCAGCGCTTCCATGATCGCAATCGAGAGTTTTTCACCGCGGCAGATAATCGCCGCGTTGACGCTGTCCGGGCACTGCCCCAGCAGGCTGATACCGTGCAGAACCTGCTTCAGCTGCGCAAACTCCAGGTCAACGCGGGTTTTCAGTCGATCGTACTCAAAGCCCGGCTGCGCGTCAGCCAGTCCCTGCAACAGCTGGCTGAAGATGCGTTCGGCGTCGCTGATATTCGGCAAAGCATCCTGACCACTGATGGTTTTTTCAATCATCGCCACCAGATGGTTAGTGATCTTTGCTGGCGCAGAGAGCACGGTTGCAACCTGTCCTTGTTGCGCATTACTTTCCAGAATGTCAGCGACGCGAAGAAACCGCTCCGCATTCGCTACCGAGGTCCCGCCGAATTTCAGCACTCGCATAATATAAACTCTCCTGAATTTAAGCCGAAAAAAAAGCCCGCACTGTTTAGGTGCGGGCTTATTTTCTGTTTTTCCTGTATGCGTCAGCCCGCACCGTTACCTGTGGTAATGGTGGTGGTAATAATTGTGGTGTTCAGGCTGATTTTACGCATTTAGATTTATTTTCTGTCTGTTTTTGTCTGTCCGTCTTGCTTCCAGAAGTAAAGCAAAGCGCACATTAAGTCAACCCGATTTGTCCGGCGGACAGATTTCCACCACTGCGCACAGCCACCGGTGAAAGCGTAAAACGCTGTTCGATCGGTTGCGATGCAGAAATTCCCTGCGATCTGTTGCTGTAAAATCAGCTTTTTGCCGAGGATTTATCTGTGAGTTTTTTTTTCAATATCGTGCAGCAGACGATGCAGCATCGCACTGTCGCGCTGTTCCAGCAGCCCTACCCGCTGATCGATCCAGTCTGACAGCTTCTCATCATCACTGACCTCCAGTTGCACCAGCAGCTGATGGAAACGCTGACGCAGCGCCTGCAACTGCTGCCCATCCGCCGCAGAGGCTTTTGATGCCTCAACCTGATTCAGCTTCGACAGCTGATAGCAGTAGACCATCACCGCCTG
Source organism: Curtobacterium sp. BNK-1 (assembly GCF_048685235.1). Lineage (NCBI taxonomy): Bacteria > Bacillati > Actinomycetota > Actinomycetes > Micrococcales > Microbacteriaceae > Curtobacterium > Curtobacterium sp. BNK-1. The sequence continues at coordinate 389,015 of NZ_JBLQTJ010000001.1, read as the reverse complement.
TCCGAGATTGAGTGAAGGATAGTCATTCGCCATCGGGATGCCGGTCAGCAGGTCTACAAGCTCCAGCTCCTCGTTGGTCAGCCCGCTATCTTCGCGGCCAAACACCAGCGCCATACTGTTTACCCACTGGCGTTTCTCCAGCAATTGCGTTTCAACCTGCTCCGGTGTGGCGTAATAACGAAACTTTGCCCGGCTGCGCGCGGTGGTCGCGACCGAAAAATCGATGTCCGCTAACGCGTCGGCCAGGGTTGCAAAGGTCTGAACGTTGTCGAGAATTTCGCCGGCACCATGTGCCACCCGGCGCGCTGCGGGATCCTGCCAGGCGTCACTGGCAACGATGCGCAGCTGACTGAATCCCATGGTTTTCATGGCACGCGCCGCAGCGCCGATATTTTCTGGCCGCGCGGGCGAGACGAGAATCAGGGGAAAAAGCATATTTATTCCATTGGTCCATTAACATAACGCCATATTAACATGGCTGTTAATGATTCAGTCGCCAGAAGGTAATAAGAAAATCGTGTGTTAACCATGTTAAAACTGGTTAAAATTGATGGCCTGAATCTTTTTATCCCTGAAACGAGCTTTATTAAAGAAATCATTATTAAACCATTTAACTTCAACGAGATAGAATGTGATTTCCGGCGGGTTTTATTTTGGCCCGACTGCATAAAAAATGTAACGAAAATGATGCTTTTTGTGAGCTAAACAGGCAATCTGCGAGAAGTTTTTCACAAAAGTGTTAACGTGCTACAATTGCATTTGATATAAGTCAACGAAGCGTTGTTTTTATGCTTATCGGTTGTAGTTGGTGCTGTTAGGTTGCTGTTAATACAGTTAGGATATGCGCCATTATCATTAACGCCCGGGGCATGCAATTTTCATCCTGACTGGCTGAGCTAATACTGTTGTTGACGTTGATAGATGGCTTATCAAAATATGATTTCGTACAACGGTTCAGCGCGGCCCGCCGCTCTCGATGATGGAGAACGCCATACCGCTGTACGCCCTGTTTTCAATTTGTTGGCAAATTTTAGGTAGCTAAACATGCAGACCCCGCACATTCTTATCGTTGAAGACGAACTGGTCACGCGTAATACCCTCAAAAGTATTTTTGAGGCGGAAGGTTATGTGGTGTATGAGGCGACTGATGGTGCTGAAATGCATCAGGTGCTGACCGACAATGACGTTAACCTGGTCATCATGGACATCAACCTGCCCGGTAAAAACGGCCTGTTGCTGGCCCGTGAACTGCGTGAGCAGGCCAATGTCGCCCTGATGTTCCTGACCGGCCGTGACAACGAAGTCGATAAAATTCTTGGTCTGGAAATTGGCGCTGACGACTACATCACCAAACCGTTTAATCCGCGTGAGCTGACTATTCGTGCCCGCAACCTGCTGTCGCGCACCATGAATCTGGCCATGCCAGGCGAAGAGCGTCGTCAGGTAGAGAGCTACAAGTTCAACGGTTGGGAGCTGGATATCAACAGCCGCTCACTGATCAACCCGAACGGCGAGCACTACAAACTGCCACGCAGTGAGTTCCGCGCCATGCTGCACTTCTGCGAAAACCCGGGTAAAATTCAGACCCGTGCCGATCTGCTGAAAAAAATGACCGGCCGCGACCTCAAGCCACACGATCGCACCGTTGATGTCACCATTCGTCGTATTCGTAAGCATTTCGAATCAACGCCGGACACGCCAGAGATCATCGCCACCATTCATGGTGAAGGTTATCGCTTCTGCGGTGACCTGCAGGATTAAACCCCTGTCAGACGCGGCAAATAAAAAACGCCCCTGCGGGCGTTTTTTTTGTCCTTAGTGCCACGGCATAATCGGCACGGCGCTGATCGCATTTTTCGGTGAGCCATCAACCACTTTATCGGAATAGGTCAGATAGACCAGGGCGTTGCGCTTTTTGTCGAAGAAGCGTACAACCTGCAGCTTCTTGAAGATCAATGAGGTGCGCTGGCGGAATACCACTTCACCCTCTGCTTTGCCCTGCGCGATTTTATCACTCAGCTCGACCGGACCCACCTGCTGACAGGAGATCGCGGCATCAGAGGTATCTTCTGCCAGACCCAGTCCGCCTTTAATACCCCCGGTTTTCGCCCGGCTGATATAACAGGTTACATTTTTAACGTCCGGATCATCGAAAGCCTCAACGACAATCTTGTGGTCAGGCCCGAATATCTTGAATACCGTATCAACAGAGCCAATCTGTTCGGCAAACAGCGGGCTGGAAAAGGTCAGCGTGGTCAGCGCAGCGATCATAAGTCGGAATATTGTCATGGAGTTACCATTGCAAATGGAATAGATGAGAATGTAATGTACTGTTAATCGAGTTAATGACCAAACCAAAACGGGTTGAAGCCCGTACTGATTTAGCACAACCTTCCCCGGAAAACGGCCCACGTCTTTTGAGCAATGAGTGCTAATATTCTTCGAATGCGTTTAGCTGCACCACCAGAGTATGAGGATGTTTTATGGACCAAGCCGGTATCATTCGCGATTTGCTTGTCTGGCTGGAGAGCCATCTGGATCAACCCCTTTCACTGGACAATGTTGCCCAGAAAGCCGGTTACTCTAAATGGCATTTACAGAGGATGTTTAAAGACGTAACCGGACACGCAATAGGTGCCTATATTCGTGCGCGTCGTCTGTCTAAAGCCGCCGTGGCGCTGCGCCTGACCAGCCGCCCGATTCTGGACATCGCACTGCAGTATCGTTTTGATTCACAACAGACTTTTACTCGCGCATTCAAGAAGCAGTTTGCTCAGACACCAGCGTGGTATCGACGCTCTTCAGACTGGAACTCATTCGGTATTCGTCCCCCTATTCGCCTGGATGATGAGACGCAGCCGGAACCGGCTTTCGTCACCTTACCGGAGACGGTGCTGGTAGGACAAACCCAGAACTACACCTGTATTCTGGAGCAGATTTCCAGCTACCGCGACGAAATGCGTATTCATTTCTGGAAGCAGTTCCTGCTGGAAACCGACACGGTGCCGCCGGTACTGTATGGCCTGCATCAGGTGCGCGCCAGCCAGGACAAAGATGATGAGCAGGAGATTCTCTACACCACGGCGGTGCCTGCTGACAGCGCGGTCAACCTGCACTCCGGGCAGAATGTGATTCTGGAAGCGGGCGACTACGTGCAGTTCACCTATACCGGCCCGCGCGTCAATCTGCAGGAGTTTATTCTGCTGCTCTATGGCACCTGCATGCCGACGCTGGGGCTGACCCGCCGTCAGGGACAGGACATCGAACGCTTTTACACCGATGGCGGTAAAAAACGCGCTGAGCCACCGACCGAGATCCGTTGCGAATATCTGATTCCCATTCGCCGCCAGACCGTAGCCAACTGACGTTAAGGCTGCCGTCATCGCGACGGCAGCCTCAGGTAAATCAGCGTTGAAGCTCGTCGAGTGCAGGCGCATCCAGATGGGAAATATCCCCCGCCGTCTCGACAATCCAGCCTTCTGCCAGCCAGGCGCTCTGCTGATAATCAACACGTGAGAGTGAGCAGTTACGCAGACGCAGACGACGTTCCGCATAGGCGGGCAGACCGAGGATCGTGCTGACCAGCGCCCCCAGCGCCATACCGTGACTGACGAGCAGTGGACGGCTTCCGGCAGGAAGATCAAGACAGGCATTCAGCGCGGCGTGCATGCGCGTCGCCATCTCAGTCATCGACTCCCCTTCAGGAATACGGCCCCCTTCGGTGCCGTTGACCAGCGTGGCGCGCCACTGCTCTTCTTCCGCGGTTAAGCCATCCAGCGGACGCTTCTCCAGCACCCCCATATTCAGCTCACGCAACCGCGGATCAAGCGTGACTGAGCAACCGCAGGCATCCGCAATAATCTCCGCGGTGCGGCGCGTACGCCCCAGATCGCTGGCAATAATGTGCGTAATGCCCAGATGTTTCACGCGCTCACCCACCTGCCAGGCTTGCTGCTCACCTTTTTCCGTCAGCGGACTGTCGGACTGACCCTGAATGCGACGCTCTGCATTCCATACCGTTTCACCGTGACGAACAAGATAGACCTGTAGCATGTTAGTTTCCGTTATACTGCGACAAAAATCGCTTTAGAGCTTACCCCATCAGGCGTCATTGTTGCAGTCAGTCTGCACACGGAGAGCGCGAAACAACCGGCGCGTACGGAAAGTACGTGAGGATTGTGAGCACTGCCCGGGTTCAGAATGACAAATCAAACAGCCCGATGGGCCAGGCGCTTAATCACCTGAGGGTTCAACCAATTATGTACCATGTTGTCGCAGCCACCACCAATCCAGCGAAAATTCATGCGATTGCTCAGGCATTCAACGACGTTTTCGGCGAGGGATCCTGCCATATTGAAGGGGTCGAGGTCGATAGCGGCGTAGCAGCACAACCGTTAACCCATCTCGAAACGCGAACTGGCGCACGTCAGCGCGTGATGAATGCCCGGCAGGTCCGGCCAGAAGCGGCGTTCTGGGTAGCGATTGAGGCGGGCATTGAAGATGACAGCGCGTTTGCCTGGATGGTGGTAGAAAATCAGAAGCAGCGCGGCGAATCGCGCTCGGCCAGTTTCACCCTGCCGCCGGTGGTGCTGGCGGGTCTGCGTGAAGGCCGGGAGCTGGGTGAAGAGATGGCGCGGTTAACCGGCATCGAAAATATTAAACACCAGGGTGGCGCTATCGGGGCGTTCACAAACGGCCTGCTCAGCCGCTCCAGTGTCTATCATCAGGCACTGATTCTGGCGCTCTGCCCGTTCATCCATCCGCTTTACCAGCAGTGATCAGGCGCGTCCCAGACGCGCCTCCAGCCAGCGTTTCAGCTCCGGCGGCGCCTCTTTCAGGCTGTTCGAGCCACGGGTAATGGTCGCAATGCCAACGCCGAGCTCATTTTTCAGTTCGCGCTGGCTCATCTCGCCGTTCATTAACTCTTCGATAATCCGCAGACGGGTGCCGAACGCTTCCCGCTCGTCGGGCGTCATCATCAGTTGCATTAGTGGCAGCGCATGACCATCAGCAAAGGCCTGCTGCATCAGCACGACAAAGCGCTGCCAGCTATCTTCTGCCGGATGCGCATCGGTGGGGGAATCAGAATGGGTCATGAAGAGGCTTCCGTACTCGCTAAAGAGTACGGAAGCTTAGCACAGCTAGTAACGGCGATTCCACTCAGCATCTGACAGGATCTTGTCAGGCTTGCACATGAAGTGACGATAGTAGGCGTCGTACGCCAGCACATTCTTCACATAGCCACGCGTTTCAGAGAACGGGATGGTCTCGATAAACGCGACGGCATCAAGATTGCCTGCACTGGTTTTCTGCCAGCTTCGCACCCGGCCCGGCCCGGCATTGTAGGCCGCCGAGGCGAAAATCCGGTTCTGATTGAACTGCTGATAGACATATTCCAGATACTGGGTGCCGATCTGAATATTGGTTTCCGGATCGAGCAGCTGGCTGGTGTTGCTGTAGCCAGGGATGTTGTACATCTTCACGGTATGCGCCGCCGTGGCAGGCATAATCTGCATCAGACCGCTGGCGCCGACCGGTGAACGCGCTTTCGGATTCCAGGCGCTCTCCTGACGCGAAATCGCCATCGCATAGCTCGGCGGGATCTGCTTCACCGCGGTGTTGCGCTCATAGACGCTCTGCCACGCCAGCGGGAAACGCTCTTTCAGGCTGTCCCACATTTTGGCCGTGATGGTCGCCTGCACGCTGAGATCCCACCAGTCCTGCTCATTGGCGTAGCGCGCCAGCATCTGCTGCTGCGTGTGCGTGCGGCTGCCGATGAGATTGCTCCACTCGCTGCGCGCCAGGTTATCCAGACCCCAGTACATCAGCTCGCGAACGCGGGCCAGCTCCGGTCCCTGCACCGTGGCACTGTCAGGCTTCGGCGCTTCATCCACCTGCAACGGGTAGTCAACGCCCAGCCGCTGTGCGGCCACCATTGGATAGAAGCCACGCGCCTGCATCAGTTTGCGCAGGATCTCTTCCGCTTCCTCTTTGCGATCTTTCTCAAACAGCAGATCGGCCTGCCAGTACTGCCATTCATCTTTCTCTTTGGCTTCCAGCGGCAGACGGGCGATCCAGGTGTTAAGGCCGCGTCGGTCATGCTGAGAGAGTGCCAGTCGTACCCGGCGTTCTACCAGCGCGGTAGACTCGCTGTTCATCACCACCGCATCGCGCCAGCGTGCCTGCTCAGAGGTGAGGTCGCTGCCCATCATGCGCCAGACCACAATCTCCTTCAGCGCCTGCTCATCCTCCGGTCCCATCTTCTGCGCCCGGACCAGGATCGGAATCAGGCTGCGGGCATTTTCCATGTCCTGCCGCGCCACACGCGTAAAGGCGTAAATCGTCGCCTGGCGGGTAAAGTCGGTTGGCCCGACGGCGCTGGCGAAGGTACTAACCGTTAACGGGTCCTGCTGCAGGGCCTGTATCGCGTCAGACATGGTCTGATAGTCAGTTGGCAACGTTTTCGCCAGATAGCTCACCAGGCTGTCGTTGCCTGCTTTCATCGCCAGCCGGATACGCTCCAGGATCGTAATTGGCGAAATCTGACCGGACGCCTGCCAGACCGAAAAGAGCTTATCGCAGTCCGCGGGCAGCGCCGTGCCACGCAGCCAGATCTGCTTCGCGCCGTCAAACGCGGCCTGCTGCTGACCGGTGGCCCATTTGGCGTAATACCAGTTACAGCGTGCCTGCACCGGCTTAGGTTCGGTCGGACTGAAGTTCAGCACACCCTGCCAGTCCTGTCGGTAAGCCAGCACATTAATAAAGCGGGTGCTGAGCGAACGCGCGGGTGGCAACGTAGGATACTGGCGAATAAAGTTCTGTACCGCCAGGGTGGTCTCCTGATCGAGATCCTGTGCCAGCAGGCGATATTGCAGATAAGGATAGAGCGGATAATCCTGTAGCGTGGGCAACAGCTGATCCACGGTGGCCATCTGATTGCTGTCCCAGGCCTGTTTAATTTGTTGATAACGTTGCCGTTGTTGATCAAGCGAATCGGCCCATGCGCTGCTGGCCGTGCCGGCCATGCAGATCCCTATTATCCAGTTACGCCACTTCACCACGTAAATCTCCTCTGTTGCTGGGGCCGGCGAGTTGCCAGACAGTCTTCATGCTAACCAGGCCACCGGACTCTTGCCATGTTCTTCACAAAATTTACGCACACGAAAGGTAAACGCACCGTCATCGCTCAGCGTGCGCGCCGTAATTGTGCAAATTATCATCAGAAAATCTTATCACTGCACGCATTAAACTGTTGAATCATTGCGTTAAAAAAGTGGCACAGCCTTTGCTCTGTTGAATTCCATCTTGTATACCAGCTGGAATTCTTCGTATGACTTCAACCTTTGGCCTGACGCTTCACGCCTGGCAGCAGCGCTATCAGCAGGCGCCGCAACAGATTACTTCGCTGCTGAGCGCCCACCTGGCGGCTCTCGACACGCACGATAATGCCTGGATCTATCTGGCGACACCGGAGCAGTTAGCGGCTCAGATTGAGCCACTGCTGGCGCACTATCAGCGCGATCCCGGATCGCTGCCGCTGTTTGGTGTTCCCTTCGCCGTCAAAGACAACATTGATGTGGCGGGCTGGCCGACCAGCGCCGCCTGCCCCGCCTTTACCTATACCGCCAGCGAAGACGCGGTAGCGGTCGCCCGCCTGAAAGCCGCCGGCGCGATAGTCATCGGCAAAACCAACCTCGATCAGTTCGCTACCGGCCTGGTGGGCACCCGCTCCCCGTTTGGCGCGGTCAGTAACACCTTTGATGCCGATTACGTCAGTGGCGGCTCCAGCTCCGGCTCCGCGTCGGTGCTGGCGCGCGGGCTGGTCGCCTTTTCACTGGGCACCGATACTGCGGGATCGGGCCGCGTTCCGGCGGGCTTTAACAATATTGTCGGACTGAAGCCGACCAAGGGCTGGTTCTCTGCACGCGGCGTGGTGCCCGCCTGCCGCCTCAACGACACGATTTCCGTGTTTGCGTTGACGGCAGAAGATGCCTTTAGCGTCGCCAGCGTCATGGGTGGCTATGATGCCGGTGACGCCTATTCGCGCATTAATCCGCGCACCGCCCCGGCCAGCCTGCCCGTCCATCCCCATTTTGCGGTACCTTTGAACCCGGAGTTTTTTGATGATGCCGCCGCCGAAGCCGCCTGGGACCAGGCGCTGGAGGCATTGCAGGCGGGTGGCGTGACGCTGCACCCTATCGACTTCACCCCGTTCCGGAAGCTGGCTGAACAGCTCTACTACGGTGCCTGGGTCGCCGAACGCACGGCGGCGGTGGGCGGGATGCTTGATCGCCCGGCGGAGATGGATCCGGTGGTACACGAGATTATCGCCAGTGGCCTGAAATACAGCGCAGTCGATGCCTATAAGGCGGAGTATCTGCGGGCCGAACTGACGCGCCAGATTCAGCAGACGCTGGCACAGTTTGACGCGCTGGTGGTGCCGACCTCGCCCACGATTCATACCCTGGAGGAGATGAAGCAGGAGCCGATTCACTTCAACTCGCAGTTTGGCACCTATACCAACTTTACCAACCTTGCCGACCTCACCGCGCTGGCGCTGCCCGCACCGTTTCGCAATGACGATCTCCCGGCAGGCATCACGCTGATTGCGCCCGCCTGGCACGATCGGGCGCTGGCTGAGTTTGGCATTCGCTGGCAGCAGCAGCTTGCTCTGCCGCTGGGCGCGACCGGCCAGCCCTGCCCTGCCTGGCGCACCAGCCTGCCCGCCTCCGCCGACCATGTCCGGCTGGCGGTAGTGGGCGCGCATCTCACCGGAATGCCGCTTAATTTCCAGCTCACCGATCGCCATGCCGTCTGGGTGGAAGAGACGAAGACCGCGCCACACTATCGCCTGTTTGCCCTGCTGGAGGGCGCGATCAAAAAACCCGGCCTGATGCGTGACGAACAGGGCGCCGCTATCACCGTGGAGCTGTGGGATATCCCGCTGGCGCGCTTTGGTGAGTTTGTGGCCGAGATTCCCGCACCGCTGGGCATCGGCAGCCTGACGCTGGCGGATGGGCGGGTGGTGAAAGGCTTTATCTGCGAAGGCGCGGCGCTGAACAACGCGCTGGAGATTACTGAGACGGGCGGCTGGCGCAACTGGCTGGCATCACAGGGGAGTCACTGATCATGTTCACCACCGTACTGATTGCCAACCGCGGCGAAATCGCCTGCCGCGCCATTCGGACGCTGAAGCGCCTTGGCGTCAAAAGTGTCGCGGTCTATTCAGATGCTGACCGCAACGCGCAGCACGTTAAGCAGGCGGATATCGCTATCGCGCTGGGCGGCGATAAAGCCAGCGACAGCTATCTGCGCATCGACAAAATTCTGGCGGCGGCTCAGCAGAGCGGCGCCCAGGCTATCTGGCCGGGCTACGGTTTTCTTTCAGAAAGCCAGCCGTTTGCCGAAGCCTGTGAAGCGGCAGGGATCGCCTTTGTTGGCCCCACCGCGCAGCAGATTGGTGAGTTCGGCCTTAAGCACCGTGCCCGTGAGCTGGCAGCCAGTGCGGGTGTACCAATGACGCCCGGCACACCGCTGCTTGCGTCGCTGGAGGAGGCGATGCAGGCGGCCGATAAGATCGGCTATCCGGTGATGCTGAAAAGCACGGCGGGCGGCGGCGGCATTGGCCTGACGCGCTGCGCCGACGCCGGAGCGCTCGCCAGCGCCTGGGAGAGCGTACGCCGTCTTGGCGAGCAGTTCTTCAGTGATGCGGGCGTGTTTCTGGAGCGCTGCATCGATCGCGCCCGCCACGTAGAAGTGCAGATTTTTGGTGACGGTAACGGCACTGTGGTCGCGCTGGGTGAACGCGACTGCTCACTGCAGCGCCGCAATCAAAAGGTGGTGGAAGAGACGCCCGCGCCCGGTCTGTCTCCGGCGACGCGTGACGCCCTGCTCGCCTCGGCGGTGCGGCTCGGCGAGCGGGTGAACTACCGCAGCGCAGGCACCGTGGAGTATATCTACGACGTCGACCAGCAGGCCTTTTACTTTCTGGAAGTGAACACCCGCCTGCAGGTGGAGCATCCGGTCACTGAGTGCGTCACCGGACTCGATCTGGTGGAGTGCATGTTGCAGGTGGCGGCGGGCGATGCGGTTGACTGGTCACGTCTGCAGCAGGCGCCGCAGGGCGCCGCCATTGAAGTGCGGCTCTATGCGGAAGATCCACTCAAGAACTTTCAGCCCAGCCCCGGCCTGCTAACCGGCGTAACTTTCCCTGACGGCGTGCGGGTCGACAGCGGCATCGAAACCGGCAGCGAGGTCTCCAGCTTCTACGATCCGATGATCGCCAAACTGATCGTGCATGCCGACACCCGCGATGCGGCGCTGGAAAAACTTCGCCATGCGCTGGATGCCACTCAACTGCACGGCATCGCCACCAACCTCGACTATCTGCGCCAGATTACCGCCAGCGACGCGTTTCGCAGCGGCAACGTCTGGACGCGCTACCTCGACAGCGTGGTGCCTGCCTCCTCCGTGGTGGAAGTGCTGCAACCTGGTACCTTCAGTTCGGTTCAGGACTATCCAGGCCGCCTCGGCTACTGGGATATCGGCGTGCCGCCTTCCGGCCCGATGGATGACTTCGCTTTCCGGCTGGCTAACCGCATCGTCGGTAATCATGACGCGGCGGCGGGGCTGGAATTTACCCTGCAGGGGCCGACGCTGCGTTTCCACTGTGATGCCATCGTGGCGCTGACCGGTGCTGACTGCGACGCCACGCTGGAGGGCGAACCGGTCAGCACCTGGCAGCCGCTGGCGGTGAAAGCGGGAGAGACTCTGGCGCTGGGACGCGCCCGGACGGGCTGCCGCAGCTATCTGGCCGTACGTAACGGCTTCGACGTGCCGGAGTATCTGGGCAGCCGCAGCACCTTTTCGCTGGGCCAGTTTGGCGGTCACGCCGGACGCACCCTGCGGGTTGCCGATATGCTGGCGATCTCCCAGCCTGATCGGGCAGCCTGCACCACGCCTGCCCCGGTCAGCGATCCGCAGCCGCTCGATGCGGCGCTGATTCCGCACTACGGCAGCGAGTGGCGCATCGGCGTGCTCTACGGCCCGCACGGCGCACCGGACTTCTTCACCCAGGCCGCCATCGATGCGTTCTTCGCCAGTGACTGGCAGGTGCACTACAACTCCAACCGCCTCGGCGTGCGGCTGGTCGGCCCGAAACCGACCTGGACCCGCGCCAACGGCGGTGAAGCGGGCCTGCATCCCTCCAACGTTCACGACTGTGAATATGCCATTGGCGCGGTCAATTTCACCGGCGACTTCCCGGTGATCCTGACGCACGACGGCCCAAGCCTCGGCGGCTTTGTCTGTCCGGTGACTATCGCCAAAGCCGAGCTGTGGAAAGTGGGCCAGGTTAAACCTGGCGACACCATCCGCTTCCACCCCATCACCGCAGACGATGCGCTGGCGCGGGAAAAAGCGCAGATGCATCTGATTGAGACATTGCGCCCTGAGCATCCGCCCACGTTTGCCGTGCCGTCACTGGCCGAAACCGCCCACGGCTCCGCCACGATTCTGGCCGCTCTGGAGGCCACGACCAGCACGCCGAAAGTGGTCTATCGCCAGGCGGGCGACAAATATGTGCTGATTGAGTATGGCGACAATGTACTGGATCTGGCGCTGCGTCTGCGTGTCCATCTGCTGATGAATGCGCTGACGGCGCAGGCGGAGCCTGGCGTAGAGGAGCTGTCGCCTGGCGTGCGTTCGCTGCAGGTGCGCTACGACAGCCGCATCATTCACCAGTCCGGGCTGATGTCGCTGCTGCTGGCGCTGGAAGCGACGCTGGGCGACGTCAGCACGCTGAAAGTGCCCTCCCGCGTGGTGTGGATGCCGATGGCATTTGAAGACAGCGCCACGCTGGGCGCCGTCAGCCGCTATCAGGAGACGGTGCGCGCCAGCGCCCCCTGGCTGCCCAACAACGTGGACTTTATCCAGCGGATTAACGGCTTAAGCAGCCGCGATGAGGTGCGCGATACCCTGTTCAACGCCAGCTATCTGGTGCTGGGGCTGGGCGACGTCTACCTTGGCGCGCCCTGTGCCGTTCCGATCGATCCACGCCATCGCCTGCTGAGTTCCAAATACAGTCCGGCGCGCACCTTCACCGCCGAAGGTACCGTAGGGATCGGCGGCATGTACATGTGCATCTACGGCATGGATTCGCCCGGCGGCTATCAGCTGGTGGGCCGCACGCTGCCCATCTGGAATACCTTCCTGAAAAATCCGCAGTTCGCTACCGATGCGCCGTGGCTGCTGCGCTTCTTCGATCAGGTGTGCTTCTATCCGGTGAGTGAAACCGAACTGACCCAGCTGCGCGAAGATTTCCGCGAAGGCCGCGCCAGCCTGCGTATTGAAGAGACGCAGTTTGATTTTGCCGCCCACCAGCAGTTCCTCGCCGACCACGCCGCTGAAATTGCAGCGTTCCGCCAGCGCCAGGCCGCCGCTTTTGAACAGGAAGTGCAGCTATGGGCGCAGGAGGTGCAGAACGCGTCGCCGGAGGATGAAACGCTCACCAGCGTCAGCGAAGAGGAGGAGAGCGGGCTGGCGGTGCAGGCAGATCTCAATGGCAACATCTGGAAAGTGCTGGTGCAGTCGGGCGACGAGGTCAGCGCCGGGCAGACGCTGATTATCGTGGAGGCGATGAAGATGGAGCTGGCGATTGTCGCCCCGCAGGCCGGTCGTGTGACGCGGATTGCCTGCCAGGCGGGCCGTCCGGTCAGTCCTGGCGATAACCTGCTGTGGCTGGAATAAGGAGCGGTAATGACAACGCAACCCCACTCCCCTAAAGCCCGCCCGGAAGCGCTGGCGGAACGGGTTTATCAGGCGCTGAAGGCCGATATCTTCGCCTTTCGCCTGATGCCCGGCGATCGCTTCAGCGAAAGCGAAATCGCCGGACGGATGGCGGTCAGCCGCACCCCGGTCCGTCAGGCGCTGTTCCGGCTGGAACGCGAAGGCTTTGTCGACGTCTGGTTTCGCAGCGGCTGGCAGATTAAGAACTTCGATTTCGCCTGGTTCGAATCGCTGTATGACCTGCGCACCGTGCTGGAGTGCGAGGCGGTCAAACGCCTCTGCGCCCTGCCCGCGCCGCAGTGTGCCGCGCTGTTAAACGAACTGAACCAGTTCTGGTGCGAGGCGGGGGCGCTTACAGAGGGCCTGGTGGTGTCGCAGCATGACGAAGCGTTTCACATGACGCTGGTGGCGGCAGCGGGTAACCCGGAGATGGCACGCATTCACGCCGAACTCACCGAGAAGATCCGCATTATCCGTCGGCTCGACTTCACTCGCGACGATCGCATCTGTGCCACTTATCAGGAACATGCACAGATTTTACAGGCAATTTTTCAGCAGCAGACCGCCGGGGCGCAACGCATCCTGACCGATCACATCGCCGTGAGTAAGGCGGAGGTCAGAAAGATCACGCTGCACCGCCTTCAGCAGGCCCGGCTCCAGCTCACCGAATAACACAACAACTACTCAGGGGTTTCAGATGATGAAAAGACGTTCGTTGATCAAGGCTTTCGCCCTCTCCGCCACCGTTGTCAGCATGGGGTTCGCCTGGAGTGTGCAGGCGGCTGACACCATCAAAGTGGGGATCATGCATTCGCTCTCCGGCACCATGGCGATTTCAGAAACGCCGCTGAAGGATGTGGCGCTGATGACCATCGATGAGATCAACGCCAAAGGGGGCGTGCTGGGGAAAAAGCTGGAGCCGGTGGTGGTCGATCCCGCCTCTAACTGGCCGCTATTTGCCGAGAAGGCGCGGCAGCTGCTGACTCAGGATAAGGCGGCGGTGGTGTTTGGCTGCTGGACCTCGGTGTCGCGCAAATCGGTGCTGCCGGTGTTTGAAGAGCTGAACGGCCTGCTGTTCTATCCGGTGCAGTATGAAGGGGAAGAGATGTCACCCAACGTCTTCTACACCGGCGCTGCGCCTAACCAGCAGGCGATTCCGGCCGTGGAGTATCTGATGAGCGAAGATGGCGGCAGCGCGAAACGCTTCTTCCTGCTTGGCACCGACTATGTCTATCCGCGTACTACCAACAAGATCCTGCGCGCCTTCCTGCACAGCAAAGGCGTGGCGGATAAAGATATCGAAGAGGTCTACACGCCGTTTGGTTACAGCGACTACCAGACCATTGTCTCCAACATCAAAAAGTTTGCGGCTGGCGGCAAAACGGCGGTGGTGTCGACCATCAACGGCGACTCCAACGTGCCGTTCTACAAAGAGCTGGCGAACCAGGGGATTAAAGCCACTGACATTCCGGTGGTCGCCTTCTCGGTGGGCGAAGAGGAGCTGCGCGGCATCGACACCAAACCGCTGGTGGGTCAGTTAGCCGCCTGGAACTATTTCGAGTCTATCGATAATCCGACCAACGCGAAGTTTGTCGCCGACTACCGCGCATATGCCAAAGCACATAACCTGCCGAACGCCGCCACCGTCGTCACCAACGACCCGATGGAAGCGACCTATGTTGGCATTCATATGTGGGCGCAGGCGGTGGAAAAAGCGGGCACCACGGATGTGGACAAAGTGCGGGCGGCGATGGCCGGTCAGACCTTTAAAGCGCCGGATGGCTTTACCCTGACCATGGATCAGACCAACCATCATCTGCATAAACCGGTCATGATTGGTGAAGTGGAAGAGAACGGCCAGTTCAGCGTGGTGTGGCAGACCGATCAGCCGGTACGTGCGCAGCCGTGGAGCCCGTACATTGCCGGTAACGACAAAAAACCCGATCACCCGGTGAAAACCGCGCAGTAATCGCGGGTTGCTGATAGATACGCAGCGTCACCCGCTGTGAAGCGGCAGCACGGCACCCCGCCGTGCTGCTCTCCCCTGACGAGGCTCCTTTTATGAATCTATGTCGCTGCTTTTTCAGTCTGCTGCTGCTGCTGCCGCTGTTGGCCAGTGCCGGACCGGCGGCTGACTTTGCCGCCGCCAGCCGCAGTCAGCAGGCCACGCTGCTGCAACAGTGGGCCGCCGCACCGGACAGCCATCGTCTGCCGCTGCTGGAAGCACTGCATGCCGAAACGGTGGTCATCGACCAGAATAAACAGCCGTTCAGCCAGCAGGGATCCACGCTGCAGCCGCTGGATGCGGTGGCGCAGCCCACGGGCAACCTGAAAAAGCTGTTTATGAACAATCGTCTGCGCGTGCTGGTTAACAACGCGCTGGCCGCCCACCAGCTGGTGAGCACTGATACGGCCCTGCGTCTGCGTGCAGCGCAGCAGCTGCAAAGTGAGGGCGTTGCCGACCAGCTGCCGCTGCTGGAGCAGCGTTTTGCCGCCGAGCAGGACAGCCGGGTTCATGCCGCACTGGCACTGGCGCTGGCGAATCTGCAACTGGCGGATGGCGAGCCGATGGTGCGCCTGCGGGCGGTGAAACTGCTGGGTGAGTCCAGCGATCCCAATACGCAAGCCAGCCTGCAACGCCTGACCCAGCCCGCGAATGAGCCGGACGCCACGGTACGGGCCGCCGCGGCGGAAAGTCTGCAACAGATTCAGAAACGGCTGATGTGGGGCGATCTGCTGGGGCAGGCCTTCAGCGGCCTGTCGCTGGGTTCCATCCTGCTGCTGGCCGCGCTGGGTCTGGCGATCACCTATGGCCTGCTCGGGGTGATCAACATGGCGCACGGTGAAATGCTGATGCTCGGTGCTTACGCCACCTGGTGGGTACAGAGCCTGTTTCAGCAGTTTGCGCCGCACTATTTAGCCTGGTATCCGCTGCTGGCGCTGCCGGTCGCCTTTCTGGTCACCGCCGCCATCGGCATGGCGCTGGAACGCACAGTGATCCGCCATCTCTATGGCCGTCCGCTGGAGACGCTGCTCGCCACCTGGGGGATCAGCCTGATGCTGATCCAGCTGGTGCGGGTGCTGTTCGGGGCGCAAAACCTGGAGGTGGCGAATCCGGCGTGGCTTTCGGGTGGCTTGCAGTTGCTGCCCAATCTGGTGCTGCCGTGGAACCGCATCGCGGTGATCCTGTTTGTGGTGTTTGTGCTGGCGCTCACCTGGCTGCTGCTGAACCGGACCCGCCTTGGCATGAACGTGCGCGCCGTAACCCAGAACCGCGCCATGGCGGATTGCTGCGGCGTGCCGACCGGTCGCGTCGATATGCTGGCGTTTGGACTCGGCTCGGGCATTGCCGGGCTGGGTGGCGTGGCGCTGTCGCAGCTCGGTAACGTCGGACCGGAGCTGGGCCAGGGCTACATTATCGACTCGTTCCTGGTGGTGGTGCTGGGTGGCGTCGGTCAGCTGGCGGGCACCGTGGTTGCCGCGTTCAGCCTGGGCATTCTCAACAAAGTGCTGGAGCCGCAGATTGGCGCCGTGCTGGGCAAGATCCTGATTCTGGTGATTATCGTGCTGTTTATTCAGAAACGTCCGCAGGGGCTGTTTGCGGTAAAAGGAAGGGTGACTGACTGATGACGCAACCCATAACGCTTCGCGTGGCGCGCACCGCGCCGCGCCTGACCATCAGCATTGGCCTGGCGATTACCGTAGCGCTCCTGGTGATGCCGTTTCTGGCGCTGCTGCCCGCCACGCATCCGCTGGCGATCTCCACCTATACCCTGACGCTGGTCGGCAAAATCCTCTGCTACGCGGTGGTCGCGGTGGCGCTGGATCTGGTGTGGGGCTACGCCGGACTGCTGTCGCTGGGCCACGGCCTCTTTTTCGCCCTGGGTGGATATGCCATGGGCATGTACCTGATGCGCCAGGCCGCAGGCGAGGGTTTACCCGCCTTTATGTCCTTTCTCTCCTGGCGGGAACTGCCCTGGTTCTGGACCGGCACCGACTATTTCGTCTGGGCGCTCTGCCTGAGCATGCTGGTGCCGGGCCTGCTGGCGCTGATTTTTGGCTTTTTTGCCTTTCGCTCGAAGATCAAAGGCGTCTACTTCTCCATCATGACCCAGGCGCTGACCTACGCCGGGATGCTGCTGTTCTTCCGTAACGAAACCGGTTTTGGCGGCAACAATGGCTTTACCGGCTTTACCACCCTGCTCGGCTTTTCGGTGACGGCAACCCCCACCCGTATCGGGCTGTTTATCGCCACGGTGCTGCTGCTGCTGCTGAGCCTGGCGATCGGCTTCGCCCTGGCGCGCAGCAAATTTGGCCGGGTGCTGACTGCGGTTCGGGATGCGGAGAACCGCCTGATGTTCTGTGGTTACGACCCGCGCGGTTTCAAGCTTTTTGTCTGGACGCTCTCCGCCGTGCTATGCGGCCTGGCCGGGGCGCTCTATGTGCCGCAGGTCGGCATTATCAATCCGGGTGAGATGTCACCGGCCAATTCGATTGAAGCGGCGATCTGGGTGGCGCTGGGCGGACGCGGCACGCTGATAGGCCCGCTGCTGGGTGCCGCGATTGTTAACGGCGCGCGCAGCTTCTTCACCGTCGCCTTCCCCGAATACTGGCTCTTTTTCCTGGGGCTGATGTTTATCCTGGTCACGCTGTTTCTGCCGCACGGCGTGATTGGCCTGCTGCGCCGGAGGAAAAAATGAGTGATGCCCTGTTTACCCAAACTCAACTGGCGGATCGCCATCGGGTGCAGCGCGATCCGGTGCTGCAACTGGAGAAGATCAGCGTGTCGTTTGAAGGCTTCCGGGCGCTGACCGATCTTTCGCTGCAGATCGGCGTCGGGGAACTGCGCTGCGTGATCGGCCCCAACGGTGCGGGCAAAACCACGCTGATGGATGTGATCACCGGCAAAACCCGGCCCGACGCTGGCCGGGTGATCTACGACCAGGACAGCGATCTGACCCGTCTCTCGCCGGTGGAGATCGCCCGCGCCGGGATCGGCCGCAAGTTCCAGAAGCCCACGGTGTTTGAGGCGTTAACCGTGTTCGAAAATCTGGAGATCGCGCTTAAAGCCGATAAATCGGTCTGGGCCAGCCTGCGCGCCCGCCTCAGCGGCGAACAGCGTGACCGCATTGATGAGGTGCTGAAACTGCTGCGGCTGGGCGGCGAACGCCAGCGTCGCGCGGGCCTGCTGTCGCATGGCCAGAAGCAGTTTCTGGAGATCGGCATGCTGCTGGTGCAGGAGCCGCATCTGCTGCTGCTGGATGAACCGGCCGCGGGTATGACCGATGCCGAAACGGACTACACCGCCGAGCTGTTCCGCAGCCTGGCGGGCAAGCATTCGCTGATGGTGGTGGAGCATGACATGGGCTTTGTCGAAACCATTGCCGACCACGTGACAGTGCTGCATCAGGGTCAGGTGCTGGCCGAGGGTTCGCTGCGCGACGTGCAGGCCAACGAGCAGGTTATCGACGTTTATCTGGGGCGCTGAAATGTTACAGGTTACTGAACTGAATCAATATTATGGCGGCAGTCATATTCTGCGCGGCCTGTCTTTTGAGGTAAAGATTGGCGAAATTACCTGTCTGCTGGGGCGCAATGGCGTGGGGAAGACCACGCTGCTGAAATGCCTGATGGGGCTGATCCCGGCGAAGTCGGGCGAGATTCACTGGCAGCAGCAGCGCATGAATGGCCGCAAGCCGCACCAGCGGGTACAGGCTGGCATCGCCTGGGTGCCCCAGGGGCGGGAAATCTTTCCGCGTCTGACGGTGGAAGAGAATCTGCTGATGGGGCTGTCACGCTTTCCGGCTGCGCAGGCGCGTGAAGTGCCGGAGGAGATCTACCAGCTCTTTCCGGTGCTGCTGGCGATGAAGTCACGCCGGGGCGGCGACCTCTCTGGCGGTCAGCAGCAGCAGCTGGCGATTGGCCGGGCGCTGGCCTGTCGGCCCCAGCTGCTGATCCTTGATGAGCCGACCGAAGGGATCCAGCCTTCGGTGATCAAAGAGATCGGCGCGGTGATCCGCCAGCTGGCGCAACGGGGAGATATGGCGATCCTGCTGGTGGAGCAGTTTTATGACTTCGCGGCGGAGCTGGCGGACAGCTATCTGGTGATGTCGCGCGGAGAAATTGTGCAGCGTGGCCGCGGCGACACCATGGAAGCAGAGGGTGTGCGCGGCCTGGTGGCAATTTAAACCCGGCTCAGAGTAAGCCGGTCTCGACAGAAAAGTGGCGCTGTTCACCGTGCGCCAGGGTGATCAGCGTGCCAGCCTGCTGCGCGGCAAGAAAGCCCTCTGGCCGGCAGGTGGCGGGCAGGATATAGGCCGCCACCTGCTGATCGTGGTTGTGCAGCAGCCAGCGAGTGGCGTGCGGGAACTGCGCGGTGGAGAAGCGCGTCATCAGCGCATAGCCCTGCGGCGCATGCAACTCAAACTGCACCTCATCGCCATACTGCGGCAGATCGTCCGCGAAGAAGACGATCTCCGGATCGCAAAGCTGCGGCTGATCGAGCTGCTGTAACGCCTGCGGATCGCGTGCCAGCCGATCGGTGTAATCCCGCCAGGCGGGCGTCGGTCGCAGATGCGCCGGGATCGAGCGACGCAACTGGAATGCCTGTTCGGGGATCGACTGCCGGAAGCGGCCCTGATCGATCCACGCACTGTTGAGGTGACACATATACTGCAGCGGCATCGGCGCGCCAGCCAGATTAGTGACTGTCATTTCAATCGTCAGCCGGGGCTGATCGGCCGGAATGCGGACGGCGGGTGCGGCCAGGTAGTGATGGCCGAAGCCTTTGACATATTCACACTCCCCTTCCAGCGACAGCGTCTGATCCTCCAGCACCAGCCAGGCGCTGTCCATGCGGGCGCAGGCCATCTCACCGTGCAGCGGATGATCGTCCTCTGGTGAGGGACAGCCGTTGGCCAGCAGTCCCGAATGAAACGCGAAACAGCCATAGGTGTCGATGATCGAATTTGCGGGCAGTGGCTGCTTAAAGCTGTGGCCCATGGTCAGGTTATGATCGTCGAACTCTGCGTCCCAGATCATCTGCCCGAGAAACGGCAGCACGGTCACGCTGCCGCGTCGGTTATGAATGCGCACCGCCTCAATGCCCGCCGGATAACGAAACAGCTCAACCCGGAAATCATCGCTCTCCAGCAGCACCCAGGGTGTGGTGTGAAACTGTTCACGCGCTAAGGGTAAACGGGTTTTCATGGTAACTCCTCCGCCAGACGACCGGTCGCAACCGGCTGTTTTTTATGGCGCAGTTCGCCATAGAAGTAGAATCCGACCCAGGCGAAACAGAGCAGCGAGACGCCAAATGCCAGCTGCATTGAACCCAGTGAGTCCGAAACCAGGCCCTGCAGCGCGGGGACAAAGGCCGCACCGACAATCGCCATCACGATAAACGCGCCCGCGACTTCGGTGTATTTGTTATCGACCGTCGCCAGCGTTCCCGCGTAGATCGTCGCCCAGCAGGGACCAAACAGCACGCTGACAAAGACGGCAGCGTAGACGGCGGTAAAGTTCGGCACCAGCATCACATAAGCCAGCGTCAGCACGCCCAGCACCGAATAGGCAATCAGCACCTTCTCGGCGCGGAAACGGGTCATCAGGAAGTTCGCCACGAACTTGCCGATAAAGAAGCAGATGAAGCTGTAGATCATAAAGTTCGAGGCGTGACGTTCATTAGTCGCCCCCAGCGTTAGCGCCAGACGAATGGTAAACGACCAGACGGCCACCTGCATGCCGACATAGAGGAACTGAGTCACAATTCCGCGTTTAAAGTGTCGGTTGCCAGCCAGATAGCGGAAGGTCTCGCCCAGCGAAGGGCGCGACCTCTCGCTGCTTTCGGGTTTACAGCGCGGATAGCGGGTGAACATAAACAGCAGCATCACCACCACCAGCACCATCACCAGATATTTGTAGGGCTCCAGCGTGTGTTCCAGCATCGTCAGGCGGAACGCATGTGCCTGCTCTGCCGTCATGGTCGCCATCTGACTCTCCAGGCTGTCGCCCTCCTGGAACACCAGATATTTGCCCAGCACGATCCCCATCAGCGCCCCGATCGGATAGAAGGTCTGGCTGACGTTGAGGCGCAGCGTGGCGTGATCACGATGGCCAATCATCGAGCTGAAGGTGTTGGCGGCGGTTTCCAGGAAACTCAGGCCGATGGCGATGGCAAATATCGCTGCCAGGAACATGGTGTAGGTCGCCATGTGCGAGGCGGGATAGAAGGCGATACAGCCGGCGATGTAGAGCGCCAGGCCGATCATGATCGCCATCTTGTAACTGGTCTTGCGGATCACCAGCGACGCGGGGATCGCAATCAGAAAATAGCCGCCATAAAAGGCACTCTGCACCAGCGCACTGGCAAAGTCGCTCAGGGCAAATACGCTTTTAAACTGGGTGATCAGGATATCGTTAAGACTCGCCGCACAGCCCCAGAGCGGAAAGAGGCACGACAGCAGGATGAACTGGAACAGCGGCGTTTTATTCAGATAACCATCAGATTGCTGAACAATTTTCTGTTGCATGGCAGAACCTCAGTTACGGTTGAGAAAACGCTGGAAACTCTCTGCGTCGGGATAGGCGCGCTGGGTGCCGCGCCCGGTGACGCTGCAGGCGGCATAGGCAGACGCCTGGGTCATGGCGGCGGCCACATCGCCGGTTTCCACCAGCAGATACGCAAAGCAGCCGATAAAGGCATCGCCCGCGCCGCTGGTGTCGACCGCCTGAACCGGTGTGGCATCCACGCGATGGATCTCGTCGCCGCTCATCCAGACCGATCCCCGGCTGCCCAGGGTGATGATCAGATTTTTAAGGCCGCGTTTCAGCAGCGACTGTCCGGCGAGGATCACCTCTTCATCGCTGCTGACCGGCAGACCGGTGAGGATCTCCAGCTCGGTTTCGTTGGGCATAAAGAAGTCGCATTTGCAGGCGTAATCAATATCAAGCGTGGCTACGGCCGGCGCCGGATTAAGGATCACTGTGATCTGATGCTGGCGGGCAAAATCGATGGCGTAATAGACCGTCTCCAGCGGGATCTCCAGCTGCAGGATGATCAGCTGGCAGGCTTTCAGCGCCTCTCCCGCGTCGTCGATATCGGCCGGTTTCAGCTGCTGGTTAGCACCTTTGATAATCAGAATGCGGTTCTGCGACTGGTCATCGACAAAAATCGGTGCCACGCCGCTGGAGGTGCCTGGTGCGGTGGTGACGAAGCGCGTGTCCACGCCCTGCTGTTGAAGATTTGCAACGGTGTTCGGAGCAAAGAGATCGTCACCGACCTTGCTGACCATCATCACGTTGCCGCCCATTTTTGCCGCCGCGACCGCCTGGTTGGCCCCTTTACCGCCGCAGCCAATGGCAAAGTCGGGCGCTTCAAGGGTTTCGCCCGCTTTTGGCAGGCTGTTGGTATAGGTAATCAGATCGACCATGTTTGAGCCGATGACCGCAATTGTCATGACCTTTTCTCCCGGATGTTTTTTAAACTTAGAATGTTATTAAAGTAACAATAACAATTCTTAAAGGTTAAATATGTGACAAAAACCACATCCTGACACGGTGGTGATGGGCGAACAACGGCATGCAATGGGATTTTCAGTGTTATTATTATAACAATCTAACATCATTGAACGCGGATGGTGAAAGCCACAACCGCCCGCGGTGATGTGCCGATATCACCACGCGCTGACAGCACGGCGGAGGTTTGCGGCCCTCACGGAATGCGGGTAAGATTGACTGCCAGCCTGGCGGATGAGACGCAACTCATTCAAATCTGTGAGGTTTGTAGCGTATTGACGTCGATCCCGGCGTCTTTCCTCCGCACTGCAGGATAGGGAACAGAGAGATGACCATGGAAACCCGGCGCGATGAACGCATTCACAAGCTGACGCAGGCGCTGAAACGCACCGACAAACTGCATCTGAAAGATGCGGCCCAGCTGCTTGGCGTCTCAGAGATGACGGTTCGCCGCGATTTAACCGAGCCGGGCTCCAGCGTGGTCCTGCTGGGCGGCTATATCGTCAGCGATCCGAAAAGTCATGCCAGCCACTATTTTGTCAGCGATCAGCATGGCCAGAATGCCGCCAGAAAGCAGCGACTGGCACAGGCGGCCGCCAGCCTGATCAACGAGAACGATACGGTCTTTTTTGACTGCGGCACCACCCTGCCCTACATCGTGGATGCGATTCCTGACACTCTGTCGTTTACCGCCATCTGCTGCGCCATGAATACCTTTCTGACCCTGAAAGAGAAACCGGCCTGTAACGTGATTCTCAGCGGCGGTGAATTTCATGCCGACAACGCGCTGTTTACGCCGATTGGCGTGCATACCATCCTTGACGATCTCTGCCCGACGCTGGCCTTTATCTCTGCGGCGGGCATCGACAAAGATCAGGGCGCGACCTGCTACAACACCAATGAGCTGATGATGAAGCATCACGCCATGCTGCGCGCCCGAAAGTCGGTGCTGGTGGCTGACAGCAGTAAATATGGCAAGGTGCTGCCTGCCCGCATCGCCGAGCTGCAGCGCTTTGATCTGCTGGTGAGTGACAGCGCGCCCGATCAGGCGTTGCAAAACTGGCTGGCCCAGCAGGCGATCCCGCTGCGCCTGCCCTGACGCCTCTTTCTGACATCCTCTCCTGACCCTGTCAGCGATTGAGCGTGGAAATCAGTCAGTTATGCCTGGCATCGCCTGGCATCGGCTCCGCCACGCTAATATTCGCCGCCCCCCGGCTGGGATTAAACGGTGAAAAAGGCTAAACTTCGACATCATTCAAACGACCAACAGACCCAGAGGCTCAAACCAACGTGGCTCAATTCGTCTATAGCATGCATCGCGTCGGCAAAGTGGTTCCGCCGAAGCGACATATCCTGAAAAACATCTCGCTCAGCTTCTTCCCTGGCGCAAAAATTGGCGTACTCGGCCTGAACGGCGCGGGTAAATCTACCCTGCTGCGCATCATGGCCGGCATCGATAAAGATATCGAAGGAGAAGCGCGTCCGCAGCCAGGCCTCAAGATTGGCTACCTGCCGCAGGAACCGCAGCTTAACCTTGAACACACCGTGCGTGAGTCGGTAGAAGAAGCGCTGTCAGAAGTCGTTGGCGCACTGAAGCGTCTCGACGAAGTCTATGCGCTCTATGCTGAAGAAGGTGCAGACTTCGACAAACTGGCCGCGGAACAGGGCCGTCTGGAAGAGATCATCCAGGCTCACGATGGTCACAACCTGAATACCCAGCTGGAACGTGCTGCCGATGCGCTGCGCCTGCCTGACTGGGATGCGAAAATCGCCACCCTTTCCGGTGGTGAACGTCGTCGCGTCGCCCTCTGCCGCCTGCTGCTGGAAAAACCAGACATGCTGCTGCTGGACGAACCGACGAACCACCTGGACGCCGAATCTGTCGCCTGGCTGGAGCGCTTCCTGCACGACTTCGAAGGCACCGTCGTCGCGATTACGCATGACCGTTACTTCCTGGATAACGTTGCAGGCTGGATTCTGGAACTTGACCGCGGCGAAGGGATTCCGTGGGAAGGTAACTACTCCTCCTGGCTGGAGCAGAAAGATGCGCGTCTGGCGCAGGAAGCCTCCTCTGAAGCCGCTCGTCGCAAGTCGATTGAGAAAGAGCTGGAGTGGGTGCGCAAAGGGCCAAAAGGCCAGCAGTCTAAAGGCAAAGCCCGTCTGGCACGCTTTGAAGAGCTGAACAACACCGACTATCAGAAACGTAACGAAACCAACGAACTGTTCATTCCGCCAGGTGCCCGTCTGGGTGACAAAGTGCTGGAAGTCAGCAATCTGCGTAAGTCTTATGGCGACCGTGTGCTGATTGACGATCTCTCGTTCTCGGTACCGAAAGGTGCGATTGTCGGGATTATCGGTCCGAACGGCGCGGGTAAATCAACGCTGTTCCGCATGATGTCTGGTCAGGAACAACCTGATTCCGGTGAGATTGTACTGGGTGAAACCGTCAAGCTGGCCTCTGTGGATCAGTTCCGCGACAGCATGGATAACGCCAAAACCGTGTGGGAAGAGGTTTCCGGCGGTCAGGACATCATGCGCATCGGTAACACCGAGATGCCAAGCCGCGCCTATGTCGGCCGCTTTAACTTTAAAGGCGTCGATCAGGGCAAACGCGTAGGCGAACTGTCTGGTGGTGAGCGTGGTCGTCTGCACCTCGCTAAGCTGCTGCAGGTTGGCGGCAACATGCTGCTGCTCGATGAACCAACCAACGACCTGGACATTGAAACCCTGCGCGCGCTGGAAAACGCCCTGCTGGAGTTCCCGGGTTGTGCCATGGTGATCTCGCATGACCGCTGGTTCCTGGACCGTATCGCCACGCACATCCTGGATTATCAGGATGAGGGCAACATCGAATTCTTCGAAGGTAACTTTACCGAATATGAAGAGTACAAGAAGCGTACTCTCGGCGCCGAAGCGCTGGAGCCGAAGCGCATCAAGTACAAGCGTATGACGAAGTAACGATGTCAGGGGGAGGCTCAGGCCTCCTCCTGCTTCACCAGTGACGTTTTAAGGGCTGAACGCAATGAAGAAAAAAGCTGAGCGGCCAGTGGCTAAAAAAGCTGAAGCGATTTATGAAGCCACTAAAGTCGCAAACTTTGCCGCAAGTTCCCTGCTGGAGGGGATACGTATTTCAGCAGATACTGAATTATCGACCCTGGAACAGGTTCGACGCCGCTATAAGCAGTAACAGGAAGCCAACGTGAATCGTTATCTTGTCTGGCGAGATCACTACTGTTATCCCGATTCCGATGTGCTGATCAATCGCTATGATATCCGCGAACAAACCCTGCTGGATCAGGCTGAGCGTGATGTTACCGCGCTGACCATTCACACCATTAAGCTCTCTCATCCTCCTTTTACCCTTCAGTCACTGTGTCACATTCATTACTGCCTGTTTAACGAGCTTTATAGCTGGGCGGGGCAGATACGTGATATCTCTATCAGCAAAGGAGAGACCCGCTTTTGCCAGCCCGCTTTTATTCTGCGTGAAGCGGAGAAATTATTTGCAAAACTGGCGTGTGAAAGATGGCTTGAGCAGGCTGACCATGAAGCTTTTTGTCATCAGGTTGCCTGGTATTACTGCGAGTTCAATATCCTGCATCCCTTTCGGGAAGGAAACGGTCGGGCATTACGCATTCTGTTCGAACATATCATTCTTCACGCAGGCTATCAGGTGAACTGGGAAGGCGTGAGCCCCAGCGACTGGTTAGCGGCAAATATCGCGGGTTACCAGAGTGGCCCGGAAAAAATGGCGGCACTGTTCCTGCGCCACATTGTACCGGTCAGCGATAAAACTCCCTGAACACCGGTGACTGCAGCGCGAACTCAATAAACCGCGCCAGCGCAGGTGAATTCAGTTTACGGCCCGGATAGACCAGCCAGAGCTCATTCCCCTCGATTTCCCATTCCGGCAGTACCGGCACCAGCCGGGGATCCGCCATCGCCCCGTCGGTCAGAAAGTGCGGCAGCAGCGTAATGCCCGCATCGCCCAGCGCAGATTCGCGCGCATAGAGTAAATTATCCGTGAGATGGCCTGGCGGCAGCAGCCAGCGGTAGAACTCGTCATCGCGCTGCAACACCCATTCATTCCAGGCGCGATGCGCAATACAGCGGTGGGCCGACAACTGCTGTGGATGAACCAGCGGCGGATGCTGATCAAGATAGCGCTGTGAAGCGACCAACAGTCGCGGGCAGTTGCCTATCCGGCGGCCAATCAGCGAGGACTCCTGCGGCTGACCGGTGCGCAGCGCCACATCAAAGCCCTCCTGCACCAGATCGCGCATCTCATCGGAGATCGAGACATCCAGCGTCACATCGGGATAGAGACGTAAAAACCCCGCGTTACAGCGCGCCAGCAGCGTGGCACCAATTCCCGCCGGGCTGGTGATGCGCAGACGCCCGCTGGGATTTTCACGCAGGCTGGCGATCGCCTGATCGGCGCGTTCACTGGCCTGCATCATCTCCTGGCAATGCAGCAGATAGCGCTCACCGGCAAAGGTCAGATTGAGCTGGCGAGTGGTGCGGTTCAGCAGACGAATCCCCAGCCGCTGCTCCAGCTGGCTGATGCGCTGACTGACGCTCGATTTTGGCAGCCCTGCGCGTTTTGCCGCGCCGGTAAAGCTGCCGCACTCCGCCACCAGCGCAAACAGTGCCATATCCTGCCACTGACGAAATGCCATTGTTCACCTCAGACGAACACTCTATGAAAGATTGTCCATCTTATCACTGCTAAAATCAGGTTCTACACTTAAAGCCTGTTCCGAATCATCAGCCAGTCTGCCACGGACAGCGTGGCACAGACTCCTGCGGAGTGTGAGCACTCTTCAGGGCCAGAATGGCAACCACCAGATCCAGGCTTCCAGCCTGACTAAACAGGAAAAATTTATGTCTATTCGCGCTATCGCAATTAATCCGGAAAGTCCTGAAAACTTCACTGAAATTTTCCCTGAAACCCCAGCGCCAGGGGAGTATGACCTGCGGGTCGAAGTCAAAGCCGCGTCGGTCAACCCGGTCGATACCAAGGTTCACAAAGGGGCGAAGAAGAACGGATTAGAGCAGCCACGCATCCTCGGCTGGGATGCCAGCGGTGTGGTGCTGGAAGTGGGCAGCAAAGTCAGCAACTTTAAGCCAGGCGATAAAGTTTTTTATGCGGGTGACCTGACCCGTCCTGGCAGTAACAGCACCGAGCAGCTGGTTGACTCACGCATCACCGGTCACAAGCCAGAGAGCCTGGACTGGGCGCAGTCCGCCGCGATCCCGCTGACGGCCCTGACCGCCTGGGAAGGACTGTTTGAGCGACTGAACCTGGAGTCAGCAACGGAAGATCAGACGCTGCTGATCGTGGGCGGCGCAGGCGGCGTCGGATCGCTGGCGATCCCGCTGGCGAAACTGCGCAGCAAGGTGAAGATCATTGCCACCGCTTCGCGTGAAGATTCCGCGCAGTGGTGCCGCGATCGTGGCGCCGATCGGGTGATCAACTACAAAGATATGATTGGTGAGCTGGAAAAACAGGGCATTAAGCAGGTCGATTATATCTTCTGCCTGAATGATACCGACGGTCACTGGGAAACCATGGCAAAGCTTATTGCCCCGCAGGGTCATATCTGCACCATCGTGGAAAACGAACATCCGCTGTCGATGGATCAGCTGAAGCTGAAGAGTGCTGCCCTGCATTTCGAGCTGATGTACACCCGCAGCATGTTTAACACGCCGGATATGGCGCGTCAGGGCGAGATTCTGGATGCCGTCTCGGCGTTGCTGGATGAAGGTAAGCTGCAAACCACACTGAGCGAGACGCTGCACGGCTTAAGCGTTGAGACCTTAACTGCTGCCCATCAGCGCGTGCTGGAAGGCCACATGCGCGGCAAAGTAGTGATGGTGTATTAATGCGCTGACCCGGCTGCCCTGCGGCAGACCGGGTTACAGCATGCGTTACGGCTGGGCGTTTTTCTCGCCCAGCATCGCTTTCACCAGTTCAATGCAGCGCAGGAAACGGGTGTCATAATCATCTTCCTGCACGTGCAGGAATTCGATGTTGTTTTCCCGCAGCATCGTCACCAGCATCGACTGAAACTCCCGTCGATCCACGGAACTGCCCAGGCTGCGCAAGCCATCGGCAACCCACGGCACGTTGTTCTCCAGCAGGATCACCAGATCAAAGCGATATTCATCGATCAGTGCCTGCACAAACGGATGTTCACGCCCCTCATACTTCAGACAAAACGCCTGCGTGGTCACAAAGTCGGTGTCGATAAAGGCCACTTTATTGGCATATTTAACCGCGAAATCGATGTACTGCGCCTGGCCCAGCGCGATCTTGTCGTAATCTGAATATTGCAGCGCCATTTCATCACCGCCCAGGTGGGAGAAGACATAGTCGCGGCCATATTCCCAGGCACTGGTGGTATTGAAGATGTTGGCGAGTTTATTCACCAGCGTCGATTTACCGCTCGACTCCCCGCCGAGGATCGCCACGGTGCGCACAAAGAAAGGTTTCACTTCGGTCGGGATATAATCCCAGAAGCGGAACG
Source organism: Curtobacterium sp. BNK-1 (assembly GCF_048685235.1). Lineage (NCBI taxonomy): Bacteria > Bacillati > Actinomycetota > Actinomycetes > Micrococcales > Microbacteriaceae > Curtobacterium > Curtobacterium sp. BNK-1. The sequence continues at coordinate 360,183 of NZ_JBLQTJ010000001.1, read as the reverse complement.
GATCCTGACGGATCTGCGCGCCGCTGATGCTCATAAAGGATCGGCTGGGATCGACCAGTACGGTCTGAATGCCAAGATGCTGTTGATACATCTCCGCATCGGGCGCTTCGCTGGTGTAGATGCAATCCGGCGCAATACCATGCTCGCTGAGAAACGCGCTGACGCCCTTACTCCAGACATCCCAGCCGTGCGGATAGGGCTCAATCCCCTCCTCATCAAAGGCGTGAATGCGGATATTTTTCTGATACTTAAAGGTCTGCAGCAGCCAGCGCAGGCGATCGCTGACCGTGGGCTGTTGTGACATCGCGCTGTTCTCAAACAGTTCGCGGTCACGTGGCTCGTCGTAGCCCATAATGATATGCAGCTCATCGACCTGGCTACAGGCGCGCTGAATCAGATAGATATGGCCGGTGTGCAGCGGATAGAATTTACCAAACACCACGCCGACCGTTTTATCGCGGCGCGGAAACTCCAGACCCAGAAAACGGTGCAGCGCCTCCAGCTTTTGCGCGCTGGGGCTTTTGATTTTGGCATTGAGCAACTGGCTCAGATAGCCTTTGGTCATGCCGCTGGCATCAGCGACCTGTTGCAGCGTGTGACCCTGCTGGCGAATGGCCGTTTTCAGATAATCAAACGACGACATGTCGTGCCTCCTGCATCAATGCGGTTAAGGTGGGAGCGGCCTGCCAGCGGCTTTTCGCTGGCGGCCGCAGGCGCGTTACAGATCGTCCAGAATCGCCAGCGCATCGGCCAGCTTCTTCGCACTGAAAACCTGCATCCCGGCAATCGGTTTTTTCGGTGCATTCCCTGCCGGCACAATGGCGCGTTTGAAGCCATGCTTCGCCGCTTCAGCGATGCGCTCCTGACCGCTGGGCACCGGACGGATTTCGCCCGCCAGTCCCACTTCGCCGAAGATCACCAGATCCTGCGGCAACGGACGATCGCGCAGGCTCGACACCATCGACAGCATCAGCGCCAGGTCTGCACTGGTTTCGGTGACTTTGACGCCGCCGACCACGTTAACGAACACATCCTGATCCGCCATCTGCAATCCGCCGTGCCGGTGCAGCACCGCCAGCAGAATCGCCAGACGGTTCTGCTCCAGACCCACTGCCACGCGGCGTGGATTGCCCATCATGGAGTGATCGACCAGCGCCTGAATCTCCACCAGCAGCGGTCGCGTTCCCTCCCACAGCACCATCACCGAACTGCCCGAGGTGATCTCTTCGCCGCGCGACAGGAAAATAGCTGACGGGTTGCTGACTTCACGCATGCCCTGCTCGGTCATGGCAAACACACCCAGTTCATTGACCGCGCCGAAGCGGTTTTTATGACTGCGCAGGGTGCGGAAGCGGGAATCGGCATCGCCATCCAGCAGCACTGAACAGTCGATACAGTGTTCCAGCACTTTCGGTCCGGCCAGGGAGCCATCTTTGGTAACGTGACCAACCATGATGATCGCCACGCCGCGCGTCTTGGCGAAGCGCGTCAGGTAAGCGGCGGTTTCACGCACCTGGGCGACGCTGCCCGGCGATGACTGGATCTCCGCCATGTGCATCACCTGGATCGAGTCGATCACCATCAGTTGCGGCTGCTCCTGTTCGGCGATCAGGCAGATCTGCTCAATGCTGGTTTCCGACAGCATATTCACATTTTCGGTAGGTAATCCCAGACGATGGGCGCGCATCGCCACCTGCTGCAGTGACTCTTCACCGGTGACATACAGGGTTTTCATCCCCTCTGACAACCGGCACATCACCTGCAGCAGCAGCGTGGATTTGCCTGCGCCGGGGCTGCCGCCAATCAGAATGGCGCTGCCCGGCACCACCCCGCCGCCCAGCACCCGGTCAAACTCTTTGAAGCTGGTTGAGAAGCGCGGTAACGCCTCCAGGCTGATTTCAGAGAGCTTCTGCACCCGGCTGGTGCCGGCGCTGCCGGCATAGCCACTCAGGCGCTCGTTACGCGCAGCCGCGGGCGAGGCGGCAATGCGCACCTCGGTGATGGTGTTCCAGGCGTGACAGGCGCTGCACTGCCCCTGCCAGCGTGGGTAATCTGCGCCACATTCGTTACATACAAATGCGCGTTTTGCCGCTTTGGCCAAATCAATACCTCAGTTAACGCTCTTCGTGGATCAGGCTGCCGGTGAGGATGCAGAACACCCCCATTAAATCGGCATGGCGAATGGTGACCGCAGTCTGCTCATTCACCTTAGGTTTAGCATGGAACGCAATGCCCAGTGCTGAGGCTTTGATCATCAGCAGGTCATTGGCACCATCGCCGATCGCCACCGTCTGTTCCGGCGCGATGTCAAAACGCTGCGCCAGCTTCTTCAGGGTATCGGCTTTGTATTGTGCATCGACAATTGGTCCCAGCACGTTGCCGGTCAGTTTGCCGTCGCGAATTTCGAGTTCATTAGCCACCACCGCCGACAGATGCAGCTTGTCGCGCAGGTATTCGGCGTAGTAGGTAAAGCCGCCAGACGCGATGGCAACCTGCCAGCCCAGCGCCTGCAGCTTCTGCGTCAGGGTGGTTAAGCCTGGCATCAGCGGCAGGGCATCACGCACCTGTTTCAGAATATTGGCGTCCGCGCCCTGCAGCGTGGCCACGCGCTGACGCAGGCTGGCGGTGAAGTCGAGTTCGCCGCGCATCGCACGTTCCGTGACTTCCGCCACCTGCTCGCCACAGCCCGCCAGTTTTGCAATCTCATCGATGCACTCGATCTGAATCGCGGTGGAGTCCATATCCATCACCAGCAGGCCTGGCGTTTTGAGATGCGGGATTCTGCCCAGCGGCGCAACATCCAGGCCAGCGTCGTGCGCCAGCTTGCTGGCAAACGGCGTCAGCGATCCCGCCAGGCGAATCACCCGATACTCATCGACGTTCCAGGCGCTGACGATCACCATGGCGGCACCCAGCTGGTGCTGGTAATCGGTCAGCCGCTGCTTATCCAGCCCGCGACCATACAGCAGCCAGCCGGTACGGCCAGCGCGATAATCCAGCGGCATCACTTCATCACCGCTAAGAGAAAGGGGCAAACCCGGCCAGAGGGAGACATCGGCGGGAAGATCGCACCAGGTTAAACGATTTGGCATCAGAGCTCCTGTAGGGACAACAAAACCACGCAAGAGGCTACCTTGTCTGCGCCGCTTCTGGCAACATAATCTCCAGGCTTTCTGTTGTGATATGACCCGGATGATTAATGGCTAAAACCGCACTGAAATTTCGCTTACATCGTACCGTGATCGTTCTCATCTCGATGGCGCTGCTGGTCGTGCTGATGCAGGGCGCATCCTGGTTCAGCATCGGCCATCAGGCGGCGCGCTCTGAACAGGTCGAGGAGCTGGCGCATACGCTGACCAGCCAGGTGGCGTTCAGCCTTAAGCCATTGATGGACAACAGTGAAAATAACCGGACTCAGATAGAAGCCATTCTTAATCAGATGACGGCTAACAGCCGTATTCTGGATGCATCGGTCTATGACGGCGACGGCAGCCTGGTGGCGCACAGCGGTGAAAACATCAATGTCCGCGATCGGCTGGCGCTCGACGGCCAGCGCGCGGGCAGCTATTTCAACCATCAGATTGTGCAGCCGCTGGCCGGAAACGAGGGTCCGCTGGGCTTTTTGCGCGTGACGCTGGATACCCACGTGCTGGTCACCGACTCGCATCAGGTCGATAACACCACCAATATTCTGCGTCTGATGATGCTGCTGGCGCTGGCAATTGGCATTATTCTCTCACGCACCCTGCTGCGCCACCGCCGCACCCGCTGGCAGCAGTCGCCTTTCCTGCTCACCGCCAGTACACCGGTGAAAGAGGATCGGGATGAGGACGACGAGAAGAAAGAGTAACGCTCCGGCTGCGGTAAAGATAAAACAAGAAAGGCCCGCACAGCGGTAATGCTGGTCAGCTAAGATTAGATTTGTAAAGGCTGTCACGGTCAAACGTGGCAGCTTTTTTTTGGGCGAGCGAGCCGCAGTGCGGGCCAGCGCACCTCTGCTGCTGCCGGGCCGTCCTCGCGCCGCTCACGCGGTACCTTCGGCTTTGACGTCGTGCCGACGAACCGTTCGGGGATCGGCCCTCCCTGGCCGGCCCCGACCTGTCCACGCTTCCCGGCGTGGACTTCTGGCCCACCGTCACGCCTCAGCGCTGCGGATAGCCCTTTCAGCAGCAGAGGCGCTCAGGCCTCCACTCTCGTGCCCTTTTTAACAATACACACTGAAGTTTCAGAGCAGGCCGGGGCCGGGCAGGGGCAGGCAATCCGCAGCGCTGAACAGAATGAGTCTGCCAGGAGAGCCCGCAGGACGCGGGCGAAAGGCGGGGCGGCACAGGATGTGCCATCCCCGGCGGTCCGTCAGGCAGAGGAATGAAGTGAAGGAACCGCGCAGCGGCGCGAGGACCGCCAGCCCCTGCCCGGCACCAGACTGCGTTATCACCTGTCGCTTAACTGACTGACATTACCGCTGTGCGGGCCTTTTTTATGGGAAAGATGCTGATTTGCGAGGCGACTTGCGTTAGCCGATGAGCAGCGCTTCCAGCTCGCCCAGCGATTTGACCTGCCAGGTGGGCTTAATATGTTCCGGCAGCGGCCGGGTGCCATGATCGAGCCAGCAGGTTTTAATACCGGCATTCATACCGCCCAGAATGTCTGACTCTGGCGTATCACCCACCATCAGCACCCGCTCACGATCCGGGTTGCTCATCAGATTCAGTGCGTAATCAAAAATCTCTGGCGCCGGTTTTGGCTGACCGACCTGCTCGGAGATTACCAGCGCCGAGAAGTAATCACGGAAACCGGTGCGCTCCAGACGCGTCTGCTGCAGCGCAGTAAAACCGTTGGTGATGATGCCCATTTTCACCCGGCCATGCAGCTGGTTCATCAGGCTGACCGCGCCCGGCAGCGGCGTGCAGATCTCTCCCATTGCGCTGAGGAAGCCGCTGTTGAGGATCTCCGGCGCAACGCTGAGCTTTTCGCTCCAGTGATTGAAACGCTGAGTCTGCAGCTGTAACGCGGAGATAGCACCGTTCTGATAATCGACCCACAGCGGCTTGTTTATCGCCTGATAATCGCTGTAATCCTGGTCGGTGAACTGCACGTCATAACCGGCGAACAGGCGCTGCAAACCGGCATAGGCGTCGAAATGAAAAAGGGTATCGTCGGCATCAAACAGGATGCAATCCCAGTTATCAATCATTAAAGCTCCTTAACACCGCTACGGCGTCAGTGCCATGAGAATGGCATCTTCACGGCCGCTGGCGGTGGGATAATAGTTGGGGCGACGACTGACCTGATTGAATCCAAGCTGCTCATAGAGCGCGATGGCGGGCAGGTTCGAGGCCCGCACTTCCAGCCACAGCGTCAGCACGTCGCGTTTGATCAACTCATCGATCAGATGCTGCAACAGCTGGCGGCCCAATCCCCGGCGCTGAAAAGCGGGATCGACCGCGATGTTAAACAGCGAGGCTTCGTCCAGTACCACCTGCGTAATCGCAAAGGCGGCCATTTGGCCGTCAACGTCGAGACGTAAATTGATAAAGCGCTCGCCCTGATTGCTGGCAAACGTCTTTTCACTCCAGGGAAACGCGTGACTACGACACTCAATGGCGAAGGCCTGCGCCAGATCGTCAGGGGTGAGTAAAGAGATGGCTGTCATGGTTACACATCTGTTGCCAGAGCGCGCGTTTGGCGACGCCGCTGCTGATCAGTTCATTGAAAGAGGCGCTGGTTAATGCCACGCCATTGAAAGTCTGTTCGCTCTCTACGCCGAGCAGCCAGCCCGCGCAGTTCAGCGTCTCCGGCAGCATTTGCAGCTGATCCGGTGTCACGGTCATTACCTGAGCGGGTTGCAGATTGAGGGCATGCAGCACATCGCGCATCAGCGGTTCATGTAAACCGGGGGGCGCGTCAGCGACAATAATTAACTGCGTGTCCGGTGCCAGCGTGACGGCAATTTCGCCCTGAAGCACGCGCGGGCGGCGCAGTTGGTACTGCGTAATTCCCATTTGCTGTAAAAGCCAGTCGCGCCTGGACGTCATGGTGTTACCTGTTCTGCTGCCTGAATGCGACGCTATGCTAGCAAACCCATCGAACATGCGCCAACAAACCACTATAATCCCCGCTCAGATCTTACAGGAGCCCTACATGTCTGCTTTTACCCCGGCCAGCGAAGTCATTCTGCGCCACAGTGATGAATTTACCGCCCGCCATGTTTTATTTGCTGGCGATCTGCAGGATGACCTGCCCGCTCAGCTGGAAACCGCCTCATCGCGCGTTCACACCCAGCAATATCATCACTGGCAAAACCTGAGCCGCCGTATGGGCGAGCAGGCGCGTTACGGAATGGTTGCTCAGGCCGAAGATGTGCAGGGCTGCGATACCCTGGTCTACTTCTGGACCAAGAATAAGCCGGAAGTGCAGTTCCAGCTGCAGAACCTGCTGTCGCTGCTGCCGGTGGGCTGCGACGTGTTCGTGGTCGGTGAAAACCGCAGCGGCGTGCGAAGCGCCGAAGGCATGATGGAGTCATGGGTGAAGCTGGAGAAGATCGACAGCGCGCGTCGCTGTGGTCTCTACCACGGTCGCCTCGACAAACAGCCTGAATTCGATGCCAGCACCTTTGGTCACCAGTATCAGCTTGATGGTCTGACGATTCATACCCTGCCTGGCGTCTTCAGCCGTGACGGTCTGGATAGTGGCAGTGCCCTGCTGCTGTCGACCTTTACCCCACACACCAAAGGTAAAGTGCTGGATATGGGCTGTGGCGCGGGCGTGATTGCCGCCTCGCTGCCTGCCCGTTCGCCTAAAGTGCGTCTGTGGCTGTGTGACGTGCATGCAGCGGCGATTGAAGCGAGTAAAGCGACGCTGGCCGCCAATGGCATCGAGGGCGAAGTCTTCGCCAGCAATGTCTTCTCTGACGTGACCGGTCGTTTCGACATGATTATCTCTAATCCGCCCTTCCATGAAGGCACTCAGACCAGCCTCGACGCCGCACAGGCGCTGATTCGTGGTGCGGTGAAGCACCTGAATACCGGCGGCGAGCTGCGTATCGTTGCTAACACCTTCCTGCCCTATCCGCAGGCGCTGGATGAAGCCTTCGGCAGTCACGAAGTCATCGCACAAACCGGGCGCTTTAAAGTTTACCGTGCCGTCTATGGTCGCGGTGCCAAAACGCGCTAAGGGTTTTTCCTGCCGTTAACTGCTTTGCCGGGCTGAAAACGTTGTTTTTTACAGCGATCGTTTCAGCCCGACGAAATAGTTGTTGACGCAAAGAGTAAAATCTCTAGAATGCGCCTCCGTGGTTGTAACATTCTCAAGGTGTTACGGGTATGCGAAGGTGGCGGAATTGGTAGACGCGCTAGCTTCAGGTGTTAGTGTCCTAACGGACGTGAGGGTTCAAGTCCCTCTCTTCGCACCAAAATCACAAGTTTCATATCGCGAGCACTGCGCGAAGGTGGCGGAATTGGTAGACGCGCTAGCTTCAGGTGTTAGTGTCTTAACGGACGTGAGGGTTCAAGTCCCTCTCTTCGCACCATTGCGGTGATATGAACAGACAACTCGATGCGAAGGTGGCGGAATTGGTAGACGCGCTAGCTTCAGGTGTTAGTGTCTTAACGGACGTGAGGGTTCAAGTCCCTCTCTTCGCACCAACGTTGTCATCTTCAGGCCTTTCCCGCTCATCTCTTCTGTTCCCCTGTAGTTTCGTTTTACCCCCTGCTCGTTTTACCTTTTCCAGTTGTTCTGTTTTTCGGTCGCTTTACCTTTTCCAGCCGCTTCACGCCGTTCGCCGGTTTTAACCATTCCGCTTATGTTAATTCAGATGAAAATTCACAGAGACAGCCGCCAGTCCGCCCGCTAACGCCAGACAGGATGGCAACAGCAGATAGTGACGCAGCCGCTGGTTAAACAGCATCACGACAGTCAGCAGCAGCGCAACCGTCATCACCATCCGCCACTGGCTGAAGCTCGGTTCCCATAAGGCGAACAGCGGCAGCGCAATGCACGGCAGCAACACGCCCCACGCACTATCCAGCTTTTTACCCAGTGCCCAACTGACTCCCCACAGGCCGCAGGCCGCGATAATCGCTATCCCCATGACACCAACCTCAAATGATAAGCATTCCCATTATCATATGACAGTTTTGCCTGCTCTGCAGCCTGTTTTTGTCACGCCCGGCAACGAAGATGACAGACCAGTTGGAAAATGCTAGATTGCGGCCGATAACACCTTTAATAACAGCAACAGCAATAATTTGCTCATTGTCTGGCAGAACCTGGTTTTGCCGGCGTGCGCTTTGGTATTTCAGGGTCGTCACGAGTACTTATAATGAAATTACAATCTTATGAAGAACTGAAACAGAGTAAATACCGGCTTTCAGTGATGCTTTTTTTGTTTCTGAATATCGCCGTTTCGCTATTTCATCTGCTGCCAATAATGAACAGTGAGCAAAGTGAGACGACCCTGCCGGTAATGAGTGTCGCGGCCTTTAGCGGCATCATGTTAATTTCTCTTTTAATATGGCCTAAAGTAAAACTTCCCCTGTTAAATCCTGTGGCGCTGCTGCTGGGAATGCTCTGGGCCTGGCATATTAATTATCGCTTTCATCAGGTGTTCTATTTTGATGGTGGCTTTCTTATTATCAGTTTGATTAGTGTGTTATTTATCAGTGCCATCGCCCTGAGCGACTATCTGGGGGCTTTTTGTCTGCATGTCACGCCACCGGTGCTCACCGTTTTACTGCTCGACAATGCGCAGCACCTGCCGCTGATCCTGCTGACCATTACGCTGCCGCTGATTGGTTTTTCACTACAGCATCTGATGCGCCGCCGTGCCGACAACTTTACTCTGCGCCTGATGCATCAGCTCTACGAAGAGAAAGAGACATTCAGCGACCTCAGCATGCTCGACCCGCTGACCGGGCTTTATAACCGTCGTGGTCTTAAGAACCGGCTCGATAATATTCTTGAAAACCATGCTGGCAGCCACTATGTGCTGCTGCTGGATATCGATCACTTTAAGTCCTATAACGATAATTACGGGCATGCGATGGGCGATCTGGCGCTGGCGCGGGTCTCTGTCGCAATTCGTGATGCGGTGCGTTCACGCGATGTTGTCACCCGCTATGGCGGCGAAGAGTTTCTGGTATTGATGACCAATGTGAACAGTTCCATCGCCATGAAACTGGCAGAGCGAATCCGTCAGTACGTGCTGGATTTAGAAATTCCTCATCTTTTTAATGAAACCGTTTCAACCCACGTCACCATCAGTGCCGGCATCGCGCCTATTTACGATAATGAATTTGACCTGGCGGTCGCCAATGCTGACAGCGCATTATATGTGGCTAAAAATCAGGGCCGGAATACCATTCTCGCCTGGGAAGATTTACCCCGAAAACAGCATCAGACCGCCAGTGAACATGCATAATTAAACGTAACGCCATCGGTAATCACTGAAGCTTCGGCGCGATATGCCCGGCTCTTTGCTGCTCTGCCCGATCGGATAACTGACCTCAACCCTGCCGTTTTCCCACCCGCAACGACGATTTTTTACACGACTTGTAGAGTTAATCAATAACGATTATCATTTGCTTTCTTATCTACACTTTTCGCGAGTCGTCATGGCAACCGTTTCAGCTCAGGAACAGCGTTTTAACGCTCAGTCGATGATCTTCCGGCAGAATGACCGTCCACTGGCGGAAAGTCTGCATGAGCGGCTGCAACAACAGCGCAGCTATCTGCTTGAATCGACGAAGCTCAGCCAGCCTGCTCCGCGCGACACGCTGACCCTCGCCGCCTGGTCACAATCAGAAGCCTTTACCCCAATTATTCAGCGCTACAGCGATTATCTCTATCGCGATCATCCTGATGCGGTTCGTGAAGCGAAACCGGTGCTGTCACTCTGGGCGCAATGGTATTTTGGTCTGCTGCTGCCCACACTGATCATGGCGCTGTTGCAGGAGTCGCGTGCGCTGGACTGCTCGCCAGAGCATATCCGCGTCGGTTTTCATGAGAATGGTCATCCGGCCACTTTCTGGATCGATGTCCAGGAAGATGAAGAAGCGCGCTACCTCAACCCTCAGCAGCGTATCGATCGGCTGATTCAGCAGCATCTGATCCCGGTGGTCAATGGTATTACGCAGCATGGTGATATCAACGCCCGACTCATCTGGAACAATATGGGCTACTCATTCCAGTGGTTCCTGGGTGAACTGAAAAGCCAGATCGATGAGTCGCTGGTGCTGCAACTGGAGCAGGCGCTGTTCTTCAACCAGCGGCTGCTGGATGGCAGCGAAAACCCTCTCTACCGCACCATGATCCCACGTAATGGTGAACTGGTCCGTCGCAGCTGCTGCCAGCGTTATCGCATTCCCGATGTCGAACAATGCGGCAACTGCACCCTGAGCGGCAGCTAAACAGACTTAATTACGCTGAATTCTCCGTTTATCTCGTTTACAGGCACTGAGGCTTGTGGCAATTTTTACGCCTTCGATCAGCCTGGAGAGAAAGATGAGCCTGGAGTCCGTGCGCCAGTTCTTCGCCGAACACGCCCCTGAAATTGAAATTATTGAACTGGCCGAAAGCACTGCGACGGTCGGGATGGCTGCCCGCGCCCATGGCGTGACGCCAGGAGAGATTGCCAAAACCCTGTCACTGAAAGTGAAAAACGACGTGGTGCTGATTGTGACACGAGGCGATGCCCGGCTGGATAATCGCAAGCTGAAAGCGGCGCTGGGGGCGAAAGCGCGAATGCTGAGCGTGGACGAGGTGATTAACTGGACCGGCCATCCGGTGGGCGGCGTCTGTCCTTTCGGTCTTGAGAATCCGCTGACCGTTTACTGTGATGTTTCACTACGCAGTTTCGAGGAAGTCCTGCCCGCCGCCGGCGCTATCCACAGCGCCGTCCGCATTACCCCACAGCTGATGGCTGAACTGACTAACGCCCGCTGGATCGACGTGTGCGAAGCAATGTAATGCCGGGTATCAGCTCACACAAGCCCTGCACCTTCTGCCCGCGTCCTGATGACGCTGACAAACTGACAGATACCGTCAGCGTTTGATGGCCACAGCGCCCTTCTGGAAACCGATCCGCCGCCGCCAGCACGCGGGCGAGTTAATCGCCCACGACATCAGGATTTCAGGCGCTTAAATGCCTGTTCAATAATCGATAACAGCAGCGTGTTATCGACACGATGCAGCACATGCACCGATGCGCCGCACTGCTCAGGCACGCCGACAGTGAGCCGAAGGGGCTGACGATAACGCCAGCTTTTGCCGCGCGTCGCACCGGGACGCAGTTCAATATCCACCCGGTAATCGATGCCTGACGCAACCCGCTGATTCAGCAACCAGGCGACCACCAGCGCATCGTGGATCCAGCATCCCGCCAGCTGCCGGGTCGCCATCGAATAGTCGATCCAGGGACGCAGCGTATCGCGCACAAATTCGGTCAGCGGATGATCGACGGCGGTCAGGCGGGTCAAATCCTGCTGGGTCAGCAGCGTCTGCGTGGTGACATCCATCGGAACCAGCGTTACTGCTGCACCACTGTGCAACACCTGATGGGCCGCTTCCGGATCCAGTCCAAAATTGGTGTCTTTGATATAATCATCCAGCGTAAATACGCCGCCCATAATGACAATTTCCGCCACAGCGTCGGCCATGGCGGGATAGCGCTGCATTGCCAGCGCCACATTCGTCAGCGGGCCAATCGCCACCAGGGTAATCTCGCCCGGATTGTCGCAAATCAGTTTGCCGATAGCGTCAGCGGCATCAATCGCATCCGCCGCAACATCCGCTGGCTGGCGCACGCCCTGCCACATCTTACCCAGCGCAAGCTGATTGACCCGGTTATCCAGCGTCTCGCGCCACGGCGCAGGATCTTCCTGTAGCGCCTGCGTAGCACCCTGGATTACCGGGATAGATAATCCCAGCCGGACGATCAGATCTTTGGCGACGCGCGCGCCAACTTCACATGGCGTGTTACCGGCCACGGTGGTGATCAATTCCAGCGACAGTGCAGGTGAAGCTAAGGCCAGCGCAATCGCCAGCCCATCATCGGTGTTGGCACCCGCGATACCGTTGCCGGGATCGCAGTCAATAATAATTCTTTTCATATTTTTATAGGCTAACTCTGGCTTTGCGGCTCACAGCCGCAGGATTCACCGATTTCAAGGTAGTGTGGAAACTCCTTTAATTGCGCTTCGCTCTGTCCCTCTTTCAGCATATGAATCGCAGAGCGAGCCATCTCACGCAGTGGCTGGCGCACGGTCGTTAATGTCGGGACGTGAAACGAGGAGTGATTGGTACCGTTAAAACAGACCAGCGCCACATCCTGTGGCACACGGATCTGATGTTCGGAAAAGGCGCGAAGCGCGCCAATCGCCTGACCTTCGTTGCTGGTAAACAGTGCACGAGGCACACGACCCCGGGCGATCATGGTTTGTGCCGCAGCGTATCCGCCCTGTGGGGTGTAGCTGGCGGGAAACATCAGCGATTCATCAATCGGCAGCCCGCGATCCTGCATGGCATCACGCCAGCCCTGAATACGATCCTGCGCGTTAAGCATATCGACCGGGCCGCTGATTATGCCGACCTGCTGATAACCATGACTCAACAGATGTGCCGTCACCTGCCAGGCGGCCTGACGCTCATTGACCCGCAGCATGTTAACGCCCGGCTGAGGCTCAACCCGCTCCAGCATGACCAGTGGCGTACCGCTGACTTTAATCAGGTCAATGTAAGGATGGCGATCGACGCTGTTGTAAAAGAGTCCATCGACCTGCCGATTCAGCAGTCCCTGAATTAACTCCAGTTCGCGCTTCCGGTCATCACCTGCATCACCCAGCAGCATAACGTGGCCGTGATTCATCGACTCCTGTAACAACACGTGCGCCATTGAGGCCACAAAAGGATTGCCGATGTTGGGCACCACCAATCCGAAGGTTTTGGTGTTACCGGATGCCAGTGCGCGTGCTGCCGCATTTGGCCGGTAACCGGTGGCTTTAATCGCCTCCAGTACCCGCTGGCGGGTCGCCTCGGCAACCGGGCGAGGCCCGTTATTGATGACATAACTGACAACTGCCACTGAGGTGCCTGCCGCTTTCGCAACTTCACTTCGGGTCACTTTTCCCGTTAACGACTTAGGCACATCACGTTCCTCCATAAAAAAACAGGCCGCTTTACACGGCCTGCTGCTTTTCGCGCTATCCTGGCAGATGGCATCCTCAGGCAAAGCTAGATGGCATCTTCAGGTAGATTGAGATCCCGCCCTCGCGTTTCAGGCGCGACAAAGGTGGTAAAGAACCCAATTGCGGCCATCGCCGAGAAATAAACCGCAATGGGCCACCAGTGACCGGTATAAGAAAGCATAGCAGCGGCAATAAGTGGTGCGGTTCCGCCGGACAAAATGGAACCCAGTTCTTTAGCCACTGCCATTTTGGTGTAGCGATGATGAACGCCGAACATCTCCACGCCCCATGCCGCCTGCACACCAAAAATACCCAGCGACGCCAGCGCCATACCGACCACGATAACCGGGATCACCAGCATCGGTTCACGCGTGTCGAGCAGCGTAAAGGCGGGCCAGGCGTAGAACATCAGTAACAGACAGAACACGCGATAAACCACCCGGCGACCAAAGCGGTCAGAGAGCCAGCCCGCTAAAGGAATGATCAGGAAACCCAGCAACGACGCGAGGAACACCGCAGTGGTTGGTACGGACTTGTCGACCATCAGCACCTTCGCGACGTAACCGACGATGAAGCCCTGCGCCAGATAGGAGGGGCCATTTTCGCCGATACGCAGGCCAACCATGGTCCAGAAGGCACGGGTACGCTGGAAGAAAGGCCGCTGATCCACCACCGGAGCGGCCAGTACGCCTGCGCGTTCCGCTTCCATCTCCGCTTTTCTGCGCTCAAACACCGGCGTTTCGCGCAGATGACGTCGAATCCACAAGGCAACCAGCGCAATCAGTGCACTGCTGAGGAACGGAATACGCCAGCCCCACTCCAGCAGGCTCTGCTGATCCATTTGTACCACCAGCAACCAGACCAGCGAAGCCAGCAGTGTGCCGCTGTTAGAACCCAGCGCGATCACGGAGGAGATCAGTCCGCGACGCTCTGTGGGCGCATATTCGCCCAGCATCACCGTGCCGCCCGATAACTCCGCGCCAGCGCCGAAACCCTGCGTAAAGCGCAGCAGAACCAGACAGGCAGGCGCCCAGACGCCAATAGAGGCATAGCTCGGGATTAAGCCGATCAACGTCGTGGAAGCGCCCATCAGAATGATGGTGGAGATCATCACCACCTTTCGGCCTTTGCGGTCACCGAGCCAGCCGAAAAAGAGTGCGCCGATAGGCCGGGCAACAAAGCCGACTGACCAGGTAGCAAAGCTGGAGAGCAGTGCCATGGCAGGGGTTGATTCCGGAAAGAAGACGTCGCCGAAGATAATACCGGCCGCCAGACCATAGAGCGCAAAATCCGCGTACTCCATTGCCGTTCCGAGCCAGCATGAGAAAGTGGCGCGCCAGAAATCTTTGCGGCCTGAAGGGGTGTTAAACCGCTCATCGGCGGCTGAAGTGGATGACAGTGATGCCTGCTGATTAACGGAGTTGTGTGCCGTCATAACCCTATCCCTGAATGAGTATGCAGATCGATAAACGCCCGTCCATGGGTCGATTCCCTGATAAAAGCGGAAATTCCCCGGTGACGACGTTCAGTTGACTAACCATGATGAAAGGTTAAAGGATTCCCTGGTGTTGGAATCTTGTTCTTCGCCCCATTTCGCCGGTGTATTTTTCACCGGTCGCTTAAACTGAGCGAATATAACTTAACAATCGATGGGCCTACTGTGCATCGGGCACCGTGAGCAATCACTGGGGACCTAGTGTATCTACGCGCGTAGATAAATCAATAGATCCTGATGAAAATTATTAGTAAAACTTCACTATCACATCCCGTCATCACGCATTTTTAGCGCAAATTCAGCCAGTTACCCGCAACACATCGCCTGAAAAAAATCACCATCGACTATAAGTTACCATTTTCTCTTATGATTAAGCGTTATAAGACTGACTAAAATCCTTTCATCGGGCTCTGTTGTCGCACACGCCTGTGACCATGAGATGACACGGGTATTTATTCTGAAAAATCGCTGTAAGCGCAGACAATACGTTACCCTGACAAAAAGGGCGGACAGAGGTGTTATGACCATTATTCTGATGCGACATGGTAAACCCGATCATCAGGCGGCAGGTCGCCAGAGCGTGCAGGCGCTGGCAGACTGGTGTGAAGCCTACGATCTGTCACAGGTTAGTGACGGGCCGCCGCCGCGCAGCATCGAAATTGCCCGTCAGGCTACGTTTATTGTCTGCAGTCCCCTGCCCCGCGCGCAATCCTCCCTGAGCCAGCTCGGCCTGCAGCCCCATGAGGTTGATGCCGTATTCAGCGAAGTCGCCGTGCCACTGCTGCGAACCGGTGCGGTGCAGCTGCCTACCCTGTGCTGGCTGGCCCTGTTGCGGCTGTTGTGGTTCTGCGGGTATGCGGGTGAAGCGGAGTCGCTGCAACATGCGCGCAGCCGCGCCTCCGCGGCGGCAGAGAAGCTGATCGATCACTCACGGCATGGCACGGTGCTGCTGCTGGGTCACGGCATCATGAACAAGATGATTGCGCGCGAATTACGTAAACGCGGCTGGCAGGCGGAGAAGCACGCCAGCAGCCGCCACTGGAGTTCCGCGATCTATCATCGTCCGTTTATCTGACCGATTGGAAAATAACCCAGCACCTCACAGCCCGTTCCGACACGCGGCGTAGCAATCACTTTACGCTGCGCCAGATCGATCACGCTCAGCGTGCCATCATCCTGATTGGCAATCAGCAGCTGTTGCCTGTCTGGCGTAAAACAGCCGTCCATCGGCATGTTACCTACCCGGATGTCGCCCAGCGGATTCAGCAGATCGTCAAACAGCGTCACCAGCGGTTCCTGATCGCCTATCGCCACCAGCTGCTCGCCATCGGCGCTGAAGCGTACCACCTGACAGGGTCGTTCATGACCCGGCAGCGTCAGGCGCTGGCGAATGCGGTGGCTTTGCCGATCGATCACATAGAGCAACGGTGCATCAGCGGCGCTGGCGACCAGATAGGGGTGTTTCGGAGAGGCAGCGATGCCCGCAATCGGACCAGGCAGCAGGATGGTGTCGATAACCCGCCCCTCTGCTTCACAGAGATCCACCACGGTGATGGTCGCATCCTCTTCGTTATCGGTGAACAGCTTGCGGCCGCTGGGTGACAGCGTCAGGCGATGCGCGTTGTGAGAAGGAACTGGAATGATTTTTTCCACTTTGTCGCTCTGCGGATCGATCACCGCCACTGCGGCACTCTGCTCACAGCAGAGATAGACTTTGCCATCGCGGCCCAGCTGCCCGCTGTGGGGTGCCCGCAGCGGCGACAGATCGATAAAGCCGCTGATCTCCCGACGCTGTAAATCGATAATCGCCACTTTGTGACCCGGATGCGGGTTATTACCATGAACGCCGTCGCCAAAAATGGGTACATAGGCTTTACCCCAGGGGGCCAGCATCAGGAGTTCATGCGGCCGCGGTGGAAAAGCGTTCAGTTCCCGCTCGACCGCGAAGGTTTCCGGATTAAGAAACAGGACGCGATTGCCCTGCTTATCAACCGCCAGTAACCCGTAAGATTCACTCTGCATGCGCGCTCCTTTCTCAGTAAGTTCTTCTTAAGCGTAGACAATCCTCTTCAGGCTGTCTGATTCCGCGGATTGATGAGCCGGGCTTACACCACCAGTTAAGTACAATAGCCACTGTTCCTGTGGCCCGGGCCGCAGGATAACGCGCAGGTTAAGAATAATATTCAGATATTCCTTAACTGCGTTTATTCCCGCATTTAAATAAATGATTAACAGTGACGACATTATTATTTTCATAACGTGACCGGATTATTTCCGTATTATCCTAAAGTCAAAAAAAGACATAGCTAATGTGTAAATAATGTTTTATTAAAAAGGTGCAGTGCAATTAAACAGCCGTGAGGAAACTATCGCGCGCTCCAGCACTGCGTCGCCACCAGGGAAAACTATTCATTAATTCCCGCACTCATCGGGATTGCAGCCAGTATGCAATGTCGGCCGTTCCCGCCGCTGGCGGAACGGGCAGAGCCTGCACTATGACGGGAAAATAAAAATAACAGGTGTACCATGACTTCACATCGCCAACGTCCAGCGCATAAAATCTGGCGTAACTGGAAAAGAATATCGTTCAGTAGCCAGATGTTATGGAATATAAAACAGCAGAAACTCTGTCGGGCACCGGAATATGATCCGGGTCAGGAAGATAATGTCGTATTGATCGCGCAGCAGAAAGATCTGCCGGAGATTCCAAAAATCGTCTGGATGGTCTGGCATAACGATCACCTGCCTGCCTCAATGGCGCTGAATATCAGTAAAATCCGGCGGGACAACCCCGACCACCAGGTTTATCTGATTACGCAGCGTACCCTGTCGCAGTGGCTGCCCGATTTCAACTTTATCTCTTCCGATCTGACGCTGGCACATAAAAGTGAAATCATCCGGCTTGAGCTGATTCACCGTTATGGCGGCATCGGCATTGATTGCAGCACATTGCTGTTTGAGAATCTCGCCTGGGTGCATCGCGTTCACGAAGCGCGGTCAATGGATCTCATTGGTTACTATGGCGAGCAATCGACGCTTAACCTGCTTGCACCGGTCACCGAGAGCTGGTTTCTTGCTGCCGCCCCGCAAAATCCCTTTATCCGCGAATGGCTGAAACAGCTGGCGCCGGTTAAAAACGTCGGTATCCGCAACTATTTCCATGAGCTGAAGAAGCGTGATGATTTTCCGCTGATTGTGCAGAATATGGAGAATCCGTCTCGTCAGCTCCTGTCGCTGGCGCAGCAGGTTGCGATGCGGGAATACCGGCGGGCGAATCTCTATCTGCGTAAAAGTGAAGCCAGCGCCTGGTTCTATCAGCGCCTGCATGCCGACAGCAGCAGCGCCTTTGCGCAGTCTGTGATGTTTCAGCAGCGGCCACAAACGCCGCCACCCATTATAAAATTAACCGGCAACGAGCGGCTGCATCTCGACTTCAATCTGCGGCTTGGTTTATATAACCGCAGCAGCCTGATTGGCGAGATGATGCACACCACGCCACCTGCGCTGGCATTGCCTTCAACGGTCAAAGCGCGCGCGTAGCCAGTGCGTAAACGTGGTGACCGCGCGGGGCACCTGCGCCGCCCAGGGTCGTACGATCCACAGGCGGGCGGCAAAGGCCTCAACCGGCTGCCACGCAGGCAGCACCTGCTGCAATGACCCTGCTGCCAGCGCCTCCCGGGCGCTGAAATCGGGCAGCATAGCGATCCCTAATCCCTGCAGGGCCGCATCGCGTATCGACTCGCTGTTGTTAGTGGCAAAGCTGCCCTGGATCCGTATCTGGACCTGTTCGCTATCCGCGGAGGTGGTAAATCGCCAGCGCGGTGATTCGACGCCTCGTGGATAGTAAAGGCAGTTATGCTGCGCCAGATCCTGCGGCGACTGCGGTATCCCCTGTTCGTTGAGATAGGCGGGGGATGCCACCAGTAATGTCCGCGTGTCACACAGCGGCAGTGCCACGTGGGTTTCCGGCAGGGTGTCGCTGTGTCGAATGGCCAGATCAAATCCCTCGCTGCTCAGCGACACAATGCGGTCAGTCACATCCAGCTGCAGACGCACCTGCGGATAATCACGCAGAAATTCACCGATAATCGGCACCAGTTGCTGACGGGCAAACGCCACCGGTGCGGTAATGCGCACCAGGCCACGCACCGGCCCGGCGGTGTCCCGCACGCTGAAAAAACTCTGTTCAATGCGGGCAAAAGGCTCGCGTAGCTCCTCCACCAGCTTCTCACCGGCAGAAGTCAGCCGCACGCTGCGCGTAGTGCGTTGTACCAGCAACACACCGGCCATCTCCTCCAGCTCTTTGATTTTCTGACTCATCGCCGCCTTGCTGACGTCGAGCCGCTCTGCCGCGCGGGTAAAGCTGCCCTGCTCTGCCAGTACGGTCAGCCAGTGCAGATGATCCCACAGCGTATCCGTTTTCATCTCTTTCATCGTGATTGTTCACTATAGTGAATAATCATTTCAGGCTACGCGCTTTTTCCCGCCGGATAAAGGGGTCACCATAGGGTTCTTAATCACCGGGAGGAATCCGCTATGCCACTGCTGCAATTTGATGTTATCCAGGGTCGTTCAGAATCAGAGCTTCGTACACTGCTGGATGCGGCACACCGCGCCGTGCTCACGGCCTTTAAGGTGCCGGAACGCGATCGCTACCAGATTGTTCAGGAAAACAAGCGCTATCAGATGGTGTTCCAGGATACCGGACTGGGATTCAGCCGGAGCGATAATCTGGTGATGGTGCGGGTCTATACCAGCCCACGCAGCAGTGAACAGAAACAGCTGTTCATGGCCGAGCTGGCGCGTGAGTTGCGTGAGCATTGTGGTGTGCAGGGCAACGATTTAATGATCAGCTTTATCACCAATGACAAAGGTGACTGGAGTTTTGCCGACGGCGAAGCACAATATCTCACCGGCAAACTCTGAAAATCGCCCTGACTTCTGCTCTGCTGACGGTGCGCGCCAGCCACCGTCACGCCTGATAACCTCACTTCTGAAATGACAATAAACCAATCTGCTCTTCACCGCACAAATCGGGCCGGATATGTTGCAGCCGGATTACAGCCAATATAGATTGTCGAAAAACCATCCCCCGAAGGTGGCCGGTTGCGTGAAGCCTCGCGTAGCCCTGAAGAGAGGATTTGCCGTTGTCCGAATTGGTGTCCGTCGCGTTGTTTCTGGCCGCTATTGCAATCTATTCCTGTAAAGCCGGGCGTAACAAATTCTGGTTTATTGTCGTTCTTATTCTGCTGGTGCTTTTCGTTGTGCTGAACGCCACCCTCTATGCCAGCAACTATTTTACCGGTGACGGCATCAACGATGCGGTGCTCTATACGCTGACCAACAGTCTGACCGGCGCGGGTGTCAGTAAATATGTGGTGCCGGCGATTGGGCTGATCATCGTGCTGTTTCTGCTGTTCTGCCTGCTGTCGTGGATTCTCCGGCGGCGTAAGCGTCCGCATCACATGGGCTGGTCGCTGCTGGCCGCCGCCTGTGCACTCGGCTCGGTGCAGACTACCCCGGCCTTTCGCCAGGTCGCGACCCTGATTGTGTCGCATACCCAACTGGCAGATTCTGACTTCGACAACTTCTATAAAGTGCCGCGTAATCGCATTGAACAGCCGCACCTCAACGTGGTTTACATCTATGGTGAAAGCTTAGAGCGCACCTATTTTGACCCTATCGCCTTTCCCGGCTTAGCGCCGGAGCTGAGCCGGCAGAAAGAGCAGAGCATCGACTTCAGCGAAACCGAACAGCTGCCAGGTACCGATTACACCATTGCGGGCATGGTCGCCTCACAGTGTGGCATTCCGCTGTTTGCCCCATTTGATGGCAATGCGTCCGCGTCGCTCTCCAGCTTCTATCCTCAGAACGTCTGTCTGGGCGACATCCTGAAAAACTCCGGCTACCAGAACTGGTTTATTCAGGGTGCCGATCTGCGTTTCGCCGGGAAAGATGTCTTCCTGAAATCACACGGTTTTGATCCCGCTAACCTTTATGGTTCGCAGGAGCTGAAAAGCCGCGTCGCCGATCCCACCTACCGTAATAACTGGGGTTATTACGACGATACGGTAATGGATGAGGTGTTTGAGAAGTATCAGGAACTCTCTCAGGCCGGTAAACCTTTTGCGCTGTTTACGCTGACCGTCGACACCCATCATCCTGACGGATTTATCTCACGCAGCTGCGATCGCAGGAGCTACAGCATTGAGGGCAAACCGAATCAGTCATTCAGTGCGGTCGCCTGCTCGCAGGAGCATGTGGCGCGCCTGATTGCGCGCATTAAAGCGTCGCCGTGGTTCAAAAACACCGTGATTGTGGTGAGCTCGGATCATCTGGCGATGAACAACACTGCGCATCCGTGGCTGGTCAAACAGCCTCGTCGCAATCTTTTCATGGTGATCCGTGGTGACAAGCCGCAGGCGGAATTGATGGAGGCGAAGCGCAGCACGCTGGATAACGGCGCCACGCTGCTCGATATTCTCGGCGGCGATAACGCGATTGGCCTGGGCCGCAGCAGCCTCTCATCGCTTTCACTCTCCACCCAGTTCAACGATATGAAGAGTAAGGTGGCGAGCTGGAAGCCCGACATTATCCAGCTGTGGAACTTCCCGAAGAAGATAGACAACTTCACGGTGGATCAGGCGAAGAATATCTTCAGCTTCTCGGGGACCACCTTCAAATTGCCGATTCTGTTCCGCATCAGTGATAAGCACGTTGAGCCGATGCCGGAGGGGGAATATTCGGCACCGCTGCGCTATCAGCTGGCGGATTTCGCCTCAGCCGATAAATTCCTCTGGGTGGATCGCTGTTTTAAAATGGCGCGACTCTGGCAGCCTTCGCTGGCACTCTCCGGCGATCTCTGTGTGGCGATGGGACAGCTCGGCGGCACGCCGTCGGTGACGCATGTCGACAAACCGCAGTGGAAAGGCAAAGTCCGTTTCCCGGAGGGCGCTATCAGCGATGCGCGTTACCAGCAGAACCTCGCGCAGATCCGTATTGAAGATAACAACATTCGCTACAGCGCCGATAGCTTCAGGCTTGACGTGCCTGGCGCACCGGAGAGTGTTAAAAGCTTCAGCGGCATCTCACGGCCAGAGAGCTGGGGACGCTGGTCTAACGCTAATCTCGCGCCCGAGGTTCATATCGACTATATCGATGCGCTGCCCGCGAAGTTCGATCTGGTGATCACCGCGCGCGCGTATGGCCCCAACGCACACCGGGCGATTCCGGTTCGGGTCGGCGATCAGCAGCAACTGCTGTCGCTGAGTGAAGAGATATCGACACATACCCTGCATTTTGATAACCCAGGCGCCAGCCATCGTCTGGTTATTGCACCGCCTGAACCGCAGCTGAGTAACACCGGCAATATCACCGGTCAGGATCCGCGCAAATTGGGCATCGGCATGGTTGAAATTAAAATCGTGCCACAGCCCTGACGCCCGCTTTTCTCTTTCCGACTCTGCGGATTTCCGCAGAGTCGCCTCATCCTGCCATCAGCTAAATGTTGCGAGACAGCCCGCACTCTGCTGCACGTTACTTGTTGTACTAATTGATATTTTTCGGCGAGACGCGCAAAATACAACCGGCTCAGTGGCGATGCATCTTTTGCCTGTCATGATGCCGTTATCGCTGAAGTGCACAGGGAGGTGTCGTGATGACAAGCACAATGATGAGTACCCACAAAGCCTTTAAAGCGCTGCAACAGGCAGGGATCGACGATCAGCAAGCGGAGGCGATGGTGGAGGTGTTTACTGATATGCAGCAGAGGCAGCCCGGCGGGCAGGTTGGAAAGCAACTCGGTCAGATTCAGACCAAAGCCAACCATATAGACATTCGGCTCGGCCAGCTTCAGGCAAAAGCCGACCAGACAGACGATCGGGTCAGCCAGCTTTCAATAAAAGTTGATCAAATAGACAACCGGCTCGGCCAGCTTACAACCAAAGTCGATCAGATAGATGGGCAGCTTGGTCAGCTCACAACAAAAGTACATCAGATAGACGAGCGGCTTGGCCATGTTGAAAGAAAAACGGACAAACTGGCCATCCGTTTTAATCAGTTAGAAGCCAAGGTGGATAAGCTGGATGTCGCTCTCAGTGAAATGAATTTCCGATTAACTTCGGCTGTGGACAGCCTCAGAAATGACGTTGTTACTCTGACCACCGATATGCGCTGGATCAAACGGTTATCTATTCTCATGACCACCACCCTGCTGGCGGCGGTCCTGAAAGATATTTTAATTTGATCGCGTTATCACCCGGTCAGGGTCTGTCGCGCAGCGCCTCCAGCTTTTCGCGCTGCTGACCGTCGGCTGTAAAGTTCTCTTCCGCCAGCCAGCGCTGCAGGCCCTTTTTCACCTGCGGCCATTCGCTATCGATAAGCGAGAACCAGCTGGTGTCACGTGAACGCCCTTTGTAGACGATCGCATGACGGAAATCGCCTTCATAACGAAAACCGAGACGTGCCGCCGCCTTACGGGAAGGGGCGTTACAGCTATCGCATTTCCATTCATAACGGCGATAACCCAGCGTCTCAAAGGCGTAACGCATCAGCAGGAAATGCGCCTCCGTTGCCATGCGGGTCTGTTTCAGCCGGGCCGAAAACATGACATGCCCGACTTCCATTACGCCATGTTCCGGCTGGATGCGCATTAACGACAGGCTACCCACCGCCTGGTCGGTGGCGAGATCGATCACGGCAAAATGCAGCGGATCGCGGCTCATTTCAAGCTGTGCGGCATACGCCTGCCATGCCGGACGTTCGGTAAAGGGACCGGCAGGCAGGTAAGTCCAGTCACGCCCATCTTCAGCCAGCGCCCATGCCTCAAACAGTGCCTCAGCATGACGCGCCACACTGAACGGCTCCAGCCGACAAACTTCGCCAGTAAAAACCTGATGCTGGGGCAGAGGTCGGGGCTGCCAGTCTGGCATTGGCTCACCGACCGGCTGTCCGTACTGATTGGTATGTTGTGACATGTTGCCTCCTGGCTGCAGATTATCTCTGCAGATTGCCACGATCATAATTGATTAAAAAGGACCAAAACTGGCGAAAATGATAGACCCATTGCCTGCGAACGC
Source organism: Curtobacterium sp. BNK-1 (assembly GCF_048685235.1). NCBI lineage: Bacteria > Bacillati > Actinomycetota > Actinomycetes > Micrococcales > Microbacteriaceae > Curtobacterium > Curtobacterium sp. BNK-1. The sequence continues at coordinate 336,430 of NZ_JBLQTJ010000001.1, read as the reverse complement.
ATCAGCCAGGCGATATACCGGTTACCGGGCTGGCCGGGTTAACCCTATTATTTCCCACTGATGAGGCTGGCCGGTGCGGCAATGGACTGGCGAATCATCAGACGGGCATCAAAGCGCGGCATCGGTCCGACGGCTTCGCCGCGTATCTCTGCGATCAGGCGTCGTGCCGCTTCACGGCCCATCTCATACACCGGTTGCGCCACCACCGTCAGCGGTGGCGTGACAATCTCACTCCACGGAAAATTGTCATACATCACGAATGAGAGATCGGCAGGGATTCGCAGTCCGCGCTGCGTCACTTCGCGCAGCAGCCACATCGCCACCACGCTGTCAGAAGCCACCAGCGCAGTAGGCGGCTGCGGACGCTGCCACAGCTCGGCCACGATACGGGCAATCTCCGCTTCGTCCAGCGCATTCACTTTCACCATCGTCGGATCAAATTCCACGCCCGCGGCAGCAAATGCCTGCATCATGCCGCCCACGCGCTGGGCGACCGGCGTCAGGCCAAAATCGCCTGGTGTGCTGTAGTCGGTTGCCAGTACCATGCTGGTGATATAAGCGATGTGGCGATGGCCCGCTTCCAGTAACTGCGAGGTTGCTTCTGCAGCCACTTCGGTAAATTCGCAACAGATCGCCTCCACATCAAGGTCAGTTACTGCGCGATCAAATAATTTCAGCGCTCTGCCCTCTTCCAGTACCTGAGTCAGGTGACTGTTGTGACGGTGTTCTGAACAGCAGGGCGCAACGATGATGCCGTCGACCCGCTTTTCCAGCATCACCCGCACCGCATCCTGCTCAGCCTGCAACTTCTCATCGCTGTTACTGAGCAGCAGATGGTAACCGGCAGTGCGCGCCACATCCGCCATGCCGCGCAGCGCAAGACCGAAATGGGGATTCTCAATGTCGCCGACAATCACACCAATGGTATTGGAACGTCCGGTGTTCATACTGCGGGCCAGGGCATTCAGACGGTAGCCCAGCGCGGAGGCCGCGCTGTTGACCCGCTCCTGCACCTCATCACTGACCGCCCCATAGCCACCCAGCGCACGCGCCGCCTGGGCTTTGGATACTTTTGCTGCGCGCGCCACATCCGCCACGGTGGGCGCTTTAGATTGTCGTTTCTGGCTGGTCATAATTATTTTGAATCACAGGTTGATGACAGGAATATTGACGCCGAAAAAAGGCTGTGCTTAAACTCATTGTAACCCCTTGAGACCGGTCTCACAACATCAGTGTCTTAAGGTGCCACCTGTGTTGAGACCGGTCTCAATAATAATCGCTGGCTCAACAGTCTCTGATGTTTAAACCTGCAAAAACGGATGAGCTATGAAATCGCAAACCACCCTGGGCAAACTGCTCGGCACCACGCTCGCACTCTGTTCACTGTCGTTCTGTACGCTGGCTGCCAGCGATAACAATCCCTATGGGCTGATCGAACCGGGTCAGCTACGCATCGCCAGCGTCGGCGACTCAAAACCTTACACCTTCACGGATGCCAGCGGTCAGTTCACCGGCTTTGACGTCGAATTCTTCAAAGATGTCGCCCATCGTATCGGGATCGATAAGGTCGATTTTATTGGACAGGACTTCTCGGCCATCATGCCGGCGGTGGCCAACGGTCAGTATGACGCGGCGGTAGCGGCTATCGGCATCACCCCTGCGCGTGAAAAGACGGTGGATTTTTCAACCGGCTATCTGGCGGGATTTCTCACCGTTCTGACCCGCCACGACAGCGGCGTGAAGAATGTCGCCAGCCTGGCAAAACACCGGCTCGGGGTGGTTCAGGGTACGCTGCAGGAGAGCTATGCCGTCGAACACTTCACCCAGACCGATCTCGTGCGCTTCCCGGATAACAACAGCGCAGTTTCTGCGCTCAACAACGGTACGCTCGACGCAATCTTCCTCGACTACGAGGCGGCAAAAAGCTACGCCGACCGCTTTAAGCTGGTCTCTGCCGCCGACATCCCCTCGTTTGATGCACCGGCCGGCATTGCCATTGCCAAAGGCAAACCCGCCTTCAAGGCCGCGCTGGACAGTGCCATCAAAGCAGCCATGCAGGATGGCACCTGGCAACGGCTCTATCAGAAGTGGTTCCCCGGATCGCCGATGCCAAAACAGTATCTGCCTGGCGGGCAGTAAAGATGCGGACGTTCGCGTCCTGAGTTAACCGGGGGATCCCCCACCCTGCATGGAGACGGCGATGGACTTGCTCACGATTCTTTCCCGCACCTTCTTTGATTTTCCATCAATGATGGAAGTACTGCCGCAGATGCTGACCACCGGGCTGGTCAATACAGTGATTATCTCGCTGGCGGCAACGCTGCTCGGCACGCTATTCGGCCTTCTGCTGGCGCTGATGGGCATCTCGCCCTCACGCTGGCTGCGTCTGCCTGCCCGGCTCTATACCGATCTGTTCCGCGGTCTGCCATCGATTATGACCATTCTGCTGATTGGTCAGGGCCTGGCGCGCTTCAGCTATCAGCTGTTCGGTCCTACGCCCTATCCGCTGGGGATCTTCGCCCTCAGCCTGATCGCCAGCGCCTACATGGGCGAGATTTTCCGCGCCGGTATTCAGAGTGTTGAACGCGGCCAGATGGAAGCCTGCCGTGCGCTGGGGATGAGTTATGGCCGGGCAATGCGACTGGTGGTGATCCCGCAGGGGATTCGCCGCGTACTGCCCGCCATCGTTAACCAGTTCATCGCCATCATTAAAGATTCCTCGCTGGTTTACCTGCTGGGCCTGATGACCCAGCAACGGGAACTGTTTCGCGTGGGCCAGGATGCGGCGGTGCTCACCGGCAACCTCTCGCCCCTGATGCTGGCAGGGCTGTTCTATCTGATTATCACTGTGCCGCTGACGCACATGGTCAACTATGTCGATGTGCGTTATCGCACCGGCCGACGTCGCCTGACTGCCCCGCAAAGTGGCTTAAAAGAGGTGGATGAAGTCAGAGCGCCCGGCGGCGCACTGGTCACTCATCCCCGGATCGGAGGCAACCATGAATAACCTGAACAGCACCACTGCCGCGAGCTGGCACGGTGCCAGCCTGGAGCTGCGCGATCTGACTCTGGCTTATGGCCCGATTGAGGTGTTGCGTAACGTCTCGCTGCGGGTCGCGCCCGGCAGCACCACCTGCATTATCGGGCCATCCGGTTCGGGTAAGTCGACGCTGCTGCGCGGCATCAACCGGCTGCATGAACCGCAATCGGGGGATGTACTTCTGGCTGATCGGTCAGTGTTGCGCGACAAGCCAGATGCGCTGCGGTTACGGATCGGCATGGTGTTTCAGCATTTCAATCTCTTCCCCGATCACAGCGCGCTGGAGAACGTGGCGCTGGCACCGTGGCGGGTTAAAGGCCTGCCCAAAGCGCAGGCGATGGCGATTGCGCGTCAGCGGCTGGAAGAAGTGGGTCTGGGTCAGCGCGCCGATCACCGGCCACGCGATCTCTCCGGCGGCCAGCAGCAGCGTGTCGCGATTGCCCGCGCGCTGGCGATGGATCCCGAGGTCATGCTGTTTGATGAGGCGACCTCCGCGCTCGATCCCGAACTGGTGAAGGGTGTCCTGACGCTGATGGCAGATCTCTGTCGTCGCGGCATGACGATGGTTGTGGTGACACATGAAATGGGCTTTGCGCGCAAAGTGGCGGATCAGGTGGTGTTTATGGACGAAGGCGAGATTGTTGAAGCCGGGCCGCCGGGCGCCATTTTTGATACGCCACAGTCGCCGCGACTGCAACGTTTTCTCTCTGAAGTGCTGTAACTGAGCAAGGAACCTGATAATGGCGGTAAAAACTGAAATGAAAGTGGTTGTTCTGGGCGGTGGCGTAATAGGTGTCTCGACGGCGCTGGAGCTGACAAAACGGGGAGCGGCGGTGACCCTGGTGACCGAAGCCGCGCTCTGTTCTGGCGCATCGGGACGTTCACTCTCCTGGCTCAACTCGGCGGGTGAACGCTCCCGCCCCTATCACGCGCTGCGCATGGCGGGCATTGATCGCTATCGCACCCTGTTTGCTCAACAACCCACCCTCGACTGGCTGCGTTTTGATGGCGGCGTTTGCTGGTTCAGCAATGATGCAGCCGGCACGCAGGCGCGGCACGCCTATGAGAAAGCACACGGCTACGACTCACAACTCATCACCCCTGATAACGTGGCACAGGCGGATGCGACGATCGATCCCGACGCGCTGCCGTCGCAGGCGATTTTTAACCCCGGTGAAGGCTGGGTCAGTCTGCCGCACCTGTCAGAGTATCTGGTGAATCAGTTCCGGGCGCGGGGTGGTGAAGTGATTGAACACGCCGGTAAAGCCAGTGTGATCACCGATCAGGGCCGGGCCTGCGGCATTCGCAGTGAGCTGGGTGAACTACAGGCAGATGCGGTAGTGGTCGCCTGCGGGCCCTGGACACCGGATGTGATTGCGCCACTGGGCGTGACGATTCCCAACGGATCGCCCGTCTCCATGCTGGTGATCACTGAACCGGGCAAACATGAACTCAAGGCGGTGCTGAACACGCCTCGCGCCGCCATCCGGCCAAACCCCGGCAACCGTTACGCCCTGGATCACGACTGGTACGAGGCTGATATCCAGAAGCTGGCCGGAGGCGGTTACCATATTGATAAGCAGGTTGTAGCAAAGCTGGCCGAGGAAGCGAGTCAGCTGTTACGGGGTGACGAGCCACTCAGCGTCCAGAGCTGGAAAATTGGCCTGAAGCCGATTCCGGGCGATGGCGATCCGGTGCTGGGGCAACTGCAGAAGGTGCCGGGCTGTTATGTGGCGTTCACGCATTCGGGCGCAACCCTGGCGCTGATTGTCGGTGAATTACTGGCGGAGGAGATTGTAAGCGGTGAAAAGCATCCGATGCTGGCAAGCTTTGGTGCTGAGCGTTTCAGCTAAAAAAAGCCGGTCATCACGACCGGCTGATTTTTACCGCTTATTTTAACCGCGCTTATTTTAACCGCGGAAGAAGATATCGCCCGATTTACCCATGACGATTTTGCCGGTGTCATTGGTAATAAGAATGTAGTTGGCGTTGATATAGGCCCAGTGGGTATTTTCCTGCGGAGCAGGCAGATTACGCTTTTGCCACTCATTGATGGTGTACGTTTTATCGGTGTACTTCTCTGGCACTGTGTCACCGATTTGGTACTGTTTGTAGTCGATGATGATGGTGCTGAGGTCGTAATTAGGGTGCGCGCCATTGGAAGGTGCCGGCGTGGTCGGCGTAATACCATCATTAGATTGTGAGCTGGTCGGTGCCTGGCTTTGCGCGCCACCGGCATCCGGCTGAACGCTGCCCGTATCAGGCGTAGCGGGCTGCGCATCCGGATTAGCAGGCTGAATCTGCGGCGGTGGCGGAACGGTATCCGTTGCTTCGCCAGCGGCTTGTACAGCGGGGATCAGGCTCAGCGAGCCAACCAGTAATCCCATTGATAAAAGTACACGTTGAGTCCTGCGCATAATGATTTCCACGTTGAATTTTGACAGTCAGGCTAAAGACAATGTTTATCGCACTTCAGTTCCGGCGCACTGACGCTATGTGTAAGGAAAAACAGCGCTATTCACTTTACTGCACACAGGCCAGGTAGCGGATCACTGTCCGACCACTTTATCCTGAGTTGCCAGATCGACCAACAACGCAATGCCTAAATAGTTACTCCAGTTAAAGCCGTTCTGCAGCACCACAATCGCATTGCCGTTACGTTTATCGTAGCCGATAAAACTGGCATAGCCGCCGATATAGCCCACCTGATAGGTGATCTGCTGCCCTTCGAAAGTGTCGGTCACCCAGGCGATATTCTGCGCCTGCGCGCCCTGCTGATACCACGCCTGATCTACCGCCGCGAAAGCCCGGTCCCGCGCAGCATCACCGGTAGCGCTGAGATGTGCGCGCAAATAAGCACTCAGATCGCGCGCATTACTGTAGAGACTGGCCGCGGCCACCATGTTGCCGTGAAAATGCCAGTCAGGCGTCAGCGTGCCGCGGCGAATAAATTTCGGCTGATCGCCTGCATGGCCCAGCGCACGCAGCGGATAGCCCGTCAGCGTTTCCGGTACAAAACTGCTTTGATTCATCTTTAACGGTGTGAAGATAAGCTGTGATGCCAGCGTCTGAATATCCTGATGACAACGCGTGCGCAGGATATAACCGAGCAGCGCATAGCCGAGGTTGGAGTAGTGTGGCATGCGTACCGCGGGTGCAGAGAAGTCCGCCAGATAACTCAGCAGCTTGTCGCTATCAAGATTGCCATAGAAGTTCTCGCCGGTATCCAGATAACGAACGAACTGCTGCAGCATCGTCAGATCCATATCCTGTCGCGGCAGACCGGAGGTGTGCGTCACCAGCTGCAGCAGCGTGATGCGCCGCGCGTCAGCGCTGAGGCGAACGCCTTTCGGCAGAAGATCCGCCAGTGTATCGCTCCAGCGCAGCTTACCCTGATCAACCAGCTGGATAATCACTTCTGCCGTCACGCCTTTACTCAGCGATCCCAGTGCAAACAGGGTATCGGGCGTGATCGGATAGCGATGCACACGATCGGTGACGCCAAAAGAGTAATAGCGGGTCGGCCCACCGCGATGAATGACCGCAATGCTGATGCCGGGAACCTGCTTCTGTTGCATGTAATGCTGCACGATGTCGTCGACATTTTCATGAAAGGTGGCGTGTGTCAGATAAACGCGGTCGCCCACCGGGGCGGAGGTTTGCGACAGGGTTCCACATCCCGCCAGCAGGAAGATAAAGGCTGGCATGAATCGCGTCATTAATCTGCTGATCCACTGGCCGCCAGGGGTCAGCCGTGCAAGGGAGACTGCAACAGCCGGCCTGCCAGTAAATCCATTTTTCATATATTAATCATTAACTTATTATTATTTAACACGCAACTGTCTGGCTGGAGCGCAAAAATGTACCATAAAGTGCTGTGGGCTATCGCCTGCACAACGGGATGAAAGTGGTGCTAAACGCGGTTTAATCACCGCAGCACGCCCGAACAGGGTTAGCTGTGTTGCAGTCCACAAGGGTGTACACTGCTGCGGTTTTAAGGCTCAACGCCGCTGAAATTTTTGAAATGCCCGGGAGGCAACCGCATGAAAGAAGGCCCACTGTCCGAAAAAGAGCTGCAATGGCTGGAAGATATGCTGGAAAAATATGGCAGCGAAGCATCGATTATTGATGTCTCCGAGCTCGACGGCCTGCTGACTGCCGTACTCTCCGGTCCCGTCACCGTCGAGCCAAGCCAGTGGCTGGTGGCACTGTGGGGTGGCGAGAAGCAGATCCCAAAATGGAGCAACGAGCGTGAAATGACGCGCTTTATGTCGCTTTGCTTCCAGCATATGAATGATGTGGCTGACCGCTTATCTGAATTCCCTGAGCAGTTCGAACCGCTGTTTGGCATCCGTGAAATGGAAGGTCTGGAATTTACCGTGGTGGAAGAGTGGTGCTTTGGCTACATGCGCGGTGTCGCGCTGACCGACTGGACTGCCCTGCCGCAGGACCTGCAACCCGCGCTGGACGCCATCGCTCTGCACGGCGTGGAAGAGAATCTTGAAAAGATCGATGCCATGACGCCGGACGAGATGGAAGCCAGCATTGAAGCTATCCGTCCTGCTGCGCTGGCGCTGCACGATCACTGGATCTCCCAGCCTGAAGCGATTCCCGTTCCCCAGAAGCCTGTCGCGGCAGAGAAACTGCCTGGCCGCAACGATCCCTGCCCGTGCGGCAGCGGCAAAAAATATAAGCAGTGCTGTCTGCACTGATCGGCTCCTTAGCCTCACGATCTGCCGGGCGGCGATTCAGCCCGGCATGCTTTTCTCACGATCCACGACAGTTTGACCTGCATCACTCTGCTCATTCCCTTACCTGAATAGACTGCTCACGACTTGAACAGCTTCGTGCTTATCGCTAAGGTAAGCGCGATTTTACCCGCCAGGAATAAACATGATCACCATCGCGCTTATTGACGATCACCTTATCGTCCGCTCCGGCTTTGCCCAGTTGCTGGGCCTGGAATCGGATTTCCAGGTCGTAGCGGAATTTGGTTCTGGCCGTGAGGCGCTGGCAGGTTTACCGGGCCGGGGCGTTCAGGTCTGTATCTGCGATATTTCGATGCCGGATCTCTCCGGGCTGGAGCTGCTGAGCAAGCTGCCGACGGGCCTGGCAACCATCATGCTGTCAGTCCATGACAGTCCGGCCCTGGTGGAGCAGGCGCTTAATGCCGGTGCGCGTGGATTCCTCTCTAAACGCTGTCGTCCCGATGAGCTGATCGCGGCGGTGCGCACGGTCTCCACAGGCGGCTGTTATCTGACGCCAGAGATTGCGATCAAGCTGGCCGCCGGTCGGCAGGACCCGCTGACCCGACGCGAACGTCAGGTGGCGGAAAAACTGTCACAGGGCATGGCGGTAAAGGAAATTGCCGTTGAGCTGGCGCTGTCACCGAAAACCGTACATGTCCATCGCGCGAATCTGATGGAGAAGCTCGGCGTCAGCAATGATGTGGAGCTGGCGCGCCGCATGTTTGATGGCTGGCAATGAGCCCCTGTGTTTCGCGGCTGATCTCCATTGTCGCCAGCTTTTTCATCTTCTCGGCGGCCTGGTTCTGCCTGTGGAGTATCAGCCTGCACCTGGTGGAACGCCCGGAGCTGGCGGTGCTGCTATTCCCGTTTGGCCTGCGTCTGGGGCTGATGCTGCAATGTCCACGCGCTTACTGGCCGGTGTTGCTGGTAGCTGAGTGGATCATGCTGATCTGGCTGGCGAAGGTGGTCGCGCTGGCGCATCTGCCGCTGTTAATGGCAGGCAGTGTACTGACGCTGCTGCCGGTGGCGCTGATCTCCCATTACCGCCATCAGCGTGACTGGCGCACGCTGCTGAGCCAGGGCGCGGCTCTGATCGCCGCAGCGCTGCTGCAGTCCCTGGCGTGGGCGGGACAGCAGGAGATGCTGAACGCCCTGCTGCTGACGCTCACCGGTGGTCTGACGCTGGCCCCGACCTGCCTGGTCATCTGGCACTACCTCACCAGCACCCGCTGGCAGCCGCTGGGACCGGCGCTGGTCTCGCAACCGGTCAACTGGCGCGCCCGGCATCTTATCTGGTATCTGCTGCTGTTTGTCATCAGTCTGTGGTTGCAGCTTGGCCTGCCCGCTGAACTGTCACGCTTTACGCCATTCTGTCTGGCGCTGCCGATTATTGCGCTGGCCTGGCACTACGGCTGGCAGGGTGCGCTGATCGCGACGCTGATGAACGCAATCGCGCTGATCGCCAGCCAGACCTGGCACGATCATCCGGTCGATCTTCTGCTCTCGCTGCTGGTACAAAGCCTGACCGGACTGCTGCTGGGTGCCGGTATTCAGCGGCTGCGCGAGCTGAATCAGTCGCTGCAGAGTGAGCTGGCACGCAACCGACGCCTGGCGGAACGGCTGGTCGAGACAGAAGAGAATGTGCGCCAGGAGGTGGCGCGCGAGCTGCACGATGATATCGGTCAGACGATTACGGCAATCCGCACCCAGGCGGGCATTGTGCAGCGCCTGGCGCCGGATAATGGCCGGGTGATCCAGAGCGGCGTCCATATTGAGCAGCTCTCTCTTGGCGTCTACGATTCAGTGCGGCGACTGCTGGGACGTCTGCGACCCCGTCAGCTAGATGACCTGTCACTTGAACAGGCAGTTCGCTCCCTGATGCGTGAGATGGAGCTGGAGGATTGCGGCATCGTCAGTCACCTTGAGTGGCGTATTGATGAGGCGCTGCTGAGCGAAGCGCAGCGCGTCACTCTGTTTCGCGTCTGTCAGGAGGGGCTGAACAACATTGTGAAACACGCCAGCGCCAGCGCCGTGACGCTCAAAGGCTGGCAACAGAATGGTCGCGTTTTGCTGGTGATTGAAGATGATGGCTGCGGTCTGCCGCCAGGTTCCGGTCAGCAGAGCTTTGGTCTGGTCGGGATGCGCGAACGCGTGAGTGCGCTGGGTGGATCGCTGACTATCTCCTGCACCCATGGAACCCGCGTCAGCGTGCATCTGCCGCTGCGTATGGCCTGAGGAACCACCGTGTTTAACTTTCTGAAAACGCCCGCTAACGCCGCTCCGCTGCAGGACAAAAGTGAGATTGACAGCCGCTATCGCTACTGGCGACGGCACATCATGTCGACCATCTGGATCGGCTATGCCCTGTTCTACTTTACCCGCAAAAGCTTCAATGCGGCAGCGCCGGAAGTGATCGCCAGCGGCGTGATGATGCGCACCGATATTGGCCTGCTGGCGACGCTATTTTACATCACCTACGGCCTGTCGAAGTTCTTCTCCGGCATCGTCAGTGACCGCTCCAACGCCCGTTACTTTATGGGGCTGGGGCTGATCGCTACCGGCGTGGTCAATATCCTGTTTGGCTTCTCGACCTCACTGTGGGCCTTTGCGCTGCTGTGGACCATCAACGCCTTTTTCCAGGGCTGGGGCGCGCCGGTCTGCGCGCGCCTGCTGACCAGCTGGTATTCACGTAACGAGCGCGGCGGCTGGTGGGCACTATGGAACACCGCGCACAACGTTGGCGGTGCGGTCATCCCGATCGTTATCGGCGCAGTGGCGCTGCACTATGGCTGGCGAATCGGGATGATGATTGCGGGCAGTTTAGCGATCCTCGCCGGACTGTTTCTCTGCTGGCGTCTGCGCGACCGGCCTCAGACTGTCGGCCTGCCCGCGGTAGGCGACTGGCGACAGGATGAGATGGAGATGGCGCAGCAGCAGGAAGGCGCAGGTCTGAGTCGCAAAGCGATCCTGACCCGCTACGTGCTATTCAACCCCTACATCTGGCTGCTGTCGTTGTGTTACGTGCTGGTCTATGTGGTTCGCGCGGCGCTTAATGACTGGGGAAATCTCTACATCTCCGACACGCTGGGGGTGGATCTGGTCACGGCCAACTCGGTAGTCACCCTGTTTGAGCTGGGCGGTGTGATAGGCGCACTGGTCGCGGGCTGGGGCTCGGACAAGCTGTTTAACGGCAACCGTGGGCCGATGAACCTGATTTTTGCAGCCGGGATTTTGCTTTCCGTCGGCTCACTGTGGCTGATGCCCTTTACCAGTTATGTGATGCAGGCAGCCTGCTTTTTTACTACCGGTTTCTTTGTCTTCGGCCCGCAGATGCTGATTGGTATGGCGGCAGCCGAATGTTCCCATAAAGATGCGGCGGGCGCGGCAACCGGCTTCGTCGGTCTTTTCGCCTATCTGGGTGCGTCACTCTCCGGCTGGCCGCTGGCGTGGGTTATCGACGTGTGGCACTGGAGCGGCTTCTTTGCGGTGATTGCCACGGCGGCGGGGATCTCCGCCCTGCTGCTGCTGCCGTTTTTAAATGCTCAGGCACCGCGCCCCCTGCCTGAAGCGTGATACGCCTCTCCTTTTTGCCCCGAGTGGGGCAAAACTAAGAAATTTTCCTGGTTTCGCCTGGATGCTGTCTCAGGCCAGTCTGGCGGCAGGTTTTTACAATGCCAGCCATTCGCTGCCTATTGCAGCTATTCCAACCAGGAGAATCCCCTTCCATGCTGGCATTCCTCAAACAGGTGCGCAGACCGACGCTGGATCTGCCCATCGAACTGCGGCGCAAGATGTGGTTCAAGCCGTTTATGCAGTCCTATCTGGTGGTCTTTATCGGCTACCTGACCATGTATCTGATCCGCAAAAACTTCAATATCGCGCAGAACGATATGATCACCACCTACGGACTGAGCATGACGCAGCTGGGGATGATCGGTCTGGGCTTCTCCATCACCTATGGCGTCGGGAAAACCCTGGTCTCCTATTATGCTGATGGCAAAAACACCAAGCAGTTCCTGCCGTTTATGCTGATCCTCTCGGCCATCTGTATGCTGGGTTTCAGCGCCAGCATGGGCACCGGATCCGTCAGCCTGTTTCTGATGATCGCCTTTTATGCCTTAAGCGGATTCTTCCAGAGTACCGGCGGCTCCTGTAGCTACTCCACCATCACTAAGTGGACGCCGCGCCGCAAACGAGGTACTTATCTTGGCATGTGGAATATCTCCCACAACCTCGGCGGTGCCGGTGCGGCAGGCGTTGCGCTGTTTGGTGCCAATGTGCTGTTCAACGGCCACGTAATTGGGATGTTTATCTTCCCGTCTATTATCGCGCTGATTGTTGGTTTTATCGGCCTGCGCTACGGCAGCGACTCCCCGGAATCTTATGGCCTGGGCAAGGCCGAAGAGCTGTTTGACGAAGAGCTGAGCGATGAGGACAAAGAAGCCGAAGATGAGTCGATGACCAAATGGCAGATCTTTGTTGAGTACGTACTGAAGAACAAGGTGATCTGGCTGCTCTGCTTCGCCAACATCTTCCTCTATGTGGTGCGCATCGGGATCGATCAGTGGTCAACGGTTTACGCCTTCCAGGAGCTGAAGCTCTCTAAAGAGGTGGCGATTCAGGGCTTTACCCTGTTTGAAGTGGGCGCATTGGTGGGGACGCTGATGTGGGGCTGGTTATCCGATCTGGCCAATGGCCGCCGTGCGCTGGTCGCCTGCGTTGCATTAGCACTGATTATTGCCACGCTCGGGATCTATCAGCATGCCAGCAACCAGTATGTCTATCTGGCGTCGCTGTTCGCTCTGGGCTTCCTGGTCTTTGGCCCGCAGCTGTTAATCGGCGTCGCCGCGGTCGGCTTTGTGCCGAAAAAAGCGATTGGCGCAGCGGATGGCATCAAAGGCACCTTCGCCTATCTGATTGGTGACAGCTTCGCCAAACTGGGCCTGGGCATGATTGCCGACGGCACGCCGATATTTGGCCTGACCGGCTGGGCGGGCACCTTTGCCGCACTGGATGCCGCCGCTATCGCCTGTATCTGCCTGATGGCGCTGGTTGCGGTGATGGAAGAGCGTAAGATTCGCCGCGAGAAACGGCTACAGCGTTTGAAGATGGCGTAAAGATAAAATCTGGCCCGGCGTAAGCCGGGCTTTCCCGCCAGGTTCCGCCCTCAGCCATTGATGTAGCCCCACCAATCGGATCACTGCCAGTCAGCCCGCCAAACCCTCCCACCCCCTTTCACTTATTCTTTCATCTCGTCCCCGATTATTTAAGAAATTCACTGTCAGGTGGTCAGCCTGACCACCAGGTTGTGGCCATGTTTTAATATTTACATGGCATAGTGCCTTTGTTTAGATGATAACTGACAAGGCGAATAACGGATTAAGCGGAACCTGATGATGATGAAGGCGCTGACTGAACGGCAACTGACGATTATGCGACAGCTTATTTCTCATAACAGTTATGTGAGCCTGCACGCTATTTCAGAAAAAACGTCTATTACACCCAGAACTCTACGCCGCGATATTGCAGACATTAACGAAAAACTTTCTGACCAGGGAATCAATCTCAGCGGAAAAAGTGGGAGAGGGATCACAATTAAATTCGCTGATGCGCAGTCGGAAATAGCCGCGCGCCGGATTTTCTCAACCGAGGTGGATGATTTCAGCAGTAACTTCAGGATGCTGAAAATAGCGTCGGATTTATTAATGCTGTCACCAAAAAGTTCATCCATCAGCGAACTGGCGGATAAATATTTTATCAGCCGCGCCTCGATAGTGAATGATTTAAAAACATTAGAAGCATGGTTACATCAGTTTGATTTAACCTTGTTAAAAAGCCGCGTCGGAACCAGCATAAAAGGCAGTGACCATAATATTCGCATGGCGATGAAAGCGCTGGTGTTAAAATCGATTTATAACCGTCAGGACATGATGGAAAGCCGTCTGGATGAAAGCACGCTGCAGGAGCTTTCAGAGAAGTTTGGTCAGCAGGCTGTCCATTTTACCCTGCAATTAATTAATTTTATTGAACAGCAACTGCAATATACGATAAGCGATCCTTACTACATCAATTTATTTACGCATATTCTGGTACTGATCCACCGCAGTCACTCGCCGATGCACAGGACCGACGCCCGCGCGGTGTCGATGAACCGGGTGAGCGACCATCACGCCTGGCAGGTTTCACTGGCGGTGATAGAACGTATTGAGACCGCTTACAACACGGTACTGGTGGCCGAGGAGTCTCACTCCATCTATCAGTATCTGGTCTCTTCCGGTAAGGCGGGCGGTGAGTCACCACAGCACGATGACTCCCTGATTTCAGAGCGTGAAACCCGCTTTGCTGAGGCGCTGATCGCCCGGGTGGCGCAGCGCATCAACATTGAAATCACCACCGACCAGAACCTGCAGGCGTCATTGTCCTCGCATATCAAGCCGATGCTGAACCGCCTCAGATATCACATCCGGATTAAAAATCCGCTGCTGCATGATATTCAGACCGAACTGGGCACGGTGTTCGCCGCCGTGAAAGCGGTGATCAGCCAGCTGACGCAGGAGTACAGCCTGGATGAGATCAGTGATGACGAAGTGGCTTATCTGACGGTGCACATTCAGGCGGCCATCGAAAACAGCATCAAGGTAAAACGGGTATTACTGGTCTGCTCCAGCGGTCTGGGCACCTCGCAGCTGCTTTACGGACGGATTATCCGCGCCTTTCCCGACTGGAAAATTATCGACATCGTGCCAGGGAAAAATATCGCTGACTCCCTGAAACGACATGAGTGTGACGTGGTGATTTCCACCATCCGGCTGGAACCACTGGAAAAACCGGTGGTGTATGTCTCTGCCCTGTTCTCGGCGAAAGATATCGCACGGGTAACAGAATGTCTGGTATCGAATTCGATTAATTAATGATAATGGAGAAGCAAAATGACGACAGCCGTGGCTATTAACGAAGTATTAAAAGAAGAGTGCATTATTCTCGATGTCGATTGCCAGACCAAAGAGCAGATTATTTCTCAACTGACCGATCTGCTCTGCCAGACCGGGGCCGTCACTGATAAAGCCGCTTTCCTGAAAGATGTTTATCTGCGTGAGGAATTAGGCTCCACCGGATTTGAAAATCATATTGCTATTCCGCACGGCAAATCTGCCGCCGTCGCCAAAACCCGCATTGCCGTGGGTCGTTTACGCCAGGATATTCCGTGGGAGACCATCGACGGCACCAAAGTCCGGCTGGTGATTCTGTTCGCGGTAAAAGAGTCCGATAAAGATGTGGGCCATATCAAAATGCTCGCCAAAATATCCATTGCGTTAGGCGATGAGGATGTTGTCGAGCAATTACTTAATGTCCCGCATCGCGAAGAGATGTTTCATTTACTGTTATCCCGATCGGGAGCCTGAATAAACCGGAGAGCAGCATGCAATAAAAAATAAAGGAGGTATTCCAGGTTGTAGCCATCCCTTCAGACCGAAAAACATAAATATAAAATTTTCACTGGAGAACATTTATGAACATTATTGCCATTACCGCCTGTCCTACAGGCGTCGCCCACACCTACCTTGCCGAAAGTAATTTAAAAAAAGCGGCTAAAAAACTGGGCCTGAATGTATTAGTTGAAACCCAGGGCGCAATTGAAAGCGAATATATTTTCAGCGAAGACGATATTCATCAGGCCGACATAGTGTTAATCGCCGCAGATAAAAAAGTTGAGATGGCGCGCTTCCAGCATAAAAACGTGATTGAGGTGCCTGTTACCCGCGCCGCGAAGGATGCTGAAGGCCTGTTAAACGCCATTGTTAACGGCGAGCTGGCTCCCAGGCTGGCCAACTCCGCTCCGCAGGCCAGTGCATCGGAACCGGCTAACAGTGCCCGTGAGACGTCGGGTTCCCGTTCCTGGATTTCAGAGATTTATGTGCACCTGATCACCGGCGTGAACCTGATGATCCCGTTTGTGGTGGCGGGCGGCATTCTGATCGCGCTGAGTTTTTCATTCGGGATTACGGCGGCCACACCAGGGGACGCGAACTTCAGCCCGATAGCGAAGATGCTCTCTGACATCGGTGGCGGTTCCGCCTTTGCCCTGATGCTACCGATTCTGGCGCTGGGGATCAGCCAGTCTGTCAGCGGCAAAGCGGGCATCGTGGCGGGCGCCGTGGGTGGGATGATGGCGATCCACACCGGCTCCGGCTTTCTCGGCGCGCTGATTGCCGGCTTCCTGGCCGGATACATCACGCTGCTGATCAATAACCATATCCATCTGCCCAAAGCGGTCGCCGGGCTGAAACCTATTTTAATCGTGCCTCTGTTAAGCGTGCTGCTGACCGGCGCACTGATGGCGCTGCTGATTGGTGAGCCGATCAAAATGCTGCTCGGCTGGCTGACCGGCTTCCTCAGTTCGCTGGGTAACACCAACGCGGCAATCCTCGGCCTGCTGTTCGGCATGATGGTGGCCTTTGATATGGGCGGCCCGCTGAATAAAACCGTCTGTATGTTTGCGATTGGCCTGATGTCGAGCGGGGTTTACGGACCGATTGCCGCCTGTATGGCTGCGGGCATGGTGCCACCGCTGGGCATCGCGCTGGCAACCACTCTCTTCCGCCGCAAGTTTACCGAGCAGGAGCGTGAGACCGGCAAGGTCACCTACATCCTCGGCCTGTCATTCATTACCGAAGGCGCGATCCCCTACGCGGTCGCCGATCCGCTGCGGGTCATCCCGGCCATCGTGGCGGGTTCCGGATTAGCGGGCGCCCTCTCAATGATGCTGGGCTGCGCTTCCCGCGCTCCGCACGGCGGCATTTTCGTCATCTTCATTCCTAACGTGATCAGCAATGTCATGGGTTATCTGTTTGCGATTGCCGCAGGTAGTTTGCTAACAGCGCTGATCCTGCTGTTCCTGAAAAAAGATATCTCCGTTCCTGCAAAACAAGGATAAAACCTATGCTTTACAACATGAAAGATCTGCTCAGCGTTGCCCGACAGCATCAGTTTGGCGTTGGCGCGTTTAACATCGCCAGCGCGGAGTTTGGACGTGTGGCGGTTGAGACTGCCGAGCGACTGGATTCACCGCTGATTCTGGAGATCCATCCTGAAGAGATGGCCTTCACCGGCCCGGAATTTATTGGCTATCTGCGGACGCTGGCGATTCAGGCGCGCGTGCCGGTGGTGATCCATCTGGACCATGGCCGCTCGCTGGAAGAGGTGATGAAGGCGATCTACGCCGGTTTTACCTCGGTGATGATTGACGCCTCGTCTCACCCTTTTGAGCAGAACATTGCGCTGACGAAGAAGATTGTCGAGATAGCGCACACGATTAATGTCTCTGTGGAAGCGGAGCTGGGCACCATCGGCGTGGCAGAAGGCAGCGGCGAAGGCGGCAGTAACGAGATTCTCTATACCGATCCGCAGCAGGCCGAGACCTTTGTGCGCGAGACCGGCACCGACACGCTGGCGGTCGCCATCGGCACTTCGCATGGTCTCTACCCCAAAGGGAAGCAGCCGAAGCTGGATATCGAGCGCCTGCAGCAGATCCGTAAGGTGGTTGATATTCCGCTGGTGCTGCATGGTGGTTCGGGCAACAAAGACAGCGAGGTCGCGGAGTCGATCCGTTATGGCGTCGGTAAAATCAATATCTCCAGCGATATGAAGAAGGCGTTCTTCGTGGCGCTGGAACAGGAGCTGAAGCTTGGGGGTCACGAGCCTAATTCCCTCTTTGTTAAACCGATGCAGGCGGCAAGTGAAGTGGTCGCGGCGAAGATGGCGCTATTTAGTTCGGTTGGGAAAGCGGCGTTGTATCGGTAAGGGGTTGTGTGGCGTGGATGGTGGCTTGAAGACTGCCAGGGAGGCTGGGAAAAGGCACCGATGAATAGGTGCCTTTTTTAGATGTTGTACAACCGGATAACGCGGTCGTAACGTTTTTCGAGCATGCATGGAGGTCGTCACTAAATCCCCCATTACACCCCGGTAACGTTTTAATTAGTGCTTCACTGCCAGGGAGAACTTAGCTATACCACAGGAAACAGGATTTTAATCTCAGGACCGAACATTCCAGTCATCCGTATACTGCACATTACCATCAACGTAACGCCAGGTGATTTTGTCGTACATCAGGGAAAGGCTTTCCATATGGTTGATCTGCGAGTTTCCTGCCATTTTAGCATTTGGCATCCCCGGATTAATGCCAGTCACCTTCACCCCTTCGATAGTCATAACAAAATAGCATTCCTCTTGCCCGGCATTGTTAATGCGATACCAGCGAATCTCCGCACTTTTCAGCGTCTGACCAGTAGCAACGGCTTTGTATAAGTATGGGCTGGCGCTATCAAACTCTTTTTCAATCATAATGGGAGAGTGTGATCGCTTGCCGGTGATTTTACCGTTGGCACTATCCACTGGAATATTTAAACCGTGACTGAAGCCAACAATTTCGATAGAACCATCACGATCCTGAACGTCTACAGATCCCTTAATATCTGCACCGCCGTCATCTTTAAGCCACATGTAAGCTGGAATAGGCATTTTACAAACTCCTTTTGAATGTGCATTTCTTCATAATAAAGTAATAGCAGAAAAGGGCTAAAATCAGGTTGAAAGCCATAAGTGCAGCCATAGCAACATCTGAAAATTTTTCTATGTCCGGAAAAACAGCCTGGTAAGGTACAAAGCGGACGAATAACCAAAGCAGCATTACAAAAATGATTATTTTTATCAATCGTCGCACGGTAGAGAAAGCCCACTCTTTAGGGAGGCAAGATGGGTTCACTTTGTGAGTAAGGCCGTTAAAAAGGGTGATAATCGCACTCATAACCGGAATGCTGATTAGAGTATTAATTAAAATAGAAAAGTAATCTCGCAACGACTCCCAGGCCTCTAAGTCAGGTTCACCCAGAATGAAATGGGTAACGTTCAGAGCGCTTTGGAAATCAAATAAGACTGTTATAGAGTCAACTAATCCATCATAGGGAACTTCTTTAGCAACGAACAGCATAATCACAGTAAAGAGCGCTAATTTTATAAAGAGACTAAGGACATGTTTTGCCATTGGCAATTACCTCAATCGTTCCATAGGCCTTTAACTTCCTCATACAAGGAACCTCTATTTTCTGGGTCCTTAATAATGCATTGCGTAACAGGGAAAAATCAGAATCATGCGGAAGTGTGATACAACCCTCAGAAAGAACGCCGGGGTGCAAACGAAAGTTACCACGCTTAACGCTATCAACCCAGGTGTAATCATCAATTGCCCAATCATCCCGCCATATTGCAAACCATTCGGAATGCCTGAACGTAGCACCGCTGGCAAAATGATTATAAATATCCCTTACACCGGCATTTAGTTGTGATCGGAGGCCTCCCTCAGGACGGTCAACAATCCAGTATTTACCCGCTGGTACAGGCCCCTCTTTAGGAATCATTCCACAGGCACCACGATTACGATAAGCACCATTGCCAGAGAACGCTAAAAACGTTCCCACACCCGGAAAGGATAACGGTGAGTAGTCAGCATCATTAATAACAAACTTTCCATGTAGAGCCATTGATAATCCTTGCATCTATAATCCTTTGTGCGCTTATCCTACGCTGGTGAAAAGAAAATGAGCAATAATTTTTCCTGGAGAAAGTCTGATTTAAATAAATAGGATGATTATGTTAGCAATAAGTCACTTAACAGATGTAATTAATATGCGTTTATGGCTTATTATTTAACCTGAGAGTAACAGAGATGTTATAGCTCAACAACCATGTATAAATGACAAGCTTGTAACAAGCTTACTATTAATTAATATTCCACATGTACTGCATGGCGGTTCGGGCAACAAAGACAGTGAGGTCGCGGAATCAATTCGTTATGGCGTCGGTAAAATCAATATTTCCAGTGATATGAAGAAGGCGTTCTTCGTGGCGCTGGAGCAGGAATTAAAACAGGGCGGGCACGAGCCTAATGCTCTGTTTGTTAAACCGATGCAGGCGGCAAGTGAAGTGGTCGCGGCTAAGATGGCGCTGTTTAGTTCGGTGGGGAAAGCGGCGTTGTATCGGTAAGGGGCTGGTGGGGGATTGATTTGTGAGTTGAGTATGGGAAAGGCACTGATGGATCGGTGTCTTTTTTGGGTTTTGAGAAGTGAGCTTTAAATAAGTATCAGGTCAGTAAGCAACAGCCATCAATGAAAAGAGATCTGCTCATCGCTCTTCTTTTGTATGCCAGAGATCCACGATGTAGATGGCATTATCACGAAGTTCGTAGTGAATCTCGTAGTCATCCAGTATCACCTTTCGAACTTCCCGAGGTTCATATCGAACCCGCTGTATGCCGATTGCTGGGTGTGCCTTGAGGCCAGCACTGCCGGTTATCAGGCGGTCTAAGACATCATCAGCATGCTGGCGGCTGTACTGAAGAGCAAAACGGTAGATGCGTTCCAGGTCATCCTGAACTTTAAGCGTCCAGTAAATTTCCATTTATCAGGTTTTCTTTAAACGATTACCAAATTCAACAAGGTCCGAGTGACTTACTACACGCCCGGCATCTACATCGGCAAGACCAGCCTGAATGCTCTGATGACGCCGTTCCCTTTCAGCCAGCATAGTGGTCAACGCTTCCTTGATGATCCAGCTTTTAGAACGATCCAGCTCCACAGCCAGATTTTCTACAGCATTAGCCAAATCGGTGGGTATCTGTGCGCTAATGGTCTGTTTTGTAAGAGAACCCATAGAGATCACCTCTTTTAATAACAGTTAATAATTTTTATTAAGTCTAGCATGGGTTTGTCTATAAAAACATCAGAGCTTATTTTGCGGGCAGCATCCTGAGGTTTGTTTCGCACTTATTGTCACCTATGGACTGGTCTGATAAATGACTATGCGATCTCACTATATTGGGTGGACACGAACCTGATTCAATGTTTACGAAACCGATGCACGGGCGATCGTCCTCGTCAGTCGGGTTCTTGCTGGCAGAGCATTTGATTACAGCAGAGTGGCTGTGTCGGTGGAGGATTAAGGGTGATAAGGTTGAGTTACTCCCCAGCTGAAACGTCAGCTGGCGGCGTTGAAAGAATAGCGCAGCGTTTATCCAGCAGCGACTCAACGGACGCCCGATTACCCTTATCCCAGCCGCGCCGGGTAGTTAGCAGGATAAATCCTTTTTCTCCCGAAAACGTCGCCGGGATGAGCGCCACACCAGACTCTGCCAGCTGCGGCGGGGACAGCCGGAAATGGCGCGCTACGGAGGAGACAGGATAAATCCCCATCGCCGTCGGCTGCATAACGCGACGGGCATAGTAGGTGTGATTCAGCAAGCGGTCGGGCAAGGGTCGCCAGTCATTATTAATATAGGGGCGCTCGGCCTGAAGCTGGCGATAGACATCTTCCCGCAGGCAGGTCAGATGAATATGTAGTTGATTCTGGCTGCGGCCATAAGCGGAATTCAGCGCCATACCGAGCCGATCCTCAGGCACTTCAGCGCCATAGGCCGCCATCAGACGATAGCGCATTAACCAGGCGTAGCCGAAATAGTCGGGACGTCCGGGGCGCGACAGCGCAATGCTCTCAATGCCGGACATCGCCACCGTGGGCACCAGAATAAAGTGCAGCCTGTGGCGAGGATTCTGGATGATGCTGTAGCCCTGCGTGCTGTGCTGCGGCAGATAGATTTGCTGGCAGGGAGCCGGATCGCGACGATAGTGATAGTTGTTCATGCAGAGGTCCTGCGTTACCGTCCACAGCGCGTCAGAGCGGGCGCATCCTGTCAGCAGCAGCGTGATGACCAGCGGCAGAGACCGGCATCGCCACAATAATTTCCCGTTCAGCGGATGGCGTCCGGTCAGGCGACTCAATGCAGGTACAACCTCATCAACAAGGGTTCATATTGGGGAGCGTTTAGCCGAATGGCAAATCAGCATTCAGCCTTAAGAAAGAGATGCACTAACCTTTTGCTTCAAAAGCATCAGGAATTCTGCAGGCGTAGTTTCCCATAATTCTGTAGAAAATTCCGCGCCATAGCGGCTTTCGAAGTCCTCCTCCAGGATGTCACATTCCCTCATAAACTGCTCAATATCATCAATCAAGCCATGTCGGGAAGCAGCGGTGGAATCTGCAATCCATGCGTTGATTTGAGCATCTACACTTTCACCACTACCGAACAGGTCATAGTCTTGTCCAAAATAGATGGCAATAAGGCTATCAAGTCCGGCTATGTTAATGTTTTTCATAATTATACCATCGGGTAAGCAGTAAGGATGAAAAAGGGCTTACCGTTCCAATACTCGAATTTAAGTATTATACGGACCCTATAGCAGGCTTTCACTTCTGTTATTCCTCTGGAAACTGAAATGCCTGTCTGGCGAGCAAAGCTACCATCTAACACTGTTTTAGCTTTCAGACCTTCGGGAACATTCTTTACCCACATCGTAATGCTATTCTTATTGTCCCTTAAAATCTTAGAGATAAGTATTTCAGCATCCCGGGTACTTTTAAAGCTGCTCGATGACTTCAATCTTGGGGATTTTTCAAGCCGCTCAAATAACTCTTCTGCAGTTTTGCCTATGTGTCTTTCAATAGCATGTCCAGCCGCATTAGTGCCCGGAGGAGATTCATGTTCAGCAAGCTTGATGCGACCACTGCGTATCGCAATGACACGCTGGGCGCCTATAGCAAAAGAAAATGCCAGCGGAATTGCCAGATCGACTGTAAATCCCACTTTCATAGCTGTATTTTTATCAGCCCCCAGAGTCTGAGCGAGTGAGACCGCAGAGTTGTAGGTATCGGTATTGGTACTTCTGCCCGTCCAGATTTGCCGCGTAGATGCCTGCACAGTATCCAGTCCATGCGTGCCGACGATTACACATCCCGCTTTAGTCAGCATCGTAGGCTCGGGTACTACACACATGGCACCGGCACCAAATAGCTCAACAACGCCGCCAGCCAGCCCTAAACCGCCAAACAATCTATTACTCAGGCTCTCGCCTTCACTAACGCTTTTATCTGATAGCAAAGCCGCAAGCTGCACTGGGGAAAGAACAACTCTCACTCCGTTTTCATTATCCATAGCTCAAAGCCTCTCTGTGGTGCTAAAAGTCATGCGCATTATTGTAGCTATCACCATCACGGACTTAAATTATTAATGGTCCTAAGTGTGATTTCAGATCAACGCAATCTTATATCATCAATGCGCCCGCCCGCGGTTGCCGAATTTAGATATCTGGCCTTTGTTGATGATTTCATTAAGGGGTTGAAGCTATAAGCCCCTTTAAAAATTTCAGAAGGTTAGCTGACTATTTTGGTTAATCAAACCTGGTTAAAAAATGGCCCATTACCTCACCAGACAACCCAGGCAGCAATTTTTGCTGTCAGCAGTGAAGTCGAGGTATAGCTAGCAACAAGTCAGGCGCATTTCACGTTGTAACCTCAACACTTCCCCTTAGTATCTATCTGAGTAAAAAAACTTTTTAAGCAGTTAAGCTTCTTTGAGTTATCAAAAAATTGTCGGAAATCGGTTCATTAACACATGCTTGTATGACGGGTATAACGTCCATTTTCGTAACGATATCTATGTCATCAGACAAACATCATTTTAAAAAGTCCTCCGTCGGGTAATTCTTTTTGTTGATAGTAAAGGCTCCCCTTATCTTGTGAATTCAGTATCAAAGCCTGAGCAAAAAGAGTCATATGGAACTTTCTGAGCGAGGGACCAGGTTTTAGTTAAATCGATTTTTGTATAATTTATCTCATAAACTTCTTTTGAAAAATTTCATACCAACACAGAAATTAGCAATGAATTCATTAAGTTAAACCGCACCACAAAATTAACAGGTCTTTAAATTTTGACTTATGATACAATTTTTGTAGTTTTAGATTGCGTATTTCTATTACTTGTTTTATATCGTAAATTCAGGCCGTTCATCATTATAGATATTTTTACTTAAGTTAAATTTCCTTCATTAGGAATCCGTAAGTGATGAAAACAATTAGCATGCGATCAATAACCATTCTACATTATTAGAAATACAACATTTTTCCAATTTCAACCTATTAAAAATAGTGGTTGCACTCCTAATTACCCAAGGATATTCTGATCTGTTTTGTTAACGTATAATTAATGAAATTTTTCCTCGCCTTTAGGAGTTTACCTTGAGTCAGTCAGAAAGCATTGCATGGTTAAAATGTACTTCCTGGATAAGTAACTTTCTAAATCGCAGAGGATTAAGATGTGCGGATGGCCGCCCACTTTATGAGTATCATGCGACAAACGATGAATACAATAATTTAACCCAGCTACTTCGGGCAGCGGGTCAATTGCAGAGTAATATCGACGATAGCGGTTACGCGGCCTGTTTTGTTCTTTTCTGCTCTGAATGGTATCGCAGAGATTATGAGCGGAATTGCGGTTGGACATGGGAGCACATTTATAAAACCTTGGGAGTATCATTAACTCCGGGTGAATTAAGTAATATTATCCCCAAAGGCATGGAAGGATATTGGGTTAGGCCAATTCGATTTTATGAGTCAGAACGCCGTAATTTTCTGGGAACATTATTCAGTGAGGGGGGATTACCATTCCGCGTACTGAAGGAATCAGATAGTCATTTTAACACCGTATTTTCCCGAATTCTAAATCAATATGAAAATTTACAGCTGGAGAATTTATCCATACATTCGTTCGTAAGAACAATTATAGAAAACTCAGCCCTGCCAACTGTTTTTAGTGAAGACACATCTGTAGAACTTATTAGCCACATAGCAAAAAAACTTAGTTCGCTGGTTCTGATATACAACCTGAGTAATTATGCTGAACCAGTGAAGCAGCTTGATAAGGTACATCCTAAATGGCGGGATGAGTTCCCTATTCCACTGGATGATGAAACTGGCACCCGTTTTCTAAATGGGTTGCTATGTAGTGCCTCTATAGAAAATAAATCGCGCTTACAAAAAAATAAAAGTTCTTATTGTCAATTCTATTGGCTGGAAAACTATCCCGATCAAATACAAGCAATAGTTTCGCTGCCTGATGAACTCTTATTCCCAATTATTAGTGAACCCTCAACGACGCGTTTTGAAATTGCCATTTATGAAGATGGTGAAGAGATCGCCAGTCTCGGCCCGGCCTATGCTTCCCTGGATAACGCTTATGCCAAAGTTCGCCTGCGTAAAAACGAATCGAGATTTGCAAGACGTGAACCCTCTTCAACTTTATCGGTTGTGGCGCTTACTGGAGGAATGATAGTTGGTGTCATACAACTGGAAAAAAGTGAAATTGCCATTGGCGAAGTACCACTTACTTTTGTTGATGATAAGCAACGTTGGTTATTGCAAGGGCAAGCTTCTTGTAGTGTACATAATAGTAATGTTCTTATCGCCCTACCTCAAGAAAAAACTACTCTTTCAGGATACGAAGGCTCTCCAGGTACAATGTTGTTATCAGGACTTAGAACACTGCTTGTGAAAGGCCGCCAGGATGTAATCATATGCGGAAAGGAAATATACAGGATTCGCACCGGGAGAGAACAATCTAAACAGAGCGAATTTGATTTTTATGGTAAACGTTTGACCTGGAATTGCCATCCTGATGAAACATTTATTGGTGTACCTAAAGTTACAGCGAAGAACCTGGATATTGAAGATATACAATTTAAACGTTACCTGAATGGCACATTGTTAGATGAATGCCAGCTACAAGAGATGATGGGAACACAATATCTTTCTGTAAGAAACAATCATAATGAAACACTACTGCGTCGAAAAATTGGCATCTTACCGGCAGATCTTGAAATTAAGATAAAAGGTGGTGAGCAAGCCAATGAAGGCTCTATTGTGGTTTCAACTCATCATCCCTGTATGTCTGCCTTAAAAGATAAATCCCTGGAGGTTGCTCGCAAACGCTCAACAGGACAAACCGAAATATTACTTAAGGCAACAGGAATGCCTCCTGCGTTTGTCTCTCTGCACATTTATCCAAATTTAGGAGCAGATCCTGTAGAGGTGAACCTACCCTTTCCAGCAAAAGGTTGCCTGGCCCTTGATGCAAATGGATGCCCTCTGGATAAAAATATTACTTTGCATGATTTACTCGGTTCCAGGGCCTTTTTGTTTGGTAAAAATGGCGATCCGACACGTTTCTCATTGGAATTGCATCTACGTTCCAAAAGTGGGCAACATGCATGGCATGAATGGTGTTATACAGCGGGAGAACACCCCGTCGAACTCAATTTATATAGTCTGAAAGAGCACATTGAAAACTTACTTTCTCTTGAGAGCGGAATTGACCAGGTTGTAGAAATGCAAATCAAAGGCGCTGGTGCTGTGATGAACTGGCAGATTCGCCGCTATAAATATAGTCTACGTTATGATTACGAAAGGGAACTCCTTATCAGCCAGTCGATCCAATATCGGACAGGACAAACTCCTTCGCCTGTCATCATGTTATTAAGTGAACCTGAGAGGAAGGTAATCCCGTTATCATCAAGATTGAGCGAAGGTGTATCAGTAGGTGAATATGAAATGAGCTCAATTATTAACAAAAATGGGCCGTGGTTGGTTGTTCCCAGACAGGGTGAAGAAATGGCATTTCGCCCCTGCTTTATACATGGGGAACCTTCGTTACCCGTTAATGAAAGTAGTATCCACTCATTGCACAAAGCGACCCAGCTTTTTAAGCCCCAGTCTGAAGTTAATACAATAATGCTGGTACTTGAACAGATGGCTAACGATCCCGCTCATTCCGGCTGGCAGTTTATGCGTAGCCTCTACGACCAATTTGGCTATCTGCCACTGGCCACCTTTGAAGTCTGGCGTGCGCTGGTACAGCATCCAAAGGCACTGGCGATGTCGTTGTTTAAATTTGAGATGTCAGCTGAGTATCTGAGCCGCATTGAAAATGAGTTCCCTATTTTATGGGAGTTATTCCCCATTTTTGAAATCAAAGCTGCAGCCGATCGTTTTAAGTTATTCCTGAGCCAAAAAGGTGCACCCGAAGAAACCCAGAATTTATTGGTAAAAAGTATGTATCAAAGGTTGGGGCTTGTTTTTCCTACATACGCCGACGAAATTGAGAAGTGGTTAAGTTACGGACAATTCCCCCCGCCCATTCCAGAGTTTTTTGTTCGTGAGTGGTATCAGGAGCTTTTACGTGAACACAGTGAAGCTCGCTGGCCAGATTACGGCTGCAAGCGTCTGCATAGCTGGATAACGTCACAAAAAAAACCAGTGATATGCATTAATCCTGACGCTGATTACCGTTATTCCGTTGCCTGGTTACCCGTCTTTGCTGCAGCCGTTGCAAGTGGTAATACATCTTTTGAAACCGTATTTGAGCGTAAACCCGGAGCTGTATTTTTTCTGAGACAAGTTAGGGACTTTGATTCCCGCTGGTTCAAAGCCATCTTCCAGTGCAGCCTGTTGCGTTATCTTGCTAAAAATAAAAAGGAATATTGATGACTACACGCTATTTTTCTTCACTTATTGAACAATCATTGTCTCGTTCAACTGAAGCAACATTAAGTATTATGGGGGTCACTAACCCGCAGTTGCGTGAGCATCTCGCGCAACAAATGGGCGCCGATTGCGGAAAGTCAGGTTCATTTCTTTCCTCACCGGTATTCCAGCAAATGTTTGGCTGGAAAGAGTCCAATAACACGATGCGCAGCTTGACGGAGGGTAACGCACTGTTAAGTAAAGCCGTCGTTGATTCACTCGATGACCAGAATAATGGACGCTACCGTTTTGGTGCTGACTGGAAACCCTTTACCCATCAGTTAGCTAGTTGGAAGGCTCTGCTTGAAAAAAAACATTCAGTGGTGGTAACCAGTGGTACAGGTTCAGGCAAAACGGAATGTTTTATGGTGCCGGTGCTGGAAGATCTCTATCGGGAATTGAATGAAAATGGCAACAATCCGTTGGTCGGTGTCAGAGCCCTTTTCCTCTATCCACTCAATGCTTTAATTAATTCGCAACGTGAGCGCCTGGACGTATGGACACGTGGTTTTGGTACCGGGATCCGATACTGCCTCTACAACGGAAATACTGAAAATTTGCATGCCGCAGTAAGAAGCGAGCAGGTAAAAAGGCCAAACGAAGTTCTGTCGCGCGAAAAAATGCGCGCAGAACCTGCTCCGATTCTGGTGACCAACGGCACGATGCTTGAATATATGATGGTTCGTCAAATTGACGCCCCGATCATTCAGCAATCCAAAGCAAAAAAATCACTACGCTGGATAGTATTAGATGAAGCGCATACCTATGTCGGTTCGCAGGCGGCGGAACTGGCACTCCAGTTACGTCGCGTGATGACTGCTTTTGGCGTAACACCTGATGATGTGCGCTTTGTGGCAACCTCTGCGACCATTGCCGGTAGCGACGCCGAAAAACAGCTGAAAAAATTTCTTTCTGAATTATCCGGCATACCACAGGAACGAATTGACGTACTGGACGGAAGCAGGGTTATCCCAGAGCTGGAACCAAGCAGAGACGCTTATCTTCCGTTAGACAAAATTGAGCAAATCCCTGATACGGAAATGAAAGGTGTAAGCTCAAAGCGCTTTGATGCACTTACGCATTCGCCCGAGGCGCGCTACTTGCGTGATATGTTGGTCACTCAGCCAAATCCAATGAAGCTTGATCAGATAACGCAGCGGCTGAATTCGCTAACTCAACAGAATTACAGCCAGCAGGATGTGCTGCGTTGGATTGACGTCTGCTCCGGTACGCAACCAAATGAAAAAGAACCGGCATTTCTCAAAGTCAGGGCGCATATCTTCCAGCGCAGCACACAAGGTATCTGGGCTTGCGTAGATAAAGATTGCAGCCAAAAGTATGGTACACCATTAGAAAAAGGCTGGCCTTTTGGCTATGTGTATGTAAACCAGAGACAAAGCTGTGATTGTGGGAGCCCGGTTTACGAGCTGGCATTCTGTAATGATTGTAACGAGCCACATCTTCTGGCCCGGGACAAAAATTGCAAACTTGTCCAGTGGGAAAATAAAGGTGGCGATGAATTCTCTTTACAGGATGAAGCACCTATTGAATATGACGCCAATGAAGAAAAAGGTGAGAAAGAGAGTCGTTATCAGCCTCCACTCATTATTGCAGCACAAAATACCAGCGAATCGGGCTACACCCTTCAACGTCTTGACCGACAGACGCGTCATATAGGTGTTATAAGCAACAACAGTATCCTGCTGACTATTAACGATATTGAACAGGTATGTAGCGTCAGTGGCTGTAGTTACAGAGGCGCAAGCGGTAAACAACCGTTCCGACGTGCTTTGTTAGGTGGGCCATTTTATGTCACTAACATTGTGCCAACCGTTCTGGAATATTGTGAGGACTTTATCAGTGAAGAAGGAAAAGAAGGCGTGGGTCCTGATTCTTTGCCAGGAAGGGGTCGCCGTCTCATCACTTTCACCGACAGTCGGCAAGGGACCGCGAGAATGGCTGTTCGAATGCAGCAAGAAGCAGAGCGAAGCCGGCTACGCGGTAGCGTGGTTGAAATCCTAAGCTGGCATCAACGCTCTCAGACTTCAACAACACCGAATGCTAATACAGATCTCGAAAAATTAGCGGAAAGAGTAAAACAGGCACGGGAGCAAGTTGAAGAATATCGAAGCTGGGGATTACCCGACCAAGCAAAACTAGCAGAAATACAGGCAGAGCAGCTTGAACAGGCTTTCCAGGCAGCGACCGGAGGCAAGGCAGCGACCATTTTGATTTCGCGAACCTGGACTGAGATGGTTAATGAACTAAAAGAAAAAGCCGACATTCGCGGTCCTATCCTCCAATATAACCACTATCTTAAGCCTGAGGTATTCAATGAAAACGGCGGCCCTCTAAAACTTTCCGAAATGCTGCTATTTCGGGAATTCATGCGTCGACCTAAACGAACTAACAGCCTGGAAACGCAAGGGCTGGTTCAGGTTGGTTATCATGGACTAGAGAAAATCCATAAAACTCCGGCACACTGGCAAGATCAAGGACTGACGCTGGATGACTGGCACGATTTTCTTAAAGTTACGCTGGATCTGTATGTTCGCGAAAGTAACTTTACACAATTGGACGATGAGTTGAAAAACTGGATTGGTAGCCGTTTTTCATCGAAGTTTGTCCGTAACCCGGACACAAAGGATCCTGAAGATAATCAGAACAAACGCTGGCCCCAAATTCGTAATGGTAATATCTCTCATCGTTTAGTGAAGCTGTTAATGCTTGGCACACGGATCAAAACCGTGAACACGGCAAGGATAGATATAATCAATACCTGGCTGAAAGAAGCATGGACTCAACTTACCGGGGCACTTGCAATATTGAAGCC
This sequence comes from Curtobacterium sp. BNK-1, assembly GCF_048685235.1. Lineage (NCBI taxonomy): Bacteria > Bacillati > Actinomycetota > Actinomycetes > Micrococcales > Microbacteriaceae > Curtobacterium > Curtobacterium sp. BNK-1. Next base: position 306,348 of record NZ_JBLQTJ010000001.1, on the reverse strand, counting down.
TGATGGCAACCGTTTTTATTTACCAAAAGAGCATCTGACCTTTTCATTAATCACAGATGCCTGGATTTGCCCGGTTACCAATAAAATTCTGGATACAGCCTTCAAAGGCTTAACACCTTATCTGCCCACACACATTTCTTTTGAACATCTCACCCAGGCGCAGTATGACACTTATATTGCACAGAAGGTCACCATGCCTGAAATCTGGCTAATGGATCGTTCGCAAGAGGATTACGCTGCAGGACTGGCGAAAGTGCGTGACTGGGTCAGCAAGGAACCGCAAATAGCGAAATTACGTTCGGAAAACGTCTGGACTGATATAAACGATCGTGTCGTTGAGGGCGGTTTTTACTACCGCACAGCCGAACATTCTGCTCAGCAATCGTCAGAACGCCTGCAAAGCTATGAAAAAATGTTCAAGAACGGACAGCTTAACGTTCTCAACTGCTCCACTACCATGGAAATGGGGGTAGACATCGGCGGCATTAGCGCCGTTGTGATGAACAACGTACCACCACATCCGGCCAACTATCTACAGCGCGCCGGGCGTGCTGGACGTAGTAAGGAATCGCGAGCAATTTCTTACACGCTTTGTAAAGGAAACCCGCATGATCAGCAGGTTTTCGCCAACCCCCTTTGGCCATTTGAAACCCTGATCCCAGCACCAATGGTAGCGCTGAACTCCATCCGTGTGGTTCAACGCCACGTAAACGCTTTATTGCTGTCTGACTTCTTGTGTAACGTTATTGGCGAAACGGATAAAGAGAAAACCAGCCTCGACAGTCTATGGTTTTTCGGCGAAGACAGTGAGCAGTCAAAATGTGAGCGCTTCAAAGTCTGGCTGGATAGGCCGGTGCTTGATATCGATGCAGCACTGGAAAGATTAGTGAAAGGTACGGCGCTGCATGGCGCCAGATCCAAACAGCTGCGCGATAAAACAATCAATGCGATCACTTTGCTTCAGGAGCGATGGCTATCTGTTTATCGCGACCTCTTAACAAAAGAACGCGAGTCCCAGCCGCAAACACCATACCGCAAGCGCATTGAATTAGAGAAAAAACGGCACTGTGGCGAGTATTTATTGCGTGATTTAGCGGCCAGAACTTTCCTGCCGGGGTACGGCTTCCCAACGGATGTGGTGACGTTTGATAACTTCACCATGGAAGACTATATCCGGGAAAAATCTCAAAAGAGTCGTGATAAAAAAGATCGTGAAGATAACGTTTCCCGCTATAAAGGGCTTCCCTCGCGAAATCTGGGTGTCGCCATCCGTGAATATGCGCCTGGTGCAGAAATTATTCTTGATGGCCGAGTCTTCCGCTCAGCAGGTGTCTCGCTGCATTGGCACAACATTAACGCTGATACCAATGAAGCCCAGCGTCTGGATTGTGCCTGGCGCTGTCATAAATGTGGGACTATCGGTTATGAAGAAGGGATGAGTGGCACCGGCGCGATCTGTTGCACCAACAGCGTCTGCGGTGAAAAAATTATCATGAATAATCGCCGTCAGGTGCTGCAGCCTGCCGGATTTGTGACTGATGCGCATGCGCCAGTGACCAACAATATCGAAACCATGAAATTTATCCCGGTTGTCCCTGCTTGGGTGTTTGTTAAAGCAGAACCCGTGCCGCTGCCTAACCCCATAATGGGATATATGGCCTCTGGTACTGATGGGCATGTTTTCCAGCAAAGCCTTGGAAGTGGGGGGCATGGATACGCGTTATGTTTAAGCTGTGGTCGCGCAGAGTCGATGCTTAATGAAAACGATGCGCCAAAAAGTATGGAAGCCCATTACCCGCCTCGCCCGGGAAAAGCAGATCGCGATAGTCAGAATCAGCGCCTGGTTTGTTCAGGATCGACGGCACTTATGAAAAACGTCACGCTGGGAGCATTGGCTCGTACGGATGTGTTTGAAATAATCCTGCGCAAGCCACAAAACGGTGAATATCTCCCAGATAACACCGAAGAAGGACGCATTGTTGGCATGACCCTGGCAGTTGCATTGCGGCAGGCACTGTCAGGCAGGTTAGGTATTTCCGCTGCAGAACTGGGCTACGCCCTGCGTCCGGTCAGACTGGAGGATGGGCAATCAGTATTAGCCGTTCAACTTTACGATGTGATTAGTGGTGGTGCAGGCTTTGCTTCCAGTGCGCCGTTGCATATTGAGGCCATTCTGCAGGGAATGGTCAAACAGCTGGGCTGCCGACATTGTAATTCCGCTTGCAGTGAGTGTCTTCTCGACTCCCAGACTCGCCATGATCACGATTTACTGGATCATAAAGCAGCGTTGACCTGGCTTGGGGATGACTTCACGTATTATGTCGGTTTACCGGCTGAAGAGACCTTATCTTTACCAGATGCACGATACTGTCCTGGAACCATTGGCGATACGATTCGTCGGGCGATTAATGAAGGGGCTGAAAAGCTCACGTTGTGGACGAATGGTGCGTTTAATGAGTGGGATTTATATGCCCGCCAGTTCCGTGCGGCAATCCAGAGCTATCGGGTAAATGACAACGTCGCAGTTGATCTTGTCATCCCCGATAGCATGGATGACCTGGAGATACTGCATGAGCTTTCACAGTTTACTGCGCTGGGTGTGCGGCTGTGCCATATCGAACAGAAACCAGAATTGCCGATTGTTGCTCAAATCACCTTTGCAGATCGAGTAATGACGCTGGCCTCACGCAGTAAGCAGGCAACAATTCCGGGGCCGGGCTGGCACCTGAATGACGAGCTGGTCGTTCGCAGCCTTGGGTATAAAAAGCTTGAAATGGGCGATTTTGTTCTGCCGGTTAAAGCCGCGAACGTTGTAGAGCGGGTCAAGGATATTCAGATTAGCAAAGAGCTGAATGGCCCACTTTCGCAGTTCGGACAGCGCTTCTGGGACATGCTGTTTAACAACCATAACGAAGCGCAGTCGCTGATGAACAATACACGTATTAACCGCGTTCACTATACCGATCGGTATCTGCAAAACCCGGTTGCGCTGGCGCTGCTGGGAGCAATACTGAAACCGCTGCAAACAAAGCTCACCAATAATGCCGAGCTGGTGCTGGATACGTTGTTTAAACCTAAAGATCGTCCAGGTAACCGGCCTTTCCATGACTGGATGAGCGAAGCGGATTTTTATGATTTTTCTGACCAGTGGTTTGCAGCGGCAATGGGCAGGCCAGTAAAACTGACGGTGTGCGACTCGCCGCGCGATATTCCTCACCACCGTAAACTGACATTAACCTTTGAAGATGGTCAGGTACTGAAGGTCCGTTTTGATCAAGGTATGGGCTACTGGCGCATTAACTTTGCATCAAAGTGGTACAACTTTGACTTCCACGATAACGTTTCTTTCCAGTTAGGCAATATGGCGCTGGCCTGTAAGGAGGGGAACGTGGCCAACAGTGAAGAGAGCTGGGCAACAGATGTGCTGGTGGAGGTAATCGCTTCGTGATATTTAACCGCTCCCGATGCGATGTCGGGAGCGGGTTTTCATTCAGACGACTTTCTGTTTACCGGCAATAACCTGAATAAACTCCTGCACCTGCTTTTGTTTCCGCGCCGACAACTTGCACACCTGGCGCAGAGACTGCATCAATTCGCTCTCCTGCCGGGCGGTGAGCACAATACAACCTTCCATTACCTTTACATCTACTGCTGTGCCAGTAGCAAAACCGGCAGCTTCCAGCCATTGTCCTTTCATAGTGATGGCAGGTATCCGGCTGTAATCCGGATAGCGGCTTGCATAGCTAACGGTTAATTGCCGGTTATCTGCAGGAGAGACTTCTGGTTCAGAGAGTTGTGCAATAGAATGGGCGTCAGTCATGATTACTATTCCTTCTAAATAGTGATTGTGATTAGCGGCGCGGGTGTGTTGCAGCACATCCGCACCGCGCTAAATACCTGTATATATCATCAGGAAAGAGAAGAAAAGTCCAGCTAAAAACAGAGTGAAATAAGTAAGTTATAAAATCATTTTAATATAAATCGTAAGTTTTATCTGGCAGGAAATAATAAGAAGCGCACCAGAAAGGTGCGCAAAAAAAATAATAATCAGGATTTTTTACGTGAGGCTTTTTTAACTGTACTGGCTGCACGTTCGGCTTTAATTTTTTCCAGTAACGCGGCAGCGCTGTTTTCACCACTGATTAATTCCGGATTTTCTGCCCGCCATTGCGCGGTGAGTTCACCACGGAATGCCTTCGCCAGGATAGATTGAGTGAGGTTATTGACGCGGGAAAGTGCGTTGTCGACCTGTTTTTCTATGGTGTCGGCATAGGCGAAGAGCTGTTCAACTCGGCGGACAATTTCGTGTTGCTCTTCTAAGGAAGGGCACGGTATTAATGCCTCTCTGCATTGAGTCAAAGATATATTTATTTGGCCTACGATCCCTTTTGTTTCATGCATAACATCTCTGACTAAACCACCCTCACATAGTACGTGATAAAGAAAACCTGATAATAGCTTATCTTTATCAACTCTGAATAAAGTTATAGCTTGATTAATATTCCACTCTGGATATTGTTCAGTCAGAATTGCCACTTTACCTAATGGGGGGCCAACAATATTCATTAATACATCATCAGGAATAGCGATAGAGCGTTTTGATCTTGCACGATGCACTTCATCTGTAATGTATTGTGGCTTATAGTCAAAATCTATTTTCTGATTAACTATGTTATATACTTTTAGAAAGGGAATAGTGCCATTTTGAGCAAATGGGTTACCCGTTGGCGTAGAGCCGCTTTGCACTTTAATACATAGATCATTTGCTTTTTTAATTTCCCACGATTTGGATGGGATTTTTTTTTCATCACGCCATTTTTCTGTTAATTTTCCATTCACCGCAGCACAAAGCACCGCCTGACGAAAACGCTTCAAAAGCTTGGGGATTTTCTCAAGACGTGCTTTGGTGTTGTCTACCTGCGCCAGCAGCGTATCAATTTTTTCAGCGATGATTTTTTGTTCCGCAAGCGGAGGTATCGGTACTATGAGTGTAGATAATTTTTGGGCATTAACATTTTGGACGGCATTTCCAGCCGACATTGAGTAAAGCTGATTCCAATACTTTCCTGACTCTAAAAAACGCTTGAGGTATATGTCTGAAAAAAAATCAGATGGTTTAAACCGAATGAGATAAGAAGCAAACACTGCATTATTCGGTGGATTCCTCAATAAGGAACTAAAACCGATTGATCCAGCTCGAGATATGACAATATCCCTATCATGCAGTTGATATTTTAATACATCATCAGGAGTATCTAAACAATATGGTACATTAGACCAATTGACAGCGCCTTTTGTAATATCAGTTGTTCTTAAATACTTTATTTCTCCTGAAGCGCTGGACTTAGTAGTATATCCATATTGTGGCTTAGTACATATTTCAGAAAGTTGGCTTACTACCCACCCCTCCGGCAATTTCTCCACACTCATTCCTTCACCTCACCAAACGCTTCCTGCAGCAACTGACGCTGTGCATCGGCTTCATCGCTCGCACCCAGTTCACGCATCAGCGCATCCAGTTCGCCCATTGCCTGTACAAGCTCACCCATCGCTTCTGCCGCTAAAATATCCGGCTCTGGCAGGTTGTCGGCATCAATGCTGTCTTTATCTTTCAGCCAGGAGATATCCAGCGAATCAGATTTCGCCGTGCGGATCCACTCGCGGCTGAATTTGCGCCAGCGGCTGGTAGCCAGATGCTGATCGGTGTTTTTGTTCTCTTCGCTATCGGCAATTTCCGCCTCTTCAGCGTTAAAACTCCACTCACCTTCGCTACGCGGGCTTAAGCCGTGTGGGTCTTCACCATATACACGCTCGAACGGCTGTAAATGGTCGTCGGTAAACGGCGTGCGTTTGCCAAAGCTCGGCATATTGGTTCGCAGGTCATAGACCCACACGTCATCGGTACAGTTCTTATCCTGTGTCGGCTTCGCCACTGTGCCTTTGGTGAAAAAGAGCACGTTGGTCTTCACGCCCTGGGCATAAAAAATACCAGTCGGCAGGCGCAGAATAGTATGCAGATGGCACTTATCCATCAGGTCACGACGAATTTCGGTGCCTTTGCCGCCTTCGAATAAAACATTATCCGGTACCACCACCGCCGCACGCCCGCCGGGGAGCAGGGTTTCAACGATATGCTGCATAAAGCAGAGCTGTTTGTTGCTGGTCGGATGAACAAAGGTGCGGGTAATGTTAGTGCCCGCCGCGCTGCCAAACGGTGGGTTGGTGGCGACCACATGCGCCATCGGCAATGTTTCACCATCGCTACCCAGCGTGTTACCCAGGCGGATAGCGCCACCGTGGTCGAGGTTCCCTTCAATGTCGTGCAGCAGGCAGTTCATCAGCGCCAGGCGACGGGTTCCAGGCACCAGTTCCAGGCCAACAAAGGCGCGGTGGATCTGGAAATCCTGCGTATCGTTATCAAGGTCATCCAGATCGTTGGTCTGTGACTTAACGTAGCGGTCGGCTTCAATCAGAAAGCCTGCCGTACCCGCTGCCGGGTCCTGCACCACCTCACGCGGCTGCGGTTTCAGCAGGTGGATAATGGTTTTGATCAGCGGACGCGGGGTGAAGTACTGACCAGCACCAGACTTGGTTTCATTCGCGTTCTTCTGCAACAGCCCTTCGTACATATCACCGAAGTCATCACGGGATTTGCCGTGCGTGCCGTTGTACCAGTCCAGCGAATCCATGTTGCTGACCAGCTCGGTTAACTGTTTGGGCTGGGTAATGGTGGTATTCACGTTCTGGAACACCGCCTGCACCAGTTTTTGATTATCGGCACCCAGATGTACCAGCAGGTTGCGATAGAACTGCAGCTGATCCTGGCCGATACGGGATTTCAGATCATCCCAGCGATAGCCTTCCGGCAAATAGTCCGCTTCCTGGCCGGTCTCTTTACACATTTTCAAAAACAGCAGCGAGGCGAGTTCGTTAACGTAGTTTTGATAGGAGACGCCGCCGTCGCGCAGGTTGTCGCACAGCTTCCACAGCTTAGCGACCAGATCATTATTGTTCATTGAGTATTCCGTAAATAAACAGCGGCCCTATTCAGGGCCGCAGAAGAAGACATTGTCGGGGATGATAACGCGTTAAGCAGGCTCGTCCCAGATGTAATCACTGAACTTATCGAGCAGGCTGTCGAGATCATCATCGAAGGTTTTTTGCAGCATTGTCTTGCCGCCACGACGATGAAAATTGCCCGTTTTGAAGACATCGTCGTCAAGCACCACCTTCTCTTTCAGCGCAGTGGCCAAACGATCGAGCCAGGTCAGTTGCTCACTGTTCCAGTCGTTTTCGCCTTTGATGCGCCCCAGCGCATGATCGACACGCTCATCGAACGGCTTCAGCGCATCACCTACCGCCGCACGGCGTATGTGACCAATTAATCGGGCGGCGATATCCTGATTGCGCGTCTCTTTCCACGCTTTGCGCAGGGTAGATTCCTCGAAGTGCTGGCGATCAAACCATTCCTGCAGTTCGACTAGCCCTTTGCGGGTGAGGTCGCGCGGACGATTTATCACCGCCTGTAAGGCTGGCTGCGCATTCGGAGAACGTTGCACCAGCGAATCAAAGGCTTCGAGAAAATCCTGCGGCGTGTCGTAATCCCCATAGAGCGATTTTACGCTCACCACTTCATCGTCAATGTCGAGGAAGATTGGTGCATCATTCAGGTTGTTGATGTCGGCTTTCAGCTTCTCCAGACGGGAAATAAAGCCTGGCAGTTTGTTGAAGACTTCGGCACTCCAGTGCGCTCCTTTATCCCGCAGGCATGAGGCAAAGCCATTAAAGTTAACGCCTGCCGCGTCCTGGCATAGCTCATCCAGACGACGCACCTGCTTATCTACTGTTTCGCTGCGGTCACGGTTAAACGTGGCAAGGCCGATAATACGCTGGAGCTTGGCCACCAGCTGTTCATGGCTGTGCTCGGCAAAGCTGCGGCCATCCGCTTCGACGGTTTTGTAAGTCTCGGAATCAGTGATTTCATTGACCAGCGTTTGCAGTTCGACCTGAGGACGGACAACCACCGGGCGCATGGTATCGACACTTTCCAGCGAGCTATAGATATCGACGCAGTCGAAAATCTTAAAGCTGGTTTTCGCCACCGCCGGACACAGACGTGTCGCACGGCCTTTCATCTGCTCGTACAGAATGCGGCTGCGTACCTTACGAAGGAAAACGATATTACAGATCGATGGAATATCCACGCCAGTCGTCAGCAAATCGACGGTCACGACAATATTGGGCAGCCGCTCTTTGTTAAAGCGGGTGATCATAGTCTGCACTTTACGCGCGTCTTTATCAGCATCGCCGGTAATCTTGATAATCGCGTCATGTTCCAGCTGCGGATACTTTTTCTTAAATGCGGTTCGCAGCTCTTCCACCACCATATCGGCATGGGCATTGGTGACGCAGAACACCAGCGTTTTTTGTATACCTGTGGGGTCGAGGTAGTTAGTGAGTTCGTTACAGACGGCGCGGTTAAACGCAGGAATAATCAGGTTGCGGTTAAAGTCGGCGACCTCAAAATCCTGTTCGTCTTCCAGGGTATCGTTAATCACTTCACCCTGCGAGCTGATACGCTCGACCTGCTCACCCTGAGCAAGATAAACGCCATCCTGCGCGTTACGGGTCGTGATCTGAATCGGCGGATCCTGGTCGATCAGATAACCATCGATTACCGCAGTACGGTAGGTGTAGCGATAAACCGGATCACCGAAGATCTGCACCGTATGCAAAGCGGGCGTTGCGGTCAGCGCAACCTTTACTGCATCAAAATGATCGAGAATACGGCGATAGGCAGAAACGTAATCAAGCTGGCTACGAAATTGCAGTTCTCCTTCGGTCTGCTCTTTATCGAGAATGTAGCCACGGTGTGCTTCGTCCACGACAATACAATCGTAACGGCCAACCGGCATGGGTTCATCCGATTGCAGGGTGCGTTTAACCAGCGACTGGACCGTGGCAACGTGAATTTTGGTGCTGTCTTCCGGGAATTTATCCGTCAGCCCTTTGATATCAAAGATGCTGTTAAAGGTGTCGCCGTTAATACGCGTATCGTCAAACGCGCCAAGCGCCTGCTCACCGAGAGAACGTCGATCAACCAGGAAAAGAATGCGCTTAAAACGCTGAGACTGGATAAGACGGAACATCAGGGCGATCGCGGTACGGGTTTTACCGGTGCCGGTCGCCATCGCCAGCAGGATCTCTTGCTGCCCATTAACGATGGCAGTTTCGACTGCGCGCACGGCATCTTCCTGATAGTAGCGCAGGCCCAGCTCGCTCATCCCTGGGTTATCAGCAAACCACTGATTTTGTATGTGCGCATCGCTGCCGAGCATATCTGACAGCTCTTCCGGACGATGCCACTCCGGCAATGCTTTGGACATATTGGTAGTATGACGGACGTCACGATACCAGATACCGCTTTTGGTCTTCATTGCCGCGCGATATTCACGCCCGTTGGTTGAGTAGCAGAAAGGAATTTTAAAGCGCTGTTCGCCGCTGGTATCCTGCCAGCTGATTTCATAGAGCGGTACCGCTTCGTGCACGTCGTCGGGAGCGTACTCCTCCAGCAACGTATCGCGTAAGAATGCATTATCGAAGTATTTACTGTAGCGATAGGACTCATTGAGTTTGGCGGGAACGTCGATATTTTTACGCTTCGCTTCAACTACTGCGATGGGCTTAAGGCCAACGAATAAGACATAGTCCGCAAAGCCCTGCTTGCCCGTTTCATCTTTACCAGTTGGCCATTCAGCAATAGCTTTATTAACACCCGGTTCCGGGCGTGCACCTTCAGAGAAGCGCAAAGCTTTGCTATCAGCTTGCCAGCCTGCTTTACGCAGCTGTGCATCAATCAGGAAGCGACTCTCTTCTTCACTCAGGTCGAGCGTACGCTTGATGGCCTGATCGGTGATCTCTTTTTGGTATGCCTTGCGTTCCTGTTCGGTCTGTTTCGCCAGCTCCGCATTTTTCTCGGCTAACTGGGCTTCCAGCGCCGCAAGCCGTGCTCGCGTTTGTGCTTCGGTTTCCTGCTGCTTACCTTCAAGAATAGCGATATAGCCGTTCAGGCTAATCAGCTTCTGCTGCTGTGCTGCCAGCTCTGACTGACTTTGCGCTTTTTCCCGTGCCTGCTGTTCAAGCTGGTGTTTCAGCGTCAGCACTTCCTGGTGATAAAGATTTTCGCCACGTTCAGGCAAAGTAAAAACAGGCACCACGAAGTCATAATTTTTGGTGACCAGACGGTAGTACCAGACACCCAAACGGAAGCCGAGCCGCAGGCACATCTGGGCGTCATCAAGATCGTTATGGTATTCATGTACCGCCTGATTACCAATGCGGCGCAATTTGTGGAATACAGAAAGGATGGTGTCATCAACGAACGCAATTTTTCCCAGCTCACGCAGGAGATCGTGTTGATTCTCGCAGGCAGGAATGCCCAGCAGCAGTCCAAGATGTTTAGCCGTCGCTTCGCCAAACATACGCATTTTAACCAGCGTGGTGTTGGGATCGTCCGGATAATTGTTTTCCGCCGCGCAGGCGATAGCATAGGTAAAGTCGTTGACGCCCTTCAGGAACTCAAAACTGGATTTAGTCATCAGCAGTATCAATCCATCACTGTGCAGGCCTATCCGTTATTAAGACCCGTAACTCTTTATCTTAACTTTTCTTAATGTTTTGAACAATGGCTGACATCGCGGTATGTTGTTCAACAGAGGAGCAGGTCACACCTGTCTCGCTAGTGGAACCTTGCTGTTGAAGAGTAATGCAATGACCGCGTACATCGTATCGGCCAACTATATCCAGTCCAAATTCATATGCCAATGGCCATACATACTGGCTATCAGGAACACTCCTTCGACTGTTTATTTCAGGAGTTCATGTTGCGTAAACGAAACTTAGCCGAACAGCGGTCTGGCTAATGGGTGCTAGTGCTGATGACATCTCACAGCTACATGCGGCCTTAAAGAGCGATAACTCCATGGCGAGCGAAGACATTTTAGAAACGCATATTCGAATGATGCTTAAAAAAGATGCAGAAACTAATGGTCCATAAATGGACGATAGATAATATCGAATCTGTTAAATCTGTAATTTTTTAGTGCTTGAAAGAGGATAACAAGGATGAGCCGCTATACCGGTGAAGAACAAGCAGAACAAATTTTAAAAGCAGCCAGTGAATGGCGGCAACGTTGCCTGATTAATGGCGGCTCACTTTTCAGCAATAAAAAACTCTGGGATAGTCAGCATCTGGTCGAAATTGAGCGCGATGTGGTCAACAGTCAGCTAGAGCTTGAAGGCAACTTTATTCATCGTCTTAAGGAACAGCTGGCCAGCGTCACTCCAGAGGCGAAGCAGCTCACTGCAGAAATGCTATGGCTACTCTTTCTTTGTGCTAGTAACATCAGCGTCAGAACAAAGCGTGAGCAGATAACCACTATCTGGGAGCTTGCTGGTGAAGCGCTAAATAATGATAACCCATTACTAAAAGATGCGGTGCTTTCAGGCGTAGGAAGTGCTGGGACTGGATTCAACACTTTCCGGGCGCGTGAGTTTGCTTATCTTACTAACGTCCTGAAAGCGTTATTAGCACTATCATTAGCTGAGCGTGAAGCTCGTCTGAGTGATGGCTTCGCCTTTGCAGAGTGGCTAAGCATAATCCCTGAAAATACCAGCCGCCAGTTCCGCCATATGCTGATGTTTATGCTGTTTCCAGATGAATTTGAACGCATCTTTAGTAACAATGATCGCCGCATCATTATCCGCGCCTTCAAACCGCAGCAGAAAGAAGAGCTGTCAGCTGTGGCGATGGACAGAGCGCTGCTTGAGATCCGTCGTGAACAGGAAGATAAACAAGATAGTAGTAAGCTCGACTTCTACGTTCCACCACTATCAGAAATCTGGCAAATACGCGAAGAGGTTGTCGCAAAACCTGTAGCGATAACATCAATTGATAAAGTGCTTACACATCAAGAAATCATCGATCCTCTTAATTTAGTTTTATTTGGCCCACCAGGTACAGGTAAAACTTATGAACTTAATAAATTAAAGGAAAAGTACACAAGCAATGCTAATAGCATTTCACGAAAGGAATGGCTGATGGAACAGTTAGCCAATAGCACCTGGTGCGATGTTATATACATGTGCATTCGAGATTTAGGTTATAAAGCCAGTCTGTCTCAAATAGCAAATCACGAATACTTTATTGCGAAGTCAAAACTTCATACTGGAAATGCTGATGTTAAATCAACTTTGAGATCAACTCTCCAACGACATACGAGTAAGTTCTCTACTACAGTTAATCATCAAAAACGCTTGTCTCCATCTTTATTTGATAAAGATGCTGATGGTATATGGTATATCATCCCAGATACTGAAGATGACTCAGCTCATCTGGATGAGCTACAAGAGCGGCTCAAGCGGCAACCTGCTGCCACAGAAATAATCAGCCGCTATGAATTCGTCACATTTCACCAAGCTTATAGTTATGAAGATTTCGTCGAAGGTATTCGTCCGGAACTGGACGAAGAAAGCGGTGAATTAAGCTACTCGCCGCAAGACGGAGTTTTTCGCCTTATCTGTAAGCGTGCCGAAGCTGATCCAGAGCATCGCTACGCTATATTTATCGATGAAATAAACCGTGGCAATGTGGCGAAAATTTTTGGCGAGCTAATCACGTTAATTGAAACCGACAAACGCACTAACGGCGACAAAGGCATGCGTATTACATTGCCCTATTCTCGTAAGCCATTTGGCGTGCCTGATAACCTGGATATTTACGGCACGATGAACACCGCCGATCGCTCAATTGCACTACTGGATACCGCTTTACGTCGCCGCTTCCGTTTTAAAGAGCTAATGCCGGACAGCAGCAAAATCGCTGGCTCAGACGGTACGGGAAATATCGTTGATGAAGATGGTAATCAGATTAACCTGCGCAGGCTGCTGGATGCGATGAATCACCGTATCCGCTTTCTTCTGAGCCGTGATCTCATGCTAGGCCATGCTTATCTTTGCTCCGTTACTAACCTTACACAGCTAAAGACAGTTTTCCTGAATCAGTTTATTCCTCTTCTACAGGAATACTTCTATGAAGACTGGCACAAAATCCAGCTGATATTCCGCGATATCGACGCTACCGGTAAGCTGGTGGAAGCTCCACTGATTAGCCATGTTAAGCTGACCAGTAAAGATGTTTTCGGCTTTACCCATGATGACTTTGAAGAGGTCGTTGAATACCGTGTTTCAACTACCCAGGAAATTACGCCTGACTCAATTCGCAAAATTTACGAGGATTAAGCCGTGGCGGAAATATTGTCGGTTATTGAACATAGCTCGCTACCGATTATTGCAGAAAGAACCAATGCTCAGCGCGCGTTGGGCGTTCATCATGCCCGCTTGCTGGAAAAGCTGGCGCCAAATCTTCCTGCCGGCACCTTTAGGTGGGGCCATCAATCGGTTCGTTTTACACAATTTTGCGGCGTAATAAAGCTTGATGATTTAACACTCGAAATCCTGCCCAAGATACATGGTAAAGAAGAAAGGCCTGAATCATGCCGTACAGCATTAGTGCAGATGCTGCAAACCGCCCGAATCATACGTACACATAAAGGGGCACGGGCGGGTATCAATACTCAGCAACATAGCCTGCTGGATATATTTATCCAGCACTTTTGCCATGACTTGCATACGCAGATCCTCCAAGGAAAATTACGCAATTACACAGAACAGGAAGAAAACTTGTCAGTAATGCGCGGCCGCCTGGTTATCCCAAAACATGTCCGGCACAACTTAGTACATAAAGAACGTCTTTATTGTCGCTTCGACGAATTCAGCCAAGACATGCTGCTGAATCAGATACTCCGCTTTACCCTACGCCTGCTGCTTCCCTGGACACGCACCGGTAAAACCAAAAAGCAGCTATCCGAACTCTTAATGCATTTTGACGGCATTAGCGATGCCCCCATCACCTTGCAATCATTCAATCTACTTAAAATTGATCGCATTACCCAACGATTTCAGCCTGTACTTGAACAGTGCCGATTGTTTATTGCCGCGATCAAACCAGATGTACTAGCGGGCAGCACGCCGCTGTTTTCATTGCTGTTTGATATGAATCGTCTGTTTGAAGCATGGGTAGCAGAAGAGTTGAAGCCTTGGGCACACCAACAGGGCTGGCATCTTCGTACACAAGGGCCCCGAAAATATCTGGCATTGTGCGACAATGATTCCCCGCAATTTCAATTACGACCGGATATCGCACTGATTGATGACAACGGTGTTCCGCAGATGATAGCGGATACCAAGTGGAAATTACTGAATGAAGGGGACCGCAAACTAGGGGTTTCAAACAGTGATATGTATCAGCTTTATGCTTATGCAGGGCGCTATAAAGTACCACACTTGCAATTAATTTATCCAAAACAGGCAGGATTACTTCCCCACTATAATTTTACTCTTCAGGGAATTCATGCACCAATGCTGACAGTAAGAACTATTGCAATAGACGACATTAAAAGATGAAATGGGGATGATATAAATTAAATTTAATATTACTCAGAGCTAATGAAAAACAACCTTCACAAAATTTTTGTGTGGAGACCAACATTATCAAACTGAAATACATCTGCAAATTTACCAGCATCAGTAACTTAATTTGGATTGAATTAGATCATTCACATTGAGGAAAAAACGCCATCCTCTTGCGGGCATCGGATTTCAGACACAAAAAAAGCCGCCCATGAGCGACTTAAATTTGCATACTTGGTGCCGAAGGCCGGAATCGAACCGGCACGCCTCGCGGCGGTTGATTTTGAATCAACTGCGTCTACCGATTTCGCCACTTCGGCACTGAAGGGTATGCGGAAAACGTTGAGGATTATACCGTTACCCCCTGTTTCCGCAACCCTTATCCGCAGGCGCGTGTGCAACTGCTGAAAAAAACGTCTTTTGGGTTCTCAGTGACACTGCGTGACATCCTTGTCAGAAATTATTCACTCACCCTCGCCCGCTGCAAAGCAGCCGCCCTCCCTCGTATGTTTCACTGGCACACATTGACGATATCCAACCTATGCACAGTGAAGCTGATGTCCTCAAAGGTGATATCAGCAAACGCTCGATCCGGAGTGACTACACAAAATTTCTAACCCGAAACAGGCTTTACATCCGTTACCAGTGTCGGCAGATCCCAGGTGCCGCCCGCATGGATATAACGACACATGCCGGTCCCGCCGTCATAGCTTTTGCGGAAAGCCTGGCCGTCCCATACCCAGCTTTCCTGACTCATGCAGTCACCAATACCGCGACCTTTCTGCACATTGGTAATCTCGCCCTTGTCGTAATCCGACCCGGAGATGGTCACCAGCACCGGCGTGCCTTTGAGTTGGTTATCAATGACCCAGTAGCCATATCCTTCGTTATAAGCGGCACGCCAGCAGAGTGCTGAAAGCAAAGCGTGTGTGTCATCCAGTGGCGTAAGAGTGAGTCCGTCAGTTTCCGGATCGCTGTTTTCTGCAGGTGAATACAGGCTGTCGCACGTGTCATCGTCATTGTGATTGACCGTAGAAAGCAGGCGGGTTTTCAGCGCGTCGATTTCTGGTGCGGTCAGCAAACGGGGTTCGCCGCTGAGGGTTCTTGCCGCCTGAATAACCGGTGCGAGCACAGCCTTAGCCACGCTGCTCTCGGGCTTATTGCCCTTTTTGGTAAGCGCACCTGGCGTGCCGATACGGCCCTGTACGTCGTCCGCTTTCAGCAGCACGGCATAAGCGCCCTCGCCAGAAAGCTGGAATGGCTTTGTGCCGCCTTTAAATTCGACTTTACCGCTGCCTTTGACGGCACTGATTACCGCAGAGGTCTGGCTGGCCGAAAGCCGCCAGTTATCGTCAGCCGCCACCAGATCGCCTGCTGATTTCCCGTCGATCCACAGCGTCAGTTTTTCCGCCGGCGTGCTGTCATCTTCGGTATCACCCAGCGTAACTTCTCCCACTGTCTCCGTTCCAGCTCCAGCGCTACGGGTGAGCAGGATCGAGCCAGACGGATCCTCTTCTTTGGCATAACCTGCAATGCGGCAGGTCAGGGTGTTATCACAGACAACTTCCCAGTCTTTGTGCTCAAGCGTTTTTCCGCTCTGGGCGGCCTGAGCCGACAGGGATAATGCCGCCAGTACGAAAAGCATCGGTTTACAGTTCACTTTAGTCCCTCAGGTTGTATTTCTGATATCAGCACAGGTATCACTCTTTCACCATTGGTGTGAGGGAACCCAAAGCCATTGTTAATCGCCGCCAGGCTTTGAAAAAAGGCTACGCCCCGTCCTGGGCGATGCGCCTATCGGGTAACTCTCTCTTTTTTGTTAAGCGCTTCAACCAGTACGCTATGCAGCTGGCCGACAGAGAGATCGCAGATGACAGGCGCAGGAATACCGCGCAGTCGTCTGCAAAGATAAACAATGCCAAAAAAATCGATGCCTTCACTATGGAAAAGATATTCGTTTTCTTTCAGAAAGAACGCCTTCCTGAAACCACCTTCTTCTGCAGAAAAGCTCACGCCGAAAACTTTTTCGGCCTCCTCCAGCAATTCAACACCATCATCGCCGGTAATCCCCAGATCCTTTTCCAGCCAGGTATTTTCATCGATTATTTCACGTCTACATCCTGCAAAATCGCGGACAAAAGCGATAACGTCCGCCATTGAGGGTTCCATATCATTGCTCATGCTAAAGCGCTCCGCGCTATCCTGCCAATTTACAGTCGTCCTAAGGTCATTTCCTGCACCTCAGCCGCTGGATTGGCCTCTTTCACGGCGGCAAGAAAACCGGCAAAATCCCGATTGAAAAGGGTGTAGTTGTTCAGGACTCTGAACTCCCTTTCGGTTTTATAAGCTCCGGTAACGTAACGAACCAACCATACCCGGCGACTGCTGACTTCAGTTCCGGTAACTTTTATCCTGATAATATTTTCCAGCGGAACTTTGCAAAGCGTTTCGCCTTCACGCTGCTGATACAGGAAGTCGCTGTCATAGTAATAATCTTCCGTGTTCATGCCCAATTTTTTCAATATCGGAGTGTTAGCCGATATCTTTTTCATCTCTCCTGGAGAAGGAGGGAGCCCTTTTTTAAAGGGCAAAGGCTTGAAGCAATAGCAGATGAGCAAAATGAAGAAAGCTAACGACAGCAGTGAGAAAATAAAATAAACAAACTGATGCATTTAAATGACCCGACCTGTTCGGATAGCTCCTGATTATATCGAAGAAGATATGACGCCGTTATCCGTTTTTACCGCCCTGCCCGATCATCTTTCAGTGCAGTACGATCTGTCTGACGCGTACCAGCGACAGAAATTGCTGCGCACCTGCCCCACAACTGAATTGCCTGAATAAATCCTGCGATGGCCCAACGTTTTAGCCTGAGCATCCTCCCTCTACTTACCTCTCACGCTGATGTTGTCTTGATTGCCTTACAGCGCCTGTTCGCCCTTAGAAACGCTCCAAACGCCTCCCCACCTTTACGGTTTACATTTACCTGCATTTGTTATGTGATCCTGTTACATGAATTCCTCGAGCTGTCTCGCAAAACAGGATCCTGCATGCGCTTTTACCAGGCCGATCCCCGCCTTGAAAACTACTGGCGCGGCGTTATCCTTTTTGGCAAAAATGTCGCCTCTTATAAATTTGCTCTTGCCCATGCGCTTTATGACCTGAAGCAGCCGGACAACGATTTGATTACACTGGAAGCGCTGGCCGTGCCTTTTGTGCGGCATTTATGCGCCCACCTGCGTCATGCGCCAAAGCAGATCACCAGCAAAAGCAGCGAGTTTCTGGAGGTATGCAGACAATTCAACGCAGGCGAAATCAGCGAAGAGCAGTTAATTGCTATTACCGTTAAGCGCGGGTTAGCTAACGTCATCGATGCTTTTCATAATGTGAATCACGCCGAGATCGACAAACGCTTTTTCCTGGATGAACGGCGAAGCCATAAAGGCATCCGGCTTACGGAGAACTTTTATCAGCTGACGGAAAACGAACAGTTTGCCAGTCTGAAAGCGGAAACGGATGCCAGATGGCGGCTGGTAGAAGAAGCCTGGGCGATGAACGTTTCACGTAACCTGATTGCGGTTGATTATGACGATAATGACAAGATGCTTTTCAGCCGCCAGAGCGGTCGTCGCGTCACCATTACCAGCTGCCGCAGCAGCCTGAATGGCTACCAGAAAGGCCGGTGCTTTTATTGCTTCCGTGCCATTGGCGTGACGGGTGGCGAAGAGAACCTGGCGGATGTCGATCACTTTCTGCCGCTGATGCTCAGCGAGCAAATCGGCAACCTCAACGGCGTCTGGAATCTGGTGCTGGCCTGCCAGACCTGTAATCGCGGCGCCCAGGGTAAGTTTGCGCGTATCCCTTCGATAACACTTTTGCAGCGACTGCATGATCGAAACGAATACTTTATTAACAGCCATCTGCCATTGCGGGAGACGTTAATCCGCCAGACCGGCGCAACGCCGATGCTGCGGCACAGCTTCCTGCAAAACAGCTGGGATACGGCAAAATTTTCCCTGCTCCACGAGTGGCAGCCAGCGGCACAGGGAGACAGCCTGTTATGAGCAACGAAGATTATTACCGGCAGAACGCTCAGCGGTTTTTTACCGATACAGCAAGCGTGGATATGTCTGCGCTTTACCCGCCTTTTATTGACTGCCTGCCGCCGGGCGCTCGCATTCTTGATGCAGGCTGCGGTTCAGGTCGTGACGTTAAAGCCTTCAGCGAAAGGGGTTTTATCGTCGAAGCCTTTGATGCCTCGGCGGAGCTGGTTGCGCTGGCTCGCCAGTTATCCGGGAAGCCTGTAATGCAGATGCGCTTTCAGGATGTGGATGCGGTTGAAAGATATGATGGTATCTGGTGCTGCGCCTCGCTGCTGCATGTTTCCGAAGCTGAACTACCCGGCGTCATAACAAAACTGGCAATTGCGCTGAAGCCTGGCGGCGTAGGGTATCTCTCTTTTAAATATGGCCGCGGCGAACGGGAAAAGGATGGGCGCAGATTTATAGATATGGATGTGGCTGGGTTACAGAAACTGATAGATGGGGTTAATACACTTGGCGGTGAGATTCTGGCTACAAATAAGATAGGGGTAAAAAGAGAGGCAGGCTCTGAGGACACAGCGGTAAAGAAATTCGCTCTTGAAACAAAAAAAACCTGGCAGACCGGTGATGTACGAGCGGGACGTGGCGACGAAGTCTGGCTGAATGCGATTATCAGGAAAAAATAACGCAAAAGAGCCAACCTCTCGGTTGGCCCCTTCTTGCATCTTGCATGCTCAGCATCGGGCATCAGCGGTGCCCATTAGCGCCTGTTGTTGTCAGGATAAGCGCCTCAATGCGAGTGATCGTGCAGTTTGTTTCCGACCTTATCCTTCACTTCGCTGGCTTTCTCACTCACCTTCTCAGTCAGGCTCTCTTTGTGGTCACGGTTGTGTGCACCTGGTGACTGCGTGCCTGCTGCGGCGGTCGCAGGTCTTACCCCTGCGGTCGTACCCGGCAGTTCGCGCTCCAGACCACCTCGTGCATGGTCGATATCCACTTCCTGACGACGCACCGTGTCGTTAATGGTCTCGGTACGATCGCTGCCGTCGGTACGGACCACCACTTCTTCTTTCACGTGGGTCGTTTTGTTGATCACCGGCTGCTCATGCGTCTCAGCAACCTCGACGGTTTTCTCAGACCAGTCCACTTCACCAGCCAGCGCGGGTTCATTCACCGAACGGCGGAAGATGTCAGCGTGCTGCTCATGCAGCGAGATATCTTCAGATACGGTATCGGTCACGGTATAGCGGCGTACGCGGGTGGAACCTTCGCTCACCAGACGTTTACCTACTTCAACCTGCTCTTCGGCAAGACGCAGAATGTCAGCTTCGCTCTCATCACCGGTCAGTGAGGTGCGTCGCGGTTCAACCTGGCGGTCGTTGGTCTCACCAGCAAACTGCTTGCCTGCCGTTGTCGGATTGATGCCCGGCGCGGTGGTGCCATTCTCAACCGAGCTTTGCATACGTGACGGAACGTCCACCGAGTCATGAGAATGGAGAATGGTCATGGCGCGAGCCAGCTTCTCCTCCTCGGTGCGGATAGTCAGCACTACGCCGCCCTTGTCCATCGCTCTGGTGTAAACATCTGCCTGCTCTTTATCAACGGAGTGACCAAACAGACGCTGCCAGATGCTTGGATGGCGGATAGAGTGTCCTTCCTCCTGCAAACGTTCTCCACTGATAAGACTGATGTCCCGATCAGAAAAGCCTGCTTTCACGAGATTTCTTTTCGCGGCCTCTGCCTGAATTGCAGAATCGAACAGTGTTACGATTTTTTCATGTGCCATGATAGGTTCCTCTCTGTTAGCTAATTTGATCGTCATCTCTTTCAACTTTCACCTGCTGCTCACGTCGGGTCACCACTTCCTGAAAAGGAACATTCTCCTGCACTTTTCGGATGTGGATCTCCTCTTTAAGCACCAGCTTTCTGACGATTTGGATTTCTTCCTCTACTACCGGGACAATCAGTACACCGTTCTCTTCCCTGATTTCGGGCATCGTTTCAACGGGTTGCGCTTTCGCTACATGCTCAACCTCAACCTTCTCCCGGTTAAGCAGTGTACTGATGACCTCGTCATGCTCAGTTGTGAAACGGGTAACACGGACATGTCCATCCACAATCTTTTGCTTCGTCAGGGCTATTTGCTCTTCAGCGAGTTTAAGCGTGACCTCTGCATTATTATTGTGCTCTGGCCGTCCAGCCATAATATCACTCCCGTTAAATTAAATATCTGCCACAACTGCCTGACACAGTGATTAAGCATGAACACTCTGGCTGATTTCGCAAGCCGGAATAATAAAAAACTACGTTAACTCAATTTAATTACGGTACAAAAAACCGCATCAAAAAACAGCAACCCGGCTTAAATCACCGCTACGCTAAAAATAAAAAATAACTAAAATACATGAAGTTATATTAAGATGATTTCGCAGGTAAATATTAACAACCCAGACGCAAGCGCTTAGAAAACACGCTATAAGCAAAGCGGTGACTTTAATTTAAACCAGGACAATTCCTGATAAAAATCGTGAGGATATTAAATAATGTTTCCGCGGGATGTACTTATTACTGCCTTCAGTTAATCACTTCACAGAATAATAACACCCACAAGCATCTGAATATTTTATCGCTCTTATTACAGAAGATTCCCAAAGTGCTATTTAAGACGCTTTTTATAAAAGGAAGTCAGGAACTTTCTGCCCGTCAGCCTTTCTTAGGAAAACTGAATAAGCACATACCGAGGTTGAAATGAAGCAAGCACAACGCAGTGCGTGGGGATGGGGACTGGCGGCACTTCTGGTCGCAGGCAGTGCATCAGCGGCAAGCTGGCAGGATCAGCTGAGCAGTGCAGCGTCGCAGCTCAGCCAGCAGAACAACGGCAGCACCACCGGCACCACGCAGCAGAATGGCGGCATGTCGCTTTCTACCATTACCAGCATGCTGGGCGGCGGCGATAAAGCGGTCAGTGCCAACAGCATGACCAACGCCGCCGGTGTGATGCAGTACTGTGTCGAACATAACGTGGTGAAAAACAATGTGCAGTCGGTAAAAGATCAGGTGCTGAGCAAGCTCGGTCTTAACACCACCACCGCGCAGGAACAAAAAACCGATTACACCCAGGGCGTGGCCGGTCTGCTGAATACCGGTAATGGCCAGCAGTTGAATCTGCAAAGCCTGAGCAACTCACCAATGGGTGAGAAGCTGAAAACCAAAGCCTGTGACGTGGTGCTGAAGCAGGGCAAAAACTTTATCTCCTGATCTCCTTCCCTTCTCTCTCCCCTCTCTGCTCTGAGGGGAGCGTTAAACGCTCCACTGCTGTGATGCCTGACATTCCCTTAACCTGGGGTTGAGCGCTATAGTGTTGTTTTGATTTCTACAGGACAGCACGCATGAAAGGCATCAACATCGCACTTTACTTCGACCCCGATCAGATTCAGGCCTGCGTTCACGAACAGGACGACAGCTATGTCACCAAAAAATTCGAGTATGACGATGGCGTGATTGAAGAGATCTACCAGTGGCTGGAGCAGTACGAACCCAAACGTACCCACATCTGCGTGATTGAAAACGAAACCGCCGAGCTGCTGGCCGATGAGCTGGTCGATAGCGGCTTTCGCGTTCATCAGGTCACCATGCATCAGCTGCTGAGCTGGTTCGCCACCGAGCCGCCATCCACGCCAGACGGCACGCCAATGCGCGCCATGCTGCGCTTCCTGGAAGATGAACATCCGCGTGAATATGAGTCGCGCACGCCGCAGACCGAAGCGCTGATGGAGATGTTCGACGAGCTGGACGCGCTGGAGATGGTGGATGACGCCGACGACGAAGACGCGCTGCCAGGCGATCTGCTGCGCGCCATGAAGAAGCACAAAATCACCGCCAGCGCTGCGGCCCAGCGTCTGCTGCCGGACATCAATGAGCGTATCCGCGAGCATCTGATGCAGTATCCCGAACTGATGACGCCTGAAATCCTGCAGGACTTCTTCCCGGAACTGCTTGAGGCGCTGGAGCGTCCGAAGCACTAATCACCACGGAAAAGGCGATTTGTCATGCTGGAGTTAATTAAAGCAGTCAGCCTGGGGCTGGTGGTGATCCTGCCGCTCGCCAATCCACTCACTACCGTGGCGCTGTTCCTGGGGCTGGCGGGTGAGATGAATTTCCAGGAGCGCAACCGACAGGCGCGCCAGGCTTCAATCTATGTCTTCGCCATCATGATGGTGGCGTGGTATGCGGGCAGCGCGGTGCTGAATACCTTCGGCATCTCCATTCCTGGCCTGCGCATGGCGGGCGGCCTGATCGTTGCTTTTATCGGTTTTCGGATGCTGTTCCCGGCTAAACCTGCCGGCCATTCTGTCGAAGCAAAGCAGAAACTGGATGAGCTGGATGAAGCCAAAGAGCCAGTGAATATCGCATTTGTGCCGCTGGCGATGCCAAGCACGGCCGGGCCAGGTACCATTGCGATGATCATCTCCTCTGCCTCGACGGTAAGAAGCGGCGTCGACTTTCCGGCCTGGGTCATCACCGTCGCGCCAGTGCTGATCTTCCTGCTGGTAAGTCTGATCCTGTGGATTTCACTGCGCAGTTCGGGTGCCATCATGAAGCTGGTGGGTAAAAGCGGCATTGAGGCGATATCGCGCCTGATGGGATTTTTACTGGTCTGTATGGGCGTGCAGTTTATCATTAACGGCGTGCTGGAAGTGGTGCGCACCTTTCACTAATCCGGGATTTCCCCTCTCCGAACGGGCAGAGGGGAAAGCTCGATTACTTCAGCGTTTTTCGCACTTCAGCAACCTGATCTTTGCTCACCGCTGACGCGGTGTTGCTCCAGCCCTGGCGAATAAAGGTCGCCAGCTGCGCCACCTCTTCATCACTCAGACGCTGACCAAAGCCTGGCATCGCCAGTTTCGACGGGGCCTTCGCGGTGGAAGGCTGCTGTGCGCCGGCCAGGATGGTGTGGATCAGACCGGTTGGATCCTTGGCATTGACGATCGTCGCCTGATCCAGCTCCGGGAAGATCCCTGGCGCGCCTTTGCCGGTCACGAAGTGACAGGCACCGCAGTTATCCAGATAAAGACGCTCGCCTTCGCTCAGGTTCTTCGCGGCAGTGAGTTTCGCTTCCGTTGCCTGCTGCGCCTGCACGTTGTACGCCTGCAATGGCGGGTTGCCGCCCAGGAACTTCAGGTAGGCCGCGATGGCTTTCAGATCGGCGTCGGTCATGTGTGAGCTGCTGTGCTCAATCACCGAGGTCATCTCGCCGCCCACCGCCGCTTTATCGTTACGGCCGGTCTGCAGGTAGTCCACCACTTCCTGCTCGCTCCAGCGCGGCAGGCCACGCAGTGACGGCACATCCCAGTTGTTCAGGCTGCCGCCTGCCAGGAATTTATCGTCACCGCTATCCAGCGCTTTCTCGTTCATGCCCAGACCGCGCGGCGTATGGCAGCTGCCGCAGTGGCCCAGACTCTCCACGATATAGGCACCGCGGTTGACCTCTGCTGACGCACCACCGATCGGCTGGAAAGGCTTATCCGAGGCGAACGCCCAGTTCCAGAAACGCATGCCCCAGCGCTGGCTGAACGGGAAGCTCAGATCGGTTTCCGGCGGCTGTTCTGCGCTTGGCTGCACGCCTTTCATGAAGTAGACGTAAAGCGCGTGGATGTCGGCATCACTGATTTTGGCGTAATCAGGATAAGGCATCGCCGGATAGAGATGCGAACCGTCCGGTAATACCCCTTTGCGCACCGCGTCAGAGAACTGCTGCTCGCTGTAGTTGCCAATACCGTGCTGCTTATCGGGCGTGATGTTGGTGGAGAAGATGGTGCCAAGGTTCGACTCAATCGCCAGCCCGCCTGAATAGTCAGGCTTGCCAGGCAGTGAGTGGCAGGCCATGCAGTCGGCCAGCCGCGAGAGATATTCGCCCTGCTTAATCAGTTGCGCTTCATCTTCGGCGTGAACCGGCAGCGCAAATCCGCTGGCTAACAGCACCGCGTTGGCAAAGATAAAAGATTTCAGTTTCAGCTTATTCATGCGCTTATGCCTGTACCAGTGGGCCGGGATTTTTCAGATACTGATCTTTGATCGCCTGTGCCGCCATCAGGGTGATCGCACCGATGGTATCGGTCGGGTTCGCCTGGAAGTTCTGCGGGAAAGCGTTGCCGCCCGGCACAAAGACGTTATGCACGTCCCAGCTCTGCAGATACTTGTTCAGCGCCGAGGTTTTCGGGTTATCGCCCATTACGGCACCGCCCACGTTGTGGGTAGAGACATATTTGGTCAGATCGAAATCCGCACCCATTGGCAGGAAGCTCATGCTCATGCTGTCAGGGTTCAGCTCTTTCGCGATATTGCCGACGATGCCTTTCAGGTGCTGCTGCAGCTTCAGCTCATTCTCTTTCCAGTTGAAGGTCATGCGCAGCAGTGGCAGGCCACGGTGATCGTTGTAGTTCGGATCGAGATCCAGATAGATATCGCGGTAAGACTGACAGGTGGTGGTGATGCTGATCTTCATCGAATGACCGTACCACTCCTCCAGACCTTCCTTGTATCCCATGCCCCAGGTCGGCGTGCCTTTTGGCAGCGCGGTGCTGATCGGCGTACCGGTCGCCTGTGAGCTGTGGATCTTCGCGCCGCCGAGGAAGCCGAGGGATGGGCCGTCGAAGTTGCCTGGCGAGATATCGTTAAACATCTGGCCGGTCGCGCCCGCCGTAGCGTACGGATTGAAGTTTTTATCTTTAAAGAACAGCGTCGCGCCGCCGTTGGACAGGAACGCGTAGTTACGCCCTACCACACCCTCTTCGGTAATCGGGTTGTAAGGCTTGCCGATGCCGGAGAGCAGCATCAGACGCACGTTGTAGAGCTGGAAGCTGCTCAGCACCACGATTTTCGCTGGCTGGAAGCACTCATTGCCCTGTGCATCGATGTAGATCACGCCTTTCGCGGTTTTCTTATCATCGTTCAGCACGACCTTGATCACTTCCGCATTCACTTCATAGGAGAAGTTCGGCATACGCTTCAGTGAATCCATTACGGCGGTCTGCGGCGACGCTTTGGAGTAGTTCAGGCAGGGATATTTACTGCAGTAGCCGCAGTAGTTGCACGGCGCGATCTGGTTGCCGTACGGGTTTTTCCACGCACGCGACACACAGGCCGACGGGTTCGGGAACGGATGGTAACCGAGTTTGGTCGCCACCTCTTTGAACATCACATTGTTCAGCGTGTCATCCAGCGCAGGCAGCGGATAAGGCTCAGAACGCGGGCCTTCAAACGGATCGCCGCCTTCCAGAATTTTGCCGCGCAGGTTGCCGGTGTTGCCCGACTGGCCGCAAATCAGTTCGAATTTGTAGTAGTAGGGTTCGATCTCTTCCCAGCTGAACGGGAAGTCCATCACCCGCATATCATCCTGCAGAATGCCCGGCTTGTAAGCCTCATCGACATAGGTCTTCAGTTTGATATCGGTTGGTGTCGGACGGATCAGTACCGCCGTCCAGTGCAGGCCGGAACCGCCTACGCCGGTGCCCGGTGCAAATGCACCCCATTTACGGGTTGGCAATGCCGTCTGGCTGCTGTTGTAGCGCACGGTGACCGCCACTTCGGCGGGGGTGGCAAATACTTTATTGCGCACCGCATAGGCGTATTCATCCGCCGGTTTCGGGTAGGCGAACTCGTCATAATCGCGATCGCCGCCGCGCTCAAGGGCGCGTACGTCCAGACCTGCCAGTGCCAGCTCGATGCTCATCAGCGAGCCTGCCCAGCCGAGGCCGCAGACCACGACGTCGACTTCTTTTTTAGTAACCTGTGCCATGATAATCCTGTTTCAAATACCTGATGTGGACGCGCCCTACGCGCGTTCGCCCTTCACACTGACCGGACCCAGCGGATAAGGAACGTTGTGCTGTTTCACCCATTCGGTGAAGCTGGCACGCGCGCCGGGGAAGCCGATGGCTATCCAGGCTTTCATGCCTTTATTACCGCCGTACATCGGGTCAGCAAGGTAGCCATGCTTGGTATCGGAAAGCAGCTGGCTGAAGAAATGCGCAGGCTTAAGATCGGCTTCGCCCAGTGCGGCAAAGTCGATCTCGTTTTTGTTTACCTGGGTCAGCACCGCATCTTTCTCTTCCAGCGTCAGTGCATGAAACGCTTTCTGATGGGTGTTCTGCGACCACTGATTAATCAGCCGGATACCGGTCTGATACATCTGCTGTGGGCGGAACGGGATCTGGTAACCCATGGTTGCGGGCGCCTGCGTATTGAACGGCCCCTGCATGTAGATTTCGCTGCCAAACGCTTCGCTGTGCAGCTGCTGATCGATAAAGATCGGCACGTTAGTTTCCAGCGCGCCCGGCGCTTTGCCTTTGCCGCCTGCCGGAATCAAACGGTCAGTGGCAGCCAGGATAAACTGCCACTCATCGGCACTAAAAAAGATCGGTTTGTAATCGGCTAACTCCGGTGCGGCCATCTCTGCCGCCTGTGCCGCAGTAATGCCTTTGAAGACCAGTTCACTTAATGGCAACGCCAGCAGTGAACCGAGCAAAAATTTACGCCTGGTGGTGGGTTTTTCTAAAAGCATATCCGCACGACTCTCATCTGCTAAATACCCGCTTTATTTGTTATGAAGCTGAAAGGCTGAGTGCAGGCGGAAAATTCCCCGCAGAGATCAACGCACGCGGCACAGACGACGGCAGAACAGACAAGGGCAGGTAGAATTATGGTTCGGTGACTAACGGAACTTATCGGTTAATAACCTGGCAATCTTAGGGATATAAATATGTCTGGATGTAAAAATTGAATTTAAGATGTGTCTTAGTAAAAGTTTATCATGGTGTTGCGAAAGGGTTGCGGAGAGGTAAAAGATTTACAGCGCGGGAATCGGGGGTAAAACCGCATAAACATCGGGTATTTAACTCTTTTAACGCAGGAATGAGGGTTATTATTTTCGCTCTGTCATCATCACGCCAGATAACCGATAAAAAAATATCATACTTCCATACAAGAGAATGATTCTCACCGTTAACACTATAGTGACTTTGATAGTCATACAATCAGACTGTGCGCAATTTGTGATCGGCTGAGTAAAACCGGCTTTATTCCGCCCGCTGTAAAATGACAATAAAATAATTACTGACCGTCATTATCTTATTTTGTCTCTTTGCCTGAATGACTACGCTAATAATTGTGCAAAGCTCATAAGAAACCCGCATTTGGAGATTATCCGGCGCCCGATAGAGTAGAGCTATCAACGACTCAGGATAACCCTCCATGCGAAAAACACTCTTGTACCTGTTTACGGCTCTGGCACTGGTTCACCCGGCACACGCCGCCACGCCTGGCGACACGCTGGTAATTGCCGTTCCGCTTGATGGCATCATCAGTTTCGACCCGGCGGAAAGTTTTGAGACCGTCAGCAACAGTAGCCTGCGCAATATCTACCAGACGCTGCTGGAGCCGGATCATCAGAATCCGCAGCAGCTCTCGCCGCTGGCTGCCACGCGCTGGCAGGCAGGCAAAACGCCTCATAGCCTGGTGTTTGATCTTAATCCGCAGGCCCGCTTCGCCAGTGGTCATCCCGTGACCGCACAGGATGTGGTCTTCTCATTAACCCGTGCAGTAAAACTCAATAAAGCGCCCTCTTTTATTCTGGGTGAATTTGGCTGGACGCCAGAAAACATCGATCAGCAGTTCACGGTAATTAATGACCACCAGCTTGAACTGCGCTGGCCAGCGGAGATCGGCAGCGATCTGGCGCTGCGCCTGCTGACCGCGCCAGTCTCCTCCATCGTCGACAGCAAACTGGCGCAGCAGCACGCCAGCAACAACGATTACGGCAATAGCTGGCTGAAGGTGCACTCCGCCGGCAGCGCCGCCTATGCCATCAAACAGTTTGTCCCGCTGCAGGCGCTGGTGCTGGAAGCCAATCCCAACAGCATCCGGAAGCCGCATCTGAAGCGGGTATTGCTGAAAGGTGTGGCCGATCCGGGCAGCCGCCGTCTGCTGATCCAGCAGGGCGATGTGGATGTCGCCTATCAGCTCGGCCCGGATCAGATTACCGCGCTGAAGAACACCGCCAATGTGCGTATTGATGCCTTCCCGTCAAGCCTGGTTTATTACATCGGCTTTAATACCCAAAGCCCGCAGCAACCGGCGCTGGGGAATCCGGCGTTGTGGCAGGCGGCGCGCTGGCTGGTTGACTATGACAGCCTGGCGAACCAGCTGCTGAAAGGTCAGTACCGCATTCATCAGAGCTTCCTGCCGGACGGCTTCGATGGTGCGCTGAACACGACACCATTCCATTACGATCTGAAAAAGGCGCAGGCGATACTGCAAAAAGGTGGCATCAAACCTGGCACCCATATCGCGCTGACGGTGGTGAACCAGCCGCCTTACATTGATGTGGCGCAGGCACTGCAGGCCAGCTTTGCCAAAGCGGATGTGCAGCTTGATATCCAGCCGGTGGCGGAATCGGAGCTGTGGAGCAAAATGCGCAGCCGGGACTTCCAGGCCATCTTTACTTACTGGGGCGCGGACTACATCGATCCCAATACCAATGCCAGCACCTTTGCCTATAACGTGCCGGGCGGCGGCAAAACCCTGGCGTGGCGCGTCGGCTGGACGATTCCGGAGCTGAGTGCACAGACCCGCGCCGCCGCCGGAGAGAGCGATGCGGTGAAACGTCGCAACCTCTACACCGGGCTGCAAACCCGCATCCAGCAGGATTCGCCGTTTGTCATGCTGTTACAGGGCGCAACCCAGGTCGCGGTGCGCAGCAACCTCAGTCATCTGCAGCAGGGCATCGGCGTCAGCCTGCTCAATTTTGAAGAGGTTCAGAAGTAAACCACTGTTGCTGGCCGCTGCTCCCCGGGCAGCGGCCTTTTTTTGGTGAATAGTTCTCCTCCTGTGCCGCTCCGGCTTGCTATCCTTCAGGCATAACCCAATGCCTGAGAGTGGAAATCATGACTTCCCCGCTACTGATTGCCCGTACGCCAGACGTCGAACTTCATCTGTTGCCGCAAATGGCCAACCGCCACGGCCTGATCACCGGCGCGACCGGCACCGGTAAAACCGTTACGCTGCAGAAACTGGCTGAATCGTTCTCCGCCAGCGGCGTACCGGTCTTTATGGCTGACGTTAAAGGCGATTTGACCGGCGTGGCGATGGCTGGGCAGTCCAGCGAAAAACTGCAGGAGAGGCTGGCGAAAATCGGCGTCACCGACTGGCAGCCGCAGAGCAATCCGGTGGTGCTGTGGGATATCTTCGGCGAGAAAGGCCATCCGGTTCGCGCTACCGTCTCCGATCTCGGGCCGCTGCTGCTGGCGCGGCTGCTGAACCTGAATGAGGTGCAGAGCGGCGTATTGCAGATTATTTTCCGCATCGCCGATGACCAGGGTTTGCTGCTGCTGGACTTCAAAGATCTGCGCGCCATGACCCAGTACATCGGTGACAACGCCAAAAGCTTCCAGACCCACTACGGCAACATCAACAGCGCCTCGGTCGGCGCCATCCAGCGCGGGTTACTGACGCTGGAGCAACAGGGCGCGGAGCACTTCTTTGGTGAACCGATGCTCGATATCGCCGACTGGATGCGCGTCGACAGCAACGGCAAAGGCGTCATCAACACCCTCTCTGCTGAGAAGCTCTATCAGATGCCGAAACTCTACGCCACCAGCCTGCTGTGGCTGCTGTCGGAGCTTTACGAGCACCTGCCGGAAGCGGGCGATCTCGATCAGCCAAAGCTGGTGTTCTTCTTTGATGAGGCGCACCTGCTGTTTACCGACGCGCCGCCGGTGCTGCTGGAGAAAATAGAACAGGTCATGCGGCTGATCCGCTCCAAAGGGGTCGGCGTCTGGTTCGTCACCCAGAACCCGGCAGATATTCCCGATCGGGTGCTGGGTCAGCTCGGCAACCGCGTCCAGCACGCCCTGCGCGCCTTCACCCCTAAAGATCAGAAAGCGGTAAAAACCGCCGCCGATACCCTGCGCGCCAATCCGGCGTTTGACAGCGTCGAGGCGATTCAGGCACTGGGCACCGGCGAAGCGCTGATCTCCTTCCTGGATGCTAAAGGCAGTCCGTCGGTGGTGGAGCTCGCCATGGTCATTGCACCCGGCTCACGTATGGGTCCGGTCACAGGCGATGAACGCAACGGCCTGATCAACCATTCACCGCTCTATGGCAAATATGACAGCGAAGTTGATCGCGAATCGGCATTTGAGAAGCTGCAAAAAGGGTTTCAGGCCGCCAGCGATCAGGCCAGCGCGCCCCCGGCGAAAGGCGACGATGTCGCGGTAGACAATGGCATTCTCGGCGGGCTGAAAGAGATCCTGTTTGGCCGTACCGGCCCGCGCGGCGGCAAGCACGATGGCGTGGTGCAGACCATGGCGAAAAGCGCCACGCGCCAGATTACCAATCAGATCATCCGTGGCGTACTCGGCAGCCTGCTGGGTGGTCGTCGCCGATGAAACCGGCTCTCTGCTAAGATCAGGATATGGATAAACAACACGAACTGAAACGGACGAAACGTCTGGCGCTGCTGCTGTTACTGCTGGCTGCAATTACCTTTATCGTTACGCTTTTTCTGCCGCCCGGCTTCTGGGTCAGCGGCGTAAAAGCGATTGCGGAAGCTGCGATGGTCGGCGCGCTGGCGGACTGGTTCGCGGTGGTCGCACTGTTCCGGCGCGTGCCGGTGCCCTTTATCTCGCGTCATACCGCCATCATTCCGCGCAACAAAGATCGTATCGGTGAAAACCTCGGTCGCTTTGTGCAGGAGAAGTTTCTTGATACCGACTCGCTGCTGAATCTGATTCGCCGTCACGATCCTTCCAACCTGCTGGCGCAATGGCTGAATGCGCCGGGCAATGCTGACCGCATTGGCCGCCATCTGCTGCAGGTGATGCGCGGCTTCCTTGATCTGACCGATGACACCCGGATCCAGAATTTCATGCGCCGCGCAGTACATCGCGCCATCGACAAGGTCGATCTCAGCCAGACCAGCGCCCTGCTGCTGGAGAGCCTGACGAAAAACAACCGTCATCAGGCGCTGCTGGACGCGGCAATCGAACAGCTGCTGAAGCTGCTGCATAAGCCGAGTACCCGCGAGTTTATTGCCATGCAGCTGGTGCGCTGGCTGAAACGCGAGCATCCGATCAAAGCCAAAATGTTGCCGACCGAATGGCTGGGCGAGCACAGCGCCGAGCTGGTGGCAAACGCGGTCGATTCACTGCTGGATGATGTGGCGCTGGATCAGGGCCATGAGCTACGCCTCGGGTTCAATCGGGCGGTCGACAAGCTGATCGTTAAACTGCAGAACGACCCGGAGATGGCTGAACGTGCCGAGGAGATCAAAGGCTGGCTGAAAGAAGATGCCTCGTTTAACCGCTACATCGGCGAGCTGTGGAATGATATGCGCAACTGGCTCAAAGCGGATCTCAGCAGCGATGACTCACGGGTGCAGGAGAAAGTGCGCGGTGCAGCCTTATGGCTGGGCGAAACCCTGGCGGCCGACCCGGCATTGCGTGACTCGATGAATCAGCATCTGGAACAGGCCGCACGCAGCGTTGCACCAGAGTTTGCTGGCTTCCTGACGCGTCACATCAGCGACACCGTGAAGAGCTGGGATGCACGCGACATGTCGCAGCAGATCGAACTTAATATCGGCAAAGACCTGCAGTTTATCCGCATCAACGGCACGCTGGTTGGCGGCACCATCGGGCTGATCCTCTACCTGTTGTCGCAGCTGCCCCAGTTACTCCCGCTGCTGAGCCGATAACCGCCTGGTTTAGCCGGATGTGGTTGGATAGAGGCCAAACTCGGCAATAATGGCGCTAACAAAGCTGCGGATTTTCACCGTCTGGCGGCGGCCCGCCGGGATCAGCACATGCATGGGGCGTGCTGGCCCGGCATAATCGGGCAGCACCTGGACCAGCCGCCCCTGTCTGATCTCTTCAGAGAGAATGGAGGCCGGCCCCAGGGTAATGCCATAACCCTCCAGCGCCGCATGCAGGAGCGCTTTCCAGTCATTCGATCGCATGCGCCCCTGCGGATGTACCTCTTCAACCTTACCGGCCTGGCTGAACACCCAGCGGCAGGGTTTTGATGGCGACCAGATGCCATAAACGAGACAGGCGTGGTTCACCAGCTCTGCTGGCGTGGCGGGAACACCGTGCCGCGCCAGATAGGCTGGCGACGCGCAGGCTATCAGCCGGTAGGGCTGCAGTGGATGGGCGATGATCGAACTGTCCGCCAGCGCACCAATCCGGATCACCACCTCATAACCCTCTTCAAACGGATCGACCAGCCGATCGCTGAGTTCAAGATCGACCTGCGTTTCCGGAAACCGGTCAAGATAGCGGGTCACAAACGGCGCCAGGCTAAAAGAACCAAACGTGACCGGGGCGCTGACCTTCAGCGTACCGGACGGCCGCTGCTGCATATCCAGCGCGATCGCATCCGCTTCCTGCACCTCTGCCAGCACGATTTTGCAGCGTTCGAAATAGTTGCGGCCCACATCCGTCAGACTTTGTCGTCGGGTGGTGCGATGCAGAAGTAGCGTACCGAGATGCTTCTCCAGCATGGCGATATGCTTCGCCACCATCTGCGGTGAGATTTGCAAATGCCCGGCGGCGGCGGCAAACGAGCCCGATTCCGCGACGGTAACAAACACGTTCATGCTGGTAAGCCGATCCATGATTCCCTCCTGTTGGTTGTTTATATTGCGTCTGTTTGTCGATTTATTCACCTCCTGTTTTTAATTAAGGTCAGTGCGTGAAACTCATCAAGGAGAAACGTATGAAAATAGGCATTATTGGCGCAGGCTTTGTTGGCCGGGCGATTGCAAAACTGGCGATTCAGGCAGGACATCAGGTGATGCTCAGCAACTCGCGCGATCCACGAACGCTGTTCAGCCTGAAACCGATGATTGGCTGTGAAACCGGCACCGCCACCGAGGCCGCAGAGTTCGGCGACGTGGTGGTGATTGCCGTGCCGCTCACGGCAACGGAACAACTTCCGGCCACAGAATTGCGGGGAAAAATCGTGCTTGATGCAGTCAATTACTATCCCGACCGCGATGGCGAAATTGAAGAGCTGCTTAATGGCCGCATCAGCACCAGTGAACGGCTTGCCCGCCTGCTTCCTGACAGCCGCGTCACCAAGGCATTCAATGCCATCCGCATGACCGATCTTGAAACTCAGGGCCTGCCGCCGGGCGATGCTAACCGGCAGGCGTTACCGCTGGCGGGAGATGATAGCGAAGGGAAAGCGACCGCCACGGCATTATATGAAGCCTTTGGATTTGATGCGGTAGATGCGGGCTCGTTAGCGGAAGGCTGGCGTTTCGAGCGTGCGACGCCCGCCTATTGTGTAGCCCTGAACAGAGAGCAACTTATCAGGACACTGAAAGAGACGACCCGGCACTCCGCATAAACAGGGCATCAGCGCAGAATAAAGCCGCTGAAACCGCATCTTCCAGACGGAGACCAAACGTAAAGCGATGGAAGCCTGCCCTGAGCCTTCACTTTAAAAACAAAAAAGGCCGCTTGCGCGGCCTTTTCTTTTACTGCATTCATTGCGCTTAGCGCCGCTTAATCAACATAAACATACTGATAGCGAAGAACGCAAAACTCGGCAGAATCGCCCCCAGAATCGGCGGCAGACCGTAAACCAGACTCAGCGGACCGAAAATCTGGTCCAGCACGTAGAACAGGAAGCCAAAGCTGATACCGGTTACGACACGCACACCCATCGACACGCTACGTAGCGGTCCGAAGATAAACGACAGCGCCATCAGCATCATCACCGCCACCGACAGCGGCTGGAAAATTTTGCTCCACATATTCAGCTGATAACGTCCCGATTCCTGACCGCTCTGCTTCAGATATTTGCTGTAGCTATGCAGACCGCGAATCGATAACGCGTCAGGATCCAGCGCAACCACACCCAGCTTGTCCGGCGTCAGATTGGTTTTCCACTCGCCACTCAGGCTCTGTGAACCGGTAATCTGCTTCGGATCGGTGAGGTTAGACTCATCAACCTGCGACAGTATCCAGCGCTTCTTAGCCGCATCCCAGGTCGCCGTCGCCGCGTAACGCACACTCTGCAGACGACGCTGATCGTTAAAACTGTAGATGCTCACGCCATCAATTTCGTTGTCGCCTTTAATGCGCTCGATAAAGATAAAGCTATTGCCATCTTTCGCCCACAGACCGTTCTGGGTTGAGACCAGCGCACCACCGTAAAGCTGCTGCGCCCGGTAATTACGCGCCATCTGCTCGCCCGATGGCGCAACAAACTCGCCAATCGCCATGGTCAGCAACACCAGCGGAATCGCTGTTTTCATCACTGACAGCGCAACCTGCATGCGGGTAAAGCCCGCCGCCTGCATCACCACCAGTTCACTGCGCTGCGCCAGCGCGCCCAGTCCCAGCAGCGCGCCCAACAGGGCCGCCATCGGGAAAAAGATCTCAATATCTTTGGGAACGCTCAGCAGGGTGTAGTAACCGGCGCTCAGCGCGTTGTAGCTGCCCTGGCCGGTCTTGCGCAGCTGATCGACGAACTTGATGATGCCGGAAAGCGACACCAGCATGAACAGCGTCAGCATAATGGTATTGAAAATGGTTTTACCGATATAGCGGTCAAGTACGCGAAACATCAGACCGACCCTCCGCGGGTAAAGCGGGCGCGAATCCGACGCATCGGCACCGTATCCCACAGGTTAAGGAGCACCGCCAGCACCAGATAGCTGATATTCACCACCCACATCCAGAGCGCCGGATCGAGCCGCCCTTTCGCGCCGCTCGACTTCAGCGAGCTCTGCAACAGGAAGAAAATCAGATAGAGCATCATGGCGGGCAGCATCGACAGCACGCGCCCCTGACGTGGGTTCACCACGCTGAGCGGCACCACCATCAGCGCCATCACCAGCACCGCAAACACCAGCGTCAGACGCCAGTGCAGCTCGGCCTGAAACTCAGGTGTCTTATTCGCGAACAGGTCAGTCAGACTCGCCTGTTCTGCATCGTTAGGATCGAGCGTTGCCGCTTTATAACCCACAATGGCCTGATAATTGGTGAAGTCGGTGATACGGAAATCACGCAGCAGAGCGGTGCCCTCAAAACGGGTGCCTTTATCCAGCGTCACCACCTGCGAGCCATCTTTATGCTGCTCCATGTGACCGCTGTCAGCCAGCACCACCGACGGTCGCGCGTTACCCTTTGGCCGTAACTGCGCCAGGAACACGTTACCAAAGTTGTTGCCCTTCACATCCTCGACAAACAGCACGGCGCTGCCGTCGCTGGAGGTCTGGAACTGCCCGGCGGCCATTGCTGCCGCACCCGGGTTCGCTTTGGCGTTCTGCGTCACCTCATCCTGATAGCGGGATGACCATGGTCCCAGCCAGATGACGTTCACGGCCGCCACGATCGAGGTAAACAGCATCAGCACCATCGCCGCTTTCACCAGGACGGCCTTACTCAGGCCGCAGGCGTGCATCACGGTAATTTCACTTTCCGTGTAGAGCCGCCCCAGCGTCATCAGGATCGCCAGAAACAGACTTAAGGGC
Organism: Curtobacterium sp. BNK-1; assembly: GCF_048685235.1. Taxonomy (NCBI): domain Bacteria; kingdom Bacillati; phylum Actinomycetota; class Actinomycetes; order Micrococcales; family Microbacteriaceae; genus Curtobacterium; species Curtobacterium sp. BNK-1. The sequence goes on along the minus strand of NZ_JBLQTJ010000001.1, from coordinate 270,234 downwards.
AGTATAAGTTGTGCCATTTGAGGCACACCGAGTCCTAACAAGGTCAGAACGAGGTTTGTCGGCACTTCGCCATCCACCGCGGCACCCAGGATCCTGACTAACTTCTGACAAAAGAAGATGAGTAGCAGGATAAACAGGATAGCCAGCTGGCTTTTGAGCGTTTCCCGAACCAGATATCTAATGATGATCACGCTTAGTACGCCTGTGAAAACTTGTCTTTTTGCAGGAAAATCGCTAGTTTCAACGCTTATCAGCCATTTTTCTTCATCAATGGCCGTCGCCGTAGCTAAATTTGTATGAAAAACGCGTCCGGGTGGTGAAAAAACAACATCTTGTCACCCTGATTCATTATGACCTCCAGCAGCAGAATGTCATGCTGCGACGATGAATAAATGGGTCATGAGCGCGCTACATTCTAGCGGCAGCAGCGGCCGTTGTCTTTAAGATTCAGGAGAGTGCATGGAGTTCAGTGTAAAAAGCGGAAGCCCGGAAAAACAGCGCAGTGCCTGCATTGTCGTTGGCGTTTTCGAACCGCGTCGTCTGTCACCGATTGCCGAGCAGCTGGATAAAATCAGCGACGGCTACATCAGCGCCCTGCTGCGCCGCGGCGAGCTGGAAGGAAAAGTGGGCCAGACACTGCTGCTGCATCATGTGCCAAATATCCTGTCCGAGCGTATTCTGCTGATTGGCTGCGGTAAAGAGCGTGAGCTGGATGAACGCCAGTACAAGCAGGTCATTCAGAAAACCATTAACACGCTCAACGACACCGGCTCAATGGAAGCGGTCTGCTTCCTGACCGAACTGCATGTCAAAGGCCGCAACACCTACTGGAAAGTGCGTCAGGCAGTAGAGACCTCCAAAGAGGCGCTCTACAACTTTGACCAGCTGAAAAGTAACAAAGCGGAGCCACGTCGTCCGCTGCGCAAGCTGGTCTTTAACGTGCCGACCCGCCGTGAACTGACCAGCGGCGAACGGGCGATCCAGCATGGATTAGCAGTCGCGGCCGGTATGAAAGCGGCTAAAGATCTCGGCAACATGCCACCTAATATCTGTAACGCCGCCTATCTGGCGTCACAGGCGCGTCAGCTGGCGGATGCCTTCAGCAAAAATGTCACCACCCGCGTCATTGGCGAACAGCAGATGAAAGAGCTGGGCATGAACGCCTATCTCGCTGTCGGGGCCGGATCGCAAAACGAATCGCTGATGTCGGTAATTGAGTACAAAGGCAATCCGGATGCGGAAGCGCGTCCGATTGTGCTGGTGGGTAAAGGGCTGACCTTTGACTCCGGCGGCATCTCCATCAAGCCTGCCGACAGCATGGACGAAATGAAGTATGACATGTGCGGCGCGGCTGCCGTCTATGGCGTGATGCGTATGGTGGCAGAGCTGAATCTGCCGCTGAACGTGGTTGGCGTGCTGGCGGGCTGTGAAAACATGCCGGATGGCCGGTCGATGCGTCCGGGCGACGTGCTGACCACCATGTCTGGCCAGACGGTTGAGGTGCTGAACACCGATGCCGAAGGCCGCCTGGTCCTGTGCGATGCGCTGACCTATGTTGAACGTTTCGATCCGGAAGTGGTGATTGACGTGGCGACGCTGACCGGTGCCTGCGTGATTGCGCTGGGTCATCACATCAGCGGCCTGCTGTCGAACCACAATCCGCTGGCGCATGAGCTGATCAGCGCCTCAGAGCAGTCAGGCGATCGCGCCTGGCGTCTGCCGATGGCGGATGAGTTCCAGGAGCAGCTGGAGTCCAACTTTGCCGATATGGCGAACATTGGTGGCCGTCCCGGCGGCGCGATTACCGCCGCCTGCTTCCTTGCACGCTTTGCCCGCAAATATAACTGGGCACACCTGGATATCGCCGGTACCGCCTGGCGCTCCGGCAAGGCCAAAGGCGCCACCGGACGTCCGGTGCCGATGCTGTCGCAATTTCTGTTGAATCGGGCAGGATTGAACGGCGACGATTAAGCGCCCTCTTTTCTGACAGCAAGGGCGGATATCATTCCGCCCTTGATCTTCTGATGAGCAAACCGATGAAAAACGCAACCTTCTACGTGCTGGAAACCGATGCAACGAGCGATGGCCTTAGCGCCGTTGAAGCGCTGGTGTGCAATCTGGCGGAAACACGCTGGCGGGCCGGAAAGCGGGTGTTGATCGCCTGCGAAGATGAACAGCAAGCCATTCGTCTCGACGAAGCGCTGTGGCAACGACCGGCAAACGCCTTCGTGCCGCATAACCTGGCGGGTGAAGGCCCGCGCTACGGTGCGCCGGTTGAGCTGGCCTGGCCACAGCGTCGCGGCAGTTCACCGCGCGACCTGCTGATTAGCCTGCTGCCCCACTTCGCAGATTTTGCTACTGCTTTCCATGAAGTGATAGACTTCGTTCCTTACGAAGACACGCTCAAACAACTGGCGCGCGACCGCTATAAAGCGTATCGCAGCGTTGGATTCCAATTGAATACGGCAGCGCCACCACAGCCGCAAACGACATAGCAGAAATGGAAAAGACATATAACCCGCAAGATATCGAGCAGCCGCTTTACGAGCATTGGGAAAAGCAGGGCTACTTCAAACCGAATGGCGATACCAGCCAGGAAAGCTTTTGCATCATGATCCCGCCGCCGAACGTCACTGGTAGCTTGCACATGGGTCACGCCTTCCAGCAAACCATCATGGACACCATGATCCGTTACCAGCGCATGCAGGGGAAAAATACCCTGTGGCAGGCCGGTACTGACCACGCGGGCATCGCCACGCAGATGGTAGTTGAGCGCAAAATTGCGGCTGAAGAGGGCAAGACGCGCCAGGACTATGGCCGTGATGCGTTCATCGACAAAATCTGGCAGTGGAAAGCAGAGTCCGGCGGCACCATCACCCGCCAGATGCGCCGTCTGGGCAACTCCGTCGACTGGGAGCGCGAGCGCTTCACCATGGACGATGGCCTTTCCAACGCCGTGAAAGAGGTGTTTGTTCGCCTCTATAAAGAGAACCTGATCTACCGTGGCAAACGCCTGGTGAACTGGGATCCAAAACTGCGTACCGCAATCTCCGACCTGGAAGTGGAAAACCGCGAGAGCAAAGGCTCGATGTGGCATATCCGCTATCCGCTGGCTGACGGCGCAAAAACCGCCGACGGCAAAGATTATCTGGTGGTCGCCACCACGCGTCCGGAAACCCTGCTGGGCGATACCGGCGTCGCCGTTAACCCGGAAGATCCACGTTACAAAGATCTGATCGGCAAATTTGTGATGCTGCCGCTGGTTGGCCGTCTTATCCCTATCGTTGGCGACGAACATGCCGACATGGAAAAAGGCACCGGCTGCGTCAAGATCACCCCGGCGCATGACTTCAACGACTATGAAGTCGGCCGTCGTCACAAACTGCCGATGATCAACATCCTGACCTTCGACGGCGATATCCGCGATCGTGCTCAGGTGTATGACACCAATGGCGAAGCCAGCGATGCCTGTTCCGATGAGATCCCGGCGGCTTTCCAGAACATGGAACGCTTCGCGGCGCGTAAAGCGATTGTTGCCGCTGTCGATGAACTCGGCCTGCTTGAAGAGATCAAACCCCACGATCTGACCGTGCCCTACGGCGACCGTGGCGGCGTGGTTATCGAGCCGATGCTGACTGATCAGTGGTATGTGCGTACCGCACCGCTGGCGAAAGTCGCGGTTGAAGCCGTTGAAAACGGCGACATCCAGTTTGTACCGAAGCAGTACGAAAACATGTACTTCTCCTGGATGCGCGATATTCAGGACTGGTGTATCTCCCGTCAGCTCTGGTGGGGTCACCGCATCCCGGCGTGGTATGACGACAACGGTAACGTCTACGTCGGCCGCACCGAAGACGAAGTGCGGGCTGAGAACAACCTGGCCGCCGACGTCGCGCTGCGTCAGGATGATGACGTGCTGGATACCTGGTTCTCCTCAGGTCTGTGGACCTTCTCCACCCTGGGCTGGCCAGAAAACACCGAAGCGCTGCGTACTTTCCATCCGACCAGCGTGCTGGTCAGCGGCTTCGACATCATCTTCTTCTGGATTGCCCGCATGATCATGCTGACCATGCACTTCATCAAAGATGAAAACGGCAAACCACAGGTACCGTTTAAAACCGTCTACATGACCGGTCTGATCCGTGATGAAGAAGGCCAGAAGATGTCGAAATCCAAGGGCAACGTGATTGACCCGCTGGATATGGTCGACGGCATTTCACTGGAAGCGCTGCTGGAAAAACGCACCGGCAACATGATGCAGCCACAGCTGGCGGAGAAAATCCGCAAACGTACCGAGAAGCAGTTCCCGGACGGCATCGAGCCATCAGGCACCGATGCGCTGCGTTTCACTCTGGCGGCGCTGGCCTCTACCGGTCGCGACATCAACTGGGACATGAAGCGCCTGGAAGGCTATCGCAACTTCTGTAACAAGCTGTGGAACGCCAGCCGCTTTGTGCTGATGAACACCGAAGAGCAGGATTGCGGACAGAATGGCGGTGAAATGACGCTGTCGCTGGCAGATCGCTGGATCCTGACCGAGTTCAACAACACGGTGAAAGCGTACCGTGAAGCGCTGGATAGCTACCGTTTCGATATCGCGGCTAACCTGCTGTATGACTTCACCTGGAACCAGTTCTGCGACTGGTATCTGGAGCTGACCAAGCCGGTCATGAACAGCGGCAGTGAATCTGAACTGCGTGGCACCCGTCATACGCTGGTTCACGTGCTCGAGGCGCTGCTGCGTCTGGCGCATCCGATCATTCCGTTTATCACTGAAACCATCTGGCAGCGCGTGAAGGGGCTGAAGAATATCAGCGACGACACCATCATGCTGCAGCCTTTCCCGCAGTACGATGCGGCGAAAGAAGATGCCGAAGCGAAAGCGGACATCGAGTGGATGAAACAGGCGATCGTGGCGGTGCGTAATATCCGTGCCGAGATGAACATCGCACTGAGCAAGCCGCTGGATGTGCTGCTGCGTGACTGCTCGCCTGCGGCACTGCGTCGAGTTGAAGCCAACCGCAACTTCCTGTCGCGCCTGGCGCGTCTGGAAAGCCTGACCATTCTGCCTGCGGGCGAGAAAGGTCCGGTGTCGGTGACCAAACTGGTTGAAGGTGCAGAGCTGTTGATCCCGATGGCGGATCTGGTGGATAAAACCGCCGAGCTGGAGCGTCTGGCGAAAGAGCTGGTTAAGCTGGATGTAGAAATCGAGAAGATCGAGACCAAGCTGGCGAACGAAGGCTTTGTTTCGCGCGCCCCGGAAGCGGTGGTGGCGAAAGAGCGCGAACGCGTAGCGGACCTGCAACAATCAAAAGCAAAACTGATTGAACAGCAGGCGGTCATTGCGGCATTGTAAGCGTCTTAGCTGACAGCTTATTCATAAAGCCGGGCTTGCCCGGCTTTTTTATTGACCTCGTACAAATCCGGAAGAGATGATGACGACCAGCGCCACCCCGCGTATTGACCTCCAGGTGCGGCCGATTACTGCCGCCGATAATCCGCATATCGCCCAGGTGATCCGCGACGTTTCCGCGGAGTTCGGCCTGACGGCTGACAAGGGCTACACCGTTTCCGATCCGCAGCTCGACCAGCTGTTTGAGCTCTACAGTGCAGAACAGAGCGCCTACTGGATTGTTGAGTATCAGGGCAAGGTGGTCGGCGGCGGCGGTGTTGCGCCGCTCGCCTGCAGCGCGCCCGATATCTGCGAACTGCAAAAGATGTACTTTCTGCCGGAGGTGCGCGGTCAGGGTCTGGCTCGCGAACTGGCGCTGCGGGCGATAGAACATGCACGCAGCCACGGCTTCCGTCGCTGCTATCTGGAAACCACCGCCAGCCTGACGCGGGCCATTAAACTTTATGAGTCACTCGGCTTCGAGCATATCGACAGCGCGATGGGCTGCACAGGCCATGTCGATTGCGAAGTGCGTATGTTGCGGAAGTTATAAGCCGCGCTCTACGTAACTCATATCGTTGATGGATTCAATCACGAACTCTCCGCTGTCGGTATAGCGCAGCCGGGTTACGCTCGCATTGTCCAGCGTCTGGTTTAACGACGTATCGCCAAGCGCCTGCAGTAGCGCTGTAATCGCCAGGCCATGCGTGACCACCAGAACGTTACCGCCGCCCTGCTGCCGGGCCTGCTGCGCTATCTCAGTCAGGCTATCGACCATTCGCTTCGCAACCTGCTGATAGCTTTCGGCCATGCCTGCTGATTTAATGCCTCTCAGTGCCGGCGTGCCTGACGCTTCCGCCTGCCGGATAGCGTCTATGATCCTGTCGACATGAACCTTGCCTTTGCCATAGGCCTCCATTAGCGCCGTATCGGATGCAAATCCCAACTGATGGGCGGCATCGTTCAACATATTATTATTCAGATCGCCCTCATACAGGCCAAAGCCCACTTCCCGCAATTCCCGGCGTTCGTTCAGCGGCAGCGGCGTTTTCCATGCCTGCATCACAAGCTGCGCGGTTTCTCTCGCTCTGCCAGAATCGCTGGACCAGACGGCAATAAACGGGGTCGTCTGCAGACCGCGTCCCAGCTTTTGCGCCACCTCCACGCCCGCTGGCGTTAGCGGAGTATCTGCCCATCCCTGCGCGCGATGCACCGTGTTGAACATCGTTTTACCATGCCGCGTAACGTAGAGAGTGACATCGGCGGCAAAGGCTTCGCCTGCGACAGCCCCAACCACAATAAGAATCAGCAACGCTTTAAAAATTCTTTTCATCGTATTTTCCTTATCTGAACAGATTTAATTTATATTCAACCGCGATCTCTGCAGAAAGGCTGGGAGAACGCATATATTTTCCTTGCGCATTAAAAACCGGCGTTTCTTTATTATTCTTATATGACCAGCCATAACCGAATAGCGTAAAGACCGATAAATCCTTCAGGACCGGATGGGGTTCGATGAAGCGGTTTATGAGCGCGACTTCCCCCGAACGTATACGCGTATTACGATAATTAAACTGTCCATAGTTAATCTGAAACCCGCTAAAAATGCCTTTTGAAATTTCAAATTCCGTCTGCGACACCAGCGCCAGTTCTTTATCACGGGTATAATCTTTTCCGGAAGAGGTCAGGGCGTTGAAACGTCCACGGGTATTTTTTGTCAGCGGGCGCACATAATATCCCACCGCATTATGTTTGGGTGCCGAAGTCCAGGCGGCAGCGAATTTCTGTGTCCATCTGTCGTTAATCCAGTCTGCTTCACCGACATAGTGCCACGCGTGGTTATCGAACGATCTTTTGCTGGCCGCCATGCTTTTATAATTTTCCAGCCCCTGACTGCCATAAATTTGAGAGGACAAGCGCCAGTCCGGCGAGAGCGAGTAATTCGCTTCGATAACATGACGCCGCTGGTAGGCTTCCGCTTCGCCAAATGCGTAGGCGAGACGTCCGCGATCAGCGGTATAGCTCAGTGCGCCGGTATAGATCGCATTAATTTTTCGTCGGTCCTGGGTTTGCAGGGCAAGACTCTTCGGCGAGTCGTGGCGAAGCGTTTTGGTCACGTAAGCCAAATCCAGCCGTATCTTCTGCACGTTCAGCGCGCCGCTATAGCCTGAGTAACTGTTGCGTGACAAGCGGTCCGTGGTGGTCAGCACGCCGATGTTTTTTAACTCCTGCCAGCCCGCTTTTCCTTTAAATCCCGCATTCGCGTCCCCCAGCTTCACTTTCAGATAGCGTTCACCAAACTTGCTGAAGCCGTGCGCGTCAGCTTTTTGCTGATGACCGCCGCTGTCGTAAAGCAGGCCGCGCGTGGCAAAGTAATCGCTGGCTCCCAGCCTGATCGCTCGGGTATAGGTTGCATCGAAACCCAGCCAGTCCCACTGATAGCCGGAACGAAAATTCAGGCTTGCCGCCTGTCCCCAGGCATTATGAACAGCGGTAGGCTGCGCTTCATTTTCCTTGAGATACTTCCAGTGATTACGCAGTCTGAGATCGAGTTGCGAATCACGCAGGAAAGCAGTGTCAGAGAACGATAATGCGTCGGAAAAGTCAGCCCATGCGCCAGATGGCTGCAAAAACAGTAAAATAAATAACGGAATACCGCGCTTTCCCCTCATGTTAATGACTCCTTCCATTAAATGCTTATTAGCAAAACTGGACGCCAAAAAAAAGTCGCTGATTCTTTTCCCCGGCTATACCCGGTGCAAAAAAAAACCTGATTCACAACCCTCTCTGGCAAAGAGGCGTTATGAATCAGGTTTTGCTTGAAAAATAACAATCCTAATCCGGCAAAAGCACTATAGTTATTCCGCAAAGAAAAAACAGAAGAGATAAAATATTTTGTGAGGGGTCACTCAAATTATATTTTTCGGAGGTAACGCGTTCATATTAGATTAACAGTTAATACTTATCTTTTTATTATTAATAAAATCAACCCGGTTCAATATAAAAAATAAACGGCCATCGTAAGAGCGCCGTTTACTCTAATCAGAACGCCGGTACGCCGCTGTGAAAGCGTAATTCGTTGTCGGGTTCGCTAATTAACCGCCCTTCTGTTGCCCCAATCACCTGCACCCGCGGCGTGATATCTCTGGTGGCAATCTGCGCCGCCAGGGTTAAATAGTCCTGATAATGCCGCGCCTCTGAGCGCAACAGCGACAGATAGAACTTCGCCAGTTCATCATCAAGATAAGGAGCCAGACTGGCGAAACGCTCGCAGGAGCGCGCCTCGATGTAAGCGCCGCATATCAGCTTATCCACCAGCGTTTCCGGTTCATGGGTGGTGACTTCGCGCAGCAGCGATTTGGCATAGCGGCTGGAGGTGATCTTCTGATAGACCAGCCCGCGCGACTGCATAATTTCCCACACCTGATAGAAGTGATGCAGCTCCTCTTTAATCAGCAGCACCATCTTCTCCACCAGCTCATCCGCCCACGGCAGCGCATTGCGCACGATGATACGTTTTGTCAGGTTCTTATGGGCGTTGATAAAGTCGCTGTCGCCATCTTCGCGGAAGATAAAATCTTCATAAGGTTTCAGCCACGCCAGAATGGCGTCGCCACTGGGTTTGTCGGCAACATATTTGCGGATCAACCACACCGCGGTCTGCGCGGCTTTCAGTTCGCACACCAGATGGTCGGTTAACAGCAGGGTCAGATTTTCCGGCTTGCGCGCCTCATCAATCCAGGCCTGTGGCGTGCGGCAGTGCAGAAACTGATAGATAGGTTCAAGTAAGGGTGCGTAGTTCATGATGTTAAAACAGGTGGCAGGGGTGACAGGCGGAGAACTCTCCGCCCCGGCTACTTAGTGGCGAATACCATCATCATCTTCATCTTCGATGGCGTCGTCATCTTCATCTTCGGCATCGGGATCTTCAAAATAGGTGCCCCAGCCGTCGTAATCGACGTTGTACTTACCAATCAGGTTCACCAGCTGCTCAACCTGCACATCGATCAGTTCAGGCTTCAGGGCGGATTCGCTGATGATGTCTACGCACATCACGGTGGTGCCATCTTCCAGCTCCAGCTCTTCCGGCTCGGTCACTTCATAACCCAGCTTGAACGCATCAACGGCCGCTTTTTCCAGCGAATCAAAATTATTGCATGAGAGATGGTGCTCGATGGTATAGAGCGCATCAGGATCGCTGCCATCCTCCAGCAGCTCTTCAATAATCTGCCGCGTCTCTTCCTGCTGCTCTTCCAGTAATGCTTCATATGCCATGACGATATCCTCTCTGAGTTCGGCAATAATCAATTATTTTCCCATACTGCCCGTCGCGCCACTACACAAAACGAAAAGTTTATTAGCCCTGCACTTGAAAATGCATATTCATACGGTTAGATTGAATTTTAATTCACTTTAATGATTACCGGAGTGTTGTATGAGTCAGCTGTATCAGCGCCATTTCCTCAGGCTTCTGGATTTTACGCCCGCCGAGATTGATCACCTGCTTACCCTTTCCGCTGAATTGAAACGGGCGAAAAAAAGCGCCCATGAAGTGCAGCATCTGAAAGGTAAAAACATCGCGCTCATCTTCGAAAAAGACTCGACCCGTACCCGATGCTCTTTCGAAGTTGCCGCTTACGATCAGGGTGCGAACGTCACCTATCTTGGCCCGAGTGGCAGCCAGATCGGCCATAAAGAGTCGATGAGCGACACCGCGCGGGTGCTGGGCCGGATGTATGATGGCATTCAGTATCGCGGTTACGGTCAGGAACTGGTGGAAACGCTGGCGGAACATGCCGGTGTGCCGGTGTGGAACGGCCTGACCACCGAGTTTCATCCGACCCAGCTGCTGGCCGATCTGCTGACCATGCAGGAGCATCTGCCGGGCAAAAAACTCAGCGAGATGACGCTGGTTTATGTAGGTGATGCGCGCAACAACATGGGCAACACCATGCTGGAAGCCGCCGCACAGGTGGGGCTGGATCTGCGTCTGGTGGCACCAAAGAGCTGCTGGCCAGAGGAGCAACTGGTGGCGCAGTGCCGTGAAGCCGCGCAGCAGACCGGCGGGAAAATCACCCTCACCGAACATATTGCCGACGGCGTGAAAGGCGCTGACTTTATCTACACCGATGTCTGGGTGTCGATGGGCGAAGCCAAAGCGGTGTGGGCCGAGCGTATCGCGCTGCTGCGTGACTATCAGGTGAACCGCGCGATGCTCGATCTGACCGGCAACCCGCAGGTTAAATTCCTGCACTGTCTGCCCGCCTTCCACGACGATCAGACCACGCTGGGCCAGCAGATGGCAGAGCAGTACGATCTGCCCAACGGCATGGAAGTGAGCAACGAGGTATTTGAGTCACCACACAGCATTGTGTTCGACCAGGCTGAGAACCGGATGCACACGATTAAAGCGGTAATGGTGGCCACGCTGGGCCAGCGCTGACCGACGGATGTGACACGGGCTGATGCTGCCAGGGAGCGCTGATACTCAGCGATTCATCCGCCTGACCTGGCCCGGCCTCCGATCGGCCAGGCAGGCGCAAACGTTTTCCTCTTGCTGCCCCACCGCGAACGGGTATAATGCGGCCCAATTTGCCGGAGGAAATATGCTACAGCACAGCGGACAATTTGACGCTCAATCACGCCTGACCGCAGGCGGTGCTACTGTTTCTTTCGGTCATCGACCCGATCTTAAAAAAGCCCCTTAAGCAGGGGCTTTTTTTTGTCCGCAATCCGGCCGCGCAGAGGAGAAAGCTATGGCTAACCCGCTATATCGCAAACACATTATTTCAATTAACGACCTCAGTCGTGAAGAGCTGGAACTGGCGTTGCACACCGCCGCAAAGCTGAAAGCCCACCCGCAGCCGGAACTGCTGAAGCACAAGGTTATCGCCAGCTGCTTCTTTGAGGCGTCGACCCGTACCCGCCTGTCGTTTGAAACCGCCATTCATCGCCTCGGCGCGTCAGCGGTGGGCTTTGCTGACGGCAGTAATACGTCGCTGGGCAAAAAGGGCGAAACCCTGGCCGACACCATTTCAGTGATCAGCACCTACGTCGATGCCATTGTGATGCGTCACCCGCAGGAAGGCGCGGCGCGGCTGGCGACCGAATTCTCCGGTGGCATCCCGATTCTCAACGCCGGTGACGGCGCGAACCAGCATCCGACCCAGACGCTGCTTGATCTCTTCACCATTCAGGAGACGCAGAGCCGTCTTAATCAGCTGAATGTGGCGATGGTCGGCGACCTGAAGTATGGCCGCACCGTGCACTCCCTGACCCAGGCGCTGGCGAAGTTTGACGGCAACCGCTTCTTCTTTATCGCGCCCGATGCGCTGGCGATGCCGGCCTATATCACCGACATGCTGGATGAGAAGAATATCAGCTGGTCACGTCACGACAGCTTTGAAGAGGTGATGCCGCAGCTCGATATCCTCTACATGACGCGGGTGCAGAAAGAGCGGCTCGATCCGTCAGAATATGCCAATGTCAAAGCGCAGTTCATTCTGCGCGCCGCCGATCTCGCTACGGCGCGAGACAATATGAAGGTACTGCACCCGCTGCCGCGCATCGACGAAATCACCACCGATGTCGATAAAACCCCGTATGCCTGGTATTTCCAGCAGGCGGGTAACGGCATCTATGCGCGCCAGGCTCTGCTGGCACTGGTTTTAAACAGCGAACTCGCCCTGTAAGGAGATACCCCCATGACGCAGGACAACAAACTGCAGGTCGAAGCGATCAAACGCGGCACGGTCATCGACCATATTCCGGCGCAGATCGGCTTTAAATTGCTCTCTCTGTTCCGGCTGACCGAAACCGATCAGCGCATTACCATTGGCCTGAATCTGCCCTCGGGCGAGATGGGCCGCAAAGATCTGATCAAGATTGAGAACACCTTTCTCACCGACGATCAGGTCAATCAGCTGGCGGTCTATGCGCCCCATGCCACGGTAAACCGCATCGACGACTATGAAGTGGTCGCGAAGATCGCCCCGACGCTGCCGGACCACGTTGAACGGGTGCTGACCTGCCCGAACAGCAACTGCATCAGCCGCAGCGAGCCGGTCTTCTCCAGCTTTGCCGTGAAGCAGCGCGCCGACGATGTGCATCTGAAGTGCAAATATTGCGAAAAAGAGTTCGCCCGCCATGTGGTGCTGGGTCACTGGTAATCGCCCTGCCCGACCTTATAATGGGCAACACCGGCGGCATCGCCGCCTGACGACGTAATCAAAGGAGCAATGATGTCTCGTGAAATCAGTACTGAAAAAGCCCCTGCCGCTATCGGCCCCTATGTTCAGGGTGTCGATCTGGGCAGCATGATCATCACCTCTGGCCAGATCCCGGTGGATCCGGCGACCGGCCAGGTGGCGGATGACGTTGCCGCACAGGCGCGTCAGTCACTGGAAAATGTGAAGGCGATTGTTGAAGCAGCAGGTCTGAAGGTCGGCGACATCGTGAAGACCACGGTGTTCGTAAAAGATTTAAATGACTTCGCCACGGTCAATGCGGCTTATGAGGCGTTTTTCACCGAGCATGAAGCTCACTTCCCGGCGCGTTCCTGTGTCGAAGTGGCGCGTCTGCCAAAGGATGTGAAGATCGAAATCGAAGCGATTGCCCTTCGTCGCTAATCTCCGTTGTTAACATCTATTGTTAACGAGGGCGCCCGCCTCTCTCCGGCTATCCCGGAGAGAGGCGGTGAATCGCTTAACGCTTAGCCGGACGCCACAGCCACAGCAGCGCTATCGCCAGCGCAAACAGCACGCCAAAACCGACGCCCGTCGCCACCGCAGGGGCACCCGCCTTGATCGCCAGCGTATAGAGCCCCAGCATGATCAGCATGGCGCTGTTCTCACCCAGATTCTGCACCGCAATCGCATTACCTGAACCGACGCTCTCTTTGCCCCGCGCCTGCAGCAGTGCATTCAGCGGCACCACAAAGAAACCGCCCAGCGCGCCAATCAGCATCAGCACCAGATAGGCATTCAGCAGAGAATGCTGCAGCGCGAAGACGACGACCATCACACCAATCAGCACACCGGCTGGCATACAGCGACGCACCGTTTCAAGCGTCACCAGCTTCGCCGCCGCCGCCGCCCCAATCACAATCCCGATCGCCACCATGGCATTCAGGGTCGTTGGCGTGGTGTTGTCACTGATGCCCAGCGCCACCGGCACCCACAGCACCAGCAGAAAACGCAGCGTCACGCCTGCGCCCCAGAACAGGCTGGTGCCGAGCAGCGAGAAGCGCGTCTCCGCATCACGCCATAGCAGCGCGGCAGCACTGAAAAAACTGCGTACCATCATACCCAGCTGCCAGCTCTGACCAGGACGCGCCGCCTGCAGTTTCGGGATAAACAGGTTGGCCACCACGGCAATGCCGTAGGTCAGCGCACAGATCCCCAGCGCCGCCAGCAGATGCCAGTCAGCCAGCATCCCACCCGCCACTGAGCCGAGCAGAATGGCGGCGATGGTCGATCCCTCCATCAGCCCGTTGGCTTTCACCAGCTTCTCGCCGTGAGTGATCTCACCGAGGATGCCATATTTAGCCGGAGAGTAAGCGGCTGCGCCCGCGCCCACCAGGGTATATCCGAGGAAGGGGTTGAAGCCGAAGCAGATCACCAGCGCGCCCAGCAGCTTCAGGCTGTTGGCGAGCATCATCACCCGCCCTTTTGCCATGCTGTCCGCGACCTGACCGACAAACGGTGCCAGCAGAATGTAGGCTGCGACAAAGAGCATCTGCAGCACCGGCTGACTCCAGTCGGGATAGAACTGGCTTTTCAGTACGGCCAGCGTGGCAAACAGCAGCGCGTTATCGCCGAAGGCCGAAAAGAACTGGGCGATAATCACGGCGATCATGCCGCGTGACATCAGCGGCGCATTACGATCAAGGCTCATGCCTGCTCCTCTTCCGCCATTTTTTTCAGCGTGACGTAATCGGGTTTACCGCTGCCCAGCTGCGGCAACTGCTTCATCACCCGGATATCACGCGGCAGCGCCAGTTCTGGCGCACCCAGCTCGCGGGCCGCTTTCTGCAGGCTGTCGCGCGCCAGTTCAGCGTCGGTGGTGAACAGCACCAGCGCCTCACCACGCTGACCATCCGGGCGCAGCGAGGCGGCATGTTGTTTGTCCGGCGACGCTTTCAGAGCGATCTGCTCGACGATCTCCAGCGACACCATCTCACCGGCAATCTTCGCGAAGCGTTTGGCGCGCCCCTGAATCTGGCAGAAACCGCCGTCATCAAAGCTGACGATATCACCCGTGTCATACCAGCCCGCTTCCTGATTGCCTTCGCCATCGTCGGCGACCGGCACTTCCAGCACGCCTGGATTCTCAACCCGCAGATAGCCCTTCATCACGTTCGGTCCGCGCAGTTGCAGCCGTCCGCCCTGCTCAATGCCCGGCACCGACATCAGCCGCGAATCCATGCCCGGCAGAATGCGTCCGACGGTGTGCGCCTTCGCCGCCATCGGCACGTTAATCGCGACCACTGGCGCGCATTCGGTTACGCCGTAGCCTTCAAGAATGCGAATGCCATACTTCTCCATGTAGAGCTGACGGGTGTTCTCCTGCAGCTTCTCCGCCCCCGCCACCACATAGCGCAGGCGGGCAAAATCATAGGGCGCGGCAAAGCGCGCGTAGTTGCCGAGGAAGGTCGAGGTGCCAAACAGCACGGTGCAGTTGCGGTCATAGACCAGCTCCGGCACGATGCGATAGTGCAGCGGGCTGGGATAGAGGAACACCTGCGCGCCGGTCATCAGCGGCGTAAACAGCCCGACGGTCAGACCAAATGCATGGAACAGCGGCAGCGCCGACATAAAGCGGTCGCGCGGGGTGAAGTCGGCGATGGTACGAATCTGTTCGACGTTCGCCAGCAGGCTTTTATGCGAATGCACCACCCCTTTAGGATTGCCTTCCGAGCCGGAGGTAAACAGTACCATCGCGGCGTCTTCCGGCTGCTGGGGCAGCTGTGCGCGATGCGGCATCAGCAGATGGGCGACGATCCACAGTTTGTCCTTACTGGTCACGGTATCTTTCAGATCTTCCAGATAGATCCACTGCACATCATCGAGCCCCTGCGGCAGATGCCACAGGTTGCCTTTGTCCAGGAACTGGCGCGACGTGAAGACCGTTTTGATCTGCGCGGCGGTCAGTGCCGCCCGCATGCCGTTCACGCCCGCCGTATAGTTGAGCATCGCCGGAACACGTCCGCGCAGGGATGCCCCGAAAATCGCCGCCGCCGTGACGGTGGTATTGGGCAGCAGCAGTCCTACCACTTCGCGCGGCTGGCTGTAGCGCTCCAGAATACGGCCCACGCCCAGCGCCTTCTTCAGCAGTCCGTTGTAGCTGTCGGGTTTGAAATTGACATCTTCGATGCAGCGCTTAAACGCGCCATAACGCGTACGCGCCGCCAGAAATGCCTCAAACAGGGTTTCACGCGGACGCACCGCCATGCGCGCTTCCATCATCACATGATGCAGATGCTCACCGGCCAGCACGCGCCGATCGCGCGCCCGTTTCGCCTCCGGCATCGGAATGCGGGTGGCGGGCAGAATCGTCAGGGTGATGCGCGGGAACAGGCGACGTTTAAACACGCCCGCCAGACGACCAAACGGCGTGTACTCTGCGCCTTCAATGCGCATCGGCACCACATTCGCGCCCGAACGCGCCGCGACAAAACCCGCCCCGCTGTAGATCTTCATCAGCGATCCGGTGACGGTAATACGTCCTTCCGGGAAGATCACCACCGGACGGCCACTGTCGATCAGCCTGACCAGCTGTTTGAGCGCCATGGGTTTGGTGGGATCGAGCGGTACATAGTCGATAAAGGGTTTAACCAGCCGCATAAACCAGCTTTCGCTGATGGTCGAATAGACCGCATAGACCGGCTTAATCGGCAAAAATAGCGCCAGCAATATGCCGTCGAGAAACGACATATGGTTCGGCGTGATCAATACCTTCTGCTTATGCAGTTCGGCGACGTCGCCACGCAGTTCGACCCGCCATAACAGGCGAAATATCAGGCGCAATAGTGTGAAAACCATGCCGGCTCCTTAGCATCGTGAAAATAGCCCCTCACGATGCAGGATTTGACGCGGTTCGACAACAGAATTATCGGTAACCTGACGCCGCCTTCAGGGTGCCTGCCAGCCACCGCCGAGTGACGCAATCAGCGCCACACTGCTGACCCACTGCGTGCTCTGCAGCGTCAGCAAACTCTGCTGCGCACTCAGGCGGCTGTTTTCGGTGGTCGCCACATCCAGATACGTAATCATGCCCGCCTCGTACTGCAAACGGGTTACCCGCGCAGAGGTCTGCGCCGCGTCGGTGGCGCGCTGCTGCGCGGCGATCTCACCCTGCAGCGTGTTCAGCTCCACCAGCTTATCTTCCACCTCCTGCATTGCGGTCAGCACCGTCTGACGATAGGTCGCAACGCTGGCATCCCAGCCCGCTCGTGCCTGATCGACCTGTGCTGCGGTCGCACCAAAATCCAGCAGCGTGCCGCTCAGCTCCGGCCCCAGCGACCAGACGCGATTCGGCAGCGAGAAGAGCGAATGCAGCACGGAAGAACTGACGCCACCGCTGGCGCTCAGGGTCAGGTCGGGATAGTAACCGGCCACCGCCACGCCCACCGCAGCATTGGCGGCGGCCATGTTACGTTCGGCGTAAGCAATGTCGGGACGGCGCTGCAACAGCTCGCCCGGCAGGGCTGCCGGAATCGCGGGCAGCGTGGCCGTCAGCGGCGCGGCGGTCAGGCTGAATTCAGCGGGTGCTTTGCCGACCAGCAGCGCAATGGCGTGCTCCATCTGTGCACGCTGCCACTGATAATCCTGCGCCGAGGCGCTGGCGCTCTCCAGCTGCAGCTGCGCCTGAGCCAGGGTGGCACGCGACGCGGTGCCCGCCTGATACTGGCTGGTAATCACTTTCAGATAGCGCTGATAAGCATCAACGCTCTGCTGATAGAGCGCGATTTTCTGATCCATGATGCGCAGCTGGAAATAGTCCTGCGCCAGTTCAGACTGGGCGCTCAGGGTGATATTGGCCAGTTCCGCCGCGCTGGCCGAGGCGCTGGCGCGGTTCTCCTCCAGCGTGCGTCGCAGTTTGCCCCACAGATCCAGCTCCCAGCTGGCGCTCAGCTCCGCCTGATGGCTGCTGCTGGTGGTGCGAACGCTGCTGTCAGTCGCGTGGCTGCCGCTGCGCGTCGCGCTGCCGTCATAGCCCAGCGAGGGAAACAGCGCCGCGCGTGACTCACTCGCCAGCGCCTGTGCCTGCCGGTACTGCGCGGCATAATTCGCCACGTTCTGGTTCGAGATGCTCACCTGGTTCAGCAGGCCGCTCAGGGTGGCGTCGTGATAAACCGCCCACCATTCGCCTTTGCTTTGCGCATCAAGCGGCGTCGCCTGCTGCCAGCCTCTGGCCTCTTTATAGTGGACCGGCATCACCATCGCGGGGCGCTGATAGTCGGGACCGACGCTACAGCCGCCCAGCAGCAGCATCACAACAAAGGGGATAAGCGGTTTCATGGATCAGGATTCCGTAGGGCGCAGACGACGCCATTGACGTTGAGTGGCACGGCCCAGACGATCGAGCCAAAGATAAACAACCGGCGTGGTAAACAGCGTGAGCAGCTGGCTGAGCGCCAGTCCGCCCGCAATAGCGATGCCCAGCGGGCTGCGCAGATCGGCATCACCGCCGCTGCCCAGCGCCAGCGGCAACGCGCCGAAAAAGGCGGCCAGCGTGGTCATCATGATGGGCCGGAAGCGCATCAGGCACGCCTGGGTGATCGCCTGCTGTGGCGACATGCCCTGCTGCCGTTCCGCGTCGATGGCGAAATCGATCATCATGATGGCGTTCTTTTTCACGATGCCGATCAGCAGGATGATGCCAATCAGCGCGATCACCGTGAGCTGCGTGCCGGTCAGCAGCAGCAGTAACAGCGCGCCGACGCCCGCTGACGGCAGGGTCGAAAGAATGGTCAGTGGATGGATGTAGCTCTCATAGAGCACGCCGAGCACGAGATAGACCGCCGCCAGCGCCGCCAGAATCAGCCACGGCATGGTCGCGGTCAGCTGAGAAAAGGCGGCGGCGGTGCCGGCAAAACCGGCATGAAGGGTCGACGGCAGGCCCAGCTTCGCCATCGCCTGTTTTATCAGTTCCTGCGCCTGTTCCAGTGACACCCCCTCGTTGAGATTAAACGCCAGGGTGCTGGTCGCGGCCTGGCCCTGATGCGCCACCGACAGCGGCGCGTTGCCGCCGCTGAAGCGGGCAAAAGCGGAGAGCGGCACGCGGTCACCGCTGTCGTTAATCACATAAAGCTGCTGCAGCGTCTCAGGATTGGCGGTGTCGCTATCCTGCAGTGACATCACCACGTGATACTGATTCAGGGTGTGATAGAGCGTGGCGATCTGCCGCTGGCTGAACGCATTGTTCAGCAGCGTATCCAGCATGTTCACGTTGACGCCCAGCCGGGTGGCGCGATCACGATCGATGTTCAGCTCCACCTCCTGGCCGCCGGTCTGCGAATCGGAGTCCACGCTGTTAAGCTCGGGGATCGCCGCCAGCGCCGCCTGCACTTTCGGCGTCCAGGTGCGCAGCAGATCGAGATCGTCCGCCTGCAGGCTGTACTGATACGTGGCGTTGGCGCTGCGTCCGCCAATGTGCAGGTCCTGCGCCGCCATCAGGAACATCTGCGCCCCGGCGATGTGACTGGTTTTTCTCGTCAGCCGGTTGGCCACCTCGGTGGCGGTCGCATCGCGCTGATCAAAATCTTTAAGCCGCACAAAGAAGTTGGCGCTGTTACGGGAGCCAAACATCCCGCTGCCCATCGACGACATCACACTCTCTACCGCCGGGTCTTGCTGAATGATCTGCGTGAACATCAGCATTTTCGGCTTCATCGCCTGGAACGAGATGTTCTGATCGGCGCGCAGCGCACCCATCAGCAGCCCGGTATCCTGATTGGGGAAAAAGCCCTTCTGCACCACGACGAAGAGAAAAACATTCAGTAGTACGGTCAGCAGCAGGCTGAGCAGCGTCAGTTTCTGATGGCGCATCACCCAGGCCAGCCCGCGCCCGTAGGCGGCCAGCAGGCGATTTAGCTGGTTTTCAATCAACTGATAAAGCGGATGCGGCCGCTGGCTGACGGGCGGCTTTGGTTTCAGCAGGCGGGCGCAGAGCATCGGCGTCAGGCTCAGCGAAACAAACAGCGAGATCAGCAGCGACACGGTGAGCGTCACGGCGAATTCGCGGAACAGCCGCCCGACAATGCTGCCCATCAGCAGGATTGGGATGAACACCGCGATCAGCGACACGGTCATCGACAGCACGGTGAAGCTCACCTCCTGCGCCCCGCGCAGCGCCGCCCGCAGCGGGCTCAGCCCGCGCTCAATGTGACGGGTGATGTTCTCCAGCACCACAATCGCATCATCCACCACGAAGCCGGTGGCGATAATCAACGCCATCAGCGACAGGTTATCCAGGCTGTATCCCAGCAGATACATCACCGCGCAGGTGCCGATCAGCGACACCGGCAGTGCCAGCGCCGGAATGATCACCGCCTGCAGATTGCGCAGAAAAATAAACACCACCGCAATCACCAGCAGCACCGCGATCAGCAGCGTCTCTTCGGTGTCATACAGTGAGGCGCGCACGCCAGGCGAACGGTCAACCACCACGTTCAGCTGGCTGTCAGCGGGCAGGCTCTTTTCCAGCTGCGGCAACTGCGCTTTTATCGCGTCGATGGTTTCCAGCATGTTGGCACCCGCCTGACGTTTGATACCGATCATCACCGCCGGTGTGGCATTCAGAAACCCCGCCTGATAGCGATCTTCCACCGAGTCATAGACCGTGGCGACGTCACGCAGCCGCACCGCGTTGCCCTGCTGATAAGTGATGATCAGATCGCGGTAGCTGGCCGCCTTCTCCAGCTGGCCGTTGCTGTCCACCAGCCACGACTGGTCACTGCCCTGTAAGATCCCTTTAGGCAGATTAGTGGTGCTGTTGGCGACGGCGGCACGCACCGTCTCCAGCGAGATGCCGTAATGGGTCAGCTTCAGCGGCTGCAGATCAATCCGCACCGCCGGTAAGGCGCTGCCCATCAGCGACACTTCGCCGACGCCCTGTACCTGCCCCATCGCCTGTTCGATTTTGCTCTCCGCCAGATCGTAGAGCTCGCCTGGCGTGCGGGTGGCAGAGGTCAGCGCCAGCATCACTATTGGCGCGTCTGACGGGTTGGCTTTGCGATAGGTTGGCAGCGAGGCCATTGCGCTGGGCAGCAGGCTGCGCGCTGCGTTGATTGCCGCCTGAACGTCGCGCGCCGCGCCATTGATATCGCGGTCCAGTTCAAACTGCAGGATGATGCTGCTGGAGCCCTGCGAGCTGCTGGAGGTCATCTCACTAATACCGGCAATCTGCCCCAGCGAACGTTCCAGCGGCGTAGCGACCGTCGCCGCCATGGTTTCCGGGCTGGCGCCTGCCAGGCTGGCGCTGACCATGATGGTAGGAAAATCGACCTGCGGCAGCGGTGCCACCGGCAGCAGCCGGTAGCCCAGCGCGCCCAGCAGCAGGATCGCCAGCGTCAGCAGCAGCGTCGCCACCGGACGAAAGATAAACAGTCGGGTCAGATTCATTGCCCGCTCCGCGCCCGCTGCTGACGGCGTTTCACCCAGGCGTTACCGCGCTGCGCCAGCCCATCAAACAGGAGGTAGATGACCGGCGTGGAGAAGAGTGTCAGCACCTGACTGACAATCAGCCCGCCGACAATCACCAGCCCCAGCGGCTGACGCAGCTCTGCCCCGGAGCCGGAGGCCAGCATCAGCGGCAGCGCACCCAGCAGCGCCGCCATCGTCGTCATCAGAATCGGGCGGAAGCGCAGCAGGCAGGCCTGATGAATCGCGTCGCGCGCGCTGAGTTGCTGATGGTGTTCCGCCTCCAGCGCGAAGTCGATCATCATGATGGCGTTCTTTTTCACGATGCCGATCAGCAGTATCACCCCAATCAGCGCAATCAGGCTGAATTCGGTGCCCGCCAGCAGCAGCGTCAGCAACGCGCCCACCGCCGCCGACGGCAGCGTAGAGAGGATGGTCACCGGATGGATAAAGCTTTCGTAGAGGATGCCGAGCACCACATACATGGTGATCAGCGCCGCCAGAATCAGCCACAGCGTGTTGCCGGTGGCGCTCTGAAACGCCGAGGTTTCCCCCTGATAACGCAGTGTGGTGCTCTCCGGCAGATGCAGCTGCTGCCGTACTTCCGCGATCGCCCGCTGTCCATCCTCCAGCGAATAGCCCGGATTAAGGTTGAAGGAGATCATCACCGCCGGAAACTGATTCAGCCGCATGTGCATCAGCGAACCGGTGCGCTGGTGGATGGTGGCGATAGAAGTGAGTTTGACCATGCCGCTGCTGGTCGAGCTGGCGCTGGTGTCAGAGGCTGAAGTGGACGTCGACGTTGACGACGATGTTGACGAAGACGTTGATGAAGACGAAGACGTTGATGAAGCCGTGCTGGTGGATGACGACGCCGAACTGCTGCTGCCGGACGATTGCAGCCAGACATCATCAAACGACGCCGGACCCTGCTGGTATGCCGGAGCCACTTCCAGCACCACCCGATACTGATTCGACTGGGTGAAGATGGTCGAGACCAGCCGCTGACCAAAGGCGTTATAGAGCGCGGTGTCCACGTCCGAGGCAGTAATGCCGAAGCGCGCCGCTTTATCGCGGTTCAGCTCAACGTAAGAGACGCGCCCCTGATCCTGCAGGTTACTTACCACGCCATTAAACTCGGGCCGCTGCTGCAATGCCGCCACCAGTTTCGGCGACGCGCTGACAAGATTTTCACTGTCGGCATCATCGAGGGTGAACTGATACTGACTCGGCGAGACCTGATCGTTGACGGTGAGATCCTGCGCCGGTTGCAGATAGAGCCGGATGCCCGCCACATCGGCGGTCGCCTGTTGCAGTTGTTTAATCACCTCACCCGCTTTCACATCACGCGAGCCAAACGGCTTCAGGTTGATCTGTAACCGCCCGCTGTTAAGGCTGGTGTTGGTGCCGTCGATGCCGATCGTCGATGAGACGCTCTCCACCGCCGGGTTTTTCAGGATCCGCGCCGACAACGCCTGCTGCCGCGTTGCCATGGCGTTAAACGAGACGTCCTGTGAGGCGACGGTAATGCCCTGAATCAGCCCGGTATCCTGGGTCGGGAAGAAGCCTTTCGGCACCATCATGTAGAGCAGCGCCGTCAGCCCGAAGGTGGCCAGCGCCACCAGCAGCGTCAGTTTCTGATGGTTCAGTACCACGTTCAGCAGCCGATCATAACCGCGCACCAGGGCATCAAACAGTTCGCCGCCCTTGCGGGCAAACGTCGACTGCTGTTCGGGCGGAATGTGGCGCAGCAGATACGCACACAGCATCGGTGTCAGGGTCAGCGATACCACCATCGACACCAGAATTGCCACCGCCAGGGTAATCGCAAACTCCCGGAACAGTCGCCCGACTACATCGCCCATAAACAGCAGCGGGATCAGCACCGCAATCAGGGAAAAGGTCAGCGAGATAATGGTGAAGCCAATCTGCTGGGAGCCTTTCAGCGCCGCTTCCATGGGCGACTCACCCTGCTCCAGCCGCCGGGAGATGTTCTCGACCACCACGATGGCGTCATCAATGACAAAACCGGTGGCGATAGTCAGCGCCATCAGCGACAGATTATTCAGGCTGAAGCCAGCCAGATACATCACACCAAAGGTGCCGACCAGCGACAGCGGCACTGCCACGCTCGGAATCAGCGTGGCGGCCACGTTGCGCAGGAACAGGAAAGTCACCATCACCACCAGCGCAATCGACAGCATCAGTTCAAACTGCACGTCGCTGATCGAGGCGCGAATGGTCTGGGTGCGATCGGAGAGAATGGTCATCTTCACCCCGTCCGGCAGTGCCGCCTGCAGCGCGGGGAGCTGCGCCTTGATGTTGTCCACCACCTGGATGACGTTCGCGCCCGGCTGGCGCTGCACGCTGATCACAATCGCGGGCTGGTTGTTGGCCCACGCCGACTGGAAGCTGTTTTCCGGACCCTGTTCAATGTGGGCGATATCTTTCAGGCGCAGCGCCGCGCCATTCTCATAGCTGAGGATCAGGTTGCCGTACTCGGTTGCGGTGCGCAGCTGGTCGTTGGCGTCGATGGTCACCGAATGATATTTCCCGTCAAAGCCACCTTTGGAGCCATTGACGTTGCTGTTACCAATCAGCGTATTTACCGCCTCCAGCGTCAGATGATGCGCCGCCAGCGCCTGAGGATTCATCTGCACCCGAATCGCCGGCTGGTGGCCGCCCGCCAGCGTCACCATACCGACGCCGGAGATCTGCGACAGCTTCAGCGCCACCCGGGTGTTGACCAGATCCTGCACCGCGGTCAACGGCAGCGTGCTGGAGCTCGCCGCCAGCGTCACCACCGCGCTGTCCGCCGGATTGACCTTTTTGTAGGTCGGCGGATTGGGCAGGTCGTCGGGCAGCAGGTTATTCGCCGCATTGATCGCTGCCTGCACCTCCTGCTCGGCGACATCCAGCGACAGATCGAGGCTGAACTTCAGGGTAATGATCGAGGAGCCGCTGGCACTGGTGGAGCTCATCTGGCTCAGCCCCGCCATCTGCCCTAACTGGCGCTCCAGCGGTGAGGTGACCGACGATGCCATCACATCCGGGCTGGCACCCGGATAGAGCGTGGTGACCTGAATGATCGGATAGTCGACCTGCGGCAGCGCCGAGGTAGAGAGGAATTTCCAGGCAAAAATGCCGGCGATCAGCACGCCGACCATCAGCAGAATGGTGGCGACCGGACGCAGAATAAACAGGCGCGACGGGTTCATTTCGACACAGCACCCGCAGCGGCAGGCGTCTCATCAGCCAGCGACACTTTGCTGCCGCTGGTCAGACGATCGATCCCTTCCGTCACCAGCCGATCGCCCGGCGAAACGCCGCTGAGGATCGCCTGCTGATCGTCTCCGAAAGCGGGACCGGTGGTGACCGCTTTGCGCGTGACGCTGTGATCCTGATTGATCACAAAGACAAAACTGCCGTCGCTGCTCAGCTGCAGCGCCTGGGCCGGGATCACCGTCGCGCCTTTCAGCACCCGGGTCTGCAGCCGCAGATTCACAAACTGATTGGCAAACAGCGACTCATCCTGGTTGGAGAACACCGCTTTCAGCGCCACGGTGCCGGTGGCGGTGTCGATCTGGTTGCTGATGAACTTCACCTCGCCGCTGCCGAGCTGATGCTGGTTGTCCTGATCATACAGCGTGGCGGGCAGGCTTTGCCCCTGATGCAGCACGCTGACCAGCGTCGGGATTTCGCTTTGTGGCACGCTAAAGGTCACGGCGGCGGGCTGCATCTGGGTAATAGTCACCAGGCCGGTGCTGCTGGCACTCTGAACCATGTTGCCGGGATCGACCTGACGCAGGCCGACGCGCCCGCTGATCGGGGCGGTGATCCGGGCATATTCAATGCTGAGTTTCGCACTGGCGATCTGCGCCTGATCGGCGGCGACGGCACCGCGATACTGCCCGACGGTGGCAATCTGGCTGTCCAGATCCTGACGTGCCAGTGCATCCTGCGCCGCCAGTTTGCGGTAGCGCGCCAGCGTCAGCTCCGCACTTTTCAGCAGCGCCTGGTTTTCGCTGAGTTCGCCCTGATACTGGTTCAGCGTGGCCTGAAAGCTGCGCGGATCGATCTGCGCCAGCAGCTGCCCGGCGCTGACTTTCTGCCCCTCAGTAAAGAAAACCTGCTCCAGCTGGCCGTCAACGCGGCTGGTCACCGTGACGCTGGCGTTGGGGATGACCGTGCCGAGTGCATTCAGCCACACCGGCACATCCGCCGTGCTGGCGACACCGCTGTGAACCAGCGTTGCCCCTCCGCCCATCATGCCATGCGCACCCGGTCTGCCCGACGGCATCCCCTCGCCCGGCCCGTGACCTGCCGCCAGCAGACGCCAGATAACCCCAGCGACAATCGCCGCCACCAGCAACAGAAGCAGCCATTTAAGCCCAAAGGAACGCGCGGGGCGAGAAAGGTGAGTCATCGTCGAACTCTTCAGATAAGCAAAAAAAGAAATCCCGGAACGTGCGGAATGCGGCAGTGAGCGGCGGCGGACAAAAAACCGCCAGGCTTCACGGCGGCCATTATCAGTGAAAGGCGACGCGCCTTTCTATTGGCAAACTGTCAGGGTTTCGTTAAGAACGATGTTGAATTAGCGGCGGTTTTTACAGCGGTAACGGCAGGCTCAGGCGAGCAGGCAAAAAAAACCCACGCATCTGCGTGGGTTGGTGTAATAACAGGGTCTCACTGCCGAAGCGGTGTTGTTTTCACACCCATCAATACCTCTGGGACTGCTATCCTCGCACTGATTGACCGCGCGGAGACAGCAGGAAAACGCAACCGAATTCGGGGAAGTGCAACGAGGTGTGAATATCCTTCACGCCTCGCTTACACTCTGATTTGTCTAAGATTTATCTGAAGGAGTGGCCGCCGGTTTGGTGTAGATGGCATCCGGTGCAATATTCATGTGTTTCAGTACCGGTCCCATGATATTGCCGAACACCGGCGCAGCAACCGAGCCACCGAAGTGATCGCCCGCCGTCGGATGGTTGATCATCACCACCAGCGCCACTTCAGGATGGCTGGCGGGAGCGAGACCGGCGGTGTAGTTGACGTAGCCGCCATCATACTTGCCGCTGGTGCCCATTTTTTCCGCCGTACCGGTTTTGGTTGCCAGACGGTAGCCCGGCACCGCAGCTTTCAGCCCGGTTCCGCCCGGCAGGACGTCACTCTCCAGCATGTGCACCACCTCTTTCACCGTTTCCGGGTTGGCGACCTGGCGTCCCATGACCGGTGGCGTAACGCGGGTGATCGACAGCGGACGGTAAATGCCATAGGAGCCGAGCGTGGCGTATTCGCGGGCAATCTGCAGCGGCGTCACACGCAGGCCATAGCCAAAGGAGAAGGTGGCCCGCTCGATATCTGCCCAGCGGGTGCGGTGCAACGGAAAGTAGCCGACGCTTTCGCCGGTCAGCCCTAAGCCGGTCGGTTTGCCAAGGCCGAACGCATGATAGGTGTTGACCAGCGCTTCGGCGGGCATCGCCAGCGCGAGGTGTGACACGCCGATGTCGCTCGATTTTTGCAAAATGCCGGTCATGGTCAGGCGCGGCCAGTGGCCGACGTCGCGGATCAGGTGGCCGTTAACGCTGTAAGGCGTGGTGTCGATCACCGAATCCGGGCGCACCAGGTGGCGCTCCAGCGCTTCCATCACCACTAACGGCTTGACGGTCGATCCCGGTTCGTAGCTGTCATTGATGGCAGAGTTACGCATCTGCGCGGGCGTTGCCCCTTCATAATTGTTGGGGTTGAACGACGGATAGGAGGCCATCGCCAGAATCTCGCCGGTGTCGATTTTCACCAGCACGGCCGCACCGGAGTCCGCCTTGTTGATCAGTACGCCATCGCGCAGTTTGCTGTAGAGCGTGTACTGGTCATATTTGTCGATGCTGAGCTGTACCGTCGGCGGCTGGGTCGGCGGCTGATAGTTGATCATCGCGATGATATTGCCCGCGGCATCCTGCCGATAGACCTCTTTGCCCGGCTCGCCCTGCAATACTTTATCAAAGCCCTTTTCCAGTCCGTTCAGGCCGACGTTATCCGCCCCGACGATGCCGATCAGCGGCGCAGAGGCCTCGCTCATCGGATAGAAACGGCTGTCGTCATAGACTTCGCTGATGCCTTTCAGCTTCAGCTCTTTAATATCTTTGGCGATGCCCAGCTCGACTTTACGCCCCAGATAGAGGAAGCGACGTTTCGGGTTGGCGGTGATCTGCGCCGCCAGCTCTTCGGGACGGGTGTTGAGCGCCGCCGCCAGATAGGCCCATTTGGCACTGGTAAAATCGGGGTTGCTCTCCAGCACACGCTGCGGATCGGCAATCACGTCGCGCGACGGGACGCTGAGCGCCAGCGCTTCACCGTTACGATCCAGCAGCGTGCCGCGACTGGTCGGCAGCGTCACGGTACGCAGCGATCGCTGATCCGCTTCGTGCTCCAGCATCGGCTGATTCAGGAACTGCAGGTCCGCGACGCGCGCCAGCAGCACCACCAGACAGGTCGTGACACCCAGGCAGATCAGTCGGAAACGAAAAGGGTTAAACGGCGCTTTTATCTGGTCTTTTCCCAGTAGTTTTTTAATCCGGGGCATGGCATTCCGCTGCGCAAAATAAAGAGAAAGGGGCTGGTGCCAGCAGTTATAAAGAAAGCGCTGGCCGTATAACAGGAAAACTGTGTATCAGTTCGTTATCGGCAGCCGATTTCTGGCAAAAAAAAACCTGCGCATCTGCGCAGGTTGGTGTAATCAAGAAAATCTATTGATGTTCACCCATCAATACCTCTGGGACCCTGAATGTAGCAAGAGGGATCGATCGGCTGCCATCTCTCAAACGCAACAGTTACCGGCAAAATGTAACCAGCCATGAGATCCTTACGCTATTGTGCAATCCTGATGTTTTTTGATTTCCACCAGGCAGCTCATGGCGTTTGGCCCCTGCGTCAGCGACGAGGTGCCGATGTCGAGCGTCAGCACGTTGGGGTTACCCGCGCGATCGTGCGGCTGCCACGCCTTGCCAAAGCCGGGATCAAACCAGGCGCCGGTGGCGATAATCACTACGCTTTGCGTCACGCCATCGGTGATCCGCACGCCCGCCAGCATCACGCCGCGTGCGTTGCTCACCTCTATCTCGTCGCCCTCCACCAGCCCGCGCGCGGCCGCATCCTGCGGATGCATGTAGAGCGTTTCGTGTCCGGCGGTTTTATTGCCCTGCACCGTTTCTGTAGCATCCAGCTGACTGTGTAACCGGTCGGAAGGCTGAATCGAGATCATGTGCAGCGGATAGTCGCGGCTGACCGGCGAACCGAGCCACTCCTGCGGTTCACGCCATTCCGGATGGCCGGCGAAATCGTCCAGCTGGTAGTCTGCAATGGTCTGGCTGAAGAGCTCGATTTTGCCGCTGGCGGTTTTAATCGGATTGGCCTGCGGATCGGCACGGAATTCCTCCATAAACTGATAGGGTTTGCCCCCTTCGGGGATCTCCACAAAGCCGCGCTGCCAGAACTCCTCAAACGACGGGAAATCGATGCCTTTACGCTGATGCGCGGTCGCACACTGCTGATAAAGATGGGCGATCCACTGCATCTCGTTGCGCCCTTCGGTGAAGGTATCGCGGTAGCCGAGGCGCTCCGCCAGGTCAGCAAAAATATCGAAGTCGTTGCGCGCCTGATGCTGCGGTTTAATCGCCTGATGCATTGCCAGCACAAAGCGGTCGCGTGAGGAGCCGCCGATGTCATTGCGCTCCAGCGTGGTGGTCGCAGGCAGCACGATGTCCGCCATCTGCGCGGCGGGCGTCCAGACGATATCCTGCACCACGACCGTATCGGGCCGCTGCCAGCCCTCCACCAGCCGGTTGAGCTGCTGATGATGATGGAAAGGATTGCCGCCCGCCCAGTGCACCATGTGAATGTCGGGATAGTGCAGGGTTTCGCCCTGAAAGCGGTAAGGCTGGCCGGGATTGAGCAGCATATCGCTGATCCGCGCCACCGGAATCGACAGCCCGGAAGGATTGGGGCCGGTGCTCATCATCGGAGCCGGACCTTCCTGGCGCGGGTTGCCGACGCTGTTCATCGAACCGTGACCAAAAGAGAAACCGGCGCCCGGCAGGCCTGGCTGGCCGAGCATCGACGACAGCGCAATCATCATCCAGTAAGGCTGCTCGCCGCGATGGGCGCGCTGAACGGAATAGGAGCAGGTAATAAAGCTGCGCTTGCCGGTGAGCTGCTGCGCCAGATGCACAATGCGATCGGCCGGGATGCCGGTGATACGGCTGGCCCAGCCGGCGGTTTTCGCCACGCCGTCGGTTTCGCCCAGCAGATAGGCGCGCAGCTGCGGCCAGCCGGTGCAGTGGCTGGCGAGAAACGCTTCGTCAACCGCGCCGCGCTGGGTGATCTCATGTCCCAGCGCCAGCATCAGCGCCACGTCGGTGTTGGGGCGAATCGGAATCCACTCGGCGTTAACAAATTCCGGGCAGTCATCACGCATCGGGCTGATGTTGATCACCGGCGTGCCTTTGGCCGCCAGCTGCATCAGCGCCGGTTTCAGGCTGTGCTGCCCTGCGCCCCCCGAGGCGACCTGGGCATTTTTCAGCGCCAGCCCACCAAAGGCGACAAAAATTTCGGCATGTTCCACCACCTGCGGCCATTCGGTGACGCGCCCGGTCAGCGGCATGTAGGTGCCAATCACATAGGGCAGGAAGAACTGCGCGGCGCCCCAGCTGTAGTTACCCTGCTGATCAACACCGCCGCCGCCCTGAAAGTAGAAGCGACGAATCAGGGTGCGGGCATGGTTAACACGTCCGGCCGATGACCAGCCGTAGGAGCCGTTGAAAATGCCCGATGCGCCATAGCGCTCGCGAATGCGGCGATTCTCCTCCGCCACCAGATCCAGTGCGGTTTCCCAGTCGACGGCAACAAAATCCTCCCGGCCACGCAGCGTACGGTCGCTTTTTTCGCGTGACTTCAGCCACGAGCGCCGCACCATCGGCTGACGAATGCGTTTGTCGGAATAGACCAGTTCAGGAATGGTGTGGATCATCGGTGACGGATCGGCATCGGCGAAGAAAGGTTCGCAGCCAATCAGGCGATCGTTTTCAGTAACGGCGGTAAAGGCGCCCCAGTGCGCCAGATGTGGCACTTTGGTTTTCATCGTTGTTTTTCACGGTAGCCAGGTGGGAGATTGAG
The DNA here is from genome assembly GCF_048685235.1 of Curtobacterium sp. BNK-1. Lineage (NCBI taxonomy): Bacteria > Bacillati > Actinomycetota > Actinomycetes > Micrococcales > Microbacteriaceae > Curtobacterium > Curtobacterium sp. BNK-1. Next base: position 240,024 of record NZ_JBLQTJ010000001.1, on the reverse strand, counting down.
CATAGCATGGTGCGACGCCTCAGCAGAAGACGTGCAGCAGTGACCGTTTTTACCCCTTTTTGCGACGACGCTGACATTCTGTCGGGTTGATGTGTCCGCCCTTTTCCGTAACACTGATGCGATGTGTAAACGTTTTCCCCAAAGCAGGTCAACGCATGGCTACTATAAAGGATGTTGCGCGACTGGCTGGCGTTTCTGTCGCCACAGTCTCCCGTGTAATCAATAATTCTCCCAAAGCCAGCGACAGCTCCCGACAGGCCGTAGGTCAGGCGATGGAGCAGCTTCAGTATCACCCGAACGCCAACGCACGCGCACTGGCGCAGCAATCGACCGAAACGCTCGGCCTGATTGTCGGTGACGTCTCCGATCCCTTTTTTGGCGCAATGGTTAAAGCCGTGGATGAGGTGGCAGGTGACACCGGTAACTTTTTGCTGATTGGTAACGGTTACCATAATGAGCAAAAAGAGCGGCAGGCGATTGAACAACTGATGCGTCACCGCTGCGCGGCGCTGGTGGTTCACGCCAAGAAAATCCCCGATGCAGAACTGGAAGTGCTGATGAAGCAGGTGCCTGGCATGGTGCTGCTGAACCGGCTGATAAAAGGCTTTGAAAAGCGCTGTATCGCGCTCGACGATCGCTACGGCGCCTGGCTGGCGACCCGTCATCTGATCCAGCTTGGCCACCAGAATATCGCCTTTATCTGCTCGACCCACACTATCTCCGATGCAGAAGATCGCCTGCAGGGTTACTACGATGCGCTGAAAGAACACGGTCTGCCGTGCAGCGATCGGCTGGTCACCTGGGGTGAACCAGATGAAGTGGGCGGTGAGCAGGCGATGACGGAACTGCTGGGTCGCGGCAAGAATTTCACCGCTGTCGCCTGCTACAACGACTCAATGGCCGCCGGCGCGCTGGCGGTGCTGAGCGATAACGGTGTTCGGGTGCCGGAAGAGATGTCGCTGATCGGCTTCGATGATGTACTGGTTTCGCGCTATGTGCGACCGCGCCTCACCACCATCCGCTATCCGATTGTCACCATGGCGCAGCAGGCGGCCCAGCTTGCGCTGGCGCTGGCCAACAATCAGCCGCTGCCGGAAGTGACCCACATGTTCAGCCCGACCCTGGTGCGCCGCCACTCGGTCAGCGGCCCGGCCTGAGGACGCTATGGCCGGTTTATCCGGCCGCAGCGTTTACTGAAAGGCGCGCAGCAGCGTCTCCAGCGGCCTGACCAGCGCAATCACTGTTTCATCCTGTACCTCTGCGGCGGCATCCAGTGTCGCACGCATCTCCGCCACTTCACTGGCACCAAACGCCTGATTGCGAACGTAAGCATTAACCAGCACGAGGCCCATGGCGCTCAGCGCCTCGATCTGCTGCACGCTCTGTGCCAGCGGCTTCAGCGTTGCACTGGCGTTAATGATCGGCAGCACCGCGCTGGTGTTAGCCTGCCAGCGCTGCAGCGGCGCGCGAACCGCAGAGGCGGCAGCCGGATTATTACGATTGGCGATTAACACGGCGACCTGCTGCTCCAGCTGACGTACCGCCTCACTCTCAGCGGGCAGTACATCTGCCAGCCGGTTCAGGGGTTCATGGTAGTCGTAATGGCCCGCCTGAAACTTGAGATGCTGACGCGTGTAGTATTGCGCCGGTTCCAGCACCTCGGCCAGAACCCGCAGTGGGGCGATGTCATGCCCACTGGCCAGCCGCATCATCTGCTGCTCCGTCTGCGCATGTTGCAGCGTTCCGACCGACACGCTGCTCCAGCGATCCATCGCCGCCAGCCGCGAATACATCGAGTCGGTATTGGTGACATCCTGCGCCGACCATAACCGCTCGGCCACCACGAAGGCGCGCGGCCACAGTTTGGTATCAATAATCTGGCTGTTGATGTTTTCCGCCCACAGCGCCGCCTCGCCACCCAGCAGATTTTGCTGCACCTGCTCAGGTGTGGGCAGCGCGGGCGCGATGCCCGCAGGCGTCTGCGCCAGCCGTTGACCGCTGGTGGGATAATGCACGTTGCCTACCTCTGCATAACCTTTAAGAGCGTTCTGTTGCAGCGTGACCACCGGCTGGAACGGCCCCATCCAGCTATCCACGCTAAACCGCACCTGCCGCGTCGAGAGCCAGTTAATCTGACTGACCATCCGGCGGGCTTTGCCATCGAAGTCGATAAAACCGCGCCAGCCTGGTTCTCCCTGTATCAGCGTAAAGCTGCCCTTCACCGGGCTGCCTTTCAGCCGCGGCATGGTGAATGACCAGCTCTGCGCCTGATCGCCTGGCCGCAGACGATCCTGGCCGTTGAGGCCCTGTGGCGTGACCTCATTGCGGTAGTGATAGCTGGCAGGCTGAGGCTGATCGAGGTAGAAACCGGTGGAGAGGATGCCGCGGTAGTTCTCTTTTGCCAGCGCGCTCAGCGCATCCTGACCCTGCCACGACTGGATCAGAATGCTGCGCGGCAGATCGGGATGGGCAATCTCATCCCAGCCCACCATCTGACGGTGATGGGCTTCCAGGATCTTCTCTACCCGCTGATTGAAATATGCCTGAAGCGCATGGGCATCTTTCAGATCGTGATCGCGCATAAACTGCTGGATAGCAGGCGAGTCGTTCCACTGTGTCGGATCCACCTCATCGCCGCCAATGTGCAGCCAGGGATCGGGGAAGATCGCCGCCATCTCACCCACCAGCGTGTCGATCACCTGATAAACCTGTTCGTTGCTGGGATCGAGCAGCGGTTTAAAGACGCCCCAGCCGCGCTCCATCTGCCAGGGGCCGGGTGCGCTAATCAGCTCTGGCATCGCCACCGCCAGCGCGGACGCATGTCCCGGCATATCCAGCTCGGGCACCACACGCACCCCGCGATCGGTGGCATATTTCACGATCTCCCGCATCTGCTGCTGGCTGTAATAGTTGCCATCGCTGGCTTTCTGCTGCAGCTGGGGATAGTGGCTGGAGGCGAAGCGCCAGCCCTGATCGTCAGTAAGATGCCAGTGAAAGACGTTCATGCGCGCGGCGGCGATGCCGTCGATCTGACGTTTAAGCGTCTCCACCGGCATAAAGTGACGCGCCGTGTCGATCAGCACGCCGCGCCACGGAAAGCGCGGATGATCGTGGATGGTGACGTAAGGAATGGTTGTCCCCTGTGCGCCGTTTTGTATCAGCTGCAGCAGGGTTTCCATGCCGCGCATCGCGCCGAAACGGCTGGGCGCGGTTAACAGGACGCCGTCGCCATCGACCTGCAACTGATAGCTCTCATCGCTATCAGGCAGCGGCTGCGGATCCACCGCCTTCGCAATGACGATGCGGATAGTCGGTGCTGCTATCGGCTGGGTGGCGGGCAACAGCGGCCAGCCGGTCTGATTACTGATCCGCTCCAGCCAGCGCGCTTCAGCACCCGCCAGATGATCGCCAGAGATTTGCAGCGTCAGCTGCGGCGTCAGGGTAAGCGTGCCGCCGCTGGCGGGCTGTTCCACCTGTTGCGGCCAGGGCATCAGCGGCAGCGAACTGGCCAGGGCGATTGGGCTGAGGGCCGGGAGCAGGAGCAGGAGCAAAGAACGGGGTAACCACATTGGCGGGCATCCTTGTAACGTCAACGTTTTGACAGGGCAGAACGTTGATTAAAGTTGCTGCACGCCAATCCGCCAGTGGATCCTGCAGGAAACCTGAACCAGCACCCGATTTTTTACATCAGCCAGAGTTTTCCAGCGGGTTGAGGCTTCCTTGTTTCAGGTCAAATCTGATCGCAATAATTCTCAGCAATCACTACATGTAGCGAATAGAATCCTTTAGACCCCTATATGTAGTTTATGGAGAGAGAAATGGCGACGGTGGTAATCAAGCGTGATGGATGCCGGACAGGCTTTGATGCGCAGCGTATTGAGCAGGCCGTGGTGGCGGCGGCAAGGGCAGCCGAAGTAGAAGACGCAGCCTGGTGCGCGCAGGTCGCTGAGCGCGTGGCATTGCGGCTGGCCGATCGTCCGGAAGTGGATATCCGTGAAATTCAGTGTGCAGTAGAAGAGACGCTGATGGCGGGTCCTTACCCTCAACTGGCCCGCGCCTACATTGAATACCGCCACGATCGCGATGTCGCCCGCGATCGTCAGAGCCAGTTACATCACGCCATTCGTGGACTGGTCGATCAGACCAATGCGGCGCTGCTGAACGAGAATGCCAACAAAGACAGCAAAGTGATCCCGACGCAGCGCGATCTGCTGGCCGGGATCGTGGCAAAACACTACGCACAGCAGCAGATCCTGCCACGCGATGTGGTGCTGGCGCACGAGCGCGGCGAGATCCACTATCACGATCTCGACTACTCCCCTTTCTTCCCGATGTTCAACTGCATGCTGATCGATCTGAAAGGCATGCTGACCAACGGTTTCAAAATGGGCAATGCTGAAATCGAGCCGCCTAAATCGATCGCCACCGCTACCGCCGTGACGGCGCAGATCATCGCGCAGGTCGCCAGCCATATTTACGGCGGCACCACCATTAACCGTATTGATGAAGTGCTGGCCCCGTTTGTTGAGCAGAGCTATGCCCGGCATCTGGCGATTGCTGAGCAGTGGCAGATCCCGCAGGCCGAGCAGTATGCGCGCCAGCGTACGGAGAAAGAGTGCTACGACGCCTTTCAGTCGCTGGAGTATGAGGTGAATACCCTGCACACCGCCAACGGCCAGACGCCGTTTGTCACCTTTGGTTTTGGTCTGGGGACGGACTGGGCGGCCCGGCTGATTCAGCAGTCGATTCTGCTTAACCGGCTGGCCGGACTGGGTAAAAATCGCAAAACGGCGGTGTTCCCTAAACTGGTGTTCAGCATTCGCGAAGGCGTCAACCGCCGGGCGGGCGACGTTAATTACGACATCAAACAACTGGCGCTGGAGTGCGCCAGCAAGCGGATGTATCCCGACATCCTCAATTACGATCAGGTGGTTAAAGTCACCGGCTCGTTTAAAACCCCAATGGGCTGCCGTAGCTTCCTTGGCGTTTATGAAGAGAACGGCGAGCAGATTCATGAGGGCCGCAACAATATCGGGGTGATCAGCCTGAACCTGCCGCGCATCGCACTGGAAGCGGGCGGGGATGAAGCGCGCTTCTGGACGCTGCTCGATGCGCGACTGCAGCTGGCTAAGCGGGCGCTGATGACGCGGGTGGCGCGGCTGGAGAAGACCAAAGCGCGCGTGGCGCCCATCCTCTATATGGAAGGCGCCTGTGGCGTTCGGCTGAATGCGGATGATGAAGTCGGTCCTATTTTCCGTAATGGCCGTGCGTCGCTGTCGCTGGGCTATATCGGCCTGCATGAAACCCTGAATGCGCTCAGCGGCGGTCATCAGCATCCTTACGATGACGCGGCTCTGCGTGCCAAAGGGGTAGAGATCATTGCTTACATGCGCGATGCCACCGAGCGCTGGAAAGCAGAAACAGGCTATGGGTTCAGCCTTTACAGTACGCCAAGCGAGAATCTGTGCGACCGTTTCTGCCGCCTTGATGCGGCGCAGTTTGGTCTGGTGCCAGGCGTTACCGACAAGGGCTACTACACCAACAGCTTCCATCTCGACGTTGAGAAGAAGGTCAATCCTTACGACAAAATCGACTTTGAAGCGCCCTATCCGCCGCTGGCGAATGGCGGATTCATCTGTTACGGCGAATACCCGAATGTGCAGCACAACCTCAAGGCGCTGGAGGATGTCTGGGATTACAGCTACGACCGCGTGCCCTATTACGGCACTAATACCCCGATTGATGAGTGCTACGAGTGCGGCTTCAACGGCGAGTTCACCTGTACCAGCCGCGGCTTCACCTGTCCGAATTGCGGCAACCACGATCCGGCACGCGTCTCCGTTACCCGGCGGGTCTGCGGCTATCTGGGCAGCCCGGATGCGCGGCCCTTTAATGCCGGTAAACAGCAGGAAGTGCAGCGTCGGGTGAAGCATCTGTCTGAAGGACCGCTGGGATGATGCATATCCATCGCTACTATGATGTGGATATCGTTAATGGACCTGGCACCCGCTGCACGCTGTTTGTCGCTGGTTGCGAACATCAGTGCCGCGGCTGTTATAACCAGAGCACCTGGCGGCTTGATTCCGGCGTGCCCTTTACGCTTGCGATGGAGGAGCAACTGCTGGCGGATTTGCAGGACACCCGCATTCCGCGCCAGGGATTGTCGCTGAGTGGTGGCGATCCGCTGCATCCGCATAACGTGCCGCACATTCGCCGTCTGGTGAAACGGGTGCGACAGACGTGTCCCGGTAAAGATATCTGGCTCTGGACCGGTTACCGGATGCAGGAGCTGAATGCGGCGCAGCGCGCTGTGCTGGCCTATCTCGACGTGCTGATCGATGGCCGTTTTGTCGAAGAGGAGAAGGATGCCACGCTGCAATGGCGCGGCAGCCGTAATCAGATTATCTGGCAGTTACGCTGAGTGGCGCGGGATTTCGCCGGACTCAATGATATTGACGCTCTCACTCCCCGGCGTAAAAGCCTGCTGGTGCAGACAGCGTGCCACGTCGTGCGCGCTGACCGCCCGCCAGTTGCCCGGCAGCAGCGAAAACAGCGGTCCCGCCAGGCTTTCACCCCGGCGCTTCTGCGCACGATCCCCAAGCAGCAATGAAGGCCGCACCAGCGTCAGGCGCGGCCAGCCCTGATGGCGCAGCGCATTCTCCATTTCGCCTTTGACGCGATTGTACAAAAACGGCGAGTGACGACTGGCCCCGTGCGCACTGACCACCAGCATCTGCTTCGCCCCCAGACGTAATCCGCTTAACCCGCTGTCCACCACCAGGGTGTAATCAACGTGGATAAAAGCCTGTTTACTGCCCGCCTGCTTACGCGTGGTGCCCAGGCAGCAGAACACCGTGTCCAGCGAACTTTGCAGCGGCCCGAGGACATCGGTGAGATCGGCCTCAACCGGATTCACCACCTTGTTCATCGCGGGCAGTGGCCGACGGGTTGGCGCGATGATCTCATCGACGCGTGGATCCTCAATCAGTAAGCGCAGCAGATGCGACCCGACTAAGCCGGTGGCACCGGTCAGTAATACGCGATTCATCTCAGATTCATCCTTATTTCACTGCTGACTGGTTAAAAGATAGCTGATCTTAACGGGCTGGCTTGCGTTCTCACTCTCAGCGACCAGGCTTATAGCGTTATCCGGAAAGCGCGTCTCGCGCTCCACATGCTGAAGGAGGAAAAAAATGAGCAAGAAAGTGGCGGTTTTAATTACCGATGAATTTGAAGACTCAGAATTTACCTCACCTGCGGAAGTTTACAAACGCGCTGGTTTTGAGGTGGTTACCATTGAGAAACAAGCCGGTAATGTCGTTAAAGGCAAGAAAGGCGAAGCGGAAGTGACCATCGATCGCAGCATTGATGACGTCAGCCCGGCTGAATTTGACGCTCTGCTCCTGCCTGGCGGTCACTCGCCCGATGCCCTGCGCGGCGACGATCGTTTTGTTGCTTTTACCAAAGAGTTTGTCGCCAGCGGCAAGCCAATCTTTGCCATCTGCCACGGGCCACAGCTGCTGATTAGCGCTAACGGCGTGCGCGGTCGCAAGATGACTACCGTTAAAGCCGTTGCCATTGACCTGATCAATGCCGGTGCCGACTTCCATGATAAGGAAGTGGTAGTAGACGACGATAAGCTGGTCACCAGCCGCACCCCGGCCGATTTACCGGCCTTTAATCGTGAATCCCTGCGGATCCTCGAAGCGCTGTAAGCCGCGACGCCCTTTTCTGCTGAAAAGGGCGTTCCTATTTCTCCCGCTGCCAGGCAATTTTCTTGCCGAATCCCAGCGCATTATCCGTCATCTTCACTTCATCCAGCACAATCTCCCACAGCGGTGCCGACACTTTGCGTGAGACCGGAAAACGTTTCTGGTAAGCGGCTCTGGCGATCTGCTCTGTTGTCTCCTCCAGCCGTTTGACATGGCCACGATACTGCACCCCTTTAATCAGCAGCACGCTTCTTGGCTGGCCATTGACGGTGCCCGCAACCTGCGGATTCTGCACCATTAACTCACCGTGGCGGGTATCGGGTTCCGTCATGATCCAGAAGGCCATGCGCGTCTCGTCAAAGACGTAGTAGCAGTTAGCGCACCACAGTTGATCGTCGGCGGTACAGCAGAGTGAAAGCACATGCTGCTTTCTCAGATAGCGAACCAGATGGGCGTGATCGGACAAGATAAACTCCTGGCGGTGCACCGGAGAGTGAAGCGCGCTACACTGCCCGGCACCTTTTTTTGGGAAATGATTGCGATGAGTAAGCAGTGGCAACTCTACATCGTCCGTACGGCGAAAGGGAGCCTGTACACCGGTATCACCACGGATGTGGTGCGTCGGGTCGCTCAGCACCAGAGCGGACGCGGCGCCCGCGCGCTGCGCGGCAAAGGGCCGCTGGGCCTGGTGTTTCACTGTGACGCGGGCGATCGCGCCAGCGCCTCCAGGCTGGAGTATCAGGTCAAGCAACTGACCCGCCAGCAGAAATTACTGCTGGTGGCGGGCCAGCCCGGCTGTCTGGAGAGCTGGCTGGGTATTACGGCTGGCGATTAAAGGGTTCGGCGTAGTCGATCTGCCCTTCCGCCCCGTCATACGCATTATCGGCCAGACGGTAGACCTGGAACGTTGCCTCTGTACCCGGCCAGCGGCTGCGCAGGCCGTGGCGTGCCGCCGGTTCAAAACCAAAACGGTTGAACAGCGCCGGATCGCCCAGCACCACTACCGCGCTGTAGCCAAATTCATTGAGCGTATCCAGCCCCTCATAGATCAGCTTGCTGGCAATTCCCTGACCGCGCAGCGTCTCATCGACGGCCAGCGGTGCCAGCCCAACCCAGCCGCGATCTTCACCCTGAACGCTGACCGGACTGAATGCGGCATAACCCAGCACCTGTCCCTCGTCATCCGTCGCGACCACGCCTAAGGTCAGCAAGCCATCTTCACGCAGCGCCTGAGTCAGTTCCGCCTCTGCAGAGGTACTGAAGCAGCGTCTGAGCAGCGCGTCGATGCCTGCGGCATCCACGCCAATTTCACTACGAATCAACATGCAGCACCTGCGCGCGCCTGTGCGGCCTTCGCGTCCTGTTTCATGCCGGCGTCGACAAATGCCGCCATCTGCTCAATTGCCGTGCGTAACGCGGTGGGCATAGCCTCGGGTTCAATAGCATCCATTACGTTCTTCACCTCAAGTCCCAGTTCAGTGTCACCTTCAATCACCAGCCGGCGTTGAAAGAACAGCATGTCGGGATCTGCTTTACGTGCTGCCACCAGCAACAGATCATTGGCATTGCCCCGAAACCAGACATCCGCTTCGGACTGTTGCAATACCGCCAGTCGGCCGTCCTGCAGCGTGGTTATCCATTGCAGATTGAGATCGGCAATTTCAATACCCAGCAGGCGACCATCCAGAAAGTCTAACTCACCTTCAGCCAAAGCATGACGAAATTGCCAGTTTAAGAGTTGTTGCAGAAGCAACTTTTTGACCGGGAATGGGGTGAACGCAGCGGGTAACCCTAAGATTTTAGGACCGTTTTTCACACAATGGGCATGTATCCGCTCTAACACTTTCGTCACTCCCTTCAGAAAATTTTACGTATATTGCCATATCCTTTTCTGCGCGCCTCCTCTGAGATCAATAAAAACCGCTGCCATGAAAGGAAAAAAAGCGCCGCAGGGCGGATGAATTTGAATTTCACTGCCCCAAATCAACACGCAGCCCGGACCAGATGCCTAGACTCGACGCCCATCTGCATGTTGAGAGGAATATCTATGGAACTGCTCTGCCCGGCAGGAAACTTACCCGCAGTGCGCACCGCTGTAGAGAATGGCGCTGATGCGGTGTATGTGGGGCTGAAAGATGACACCAATGCCCGTCATTTTGCGGGTCTGAATTTCACCGATAAAAAACTGGCTGAAGCCGCGCGCTATCTTCATCAGCATCGTCGCAAACTGCATGTTGCGATCAACACCTTTGCCCATCCGGATGGCATGGGTCGCTGGCAGCGGGCGATTGATGTGGCGGCGCAAAACGGAGCTGACGCGCTGATCCTGGCGGATATCGCCACGCTGGAGTATGCCGCGACGCACTATCCCCAGGTCGAACGTCATCTTTCTGTACAGGCTTCGGCGACCAATCTGGAGGCGATTCGCTTTTACCATCGCCACTTCAATCTGCAGCGTGTGGTGCTGCCTCGCGTGCTGTCGATTCACCAGGTTAAACAGCTGGCACGCAGCACACCGGTGCCGCTGGAGGTGTTCGCCTTTGGCAGCCTGTGCATCATGGCGGAAGGCCGCTGCTACCTCTCTTCCTGGCTGACCGGTGAATCGCCTAACAGCGCCGGTGCCTGCTCCCCGGCGAAGTTTGTGCGCTGGCAGCAGACGCCGCAGGGCATGGAGTCACGTCTTAATGAAGTGTTGATCGATCGCTACGCCCCGGACGAAAGCGCGGGTTATCCGACACTTTGCAAAGGACGCTATGTGGTTAACGACAAGCGTTATCACGTGCTCGAGGAGCCCACCAGTCTGAACACGCTGGAGCTGCTGCCGGAACTGCTGCGGGCAGGCATCGCCTCGGTGAAAATCGAAGGCCGTCAGCGCAGCCCTGCCTATGTCGCTGACGTGGCGCGCGTCTGGCGTCAGGCAATTGATCGCTGCAAGGCGCAGCCGGAACAGTTTGAAGTTGCACCACAGTGGATGCAGACGCTGGGCGATCTCTCAGAAGGTTCGCAAACCACGCTGGGTGCTTATCACCGTGAATGGCAATAAGGAGTCATGATGCAATATGCCCTTGGGCCGGTGCTCTGGTACTGGCCGACCGATACGCTGGAAGATTTTTACCAGCAGGCTGCCCGCAGTAGCGCGGATATTATCTACCTTGGCGAAGCGGTGTGCAGTAAACGTCGCGCCACGCCCTATGCCCGCTGGATGGCGCTGGCTCGTGAACTCGCGGCCAGCGGCAAACAGGTGGTGCTGAGCACGCTGGCGCTGCTGCAATCGCCCTCTGAGCTGAAAGAGCTGCAGCGTTACGTAGAGAACGGTGAGTTCCTGATTGAAGCCAATGATATCGGCACGGTAAACATGGCCGCTGAGCGTCATCTGCCCTTTGTCGCGGGCCCGACGCTCAATGTTTATAACGCCGACACGCTGCAGCTGCTGGTCAAAGAGGGCATGACGCGCTGGTGTATGCCGGTGGAGATGTCACGTGACTGGCTGCTACAGCTGCTGGAGCAGTGCGAGACGCGGGGTATCCGGCAGCAGTTTGAGGTGGAGGTGCTGGGCTACGGTCATCTGCCGCTGGCGCTCTCAGCGCGCTGCTTCACCGCCCGCTCGGAAAACCGCGCGAAAGATGATTGCGAAACCTGCTGTATCAACTATCCGACAGGCCGGCGCGTCAACTCCCAGGAGGGGCAGCAGGTGTTCGTCCTCAATGGCATTCAGACCATGAGCGGCTACTGCTATAACCTGGGTAACGATCTGGCCGGTATGCGCGGCAAGGTCGATTGCATACGGCTCTCGCCGCAGGATGTGACGACGCTGGCAGAGATCGACCGTTTCCGCGCCAATGAAAACGGCCAGGCTCCGCTAATGGTCGCGAAAGGCAGTGATTGTAATGGTTACTGGCGCAAACTGGCGGGCATGACGCTGGCATCCTGAATAAAAGCACATACCGGCTATATTACTGCTGAGGTTAGCAGTTTTAATATAAGGAATGATGCGTAATACTAAATGGTGCAGGCCTTAACTTAACGCCTGCGCCATACAACGGGAGTAGTCATGTCTGATAAAAAACCTCTTCGCCTGTCCGTGCTGGATCTCGCGCCGATTCCACAGGGCGCGACCGCTCGGGATGCGTTCCATAATTCGCTGGCGCTGGCGCGTCAGGCTGAAAAACTGGGCTATCAACGCTACTGGCTGGCTGAACATCACAACATGACGGGGATTGCCAGCGCAGCCACCTCCGTGCTGATTGGCTATCTGGCGGCGAATACCGAGACTCTGAAGCTGGGCTCCGGCGGCATTATGTTGCCTAACCATGCGCCGCTGGTGATCGCCGAGCAGTTTGGTACGCTGGCCTCTCTCTATCCTGGCCGTATCGATCTCGGCTTAGGTCGCGCGCCAGGTTCTGACCAGCGCACCATGATGGCACTACGCCGTCATCAGGCCAACATGCACATCGACACATTCCCCGAGGATGTGGCTGAACTGATTAGCTGGTTCGATGCTGAAGCGGATGCGCAGCCGCCAGTGCAGCCGGTACCCGGTCTGGGCCTGCAGATTCCGGTCTGGCTGCTCGGCTCCAGTCTCTACAGCGCACAGCTTTCAGCGAAAATGGGCCTGCCGTTTGCGTTTGCCTCCCATTTTGCCCCTGACCAACTGTTCCAGGCGCTGCACGTCTACCGTGAAAACTTCCAGCCATCGGCGCGTCTCGACAAGCCTTATGCCATGGTCTGCATTAACGTGATCGCCGCAGACAGTGAGCGTGATGCGCGCTTCCTGTTTACCTCGCAGCAGCAGCAGTTTATCAACCTGCGCCGCGGCAAACCGGGCCCGTTACCGGCACCGGTTGAAAACATGGATAACCTCTGGTCGCCATCAGAACAGTATGGCGTACAGCAGGCGCTCAGCATGTCGCTGGTCGGCGATACGGACAAAGTGCGTCATGGGCTGGCCTCACTGATGCGTGAAACCCAGGCGGATGAAATTATGGTCAATGGCCAGATTTTTGATTCCGAAGCGCGCCTGCGCTCCTTCGCCATTGCGATGGAAGCGGCTAACAGCCTGTAATCAGTTCTGCGGTGGGCGCAATCTCTCCGGGCTCACCGCCAGCTGACGACTATCCCTGGCCGGAGATTGCCCATACAGGCGGCGATACTCCCGGCTGAACTGTGACGCGCTCTGATACCCCACCCGATAGCCTGCCGTACCGGCATCCAGCTTTTCCACCATCATCAAACGTCGCGCCTCATTCAGCCGCAGTTGTTTCTGGTATTGCATCGGCGTCATGGCCGTCACGGCTTTGAAGTGATGATGCAGCGAAGAGATGCTCATGCCGACACTACTGGCGAGCCGATCGATCTTCAGCGGCTGATGAAAATTTTCCCGCAGCCAGCGGGCAGCCTGCGCGACCCGGTTGCCCGGCCGCTCAGCCAGCGCCATATTCAGGATGCGCGAACCTTCCGGCCCGGTCAGCAGCCGATAGAAAATCTCCTGCTCAATGAGCGGGGCCAGCGCCTCAATGTCCTCAGGGTGGTCAAGCAGGCGTACCAGCCGGATAACCGCATCCACCAGCAAAGGTGAGACCTTATGCACGGTGACGCCACGTTCACTGTCTGGTGTCGCCAGCGGCAGCGTCGGGGGAAACTGTTCGAGGTAGCGCATCAGCCGGGATTCATTGATGGCGATACCAATCCCCAGATTGGGCTTTTCCGGCGTGGCGACGGTGACGCAGGCGCGCACCGGCATATCCAGCGTCACCAGCAGCAGATCGCCCGGACCATAGTGCAGCACCTCATCACCGATATGCAGCGCCTTACCGCCCTGTGCCACCAGGGCAAAACTGGCCCATTGAGCAAAGTGCATTGGCTCAGTCGGTGCTGAAACCCGGCCAAAAAACAGGCAATCTATGGCGCTTGAATGCCGCCCATCCTCCGGAGCATGACGGGCAATTAACTGCGCCAGCCCCTGCCACTTCTCACTCTCTGTCACTGTGTTCTCCCCTCCCGCTATCTGTGCTGATATTACCTGACGCTGAGCGGAATACCTGGCCCGTTGCGTTACTTTTGCAGGATCGTGCAAGAAGCTTGCAGGATTGCACTACCCGCTTTTCGGCACCAGCGCGCATAGTCTTTCGACGCAATCATTACGGCGGAGAACAACATAATGAAGGCACTGCAGAATAAAATCGCGCTAGTAACAGGCGCCTCAAAAGGCATTGGTGCGGCGATTGCCATCGCTTTTGCCGCGGCTGGCGCCCGCGTCGTGGTTAATTATCGTCAGGATGAAGTGGGAGCGGCTGACGTGGTCAGCGATATCGTCAACCTGGGCAGTGAAGCCGTGGCGGTACAGGCAGATATCTCTCTCCTGCGGGATGTGGAACGGCTCTTCGCCACCACCGCAGAGTGCTTCGGCGCGCCCGACATTGTGGTGAACAATGCGGGCAGCTTTCATCACGGCGAGTTTGCGGCGCTGACGCTGGAGGAGATGCAGCAGCAGATTAACGTTAACCTGCTGGGTACGCTGATGGTCTGTCAGCAGGCGATTCATCACTTCCCGGCGCACGGCGGCAGCATTATTAATCTCAGCGCCCTGAACAGTAAAAACAGCACGCCGGGTTCCGTGCTCTGGGCGGCAACCAAAGGCGCAGTGGATACCCTGACCCAGGGACTGGCGCGCGAGCTGGGCGCAAAGAACATCCGGGTTAACGCCCTGGCACCAGGCATGATTCTGACGGAGGGATTACTGGCCGCGAAGAGGATGAGCCCACAGCTCAAAGCGCAACTGCTGGCAGCCACGCCGCTGGGACGCTTTGGTCTGCCGGAAGATGTGGCGCAGGTTGCGCTGTTTCTGGCCTCTGAAGAGTCCGCCTGGGTCAGCGGCGAGCGCGTGATGATCAGCGGCGGTGCCTGACAGGCATAAAAAAAGGGAAGCCATTGGCTTCCCTTTTTGTTACGACGCTAAGTCGTTATGCATCACGACGACGTGGAGCGGCGGCTGCGCCCTCTTCACGACGTGGACCACGGCTACCTTCACGGTTGAAAGTACGTCCGCCGCCTTCACGACCACCTTCACGGCGTTCAGAAGAGAAGCGACGACCACCTTCACGGTTAGCTGCGCCCGGACCGCCTGCACCTGGACCGCTGCGACGCTCACCGCCAGCACCAGCTGGACGACGGTCACCACGGCCTTCGTTCGGCTGTGCATCACCCAGTAACTGCATATTCATCGGCTTGTTCAGAATACGGGTACGGGTAAAGTGCTGCAGCACATCGCCTGGCATGCCTTTCGGCAGCTCGATAGTCGAGTGGGTACCGAACAGCTTGATGTTACCGATGTAACGGCTGCTGATGTCGCCTTCGTTAGCGATAGCGCCAACGATGTGACGAACTTCAACACCATCATCGCGGCCTACTTCGATGCGGTACAGCTGCATTTCGCCAACATCACGACGTTCGCGACGTGGACGATCGCCATCACGGCTTTCGCGGTTTTCACGCGGAGCACGAGAATCGCCACGCGCTTCACGGCTGTCACGACGGCCATCACGCTCGTCACGATCGCGGTATTCGCGACGTGCCGGACGCGGTGCTTCTGGTGGCAGAATCAGAGGACGTTCGCCCTGTGCCATCTTCAGCAGTGCAGCTGCCAGTGTTTCCAGATCCATTTCATCTTCTGGCTGCATTTTAGCCAGCAGAGCACGGTACTGATCCAGATCGCTGCTTTCCAGCTGCTGCTGAACTTTAGCAGCAAACTTAGCCAGACGACGCTCACCCAGCAGTTCTGCGTTAGGCAGTTCTACCTCAGGAATGGTCAGCTTCATGGTACGTTCGATGTTACGCAGCAGACGGCGTTCGCGGTTCTCAACGAACAGCAGCGCACGGCCAGCACGACCAGCACGACCGGTACGGCCGATACGGTGAACGTAAGATTCTGAGTCCATCGGAATGTCGTAGTTAACAACCAGGCTGATGCGCTCAACGTCCAGGCCACGGGCCGCAACGTCGGTTGCAATCAGAATGTCGAGACGACCATCTTTCAGGCGCTCAAGCGTCTGCTCACGCAGCGCCTGGTTCATGTCACCGTTCAGCGCGGCGCTGTTATAGCCACTACGTTCCAGCGCTTCTGCCACTTCCATGGTTGCGTTTTTGGTACGCACGAAGATGATGGCAGCATCAAAGTCTTCTGCTTCCAGGAAGCGAACCAGTGCGTCTGTTTTACGACCGTAAGCGGTCCAGTAGCTCTGGCTGATATCAGGACGCGTGGTCAGGCTTGACTGAATACGCACTTCCTGTGGATCTTTCATGAAGCGTTTGGTGATACGACGAATCGCTTCCGGCATGGTTGCAGAGAACAGCGCGGTCTGATGATCGGCTGGAATTTGCGCCATGATGGTTTCAACGTCTTCGATGAAGCCCATGCGCAGCATTTCATCTGCTTCATCCAGCACCAGGCCACGCAGGTTAGAAAGGTCTAACGTGCCGCGTTTCAGGTGGTCAAGCAGACGGCCAGGCGTACCCACAACAACCTGTGGTCCCTGACGCAGTGCGCGCAGCTGCACGTCATAACGCTGGCCGCCGTAAAGGGCAACCACGTTCAGGCCACGCATGTGTTTAGAGAATTCGGTAACTGCTTCAGCAACCTGTACCGCCAGTTCGCGGGTAGGTGCCAGCACCAGGATTTGTGGCGCTTTAACAGTAGGATCAATGTTATGTAACAGCGGCAGAGAGAACGCCGCGGTTTTACCACTCCCGGTCTGCGCCATGCCTAACACGTCACGGCCCGCCAGCAGGTGAGGAATACACTCAGCCTGGATTGGGGATGGCTTTACGTAGCCCATGCCATTCAGTGATTCAAGGATGTCGGCGTTCAGGCCAAGGTCAGCAAAAGTGGTTTGAATATCAGTCATGTAGTACACGTGCCTCTTAGATTGCGGCGGCCAGTCTACATAACTCGTCGTGAAAACTTTCAGTCATTTTCATCAAAAAGTGTGAACCGGCTCAAATTAAAAGTTTTGACGAACAGAAAAGCCTTCATCCTTTAAGATGATGACTTAACAGGTTTTACAGGCAAATTAAGTTCGTCAGCTATTGCTGGTCAGATTCTGATAAATCGTCTTGTGCCTGGCCGAGTTGCGCCAGTTCCAACAATGCGTATCGGTGTTCAACAAAGTTATTGACGTTGTTGGCCACCGCCAGTTTGAACAACGCTTTCGCGTCGTCCTTCTCCCCCAGACTTAGGTAGTACTTACCTAAATAGAAGTTGGTTTCACTGAGATGTTCAGCGAGCGAGGTGTTATCCGTTGCGTCCGCCTTGAGACTTTCCATCAACGTTTTCTCGTTGATATCTCCAAGGTAGAACTCGACAATATTCCATCCCCATTGATCTCTGACCGCTTTGTCGTGACGCTGTTGAAGCGCGACTTTTGCCTTGTCGACATCCATCTCACGTTCAACGAGATAGAGCCACAAACTGCGGAAAGGATCGTTAGGATCGTCTTGATAAAACGCCAGCAGATCATCTTGCGCTAACTTGTATCGACCGCCGTAATAGAGGGCGATACCACGGTTTAAATGCGCATAGTTGTAAGTTGGATCAAGCTCAAGTACAGAATCAAACGCTTCATAGGCGGCATCAAAGTTGCCCGCCTGCGTTAAATATATGCCTAAGTAGTTAAACACTTCGGGCATATCTGGTCTTATAGACAGCGCTTGCGAAAAATCGTTCCGCGCTAATGCCCGCAGACCTAAACTATCATACAACACTCCGCGCTCATATAACAGCTGTGCGCGTTCATCATCGGTGAGAGCGCGACTGGCAAGAATTTGTTCCATGCGCGCCAGTATCACTTCCTGCTGCAGTGTGGGCTGTAAAGGCACTGCAAGAACTTCGTTCTTACGCCAATTGGAGTTGCTGCATCCTGCCAGCGTCAAAGCTGTCGCAACAAAACACCAGCGCAGAAAAGGCTTCATTTCCCACTCCCGAATACAAACATTGGGATAACCATCCTGTCATCCGCCTGCTGTGCACAAGGATTCCCGCCCTCGCGATGATACAAACGCCCCTCTCTGCCAGGCAGAGAGGGGCAAATCAGCAACGACTTATTCAGCAGCGTCAGGCGTGGTCACCGCGACAGCTTCTTCAGCCTGCGGCTTAGATTCTGTCGCTTCTTTGATGCTCAGACGTACACGGCCCTGGCGATCAACTTCCATCACCTTAACCGGTACTTCCTGACCCATCTGCAGATAGTCAGTCACTTTCTCAACGCGCTTATCAGCGATTTGTGAAATGTGAACCAGACCTTCTTTACCACCACCGATTGCAACGAAGGCGCCGAAGTCAACGATACGGGTCACTTTACCACTGTAAACGCGGCCCACTTCGATCTCTGCGGTAATCTCTTCGATACGACGAATCGCTTCTTTCGCTTTCAGACCATCGGTCGCAGCGATTTTCACGGTGCCGTCATCTTCAATTTCAATCGTTGTGCCGGTCTCTTCGGTCAGTGCACGAATCACTGAGCCGCCTTTACCGATCACATCTTTGATCTTGTCAGAGCTGATTTTGATGGTGTAAATGCGTGGTGCGAATTCAGAAATCTCAGTACGCGGCGTGCTGATAGCCTGTTCCATAACGCCCAGAATGTGCAGACGTGCACCCCGGGCCTGGTTCAGCGCTTCCTGCATGATTTCACGCGTGATGCCTTCGATTTTGATGTCCATCTGCAGCGCGGTGATACCTTCACGGCTACCGGCTACTTTGAAGTCCATGTCGCCCAGGTGATCTTCATCGCCCAGGATGTCAGACAGAACAACAAACTTCTCATCTTCTTTCACCAGACCCATTGCGATACCGGCAACGGCGGCTTTGATTGGCACACCTGCATCCATCAACGCCAGTGAGGCACCGCAGACAGAGGCCATTGAAGAAGAGCCGTTAGATTCGGTGATTTCAGAAACAACACGAATGGTGTAAGGGAAATCTTCCGCTTTAGGCATTACCGCTAACACGCCGCGCTTCGCCAGACGACCGTGACCAATCTCACGACGCTTCGGCGAACCTACCATGCCGGTTTCGCCGACAGAGTATGGAGGGAAGTTGTAATGAAACAGGAAGCTGTCGGTACGTTCACCCATCAGCTCATCAAGGTTCTGCGCATCGCGGGTCGTACCCAGCGTTGCAGTAACCAGTGCCTGCGTCTCACCACGAGTGAACAGCGATGAACCGTGTGTACGTGGCAATACGCCAGTACGCACATCCAGACCACGGATCATATCTTTTTCACGACCATCGATGCGTGGCTCGCCATTCAGGATGCGAGTACGAACGACGGTTTTTTCAAGGCTATGCACGATGTCGCCGATTTCTGAACCATCCAGCGTTTCATCTTCAGCCAGCAGCGCAGCGATGGTTTCGTCTTTAATGACGCCAACCTGGGTGTAACGCTCCTGCTTGTCAGTGATGCGGTAAGCATCGCTGATGCGCGCTTCTGCCAGGGCAGCAACGCGAGAAATCAGTGCGGTATTGGCCGCTTCTGGCTGCCAGTCCCAGCGTGGTTTGCCCGCTTCAGCAACCAGGGCATTGATGTTTTCGATAACGATCTGCTGCTGGTCGTGACCAAAGACCACGGCGCCCAGCATCTGCTCTTCTGACAGGATCTCAGCTTCAGATTCAACCATCAGAACGGCATTCTGCGTACCGGCAACCACCAGATCCAGACGAGACTGTTTCAGCTCATCTGCGGTTGGGTTCAGGACATATTGATCGTTGATGTAACCAACACGCGCA
The DNA here is from genome assembly GCF_048685235.1 of Curtobacterium sp. BNK-1. Lineage (NCBI taxonomy): Bacteria > Bacillati > Actinomycetota > Actinomycetes > Micrococcales > Microbacteriaceae > Curtobacterium > Curtobacterium sp. BNK-1. Next base: position 220,533 of record NZ_JBLQTJ010000001.1, on the reverse strand, counting down.
GAACCAATTGGGCCATTGAACGGCAGACCAGAAAGCGCCAGTGCAGCAGAAGCACCGATCATGGCAACGATGTCCGGATGAACCTGTGGGTTCACAGAGACAACAGTGGCGATAACCTGAACTTCGTTAACAAAACCTTCCGGGAACAGCGGACGAATCGGGCGGTCAATCAGACGCGAAATCAGGGTTTCGCCTTCGCTTGGACGGCCTTCACGACGGAAGAAGCTGCCCGGGATACGACCAGCAGCGTAAGTACGCTCCTGATAGTTCACGGTCAGTGGGAAGAAATCCTGACCTGGTTTAGATTTTTTCTGACCTACTACAGTGACGAATACTGCAGTATCGTCCATGCTCACCATAACAGCGGCTGTCGCCTGGCGAGCCATCATGCCGGTTTCCAGCGTGACGGTATGTTGACCATATTGGAATTTGCGTACGATCGGATTCAGCAAAATCAAAGTCCTTAACTTCGGGGCATGGCTATCTGTAGCCCGCCATTGATTACCAATCTTCAGTTGCATCCTCGCGACTAATGACAACCCTCGACCGCCCCTGCGGTAAAGCCTCTCATTAGCCGCGCGAAATTCTGCAAACTAAAGATCACACTAAGCAACAATACATCAGTTTGGTCCGGATTGCTGCCGATTGCTCGAAAAAAGGGGCCATAAAGGCCCCCTCTTCACGAAACTCGCACAAATCTGATCGTAAGCTGCACAGAGTGCAAAAGCCCGCATAATGCCCCGACGATCAGATTCTTCAGACTTAGCGACGCAGACCGAGACTTTCGATCAGGCTGCTGTAGCGTGCAACGTCTTTACGCTTCAGGTAGTCCAGCAGCTTACGACGCTGAGATACCATGCGCAGCAGACCGCGGCGGCTGTGGTGGTCTTTTTTGTGCTCAGAGAAGTGACCCTGCAGATGGGTAATCTGCGCGGTCAACAGGGCAACCTGAACTTCAGTTGAACCGCTGTCGTTAGCACCACGGCCATATTTAGCAACGATCTCTGCTTTAGCTTCTACGCTTAGAGACATAATAAACTCCAGTAATAAATGAATGTATGGGTGCCGATCTCTAATTCAGCATCCCGCTTTAAAGCCGCGCTATTCTACTCTGCGCCCGATAGCAACGCAAATGCCCCATCAGCGAAAAGTGAACGCCTGGCTCAATCCTGATACTCAACCACTAAACGACGTGGCGCAAGCCGGCCATCGTCGGCAATTTCTGCCATACCGATAAACTTACGCGCTTCGCCTTCCGATACCCTTACCAGCCCCTGGGCAGGCGCATTGCTGGCCTGTACCGGCTGTCCCTGGCGGAAGAAATCTGCCACGGCAGGCGGGATATTCACTTCAGGGAAATCAGAGGCGGGGCTGTCCATTGGCAACAACAGCGGATCGAGCTGCGTTTCCAGTGGGATGCCGGCTTCTGTGGCTTCCGTCAGCAGGGTGTTGAGCTGTTCCAGCGTCACCATCCTTTCATACGGATAACGGGCAACCTGAACGCGACGCAGCATAATCACGTGCGCACCGCATCCCAGCTTTTCGCCCAGGTCATCGATGATGGTGCGGATATAGGTGCCTTTGGAGCAGTGAATTTCCAGCTCCAGCTCGTTATCCTGCCAGCGAATGAATTGCAGTTCATAGACAGTGATGGGACGCGGTTCACGCGCAATCTCAATGCCCTGACGCGCATATTCATACAGCGGACGTCCCTGATGCTTCAGTGCCGAAAACATCGAAGGCACCTGCAGCGTTTCGCCGCGGAAGCTCTCCAGAGCACTGTCCAGATCGGCCTGACTGAAGCTGACCGGACGCGTCTGCACGATGTTGCCATCGGCGTCTGACGTGTCGGTCCGCTCGCCCAGTCGGGCAATCACGCGATAGCGTTTGTCGGAATCGAGCAGATACTGCGAAAACTTAGTCGCTTCACCCAGGCAGATCGGCAACATGCCGGTAGCCAGAGGATCCAGCGCGCCGGTATGTCCTGCGCGATTCGCGTTAAAGATACGCTTCACTTTCTGCAGGACATCATTCGACGAGACGCCTTGTGGCTTATCCAGCAACAACACGCCATGGACGTCGCGACCGCGACGACGCGGACGACTCATTACGCCTCCTCGTCATCGCCAGTGGCGTCCGGACCACGGCGCTCAGTATCGTTCTTCACGACGCTGGTGACGAGATTGGACATGCGCATCCCTTCGACTAACGAGTTGTCGTAGAAGAAAGTCAGCTCAGGCACGATACGCAGACGCATCGCTTTGCCCAGCAGAATGCGGATATAACCTGACGCTTCTTTCAGCGCTTTCAGGCCATGTTTAATCGCTTCTTCATCTTTGTCGTTGAGGAAAGTCACGAACACTTTTGCGTAAGCGAGATCGCGTGAGACTTCAACGCCTGATACGGTGACCATCATGCCAAGACGTGGATCTTTGATCTCACGCTGCAGGATCATCGCAATCTCTTTTTGCAGCTCTTGTGAAACGCGCTGCGGGCGACCAAATTCTTTCGCCATCATTATTTCTCCCAAATAATTCGGGAGGCCAGAGGCCTCCCAAATTGCAACACATCAGCAGTCTATTACTCGATGGTGCGTTTAATTTCGATGATTTCAAACACTTCGATCATATCGCCAACGCGAACGTCGTTGTAGTTCTTCACGCCGATACCGCACTCCATGCCGTTACGCACTTCGTTGACGTCATCTTTAAAGCGACGCAGAGATTCCAGCTCGCCTTCGTAAATTACCACGTTGTCGCGCAGGACACGGATTGGATTGTGACGCTTGATGTTACCTTCCGTCACCATACAACCGGCAATCGCGCCAAACTTCGGTGATTTGAACACATCGCGCACCGCAGCCAGACCGATGATCTGCTGTTTGTACTCTGGTGCCAGCATGCCGCTCATCGCCGCTTTAACTTCGTCAATCAGGTTATAGATGACAGAGTAGTAGCGCAGATCCAGGCTTTCTGCGTCAATGACGCGACGCGCAGAGGCATCGGCACGAACGTTGAAGCCAAGGAGGATGGCGTTAGAGGCAGCAGCCAGGGTCGCATCGGTTTCGGTAATCCCGCCCACGCCTGAACCCACAATCTTCACCTTCACTTCGTCGGTGGAGAGTTTCTGCAGGGAGTCGGAGATTGCTTCCACAGAACCCTGAACGTCAGCTTTCAGAACGATGTTCAGTTCAGACACTTCGCCTTCGGTCATGTTAGCAAACATGTTCTCGAGCTTAGATTTCTGCTGGCGAGCCAGTTTAACTTCGCGGAATTTGCCCTGACGATAGAGCGCAACTTCACGTGCTTTCTTCTCGTCACGTACCACGGTCGCTTCATCACCCGCAGCCGGCACGCCGGACAGGCCCAGAATCTCAACCGGGATAGATGGACCCGCTTCCATGACTTCGCGACCCAGTTCGTCACGCATTGCACGAACGCGGCCATATTCGAAACCACAAAGAACGATGTCGCCTTTGTTCAGCGTACCTTCACGTACCAGCACGGTGGCAACCGGACCACGACCTTTGTCGAGGAACGATTCGATCACCACGCCGCTCGCCATACCTTCACGGATAGCGGTCAGTTCCAGCACTTCCGCCTGCAGCAGGATAGCGTTTAACAGGTCATCAATGCCGGTACCCGCTTTCGCAGAGACATTAACGAACATGTTTTCGCCGCCCCACTCTTCCGGAATGATACCGTACTGAGTCAGTTCGTTTTTAACACGATCCGGATCCGCTTCTGGCTTATCGCACTTGTTCACTGCAACCACAACCGGCACTTTAGCGGCTTTGGCGTGCTGAATAGCTTCGACAGTCTGTGGCATCACGCCATCGTCTGCTGCAACCACCAGGATAACGATATCGGTCGCCTGCGCACCACGTGCACGCATCGCGGTAAACGCGGCGTGGCCCGGGGTATCCAGGAAGGTAACCATACCGTTGTCGGTTTCAACGTGGTAAGCACCGATGTGCTGAGTAATACCGCCCGCTTCGCCAGAGGCGATTTTAGTGGAACGAATATAGTCCAGCAGGGACGTTTTACCGTGGTCGACGTGGCCCATGATGGTGACAACCGGAGCACGAGACTCCTGCGCAGCATCAGTATCACGATCGTCCATTACCGCTTCTTCCAGCTCGTTCTCACGACGCAGGGTCACTTTGTGGCCCATCTCTTCGGCAACGAGCTGTGCAGTTTCCTGGTCGATGACCTGGTTGATGGTCGCCATGGCGCCCATTCTCATCATCGCTTTAATGACCAGAGAACCTTTCACCGCCATTTTGTTAGCCAGTTCGGCTACGGTGATAGTTTCGCCAATCACAACATCGCGGTTAACGGCCTGCGCTGGCTTGTTGAAGCCCTGCTGCAGTGCGCTAGGTTTGCGATGCTTGCCGCCTTTACCACCACGAACCTGCGCACGCGCTTCTTCACGGTCAGTTTTGGCTTCAGAGTGTTTGTTGCCTTTTTTCGCCGGACGCGCAGCTTTAGCCGTAGTACGCGCACGCGCACGACCTGCTTCAACCTGACGGTCGTTTTCGTCTTCCGCCTGACGGGCATGTGTCGAAGTGGTGACGTGATAGTCGCCTTTATCCTCTTCTTCCGGTTTTTCCCATTCAGCTGATTTCTCTTCAGCCAGACGGCGGGCTTCTTCTGCTACGAGGCGGGCAGCCTCTTCAAGCTTACGGCGGGCTTCTTCTTCAGCTTTACGCTTCAGTTCGGCAGCTTCAGCTTCGCGACGGGCTTTGTCTGATTGCGCAGCCCTGGTCACTTCGTCGGTAGGTTGATTTGTCACTTTTTCATTTTCCGCTGCTGCACGTTTGGCCTTGTCAGCGGCTTCGCGCCTGGCTTTATCTTCGGCTTCACGTTGCGCTTTCTGTTCAGCTTCGCGACGGGCTTTTTCTTCAGCCTCGCGTTGCGCCTGCTCTTCCGCTTCACGCTGCGCCTCGGCTTCAGCTTCTGCCTGAGCTTGCTCAGCCTCTGCATCACCCTTCACATAGGTACGCTTTTTGCGGACTTCAATTTGCACCGACTTACTTTTACCCCCGGTGCCTGGAATATTCAAGGTGCTGCGCGTTTTACGCTGCAGCGTCAGCTTAGCTGAACCGACCTGACCGTGTTCACGGTTCAGATGAGATAGTAAGGTTTCTTTCTCTTGCTGGGTCACCGCGTCATTTTCAGACTTAGGGATCCCCGCATCAGCAAATTGCTGTACCAGGCGATCGACCGGAGTCTGAATTTCTGCGGCCAGCGATTTTACGGTTACATCTGTCATGCTGTTCCTTCCTGTTATTACGCGTCATCGCCGAACCAGCAGATATTACGTGCGGCCATAATCAGCGCGCCGGCTTGTTCATCAGACATGCCTTCAATATCCGTCAGATCGTCAACACCTTGCTCAGCGAGATCTTCCAGCGTGCAAACGCCTTTCGACGCCAGGCGGAACGCCAGCGCACGATCGAGGCCTTCAAGATTCAGAAGATCCTCAGCGGGCTCCTGATTTCCAAGACTCTCTTCTTTCGCCAGTGCCAGGGTGGTTAACGCATTTTTTGCTCGTTCACGCAGGGCTTCAATGGTCTCTTCGTCGAGGCCGTCGACTTCCAGCAGCTCGTTGATTGGCACGTATGCCAGCTCTTCCAGCGAGGAGAAGCCCTCTTCCACCAGTACGGTGGCGAACTCTTCGTCGATGTCGAGATGTTTAGTGAACATATCGATCGCTGCATGTGCTTCAGCCTGATGCTTAGCCTGCAGATCATCGACGGTCATCACGTTCAGCTCCCAGCCACTCAGCTGTGAAGCGAGACGCACGTTTTGGCCGTTACGGCCGATCGCCTGAGCCAGATTGCCAGCTTCTACGGCGATATCCATGGTGTGGTTATCTTCATCAACCACGATTGACGCCACATCGGCCGGAGCCATGGCGTTAATAACAAACTGCGCCGGGTTATCGTCCCACAGCACGATATCGATACGCTCGCCGCCCAGTTCACTGGAAACTGCCTGAACACGCGCGCCGCGCATGCCCACACAGGCACCCACCGGATCAATACGTTTGTCGTTGGTTTTGACTGCAATTTTAGCGCGCGAACCCGGATCACGGGCAGCGGCTTTAATTTCAATCAGTTCTTCGCCAATTTCTGGCACCTCGATGCGGAACAGTTCAATCAGCATTTCTGGTTTAGAACGCGTCACGAACAGTTGCGCGCCACGCGCTTCCGGACGTACAGAGTAGAGTACGCCACGAATACGGTCGCCTGGACGGAAGTTTTCACGCGGCAGCATATCTTCGCGCAGAATCACCGCTTCGGCATTGCTGCCTAAGTCGAGGGAGATGTTGTCGCGGTTAACTTTCTTCACCACGCCCGTGATAATTTCGCCTTCCTGCTCACGGAACTGATCAACCACCATTGCGCGCTCAGCTTCGCGCACTTTTTGCACGATAACCTGCTTAGCGGTCTGGGTGGTGATACGGTCAAAGGTGACCGATTCAATCTGATCTTCGACATATTCGCCCAGATTGAATGCTTCATCTTCGAAGCGGGCCGCATCCAGCGTGATCTCGCGCGTCGGCTGTGTCACCTCTTCTACGATTTCCCAGCGGCGGAAAGTATCGAAATCGCCACTGCGGCGATCAATGCTGACGCGTACCTCAATTTCCTGCTCGTACTTTTTCTTGGTCGCAGTCGCCAGCGCGCTCTCCAGCGCTTCGAAGATTTTCTCACGCGGCAGGGCTTTTTCGTTAGAAACGGCTTCTACAACAGCTAAGATCTCTTTGTTCATCCTGGTTAGCCTCAATCCGGACTTTTAAAAGTGGGGGACCAGGTTCGCTTTCTGAATATTACTCAGCGCGAACACTTCATCGCTACCCTCAACGTGCACCGTGATCATCTCGCCATCAACTGACTTAATGGTTCCCTGCCATTTACGGCGGTTCTGAACGGCCATACGCAACACCAGACTCACTTCTTCACCCATAAAGCGGGTGTAGTGTTCTGCAGTGAACAGAGGACGATCGAGTCCCGGTGAAGAGACTTCTAGGTTGTAAGGGACGGTAATGGGATCTTCAACATCCATTACCGCACTTACCTGGTGGCTGACATCGGCGCAATCATCGACATTGATGCCATCTTCACTATCAATATAGATGCGCAGGATAGATGTGCGACTACGAACGAATTCAATTCCAACCAGTTCGTAACCCAGCGCTTCTACGGGAGCCGATACCAACTCTGTCAATTTTTGCTCTAATGTGGACAAGCCCACCCCCAAGACATAAAAAAAGGGCCTATAGCCCAGTATTACGATTCGCTAATAACAAAAAACCCCGAATATTCGGGGCTTTTAATCACTGGACCCTGTATGCCGCAATGCGGCCCGGACTCCATCCAAAGAATTTTCTTTCAAAAAATAACCGTGAATGCGTCCGTCGATGCATACAGTATATTTGAAAAAGAACTCAAAGGGAAAATTGGTTGCGGGGGCCGGATTTGAACCGACGACCTTCGGGTTATGAGCCCGACGAGCTACCAGGCTGCTCCACCCCGCGTCCGAAAACGTGGCGAATAATACGCCAGACCTGCATAAAATGCAAGGGATACTGCTATTTGGTACCGAGGACGGGACTTGAACCCGTAAGCCCAATCGGGCACTACCACCTCAAGGTAGCGTGTCTACCAATTCCACCACCACGGCACTGCACTGACCACAACGATTCGTTGTGCTGACGACCTTACTTAGGAATATCGCTGCCCGGCGTTACCGGTTGAGCTGGCTTTTCAGTCTGTTGAGAAGACTGCGCCGGCGCAGAAAGATTTTCCCACTCGCTTCCTTTAGACGCTTTATTGCTGTTCAGATTACCCAGAACCAGGCTGATGATGAAAAACAGCGCTGCTAAGATGCCGGTTGTACGAGTCATGAAATTACCTGAACCCGAAGAACCAAACACCGTACCGGATGCGCCTGCACCGAATGAGGCTCCCATATCAGCGCCTTTGCCTTGCTGCAGCATGATCATACCCACGAGGGCGATAGCTACAATAAGGAAAACTACTAAAAGAGCTTGGTACATATCATCCTGTTCCTTGCACGGTAATCGTACAGTTAAAGCTTCAACCAGTATTGATGGGGAGTCTCGTCATCACCCATCAGAAGCGGGTGTGAATACTAACCAAAGGCGCATATCTCTGCAAGTGCAATTTTTACTACCCATACTGTTTGCAGAAAAAAACGCCATCCCGGTGATTTTACAGGCAGTTCAGCACTCTGCAGACCGCCTGTTACGGTTTTAAACGGCCTTGACCTGGTCGGCGATGCGATTCGCCAGTTCGGTAACCTGCGCCTCATTTTCGCCTTCGACCATGACACGAATCAATGGCTCAGTCCCTGATTTACGCAGCAGAACGCGTCCGCGGCCCGCCAGCGCTTTCTCTACTTCAGCCGTGACGGCTTTTACCGCGTCACTCTGAAGCGGATCATGTTCGCCCGCAAAGCGTACGTTAACCAGGACCTGCGGCAGCATCTTCATGCCACTACAGAGATCGTGCAGGCTCATGTGGTTACGCACCATCGCAGTGAGCACTTGCAAACTTGCAACGATACCGTCACCGGTTGTGGTTTTATCCAGCAGGATCACATGACCGGAGTTCTCTGCACCGAGACGCCAGCCCTTCTCCTGCATCTTCTCCAGTACATAACGGTCACCGACTTTGGCACGGGTAAACGGAATGCCAAGCTGTTTCAGCGCTAACTCCAGCCCCATGTTACTCATCAGCGTACCCACCACGCCGCCGCGTAACTGTCCCTGACGCAGGGCTTCACGCGCAATGATGTAGAGGATCTGGTCGCCATCAACTTTGTCACCCAGATGGTCAATCATCATGATGCGATCGCCGTCACCGTCGTAGGCCAGGCCGATATCGGCCTTCTCCGCCAGCACGCGCTGCTGCAGCAGTTTGAGATCGGTGGCACCGCACTCTTTGTTGATGTTCATGCCGTCTGGCTGGACACCGATAGCAATCACCGTCGCGCCCAGTTCACGCAATACATTCGGCGCAATGTGGTAGGTGGCACCATTGGCGCAGTCGACCACAATTTTCAGGCCATTCAGATTCAGTTCGCTGGGGAACGTCCCTTTGCAGAACTCAATGTAACGCCCTGCTGCATCCACTATACGGCTGGCACGACCTAACTGCGCTGATTCAACACAGGTAATCGGCTTTTCCATCTCCAGCTCAATCGCCTCTTCAACGTCGTCGGGCAGTTTGGTGCCCTCGGACGAGAAGAATTTAATTCCGTTGTCGTCAAAGGGGTTATGTGACGCTGAAATCACAATGCCCGCCTCTGCGCGGAAGGTACGGGTCAGATAGGCGATGGCTGGTGTCGGCATCGGGCCGGTAAAGGCGGCCGTCAGGCCTGCTGCAGCGAGACCGGCTTCCAGCGCGGACTCCAGCATATAACCAGAGATACGGGTATCTTTACCGATGATGATCTTCTTTGAACCGTGGCGCGCCAGCACTTTACCTGCGGCCCAGCCCAGCTTCAGGACGAAATCGGGGGTGATGGGTGCTTCACCGACTTTGCCACGAATGCCGTCTGTACCGAAATATTTACGATTACTCATGATACTCCTTTTGCTCTTCGGGTCGCTTCGACCACGCGCATCGCTTCAGCCGTCTCTTTTACATCATGGGCGCGAATAATCTGCGCGCCCTGCATAGCAGCAATCACCGCGCAACTCAGGCTGCCGGTTAAACGCTGTGACGGGCCGACGTTTAACAGCTGGCCAATCATCGATTTACGCGACATCCCCACTAACAGCGGCAGGCCGAAGTGGTGAAAATCGCCAAGATGAGCCAGCAGTTCATAATTGTGGCTGAGATTTTTACCGAAACCGAAGCCCGGGTCGAGTATCAGACGCTCTTTTTTAATGCCCGCTGCTTCGCAGCGCGCTATCTGCTGAGCGAAGTAAGTGTCCACTTCGCTTAAAATATTTTCGTAAACCGGTGCCTGCTGCATGGTGCGCGGTTCGCCCTGCATATGCATTAAACAGACGGGCAGTCCGGTTGCGGTTGCGGCTTCCAGTGCTCCGGGTTCAGAAAGTGAACGCACGTCGTTAATGATGTGAGCACCCACTCGCGCAGCTTCCCGGATGACGTCAGCTTTAGAGGTGTCCACTGAAATCCAGACTTCGAAACGCTGGGCAATGGCATCGATGACCGGAATCACCCGCTCCAGCTCCTCCTCCACACTCACTTCATCCGCGCCAGGACGGGTTGATTCCCCACCCACATCGATGATGGTTGCGCCTGCATTGACCATCTCATTGGTATGCGTCAGCGCATCGACCAGCGCGTTATGCTTTCCACCATCTGAAAAGGAGTCCGGCGTGACGTTAAGAATGCCCATCACATGTGGAAAAGATAAATCGAGATGGGAATCACGGGCGAACAACTTCATAGCGGAAACTCCTTGCTGATCAATATCTGGATGTAAAAAACCCCGGACCAGCCGGGGTTTTGTCTGACGATGTTGCGTCTTATTTGTTGTACTGCTCTGACATGGTATTGCCTGGGTTTGGCGTACGCGGTTCATCAACCGGACGTGGCGCCTTTGGCGTACCGTTGCTGTCTGAGTTGCTGCCTGGATCTTCCCAGCCCGCTGGCGGACGCACTTCGCGGCGTGCCATCAGGTCGTCGATCTGCGGTGCATCAATGGTTTCATACTTCATCAGCGCGTCTTTCATCGCGTGAAGGATGTCCATGTTCTCACCCAGAATCTGACGAGCACGCTGGTAGTTGCTGTCGATCAGGTGCTTAACTTCCTGGTCGATGATGCGGGCCGTTTCATCAGACATATGTTTCGCTTTCGCGACAGAACGTCCGAGGAACACTTCACCCTCTTCTTCTGCATAGAGCAACGGACCCAGTTTTTCAGAGAAGCCCCACTGCGTCACCATGTTACGCGCCAGATTGGTCGCAACTTTAATATCGTTGGACGCACCGGTAGAAACACGTTCTGCACCGTAGATGATCTCTTCTGCCAGACGACCGCCGTAAAGCGTTGAGATCTGGCTTTCCAGTTTCTGACGGCTGGCGCTGATCGCGTCGCCTTCAGGCAGGAAGAAGGTCACACCCAGTGCGCGACCGCGCGGGATAATCGTTACTTTATGAACCGGGTCATGCTCTGGCACCAGGCGACCAATAATGGCGTGGCCTGCTTCGTGGTAGGCAGTTGACTCTTTCTGCGATTCCGTCATCACCATGGAGCGACGTTCCGCACCCATCATGATTTTGTCTTTCGCTTTCTCGAACTCTACCATCGAAACCACACGCTTGTTTGAACGGGCCGCGAACAGCGCTGCTTCGTTAACAAGGTTGGCCAGATCGGCACCCGAGAAGCCTGGCGTACCACGTGCAATGATTGCTGCATCAACATCAGTTGCCAGCGGCACACGACGCATATGCACTTTCAGGATCTGCTCACGACCGCGAACATCTGGCAGGCCAACAACAACCTGACGGTCAAAGCGACCTGGACGCAGCAGCGCAGGGTCCAGTACGTCAGGACGGTTAGTTGCGGCGATAACAATAATACCTTCGTTACCTTCGAAACCATCCATCTCAACCAGCATCTGGTTCAGCGTCTGCTCACGTTCGTCATGTCCACCGCCTAAACCGGCGCCACGCTGACGACCGACTGCGTCGATCTCATCGATAAAGATGATGCATGGAGCCGCTTTTTTGGCCTGTTCGAACATGTCACGCACACGGGATGCACCGACACCGACAAACATTTCCACAAAGTCAGAACCGGAGATGGTAAAGAAAGGCACCTTCGCTTCGCCGGCAATCGCTTTTGCCAGCAAGGTTTTACCGGTACCCGGTGGCCCCACCATCAGAACGCCTTTTGGAATCTTACCGCCCAGCTTCTGGAAACGGCTTGGCTCACGCAGATATTCCACCAGCTCAGCAACTTCATCTTTCGCTTCGTCACAACCTGCTACGTCGGCGAAAGTGGTTTTAATCTGGTCTTCCGTCAACATGCGGGCTTTGCTCTTGCCGAAGGACATCGCGCCCTTACCGCCGCCGCCCTGCATCTGACGCATAAAGAAGATCCACACACCGATCAGCAGCAACATCGGGAACCATGAAATGAAGATTGAAGCCAGCAGGCTTGGTTCTTCCGGCGGTTCGCCAACCACTTTGACGTTTTTGGTCAAGAGGTTATCGAGCAACTTGGGATCGTTGACAGGAATGTAGGTCGTGTATTTATTGCTGTCTTTTTTAACGACGTTAATTTCACGCCCGTTAATACGTGCCTCGCGGACCTGATCCTGGTTCACTTCCGACAGGAAGGTTGAATAATCAACCCGACGGCCATTCGACTCGCTGGGCCCAAAGCTCTGGAATACTGACATCAGCACGACCGCGATGACTAACCAGAGAATCAGGTTTTTCGCCATGTCACTCAAGGGATTAACCTCATATTACAACGGTGTTAACAGATAGCGTAGGGTACTATAGATCCCGCATACATGGAATCGCAGCAAAACTGCGGACTTCTCCAGCAATTTGGTTATAGTTTGCGCCCAGTCGCCACAATATACACTTCACGTGAACGTGAACGTGAAGCGTCCGGCTTACGAATTTTCACTTTCGTAAACAGGGAGCGAATTTCCCGCAGGTATTCATCGAAGCCATCTCCCTGAAACACTTTCACTACAAAACTGCCGCCAGGTGCCAGGATATCCCGACACATCTCCAGCGCCAGCTCGACTAAATACATCGACCGGGGAATATCTACGGCAGGTGTACCACTCATATTCGGCGCCATATCGGACATGACAACCTGAACTTTTTGATCGCCAACGCGTTCAAGCAGCGCATTGACCACCGATTCTTCACGAAAATCGCCCTGAAGGAAATCGACACCGACTATCGGATCCATTGGCAGGATATCACAGGCAATGACTCGCCCTTTGTTCCCAATTTGCTGTACCACATATTGCGACCAGCCTCCGGGTGCAGCACCCAGATCTACCACGGTCATGCCGGGTTTGAAAAGCTTGTCACCCTGTTGTATTTCATCAAGTTTAAACCAGGCGCGCGAACGCAACCCTTTTTTATGCGCCTGGAGCACATATTTATCGCTAAAGTGTTCCTGAAGCCAGCGGCCGGAGCTGGCCGAACGCTTTTTACCCGTCATAATATTTCCAACTAAATCGTCATCGTAGCGATAAACCTGCACGCAATGGGTTGCGTCGATTTGGTGATATACCCGAGATGGCGGTAGAATGAACCGTTTTCAATCCCTGAGTAAGTAAAAAACTACGATGAATCTAAGTACCAAACAAAAACAGCACCTCAAGGGCCTCGCCCATCCGCTCAAGCCAGTGGTTATGCTGGGTGGCAATGGCCTGACTGAAGGCGTGCTGGCCGAAATCGAGCAGGCTCTGTCGCATCACGAACTGATCAAGGTAAAAATCGCCTCGGAAGATCGTGAAACGAAGCAGCTGATCGTTGAGGCTATCGTGCGTGAGACCGGTGCCAGCAACGTACAGGTGATCGGCAAAACGCTGGTGCTGTATCGCCCCTCTAAAGAGAGCAAAATTTCTCTGCCACGCTAAGTGGGCAAAGAAAGTGACATGCTCTTACCTCAGATAAAAGGCCGCAATGCGGCCTTTTTCCTTTCTTTACATTGTGCTTTAACGCTTTTCAAAGCGTAGCAACATCTTAAAGGTATTCCACCTTCAGGATTTCATACTCAACGTCGCCGCCCGGGGTTTTCACGATAGCCACGTCATCGGCCTCTTTACCCACCAGGCCACGCGCCATGGGCGAATTGACCGAAATCAGATTTTGCTTAAAGTCCGCTTCGTCATCGCCCACAATGCGATACGTGGCTTCTTCGTCGGTTTCGACGTTCAGCACGGTAACGGTTGCACCGAAAATCACGCGTCCGGTTTTCGGCATCTGAGTGACGTCGATAACCTGCGCATTGGAGAGTTTGGCTTCAATCTCCTGAATACGGCCTTCGCAAAAACCCTGCTCTTCACGCGCAGCGTGATATTCCGCGTTCTCTTTTAAATCGCCATGTTCGCGTGCATCAGCGATAGAGGCGATAATGCGCGGGCGCTTCACGGTTTTCAGCTCGTTCAGCTCTTCGCGCAATCTTTCAGCGCCTCTTAACGTCATCGGAATCTGATTCATTTAAGCTCCTCGCCATCTTTCCTGTTTAACGATGTCATCCTGACCGGTGACTGCAGAAAAAAGCGTTCTGCGGCGCATTAGCCCGTTTTTGCAAATAAAAGAATCCTGACCCGGAGATGCTTCCAGGCCAGAAAAGAGTTTTGCAATTTGATACGTATTTTACCCCAGAGTTCCCTGCGGGTCATCGTTTACTTTGCACCGTCCAGCGACGTAGTATTGACGCCCTCACCTGCCAGTTACCGCGAGATTATGCGATTTTCACGACTTGTTACCGGATTAAGCTGCGCATTTATGCTGCAGGCACACGCAGCGCCAGTTGATGAATACATGCAGTACCTGCCAGACGGCGCCAATCTGGCGCTGATGGTACAAAAAGTAGGCGCATCAACACCGATTATTGATTATCACGGAAAACAGATGGCTCTGCCCGCCAGTACCATGAAAGTGGTGACGGCGCTGGCAGCATTGCTGGAGCTGGGTGGCGACTTCCGTTTTCAGACCACTTTTGAGACTCGTGGCGCCATTATCGATGGCACCCTGAACGGCGATTTAGTCGCACGTTTCGGCGGTGATCCCACCTTAAGCCGTCAGGATCTGCGCAACATGGTGGCGGCGATAAAGAAGCAGGGCATTAACCATATCAAAGGCAATCTGGTTATCGACACCTCCGTTTTTGCCAGTCACGATATGGCGCCGGGCTGGCCGTGGAACGATATGACCCAGTGCTTCAGTGCTCCGCCGGGTGCGGCAATCGTTGATAAAAACTGCTTCTCGGTGTCGCTCTACAGTGCTAATACGCCGGGTGAGAATGCCTTTGTACGTATCGCCTCCTATTATCCGGCGCATATGTACAGCCAGGTGCGCACCATTGGCCGCAACAGCGGCGAAGGGCAATATTGCGAGCTGGATGTGGTGCCGGGCGAGCTGAACCGCTACACCCTCACGGGCTGTATGCGCCAGCGCGCGGAACCACTGCCGCTGGCATTTGCGGTGCAGGATGGCGCGGCCTGGGCTGGCGAAATCCTCAAGGCGGAACTGCGGTCGTCTGAGATTGATTACAGCGGGCATCTGGTGCGACAGACGCAGGTCACCGAACCGGGTACCGTGCTGGCATCGACCCAGTCCGCGCCGCTGCATACGCTGCTGCACACCATGCTGAAGAAGTCAGACAACATGATTGCCGACACGGTGTTTCGCACCATTGGTCATCACTACTTCAATGTGCCCGGCACGTTCCGCGCCGGACAGGATGCCGTTCGCCGCATCCTGAAAGCCAAAGCCAATGTCGACATGGGTAATAGCATTCAGGTGGATGGTTCAGGTCTCTCCCGCCATGACCTGATTTCGCCGCAAACCATGATGCAGGTATTGCAGTTCATTGCGAAGAATGACAACACACTGGATTATATTTCGATGCTGCCGCTGGCAGGTTACGACGGCACGCTGCAGTATCGCGGCGGGCTGCATGAGGCGGGGCTGGATGGCAAAGTCTCGGCGAAAACCGGTTCACTGCAGGGCGTCTATAACCTGGCGGGCTTTATTACTACTTCCAGTGGTGCGCGGGTGGCGTTCGTTCAGTTCCTTTCCGGTTATGCGGTCCCGCCGGAAGATCAGCGTACCCGCCGTATTCCGCTGGTGCGATTTGAGAGCCGTCTCTACCGCGATATCAATCAGAACAACTGATTATTCAGTCATGAAAAAAGCGCAGCGGTCAGGTCAACCGCTGCGCTTTTTATTGCCCGTCCATCAGAAGCGGGTATTCACGCTGATATACCAGGTGCGGCCCGACTCGTTAAAGGTATTGGCCCCTGCGCCATAGAGCCACGCTCCGGTGGTGGCATTGCCGGTGGTCTGCGCGTTGCCCTGACGGAAATGGCGCTTGTCGAACAGGTTGTCGATACCCACGGTGACGCTGGCATATTTATTAACGTCATAGGTGCCGCTCATGCCCACAACCGAATAGGGGCTCACCTGATCGGTGGCGCTACCGGTAACGGCGTTACCTTTATAGTCATATTTCTTCGGTACCTGTTTACCGTACCAGGTCAGGGTCGTTTGCAGGGAGAGGTCCTGCATCGCCTGCCAGCTCAGCGTCGAATTGAGCGTATATTCCGGAATAATCGACAGACGATCGCCGGTCTCTTTATTCTTACTCTGCAACATGTAAGTGAAGTTATTGTTCCACGTTACGCTGTCGGAGAACGGGACATTAACCGTGCCTTCCAGCCCCTCGACGACTGCTTTGGGCACATTTTCCCATTTGTAGATGTCGGTTTTGCCGTTAGATGCGGTGCCGGTTGGCGCCGTGCCAGCCTCGATCTTGTTACGGTAGTCGTTGCGGAACCAGGTCAGGCCCGCCTGGTAGCCATCGCGCTTCCATTCGACCCCAATCTCTTTATTGATGCTGTTTTCCGCTTTCAGATCGTCATTACCCATCAGATAACAGGCACCGGCACTGGCGGCACAGCCCTGACCGTTGCTGTAGAGCAGATAGTTCGGGTTGGTCTGATAGAGGCTCGGGGCTTTATAGGCGCGCGCAATACCCATTTTCAGTGTGAACTCATCGCCTAATCCCTGTGACAGGTTGAGCGACGGACTCCAGTTATCGCCGACAATCGAATGGTGATCGAAGCGCAGGCCCGGCGTCAGCATGGTGCTATCGGTCAGCTCAATATTGTCTTCGGCAAACAGCGAGAAGATTTCCGCCTGTGAATAGGGTGTGCGGCCGGTCGTAGCGATACCGGGAATCGACCCGTAGCTGGCGGCCTGAGTCGTCGATGAAGGATCCTTCATCCGCTGCTGATTCCATTCCGTCCCGAAGGTCGCGGTCTGGTTCACCAGCCATTCAAACGGCACGCTGATCTCACTGTGCAACAACACATCATCCAGCTGGATGGTATTGAAGTTGCTGTTGGCGAAGATGCCTTCGGTGCCGCCTGCCAGCCCCTCATTCAGACGCGCGTTGCGGGTGTTCTCATATTGCGCGTAGGTATTGGTGCTGATGCCATTATCCCAGGCACCGGTCCACTTAACAGAAAAGTTCTGCCGATAGAGCCGGTTGGTCTCGTCACCATATTTGCTTTTCACCAGGGCGTTGGTATTGGTGTTCTGCGTGTCCCCGGCATAGAGGTTGCCCTGACGACTGTAACCGGCCCCCACTTCCAGCGTCTGCATCGGCGCAAATGCCCAGCGCAGCAGGCCATGAATATCTTTGTTGATCGAGCCTTCCCGGCCCGCCGGGTACGATCCGGCGTAACTGCCGGTGCGGTCTGCGGCGTGCCCTTCATTAATGTCGTAAGCATCAGCCTGCGTTTTTGCCAGACCGCCATAGAGCCGGAAACTGACATCATCGCCTAGCGGCCCTTCAAGGCTGAAGTTGGTGCGACGGGTCGCGCCCTCCTCCTTGTGTTCCGGCACGTTGTAATAGGCGCTCCATGAGCCGTGCCACTGATTATCCATCTCTTTTTTAGTGATGATGTTCACCACGCCGCCCGCTGCACCGTTACCGTAACGGGCCGCTGCCGGACCGCGGATCACCTCAATGCGATCAATGATCTCTGGCGGCACCCAGTTAGTGTCGCCGCGCGTATCACGCTCGCCACGCCAGCCAAGCCGAACCGCGTTGCGGCTGGTCACCGGCAATCCATCGATCAGAATCAGGGTATTTTCCGGCCCCATGCCGCGGATATCGATCTGGCGATTGTTTCCGCGCTGGCCGCTGGTGGAGTTACCGGTCAGATTGACGCCAGGCATGGTGCGAATAATTTCGGCGACATCGCGTGCGGGTGGATGTTTTTTAATTTCGTCGGCGGTGATGGTCGACACGCCAGGTGCCTGCAACGTCTGCTCGGCGGCGGTCACCATCATGGTGTCGTCGTGGAGGGTATCGGAGGTGCTGCTGTCGATAGCCGGTTCGCGGGTGGCTTCAGCAGCCACGGCACCGGCAGAAATGAGAGAGGCGGTGAAACCCAGTTCAATCATAATGGCTAACGAAAGCCGGGATAACTTTTTCATTTTTCTGTTCCTGGAGTGCCGGCGAGGATGCCACTGCCGGCGTGCCGGTAAAAAAGTAATAACCTTGCCTGCAACGTTTTCCCCTTGTCGCCGGGCCAGCGTCAGAACCGCTTTGCATCAGTCTGAAAGCCGGTGCGGCAGAGAGGATGCGCGCGCTCCCTGTCGGGCGGAAACACCCTATTGCAAATGCAAATAATTATCAATACTATTATTCATAACATGCATGACCCTAATCAAGGGTGATCGAAAGATGGCGCGTATGACGTGGTTAAATGAAGAAACCGGCAGTGAACGCTGGTGGCAACAGCAGCAGCAACGGGGCATTCCTCTGGTTGAAGCTGGCGAAAAGGGAACCTGTCAGGTCACCTTTTTCTGGCGCGATCCTCAGGGTGACACGCAGCACTCCGATACCCGGCGCGTCTGGATCAATATTACCGGCGTAACCGATCATCATCATTCAGCGGTCCCCTCCTCATTAACGCCTGTTCCCGATACCGATGTCTGGTGGTGGCAAACCGCCCTGCCCGCTGACTGGCGCGGCAGCTACTGCCTGATTCCTGATAGTCAGGAAGAGACTTTTACCGGGCAGGCCGATATGCAGTCAGTGCGCCAGTGGTGGCGTCAGAAATTCCCGCAGGCGCAAAGCGACCCGCTGAATCCTTTGCGAAGCTGGGCGGGTGGACGCGGAATGAGGGTCTCGCCACTGCACCTGCCACACGCGCCGGATCAGCAGGTGTGGCGTGCGGTTGATGAGGGCCGTGCCGCCGATATTCCGCTGCAACACTATTTGTGGCGCAGCGAACGGCTGGGAAACCAGCGTCAGGTCTGGATCTCTGTTACCGGAGACGCCAGTGCAGGCGATCGTCCGCTGGTACTGCTGCTGGATGGTCAGTTCTGGGCACAGACCATGCCGGTTGCCGGCCCGCTTCAGCAACTGACAGAGGCAGGCGAACTGCCCCCTGCGGTCTATGTCATGATCGACATCATCGACCGCGAACACCGCACGCGTGAGCTGACCTGTAACCCTGACTTCTGGCTGGCGATTCAGCACGAGCTGTTGCCGCAGGTTCAGCGCTGGGCGCCGTTTCGTGCCGACAGCACGCTGGTAGCGGGACAGAGTTTTGGCGGCCTTTCTGCCGCTTACGCCACCCTGACCTGGCCGGAAACCTTTGCTGGAGCGATCAGCCTCTCCGGTTCGTTCTGGTGGCCCGCGCGCGGCGACCCCAATGGCTGGCTGCCACAGCAGTTACAACAGGGTTTGCTGCAGGCACCCTCTCGCCGCTTCTACCTGGAAGCGGGACGACGCGAGCGGTTGATTCTGGCAGCAAACCAGCAGTTTCAGCGCGATCTGAACGCTGCCGGACATCAGGTCAGCTATCACCCGGTCGAAGGCGGTCACGATGCGCTGTGCTGGCGCGGCGGACTGCTGGCAGGCCTTAAAGCCATGTGGCAATAGCCCTAACCCGCTTATATTCCGCCTTCTGCGCGCCACTGAAAGATATCTATGCAGGACAGCGGCGTTAGCGCGCCCGGTGACTGCGGACAGGAGACCGACATGCAACAACTTAACCCTTTCGACGATCCGCAACAGGATTGTCAGGTGCTGAAGAACGATCAGCAGCAGTACAGCTTATGGCCCGCCTTTTGTGCGGTTCCGGCAGGATGGCAGCCGGTGTTTGGTCCCGGGCCACAGGCTGACTGTCTGAGCTGGCTGAATGAAAACTGGCACGATATCCGTCCGGTTATGACGCAGGACAGAGGCGAAAATGTCTGAGATCACTCTCAACCCGCAGACAGAACAAAAAACGCTGCCGCTGGTGGCCGCTCAGCCCGGAATCTGGATCGCTGACCAGCTATCGCCCTATTCCAATGCTTACGCCGTGGCGCATTTTGTCGAACTGCGCGGTGCGCTGAACAGCGCGTTGCTGTCACGGGCCATAATTGCTGGCATGCAGGAAGCAGACACACTGAATATGGCCTTTGGCGAGCAGGAGGGTGAACCGCTACAGTGGCCTGAACCCCAGGCTTTCCGCGAGCCTGAGGTGATCGATCTGCGCGACGCCGCCGATCCGGAGGCCGCAGCACGTGCGCTGATGCAGCAGGATATGACCGGCGATCTGCGGGTGCTGAGCGGCGCGCCGCTCTACCATCACAGCCTGTTTCGGCTGGATGAGGATCACTGGTACTGGTATCAGCGATACCATCATCTGGTGGTCGATGGTTTTAGTTTCACCGCCCTGACCCGCCGTATCGCCAATCTCTACAGCGCCTGGCAGCGCGGCGACACGCCGGAGCCAAGCCCGTTCGTGCCGTTCAGCGACGTCGTTGATGAATATCAGCGCTATCAGCAATCTTCGGGCTGGCAGCGCGATCGCCAGTTCTGGCTGGAGAAAGGGGCGCAGTTACCTGCGCCCGCCTCGTTGTCCGCTCTGCCGCTGGCCGGTCAGAGCGCCA
The DNA here is from genome assembly GCF_048685235.1 of Curtobacterium sp. BNK-1. Taxonomy (NCBI): domain Bacteria; kingdom Bacillati; phylum Actinomycetota; class Actinomycetes; order Micrococcales; family Microbacteriaceae; genus Curtobacterium; species Curtobacterium sp. BNK-1. The sequence goes on along the minus strand of NZ_JBLQTJ010000001.1, from coordinate 199,859 downwards.
GTACCGACCTGCTGCGCCACACGTTTGCCGTGGATCGCGACACGTTTCAGGCTTTGCTGACGCACACCGGGCAGCACAACCTCAGTGCTGCGGATACTGCCTTTGCGCTGGTGGCGTTATGGCTGGCGCGCCTCACCGGCCAGCATGCGTTCGCCGCCGGTTTCATCTTTATGCGCCGCATCGGCTCGGCCGCGCTCTGCGCCACCGGTCCGGTGATTAACGTGCTGCCATTGGCGGTGCATTACGATCCGGCACAGCCGCTGACGGCACTGGCCGGGCGTCTGGCGGGCGAAGTCAAAAAAATGCGTCGTCATCAGCGTTACGACGCTGAACAGGTGCAGCGCGATCTGGTTCGCTCCGGCGACAGCGATCCGCTCTATGGGCCGGTAATCAACCTGAAGATGTTTGATTACCAGCTCGATTTCGCTGGCATCAAAGGCATAACCCATCAGCTGGCGTCAGGACCGGTACGCGATCTGGAGATTGCTATCTACCTCAGCGAACAGGGCGACCTGACGCTGGAGTTACTCGCTAATGCACAGCGCTACAGCGACACAACGCTAAAGCAACACGCCAGCCGCTTTGGCCTGCTGCTTCAGCAGCTTGCCGTCCGGCCAGCCAGTGCCTGTGGCGAGCTGGATATGCTGATGCCGGAAGAGCATCAGCAGCTCGCGGCGATCAACCAGACTGCCGTAATGCTGCCTGCAGAAACCCTGAGCAGCCTGCTGCTCCGTCAGGCACAGCGTTCGCCGCGCGCTCCGGCACTGGCAGATGAGGGGCATCAGCTTGACTATCAACAGATGCAGCAGCAGGTCGCCGCGCTGGGGCAACAGTTGATTGCGCAGGGAGTGACGCCGGGTGATATCGTCGCCGTAGCGCTGCCGCGTTCGGTCTTTTTATCGCTGGCGCTGCAGGCGATCGTCAGCGTGGGGGCAACCTGGCTGCCGCTTGATACCGGCTACCCGGACGATCGGTTACAGATGATGCTGGAAGATGCCGCGCCGAAAACGCTGATCACCTGTCGTGAACTGGCCGAGCGGCTGGCGGCACTCTCACCCGTCGCGCCGCTGTTTTACAACGCGCTGTTAACACCCGTGGATAGCGTGCTGATGCAGGCCCCGCGTCCACAGGATGGCGCATACATCATCTATACCTCCGGCTCGACCGGCCGGCCAAAAGGGGTGCTGGTCAGTCATGAGGCGATCGTCAACCGTCTGTTATGGATGCAGGATCGCTATCCGCTCGGCAGCGATGATGTGGTGTTGCAGAAAACCCCGAGCAGCTTTGATGTTTCGGTATGGGAGTTCTTCTGGCCGCTTATCGTCGGCGCACGGCTGGTGATGGCTCCGCCCGATGCTCATCGCGACCCGGACGCGCTGCAGCAGCTGTTTGCCCGCTACCGCGTGACCACCACCCATTTTGTTCCGTCGATGCTGGCTGCTTTTGTCGCTTCGCTGCAGGATGGTGACGCGATAGCGCGCTGCGCCACCCTGCGCCGGGTTTTCTGTAGCGGCGAAGCGCTGCCCGCAGAGTTATCGCGCCAGTGGCAGGCGCTGACCCGTGTGCCCTTGCATAATCTTTATGGCCCGACCGAAGCGGCGGTTGATGTCAGCTACTATCCGGCCTTTGGCCCGGAGCTGGCGGCCATCGAAGGGGCCAGCGTGCCGATTGGCTTCCCGGTCTGGAACACCGGCTTACGGATTCTGGATGCGCGTCTGCAGCCGGTGCCACCGGGCGTGGCTGGCGATCTCTATCTGACCGGCGTGCAGCTGGCACATGGCTATCTTGATCGTCCCGACCTTACTGCCAGCCGGTTTGTCGCCGATCCGTGGGGTCACGGCTCCCGGATGTACCGCACTGGTGATGTGGCGCGCTGGCTGCCGGATGGTGCGGTGGAGTATCTGGGCCGCAGCGACGATCAGCTAAAAATTCGCGGGCAGCGTATCGAGCTGAACGAGATCGACCACGCCATGGCTGCGCTACCTGGCATTGAGCAGGCCGTCACACATGCGGTGGTGCTGGGGAGCAGCAGCGATCATCAGGGCGATGCCCGCCAGCTGGTCGGCTATGTGGTGGCTGATGGCCCGATCGATACCGACGCAATGCGTCAGACTCTGGCCTCACAGTTACCGGCGCATATGGTGCCGGTGGCGATTGTTCAGCTGGCGGCGTTACCGCTCAGCAGCAACGGTAAACTGGATCGCAAAGCGCTGCCGCTGCCGCAAACGCAGGCAGCGCTGGCTGGTCGCGCGCCGCATCCCGGACTCGAAACGACACTGGCACAGGCGTTTGCCAGGCTGCTGGAGTGCGAACCGGTGAGCGCCCAGGATGATTTCTTCTCGCTGGGCGGTCACTCGCTGCTGGCGATGCGGCTGGCAGCACAGCTGCGCCGGACGCTGAATCAGCCGGTGTCAGTGGGCCAGATTATGGTGGCATCCACGGTAGAAAAGCTGGCGGCACTGCTCAGCAGCGAGCCCGCGGATGTGGCTCGCGCCGGATTTGAAGCGGTATTACCCTTGCGACGCAGCACTGGCCCGACGCTGTTCTGCTTCCATCCCGCCTCCGGTTTTGCCTGGCAATTCAGCGTGTTGCAGCGCTATCTGGATGCACGCTGGTCGCTACTCGGCATTCAGTCACCCCACACCGCCAGCCCGCTGAACCAGGCGCAGCACCTTGACGCGGTGTGTGAGGCGCATCTGGCGACGGTGCGTCAGCAGCAACCACAGGGGCCTTACTATTTCCTGGGCTACTCGCTGGGCGGCACGCTGGCGCAGGGTATCGCCGCGCGGCTGGAGGCCGAAGGTGAAACCGTTGCCTTCCTCGGACTGCTGGATACCTGGCCGCCGGAGACGCAGAACTGGGATGAACGGCGCGGTGAAAACGTGCTGGATCCGGCGGTGCTGGAAGAGGTTAATCGTGAGCGCGAGCAGTTTATCGCTGCGCAACGGCAGCAGGCCGGTGAAGGAATGGCGGCACTGTTTACCACCATTGAAGCCAACTACGCCAGTTCAGTGCGCCTGCTGGCAACAGCGCGCAGTGCCCGCTTCACCGGACACGCAACTCTGTTCCTGGCGGAACAGACGCAGCAGCCCGGTCAGGATGCGCGCCGCGCCTGGGCGCCCTATGTCGGCGAGCTGACTATCTGGCCGCTGGACTGTGCGCACGTCGAGATCATCTCACCGCGCATGTTCGAACAGATTGGGCCACAACTGCAGCAGTGCATGGCGTCGCTGAATCCCTGAACCGTTCTGACTTTGCGCTTTCTTCGGGTGGAGAAAGCGCAGGTCAGCCTCTTCCCAGCGGCACAATCATCGGCGTACCGGCCACCGGATCGTTAATGATGATGCAGCGCAGGCCGTAGATCGCTTCTATCAGTTCCGGCGTGACGATCTCCGCCGGTTTCCCTTCGGCAATGATTTTCCCGTCTCGCATCGCAATCAGATGGCTGGCATAGCGGCACGCCTGATTGAGATCGTGCAGCACCACCACCAGCGTACGGCCATGCTGCTGATTGAGATCCTGCATTAATTCCAGCAACTCAATCTGATGGGCGATGTCGAGCCAGGTGGTCGGTTCATCCAGCAGCAACAGTGGCGTCTGCTGAGCCAGCACCATCGCAATCCACACCCGCTGCCGCTGGCCGCCAGAGAGCGTATCAACCTGCTGCTGCGCCAAATCTGCCACGCCAGTAGCCTGCATTGCCTGCTGAACAGCCGTCTCATCTTCCTGTCGCCAGCGACCAAACAGCGACTGGTGCGGATAACGCCCGCGCGCGACCAGTTCGCTGACGCTGATGCCCGCTGGTGCATTCGAGCTTTGCGGTAGCAGACCCAGCCGACGCGCCACCTCTTTGGTAGCGTAGTGAGTAATCGCATTGCCATCCAGCAGCACCTGGCCTTTCAGGGGCGAGACCAGGCGGCTTAAGGTACGCAGCAGCGTCGACTTTCCACAGGCGTTGGGGCCAATAATAACGGTCAGTTCACCGTCGGGGATCGCGACGGTGAGATTCTCCGCCACGATTTTTTTGTCATACCCCAGCGTCAGCGCGTCGCCCTGCAAACGTGTTTTCACTGTCATTGGCGTCGCGCCTCCCGTACCAGTAGAGCAATCAGATAGAGTCCGCCCAGGCTAACCGTGATGACGCCAACCGGCAGCTGATAAGGCAGGAAAAAGTGCTGCGCGGCGTAATCCGCGGCGGTTAACAGCAATGCGCCGCACAAGGCAGCCAGCGGCAGCGCGCCTTTGATACCGCCACATAGCCGACGAGCAATCTGCGGTGCCAGCAGCGCAATAAAGGATATAGGACCGACCAGCGCGGTAGAGGCGGCGGTGAGGATCACGCCCGTCAGCATCAGCAAAACGCGGCTGCGTTCAACCGGTACGCCCAGCGCGCAGGCGGTGTCGTCACCCATCTCCAGCAGACGCATGCGCCGGGCCAGCATGCTTGTCGCCAGCAGCGCCAGCAGCAGCACGGTAATCACCGGCGTCGTTTTCGCCCAGGTAATGCCGTTGAGTGAACCGGCGCTCCAGAGCCCGGCGCTCAGTGCCGCCTCCAGTGAGGCGCTGATAATCAGCCAGCTGTTCAGCGCCATCAGCAGCGCCCGCACGCTGATGCCCACAATGATCAGACGAAAGGTCTCCACGCCGTTGCGCCAGCTGAACAGCCAGACCACGCCCGCCGTGAGCAGTCCGCCAAGCAGTGCCGCCAGCGTCATGCCCTCCATGTTTTGCTGGAACAGCACCAGTGCCACCAGGACGCCGCTGTAAGCGCCGGTATTGAAACCCAGAATATCGGGGCTGCCCAGCGGGTTGCGCAGCAGCGACTGAAAAATTGCCCCGCTGACGCCCAGTGCCGCACCAATCAGCAGCGCCATCATGACGCGCGGCAGTCGCCACTCCAGTACAATCAGCTGTATGTTACGCGCCGCCTCGCCGTTGATAAGGGCCCACAACTGGCTGGCGGAGATCGGTAAGGTGCCACGCGTAATGCTCAGAAAGGCCAGCACCCCGCAGGCCACCAGCAGCAGCAGCGCATTAATCATCACCCGTTTCATAGCTGCCCTCTTCCCGACTTGCGGCGCACCAGCACAATCAGCATCGGCGCGCCCAGTATGGCCGTGACAATCGACACGCGCAGTTCGCCCGGTACCAGCAGCCGTCCCAGAATATCGGCGGCCAGCAGCAAACAGGGGGTGATAAGAAGGGTTCCGGGCAGCATCCAGCGATGATCGTTACCCAGCAGCCAGCGGGCCAGATGTGGCGTCATTAAGCCGACAAACGCGATGGGGCCGACAGCGGCTGTCGCCGCCCCACTCAGCAGCGCAATAGCCAGTAATCCCACCAGCTGGGTACGCATCACCCGGGTACCCAGCGCGGTCGCCATATCACCGCCCATACTCAGGCTGTTGAGCGAACGCGCCAGCAGCAGCGCCAGCAGGCTACCGGCGACTACCGCCGGAAAGGTGGTGCGCAGAATGGCAAAATTGCGGATATCCAGCGAGCCACTGTGCCAGAAACGCAGATGATCGTAGATGTCAGGATTGAGCAGCGATAAACCAGAGGTTAACCCCTCCAGCACCGCGCCCAGCGCCACGCCTGCCAGCGTCAGACGCACCGGATTAACGCGGCCACCGCCCAGCGCACCGGTCAGCGCCACCAGCAGGGAGGCCAGCAGTGCGCCCGTAAAGGCAAAGCCAAGCCAGTCCGCGGGGGAGTCAGCGCCAGACAGGGCGATGCCCAGCACCACCGCAAAGCCCGCACCGGCGTTGATACCGAGAATGCCGGGATCGGCCAGCGGATTGCGCGTCAGGCTCTGCATCAGCGCGCCCGCCAGACCTAAACTGATCCCGGCCAGCAGACCCGCCAGGGTGCGCGGCAGTCGGGCATCGCGCACGATGACACAATCGACGCGGTTACAGTCGCTGAATAAGGCCTGCGTGACATCATGAAAGGGGATAGATTTGGCACCCAGCATCAGGCTGAGCGCGAGAAGCAACAACAGCAGCATCCCTGAACCTGCTATTGCACGAAGTTGACGCATAACGTTTAAACCTTCACTGATTCATTGAGATCGCAGCATGAGTCATTATGATAATGATACTTGTTATCGTTATTAGTGATTTTTTGTATGTTACCATGACTCCCGGACTCAATGATGAGGAAAATGGGTGCAAAAAAGCGACGTTATGAACAAACCCTCCCACTTTATCGATCTCAGCCTGCTGAGAACCCACCCCGCCTTTCGCGCCATTTTTATCGCCCGCTTTATCTCCATCGTCGCCCTCGGCATGCTGGCGGTGGCGGTACCGGTTCAGATTCAGCAGCTAACGCAGTCGCCGCTGCTGGTGGGTCTGGCGGTGACGCTGGCCAGTGCCGGCATGTTTATCGGCCTGCTGACCGGCGGCGTGCTGGCGGATCGCTATGAGCGCCGACGTCTGATCCTGTTTGCCCGATCCACCTGTGGCCTGGGCTTTGTCGCCTTATGCATCAATGCCCTGCTCCCTTCGCCGTCGGTGATCGCCGTCTTTGTGCTGGGACTATGGGATGGTTTTTTCGGCGCGATAGGCGTCACCGCGCTGCTGGCGGCGACGCCGGCGCTGGTCGGGCGTGAAAACCTGATGAAAGCAGGTGCGATTACCATGCTGACGGTGCGATTTGGCGCGATTCTCTCACCCGCCATTGCCGGACTGGTCATCGCGCAGGGCGGTGTGGCGTGGAACTATGGACTGGCGGCGTTCGGCACGTTGCTGACGGTGCTAACCCTGCTGCGGTTGCCGCGGCTGGCGCCACCGCCGCAGCCGCGTGAACATCCGCTGAAAGCACTGGCCAGCGGCGTGCAATTCCTGTTTGCCAGCCCGATTGTTGGCATGGCGGCGCTGGTCGGCGCGCTGGTGACGTTAGCCAGTGCGGTGCGCGTGCTCTATCCGGCGCTGGCGCCACACTGGCAGGTCGGCGTGACGGAGTTAGGGCTGATGTATGCCGCCGTTCCGCTGGGTGCTGCCACAGGTGCCCTCACCAGCGGACGGCTGGCACAGTCACCGCAGCCGGGCCGCCTGATTCTGGCGAGTGCTATTGCTGCTTTCGTCGCGCTGGCTCTGTTCAGCCTGATGCCGTGGTTCAGCGCGAGTCTGGTCTGCCTCGCGGTCTTTGGCTATTTCAGTGCCATCAACAGCCTGGTGCAGTACGCGATGATCCAGACGCTGACGCCTGATGCGCTGCTCGGCAGGATCAACAGCCTCTGGACAGCGCAGAATGTCACCGGCGATGCGATAGGTGCAGCGATGATTGGCGCGATGGGTTCACTGCTGTTGCCGCAGCAGGCTGCCAGCCTGGCTGGTCTGGCAGCCACCGTGCTGGGCATCATCATGTGGCTGCTGATGGCGCGTCTGCGTCGCTATCAACCGCCTGCACCGGCGGAAACGGGATCATGATTTAACGAACAGCGTCTCCAGCCGCGTCAGCAAATTGCTGGCGCTGTAGTAGTCGAGCCGGAAGCTATCCAGCCCCAGCGCATAGACTGCTTTTGCGCGCACCGCTGGGGTCTGCGCCAGGAAAGGGTTGCTCATCACCTGTGCGGCGGTGGGCTCTTCGGCGGCAAACAGCAGATATGATTGACCATTAAGGCCTGCCGCCAGATTTTCTCCTGACAGTTGCAGGATATCTTTACGCTGTCCCATGCTGTGACCAGCCTGAAGAGTGGCCGGCGGCGTCGCCAGGGTGAAGCCCAGTTGCTGCAGTAACTTCCCCTGCGCCGACGCATCCGTCCACAGATTGACTGCCCGGCCATCACCGTTCCACACCATCGCTGATACCGGCTGCGGCGGCAGGGTCAGCTTCGCTTTCAGAGCCTTTTCTCGCGCATCAAACTCTGCTTTCCGGGCGGCAGCTTCCGCTTCATGCCCGGTCGCCTCCCCCAGCAACGTCACCAGTTGCTGCCAGCTTTTATCGTCGTAATTCACCACCAGCACCGGCGCAATCGCCGCAAGCTGTTCAACCAGTTTGATCGCCGAATCATTCCCGGTGGCGCTGACCACAATCAGGTCTGGCGCTTCAGCAGCAATCGCTTCTGCACTGGGCTCACCAATGTAGAGACGTTTTACGCCGCGCTGTTTGGCCACTTCGCCCCACTGACGGAAGAATCCCTGCTTATCAGCCAGCCGACTGCCGGGTGCGGTTGCGCCACTGGCGACGACCGGCGCATCAATCGCCAGCAGCGAGCCGGTCAGGGTAACGCTGGTCGAAACGATACGCATGGGGGCCTGGGTCAGCGTGATATTGCCTGTTGTCCCGGCGACAGTTCGCGGCCAGCCGGTCTGGGCAGCAGCGGTAACGCTGAACAGGCTGATGCTCAGGAAAAACAGCGCTATCGCCGATGTGACACCATGTTTACTCATAGATTTTCGTCCACTTTTACCCGGAAAAAGAGAGAGACCATTTGTGCTGATTTAACCGGCCATACCAGCTGAATCGCCGCGTAATTATTGACACTTTCGGCTAATCAACGTAGGTTACTGGCCCACAATACAAATGATAATCATTATTAGTTATCTTATCATTTATAGGTGGAAATTATGGTGGAATCGCTGGCGTTTGAACATCCCTTGTTGCAGGATTTCCCGGCACTCTGCCGTGGCTTTCTGTTTACCTCTCCCTGGCAAAGCCTGACCACACAGGGCTGTTTTACTACCCTTACCGCGCCGGTAAGGCAGGGTGAGCAGCTGACAGGGGAGTTTCAGCAGCAACTACAGCACCATTTTGCTTCAGCCAGAAAACAGGGCATTGCCCATCCCATTCTGGTGGGTGCAATCCCCTTCGACGTGGATCAGCCCGCTGCGCTGTTTATCCCTGAGTCGTATCAGACCTTTAACCGTGACGATCTCAACGCCAGTGCCTCTCTGGCTGAGGCTGAACTGCCGCAGGTGCGTCGCCGCACGGCGGTGCCGGACCATGACATTTTCATTGACATGGTTGCGCAGGCGGTGGCGGCTACGCAGCGCGGCGATCTGGATAAAGTGGTGTTGTCGCGGCTGATGGATATCGTGGCGGAACAACCGGTTGATACGGCCGCCCTGATGCAGCGCATCGTGGCGCAGAACCCTAACAGCTATCACTTTCATCTGCCGCTGCCCGATGGTGGCGCGCTGGTTGGCGCCAGCCCGGAACTGATGATTCGTAAGCAGGGCCGCCAGTTCAGCTCCTGTCCGCTGGCCGGTTCAGCGCCGCGTCATCGCGATCCGCAGCGTGACCAGGCCTCTGGCGACAGCCTGATGCACTCAGCAAAAGATCGTCATGAGCATAAGCTGGTCACGGATGCGATGCGCGCGACGCTGCAACCGCGCAGCCGCCTGCTGTCGGTCTCCGAGACACCTTCACTGCTGACCACCGCAACATTGTGGCATCTCGCTACGCAGATTCAGGGTGACGTGCTGGACGATCGCGAAAATGCGCTGTCACTGGCCTGTCTGCTGCATCCGACACCGGCCCTCAGCGGCTTCCCGCATCAGCGTGCTCAGGCGCTGATTCAGCGACTGGAGCCATTTGAACGTCAGCTGTTTGGCGGCATCGTCGGCTGGTGTGACGATCAGGGCAATGGCGAATGGGTCGTCACCATTCGCTGCGGTACGGTGAATGGCCCGCGGGTGCGGCTATTTGCGGGCGCAGGCATCGTAGCGGACTCACAACCTGAATCAGAATGGCGTGAAACCGGCGTCAAACTCGACACCATGCTTCGCGCTTTTGGACTGCAATAAAGGAACCTGTATGACGATTTCCTACAGCCGCTGGCCGGACGATCTGGCTGCACGTTACCGTGAAAAAGGCTACTGGCTAGATCTGCCGATGACAGACATCCTGGAACGTCATCGCGACAGCGAGAGCGTAGCGGTGATTGATGGCGAACGACAATTTACCTATCGCCAGCTGGCGGCGCTGAGTGACAACCTGGCCGCGGCATTGCAGCGTCGCGGCCTGAAGTCAGGCGATACGGCGCTGGTGCAGCTCGGCAACGTGGCGGAATTTTACCTGACGCTGTTTGCCCTGTTCAAAATCGGCGTTGCCCCGGTTAACGCCCTGTTCAGCCATCAGCGCACCGAACTGGCCGCCTATGCCAGTCAGATCTCGCCGAGCCTGTTAATTGCCGATCGCAGCCACGCACTGTTCGCCGATGATGCGTTTATTGCGCAACTTCGCCGCGATCAGCGTTCACTGCAGCAGGTGATCCTGCGTAATAACGCTCAGACGGAAAACAGCCTCGACGCCCTGCTGGCTGAACCCGCGGGCAACTTCATCGCAACCCCGACCGCAGGCGATGAAGTCGCCTTTTTCCAGCTGTCGGGTGGCAGTACCGGTACACCGAAACTGATCCCACGTACCCATAATGATTACTACTACAGCATCCGTGAGAGTGACGTTATCTGCGATGTTACCGCCGACACCCGCTACCTGATCGCCCTGCCCGCCGCGCATAACTTCCCGATGAGTTCGCCGGGCGCGCTGGGCGTTTTTTACGCGGGCGGACAGGTGATCTTAGCCGCCGATCCCAGCGCAACGCTCTGCTTCCCGCTGATTGAAAAGCATCAGGTCACCGATACCGGCCTGGTTCCGCCCGCCGCCAGTCTCTGGTTGCAGGCGATTCAGGAATGGGGCAGCAATGCCGCGCTGGCCTCGCTGCAACGCATTCAGGTCGGTGGCGCAAAGCTGGGCGAAACGCTGGCCGCGCGCATCCAGAACGAGATCGGCTGCACCCTGCAGCAGGTATTTGGTATGGCGGAAGGTCTGGTGAACTACACCCGACTGGATGACGATGAGCAGACCATTCTCACCACGCAGGGACGCCCGATCTCCCCGGATGACGAGGTGTGGGTCGCCGACGATCAGGGTAATCCATTGCCAGCAGGCTCCATCGGTCGCCTGATGACGCGTGGTCCTTATACCTTCCGCGGCTACTACAACAGCCCGGAACATAACGCCGCCAGCTTCGATGACCAGGGCTTTTACTGCTCTGGCGATCTGATTGAGATCACGCCCTCTGGCAACATCATCGTGCAGGGCCGGGAGAAAGATCAGATCAACCGGGGCGGCGAAAAGATCGCAGCCGAAGAGATCGAAAACCTGCTGCAGCGCCATGCGGATGTGATCCACGCTGCGCTGGTCTCCATGAGCGACGAGCTGATGGGTGAAAAGAGCTGTGCCTTTATCGTTACCCGTCAGCCGGTTAAACCGGTGGCGCTGCGTCGTCACCTTCGTGAACTTGGCGTGGCAGAATTTAAGCTGCCCGACCGTATTACCTGCGTAGATGCCCTGCCGCTGACCGCGGTCGGAAAGGTGGACAAAAAACGTCTGCGCCAACAACTTGCCGATCAACAAGCGCAAGCCTGATCTGTCCGGAGATTTTCAATGGCTATTCCACAACTGACCTCTTATCCGCTGCCAGCCGCCACCGAGTTGCCCAACAACAAAGTGAAATGGATGCTGGAGCCGGGCCGTGCCGCCCTGCTGATCCACGATATGCAGCGCTATTTTCTCAACTTCTGGGGCGACAACAGCCCGCTGGTTGAGCAGGTAGTCGACAATATTGCCCGGCTGCGTCGCTACTGCAAAGCGCAGGGCATTCCGGTGTTTTACACCGCTCAGCCAAACGCGCAGAGCGATGAAGATCGTGCGCTGCTCAACGACATGTGGGGACCGGGCCTGAATAAACATCCCGATCAGCAGAAGATCGTGGATGCGCTGGCACCGGATGAGGACGATCATGTCCTGACCAAATGGCGCTACAGTGCATTTCACCGCTCGCCGCTGGAGTCGATCCTGCAGGAGATGGGCCGCGATCAGCTGATTATCACCGGCGTCTATGCCCATATTGGCTGCCTGACCACCGCCACCGATGCGTTTATGCGCAATATTCAGCCGTTTATGGTGGCCGATGCGCTGGCTGACTTCAGCCGTGAGGAACATATGATGGCGCTGACCTACACCGCGGGCCGTAGCGGAAAAGTGGTGATGACCGCCGATCTGATGCCTGTGCCACTCAGCAAAGATGATTTGCGCGCGTTGATCCTGCCGCTGCTGGAAGATGATGAGGTGCCGGAAGATGATGAAAACCTGATTGATTACGGTCTGGACTCAGTACGCGTGATGGCGCTGGCGGCACGCTGGCGTCAGGTACATCGTGATATCGATTTCGTCAGCCTGGCGAAAAATCCGAGCATTGATGGCTGGTGGGCGCTGCTGACGCGGGAGCCGGCGAAATGAGCCACACATTCGACTTCAGCGGTAAAATCGTCTGGGTAACCGGTGCCGGCCAGGGCATCGGCTATCATACTGCGTTAGCCTTTCATCAGGCTGGCGCACAGGTCGAGGCCTTTGATCAACGTTTTAAGGGCCATGATTACCCGTTTCCCTGCCACACGATGGATGTAGCCGATCCGGCTCAGGTCAAAACGATCTGCCAGCGCGTATTGGCCGTGCAACCGCGCATTGATGTGCTGGTCAACGCAGCCGGTATCTTACGGATTGGTGCCACCGATGAGCTGTCGTTTGCCGACTGGCAGGCGTGTCTTAACGTCAATGCGGGCGGCGCGTTTAATCTGTTCCAGCAAACATTGCCACGCTTTCGCGAACAGCGCGCCGGTGCCATCGTCACCGTCGCGTCTAATTCGGCTCATGCCCCGCGTATTGGCATGTCCGCTTATGGCGCTTCAAAAGCGGCGCTGCGCAGTCTCTGTCAGACCGTGGGTCTGGAGATGGCGCCCTATGGCGTCCGCTGCAACATCGTTTCACCGGGTTCCACCAACACCGATATGCAGCGCAGCCTGTGGCACACACCGACGGGTGAGCAGGAGATGATTGCCGGCTTCCCGGATCAGTTCAAGCTGGGTATCCCGCTGGGCAAGATCGCGCAGCCGCAGGAAATTGCAGCCACCGTATTGTTTCTCGCGTCGGATCTTGCCAGCCATGTGACGCTGCAGGATATTGTGGTTGATGGTGGCGCAACCCTGGGAGCCTGATAATGACAGCGATCTGGAAGCGATCCATTGATCTTCCCGCCCTGAATGCGCTGGGTGAGAACTCTCTGGTGGCCCATCTGGGTATCGTTTTTACCCTGATAGGTGATGATTATCTGGAAGCGACGATGCCGGTCGATGCCCGTACGCAACAGCCGTTCGGGCTGCTGCATGGCGGTGCGTCCGTGGTGCTGGCGGAGTCGATGGGCTCAATTGCCGGATATCTGGCGGTTGAGGAAGGCAGCAGCGTGGTTGGCGTAGAAGTGAATGCCAGCCATCATCGTGCGGTTTCTGCCGGTCTGGTGCGGGGAATTTGCCGTCCACTGCATCTGGGTAAACGCAGTCAGAGCTGGCAGATTGAGATTCGGAACGGTCGGGATCAGCTGTGCTGCAGTGCGCGACTGAGTGTGGCGGTGATGAGCTAGCTGCAGAAAGAACAATGCCCCCTTTCAGGCCTGAAAGGGGGCATTGCATATCACGCTGTAGCAGGCGATCGGTTAACGCTGATAGATAATTTCAACGCCTTCGTCGTCTTCATCATCCCAGTCGTCATCCCACTCTTCATCTTCCACTTCAACCGTGTTTTCAATGGTTTCTTTGTGGTAATCGTCCCACATGAACTCCACTTTCTCCGGCTGCTTCTCTTCAAGCTCCGCTTCTTTCGGATTAGCGTTGATGAAGCTCATCACGTCCCAGCAGAGTTCGTTGACACCGGTACGGCTTGCGGCAGAAATCAGGTAATACTTATCTTCCCAGCCCAGTGCTTCAGCCACCGCTTTAGCCCGTGACTGCGCTTCTTCTTCACTGATCAGATCAATTTTGTTGAAGACCAGCCAGCGTGGCTTGTTGAACAGCTTCTCGCTGTACTTTTCCAGCTCGCCGAGAATGATGCGGGCATTTTCAACCGGATCGCTTTCATCGATGGGGTCGATGTCGATCAGGTGCAGCAACACGCGGCAGCGCTCAAGGTGCTTCAGGAAGCGAATGCCGAGGCCTGCGCCATCGGCTGCGCCTTCAATCAGGCCAGGGATATCGGCCACGACGAAGCTCTGCTCGCTGTCCATACGAACCACGCCCAGGCTCGGCACCAGCGTGGTAAACGGATAGTCCGCCACTTTTGGCTTCGCTGCCGATACGGCACGGATAAAGGTCGATTTACCGGCATTCGGTAAGCCCAGCATCCCGACATCTGCCAGCAGCATCAGCTCCAGCTGCAGATCGCGCTTTTCACCTGGGGTACCCATGGTTTTCTGGCGCGGACTGCGGTTTACAGATGATTTAAAGCGGGTGTTACCCAGGCCATGCCAGCCGCCTTTGCCGACCATCAGTTTCTGGCCGTGACGCGTCATGTCGCCCAGTGTCTCGCCGGTACCCTGATCGATAACCCGGGTGCCGACCGGCACTTTAACTTCGATATCTTTACCGCGTTTGCCAGTACAGTCGCGGCTCTGGCCGTTCTGCCCACGCTCGGCGCGGAAAGATTTTTCGAAACGATAATCGATAAGGGTGTTGAGGTTTTCATCAGCGATCAGATAAACGTCACCGCCGTCACCGCCATCACCCCCATCAGGGCCGCCTCTCGGGATATATTTTTCGCGGCGGAAGCTTACGCAACCATTACCGCCATCACCGGCGACGACCAAAATTGTCGCTTCATCTACAAACTTCATTTTCTATCTCCGTCACACAATCGCCTGCAGCACTCTGCAGACGGGTCCGCCAGGGTCTTCTGCGCTGACCAGCGGCGGATAAATCAGGATTGGCTTTCGCCAGTGCGTACATAAAGTGTACAGCAAACTTTTGTGATGCGTCGCTTTTACCGCAACAGACCGCAGAATGTAAAAAGCCCCGCAGGAGCTGCGGGGCCTTCAATTCGTGCGTTCAGACGTTAAACGTCTGCGTCACGACAACCTTACTCAGCAACGATGCTGATGTATTTACGGTTGTTCGGACCTTTAACTTCGAACTGTACTTTACCGTCTGCGGTAGCAAACAGGGTGTGGTCACGACCACAACCTACATTGGTACCGGCGTGGAATTTGGTGCCACGCTGACGAACGATGATGCTACCTGCCAGAACAGATTCGCCACCGAAACGTTTTACACCCAGACGTTTTGCATTGGAGTCACGACCATTTCGAGTCGAACCACCAGCCTTTTTATGTGCCATTTGTCAGATCTCCTCTTATGCCGTGATACCAGTGATTTTCACATCAGTGAACCACTGGCGATGGCCTGCTTGCTTACGGTAGTGCTTACGACGACGAAACTTAACGATCTTAATTTTCTCGCCACGACCGTGAGCAACAACTTCTGCCTTGATCATTCCGCCTGAAACCAGTGGCGCGCCGATTTTCACGTCTTCGCCATTAGCAATCATCAGAACCTGGTCAAACTCAATCGTTTCACCGGTTGCGATGTCCAGCTTTTCCAGGCGAACGGTCTGACCTTCGCTTACTCGGTGTTGTTTACCACCACTTTGGAAAACCGCGTACATATAAAACTCCGCTTCTGCGCTTGCCTTTTAGTTCATCAGGCGGCGCGCTAAATATTCACAATAGGGCGCGAATTCTACGCAAAACTCCAGAAGAAGACAAGAGCACTTTGCACACTCTTGCAGAAAAAAAACACAGGCTGAATGCAACCGTTTCTCAGGCAGAAAATTCAAGTACAATCAGTAACAGATTACCTGAACGCTGGCTGGGTAAAAGCACTTACCATGGCAGAGATAACGAGTCATAGCTGAAAAGACGAATGAACTTAGAACAGATTAATGAATTAACCGCACAGGATATGGCTGCCGTTAACCAGACCATCCTCGACCAGCTGAATTCAGATGTCTCGCTCATCAACCAGTTGGGCTACTACATCATCAGTGGTGGGGGCAAGCGTATCCGTCCCATGATTGCCGTGCTATCCGCACGTGCCATGGGCTACAAGGGCGATCTGCACGTGACCAATGCGGCGCTGATCGAATTTATCCACACCGCCACGCTGCTGCATGACGATGTCGTGGATGAATCCGATATGCGTCGTGGCAAAGCGACCGCGAACGCGGCGTTTGGCAATGCGGCAAGCGTGCTGGTCGGTGATTTTATTTACACCCGCGCCTTCCAGATGATGACCAGCATGGGTTCGCTGCGTATCCTGGCGCTGATGTCAGAAGCGGTAAACGTGATTGCTGAGGGTGAAGTCCTGCAGCTGATGAACGTCAACGATCCCGACATCACCGAAGAGAGCTACATGCGCGTGATTTACAGCAAGACCGCGCGCCTGTTTGAAGCGGCCTCGCAGGCCTCGGCGATACTGGCTGAAGCCACACCTGAAGAGGAAAAAGCGCTACAGGATTATGGGCGCTATCTGGGCACCGCTTTCCAGTTAATTGACGACTTACTGGATTACAGTGCTGATGGCGAGACGCTGGGCAAAAATACCGGCGACGATCTGAGTGAAGGCAAACCCACGCTGCCACTGCTGCATGCTATGCAGCACGGCTCACCTGAGCAGGCGAAGATGATCCGTGAAGCCATTGAGCAGGGAAATGGCCGCCATCTGCTTGAACCGGTACTGGAAGCGATGAATCAGTGTGGTTCACTCGAATGGACGCGCAGCCGCGCCGAACAGGAAGCGGATAAAGCCATTGAAGCCTTGCGTATTCTGCCCGAATCGCCGTGGCGCAGTGCGCTGGAGTCGCTGGCGCACATGTCAGTTCAGCGCGATTTCTGATCCCTCACGGAGCCTGACAGGCTCCGTTTTTACGTCCCTGCTCTCACTTCTTTTTGTTACCTCTTAGCTGTTGCACTCCTTTTGCATGCCACCCCACAGATCAGATGCTGGATCCAAATATTACTGGAAACTAATGGGAAATATTTGCTATAAAAAACTCAATCTTTCCAGATAACGGTAAAAAGGAAAGCTCACGTCCTGCTGGACGACGCAATCACAGGGAAAAGGAGAACAGGATATGCAAAAAAGGATGGAAGACTGGCACCCGGCTGACATTATCGCGGCGCTGCATAAGCGTGGAATGACACTCGCGGCGCTGTCACGCGCAGCAGGTCTCAGTTCATCAACGCTGGCTAATGCGCTCACGCGTCCATGGCCTAAGGGCGAATGGTTGATCGCTGACGCGATCAAGGTTCATCCTTGTGAGATCTGGCCCAGCCGCTATTACGATCCCGAGACCCACTGCCTGCTGGATCGCAGAAAACGTATCCGGGCGCCTGTCGATCATTCCGATACCGCCTGAAAACTCAGGCGATCCTCAGGCGAAAAAAAACCAGCCCCCAAAGGGGGCTGGCTCTTTCAGAGCATCTGCGGGATTACTCTTCGCTGACGCGCTCGATGTTTGCGCCCATGGCTTTCAGCTTATCTTCGATGTGCTCATAGCCACGATCGATGTGATAAATGCGATCAACGAACGTCGTTCCTTCCGCAATACAACCGGCCAGAACCAGGCTGGCAGACGCACGCAAATCGGTCGCCATCACCTGCGCACCTGACAGGGTTTCAACCCCATGACAGATCGCCGTGTTGCTCTCAATCTCAGCATGTCCGCCCATACGAATCAGTTCCGGGATATGCATGAAACGGTTTTCGAAGATGGTTTCGGTAATTACGCCCGTGCCTTCCGCGACCATGTTTAACAGTGTGAACTGCGCCTGCATATCGGTCGGGAAACCTGGATGCGGTGCAGTGCGCACGTTGACCGCTTTTGGCCGCTTGCCGTGCATATCCAGACTGATCCAGTCTTCGCCGGTTTCGATATCGGCCCCCGCATCACGCAGCTTGGCCAGCACAGCATCCAGCGTATCCGGCTGGGTTTTGTGACACATCACTTTGCCACCTGAAATGGCCGCAGCCACCAGGAAGGTACCGGTTTCGATACGATCCGGCAGGACACGATAAACACCGCCACCCAGACGCTCTACGCCTTCGATGGTGATTTTATCGCTGCCTGCACCACTGATTCTGGCGCCCAGGGTGTTAAGGAAGTTGGCGGTATCGACAATTTCCGGCTCACGCGCCGCATTCTCAATCACGGTGGTACCGGTCGCCAGCGTCGCAGCACTCATGATGGTCACGGTCGCGCCGACGCTGATTTTGTCCATGACAATCAGTGCGCCCTTCAGGCGGCCATTGACTGACGCTTTCACGTAGCCCTCTTCCAGCTTGATCTCGGCACCCAGCTGTTCAAGACCGGTAATGTGCAGATCAACCGGACGCGCGCCGATAGCGCAGCCACCCGGCAGGGAAACCTGACCCTGACCAAAACGCGCCACCAGCGGGCCCAGCGCCCAGATTGAGGCACGCATGGTTTTGACCAGATCGTAAGGCGCACAAAATACATCTACCGCGCTGGCATCGACATGCACAGAACCGTTGCGTTCCACCTTCGCACCCAGCTGGCTCAGCAGCTTCATGGTGGTATCAATGTCGCGCAGCTTTGGCACATTCTGGATCTCGACCGGCTCTTCAGCCAGCAGCGCAGCAAACAGAATAGGAAGCGCGGCGTTCTTTGCCCCGGAAATGGTTACTTCACCACTTAAGCGGGTGGGGCCTTGCACACGAAATTTGTCCATTAACACGGCTCTCAATTAACTAGCTAAAGATTGGACTCGCCAGCGACGAGTTCACCACGCTGGGGATCAGAAACCGTTGAGTTTACGGTCACGCGCCCATTCAGCGGGAGTATAGGTTTTGATAGAGACAGCATGAATGCGGTTATCCGCGATAAATTCCATCAGCGGCGCATAGACAGCCTGCTGCTTTTTCACGCGGCTCAGTTCGCCAAACAGTTCGCCTACGGCGATCACCTGAAAATGGCTGCCATCATTGCTCATCACATGCACTTCATCTAAAGGCAATGCTGCCATCAGCACGGCCTGAATTTCACTGTTTTCCATTGGGCTTAACTTCACTTAATAATAATAAGGCTGACATAGTAGAGGAAAGCGGCTGACTCTTAAATACGCAAAAGCCCCTGTTGAAAACAGGGGCTTAGCATAACAACCGGATATCAGGCGCTTTTATCCGCAGAAACAATAATCTGTTGCAGATTGTAAAGCGTAATCAGCGAATGCAGTTTGTCGCTGATGCCCGTAAAGCGAGGGGTAATACCCTGTGCCCGCGCGATTTCCCGCAGGTGCACCAGCAGGGCAAGCCCGGAAGAGTCCACACGCTCCAGCGCCGCGACGTCGATGGTATCGACATCTTTAATCAGCGTTTCACGTTGCTGCCACAGGCTCATCAGCGTGTCGCGATCCAGTTCGCCTTTCAGTAATAGCGTGCTGGCTTCCCGCTCCCAGCGTAACGATTCGTGCATTATTGTTGTTTATCCAGCGTGATTGGCTGTGCCGCAGAAGATTTCAGCTGCGCCGTCAGACCATCGATACCTTTGGTACGTAACAGATCGCTCCACTCATTTTGTTTGGTGGTAATCATGCTGACGCCTTCAGCGATCATGTCATACGCCTGCCAGTTACCGCTCTGGCTGTTTTTACGCCACTGGAAGTCGAGGCGAACCGGTGGACGACCATTGGGATCGATAATGGAAACGCGAATAGCGACAATCTGGGCATCGCCTAACGGCTGCTCAGGTTGAATCTGGTAGCTCTGTCCGTTGTACAGTGCCAGTGCCTGACCATAAGCCTGCGCCAGATAGTCACCAAAGGCGCTGAAGTATGCTTCACGCTGAGCGGGCGTCGAATCACGATAGTAGCGGCCCAGCACTAACGCGCCCGCATATTTGATCTGTACATAAGGCAGCAGCTCCTGACGCACAATCTGACGCAGGTAGTTAGGGTCCTGCTTGATTTTCGGCTGCTCGTTTTTCAGACGGGTGAACGTCTTTTGCGCCGCTTCATTCATCAGTTTGTAGGGGTTGCTCTGATCGGCTGCGGTTGCCGTCAGCGGTACCGCAACCACCAGCATGGCAATCATCAGTAAACGTTTAAACATGGTATACCCTCTTCTTTAAGGTTGAGCCGGTGCCGCAGGCGCAGCACTGTCGCCTTCCTGCGCATCCTTGTTTTCACTGTTTTGTTTATTATCGCCGCTCTTATAAAGGAACTGACCGATCAGGTCTTCGAGCACCATGGCGGATTTCGTATCGCGCAGCGTATCGCCATCTTTCAGCATCGCCGAACCCAGTTCAGGATCGTCAAATCCTAAATTGAGTGCCAGGAATTGCTCACCCAGTAGTCCCTGAGTGCGAACCGCCAGCGAGCTGGTGTCTGAAATTTTATTCGCATACTGATCGCTGATGTCCATGGTGACACGCGGCAGCAGCGTTTTCGGCTCTAACTCAATGTCGGTCACCCGGCCAATCACCACCCCACCAATCTTGACCGGCGAACTGGCTTTGAGACCACCAATATTGTCAAAGGTGGCGTAGAGCTTCCACGTCGGCTCGGTGCCCATTGACTTTAAATCGGCGACGCGCAGCGCGAGAAACAGCGCCGCCAGCAACGCCATAATCATAAATATGCCAACCCAGATTTCGCTTTTTTTGCTTTGCATTGCATCAATTCCCAAACATCAGTGCTGTCAGCACAAAATCCAATCCGAGCACCGCCAGTGACGCGTGCACCACAGTGCGCGTCGTCGCGCGACTGATCCCTTCAGAGGTTGGAATCGCATCATAGCCGTTAAACAGCGCAATCCACGTCACGGTAATGGCAAATACCGCACTTTTAATCAGGCAGTTAACCACATCGGCACGAAAATCGACGGCATTCTGCATCGCCGACCAGAAGAAACCGGGATCAATCCCTTTCCAGCTCACCCCGACCAGCGCCCCACCGGCAATCCCTACCGCGGTAAAAATCAGCGTCAGTAACGGCATACTGATAAAACCGGCCCAGAAGCGCGGCGAGACCACCCGGCGCAACGGGTCAACCGCCATCATCTCCATACTGGAGAGCTGTTCGGTGGCCTTCATCAGGCCGATTTCGGCGGTCAGCGCAGACCCTGCCCGTCCGGCGAACAGCAGCGCGGTCACAACCGGCCCCAGTTCGCGCAGCAATGACAGCGCCACCAGCATACCGAGGCTGGTTTCCGCGCCATAGGTGTTTAAGACCAGATAACCCTGAAGGCCAAGCACCATGCCGATAAACAGACCGGAAACCACGATGATCAGCAGCGACAGCACGCCGACGCTATAAAGTTGTTTAATCAGTAGCGGCGTGTGTCTGCGGAACGCTGGCTTGCCCACCAGCGCATGAAAGAGCATGAGTCCTGCGCGTCCAAAACTGGCGCACGTTTCAATTCCCTGACGTCCAAATGTCGCCAGCGCCTTCAACACCATCAGTTTAGTTACTCCCTGAGCCGGTTAAATCAGCGAGATAGTCGCCGGCAGGAAAACGGAAGGGAACCGGACCATCCGCATCGCCATCAATAAACTGGCGAACGCGCGGGTCATTGTTCGCTCGCAACTCCGGCGTGGTGCCGTGTGCGATAATTTTTTGTCCGGCCACGATATAGGCATAGTCCGCAATACTCAGTACTTCCGGTACGTCGTGCGAGACCACAATACAGGTCAGGCCCAGAGCATGGTTCAGTTCATCAATGAGTTTTACCAGCACACCCATCGTGATCGGATCCTGACCGACGAAAGGCTCATCAAACATGATCAGTTCCGGCTCCAGCGCGATAGCGCGCGCCAGTGCCACACGACGCGCCATTCCGCCCGACAGCTCCGCGGGCTTCAGCTGGGCCGCGCCACGCAGACCCACCGCTTCCAGCTTCATCAGCACTGTGCTGTGCAGCAACGGAGGAGGCAGACGGGTATGTTCACGCAGCGGCCAGGCAACATTTTCATAGACCGTCAGGTCAGTAAACAGCGCGCCAGACTGGAACAGCATGCTCATTTTTTTGCGCGCTTCGTACAATTTAGTGCGAGACAATGACGGAATGTTTTCACCACGGAAAAAGATTTCACCGCTGGTCGGCTGAAGTTGCCCCCCAATCAAGCGTAGCAGCGTGGTTTTTCCTATCCCCGACGGCCCCATTATCGCCGTCACTTTGCCTTTTGGCACGGTCAGCGAAATGTCATCGAAGATGGTGCGATCTCCGCGCGAAAAACTCACGCCACGAACCTCAACCAGATTCGATTGCTGCTGGATCATTATAACCTCTTGTAAGGATCGGGCGTAAACATGGGGTACGATGGTAGCCTGTTCGGTCCTGATTCACGATAGCTTTACAGAAACTTACCGCTAAGATTTGGCGAAAATGGTCATTAAATTTACTTTTGCCGTCCGGACGGTCAAAATCAGCGCCTGTCTCGCCAAACAGAACCTTAAACCGGTCGGGAAAGGCATTGCCGGCCTGGGTTTTTACGCAAGGATTTTTCATGTTCGTAGCTTCTGCACTGCTGATTATCGGTTTGCTTTTACTGGCATATGGTGCCGATCGTCTGGTGTTTAGCGCCTCTATACTGTGTCGATCATTTGGCATCCCGCCACTGATTATTGGCATGACCGTTGTCAGCATCGGCACCTCGCTGCCAGAGATGATCCTCTCCTTTTCCGCCGCGCAGCATGGCCAGATGGATCTTGCTGTTGGCACCGCGCTCGGCTCGAATATTACCAATATTTTACTCATCCTGGGTGCCGCTGCGCTTATGCACCCGCTCAGCGTCCATTCTAATCTGATACGCCGTGAACTGCCGTTAATGTTGCTGGTTACCCTGCTCAGCGGTTTCATGCTGTTTGACAATCAGCTTAGTCGACTGGATGGAATAGGCCTGATCGCCATTGCCGCGATTTATCTGATGGTGGTGATTCGCATTGCGCGTAAAGCAGAACGGGATAACAACGACACCCTGACCCGCGAGCAGCTGGCCGAGCTGCCACGCGAAGAGAGCGGAAATACGGTGGCCTTTCTCTGGCTGGCCGTCGCGCTGATTATCCTGCCGATGTCGACACGAATGGTGATCGACAATGCCACTGCGTTTGCCGACTATTTTGGCGTCAGCGAGCTGGTGATGGGCCTGACGCTGATCGCCGTGGGCACCAGCCTGCCCGAGCTGGCAACGGTTATTGCCGGTGCGCTGAAAGGCGAAGATGATATCGCGATCGGCAATCTGATCGGCGCCAACATTTATAATATTGCCATTGTGCTGGGTCTGCCGGCGCTGATTCACCCTGGCAGTGTCGATTATCACGCCTTCGCCCGTGATTACTGGGTGATGCTGGGAGTCAGCGTGCTGTTTGCCCTGCTCTGCCTGCTACGTCGCCGCCGCGTTGGCCGAACGGCAGGCTTATTTTTACTCTGTGGTTTCTTCGTCTGGGTGACGCTGCTGTGGATGCAGCCGGCATTCATGGACGGCTAACAAGGACAGACTCACTATGTCATATCAGCAACCAACAGCATTTGATTTCCAGCAGGCGGGGAAAACCGTACTGCGCATTGAGCGCGAAGGTCTGGAACAACTCGATCAATATATTAACGACGATTTCGCCCGCGCCTGCGCCCTGATCTACGCCTGTCAGGGTAAAGTGGTGGTGATGGGCATGGGCAAGTCTGGCCATATCGGCAAAAAAATGGCGGCGACCTTTGCCAGTACCGGCACGCCCGCTTTTTTTGTTCATCCGGCCGAAGCCAGCCATGGCGATCTGGGCATGGTGAGCAAAAATGATGTGGTCATCGCCATCTCCAACAGCGGTGAGTCGAACGAAATCCTCGCGCTGATTCCGGTTTTAAAGCGTCAGCACATTACGCTGATCTGCATGACCGGACGGCCTGACAGTGCGATGGGCCGGGTTGCCGATGTGCATCTGTGTGTCCATGTTCCGCAGGAAGCCTGCCCGCTGGGTCTGGCACCGACCACCAGCACCACGGCCACGCTGGTGATGGGTGACGCGCTGGCGGTTTCGCTGCTGGAAGCGCGCGGCTTCACCGCCGAAGACTTTGCTTTGTCCCATCCTGGTGGTGCGCTGGGCCGTAAACTGCTGCTGCATGTGGCTGATATCATGCACAGTGGCGATGAGCTGCCGCACGTCACACGGGACGCCTCGCTGCGCGATGCGCTGCTGGAGATTACCCGCAAAAATCTGGGGCTGACGGTGATCGTCGACGATCTGATGAAAATTGAAGGTATCTTTACCGATGGTGACCTGCGCCGCATCTTTGATATGGGCATCGATTTCCAGCGCGCCACCATCGGGGAAGTGATGACGCCAGGTGGCATCCGCGTCCGGCCTAATATGCTGGCAGTGGAAGCCCTGAACCTGATGCAGACCAAAAACATTACCTCGATTCTGGTGGCCGATGACGACCATCTGCTCGGTGTGGTACATATGCATGACATGCTGCGCGCTGGCGTAGTCTGAACAGGAAGAGAAAATGCAACAGGCAACCCACCCGATTGAAACCTGCTACGGCCCGGTCAGCGCTGACGTTATGGCGCGCGCCAGCAGGATTCGTCTGCTGATCTGCGATGTCGATGGCGTGATGTCCGACGGAGTGATCTACATGGGGAATAATGGCGAAGAGCTGAAGGCATTCAACGTGCGGGACGGTTACGGCGTTCGCTGTTTGCTGACCTCCGATGTGGAAGTGGCTATTATTACCGGCCGCAATGCCCGCCTGATGGAAGATCGCTGCAAAACGCTCGGCATCCGTCATCTTTATCAGGGACAATCGGATAAGCTTTTGGCCTATCGTGAACTTCTGGATAAACTGTCTCTTTCCGACGACCAGGTCGCCTACATTGGTGACGATCTGATCGACTGGCCGGTTATGGCGAAAGTGGGTTTGAGCGTGGCGGTGGCGGATGCACATCCGATCCTGTTGCCGCGCGCGCATTATGTCACGCGGATTGCCGGTGGACGCGGTGCAGTTCGCGAAGTATGTGACCTGATCTTAATGTCGCAGAACAAATTTGAGGATGCCAAAGGGCAATCAGTATGAGTAAAAGCAGGCGTTGGATAACGCTGATTCTGACCTTGATTGCACTGGTTTTGATCGGCTGGAATCTTACTAACCAGGATGACGATGGCACGCCAGTCGGGACGGACAGTCAGTCACCGACCTACACCAGTGCTGATTCACACACTGTGGTTTATAACCCGCAGGGCGCGCTGTCATATAAACTGGTCTCTGACAAAGTGACCTATTTCTCGGATGATGAACTGAGCTGGTTCGACAATCCGGTCATGACCACCTTTGATGAGAACAAAATCCCTACCTGGACGTTACGCGCGGATAAAGCAAAGCTCACCAAAGATCGTATGCTTTACCTGTATGGCCATGTTGAGCTGAATACGCTGACGCAGGATTCTCAGCTTGAGCGGATCAAAACCGATAACGCCCAGATTAATCTTGTCACTCAGGACGTTACCTCTGATGACCAGGTGACATTGTATGGCCGCAGTTTTAACTCCACCGGCATGAAAATGCGCGGCAATTTACGGACAAAAAACGCCGAGTTAATCGAGAAGGTCAAAACCTCTTATGAAATTCAAAATGAACAAAAATAGCCTGAAGCTTTTACTGGCCAGCATGCTGCTGGCAACCAGCGTTCCGGCGCTGGCTCTGACCGGTGACTCGGACAAGCCCGTCAATATTGACTCGCAGAATCAGGCGCTGGATTTGCAAGGCAATGTCGCGACCTTTACCGGCAATGTCATCGTGACGCAGGGCTCAATTAAAATTACGGCAGATAAAGTCGTGGTGACCCGTCCGGGCGGCGACAGCAAGAAAACCATCGTTGACGCCTACGGTAATCCCGCCACCTTCTATCAGATGCAGGACAGCGGTAAGCCGGTACAGGGTCATGCCGCAAAACTGCACTATGAACTGGCTAACGATTTCGTTGAACTGACCGGCAATGCGTTCATTGAGCAGCAGGACAGCAACATCAAAGGCGATCGTATTACCTACCTGGTGAAAGAGCAGAAAATGCAGGCTTTCAGTCAGGGTCAGAACAAGCGCGTCACGACTGTACTGGTGCCGTCGCAACTTCAGGACAAAGGTTCGTCCAACAGCGGAAAGAAGAGTAACTGATAGCTATGGCCACATTAATCGCAGAAAACCTGGCGAAGGCATATAAAGGCCGTCGCGTGGTAGAAGATGTCAGCCTGCAGGTAAAATCCGGCGAGATTGTCGGCCTGCTGGGCCCGAACGGTGCCGGTAAAACCACCACCTTTTACATGGTAGTGGGCATTGTGCCGCGTGACGCTGGCCGCATTATTATTGATGATGAAGATATCAGCATCCTGCCGCTGCATGCCCGTGCGCGTCGTGGCATCGGCTATCTGCCGCAGGAGGCATCGATCTTCCGTCGCCTCAGCGTCTACGATAACCTGATGGCGGTCTTGCAGATCCGTGACGATCTGACCGAAGAGCAACGCCAGGATCGTGCCCGTGAGCTGATGGAAGAGTTTCACATTGAGCACCTGCGCGACAGCATGGGCCAGGCACTTTCGGGTGGTGAGCGACGTCGTGTTGAGATTGCACGGGCGCTGGCGGCTAATCCTAAATTTATCCTGCTGGATGAACCTTTTGCCGGTGTTGACCCCATCTCCGTTATCGACATTAAGAAGATCATTGAGCATCTGCGTGACAGCGGCCTCGGTGTGCTGATTACCGACCATAACGTACGTGAAACGTTAGCGGTCTGTGAGCGGGCTTATATCGTCAGCCAGGGGCACCTGATCGCACACGGCACACCGAATGAAATTCTTGCGGATGAGCAGGTTAAGCGGGTTTATTTGGGTGAAGAGTTCAGACTCTGATAAGGTGTCGTTAATACCGATGTTTACCTGGGAACGATCATCCTGTCTATGAAGCAAGGTTTACAACTCAGGTTCAGCCAACAGCTGGCAATGACTCCGCAATTGCAACAGGCGATTCGCCTGCTGCAACTCTCTACGCTTGAACTCCAGCAGGAGCTTCAGCTTGCGCTGGAAAGTAATCCGCTGCTTGAGCAGACTGACCTGCATGAAGAGATCGATTCACGGGAGTCTTCAGAGGCCGAGGCGCTGGATACACGCGAAGCGCTTGAGCAGAAAGAGATGCCTGATGAACTGCCGCTGGATGCGACCTGGGATGAGATCTACACCGCGGGTACGCCTTCCGGCACCGGCACCGATTACCAGGATGATGAGTTACCGGTTTATCAGGGCGAAACAACCCAGTCGCTGCAGGATTATCTGATGTGGCAGGTCGGCCTGACGCCGTTCAGCGATACCGACCGCGCCATTGCCACCTCTATTGTCGATGCTATTGATGACACCGGGTATCTCACCGTTTCGCTTGAGGAGATCCTTGACAGCATCGGCGATGATGAGCTCGAAGCGGATGAAGTTGAAGCGGTGCTGAAACGCATCCAGCGCTTTGACCCGATTGGTGTTGGCGCGCGCGACCTGCGTGACTGCCTGCTTGTGCAGCTTTCACAATATGCGCCCGAAACGCCGATGCTGGCAGAGGCGCGCCTGATCGTCAGCGAACATCTCGATCTGCTGGCAAACCACGATTTCCGCAGCCTGATGCGGGTCACACGCCTCAAAGAAGAGGTGCTGAAAGAGGCGATGCTGCTGATTCAGTCGCTGGACCCGCGTCCGGGTCAGTCGATCAACACCGGCGAACCAGAATATGTCATTCCCGATGTGCTGGTGCGTAAGATCGGCAGCCGCTGGACGGTTGAACTCAATGCCGATAGCGTGCCACGCCTGAAGATCAATCAGCACTATGCGGCAATGAGCGGCGCGACGCGGAACGACAGCGACAGCCAGTTCATTCGCAGTAATCTGCAGGAAGCCCGCTGGCTGATTAAGAGCCTGGAAAGCCGCAATGATACCCTGCTGAAAGTGACGCGCTGTATTGTTGAGCAGCAGCAGGCCTTTTTCGAGCAGGGTGAAGAATTTATGCGCCCGATGGTGCTGGCGGATATCGCCCAGGCCGTTGAGATGCACGAATCGACCATCTCCCGCGTTACCACGCAGAAGTATCTGCACAGCCCGCGTGGCATTTTTGAACTGAAGTACTTTTTCTCCAGTCACGTGAATACCGAAGGTGGCGGTGAAGCCTCCTCTACCGCGATTCGTGCCCTGGTGAAAAAATTAATTTCGGCGGAAAATCCAGCCAAACCCTTGAGCGACAGTAAACTGACCTCCATGTTATCTGATCAGGGGATCATGGTGGCACGGCGTACCGTCGCCAAATATCGTGAGTCTTTATCCATCCCGCCATCGAACCAGCGTAAACAACTGGTTTGAAAGAAATGAGAAGGAAGACCTATGCAGCTGAACCTGACCGGGCAACACGTTGAAATCACTCCACCTCTGCGTGAATTCGTCAACGGTAAATTTGCCAAACTGGAACACTATTTTGAACATATCAATCAGGTCTATATTGTCCTGAAGGTTGAGAAAGTCACGCAGGTGGCTGACGCAACACTACACGTGAATGGTGGCGAGCTGCACGCCACATCCGAAGCGGAAGATATGTATGCGGCCATTGACGGACTGATCGATAAGCTCACCCGTCAGCTGACCAAACACAAAGATAAACTGAAAAAACACTAACCTTCACGCTAGCGACGCGCGCCTGGCGCGCAGAGCCGACAGGATGGGGCGGATAATCCGCCCCGTTTTGTCATCTGAGCAGGCGCCGTTTGTCACACGCGTCAATACGCGCTGGCGGTGAATGGCCTGGTGAACACGCAAGTGAAACGATAATGAACAACGATCTCACACTGGAATTGAGCACAGTGCTTTCGCCAGACTGCACCCGCAGCGGCGTCCACTGCCAGAGCAAAAAACGTGCGCTGGAAATCATCAGCGAACTGGCCGCTAAGCAGCTCAACCTGCCGCACCAGACGCTTTTCGAAGCGATCCTGACCCGCGAACGCATGGGCAGTACCGGTATTGGTAACGGGATAGCCATCCCGCACGGCAAGCTGGAAGAGGATACGCTGCGCGCGGTTGGGGTGTTTATCAGCCTCGAACAGCCGATTGCGTTTGATGCCGTCGACAACCAGCCGGTCGATCTGTTGTTTGCCTTACTGGTCCCGGCTGACCAGTGCAAAACACATCTGCACACCCTGTCACTGGTGGCAAAGCGTCTGGCAGATAAAACGGTTTGCCGTCGTCTGCGCGCAGCGCAGAGTGATGAAGAGCTCTATGCCATTATTACGGAAGTCCAGTCGGAGCAGTAACGCGTCTTTACCGGCCCGGTGCCGGTTTTAAAACGGGAGAGAAGGTCATGGTGCTGATGATCGTTAGCGGTCGTTCAGGCTCGGGGAAGTCAGTGGCGCTCCGTGCGCTGGAAGATATGGGGTTCTACTGCGTTGATAACCTGCCGGTCGTGCTGCTGCCTGAGTTAGCTAACTCGCTGGCTGAGCGCAATATTTCGGCGGCGGTCAGCATCGACGTGCGTAATATGCCCGAATCCCCTGAAATTTTTGAAACCGCACTGAATAATCTGCCTGATACATTTTCCCCTCAGCTGCTGTTTCTCGACGCCGATCGCAACACCCTGATTCGTCGTTACAGCGATACGCGCCGTCTGCATCCCCTCTCCAGCAAAAACCTCTCGCTGGAGAGCGCGATTGATGAAGAGAGCGATCTGCTGGAGCCACTTCGTTCACGTGCCGATCTGATCATCGACACCTCAGAGATGTCGGTGCATGAGCTGGCAGAGATGCTGCGTACCCGCCTGCTGGGCAAGCGTGAACGTGAGCTGACCATGGTGTTTGAGTCGTTTGGCTTCAAGCATGGCATTCCGATTGACGCTGACTATGTATTTGACGTGCGCTTTCTGCCCAACCCCCACTGGGATCCCAAACTGCGCCCGATGACCGGCCTCGATCGTCCTGTGGCGGCCTTCCTTGATCGCCACACTGAAGTGCATAATTTTATCTACCAGACGCGCAGCTACCTTGAACTCTGGCTGCCGATGCTGGAGACCAATAACCGTAGCTATCTTACCGTGGCGATTGGCTGCACCGGCGGTAAACACCGCTCAGTCTATATTGCAGAACAGCTGGCAGATTACTTCCGTTCACGGGGTAAGAATGTGCAGTCACGCCATCGTACCCTGGAAAAGCGCAAATCATGACCGTCAGACAAACTGTAGAAATTAAAAATAAGCTGGGCATGCATGCACGTCCGGCGATGAAGTTATTTGAGCTGGTGCAGAGCTTTGATGCCGAAGTATTACTGCGTAATGAAGCGGGCACTGAAGCCGAAGCCAGCAGCGTGATTGCGCTGCTGATGCTCGACTCGGCAAAAGGCGGCCACATTGAGATTGAAGCCAGCGGCCCGGAGGAGATCCCGGCGCTGGCAGCGGTCATTGAGTTATTTGAAGCAGGTTTCGATGAAGATTAACGCTTAATCAAGCTGATTACGCTGCAGGAAGCCTTCCCCGCCAAGCTGGCGCATCTGACGCAGTATCCACTGCTGCCGCTCTCTGACATAGCCTGAGGGTGCAGCAGCACGATAACGTATCGGATTAGGCAGCACCGCTGCCAGTAAGGCGGCATCTGCTGCGGTCAGCCGGCTGGCAGGCTTATGGAAATAACGCTGAGAAGCCGCCTCAACGCCAAAGATGCCGGGCCCGAACTCCGCAATATTGAGATAGACGGTTAAAATACGCCGCTTCGTCCAGACCGTTTCAATTCCTACCGTCAGACCCGCTTCCAGACCTTTACGCACCCAGCTGCGACCATCCCAGAGGAACAGATTCTTCGCCGTCTGTTGAGACAGCGTGGACGCCCCACGCATCCGGCTATCGCTGTTATCCAGTACAGACTCAATCGCCGCCACATCAAAGCCCCAATGGGTGGGAAACTTTTGATCTTCTGAGGCGATAACGGCCAGCCCCATCCAGGGCGAAATCTCGTCATGGCCGACCCAGTCTGAATGGGCGACATAACTAAAATCACCGCGTAACCAGGCTCCAATCTGTCGTTCAGCCATCACCGCTGAGAACGGCACGGGTAAGAACGAAAAGAGTAAAATGCCCGCCAGCCATATTCCCAGCCACACCAGTACGATACGACCAACAATACGTCTGATACGCTGTCCGACGCTTCCTTTATGCTTGTTCATGCAATCTTCCCACACTTGTTTCAGACGTTAATCAATCACTCATGTAATCACTGCTAAAAAAGCAGCCTTTTTACGATTATCGCTGAAAACTGACAGGCTGTTTCCAGACTTTATTCAATCATTTTGCATCAACATGCTGCAACAGTTCGAAATAGTTCAAGTACTTCCGCAAAAAAGGAATCGGTTCCATTCATTGCCATTGCTTAGCATCTTTCCAGATAAACACTTAATAATGAGTAATAAGCGCCCGCATGAATCATTTACTATGCTTAACTGTTATTATTTTCTTAATCCTGCCGCGCCCAAAGGTTAATCAGAATTATCGTTATAACGGATAAATAAGCAGCGCTTAATGGCGTCACGGGTTGCCAGAATGGCACTATTTCCTTCCAGTAATAACCCTGATAGCAGAACGACAGAAGGACAAACTTTTAGATTCTTTTTTATCATTCCAAATCGTTTTGGATAATTCGTGTCATTTCAGGCAGCGCGCTTGCAATATCAGCGCGTTAGCCTCACTCAAAAGGCAAATGTTAACGGCGGCTCACTTTGGTGCTGCTCAGCCTCAGTTTCCCTGCCCGGCAGCATTAAAACTACACGAAAAAGCGTAAAACTGATTAAAATAGCAGCAACACAGCACAGAAATTAATTCCTTACTTGACTGTGTTGCCAAATTAATGTTTTCTGTATTTAAACGCTGCTCAATATCACAAATTTTAATGAATCTTGTCGCATGAGAAGATGAATTTGCTAAGGTGATGACAGTGTTAACCAATACCCTGCGGCTGCATTAATTATTCAAATCATAGCGGCCGCAATGATTTCCCTGGTGTTGGCGCAGTATTTCGCGCACCCCGGCCTCGGCTGGGGTCATTTTTTTCCGGGGTATCACTTATCCTGCTCTGCCACCCAGTCGCGTAATACCTGCACATCGTGTCGCCATTCATGCTTCAGCTCATCAATCCATTCACCCACATTGTCCCACCACGCCGGTAACTCCGGACTCTGAATCTGTTTCGCCAGCATCTGCAAACGCTGCAGCCCGACCGAACCCGCCGCCCCTTTGATTTTGTGTCCCTCTTCAGCAATGCCTTTCTGATCGCGCGCCATCAGATTCGACTCCAGCACCGCAAGGTAGTCCGGCATCATCTTTTCAAACATCGTCAGGCTTTGGGTAATCAGGCTGGGACCAACCAGCTCGATATACTGTTCGAGCATCGCGACATCCAGCAGCATCCGGGTTTTGTCATCGCTGACATCAGCGATCTCCTCTTCCGGTTCTGCCTGATAATCCCAGTACTTTTTAATCATCGCAGTGAGTGCCGGCACTGCCAGCGGTTTGCTGAGCACGTCATCCATTCCCGCGTCGAAGTACTCTTTTTTGTCTTTGAGAACATTGGCGGTAAGAGCAACCAGCGGGGGCAGATGCGTTCCCTGGTACTGCTGGCGAATCGCACGTGAGACATCCAGCCCGGTCATATCGGGCAGCTGAATGTCCAGCAGCACCAGGTCAAACTCCAGCGGGTCAAACATCGCCAGCGCCTCACTGCCGGTCATGGCGACTTCCACACTGCAGCCCAGCTTCTCCAGTACCGAGCGCGCGACAATCACATTAAGCTCAATATCTTCAACCAGCAGCACGTGCAGCGCAGGCAGTGGCAGGCTGTCGTCCACGCCTTCATCCTCCACCTCTTCAGCAATGCGTGGCGCTTTAATCTCTACGGTGAAGCAGGAACCCTGTCCCGGCGCACTGTGCACGCGGATATCACCGCCCATCGCCTGCGCCAGGCGGCGTGATACTGCCAGTCCGATGCCGGTACCGGTAGCCGGTTTACCGCCATGCTGATCTTTGACCTGATAATACATAGCGAAGATCTTGTCCTGCTCCTCCTGACGGATACCCATGCCGGAGTCCTGCACCTCAAAGCGCAGCGTCTCGTCCTGCTCATAGGTTACCCGCACCACAATCTCGCCCTGCTGGGTGAACTTCACGGCGTTACCAATCAGGTTCCACAGAATCTGGCGCAGACGCGTTCCATCCGTCGAAATCATATGCGGCAGGGGCAGTTGCGGCGCGAGCACAAACTTCAGCCCTTTCGGCTGTGCCAGCAGACCAGAGAGGTTTTCTAAATCGGCCAGGAAACCGGTGAAGTCGAGCGGCTGATTATCCAGCTGTACTTTACGGCGCTCGATTTTGTCCACCTCAATCACATCATTGAAGATGTTGCCCAGCGTGATGGCGGAGACGTGGATGGTTTTGAGATATTTCAGCTGTTCCTGATTAAGGTCGGTGTCCAGCAGGATGCGGCTCAGGCCGACAATGCCATTAAGCGGCGTACGAAGCTCGTGGCTGATCGTAGAGATAAAGGTGGTCTTCTCCCGGCTGGCGTTCTCTAACGCGTCCTGATAGCGCTTACGTTCGGTTATATCGCGGCCAAAGCCCATCAATCCGCTGCGCTTACCCACGCGGTCGTAGTAAGGCACTTTACGGATCTCGAAACAGGCTTTGCGTCCGTCGGGATATTGCAGCCACTGTTCATAGGTCAGCGAGACGTTGTGGCGGAATACCTTTTCGTCCGTTTCCAGCACCTTAGTGGCCGCTTCATCATCATAGATATCGCGCGGCGTCAGGCCAATCAGCTGCTTTTCGCTTTTGCCGGTCAGCAGCTCCATTGCACGGTTGCAGCCGGAGAACTGTTTATCGATGTTGCGATAGAACACCAGGTCAGGCGAGGCATCCAGGAAGGAGCGCAGGAAGGAGGATTGCTGTTCCAGCTCAATCTGTGCCTGCTCACGACGCGTTACCTCTTCACGCAGCTTATCCATCACCTGTTCGCGTGCCAGCTCCGCCTTTTTACGATCGCTGATCTCCTGATTCAGCTGCGTAATGGTCTCTTTCATCTGCTGATTGAGTTCCAGATCGCGGGTACGCATCTCTTCCAGCTTATCCACCAGCCGTGCCAGGCGTTGCCGTGACTCCTCCAGCTGATCGACCACCACCGAGAGGAAATAGACCGCCCAGGGCGTGATCAGCAGCCCGAAGAAGACCGAACGCACCACGTCAATACTCTCGACATGGCCCCGCAGTACCATCGTGACCGCCATCTGGACAATCATCGCCAGCACCACCAGCGCAGACGCCAGCAGCAGCGAGAACCTCACCAGTCCAAGCTTCACCATTAAATCAACGTAGTACTGCGCCAACAGACGAATTTGTTTCATAACAACTCCCTGGAAGAGAAACAGCCTCATAATAGCGCAGTTAACCCGCTGCCGTCGCAGCACGTCGCGTGGAGATAAGGGATCAAATGCGCTTTTATGGTGCAGCAGCCTCGCCGATCGGCGACGTTAAGGACAAAGCGGTTAAAACCCTTGACTGACTGTGCCAAATGAATAATCTGTAAGGCCGCCAGCGAATCACCGATTTCTCTGTACGGCCTTTTTTCAATATCCTGGCAGCGTCCTGTTGCACAGGCACACCCTTTTATATGCATAGCCATTCATCTTTAATGCTGTTTTAAGCATGCCCATGCTGATTAATTTTTCTTATAACCAACCGCGGTTTCATTCAAATAACCGGACATAAGAAAAACAGATACATGCTATGCATCATGGGTGCTGAACAGCATTTAATGCTGCCTAACACCCTGTCACCAGCATGGTGCAGAGATCTGACGCCTGCACTACAGTGAGTCAGTTCACATTTATCGGCCTGTCGCCAGGCACCAGAGTGATACATTTTAAACCTGAAAAATCACTAAATTCATACACTTAAGCAGATAAAACGCCTGATAATCCCGTCTGACCGCCCTATTTGACCTGATTACGCTTTCCCGATAAGTTGGAAATCCGCTGAAAGCTTTCCAGACGGGCCATTGTCTCGGCATATCTATGCAACAAGAAGACTCCCGCGTGGTTTAAGTCATCTCCTTTAAGAGACCGGAAATCAGAGAGCAGCTCAATTAAGGACGTTTTACCGATGTCTGGAGAGAAATGCTCAGGGCTATGACGCGCGCTCGACAGAGCATGGCGATGAAAATGATAGCGCCCCCGTTGCGCTCAGACCCTGAAACAGTGCAGGTAATGTCAAAGCAGTTTAAGGAGACCCTCAATGTCCACTAAAAAACCTCAATCCTATGGCTTGTATGATCCGACAGCAGGCAGTGACAGCTGTGGTGTAGGTTTCATTACGCGTAAGGACGGCGAGCAGACCCACGAGATTCTGCAGATGGCGCACAGCGCCCTGTGTACGGTGCCTCACCGCGGCGGCATGTCAGCGGAAGGCGTTGGCGACGGCGCGGGGGTCAACGTTGATCTTTCGCTGCAATTCTTCCGCAAAATTACCGGCCAGCCGCTGGAAGCGGGACGCTTTGGTGTCGGTAACTTCTTTGTGCCGAAAGATGCTGAGCTGCGCGCGAATGCCGAACGTCTGGTGGATGAAACCCTCAGCAGCTTTGGTCTGCCGGTACTCATGAAGCGTGACATGCCGCTCGACAGCAGCGTAACGCGCCCGGCAGCCGCGCAGTTCCAGTTACCGATTCTGCAGTGGATTTTCACTGCGCCACAGGATGTGGTTGATCAGAACGACTTCGAAAAACGCATCTACCGTGCCCTGTTAACCATTGAAGCCCGTGCCTTTACCGAAAGTGAATTTGGCGGTCTCTATCCGCTGTCGCTGTCGTCACGCACGCAGGTGTTCAAAGCCCGCCTGAATTCCAATGAAGTGATCCCTTACTTCAAAGATCTGACCGATCCCGATCATCAGGTGCGCGGGCTGTTTTTCCATACCCGCTTCTCCACTAACACCGATCCCCATACCACGATGGCGCAGCCGTTCCGCCTGATGGCGCACAACGGCGAGCTGAACACTGACCGTAAAAACCGCATCGCTGAGTCCGCGCTGGCACTGGCCCGTGGCAAGACCATCGTGCGGCCTAAAGGCCAGTCCGACAGTTCGCGCCTGGATCAGAGCATCCACAGCCGTCTGATGGAAGATGACCTCGATCTGATCACCGCCGTGGTGTCGATGATGCCGCCCGCCTGGGAAAACGACAGCGCGCTGTCGCCAGAAGTGCGTGACATGCTGGAGTACTTCTCGCTGTATGAAGAGAAGAACGACGGCCCTGCTGCCTTAATCTTTGGTAATGGCGAAGTAATTGGCGCCCGTCTTGATCGTCTGGGTCTGCGTCCCCTGCGTTCAGTAGAAACCGCTGACTATATCGGTGCGATGTCGGAAGCCGGCCAGATCGCCTTCCCACCTGAAAGCGTGTTGCGTCGTGGGCGTATCGAAGCGGGCGGTATGCTCTATTTCGATCACCGTGAAAAACGCAGCTATACCACGCTGCAGGCGCTGGAAAAACTGGCTGCAGAGAAAGATTATTCGGCGTTGCTGCGTGAAGCGCGCGTCGGTCTTGACGATCTGCCCGAGATCCCGGCAGAACAACAGGGTTCACCGCTGCGTTA
The DNA here is from genome assembly GCF_048685235.1 of Curtobacterium sp. BNK-1. Classification (NCBI taxonomy): domain Bacteria; kingdom Bacillati; phylum Actinomycetota; class Actinomycetes; order Micrococcales; family Microbacteriaceae; genus Curtobacterium; species Curtobacterium sp. BNK-1. The sequence goes on along the minus strand of NZ_JBLQTJ010000001.1, from coordinate 163,336 downwards.
TCGTGGCGATCTGAAAACGTATCAGCGCTTTGTTGCCTACTACTACAACCAGGAAAGCTTCAAGTTCATGATGGATCCGATGCTGAATACCGGCGCAGAGAAGATCTCCGCGATGGGTTACGGCAACGCCATCAACGGCTTATCCGATCATGAAGGCGGTATGGCGCACTACTTCTCTCAGCGCTTTGCGCAGGTCACCAACCCGCCGCTGGACTCAATCCGCGAAGTGGATGGCATGACGTTGCGTGTCGCGCTGGGGGCAAAACCCCATCTGGGCCGCAGCAAAGGCCGTCAGATTGTGGTGCCGACCCCGATTCTCAGCCACCTCGATATGCTGCGTTTACGCGAGCAGACCATCGCACCTTATGCCCGCTTTGAGATGCTCTATGAGCCGGTGATCGGCAAAGATCTGCTGAGCACCACCGCGAACGCGAATGCCCTGGAAAAGGCGATTGATGACCTGGCGCAACAGGTGGTTGATTTTGCCCGTACCCAAGGTGGCATCGCCGTACTTACCGATCGCCATATCTCTTCAAAGCACGCCGCGATCCCGATGCTGCTGGTGGTTTCCGCCATCAACCAGCGCCTGATAAAGGAAGGGTTGCGTCTGGATGTTTCTCTGGTGGTTGAAAGCGGCCAGAGCATCTCGTCGCACCACATTGCCGCCACACTTGGCTTTGGGGCGTCAGCTATCTATCCGCTGGGCGTACAGATGCGCGCAGAGGAGAAATTTGGTGAAGGTGAAGAAGGTAACAAAGCCTTTAAGCGCTATGCCAAAGCGGCTGAAAAAGCACTGATGAAAACCATGGGCAAAGTGGGCCTCTGTACCGTTGAGAGCTACAGCAGCGGCGAGTTCTTTGAGCCTAACTTCCTCAACACCGATGATCCGGTGCTGAAAAAGTATTTCCCGAATATCAAAACGCCGGTGGGCGGCGCAGGCTTCGCGACGATCGCGCAGATGGCCGTTGACTGGCACCAGAGTGCACTGAAGATTCAGGGCGAATCTGAAGTTCCGTTGCTGGGCCTGTTCAAAGAGCGTGCAGAAGGCGCAGGTCACTCCTACGGCACCATCGCCGTGCGGACCTTTATCGATATGACCGAAGAGCCGATTCGCTTTGCCGACAAAGCGCGCGAAGAGGACAACTTCATCCGCCTGATGACGCTGGCTAAACTGGATAATGCGTTTGGCATCAAGCCAGAGACCTTTAAAGACAGCAGCTTTGAGCGCATCCCGGATGAGGTGATTAATAATTTCGCGATTACTGCTGATTACCGTCAGTTCTCAAGCCTGATGTATGAAGAGCGTAAACGTCGCCCGGCGGCCCTGCGCGACATCCTGACATTCCCGGCTGACCTGACCCACATCGACAGCGAAGCGGAGTTCCGCCGCAAGCTGGGACGCTACTCGCTGACCAACAATGGCTTTGCCATTCGTGGCATGGAGTGTGAAGCGGTAGATGGCAGCCTGAATCACTTTATGCTGCGTCTGACCGATGCGATTGAAGGACTGAAGCCTGAGAGCGAACGCCTGCAGAACCTGTCTCGCGCCCTGAAATCCCGCTTCGGTGACGATATCGAAAGCAGCGAAGTGGTGACTGGCGGTCTGAAAGTGACCGCTTACGGTAAAGCGGCCGATTATCTGTCACGTATCTTCACCACCCTGCCCTCACTGCCGCTGAGCGAAGTGCAGCCAGCCTGTGAAATTACCCGTACCTTTGCCTCCGGGGCGATGAGCCACGGTGCGCTGGTGGCTCCCGCTCATGAAGCGGTCGCGCACGGCACCAATATGGTCGGCGGCATGAGTAACTGCGGTGAAGGCGGCGAGCATTACTCCCGTCACGGCACCATTCGTGCCTCACGCATCAAACAGCTGGCTTCGGGTCGTTTTGGCGTCTGGGCTGCCTATCTGGCAGATCCGATGCTGGAAGAGCTGGAGATCAAAATTGGTCAGGGTGCGAAACCTGGCGAAGGCGGCCAGCTACCGGCGGCCAAAGTTACCGTCGAGATTGCTGCCGCGCGTGGCGGTACGCCTGGCGTCGAGCTGGTCTCACCGCCGCCGCATCACGACACCTATTCCATCGAAGATCTGGCGCAGTTGATCCACGACTGCAAAGCCGCGCGGGTGCGGGTTATCGTCAAGCTGGTCTCGTCTGAAGGGATCGGCACCATCGCGGTCGGCGTGGCCAAAGCCGGTGCAGACGTGATTAACGTTGCGGGTAACACCGGCGGTACCGGCGCTGCGTCGGTGACCAGCCTGAAATATACCGGACGCGTGGCTGAAATCGGCATCGCTGAAGTCCACCAGGCGCTGTGCGCCAACGGCCTGCGTGAGAAAGTGCTGCTGCGCTGCTCTGGCGCACAGCAGACCGGCAGCGACGTGGTGAAATCTGCGCTGCTGGGCGGCGACAGCTTTGAGTTCGGTACGACGGCGCTGATGATGCTGAAATGCGTGATGGCGAAGAACTGTAACGTTAAGTGCCCGGCTGGCTTAACCACGAATGCCGAAGCGTTTGATGGCGATCCGCGTCAGCTGGCGCAGTATTTCCTCAACGTGGCGCATGAAGTGCGTGAAATCCTGGCGCGTATGGGCCTGCGCTCCCTGCGTGAGGCACGCGGTCGCTCTGACCTGTTGCACCTGATGGATCACCCGCTGGAAGTGGGCAAGCTCGACTTACGCGCCATGCTTACCGTGGTGCCTGAGCTGAAAATCGACAAGCCGGTTTATCTGGAAAAAGATTTTGAGCTGGATGATGTCTGGATTGAGCAACTGAAGCTGTCGCTGGTGGATCAGGGAAATCCTGACGTCACTCTGGGCAACAACATCGTGCTGAATAACCGAAACAAAAGTGTCGGCGGCCAGCTGGCCATCGATATTGAGCGGATGCTGAACCATCAGCTGAGTTCTGAGCTGCTGCAGGCGATGCCTGCCGTAATGACTGACGATCGCGGTCGTCGCTATCTGGCCCCTGAGAGCGTAAAAATTTCCACCACCGGTTCTGCCGGTCAGTCGTTTGGTGCCTTCTGCAACGATGGCATGCAGCTGACCCATTACGGCACCTGTAACGACGGTGTCGGCAAAGGACAGTGTGGCGGCGAACTGATCGTGATGTCGCCTGGTGGCGGCGCGCAGGATGCCGATGGCAACGTGCTGATTGGTAACTTTGCGCTGTTTGGCGCGACCGGCGGACGTCTGTTCGTGCAGGGCCAGGCCGGTGACCGTTTCGCGGTGCGTAACTCCGGTGCCACCGCCGTGGTAGAAGGCGTCGGTGACTTCTGCTGCGAATATATGACCAACGGCGCCATCCTCAACCTGGGCACCTTCGGTAAAGGATTTGGCAACGGCATGAGCGGCGGCTTCGCCTACCAGTACGACCCCTATGGATCGCTGGCCAGCCATGCTGCCGGTGATTCGGTGCAGTTCGGCTCGATTGCCGATCAGGATGAGATGGCCCAAGTGCATAAGCAGGCGGTGCTGACCATGCTGAACTGGCATCTGGAGGCGACCAAATCACCGCGTGCCGCCTGGCTGCTGGAGAACTGGGAAACGGAGTGTCACCACTTTGTTTACGTGATGCCGCGCTCGCTGCTGCTCTATCAGGATGGCGGCGAGATTCTGAAAGCCAAGAGCCGCAAAGATCTGCTCGAAGAGCTGTCGACGGCGCTGGCAGGCCATCAGGTGGCGAAGTTTAAAGCCGCATGGCGTCAGGGTAAAACCATCGCCAACGGTGCCGTACCAGCTTATGGCGCGACCGATACGCTGGAGATGTTTGTCCTGCTCAACAACTACACCGTGCTGAGTTTTGCCCAGCAGCTGGCGCTGGGCAAATTACCGAAAGGCACCCCGGTTGAAGATGCGGCAGTTGAAAAAGCGGTCCGTAATCTGTTGATGACGGAAGACTTTTCGCTGATAAGCAAGCTGCAGCGTCATGCCCGTTCCGCTATCGAGAGCTACAGCGATGATGAACTGGCGAGTCTGATTGGAACCAAACGCATGTCAGATTACAAAGCGGCGCTGACGCAACGTAACATCCGCTCCATGGACAGTCTGGCAACCTACGGCTGGATCATGTACCAGGATGCCTGTAACCGGGAAGTGCTGGGCCACCTGCCTGACTTTGAAGAGCTGTTTGCACGTGCGGCATTGCCGGAAATCGCCGCTGCGGTGGGTAAACTCTCCTGACAGTGATACTGATCAGGCTGAACTGAATATTATTAATTGATCATTGCCCGGATTAATCGTTGTACCGGACAGATGCAGCACCGCTCTCCCCTGTCGCACACGCTGCGGCGCGGGAAAGCGGAACCGCTTTCACACCGGACAATGCCACTGATGACGGGCGAGAACGGGATTGAGTAAAAGTACCCATGAAAATTCCTTATATTCCAGAAGATGCACCTTTTAATGGCGATCAGAAGTACTGGCTGGCTGGCTTTCTTGCGGGTCTGCACTCCCGTTTGCTGGTATTAGAAGACAAGCAGCAACCCGCCGCGGGCACAGGCGCAGCCGCGACGACGCAACTGCACATTCTTTATGGCTCACAGACCGGCAATGCTGAAGCACTGGCGCAGACCGCAGCGAAGTCTGCGCGCGCTAAAGGTCTGGTGCCGGTGGTTCAGGCGCTGGGCGATGTCGATCTCGACGTATTTGCCACCATGCGCCATGTACTGATCGTCACCTCGACCTATGGCGAAGGTGAAATGCCGGACAACGCGCAGCTGTTCTGGGACGCGATCTCTGCCAGTACCGCACCGCGTCTGGAGCAGATGCATTTCGCCGTGCTGGCGATTGGCGATACCGGCTACGATGGCTTCTGTCAGGCGGGTAAATTCATTGATATGCGTCTTGAGCAGTTGGGCGCGAAACGCGTGGTTGATCGTATCGATTGTGATATCGATTTTGAGGAGCCTTCCAGCGAGTGGCTGAACAGCTCAATGCCACAGTTTGCCGCCAGCGCGGGCAGCAGCGGCACCGTGCTGGAAAGCGCGCCTGAAGCGCCAGTCATTCCAGGCAGCAACAAATCCAATCCATACGCCGCCGCGCTGATCACCAACAAGCGTTTGTCAGGCGAGCAGTCAGCCAAAGATATTCGTCATTTCGAGTTCGACCTGTCTGACAGCGGCCTGAAGTATGAAGCGGGCGATGCGCTGGGCGTAATTCCGGTCAACGAGCCGTCGCTGGTCAGCCTGCTGCTGACCCAGCTTAACGCGGACTACGAGACGCCGGTGCCCGGCTTTGATCGCAGCCTTGGCGACCTGCTGACCTATCAGTTTGAGATCTCAGAGCCGTCACGCAAGTTAATCGAATGGGTCGGGCAGAACACCACCAACCAGGAGCTGCGTCATGTGTTACAGCATGATGATAAAGATGCGCTGGGCGTGTGGCTGTGGGGCAAAGATACCCTTGACCTGCTGCAGCTTGAACTGACGCGCACGCTGGCGGTACCCGAGTTTGTCGCGCTGCTGCGTCCGCTGCAGCATCGCGCTTACTCAATTTCATCCAGCTCTAAAGCCCATCCTGACCAGGTGCATCTGACCGTTGCCTCGGTGCGTTATCACAGTGGCGGCCGTAATCGCGGTGGCGTCTGCTCAACCTATCTGGCCGAGCGTGTGCGTCGTGGTGAAAAGCCCGCCATCTTTATCTCACCCAATAAATCGTTCCGCGTGCCTGCCAACAACAGCGCACCGCTGATCATGGTGGGACCAGGTACCGGTATCGCGCCATTCCGTGCCTTCCTGCAGGAGCGCCAGGCAACCGGCGCGCAGGGGAAAAACTGGCTGTTCTTCGGCGATCAGCATCAGGAACATGACTTTATCTATCAGGATGAATTACTTGCCTGGCGCGATAATGGCTTGCTGACGCGTCTGGATCTGGCGTTCTCACGCGATCAGGAGAAGAAAATCTACGTGCAGAGCCGGATGCTTGAACAGGGCGCTGAGTTGTATGCCTGGCTGCAGGAAGGGGCTTACTTCTATGTCTGTGGCGATGCATCGCGTATGGCGAAGGATGTGGATAATGCGCTGTATGAAGTGGTTCGCCAGTTTGGTGGCCTCTCCACCGAGCGCGCTGCTGACTATGTCGATCAGCTGAAGAAAGAGAAGCGCTACCTGCGCGACGTCTATTGATCGCGATGGTCTGCTGAAAAAATCCGGCTTGCGCAGGCAGCCGGATTTTTTTATGGCCGACAGGCAAAAAAATACCCGTCGGATGGACGGGTATTCGCTGTTATGTCACTGCTATTTCACTACGCGCAGTGAAGGTCGTCCACCACGTGGCGGTGGATCGTCATCAGGCGGTGTCTCGTCATCGCTGGCATCGTCAGGACGATCACCATCAATCACCGACATCATAGTCTCTTCCTGACCCTCTGACGCCTCATGCGTGCCCAGCTCGTAAGCCGGTTCCGGTTCAAACATCGTCCCGGCGCCATTTTCACGCGCATAGATTGCCAGAATCGCCGCCATCGGCACGTTAACCTGGCGAGGAACGCCACCAAAGCGGGCGTTGAACGACACCTGATCGTTTGCCAGATCGAGGTTACCGACAGCACGTGGCGCAATGTTCAGGACTATCTGACCATCGCGCGCATACTCCAGCGGCACCTGCACACCCGGCAGATTTATGTCGACCACCAGATGCGGCGTCAGCTGATTGTCGAGCAACCAGTCATAAAAGGCGCGCAGCAGATAGGGACGACGTGCAGTAAGTTGCGACATTTCCATACGTTAAGCCCGGGCTTGCAGCCGCATTTCACGTTCAGCTTCAGTTAATGAAGCGAGGAAGGAGTCACGCTCAAATACGCGATTCATGTAACCTTTCAGCTCTTTTGAACCTGAGCCGATCAAATCGATACCCATTGACGGCAGACGCCATAACAGCGGAGCCAGATAGCAATCAACCAGGCTGAACTCTTCGCTCATGAAATAAGGCGTACGGCCAAACAGTGGCGCGATAGCCAGCAGCTCTTCACGCAGTTGCTTGCGTGCCGCTTCCGCTTCCTGACCGCTGCTGTTCTCTACTTTCCTCATCAGGCTATACCAGTCCTGCTCGATGCGGTGCATCATCAGGCGGCTATCACCACGGGCAACCGGATAAACCGGCATCAGTGGCGGATGCGGGAAGCGCTCATCTAAATATTCCATGATGATGCGTGATTCATACAGCGTCAGCTCACGATCTACCAGCGTCGGTACCGTGCGATACGGATTGAGGTCAATCAGATCCTGCGGCAGGTTATCCATTTCGACCTGCTCGATCTCTACGCTGACACCCTTCTCCGCCAGGACGATACGTACCTGATGGCTGAAAATGTCAGTAGGACCAGAAAACAGCGTCATTACCGAACGTTTGTTGGCAGCGACAGCCATGAAAACCTCCAAGTTTGTTCACAAAAAGATACTGCGAATAGCCAACCACACGGCGACTCACTTGCTTATCGAACTCGCACGCAACCTGGTTAGCTGCGTCACAGATACTGACGCCCCGACAGTGGGGAGGCGCATAACGCACCGGCCTGCGGGCGCAAAGTGACACAGAGTTTACCAGATTTTAGGCTGCTTGTGGGCGTGGAATGAATCTTTGCAGGTAAATTGAGCGCGGCGTTACGGTTTTCGCGGACAGTTTATGGGAAGGCAGAAAATAAAAAACCCGCCGAAGCGGGTTTTTTGAGCCAATTGCCGCAGCCGGAGCTGCAAACAATTAACGCTTGGAGAACTGAGGACGACGACGTGCTTTACGCAGGCCGACTTTCTTACGTTCAACCTGACGCGCATCACGCGTTACGAAGCCAGCTTTACGCAGCTCGCCACGCAGTGATTCGTCGTATTCCATCAGAGCGCGGGTGATACCGTGACGGATCGCACCAGCCTGACCAGAAATACCGCCACCTTTAACAGTGACATAGAGATCGAATTTACCAACCAGGTCCAGCAGCTCAAGCGGCTGACGAACTACCATGCGGGCAGTTTCGCGACCGAAGTACTGTTCCAGAGAACGTTGGTTAATTACGATGTTACCGCTACCCGGCTTAATGAATACGCGAGCGGTAGAGCTTTTGCGGCGACCAGTGCCGTAGTTTTGAGTTTCAGCCATTGCCTTTAATCCCGATTAAATGTCAAGAACTTGCGGTTGCTGTGCCGCATGGGTGTGCTCGTTGCCTGCGTAAACTTTCAGTTTACGGTACATAGCACGACCCAGCGGGCCCTTCGGCAGCATGCCTTTAACCGCGATCTCAATCACACGCTCAGGACGGCGAGCAATCATCTCTTCAAAGGTCGCCTGTTTGATACCACCGATGTGGCCAGTGTGGTGATAGTAGATCTTGTCAGTACGCTTGTTGCCGGTTACAGCAACTTTTTCTGCGTTCAGAACGATGATGTAATCACCCGTATCAACGTGCGGAGTGTATTCCGCTTTATGCTTACCACGCAGACGGCGCGCCAGTTCAGTCGCCAGGCGACCCAAAGTTTTGCCCGTTGCGTCAACTACAAACCAGTCACGTTGGACGGTTTCTGGTTTAGCTGTAAAAGTTTTCATCGAAAAGCTTACCCAAATTAAGTTACACGTTGGTGAAATCCCAAACGCTTAAGTAAACGAATGAGGCTCACACGACCATTTTGACCAGCAAGCCACCCCTTCGGATAGAGTTACTGGAACACAGAGGATTTGGGAAAAAAATCCTTTGCTGTAACGTGGGGTCGCAAGATTATAGAGAAGTCGGTTACAAAAATCGAACCCTATTTCGGTATTTATCCCGATTATTCTCACGGCAGGTGCGGTAAACGCAGATACTCTTCGCTCTGCATCTCCTGAAGTCGCGATAAACAGCGCTGGTATTCAAACTTCAGCCGCGTGCCCTGATAAATCTCGGTCAGTGACGTTTCTGCCGCGACCACCAGCTTCACATGCCGTTCATAGAACTCATCGACCAGTGCCAGGAAACGCCGTGCCTGATCTTCGGTTTTGTAGATCATCACCGGCACGTCATACAGCAGCACACTGTGAAAACGGCGCGACAGCGCAATATAGTCATGCTGGCTGCGCCCTTCGCCACACAGGGTGGTGAAATTAATCGCCAGCACGCCCTCGCTGACGCCCAGCGTCGGCATCTGGCGGTGATTAATTTCCAGAACCGGCGCATCTTCAGGCTGGCTGCCCGACAGCGCTTTAAACATCCGCGCCATTTCAGCGTGCGTCTCTTTGTTCAGCGGAGAGTTCCACAGGTGCGCCGAGGTCAGCGTGCGTAACCGGTAGTCGATACCGGCATCCACATTCATCACATCACAATGACGTTTGATCTGCTCGATGGCAGGCAGGAAGCGCGCGCGCTGCAGACCATTACGATAGAGATCATCAGGCGGAATGTTCGAGGTGGCCACCAGCGCAATGCCGCGTTCAAACAGCGCCTCCATCAGCGTGCCCAGCAGCATCGCATCGGTGATATCGGAGACAAAAAATTCATCAAAACAGAGGATGTCCGTTTCCGCTTTGAATCTGTCCGCAATAATCAGTAACGGATCGCTCTGCCCCTGAAGCTGCGTCAGCTCTTCATGCACCCGCAGCATAAAGCGGTGGAAGTGCAGACGCAGTTTGCGATCGCCAGGAATAGACTGAAAAAAGAGATCCATGACCCAGGTCTTACCGCGACCGACACCGCCCCACATATAGAGTCCACGTACCGGTTGTGGCGTCTCGTTTTTCTCTTTACCGATCAATTTTGACAGGCGACCCAGCAGGCCGGATGTGGCAGGCGCGGCGGATTGTTGCCGGGCAACCAGCGCCTGCTGCAGCGCGTCTAAACGGGTAATCGCTTCACGTTGTACGTCATCGGGCCTGAATTCGCCCTGCGACAGCGCCTGTTCATAGCGTGCAAGCGGAGTTGAGGTTTGCATTGTTGTTTCAAAGTCCCTGAATGGTGTCTGATTCATACCACGGTTGCTGAAAAAAAGGCCGTTCTACACTAAGCCATGCTGCTCCAGAGTTCCACATCCATAAGATTAACGGGTATAGTGACTATTATTGAAATGGTGCAATGCCCTACGGAACAATGGAAATAACACGGGAGTCATTATGACCTGGGAATACGGGCTAATTGGTTTAGTGGTTGGTATTATTGTCGGCGCAGTCGCCATGCGTTTTGGCAACAAAAAGCTGCGTGAGCAGCGCAGCATGCAGTACGAGCTGGAAAAATCGAAAGCGGAGCTGGCGGATTATCGCGAAGAGCTGACCAATCACTTCGCGCAGAGCGCGGAGCTGCTGGACAACATGGCGCGTGATTATCGTCAGCTCTATCAGCACATGGCAAAAGGCTCAAATGACCTGCTGCCGAATCTGCCTGGCCAGAAAAATCCGTTTGCCTATCAGCTGACTGAAGCCGAAGCGGACAACGATCAGGTGCCGGTGCAGATGCCGCGCGACTATTCTGAAGGCGCATCCGGTTTACTGCGTGGCGAGCGCCCTGCCCGCGACTAATCTTTTTGGGGCGCAGCCTGTCTGCGCCCGCTGTTTTTGCGAACCCTGACCGCAAACGACTGTCACACTTATTAATTCCTCCCACCTTTTGCAGCGAGAGCGTTGTAGCAATGAAAAAACAAGCACGCCTGTTTAGCGCATTAGCCCTGAGTATTGGGATGAGCCTTGCCGCCGCGCCAGACGCGATGGCAACGCTGCCAGCACAAATTGCGGGCCAGCCGCTGCCGAGTCTGGCGCCGATGCTGGAGAAAGTGTTACCTGCCGTGGTCAGTGTGCATGTGGAAGGCACTGATTCGGGTGCACAGGCTCAGGATATTCCTGAGCCGCTGAAGCGTTTTTTTGGTCAGATGCCTGGCGGAAATAGTCAGCCACAGCCGTTTGAAGGTTTAGGGTCTGGCGTGATCATCGATGCCGCGAAAGGCTACGTGCTCACCAACAATCACGTGGTCAACGGTGCGGATAAAATCAACGTACAGCTTGGTGACGGCAGTGAATATGAAGCCAAACTGATTGGCCATGATGAGCAGACCGATATCGCGCTGATTCAGATTCAGGGCGCAAAAAACCTCACGCAGGTAAAAGTCGCGGACTCTGACCAGCTGAAAGTGGGTGATTTCGCGGTAGCGATCGGTAACCCGTTCGGTCTGGGACAGACGGCCACTTCCGGTATTATCTCCGCACTGGGGCGCAGCGGCCTGAACCTGGAAGGGCTGGAAAACTTTATTCAGACCGATGCCGCGATCAACCGTGGCAACTCAGGCGGTGCGCTGGTCAACCTTAACGGTGAACTGATCGGTATCAACACCGCGATTCTCGCCTCCAGCGGCGGTAACATCGGTATCGGCTTTGCTATCCCGAGTGATATGGCGATGAACCTCGCGCAGCAGCTGATTAAATTTGGTGAAGTGAAGCGCGGTCAGCTCGGCATCAAAGGCACTGAAATGACAGCCGATATGGCTAAAGCATTCAATGTCGATGCGCAGCGCGGCGCCTTTGTCTCTGAAGTCTTACCGCAATCTGCTGCGCAGAAAGCGGGCGTGAAGTCAGGCGATATCATTACGTCGATCAACGACAAGCCGATTACCAGCTTCGCTGAGTTGCGCGTGAAAGTAGGAACCACGCCGCCAGGTGAACAGGTTAAACTTGGCCTGCTGCGTGAAGGTAAGCCATTAACGGTTACCGTTACGCTGGAGCAGAGCGCACAGAGCACCGCCAGCGCACAGCTGATGTCACCCGCGCTTCAGGGCGCAACCCTGAGTGATGGACAGACTAAAACCGGTGATAAAGGCGTGAAGGTCGATACCATCGAAAAAGGCACACCGGCTGAACAGGTTGGTCTGCAGAAAGATGATGTGATTATCGGCGTTAACCGCAACCGGGTTCAGACCATTGCTGAAATGCGTAAAATACTGGAAGGGAAACCGCCGGTACTGGCACTGAATGTGGTGCGCGGCGATGAAAGTATCTATCTGTTGTTGAGATAAACCTCGCATTACGGCGGACACAAGCGCGTGTGTGTCCGCCGCTCTCATGCTATTCTCCCCTGCGATCTCCCCTGGCGTAATTTAACACCATGTTTCTTAAACTTTTGCGTGCCGTGGTGCTGGGCCTGATTGTGGCGGGTATTTTGCTCGCAGCACTGCCTGCACTGCGTATGGGCAGCGACGCCCTCTATAACCACGAAAATATTACAGACGAAACGCCCTTTAGCTTCAATCAAGGGGTGCGCCGCGCCGTGCCTGCCGTTGTGAACGTTTACAATCGTAGCGCCCACGGCAACAACAATCGAGGCATCACGACCCTGGGTTCAGGGGTGATCATGAATGCAAAAGGCTACATCCTTACCAATAAGCATGTGATCAATAATGCCGATCAAATTATCGTGGCGCTGCAGGATGGCCGCTTCTTTGAAGCGACGCTGGTGGGTTCCGATGGCATGACCGATCTGGCGGTACTGAAAATTACGGCCTCCGGCCTGCCCGTTATCCCCATCAATCCAAATCGCCAGGCGCATATCGGGGATGTGGTGATGGCTATCGGCAACCCCTATAACCTCGGTCAGACGGTCACGCAGGGCATTATCAGCGCCACGGGCCGGGTTGGCTTAAGCTCATCAGGCCGACAGAACTTCCTGCAGACCGATGCGTCAATCAATCAGGGTAACTCCGGCGGCGCGCTGATTAACTCGCTAGGCGAGCTGATGGGCATTAACACCCTGACCTTTGATAAAAGTAGTGATGGTGAAACCCCGGAAGGGATTGGTTTCGCCATTCCAACCGTTTTAGCCTCGAAGATCATGGATAAGCTGATTCGTGATGGTCGGGTGATCCGCGGCTATATCGGCATTACCGGGCGTGAGCTGCCGCCGCTGCATGGACAGGGGAGCAATCTGGATCGGGTTCAGGGCATTATTGTCAGCGTGGTCACACCAGATGGGCCAGCGGATAAAGCCGGGATTCAGGCCAACGATGTGCTGCTCAGCGTGAATGGCAAGCCGGCCATCTCCGCGCAGGAGACCATGGATCAGGTGGCAGAAATTCGCCCGGGTTCAGTGATTGATGTGCAGGTACTGCGAAACGATCAGAAACTGACGCTGCCGGTCACCATTCAGGAGTTTCCTGACAGCAGTAGTTAGCTGAAACCTGTGCCAGGTCAGGGATGGCCCGGCTGATTGCAAAGAAGGCCGCCATCCATGGCGGTCGGCCTCGCCATCCTGGCTCGGACGCTTTGCTCTTCATCCGGGCCAACCCTTCCCCTCTAATCCGCCATCGTTTGTGATTAACCGATTAGCAGCGATCCACCGGAAACGCGATGACATCGCTCAATGACTCCGCTTTCAACGCCAGCATGATCAGGCGATCGATACCCAGTGCGACCCCGGAACAGGCAGGCATGCCATGCGCCAGCGCATCCAGCAGATACGTATCAATAGGATGCACAGGCAGGCCGCGTGCCGCACGGCGACGGTTATCCTGCTCAAAACGCTGACGCTGCTCACGGCTGTCGGTCAGTTCACGGAAACCGTTCGCCAGCTCAATGCCTTTGTAATAGACCTCAAAGCGTTCGGCCACGCGGTGATCTTCGGTGCTGATCTCCGCCAGGGCTGCCTGGCTGGCCGGGAAATGATAAACGAAGCAGGGTTTATACTGACCAATCTTCGGTTCCACACCCAGCATAAACAGCAGCATCAGTAAGGTATCGCGATCTTCTTCTGCACGCGCCAGCTCGCCTTCACCCAGCTTCTCTGCCGCTTCACGCAACTGCGCTTTATCCGCTGACAGCGGATCCAGCTCAAGATGACGGATAAACGCCTGCTGATAGGAGAGCGACTCAGCGCTGTCACACTCCAGCACCTGCTGCATCAGATCGTCGACTTCGTTCATCAGACGGTACATATCGTAATGCGGCCGGTACCACTCCAGCATGGTGAATTCCGGGTTGTGGTGACGTCCCGCCTCTTCATTGCGGAAGCTGCGCGCCATCTGATAGATCGGGCCACTGCCCGCCGCCAGCAGGCGTTTCATATGATATTCCGGGCTGGTCATCAGCCAGAGATCGCGCCCCTGCGCAGCGCCAGGCCCGACAAAACGCGTCTGGAATGGCACCAGATGGATATCGGTAATGGTGGCCTGGCTCATCGCCGGCGTATCCACTTCCAGCACGCCGCGATCGGCAAAGAAACGACGCACTTCTGCTAAAATAGCGGCGCGTTTTAACAAATTGGCGATGGATGCGCTTGGTTGCCAGCTTGCCGTATCGCTCATGGTGATGACTCCTGATGCAAATTAGGGGGGGAAGTCTACCTGCAATGCCTGCGGCAAACAATCTCGTGCCCGTACTGCCAAAAACAGCGTTTCGGCTTCTATACTTAAGCGGTTAAATCACAAAGGAATCCCACTATGTCTCCATGGAAAACAGTTGTTGCCAGCCTGAGTGCTTTTCTCTCTGTCGCCTGCAGCACTACGCCGCCAAAGAACGTCACGGTCGTAGATAACTTTGACAGCCAGCGCTATCTCGGTCAGTGGTATGAGATTGCCCGCCTTAACCACCCTTTTGAGCGCGGCCTTGAACAGGTAACGGCAAACTACAGCCCGCGTGAAGATGGCGGCCTGAAGGTAATCAACCGTGGCTATAACGTCAAAAAGCAGCGCTGGCAGGAGAGCGTCGGCAAAGCCTACTTTACCGGTGAACCCACGCGGGCTTCTCTGAAAGTCTCTTTCTTCGGCCCCTTCTATGGCGGCTATAACGTAATTGCTCTCGATCCTGACTACCGCTATGCGCTGGTATGTGGACCGAATCGCCACTATCTCTGGATACTGTCACGCACACCACAACTGGAACCGGGCGTAAAAGAGAAACTGGTTGATCAGGCGCGTCGGGATGGTTTCCCGGTTGAAGAGTTAATCTGGGTAAAACAGAAATAGTGCAGAATCTGACAAGCCGGTACGAAAAGCATTTCGTACCGGTTGGAATAACAGGTTACTTCGTGCTGTTCTGAATCGCCTGGCCGCCCGCTTCGACATCTTCACCTACGCCACGCGTTGTATTACAAGCTGTGAGCAGGGAAGAGAGCACCAGTACAGAGAAGATTGCAGCAATACTTTTCTTTAACATAACAATGTCCTTTTTGATGGATGTAAAGTACAGCGCTTTAAGCATAGCCGGATTTCCGGCAGTTGCTGCTGGTGAGACTTTAAAAAGGACAATCAGTTAAGGTCATTTTGCTGCTCGCGAAATGGCACCACCTAAGTGAGAGACATCTTCGCCAAAACCGTGGAATGTGTTGCAGGCGCTTAGCGCAGAGGAGACCAGCAACGCGAACGCGATTAATTTTGCCAGCTTGATCATTTTTTTCTCTCAGACAAGAAAAAGGCGCACCAGAAGATGCGCCTGCGAATCTTATTTCACGCGTGACACGTATTCGCCAGAGCGGGTGTCAACTTTCACCACTTCGCCCTCTTGCACGAACAGTGGCACTTTCACCACGGCACCGGTAGAGAGTTTAGCTGGCTTGCCGCCAGTCCCTGCGGTATCACCTTTCAGGCCTGGATCGGTTTCGATAACTTCAGCTTCGATAAAGTTCGGCGGCTGAACGGCGATCGGACGACCGTTCCACAGCGTAACGATACATTCAGCGTTGTCCTGCAGCCATTTCGCTGCATCGCTTACCGTCTTCTCTTCAACCTGGAACTGCTCAAAGCTTTCCGGATGCATGAAGTGGTAGAACTCACCGTCGTTGTACAGGTAGTTCAGGTTGGTATCTACTACGTCAGCGCCTTCGGCGGAGTCGGTAGATTTAAAAGTTTTCTCAACGCGAGAACCCGTCAGCAGGCGACGCATTTTAACGCGCGCGAATGCCTGACCTTTACCCGGTTTAACGAACTCACTGGATTCGATGGCATACGGCTCGCCTTCGAACATGATTTTAAGACCGGGACGGAAATCGTTGCTAGAATAAGTCGCCATGAAGGCCCTCTACGAAAATTGACACTGGTACTAAGCCAAAAAAATGGCACACATTGTAACCCTAAAAACACCTTCCAGAGAAGATTGGTTGCAGCAACTTGCGGATGTTGTCACCGAACCTGATGAATTACTGCGGATTTTAGCCCTTGATCAGCACACTGAGCTGGCTGAAGGTGCGGATGCGCGGCGTCTTTTCGCCTTACGTGTACCGCATGCGTTCATCCGCCGGATGAAAAAAGGCGATGCGCACGACCCGCTGCTGCTTCAGGTACTGACCCGCCGCCAGGAATTCACTGATGCGCCAGGTTATAGCACCGATCCGCTCGATGAACAAAGCAACGTTGTACCTGGATTGCTGCATAAATACCGAAACCGGGCTTTATTGTTGGTAAAAGGCGGCTGCGCCGTCAACTGTCGCTACTGCTTCCGTCGTCATTTCCCCTATCAGGATAATCCCGGCAATAAGCGTAGCTGGCAGGCTGCACTGGACTATATCGCCAATCATCCCGAGCTGGATGAGATCATTTTCTCCGGCGGCGATCCGCTGATGGCGAAAGATCATGAGCTCGCCTGGCTTATCGCCGCGCTGGAACAGATCCCGCATCTGAAACGTCTGCGCATCCACAGCCGTTTACCGGTGGTGATACCGGCGCGCATTACCGATCAGCTCTGTCAGATGCTCAGCGAGACGCATCTGCAGGTGGTGATGGTGACGCACATCAACCATGCGCAGGAGATTGATGATGAGCTGCATGAGGCGATGAGCAGCCTGAAGCGTGCCGGTGTCACCCTGCTGAATCAGAGCGTCCTGTTGCGTGGCATCAACGATAATGCGCAGACGCTGGCCACCCTGAGCAATGCGCTATTTGATGCCGGCATTCTGCCCTACTATCTGCACGTGCTGGATAAGGTACAGGGTGCGGCGCATTTCTTTGTGTCAGATGACGAGGCCCGCCAGCTGGTGCGTGCATTACTGTCACAGGTCTCCGGCTATCTGGTGCCAAAGCTGGCGCGTGAAATTGGCGGAGAGCCAAGTAAAACACCGTTAGATTTACAGTTACGTCAGGAATAAAAACGGCCAGCACAAGGCTGGCCGGTTCAATTTGGCAGACTGCCTGATTCACATTATGGGCACTTGTAGACCTGGCCGGTCATTTTGCTGTCGAGTGGCGCAAACGCGGACAACAGGTTCTGCGTCGGACTGGTTGCTCCATAAATCACGTTACCGCCCATCTCCGCTGCGCGATTGCGCAGGTCGTTAGCTGCGCCACGCAGTGCGCTGGTTTCGCCGCCTGCACCGCTCAGCCAGTTGCTCTGTGAGCCGGTAATATTGCCCAGAAGCTGACAGGTATTGCCAGGCTGCTGATCGGTAAACGTTACGCGCTGTCCTGCTGAAGAGAGTTGCGTAGAGCTGCTGCAGCCCGCCAGCAATAACGCGCCAGCCGTCAGTCCGAGCAAGAGGTTAATCCGCATTGTAATCCCCATTTATTATCATCAGAGTCGGGTGGCAGCGTAGCAGAAAAAGGATTTTTCTTTCTGCACATTCATTGCCCTTATCCCGTTATATCGTCTCAATATTTCACGCCGCTTGCAGGCTGGCAAGCGTGCCGATGCTGGTGAATAAAATGAAGCCAGTCGATCAGTCGGCGCAGCCGCAGACAGCGTGACATATCAAGAGGAAAGACGAACGATTGCGCCTTACTTATACTATTTTCCCACCCAAAAGAAAAACCCCCGACCGTTTCCGATCGGGGGTGATGTCAGAGCGTGATGCCCTTAACCGGTGTAGCCATTACGTCGTGCATTTTCGATGCAATCGGCTTTGTTAACGTAGCCCTGACTGGCGGCGCCGGTAATATTGCCGTTGGGCGCCGTTCTTCTCCAGCGCCACTTGTGTGCTTCGTCCTTATAAAATTCCCATTTATCGTGCATTTTAATTTTCCTTAATCTGTTGTTTATCCCTTTCAGAGCGCGCTATTTTGCGCCGGGATCCACGTTAGAGCATCCCGCCCTGACTAAACCATGATGCAGAACATAAAAAAAGTTAATGGGTTTTTCCTGCTGCTGCCAGCATTCAGACGCTGAAAAAGAAAAACCCCCGACCGTTTCCGATCGGGGGTTCTTTGATGACTTAAGCAGTCAACGGCAATTACATCATGCCGCCCATACCGCCCATGCCACCCATACCGCCAGCGCCGCCGCCTAAATCAGGTGCGTCGCCTTTTGGCAGGTCAGTGACCATACATTCGGTCGTGATCATCAGACCCGCAACAGAGGCCGCGTACTGCAGAGCAGAACGGGTCACTTTGGTTGGGTCCAGGATACCGAAGTCGATCATGTTGCCGTACTCTTCAGTCTGCGCGTTGTAACCGTAGTTACCGTCGCCCGCTTTCACGTTGTTAGCGACAACAGATGGCTCTTCACCGGCGTTAGAAACGATCTGACGCAGTGGAGATTCCATCGCGCGCAGCGCAACTTTGATACCGACGTTCTGATCTTCGTTCTGACCACGCAGATCAACCAGCTGTGCTGCCACGCGAACCAGCGCCACACCACCACCAGCAACCACACCTTCTTCTACAGCAGCACGGGTTGCGTGCAGCGCATCTTCAACGCGGGCTTTCTTCTCTTTCATTTCAACTTCAGTTGCTGCGCCTACTTTCAGAACGGCTACGCCGCCTGCCAGTTTCGCTACGCGTTCCTGCAGTTTTTCTTTGTCGTAGTCAGACGTTGCTTCTTCGATCTGCTGACGAATCTGGGTTACACGGCCCTGAATTGTCGCTTCTTCACCCACACCGTCGATGATGGTGGTGGTGTCTTTGTTGATCACAACGCGTTTTGCCTGGCCCAGATCTTCCAGAGCCGCTTTCTCCAGTTCCATACCGATCTCTTCAGAGATTACGGTACCACCGGTCAGGATAGCGATATCCTGCAGCATAGCTTTACGACGGTCGCCGAAGCCTGGTGCTTTAACCGCAGCCACTTTCACGATGCCGCGCATGGTGTTAACCACCAGTGTTGCCAGCGCTTCGCCTTCAACATCTTCCGCGATGATCAGCAGTGGTTTGCCGGCTTTCGCAACGGCTTCCAGCACTGGCAGCATTTCACGGATGTTAGAGATTTTCTTGTCAGCCAGCAGGATGAACGGAGATTCCAGTTCAATCGCACCGGTTTCTGGCTTGTTGATGAAGTAAGGTGACAGGTAGCCGCGATCAAACTGCATACCTTCAACCACATCCAGCTCATCCTGCAGGCCGGTGCCTTCTTCAACGGTGATCACACCTTCTTTACCCACTTTCTCCATCGCCTGAGCAATCAGCTGGCCCACGGTTTCATCGGAGTTAGCAGAGATAGTACCTACCTGCGCAATCGCTTTAGAGTCAGAGCAAGGAACAGACAGCGCTTTCAGTTTCTCAACTGCAGCGATAACAGCCTGGTCAATACCGCGCTTCAGGTCCATCGGGTTCATACCCGCTGCGACCGCTTTCAGGCCTTCGGTGATGATAGACTGTGCCAGTACGGTTGCAGTGGTGGTACCGTCGCCCGCAGCGTCGTTCGCTTTAGAGGCAACTTCTTTCACCATCTGCGCGCCCATGTTCTCGAACTTGTCTTCCAGCTCGATTTCACGTGCCACAGAAACACCATCTTTAGTGATGGTCGGTGCACCAAAAGATTTATCCAGGACTACGTTACGGCCTTTAGGACCCAGGGTAACTTTTACTGCATCTGCCAGTACGTTCACGCCACGCAGCATTTTTACGCGTGCGTCATTACCGAATTTTACGTCTTTAGCTGCCATCTTTAAATATCCCTTAAATTCGTTTCGTTCAGTGAATTACGCGTAAAAATTACGCTTCAACAACGGCCAGAATGTCGCTCTCAGAGATGATAAGCACCTCTTCGTTGTCGATTTTCTCGGTTTTCGCGCCGTAACCTTCGCTGAAGATCACGATGTCGCCAACCTTCACGTCCAGCGGCTTAATGTCGCCACTCTCAAGGATGCGGCCATTGCCGACAGCCAGTACTTCACCACGGGTGGATTTACCGGCTGCGGAACCGGTCAGCACGATGCCGCCAGCTGATTTAGCTTCAACTTCTTTACGCTTGACGATAACGCGATCGTGCAATGGACGAATTTTCATTTGATAGCTCTCCTTTGAGAAGTCCAATCATTCAGTTTTGGGGTTGAACACCGGGCTGCATGGCTTCCGGCCTCGTGACCAGAGAGATAGGGCCGCTGCCACCCACTTTCAAGGGGGCGGACAACAAATTTTTTACCTGTGAGTGATAAGTGATGGCTTTTTGAACAGATGATGGGGCAAATAAAAAACGCAACCCGAAGGTTGCGCCAGCGTGCTGACAAACTCAGAACAGGATAACCCTGGCAGCAACGGCTAAGCTCAGGGCGCAGGAAACAGGGTCAGAAGAGGAAAGCGTCCCGCGCCACGGATGGCGCGGGCCGAGCAGTCATGGATGACGATTTTGCGACTTTCCGATCTGACCCTGTTCCCTGTGCGGCTCCGGTCTCACAGCTGGCCGGGTCAGGTTTTTCAACAATCTCACGCAACCCGAGGGTTGCGCTTTCAAAGGTGACAGCTGCGGTTAACGATCCTTGTGATCGTCATGATGCTCAAGGCGATCGCTGTCTTTACGCTCGAACTCGCCATCCATGGTGTAGCCGCTGTCTGGACCGGCTCCCGGTCCCCGCCAGACGCGCAGATGAGGCATCAGCTTCAGCGTCAGATGTTTCTGCACCGGTGGCAGCAGCAGCAGCAGGCCCAGCAGGTCGGTAAAGAAACCAGGCAGCAGCAGCAGGAAACCGGCGATGATCAGCGACACGCTTTTGATCATCTCATTGGCCGGGCTTTCATTACGTGCCAGCTTCTCCTGCATCAGCATAAAGTTTTTCATGCCCTGATTTTTGACCAGCGAGACGCCGATGCACGAGGTGAAGACCACCAGCAGCATGGTAAGCAGCACGCCCATGACGTGTGCAACCTGAATGAAGAGGGAAATCTCAATCCAGGCCAGAACGAAAAAGACTAATAACGGTATCCAGCGCACCGTACTCTCCTGTAAGTAGAGGCTGAACGGCAGCGTGCCGGTCAGCAGAAAGCGTTCATCCTGAGGATGATAAGAAAAGAGATGGGCACCCGCACCGCCATTTTCAACCGTTCCTGTCAAATTTAACCTGCGGGGTTAATTTTGTAACCAACTTCACATATCGTTAACCAGGCTGCAGCATTAAGTGATCTGCATGCGTGCTTTTCATATGCATCAGAATATGATCGCACACGCCCCTATGAAGACGGATAATATGTCGGCACGGGTACACCACGACAAAATAAACACATCCTTTGTGATGGTTAGCGGCAACAACAAGAAGGTTATCATGGCGAACAACATTCGTATCGAAGAAGACCTGTTAGGTATGCGCGAAGTTCCGGCGGATGCCTATTATGGCGTTCATACTCTGCGTGCGATTGAGAATTTTTATATCAGCAACAGCAAAATCAGCGACATACCTGAATTTGTCCGCGGCATGGTGATGGTAAAAAAAGCGGCGGCGATGGCCAACAAAGAGCTGCAGACCATCCCGCGCAACATTGCCGATACCATCATTAAGGCCTGCGACGAAGTGCTCAACAACGGCCGCTGCATGGACCAGTTCCCCGTGGATGTTTATCAGGGCGGTGCCGGAACCTCGGTCAACATGAACACCAATGAAGTGCTGGCGAACATCGGCCTGGAGCTGATGGGCCACCAGAAAGGGGAATATCAGTACCTCAACCCCAACGATCATGTGAACAAATGCCAGTCCACCAACGACGCTTACCCAACCGGTTTCCGCATCGCGGTCTACAGCTCGCTACTGAAACTGCTTGATGGCATCAGCCAGCTGGCCGAAGGCTTCCAGCACAAAGCCGATGAGTTCCAGACCATCCTGAAAATGGGCCGTACCCAGTTGCAGGATGCCGTGCCGATGACCCTCGGGCAGGAATTTCACGCCTTCAGCGTACTGCTGAACGAAGAGACCAAAAGCATTCTGCGCACCGCGGAACTGCTGCTGGAAGTGAACCTGGGCGCGACCGCCATCGGCACCCGCCTCAATACGCCGGAAGGCTATCAGCATCTGGCGGTACAGCGTCTGGCGGAAGTCAGCAACCTGCCGGTGGTGCCAGCGGAAGATCTGATTGAAGCAACCTCCGACTGCGGCGCCTATGTGATGGTCCATTCATCGCTGAAACGTCTGGCGGTGAAGCTCTCTAAAATCTGTAACGATCTGCGCCTGCTCTCCTCAGGCCCGCGTGCTGGTCTGAATGAAATCAACCTGCCAGAGCTGCAGGCGGGTTCCTCTATCATGCCCGCCAAGGTCAATCCGGTTGTACCGGAGGTGGTAAACCAGGTCTGCTTCAAAGTGATTGGCAACGACATCACCGTGACGATGGCCTCTGAAGCGGGCCAGCTGCAGCTCAACGTGATGGAGCCGGTGATTGGCCAGGCGCTGTTTGAGTCGATCAGCATTCTGACTAACGCCTGCTATAACCTGCTGGAGAAGTGCATCAACGGCATTACCGCCAACCGCGCAGTGTGCGAAGCCTATGTCTTCAACTCGATTGGTATCGTGACTTACCTCAACCCTTACATCGGCCACCACAACGGCGACATCGTCGGTAAAATCTGTGCGGAAACCGGTAAAAGCGTACGTGAGGTCGTGCTGGAGCGCGGCCTGCTGACGGAAAGTGAGCTGGACGATATCTTCTCGGTGCAGAACCTGATGTACCCGGTTTATAAAGCCAAACGTTATACTGATGAAAACGAACAGTAAGGTTTAACCGACGCTGGTTAACCAAAGGCACACCGCGATCAACACGGTGTGCCTTTTTTTTTGTTAAACAGCACACCCGGCTATTACCGGTTTATCTTTCAGGAGTCATTCATGTTTGTGGTTGAGCTGCTTATCGTCTTGATGGCGATCTGGTTGGGCGCACGTCTTGGCGGCATTAGTATCGGGTTCGCAGGCGGAATGGGCGTGCTGATCCTGACGCTGGGATTTGGCATGGCACCCGGTGCTATTCCGTTCGATGTGATTGAAATCATCATGGCGGTGATCGCCGCGATAGCCGCCATGCAGGTGGCAGGCGGCATGGATTATCTGGTGAGTCTGGCGGAACGCCTGCTGCGCCGCCATCCTCGCCACGTTACGCTGCTGGCCCCGCTGGTGACCTACCTGATGACGCTGCTGGCCGGTACCGGACACACCGCGTTCTCAACATTACCGGTGATTGCCGAAGTGGCGAAAGAGCAAGGCGTTCGCCCTTCCCGGCCGCTGTCGATTGCGGTAGTGGCTTCGCAGATCGCGATTACCGCATCACCCATTTCAGCCGCAGTGGTTTTCTTCGCCACCCTGCTTGAGCCGCGCGGCGTCAGCTATATCACGCTGCTGGCGATTGCCATCCCCTCAACCATGGTGGGCCTTTTCCTGGCGGCTCTGGTGACTAACTTCTTAGGCCGTGAGCTAAAGGATGATGAGGTCTATCAGGCGCGCCTCGCCAAAGGCGAAGTCACGCTGCGCGGCGCCAGCCTCTACCAGGCAAAACCGGGCGCGAAAAAATCGGTGCTGCTGTTTCTGACGGGCATTGTGGCCGTGGTGCTTTATGCCACCGCGACCAGCGCCAGCGTCGGGCTGATCGTCAATCCGCCACTGCCACGCAATGAAGCGATTGTGGTGTTTATGCTGACCATCGCCACGCTGATCAGCCTGACCTGCAAACTCGACACCAGCGAAATCCTCAGCGCCAGCACCTTTAAGTCCGGCATGAGCGCCTGTATCTGCGTAATGGGCGTCGCCTGGCTGGGCGATACCTTTGTGAAGGCACATCTGGCGGAGATTCAGATGCTGGCGGGCGACACGCTGAAAACCTATCCGTGGATGCTGGCGCTGGTGCTGTTCTTCGCCTCGATGCTGCTCTACTCGCAGGCTGCGACCACCAAAGCGCTGATGCCCGCCGCGCTGCTGCTGGGCGTTACGCCGCTTACTGCCATCGCTTCCTTCGCGGCGGTTTCGGCGCTGTTTGTGCTGCCGACCTACCCGACCCTGCTGGCCGCCGTTGAGATGGATGACACGGGTTCGACCCGGATTGGCAAGTATGTGTTTAACCATGCCTTTATCATTCCCGGCGTGATCGCCATTGCGCTGTCGGTGCTCTCTGGCTTCGTTTTTGGCGGATTGCTGCTATAAGCGCACTCCTCGTGTTACGGATGGAGCGTGCTATCATCGGCGCTCTTTAAAACAGGAGTTACAGGATGAATGCTGTCGTTATCCTCTGCACCACACCCGATCAGGTCACGGCGGAGCACCTTGCTGGCTTAGCGCTGGAAGCCAGGCTGGCGGCCTGTGTCACACTGCTGCCGGGCGCCACCTCCTGGTATCTCTGGCAGGGAAAAATGGAGCAGAGCAGCGAAGTCCAGATGCTGCTGAAATGCGACAGCGATCATCAGCAGTCGCTGTGTGATCTGCTCAAAGACGCTCACCCTTACGATGTGCCCGAACTGCTGGCGCTGCCGGTTCAATATGGAGACAGTGAATACTTGTCATGGCTGCACGCATCTCTCGCTTAATTACGCTTCTGCTGACGCTGTTTATCGGCCTGCAGGCGCACGCTTCACTCTTTTCAAATCCGACGACCAGTCGCTTTGTGCCGGTTGATCAGGCCTTTACTTTTGACTTCGACCAGCAGGGCGCGCAGCTCAACCTGCACTGGAAAGTGAAATCGGGTTATTACCTCTATCGCCAGCAGATCCACATCACACCGCAGAACGCGACCATCGCGCCGTTAACGCTGCCGGCTGGTCAGCCGCATGAAGATGAATTCTTCGGCAAAAGTGAAATCTATCCGCAGGATCTGACGCTGCCGGTGACGCTGCAACAGGCGGCCAGCGGCGCCACGCTCAGTGTGACTTATCAGGGCTGTGCCGCCGCCGGATTCTGTTATCCGCCAGAAACGCGCAGCGTTCCGGTAAGTGCGGTGACCGCCAGCAGCGCACCGCCGCCGGTCAGCGCTCAGCCCGCGCCCGCCAGCCCGCTGCCTTTCTCGCCGCTCTGGGCGCTACTGATTGGTATCGGTGTCGCGTTTACGCCCTGCGTACTGCCGATGTATCCGCTGATCTCCGGCATTATCCTTGGCGGACAGCGCCACTATTCGCTGGGCCGGCTGTTCGCGCTGGCGATGGTCTATGTGCAGGGGATGGCGCTGACCTACACGCTGCTGGGAGTAGTCGTCGCGGCAGCGGGCCTGCGCTTCCAGGCCGCGTTGCAGCATCCTTATGTGCTGTTCACGCTCTCACTGCTGTTTATCGTGCTGGCGCTGTCGATGTTCGGCCTGTTTACGCTGCAACTGCCCGCCAGCCTGCAAACCCGCCTGACCCTGTGGAGTAATCGTCAGCAGGGTGGCTCGCTGCCCGGCGTCTTCCTGATGGGGGCACTGGCGGGTTTGATCTGCTCGCCATGCACCACGGCCCCGCTCAGCGCCATTCTGCTTTACATCGCGCAGAGCGGAAATCTGTGGGCCGGTGCCGGGACGCTGTGGCTCTATGCGGTCGGAATGGGATTACCGCTGATCGCCGTGACCCTGTTTGGCAACCGGCTGCTGCCAAAAAGCGGCCCGTGGATGCAAACCGTTAAAGAGGGCTTTGGTTTTGTCATCCTGGCGCTGCCGGTCTTCCTGCTGGAGCGGGTGCTGGGCGATGCGTGGGGATTGCGGCTCTGGAGCCTGCTCGGCGTCGCGTTCTTTGGCTGGGCGTTCAGCGTCAGCCTGCGCGCCAGCAGCGGTAAGTGGCGCGTAGTGCAGATTATCATGCTGGCCGCTGCGTTGATCAGCGCACGCCCGTTGCAGGACTGGGCCTTTGACGGACCGGCGCAGCAGCAGGCTGTGGCACCGCTGCCGTTCCATACTATCCAGACGCCGCAGCAGCTCGATAGCGCGCTGCAGCAGGCCCGTGGCCGCATCACCATGGTCGATCTCTACGCTGACTGGTGCGTCGCCTGCAAAGAGTTTGAAAAATATACCTTTAGTGACAGCGCCGTGCGCGATAGCCTGAGTCAGGTACAGCTGCTCCAGGCTAACGTCACCGCCAACAACGCCAGTGACAACGCGCTGTTGCAGCACCTTCAGGTGCTGGGCTTACCGACGATTTTGTTCTTTGATGCGCAGGGCCGCGAAATCGCCGGATCGCGCATCACCGGGTTTCTCAATGCCGCCGACTTCCGGGCGCATTTGCAGAAACTTACCCCGTAAACAACACTGGAGTCAGGTCATTGCCCGGTGCCTTACCGGGCCTGCATACCAGAGGAGAGTCACTTGCAGCGTGAACAGATACTCGAGCATGCATTGAATGTGCTTGAACAGAACGGCCTCGCCGCCACCCTCTCATTGGAAACCCTGGCGGGATCCGAATTAACCCGTGACCAGCTTCAGCAGTTCTGGCCCGATCGTGACGCCCTGCTCTACGATGCACTGCGCTATCACGGGCAGCAGATTGATACCTGGCGACGCCAGATCCTGCTGGATGAATCGCTGTCGCCCGACCAGAAGCTGATGGCACGCTATGAGGTCCTGAGTGAGCAGGTCAGCAAAGGACGCTTTCCAGGCTGCCTGTTTATTGCCGCCTGTAGCTTCTACCCGCAGCCCGATCAGCCCATCCATCAACTGGCCGAACAGCAGAAACGCGGCTCATGGCAGTTCACCCACGACATTCTGGTGGAGCAGGCGCTGGACAACCCCAGCATGGTGGCCGATCAGATGGAGCTGATTCTTGAAGGCTGCCTCAGCAAGCTGCTGGTGAAGCGCAATGTGCAGGATGTCGCCACCGCACAGCGGCTGGCGGAGGATGTTTACAGCATCGCGCTGTGCCGTAAAAATGGCGCGCTGGCCTGAGGTTTTACCCGCTTTGACTGAAAATCAGGCAATCAGTCACGTTTCCAGGGGTTTTTTAGTGAAAGCCGTTGACGACCCGCGGCCTTTACGGTTTAATGCGCCCCGTTGCCCGAATAGCTCAGTCGGTAGAGCAGGGGATTGAAAATCCCCGTGTCCCTGGTTCGATTCCGGGTTCGGGCACCATATTTAAAGAACCCGCCTCTGGCGGGTTTTTGCTTTTGTGGAGCGAACCCGTTATCGAAGGTTCGATACACTCGCCACATCCTGTGGCTCACCCTCCGGGTCGCGCGAAGCCGCGCGATGCAAAAATGCTCCCGGCATTTTTGTCCGGGTTCGGGCACCATATTTAAAGAACCCGCCTCTGGCGGGTTTTTTGCTTTTGTGGAGCGAACCCGTTATCGAAGGTTCGATACACTCGCCACATCCTGTGGCTCGCCCTCCGGGTCGCGCGAAGCCGCGCGATGCAAAAATGCTCCCGGCATTTTTGTCCGGGTTCGGGCACCATATTTAAAGAACCCGCCTCTGGCGGGTTTTTGCTTTTGTGGAGCGAACCCGTTATCGAAGGTTCGATACACTCGCCACATCCTGTGGCTCGCCCTCTGCTTCAGCACGCCACCCACACTGCACCGGCATCCGCCGATTTCACGCACTGCGCGACCCAGCGCACGCCCATTAATCCGGCATGCACGTCGGGATACCAGAAATTCTGCAGGAAGTCGGTGTCATGGCGATCGGTGGCATCCATCGCCAGCGCGAAGCGACGATAAAGATTGGACCAGGCTTCAAATAACCCCTCGGTATGCCCTCCGCCAATGCGGTCCTCTTCCAGCGCGCGCGGATTAAGATAGCCCATGCCGCGCTCCAGAATGCGCACTGGCTCGCCCTGCACTTCATAGCGCAACTGGTTCGGCTGCTCATCCCACCATTCCAGACTGGCTTTCGATCCGACGACCCGAATCTTCTGCCCGTGCATCGATCCGGCATTCACCGCCGACGCCCATAACGTGCCGACCGCGCCGTTGTCATACTCCATCATCACAAAGGCGTTATCCTCCAGCGGCGCACGCGACGCGACAAAGCTCTGACGCGAACAGAGCAGACGTGTCACTTTCAGCTGTGGCAACATCGTTTCTGCGATAAACAAAGGATGCGTCGCCAGGTCGCCTAACACGTAACTCGGGCCGACAAAGCGCGGATCGACCCGCCAGCGGGTGCTTTCACTCTGCAACTCCACCGCCTCATTATGGAAGCCGTGGGCAAACTGCATGTTAACGATGCGGATCTCACCCAGAGCCCCTTCAGCGATCATCTCCCTGGCCTGATGAACCAGCTGATGCCCGGCGTAACCGTAGGTGACGCCAACAACCTTCTGCTTCTCCCGGCTCAGCTGCTCCAGCTCATCCGCCTCTTCGACCGTAAAACAGAGGGGCTTCTCGCACACCACATGCAGCCCGGCATTAAGCGCCGCGCGGCAAATGGCGAAATGAGTATTATTAGGCGTGGCGACAGACACCGCCTCAATGCCATCTTCACGCGCGGCTTCCCCGGCGAACAGGCTGGCATAATCGGGATAACAGCGGTCCGGTGCCACACCCAGCGCCTGACCAAACTCACGCCCGCGTGCGGCATCAATATCAAACGCCCCCGCCAGCAGCACAAAGTTTCCGTCACGCTGTGCCGCAGAGCGATGGATATAGCCAATCTGGCTGGTGCCGCCGCCGCCGATCATGCCCCAGCGCAGCGAGCGATTAGCCGCTTTTTTACCGTTAATCATGCTGTTGTCCTCAAAATCCTGTTGATCGGAGATAGTCCAGGCTGGCTTTAACATCCCGCAGACTGGTGTCGGCATGGCGCGGATCACGCTCCTGTTCGATGGTGATCCAGCCCTGATAGTTACGCTCAGTCAGCAGCGTGCGCACCGCCGGATAGTCAATTGCGCCCTGCCCCAGCGGACACATCACCCCCTGCGCGCAGGCAGTGAAAAAGTCGAGTCCGCGAGAGAGGGCGTCTCGCCAGACCCGCTGGTTAACGTCTTTGAAGTGGAGGTAATCGATGCGGGTCCAGTACTGTTGCAGTGAAGCGACCGGATCCATCCCGGCGTAATAGAGATGGCCGGTATCCAGACATAAACCAGCCACCTGATGCGGAATATCACTGACCAGCCGCGCAAGCTCATCGGCAAACTCAATGCAGCCGCCCGCATGCGGATGGATCACCGGTCGCACGCCATACTCCTGCCAGGCAATCTCACTGAGAATGGTGATGTGTCGCATCATGCGCTGCCAGTCGTCAGCGGAGAGCCGTGGCGCTTTTTCTGACTGACCGGCATATTTCGCCCGCTCCGGATTCCCGAAGTCGATGATCACCAGATAAGGCGCGCTGGCGCCGGGCGTTTTGACGGCGGCTGGTACGCTGGCCAGGGTACGGCACAGGTTGTGGGTCAGCGTCACCAGTTCAGGGAAATGCGCTTCACTGACCAAATCATCAAAAATCGTACCCGCCACCAGCGAAAGCTGATGCGCATTAAGCTGCCGCGTCAGTTCGGCTGCATCCGCTGGCAGATAGCCCCAGGGGCCAAGTTCAATACTGGGATAACCAGCCAGAGCGGCTTCAGTCAGGACTTTCTGCCATGGCGGCAGCCAGGGATTAGCGGGATCGTCCACGCCCCAGCTACAGGGCGCATTAGCAATGTGAAAGGTCATGATATCTGCCTGTGCAGTGAGAACTACTGGCAGTATCAAATGAAAATTTCATCTCAGACAACAATGAAAGTTTCATTTTTTGATAGAGATCGCGTTTAAATATTTCTTTATATGATAGGTTTCTATCAAATATCCACTAACCTGCTCTTTCTACAGGTTTTCACGCGTCACGATTTCAAAGGGTACGGTCACCTGCGCAAAATGGTCGCGCTGTTCCATCCGGCTGTTGAGGCAGGTGGCGATCACCGCCGCAGCCATGGCATCAATACGATGGCGCAACATCAGCGTAATGGTGCCATCAATCAGCGCCAGCTCATCGCCGGGCAGCGGACCGTGGCACAGCAGATCGATCTGTCTGCGCCCGCTGTCACGCAGCGCCCGCACCACACCCTCTATGCCGCCGCAGGGCGCATAAATCATCACCAGATCATCATGGGTGTCCAGCAACTGCCGGGTCGCCTGATAGCCTCCTTCACCCGACTCATGCGTTTTTAACGGTTCCAGTACCCGCTGGCTGATGCCTGACTCGCGCAGGTAAGAGCGGAAACTGATCTCGCTGCTCTCCTGGCAGGTAAAGCGGTGATCGCCCAGCAGCACCCCAACGCATCCCGGCTGACGCAGCAGATGCTGTGCCATCCAGGCCGCCGTACGTCCCGCTTTCTGATTATCAATGCCGATAAACCCCGCATGCTCACAGGGCGAGAAATCAGAAAAGAGCGCGTAAACCCGTACGCCCAGTCGTGACACATCCTGAATCGCGTGACGAATCAGCGGATGATCCAGCGCCACCAGCGCAATCACATCACTGCGCTGTGCCAGCAGACGCAGCGAGTGCGCCACCGCCTCCACTTCATGAATATCATGCCAGCAGAATTCAGGTTCGCTGCCCTGTGGCTGCTGCGCCTTCAGCTGCTGTTTCAGCACCTCGCCTAGCTGCTGATAAAACGAATAACGGGCAGGCAGCAGGATAAAGCTCACGCGAACTGTTGCCGCAGCGAGCGGCGATGTTGTCCGGATGTGTGCCTGCGTCAGGTGATAGCCCAGCTCGCGGGCCGCAGCCAGCACTTTCTGCTCGGTCACGCTGCGCACCGGCGCGCGTCCATTCAGCACCCGATCCACGGTGGCCACGCCCACGCCCGCCGCCTGCGCAATAGCGGTCATCGTCACTTTTGACATCATCCTTCTCCCTGCTTCTGCTTTCTGTAGCGCTGGCTGACGGCTACGCCTATATATTCTGTTGTCTGAAACATCAACACTCTATCGCGGCACAGCCATTTCCTCTCATTTATTTGATAGAAAGTCAGCGTTAATCTTGATCGTCCTCGCAAAATGAAACATTCATTTCTTTCTGCGTTCTCTTTAAAACGCCCATTTGCTAAAACGGATAAAAATCCTGCGCCGATCGGGTTGATGGGATCACATCATTAAAAGGTTAGAGCGACGACGGCGGGCTTTCTATAGTGGAGCCCTGAGCAGCACCTGCCTGCACGTATAAAAGGAAAAGTTATGTTCCCTTCAACGCTTCCGGTTCCACGCCTGACCGCTGCCAGCCAGGTACCACAGTTGCGCTGGGGCATTATCGGGCCGGGCTGGATCGCCGACCATTTTGCCCATGCACTGCGCAAGCATACCCACCAGCAGATCACGGCGGTGGCTGCGCGTGACCCGGCAAAAGCGCAGGCCTTTGCCGACAAATGGTCAATCAGCCATGCCACGGGCAGTATCGACGTGCTGCTGGCGCGGGAGGATGTTGATGCGGTCTATATCGCTACGCCCCACAACCACCATTTTCCCGATGGTCTGCGCGCGATTGCCGCCGGAAAGCATCTGCTGATTGAAAAGCCGCTGGCGCTGAATGCTCAGCAGGCGACACAGCTTAAACTGGCCGCCGCTGCCGCGAACCTGCTCTGTATGGAGGCGATGTGGTGCAACTTCACACCGAAATATGACGTTATCCGTCAGCTGCTGGAGGATGGCGTGCTCGGCGATGTTCACACCCTGATTGCCGATCATGGCGAGTTTTTCACCCCAGACCATCGCATCTTCAACGCCGATCTGGCGGGCGGCCCGATGCTGGATCTGGGCAGCTATCTGGTGGCGCTTAGCGTGTTTGTTGGCGGCGGTGCGCCTGACACGATCGTCGCCCGGGGCCAGCCCGTCCCGGCTGGGCGTGTAAACGGTCAGACGTCGATGCTGTTTACCCATCAGCACGGCATGCATTCGGTGCTGAATACCACCCTGTTCAGCAACACGCCAGGCGGCGCGGTGATCGCCGGACGCGAGGCCACGCTGGAACTGGCGGGCCAGTTCTATGCGCCTGGTAACTTCACCCTGACCTCCAGCGATCGGCGTCATCGCCTGCAGTGGCAGGAGCCTGCCAGCCGCTATGAACAGCTCTGTCATGAAATTAACCATTTCGCCTGGTGTATCGGTCAGAACCGGATCGATTCACCCATCCATTCGCTTGACCAGGCGATTACCACCCTGGCCACGATGGACAACGTCAGGCAGCAGATTGGCGTGACCTTCAATGAAGAACAGCAACCTTAATGTGCCCGGAGCAGAAAGATGAAAATCGCTTTTGATGTGGATGTGATTAAAGATTTAGGCATCACCCGTATGGTTCATCAGGTGGCCGACTGGGGATACAAATATATCGAACAGTCGCCGCATCCGCAGATCAACCCGTTTTATAAACATCCTAAAGCCAGCCGTGAAATCATCACCGAGTATAAGAATGCGTTAAACGCCACCGGGCTGGAGATCTCCTCGTTTATCGTGGTCTATCGCTGGTCCGGCCCGGATGAGCTGCGTCGTCAGGCGGCGGTGAAGAACTGGAAGCGGATGATTGAGATCGCGGTTGAGATGGGTGTGCAGGTGATCAACACCGAGCTCTCCGGCACGCCTAACGAGCCGGAAATCTGTGAAGAGATGTTCTATCGCTCCATGGAAGAGCTGCTGCCAATCATCGAACGTGAAGGCATCCGCGTCGAAATCCAGGCGCATCCATGGGATTTCTGCGAAGAGAACAACGAAACCGTGGATATCGTGAAGTCGTTTCGCAGCGATAACGTGAAGTATATCTACAGCGCGCCACACACTTTCTTTTATGACAAAGGCAAAGGTGATGTGAAACCGATGCTGGAGTATGCCGGTGACGATCTGTCACACATGCTGATCGCCGACACCATGAACCATACAAAACACTGTCGCTACATCGTTAACCCGCCAGGGGTGGATGCCACCATTCACCAGCATGTCGGCGTGGGCGAAGGCGAAGTGGACTTCGACACCCTGTTTAAAACGCTGCGCGACACCGGCTTTGCCACCCGCAGTTATAAAGTCGGCGGTGAACCGATCATCGCGGCGTCTCTGTTTGGCTACCCGGAAAAGATGAAGGTTCAGGCGGTAGAAACCCGCGAACTGATTGAGCGTGAACTGCTGTAACCCTGCCTGCCGTGCAGTCGCTGCTGACTGCACGGCCACCTCCGCTCAGGATAACGAACCACCTGCCTGACACACTTTTATTCACTTTTCTCCTGTGCCGCTGCCCGCCTGACATCAGCCCCCTGCAGCACGGCCTTGCGCAGCCAGCAGAGTTAAACCCCCTTCGCAGCACCTGCTACACTCCAGACCAATACCACACCATAAGGCGAACTTTCATTATGTCGGAAAATGCATATCAGCCCGCAAAAGTCTGGACCTGGGACCCTGAAGCCAAAGGTAACGGCGCTAAAACTAATCGTCCGTTCGCTGGTCCCACCCATGAAAAAGCGTTGCCGGTCGGCAAGCATCCTTTACAGCTCTATTCGCTTGGCACGCCTAACGGCCAGAAAGTGACCATCCTGCTGGAAGAACTGCTGGCGCTTAACGTCAACGATGCGGAATATGATGCCTGGCTGATCCGTATCGGCGAAGGCGATCAGTTCTCCAGCGGTTTTGTCGACGTAAACCCGAACTCGAAAATCCCGGCGCTGAGCGACCACTCAGCAACGCCGCCGATTCGGGTATTTGAATCGGGCAACATCCTGCTCTATCTTGCGGAGAAGTATGGCTACTTCCTGCCGAAAGATATCGCTGGCCGCACCGAAACCCTGAACTGGCTCTTCTGGTTACAGGGCTCAGCGCCTTACCTCGGCGGTGGTTTCGGTCATTTCTATCACTACGCGCCAGAAAAAATTGAGTACGCCATTAACCGCTTCACGCTGGAAGCGAAGCGTCAGCTCGACGTGCTGGATCGTCAGCTGGCAGATAACCGCTATCTGGCCGGTGATGACTACACCATCGCTGATATCGCCACCTGGCCGTGGTACGGCAACATGGTGCTGAATGACCAGTATGGCGGTGCCGAATTCCTGGATGTGCAGTCCTATAAAAATGTAGTGCGCTGGGCGAAAGAGATCGCGCTGCGACCTGCTGTGATTCGTGGCCGCAAGGTCAACCGTGTCATGGGCGACCCGGCCGATCAGCTGCACGAGCGTCATGATGCCGCTGACTTCGATACCAAAACCCAGGATAAAAAAGCTTAAGGAGAGACCTGTGAGTGCATATGTTGTATTTATTCGTGATAACACCCTGAACCAGGACGAAATGGCGATCTATGCCGAGAAAGCGGGCGAGGCTCGCGGCGATCACCAGATCAATCCTCTCGCCTTTTATGGCGAACTGGAAACGCTGGAAGGACAGGAAGCAGAAGGCGTGGTGATTCTGGAATTCGCGAGCCGCGAAGCCGCACATGCCTGGTATGACAGCCCGGAATATCAGGCTGCCAAAGCGCACCGTCTGAAAGGCGCGAACTATCGCGTGGTGCTGGTAGAAGGTGTGGCTAAGTAAAGATTCAGGCGGCAGCGATGCCGCCTTTTTTTATTGCAGTGTGATACGCGCCACGCCATCCAGCCCCTGACTGCTGTGATCGTCATTGAAGCCCTGCTTCAGGGTGACGAACAGGGTCTGCCCGTCCGGTGAGACCAGCAGACTGTTGGGGTGGCTATCAAATGACCAGCTGTTTTTCACCTCATAGGTGGTGCCATCCAGCTGCAGCACCTTCTTCGATTCGCGCTGGCTGATATAAATCTCATTGCGCTTGCCATTAAACTTAATCCCCAGTGAGTCGCCCGGATTCAGACGCTTAATGACCTTGCCGCTGCGCTCATCAAACACCAGCGTATTTTTCGCTTTTGAATTATCCGTAACAAACAGGCGACCGGTTGCCGGATCCTCGGCCATATTCAGGAACAGATACTCCTGCCCGTCACCCGCCGTCAGGCGCTGCTCGATTTTGTTATTGCGCGGATTGATCACCAGGATTTCCCCGCTGCCGTTCGCCGCATAAATCCGGTCGCTGACCGGCGAGAAGATGATGCCTGTGACCCACTTCCCGGCATTTTTTATCCGGGTTCTCAGCGTCAGGGTTTTGGCATCAACCACCCAGATCACGCCCGGATCGCCCACGCCGCCGACATAGAGCAGCCCGTCATGCAGAAAGATTTCACGCGTGCCATAGGGCATGCCTTTCTCGTTTTTCTCGTCAAACATCAGGCGCTTCAGCACCTTACCGTTATCAGGATCGATTTTAGAGATACCGCCATCCAGCGTGTTGGTGGCGTAGAGTGCGCTGCCGTCAGGCGCACTGATCAGACCAAAGTTTTTCAGGTCGAAGTGTCCCGCGCCGGTGCTCTGCAGCGTGGAAGCATCAAGACGGTAGATCATGCCGCCGCTGATATCTTTAAATCCCTGCGCGCTGGCGACATAGAGGGCGTTTTTTGCTGGCAGATAGGCCATCTCATACAAACCTTCACCCAGCTCGCGCTGAATCAGGTTATCCGGGCTGGAGGGCTGCATCACCACCGGCGCACTGGCATCCACTTTTTTCGCCGGCATCTGGCACGCGGTCAGGCTGAAGGTGGTCACCATCGCCAGTGTAAGTGCCGCTGTACGCGGACTGAACAACGCTTTCATACTTAACTCCCCTATCTGCCTGCTGCTCCCGACTGGCCACAACGCAGAGGACAGGCTGGAAATAAAAAGAATAAGAATCATACGCAGCCGCTAAAACGCTGTAAACGCAGCGGCATGATGACGCAACCGAATCAGCTTAATGCGGTATGTTTATTGTCCGCAGCCGTCTGGCCGCGCCAGAAACTGCCTTTAAAAGCCTGGCTAATCAACCGATTGCAGATTGCTCTGCAGAAACGCCACAAATGCGGTAATACGCGCCGGAAGCTGACGCTGCGCCTGCCAGACCGCAAAAATATCGCCATCCGGTGCCTGCCAGTCGGGTAATACCGGCAGCAGTTCGCCCGTTGCCAGACTGTGCTGCGCGTCCCACCAGGAACGCAGCAAGATGCCATGCCCATCCATCGCCAGCCGCATCGCCACTTCGCCATCGTTGGTGATCAGACTGCCGCGCACTTTCTGATTGATGCTCTGTTCGCCGCTGGTCAGTCGCCACAGGGTAAAATCGCTGTCGTGCTGGCGCAGTAAAATGCAGTTGTGTTGTGCCAGATCGCGCACTGTCTCCGGCAGACCGTGCCGGGCGGCATAGGCGGGTGAGCAGCAGAGAATGCGCGGATTGGTACGCAGTTTGCGCGCCACCAGCCGTGAGTCGGGCGGTTCCCCGACGCGGATATCAATATCCATGTGGGCATCAAGAAAATTAAGTGGCTGGCTGCTGAGCTGCAGCGACAGCGAGAGTTCCGGGTGCAGCGCGGCAAAAGCCGAAACGCAGGGCGCAATATGCCGACGGCCAAAGCCAAATGAGGCGTTGATGTTAAGTGTGCCGCGCAACTGAGCGGTTTCGCCGCTGACCGCCTCTTCCAGTGCCGCCAGCTGATCCAGCAACGGACGCGCACCCGCCAGATAACGGCGCCCTTCCGGCGTCAGCTCCAGTCGTCGCGTGGTGCGGCGCAGGAGTTGCACACCAAGCCGCTGTTCCAGCTGGCTCAGACGTTTGCTGACCGCCGCCAGCGACAGTCCCAGTTCGCGCGCCGCCGCAGTCAGGCTATCCAGCGCAGCCAGGCGAACAAAGAAGGCTAAATCATCGGTGGAGGTGCGGGATTCTCTACTTTTATTCAACACTGGATTGCCTTTCAGGCTCATTATTTCCCCGTAAGCGACAGTTATACTGCGTACACAATTCGAACATCAACCGGAAAGGTACCCTGTGACTGACAAAATTCACTCTGTTGCCGTGATCCCTGGCGACGGCATCGGCAAAGAAGTGATGCCGGAAGGCGTCCGTGTAATGAATGCGGCCGCAGAGAAATTTAACATTCCGCTGCGCTGGGAGTGGTTCGATTACGCCAGTGCCGACTACTGGCAGCAGCATGGCAAAATGTTGCCTGACGACTGGTTTCCACAGCTGAAAGCCTTTGATGCGATCTATTTTGGCGCAGTCGGCTGGCCCGATGTGGTGCCCGACCACGTTTCACTGTGGGGCTCGCTGCTGCAGTTCCGCCGGGAGTTCGATCAATATGTGAATCTGCGTCCGGTGCGACTGATGCCAGGCGTCAAAGCGCCGCTGGCGAACCGTCAGCCCGGCGATATCGACTTCTATGTGGTACGCGAAAACACTGAGGGTGAATACTCCAGCGTCGGCGGCACCATGTTCCCCGGCACCGAACGTGAAGTGGTGATTCAGGAGACGGTGATGACGCGCACCGGCGTCGATCGCATCCTGAAGTTTGCCTATCAGCTGGCGCAGAGTCGGCCGAAGAAACACCTGACCTCCGCCACCAAATCGAACGGCATTGCCATCACCATGCCCTACTGGGATAGCCGCGTTGAAGCCATGGCCGGTCAGTTCCCCGATGTTCGCGTCGATAAGTATCACATCGATATTCTCACCGCTAACTTCGTGCTGCATCCGGACTGGTTTGATGTGGTGGTCGCCAGCAATCTGTTTGGCGATATCCTCTCCGATCTCGGCCCGGCCTGTACCGGCACTATCGGCATCGCCCCTTCGGCCAATATCAACCCGGAAGGCCTGTTCCCCAGCCTGTTTGAACCGGTTCACGGTTCTGCGCCCGATATCGCCGGTAAAGGTGTCGCCAATCCCATCGGACAGATCTGGTGTGGCGCGATGATGCTGGAGCACCTCGGCTACAAAGCGGCAGGTGATGCGGTGTTAGACGCGATTGAACGCACGCTGGCAGCGGGTGAGCACCTGACGCGCGATCTCGGCGGCAGCGCCAGCACCGAACAGCTCGGTATGGCCATCGCCGCCGCGCTGTGATTTAGTCCGGCAACTGCACCACGCACTCGGGGTGCCAGCCTGGCGGTAACGGTTCCGGCCGTATTATCGCCAGGCTGTGCAGTTGCAGGTTCTCCACCCCGCGTGCGAACAGGCCCGACAGCCCGCCGGGATAGCGCTCTACGCCAAAAGCTTCTCCGGTTTTCGGGTCAAGTTTGTAGGCGTTATCCAGCCCCATGCCGGTCGGGGAGTCCGGGTTACAGGGCGGCCGTACGTCATAGTGTCCCTGTGCAACCGGTGCCACGGTCTGCCGCATCTGCAGCTGGCTGATGACCACATCGCGTATCCAGCCCGGTTCTGCCGCATGCAGGTTAATCGCCCCTTCCGCCACGCCCGTAACGTTACTGAACTGCACCTGCTCTACGATGCCTGGCGTAATGGCGGGATCGCGACTGCGCACCGAAATATGCAGCGGATCGGCTTTTCCCCAGTGACAGGGCGGCGCATGGTGACAGGCAAAAGTCAGATTACTGAACAGCAGACGCCGCATCGCGCCACCGTCACGCGACAGAATGCCGATGCCACGGTTGGAATCAAAAATGGTGCAGCCGGTCACCGTGACATCTTCCACATCATCCCAGGTTTCAGTGCCGATTTTAAAGGCGCAGCTGTAGCTACGCAGCAGGCAGTTGGTGATCATAATCTGCCGCGCCGGACGACGCAGCGCGGCCGGTTTATGGGTGGTTTTGATGCAGATGGCATCATCGGCGGCACTGAGATAGCTGTTGCTGACAAACACCGCTTCGCAGCTGTCGATATCGAGCGCATCGGTATTCGGCATGGTCATGGCATTGTCGATGGTGAGGTGGTCGATATGCACATGGCGACAGCTCACCAGATGCACCGTCCACATTGGCGCCTGCACGATGGTAAAGGCGGTCAGCGTTACCTGCTCGCAATCTTCAAACACAATGATCCGCGGCCGGTCCGCACGCGGCAGGCGATAGCCCTGCTCGTCACGCTCAGCGGCAAACCAGGCTTCACCGTCACCGTCTATACGGCCGGTGCCGCTGATGGTGATATTGCGCTGGCCCAGCGCATAGAGCAGCACATTGTGGGACTTCTCAGCACAGCTCAGCGCCTGTACCGCCTGGTAATCAGCCAGCCGCTGACTGGCGATCAGCACCGCGCCCGCTTCAAGATGGAGTTCAAAATCAGAGGGCAGATTCAGGCAGCCGCTGCGATAACGCCCGGCAGGCAGGGTCAGACGGCCACCGCCCGCCGCCGCAATCTGATCCATAGCGCGTTGCAGCACGGCCGTGTCCGGGGTTTCGCCATCGGCGACAGGGTGAAAATCAGCAAGGGAAAGGTGCATCATGCGTCTCCCGCAGGATTGAGGAGGAGGAATTGCAGCACGATACGGCGCGGCAAACCTTTGTCTGGCCGCCAGTGCGCCGTTTCGTGCGGGCTATCACAGATTACTTCACGGCCCCTTCGGTGACGCCGCTGATGAACTTGCGCTGGAAAATCAGGAACACCACGATCAGCGGCATAATCACAATCATCGCGCCCGCCATCAGCACCGGAATGTCGATGGTGTTTTTGTTCTGGAAAAACATCATGCCAATTGGCAGTGTGCGTAACTCATCCTTGTTGACCAGAATCAGCGGGATCAGGAACTCATTCCAGGTCCAGATAAACAGCAGCAGCCCCAGCGTTGAGAGGGTCGGCCAGATAGCGGGCACCAGAATGCCCCACAGAATTTTGACCCGCGATGCCCCATCCATTACCGCCGCTTCCACCAGTTCTTTCGGCACCTGCTGGAAAGCGCTGGCGATCATCAGCGTGGTAAAGGGCAGCGACAGGGCGATTTGCGGCAGGATCAGCGCCAGATAGGTGTTGGTCAGCCCCATCCAGCGCAGCTCGTGATAGAGCGGAATGATAAAGGCTTCACTCGGCAACACCATCCCCAGCGCCAGCATTGCTCCGATGACTTTTTTACCAGGGATTTTCAGCCACGCGAAACCGAACCCGGCCAGAATGCCCAGCAGCACGCTGAACAGCACCACCGGAATCACCACCAGCACCGAGTTGAGGAAGTAGACGTTGAAGTGTCCCTGTTGCCACGCGGTCAGGTAGTTTTTGAAATTCAGCGAGGCGGGCAGCGTGAAGACCCCCTGAAACAGCTCCATCTGGGTTTTGAACGACGTCATCAGCGCCATCAGGAACGGCAGAATCGTCATCAGCGCCACGATCCAGATCAGCGCGCGTGAAATCACCGGCGTGCTTCGCATCAGTAACGCTCCTTTAAGGCCAGATGGATCAGATAGTTAATCCCTAAAACAATGACCATGCTGAACACCGCCACCGACGAGGCGTAGCCAAAGTAGTGCAGATCAAAGCCCTGCTTATACATAAAGATGTTGGTCACCATGGTGGAGGTGCCCGGGCCGCCCTGCGTCATCACATAGACCAGGTCAAAGGCTTTCAGGCTGGCGATCACCGTCAGCAGCAGGGCAATCCGCAGCTCGGGTCGCAGGCCTGGCAGCGTAATGCGCATAAACTTCTGGCGACGCGACGAGCCATCGAGATCGGCCGCTTCCAGCAGTGAGGGATCCATGCGCTGCAGGCCCGCCATAAACAGCACCAGACAGAAGCCGAAGAAGTACCAGGTGGCGACCAGACCCACGGCGGGCAGCGCCCAGGTAAAATCACCCAGCCAGGAGAGTGCCAGCTGGGGCAATCCTATTGCGC
Source organism: Curtobacterium sp. BNK-1 (assembly GCF_048685235.1). Taxonomy (NCBI): domain Bacteria; kingdom Bacillati; phylum Actinomycetota; class Actinomycetes; order Micrococcales; family Microbacteriaceae; genus Curtobacterium; species Curtobacterium sp. BNK-1. Next base: position 122,818 of record NZ_JBLQTJ010000001.1, on the reverse strand, counting down.
GTAATATCTGGTCGATCGGACCAAACGCCGGGTTATAGAGCCAGCGCCACACCACGCCCAGCACCGCCATCGGCATGATGTAGGGCAGGAAAAAGAGAATGCGCAGCACGCTGCGTTCGCTGTTGTTGCGCGTGTCATACAGAAAGCTGCAGAGCAGCAGGCCGACGCCAATCGGCAACAGGGTATAGAACAGCATCAGGATGGCGTTATTGCCCAGTGCAATCCAGAACACCGGATCGCTGAACATCCGCAGATAGTTGCTGACGCCGCTAAACACCGGCAGCGAGGTGCCGTCCCATTCGGTAAAACTGATGCCCAGCGAGGCCAGTAGCGGGAACAGCAGAAACACCGCATAGACCAGCACCGCAGGCAGAACATAGAGAAAATTACGCCAGCCACTTAAATTCAACATAACTCTACTCGTGGTTCAGAACGAGGCTCATGCCCGGCTGTTCGCCGGGCCTCCGGCTTAATGCTTCAGTGTTTTCAGGTAACGCTGATAGTTGTTATCAAAATTAACTACCATCTGATCGGGTGTCTGACGGCCCGCCAGCAGCAGCTGAACGTTCTGATTCAGCTCGGCGTTCATGGTGGGTGTCGCCCAGTCCACGTAGTGGCCTAAACCGTCGTAATCATTGAGTGTCAGCCAGACCTGATACGCCTCGGCCAGCAGCGGATTGTCCGCTGGCATTTTCGCCGCTTTGTTGGTGCTGGCAGGCAGGAAGCCCACCTTCAGCCAGCGGTTCGCCATGGCATCAGAGACCATATAGTTGATGAACTTCGCCGCACCTTCCTGCTGGTCTTTGCCTTTGGCAGTGCTGGTGATGGAGAACGCCAGATCGGTACCGCCCACCATCAGCGGTTGCTTCACGCCTTCACCGGCAGGCATCGCGGCAAAGTGAATATCTTTGTTGTCTTTAAACTGGCCGAGATACCAGGTGCCGCTGACCAGGAACGCAGCCTGGCCGTTCTGGAACAGCGTCGCCGCATCGTCGTGACCGATGCCCTGGAAGCCAGGGAAGAAGTACCCTTTGTCGGTCCAGCTCTTCATCATAGAGGCGGCATTGACCAGCTTGCTGTCTTTGAAGGTGCCGCCCACATCGTAAATCAGATTATCCAGCGTCTTGCGGTCGTGGCTCTCAATCTGCGCCTGCCACAGGGTGCTGAGCAGCTGCTGGCCCATGTTGCCATCCAGCAGACCGAGCATCATCGGTGCGGTGCCCTGCTGCTTCAGTTTCGCCATCGCGCTTTCCAGCTCAGCCAGCGTTTTCGGCACGGCAATACCTGCTTTATCCAGCAGCGCTTTGTTGTAATAGAGCCCGACCATCTCGCCCAGGCTGGCGACGCCATAGAGTTTGCCGCTGCCGAACTCGCCGCTGTCTGACCAGCGGTTACGTTTCAGAATCGAGTCCGGGAAGCGTGTGGTCCAGCCGTTGCTGGCGGCGTAGCTGTCGAGCGGCAGCAGCAGCTTATCTTTAACCAGCGAGCCCATATCGCCGCCGCCCTGGTTGACCTGAGCGATCTGCGGGCCATCACCGGCGGTCAGCGCCAGCTTCAGAGGAATACGGGTATCTTCAAAGGAGTGAACCGAGCGGTTAATCACAATGCCGGGATTCTGCTGGGAAAACTCTTTAATCCCTTCATCTACCGCGGCAGTCTGCTCCGGGTAGTTGTAGATATCCCACTCATTCAGGGTAACGGCGGCGTGGGCGGCATGCGAGACGCTGCCCGCCAGCAGGCCCGCTGCCAGCAGCCGACCCACATTGCGAATTCGGAACGAACGAACGGAGGAAACAGACATTATGCTCACCTTCTTCAGACCAGGAACGGCATCCTTTCATCTCACCGCCTGACATCCTGCAGGCTGCAGCCGCACACAAACGCACTCACTCATACTTACTTTAATAAAAAAATAAAGTCAAACAGCCTGCGCGGGGAATTACAACGCTGTGAGCACGCGCAAATAAACAGCGGCATGGCGTGAAATTCAGCACACTGCGCTGGCATTTACGCGATTAACCGTGGCGGTGCGTCGCCAGCTACTTTTTCTGCAGCAGGAGATGCCAGTGCAATCATTGCAAAATAACATCCTGATAAAACATACGAAAATCCTATCACGCTCACACTTTTCCCCTTTCACTGGCCGTGAATCTGCTGCCAGCCGCCACAATCCGGGCGTGTTGGCGATCACAGTTGTGCATCCCGATGCCGGTAAACATTGCCGAAGCGCCCGTGTTAGTGAGATAAGGTAATTATTCTATCTTGAAAACTAAGTCCACTTTCATTAACGTAACTTTTATCTGCGGATCTGTTCAATCCCTGACCGATTCACTCACTCACGAGAATTCACCATGGCGAATCAAGGTGTCATTCGTCCGGCCACCCCGGCGGACTACCCGGCGCTCTACCGCATCTGCCTGGAAACAGCCGATGCAGGTGGCGATGCCCGCGCGCTCTATTCCGATCCTGACTATCCCGGCCAGCGTTTTGCTGTGCCTTATGCGCGTTTCGCGCCTGACTTTGCTTTTGTGCTGGAGCGGGACGGTGAGGTGCAGGGTTATGTGGTCGCCGCGCCCGATACCCGCGCGTTTGAAGCGCAGCTACAGGCCGAATGGTGGCCGCAGCTGCAGGAGAAATATCGTGATCGCAGCGCCAGCGCGCCGCTCGACAGCAAAGTGCTCGACGCAATACGCCATCCTGACCAGGCCGCTGACACGCTGGTGACGCAGTGGCCCGCTCATCTGCATATCAACCTGCTGCCCCCGGCACAGAAAGGCGGCTGGGGTCGCCGGATGATTGAGCATGAGCTGGCGGCGCTGCGCGCTGCCGGTGTCAGCGGTGTCCATCTTGGCGTCAGCCTGCAGAATGAGCAGGTCTGTGCCTTTTATCAGCGCATGGGGTTCACCCCAATCCTGCGCAGCAATGCCATCTACATGGGCCAGTTACTCTGAGTGAGGTAGCCGATGACCAGCCTGCGCTTGCAGAATGTGAAGAAGTCTTATGAACACGTTAATGTCATTCATGGCATCGATCTGACGATCAACAGCGGCGAATTTGTGGTGTTTGTCGGGCCATCCGGCTGCGGCAAATCGACACTGCTGCGGATGATCGCCGGGCTGGAGGAGATCAGCAGCGGTCAGTTGCTGATTGAGGAGCAGGACATGACGCAGCAGCCCGCCACCGAGCGCGGCATTGCTATGGTGTTTCAGTCTTATGCGCTCTACCCCAACATGACGGTGCGCGGCAACCTGGCCTATCCGCTTGAGGTAATGAAGAAGTCTAAGGCGGAGATCAACGAGGCGATTGCCCGGACGGCCGCCCGCCTGCATCTCACCGAACTGCTCGACCGCCTGCCGCGCGCGCTCTCTGGCGGACAACGGCAGCGCGTGGCGATTGGCCGGGCAATTATCCGTCATCCGCGTATCTTCCTGTTCGATGAGCCGCTCTCTAACCTCGATGCCGAGCTGCGTTTGCAGATGCGGATTGAGATTGCGCGGCTGCACGCCTCGCTCGGCAATACCATGATTTATGTCACCCACGATCAGCTGGAAGCGATGACGCTGGCTGACCGCATCGTCGTGCTGCGTCAGGGCCGCATTGAGCAGGTCGGCGCACCGCTGACGCTCTATCACGACCCGGATAACCTGTTTGTCGCCGGCTTTATCGGCTCGCCAAAAATGAACTTCCTGCGGGCGGAAATCAGCGCCACGGGCAAGGGTGAAGTGCAGCTGCGGGTGCCGGAACTGAAGATTGAGGGGCTGGTGCTGAAAATCGCCGCCGACTGCCGCGAGGGGCAAACCGTGACGCTGGGGATTCGTCCCGAGCATTTCCAGCCTGCCGCGCAGACGCCGGAGGCATTGCGCTTTCACGGCGAGCTGGCCTATGGCGAAATGCTGGGCCACACCAACTATCTCTACCTGGATATCGGGCGTGAAGAGATGCTGGTGGTGGAAGAGCGTGAAGCAACCACGCGCGATCTGGGAACTCAGGTTGAACTGGGCTTTTCTGCCGCGCACTGCCTGCTGTTTGATGAGCAGGGAATGCGCCTGCGCTAAGGGAAGCGCGGAAACAAAAACGGGCGCCGCGGCGCCCGTTTTTATTCGAGGGATAACTCAGGTAACCGGCTCTTCATCGGCCTGCGCCGCCAGCAGATCAAGCAGCCGGTTGACGGCAAAACCCGCCGCGCCCAGCGCCCACATGCGGTTCGATTCAGTCAGGAACTGCAGCGGCGTCATGTGCGGCGTCAGTTTAAGCCGGTAGGCCTGGAAGCTCTGGGTGATGTGATCGAGCAGAATGCGTGACGCCATGTGCGGCTCCATCGCCAGATAAACCACATCCGGATCGTAAGCCACCGACAGGTTCGCCAGTGAAATTCCCAGCTCGCGTCCTGCCTCTTCCAGCACCGCCAGCACCTCGGGTGTTGGCCGCTGATCCAGCGCCTGCAACGTGAGGCCTTCCACCGGTTCCTGGTCAGCAAGCCGTTGCAGAATGGCACGCGATGAGGCGACATCTTCCAGCAGACGCAGTGAGCCGTCGCCCACCAGCCCGTTGCCAATCTCCCCCGCCTTGCCGTGACGACCGCGGTAGAGCTGACGATTCAGGATGATGCCCGCCCCGATCCCTTTGCCGTAGGTGGCGATCACCGCCGACTGCGCGTTGCCGAGCTGACCAAACACCAGCGCCGCCATTGCCATGGCGTTGGCGTCATTCTCGATAAACACCGGCAGCGAAAAACGCTCTTCCAGCAGGCGCGCAATCGGGACGTTGTCCCAGTCGAGCACTTTGGATCGGATACAGTAGCCGTTTTCGGCATCGACCAGTCCCGACAAGGCCAGGCCAATGGCGCCCACCCGCTTCTCCTCAACGCCGCGCAGGAATTTCGCCAGTGCATCGCCGAGCTGGCGCGGTGTCAGCGTGCCTTTCGGCATCTGCTGTTCGCCCAGCAGATTGCCGCTGAGATCGGTCATGACGATCAGGTTGCGTTCTGCATTGAGCTGAATGCCAATCACGCTGGCGCGATCGGGATTGAGCCCAAGCAGCGTTTTTGGCCGCCCCATCGACACGCGACGCAGCCCCAGCTCCTGCACGATTTCCTGCGCCAGCAGGCGATTAGTCGCCTGCGACACGGTCGACATGCTCAGTCCGCTACGAACTTTCAGGTCTGACTGGCTGATCGGCGCATTTTCAACAATCAACCGCAGAATGCGCGCGGTTACGTTGGGAGCGGTCATAAATTCCTCGGGTTATCTGGCTGAGGATGCTCAGCCAGCTTCAGATCGGTAATCGGGCAGGCGTCAGCTGCTGCGCCAGTATCAGCGCCCCGCTCAGGGCATCGCCCTGCGGCGTCACCAGCCGGGCCTGAATATCGTCATCCAGCCAGCGCTGAATCGGCGTGGCCAGTCCCCCCATCAGCGCCACGGGTCCGCTGCTCAGGGCAGTCAGACGGCGGACCATCAGGCCGATATCGGCTGCGGTCTGATGCAGCAGATCCTGTGCATGACCATCGCCCGCGTCGGCGGCCGCAAAAATCTGTGGCACCACGCGGGCCCAGTCTGCAGGCGTCGCTGAGCGCGTCCAGAGCAGCATGGTTTCCGGACTGTGGTCGAACTGCGCCATCAGCTGCCGGGTAAGAGCGCTCTGGGTAATAATCGCTTCATGGGCCAGCAGCGCCAGCCGCAGCGCACGACGGCCCAGCTCAGCGCCCGATCCCTGGTCAGACAAGGCAAAGCCCCAGCCGCCAAGCAGCGTAAACTGTTCGCCATCCCACGCGGCTCCCTGACTGCCGGTGCCGATAATAAAGACGGCGCCAGGTGCGCCGCCATGGGCGCCCGCACAGGCGATCTCCACATCGCTGACCACCTGTAACGCCGCGCAGGCAGGTTGCCAGCTGGCGAGCCGCGCCTGTACCGAGGTGACATTCGCACCGGCTAATCCGGCGACCAGCGCGGTTTGCGCCAGCGCCTCCGGGGCTAATCCCGCCTGTGACAATACCCGTTCGATCAGCTGCCCGACGCAGGTCAGCGCCGCGTCATAGTCTGACCAGACGTTGGCAGGCCCGCCGGTGGCTTCCGCCAGCATGCGACCCTGCAGGTCGGTTAACCGCGCGCGACACTGTGTACCGCCGCCATCAATGCCCAGAAGATAGTGTGGTTGCACGCGCTTCCTTCCCTGATTAAGGGTTATAGCCATAATGAGCGAACGATAGGATAAAAAAACTTAAATCGCAATAACAAATAAATATAGCAAAATCATATCTGAATTTTCTTCTTATTTTACATCATGATAACAAAAACCCCCTCGCAAAACGCGCAGTGCGTTATTGACATTAGTTTTTCTGTCGTAATAAGTTGGTGGTCAGATTATCAACAGGCGCGCCCGATCACAGGCGGGCTATGCATCATGCGATTTCAGGAGCAGGGGTTTAACATGAAAGTAGGCATTATCGGTCTCGGCTTTCGACTGTCCCACGTGATCAAAGAGTTCAGCAAAGCCGACGACGCCTTCTCGGTAGTGGGTTATTACGATCCGGCACCTGCCGGACTGCCTAATCTGCACAGCTTTGGTATCGCGCCCGGCCAGGCCTTTGCGTCAATCGATGCTCTGCTGGAACATGGCGGAATGGATGTCGTGCTGGTTGGCTCTCCCAACTTTCTGCATCTGGAGCATGTGGGTCAGGCGCTGGCAGCGGGTTACACGGTGTTTACCGAAAAGCCGGTGGTGATCAATGAAGAGCAGACCATGGAAATGGCGAAGCTGGTACGTCAGTATGGCGAAGCGCGCATTCTGGTCGGCCTGGTACTGCGCTATTCCCCGCTCTATCACGATCTGCTGGCGGCACGCGATGCGGGTCAGTTGGGTGAGATCACCTCGATTGAGGCGACAGAACATATCAAGCCTTATCACGGCGCATTCTTTCAGCGCGACTGGCGCCGTCTGGAGAAATATGCCGGTCCGTACATTCTGGAAAAATGCTGTCACGACATCGATCTCTATCAGGGGCTGTTGCAGGAGCGCCCGATCCGCGTCGCCAGCTTTGGTGGCCGGAAATCCTTTACTCCCGCTCATGCGCCGCAGGGAGCTATCACCGCTGACTCAGAACTTTATCACGTGAAGCCCAGCGGCTGGTCGAGCACCGATGCGGTGTTCGACAGCGATGCCGATATTGTCGACTACCAGACTGCCTTGATTGAGTACGAAGGCGGCGCGACGCTGGCCTTCCACGCCAATCTGAATGTGCCGGATGAGTTCCGCCGTTTCTGTGTCATGGGCACCGACGGCATGGCGGAAGGCGACTTCGTGCGAAATTACTTCCGCGTACACAACGCACGCAGCGGCGAGAAAGAGGTCGATACCGCCTACAGCGGCAATGCGTATGATGGCCATTACGGCGCAGATGCGCTGATGGCTGAAGAGATCGTTAAACATATTAAACAGGGAACACCGCTGAAAGTTTCAGTAGTGGACGCGCTGGAAGCAGGCCTCACGGCAATAAAAATCGATGAGGCCCGTAAAACCCGCAGCGTAGTGGACATGCGTGAAAGCTGGCTAACATTTGACGCCAACCTGGGAAAAACCGGGGCCTGATGGCTCCAGCCTGCGGGTCGGCCTCCCCCTCTGACCCCAGGATTTTAATGGCAGTATGACTGGTAACTTCCTGTACTGGCCTTCGGGCCAGTGACAATATTGAGGTTGAGCTGGCTCGGGAAACCGTTGCCAGCGACAACTCAACCGCCCCTTCTCCAGCCCTCTTCTCCGAAGGCGTATTTGATTAAGCTGAAGGCAGCGCTTAATGAAGGTTTTTTTCATTCCGGGCGCAGACCGAGGGGCGCTGGCAGTGAAGGTACTCATACAGCAGCAGCATTCCTACCGGGTTATCCTCCAGATTTTCGAAATCAACGTGAGTTTTTTCCAGAAGATATTTTCTCAGGGCGCTAACCGGGATGTTTTTATGGGAAGCCAGCGCCCGGCACAGCTGCGCCACGATCTCGCACTTTACTGAATACGGCACATCAGGATTATAAATTTCCGGAATGGAGTGAGTCTGATTCATAACGGAACCCTCTATAAGCGCTTAAGCTGACTGAGGAGGCCACAGGCCTGCCGATGAGAGATAAGTTATAGCAAGGAACGTGTTTTCGTGTAAATCAGGAACGTTTTGAAAGGCGTCCCGGAGCTTTGCGTTCGTCCGGTTTGCGTCTCAGTCAGAGGCAACTTACATACTCACAGCGAATGGATGGCGCTTTTGCGTTTTTGCGCAAGGCTCATGCTCCCTGAACCTGCACACAATTCTACAACCGCATCTGCCTTACCAGCATCGGTTGTTCAAACCGGATCCACCTCATTCTCCAGCTTCTGACGCCGTCGCAGATGCGGAAACAACTTCATCCACAGCGCCACCACCACCAGCGTACCAATGCCGCCAATCGCCGCCGCCGGTGCCGCACCCATCCAGGCCGCCAGCAACCCCGACTCAAACTCGCCCAGCTGATTCGACGTATTAATGAAAATCGCGTTAACCGCATTCACCCGACCGCGCATGGTATCCGGCGTATCCAGCTGCACCAGCGCACCCCGGATCACCATACTCACCATATCAAAGCCACCCAATGCACAGAGCGCCACCAGCGACAGCCATAACTGCGTGGAAAGCGCGAACACCAGCGTCGCAACGCCAAAGCCCGCCACCGAGCCAAACATAATCATCCCGACATGCTTCTCCAGCTTGTGACGGCTCAGCCAGATGCCCACCAGCAATGCTCCCACCGACGGTGCGCCGCGCAACATCCCCAACCCCCAGGGCCCGGTATGCAGAATATCTTTGGCAAAAATCGGCAGCAGCGCCGTTGCACCGCCCAAAAGCACCGCAAACAGATCGAGCGAAATTACCCCAAGCACATCTTTGCGCTCACGGATAAAGTGAATCCCGGCAAACAGATTCTTCATATTCATCGGCAGACGAGCCTGCACCGGGCGTTCATAACGCAGCAGACTCACCAGCGTCAGCGAAACCAGATAAAATAGCCCGGAAACGCCATACACCACATGCGGCCCGGCGACATAAAGCAGCCCGCCAATCGTCGGCCCGACGATAACCGCTGCCTGACCGCCCACGGAGTTCATCGCCATCGCACGCGCCAGAATCGAAGGCGGCACCAGCGACGGCAGCATCGAAGACATCGCAGGCCACTCCAGCGCTTTCGCCACTGCAATCATAAACACCAGCCCCCACAACGCGGTCTTATCGGGGGTATGGAATAAGGTAAGCACCACTAATGCCAGCAGTGCGGCAAATTCCACCAGCTGACCCAACAGCACGATCCGCCGCCGGTCATATTGATCCGCCAGATGGCCCGCTGGCAGCGCCAGCAACACCGACGGCAGAAACTGCATTAAGCCAATCATCCCTAACGCCATCGCGCTGTTGGTCAGCGCATAGATCTGCCAGCTGATTGCGACCGAGAACATCTGAAAACCAAATGATGAGCAGGTACGCGCCACCCAGAAGGCGACAAATGTCCGATGTCGCCACAGCGACTCTTCCGCTGCCGATGCCATAAATCCCATGTCTTATCCCAAATCAGGTGAGGAAACCCGCGTCGTTGCGCGGTGTTATTGGTGTGGTGATTGTCGGCTTCACGATAGCAGACCGGATGCGAGCAGAAGGCCTGCGGCTCCAGCGCAGCCTCCCTGCGCGATAAGCAGCGTCCCTGTCCGGCCGAGGCGCGTCAGACCCCTCATGATTATTACCAGCCTATTGGTCCCGACTATTGAATATATTCCAGCACATCATCAGACGCCAAAGGAATTATCGTTTCTTTGCTAACAGGTTTATTTACTTTCTCCGGCAACAAAAGGATGATTTGGATTAAGCATGTGATCTATATTTATTCACGCGTTTAGAAAAATGCGACTTTTTATATGCTTAATTAACAACAAATCCTTTCTATTGAATTTCATAGAGATAATGAAAAACAGTTTATATAACCCCTATGTTACTGAACCAATCCATCACGTTAAGCGTAATGTCACTGGCATTTGCTATAGCGTGCCTTATCTTCAGCAAAACCAGGATAGCGGAAATATACTTAATACAAACAACATTATTTCATTACACAATCAAATTGCTACTGAAGCAGCATTAATGGTTGTGCCGGTGGAAGATATTCGATTACGGGGAATGATCGCGGTTCCGGATGCCTATACGCATTTACAAAATGCGCGTGTCCGGATTGGAATTAATTATTCCAGTCTGGCAGCACACAGTACGTCACTGCTTGAATTAACAAAGAAATTTGATTTCTGGCTTTATGATTTTGCGCCGCCGGGTGCAGACTGGCGACTGCTGGAATCTTTTCCTTTTTCAGGAATTGTTTTAACCGAATCTTTCTTTAATGATAATTATGAGAAGTTTACCTTTCCCTTTTTTATGGCGACGTTTCGTGAAAAAGGGGCAGAGGTAATCGTACGAAGTCATACGCCGCCCTTAACCGCTGAGCAGTTTGCTGAGATAAATATCAGCGGCTGGCAACAGCAACGCTCGGACGGCGATCTTATTAGCTGCTGATTCTCAAATCCTGCCTTCCGGCGTTAAGGGCACACGGCGGTGCGCTTAACGTCCTTTAATCCCCCATAAAATGTCGTTTTATTCCAGTTGTTAAGCGGTTTAAGCCAAAAAAATCAAACCTCGATCTGATTTTGCTATAACATTTAACACAAAGGGATCGTCTGTCTTAACGGAAGAGATACTTCAGAACACCCTAATCATTTGTACTTGATAACTGGAAACAGCCTATCTGGTTGTTTTCGTGTGTTTTATGGCAACGAAACGAGGTCGATATTATGGGGAAAAACTCCTCATCTTTTGGCGTAATTCGTTTCCTGACGGTGCTGTTCGCAGTGCTGACGGGCGCGTTTATGCTGATTGGCGGTGGCTGGTTAGCCGCCATTGGTGGTTCCTGGTATTACGTTTTTGGCGGTGTGGTGATGCTTATCACCGCTTATCTGCTTTCCCGTCGTAAAAGCACTGCGCTGGTTCTCTATGCGTTGCTGCTGATCGGCACCCTGATCTGGGGTGTATGGGAAGTGGGCACCGACTTCTGGGCACTGGCACCACGCACCGATGTGCTGGTGATCTTCGGTGTCTGGCTGATCCTGCCGTTTGTCTATCGCAGCTTCAATGCGGGCAGCAAAGCCGCGCTGGGTACCATGGCTGTGGCGCTGATTGCCAGTGCCATTGTGCTGGCCTATGCGGTATTCAACGATCCGCAGGTCATCAACGGGTCAGTACCAGAAACCGCTGACAACGCCCCGCAGGCTGCGCCGCTGAGCAACATCCCGGACGCTGACTGGCCCGCTTATGCGCGTGATCAGCAGGGAACCCGTTTCTCTCCGCTGAAGCAGATTAATCATCAGAACGTGAAAGAGTTGCAGGTTGCCTGGCAGTTCCAGACTGGCGACATGAAAACCCCTAACGATCCGGGTGAAATTACCGACGAAGTCACGCCGATTAAAATCCGCGACACGCTTTATCTCTGTTCGCCACACCAGATCCTGTTTGCACTGGATGCGGCCACCGGTAAGCAGAAGTGGAAGTTTGATCCGGGCATGAAGGTCAACCCGACCTTCCAGCACGTGACCTGTCGCGGTGTTTCTTACCACGAAGTGCCGGCAGCCGCCGATGCAGCGAACACTCAGCCTGCGCTGTGTTCACGTCGTATCTATCTGCCGGTCAACGATGGTCGTCTGTTTGCACTGGACGCAGAGACCGGCGAACGCTGCCCGGCATTTGGCGTCAACGGCGAGCTGGATCTGCAACACAAACAGCCTGTCACCACTGCGGGTCAGTATGAGCCGACCTCACCGCCGGTGATTACTAACACCACCATCGTGATGGCGGGTGCGGTTACCGATAACTACTCAACCCGCGAGCCGTCAGGCGTGATTCGTGGCTTTGATGTGAATACCGGCAAACTGCTGTGGGTGTTTGATCCAGGCGCAAAAGATCCTAATGCCATACCGGCTGATGAACACACCTTCACCATGAACTCTCCGAACTCATGGGCACCGGCAGTTTACGATCCGAAACTGGATACCGTTTACCTGCCGATGGGCGTGAGCACACCGGATATCTGGGGCGGTAACCGCACACCAGAGCAGGAGCGTTATGCGAGCAGCGTGCTGGCCCTGAACGCCACCACCGGTAAGCTGGTCTGGTCTTATCAGACTGTGCATCACGATCTGTGGGATATGGACCTGCCGTCGCAGCCGACGCTGGCTGACATCACCGACAAAGATGGCAACACCGTACCGGTTGTCTACGCGCCAGCGAAAACCGGCAACATCTTTGTACTGGATCGCCGTACCGGCAAGCCAGTCGTGCCTGCGCCGGAAACGCCAGTGCCACAGGGTGCTGCTAAAGGCGATCACGTTGCCGCCACTCAGCCCTACTCTGAGCTGACCTTCCGTCCGAAACAGAATCTCACGGACAAGGATATGTGGGGCGCGACGATGTTTGACCAGCTGGTGTGCCGCGTGATCTTCAAGCGCCTGCGCTATGAAGGTCCGTTCACTCCGCCATCTGAGCAGGGTACGCTGGTGTTCCCGGGTAACCTCGGTATGTTCGAATGGGGCGGCATCGCAGTCGATCCTCATCGTCAGATCGCGATTGCTAACCCAATGGCGCTGCCGTTTGTCTCTAAGCTGATTCCACGTGGCCCAGGCAACCCGATTGAGCCGCCGAAAGGCGCTGAAGGTGGTTCAGGTACCGAAACCGGTATTCAGCCTCAGTATGGCGTGCCGTATGGCGTCGAGCTGAACCCGTTCCTGTCACCGTTTGGTCTGCCATGCAAACAGCCTGCCTGGGGTTACATCTCCGCGGTGGATCTGAAGACCAACAACGTGGTGTGGAAACAGCGTATCGGTACCGTTCGCGATAGCGCACCGGTTCCGCTGCCGTTCAAAATGGGTATGCCGATGCTGGGTGGTCCTATCACCACCGCAGGTAAGGTGTTCTTCATTGGTGCGACTGCAGATAACTACCTGCGTGCTTTCAGCACTGATACCGGCGAACTGTTATGGCAGGCACGTCTGCCAGCAGGCGGCCAGGCGACACCAATGACCTATGAAGTGGATGGCAAGCAGTACGTTGTCATCGCGGCAGGGGGTCACGGCTCGTTTGGTACCAGGCTGGGCGATTATGTGATTGCCTACGCGCTGCCAGACCAGAAGTAATTCACGCAGCTGTGAATAAACTAAGGCGGACTCCGGTCCGCCTTTTTTGATCGCACTACTTTTTCATGCCACGCCAGTTAAGCCAGGCGCAAAACAGCATCACCACGCAGGTTGCCAGAAACACCGGCCGCATCCCGAATGCACCGCCCACCAGCCCACCGAACAGCGGCCCGCTGACCTGGCCGATATATTGTGCCGATGTCGAATATCCCAGCATCCGCCCAACCTGTGAGCCCGGCACGTTATGACGAATAATCGCCGTGATGCACGGCATCAACCCGCCCAGCGCCATCCCCATCAGAAAACGCAGCAGCACCAGTTGCCAGGCCGCCGTGATAAATGCCTGGGGTATCAGCAGCAGCCCGCTAACGACTAAACCGCCGGTCAGCACCCGCCAGTGCCCTAACCGATCGGCCAGCCGACCCAGTCGTGGTGCCGCCAGGACCGTGCCCAGCGCCGCCGCGGACATCACCAGTCCGGCTATCAGGATGATCTGGTGGTCGCCCTGCACAAACTCGCCCACGTAAAGCGTAATAATCGGCTCAATCGACATGCTGGCGAAGATCAGCAACATGCCAGAGAGCCACATCAGCCGTATCAGGCTGTGATTAACCGGCCCGGCTTCAGGATGCGGTTGCTGGCTGGCGCGCGATGTAGCGGGAGCACGTGGCTGCTCTTTGAGTAAAAAGGTAGTGGCGAGGAAGGCGAGAAAAATCACGGCGCCGGTCAGCCAGAAAGTCTGACGAATCCCGATCAGTGGCGGTAGCACACCGCCCAGCAGCGGTCCGACCACGTTGCCGGCCATAATGCCGGAAGACAACACCCCCAGCGCCCAGCCGGTCTGTGCTTTCGGCGTTTGCGCCGCCACCAGAATGGTCGATCCCGACGCGTAGCCGCCCAGCAGCCCCGCCAGCAGGCGCAGCGCCACCAGTTGCCACGGCGCGGTCGCCATGCCAATCAGCGACATCGCAATCGCCATCCCGAGACTGGCCCGAATCAGCATCAGCTTACGACCATAGCGGTCAGCCAGCCTGCCCCACAACGGCGCCGTCAGTGCGGCGCTGAAAAAGGTCGCGCCGTAGGCAAGGCCGGACCAGCGGGCGATAGCGGCAGGCTGCTCAACGCCGAGTTGCTGCACATAGAGCGGCAGGAACGGCAGCAGCAGCGTCATCGCCACGATAGTGGTAAAAGAGCCGACGACGCAGACCCCTAAGTTACGTCGCCAGTGCTGAAACTCTGCAGTTTCGGGTGACTGTTGCATGATGATATCCGGTGAGTAATCAGGGATACAGGCTAACCGGCGTAGCGGAGTAACAACAGTCGCGGCGGGATAGTTACTCTGTGACGATGATTGTTGTCAGCAGGCAACAATCAGCCTGTATTCAGCGCCGCAACCAGGGCATCGCACAGCAGCGTCACGGGCGAGGCCGGTTCAGGCGTGTCGTGCAGCAGCAGATAACTTTGCAGACGATCCATCTGCCACTCCGGCAGCAGTTGCTGAATATCCCCGCGCGCCATCGCCTCCTGGGCCATGTAGGAGGGCAGATAGGCGATGCCGCTCCCTGCCAGTGCCGCATTGAGCAGCGCCATGCTGTTATTGGCGCGAAAACGGCTACGTACATCCAGTGCCAGCCGCTGTTTATCACGGCGGAACGGCAGTGCGGCGGTGTGCGCCGGACCATGAAACATCAGCAGGTCGTGGCGTGGCAGCATCTCAGGATGCGTGATGGCGGGTCGCTGCGCCAGGTAGGCGGGCGCGGCATAGAGCCCCCACTCGATTTCGCTCAGTACCCGAAAATTGCCCTGCTGTGGCGATCGGGATCGGATCACAATCGCCAGATCCGCCTGATCATCCAGCCGATCGTGACTGCGATCGGTCAGATCAAGATCGACATTGATATGCAGATGCCGACGCAGAAAGCGGTTAAGGACAGGGACTACGCACTGGCAGCCAAACGTAACGGGTGCCTGCAGCCTGACATGGCCGGCGGGCTGCTGATGCACCTGCTGCACAAAGGCTTCGGCGCGCTGCACTTCGGCCAGCATCCGCACACAGTAGGGATAGTACGCCTGGCCCAGCTCGGTCAGCGCCAGCCGCCGGGTGGTGCGTTGCAGCAGCCGGATACCGAGCCGCAGCTCCAGACGGGCGATCTCCCGGCTGACATGGGATTTGGACAAGCCGAGTGCGCGTGCCGCCTCACTGAAACTCTGTAATTCCACAACCCGTGCAAATACCAACATGGCGGTTAAATTCGCGCCGTTTTCCATGTTTCCCGACTCCGACAGTAAAGGGATGCTGGCAACAAACTAACACGTCCGGGCGGGGTCACTGTGGCTGATGGGCAAAAAAAGGCGAGGCGAAGAACAAGTGGAGAGAAGCGCAAAGCGCGGGCCGACCTTCCCGTCCGCAGGCTGTGACGGGAAGGTCTTATCAGGCATCAGCTGGCCATCGCCAGAGGGAATAGCAGCCGATCCGGCTCGACGCGACGCTGACGGCGCAACTGGCCAGGCGTCACCATAAAGTAGTTTTTAAACGTGCGGGTATAGGCCTGCTGGGTATCAAAGCCATAGTTCATCGCCACCTGCAGTATCGCTTCGTTGCTGCTCAGCAACGTGAGCGCAGACTCGGTTAAACGGCGCTGACGGATATATTCTGCCAGTGAAAAGCCGGTATGCTGGCGAAACAGCCGTTGCAGATGCCAGCGCGAATAGCCCGAGCGGCGCGCCACCTCATCCAGATGCAGATCGTGTCCTAAGTTGTTCTCAATCCAGTCCAGCAAACTCCGAATAAACTCGCGCTGATTCATGGTTCCTCCTGTTGATGCTGATGTGCAGTGGAGCCACTCTACCTGCTAAAATTTATCCCTTAATTAGCAGAAAATTAGCGCAGAATTAGCAACGGCGGAAACGGAGGCGGAATCGCGCGGCCAGCGGGGCTTTGGAGGGAAATTCTAAAGTGAGATTGCTGTTGAAAAGAAGTGGGATTTTTAAAAAACTTAGTCAGCCGGGAGCATCTTTTGTGTGGGAAGTGATGTGGTGATTAGTTCCTGGTCGCATCTAAACGTTTACGTTATCAATAAATCTTTGCCCCACACACAAATCCTCCATTTCTGAGCAAACCCTGTCAAAGCATCGCTGTTTAACCATTTATAGTTCCAGGTGACATGTATTAGCCTCCTGTTTTACTGATTTTATTAAATAAAAATAGGGGCCGAAGCCCCTGCAGATTTAATATCCACGCTTAACTTTTTTTACCGCTGCCAGATGCACTGAAAAACCGTGAACACAAAGAAATAGCAGCTTTAACAAACGTAGCCAATGTAGCGATTGTAACCACCATTTTTGATGCGTTTTCTGGCATAGCATACCAGCCTACATAGGAGACGCCTGCGCCACTCAAAAACATTGCGCCTACTAATATGCTGATTAATATAGATAGATAGCAGACTATTTTTTGCATAAGACCCTCAGCTGTCATTAGTCATGGAGACTAACTTCACCAGGTACATTGACCACCAAAATTATTCCCAGCATTGCTGTTTCCAGAATTATTAAAACATGAACCAATACCACCACCAATGGCACTTGCCACAGCTGAGCCCGGACCACCTGCTGAACCACCAATCATCCCGCCGAGAATACCATTGAGGCAGCCCGCAATTTCAGGATGAGCTGCCACGACCTGTACTACGCCATTACTCGGCCCAAATAGATTACTGGAACCACCCGACTTATTACCATGCTGGCTAGCATGAGAAGACGCTCCGGCATAAGCAGGATCATATGCACCGCTTGCACCAGTGACTAAAAGCAATTGATTATGTTCTAAGATCTTCATTTAACAAACTCCTTCTGTTCTTTATCTATTGATAGCAACCTCTGTTGCCAGCACGTTTATATCAATTGAATTTTCCATGAGCAAATAGTTATCATCCCTGTTGTGATTTAGAAAAAAACAATTCATATCAAATAGATTAATGGAAACAACAGGCTGTTATGCGATATTTTTTGTCTGGTCACATTGAAATAATCTTAATATTTACGTAATTTTGTGACATCAAACACAATTTATTCTTAGAGTTAATTTTCATTGCATAGTTTTAACATTTATCTACAAATGGTTGAATAACCGAAACTGAAACGTGTATCGAATAACAATTATTTTTAACGTGGATTATTAATATAAGGGTGAAATGGCATCCTTCACGTTTGTTCAGGATTGTGTTTATTTAATCATGAAAGCGTCAAAATTTTACACTGAGGCCAGTAGTTTTACTCTCGTTTAATATGAAAAATGCGGATAGAGTTCTGATAGAGGACTGTTGATACAGCCAACGCCGTCACAGCGCGAAGTATGACGGCAGTAGTCCGCCAAAATAATCCGTGCTGTGGCAAGGCGGCAAATGCGCGAGTCCCCGGGAGCTGACATAAGTCAGTGACTGGGGTGAGCAAAAGCAGCCAACGCCGCCACAGTGCGAAGTATGACGGCGGATAATTCTGGCCTAACAATTGGTGAGTAAACTCTCTCCCTATCTTTATGAAGGAGATCAGCCATGCGCGTGTTACTGGTTGAAGATGATGAAATGATCGGCGCGAACCTGCAGCAGGCACTGGAGGGCGCGGGCTGGTCGGTGGACTGGGTGCGTGATGGCATCTATGCCCAGAATGCCTGGAGCGAAGGCGGCTACAGCTGCGTGCTGCTCGATCTCGGCTTACCGCGCGATGATGGCCTGCAGGTACTGCGCCGGGCGCGCGGGCGCGGCGACGCCACGCCGGTGCTGATTCTTACCGCACGCGACTCGGTGGCGCAGCGGATTCAGGGACTTGACAGCGGCGCTGACGACTACCTGCTTAAACCGTTCGATTTACAGGAAGTTATGGCCCGGATGCGCGCGATTACCCGACGTAGTCACGGCGCAGCAGACTCGGTGCTGGGCAGCGGCGATGTGCAGCTGGATATGATGACCCGCGAAGTGCTCTACAAAGGACAGCGCGAGCAGCTTACGGCGCGCGAATATGCCCTGCTCTACGCCCTGCTGGAGCGGCCAGGCGCTATTCTGTCGCGCGAGCAGCTGGAAAATCGCATCTATGGCTGGGGCGATGAAGTCAGCAGCAACGCGGTGGATGTCCTGATCCACGGGATGCGCCGCAAGCTGGATAACGACGTGATCCGCAATGTGCGCGGGCTGGGCTGGCGGGTACCGGCAATATGAAACCCTTCACCTTTATGCGTTCATTACGCAACAAATTACTCTCTACGCTGCTGATTATTCATCTGCTGATGATCGGTGGCGTCACCTGGTATTTCTTCAGCTGCTATGGCGATATGGTTGGCACCATGAAGGACGATCAGCTGGCAAAAATCGCTGATGCCTGGTCCACTAATAAACAGATGCCCGCCCTGATGCCGATGCTTATTGCGCCTGACAAGGCGAAGAGCGCCTTTGTGGTGCAACTGTGGGACGATCGGGGCCAGTTACGGGCCAGCTCATGGCCGGAGCTGCAGGCTCCGCTGCAAAATCAACGCGGCTATCGCGACGTGCATGTGGGTCAGTGCGACGACTGCGAATGGCGCATCTATACCCGGCCCGGCTTACCTGGCAGCGAGATCAAAACCATCCAGGTGATGCACAACCTCAGCTACATGAAGGCATTGATGGTCAAACGGGCGCTGTCAGCGATCATTCCATTGATCCTGATGATGCCGCTGTCACTGCTGGTGATCTGGCTGGTGGTGCGCAAGATCACCCGGGATCTGCAGGTCGCTTCGCGTCAGATTGCCGCGCAGGAGACGCACCATCCGCACAATGTCTCACCCGAAGGCTTGCCGGATGAGATCCTGCCGCTGGTGGCCGCCTATAACTCGCTGCTGAGTAAGCTGCGTGAGGCCTGGTCGTCGCAGCGTCAGTTCCTGGAAGATGCGGCGCATGAGCTACGCACGCCGGTAACAGCGGTGACCTTGCAGCTGGAAAACCTGCGTCAGCATATCCAGCCAGGCGAAGCGAGCCGGCAGTTCAGCCAGCTGGAAGCGGGCGTCACACGCACCCGTCATCTGGTCACGCAGTTACTTAATGTCTCGCGTCAGGATGACCAGAGCGTGGTCGCCAGCGTCGAGCATATCGAACTGGACGATCTGCTGAAAGAGAGCATTGAGCAGCTGATGGTGGTGGCAGATAAACGCGGCATCGATATCGGCTTTAATGGCTCCACGCAGTATCGTCTGCAGGCCAGCCGTTCCGAGCTGCGCAGCCTGTTCGATAACCTGATTGGTAACGCCATGTTGCACACGCCGGAGGGCAGCCTGGTCGATGTGCTGCTGCATCGGGTCGCAGGTAAAACAGTGGTCGATATTGTCGATAACGGGCCAGGCATGCCGGAATCCTTTATCGAACGCGCGTTTGACCGTTTTACCCGTTCGCCTGACGTTAAAGCCCAGGGCAGCGGACTGGGATTATCCATTGTGCGCAACGTCGCACAGAAGCATCAGATTCACGTCGCCCTTTCCAATTGCCTGACGCCACAGGGTGCCATTTGTGGTTTGCAGGTTCGCGTCACCCTTCCCTGATCCCGCCCGTTTGATCACGAACCAGACAACGTAAACGGTTGCCTGGTTCCGTTCGATCCTGGTCATTATTGTGAAGCGCATCACATTTTAGCTGAATTGTAATGCAACACTTTTTGACAAACGTGAGCAAAATCTATTTTCTATCGATCTGTTACAGGCACGCTACGCGGGCTGAAGAACTGGCTGTTATTTGCTGTGAAACCCTCATTCCCATCAAGGGACCGATTTCTCTCTGACTGCGTCTGCTGTGCGGCGGTCAAAAGCATGTGGCTGATAATAATGAAATTTAAAACGTTGATAGCAGGTGCCGTGCTGGCATGTTCATTGAGTGGCGCTGCGCAGGCCGCTGAAAGCGATCCGCAGTATGTCTCCGACTGGTGGCATCAGAGCGTTAACGTGGTAGGCAGCTACCACACCCGTTTCGGACCGCAGTTTAACAACGACGTTTATCTGGAATATGAAGCGTTTGCGAAGAAGGACTGGTTCGATTTTTATGGCTACCTCGACCTGACCAACTTCTTCGGCGCAGGCAACAGCAACGCCAACGGCATTTTTGATCACGGTTCACCGATGTTTATGGAGATTGAGCCGCGCTTCTCTATCGACAAACTGACCGGCACCAGCCTGGCCTTTGGTCCGTTCAAAGAGTGGTATTTCGCTAACAACTACATCTACGACATGGGCCGCAACAGCGATAGCCGCCAGAACACCTGGTATATGGGTCTGGGCACCGATATCGATACGCACAGCGATGTCGGCCTGTCGCTGAACGTCTACGCCAAATATCAGTGGGAAAACTACGGTGCGGCGAATGAAAACAGCTGGGATGGCTATCGCTTCAAGGTGAAATACTTCGTGCCAATCACCACGCTGTGGGGCGGCAATCTGGGCTATGTGGGCTTCACCAACTTCGACTGGGGTTCCGATCTCCGCGATAAAGGCGGTTCATCACGCACCAGCAACTCCATCGCCTCCAGCCACATTCTGTCACTGGGTTACGATCACTGGCACTTCTCTGCGGTGGCGCGTTACTTCCACAACGGCGGACAGTGGGCGGATGGACAGGAACAGAATTTCGGCAACGGGCCGTTTGAAGTGAAATCGACTGGCTGGGGTTACTACCTGGTGGCGGGTTATAACTTCTGATTACGTGCGGCGGCCTGAATAGCGCCGCCGCGCTTTAATCCGGGCAGTTGCCATTAATTAATACGGCGCCGCAAATTGCGACGCCGACTGGCCCGATTATTCCTGCGGCTTCTCGACATTGATGCGCCACGGAATGTTGAACTTATCAATGAACATCGCGAATCCGTTCGACCAGAACGTCTCCTGCCACTCAGTTGTCACCTTGCCGCCTGCCGACAGTTTCTCAAACCAGACTTTACCCTTTTCGACATCGGTAGTTGAGAGACTGACCGCGTAACCGGCATGCTCAGACGCTGGCGGCTGATCGGTGTTGCCATCGCTCAGCATCAGCTCACCGTCACCAATACGCAGCTGGGCATGCATGATCTTTTCTGGCGGCTGCGGCGCGGCAGACTGATCGCCGACCTGCTCACCCTGATCCGGCATATCACCGAATTTCATTTTAGAGAGCAACTCTCCCCCGGTCGCCTGCAGGTAAAAGTCGATAGCCTCTTCGCAACGGCCATAGAGAAACAGATAAGGACTGACTTGCATCGTAACCTCTATATTTG
Organism: Curtobacterium sp. BNK-1; assembly: GCF_048685235.1. Taxonomy (NCBI): domain Bacteria; kingdom Bacillati; phylum Actinomycetota; class Actinomycetes; order Micrococcales; family Microbacteriaceae; genus Curtobacterium; species Curtobacterium sp. BNK-1. The sequence goes on along the minus strand of NZ_JBLQTJ010000001.1, from coordinate 101,326 downwards.
TCGGGTGGATTTTTTTCAGTACCTTAACAGTGTAGACGATCGACTTTACTCGCTGATTTTACTGGCAATAACGGCGAAAGAGTTGTGCCATATAACTGCTCATTGGGGTCAGCGTCGTGTCTTTGCGCTGGATCAGATAGAAAATCGCTTTCGGCAGGGGTTCGTCGAGCATCAGCGCCACCAGCGACCGACCCAGAATCGGGTCGTCAATGACGTCGACCGACAGAATACTGATGAAATCGCTTTGCGCCACCAGGCTGGTGCAGGCCATAAAGGTTTCACAGGTCACCACGATTTTCGGGGCCATGCCGCGCTCGCCAAACAGATCGTGCAACAAGCGGTAGTAACTGCCTTTAGGCGTTGGCATCGTCCAGTCCGCCTGCTGTAACTCCGCCAGAGAACGCGCCTTTTCCAGCGGATGGCCTTTGCGCACCACCACCTTGTACTCGCGCTCCATCATCCGCTCATACATCAGCTCCTGATCGAGATGGCTCTGATCGTAGGTATTAATGGTGAAATCGAGCGCGCCCTGGCGCAGTTCATGCACCATCGACACCAGCTGGCCTTCGACGATGCGCACCTTTACCAGCGGGTATTCGCGATGAAACTGGTTAATCACCTGCGGCATAATGGTGCGCGCCACGCTGCCACCGACGCCGATATTCACCTGACCGCCACCCAGTCCCAGCCGCTGCTGGATATCCTCTTCGGCGACCCGCAGCTCTGCCAGCACCAGGCTGGCATGCCGAAAAAAGTTATCACCGATATCGGTTAACACTACGCCCTGCTGACGGCGGATAAACAGCTTTGCCCCCAGCTCGCGCTCCAGTTCCTGAATCGCTTTGGTTAACGCCGGTTGTGACAGCCCGGAAAGACGGCTTGCCGCCCGGATACTGCCCTGTCGCGCCACGTCAACGAAGGCGCGCAGCTGATGGAGCTTGAGATTGGCAGACATAATTTTGCGATAACCGTTGTTTATCAGTCACAAGATATTCGCATCTTATGCCGGTCAATACCATTGTGTAGATTCGGAACAGTGCATAAAAAATCAACACCGAGGAGAGAGCCGATGAACCCCCTTTCAGACCACGTCAGCGCCCGGCTGCCACAGCTGCAACAGTGGCGTCGCGACTTCCATCACTATGCCGAATCGGGCTGGCTGGAGTTCCGCACCGCCACCTTAGTCGCTGAAGAGCTGCATAAGCTCGGTTATCAACTGAAGCTGGGCCGTGAGGTCATCGACGCCGAAGCGCGGATGGGCTTGCCCGACGAGGCGGTGCTGAAGCAGCAGGAAGCGCGCGCGCTGCAACAGGGCGCGCTGCCGCAGTGGATCAGCCACTTCTCCGGCGGATTCTGCGGCATCGTGGCAACGCTTGAGACCGGCCGTCCTGGCCCGGTGATGGGCTTCCGCGTCGATATGGATGCCCTGGATCTCAACGAGAGCCAGGCTGACGATCATCTGCCGCAGCGTGAAGGGTTCGCCTCCTGCAACGCAGGCATGATGCACGCCTGCGGACATGACGGCCACACCACCATCGGGCTGGGTCTCGCCTCGGTGCTGATGGCGATGAAAGATCAGCTCAGCGGCACGATTAAACTGATCTTCCAGCCCGCCGAAGAGGGTGTGCGCGGCGCAAAAGCGATGGTGGCGGCGGGCGTGGTCGATGACGTTGATCGCTTCACCGCCATTCATATCGGCACCGGCGTGCCGGCAGGCGAAGTGGTGTGCGGCAGCGACAGCTTCCTCGCCACTACCAAGCTGGATGTTCACTTTACCGGCGTCGGTGCCCATGCGGGCGGTCGTCCTGAAGAGGGGCGCAATGCCCTGCTGGCCGCCGCACAGGCAACGCTGGCGCTGCATGGTTTAACCCAGCACAGCGGCGGCGTGGCACGGGTCAACGTGGGCGTGCTGCAGGCGGGAACCGGCCGCAACGTGGTAGCCGACTGCGCCCTGCTGAAAGTCGAAACCCGTGGCGTGACCAATCAGGTTAATGACGATATTTATCAGCAGGCGCTGCGGGTGATTGCCGGTGCGGCGGCGATGTATGGCGTTGAGCAGCGGGTCTCGCTGATGGGGGCCGCGCGCAGCTGTACCCCGACGCAGCCATGGGTTGATTTCATCCATCAGCAGGCGGACGCGCTCGGTATCTTCAACTCCGTGGTCGATCGTAAAGCGCAGGCGGCGGGTTCAGAAGATGCGACCTACATGATGGAACGGGTAAAGCAGCGCGGCGGTCAGGCCTCTTACGTCATTTTTGGCTGTGAGCTGGCGGCAGGTCACCACAATGCGAAATTCGACTTTGATGAGCGGGTGATGCCGGACGCCATCACGCTGCTGGCGACGCTGGCGCTGAACCAGGCGCAGTATGGGGGCTCTCGATGATGGAAGACTTTATTGCCGACTATATCGCTCGTCATCAGCTTCGTTTCAGCACGCTCAGTGACGCCATCTGGGACACACCGGAGACCCGCTTTGCCGAAACCCGCTCGTCAGCCCTGCTTTCTGATGCGCTGGCAGAAGAGGGATTCAGAGTGGAACGCGGCGTGGGTGGCATCGATACGGCGTTTATCGCCAGTGCGGGCAGCGGCAAGCCGGTGATTGCCATCCTTGGCGAATTCGATGCGCTGGCGGGCCTGAGTCAGCAGGCGGGCTGCGCCCGGCCACAACCGCTGGAAGCCAACGGCAACGGACACGGCTGCGGTCACAACCTGCTCGGCACGGCAGGTGTTGCGGCGGCCTGCGCCGTGAAAGCCTGGATGGAACAGCATCACACGGGTGGCACGGTTCGCTTTTACGGCTGCCCTGGCGAAGAAGGCGGTTCGGGCAAGACTTTTATGGTGCGCGAAGGGCTGTTTGACGACGTTGATGCCGCCGTGACCTGGCATCCGGAGGGGTTCAGCGGCATGTTCAATCTGCGCACCCTCGCCAATATTCAGGCGGCGTTCAGCTTCAAAGGCGTTGCGGCGCACGCGGCCAATTCTCCCCATCTGGGTCGAAGCGCCCTGGATGCCGTCACGCTGATGAATACCGGGGCCAACTTTCTGCGCGAGCATATCGTCCAGGAGGCGCGTCTGCACTACGCCATCACCAACAGCGGCGGTGTATCGCCGAACGTGGTGCAGGCCGATGCGGAGGTGCTCTACCTGATCCGCGCCCCGGAACTGCCACAGGCGCAGGCGATTTATGAACGGGTGATCAATATCGCCAGGGGGGCAGCGCTGATGACCGACACCACGCTGACCGTACGTTTTGACAAAGCCTGCTCGGATTATGTGCCGAATCGCGCGCTGGAAGCGGTCATGGAGCGTTATTTGCATCAGTTTGGTTTGCCCGACTACAGCGACGAAGAACGCGCGTTTGCGGCTGAACTGCGTACCACGCTCACTGATGACGATCTGCGCAATGCCCGGCTCAATGCCGCCCGAACCGGTGGTGAAGCCGGTCACGCCTGGGTTGAACAACTGGGTGACAAGCTGTTTATGGATGAGGTCGCGCCCTATGCGGTCACACGTGATCTGCTTTATGGCTCCACCGACGTCGGCGATGTCAGCTGGGTGACGCCGACAGCACAGTGTTTTGCGCCCTGCTTTACCTTCGGCACGCCGTTGCACACCTGGCAACTGGTGGCGCAGGGCCGCACCAGTATCGGGCATAAGGGGATGTTTCTGGCGGGCAAAGTGATGGCGGCCACGGTGTTAACGCTGTTAACGGATCGGCAGGCGCTGGCTGGCTGCCGGGCCGAGTTTGATCGGGTACGCGCCGCGCAGCCCTATCACTGCCCGATCCCGGCGGGGATCACACCAACAAAACTGGCCGAATGAGCCAACGGCCGTGTCTCTGACGCGGACCACTATAAAAAAATATTGCAAACACTTCCCCGATTCAGCGGTGCCGGAACTGAACTCACCGCCTGTCGCACAACGCGACCGGCGTCAGGCCTTGCTACCGCCGATAAAAGGGACACAAGACGAGAACCAATACCATGGAAGCAACATCAGAGAACCGCAGTCCTGGCCGGCTCTTCAGCTGGATCGAGCGCGTGGGGAATAAAGTCCCCAACCCGTTTTTACTGTTTGTCTATCTGATCGTGGTGCTGATGGTGGCGACCGCCATTATCAGCGCGCTGGATCTGGCGGTGAAGAATCCGAGCAACGGCGAAATCGTGCGGGTGAATAACCTGCTGAGCGTCGCAGGCATTCAGTGGATCCTGCCAAATATCATCAAAAATTTCAGCAGCTTTACCCCGCTGGGATCGATTCTGGCGCTGGTGATTGGTGCCGGACTGGCGGAAAAGGTCGGCCTGCTCCAGTCGCTGATGGTGAAGATGGCGTCACGCGTCAGCCGCCGTTATGCCAGCTACATGGTGCTGTTTATCGCCTTTTTCAGCCATATCTCCTCGGATGCCGCGCTGGTAGTGATGCCGCCGCTGGGCGCACTAATCTTTCTGGCGGTGGGCCGTCATCCGGTGGCGGGCCTGCTGGCCGCCATTGCCGGTGTGGCCTCCGGCTTTACCGCCAACCTGCTGATTGTCACCACCGATGTGCTGCTCTCGGGCATCAGCACTGAAGCGGCTAAAGCGGTCAGCGACACGGTGCATGTCAGCGTCATCGATAACTGGTTCTTTATGGCCACGTCGGTGATTGTGCTGACAATTGTGGGCGCGCTGCTGACCGATAAATTTGTCGAGCCGCGACTGCCAAAGTGGCAGGGCAACGGCGAGAAGCTGGCGGCGCTGACGCCGCTTGAGAACCGCGGTCTGCGGGCTGCCGGGATCGCCGCGCTGCTGTTTATCGCCCTGATGGCGCTGCTGGTGGTGCCGGAAAATGCACCGCTGCGCAATCCCGCCACCGGCGCCATTATTCCCTCGCCTTTTATTCAGGGCATTGTGCCGATCATCATTCTGTTCTTCTTTGTGGTGGCGATTGCTTATGGCGTGGTCACCCGACAGATCCGCCGTCCGGATGATATCCCGCAGTTGCTGGTCGATCCGATGAAGGGCATGGCGGGTTTTATCGTGATGGTGTTTCCGCTGTCGCAGTTCGTGGCGTTCTTCAACTGGAGCAACATGGGCAAATTCATGGCGATCGGGCTGACTGATGTGCTGGAGAGCGCAGGCGTCAGCGGCGCGCCCGCTTTTCTTGGCCTGATGTTCCTGTCGGCGTTTCTCTGCATGTTTATCGCCAGCGGCTCAGCCATCTGGTCGATTCTGGCGCCGGTCTTTGTGCCGATGTTTATGCTGCTCGGCTTCCATCCCGCCTTTGCCCAGATGATTTTCCGCATCGCCGACTCCGCCGTGCTGCCGCTGGCACCGATGTCGCCGTTTCTGCCGCTGTTTCTCGCCTTTTTGCAGCGTTACCAGAAAGATGCGCAGCTCGGCACCTATTACGTGCTGATCTTCCCCTATCCGCTGGTGTTCTTTATCAGCTGGATAGCGCTGCTGCTGGTGTGGTATCTGCTGGGTCTGCCGATCGGGCCAGGCGTCTGGCCGAAACTGCCGTAAAGCTGAGTGCCACGGATGGCAAAACCTGCAACGTACGTTGCTAAATAGTCAGCAACGACCCTCTCGGCAACGGCGGATGAATTGACTATTCTGCTATTTCTTCGCTTGCTAACGGTTAACTATTTTAATAAGCCTCCGACCGGCTGCGAGTCGTCTCCACACTGCCAGAGGTTCACGCTGACATGACCACCTCCTCCACCAGCCTGCCACCGATGCACGCTTCATCGGCGGCCCGTAACAGCTTAGCCGCTCGTGTTGATGCGCTGCCCTCCTCCGCCGGATTGTGGCGCTTTATTACGCTGCTGGCGCTAGGCGGCTTTTTTGAGCTTTATGACCTGTTTGAAACCGGCTATATCAGTACCGGCCTGCTGTCGGCGGGCGTATTTCACACGGGTGCGGCAGGCGTGCTGGGCTTCTCCGATCAGGCGGCCTTCGCCTCAGCCACTTTTCTCGGTCTGTTTTTTGGTGCCAGCCTGCTGGCACCCTACGCTGACCGCTTTGGTCGCCGTCTCACCTTTATGTGTGCGCTGCTGTGGTACGGGCTGTTTTCGCTGCTGATGGCGTTCCAGCAGAGCGCAGAGATGATTATTCTGTTCCGCTTTCTGGTAGGGATCGGGCTGGGCGTCGAGCTGGTGACCATCGACACCTATCTGTCGGAATGGGTGCCGACCCATCTGCGCAGCCGCGCCTTTGCCTTCTCCTTTTTCGTGCAGTTTTTATCGGTGCCGGCCGTGGCGCTGATGTCGTGGTGGCTGATTCCGCAAACGCTGTTCAGCCTTGAAGGCTGGCGCTGGGTGGTCATTGCGGGCGCGGTCTGTTCGCTGGTGATCTGGCTGGTGCGCAGGAACCTGCCGGAGTCGGCGCGCTGGCTGGCGCAGCAGGGTCGTCATCACGAGGCGCATCAGGTGCTGTCCACGATGGAGCAACGCTGCGGCATCCCGGCAGGACCCGCTTTTTCAGCCGATGACGCCGCGGTGCAGCTGCCAAAACGGGGGCGCTTCAGCGAGATCTGGTCACCCGCTTACCGCAAGCGCACCCTGATGCTGGTGGTGATGAATTTTTTCCAGGCGATCGGCTTTTTCGGCTTTGGTAACTGGCTGCCTGCGCTGCTGTCAGGCCGCGGTGCCACGGTGACGCACAGTTTGCTTTATGCCTTCTTCATCACGCTGGCCTATCCGCTGGGATCGCTGATCTGTAGCCGCTACGCCGATAAGCTGGAGAATAAGTGGCAGATTGTCCTGTCGTCGCTGATGACGGTGGTGTTCGGCACGCTGTTCGCCTTCCAGACGCAGCCGGTATTGCTGATTCTCTGCGGCTTCCTGATCACCTGGTCCAACGCCTGGCTGACCTTCAGCTTCCACGCCTATCAGACCGAGATTTTCCCGACCCATATTCGGGCGCGGGCGGTCGGCTTCTGCTACTCCTTCAGCCGTCTCTCTACGGTATTCAGCAGTATTTTGATTGGGGTGATCCTGCAGTATGCCGGTACGCCAGGCGTGATTACCTTTATCGTGCTGAGCATGGTGATGGTGATGCTGTCGGTAGGGATTTATGGGCCGAAAACGCGCGGTATCGATCTGGAGAATATCTAAAAGAAAAGGCCGTCATCCTGATGATGACGGCCTTTTTTACTGCCGATTATTTGCCTTCCAGTACCCGGATATCTGCACTGCCCAGCCGATCTTTCTCATCTTTACGCAGCTCAGCGACCTGTTTCGCGCTGACTGGCTCCGACGCCTTGTTGCCCCAGCTGTTACGCACGAAGTTTACCACGTCCGCCACCTGCTGATCGTCAAGACGCCAGCCAAATGCTGGCATAGTAATGGTCGACGGCGCGCCATTTACGCCAGGCAACTGTCCGCCCACCAGCACGATATGGATCAGTGAGGTCGGATCGTCCGCCAGCACCACCGGATTACCGCGCAGCGCCGGATAGAAACGTTTATAGCCGCTGCCATCGGTTTTATGGCACGCCGCACAGCTGTCGACGTAGGTGGCTGCACCCCTCGCACTGTCGTCACCTTTCCACAACGCTTTGGCGGTAGCGTCATCGACGCTGAAGGCTGCCTGATGCGAATCTTTCGCGCCCAGCGACTTCAGATAGCGCGCAATCGCCGTGATATCGGACTCGCTCAGGTGCTGCAGGCTGTGTTCCACCACGTCGGTCATGCCACCAAAAGCAGCGGTCTGATCGTTGCGGCCATAACGCAGGAACTGACGCAGGTCCTCTTCGCTCCAGCGACCCAGTCCATCGCGGTTGTCACCACGCAGATTGCTGGCGGTCCAGCCATCAATCGGTGCGCTGCTACCCGCCAGATAGTCGCTGCCCTCATTGTTGGTCAGCGCCTTCTCCTGCATCGTGATGCTGCGCGGCGTGTGACAGGCCCCGCAGTGACCCAGTCCTTCTACCAGATAGCGACCACGTGCCAGCACCGGATCTTCCTGGGCTGCAGGCTGGAACGCTTTCACGTCGGGCGCAAAAATCCCGCGCCAGATCGCCAGCGGCCAGCGCATCGACAGCGGCCAGGGAATGTCGCTCTCCCGGTTTGGCTGCCCGACCGGCGCGACGCCATGCATGAAGTAGGCGTAAAGCGCCTTCATGTCTTCATCGCTGACCACTGCATAAGAGGGATATGGCATCGCCGGATAGAGCGTATCGCCATTTTTCGCCACGCCCTGACGCACCGCTTTCTGGAAGTCGTCGTAGCTGTATTCGCCAATGCCAGTCGCGGGATCGGGCGTAATGTTGGTGGAGTAGATGGTGCCAATCGGTGTTGCCATCGGCAGCCCACCGGCAAAGGCCGCGCCGCCTTTGCTGGTGTGGCAGGCCACACAGTCACCGGCTCGCGCCAGATACTCACCCCGTTTAACCAGATCGTCCTGGCTGCTCTCCGCCAGGGCGGCGAACGTCAGGGAGCCAAGAATCAGAGCCAGAATGCCATTTTTCATCGCCATGTCCTTATGCCTGCACCAGTGGGCCTGGGTTTTTCAGGTAGTGTTCGCGAATCGCTTTAGCTGACCAGTAGGTCAGCGCCGCCACCATGCCGGTCGGGTTGTAGCCCAGTCCCTGCGGGAAAGCCGATGCGCCCGGTACAAACACATTCGGCACATCCCAGCTTTGCAGATAACGGTTAACCGCACTGGTTTTTGGATCGTCGCCCATGATCGCCCCGCCACTGATGTGGGTAGTCTGATAAACCGTGGAGTCGAAATGGGTGCCAGGCTTTTTCGCGCCGCCGATGATCATCTTCGGATTCATCGCTTCCGCGATATTGCGCATCTTGCCGACCATGAACTGCGCCATTTTGATGTCGTTCTCCTGCCAGTCAAAGGTCATGCGCAGCAGCGGCTGTCCATAGGCATCTTTGTAGTTGGGATCGAGATCAAGGTAGTTGGCGCGATAAGACTGGTGGGCGCCGTGCGCATCCATCGACAGATGATGGGTGTAGGTATCCGCCACCGCCGCTTTCCATTTGCTGCCCCAGTTGGGCGTACCCGCCGGCACCGGCAGGCCGGAGATCGGTTTGGTGCCCGCCTGGTTAACCCAGAATGGTGAACCACCAACAAAGCCCAGCGGCCCGTGGTCGAAGTTATCCGCGTTGAAATCATCAACCGCAACGCCTGCGCCACCCGCACCGATAAACGGATTAGTGGTGGTGTTCTTATCAAACAGCGCCTTCAGCGTAGAGAGGTTCTGATAGGCGAAGTTGCGACCTACGGTCCCTTCGTTGGTAATCGGGTTGTAGGGTTTGCCGATGCCCGACAGCAGCATCAGGTGAACATTGTGGAACTGGAAGGCGGAGAGGATCACCAGGTCAGCGGGCTGAATCTGCTCGCGGCCCTGCCCATCCACATAGGTCACGCCGGTCGCACGCGTTTTGTCATCGCTGAGATTGACCCGCAGCACATAAGAGTTATTGCGCAGCTCAAACTTCGGCTCCTGACGCAGCGCAGGCAGGATATTGACGTTAGGCGACGCCTTGGAATACATGTAGCAGGCGTAGCCGCTGCAGTAACCGCAGAAGTTGCACGGCCCCATCTGTGCGCCGTAGGTGTTGGTATACGGACCCGAGGTATTGGCGGACGGCAGATCGTAAGGGTGATAGCCGACCGACTCTGCCGCCTGAGCAAACAGCTGCGCCGAGTAAGTGCGCTTCTGCGCGGGCAGCGGGAAGTTATCTGAGCGATCGGGTGCAAACGGGTTGCCGCCTGTATCTTTGCCGACCACTTTGCCTTTGATACTCCAGGCGCTGCCTGAGGTGCCAAAAACCTTTTCCGCTTTGTCGAAGAACGGCTCCAGCTCATCGTAGCTGACGCCAAAATCCTGAATCGTCATGCCTTCCGGAATGAAGTTCTTGCCGTAGCGCTCTTCGTAATGGCTGCGCATCCGCAACTCAACCGGATCGACACGGAAATGGACGCCGGACCAGTGAAGACCCGCGCCACCGGTGCCGGTGCCGGGCAGAAACGCCGCCAGCTGACGATAGGGCACTGCGGTCTGCGACGCATCATGACGAATGGTCACGGTGCTTTTGGAGAGATCCTGGAAAAGCTTTTTGCGGACGTTATAAGTCAGCTCATCAATGGACTGCGGATAGGAGCCATCGGGATAGGTATCACGATGCGGTCCGCGCTCCAGCGCCAGCACGTTCAGGCCCGCTTCGGTCAGCTCTTTCGCCATAATGGCACCCGCCCAGCCGAAGCCGACAATCACCGCATCCACTTTTTTCATTTCGTTTGCCATGCTTAGCTTCTCTCCCCGCGAATCGACACTGACGGGAACGGATAACGTTCGCCGCGCTCTACCCAGTCCATAAAGTCGGCGCGTGCGCCAGGGAAGTTAATCAGCTTCCAGCCGACCATGCCCTGATTCCCGCCGTGTATAGGATCGCTGAAGAAGCCTTCACGGGTATTCTGCAACAGGAAACTAAAGAAGACTTTTGCCGGCAGCTGGCTGAATTCAGCACTGCCATTTTCCATCGCCTGCAGTAAGGCATCCTGCTGCTCGCCACTGAGCTGGGCGAACACCTTGCCGTGCTGCTTTTTGCTGTAATTATCGGCATCGGCCAGACCGAGGCGGTAGATCTGCTGTGGCACCAGCGGCAGCTGATAGCCCAGCTCTTTCGGCAGGTCTGGGTTAAACGGCCCCTGCATATACCAGTTCGACCCCGTGGCATACGGCGTATTCATCTGACGATCGATAAACTCAGGCACGCCCGCTTCCAGCGCACCAGGCCCGCGTTCATCGCTGGGGATAAGCCGTGCCACGGCGGCGGTAATAAAAGCAAACTCTTCGGCGGTGAACCAGTTCGGCTGGTAGTCGCGCGCCTGCTGTGGCGTGGCCGGGGTTTCAGCCGCCTGTGTGGCCAGCGGCAGGGAGAGTGCACCCATCGCTGTGGAACCTACCGCCATTGCAGGCGCCAGGGTGATTGTCTTCAGCAAAAAATCCCTGCGTGAATGACCCTTTTTTTGTTCTGACATGACATTGCCTCATTCCCGCGCTGACCGGCGGTATGAAAAAAATAGGTGGTTGCGTTGTAATGGTTTTTATCAGCAGATACAGGCCAGGAGCCTGTTTGTTACCGGTAACAAACAACCTATTGTAACACTGCCATTCACAAAGATTTAGTTCCAGGAAACAAAACCGCACAATTTCATTAACATCTATCCCCCTCCTGTCATTAGCAGAAACAACAGACTACAGACAGCGACCCGTCAAAAACGTTATAACAGGCAACACACAACAGCGGAGTGCCTATGTTTAAGTCTTTTTTTCCGCGGCCAGCGCTGTTTTTCAGCTCTGCGGCTGTCTGGAGCTTAGTAGCGATTTTTGCCTGGTTCGGCTTTGCCGCGCATCTGCCCGGCATCTGGCCCACCTTTGAAACAGCAATGAAACAGCCCCTGCCGACGACGGCAGCGCGTTTTATCGCCGTGAGTCAGCTCTGGTTCTACCTCTATTACTGGATCATGGTAGCCATTTTTGCCGGGGCCTGGCGGTTGATTGATGCGCATCCATGGCAACGCTGGTCAGTCTGGGGCTCCGCGCTGATCATCTTTGTTACCTGGTTTGGCGTGCAGGTCGGAGTGGCCATTAACGCCTGGTATGGACCGTTTTATGATCTGATTCAGAAAGCGTTAACCAAAGCGGGATCGGTGCAGATTGCGGAGTTTTACCATGAGGTTTTCTCTTTTCTCGGCATCGCATTAATCGCAGTGGTGATTGGCGTACTCAACTCCTTCTTTATCAGCCACTGGGTTTTCCGCTGGCGTAGCGCCATGAATAACTACTACATGCACAACTGGCAGCGTCTGCGTCATGTCGAAGGTGCTGCACAGCGTGTGCAGGAAGACACCATGCGGTTTGCGACCACGCTGGAAAACTGGGGTGTCAGTTTTATTCAGGCGATTATGACGCTGGTGGCGTTTTTACCGGTGCTGGTCGCGCTCTCCCATCACGTGAAAGATATTCCCATCCTCGGCAATATTCCTTACGCACTGGTGATTGCCGCTGTGCTCTGGTCAGTGTTTGGTACTGGCTTGCTGGCGCTGGTAGGGATTAAGCTGCCGGGGCTGGAGTTCCGCAATCAGCGGGTTGAAGCCGCCTACCGTAAAGAACTGGTCTACGGCGAAGACAATGCCGATCGTGCCACACCGCAGACGGTTCAGGAGTTGTTCAGTCGGGTGCGGGTTAACTACTTCCGTCTCTACTTTCACTATCTCTACTTCAACATCACCCGCATTCTCTATCTGCAGGTTGATAACGTGTTTGGTCTGTTCCTGCTGTTTCCATCCATTGTGGCGGGCACCATCACGCTGGGCTTACTCAACCAGATCACCAACGTGTTTGATCAGGTGCGCGGCTCGTTCCAGTATCTGATCGCCTCCTGGTCGACGCTGATCGAACTGATGTCGATCTATAAGCGTCTGCGCAGCTTTGAGCAGATTCTGGATGATGTTCCGCACGATGAGATGATGCGCGAAGCGTCGGAAGAGGTGTAACTACTTAAGGATGGCGGCACGGGTCGATTTCCACCCCACTCTCCTCAGCCACGGATCATCCCGCAAAGAACCTGCAGGACTCCTGTAACAGCAGAGATGTGCTGCTCCTGGCCCGCGAAAGCGGGCTTTTTTAATGCTTAAATCAGCCGTCATGCGTGTTCTCTGGCTTGAATTTATAAGCTGTAGCTTATAATCTGTACCCTGTATGACGGAATATATACAAGGAAGTATGTCATGTGGACCGTACTCCTGAGCCCGCGCTTTGAAAGCTGGCTAAGTGAGCAGGAAGAAGCCCTGCAGGAAAAAATGTTAGCGGATCTGGGAAAGTTAAAAGTATACGGCCCTGATTTGCCTCGCCCTTATGCTGATACTCTCAAGGGCTCGCAGTACAGGAATATGAAAGAACTCCGCGTACAGTTTTCAGGAAAGCCAATCCGGGCATTTTATGCATTTGACCCTGTCCGCCAGGCTATTGTGTTATGTGCCGGAGATAAGAGTCATGACAAACGTTTTTATATCCGAATGATACGCATCGCTGACGATGAATTTTCAGCCTGGCTGGCTGAACAGGAGAAGGGAAATAATTAATGAGAACCCTGGATGATGTTATCGCCGACTTCTCCCCTGAGAGTCAGGCGCGAATCAAAAAAATGTCTGATGAAATGATTCTGGAAGTCGGGCTTCAGATGATTCGCGAAGAGCTTCAGTTATCACAAAAGACGCTCGCCGAGGCCATGGGCGTGCGTCAGCCTGCCGTTGCTCAGATTGAGCAACGCGGAAATGAGATTAAGGTTGCCACGCTGAAACGCTATGTCGAAGCAATGGGCGGAAAACTCAGTCTTGATGTGGAACTTCCGACCGGAAAAAGAGTGGCCTTTCGCATCTGAACCCTCAAAACGGCGAAAGCGATTCTGTTTAAATAAAAAAGCCACTCGTCAGAGTGGCTTTCTCGTTTACAAAGACCGGATGTAAAACAGCTTCAACACAGCAGTGCCCGGGACGTCACGCCTTACAGTGCAATACGCATCACGCTGTCAGGATTTTTTGGCGGCGCCTTACGCGAGCCAGGCTGTTTCACGCTGACATAAAGCACCTTGCCGTCTGCCGAGAGCGCCAGACTGTTAGGCAGCGCCGGGGTTTTTACCGTGCGCTTCACCTTATAGCTGCTGGCGTCGATGATGCTGACTTCACCCGCTTTGCGATGGGTGACATAAAGCTCATCGCGATCACCATTAAACAGCACCGCCAGCGATTCCGGCACATCAATCCGCTGAATCACCTGCTGATTACGCAGATCAACCACCAGCACCTGCGCCTGCTTTGAATCTGTCAGGAAGGCGCGCTGACCGCGCGTATCCAGCGCGATGTTCAGGAAGAAGTGCTCTTTATCTCCGTCAATATTCTGCTTTTTCTCAATGGCATTGGTGCGCGCATTGATCGTCACCAGTTCGCCATCACCGTTGGTGACGTAGACCTTCTGCGCGTCTGAATCTACCGCCAGGCCGGTGCCCATTTTACCGGTATTCGGGATGGTACTGACAAGCTTCAGCGTGCTGCCATCCACCACCCAGACCACGCTTTGCGGTCCCAGCCCGGTGATATAAACCCGGTTAGTTTTAGCATCAACCGCCACCTGACGCGGCTGCAATGGGCGCACTGTCTCACTGCGCTTACGGCTATCCAGCACCAGCGTGTTGAGCACTTTGCCGCTGCTGGCGTCAATGGCCGTAACCGAGCCGTTTACGGTGTTGCCGATGTAGAGCACGTTGGTTTGCGGGTTGATCGCCGCGCCGAAAGATTTCAGATCCGTGTTGATCGACTGCTGTACCGCCAGCTTAGCCGGGTCGAGACGGAAAACTGTGCCGCCGTCACCGCTGCTGTTCTGCGCTGTCGCCACGAACAGCGCGTTATCTTTCGGGCTGACTGCCAGTTCATAGACGCCTTTACCCACGGCCTGATTAAGATCTTCAGCCTGCACCGCCAGCCATCCTGAGGCAGAGAATAGGGCCGTAGCCAGTAACAGCGGACGCAGGGTCCGGCACGTATTGGTAATCGCTTTCATAACTTCTCCATAGTTAATCCACTGCAAACGCAGTGAAAAGAAAGCCCGACATTGCAACCAGAAACAGCTGACCAGCAGTCAGATGCAGAATTGTTTTTGAGAATAATAATTATTTCGGGGGGAAAGGGACAGGATTATTAGCGGATAAACGCCGCCAGGACGCCCAAAGGCGTCCTGTCAGCACAAGAGGGTAAAACTTAATTTATTTCAGCAGCTCAGCGGTCATGTGAACGCCGTTGTTGGTGTAAGCTTCAGTGATTTTATATGAAGCACCAGCTTCCTGAGCCTGCGCAGCGATTTTCGCTTCAGCACCATCCAGCGTAGAGTCGATGGCGGTCACAGATTGGGCGAAGCTAGCGAATGGCAGAACAGAAAGCGCGATAACAGCTGCAAAAGTTTTGATAGATTTCATGGTCAATTCCTCGGTTAATTTTTATCAGGTAAGGCGTTCTGCCTTGTTGATAGATATATTAGTCCGGAAGTTGATCAGTAAAAAGCGGAGGGTTTTGCTTAACTCGTTCAGTAAAATTGATGATAAAAAGCACATTTCGCACAGTTATCACTCAAAAGGTTAATAATCTACTCCCATTAAAAAAGGCAGCATATATTGCTGCCCTTGAGAATTTAACCGTGATGTCGTACCCGGGTGAAGATGGTCAGCGCGGCCAGCAGCATCAGCACTCCGCTGGCAACGAACACACCGCCTGCGCCGCGCAGGTCAAACATCCAGCCACCCGCAGCTGCACCGACAGTAATCGCCAGCTGGATGGTGGCAACCAGTAAACCGCCGCCCGACTCCGCATCATCCGGCACCGCGCGCGAAATCCAGGTTGACCAGCCGGTTGGCATCGAACCAAACGCCATACCCCAGATCGCCACGCCTGCGCCTACCATCCAGCTGACATCGCCAAAGCTTACCAGCAGCAGCGCGATGACACTCATCAACAGCGCCATGCCACTCAGGGTCAGTGATACGCTGCGGGTGACCAGGAAACCGGCCAGCGAGGTGCCAAAGAAGTTCGCCACACCAAAGGCCAGCAGCACCAGCGACAGCTGATTGAGGTTGAGCTGCGCAACGCTTTCCAGAAATGGACGCAGATAGGTAAAGAAGGCAAAGTGACCGGTAAACATCATGATTACCGCCAGCATTCCCCAGCGCATCACACCAATACGCAGCAGCGCCAGCACCCCGCCGTTGCGGGCTTTGTTCTCTGCCGGCATGGCGGGCAGGGTAAAGAACTGCCACAGCAGCGCCACCGCACCCAGTCCGGCAGTCAGCATAAAGATGTTGCGCCAGCCCACCAGTCCGCCGAGATAGCTGCCCAGTGGCGTAGCGATAATCGTCGCCAGCGAGATACCGCTGAAGACGATAGAGAGCGCACGCGGCACCTGATCGGTGGGAACCAGCCGCATGGTGATGGCGGTTGAGAGTGTCCAGAAGCCGCCAATGGCCATACCCAGCAGCACCCGCGCCAGCAGGATCACCGTCAGGTCAGCCGCAAACGCCACCATCAGTGCCGACGCGATCAGCAACAACGAAAACACCAGCATGACGATGCGGCGGTCGATGCGCCGCGTGACGCTGCCGGTGACCAGACTGGTAAACAGCGCCACCAGCGCGGTGATGGTGACGGTCTGTCCCGCCTGGCCTTCGGATACGCCGAGGCTGTGGGCCATCGGCGTCAGCAGACTCACGGGTAAAAATTCGGCGGTGATGAGGCTGAACACCCCAAATGCCATAGCAAATACCGCGCCCCACGCGGGACGGGTCGGCGAGGAAACCTCATCAGCCACTTCGGTTGTCAGACTCATGCTGCTTCTCCGGAAGATAAAAAAAGTGAGTGTGAGCATAGAGCGACGCGTCAGGACGATCTATGATGCTTACACCTTCATTTTTGATAATTCGTCTGGAATCACATGAGCCACTATGGAGATCTGACCAGTGAGCTGCTGATGGGGATGCGCCTCTATGGCGTGAACTATCAGCGTATCGCAGTGAGCGCGCCGTTTGGGCTGCGTTATGATCACGCGCCGGGCCGGGCGCAGTTCCACTTTGTCGGACGCGGCTCACTGATGGTGCGCAGTGCCTCCGGCGAGGTGTTTCAGCTCAACAGCGGCGATGCGCTGCTGGTGCCGCACGGCAAACCCCACAGCCTGATCTCCAGTGAGGAGGCGAGCTGCCAGTGTATTAAGAACATGGCGAGCAAGCCGCTCTGCGACAGCGTCTGCGCCATTGCAGCCCCGGAAGATGCCTGTGATGACGAGCACAGCGTGCTGTTATTCAGCGCCTGCATGGCGTTTGAGCTCGGCGGCATGCAGCCGCTGATCAATACCATGCCCGATGTGATGCTGGTGAGTACTCTGCTGTCGCAATACCCGGAGATTCAGCCGATTCTGGCGGCGATGGAGCGGGAGTCGCTCACCCGCCAGGCGGGATTCGCCGGTATTCTGTCGCGTCTGGCAGACGTGGTTGCCGCGCTGATTGTGCGCGGCTGGGTAGAGAACGGCTGCGGCGAGCGCAGTGGGCTGGTGCAGGCGATGCGCGATCCACGTCTGAGTCAGGCGATTGCTGCGATGCATCGGGAGCCAGGAGAAAACTGGACGGTGGCGCGGCTGGCCAGCGTGGCAGGCTGTTCGCGCTCAGTGTTTGCCGGACGGTTTCTCAATGCCACCGGCATGACACCGCTGCGCTATCTGACGGAGTTGCGGATGCGGCTGGCGGTGCAGCGGATTGTGAACAACGGTGAAGCGGTGGAAGCCGTGGCTTATCATCTCGGCTACGGCTCGATTGCGGCATTCAGTCGCGCCTTTAAACGGATTGTCGGTCAGTCACCAGGCGCACTGCGTGCCGGACGCGACGGCACGCAGGCGCTGGCCTCTTAACCGGGCCGCTGAATCTCTTCTCTTAACGAAAGACGCTGATCGCTTCGACCAGACGGTTAGCCTGATGGGTCATGCGACCTGAAGCCTCGGCGCTTTCTGTCACGCGGGCGGCGTTCTGGTGGGTGATATCATCAAGATCTTCCACCGCTGAACTGACTTCGCTGAGCGCGGTCGCCTGTTCGGCCGTGGCGGCGCTGATCTGGGCGATCAGTGCGGTGACATTCTGCACCTGCGACACGATATCCTGCATCGTGCGGCCTGCCGCGCTGGCGTGCTCATTGCCCGAGTTGACCCGGCTGGCGCTGGTTTCAACCAGCATTTTGATTTCGCTCGCGGCTTTGGCGCTGCGCTGCGCCAGGCTGCGCACTTCTCCGGCGACCACCGCAAAGCCTTTGCCCTGCTCACCGGCCCGCGCCGCTTCCACGGCGGCGTTCAGTGCCAGGATATTGGTCTGGAACGCAATCCCGTCGATAACGCTGGTAATATTGGCAATCCGCTTTGAACTGTCAGCAATTTCGCCCATCATGCCCATCATTTCGGTCATCACCTCGCCGCCTTTGCTGGCAGCGTGGCTGGTGCCGGCTGAGAGGGTATTCGCCTCATGCGCAGTTTCAGTGTTGCTCTTCACCGTGGCGGTCATTTCGTTCATGGTGGCCGCAGTCTGCTGCACGTTGGCAGCCGCCTGTTCGGTACGGCGGCTGAGTTCGTTGTTGCTGCGGGCGATGGCGTCGCTGGCGCTCAGCACGTTGATCGCCTGGCCGCTGACGTCATCCACCAGCCAGCGGAACATCAATCCGAGCTGACCGATGGCGCGCAGCGTCACACCCACCTCATCAACGCGGTCCATCTGCTCCACTTTATGGCTGGCACCGGTTGCCACGCTCAGCGCCTGTTTGCACATCCGCTCAATAGGGCGTGAAATCTGCTGCTCCAGCCACAGGCTGCAGAGCAGAAGCAGCGCAGCCATTCCCGCGGTAAAGCCTGCCAGTGCCGCGGGCGTCATGCCCAGCGCCCAGACGCCCGCCACCGAGAGGGGCAGTAACGTCAGCAGCGTTGTGCGGATCCGCCAGCGAAGGGGCAGCGTCTTCAGGATTGAGGCGGGACGACGCCAGCCGCTGCGAACCAGCAGGCCTTTGTGAAAACGTCGCCCTCTGGCGCGCCCTTCACGAAAATCCTGATAGAGCACCTCAGTCTGACGCACTTCCTCTGCCGTGGGTTTGGTGCGCACCGACATGTAGCCCTGCACTTTACCGTCGCGTACTACCGGAATGGCGTTGGCCCGCACCCAGTAGTGATCGCCATTTTTACGGCGGTTCTTGACCAGTGCCGTCCAGGGCTCACCCTGTTTCAGCGTCGCCCACATGTCGGCAAACGCTTCTGATGGCATATCGGGATGACGCACCATGTTATGCGGCTGGCCGTTGATCTCGTCGGCGGTGAAGCCGCTCGCCTCAATAAACGCGTCGTTAGCGTAGGTGATGTGGCTGTTAAGATCGGTGGTCGACATCAGTGTCGCATTATCGTCGAACAGATATTCACGCTGAGAGACAGGCTGGTTGTTACGCATCAAAAGTCCTTGGAGACCCGACGTCCTGCACGCGACGGTCTGAGTGTCGGCATGAAAACTGTGGGCTGAGAGATAACGATTACCTTTTTTTATGTTTTCGGCATGCTTCTGCCTACTCTTTAGCGTTTAAGTTAAATTAGTGGCAATAATAAAGCCGCTTTGTAGCGGCTTTCACATTTTTGGTTGATTATCCATCCGTTAGCCGGACTGGAGAATTCCGGCAGCGGGTCAGCTGAGGTCGACATTACGGGTGCCAAACCACCAGGTGAGCAGGAATCCGCCGATCCAGGCCACCATCAGCCCGGCCAGATAGACCGCCATGCCAGCGAAGATCCCCTGGCTGGAGGTCATCAGTGGCAGCGTGACCAGGCCTGAGGGTCCGAATACCGTGTTCATCCCGACCGGCAAACCCAGCCACGCCACCAGCCCGATAAAGAACCCGCCCAGCGCACCACCGCCGCAGGCGGTGATAAAGGGCTTGAGGCGCGGCAAAGTGACGCCGTAGATCAGCGGTTCACCGACGCCAAGCAGCCCCGGCACGATAGCGCCTTTGATCTGCGCCCGCAGCAGCGCCCCTTTTTCTGCTTTGCACCACAACGCCAGTGATGCGCCGACCTGGCCTGCTCCCGCCATCGCCAGAATCGGGAAGAGCGAGTTAAAACCCTGGGTTTCCATCAGCGCAAAGTAAACCGGAATAAAGCCCTGATGGATGCCGAACATCACCGCGATCAGGAACAGCCCGGCCAGCAGCGCACAGCCAAAGGGATTGTTATTGAGATGGATAAACAGCCACGACATCCCTTTAAACAGTTCGCCGCCCAGCGGCATGATCAACAGATAGGTGATGGCGCCGGTGATCAACAGCGTAAACAGCGAGGTGAGGATCATATCGAGATTGTCGGGAATGATTTTGCGCAGCTGTTTTTCAATCCACGCCCCGATAATCGCCGCCATCAGCACACCAATAATGTTGCCGCGCGGGTCGATCGTCAGGCCAAAGAAGTTTTCCATGCCGCTGTAGTAGCCGGTGGTGGCCGTGGCCACATAGCCGAGCACAAACAGCGAGGCGATAATTGCGCCATTGACGCCGCTGCCGCCAAACGCTTTTTGCGCGTTGTAGCCAATCAGGATGCTGAGAAAGGTGAACAGCCCTTTACCGAAGACTTTCATGTACGCCACGGTATGCAGCAGCCAGGGCGAGTGGTCACCGGGTGCGTTGAGGTGGAGACTCTGTTCAATCAGCGTGGCAAATCCCAGCAGCAGCCCCGCGCCGATAAAGCCCGGAATCAGCGGAGTGAAGATGGTGGCGAAGCGCGACAGGAACTGATGCACCCCGCTGGTCTGTTTCGCCTTTAGCTGCTGCTTCTGCTGCTGTGCCAGCAGGCTTAGTTCCGCTGTTTCGCCCTGCGGTGCCAGCGCGGTATCACCCTGAGCCAGCAGGTTCTGCATCCCCTCGGCGGCGGTTTGCGCCTTGCCAGGCCCCAGCACAATCTGCAACTGTGCCTCGCTGTCGATAACGCCTAAGACACCCGGCAGGCTTTTTAACCGTGCCAGATCACTCTCTCCCGGCTGATTGAGCGTCAGGCGGAGCCGCGTCATGCAGTGACCACAGGCCGCGATATTTTGCGCGCCACCGACCGCCTGCAGGATGTCGCGCAACAGTGCCTCGGTGATTCTGGCCATTAGCGTGCTCCCGCTGCCTGTAAAGCCTGACGGATAAAGCCCTGATGCTGACTGAGCAGCGCTTTCGCCTCATCGGCAGCCAGGTCAGCCAGCACCATCAGAATGGCGGTTTTGCAGTGTCCGCCACAGGCGGTGAGCGCGGCGCTGGCCGTCGCCTCATCACAGTCAGTGGCCTGCATGACGATGTTAACCTGACGCTGTACCAGTTTCTGATTGGTGGCTTCCACATCGACCATCAGGTTGCCGTACACTTTTCCGCTGCGGATCATCGACCCGGTAGTGAGCATGTTGAGTACCAGTTTTTGCGCCGTGCCCGCTTTCATACGGGAAGACCCGGTGACCACTTCGGGGCCGACCACCGGCGTGAGCGCAATCGCGGCAACCTGCGACATGGCGCTGCCTGGATTACAGGTGAGCGATACAGTGGTTGCGCCAAGTTCGTTCGCGTATGCCAGCGCGCCCAGTACGTAGGGTGTGCGACCGCTGGCGGCGATGCCAACCAGCACATCGTGGCGGCTGAAGTGGATATCTTTCAGATCCTGCGCGCCCTGCTCCCGGTTGTCTTCCGCGTTTTCTACCGCCTGGAGTATGGCGGTATGGCCTCCTGCAATCAGGCCGATCACCTGCTCGCGGGGTGTGCCAAAGGTAGGTGGGCACTCGCTGGCATCCAGTATGCCAAGTCGACCGGAGGTGCCTGCGCCGCAATAGATCAGTCGTCCACCGGCCTGGAATGCGGCGCAGATGGCGTCAACGGCGGCGGCAATCTGCGGCACGATGGCCTCTACCGCCAGCGCCACCTTTTTATCTTCATCATTGATGAC
This sequence comes from Curtobacterium sp. BNK-1, assembly GCF_048685235.1. Taxonomy (NCBI): domain Bacteria; kingdom Bacillati; phylum Actinomycetota; class Actinomycetes; order Micrococcales; family Microbacteriaceae; genus Curtobacterium; species Curtobacterium sp. BNK-1. Next base: position 79,810 of record NZ_JBLQTJ010000001.1, on the reverse strand, counting down.
GCGAAGCATCGCTTCGGTGGAAAGTTCGTCAATATTCTGGCTGGCCGGGTTGCGGCCTTCGGTGATCATCTGGCTGAGGTCGAGTTTCATGGCGGGCTCCGCAAAGGAATAAATTATTCAAATTACTAACTATCATAACGAATGATTAATTCATTGGGTGAGATCTTTTTTCGATGGATGTGGGGTGAGTCATCTTGCGGGGGATCAGATTGGTTGAGTGATGAGTATAAGCATTACGACCTGGGTGCGGTGCATGTGAGTGGAATCGCTGGGAGACCGGTACAGGTCAGAAAAGGTTCACCTGATCGTAAAGACGCATTCGTCATCCATGACGCTCGGCCCACGCGATTACGCACCTCATCCATGAGGTGCGCCCGTTGCCGGGCCAACGCTCTGCGTTGTTCAAAAACGCTCCCGGCGTTTTTGTCCCTGGCGTGGGACGCTTTACTCTTCAGGTGAACCTTTTCTTCCCTCAGGCTTTTTTATTGCTGTTTGAAAAGAGGCTTGAGTCGGACATAAACGTTGAAAAAGGCCTGCTGGAGTAAGATGTCCTTTCCTGGTTTTTGTCCTTCTGACAATCTGTACCCGAGGTGGATGAGAAGGCGGATACCAGCATTGACGGAGTTAAGCGTCCGCCGCATTGTTCAAAAACGTCGGGAGCGTTTTTGAACAATGCAAAGCGTTGGCCCGCTTGCGGGCGAGCCTCATGGATGAGGTGAGTGAACCGGCGGCCGAGGCCCCAGGGATGGGTTTTCGACGACTTTACGCAGTCACTGCTGGTATCCGACTGAACGGAGCACTGTTTTCCCTGCAAAGACCTCGCCTCCCATCCTATGTCACTCATCCAAAAGACAATTAAAACCCACCAATCGCAGGTTAAAAGCGCATCCATTTAATCAATATAAAGTTGTGACGTTCTGCAGCCATATAAAGCAGCCAGCTTCTCAAGCGTTTGTTTTTGAGGTTTCTTTCTCGACTCTAACTTCGACACGCCAGCCTGCGTGATGCCCAGTTTATTCGCCACCTCTTCCTGTGACATGTGACGATGCAAACGCCAGGCAACATGCAAAGGAACGGATTGCCGTCGGCTGATTTTCATTACATCGTGAGGAATCGTTTCATCATCGTCTGGACCCACTTCATACGGGACAGACTCAAACACATCATCTAAATGACGTTCAGCCATGAGCTTATTAAACAGCTCTATAGGGATGACAGCACCAGTGCGGTTCCCGCGCTCGTCCGTCAGAAACTGTATAGCATTCATGGGTAATCACTCCTTAGTGGTACGGCAGGCAACACTGTCTGATCGTCTGCCTGTGCTGCGGAACTGTCTGATCGTCTGCCTGTGCTGCGGAACGCTAAATCCGGCTGCACAGAACTTATTGATGACGCACATTGCTCCTGCCACACTGCTAGCGCTTTTTGTACGTGGTCGATGTTCTTCTTACGACTTCAAGTATATCTATCACTACTGGCTGACCTTTCTCTATCTTCCAGAGTACGCGGTAGTGACCTACTACCAGCTTCATTCGCTTCTGTTTATCATCAGTCAGCTTTTCGACTTTCAGATGGGGAATATCCGGCCATTTAGCCAGCGCCTCTACAGCATCTTCAATAGCGTTGCCCTCTTTCTGAGGCAGCCCATAAAGCTGTTTCAATGCCTTTTTCGTCCAGTTAATTTCTGGCATCCGTCAACACTCCATGTTGTCAAAGAACACAGTCAACTCACCGCAACGGAATATAACTATAATCAATCATAATCACAATATCCCTGTCGTATAAACATGGTTTTTAGTTATAAAATTATAACCTTTTAATTTTCAGTCAACCTGTATATCTGCCATGAAAAATCTCATAAAAAAAGGCCCAACTTTCGTTGAGCCCATTCTTACGTTAATGCCGTGTTCAGCTTGCGGTCTGTGTCCGCAGCTCCAACTCATACTCTTTCGCCTTTTCGACGTCGAACTGGTTTTCCCAGCGGGCAATCACCAGCACCGCCAGCGCATTACCAACCACGTTCAGCGCGGTACGCGCCATATCCATGATGCGGTCAACACCGGCGATAAACGCCAGACCTTCCAGAGGAATGCCGACGCTGCCCAGCGTGGCCAGCAGCACCACGAAGGAGACGCCTGGCACGCCAGCGATACCTTTCGAGGTCACCATCAGCGTTATTACCAGCACAATCTCGTCGGTCAGCGACAGGTCAATGCCATACAGCTGCGCAATAAAGATCGCCGCGATACTCTGATAAAGCGTTGAACCATCCAGATTAAACGAATAACCGGTCGGCACCACGAAGCTGGTGATCGCTTTCGGCGCGCCGTAGGCTTCCATCTTCTCCATGATACGCGGCAGCACCGTTTCCGAGCTGGAAGTAGAGTAAGAGAGAATCAGCTCATCCTTCAGGATACGCATCAGCGTGGTAATCCGCAGCTTACAGAAGCGCGCCACTCCGCCCAGCACCACAAAGGCGAAGAACAGAATCGCCGCATAAACCAGCAGCACCAGCTTAGCCAGTGGCCAGAGCGAGGCAAAGCCGAAGTTAGCAATCGTCACCGCAATCAGCGCAAACACACCCACCGGGGCATAGCGCATGATCATGTGCGTCACTTTAAACATCGCTTCAGAAATGCCACGGAACAGGTTCACCAGCGGATCGCGCTGTTCTGACGGCAGTGACGACAGGCCTAAGCCAAACAGCACCGAGAAAAAGATAATCGGCAGCATGTCGCCCTTCGCCATTGAGGCGAAAATATTCTGCGGGATCAGCGACAGAATGGTGGTGACCAGGCTGTGCGGACCGCCCTGTACCTCTGCCGTTGTCGCTTCATATTTAGAGATGTCCACCGTTGCCAGCGTTGACATATCAATGCCGGTGCCGGGTTGAAATACGTTGGCCAGCGTAATACCGACCACAATGGCAATGGTGGTGATCACTTCAAAGTAGAGAATCGTTTTGACGCCGATGCGTCCCAGCTTCTTTGCATCACCCACGCCAGCGATGCCGACAATCAGGGATGAAATCACAATCGGTACCACAATCATCTTGATAAGATGAATAAAGATATCGCCTGCCGGGCTGAGAATGTTGGTGACTAACCATTCACGATTGTCTGGCTGATTATGCAACACAGCACCCACAACGATGCCAAGCACCAGGGCTGTCAGAATCTGCCAGGCCAGGCTGATTTTAAAACCTTTCATAACGTGTAATTTCCTCAGTCAAAACCCGTTTCTCTCTACTGCGAAGGTGCAGAAGACAATACACACAGGGAGTGAGCAAAAAGCCCGGTAAATTAGAGGGTGTCTTGAAACAGCGCCTCGTATGAAAATCTGATGATTCCCATACCCATTTTCAGACGCGGTCTGAGTTGATACCTGCAGAACAGGGGCGAGATAAGTACCATTTTCACTGTGGTAAATGCAACCCCTGGCGGATCCGATTAAAAGTTCACCATCTAAGCAGCATAAAGTGCTGCTGGAGCTGAAAAACCCTAACCTGCTGTTATGAAAAGTATTACTTCGATGAATTTACGCATAGCTATGCAGAAACGATTAAAAACTGATCCGGCGCGTTTGCTCGCTTTTTATTCAGGATGAAAGCGTAAAAGCGATGCCTGACTTCTCCAGCGCCGCCAGAGCGTTAACCTGATAGATCAGAATGGCTTAACGCTTCTTGGGGGATGTGTATCACGTGATCTGTGGCGCAAAAAAGAAACAAAGCTTTGGCGCAGGCTTTAATTAACCATTGATTGACATATCATTAACATCTTCAAGGAGATCCGCCATGAGCCAAATACACAAACATCCCGTTCCAGAGAATATTGCAGCAAACACCCTGATTACTGCAGAACAGTATCAGGCGATGTATCAGCAATCTGTCGACGATCCAGACAGTTTCTGGGGCGAACAGGGCAAAATCCTTGACTGGATCAAGCCTTACAGCAAAGTGAAAAACTGCTCGTTTGCACCAGGTAACATTAACATTCGCTGGTACGAAGATGGCACGCTCAACCTGGCGGCAAACTGCCTTGACCGTCATTTAGCCACGCGCGGCGATCACCCGGCGATTATCTGGGAGGGCGACGACGCCAGCGAAAGCAAAACCCTGACTTTCCGCCAGCTGCATGCCGAAGTCTGTCGCTTCGCCAACGTGCTGGAACTGCTGGAAGTGAAAAAAGGCGACGTGGTGGCGATCTATATGCCGATGGTGCCGGAAGCCGCAGTAGCGATGCTGGCCTGTGCGCGTATCGGTGCCGTTCACTCGGTGATCTTTGGCGGTTTCTCACCAGAGGCGGTCGCGGGCCGCATCGTCGATTCCAGCGCCTCGCTGGTAATCACGGCCGATGAAGGGATCCGCGCCGGTCGCAGCATTCCGCTGAAGAAAAATGTCGATGACGCGTTAAAAAATCCTAATGTCACCAGCGTGAAAAACGTGGTGGTGTTCCAGCGCACCGGTAAAGATGTGGGCTGGGTTGAAGGCCGCGATCAGTGGTGGCACGACCTGATGCTGAACGCGAGCACCAACCACGCTGCCGCAGAAGTCGGCGCAGAAGATCCGCTGTTTATCCTTTATACCTCCGGTTCAACCGGCAAACCCAAAGGCGTGTTGCACTCCACCGGCGGGTATCTGGTCTATGCCGCGACCACCTTTAAGTTCGTCTTTGATTATCATCAGGATGATATCTACTGGTGCACCGCCGATGTTGGCTGGGTGACGGGCCACAGCTATCTGGTTTATGGCCCGCTGGCCTGTGGCGCCACCACACTGATGTTTGAAGGGGTGCCGAACTGGCCAACGCCGAGCCGTATGGCGGAAGTGGTCGATAAACATAAAGTCACGCTGCTCTACACCGCGCCCACTGCCATCCGTGCGCTGATGGCGGAAGGTGATAAGGCGATTGCCGGCACCGACCGCAGCAGCCTGCGCATTATGGGATCGGTCGGTGAGCCAATTAACCCGGAAGCCTGGGAGTGGTACTACAAGAAAATCGGCAACAGCCGCTGCCCGATTGTTGATACCTGGTGGCAGACCGAAACCGGCGGCTTCATGATCACGCCGCTGCCGGGTGCGACCGAGCTGAAAGCGGGTTCCGCCACCCGACCGTTCTTTGGCGTGCAGCCCGCGCTGGTGGATAACGAAGGTCAGCCACAGGAAGGCGCCTGTGAAGGCAATCTGGTGATCACCGAGTCGTGGCCGGGTCAGGCACGTACCCTCTATGGCGATCACGACCGTTTCGAGCAGACCTACTTCTCTACCTTTAAAAATGTCTACTTCAGTGGTGATGGTGCCCGTCGTGATGAAGATGGCTACTACTGGATCACCGGACGCGTCGATGACGTACTCAATGTTTCCGGTCACCGACTCGGCACCGCCGAAATTGAATCGGCGCTGGTCTCGCACCCTAAAATTGCCGAAGCGGCGGTAGTGGGGATTCCGCACAGCATCAAAGGCCAGGCGATTTATGCCTATATCACGCTGAATCATGGCGAAGAGCCGTCGCCGGAGTTGTACACCGAAGTGCGCCAGTGGGTCCGTAAAGAGATTGGCCCGATAGCCACACCGGATGTACTGCACTGGACCGACTCACTGCCGAAAACCCGCTCCGGCAAAATCATGCGGCGTATTCTGCGCAAAATTGCCACCGGGGATACCAGTAATCTTGGTGATACTTCTACGCTCGCCGATCCTGGCGTAGTAGAAAAACTGCTTGAGGAGAAACAGTCGATCAAGATGCCTTAAGCGCACGCTGTCCGGCGGGAAGATCGCTTCCCGCCACACCCGCCCTACGCAGTCTGTTTCGGTAGTCACAAATATTATAACCAGCTGAATCCGCGCCCTGTCGCGAGGTTCTCGCCTGCAAGCCCTCTGGAGAAAATGTGATGAATGACGCCCTTTCGAATCAGGATGCCATCAATCAACAGATTGAGCGTAATCCCCTTTTTCATGAATTAGTCCGTAAGCGCCAGGCGTTCGCGATGCTGCTGTCGCTGATCATGCTGGTGCTCTATGTCGGCTTTATCCTGCTGATCGCGTTTGCCCCCGGCTGGCTCGGTACGCCGCTGCATGCCGGCACCAACGTCACGCGCGGTATCCCGATTGGGGTCGGGCTGATTGTGATGTCGTTTGTGCTGACCGGCGTCTATGTCTGGCGTGCCAACGGTGAGTTTGACCGTTTAACGAAAGCGATCCTCAGCGAGGTGAAATCATGACTCGTCTCACCTTATGGCTGCTGGCCTTAATGCTGCCGTTTTCAGCGCTGGCTGCCGATGCGATAACCGGTGCCGTGCAGCGCCAGGCGACCAACTACCAGGCGATTATCATGTTTACGATTTTCGTCGGGGCCACGCTGGGAATTACTTACTGGGCCTCAAAGCGCACCCGATCACGTAATGACTACTACACCGCGGGCGGCAATATCACTGGCTTCCAGAATGGCCTGGCGATGGCGGGTGACTTCATGTCGGCCGCCTCGTTCCTGGGCATTTCGGCGCTGGTTTACACCTCCGGTTATGACGGGCTGATCTACTCGCTCGGCTTCCTGGTCGGCTGGCCGATGATTCTGTTTTTAATCGCTGAGCGACTGCGTAACCTGGGTCGCTACACGTTTGCCGATGTCGCCTCATATCGTCTGAAGCAGATGCCGATCCGCACCCTGTCAGCCTGCGGCTCGCTGGTGGTCGTGGCGCTCTACCTGATCGCGCAGATGGTCGGGGCCGGTAAACTGATCCAGCTGCTGTTTGGCCTTAACTACCATGTTGCGGTAGTCCTGGTCGGCATTCTGATGGTGATGTATGTGCTGTTTGGCGGCATGCTGGCCACCACCTGGGTGCAGATCATCAAAGCCGTGCTGCTGCTGTTTGGTGCCACCTTCATGGCGGTCATGGTAATGAAGGCGACCGGTTTCAGTTTTAATACGCTGTTCACCGAAGCGATGGCGGTCCATCCAAAAGGCATCGCGATTATGCAGCCTGGCGGACTGGTCAAAGATCCTATCTCCGCGCTGTCGCTGGGGCTGGGGCTGATGTTTGGTACGGCCGGATTGCCGCATATCCTGATGCGCTTCTTTACCGTAGCGGATGCTAAAGAGGCACGTAAAAGCGTCTTCTGGGCCACCGGCTTTATGGGTTACTTCTACTTCCTGACCTTTATTATCGGCTTCGGTGCCATCCTGCTGGTGGGCGCTAATCCGGCCTTTAAAGATGCCAGCGGCGCGCTGATTGGCGGCACCAATATGGCGGCAGTGCATCTGGCGAACGCCGTGGGCGGCAGCACCTTCCTGGGCTTTATCTCTGCGGTTGCCTTCGCCACGATTTTGGCCGTTGTCGCAGGCTTAACCCTGGCAGGTGCGTCGGCGGTGTCTCACGACCTCTACGCCAGCGTGTATCGTAAAGGTCAGGCGAGCGAGAGAGATGAGCTGCGGGTTTCAAAAATTACCGTGCTGGCGCTGGGCGTGGTGGCGATTGCGCTGGGTATTCTGTTTGAGAAACAGAACATCGCCTTTATGGTCGGGCTGGCCTTCTCGATTGCGGCCAGCTGTAACTTCCCGATCATCCTGCTGTCGATGTACTGGTCAAAACTCACGACGCGCGGCGCGATGGTGGGCGGCTGGCTCGGTCTGCTGACCGCCGTTATCCTGATGATCCTCGGCCCGACGGTGTGGGTACAGGTGCTGGGCAACGCGAAGGCGATTTTCCCCTATGAGTATCCGGCGCTGTTCTCCATGGCGGTGGCTTTTGTGGGCATCTGGCTCTTCTCGATTACCGACCATTCGCAGCAGGGCGCAGAAGAACGTTCACGCTTCCGTGCACAGTTTATCCGCTCGCAGACCGGCACCGGCATCGAACAGGGCAAAGCGCACTGATCGTGGCTTTTCGTTCATAACGAGCAGGCAATAAAAAAGGGCGGCTACCGAAGTAGTCGCCCTCTTCTTTTGCGCAGCAGAATCAGAAGCGCAGCGATGCACCCACGTACGGGCCATCGACCAGCACGTTATCTTTGCGTCCATCTTTGTTGTTCAGTTCGATGTACTGATAACCTACACGCAGGTTAAGCAGTGAAACCGGCGTGAAGCTCAGGCCGCCACCGGCTTCCTGATAGCTGTCGAGCTGATCGGTGAAAGACTCTGGCGCGTAATAATATTCGCCATACAGGCCCCACATGCTGTTGAAGCTGTAGTGTGCTGCACCACCCAGCGCCACCGCAAATCCATCTTTTCCATCTTCAGGATGGGTGAAGATCGCTTTTGCGGTCGGCGCCAGACGCAGCGGCCCGAAATCAACGTTGTAACCCAGACCGGCACCGTAGGTGCTGCCGTCATGGTCGCTACGCAGCCAGTTACCTTTCAGAAACAGACCGGGTGTTGTGGTGCCCAGACCCACATTCAGGTTGGTGTTGTGTTCGCTGACATCAACACTGCCTTCAATCGCCTGAGCAGCACCGCTCATTAAAACCAGCCCGAGGGCGCTCCCGGCAACAAGTTGCTTAAACATGATTCCACTCCGTGAAAGGACAATTAATTCGGCCGCAAGGTTAACAGCCTGAAATGGGGAGACAACAAAATCTGGAAAACTTTACGTAAAAATACGTGTCTCAGCGCAGACCAGCGTCTGTGCGACGGAGTGTAGCCTATATTGTCCACATCAGGTGCCCAATCAGCGGGGCCAGCACCACGGTCACCACGCCAGAGAGCATCATCACCAGGCTGGCGACCACGCCCTCCTGCTCGCCAATCTGATAGGCGCGTGCCGTGCCGGCACCGTGTGACGCCGCACCGAATCCCGCGCCTTTCGCCACGCCCTGCTTAATGGCGAGCCGCAGAAACAGCACGTCGCCGATTGCCATGCCAAACACGCCTGTAATCACCACAAACAGCGCTACCAGATCGGGCTGCCCGCCAATCGGACCCGCCGCAGCCAGCGCAAACGGCGTGGTGATAGAGCGCACGGCCAGGCTGCGCTGAATCGACTCCGGCAGGGTTAACAGCCGCGCCAGCCAGACGGAACTGCAGACGGCGACCAGCGTCGCGGTCACTACGCCCGCGCTCAGCGACAGCCAGTGGCGCTTAATAATCTCCACATTCTCATAGACCGGCACCGCAAACGCCAGCGTCGCTGGCCCCAGCAGCCAGAGCAGCCAGTGGTTTTCGGCGATGTAATCCTGCCAGCTGATATGCGTCAGCAGCAGCAATGCCACCAGCACCAGCGGCGTCATCACCAGTGGCATCAGCAGCAGCGTCCGCCAGCGGCGATAAAGCCGTTTATTCAGCGCATAAACCAGCAGCGTAACGGCTACACACAGCAGGCTGAGCAGAAAATCACGCATGCGGATCCTGCTTACGCGCGGCACGCGCGACTTCATACTGATAAAGCCGGTCCACCACCCAGGCAGTCGAGGCCAGCACCAGCAGCGTACTGACACCGATCACCACACAGATGCGCCAGCCATCAACCCGCAGCAGATCGCCATAGTTCACCACCGCCACCACCGCCGGAATAAAGAACAGCAGCATCTCGGCCAGCAGCCAGCGTGATCCGGCTTTCACCCAGTTCAGCGGCACAATCCGCGTCACGATTAACGCCAGCAGCAGCAGCATCCCGACGATATTGGCGGGCAGCGGCAGATGCAGCCAGCTCACCAGCCGGTCGCAGGCGATAAACAGGACGATATAGAAACCCAGCTGGAGCGGCAGGCTGAGCCATTGCACTGCGCGGTTGCTGCGTAAAGTGAGCGCTAACGCCATCACCTTGTCTCCCCGATTAAATTGATGTCACCAGTATAAATCGTCAACAGAAGGTGAAAAAAATGAATTAAAATTATCGAAATCATGCCTGAAAGGAATAATTATGGATGTCCGCGCCCTGCGTTACTTTACTGAAGTGGTACGCCAGCAGAGCTTTACCCGTGCGGCGCAGAAGCTGTTTGTGACGCAACCGACCATCAGCAAAATGCTGCGCCAGCTGGAGGAGGAGCTGGGCTGCACGCTGATCCTGCGCGATGGTCGTCGTCTGCACCTCACCGACAGCGGCCAGGCGGTCTATCAGCGCGGCCTGGCGATCCTGCAGGAGTTTCATCAGCTGGAAGCGGAGATTGGTGACATTAACCAGCTCAAAACCGGTGAGCTGCGACTGGGTATTCCGCCGATGGTCGGTATGCAGATCGCCGGTTCGATTTCCGCGTTTCGCCGCCGCTATCCCGGTGTGAAGCTGAAAATCTCTGAGTTCGGCGGTCTGACCGTCCAACAGGCGGTGCTGGCGGGCAGTCTGGATATCGCCCTGACCGCGCTACCGGTCGATGCCGAGCTGCCGCTGAACACCCTGCCCCTGATGCATCATCCGCTCTGCGTACTGCTGCCGCGTCGCCCGGAGTGGCTCAGCCGCCAGCAGATTGGACTGGCAGAACTGGCAGAGCATCCACTGCTGATTTTTAATGAGGAGTTCTCGCTGAATCGTCAGCTGATGCAGGCGTTTCAGCGGCTCAACCTGACGCCAACGGTGGCGGTTCGCAGCGGACAGTGGGATTTTCTGGCGGCGATGGTGCAGGCGGAGATGGGGCTGGCGATTCTGCCGGAGCCGATCTGTCAGCGGCTGGATAAGCAGTCGCTGCTGTGGCTGCCGCTGGAATCGGAGCTGAAGTGGAGTCTGGGATTGATCTGGCGGGAAGGGAGTTATCTGTCGCGCAGTGCGCAGGCGTGGATAGCCTGTTGTCGCGAGCATTGGCCGGATGAGCCGCCGCGCCTGTCGGTGTGAAAGGCTGGCACGCCGCATTAACGCGCAGGCGTGCCAGTCAGGACTTACTCCTCTTTTTCGATCAGCAGCGCTTCCAGCAGATCCAGGTCGTGCAGTAACTTCTGCATCGTCTCATTGGAGATTTGCTGGGTGGCGCGCAGATGATAGACCTCAGCACGTTCGGCACGCAGTCCGGTCAGGCGGAAGCGACGCTCCAGGTTCTCGGCGAACAGCGCGTGTTCAAGGTCATTCTTCCCTTCAGCGCGACGACGTAAGTTGCCAATCACCCGCAGACTCACCTCTTTAAGCAGCTCCGGATCGATGTTCTCTTCCGACTCATTCTCCAGCCGCTCTTCCATCTTGTGCAGGCTCTCAATGGCTGCGCCTGCCATTACCGCACGCGCATTCTGCAACTCGCGACGGTGTGCGCCTTTATCAATAGTATCAATGCCGCGCAGCAGAATCGGCAGAATCACTACCCCTACCAACAGCGAGAAGAGAATCACGCCGGTGGCGATAAAGACCAGTTCATAACGCGCCGGGAAAGGCTCGCCGTTGGTCAGGAACAGCGGAATCGACAGGACACCGGCCAGGGTAATCGCGCCGCGCACACCCGCAAAGGAGGCGATCAGCAGTTCACGCAACGAGTAGTTGGAGAACTCCAGCGGCTTCTTTTTCAGCAGGCGTTTGCTGAAGCGCTGCATAATCCACAGCCAGCCAAAACGCACGATCATCAGCGCGGCATAGACCAGCCCGATATCGGCAAACAGCATCCAGAGCTCGACGTTCGGATCGGCCTGCGCCTGATCGACAGAGGTCTGCAGAATATCCGGCAACTGCAGGCCCAGCATCAGGAAGACCATGCCGTTAAAGACGAACTCCAGCATCTGCCAGACGCTGTTGGCACGCAGGCGCATCGCCAGCGGTGCCTGACGAATAATACCGGAACGGGTGATGGTCATACCGGCCGCCACGGCCGCCAGGATGCCTGAGACACCCAGATGTTCAGCAATCAGGTAAGAAGCGAACGGCAGCAGCAGCAGCAGCACGGTCTGGGTAGCCGGATCGTCACCGCTCCAGCGGCTGAGCAGGCGCAGTGACTTACCGTAGAGCCAGCAGATCGCGACACCCGCAATCAGACCACCCACCGCCACTTTCAGGAACTCAACGCTGGCACCGCCCCAGGTAAACACCATGGTGCCCATGGCGACTGCCACGGCAAATTTCAGCGATACCAGGCCCGATGCGTCATTCATCAGGGCTTCGCCCTGCACGATCGACATAATCTTCTTGGGAATACGGCCTTCACCGACAATGCCTGAGAGCGCCACGGCATCGGTCGGTGACAGCACCGCCGCCAGCGCAAAGGCAGGGATCAGCGGGATACCAGGTACCAGCCAGTAGATCAGATAGCCGATGCCGATCACGGTAATCAGGACCAGCGCCAGTGCTAAGCCAATTATCTCGCGACCATGATGCAGGAACTCACTGATCGGCGTCTTCCAGCCATCCGCGAACAGCAGCGGCGGAATAAAGAGCACCAGAAACAGCTCCGGGTCAAAGTCGACATGCAGACCAAAAGTTGGCCAGGCCAGCATCGCACCCACGGCGATCTGAACCAGCGGCAACGGGATCTGAAAAGGGAGGATACGAGCCGCGACGCCAGAGAGCGACACGACCAGCGTCATGATGAGAATTGTAAAAAAGATTTCCATGCTTTCCTTAGGCGTCGTTTCTTTCAATCATTGGTTAAGCGCTAAAGTGTAAAACAAACTGCGGTGAAGATTGTCAGCTACGCGTGCGCCGGGCGGGAAAATAGTGAAGAATTCCGGACGTGCAGCCGCACGCCCGGTTGTACAGTCAGATCGCCCAGCCACCGGCGTAAAACGCCACCAGCGCGATAGCAATAATGACGGTGCCGACGTTGAGCTTGCGCCATTCCCCCGCGAAGAGACGCCCCACGACCAGGCTGGCGAAGCCGATCATAATACCGGTTACGATGTTACAGGTGAGCACGATAATCACCGCCGTTAACAGGCCCGACATCGCATCGACAAAATCATTGAAGTCGACTTTCGCCACGTTGCTCAGCATCAGCAGACCCACATACATCAGCGCGGGGGCGGTGGCGTAAGCCGGCACCAGATACGCCAGCGGTGACATAAACAGAATGGCAAGGAACAGCAGGCCGACCACAATCGCGGTAAGACCGGTTTTACCCCCCGCCGCCGTTCCTGCCGCCGATTCGATATAAACCGCAGCCGGTGACGCGCCCACCAGACCCGCGAACAGGCTGCTGACGGAGTCGCTAGTCAGCGCACGACCACCATTGATAATCTGGCCCTGTTTATCCAGCAGATTTGCCTGACCCGCGACCGCGCGAATGGTGCCGGTCGCGTCAAAGACCGCCGTCATCACCAGTGCCAGCACGCTTGGCAGCACGACCGGCTGCATCGCGCCCATAATGTCGAGGCTGAACAGCAGCGACTCACCGCTGGCATCACGCAGGCTCGGCAGCGCAAACAATCCTTTGTAGCTCACCGCCGGATCGAAGATCAGCCCCAGCAGCGAAATGGCGATAATTGTCATGAGTATACCGCCGGGCATCCTGCGCTTCTCCAGTCCAATAATTGCTGCCAGTCCCAACAGCGTCATCATTACCGGAAAAGTGGTGAAGTGGCCCAGCGCCACCGGCAGGCCCGGTGCCGGGTTTTTCACTACCAGGCCTACACCGTCAGCCGCAATCAGCAGCAAAAACAGGCCAATTCCGACGCCGGTGCCGTGCGCCACGCCCATCGGCAGGTTACGCAGGATCCAGGCTCGAATGCCGGTCACTGAGATCAGGGTAAACAGCAGGCCCATCAGGAACACCGCGCCCAGCGCAACCGGCACGCTGATGTGCTGGCCCAGCACGAGGCTGAAAGCGGTAAAGGCGGTTAAGGAGATTGCACAGCCAATCGCCATCGGCAGATTGGCCCACAGTCCCATAATGATGGAACCAAAGCTGGCAACCAGGCAGGTGGCGACAAACACGGCAGTAGGGGGAAAACCGGCCTTGCCCAGCATTCCTGGCACCACGATAACGGAGTAGACCATCGCCAGGAAGGTGGTAAGTCCGGCCAGAATTTCCTGGCGCACGCTGCTGCCGCGCGCCGAGATCGAGAACCAGGCGTCCAGTTTTCCACTGGCCGGGCGTGATTCAGTTGACATAGTTGAGCCTCAAAAATTTTTGTTGTGTGGATCGCTCTGCGACCATCGCTGTCCCTGGAATAAGCGGGTAGACGGCGTCACTGTCGGGTTTTACCCGGCAGGCAAACGTTTACCTTGCCGCAGATAGTTGGCCGCCAGAAGCGGCCAGATAAAAAGGCATGCGATTATCCGGCGTTTAGCGGCACATTTTCAACTGTCAGAGGGAGATTCTTCAGCATAAAGATCAGGCTTAAGTCGCCAGCAGCCACGTGGCCCAGGCCGACGTCAAACGCTGACGCCCTGAAGTTAACGCGATTTTTAGGGGGATGCGCACCGGCGCAGCCGTGATGAGACACGACCCGCCAGTGGAAGAGGGGAATTAACCTGGCAGCGAAAGCTCGCCGCCCTGATCGATCGCGCGCTGCCAGGCGGCACGCTGTTGCACAGTCTGCAGCCATTTCTGGCTGGCGGGCATCTGCTCCAGTCCGGCACGTCGCGCAAGCGCCAGCAGCGGAAAGCTCATCTGGATATCAGCGATACTGAAGCGCTGACCGGCGAACCAGGGATTTGCAGCCAGATGCTGTTCGATCATCTGCATGTGTGGCTTAAGCTGTTTATCCAGAAACGCCTTCTGCACGCCTTTACCGAATGCCGCCCCGACCGGGCGCAGCAGCCACGGCACCGGTGCTTTACCCATCTGACCGAAGATCAGCTTCATCACCAGCAGCGGCATCAGCGAGCCTTCGGCATAGTGCAGCCAGTAGCGGCACTGCAGCCGCGACGCCTCATCACTCACTTTGAGCCGGAACTCGTGATCATATTTCTCTTCAAGGTATTCGAGAATGGCACCTGACTCTGCCACTACCTGGTTCCCGTCGGTAATCACCGGTGATTTTCCCAGTGGATGCACTTTTTTCAGCGCCTCCGGGGCCAGCATGGTCGGTTCGCGTTGATAGCGTTTAATCTGGTACGGCACTTCCAGCTCTTCCAGCAGCCACAGCACCCGATGCGAGCGCGATTTCTCAAGATGGTGAACGGTGATCATCATGATTCCCTGTGTTTTGACCTTCACCAAGTATAGACGTCACTCCACATCCGGATGTTTATCATCCTGTTCCGGGTCAAGCAGCACCGCACCCGAGCCCTGCTGACCCAGCCGGTCGCCGGGATTGCGCAGCGGGCAGTCGCGCATCGACAAACAGCCGCAGCCGATACAGCCATCCAGGTCATTACGCAGGCGGGTCAGGGTTTCAATGCGCTTATCCAGCTCTTCGCGCCAGTGCTGCGTCAGCGCATCCCACTCCGGTGTCGACATGCGCTTGTCAGGCGGAATGTGATCCAGGCTGTCACTGACCGTTGCCAGCGGAATGCCGATACGCTGCGCAATCTTGATAATCGCGACGCGTCGCAGCACGTCACGGCTATATCGCCGCTGATTGCCGCTGTTGCGGGTGCTGAAAATAAGTCCTTTTGTCTCATAAAAGTGCAGCGCCGAAACCGCCACACCGCTGCGGCGCGCCACTTCACCCGGTGTTAAGACCGGTTTCGGATAGTTGCGTTCTTTTTTCATCAGGCTCTTTACCTCAAGTTAACTTGAGGAATTATACTCGCTCTCCATCAAAACCACTAAACTCCCATTACCGCTTATTAAGCACCAGAAGGATGAGACCATGATGCAAGAAGAGATCATTCATTCCCTGACGCACTGGATTGACCAGAACCTGGATAAGAGCCTGTCGATCGATGAGGTTGCCGCAAAATCGGGCTATTCGAAATGGCATCTGCAGCGTATGTTCCGTTCGGTAACGAAACAGACGCTGGGTGGCTATATTCGCGAGCGCCGTCTGACGCTGGCAGCGGAAGCGCTGTCACAGACACAGCGGCCGGTTTTTGATATTGCGATGCAGTATGGCTATGACTCGCAGCAGACCTTCTCCCGCGTGTTTCGTCGTCAGTTTTCACAGACGCCTACCGCTTACCGCCATACCATGCGCCGCCAGGCGATTCAGCGCCCTCGCCTGCTGAGTTTTGGCTGCAATGACGGTATCAGTAGCTTCACCCAGCGCACGACCGGCGAGTGCTGTCCGGTTCGTTGACCCCTCAGATGCGCCCGCCCGGGCGCATCTGACTGATTTCCCCGCCATTCTTCTTCTACTGCTCACTATTCCCTCACGCCGCTACCATACCAGAGTCAAATTTTGTTCAAAATTTAAAATCGGGTGATATAATGTGACCCAAGTCACACTTTGAACCTGGGTTGACGGCGAAAAAGCACCCCCTGACACACTTTTCCGCCGCCGGTGATGTCCGCAGATTGTCAGGAATACTTACTGATATTGAGGTCCGGCCGATGGCTACGTTAACC
The DNA here is from genome assembly GCF_048685235.1 of Curtobacterium sp. BNK-1. Classification (NCBI taxonomy): domain Bacteria; kingdom Bacillati; phylum Actinomycetota; class Actinomycetes; order Micrococcales; family Microbacteriaceae; genus Curtobacterium; species Curtobacterium sp. BNK-1. The sequence goes on along the minus strand of NZ_JBLQTJ010000001.1, from coordinate 63,522 downwards.
GCCAGTTTACTTGTTATGCGTTGGGAATTGCTGAGCGCAATCATGATGTTTTTTGCCAGCACCCTGAAAACCAAACTTCGTCAGGATAGCCGTCACGTGATGGCATTTATGTGTGGCGGGATTGGTTTAGGCATGACCTGCTGGTTTGTTACCGGTCTGATGGGCATTACCCTAAGCATGGATAACGTGCATAACTTTCTGGAAATCTCAAAGCATGCCTTTATCGATGTGATGAGCCAGGCGCCTGCTGACTGGCCGATGCCCTGATTTTTGCGCATAAAAAACCCCGCTTAGCGGGGTTTTTTATATTGCTGTGTGTGCTTAAATTTTCTTCAACATGGCAGGGATATTAACATCCTGCACTGTAACGCCCGGGCTCTGCGTTCCGCGGCGGTCCTGAATCCACATATCTCCCATCATCTGATTTAAACCACGATCTAATCCGGTGACCAGTCCTGCACCTGGGGTGAAGGTCAGTTCGCCAAAGTAGATGCGCTCGTCATGGATATACCAGTCCACACGCACGTAGTCGAAATCACTGGCCAGCTTCTTGCTCAGTTCGAGCGCATGTTCCAGTGACGGCATAATCGGTGAGACATCCAGACCGGTATCGCGAATCTTGTGATAGGCCTCATTGAGGTTATTCACGTAGAAATTCATCGACAGCAGCGGCTGGCAGCGGTTGTAGATCACCTGCAGCACATATTCGAACTTGCCATCACGCTTGTTGAACATATGAAACTTGTAATCAATCGGCGCGCTTTTGCCATCACCAATGTACTTCTCAACCAGGATACGTGGCTTGATGTAGCGATAGTGAATCTCACGCGCTTCGTTGGCGAAGTCGGTCTTCAGCCAGCGATAGCAGTCATGAATGATCTGCTGCTTGCGCAGTGCGTCCGGCTCCTCCAGCAGAATCTCTACCATGTTGGAGGCGTGGTTCGGCTTGATCACCGTCCCCTTCCAGCAGGGTAAGCTGTTCAGCGTGGTCGGGTCAGTCGTTTCGTGTACCAGCGGGATCAGGTATTCATTACCGATTTTTTCAGCAATGAATTCGCGCACCGAGTACTTATCTGACAGACGACCATAGCTCTGGTAATCGCCGAAGATAAACTTACGGTACAACACCTTCTCGTTGAACACTTTTGGCTGACGCAGATTGGGCAGCTTTCTGAACTTATGGAAGTAGTAGATGCGGTCCTGATAAGCCCAGGGCATCTTCTTAATAAAATACTGCACACTTCTTCTGAGTTCTTCTTTCAACTTGAGCATATCTGACCTCATTTGTATGTTTTGTAGTTGAGTGAGGAAACCTGAATCTTTTGAATGACGCCGTTTTTAAAGAAGTAATTCATTACGGTCAGGGACAAAAGTTCTGAAAGGAAAACGCTCCACGCGGCCCCCATGATGCCGTGACCCTGGATCAACCACCAGGAGAGCGGCAAACTGATGACCATCAGGCAGATGATTTTCCTCAGCAAGTAGTTAAATCCTCCCTCTTTGACCATGTAGCGATACGCTACGGTCCCCATTGCCGAAAAGCTGGTCGCTATCGACAGCAACGTAATGAGACTTCCTGACTGTGTGAATTCCGGGCCGTACAACGCAATGATGATCCGCTCGCCATAAAGCGAAATGATCAGCAGCATCAGCAATGAAACCGCCATAACATAGCCATTGAGCCGCGCAGCCAGCTTAATGGCGACCTCGCCGCGCTCCCTGAAGATTTCAGTGAAGCAGGAGGTGATGAGCGCCACCGGGATAAAAATCCATGAGGCGGAAATGGTATTCGCCGCCGCAAACAGCCCGAGGTCACGCGCGGGTGCCGTGCCTGCCAGGAACATCTGCGCCGCTTTTACCTGCACAGAGATAAAGATGCTGGAGATCGCCAGCGGCAGACCGGCATACATCAGATAACGCAGATAGGCCGTGCGCTTTTCGCGCGGTGGCATCTGATCCTGATGGTCCTGATAGAAGTTGTGACGCTTAATCAGGTAAGGCACCAGTGTCACTGCGACAATCGACAGCGTCAGCCAGAGCGGATTAAGACGCAGCCAGGCGACGGTGAAGCTGATGCCGAAACTCAGCAGCATGCCCACGGCGTTGGCGATGGTGTTAAGACGCGAGGCAAGACGCGCGTTGTTATAAACGCTGAAGGTGTCCTGGGTGACAAAAACCGAGGCAACAAATGAGGCCAGTGCAAACGCCAGGAAATTTTCCTGCATGTTGTACCAGACCCAGATTAAGACTGGCACCGAAGTGACCAGCAACAGCACCATTCTCATCGTGCGGGCGATGGTCATCAGGCGCAGGCCTTTTGACGCATTTTTGCTGACGCGTTTAAACAGAATGGTTTCGGTGCCAAAGATTGCAACGGTTTGCACCATCGCAAATAGTGAAGTAGAAAACGCCATCTGGCCAAACACCGTTGGGCCAAAGGATTTCGCCACGTAAGACGTCACAAAAATGACGCCAAAAACGGAGATGATCTTCTCAGACATCATCCAGGCGGCATTAGACATTACGCTCAATTTCATCGACTCTTCCTTAGTATTACTCAACTACAACCGCTTCGGTACAACATCCCTGTAACGAATTAATAAGCGCTCAGTGGGCCTGGCGAAAATGTAAGACTTCAGACCAAGCTGGTCCGAAAATTGAGATGTAAATCATGATCCGGAGTGTTAATTCAGGATAATTCTTATTATAAATGGCGCGAATCACTTCAGATGGAAACGATTTCAGGCTGAAAATAAAACAACCTTTAAGAGCCCTTCTCGCCATATTAATCAAGTCGGTCAGGCTAAATATCCAATGTACGTAGAATTTTTTCGTATTTTGGATGCGATGAATTTATAACAAAAATCCCCCTCCAGGAAGGCACGCCCACCGGATAAGAATAAAATAAGATTTATCCCATGATGATATTTATTCTAAATATCTTAATTTAGGCTTCGCAATTCAATTCGCGCACTTTAATACTGCCTTAATAGAATCTTACAGTGCCAGAAATTATTAAAGTCATTCTCATCCATTAATCGATAAGAAAGGTAAGAGCATTTATGAGAAAGTCACGATACAGCGAAGATCAAATCACAAATGCCATTAAAGCTTCTGAATCGGGCGTGAAAGTCAGAGAGATTTGTGAAGAGTTAGGCATCTCTGAAGCCACGTTCTACAGCTGGAAGAAGAAGTTTTCTGGGTTGTCTTCGGAAGAAGGCAGAAAAATCAAAGAGCTGGAAGAAAAACTGCAGAACATCACGCGTGAACTGCAGACGCTCAACTCGGACAAAGAGATGCTGCAGAGTGTTCTGAAGCACTTCTTTACCACTAATGAAAAACGTCAGGCTGTGGATTTCCTGCAGGCCACCTTTGACATTGGCACCCGTCGCAGCTGCCGCTTATTAGATATCAGTCGCAGCGTATACCATTATCCGTCAGGCACGGAGAACCGCTAAGCCCCAATGCTACCGCGCTTTTTAGACTTAACGCTGAGATTTGTTCTTACCAGAAGAGATGAAGATCATTTAACAGGACAATTGCGGCACCCTTTTCCGCTCCATTTATAACTAATGAATGGCTTCACGGCTAAGCTTCTTTTTTTGCGGTAAAATTGATTCACAACAGCAAACGTCTCGCATTCTACGGCTACTCTTCCCTTCCCAATCTCGTTTACGCGGGATTGGGCCCTCCCTTTCTTACGTAAGCCCAGCTAATCGTCGGAACTAAATCGTCTCAATATCATTAAGCCAATTTAAACATCGCGCAAAAAATAATCACCGTACATTTGAGTTAATGCTGGACCTGACTCAAATTTTTGCGGCTGCGTTTAATTCCGGGGAATGGGTTAATGGCATATACTTTCTCCAGGATTAATCCAGGATAAATAGTTTATTGCTCCTTATCACTAACGTTATGTGTCTATCTTTTCGCTCTCTTCATTGCGCATCATTGATGCCAGAGATTAATCTTTAATTATTAACGCAGCGGCGGAGTTTTCTTACTCATTCATCACTGAGTGAAGTTAATAGTGGTTTTCTGCCTCCCTTTCTCAGGACCATACCGCAATAAAAAGCCGCTGATAAAAGCATAACGTCCATAATGCTGCGCTATTTTTCCTGATTAACGACCGATATCTGAACAGTTACCCGCAGCCAGCGCTGAACATGGCTATGTTCAGGAGACCATCAGTCCCGTTTTTTCACTGACAAACAGGGGATGAGAGAGGCTTTCGGGGGTAAAGGCACGATTACGCAGAGGCATGAAATCGATTTCGCGGCACAAATCTGTCGCAGAGCGGGCAAATCGGGGTAGGGTTTAATCTTAAAAAGCCGCGCGGCGTGTTATCCGCGCGGCAGAGGTCTTTTGGCGATCTTCGCGGTTTACTCTTTAATCGCGACGACGAGAGGCTGCGGTTTGATGCGCATTGCCCACAGGACACCAGCCATCAGACAAATAATCCCCGTCACGGTGAGCAGGGGTGGCCAGCTTTGATACCAGAGAAAAGTCCACAACAGGCCGAAAAGGATCTCAAAAACAATCAGTGGCCCCATCAGTACGGTGGGAAGACGCTGGCTGGCAGCGTTCCAGCATAAGGTCCCGAGCCAGGAACAGAGCAGACCAATCGCCAGCATCAGGGAGATAAACACCGCAGGACGCGGCCCAAACGGCAGCGAAAAAGCCGGCTGTTGCCAGGCGAGCTGCGCGCTGACCAGCGCGTACATGATTAGCGCCATCGGCAGCGTCACGACTCCCTGCGCTGTTGCCCAGGTCGAGGGCCGCAGTTCGGGATGTGTACGCAGCCAGCGGGCATTGCGCAGCGGATACCAGGTCCAGCAGACCACAGCCAGCAGCGCCAGCGCGATACCGGTCAGATAACGGCTGAGATCAAGGGTGTGGCCCTGACTCTGTAGCTCCGCCGCATTCACGCAGAGTAATCCGGCCGCCATCATGACCAGTGCCGGAAACAGCCGCCGCCACGGCAGGCGTCCTTCAAGATGGCCGTAACAGAGATTGGCCGTCACAGCGATCACCACCGGCAGCGTGCCGATAATCATGGTGGAGACCGGTCCGCCAGTGCGCTGAATGGCGTTCGCCAGAAACGCATAGTAGAAGAGGTTTCCCACCAGCGAGAGCTTTACCGCCTCACGCCAGTCAGCCCGGGCCAGCTTGCGCAGGCGATGACGACCGTGCCAGGCCAGCGGCAGCGCAATCAGCCCAAACGCCACATAACGTCCCGCCGATTGCAGCGCGCCAGGATAGTCAGGCACCAGCAGCGGCCCGACAAAGATCAGCCCCCACAGCAGTCCGGCGGTGACGGCAAACATGACACCAGCAAACATAATTTCTTCCTTATATAGCTTTTTCGTTCAGTGTGGCGGGTTCGGGCGGGGAATGCTTGTAGCAGATTGCGGTGGTATCAGGGCTGGCGCACCTGCTTTTGATAGCGGCCCGGCGTGATGCCATAACGGTTTGCAAAGGCGCGGGTCAGATGGGCCTGATCGGTTAATCCCACCGCCGCCGCAACGCTGGCAGCCGCTTCACCCTGTGCCAGCCTTTGCTTGGCGTCGTAAAGCCGGAAAGCCATCAGCATCTGATGCGGCGTAACGTGATAGTGCTGACGAAAGGCGCGTAAGAAGTGCCACGGCGAAAGCGAGGCCAGCGCCGCCAGCTCATCCAGCCGCACCGGTTCTGCGAGGTTTGCGCGCAGAAAATCTCTTACCTGATCAAAACGATGCCGTGCATCCGGTCTGCCCTGTGAGGACATGCGTGCCAGCGGACGAATCTGCAACAGCAGTTCAGCCAGCAGGCTCTGGCGCGCCAGAGGTGATTCCGCCTGCCAGAGTGTCGCCAGCGTGCGGGAGAGCGGCCGCGCCACGCGCGGATCGGTCAACAGCGCCTCGTTGAACCACCAGCCGCGATCGCCGGTCAGTTCATCCATCAGCTGCGGCTGAATGTAGATCATCTGGTAGCGCCAGCCCTCTTCACACGCTGACTCACCGGTATGCAGCTCATCCGGATTCATCATGACCAGCGAGTTCTCCGGCGCAGTATATTCGGTGCCGCGGTAGCGAAAGCGTTGCGCGCCCGCTTCAATGGTGCCGATACCAAAGGCTTCATGGGTATGGGGTTCAAATGCGTAGCGGGAGATGTGGGCCTGATAGAGTTCCACACCGGGCAGCTCGGCGAGTTGCTGAAACCGGGCGCGGTCTTTCTCACAGGGAAAACTCGCCGGAACACCTTCCACTTCTCTCTCCTTATTTAACCAGTCGGTTTAGCATGCCTGTGACAGGGGGGAAAATGCAAAAGATTGCTTTCCGCAATGCCTCAGGTAACACTGCTTTTTTCAAACCAGATGGGATTAAGCATGGCACAGCGGGTAGTCGTGGTCATTGATATGCAGAATGGCGTCTTCAGCACGCCACGCTTCGACACAGCGGGAAGGATTGCACAGATTAACCGGCTGACCGAACGCGCCGATATCACAATATTTATCCAGCACCGCGAAGGCGAGATGTGCGAGGGTAATGCGGCTTTCGAGCTGCTGCCAGAAATCGCTCAGCCTGCTGGCGCACACTATGTGACCAAAACTGCCTGCGACAGCTTCTGGCACACCGACCTGGCCACGCTGTTAAAGAGGCTGGCGGTAGAGGAATTTGTGGTGTGCGGTTGTGCCACTGACTACTGCCTGGATACCACAATAAAAGTCGGTGCCAGTGCGGGCTATGCGATTACCGTTGCCGCCGATGCGCACACCACGGCAGATCGCCGCTGGGTCAGCGCCGAAGCACTGATTAACCAGCACAATGATGTGTGGGCCTCACTGCTGATCCCCGGCAACGTGCCACGTGTGCTGAGCACGGAGGCGATTCTGGCGGAATGGTCGTAGCTGGCCGCCAGACGCCGCGCATAAAAAAAGCCCGCAAAGCGGGCTTTTTTTGTACTCTCTGGCCAACGGAATCAGAACGGAATATCGTCGTCGAAATCCATTGGTGGTTCGTTGTTGTTGCTGGCCGGCGCGCTCTGTGGCTGCGGCTGCGGACGGGACTGCGCGCCACCACTGAACTGGTTATTGTTGCCCTGCGGCTGCTGCGGCTGACCCCAGCCATTGTTGTTGCCACCGCCCTGCGCGCCACCACCGGCTGGAGCGCCTGCACCGGCATTACCGCCCTGCTGACGGCCACCCAGCATCTGCATGGTACCACCAACGTTAACCACGACTTCGGTGGTGTAACGTTCCTGGCCACCCTGATCCTGCCATTTACGGGTGCGCAGCTGGCCTTCGATATAGACCTGCGACCCTTTTTTCAGGTATTCACCCGCGACTTCAGCCAGTTTGCCAAACAGCACCACACGGTGCCACTCAGTGATCTCTTTGTTTTCACCGGTCTGCTTGTCGCGCCAGCTTTCCGACGTAGCCAGCGTAATGTTGGCAACAGCGCCACCATTTGGCATATAACGTACTTCCGGATCCTGACCCAGATTCCCGACAAGAATCACTTTGTTAACGCCACGACTGGCCATGTTGCTGTCTCCCGATGAGTTAATGCATACAGTCTAATCTATCAATTCTAACACGTCCTGCGGTCTGTTTCCCACTTTCGAGCGGGGTTCCAGTTTTAATACTCTGCGCGCCAGAGGCTAAGAGTACTGGATATTTATTCAGTCTATTTTTTGTGCCATAATGACACGTTTATTCTGGCCGTGTCGGCAAGGCGCGGTGAGTGCTGCTAATCCGGGAAAGGTGAATGGATAAGATCGAAGTTCGTGGTGCCCGCACCCATAATTTGAAAAACATCAACCTGACCATCCCACGCGACAAACTCATTGTGGTAACCGGCCTGTCAGGTTCCGGTAAATCCTCACTGGCGTTTGATACGCTGTATGCGGAAGGTCAGCGCCGCTATGTGGAGTCGCTCTCTGCGTATGCGCGCCAGTTTCTTTCGTTAATGGAGAAGCCGGACGTCGATCATATCGAAGGTTTGTCGCCCGCCATTTCCATTGAACAAAAATCCACCTCGCACAACCCACGCTCGACCGTGGGAACCATCACCGAGATCCATGATTACCTGCGTCTGCTGTTTGCCCGCGTTGGCGAACCGCGCTGCCCGGATCATGATGTGCCGCTGGCGGCGCAGACCGTCAGCCAGATGGTCGATCAGGTGCTCTCCCAGCCGGAAGGCCGTCGCCTGATGCTGCTGGCGCCGGTGGTGAAAGATCGTAAGGGTGAGCACACCAAAACGCTGGAGAATCTGGCGACGCAAGGTTATATCCGTGCGCGTATTGATGGCGAAGTGTGTGACCTCTCCGATCCGCCAAAACTCGAGCTGCAGAAGAAGCACACCATTGAAGTGGTGATTGACCGCTTTAAAGTGCGTGAAGATCTCGCGACCCGCCTGGCGGAATCGTTTGAGACCACGCTGGAGCTCTCCGGCGGGACGGCCATCGTGGCGGACATGGATGACAGCGCCGCAGAAGAGCTGCTCTTCTCGGCTAACTTCGCCTGCCCGATCTGTGGTTACAGCATGAGCGAGCTGGAGCCGCGCCTGTTCTCGTTTAACAACCCGGCGGGCGCCTGTCCGACCTGTGACGGCCTTGGCGTACAGCAATATTTTGATCCTGACCGCGTGGTGCAGAATCCTGAACTCTCGCTGGCGGGCGGTGCAATCCGCGGCTGGGATCGCCGCAATTTCTACTACTTCCAGATGCTGCGTTCGCTGGCGGAACACCTCGATTTTGATATCGAAGCGTCGTTCGGCAGCCTGCCAGAAAACGTACAGAAAGTGATTCTGTACGGATCAGGCAAAGAGAGCATCGAATTCAAGTACATCAACGATCGCGGCGACACCTCGGTACGCCGTCATCCGTTTGAAGGCGTACTCAATAACATGGAGCGCCGCTATAAAGAGACCGAGTCTTCAGCGGTACGCGAAGAGCTGGCGAAATTTATCAGCAACCGCGCCTGTGCCAGCTGTGAAGGAACCCGTCTGCGTCGTGAAGCGCGTCATGTCTTCGTGGAGAACACCACGCTGCCGACCATCTCTGAGATGAGCATCGGCCATGCGATGTCCTTCTTTGAAAACATGAAACTCAGCGGCCAGCGTGCGCAGATCGCCGAGAAAATTTTGAAAGAGATTGGCGATCGCCTGAGCTTCCTGGTCAACGTCGGCCTGAACTATCTTTCGATGTCGCGTTCCGCCGAGACCCTGTCCGGTGGTGAAGCACAGCGTATCCGTCTGGCCAGCCAGATCGGTGCCGGTCTGGTCGGCGTGATGTATGTGCTGGATGAGCCTTCAATCGGCCTGCACCAGCGCGACAACGAACGCCTGCTCGGCACCCTGATTCATCTGCGCGACCTCGGTAACACGGTGATCGTGGTTGAGCATGATGAAGATGCGATTCGTGCCGCTGACCATGTGATCGATATCGGTCCGGGTGCGGGCGTACATGGCGGCCAGGTGGTGGCTGAAGGCACGGTTGATCAGATCATGGCGCAGGAAGCGTCACTGACCGGCCAGTTCCTGAGCGGCAAGCGTGGCATTGCAGTGCCAGAGGAGCGCGTCAAAGGCGACCCGGCCAAAGTCCTGAAGATTACTGGCGCACGCGGCAACAACCTCAAGGATGTCACGCTGACGCTGCCGGTCGGGCTGTTCACCTGTATTACCGGTGTTTCCGGCTCGGGTAAATCGACCCTGATCAACGATACGCTCTTCCCGATTGCCCAGCGGGCACTGAACGGCGCGACCATCGCCGAACCGGCACCTTACCGTGACGTGGCGGGACTGGAGCACTTCGACAAAGTAATCGACATCGACCAGAGCCCGATTGGTCGTACACCGCGCTCCAACCCGGCCACCTACACCGGCATCTTCACTCCGGTGCGTGAACTGTTTGCGGGCGTGCCGGAAGCGCGTTCGCGCGGCTACAATCCGGGCCGCTTCAGCTTTAACGTGCGTGGCGGACGCTGTGAAGCCTGTCAGGGCGATGGCGTGCTGAAAGTCGAAATGCACTTCCTGCCGGACATTTATGTGCCGTGCGATCAGTGCAAAGGCAAACGCTATAACCGTGAAACGCTGGAAGTGAAGTACAAAGGCAAGAGCATTCACGAAGTGCTGGAAATGACCATCGAAGAGGCACGTGAGTTCTTCGATGCGGTGCCGGCGCTGGCGCGTAAGTTGCAGACGCTGATCGATGTGGGTCTCACCTACATCCGCCTCGGTCAGTCCGCGACCACTCTTTCCGGCGGTGAAGCCCAGCGCGTGAAGCTGGCGCGTGAGCTGTCGAAGCGTGGCACCGGTCAGACACTCTACATTCTGGATGAGCCGACCACCGGCCTGCACTTTGCCGATATCCAGCAGCTGCTGGAAGTGCTGCATAAGCTGCGCGATCAGGGCAACACCATCGTGGTGATTGAGCACAACCTGGATGTGGTCAAAACTGCAGACTGGATTGTCGACCTGGGTCCGGAAGGCGGCAGCGGCGGCGGTGAAATCCTGGTGGCTGGTACGCCAGAAACCGTGGCGGAGTGTGAGAAATCACATACCGCGCGCTTCCTGAAGCCACTGTTACAGAAGTAATTCTGTCAGGCCCGCCGCGTGCGGGCCTTTTACTCTCCCCTGTCGATTCAGCCAGAAAATTGCAGAATCAGGCAAGATTCAGACATGTATAGGCGTATACGCTTTTCCCCACGCTGACTATCCTTAAGCGGTTCCTCTTTGGCACGCCCCTGGCGTCGCCCTGTTTTCGCAGCACATCAACGCTGCTGCACTTCATCGAATAACACTCACGACACATCGAAACTGGAGACACCATGAATATTACGCATGCGTATGCTGCTCAGGATGCAAAATCCAAACTGGCACCGTTCGATTTTAAGCCGCGTGAGCTGCGCGCCCATGACGTTCAGCTTGAGGTGCTGTTCTGTGGCGTTTGCCACTCAGACCTGCATCAGGCCCGTAATGAGTGGAAAAACACCATTTTTCCCGTGGTTCCGGGTCATGAAATTGTCGGTCGCGTCACGGCCGTTGGCCCGCAGACGCAGAAATACAAAGTCGGCGATCTGGTCGGCGTAGGCTGCATGGTCGATTCGTGCCGCAGCTGTCCGAGCTGTCAGCAGGGTCTGGAACAGTATTGTGAAAACGGCTTTGTTGGCACCTATAACGGTGAAGATCGTGAAACCGGCGCCATTACCTACGGCGGTTACTCAACGTCGATGGTGGTTGATGAGAGCTTTGTGCTGCGCATTCCCGAGAACCTCGAGCTGGCGGGCGTGGCACCGCTGCTGTGTGCCGGTATCACCACTTACTCGCCGCTGCGCCACTGGAATGTCGGCCCGGGCAAGAAAGTGGGTATCGTAGGCTTAGGCGGCCTGGGCCATATGGGCGTGAAAATCGCCCATGCCATGGGCGCACATGTGGTGCTGTTCACCACCTCGCCTTCCAAAATTGAAGATGGCAAACGTCTGGGTGCCGATGAAGTCGTGATCTCCAAAGATGCGGAGCAGATGGCGCAGCACGCCAACAGCTTCGACTTCATTCTGAATACCGTGGCGGCTCAGCACGATCTCAACCCCTTCATCACCCTGCTGAAGCTGGATGGCAACATGACGCTGGTGGGTGCACCGGAGCACGATCACCCGGCACCACAGGTATTTAACCTGATCTTCAAGCGTCGCAGCATCGCCGGTTCACTGATCGGCGGTATCGCAGAGACCCAGGAGATGCTCGATTTCTGTGGTGAGCACGGCATTACGTCAGACATTGAACTGATCGCGATGGACCAGATCAATGAAGCCTATGAGCGCATGCTGAAAAGCGATGTGAAATACCGCTTCGTTATCGACATCAATACCCTGCGCGAACAGCCTGCCGCGTAACCCGCTGCCTCTGAAACCCTCTTGCTCAGGTAAGAGGGTTTTTTATTGCCGTTTAGCGGGCCGTTGCAACCTGCTGGAATGAGGCATCGACCAGATAGTAGATCTGCGAATCTTTCAGCGAACCGTCCAGGAACAGCGTGCTCCAGTGTGACTTGTTCAGATGCTCGCTGGGAATAATATCGCTATGCTCTTCGCGCAGTAATTCGGCCAGCGCAGGCGTCGATTTCAGCGAGACCGCTGGCCGCCCTTTCGCCTCATGTACCATCGCAAACAGCACGCCGTTGCTTTTAATCTGCGTGGCTTTCCAGTCACTGTGGACGCTCTGCTCCGCGCCCGGCTTACTCATGCAATAGGTCAGTAAGTCTGAGTTATTCATTACGATTCCCCTTGTAAAGTGGCGACAATCCGCCTGGCACCGCCCTCAATGCGATGCTCGCCCAGCCAGATACCCTGCCAGGTGCCCAGCACCAGACGTCCCCGCTGAACCGGTAATAACAACGAAACCCCTAAGATCGACGATTTGATGTGCGCCGGCATATCATCACGCCCTTCGTAATCGTGCTGATAAGGCGCATTCTCCGGCACGTGCCGCATGAAATGCTGCTCCATGTCGCTGCGCACCGTCGGGTCGCAATTCTCATTTAAGGTTAACGACGCCGAAGTGTGCTGCAACAGCAGATGCAGCACACCGGTTTTGATATCACGCAGTCCGGAGAGCGAGTTCACGATCTCATCGGTGACCAGATGAAACCCGCGCGGCTTCGCGCTCAGCGTAATAGTTTGTTGATGCCACATAGCTTATTCCTGAAACGGTTACCCCGTTTAAGTGTGCAGCATGTCGCCGAAAGGTAAACCCTGACCCATAAAAAAACCGCCAGAGAGCACCCTGGCGGTTTTTTTTACAGCCTGGCGGCCGTTACATCACGGCAGCAAACGCTTCAGCCACCTGATGCACATTTTTGCTGTTCAGACCGGCCACACACATGCGGCCGCTGCCCACCAGATAGATGCCAAATTCGTTGCGCAGACGATCGACCTGCTGTGCACTCAGGCCGGTGTAGCTGAACATGCCACGCTGCTTCAGCAGGTAGTCGAAGTTGTTACCTGGCAGAGCGGTGCTCAGCACGTCCACCAGCGACTGACGCATGTCCAGAATGCGTAAGCGCATCGCTTCCACTTCAGCCAGCCAGCTGGCTTTCAACTCGTCATCGTTGAGTACGCGCGCGACAACCTGCGCACCGAAATTCGGCGGGCTGGAGTAGTTGCGGCGAACCGTGGCTTTTAACTGGCCCAGCACACGCGCTGACTCTTCGGCGCTGTCACAGACGATAGAGAGACCGCCCACGCGCTCGCCATAGAGCGAGAAAATTTTGGAGAAGGAGTTGCTCACCAGGGCTGGCAGGCCCGCCGCCGCGACCGCGCGCAGCGCATAGGCATCCTGCTGCATGCCGGCACCAAAGCCCTGATAGGCGATATCCAGGAAAGGAATCAGCTGCTGTGCTTTCAGCACCTCAACGGTCTGATCCCACTGCGCATCAGTCAGGTCAGCACCGGTCGGGTTATGACAGCAGGGATGCAGCAGCACGACGCTCTGCGCTGGCAGGGTTTTCAGGGTGCTGATAAAGGCATCAAACCGCACGCCGTGGGTCTCTGCGTCATACCAGGGATAGGTATTTACCTCAAAACCTGCACCATTAAAAATCGCGACGTGGTTCTCCCAGGTCGGATCGCTGACCCAGACCGCAGACTGCGGGAAGTAGCCCTTAAGGAAATCCGCGCCCACTTTCAGCGCGCCAGAACCGCCCAGCGTCTGAATAGAGGCGATACGGCCCGCGTTTAACACCGGATGATCGGCACCAAACAGCAGCGGTGCAATCGCACTACGGTAGCTGTTCAGCCCTTCCATTGGCAGATAGAGCGATGCCTGATGCGGCTCAGCATAGATCTGCTCTTCGGCAGCGGCTACAGCCTTCAGCTGCGGGATGATGCCCTTTTCGTCGTAATAGAGGCCGATACTCAGGTTAACTTTGTGTTCGCGTGGGTCTTGTTTGAAGGCTTCCATCAACGACAGAATCGGATCGCCAGCATAGGCATCAACGTTTTGAAACACGGTGTAGGTCTCCATGATTGGTCCAGAGGGAAGATGCGGATTAAACCCGATAGCGTCCCGGACGGTGGTTCATTGCAATAATCAGATTCAGGATCACCGCACCCGCAATCGACGCGAGCAGGATGGGGCCACTCACCACAAACAGTGACGCCAGCACGACGCAGGTATCGACCACCATTTGCAGCTTCCCCGCGCGGATCCCAAAGCGATCCTGTAGCCACAGCGCCAGAATATTGATGCCGCCCAGGCTCGCCTTATGACGAAATAACACTATAAACCCGATTCCCATGATGACGTTACCGAACAGTGTCGCATAGAAGGGGTTAAGGTCAGAAAAGTGGACGAACAGCGGGTGCAGCTGGGTAAACAGCGACACCAGACCGACGGCGCAGAAGGTTTTCAGCGTAAATTCCCAGCCCATGCGTTTTACCGCCAGCCAGTAAAAAGGGATATTGATCAGGAAGAACGCGCTGCCGAACGAAAGCGGCGACAGGTAGCTGATCAGAAAGGCGATGCCTGCGGTGCTGCCGGTCAGCGCCCCCGCCTGTTTCAGCATAATGACGCCGAACGAGACCATCAGGGTGCCAAGCACCATCGCCAGCGCATCTTCAATGCGCGAATGCGGGACGCGGGAGGGTTCTGCGATGTTATCCATGGGGTTTTCTCAGGGCAAATGATGCGGTTTCGATGCAAAAAACGCACCATCGCCACAGCACTGAACTGCTGTAAACCGGGTGCCAGCGATATCCCATTGATATCTAAGGCGCTTTAAAACAGAACTTTGTGCATAAATGCCGGCTGATACCGTCAACCTATGCGTTAAAGTCCGTTTCTATGCACACTCTTCGCATTAATTGCCGCAAGTGTGCACCAAAATCGCACAGCGCGCACCTTTTTAGCGCGTCTTCTGCTCAGGCAGCATCATCAGCCCGTTCTCTTTCATGCGTCCCAGCACTACCGAGGTTTTCACATGGGAAACGCTCTGGTGGCCCGCGACTAACTGGCTGATTAACGCACTAAGGGAATTGAGATCGGCCACCGCCACTTTAAGCAGATAGTCCGCATCGCCGGTGGTTTTATAGGCATCCACGATCGCCTGCTCCTGCTCCACCATCCGGTGAAAGCTCTCGACATATTCTGCGGTGTGGTTAATTAAGCGCACCTCAATCAATCCCACCATACCAAGCCCGATGGCATCGGGCGACAGCCGGGCATGATAACCCAGGATCAGATTAGCCTGTTCCAAATTGATACGACGGCGGGAACATTGTGAGGCGGAAAGGCCGACCAGATCGCTGAGTTCCTGATTGGTCAGACGGCCGTTGGATTGTAATAAAGTCAGGATTTTAAGGTCGTAATCGTCTACGTGAGTCATTCCGTTTCCACATCGGTGCCAGGCGTCGCTTTGTTACAGATAACCCGATAACCCGAGAGGTTGTCCAACACTATTTTGTGATGATGGGGGCTGTCATGCACAGATCGTGCATGACAGCACAAACCGGGGATCATTCGTCGTCGTATTGCGGGCCAGCGTAGTTGTCGAAGCGTGACCACTGACCGTTAAAGGTCAGGCGTACCGTACCGATCGGGCCGTTACGCTGTTTACCCAGAATGATCTCCGCGATCCCTTTAAGATCGCTGTTTTCGTGGTAAACCTCATCGCGATAGATAAACATGATCAAATCCGCATCCTGCTCGATCGAGCCCGATTCACGCAGATCCGAGTTGACCGGACGTTTATCGGCTCGCTGCTCCAGCGAGCGGTTAAGCTGCGACAGCGCCACAACCGGCACGTTCAACTCTTTGGCCAGCGCTTTCAGCGAGCGGGAGATCTCAGCAATTTCCAGCGTACGGTTGTCCGACAGCGACGGCACGCGCATCAGCTGCAAATAGTCGATCATGATCATGCTTAATCCACCGTTTTCACGGTAGATACGCCGGGCGCGCGAACGCACTTCGGTGGGCGTCAGGCCGGAAGAGTCATCAATGTACATGTTCTTCTTCTCCAGCAGGATGCCCATGGTGCCGGAAATACGCGCCCAGTCCTCATCATCCAGCTGCCCGGTACGAATGCGGGTCTGATCGACGCGGGAGAGTGACGCCAGCATACGCATCATGATCTGCTCGCTGGGCATCTCCAGACTGAAGATCAGCACTGGTTTTTCCTGCAGCATGGCGGCGTTTTCGCACAGGTTCATCGCAAAGGTGGTTTTACCCATCGAAGGACGTGCTGCGACAATAATCAGATCAGAACCCTGCAGGCCCGCGGTCTTTTTATTCAGATCCTGATAGCCGGTATCGACGCCGGTGACGCCATCGTGCGGTGTCTGATAGAGCGATTCGATACGGGAAACGGTCGATTCCAGAATCTGCTCAATGTTTTTCGGGCCAGCATCCTTATCCGCGCGCGCTTCCGCAATTTTAAAGACGTTCGACTCCGCGAAGTCGAGCAGCTCTTCGCTGTTACGCCCCTGCGGATCATAACCGGCATCTGCAATCTGGTTAGCGACGGCGATCATCTCACGCACCACCGCGCGTTCGCGCACGATGTCAGCATAGGCGCCGATGTTCGCCGCGCTCGGGGTGTTTTTCGCCAGTTCCGCCAGATAGGCGAAGCCGCCCGCCATCTCCAGTTCGCCACGGGTTTCCAGCGATTCGGAGAGCGTAATCAGGTCAATAGGTTTGCTGTTTTCCAGCAGCCGCTGCATCTCTGAAAAAATCAGCCGATGCGAGCGGTTGAAAAAATCATTCGCGACGACGCGCTCAGAGACATTGTCCCAGCGCTCGTTATCCAGCATTAACCCACCGAGCACCGACTGCTCCGCTTCCAGCGAATGCGGGGGCATTTTCACGCCTGCGAGCTGGCGATCCTGCGTTTCGTTCGATTTGTTGGTGGGTTTATTTCCTGCCATAGTGAATGCATTACCGATCTTCTGTGGGGACGCGCAAGTATACCTTAGTTGGGGTGCGTGCCTCACCCTCATGATGAAACAATCACAGGAGTCAGAATGGCAAAGCGTATTCAGTTCAGCGCACATGGCGGCCCGGACGTTTTAGAGTGGACAGATTTTGAACCTGCTGACCCGGCCGAACATGAAGTGCAGGTAGAACATCGCGCTATCGGGATTAATTACATCGATACCTATGTTCGCAGCGGGCTTTATCCGGTCGCCGCTTTTCCCTCTGGCCTGGGTACAGAAGCCGCAGGCGTGGTGTCGCGGGTTGGACGTGGCGTGACATTATTTAAGCCCGGCGATCGCGTGGTCTACTGTCTGGCGTCGATGGGGGCCTATAGCGAAGTGCACAACGTGGCGGAAGATCGCCTGATGCATCTCCCGGAGGCGATCAGCTTTGAGCAGGGCGCAGCCAGCTACCTGAAAGGGCTGACCACACAATATCTGCTGCGCCAGACCTATAAAATCAGCGCCGGTGAGACCTTCCTGTTTCATGCCGCAGCGGGCGGCGTCGGGTTAATTGCCTGTCAGTGGGCAAAAGCGCTGGGTGCCCATTTGATTGGCACAGTCGGGTCAGCAGAAAAGGCAGCGATGGCGAAAAAGGCCGGCGCCTGGGCGACGGTTAACTACCGCGAAGAGAATATTGCGCAACGCGTCAGCGAACTGACCGACGGGAAAAAAGTGGGCGTAGTTTATGACTCAGTGGGCAAAGATACCTGGGAAGCATCGCTGGACTCATTGCGCCGTCATGGGCTGATGGTCAGTTTTGGCAATGCTTCGGGTCCGGTGACCGGGATTGATCTCGGCATTCTGAATAAGAAAGGCTCGCTGTTTGTGACCCGCCCTTCACTGTTTGGCTATATCACCAACCGCCAGGAGCTGGAAACCGCCAGTGCCGAGCTTTTCTCGCTGCTGGCGAGTGGCGCAATTAAAGTTGATGTGCCGGAGCAGCAGAAGTTTGCGCTGAAAGAGGCCAGCAAAGCGCACCAGATGCTGGAGAGCCGCGCCACGCAGGGATCCTGTCTCTTAATTCCATAGTAGTGAGCAACAAAAAGGGCCTCCCGCGGGAAGCCCTTCTCTTTTTTTATTTTTTGTTCGCGCTGGTGTAGGGACAGCGGCGATGAATTAGTGTCGAGTCGATGGCACATCGATTTGACGACAGGCATCCTGCCAGAAAACATAAGTAAAAAATATGTTTAATTGCAGATCAGCCCCGACCAATCTCTCACACTGTGATCTTCACCGCATTTAGCGCCAGCCTTTGCGGTCTAACCTGTTGATCTTACGCCGCAGCTTGCGACGTGCTCGCTCATCGCTGTCGCCAAAAAAGGCACGATGCAGCCAGACCGCAATCACCGCCAGCACCAGCCACGGCAACACTTTAATAACAATTGCAAACAGTCCACCGACAAACATCACGATGGTTGCGACCACCAGTGCCGCCAGCACGCCTAACAGCGAAACGCCGGTCAGCAACAGCATCAGGAAAAACCCTAATACGAATAAAATTTCCACGTCAGCGCTCCTTTTTGAGATTGATTGTTATAGCTATTACAAAAAACGTGCCAACAGTTAACTCATTGATTTTATTCTGATAAGAGATAAACAGAAGAGCGCAACCTGGTGAGAAAAACCACATAGTGGCGTAAAAAAACCAGCAAACAGAGCTGGTTTTTTCGGGTTCAGATGAGGCGTCAGGCTTCCTGCGGGATTTTATCGGCGACCAGCGCAAGCGCCGCCTCCAGCACACGGACATCGGCACCGGGTTTGTGGGCATTTTCACTCAGGTGGCGTCGCCACTGGCGGGCGCCCGGAATCCCCTGGAACAGACCCAGCATATGGCGCGTGACATGTCCCAGATACGTCCCCTTTGCCAGTTCCGCTTCAATATAGGGATACATGGCGCGCACCACTTCAACCGGGTTCGCCGCCGGATGCTGACGACCAAACAATGTCTGATCGACCTGCGCCAGAATGCCGGGGTTTTGGTAGGCTTCACGTCCCATCATCACGCCGTCAAGGTGTTGCAGATGGGTCAGTGCCTCTTCCAGGGTTTTCACGCCGCCATTGAGGGCGATGGTCAGTTGCGGAAAATCGCGTTTCAGCTGATAGACGCGGGGATAGTCCAGCGGTGGAATCTCGCGGTTCTCTTTCGGGCTGAGGCCGGAGAGCCAGGCTTTACGCGCATGAATGATAAATGTCTCACACTCACCGCGTCCCGCCACGGTGCCGATAAAATCGGTCAGGAATTCATAGCTGTCCAGCTCATCGATACCAATGCGGGTTTTCACCGTGACCGGAATTGAAACCACGTCGCGCATCGCTTTAACGGCATCTGCGACCAGATTCGCCTCGGCCATCAGGCAGGCGCCGAAACGGCCATTCTGCACCCGATCAGAGGGACAGCCGACATTAAGATTCACTTCATCGTAGCCGCGCTGCTCTGCCAGCTTCGCGCACTGCGCCAGTGCCGCCGGATCGCTACCGCCAAGCTGCAACGCGACCGGATGCTCAGCCTCACTGTAAGCCAGGTAATCCCCTTTGCCATGAATGATTGCACCCGTGGTCACCATTTCGGTGTAGAGCAGCGTGTCACCGGTCAACTGGCGATGAAAATAGCGACAGTGACGATCGGTCCAGTCGAGCATAGGGGCGATAGAGAAACGTTGCGAAGAGAAATTAGGCATGAAGCGCAGACAATCCGGTAATTAAGGGGTGATGGAATTCTGTGCAAGGATAACACAAGGGCGGGCGATAGTGCATCGCCCGCCCCCGAACAGTCTGAATAACGCGCTTAGAAGTTAAAGCCCAGCTGCATCATCGCGCCCCAGGTGTTGTTAGCACCTACAGAGCCCGCCAGATCCAGATGGACGGCTTTGTTAAACGGTGACAGACCAAAACCGGCCGTAGCGACATTTTCGTCATTAGAACGCATGTCCGCACGATAACCTGCACGCAGCTGCAGCCAGTCAAGTACGCGGTATTCCGCGCCCACTGCCGCATACTGGCTGTTATCCTGAGTTTTGAAGCGTTTGGTTTCAGTCAGATCCACATCGCCCGTCACGGTAAACGGACCTTTATCCCAGGCCAGACCGGTGGTGACCAGCGGGCGAATCTGGTAGGTGTCGCGGAAACCATTGACCTCTTTGGTCTGCAGATCGCGAGAAACCAGGTTCTGTCCGGTTACACCCAGCGTCCAGTTTTCAGCAAAGGTGGTCGCCAGACCGGCATCAACGTTAAAGCCGGTGTCGGTGCTGCGATACTGGCTGTTATTGATGTCACTTTTGTCGTAGTTGTAAATGCTGGCGGTGTAGTTATAGAGCCAGGTTTTCTGCACTTTCGGTGTGACGCCTACCGATACTGGCTGACCAGCGATGGTGAACTCATGCGCCACTGCAACACCATAATCGGTGACCAGCGCCGCCAAGCCATTCGCGCTGGAGCGCAGGTTATTTTGATCGCCAGGACGAGGAAGCACTGTGCCGTTAGCCACACCGCGCAGATAGTCGATATCGCTCTGGACCACATTGGCACGCACGTGCGCTGAGCCATAGGCTTTGGTGATAAAGGCGAAAGGCAGCGTCTCGTCAGGGATAGTGACGGCCAGGGCAACCCCGGCGTTACCGTCCGCTTTGTTGCCGCGTAAATCACTTAGCTGGTTGGCGACATCGCCTGAGGCGGCGCGCACTTCAGGATAGCCACGCAGATAATCAGCGAAGGTTAAATTACTGAGCACGTCGCGGTAGCGATCAACGGTATCGGTGATGTCATCCACTTTGTCGATCAGATGATCTTTGTCGGTGACCTGAATACCGGCTGAAGGGAAAATAATGCTGACGCTATCGTCGGGTTTGGCACGCGTCATTAATGCCGGGTTCGCCAGCACTGCGGAGCCATAAAGAGAAGATGCTACGCCGGTGCCGCCCATGGCGTCATTACGTGCATCATACCAGGTCCCTGCCGCCATGGCGGAAGAAGAAAGGAAAAGCGCGGTCGTTACAGCTGTGTAGATTAGCGCTGAACGTTGAGCGGATTTTTTCACCATTTGCCTGCCATCACCTGAGAAATTGCCATTGAAACATTCAATGACTGAATAGTTTGTTAGCCCTATTGTGAACCCTGGCTAACGCGTTATTGCTGTGAATTCAAAGGAAACAGTGTCTTAATTCAAAGGATTGGACGTTTTCCAATCAAAAAACCGTTGTAATTGTTCAAACTGCATTGGGATATTTCAAATAATGCCAGACTTTTCTTAAGTCTTTCTGAACATTACTTCTTAACTCAGTGAGATGCAAAGCAAAATGCCAACAAATTCCGCTTCAGGTTGATTCGGAATGGATCTGATTTGTCGTCAGATTTGAGATAGAAGACGGCTTAAATTCTGATTCTGCTGCTTTATCAGGCAAATGATGCTGTTTTTCAGACGAAAACCAACCTCAGCGCCGCGAAACTATGTGTGATAAAATAACATCACTTATCCAGCGGAGAATTTTCATGACAAACATGACGTCGCAGCAAATTTTGATTCAGGCCGAAAAGATGTGCCTGCAGCGCGGTGTGCGTCTGACTTCGCAGCGTGCTGAAGTGTTGCGCCTGATGGCCGAGCAGCCTGGCTCGATCAGCGCCTACGATCTGCTGGATCAACTCCGGGTCAGCGAGCCGCAGGCCAAGCCTCCCACGGTTTACCGGGCGCTCGATTTCCTGCTGGAGCAGGGTTTCATTCATCGGGTGGAATCCAACAACAGCTACGTCATGTGTCATCATTTTGAGGCACCAGCACATACATCGGTGATGCTGGTCTGTGACCGCTGTGCCGCCGTTACAGAGAAACAGGCGCAGGGCGTAGAGAAGATTATTGCTGGTCTGGCAGGTGAAGCGCAGTTTGCATTACGCCACAGCGTGATTGAAGCGCATGGTTTATGTGAAAATTGTGCTGCGGTTGAAGCCTGTACGCACCATGAAAGCTGCGAGCATGACCATCAGGATGAGGGTAAAAAGCGGGGGAAACGCGGGTAATCGGCACATCCTTGTGCTGTTCCGGTGAGGGCCCACCGGAACGCATTCAGCTGATTATCAACCTATTGTCTGATTACCAGCGGTGATCTTTGTTCTGACCTTCCCAGGCGGTTACTTCGCGCTCGGCTTCATCTTTGGTAGAGCCGTAACGCTCCTGGATTTTACCGACCAGCTGATCGCGTTTACCTTCGATAACCTGCATATCATCGTCGGTCAGCTTGCCCCATTTCTCTTTCATTTTGCCTTTGAACTGCTTCCAGTTGCCGCTTGCTTCGTCTTTATTCATGGCAGACCTCCAATCCTCGGGTTTTAATGATTATCTTGCTACTTAACAAAATAACGATACAAAGCGCTGGTTAACTGCGCTGCATAGAGTTAATTGTAGTAGCCAATTTATTAACCGTGGAATAATACAGAATAATCCGTATCGGCTTGCGTGCAGCCACGGCTGACTCAGGCATCAAACCAGCTGTTCTGACGCCAGTGCTTACGCCAGATGAGCCACAGCGACAGGCCGCGCAGCGCCAGGAAAACTGTGACTGCCAGCCAAAGACCATGGTTACCCAGTACCGGTACGCTAAGCAGCGTCAGAAAATAGCCTGCTGCGGCAACTACCATGCTGTTACGCATCTCACGCCCGCGCGTCGCCCCGATGAACATGCCATCCAGCAGATAACACCAGACACCGATCAGCGGCATAATCATCTGCCAGACCAGATAGCGGTCCGCTGTCTGCTGGAGTGACTGAAGAGAGGTCAGCAGGGTAACGATCTGCGGGCCAAAAATGGCATAGATCAGCGAAAAGAACAGCGCCACCACCACCGCCTGCCGACAGGCAGAGTGCCAGACGCGCAGGAGCTTGCTGCCATCTTTTGCACCATGCGCCTCACCCGCAAAAACTTCAACCGCATAGGCAAAGCCATCCAGCGCGTAGGCAGTAAAAGTGATGAACATCAGTAATACTGCGTTAACCGCTACTACATCCGGACCCAGCCGGGCACCCAGTACGGTCAGCGAGGCGAAACAGAGCTGCAGCATCAGAGATCGCAGCATGATGTCCCGGTTCAGTCGCAGCAGTCGGCCGCTGTCACCGCGCCAGCTCTGCTTCAGCAGGCTAAGCGTAATTCCGCGCAGTTTTAACACCCGCCAGACCATGATGCTGCCGACACCCAGCGTAATGTATTCCGCCAGCGCCGTGGCGGTTGCCGCCCCCGCGACCCCCCAGTGCAGCCCCATCACCAGCCAGAGATCGAGCACGATGTTAACCAGGTTGCCCACGACCAGCAGGATCACCGGCGCGCGTGCATACTGCACGCCCAGCAGCCAGCCCAGAATGACCAGGTTTGCCAGCGTGGCAGGCGCACTGAGCCAGCGAATCTGAATAAACAGTGCCGCCTGTTCGAGTACATCTGGATTGCCGCCAACCAGATGGGTCGACAGCTGAATAATCGGATAACGCAAAGCGATGAACAGTACGCCCGCCAGCAGCGCAATGATCAGCGGCTGAGTCAGCGCGCGTGCCAGCGCCATTTTATCGCCCGCGCCAAATGCCTGCGCCGTAAGGCCAGTGGTACTCATTCGAAGGAAAAGCAGCAGCATAAAGAGGAAGCTGGTCACTGTAGTCCCGACCGCAACCCCGCCAAGATAGACAGGGCTGTCGAGATGACCAATTACTGCAGTATCGACCACTCCCAGTAAGGGAACGGTGATATTTGAAAGGATCATCGGCAGCGCAAGCCGCCAGAGATTTTTATCGGTTGCCGTAATAAAGCGCATTCGCCGTTCCGTGCTCAGTGTCGCTGCGCAAAAGAGGCAGCGACAAAATTAGGGCAGACAGAATAGCATCAGAGAAGGCGAATGCACGCTGGCAGAAGAATCAGAGCCACTCGCCGTTGCGCACCACGCCAACAGCCAGACCTTCTATGGTCAGTGACTGCGCACGGGTATCGACAACAATCGGGTCAAAATCGCTGTTTTCCGGCAGCAGATGCACGATAGCACCCTGCTTTTTCCAGCGCTTAACGGTGACTTCATCATCAATGCGGGCAACCACAACCTGGCCGTTACGCACATCCTGGGTTTTATGCACCGCGAGCAGGTCGCCATCCATAATCCCGATATCTTTCATCGACATTCCGCTGACGCGCAGCAGGAAGTCAGCAGACGGCTTAAACAGGCCCGGATCGACCTTGTAGTGGGTTTCGATATGTTCCTGCGCCATGATCGGCTCACCGGCAGCAACCCGGCCAATCAGCGGTAGCCCTTCTGAGGCTTCTTCTTCCATTAACAGTCGAATGCCGCGCGATGCACCGGAAACGATCTCGATGACGCCTTTGCGCGCCAGCGCTTTCAGATGCTCTTCTGCCGCGTTCGGCGAACGGAAGCCCAGCTGCGCGGCGATCTCGGCACGCGTAGGCGGCATGCCCGTTGAAGAAATATGGTCGCGAATCAGGTCATAGACCTGCTGCTGCCTGCTGGTTAATGCTTTCATCCCGCCCCCTGGTTGTTTATACAGTCGCTGTGAGTATATACAGGTATTGGTGAAATGGAAACCGATTGTCAGGGAAAACGCGCCCTCAGACGCGTTATGGAAGGCTTATCGCAAATGTGTCCAGAGCAGCGCGATCCAGACGAAGAGTGCCAGTAAGATGCTGATCAGCACCGCCGCCGAGCCCATGTCTTTTGCCCGGCCCGCCAGCGGATGATGCTCCTGACCGATGCGGTCGACCACTGCTTCAATGGCGCTATTGAGGATTTCAACAATGACCACCAGCACCACCGCCCCAATCATGAGGATGCGGGAGACCACATCGACATCCAGCCAGCACGCGATAACAATAGCGGCCAGCGCAGCCAGCGCTTCCTGCCGAAACGCCGCTTCATGTTGCCAGGCGGCACGCAGTCCCTGCCATGAGTAACCTGCAGCTTTTACTATTCTGATAAGTCCGGTGGCATTATTTGCCATGATGTGGGAACCCTTTCATCGGATTGACGTCAATGTCTGGGCTGCGTGCAATTGGCACCACCACAGATCTTCGCTGCGCTTTCTGGTATGCTTGCGGCGCTTTGCTAACAAGAGGCTTCATGTTGTCTATGTCAGGTTGGCGTAAACTCTATTACAAACTGCTTAATTTACCACTGTCGTTTTTGGTAAAAAGTAAGGCCATTCCGGCCGATCCCGTGTCTGAACATGGTCTGGATCCGACCCGACCTATTATGTATGTTTTGCCTTACGATTCGAAGGCCGACTTACTGACTTTACGCGCACAGTGTCTGCGGCATCATCTGCCCGACCCGCTCACTCCGCTGGAGATTGATGGTTCTCTGCTGCCGCGCCACGTCTTTATCCACAATGGCCCTCGCGTCTTCCCCTATTTTGTGCCCAGCGTTGAATCCGTGAAAATTTTTCACGATTACCTGGACCTGCATCGCAATAACCCTAAGCTGGATATTCAGATGCTGCCGGTCACGGTGATGTTTGGCCGCGCACCAGGACGTGAAGTCCAGGGCGAAGCAACGCCACACCTGCGGGTGCTGAACGGGGTGCAGAAGTTTTTTGCGGTGATCTGGCACGGGCGCGACAGTTTTGTCCGCTTCTCGCCGACGGTGTCGCTGCGCCGCATGGCAACTGAACACGGTACGGATCAGTCGATCGCCCAGAAGCTGGCTCGTGTGGCGCGCATTCATTTTGCCCGCCAGCGGCTGGCGGCGATTGGCCCGCGCTTGCCGGCGCGTCAGGATCTGTTTACTCGTCTGCTGCAATCCAAAGCGATTGAAAAAGCAGTAGAAGATGAAGCTCGCAGCAAAAAAATCTCCCATGAGAAAGCGCAGCAGAATGCCGTCGAGATGATGGAGGAGATTGCGGCAAACTTCTCCTATGAAGCCATCCGCGTAACTGACCGCGTGATGGGCTGGCTCTGGAGTCGGCTCTATCAGGGCATCAACGTCAATGGCGGAGAAAAAGTTCGCCAGCTGGCGCAGGATGGCCACGAGATTGTCTATGTGCCGTGCCATCGCAGCCACATGGATTATCTGCTGCTCTCCTATGTGCTCTATCATCAGGGTCTGGTGCCGCCGCACATCGCAGCCGGTATCAATCTCAACTTCTGGCCAGCCGGCCCGATTTTCCGTCGCCTGGGCGCTTTCTTTATTCGTCGTACCTTTAAAGGCAACAAGCTCTACGCCACGGTATTCCGCGAATATCTCGGCGAGCTATTCACCCGCGGCTATTCGGTTGAGTACTTTGTCGAAGGTGGCCGTTCACGAACCGGTCGCCTGCTGGACCCTAAAACGGGCACCTTAGCCATGACGCTGCAGGCGATGCTGCGCGGCGGAAATCGCCCCATCACGCTGGTGCCGATCTATATCGGCTATGAGCACGTGATGGAAGTGGGCACTTACGCTAAAGAGCTGCGCGGCGCGGCGAAAGAGAAAGAGGGCTTCATGCAGATGGTGCGCGGCTTACGCAAGCTGCGCAATCTCGGTCAGGGTTACGTGAACTTTGGCGAACCCCTGCCGCTGGTCAACTATCTCAATAAGCGGGTGCCGGAATGGCGCGATGCCATCGATCCGATTGAGCCACAGCGTCCCAGCTGGTTAACCCCAACCGTCAACGATATTGCTGCCAGCCTGATGGTGCGTATCAATGAAGCGGGCGCGGCTAACGCCATGAACCTCTGTGTCACCGCCCTGCTGGCGTCACGTCAGCGCTCACTAACCCGTGAACAGCTGATTGAACAACTGGAGTGCTATACCCAGTTGCTGCGCAACGTGCCTTACTCGCCAAATGCGACCGTACCCGATCTTTCAGCGGAAGCGCTGCTGGATCACGCCATGGGTATGAATAAGTTTGAGAGTGAAAAGGATAGCATTGGCGACATCATCATTCTGCCGCGTGAGCAGGCGGTGCTGATGACCTACTATCGCAACAATATTCATCATATGCTGGTGATGCCGTCGCTGATTGCCGCCATTGTTCAGCAACATCAGACGCTGAGCGAAGCAGAACTGCTGCGTCAGGTGAGCCTGATCTACCCGATGCTGAAGAGTGAGCTGTTCCTGCGCTGGCAGACCGATGAGCTGCCGCAACTGCTGACCGAACTGAGTCAGGAGCTGGCGCGTCAGGGCCTGATTACGCTCGAAGCTGGCGAATTGCGCTTTTCCTCAGCGCGCTATCGCACGCTGCAACTGCTGGCCGCCGGTGTGCGTGAAACACTGCAGCGCTATGCTATTACGTTCTCCATTCTCAGCGCCAAGCCGACGATTAACCGCGGCACGCTGGAAAAAGAGAGCCGGACGCTGGCACAGCGTCTGTCGGTGCTGCACGGTATCAATGCTCCGGAATTCTTCGACAAAGCGGTCTTTACCTCACTGGTTCTGACCCTGCGCGATGAAGGGTATATCAGCGACAGCGGTGATGCCGATGTTGCGCAGACTCTGGCGACCTGGCATATGCTGGCAGACCTGGTCACCAGCGATGTCCGTATGACGATTGAAACCGCTGTGGCGCACGACTGACCCCAGCGCGCATAGTAAAAAGGCGACCTCATGAGGTCGCCTTTTTTGTGCCTGAATCCCCTGTCAGAACAGCTGGCTGAACGGCGGGGTATTCATCAGTACACCGAGGAACAGCACCATCCCAACATAGTTATTATTGAGAAAAGCCTGGAAACAGGGTTGCCGCTCGCGTCCGGCGATCAGCTTCTGTTGATAAACAAACAGCGCGGCGGCCAGTAATAGCGTCCAGTAGAAGGCGCTGTTCAGATGTAGCATGAGGCCAACCAGCGCCATCAGCAGCAGCGTCGCCAGTTGCAGCAGACCAATGATTAGCTTGTCGAAACGGCCAAAGAGAATCGCGGTCGACTTCACGCCAATCTTCAGGTCATCATCCCGATCCACCATCGCATACTGAGTGTCATAGGCGACCGTCCAGCAGATGTTGGCGATGAATACCAGCCAGCAGACCAGAGGTAAGGACTCACTAACTGCGGACCATGCCATGGGAATGGCCCAGCCAAAGGCGGCACCCAGCACTACCTGCGGCAGGTGGGTATAACGCTTCATAAAGGGATAGACCCAGGCCAGCGCCAGCCCCACCACGGAGAGCATAATCGTCATCATGTTCATGGTCAGTACCAGCGCAAAAGCCGCCAGAGCCAGTATCACGAACAGCAGCTTAGCCTCTTTTGCACTCACCGCGCCGCTGGCCAGTGGCCGATGCTTCGTACGTTCGACATGACCGTCTACTTTGCGATCGGCGTAGTCATTGATCACACAACCGGCTGCACGCATCACGATGACCCCGGCAACAAACACCGCCAGCACCGGCAGCGGCGGAATCGCCATGTCAGCCAGCCATAATGCCCAGAGCGTTGGCCACATCAGCAGCAGCGTACCGATCGGCTTATCGATACGCATCAGGCGCGTGTAGGCCCGCCATTTATTTATACTTAAGCTATTTTGCACCACAGGATCCTCAGACCAGATCGCGATAGAGCGGCGATGCCGGTAAAAATAGTTCAGTCAGCAGCAGCGGTTTGCCGGAGAGACGCAGGCGTGAACGTCGTCCCCACAATCCCTCCACCTGCCCCGGCTCAATAAAATCGCGGGTCAGCGTTGAAGAGGAGAAGAGATAGCGACCCAGCGGCCGGGTGCCCAGCTGCTGCAGCATCGCTTCTGGCCCGTTAAGGGTGCTTTCCGGCACCAGCGTACGGCCAGCCAGCCAGGGCTGATCGTCGCCGAACAGCAACACTTCACGCAGCCAGAAGCGTTGATCGTCTGGCAACAAGCCCTTTTCATCACCCAACTCGCTGGCGTCGATAAAGCCTTCACGCAGCGGCTGAACCGTGACCCGCTGACAATGTTGTTCAAAACGGCGCGTCATTGAATCCTCCTCCATCAGCCAGTCGAGCAATGGCGGCGCAAGGGTTGCCTGCGACGGAGAAAGCCAGTTGAGCGCACGTAATAAGCTGAGCGCGTCTTGCGACATAGCACCACTCCCAATAATTTTCAGGACGCTAGTTTAGCGCAGAGACGCGATGCGAACACCTGCCGTCATGACAGACGGCAGGGAGATTACTCGCGTTTCAGGCGGTTGCTGTTTGCCAGCCACAGAGTGATTACCAGAATCAGAATCGCCGCAGAGTAACAGAGCGTATCGAAGGGATTTTTATGGTCGACGATAATCAGGCGGATAATTGCCGTGATACCGATATAGACAAAATAGCGCAGCGGAAAGTGATATCCCGACTGAAAGTACTTAACAATCAAAGCAATAAATTCGAAGTAGAGGAAATAAATGACAATCCCCTCAATCAACAGATAGGAGGATGACTGCTCGCTGGTGTTAAACAGCACGTTTGCCAGATGGATAGTTTCTTTGCCTAAAAAGACGATCAGGATGATCGCCAGACTCAGCAGACCCAGATTCAGCACCCATTGCAGTACCGTTGCAAGGTGGCGGGCCAAAGGATTTTTGTCACTCATGTTGCGCCTTAAAAAAGGAGTTGTTAGCGCGCGGTATCATGCGCGAGTGTGACGCAAATCACAATAACTCCTCAGGCCTCCACATCAACACAGAGCGCATCGTAACGCCAGTATTCACAGTCGCAATCAATCACCTCTTTTTGCTGGTTGCGATTGATGCGGGTGATCAACAAACCGGGGCTGCCCGGTGCCACATTCAGCATGGGTGCGGCGACCTCCGGCAGCGGGCCGGGCAGGATGGTGAAGCGCGCGCCGCCGTAACGAATGCCGTAGCGCTGGTCATAGAGATCGGTCAGTGAGCGGGTCAAATCTTCATCAAGCAGACCAGGAAAAAAACGCGGATTGAGGTAGTGTTCAACATAGAGCACCGCGCGCCCGTCGATGCGCCGCAGGCGGCGGATGCAGTAAACCGACGAACCGGAGGCCAGCCGCAGCGCTGTCGCCACGCTGTCGTGTGCCGCGACCTGTTCGGCGGCGATGACCTCGGTAGCCGCCTGCCGTCCCTGCTCCATTGCCATGGCATGAAAGTGGCTGTGATGCAGCGGGTTATAGATCAGCCGCGGCGGTGCGATAAACCAGCCGCGACGCAGTTCCCGGTAGATCATCCCCTGGGCTTCCAGCTTGCCCAATGCTTCCCGAAGGGTAATCCGGGTCGTGCTGAACGCTTCGCTTAAGGCACGCTCCGCCGGCAGTCGCCCGGCGCTGAACTCTCCGGCCTGAATACGCGTCAGCAGGACGCTGGCGATCGCATCCGCCGTTTTGAGTGCTATCGACTCCACAACAGTAGCCTCATTTTGGTGCGACTCCGCACTCTTACTGTTCAGGTAAACGCGCCTGTGACAGGCGAACGGGTCACATCTTTCATCGCCCATCCCCCGCACAGCGCCGCCCTGTCATAAATCGTTCATATACAGGGGCTACATTGGCTCGGTTCTTGCTGGACTAGACCAGCCAGGCCCATCAACTTACACCCGGAGCAACTGAGATGAAAGCGTTTATCGCCTCTGTAGTAGCCAGTGCTGTAGTGCTCACCCTGCCCGTTGCGCAGGCCGCCGATAACGACCTTGCCGCACTGGAAAAAGCGGCACGCAGTGAAGGCCAGGTCAACAGCGTCGGGATGCCGGATAGCTGGGCTAACTGGAAAGATACCTGGAACGACATCAGCAGCAAATATGGCCTTAAGCACAGCGATACCGATATGTCATCGGCGCAGGAGCTGGCGAAATTCGATGCAGAAAAAGAGAACGCCAGCGCTGACATCGGTGACGTGGGTGCCGCCTTTGGCCCGATCGCTGTCGCTAAAGGTGTGACCCAGCCCTATAAACCCACTCACTGGGATCAGATTCCGGCCTGGGCTAAAGATAAAGATGGCCACTGGGCGCTGGCCTATACCGGCACCATCGCCTTCCTGATCGACAAGCAGCAGGTTAAAGATATCCCCCACAGCTGGGCCGATCTGAAAAAAGGTAAGTATGTGGTTACTATCGGTGACGTCGGCGTGGCAGCTCAGGCGGCTAACGGCGTACTGGCGGCAAACTACGCCTTAGGTGGCGATGAGAAGAACCTGAAACCGGCGCTGGCTTTCTTTGCCGATCTGGCCAAACAGGGTCGTCTTGGCGTTACCGATCCGGTGATTGCCAATATCGAAAAAGGCGAAGTGCAGATGGCGGTGGTGTGGGACTTTAACGCCCTTAACTACCGGGACCAGATCGACAAAAACCGCTACGAAGTGGTGATCCCGTCTGATGGCTCCGTGACCTCCGGCTACACCACCGTCATCAACAAATATGCGAAACACCCTAACGCCGCAAAACTGACGCGCGAATATATCTTCTCAGACCAGGGACAGATCAATCTGGCGAAAGGCTATGCCCGTCCGATTCGTGCCGAGCATCTGACGCTGCCAGCGGACGTCCAGGCTCGCCTGCTGCCGCAATCTGAATATAAAAATGCCCGTCCGGTGAAGGATCAGGCTGCCTGGGATAAATCGTCGAAAATGCTGCCGCGCCTGTGGCAGGAAAACGTCATCATCAACATGCAGCAGTAATTCGCGGCAGGGAGAACGGAATGAAGACCATTTTGGTAGTGCTGGACGGCCTGAGCAATCAGGTCGCACAACATGCAATGGGTTACCTGCATGCCGAATGTTCGCAGGGCAACGGATTTTATTACCGTATGACCTGTGAGTTACCCTCGCTGTCACGCCCGCTTTATGAGTGCATTCTGACCGGTGTTCCGCCGGTCAGAAGCGGCATTATTCATAATGGCGTCAGCCGGTTAAGCCGCGAGCGTAGCATCTTTCACTTTGCGCGAGCGGCGGGACTGACGACTGCGGCGGCGGCCTACCACTGGGTGAGTGAGCTTTATAACCAAACGCCGTTCGTTCCGGCGCGCGATCGTCACACTGACGCGCCGGACCTGCCCATTCAGTATGGCCATTTTTATTCTGACGATAGCTATCCCGACTCGCATCTGTTTGAAGATGCAGAAAGCCTGCGGCTGCGTCACGATCCCGATTTTCTGCTAATCCACCCGATGAATATCGACGATGCCGGTCATAAATCGGGCCTCTCCTCGCCACAGTACCGCAACCGGGCACGCATCGCCGACGGCCTGCTGTCGCAGTGGATGCCCTTGTGGCTGGCTGAGGGCTATCAGGTGATGGTGACCGCCGATCACGGCATGAATGACGATCGCTCCCACGGCGGCATTCTGCCGGAAGAGACCACGGTGCCGCTGTTTGTCTTTGGCCGGGCTTTCTCGCTGCAGCCTGACCTGGCACCGCAGCAGACCGATCTGTGCGGCACGCTGTGTGAACTGCTTGAGGTGGCGCATGACAAGCCGGTCTGTCGCGGCCTGCTGGCGGAGTCGAAGAGATGAGAGGAAAAGGAGTCGCGCTGCTGCTGCTGTTACCGTTCACCCTGTTCTGGGTCGCCTTTCAGCTGGCACCGCTGTTGTGGATCGCCATTAGCAGCTTCTGGAGTGAGATGAACAGCCAGTGGGGCTGGGATAACTATCAGGACATTCTCACCTCGCCCTTCTACCAGCAGGCGTTTCGTTTTTCGCTGGATATCTCACTCTGGTCAAGCGTCTACGGCTTACTGATTGCACTGGTCACCGGCTATTCACTGCATCAGCTCGGCGGCGGGCGACTGCAGCGCTTTCTCATCGCTTTTACCAACATGACCAGCAACTTTGCCGGTGTCCCGCTGGCGTTTGCCTTTGTGATTCTGCTGGGGCTGAACGGCTGCCTGACATTGCTGTTGCGCCATTATGGTCTGATTGAGAGCTTCAGACTCTTCTCGCGCAACGGCATGGTGCTGGTCTACACCTGGTTCCAGATCCCGCTGGGCGTGCTGCTGCTCTACCCGGCGTTCGACGGGCTGAAAAAAGAGTGGCAGGAGTCCGCTGCGCTGCTGGGTGCCAGCCGCTGGCACTACTGGTGGCATATCGGCCTGCCGATTCTGTTTCCGGCGCTGCTCGGGACCTTTGTGATCCTGCTGGCGAATGCGCTGGGCGCTTACGCCACGATTTATGCCCTGACCACGGGTAATTTCAACGTGGTGCCGGTGCGTATTGCCGCGCTGGTCTCCGGCGATATCTCGCTGGATCCCAACACCGGTAGCGCGCTGGCGATGCTGCTGGTGGCGATTATGGCGCTGATCACCCTGGTGCAGCAGTATCTGGTGCGCCGTAGCTATCTCAATGCGAAACAGCCATGAAAGGAGCCGCCATGTCACGTGCTGAGCACCTCTATCACCGGATAATGGTCGGGTTACTCTTTACCCTGCTGGCACTGCCTTTACTGGCCACACTGCTTTATGCACTGTCGTCCGACTGGAGTAACACCATTCTGCCACAGGGCTATAGCCTGAAGTGGTTCATCCAGCTCTGGAGCGACCCGCGATTTCTGACGGCGCTGGGCCATTCGCTGCTGATTTGCCTGGGTTCGCTTCTGTTCTCGCTGGTGCTGGTGCTGCCTGCCATGTTTGTAATCGCTTACTATTTTCCTCGACTGGATGCGGTGATGAACGTCCTGATCCTGATGCCTTTCGCCGTGCCGCCGGTGGTGTCGTCAGTGGGATTACTGCAACTCTACTCTTCGTCACCGCTGATGCTGACCGGCACGCCGTGGATCTTAATCGGCTGTTATTTCACTATCGCGTTGCCCTTTATCTACCGGGCGCTGGCGAACAATATGCAGGCGATCAACCTCAAAGAGCTGATTGATGCCGCGCAGTTGCTGGGTGCCAGCACCTGGCAGGCGGCGCTGTGGGTCGTGCTGCCCAACCTGCGCAAAGGGATGCTGATTGCCGTGCTGCTCTCTTTCTCCTTCCTGATTGGCGAATTTGTCTTCGCTAACCTGCTGGTCGGCAACCGCTATGAAACCCTGCAGGTTTACCTCTTCAACATGCGTAACGGCAGCGGTCACTTCACCAGCGCGCTGGTGATCTCCTACTTCTTTGTGGTGCTGCTGGTTACCTGGCTGGCCAACGCCCTGAATCCCGAACGAGGCTGAATATGAGTTACCTTGAGGTCAGAGAGCTGAACAAGTCCTATGGACCCACGCCCATTTTTGAGCAAATCGATTTCAGCGCCGCTGAAGGGGAATTTGTCACCCTGCTCGGCCCCAGCGGCTGCGGTAAATCGACGCTGCTGCGTTGTCTGGCGGGATTAACCGGCGTCGACAGCGGTGAAATCAGGCTGGAGGGCAAAGATATCGTACCGCTGACCCCACAGAAGCGCGCCATCGGTATGGTGTTTCAGAGCTATGCGCTGTTTCCCAACATGACGGTAGAGAAGAACGTCGCATTTGGCCTGAAGATGCAGAAACTGCCCGAAGCGCAGATTCGCCAGCGGGTGCTGGAGGTGCTGGAGCTGGTTGAACTCAATGATTACGCGCGCCGTTATCCGCACCAGTTGTCAGGCGGGCAGTGCCAGCGCGTAGCACTGGCTCGTTCGCTGGTGACGCGTCCGCGTCTGCTGCTGCTGGATGAACCGCTGTCGGCGCTGGATGCGCGTATTCGCCGCCATCTGCGCGATCAAATCCGGCGCATCCAGCGCGAGCTGAATCTCACCACCCTGTTCGTCACCCACGATCAGGAGGAAGCGCTGACGCTCTCCGATCGTATCGTGCTGATGAACCGGGGCAAAATCGTGCAGAATGGCGATGCCGAAGCGCTCTATACCCAACCGGTCGATCTCTTCGCCGCCGGATTTATTGGCAACTACAACCTGCTGAGCGCTGAGCAGGCGACGCGACTGACCGGTCAGCCTTTCCACAGCCAGGTGGCCATTCGCCCGGAATCAATGCTGTTCACCGCGCCGGGCCAGGGCATTCCTGCGGAAATCCTCAGCCACAGCCTGCTGGGCAACGTGATCCGCTATCGTATCCGGGCGCATGATGTGGAACTTTCGGTTGATGTGCTTAACCGATCGGCGGCGGATTTGCATCCCGCTGGCAGGAAGATTGGTCTACAATTGGAGATGTCGACTTTGCGCCAGGTGGCTTAAAACACAGGAAAAAATCACGCATAGCACGGCAATCCCCTTCACAGATTGCTCTCTTCCGTCAGGCTGGCAGTCTGTGCTTTGAGCCTGACATTCGAGGAGCGACACCACGTGTTAACCCTGCTTAATTTACTCTCTGCGGTGGCCCTGCTGGTCTGGGGCACGCATATCGTACGAACCGGCATCATGCGGGTCTACGGTGCCGATCTGCGCCGCGTCCTGAGCCGCAGCATAGAAAAAAAACCGATGGCGTTTCTGGCGGGCATTGGCGTGACCACGCTGGTGCAGAGCAGCAACGCCACCACGCTGCTGGTGACCTCTTTTGTGGCGCAGAATCTGGTCAGCCTGACGCCCGCGCTGGTGGTGATTCTTGGCGCGGATGTCGGCACCGCGATTATGGCGCGTATCCTGACGTTTGATCTCTCCTGGCTCTCACCGCTGTTTATCTTCTTTGGCGTGGTGTTCTTCCTCAGCCGCAAGCAGACCCGTGCGGGTCAGTTAGGCCGGGCCAGTATTGGCCTGGGCCTGATATTGCTGGCGCTGCAGCTGATTGTCGAAGCGGCTCGCCCGATTACCCAGGCTGCCGGTGTCCAGGTGCTTTTCTCCAGCCTGACCGGCGACGTGATGCTCGATGCGCTGCTGGGTGCGGTGTTCGCCATCATCAGCTACTCCAGCCTGGCCGCGGTGCTGATCACCGCGACGCTCACCGCCACCGGCGTGATTTCATTCAAGGTGGCGCTCTGTCTGGTGATTGGTGCCAATCTCGGTAGCGGCCTGCTGGCGATGATCAACGCCAGCGGCTCGAATGCTGCGGGCAAGCGCGTGGCGCTCGGCAGCCTGCTGTTCAAGCTGATCGGCTGTGTGTTCATCCTGCCGTTTGTCGATATTGTGGCGGAGTGGCTGGATAAGCTGCCGGTCAACGATGAAGAGTTAGTGATTTTCTTCCATGTGTTTTACAACCTGATCCGCTGCGTGGCGATGGTGCCGTTTGCTGACCTGATGGCGCGCCTCTGTCGCCGTATGATCGCCGACGACGTGGATAACGCGCTGCACCTCAAGCCGAAGCACCTCGATCGCAGCGCGCTGGATACGCCGGCGCTGGCGCTGGTGAATGCCGCCCGCGAAGCGTTACGCATGGGCGACGTGCTGGAGCAGATGCTGGAGGCGTTTAATAAGGTGGTACATGGCGAATCCCGCGAGGAACGCACGGTGCGCAGGCTGGATGATGATGTCGATGTGCTCTATACCGCCATCAAACTCTATCTGGCGCGGATGCCAAAAGAGGACCTCCCCGAAGAGGACTCACGTCGCTGGGGCGAAATCATTGAAATGTCACTAAATCTGGAGCAGGCCGGGGACATCATTGAGCGGATGAGCGGCGATGTCGCTGACAAGTCACTGGCAGCGGGCCGCGCGTTCTCTGCCGAGGGATTAAAAGAGCTGCAGGAGCTGCATGAGCTGCTGATCGCTAACCTCAGAATGAGTCTGTCGGTGTTTCTGTCACACGATATCACCAGTGCTAAACGTCTGCGCCGCGCTAAACATCGCTTCCGTCTGATGATCCGCCGCTACTCTCATGCGCATGTTGACCGCCTGCACCAGAAGAACGTGCAGAGTATTGAGACCAGTTCGCTGCATCTCGGTTTACTGGGCGACATGAAGCGCCTGAATTCACTGTTTTGTAGTGTGGCCTACACGGTGCTGGAACAGCCCGACGATGAACGTGACTATGAATAAAACTGAGTGGAGTGAATAACCTGCCGCGCCGGAACGACGATCGTCCGGCGCGGCAGCAGTGAGATGCGGCGCAGTGCAATAATGCGCCGCCACTGTTACTTCTTCTTAATCGGCTTCCCTGACCAGTAACCCGCCAGCAGTGAACCTGACAGGTTGTGCCACACCGAGAACAGCGCGCCTGGCAATGCCGCCAGTGGTGAGAAGTAGAGTTTTCCCAGCGTCGCCGCCAGACCGGAGTTTTGCATGCCGACCTCAAGCGCCAGGGTACGGCAGGTTGACTCATCGAAGCCAAACAGCTTACCGCCCCAGTAGCCGCCAAGCAGGCCAATCGCGTTATGCAGGATCACCGCCGCGATCACCATCAGACCCACCGATCCAATAAAGGCCTGACTGCCCGCCACCACCGCACTGATGATCAGCAGAATACAGACCATCGAAAACGCAGGCAGCCAGGGTTCCACCCGGCGAACCACGCTGTTCATGCTGTGATGAATGATCAGTCCCAGGGAGATGGGGATCACGACGATCTTCACGATGCTCAGCAGCATGCCAGCCACATCAACCTGAATGTGGGTATCAACATAAAAGCGGGTTAACAGCGGCGTGGCGAATACACCCACCAGCGCAGAGACTGACGAGATCGTCACCGACAGCGCCACATCCCCCTTCGCCAGATAGATCATGACGTTGCTGGCGGTGCCGCTGGCAACTGAGCCGACCAGAATCATACCGGCAGCCAGATCGGGCGGCATATGAAACAGTTTTGCCAGTCCCCAGGCGGCTAACGGCATCACCAGATAGTGCAGAAAGGTTCCGGCAATCACCGGCGCAGGTCGGGTCAGGACCCGTTTAAAATCGTCGATATTCAGGGTCACACCCATGCCGAACATAATCAGCATCAGCAGATAAGTGACCCAGGGTCCGATGCCGAGAAACGTACCTGGAGAGTAATAAGCGGCGACAGACAACAGCACGGCCCAGAGCGGGAACAGGCGGGTTAACGTGGCGAGCATAGCCAGACTTCCTTATAAGAATGTTATGTTTTATGCAGATTTGCCATAGAGAGTCATCATGCAGGAACGACTGCCGTGACGAAGGCGGGATCATAACATTTCATTATCATGGCGTAAGGCGAAGATGGGGCGAGGCGGCAAAATGCGGATCGACTGCTGCCGATCCGCTGCATATCGAAGAAATTACGCTGCTTTTTCCTCTAAACCGCGGTAGATCAAACCACCAATCACGGCACCGATAATCGGCATTAACCAGAACATCCACAGCTGAGAGATCGCCCAGTCACCCTGGAACAGGGCTGCCGCGGTGCTGCGTGCCGGGTTAACCGAGGTATTGGTTACCGGAATGCTGATCAGGTGGATCAGGGTTAACGCCAGGCCGATCGCAATAGGTGCAAAGCCTTTCGGCGCGCGCTCGCTGGTGGCACCCATAATCACAATCAGGAAGATAGCGGTCATCACCCCTTCGGCGATCATACCTGACTGCAGGCTGAAGCCGCCCGGCGAGTGTTCACCGTAGCCATTCGCCGCAAAGCCGCTGGCCGCTGCACTGAAGTCGCCTTTACCGCTGGCGATCAGATAGAGCACCGCGCCAGCGGCAATGCCGCCAGCCAGTTGCGCGATGATGTAAGGGATAGCCTGAGACGCGGGAAAACGTCCGCCTGCCACTAATCCCAGGGTCACCGCCGGGTTAAAGTGCCCGCCTGAGATGTGACCGACCGCATACGCCATGACCAGCACGCTCAGCCCGAAAGCCAGCGCCACGCCCATGAAGCCAATGCCCAGCTCCGGGAACGCAGCTGACAGCACGGCACTTCCACAACCGCCGGCCACCAGCACGAAGGTACCCAGCGCCTCTGCGACTAACCTTTTCATGATATTTCCTAAATTTGGGTGAATTAATTCAGCGGCGGGATTATAAATCTGCGGAAAGGGAGCGCAATGCAGGTGCACGAAATGCGCAGAGAAAGGGGTTGCCATTTGGCAATAACAGAATGTAACTTTCTGTATTAAGGGGATTTATCGGAAGTCGCGTGCCGGGGAGTAATGAGGGAGATATGAACCATTCTTGCCGTTTTTCAGGCCGCACTGACGCGGCCTGAATGGCAGAGAAGTTTACTCGAACAGATTACGATGCAGCGTACGTACCACGCTTTCCGCATCGTTGCCCGGTACCAGGAAGCAGAGGTTGTAGCTGCTGGCACCGTAGCAAATCATCCGCAGGTTGAACGGGTCGAGCACACCAAACACCTCTTTGCCGACGCCGCACGCTTTTGACAGCTGGTTGCCGATAATCGCCACCAGCGCCAGATCTTCTTCCACTTCAACCCGGCACAGCGACGAGAGTTCAGTCAGTAAAGCCTGGGTCAGCAGGCTGGCACTGGTTGAGGTCGATCCGGTGGTGTCGAGCGTCAGTGCCACGCTCACTTCGGAGGTGGTGATCAGGTCAACCGAGACGTTATGACGCGCCAGAATATTGAAGAGTTCGGCAAGGAAACCAAACGTATGCAGCATGTTAAGGC
This sequence comes from Curtobacterium sp. BNK-1, assembly GCF_048685235.1. Classification (NCBI taxonomy): domain Bacteria; kingdom Bacillati; phylum Actinomycetota; class Actinomycetes; order Micrococcales; family Microbacteriaceae; genus Curtobacterium; species Curtobacterium sp. BNK-1. The sequence goes on along the minus strand of NZ_JBLQTJ010000001.1, from coordinate 24,298 downwards.
TGTGCAGCGTTAACAGCGTCTGCTTACGGCGTAGCGCAAGCGCCCGAAACAGCGGCGGGTTGCGGGTTTCATTGCAGACGCGGGTCCCACCGGCTGCCGGATCCTTACTGGAACCGACAAATACCGGAATACCCCGGCGTACAGCGGGAAGCAGCGTCGCCGGGTGCAGCACTTTCGCACCGAACGTCGCCATTTCAGCGGCTTCTTCAAAAGTAATTTCATCAATACGCTTCGCCGTCGGCACCACGCGCGGGTCGGTGGTGTAGATGCCCGGTACATCCGTCCAGATATCCACACGCGCCGCGTTCAGCGCTTCGCCCAGCAGCGCGGCGGTGTAATCACTGCCGCCGCGACCCAGGGTGGTGGTGCGCCCTTCGCTTTCACTGCCGATGAAACCCTGAGTAATGACCAATGCCTGCTCAATGCGCGGCTGTAACTGCGCCGTCGCCTGCTCCGCCAGCACCTGTACATCCGGTACTGCCCGGCCAAAATGATCGTCGGTACGCATTACCTTGCGGACATCGAACCACTCCGCATTAACCTGGCGTTCACGCAGAATTTCCACAAACAGCAGTGATGACATCAGCTCACCGTGGCTGACCAGTTCATCGGTCAGGGCATTCGAGGTGGCCAGTGAGGCGGCTTCGGAAAGCATGCTGATATTGTCGATCATCCGATCGATTTCATCGCGGATCACTTCCGGACGCTGCAGGCGATCAACAATGGCGTACTGGATACGGCGGATATCATCAAGCAGCACAGCGCGCTGGGGAGCCTGCTGGCCTTCAGCCAGCGCAACCAGCAGATTAGTAATGCCCGCCGAAGCAGAGAGCACCACCAGACGCGTGCTGGCGTCCTGCAACACCACATCGGCGCTGCGGTTCATCGCTTCAAAATCGGCTACGCTGGTGCCGCCGAATTTTGCCACTATCAGTGTTTGAGACATGTAGGACCTCGTGTCAGGTTATCTTGTTCTCGCCGATGAAAGGGTCGAGAAACATTCTTTCAGCCAGGCACAAGGAAAGAGCAGAAACGGGCGGACAAGATCGGATAGACGAGTCACCCAGAAGCGCCCCACCTTGCGAAACGTCGACTGCAGACGTTTCTGGTGACAACCCAGAGGATTCAGCCCCTGTAGCCGACAGGCAGCACACCGCGTGCTGACCCACCTCGGCGTCGCTCCCCATCATGTGTTTTCACCGGATACGGTTCCTCCAACACACTGCCTGGGCGACGCGCCTCTTCTGGCTTGCGCACAGGTGCGCAAGTAGGCGCATAGATCTAGCCTTTTCTGGACCTGCTGTCAATGTCAGCGATGCCCGGAGCGCCGCATCAGAAAACAAATGACTCTGCGTCGCAGCGGCTACAGTGCTTAATGGGTTCAGCCCATGCAGCAATCCCTGATACGGCACAACGTTTTGCGCAGACTTTCGCGTCACACTTTACCGCGCGTTGCCTCTGCGGTCCGCTGGCTGTTCGCGCCAGTGAATGCTGGCGATAAACAGCGGCGTTCAGATCGCCTGTCCGGCGCGCGCTGACAAAATTTTTCCTTTCAGTTACAACTGTGGTCATACTGAAACGCTAAACGGGCATGATGTGCCTCCGATGGAATGACGGTTCTTAATATCAACAAGAGTGTTGCCATGAAAAATATCAATCCGACACAAACCGCAGCCTGGAAAGCGCTGCAACAGCATTTTGAGCAGATGAAGTCGGTAGAAATTGCCGATCTGTTCGCCCAGGATGCCGATCGTTTTGCCAAATTCTCTGCCACCTTTGATGATCAGATGCTGGTGGATTTCTCCAAAAACCGCATCACCCAGGAAACCCTCGATAAGTTACAGGCGCTGGCCAAAGAGACCGACCTGAGCGGTGCCATTAAGTCTATGTTCTCGGGTGAGAAGATTAACCGCACCGAAGATCGTGCGGTGCTGCACGTCGCGCTGCGTAACCGGAGTAACACGCCGATTCTGGTGGATGGCAAAGATGTGATGCCAGAGGTCAACGCGGTGCTGGATAAGATGAAAGGGTTCTCTGAGCGCATCATCAGCGGCGAATGGAAAGGCTATACCGGTAAAGCGATCACCGACGTGGTGAATATCGGTATCGGCGGCTCTGACCTCGGCCCGTTTATGGTGACTGAAGCGCTGCGCCCGTACAAAAACCATCTGAACATGCATTTTGTCTCTAACGTTGACGGCACCCACATCGCCGAAACGCTGAAAGACCTCAGCCCGGAAACCACCCTGTTCCTGGTGGCATCGAAAACCTTCACCACCCAGGAAACCATGACCAACGCCCACAGCGCGCGCGACTGGTTCCTGAAAACGGCAGGCGACCAGCAGCACGTAGCGAAACACTTTGCTGCGCTGTCGACCAACGCCAAAGCGGTGGGCGAATTTGGTATCGACACCAACAACATGTTTGAATTCTGGGACTGGGTTGGCGGCCGCTATTCACTGTGGTCAGCGATCGGCCTGTCGATCATTCTCTCGATTGGTTTCGATAACTTCGAGCAGCTGCTGAGCGGCGCACATGCCATGGACCAGCACTTCGCCTCTGCGCCGGCTGAGCAGAACCTGCCGGTGCTGCTGGCACTGATTGGCATCTGGTACAACAATTTCTTTGGTGCTGAAACCGAAGCGATTCTGCCTTACGACCAGTACATGCACCGCTTTGCCGCCTATTTCCAGCAGGGCAATATGGAGTCAAACGGCAAGTATGTGGATCGTGCCGGTCATCCGGTGGACTACCAGACTGGCCCCATCATCTGGGGCGAACCTGGCACCAACGGTCAGCACGCGTTTTATCAGCTGATCCACCAGGGTACCAAGCTGGTTCCGTGCGACTTTATTGCGCCGGCCATTACCCATAATGCGCTCGCGGATCACCATCCGAAGCTGCTCTCTAACTTCTTTGCCCAGACTGAAGCGCTGGCGTTTGGTAAGTCATGGGACGTTGTAGAGAAAGAGTTTACCGATGCCGGTAAATCTGCAGAGTCTGTAGCCCATATCGTGCCGTTCAAGGTGTTTGAAGGTAACCGCCCGACTAACTCCATCCTGCTGCGTGAGATTACCCCTTACAGCCTGGGCGCGCTGATTGCCCTGTATGAGCACAAAATCTTCACTCAGGGTGCCATCCTGAATATCTTCACTTTCGATCAGTGGGGTGTGGAATTAGGTAAGCAGCTGGCGAACCGTATTCTGCCGGAACTGGAAAACGAGGACGAAGTTACCACTCACGACAGCTCCACTAATGCCTTAATTAACCGCTATAAATCCTGGCGTTAATCGGCGTTAATTTCATCGGGCGGCCACTTTGCCGCCCTTTTTTTGACTGTTTTTACATCTGAATGGGCTGTTTATATCGTTGGAGAGCATGGGTTGTCAGGGAAAAGTCTTAAAATAACCTAAGATAATTCTGAACATCGATGCGCTGAACGGGCCAGCATAAAGTATAAAATGGTCCTGAAATCGGGTAATCTCTATTGTTAGCTATTGATTCATAATCATATTCAGTTTCAGCAATCCTGAGTAAATTCTGATTATTCTTATTCCGTACCAGATATTAATAAAAAAGAACATTACGCTTTGCAATTGATTCGCCAGCAGCGAAATATCTGGCATCAGCCCGAAATATTCCGATATAAAAAGTAGTTATCCCCAATCCAGCTAATTAAATCACGCGCCCACCCCGCTATTCACCCTGGTTTTTCCGGTGCTGAACTCTGGTATTTTGTTGCCCTATACTGAACGCGCCCGCAATGGGACTGTCTGTCGATTTTGCCGCAGTCTGACTGCGTTGCAACCTCAGCGGACAGAGATCCTTCATTCACTCAATGCAGGAAACGCTGTTATGAAAAAAACTATGGTTGCCGGTGCAGCCTTGATCTTCGTTGCCGTCTCTTCCAGCGCATTTGCTGCGCCGGAAGAAGCTGGTACCGCAGCTGGCGCGCAGGCGGGAGCAATCTCTGCTGGCACGTCGACCGCTGTGGGTATCGGTGCACTTGGCGCGCTGGTCGGGCTCGGCATTGCCGCTTCTGGCGGTGGTGACGGTGCAAATACCGGTACAACAACCACGACCACGACGAGCACCACTCGTTGATGGATGCCCGACCCCCGTCTGATTGCTGATCTGCAGCAAACGGGCAGAGGCTGAACCACTGACTTCGGTGAGTGAGGACGCTGAGCCACGTAACCTGTATTTCTGCAGCCGGAACGGGACGGGCAGAGCACCTTTAAACATAACCACACGCCTGTGTGGTTATTTTTTACTTTGGCATGACTTATCAGGGACACACAGTGCGCCAACTTCCTCTGCTGCTCGCTTGCCTGCTGCTGCAGGCCTGTACACAAACGCAAAAAGGTCTTGAACAGACTCTGCTGCTTGCGGTTAACGGTCCGGACGACGTGACCGTTACCGATCAACAGGTCAACAATCTTCCCTATGCCAGTCTCTATGCTCGCCTGAATGAAGGTCCGCGCATTTTTGTAGTGCTCGGCTACAACGAGAAAGGTCAGCAGAAATGGGTGACACAGGATCAGGCGATGCTGGTGACACAGCATGGCCGCCTGGTTAAAACCCTGGGCTTGCCGGATAACCTGCTGAGCGTCAGCAATCTGCAACAGGATCCGCTCGCTGACAGCCTGCATATCAGCAACGGTGCAGGCTGGACCCGCATCGTGCAGTGGACCGAACAGGGCAAGGTTCGCGGCGCGACTGTGCGTTCAACCTTCCAGCGCGGCACCGACGAAGTCCTGACCGTGGCGGGCAACCGCATTCCGTGCCGCGTCTGGCATGAGCAGGTGAGCATCGACAGCAGTAACCGCGAGTGGGAAAACACCTTCTGGATCGATAACAGCAGCGGCGATGTGGTGCAGGCCCATCAGATGCTGGCGGCAGACGCCTTCCCTGTAGATATCACTATTCTGAAGCCGGCGAAATCATGAAAAAAATCACTTTTTTGCTGGCCGGGCTGAGCCTGTTCAGCGCCGCAGAAGCGCAGGCAACTGCGCAGGTTATCGTTCATGCACCGCACAACGGCGGTCAGGCTGAGCTGAGCCAGGTCGCGGATCTCTCCCAGCTGGTGACTCTGCCTCCACTGCAGGTCAACACTGACTGGCGTGCGACCTTTATTGCCGAGCGCGGCGCCAGCGCAGTGGCACAGCAGCACTATCAACAGACGCTGGGCGCGTTACGTGCCTGGCGTGCCGACAGCAGCGGCGATCGGGCGGCGGCCATTGATGAAGTGATCCGCCAGCTGAGCGCCATCAAAGTAGCAGGTCGCCAGTTCACGTCGCTCGACCCGGACTGGATCCGTCTGCATCCGGCTGACAACCGTCGGCTGGAAGGCAGCTATGACCTCTATCTGCAGGCCCCCTCAGATTCTGTACTGCTGCTCGGCGCGCTGAGCGGCGCAGGCAAAGTGAGCTGGCAGCCGGGTAAATCAGTACGCGACTATCTGGATGGTCATGACGCACTCTCCGGGGCAGAACGCAATTTTGTCACCGTGATTGCACCTTCAGGCGCCACACAGCAGGTGCCGGTTGCCTACTGGAATCATCGCCACGCGGAAGTGGAGCCAGGCAGCATTATCTGGCTCGGCTTTTCGTCATGGAGCCTGCCAGGCAGCTATGAAGATCTTAATGAACGCATCCTTTCCGTACTGACTCACCGGATACCAGACTGATGAAAAAACGTTATCTCTTCAACCTGTTGGCTGTTTCCGTGGCGGCAGCCTGTCAGGCGCAGGCTGACACCTGGCCCGAGCCGGTGGGCCCTTCACAATCCGATTTCGGCGGCGTGGGTCTGATGCAGGTGCCGACGGCGCGCATGGCCAAAGAGGGCGAGTTCAGCCTCAACGCACGCGACAACGATCAGTACCGATACTACTCCGCGTCACTGCAGCTCTTTCCCTGGCTGGAGACCACGGTGCGGTATACCGACGTGCGTACCCGTCAGTACAGTGCGGTCTCAGAATTCAGCGGCACGCAGAGCTATAAAGATAAAGCCTTCGACCTGAAACTCCGTCTGTGGCAGGAGGGCTTCTGGCTGCCGGAAGTGGCGGTGGGCACCCGCGATCTGGGCGGTACCGGTCTGTTCGACAGCGAATACCTGGTGGCGACCAAAGCATGGGGACCGTTCGACTTTACCCTGGGGCTTGGCTGGGGCTATCTCGGCAACAGCGGCACCGTGAAGAACCCCTTCTGCTCATACAGCGACAGCTATTGCCAGCGTCCGCAGGTGGGCGAAGCGGGTTCAATCAACGGCTCGCAGATGTTCCACGGCCCGACGGCGCTGTTTGGCGGCGTGGAGTATCAGACGCCCTGGCAGCCGCTGCGCCTTAAAATGGAGTATGAGGGCAACGACTACCAGAATGACTTTGCTGGTCGCCTTGAGCAGCGCAGCAAGCTCAACGTCGGCGCGATTTATCGCGTGACCGACTGGGCTGACATCAACGCCAGCTACGAACGCGGTAACACCTTTATGTTTGGTGTCACCATTCGCACCAACTTCAACGATCTGCGTCAGGCGCACATCGACAGTGAGAAGCCTTCCTACAATCCGCAGCCGCAACCTAAGTTGCTGGAGCCGACGGTGGTGGGCACTCAGTTGACCGATCTGAAATACAATGCCGGTCTCGATGGTCCGCGTATTCAGACTCAGGGTCACACGATCTATGTGTCAGGCGAGCAGACGAAGTATCGCGATACCCGTGAAGGGGTAGATCGTGCGAACCGCATCATCATGAACCACCTGCCTGACGGTATCGACACCATCAATGTCACCGAGTCGCGCTTTAACATGCCACAGGTGACGACTGAGACGCAGGTCGCCAGCCTGCGTAACAATCTGGAAGGCTATCCGCTGGGCCATGAGCAGCCACTGCAACAGACCCGCAAAGAACCGGTCGATCCGGGTAGCACCGAGCAGGGTATGTTTATCCGTCAGGATCGCCTGAACTACAGCCTCTCTCCGGTACTGAATCAGTCGGTGGGCGGCCCGGAAAGCTTCTACATGTATCAGGTCGGCGTAATGGCTAACGCTGATTACTGGCTGACGGATCACCTGCTGGTGGGCGGTAGTCTGTTTGGTAACCTCGCCAACAACTACGACAAGTTCAACTACAACGGCGCACCGGCGGACTCTTCGCTGCCGCGCGTGCGTACCCATATCCGCGACTACGTTGAGAACAACGTCTACGTTAACGATCTGCAGGCGAACTATATGGGCCACCTCGGTAACGGCTTCTATGGTCAGGTTTACGGCGGGTACCTGGAGACGATGTATGGCGGCGTGGGCGGCGAGCTGCTCTATCGTCCGGTCGATGCGAACTGGGCGGTGGGCGTCGATGCCAACTATGTCCGTCAGCGTGACTGGGACAACATGATGCAGTTTAACCGCTATAAAGCCTCAACCGGCAACCTGACGGGTTACTGGCGTCCATGGTTCATGCAGGATGTACTGGTGAAAACCAGCGTCGGTCAGTATCTGGCGAAAGATAAAGGTGTGACGGTCGATGTGTCGAAGCGCTTCGACAGCGGCGTGATGGTGGGTGTCTATGCCACCAAAACCAACGTCTCGTCTGAAGAGTATGGCGAAGGCGACTTCACCAAAGGCTTCTATATTTCTATCCCAATGGATCTGTTCACCGTGACGCCAACGCGCGGTCGCGCGCAGGTGAACTGGGTGCCGCTGACGCGTGATGGCGGTCAGATGCTGGGTCGCAAGTACCAGCTGTATGATCTGACGTCCGATCGCGACGCGCGCTTTAACTAAGCAGATGGCGGCCTCAGGGCCGTTTCATGCGGTTAACAGAAAGCAGGCTCAGGGAGCATACGCCTGAAGCAAAGCATAGCAATGAGATCGCGCCTGCTCAGGGAACCCGGTCAGATCGGAAAGGCGCTAATGCCATCCCTGGCCGCTCGGCCCGCGCCGTCCCTGGCGCGGGACGCTTTCCTCCTCTGACCGGGTTCCCTGCGCGTTGAGTTTCTTCATTGCTGCCAGATTTAACCGGAGCTGGATTTGTCAGCAGTCTGAAGCGGCCCTCAGGCCGCTTTTTTATTTAGTCCGCGTCGTAGCCGAGATTCGGCGCCAGCCAGCGCTCAACTTCCGTTAACGACATCCCTTTGCGTACCGCATAATCTTCCACCTGGTCACGCTGGATCTGCGCTACGGCGAAATAGCGGCTGTCAGGATGGCTGAAGTACCAGCCAGAGACTGACGCGCCCGGCCACATGGCAAAGGATTCGGTGAGCTTCATGCCGGTCTGTTCTTCCACCGCCAGCAGACGCCAGATGGCGGCTTTCTCAGTGTGCTCCGGGCAGGCCGGATAGCCTGGCGCCGGACGTATCCCCTGATAATTTTCCCGAATCAGCTCTTCATTGCTGAGATTTTCGTTGGGCGCGAAGCCCCAGATCACCTTACGTACCCGCTCGTGCAGATATTCGGCAAAGGCTTCCGCCAGACGGTCAGCCAGCGCTTTCACCATGATCTTGTTGTAGTCGTCATGCTGACGATCGTACGCCTCCGCCAGCGCATCCTCTTCCAGCCCGCCGGTCACCGCGAAGGCACCGAGATAGTCCGCTTTGCCGCTCGATTTCGGGGCCACAAAATCCGCCAGACAGTAGTTGGCGAAGTCGGTTTTTTCGGTCTGCTGGCGTAAGTGATGACTCACACACAAAATCTCATCACGCCGCTCATCACTGTAGAGATGAATATCATCGCCGACACGGTTAGCCGGAAAAATACCGACCACGCCACGTGGCTTCAGCAGCGACTGCTGGCTTAATCTGTCGAGCATCGCATTGGCATCGGCAAACAGACGCTGCGCCTCTTCACCCACCACCTCATCCTCCATGATGCGGGGATATTTGCCCGCCAGCGACCAGGTCATAAAGAATGGCGTCCAGTCGATGTAGTTGCGCAGCGTTTCAATGCTGGCCTCCACCTGGCTGACCCCGGGACGATGCGGCACGGGTGGCGTGTAACTCTCCCAGTCAATTGAGGTGGCGTTATCGCGCGCCGCCTGCAGCGAGACCGGCGGCGTGCGCGGCTTTTTGCGTGCATGCTGAATGCGCACGGTCTCGTACTCTTTGCGGGTTCGGGCGACGAAATCCTCTTTTAAGGTAGCGGAAAGCAGCGACGACACCACGCCAACGGTACGTGAGGCGTTCTGCACGTAGACCGTCGGGCCGCTGTAATGCTGCTCAATTTTGACAGCGGTATGCGCCTTCGAGGTGGTCGCGCCGCCAATCAGCAGCGGTAAGGTAAAGCCCTGACGCTCCATCTCTTTCGCCATGTTGACCATCTCATCCAGCGACGGCGTAATCAGGCCTGATAAGCCGATGATGTCCGCATTCACTTCGCGCGCCGTTTTGAGAATTTTTTCACCCGGCACCATCACGCCAAGGTCAATGATTTCGTAGTTATTACACTGCAGCACCACGCCGACAATATTTTTCCCGATGTCGTGCACGTCGCCTTTGACCGTGGCCAGCACGATTTTACCGTTGCTGCGCCCCGCCTCTTTGCTGGCTTCGATAAAGGGTTCCAGATACGCCACCGCCTGCTTCATCACGCGCGCCGATTTCACCACCTGCGGCAGGAACATCTTGCCCTCACCGAACAGGTCACCGACCACGTTCATGCCGGACATCAGCGGGCCTTCAATCACCTCTATCGGCCGTGGTACCTGCTGGCGCGCCTCTTCGGTATCCTGCTCGATAAACTCGGTGATCCCCTTGACCAGCGAATACTCCAGCCGTTTCACCACGTCCCAGCTGCGCCATTCCGCGAGCTGTTTTTCCTGCGAGCCATCGCTTTTGCCGCCACGGTATTTCTCCGCCAGCGCCAGCAGCCGCTCGGTGCCATCATCCCGCCGGTTAAGAATCACATCCTCTACCGCCTCGCGCAGTTCTGCCGGCAAATCATCATAAATCGCCAGCTGGCCTGCGTTGACGATGCCCATATCCATGCCTTTACGGATGGCGTAATAGAGAAAGACGGCATGTATCGCTTCACGCACCGGATCGTTGCCACGGAATGAAAACGATACGTTGGAGACGCCGCCGGAGATCATCGCATGGGGCAGCTCGCGCTTGATATCTTCGCAGGCACCAATGAAATCCATGGCGTAGTTGTTGTGTTCGTCGATGCCGGTGGCGACCGCAAAGATGTTGGGGTCGAAGATTATATCTTCCGGCGGGAAGCCGACCTGTTCGGTGAGGATCCGGTAAGCACGGCGGCAGATCTCAATTTTTCGGGCGCGGGTATCCGCCTGACCCACTTCGTCAAACGCCATGACCACCATCGCCGCGCCGTAACGCCGGACCTGACGGGCATGATGGATAAAGGCCGCTTCACCCTCTTTCATCGAAATTGAGTTCACGATCCCTTTGCCCTGAATGCACTGCAACCCTTTCTCAATCACCTCCCATTTTGAGGAGTCGATCATGATCGGCACGCGGGCAATATCGGGTTCGCCAGCAATCAGATTCAGAAAGCGTACCATCGCCGCCTCGGCGTCGAGCATGCCTTCATCCATGTTGATATCGATGATCTGCGCGCCGCTCTGCACCTGCTGCAGCGCCACTTCCAGCGCTTCGTTATACTTCTCTTCTTTGATCAGCCGTTTAAATTTTGCCGAGCCGGTGACGTTGGTGCGCTCACCGACGTTAACAAACAGTGACTCTGCGGTGATGTTAAGCGGCTCCAGACCGGAGAGACGGCAGGCCACCGGGATCGTCGGCAACTGACGCGGTGCGACGCCTTCAACCGCCGCCACCATGGCAGCGATATGTTGCGGTGTGGTGCCACAGCAGCCGCCAATAATGTTCAGGAATCCGGCGGTGGCCCATTCACCAATCTGCTGCGCCATCAGTTCCGCATCCAGATCGTATTCGCCAAAGGCATTGGGCAGACCGGCGTTGGGATGGGCGGTCACGTAGCCTTCAGCGATGCGCGACAGTTCCGCCACATACTGACGAAGTTCGTCGGGTCCCAGTGCGCAGTTCAGGCCAAAAGAGAGCGGTTCGGCGTGACGCAGCGAGTTGTAAAAAGCTTCGGTGGTCTGGCCGGAGAGCGTTCGGCCGGAGGCGTCGGTGATAGTGCCGGAGATCATCAGCGGCAGCGCCACGCCAAGCGCTTCCATCTCGGTCTGCACCGCATAGATAGCCGCCTTGGCATTCAGCGTATCGAACACCGTTTCAATCATGATGATGTCGGAACCGCCCTCCACCAGCGCGCGGGTCGATTCGCGGTACGCCTCCACCAGCTGATTAAAAGTAACGTTACGGTAGGCAGGATCGTTGACGTCGGGTGAGATCGAGCAGGTGCGGTTGGTCGGGCCGAGCACACCCGCAACATAACGCGGACGATCCGGCGTTTTCGCCGTCCACGCATCGGCGCAGGCTCGCGCCAGGCGGGCCGCTTCAAAATTGATCTCCGCCGATAAACTTTCCATCTGGTAATCCACCATCGCAATCGACGTGGCGTTAAAGGTGTTGGTTTCGAGGATATCCGCACCCGCCGCCAGATAGGCGTCGTGGATCTCGCGGATCACCGCCGGTTTACTCAGCACCAGCAGATCGTTGTTGCCTTTGAGATCGCAAGGCCAGTCAGCAAAACGGCTGCCGCGATAATCCTCTTCTTCCAGCTTATAGCTCTGGATCATGGTGCCCATACCACCATCCAGCACCATAATGCGTTGTGCGAGCTGCTGTTTTAACGCGTCGATTTTATTGCTCACTGTTGCCCCATTCACGTCAGTCTGCTGGCGGAAAAGCCCGTTTTTCATTCTGGCACAAGCTGGTCAGGCGACAAAGTAACCTCGACTGAGAGATTTTCAGCTCACGGCTGTACAGGTCTGACCAGAAAACCAGCGTTTGCAATGCGTGTGATTAAAACGAAAATGATTTCCACAATGTAAAAGGAGAAACAATGATGGCAACCCCGGTTCCTGTTAAGCGCGGCAAGAAACCCCGTGGCACCCCTGTCGCCGCACCCGCGGGCGGTCAGGTGCAATCGCTGACCCGCGGCCTGACGCTGCTGGAGCTGATTGCTGACTCACATGGCAGCGTAGCGCTGACCGAGCTGGCTCAGCAGGCGGGTTTGCCTAACTCCACCACGCATCGCCTGCTCAGCACCATGCAGCAGCAGGGTTTTGTCCGGCAGGTGGGCGATCTCGGGCTGTGGACGATCGGCGCACACGCCTTCGTGGTCGGCAGCAGTTTCCTGCAGAGCCGTAACCTGCTGGCGCTGGTACACCCGGTGCTGCGTAGCCTGATGGAGCAGTCCGGTGAAACGGTGAATCTGGCGGTGCTGGATCTCAGCGATCACCAGGCGGTGATCATTGATCAGGTGCAGTGTACCCAGCTGATGCGAATGTCCGCGCCGATTGGCGGCAAGCTGCCGATGCATGCGTCTGGCGCAGGTAAAGCGTTTCTGGCCCACCTGGGCGATGAGCAGGTCACCGCCCTGCTCCATCAGAAAGGATTACATTACTACACGCCGAAAACCCTGATGTCGCCGCAGAGTCTGAAAGAGAATCTGGCGCTGGTGCGCAAAGCGGGCTTCTCGTTTGATGATGAAGAGCATGCGCTTGGACTACGCTGTGTCGCCGCGCCGATCTATGACGAACATGGCGAGGCGTTTGCCGCGCTCTCCATCTCCGGCCCCATCGCCCGCATGACAGACGATCGGATTACTGAATTAGGTGCACTGGTCATCCGCGAAGCGCGCCAGGTTACGCTGGCGTACAGCGGTCGTTAACTTTATCTGCGCCGTAGCAGACGCTGAAACGCTGCGTCTGCCGCCAGGCGATCACCTCTTCCACATGACCCTGGGCGATGCGCTGCTGCTGCGCGCGCCACCAGCGGGCGTCGAATATCTCCGGATGCAGTTGCAACAGCAATGCGCCGGTAGCGGCTTCACTGCATAACGCATAGCGGAAGGTTTCCGGGAAGACATCGTCCGGCCCGACGCTGTACCAGGGCTCGGCGCTGAGTTCATCCTCCTCATAGCGCGCCGCGGGCACATCCCGGAAGTGCAGCTCCTGCATCGGGCGAATCTCATCGTAATCGTAAAAAATCACCCGGCCATGGCGCGTGATGCCGAAGTTTTTAAACAGCATGTCTCCGGGAAAGATATTGGCCGCCGCCAGCTGTCGGATGGCATTGCCATACTCTTCAATCGCGTGACGCCGCTCTGCGGCATTCGCCTGGGCCAGGTAGAGATTAAGCGGCTGCATACGGCGCTCCAGCCACAGGTGACGAATAATCAGGCGATCGCCTTCGATATGCAGCTTCTCCGCCACGCAGGCGTGGAGTTCTGCCAGCAGCGCCGGTGAGATGCGCGACAGCGGCAGCGCAAACTGCTCGAACTCCTGCGTATCCGCCATACGTCCCACGCGATCGTGCTCTTTGACCTGCTGATAACAGGCGCGGACCTGCGCTTCCGTCACCTCTTTTTGCGGCGCGAAGCGATCCCTGATGACCTTGAACACCCAGTCAAAGCCCGGCAGCGTGAAGACCAGCATCACCATGCCGCGCACGCCGGGTGCGATCTCAAAGGCCGTCTCATTCTCTGCCAGCGCCTGAAGATACTCGCGATAGCTCTCGGTTTTACCGTGCTTCTGGCAGCCAATCGCCATATAGCGCTCCGCCAGGGTTTTGCCAGGCAGAATCGGTTGCAGCCAGGCGACCAGCGCCGCAGGCACCGGCGCATAAACCATGAAATAGGCGCGGGCAAAACCAAAGACAATGCTGGCGTCATTCACATCGGTCAGACAGGTGTCGATCCACAGTTCGCCCGTTTCACTGCGCTGGATCGGCAGCAGACAGGGCAAGATGCCTTCCGGCAGATGCAGCCGCGCCACCAGCCAGGCGGTTTTGTTACGATAGAAGAGTTCACTGTTAACCTCGAGCCAGCCCTGGTTCAGCCGGGGAAAATGCGACTGCAGGTGGCGGACAATCCAGCCGACGTCGCGAGCGCGCTGCTGCCACGGCAACGTCAGCGGTAAATCGCTCAACACCTGATCCACCAGTGCCAGCCAGCCCCGCTCCGGCTGATAACGGCGCGATAACGGGCGCAAAGGTGTGACCGGTGCGGTCAGGGATTGAGAGCTGAAGATAAACAGCCGGTCAGGCTGCAGATCGGCATGTCCATGTAACCGGCAGTAGACAGAATTAAAGAAGCTTTCGGCAATTTCATGCCGTGGATAGCCGGGCAGCAGGCTTTGATAGTGGTCCTTAACCCGCAGCCAGAACATCTCATCCCAGCTGGCCGCACCGTTCAGCACCCGCAGTTGATCGGCAACCAGGCTGACGTGATGGTCATAGAGATGAATACGGGCCTTCATGGCATGCTGCACCGCCTGCCATTCCGCCTGCTCAAACCGCTGCTGTGCGCCAGCAGTGATGTCGAGAAAGCGACCATACTGTGCATCAAAACCCTGCAGGATAGTGTGGGCGATCAATGATTCGCGTGGCGGCATAATCAGCTCCGGTAAACGCCCGCCCGCGGTTTGCGGACGGGGAATCAGTCAGAGGAAAAGGGTCAGAACTGATGCTCTTCGGTCGAACCGGTGAGCGCGGTGACCGAGGACTTACCGCCCTGAATGATATTGGTTACCTGATCAAAATAGCCGGTGCCCACCTCTTGCTGATGCGAAGAGAAGCTGTAACCGCGATCGCGGGCAGCGAACTCAGGCTGCTGAACCTTTTCAACATAGTGACGCATCCCTTCGCCCTGGGCGTAGGCGTGGGCCAGATCAAACATGTTGAACCACATGCTGTGGATGCCCGCCAGCGTGATGAACTGGAAGCGATAGCCCATGTCGCTGAGCGCCTGCTGAAACTTCGCGATGGTGCGATCGTCGAGGTTCTTCTTCCAGTTGAACGACGGTGAACAGTTGTAGGCCAGCAGCTTGCCGGGGAAACGCGCATGAATGGCGTCGGCAAAGCGCTGCGCCATCGCCAGATCCGGCGTTGAGGTTTCACACCACAGGATGTCAGCATAAGGTGCATAGGCCAGCCCGCGACTGATCGCCTGTTCAATGCCGGCGTGGGTGCGGAAGAAGCCTTCTGCCGTCCGGTCGCCCTGGATAAAGGGACGATCGTATTCATCGCAGTCTGAGGTAATCAGATCGGCGGCGTCGGCATCAGTTCGTGCCAGCAGCACGGTTGGCACGCCCATCACATCGGCAGCCAGCCGTGCCGCCACCAGTTTCTGAATGGCTTCCTGAGTCGGTACCAGAACTTTGCCGCCCATGTGACCGCATTTTTTTACCGCCGCCAGCTGATCTTCGAAGTGGACCGCCGCCGCGCCCGCCTGAATCATCGCCTTCATCAGCTCATACGCATTCAGCACGCCGCCAAAACCGGCTTCAGCATCGGCCACAATTGGCAGGAAGAAATCGGTGTGCCGGCTGTCCCCCGCTTCAATGCCGCTGGACCACTGAATCTGATCGGCGCGCTGAAAGGTCTGATTAATGCGCGTCACCACTTCCGGCACCGAGTTCACCGGGTAGAGCGACTGATCGGGATACATCTGGCCCGCCACGTTGGCATCCGCCGCTACCTGCCAGCCAGAAAGGTAGATCGCTTCGATGCCCGCTTTGGCCTGCTGCAGTGCCTGCCCGCCGCTCAGCGCACCCAGGCTATTGATATACCCTTTCTTTGCCTCGCCATTCAGCAACGCCCATAATTTTTCCGCACCGTGCTCTGCCAGCGTACAGGCGGGCAAGACCGAGCCGCGCAGATTGACGACCTCTGCTGCGCTGTAAGGGCGGGTAATGCCCTGCCAGCGAGTGGTCTGCCAGAGTTGTTCCAGTTGATCGATTTGTTGAGTACGTGTCATGGCAATAGCTCCTCTGTTCAGGGGATCAGGCGATAGCCTGGCAGGGTAAGAAAGGAAACCAGCTCGCGCTCGGTGGTGATCTGAGCCATCAACTGCGCTGCGTCGTCATAGCGACCGGCGCTGAAGTGGGCTTCGCCCAGCGCGTTTTGCAGCAGATGCAGCTCTTCGTTAAGCCAGCGCAGAAACAGTTCAGCTGTGACCTGCTGGCCGTTGTTCAGCATTTGCTGATGACGAATCCATTGCCAGATTGAGGTGCGTGCGATCTCAGCGGTGGCGGCATCCTCCATCAGTCCGTCAATCGGGACACAGCCGTTACCGCTGATCCACGCCTCAAGGTATTGCAGCGCAACACGGATGTTGGCGCGCATACCGGCTTCGGTGCGCTCACCCTGACAGGGCGCCAGCAACTGCTCCGCTGTGATCGGCGCATCCTCTTCCCGCATGACCTGCAGCTGGTTTGGCCGGTCGCCCAGCGCAGCGTTGAAGACCGCCATCGCGGTATCTGCCAGACCAGGATGAGCAATCCAGGTGCCGTCATGCCCGTTACCTGCCTCCCGCTGCTTATCTTCCGTCACGCGCTGCAGTACCCAGGCATTGCGCGTGGGATCTTTAGCGGGGATCAGCGCTGACATCCCGCCCATCGCAAAAGCCCCCCGCCGATGACAGGTTTTAATCAGCAGTCGCGAATAAGCGTCCAGAAACGGCTGAGACATGGTGACGGACTGGCGATCCGGCAGCACGCGATCCGCATGCTGTTTCAGGGTTTTGATATAGCTGAAGATGTAATCCCAGCGGCCACAGTTGAGGCCAACAATGTGATCGCGCAGATTCCACAGGATCTCATCCATCTGAAACACGGCGGGTAAGGTTTCGATCAGGACAGTGGCTTTGATCGTGCCACGCGGCAGATCAAACTGATCCTCGCTGAAACTGAAGATCTCACGCCACCAGGCGATCTCCTGCCAGCTCTCGGTTTTCGGCAGATAGAAATAAGGCCCGCTGCCTTTGGCCAGTAACGGCCGGACGTTGTGGAAGAAATAGAGCGCGAAATCAAACAGCCCGCCCGGAATTGCCTTCCCCTGCCAGCTGACATGTTTTTCTGACAGATGCAGACCGCGCACCCGGCACATCAGCACCGCAGGGGTAGCGCCGAGCTGATAAATTTTGCCCTTGTCGCTGGTATAACTCAGGGTGCCCTGTACTGCTTCGCGCAGTGTCAGCTGCCCTTCAATCAACTTCGACCACTCCGGAGACAGCGAATCCTCAAAGTCGGCCATAAAGACTTTAACGTTTGAGTTCAGGGCGTTAATCACCATTTTCCGATCGGGTGGGCCGGTGATCTCGACCCGACGATCTTCTAAATCTGCCGGAATAGATTGAATACACCATTCACTGGCCCTTATGGAAGCCGTTTCCATATCGAAGTCTGGCAGATAGCCCTGGTCATATTGCTGCTGACGCTGCTGGCGAGCCGATAACAGTACTTCGCGTTGCGGTGCAAAGCGTGCGACCAGCGTCTCTAAAAAAGAAACAGCCTCGGGCGTTAACAGTTGCTGTTCTGCATGGCTAAAGGGCTGGCTGAAAATCAGGGTATGGCTGATCACTGAGTCTGTCATGCTGGCGTTCTCCTGTATTCAAAGGATCGAAAGCAGCGGATCCACACGGTGTTTATTTTGTGAGCTACAGGATCAGAGCATAAGCATTTATTTTTTTAAATCAAAAACTATTTCCATTTTTAAATACAAATTAACCTATCCTGATGTTTTATCTGCAATAAAACTTTAATCCATTAAAGGAAACGCTTTCAGTTAACGTTTTAAAGGCGAAAAAAAACCGTGTTGCCATCGGCTAACACGGTTCAGTTGATCTTCAGACGGGACTATTCCAGGGTTGGGTTCATGTGACGCAGATCGAACGGCGTGATCTGGTAAACGTAGTAGTTGAGCCAGTTCGAGAACAGCAGATTGCCGTGACTGCGCCAGGTGGCGCGGGGTGGCAATACCGGATTATCCTGCGGGAAATAGTTATAAGGGACTTCCGGATTTACCCCCGCTTCATAATCGCGATGATACTCACCAGACAACGTCAGGGCATCATATTCCGGGTGACCGGTAACAAACACCAGACGTTTGTCTTTACTCGCCATCAGATAGGCACCGGTTTGTTCCGATTCAGCAAACAGCTCAAGATCGGTGTAATCCGTTATCAAATGAGTGGGAAAATCAGCATAGCGTGAGTGCGGTGCGAGGAAATTATCATCAAAACCGCGGGTCAGTAACGCATGGGGATGCAGTATCTGATGCTCATAGACGCCAGACAGTTTGTTATGCCGGGTTTGCTTGGGAATGCCATACAGAATGTTAAGCGCGGCCTGAACCGCCCAACAGACAAACAGGGTTGAGGTGACATGCTCATTTGCCCAGTGCAGAACGCGCTGAATCTGTGGCCAGTAAGCGACATCATTAAAATCAACCAGCCCGAGTGGTGCACCTGTCACGATTAAGCCATCGTAGTTATCATGCTGGATATCTTCAAAATTGCAGTAGAAGTTGTTGAGGTGCTCAGTGGGCGTATTGCGTGACTCGCGGCTGTCGATGCGCAGCAGCTGAATATCGATCTGTAAGGGCGAGTTGGAAAGCAGACGCAGAAACTGATTCTCCGTTTCGATCTTTTTCGGCATCAGATTCAGTATGAGCACTTTAAGCGGGCGGATCTCCTGAACACTGGCGCGCGACGATGTCATCACAAAGACATTTTCGTCACGCAAAAAATTCACTGCCGGTAATTCGTCGGGAACCCTGATTGGCATAACCTGCTCACCTCTTACAACCATATAAACGTTTAGACATCCAGATGCCTAACATTAGCCTGATCGTTGTAAGATGTCGAGGTTTGATGCAGAAAATGAAAATGTTTCAGCTTAACGTGGCAAAGTGCAGACGTAAAAAAGCCCCGCACTTCCGTGCGGGGCTTTTTTACTTATTTAATGCCTGGCAGTTCCCTACTCTCGCATGGGGAGACCCCACACTACCATCGGCGCTACGGCGTTTCACTTCTGAGTTCGGCATGGGGTCAGGTGGGACCACCGCGCTAAAGCCGCCAGGCAAATTCTTTGTGCTCTGTCCTGTGTCTTTTGTGCTGATGCTGCGTTGGCCGCCCTCGCGCTACTCCGTCACATACTTCAGTATGCTCCTTCGTATCGCCCGGTTGCCGCCTTGCCTCAGCGCAAAATCCTTCGGACTTCAGTCCGCAGGACACAACTGTATCCGGTTAACAAGCTGAAAATCTGTCTCTCAAAAACGCCTCTGGCGTTGTAAGGTTAAGCCTCACGGGTCATTAGTACCGGTTAGCTCAACGCATCGCTGCGCTTACACACCCGGCCTATCAACGTCGTAGTCTTCAACGTCCCTTCAGGACTCTCAAGGAGTCAGGGAGAACTCATCTCGGGGCAAGTTTCGTGCTTAGATGCTTTCAGCACTTATCTTTTCCGCACTTAGCTACCGGGCAATGCCATTGGCATGACAACCCGAACACCAGTGGTGCGTTCACTCCGGTCCTCTCGTACTAGGAGCAACCCCCCTCAATTCTCCAGCGCCCACGGCAGATAGGGACCGAACTGTCTCACGACGTTCTAAACCCAGCTCGCGTACCACTTTAAACGGCGAACAGCCGTACCCTTGGGACCTACTTCAGCCCCAGGATGTGATGAGCCGACATCGAGGTGCCAAACACCGCCGTCGATATGAACTCTTGGGCGGTATCAGCCTGTTATCCCCGGAGTACCTTTTATCCGTTGAGCGATGGCCCTTCCATTCAGAACCACCGGATCACTATGACCTGCTTTCGCACCTGCTCGAGCCGTCACTCTCGCAGTCAAGCCAGCTTATGCCATTGCACTAACCTCACGATGTCCGACCGTGATTAGCTGACCTTCGTGCTCCTCCGTTACTCTTTAGGAGGAGACCGCCCCAGTCAAACTACCCACCAGACACTGTCCGCAGCCCGGATCACGGGCCTACGTTAGAACATCAAACATTAAAGGGTGGTATTTCAAGGTTGGCTCCACGCAGACTGGCGTCCGCGCTTCAAAGCCTCCCACCTATCCTACACATCAAGGCTCAATGTTCAGTGTCAAGCTGTAGTAAAGGTTCACGGGGTCTTTCCGTCTTGCCGCGGGTACACTGCATCTTCACAGCGAGTTCAATTTCACTGAGTCTCGGGTGGAGACAGCCTGGCCATCATTACGCCATTCGTGCAGGTCGGAACTTACCCGACAAGGAATTTCGCTACCTTAGGACCGTTATAGTTACGGCCGCCGTTTACCGGGGCTTCGATCAAGAGCTTCTCCTTACGGATAACCCCATCAATTAACCTTCCGGCACCGGGCAGGCGTCACACCGTATACGTCCACTTTCGTGTTTGCACAGTGCTGTGTTTTTAATAAACAGTTGCAGCCAGCTGGTATCTTCGACTGGCTTCGGCTCGGGGAGCAGGTCCCTCCACCTACGCGCCAGCGTGCCTTCTCCCGAAGTTACGGCACCATTTTGCCTAGTTCCTTCACCCGAGTTCTCTCAAGCGCCTTGGTATTCTCTACCTGACCACCTGTGTCGGTTTGGGGTACGATTCTGTGTTACCTGATGCTTAGAGGCTTTTCCTGGAAGCTGGGCATTTATCACTTCAGCACCGTAGTGCCTCGTCGTCACGCCTCAGCGTTAATAAGGGACCGGATTTACCTGGACCCTCCGCCTACACGCTTAAACCGGGACAACCGTCGCCCGGCCGATATAGCCTTCTCCGTCCCCCCTTCGCAGTAACACCGAGTACAGGAATATTAACCTGTTTCCCATCGACTACGCCTTTCGGCCTCGCCTTAGGGGTCGACTCACCCTGCTCCGATTAACGTTGAACAGGAACCCTTGGTCTTCCGGCGAGCGGGCTTTTCACCCGCTTTATCGTTACTTATGTCAGCATTCGCACTTCTGATACCTCCAGCATGCCTCACAGCACACCTTCGACGGCTTACAGAACGCTCCCCTACCCAACAACGCCTAAGCGTCGCTGCCGCAGCTTCGGTGCATGGTTTAGCCCCGTTACATCTTCCGCGCAGGCCGACTCGACCAGTGAGCTATTACGCTTTCTTTAAATGATGGCTGCTTCTAAGCCAACATCCTGGCTGTCTGTGCCTTCCCACATCGTTTCCCACTTAACCATGACTTTGGGACCTTAGCTGGCGGTCTGGGTTGTTTCCCTCTTCACGACGGACGTTAGCACCCGCCGTGTGTCTCCCGTGATAACATTCTTCGGTATTCGCAGTTTGCATCGGGTTGGTAAGCCGGGATGGCCCCCTAGCCGAAACAGTGCTCTACCCCCGAAGATGAGTTCACGAGGCGCTACCTAAATAGCTTTCGGGGAGAACCAGCTATCTCCCGGTTTGATTGGCCTTTCACCCCCAGCCACAGGTCATCCGCTAATTTTTCAACATTAGTCGGTTCGGTCCTCCAGTTAGTGTTACCCAACCTTCAACCTGCCCATGGCTAGATCACCGGGTTTCGGGTCTATACCCTGCAACTTAACGCCCAGTTAAGACTCGGTTTCCCTGCGGCTCCCCTATACGGTTAACCTTGCTACAGAATATAAGTCGCTGACCCATTATACAAAAGGTACGCAGTCACCCCCATAAAGAAGGCTCCCACTGCTTGTACGTACACGGTTTCAGGTTCTGTTTCACTCCCCTCGCCGGGGTTCTTTTCGCCTTTCCCTCACGGTACTGGTTCACTATCGGTCAGTCAGGAGTATTTAGCCTTGGAGGATGGTCCCCCCATATTCAGACAGGATACCACGTGTCCCGCCTTACTCATCGAGCTCACAGCTTGTGTGTTTTTGTGTACGGGAGTATCACCCTGTACCCTGCGACTTTCCAGACGCTTCCACTAACACACAAGCTGATTCAGGCTCTGGGCTGCTCCCCGTTCGCTCGCCGCTACTGGGGGAATCTCGGTTGATTTCTTTTCCTCGGGGTACTTAGATGTTTCAGTTCCCCCGGTTCGCCTTGCAGCACTATGTATTCATGCTGCAATGATGCACAGAGTGCACCGGGTTTCCCCATTCGGACATCGACGGCTGTAGCGGTTCATATCACCTTACCGTCGCTTTACGCAGATTAGCACGTCCTTCATCGCCTCTGACTGCCTGGGCATCCACCGTGTACGCTTAGTCGCTTAACCTCACAACCCACAGGCGTTTTTCAACGCTGCGAATTGCAAGCATTTGAGAGACTCGAACGCATCGCCAAGTCATTCCTTATTACGGAGGAATGACGCGCTGCGTCGTTTCAATTTTCAGCTTGTTCCGGATTGTTAAAGAGCAATATCTTAAACATGACTCGTAAGTCATCTTTAAGATATGTGGGTAACATCTTTCACCTGTCACCAAGCTTTGGCGTCCCCTAGGGGATTCGAACCCCTGTTACCGCCGTGAAAGGGCGGTGTCCTGGGCCTCTAGACGAAGGGGACAATTAAGTCTGTCTTCGAAAGACACTTTGCTCGTTATTTTCTATCAGACAATCTGTGTGGACACTGCGCGGGAAGGTATCTTCAGGTAAGGAGGTGATCCAACCGCAGGTTCCCCTACGGTTACCTTGTTACGACTTCACCCCAGTCATGAATCACAAAGTGGTAAGCGCCCTCCCGAAGGTTAAGCTACCTACTTCTTTTGCAACCCACTCCCATGGTGTGACGGGCGGTGTGTACAAGGCCCGGGAACGTATTCACCGTGGCATTCTGATCCACGATTACTAGCGATTCCGACTTCACGGAGTCGAGTTGCAGACTCCGATCCGGACTACGACGCACTTTGTGAGGTCCGCTTGCTCTCGCGAGGTCGCTTCTCTTTGTATGCGCCATTGTAGCACGTGTGTAGCCCTACTCGTAAGGGCCATGATGACTTGACGTCATCCCCACCTTCCTCCGGTTTATCACCGGCAGTCTCCTTTGAGTTCCCGACCGAATCGCTGGCAACAAAGGATAAGGGTTGCGCTCGTTGCGGGACTTAACCCAACATTTCACAACACGAGCTGACGACAGCCATGCAGCACCTGTCTCACGGTTCCCGAAGGCACTAAGGCATCTCTGCCAAATTCCGTGGATGTCAAGAGTAGGTAAGGTTCTTCGCGTTGCATCGAATTAAACCACATGCTCCACCGCTTGTGCGGGCCCCCGTCAATTCATTTGAGTTTTAACCTTGCGGCCGTACTCCCCAGGCGGTCGACTTAACGCGTTAGCTCCGGAAGCCACTCCTCAAGGGAACAACCTCCAAGTCGACATCGTTTACGGCGTGGACTACCAGGGTATCTAATCCTGTTTGCTCCCCACGCTTTCGCACCTGAGCGTCAGTCTTTGTCCAGGGGGCCGCCTTCGCCACCGGTATTCCTCCAGATCTCTACGCATTTCACCGCTACACCTGGAATTCTACCCCCCTCTACAAGACTCAAGCCTGCCAGTTTCAAATGCAGTTCCCAGGTTAAGCCCGGGGATTTCACATCTGACTTAACAGACCGCCTGCGTGCGCTTTACGCCCAGTAATTCCGATTAACGCTTGCACCCTCCGTATTACCGCGGCTGCTGGCACGGAGTTAGCCGGTGCTTCTTCTGCGGGTAACGTCAATCGACAGGGTTATTAACCCCGTCGCCTTCCTCCCCGCTGAAAGTACTTTACAACCCGAAGGCCTTCTTCATACACGCGGCATGGCTGCATCAGGCTTGCGCCCATTGTGCAATATTCCCCACTGCTGCCTCCCGTAGGAGTCTGGACCGTGTCTCAGTTCCAGTGTGGCTGGTCATCCTCTCAGACCAGCTAGGGATCGTCGCCTAGGTGGGCCATTACCCCGCCTACTAGCTAATCCCATCTGGGTTCATCCGATAGTGAGAGGCCCGAAGGTCCCCCTCTTTGGTCTTGCGACGTTATGCGGTATTAGCCACCGTTTCCAGTGGTTATCCCCCTCTATCGGGCAGATCCCCAGACATTACTCACCCGTCCGCCACTCGTCACCCGAGAGCAAGCTCTCTGTGCTACCGTCCGACTTGCATGTGTTAGGCCTGCCGCCAGCGTTCAATCTGAGCCATGATCAAACTCTTCAATTTAAGTTTGATTTGCTTAAACAAGTTAAGCGGTGCTCATCTGTAAAACGTCATAATGAATTTCATTATGTGTTCACTCGTGAGGCTTGATATTTTTTTACGTCCGGAGACGCTGATATCAATCCTGCGAGTGCCCACACAGATTGTCTGATAAATTGTTAAAGAGCAGTGCGAACAGTGCGTTAGCGTCCTGTCGCGAGGTGGCGTATATTACGCTTTCCTCCTGCAGAGTCAACCTCTTTCTCAGAAGTTTTTCTCCGGCGGCGCAGTCTCCTGTGCCTCTCAACCCGTTTTCCGTTGCCGGT